>CBDAPL010000001.1:510000-3492307 GCA_965198495.1 Beijerinckiaceae bacterium | reverse complement strand
CGAGGTCGAACTGCGTGCGCCGAGAAGGTGCCGCGCGAGGCGGTGAGGACCGCCTCCGGCTTCTCGTCTTCGTCGAGCCTGGCGAGGCTCGCGCCGCGAAACTCGATCATGAACTTGCGCAGGATCGTCGAGCGCGGCGCCCCCTGAAGGGCGCCGGCGCCGAGCCGCGTGGCGACGCAGAGCGCGAGGTCGCCGGGAAAGGGGTCGACGTCGCGCCACAGCAGCTTGTAGCGGTAGGCCAACACCTGGCCGGCGTGGTTGGGCTCGGCCGGGACCCACATCGCGATGACGTTGTCGTAGATCTCGTTGTCGGTCGGGATCTCGACGAGCTGCACCGAGCCCTTGCCCCAGTCGCCGACCGGCTCCACCCAGCCGCAGGGGCGCTTCTCGTAGAACACCGCGTCGAGGTAATGGTCGTAGTTCTTGTCGCGCTGCATGAGGCCGAAGCCGCGCGGGTTCTCGTCCTGGAAGGCGGAGATGGCGAGCGTCGCCGGATCGTTGAGCGGGCGCCAGAGGTGCTCGCCCTTGCCGTTCCAGATCGCGAGCCCGTCGGAATCGTGGATCTCCGGCCGCCAGTCCGTCGCCGCGCCCTTGATCGTTTCCGAATACCAGAACATCGAGGTCAGCGGCGCGATCCCGAGCCGCTCGATGGGCTTACGCAGGTGCAGGTCGCAGGTGATGTCCATCGTCACCGCGCGGCCGCGATGGATGATGAAGCGGTAGGCGCCGGCGAGGCTCGGCCCGTCGAGGATCGCGTAGACATGCACCGGGTCGGCGTCGCGCGTGCCCTCCTCGATCCAGAACTGCGTGAAGTCCGGGAACTCTTCCGGGTTGGCGATGCCGGTGTTCTGAGCGATGCCGCGCGCGGAAAGGCCGAACTGGTCGGCCTCGCCGACGGCGCGGAAGTAGGAGGCGCCGATGAAGCGCGCCCATCCCTCGTGATCGCGCCGCGCCGGCTTGTCGGAGGCCTGGCGCATCTCGAAGCCGGCGAACGGCGCGGGCACGGTGGGCAGGCGCGACAGCGGGCCGCCCGGCGGCGACTTGAAGTACTCCGACCGAAAGAGGATCTCGCGCGCCTGGCCCTCTTCGATGACGTGGAGCCGGACCGACTTGGGAAACAGGCCGCCCACGGTGAGCGGCATGACAGGGTATGCGCCCTCGCCGTTGGCGAACGGGAAGAAGGTCGGGTCCGGCCGGATGCCGAGCGCCGTATCGTAGTTCATCGTCTTGACGATCGCCGGATCCGGCATCGGCGGCGGCACGAACGGCTTGCTCGCGATCTCGGCGGCCGTGGCCTTCAGCCGATCGAAGTCGAAGGGCATGGATGGCCCGAAGCTGATCTTCGATTTCTGGGGGGCTGCCTCGGTGGTCGTGAAGGGCAGAAGCTGGACGGCTGCGGCGATTTTGAGAAGATGGCGACGCGAGAGCATAACACCTGCCAGACCGATATCGCGAAAGAACCGGAGCGTGTGCCTAGCAAGGGGAACAAGCCTCGCGAACCACGGCCTTCGACTTCCATCCTTTATAGAGACCCAATTCGGAACTCGAGATGAACGCTTCGCAACCATCTGAGCCGGCGAGCCTGCTTGTCCTGGGCGGCGCGCGCTCCGGCAAGAGCGGCTTCGCGCAGCGCCAGGTCGAGGCCGCGGCGCGGGCGAGCGGGCGCGCGCCGGTCTTCATCGCCACCGCCCAAGCCTTCGACGGCGAGATGGAAAGCCGCATCGCCGCCCATGTCGCCGCCCGCGATGCGCGCTGGATGAACGTCGAAGCGCCCTTCGATCTCATCGCCGCGCTCGAAGTCGAAGCGAGGCCTGGCCGCATCGTTCTGGTCGATTGCCTCACGCTCTGGCTGACCAACGTCATGCTGCGCGGCGGCGACGTCGATGCCGCCACCGCCGCATTGTCCGCGTGCGTGCCCTGCCTGGACGCCTCGGTCGTGTTCGTCTCGAACGAGGTCGGCGGCGGCATCGTGCCGGACAACGCGCTCGCACGCCGCTTTCGCGACGCGCAGGGTCGCCTCAACCAGGCGATGGCTCGGGCGTGCGGCACGGTTGTGCTCGTGACGGCGGGTCTGCCTACGCTGCTGAAGCCCGGGCCGGTCGACATCGCTTTATAGGTCGGGCGCGGGGCGCTCCGTCCGTCCTTGCGTCCGACAGCCTCCCGGCTCGACCGAAGACTGGACGCCGCTGCGCTACCCGCGGCGAAGCGGGTCGTTCAGCGTCCGCGAAAACTGAGGAGACGCAGGACGAGCCAGACGGGGATGACGATCGCCGCGCCGGCAACGATGTAGTCGCCGAAGTCGCGCAGCGAACGGAAGCCGAGCGCCCAGAGCCGGTTCAGCAGATCGGACAATTCGGCGAACACATCGGCCGGGCGGATGTTGAGCCACATTAAAAGGGCGCCGACGATGAGGGAGACCACGGCCAGTTTGACCAGGACGGCCGCCGGGGATCCCCCGAGAAAACGCCGCAACGGCGTGTTCTCCTGCTGCTGGCGCCAGCGCGCCGCGCTCTGCGCCCAATAGCGCGGCGGTTCTGACGGCGGGTTTGGATCGCTCACGGGCGTGGTCCGGAAGAGGGTGCCAAGTACTAACGCGCGTTTCCCGCCTCGGATGCATCGAGGCCGGCCGCGTTCAGACGTAGTTCGCTTCGATGCCTTCGACATCGACGAGGACGTCGTCCCGATCGATCTTAAGCTTGTATTCCGCCAGTCGGCATCTTTTTCCTTCGAGGCATTTTCCGTTTCGTCCGTCGAAGACCCAGTCGTGATAGGGGCAAACCAGCGTCGCGCCGTCGAACCGCGCGTCGGCCAGCGGTTCCCGCGCATGCGGACAGAAGCCCTGGAACGCGCGCGGCGTCCCGCCTTCCGGCCAGACGATGAGGACGAGCTTGCGATCGACGGCCGCGACTTCGAGGCCGCCTTCGACGAGATCGGCGCGCCGGCACGCTTTCAGGAACACGTCATCTCCATTCGCTCGATCGACCGCCGGGTTGAGCTGTTCACGATATCGACGCTGCCGATTTGCGGGAGCCCTATCCTGAAGCTAACGTGAGATCGGGCGCGTTTCGCCGCGACCGTGTGAGTACCTGCGTTGTGGAGAAACAGGCGATGGCCACAGACCGCGTGAAGCCATCCGACGTGGCGCGGCGGCTTGGCGACAAGAGCCGCGCCAGGACGCGTGAGAGAAGCTCTTGGCGGCGTGAGACCTATACGCTTCCGCGCGTCGAGGCGCGGGCCAAGGCTCACGAATGGTTCACGTCCTTTCCCAAGGCGGCCTACATGACGGAGATCGAGTTCTGGCGCGAACTCGCCGATGGGCAGATCGAATTCACCATCCGCCGCCTTCCCAGCGCCGACTGACGGCTCCTACAATTTCGTGTTGGCGTGAAGCTCGCCGAGGTGGCGCGCGACGATCGCGTGCGTCTGCGCCGCGAATGCCTTCAGGTCGGGGTTGGTGCCGCCTTTGGCCTCTTTTGCGAAGGCGGCGCCGTCGCCATCGTGGATCTTGATCATGTCGACGATATATTCTTTGTCGAACCTGTCGTTCGGCAGGGCCTTCATCTTGTCCAGGCGATCCTGGAATTTGGCGTTCAGCTTGCTCGGGAACTCCATGCCGGCGCCAGTGACGATCGCCTTGAGCTTGGCACCCACGCCCTCGTGATCGTGAGCCTCGGTGTTGGCCTGGTCTCGAATGTCCTGTGCCTGTCCCTTTTCCTCGCCGACCTTTCCGAGCTCGACCTCGTACATGCCGCCCTGCGAGACCTCGGCTACGAATGCCTTGTCGGCATCGGACATGGGCGCGGCGTGTGCGGCGGCGGCACGCGAAAGTGCGAAGACGAGGGCGGCGCCCGACATGCGGGCAAGCGTACGAACCGACATTAATTACTCCTAAAGCCGTCGAACGGCGGAGGCCTTGTTAGGATGCATCGGTCGCCGACATTCCAACGCTGTCGCGGAAATACGGCTCGACCTTGCCCTTGAGCTTGATCGTCATCGGATCACCGTTGCGCATCTTGGCGTTGCCGGCGGAGAGCCGAACCCAGCCTTCACTGACGCAATATTCCTCGACGTTGGTCTTCTCGACGCCCTCGAAGACGATGCCGACGCCGCGTTCGAGAATCGCCTCGTTGTAGAAAGCACTCTTGGGACTCGCCGCGAGACGGTCGGGCGGCGAGTCGGCGGACGTATCGTTCATGGCGGCATCTCGTGAAAGCGGGCGGTATAGAGTAGCGCCTCCGGCTTAGCTAGCCCCGCGGAAATCCGAGCTATTGGATCGTCGATACGATTTGAGTTGTAACTTTATGCATCTAAGATATATCTTATAGACGTTCACGACGAATGTGGAGAATGACGATGCGGTTTCATTTTGGTCAAAGACGCTGTCAAGAGCCGATGGGCATGGGCCGTGGCGGCGGTCGCGGTGAAGAGGGTCATGGCGGCTATGGCGGCCGCGAAGGCGAGGGGCGCTTCGGCGGCCGTGGCTTCGGTCCGCGCGGCGGTCGCCCGCGCATGTTCGAGCAGGGCGACCTGCGCTACGTGGTCCTCAAGCTGCTCGGCGCGAAGCCGTCGCACGGGTACGAGATCATCAAGGCCGTCGAGGAGCGGTTCGGTGGCGCCTATGCGCCGAGCCCCGGCATCGTCTATCCGACCCTGACGCTGCTCGAGGAGCAGGGGCTCATCGCCGTCGTCGAGACGGAGGGGCCGCGCAAGCTCTACGGCCTCACCGACGAGGGCCGCGCGGAGCTCGAGCGCAGCGCCGGCGACATCGACCGGGTCTTCGCGCGCATGAGCGAGATGCGCCAGCGTTTTGGCGGCGGCGCGGCGCCCGAGATCATGCGGGCGATGGACAATCTCAAGACGGCGCTGCGGCTGCGCCTGTCGCGCGGTGCCCCCGAGGACGTCAGCCGGATCACCGCGATCCTCGATGCCGCCGCGCGCGACATCGAGACATTGTAAATCGAGACGTCAGCTCCGGTGCGAGCGGCCGCCTCCGCCTTTTCCACCACCACCGCCCTTCTCGCCGGGGTGCTGATCGACAAGCGCACTCGGCACCCATAGGCAGGAGAGATCTCCCGTCAGGCGGACGCAGGCGAGCGGCGCTCTATCCTCGTCGACATCGACCGCGACGCCTTTCGCCAGGAGGGTGCAGGCGCCGGACGCCACCAGGGGACGGCTTGCGGCATCGAGCGCGCCGCCTTTCAGGGCGGTGTTCGGGAGATCGCTCGGCGCCTTGCAGCCGAGCGTCGCCCTCGCGATCGCCGCGGCACGCGCGGGCAGGGCTGGCGCGAGAAAGGCTATCAAGACGATGGCCGTATCGAGGGACTTCATGGGTGATCTCCGATCGGCGGGATCGCTAGACGAAAAGCGTTGGGCGCGGAAATCAAACCTGCGTGGCTTCACGCCGGCGGAACCAACAGCGCGCGCGGACGTCTTGATCGGCTGGCTTACATAAGAGCTTGATTGAAAGGCGGAGCGATCACGATGTCGCGTTCTCTATCAAGACGAGTTGTGGCGTGTTTGGCGTATCTCCCTCTCCTTCTCTCGATATCGGCGATGCCGGCACGGGCTCAGGTGCCGGTCGGTCCCGAGCCACCTTCAGCGACTGAAGCCGTGCCAGCCGTCTTGCCACCGTTGCCGGATGCGCAGGCGCCTCGCCCGCTGCCGGATGCGCAGGCGCCGCCGCTGGCGCCGCTGCCGGATGCAAAGGCGCCACTGACGCCGCCGCAACTCGTCGACAAGTCGCTCCATGACCTGTGGCGCGGCAACCTACCGGCGGTCGTCAAGGACGATGTCGCGGCGCTGCGGCGCGGGCCTCTCCTCATACACGGCAACTACTGTGGGATCGGCAACCGGCCCGGCTCGGAGCCGACCGACCCGCTCGATGCCGCGTGCATGCGTCACGATTCCTGCACGACGGACGGCAAGATACCGCGCTGTGGGTGCGATGATCGGCTCCGACGCGAGTCGACGGCGATCGCCGAAGACGCGGGTACCACGCCCGACATGAAGGCGCTCGCGCTCTCGGTTGCCGCAAGCATGGCAATCCTGATTTGCCGATAAAGGTCGATCGCGGCGCTCGGACTTCGATTTAAAGAACGCTGTCAGCCGACGGCGGCCGGCTCCTTGGCACCGCGCTCCATCCGCTTGCGCTCGTTGGGATCGAGGTACATCTTGCGCAGACGGATCGACTTCGGCGTCACCTCGACCAGTTCGTCGTCCTCGATATAGGCCAGCGCCTTTTCCAGCGTCATCTGGATCGGCGGGGTGAGGCGCACCGCCTCGTCCTTGCCGGCCGCGCGGATGTTGGTGAGCTGCTTGCCCTTGAGTACGTTGATCTCGAGGTCGTTCTCGCGCGAGTGCTCGCCGATGATCATGCCGCGATAGACCTTGATGCCGGGGATGATCATCATCGGGCCGCGGTCTTCCAGTTTCCACATCGCGTAGGCGACGCTCTCGCCCTGGTCGTTGGAGATGAGCACGCCGTTGCGGCGGCCGGCGATCTCGCCTTTCCACGGCGAATATTCGTGGAACAGCCGGTTCATGATCGCCGTGCCCTTGGTGTCCGTCAGCAGCTCGCCCTGGTAGCCGATCAGCCCTCTGGTGGGAGCGTGGAAGACGATGCGCTGGCGGTTGCCGCCGGACGGGCGCATCTCGATCATCTCGGCCTTGCGCTCCGACATCTTCTGCACGACGACGCCGGAATGCTCCTCGTCGACGTCGATCACGACCTCCTCGACAGGCTCCAACAGCGAGCCGTCCTCGTCGCGCTGGAACACGACCTTCGGGCGCGACACGCCGAGCTCGAAGCCCTCGCGGCGCATCACCTCGATGAGGATCGAGAGTTGCAGCTCGCCGCGGCCCGAGACGATGTAGCCGTCCGATTTGGTGTCGTCGGCGATTTTGAGCGCGACGTTGCCTTCGGCCTCCTTCATCAGCCGGGCGCGGATGACGCGCGTCGTGACCTTGTCGCCCTCTGTGCCGGCGAGCGGCGAATCGTTGACGAGGAAGGTCATCGACAGCGTCGGCGGGTCGATCGGCTGCGCCTGCAGCGGCTCGGTGACCGAAGGCTCGCACATCGTGTCGGCGACGTTGAACTTTTCCAGGCCGGCGATGGCGACGATGTCGCCCGCCTCGGCCTCCTCGATCGGCGTGCGCTCGATGCCGCGGAAGGCGAGGATCTTCGAGACGCGGCCCTGTTCGACGACCTTGCCGGTGCGGTCCAGCACCTTGACCGCCTGGTTGGGCTTGACCGAGCCGGCGAAGATGCGGCCGGTCACGATGCGGCCGAGGTACGGATTGGCCTCGAGCAGCGTGCCGAGCATGCGGAAGCCGCCTTCCTCGATGGTCGGCTCGGGCACGTGCTTGATGACGAGGTCGAACAGCGGGCCCATGCCATCCTGCGGACCCTCGGGCGCCATTGCCATCCAGCCCTGCTTGGCGGAGCCGTAGAGGATCGGAAAGTCGAGCTGTTCGTCGGTGGCATCGAGCGCGGCGAAAAGGTCGAACACCTCGTTGACGACCTCCTGGATGCGGGCGTCGGGCTTGTCGACCTTGTTGATGGCGACGATCGGCTTCAGGCCGATCTTGAGCGCCTTGCCGACCACGAACTTGGTCTGCGGCATCGGGCCCTCGGCGGCGTCGACCAGCACGATGGCGCCGTCGACCATCGAGAGAATGCGCTCGACCTCGCCGCCGAAGTCGGCGTGGCCGGGCGTGTCGACGATGTTGATGCGGGTGTCCTGCCAGGCGATGGACGTGGCCTTCGCCATGATGGTGATGCCGCGCTCTTTCTCGAGGTCGTTTGAATCCATCACCCGCTCGGCGACGCGCTGGTTGTCGCGGAAGGCGCCGGACTGGCGCAGCAGGCAGTCGACGAGCGTGGTCTTGCCGTGATCGACGTGGGCGATGATGGCGATGTTTCGCAGCTTCATGAAAGGGCCAGGTTTTTTGAAAGGCGAGAAGTCAGCGCCCCGCATGGGCACACGACGTCATCTCGCAATGCGGCATGCTCATAAAGCATCCGGCGCGGTTTGGAAACAGGCGTCGACGCGGCTTCGACGCCTGGCTTTCGCGTGCGCTTGACCTGCTAGTCGTGCGCTTGGCCTACTTGATCGGCTTGATGCTCTCCGCGATCGCGACCAGGTCCTTGCCGTTGGCCTTCTCGCCGGCGGCGCTGCCCCAGTAGGTCAGCAGCAGGAGCTTGCCCTCGCCGACCACGACGAATGTGACGCTGACATGCGTCGGGCCGTCCTCGTCCGTCGCGTCCCAGCTGTAGTCGAAGGCCTTGAGACCGTTCACCGTGGTCTCCTTCTCCTTCTTGGTGTCGCCCTTGATCTTGATCTTCTGCTTGGCAAAGAACTTGTCTTCCTCCTTGACCGCGTCGTCGATCTCCTTGGCGTCGACGATCTCGGCGGCGACGTAGGTCTCCTTGTCGGGCGAGGTCCCTTCGACGCCGTTGTCGATTTCGGCTGGCTCCCAAGTGTCGGGGATGGAGACCCACGATACCGGGTCGTCGTCGCCGATCTTGAACGCCTTGGCCTGCGCCAGCGCCGGCATGGCGCAAAGAAATGTAAGAGCCAGCACTGTCCTGAACACCGGTCGTCCTCCCAACCGAGAAAGCTTAGCCATAAAACCGGCGGCGCGATCTTCCTGTCAAGCCATCGGCGGCGAAAACAAGCTCGGTCGCGAGGTGCGTTGCTAGACTGCGCCTTGGCCGCAGACGCACGCGATCGTCGAGCGAGGGAGGCGCATCACTCTTCGTGGTGGGGCTTGCTTGCGTCACGCCCGCCCAAGCTCAAGTCAGCAACGGCGAAGCACCTACGAGAACGATGATCTGCACGCGCCGCCCAGCGACGACAGGCGCGAGCCCGCCCGGACCGATCGAACGCCTCCGCGCAAGCTCCGCGCCCGGCCGCCGAGGATCATGGCGGCGATGGTCCGCCGCCCTACTGAAGCGCGTCGATCGGGCCTGGGGACAGCGTCGCGCCGTCGCTCGGCCGCGCGAGCCGATCGCTTTTTGACCTGCTATGCTCGCCGCCATGAGCATGAAGCACGGCATCGACACGCGGGCCCTCGACGCCTCCCCGAAGACGCGCGCGCCGGAGCCGGAGGGCGCGCCCTTCGTCCACCTCCACACCCACTCGTCCTACTCTTTGCGCGAGGGGGCGATGTCGATCGCCAAGCTCATCACCTTCGCCGCCGCCGACGCCATGCCGGCGCTGGCCATCACCGACACCAACAACCTGTTCGGCGCGCTCGAATTTTCCGAGAAGGTCGCGAAGGCGGGGTTGCAGCCGATCATCGGCATCCAGCTCGCGATCGGCTTCGGCGACGGGTCGATGCTCGCCGCGCGCGGCGGCGAGGAGGACGCCGGGCGCGCGCCGCTGGTGCTGCTCGCCAAGGACGAGACCGGCTACCTCAACCTCATGCATCTCGCCTCGCGCGCCTTCCTCGATCCGACGCCGGGCGAGAGCGCCCACGTCGGTCTGCGACGCCTGGAGGGACGCACGGCGGGGCTGATCGCGCTGACCGGCGGCCCGAGCGGCCCGCTCGACCGCTGCTACGGCTACGGCCGGCCGGACGCGGCGCTCGAGCGCCTCGGCAAGCTGGAGACCCTGTTCCCCGGCCGCCTGTACATCGAGCTGCAGCGCCACGGCCTCGCCAAGGAGCGCGAGACCGAAGGCGCGCTGATCGACCTCGCCTACGATCGCGGCCTGCCGCTGGTGGCGACCAACGAGCCTTATTTCGCCGCGCTGTCGGACTACGAGGCGCATGACGCGCTGATCTGCATCGCCGATGGCGCGGTCGTCGGGCAGAGCGGCCGGCGCCAGCTCTCGCCCGAGCATCGCTTCAAGACGCGCGCGGAGATGCTGAAGCTCTTCGGCGACCTGCCGGAGGCGACCGGCAACACGGTGGAGATCGCGCGACGCTGCTTCTACCGGCCGCGCACGCGAAAGCCGATCCTGCCGGCCTTCACCTCGGGCGCGGCGGCGGACGAGGCGGCCGAGCTCGTGCGCCAGGCGGAGCAGGGGCTCGCCGCCCGGCTTGCCGCGCGCGGCATGGCGCCGGGAACGGACGAGAAAGTCTACACCGACCGGCTCGCCTTCGAGCTCGCCGTCATCACCAACATGAAGTTTCCCGGCTATTTCCTGATCGTCGCCGACTTCATCAAATGGGCCAAGGACCAGGGCATCCCGGTCGGGCCGGGGCGCGGCTCCGGCGCCGGCTCGCTCGTCGCCTACGCGCTCACCATCACCGATCTCGACCCGTTGCGCTTCGGCCTGCTCTTCGAGCGTTTCCTCAATCCCGAGCGCGTGTCGATGCCGGACTTCGACATCGACTTCTGCCAGGATCGCCGCGATGAGGTGATCCGCTACGTGCGCGACCGCTACGGCGCCGACAAGGTCGCGCAGATCATCACCTTCGGCTCGTTCCTGGCGCGCGGGGTCATGCGCAACGTCGGCCGCGTGCTGGAGATGCCGCTCGGCCAGGTCGACAAGCTCGCCAAGCTGGTGCCGCAGAACCCGGCCGCGCCGGTGACGCTGAAGCAGGCGATCGACGGCGAGGCGAGGCTGCGCGAGGCGGCCGAGGCCGAGCCGAAGGTGGCGCGCCTGCTCGAGATCGCCCAGACGCTTGAAGGTTTGTACTCCAACGCCTCCACGCATGCCGCGGGCATCGTCATCGGCGACAGGCCGCTCGACGAGCTGGTGCCGCTCTACCGCGACCCGAAGTCCGACATGCCGGCGACGCAGTTCAACATGAAATGGGTCGAGCCGGCCGGGTTGGTCAAGTTCGACTTTCTTGGGCTGAAGACGTTGACCACGCTCGCCAAGGCGGTGGCGCTGCTGGCGGCGCGTGACGTAGTGGTCGACCTCGAGACGATCCCGCTCGACGACGCGCGCACCTACCAGATGCTCGGGCGTGGCGAGACGGTCGGCGTGTTCCAGCTGGAATCGGCCGGCATGCGCAAGGCGCTGGTCGAGATGCGCGCCGATCGGTTCGAGGACATCATCGCGCTGGTCGCGCTCTATCGGCCGGGCCCGATGGCCAACATCCCCAAATATTGCGCGGTGAAGCTCGGCGAGGAGCCGGCGGACTACATCCACCCGAAGATCGAGATGGTGTTGAAGGAAACCTTCGGCATCATCGTCTATCAGGAGCAGGTGATGCAGATCGCGCAGATCCTGTCGGGCTACTCGCTGGGCGAGGCCGATATGCTGCGCCGCGCGATGGGCAAGAAGATCAAGGCGGAGATGGACGCGCAGCGCGACCGTTTCACGTCGGGGGCCGTCAGCGGCGGCCTCGACAAGAAGCAGGCGAGCGAGATCTTCGACCTGCTCGCCAAGTTCGCCGACTACGGTTTCAACAAGAGCCACGCGGCGGCCTATGCGCTGATCGCCTACCAGACCGCTTGGTTCAAGGCCAACCATCCCGTCGAGTTCCTCGCGGCGTCGATGACGCTCGACAAGCCCAATACCGACAAGCTCTCGGAGTTCGCCAACGAGGCGCGGCGCATGGGCATCGCCGTCGAGCCGCCGTCCGTCGTCAGCGGCGGCGTCGATTTCGATGTGCGCGGCGACGACAAGGGCGTGCTCGCGATCCGCTACGCGCTCTCCGCCGTCAAGGGCGTCGGCGATGGGCAGGCACAGGGCATCGTCGCGGCGCGCGGCGGTCGCCCCTTCGCCGACCTCGCCGACTTCGCCGACCGGCTCAATCCGCGCGACGCCAACAGGCGCGTGCTCGAAAGTCTCACCGCCGCCGGAGCCTTCGACGGTTTGGAACCCGACCGCGCCAAGGTGCATGCCTGCATCGAAACGCTGCTCGCGGTCGCCAACCGCCGCGCTCAGGAGCGCGCCGCCGGCCAGAGCGCGCTCTTCGGCACCGAGACGGCGGCGACGCTTGCCTTGCCCAACGTGCCGGGCTGGACGGCGACGGAGCGGCTGCAGCGCGAATTCAACGCGGTCGGCTTCTTCCTGTCGGGCCATCCGCTCGACAGCTACGCGCTGGTGCTGAAGCGCCTCGGCATCCAGCGCTGGAGCGACTTCGTGCGCTCGGTGAAAGCCGGCCGCGAGGCGGGACGGCTCGCCGCCACCGTGCTCGATCGCGCCGAGCGCCGCACGCGCTCGGGTTCCAAGATGGGCATCGTCCAGCTCTCCGATCAGTCCGGCCAGTACGAGGCGATCCTGTTCCAGGAAGGCCTCGACCAGTTTCGTGACCAACTGGTGAAGGGCGCCTCGCTGCTGCTCGGCATCCAGGCGCAGCTCGAGGGCGAGGACGTGCGCGCGCGCATCGTCAGCGTCGAGAACCTCGACGTGGCGGCGCAGCGCGTGCAGAAAGGCCTGCAGATCTTCGTGCGCGGCGCCGAGCCGCTCATCTCGATCCAGCGCATGCTCGGCGAACGCGGCTCATCGGAGGCGGGCTTGGGCGAGGTGTCGATCATCGCGATGACGCCCGACCGCGCCGAGGCCGAGATCCGCCTGCCCGGCCGCTACAAGATCTCGCCGCAGATCGCCGGCGCGATCAAGGCAATCCCCGGCATCGTCGCGGTGGAGCATGTGTGAGACACGCGCGCAGACCCTAGGCTCGTAGCTACGTACCTGTCATTCTGGGGCTCGCGCAGCGAGAACCCGGAATCGGTGCGCCTCGCGCGGTGTCCGGCCTGTCGGACGCGCCCCGGTTCCGGGTTCGCCTACGGCGTCCCGGAATGACGCTTGTTTCAATCTGGCGTGGTGCCAACCCTCAAAACTCCGCCCCCTCGCTCCCCCAGCGCTTCGCCATCTGCGCCTCCCAGGCGCCTTTCAGCGTGTCGGCCAGCAGCGTGAACTCGTCGGCGCGGGGCGAGCTGGTGCGCCAGGCGAGCGCGATCTCGCGGCTGGCGTTGCGGCCGTTGACCGGGCGCGCCTGCACGGCGGTGCCGCTGAGGATGCCCGCCACCATCGCCATTTCCGGCAGCAGGGTCAGGCCGAGGCGGTTCGCCACCATCTGCACCAGCGTGTGCAGCGAGGTCCCGGAATGGGAGGCGTCGGTGCGCAGCTCCGGCCGCCCGCAGGCCTCCAGCGCGTGGCCGCGCAGGCAATGGCCGTCCTCCAGGACGAGCAGGCGCGTGTCGTCGATCGCCTCCGGCAGCACGTAGGGCGCGCTGCCGTCGAATTCGGCCGGGTGAAAGGCAAGGTAGAACGGGTCGCGAAACAGCGGCTTCACCGCGACCTCGCCGCAAGGATAGGGCAGGGCCAGCAGCACGCAGTCGAGCTGCCCGCGCGCGAGAGACTCGCAGGCCGTTGTCGTCATGTCCTCGCGCAGGTAGAGCTTCAGCTCGGGGAAGGCGGTGCGCAGCTGCGGCAGCAGGCGCGGCAGCAGGAACGGCGCGATGGTCGGGATGACGCCGAGCCTGAGCTCGCCGCAAAGCGGCTTGCCGCCGCCGCTCGCCATTGCCGCGAGCTCGTCGGCCTCGCGCAGGATCGTGTAGGCCTTGGCGACGATGCGCTCGCCGAGCGGGGTGAAGCGCATCACCCGCTGCGTGCGCTCCACCAGCACCGTGCCGAGCAGCAGCTCGAGCTCGCGCAGGCCGGCCGACAAGGTCGATTGCGTGACATGGACCGCGTCCGCCGCGCGGCCGAAATGGCCGTGCTGGTGCAAGGCGGTGAGATATTGCAGCTGCTTCAAGGTCGGCAGGAAGCTCATGAAACGCCTTGAAGCGGCTTTCTCTCAGAGGCGCAATCGCACAAAGGGCGGAGTTCGATCGACTGGCTCGATGAGCCCAAGCGAAACTCTTCGTTGGCGCGCCAGGCGGTTTTCGTCGATACGCACATCGTGCCCATAACGGCCACATCAAAAAACGTCAGGGAGATCGCTATGAACTGGGTTGCTCCGATCGTCACCGAAATCTGCGTCGGCATGGAAGTCACGAGCTACGACTCGGCTGACATCTCGGTCGAGTTCTAGGACTCACACGAGTTTCGGCATCGGCTGGGCTTCGGCCTAGCCCGCCCAGCGCGGCGGTGTTCCTCACGGAGCGCCGCCGTTTTGCTGTCTACGCTCTTTTGCTGAGCCCTCGCCCTCCCCAAATCTAGTCCAAGGTCGCCTCAATGCGGGACCGGGACAACGACGCAGGCCGCCGCTTCGGGACGGTCAAGCGGACGAGGAGGGTTCATTGAACATCGACAAGTACACCGAACGCGCACGCGGCTTCATCCAGAGCGCCCAGACGCTGGCGATGCGCGAGAACAACCAGCAGTTCACGCCCGAGCATTTGCTCAAGGTGTTGCTCGACGATCGCGAGGGGCTCTGCGCCGGTCTCATCGACCGCGCCGGCGGGCGCTCGCGCGACGCGCTGCAGCAGACCGAACTGGCGTTGGCCAAGCTGCCGAAGGTGCAGGGCTCCGGCGCCGGCCAGGTCTATCTCGCGCCGGCTACCGCGCGCCTGTTCGACCAGTCCGAGCAGATCGCCGAGAAGGCTGGCGATTCCTACGTCACCGTCGAGCGGCTGCTCCTGGCGCTGGCGATGGACAAGCAGGCCGAGGCCGGCAAGATCCTGGAGCGCGCCGGCGTCACGCCGCAGACGCTGAACGCCGCCATCGAGGATCTGCGCAAGGGCCGCACCGCCGACAACCCGACGGCGGAGAACGCCTACGACGCCCTCAAGAAATATGCGCGCGACCTCACCGAGGCGGCGCGGTCCGGCAAGCTCGATCCGGTCATCGGCCGCGACGAGGAGATCCGCCGCACCATCCAGGTGCTGTCGCGCCGCACCAAGAACAATCCCGTGCTGATCGGCGAGCCCGGCGTCGGCAAGACGGCGATCGCCGAAGGTCTGGCGCTGCGCATCGTCAACGGCGACGTGCCCGAGAGCCTTAAGGACAAGAAGCTGCTGGCCCTCGACATGGGCTCGATGATCGCCGGCGCGAAATATCGCGGCGAGTTCGAGGAGCGGCTGAAGGGCGTCCTCAACGAGGTCACGGCGGCGGCCGGCGGCATCATCCTCTTCATCGACGAGATGCACACGCTCGTCGGCGCCGGCAAGGCGGACGGCGCGATGGACGCGTCGAACCTGCTGAAGCCGGCTTTGGCGCGCGGCGAACTGCATTGCATCGGCGCCACGACACTCGACGAGTACCGCAAGCATGTCGAGAAGGACGCGGCGCTGGCGCGGCGCTTCCAGCCGGTGTTCATCGCCGAGCCGACGGTTGCCGACACGATCTCGATCCTGCGCGGCCTCAAGGAGAAGTACGAGCTGCATCACGGCGTGCGCATCACCGACGCGGCGATCGTCGCGGCCGCGACGCTGTCAAATCGTTACATCGCCGACCGCTTCCTGCCCGACAAGGCGATCGACCTCGTCGACGAGGCGGCCTCGCGCCTGCGCATGCAGGTCGATTCCAAGCCGGAAGAACTCGACGAGCTCGACCGCCGCATCCTCCAGTTGCGCATCGAGCAGGAGGCACTGAAGAAGGAGACCGATACGGCGTCGAAGGACCGGCTCGTCAGGCTGAGCGAGGAGCTCGGAAACTTGGAGGAACGTTCCGCCGCGTTGACGCAGCGCTGGCAGGCGGAGAAGGGCAAGCTCGGCGACGCGCAGAAGCTCAAGGAACAGCTCGAGACGGCGCGCAACGATCTCGCCGTGGCACAGCGTCGGGGCGAGTATCAGCGCGCCGGCGAGCTGACCTACGGCGTCATTCCCGATCTCGAGAAGCGCCTGGCCGAGACCGAGGGCAAGCGCGGCGACGTGCTCGTCGACGAGGCGGTGACGCCGGACATGGTGGCGGGCGTCGTCTCGCGCTGGACCGGCGTGCCGGTCGACAAGATGCTGGAGGGCGAGCGCGACAAGCTGCTGCGCATGGAGGACGTGATCGCCAATAGGGTGATCGGCCAGGCGGAGGCGGTGCATGCCGTCTCGCTAGCCGTGCGGCGCGCGCGCGCTGGGTTGCAGGACCCGAATCGGCCGATCGGCTCGTTCATGTTCCTCGGACCGACCGGCGTCGGCAAGACGGAGCTGACCAAGGCGCTGGCGAGCTTCCTGTTCGACGACGAAACCGCGCTCGTGCGCATCGACATGTCGGAATATATGGAGAAGCACTCGGTCGCCCGGCTCATCGGTGCGCCGCCGGGCTACGTCGGCTACGAGGAGGGCGGGGCGCTCACCGAGGCTGTGCGGCGGCGGCCCTATCAGGTGCTGCTGTTCGACGAGATCGAGAAGGCGCATCCCGACGTGTTCAACGTGCTCCTCCAGGTGCTCGACGAGGGCCGGCTCACGGATGGGCAGGGGCGCACGGTCGATTTCCGCAACGTGCTGATCGTCATGACGTCGAACCTCGGCGCCGACTACATGGTGATGCAGCCCGACGGTCAGGATTCCTCGGCGGTGCGCGAGGAGGTGATGACCGCCGTCCGCGCACATTTCCGGCCGGAGTTCCTCAATCGCGTCGACGAGATCATCCTGTTCCACCGGCTTCGCCGCGAGGACATGGGAGCGATCGTCGATATCCAGATGCGCTATCTTGCCAGGCTGCTCGAGGATCGCAAGATCACCCTCGACCTGTCGCCGGCGGCGCGGAGTTGGCTGGCGGAGAAGGGCTACGACCCCGCCTATGGCGCGCGCCCGCTCAAGCGGGTGATCCAGAAGGCGGTGCAGGACCCGCTCGCCGAGCGGATCCTCGCGGGCGACGTGCTCGACGGCAGCGAACTGACGATCGGTGCCGGGCCGGACGGCCTCATCATCGGCGACATGCCGACCTCGGGGTTCGTGGCGCCGCCGCGCGATCCCGGCTCACGCGCGATCCACTGAAGTCCGGGCGGGGTAACGCGCCTCCCACTCCGTCTTTCCGGGCCGCAGGCGAGCCCGGAAGACGGGGCATCGGCGCGAGTCAATGCTTGATGAAGATGTAGTAGAGCACCGCCACGGCGATCGCCCAGAGGGCGTAGTGCCCGAGCCGCTGCGCCTCTTTCTGCATCTTGCCGAACTCTTGAAGGGCGCCGTCTGAGAACGTGCCGCCGTCGGCCATGCTTTCCAGCTTGTCGATCGTGCGTTCCGCCCGGAGCAGCGTTTCCGGCAGATTGGCGGCGAACTTCACCAGCGAGCCGACCGCGTGGCCGGCGTCCTGCAGTTTGCCGACCGGGCCGAGGTTCTCCTCGATCCAGGTTCGCACGACCGGTTCGGCCGTCGTCCACATGTCGAGGCGCGGGTCGAGCGTGCGGGCGACGCCCTCCACCACCACCATCGTTTTCTGCAGGAGCACCAGTTCGGTGCGCGTCTTCATCTCGAAGAGGGCGGTGATCTCGAAGAGCAGCGTCAGCACCTTGGCCATCGAGATCTGGTCGGCGGTGCGCGAGTGGATCGGCTCGCCAATCGCCCGGATCGCCTGCGCGAAATCCTCGACGCGATAGGCGCTCGGCACGTAGCCGGCCTCGAAATGCACCTCGGCGACGCGCATGTAGTCGCGGGTGATGAAGCCGTAGAGGATCTCGGCGAGGAAGCGCCGTTCCTTGCGGCCGAGCCGGCCCATGATGCCGAAGTCGACGGCGACGAGCCGCCCCTCGCGATCGATGAACAGGTTGCCCTGGTGCATGTCGGCGTGGAAGAAGCCGTCGCGCATCGCGTGGCGCAGGAAGCTCTGGATGACGATCGCGCCGAGCTTGGGAAGCACGTAGCCTTTCTCCGCCAGCATGATCAGGTCGGACAGCTTGGTGCCGTCGACCCATTCGAGGGTGAGCACCTCGGCCGCGGTCAGATCCCATTCGATGCGGGGAATGCGGAAGTCGGTCTCGCGCGCGACGTTCTCGGCGAACTCGGAGGCCGCCGCCGCCTCGAGCCTGAAATCCGTCTCCATGCGGATCGAACGCGCGACGATCTCGACGACGCCGGTCGGCTTCAGCCGCCGGGTCTCGGGGAAGTGCTTCTCGATGAACTTCGCGGCCGTCATGATGTCGCCGAGGTCGCGCGCGAGCAGCCGCTCGACGCCCGGCCGCCTGACCTTCACCGCCACGTCGCGCTCCCCGCGATTGTCGCGGACGCGGGCCTTGTGGACCTGGGCGATCGACGCCGCGGCCACCGCTTCCCCGAAGTGCAGGAACACGGTTTCGATCTTGCGGCCGAACGCCAGTTCGACTTGCGCCACGGCGACCGCACGCGGGAAGGGATCGGCGCGATCCTGCAGCCGCTCGAGTTCGCGGACCACCGCCACACCGACGACATCGGGGCGCGTGGCGAGGAATTGCCCCAGCTTCACGTAGGAGGGGCCGAGCCTGCTGATGGCGCCGGGCAGGGCGGCGAGGCTCGGACCCGTCGTCTTGCGGGCGATCAGCTTGGCCAGGGACACCGGCAGCTTCATCTTCGGCGGCACGAACGCGGTGTCGATATCGCTGAAAACGCCGGCCCGCGCCAGCGTGAAGCCGGCGCGCACCACGCGAAAGTAGGATCCGAGACTGAAGATCACGCCGAGGCCCGCGTCGTCGGCGGCGCGATCACAACTTCCAGCCCGAGTGGATCGCGCAGACGCCGCCCGTCAGACGGACGAAGCTCGTGTTGCGGAAGCCGGCGGATCCGATCCGGCCCTCGAAGCTCGGCGCATCGGGAAACTGGCGGATCGACTCGACAAGGTAGCGGTAACTTTCGCCGTCGCCGGTCACCGCCTGGCCGATGCGCGGGATCACGTTGAAGGAATAGGCGTCGTAGAGCCGGTCGAGGCCCGGGAGGTCGACGCTGGAGAATTCCAGGCAGAGGAAATGGCCGCCGCGCCGCAGGACGCGGAAGGCTTCCGCGAGCGCCACGTCGATATGGGGCACGTTACGGATGCCGAAGGCGATCGTGTAGGCATCGAAGCTGGCATCGGGCAGCGGCAGATCTTCGGCGTTCGCCTCGACGAAGGTCAGCCGATCGCGCCAGCCCCGCTTTTGCGCGCGCGAGCGGCCGACCTCCAGCATGTCGCCGTTGATGTCGAGCACGGTGACGGCGGCGTGCGGTGACGCCGCGACAACGCGGAAGGCGACGTCGCCGGTGCCGCCAGCCACGTCGAGATGATCGAAACGTGAACGCCGGGGCGGATTGACCAACGCGACGAGCTTGTCCTTCCAAAGCCTGTGCAGGCCGGCGGACATGAGATCGTTCATGACGTCGTAGCGCCGCGCCACCTTGTGGAAGACGTCGTCGACCCGGCCCTGCTTCTCGTCGAGCCTCACCTGCTCGAAGCCGAAATGCGTCGTGTCGGTCTCTGCGTCGAAGGGGTCGTGGTCCGAGGGCGCGCGGGTCATGTTCGGTCTCCCGGCTCTCTATACGCGCCGTCGCGAGGCGTGGCTACGCGCCAGCGGCTCGAGGGCCGCGGCGGGGCGTTTGGCCGCTCATCCGGTTGGCCTGCCACATGCCCTGAACGAAAGGCCGCGCGACCGGTTTTGAAATCGGCGTGCCAGACGCGCCGAATCGAAACGGAAGTTCGCTCCATGATGATCAAGTCAATTTCGCGCGCCGCCATCGGCGCGCTCGCGCTTTCCGCCGCCTCGATGGGCGCCGCTCATGCCGAAACCATGAAGGTGTCAGCCAGCCTGTCGTCGTCGGCGGAGGTGACCGCGCCGAAGTCGGATGGGTCCGGAATGCTGACCGGCACCTACGACCCTTCGACCATGATGCTGAAGTTCAAGGTCGACTACAAAGGCCTCACCGGGCCGGCCACGATGGCGCATTTCCATGCCGCCGCGCCGACCGGCAAGAATGCTCCCGTCGAGATCCCGATCAAGGGTTCCGTCATGAGTCCGATCGAAGGCGACATGAAGCTCACGCCGGCCGACGCCAAGAACCTGATTGACGGCATGACCTACTTCAACATCCATACCGCCGCAAACCCGGGCGGCGAGATCCGCGGCCAAATCATGACGATGAAGTAGCCGGGCGACGCCCGGCCGGAAATCCTATATCCGCGTCATACCCTTGTGACGCGGAAGGACGCCGAGTTGCCGGAATTGCCCGAGGTCGAGACCGTCAGACGCGGTCTCGCTCCCATCTTGGTCGGAACGACGATGGACGACGTCGCGCAGAGGCGCGCCGACCTCCGCTTTCCTTTCCCTGAGAACTTTCGAGCTCGTCTCATCGGGCGCACGATCGTGTCGCTCGACCGCAGGGCGAAATACCTGCGCGCGGTGCTGGACGACGGTTGCGTCCTCGTCATGCATCTGGGCATGTCCGGCTCGTTTCGGATCGAGACGGCGGACGTTGTCGAGATCCCCGGCCTGTTTCATCACCCCCGCTCGACGCTCGGGCTCCACGACCACGTGGTCTTCTCGCTCTCGAACGGCGCGCGCGTCGTCTACAATGACCCCAGACGCTTCGGCTTCATGCTGCTGATCGACGGCGCGGCCCTGGAGGCGCATCCGCTCTTCGCCCAGATCGGCATCGAGCCGCTCGGTGCCGCTCTCGACGGTTCGACCTTGGCTCGGCTGTTCGCCGGCCGCGCGACGCCACTCAAGGCCGCCTTGCTCGACCAGACACTGATTGCGGGGCTCGGCAACATCTACGTGTGCGAGGCCCTTCACAGGGCCGGTCTTTCGCCACGTCGCGCCGCCGGTACGCTCGCCAAGCGCGACGGGACACCGACCGCGCGCGCCGACAAGCTCGCGCAGGTCATCAAGCAAGTGCTTTTGGAAGCTGTCGCCGCGGGCGGATCTTCGCTGCGCGATCATCGCCAGACCGATGGCAGCCTCGGCTATTTCCAGCACAGCTTTCGTGTCTACGACCGGCTCGACGATCCATGCCCCAAGCTGAAATGCTCCGGCGTCGTGAAGCGGATCGTCCAGGGCGGCCGTTCGACCTTCTACTGCTCCACCTGCCAGCGTTGAGGCGATCTGGATCGTTTTGGGCAGCTAACCATTCGCCAGCGACAGCAGGAGAGCATCATGGCCAATAATCCGAACGTCGGTCCCGATCCGGTCGCGACCGAGCCCAATCACGTCCGTGAGAAGACGTTTAAAGAGCCCGCCACGCCGAAGCCCTACGCGGACGAACTCAGCGAGCTTCCGGAAAACACCGTCGAGGACAAGGTCCGCGAGGACCTGCCGGCGGCCGTGGACAACATCAAGAAGAGGCTCTGAGCAGGGCTCAGCTCGACGGCTTGGTTCCGATCGTCGGGCGATCGGAACCGAGCACGACGACGCGCGTGCCCTCCGCGACGCGCCCGTAGAGGTCCATCGCGTCCTGGTTGATCATACGGATGCAGCCGGACGACGCGTTGGTGCCGATCGAGTGCGGCTCAAGCGTGCCGTGGATGCGAAAATAGGTGTCCTTGTTGCCCTGCCAGAGGTACATGGCGCGCGCGCCGAGCGGATTGCGGTAGCCGCCCGGCACCCCCTCGCCGCTCTGCAGCTTGTCGAGCTGCGCCTTCAGCTCGGGATGGCGATCGATCATCTCCTTGGGCGGATACCAGTCCGGCCACTCCTGTTTCGTCTTGATGATCGCCTCGCCCGACCAGCCGAAGCCTTGCTTGCCGACGCCGACGCCGTAGCGCATCGCCATGCCGTTCGGCTGGATATAGTAGAGATAATGCGCGTGCGGGTCGACAACGATCGTGCCCGGCGGCTCCTTGCTGGTATAGGCGACCTGCTTGCGCTCGAAGCCCTGGCGGACCACCGACGGCGCCACGCCGGGCACCGGGAACTTGTCGGTGCTGATCGGCTGGTAGAGCGCGGAAAATTTCGGATCGTAGGCGGCCGCAGGCTTGGCCGCGGCGGTGGGCGGCGCGGCAACCGCGAGCTGCGGTGTCTCCGCGCCAGCGCAGCCGGCCAGCATGGCGGCCATAGCGCCCACGGCGCCCCATGTCAGATATCGGCGAAGAAGAGGTGCGGGCATGATGTCGGCTCTACGGCAGTCCATAGAGACATCATACTACAAGGGGCTTGCCAAGGCTGTGTCGCCGACACAACAGCTCGCTGAGCTGATTCGGGCGGCGGTGTGTCGAGCGGGTCGGCCCGGCGTCTATTTCTGGACCATCACCTTGCCGGCGGCCTTGAAGACGGCTTGTCGAAACGCGCCTTCCATCGTCACGGCGAAATTGTAGTGCGAGGTCGAAAACGGGACCGCCTTGAACGGCTGGTTCGAGCGCCAGCCCACGAGGATGCCGCCGACGCGCGAATAATCGCGATCGAGCATCACCGCGCCACCCGAGGCGCCATCGCCGGTATCGCAGTCGAACGAGAACTCGCGCGTGCCTTCCTCGCCCTTCGAGATCTCCTTGTGCAGCACGCAATCCTGCATGGAGAGCTTCTTCGCATCGCCCCAATCGATGTGGCCCCGCGCGATGAAGGTCATCGGTTGGTCCTCGCGGATGTCCGCGAGAGGGGCGAGGCCGTACGGCTTGATCCCCGACATCGGACGCGTGAGGCGCGCCACCGCCCAATCATGCGCGATGTCGGCATCGTAGGGATTTCTACTGCCGGCGACGATACTCGAAAGATCGATCTCGACCTGGTTGTCGTGGCCGTCGATCGTCACGTCGAAGCTGCACGCCTTGGCGCGCGGCGCGCCGTTCTCGTCGAAGAACACGTGGGCGGCGGTTGTGATCACATCGTCCGTCAACGTCAGTTGACCGGCGCCATGAGCGTTACCGCATTGGATCAGTCCGGACGCGAGATGGCTGCGCGTGATGTCGACGGGATCGAGCTTGTGCTTGAGCGCGAATGCCCTCGGCAGCTCGCGGGCGTTCTGGCCGAAGACGACGACAGGAACGAAGAGGTCCTGTTCGGTATGGGATGACGTCGAAGCTGGTGATAGGGGAAACGCCGTTGCGGACTGAAGCGCCGTTGCGGATTGAAGCGCCGAGACGAAGAAGACCGCCGCGACTGATGTACCACCCCAAAACCGCATGCCGCCGCCTCGCTGACCGTTAATGGTTGTCCGACATTGACGTTAGGATTTGCTTAAATCAAGGCGCGGAGGTCTTGAAAAAAATCCGGCCGATCAGGTCGCGTACGGACGCGGGCGTGGTTTCGTGCAGACGCGTGCAGACGCGTGTCTGCCATGGCGCACGCCTTGCCGCCTTTCGCCAAAAGCGTCTAAGCCTGGCTCGTCCCGTCCGGAACCAGCGCCTGATGCCGATCCGCCAAGTCTACGAAGCGAAGGTGAGAGGCGGCCAGATCGAGCGGGACGCGGCACAGCAGACAATCGTGGGGCTGCTCGACACGCTCGGCGAGTCACTTGAAGGATATTCGCCCGCGCGCAAGGCCGCGGCGCTCGGTTGGCTGTTCGGCGCCAAGGCCAGCGGCGCGCCGAAGGGCCTTTACATCTGGGGCGGCGTCGGACGCGGCAAGTCCATGCTCATGGACATGTTCTTCGACGGCGCGAAAGTCGCCAAGAAGCGCCGCGTCCACTTTCACGCTTTCATGGCCGAGGTTCACGCGGCGATCTTCCGCTACCGGCAGGCTTTGCGCAAAGGAACGGTCAAGGGCGAGGATCCGATCGAGCCGGTGGCCGAGGAGATCGCCTCTCAGGCGACGCTGCTCTGCTTCGACGAGTTCACGATCACCGACATTGCCGACGCGATGATCCTCGGCCGCCTGTTCAAGACCCTGTTCACGCGCGGCGTCGTCGTCGTCGCGACGTCGAACGTCGAACCCGTCGATCTCTACAGCGACGGGCTCAATCGCGCCCTCTTCCTGCCATCGATCGACTTGATCCAGGAGCACATGGACGTGGTCCGGCTGGACTCGCGCGCCGATTTCCGGATGGAGAAGCTCGCCGGGGCCGAGACCTTCCACGTTCCAGCCGACGCGAACGCGCGCGATGCCCTGACGGCGACCTTCAAGACCCTGACCGGACAGGAGACCGGCAATCCGACGACCCTCAAGGTGCTGGGTCATTCGGTCGAGGTCCCGCAGTCGCGCGGCAACGTCGCGCGCTTCAGCTTCCGGGATCTATGCGGCAAGCCGCTCGGCGCGCAGGATTACCTGGCGATCGCCAGGCGCTATCACAGCGTCGTCGTCGACGACATTCCGGTGCTCCAGGCTTCGCAGCGCAACGAGGCCAAGCGCTTCATCATTCTCATCGATGCCTTCTACGAAGCGCACATCAAGCTTTTCGCGTCGGCCGCGGCCAAGCCCGCACATCTGTTCGAGGCGGAGGACGGCCGCGAGGCCTTCGAGTTCCAGCGCACGATATCGCGGTTGAACGAGATGCAATCCTCCGACTACATGGCCCTCCCGCACGGCCGGGGCGGGTTGAAGACGGGCGACGACATGATTGGCATCGTCGACACGTGACGCTCCCGTTCGGCGCTGTCAGGCCGCGACGGCCATCGCCGCGAGCGCCTCTTCTTGTGCCGCGAGTGCCCGCGCCGCGATTATCACCGTTTTCGAGGCCTCGATCAGCGCGGCCACATGCGCGGGAAACGCCGCGTCATCTTGCGCCGTCTCGAGCGCCCTGCAGGCGGTCGCGAACGGTGTGAAGCCGAGCATGCCGCTTCCGGCGATGCTGGCATGCGCCTGCCGCCTCAGCGTGGCCCGGCCCTCCACCGATTGCGGATCGGCATCGAAGCGCTCGCTCAGAGAGGTGGCGAGGCCGGACAGCAGCGCCTTCACCTTGGCGTCGCCAATCAGGCCGCCGAGCTTGGCGAGGAGCGGCAGATCGCAGTCCGCGAACGCGCCGCTGGCGTGAGACGTCGGCGTGGACGGGCGATCGTCCAGGGGTATCGTCGCTGCCTCCCCCTCTATGACTCGCGCGAGGGTCGCGTGGATCTGCGCCGTAGAAAACGGTTTGTGGATGACATCGACCATTCCCGCGGCGCGCGCGACCGCGATCTGCTCCGGCAGGACATTGGCCGTCATGGCGACGATCGGAACGTCCCGGCAGGCATGCCGCAGGCTGCGGATCGAACGCGTCGCCGCGAGCCCGTCGAGGTAGGGCATCTGGACGTCCATCAGCACGAGGTCGTAGGCCGCGTCCTGAACGGCCATGATGGCCTCCGTGCCGTTCCCGACGACGTCGACCGTATGGCCGGCCGCCTCGAGTATGTAGCGCACGAGATCCTGATTGGTGCGGACGTCCTCGACCAGGAGGATCGTGAGCGGCTTGGGTGGCACGGCGGCGGGCCGCTCGATGGCGGGCGCCAACCTGGCGCCGGGCAGCGGGAGCGTGACCCAGAACGTCGAACCGACGTGTCTCTCGCTCTCTACACCGATTTGGCCGCCCATCAGTTCCGCGAGCTGCTTGCAAATCGCGAGGCCAAGACCGGTTCCGCCGTAGATCCGCCGAATGCTCGCGTCGACCTGCGCGAAACGCTGGAACAAGCGGAGCTGGTCCTGCTCGGCGATGCCGATCCCGGTGTCGATCACCGAGAACTTGATGTGGTCGCCGGCCCCGTTCGCGCGATCGTAGCGGATGTCGAGCATCACCGACCCTTCGTGCGTGAACTTGATGGCGTTGTTGAGAAGGTTGAGGAGGATCTGCCGCAAGCGGGAGGGATCGCCGCGCACGCCGCTGGGCAGCCTCTCGATGAGGTTGACCTGCATGGAAAGGTTTTTGGCGTTCGCGCTCTGCTGCACCAAGGAGAGACATTCGTCGATGAGGCTGGGCAACGCGAACGGGCGCGGCTCGAGCTCGAGCATGCCCGCCTCCACCTGAGAGAAGTCGAGGATGTCGTTGACGACCGTGAGCAGTGCGTTGCCGCCGGCCTGAATGCGCTCGACGTGCAGGCGCACCGCGGACGGCAGGTCCGGTGTCGCGAGTAGAAGGCCGGAAAAGCCGATGACGGAATTCAGGGGCGTGCGGATTTCGTGGCTCATATGGGCGAGGAAGGCGGTCTTGGCCTTGTTGGCCTGGTCGGCCTCGGCCTGGGCGCGTTGCGCGGCGAGCGTCGCTTGCCGCAGGTCGTCCGCCTCGCGATGTCGTTCGGAGATGTCGCGAAACGAGATGATCGTCTCGCTCGAATGATCGGCCTGCTCGATAAGGCAGAACGTGGCGTCCACCCAGATCGAGGACCCATTCTCATGGAGCAGCCGCGCTGTCACGGAGCCGCGCGGCTCGACCGGCGACAGCGAGCGGAAACAATCGAGGGCCGCCTGCCGATCTTCGGGATGGACGATGTCGAACGGTGTCCTCCCGTCTCCGAGGTCCTCCAGGCCGAGCAGCGCCCTCAAGGCCGGCGAGACGAAGGGCGGAGCGGGATCGGATCCGATCAGGAGCGTGAGCACGGTCTCCTGGGCGAGCGTTCGATAGCGCAGCTCGCTTCGCGCGAGCGCCTGGCCATGATGCCGCCGTTTCATGTGATAGGTCGCGAGAAAGCCGAACAGAACGATCGTGGCGGCCACGCGGAAGATCGTCGCCAAATCGGCGATGTGGCCGGCGCCGACGTTCCAGACAGCCGAAATCTGGATCGTGCAGATCGCGCCCGTGACGGCGAGCACGACGACGGAAGGGGGCGCGCGGGGCCCGACGGGCGGCGGTGGGAGGGACATGCTCGCGATCCAATCCGCACGACGGCGGTTCATCGTTTCTTCACCGCGATTAGACATGGCGACGCTTTCGATCGCCTTAATGAGGGATCTGGCGACCGACGGCCGCTTCCCGTCAGCTATTATTTACGAAACGTCACCAGGTTCACGACAGCTTTAGCGTTCGTGTTCGTGAGTAAGCCTTTATGGGCCATCGTGTTCGTTCCCTCGCCTTGTGCCTGCCGCTACTCGGCTTGCTGACGCAAAGCCTGCCGGCGCGAGCGGCCGATTGGTACACCGGCGCGAAGCCACAGACGCCTGGTGACGACTGGATCGTCTCCGTCGACGCGTCGACCGACGTGACGACGCAAGGCTCCTATTTCGGCGACGTCGTCGTGACGGGGGCGCCCGTCGGCACGCTCGCGGAGAGCGGCCTGCGCGTGCGGGCCGACGGCCTCGTCGGCCATTATAGCTACACCAGCACCTCGACGGGCGAGACGGTGCGCGGCAACCAGGAAGGCGGCGCCGCGCTGATCGGCTATGCCTGGGTCTCGCCCGACATGTCCTTTGCCGCTTATCTCGGCGGCGACGTCCGCAACAATTCGTTGTCGCCGGCCGATCCGACGAACCCCGTCGTCGGCACGACCTTCGGCGCCAAGGGCCAGTTCGAGGCCTACGGCAAGCCGAGCGCCCTCACAATCATCGCCGGGCAGGCCTCGTACGCCACCAACAAGACCGCCTACTTCGCGCGGCTGCGCGGCGGCTACCTGATCGGACACGACATCTATCTCGGCCCGGAATTCGTCGCGCTCGGCGACGCCTTCTTCAACCAGGAGCGCGTCGGCCTCTCGCTCATAGGCTTGCGCACAGGGGCCCTGCAGTTCGGCTTCTCGGGCGGCTACCTCTACGATCGCGTGCGGAAATCTGGCGGCTACGCGTCGATCGACGCCCGTATCGGCTTCTGAGGCGGCCGCGATGATGAAATCGATCCGCCTCGCGGCGTGGCTCCTCACCGCCGCCGTCACCTTGGTGTTCGTCACGCAACCCGTCAGCGTCGGCGCCCAGCTCGCGCTCGCCTCGACCGTGATCGCCGGGATGGCCGCGCTTTGGCGTTTCGGCCGCGGCCTCTACGCGCGCTGGCTGTTCCTGACGCTCGGCAGCCTGGTCGTCATGCGCTACATCTTCTGGCGCGCGACCTACACGCTGCCGCCGCTCGATCAGCCGGTCAACTTCGCGCTCGGCCTCCTGCTGGTCACGGCCGAACTCTACTGCGTGCTGATCCTCGTGATCAGCCTCGTCATCAACGCCGACCCGCTCGACCGCAAGCCGCTGGAGCGCGAGGCCGACGACGCGATGCCGAGCGTGGATGTTTTCATCCCGACCTATAACGAGGACGAAATCATCCTGGCGACGACGATCGCCGCCGCCAAGTCGATGGACTATCCCGCCGGCAAGCTCAAGGTGTGGCTGCTCGACGACGGCGGCACCGACCAGAAGTGCGCCGACGCCAACCCCGCCAAGGCCGCCGCCGCCAAGGCACGTCGGGTGTCGCTGCAGGCTTTGGCGGAGGCGCTCGGCGCGCGCTATCTGACGCGCGAGCGAAACGAACACGCCAAGGCCGGCAACATGAACAACGGCCTGCGGCACGCCAAGGGCGAGATCATCGTCGTGTTCGACGCCGACCACGCGCCGTTCAAGTCGTTCCTGCGCGAGACCGTCGGCCATTTCGCGAAGGATCCGAAGCTGTTCCTCGTGCAGACGCCGCACGTGTTCCTCAACCCCGATCCGATCGAGCGCAACCTGCGCACCTTCGAGGTGATGCCCTCCGAGAACGAGATGTTCTACTCGGTCACGCAGCGCGGGCTCGACAAGTGGGACGGTTCGTTCTTCTGCGGCTCGGCCGCGCTGCTGCGGCGCGAGGCGCTCGACGTCACCGGCGGCTTTTCCGGCATCACCATCACCGAGGATTGCGAGACGGCCTTCGAGCTGCACGCCGCCGGCTGGCACTCGGTCTACGTCGACAAGCCGCTCATCGCCGGGCTGCAGCCCGAGACCTTCGAGAGCTTCATCGGCCAGCGCTCGCGCTGGTGCCAGGGCATGTTCCAGATCCTGCTCCTGAAGAACCCACTCTTCAAGAAAGGTTTGAAACCCATCCAGAAGCTCGCCTATCTCTCGAGCATGACCTTCTGGTTCTTTCCGCTACCGCGCATGGTCTTCACCTTCGCGCCGCTTCTGCACATCTTCTTCAACGTCAAGATCTTCGTCTCCTCGATGGACGAGGCGTTGGCCTATACCGCGACCTACATGGTCGTGAACCTCATGCTGCAGAACTACCTTTACGGCCGCGTGCGCTGGCCCTTCGTCAGCGAGCTCTACGAGTATGTGCAGGGCGTCTACCTCGCCAAGGCGATCGTCTCGGTGGTGATGAAGCCGCGCAAGCCGACCTTCAACGTGACCGCCAAGGGCATCTCGCTGGAGGAGAACCATCTGTCGGGCCTGGCATGGCCGTTCTTCGCGATCTTCTGCCTCCTGGCGGCGGGTAGTTTGCACGCGTTCTACCGCTACTTCACGCAGCCGGGCGCCGAGTTGATGCTCATCGTCGGGCTGTGGACGACCTTCAACCTGGTGATCGCCGGCGTCGCTCTCGGTGTTGTCGCCGAGCGGCGCGAGCCCGACCGCTTCCCGCGCCTCGGCATCGATCGCCGCGGGATCCTGACGGGCGGCGGATCCCGGAGCGAGGTCGTGATCAGCTCGGTCTCAGCCGGTGGATGCTCGCTGCGCTTCGCGAGCGGCGCTTCGGTGCCGGCCGGTCCTGAGGGCACGCGCTTCGCGCTCTCGGTGCTGGCAATGGATGGCGCCGACGCGAACGCGCCGCTCACGATCGATCTCATCCACGACACCGATGACGGTGCCGGCAAGACGCTCGGCTTTGCCTTCGCCGACATGCGTCCGGCTTCTTACATGACGCTCGCCGATCTCATGTACGGCGACCCCGATGCCATGCTGCGTTTCCAGAAGGGGCGCCGCGCGCACAAGAACCTGCTGAAAGGCGCCTGGCAGTTCCTGCGCTGGGGCGTGCTCGAACCGGTGCGCGCGTTCACCTATCTCCGCCGAAGCGGCCTGTCCCACGCGTCGGCGGCGGCTCCCGCGCTTGCGGCCGCGCCGGCGATCCGCGACGCCGCGCAAGCCGCCGTCCTGGTTCTTGAGACGACGGTGGCGGAAGCCAAGACCTTGGTCGCCACGCCGACCATCGCTGCCGCGCCTTTGCAGGTCACGATCCTCGGCGATGCCATCGTGGAGGGATTCTCCGAACCGGCGGTCAACGTGGACTTCGACGCGCTGGTCGAGACCTCGCACGATGCCGCGTCGTCCGAGGAGATGATCGATGTCACGGCCGACTGGATGCACGCTCTGCTGGCCCTCGCGGCCAACGAGATGACAAGCGTTTCGGACCTAGAGGAGCATGCCCTTGCCTCGTCCATTGCGGCCTAACGCTCTCGCGGGCTTCGTCGCCCTTCTTCTGGCGAGTGCGGCGCCGATGCGGGATGCCAGCGCGCAGATCTTTCTCGGTGCCGGCGCGAACATCGTCGCCATGCCGGGGAGCGAGACACCCAAGGCCGTCCTGCCTGCGTCCTCACCTGCGTCCTCACTTGCGTCTTCGCCTGTGGTGGAGCCGGCCCGCGACGTCCTGCGCTTCCTGCCGAACACGCTCGACGGACTGCGTCTGACCGGAGAGATCGGCGATCTGCGCTGGCCGGTCTACCTTACGCCGACGCAAGCGGCGGCCCCTCTGCGTTTTCGCGTCGGCTATCTGTCGGCCGTCTCCGTTCTGCCCGAGGTGTCGGTGCTCCAGGTCAAGGTCAACGACACGTCGATCGGCACCGACGTGATCGAGGCTTCGCGCGGCCTTCGCACGGTCGAGTTCACGATCCCCGCCGATCTGGCACGGCCCGGCTTTAACGCCATCTCGCTCTCGGTCGATCAGCGCCACCGGGTCGATTGCTCCGTCGCCGCGACCTACGAACTCTGGACCCGGCTCGACCCGGCCGTGACCGGGCTCGTCCTGCCGGCCGGCGCGCGCACGATCACCGAGACCGGCGATCTGGCGGGTCTTCTGCCGCGCGCGGATGGTACGCTGCCCATCCATATCGTCCTCAACGGCAAGACCAACCCCAATCATCTGCGCCATCTCATCACCGCGACGCAGCGCATCGCGCTCGCCGCCCACGCCCTGCAGCCCGCGGTCGACTTCACGCCCGCCGTCGTCGATCCATACGGCATCGATCTTCTCCTCGGCACGCGCGAGACCCTGCGCCATCTTCCGCAGGTCGAAGGCCTGCTCGGCGGCGCCGGCCCGCTCGCGAGGATCGCGCCGGCGCTTGGCGACGGCCGCCCGACGCTCATCGTCACCGGCGCCAACGACGCCGACATCGAGCAGGCGATCGCGCAGATCGCCGCGGCAGAGCCGAACGGCACCGGCGCCGGCCTGCTCGCTCTGGCGAACTATCCCGCCAAGACGATCACCGGCGCCGGGCATGTCCGGCTGCACGATCTCGGCGCGCGGAGCCAGGACTTCTCCGGCCGCTTCTTTCGCAAGAGCTTCAACCTGAGCCTGCCGGCCGATTTCCTCGCCTCCGATTATGGGCGCGGCACGTTCGACCTGGCCGGCGGCTACGCGTCCGGCCTGACGCACGACTCGCAAGTGCGCGTCGACGTCAACGGCCGCAGCTCCGGCATCATCAAGCTACCGTCCGCCGCCGGCGAGGTGTTCCAGCATAATCAGCTTTTCCTGCCGCTGAGCCTGATGCGTCCCGGCCTCAATCGCGTCGACGTGTTCGCGGAGACGCCGCGGCTGGAGGATACGAGCTGCGCCGCGACGAAGGCCAAGCGGTTCCTCTTCCTCGACACGTCGGAGATCGTGCTGCCCGCGCTGGCGCGTGTCGAGCGGCTGCCCGATCTCGCCCTCGCCACCAGCGGCGGCATGCCGTTCGACAGGGGCGTCGCCCATCTCGTCGTGCCGAAGCCTGAGCGGGAGACCATGGGCGCGGCGCTCTCGCTCACCGCGCGCGCGGCCGTCGCCGCCGGCAAGGTCGTAGCTTTCGATTTCGCGACGAAAGTCCCCGCCGGCGATACCGGATCGACGCTGGTGGTCTCGCCCGCGCGCGAGCTCGATCCCGCGTTGATGGCCGATATCGGCCTCGATCCGAAGACCGTCGAGGCGGCTTGGGAAAACCGCGCCACCGTGCCGGCGACCGCGGACACGGGCGCGTTTCCGGCGGGCCAGCGCTGGTGGCTGACGCGGAGCGACGGACCCTCGGCCTGTCGCTTGCCCTCGCAGGCGATCACGCCACCAAGTGTCGAGCACGCATCCGCAACCATCGCGCAAGCATCGCCGCGAGCGGCCGCGACGTCGGCGCCGCCGCTGAACGACAGCGATCTCATGCTGGAAGCGTGGACCGGCGAAACCCAATCGGCGCCCGGATGGAGGGACAGTATCGCGGCCCTTCCCGGCACGCTCGCCGGCTGGGTCCAAAACGCCGTCGCATCGGTTCATCGGTCCGTGTACCAGCCAAAAGGCGGCGATGGGATCAATGCCGGATCGTCGCTCATCCTGGCGCAGGGCATGAGCCCGGGCTCGCGCGAGAACGTCACCACGATCGTCACGGCGGTCGACGCGCCGACGCTGCGGGCGTCGGTCGCCTGCCTGTTCGATCCGCAGGTTTGGTCCAAGGTGCACGGGCGCCTCGCCGTGCTCGACGCCTCCAACGGCGAGATCACCGCGACCGACGCGACGCGCTTCCGTTACATCGCGAGCGACAAGACGCCGATCGGCAACTCCCGCCTGGTGGTCGCCGGGTGGTTTTCCCTCAATCCGCTTGCCTTCGTCGCCTTCGCTCTGCTGACGGCGTTCTGCCTCGGCGGCACGACGCTGTGGTTCGTTCGCGGCGTCGGCAGGAGGCCGGAATGATGCGTCCGATGCGGGCCACTCTATCGGGCCTCCTCGCGCTCGGCCTCGCCAGCCTCTCAACCGCTGCCGCGCGCGCCGAGACCGCCGATCCGATCGACCGCATGCAGACGATGCCGATCGTCGCGGCCCAGCCCGCGCCCCTGCCGTCGCGCAGGACGGATCAGCGTTCGATGCCGCTCGTCGGCACGCTCGGGGATCCCGAGGCATGGCGCGCCTACAAAGCGCGCTTCGTCAGCGACACCGGGCGCGTGGTCGATACAGCCAATAACGCGATCAGCCATTCGGAGGGGCAGGGCTACGGCATGCTGCTCGCCGTCGCCGCCAACGATCGCGCGACCTTCGACGCGATCTGGGGCTGGACGCGCGCCAACCTGATGGTGCGCGACGACGAGCTCATCGCCTGGCGCTGGGAGCCGAACGCCAGGCCGGCCGTCGCCGACATGAACGACGCCTCCGACGGCGACATTCTCGTGGCCTGGGCATTGACGGAGGCGGCCGAAGCCTGGGGCAGCCTGCCCGACCGCATCGCCGCCCGCCGCATCGCGGTCGAGGTCGGCCGCAAGGTGGTGCTGCCGCATACGTCCTACGGCCCGCTGCTGCTGCCCGGCGCGGCCGGCTTCGCGGCGGAGGATCGGCCCGACGGGCCGGTGGTGAACCTGTCCTATTGGGTGTTCCCGGCCTTCGCGCGACTACCGATCGTCGCGCCGGACGTCGACTGGGCCGGTTTGAGCCGCAACGGTCTCGAGCTCGTCAAGCAGCTGCATTTCGGCCCCGCAAACCTGCCGACGGAATGGACCTCGCTGCATGACCCGTCGCCGCGCCCCGCCGATGGCTTTCCGCAGCGCTTCTCCTACAACTCGATCCGCATCCCGCTCTATGTCGCCTGGGCCGGTCTCGGCCAGCGCGAACTCTACGCGCCTTTCGTGACGATCTGGCAGAAGAACGGCCGCGGCGCGATGCCGATCGTCGACGCGAAGTCAGGCAAGCCCACCGACTGGCTGACCGAGAAGGGCTACACGGCAATTGCCGCGCTGACCGCCTGCGCGGCGAATGGCGCGCCCTTCACGCGCGAGGAGCGGACCGTCCACTCCAATGAGAACTACTATGCCGTGACCCTCAACCTTCTCGCGCTCGTCGCCGGCCATATGAGGTACGCGTCATGCTTCGACAAGTGACCGCTGCCCTAGGCGCGACCCTGCTCGCCACGACGGCGGTTCTCGCGCAGTCTCGTCCCGAGAAGCCGCGCGTCGACGATGACGCTTTGCGCTACTACGCCTCGCTCGGCCAGAAGGATCGCGTCGTCGCCGAGGCGCGCCGCCTGACGCGTCTCGATCCGGCATGGCGGCCGCCTTCGGACCTCTACACCGCGCGACGCGGCCGGCCTGACGAGGGTCCGCTCTGGGCGCTTTACGTGCAAGACAGGCTCGACGACGTTCGCGACGCCATTGCCGTGCGCAAGGCGGCCGAGCCCGGCTGGACGCCTTCGGAGGATCTGCAGGCCAAGATCAAGACGAAGCTCCTTCGCGCGAAGATCCTCGCCCTGGCGCACGCCGAGGCGTGGCACGAGATCGTCCAGAGCTTCAAGGAGAGCGGCATCGCCTGGGCGAAGGACGACGCGGAACTGCTCTGGGTGATCGCCGAGGCCTATGCTCGCGAGAACGATTGCGGCGAGGCCTACGTGATCTACCGCTCGATCCTCGTCGAGCATATCGACGCCAACGAACGGCGTGCGACGGTCGAACACGCGATCGCCCTCCTGCCGATGAACCTCACCGAGAAGCTGATCGCGCTGGCTCACGTCGACGCGGCCGGTCACGACGAGTTCGCGCCGATCGCGCTCGATATCACGCGCGCCCGCATCAGCGCCTTCCTGCACGACGAGCGGCAGGAGGAGGTCGGAGTCGAGGAGCTGAAGTCCTTCCAGGATTTCGTGCGCGATGCCGCCGACCCCAATCAGCCGGGGCTCGTCGCCTGGTACGATTTCAAACGCGGCGATTATCCGGGCGCGCTCGATTGGTTCAAGCTCGCGATAAGCCACGGCGGCGACGCGATGATCGCGCACGGGCTGGCGCATACGCTGCGCAAGCTCGACCGCAGACGAGAGGCCGAGGAAGTCGCCTACGTCTGGCGCGAGCGGCTGATCAACAACTCGATCCTCTTCATCGATCTGCTCGAGACCGACTTCACCAAGGAGCGGCCGCCGTTCATCGAGGCCGAACGGGTCGTCCGCTACGCCAAGGTGACGGCGGAAACGGAATCGGGCGAGGGCGCGCAGGCGCTGGCCTGGTACGCCTACAACACCTGCCAATATCCGCTCGCGCTGCAATGGTTCGAGCGCGCCAACGCGTGGCTGCCGAAGGAGGCGACCGCCTACGGCTACGCGCTGGCCCTGCAGAGAATGCGCCGCGCCGTGCCGTTCCGCGATACCGTCAACCGCTACGATGGTTTGTTCCCAAAGGTCGTGGCGCTCGCCTTCGACGACGGCATGCGCCGGCCTCCGCCGCCCTGCGAGGCGAACACGGCCGCGCCCTCGGCGCCGCCCGCCTCGGCGAGCGCCGCGGGAGAGACCGGGCCGGACTGGACCGGCCGCACCATGGCCGACACCCTGCGCCCGCAGGCCGGCCCGATGCGACAGCCCGCGCGCGACCCGCGCGCGGGCTTCATCCGCGCCCGCGTGCCGTCGCCGGAAGCGGCCGCCACCGCTTCCGGCGGATTTTTACCGCCGCTCGTCAAGAAGATCGAGTTCCCCGTCAGCGTTTCGCTCGAGAATAACTTGCGCTTCTCGGCCGCGCGGACCCTCGCGACCGATGCGGCCGCGCGCGTGCATGACCGTGATGGCGCAGGGCCGCTCGTCGCCCGCCGCGTGCCCGGCGTCGGGCCGATGCCCTACGAGCGTTACGGCTTTACACTGCTGAGGGGTTGGGACGGCACCGTCGAGGCGAGCGCGCCGACAGCGGCCGAGCGCAGCACGGCGGCGGGGACGCTGTGGGCGTTGGAGCAATCTTTACGAGATGGCGGTAAGCGTCAGACGCCGTCGGCCGCCGCCGATGTTTCGATCCACGACCCGGTCAAGAAGGCCGGTGACGAAACCCAGAACTCCGATCGACGGTCATGACGATGGTGCCCTTGTTTCGCAAAGCTTCCGGCATGGCGCTCCTCGGCGCCTGCCTGCTGACGGGCGCCTGCACGCATGGCGACGAGAGTGCCAGCCTCGAGGGCAGCGTGGCGGTGCCGCCCGCGCCGCGCTCGCAGATGATGGCGCTCGCACCCAGCCGCAAGGCGGCGGCGCGGCCGGTCGCGACTCTCCCGGAAGCGGCCGGCGACATCGAGACCGTGCGCACGCGCGATTACGTCAACGGTTTGCGCCAGGACATTCTGCTGAAGGGCGGCGCGGTGCGCGGCATCCAGAACAGCGTCACCATCCTAGCGCGCACCGATCGGCGCGACTCGCTCGACGAGCAGGTGCCGCTCTACAAGCCGACCGAGGCGGCGATCCGCTCCGAGCTCGGCGGTCAGTTCCCGCATGTCGCGATGCAGGTGGCCGAGCGCGACTCGCACAATTCCTACGGTCCCTACGGCCTGGCGCTGGGGCGCACCGGCAACGACGTGCGCTGCCTCTACATGTGGCAGTGGATCGACGCGAACCGCCTGCCGCCAGATGCCGGCGTCATGGGGCCGGTGTCCGTGCGCGTGCGCCTCTGTCAGGCCGCCACGACCTTCGACGCGATGGCGTCCCTCGTCGATCATCTCGCGATCGGCGTGCCCGTGGCGTCGGCGGAAGCGGCGGCGGCCGATGATCAGGTCCATGTCATCGCGGCCCCGGCGATTGCGGCGGCGGAGGGGGCGCCGGTGGAAGCCGCGCCCGCGCGCGTCAGGCGGCGGGTCGCCGCCAAGCGAAAGCGGACCAGGTTCGCGAGGCGGAGGCGCGAGGACGACCGCGAGCCGGTGCAAACGTCGGCGATCGAGCCGCCGTCGGGTGCCCGTTTCATGGCTTCGACGACGATGGCGCCAGCGCCCGCGCGCGGGAGCCAGGCTACCGACATCGCGACCAAGCTCTCCAGCGATCTGCCGCCGGAAGCCTATCTCGGGCCGAAGGCCGCGAAGGCCTACTGATGACCCGCGAACGTCCCAGACCACACCATCCGAGAGCCGCGCCATGACAGCCCGCATCCTGATCGTAGAAGACGATCCCGTGTCCCGCGACCTGCTTGCCGCCCTGCTGGTCGCGCGCGGCTACCTCGTCGATACCGCCGACGACGGGTTCGGCGCGCTGCGCATGGCGCAGGACGAGACCTACGATCTCGTCTTCGTCGACTACCATCTGCCGGAGATGGACGGCTACGCGCTGGCGCGGCTGCTGCGGTCGCTGGGCGAGAAGACCAACAGCGCCATGAAGATGGTCGCGATGACCGCCGATCGCTTCGGGCTCGCGGCGCGCCGGGGCGTCGATTCGATCTTCGATCGACTGCTGACGAAGCCAATCGACCCCGACGCGCTCTACGCCTTCGTCGCCGAGTTCCTGGCGCCCCCGGCCGAGGCCCTCGACGCCTTCCTCGCCGAGCCGACGACGACCGACGCGCAGAATGCCGCCCAGGTTCTCTGGCGGGTGCGCGGCATCGGCACGCTGCCGTCCGCCGCCGTGTTTCCGGAGCCGACGGCCGCCGAACGCGCCAGCCTCGAATATTGCTTCCGCCTCGTCGAGCCGGACGCCGCCGATTGCCTGATCCTGCTGCGTGCTTCCGGCCTTAAGGACGTCGAAGCGGCACGCGCCACCGGCGCGTCGTTCCTGCGGCCGCTGTTCTGCATCAACGAGCGCGACGCCGGGCTGGGCGACGTGCTGTTCAAGGTCGGCGAGAGCGAGAGCTGGTCGGCGGCCGCCGGCGCGCTCGCCAGCTTCGCCGCGCGCCGTGACAGCCTCGAGCCGGGCCTGGCGACGACGCGTGATTTCGACAGTCGGCTGCTCGCGTATCTGTATGTGGCGGAACGACAGATCGTCCTGCGCCGCGACATGCTCGGCCGCACTCTGGTCCCCTACACCGGAGGCTTCGCGGCGAACGCCATGCTCGACGCGGTGAAGCGCCTGGCGGGAGCGGGGCTCGTCGCCGCCAAGCCCGCCGAGGCGGCGAGCGACGGCACCCGCGAACTCGTCGTCAGCATGACCGGCAAAGGGCTGGTCCACGTCGCGGGCAAGAGCGCCGCGACGCTGCCGGCCGCCGGCTAGCACGATCGTTGGACGCGAGGCCCCGCTACTCCGCCGCCTTGCTCGCGCCGGCGCCGAAGCGCTTCTCGATATAGTCCTCGACGAGCGCCTTGAAGTCGTTGGCGATGTTGTCGCCGCGCAGGGTCATCGCCTTCTTGCCGTCGATGAAGATCGGCGCGGCCGGGCTTTCGCCGGTGCCGGGAAGCGAGATGCCGATGTCGGCGTGCTTCGACTCGCCGGGGCCGTTGACGATGCAGCCCATGACCGCGACGTTGAGCTGCTCGACGCCGGGATAGCGAACCCGCCATTCGGGCATCGACTCGACGATGTTGTTCTGGATGTCGCGGGCGAGCTCCTGGAACACGGTCGATGTGGTGCGCCCGCAGCCGGGGCAGGCCGCGACCAGCGGCACGAAGGTGCGAAAGCCCATGGTCTGCAGGATCTCCTGCGCGACCTTCACCTCCGTGGTGCGGTCGCCGCCCGGCTCCGGCGTCAGCGACACTCGGATCGTGTCACCGATACCTTGTTGCAGAAGGATTCCGAGCGCCGCGGACGAGGCGACGATGCCCTTCGAGCCCATGCCGGCCTCGGTGAGGCCGAGATGCAGGGCGTAGTCGGAGCGCGCCGCGAGCATCTTGTAGACGGCGATGAGCTGCTGCACCGCCGACACCTTGGCGGAGAGAATGATGCGGTCCCTGCCGAGCCCGATCTCCTCGGCGCGCTTGGCCGAGAGGAGGGCGGAGGCGAGCATCGCCTCGCGCGTCACCGCGCCCATGTCCTTGGGAACCGGCAGCGCGGCGTTCTCGTCCATCATGTGGGTCAGCAGATCCTGGTCGAGCGACCCCCAATTGGCGCCGATGCGGACCGTCTTGCCGTACTGGATCGCCTTCTCGACGATCGTGCCGAACTGGCTGTCCTTCTTGGCCTTAAAGCCGACGTTGCCCGGATTGATCCGGTACTTGTCGAGCGCCTCGGCGCAGGCCGGATGGTCGGTCAGGAGCTTGTGGCCGATGTAGTGGAAATCGCCGATCAGCGGCACGAAGCAGCCGATGCGCGCGAGGCGCTCCTTGATCTTCGGCACGGCGGCGGCGGCCTCGTCGCGATCGACGGTAATGCGCACCATCTCGGAGCCGGCGCGGGCAAGCGCGGCAACCTGGCGAACCGTGCCGTCGATGTCGGCGGTGTCGGTGTTCGTCATCGATTGGACGACGATCGGCGCGCCGCCGCCGACGATGACGGCGCCCTCGCCGGCGCCGACCCTGACCGCCGTGGTCATGTGGCGCGACAGCGGGCCGGCCGCGACCGGTTCTGATGAGGTGTCGAGGGACGAATGGGTCATGAGGACCTTTTCGATTGCGTTAAAGGCAAGCGGGTGTGCGCCTTGTGGCAGGCGCACGCTTGGCCACTTGTCCGGCGGCCTTGATGTGAGGCCTTCTGGCATTGCGGTCCTCGCCATAACGCAAATTGGCCGCACACGGAAGCTCGACCGCTCGTCGCGTCAGCCGCGCCCCCGGAATGGCGCCAGACCCGCATTAAGAAGACGTTTGGTCTTTCGATCCGTGCAAGTAGTCACGGCTTAGCTGGGATGCTAGGTAAATACCTGCTGAAAGGCTCGTTCATAGCCGGTTAACGCGGCATGCCTGAAGTCTATAGACGAAAGTCGAAACCTCGACTTGCCTGAGGGGGCGAGCCAGGAGGACAGTACATGACGATGGTTGTCGAAGAGCATACGAGTATAGCGGACGCGATCCACATCATTATCGCGGATGACCATCCCTTGGTGCGTGGCGCGCTGCGGCAAGCCTTGGCGACCGCGCTCCCGGACGCCTCGATCAGAGAGGCCTGCGATCTCGAGACACTCGGTCAGGAATTGCGACGCGGCGAGCCGATCGATCTCGTTCTGCTCGATCTCGCGATGCCGGGCGTCAGCGGCTTTTCCGGGCTCCTGTACCTGCGCTCGCAGCACCCGGAGATCCCGGTCGTGGTCATATCCGCCAACGAGGACCGCACCGTCATGCGGCGCTGCGTCGAGGTGGGCGCCGCGGGATTCATTCCGAAGAGCACCGAAGTGGCGCTGATGCGCGAGGCGATCCGCCAGGTTCTCGCCGGCGAGATCTGGACGCCCGCCGATCTCGATCTGCTGCAGCCGACGGACAGCGTGGTCGCCGACATGATGCGGCGCCTGTCGAGCCTCACGCCGCAGCAGCTGCGCGTGCTCATGATGCTCACCCAGGGTCTGCTCAACAAGCAGATCGCTTTCGCGCTCACGGTTTCGGAGGCGACGGTCAAGGCCCATGTCTCGGCGATCCTCCAGAAGCTCGGCGTCGACAGCCGGACCCAGGCGGTCATCGCCGTCTCCAAGATCGATCAGGGCAAGCTGACGGGTGTCACGTACGGCGTGACGGCCCGCTAGCACTCTCGCGCCCGGCGGCGGGAGACGCCCCGGGTCTTGTAGAAGGCCCAAATCGATTGGGGCCGTGTTCGCAAGAACGATCATTCATGATCGAGGCCGCGACCGCCCCGATATGTCTGCTCGTAAGCGCGTCGCGACGTTGGCCGCACGCCGACGCCGGCCATCGCGTAGGATTGGAGCGGCGAGGGTCTCCACCTCGCCGCCTTGTCAGATCACGTAGCTCTTCAAGGGCGGGAAGCCGTTGAAGCCCGCGCTGGAATAGGTCGTCGTGTAGGCGCCCGTTCCCTCGATCAGGACCTTGGCGCCGATCTCCAGGCTTACGGGAAGGAAGTAGGGGTCCTTCTCGTAGAGCACGTCGACCGAGTCGCAGGTCGGCCCGGCGATCACACAGGGCTCCTTCTCGTCGGCGTCGAAGGCGGTCTTGATCGGATAGCGGATCATCTCGTCCATCGTCTCGGCGAGACCGCCGAATTTGCCGATATCGAGGAAGACCCACTTCACATTGTCGTCGTCCGACTTCCTGGAGATCAGGACGACCTCCGCCTCGATGACGCCGGCGTTGCCGACCATGCCGCGGCCCGGCTCGATGATCGTCTCTGGTATACGGTTGCCGAAGTGCTTGCGCAGCGAGTCGAAGATCGAGCGGCCGTAGGTCTTCACCGCCGGGATGCTCTTCAGGTACTTGGTCGGAAAACCACCGCCGAGGTTGACCATCTGCAGTTGAATGCCGCGCTCCGCAAGGTCGCTGAAGATCGCCGAGGCGGCTTTCAGCGCGCCATCCCACATCAGCGGATTGCGCTGCTGCGATCCGACGTGGAACGAAAGGCCGTAGGCAACCAAACCAAGGCGCTGCGCCTGCTCCAGCACGCGCGGTACCATGGCCACGTCGCAGCCGAACTTGCGCGACAGCGGCCACTCCGCGCCGTCGCCGTCGCACAGCATGCGGCAGAACACTTTGGCGCCGGGTGCGACGCGGGCGATCTTCTCGACCTCGGCCTCGCAATCGACCGCGAAGACGCGGATGCCGAGCTGGTAGGCCCGGGCGATATCGCGCTCCTTCTTGATCGTGTTGCCAAACGAGATGCGATCGGCCGTCGCGCCGGTGGCGAGGACCAGCTCGATCTCGGTTAGAGAGGCGCAATCGAAGCAGGAGCCGAGCAGCGCAAGCAGGTTGAGGACGGCCGGATCGGGATTGGCCTTGACCGCGTAGAAGACGCGGCTGTCCGGCAGCGCCCGCTCGAAGGTCTTGTAATTTTCGCGCACCACATCGAGGTCGACGACGAGGCATGGGCCCGAATCGCCGCCGATGTCGCGGCGCGCGCGGAGGAAATCCTGGATCTTCTGTGTCATCGCGGCATCCCTTCGTGCCGACCCTGTTTCAGGCCGGACATACGAATTTGAGCAAAGGGGTGAACGACATCGTTCGCTGCCCACGCGCTTTGGAGACGCGTCGACGACGTGACAATGCCATCCGCGATCCGGATCGCTCGCGACCATGAAGGTCGTGTGCTACGCCGAATCAGATGCTGCGCCGTGGCTTCAAGAACTCCGCGCGAGGATGAACCCGCGCTGAGCAGCTGAAGCCATCGATTGGATCAGGGTGAGCCCCGCGATCCGCACGCCCGGCAAGAGAGACTAGCCTCTTCGGTAAGTCGGCGTTGGAGGCCGACAGAGACGAAAAAGCCCGGTCCGTCGTTGCTTTAAGTCGTGTCCCCCGTTTGGCGGGGTTCACCGGTTCGCTCCGGCTGCCGGTTTTAAGGTTGGTTCACCGGCCTCTTGTCCGGAACGCCAACCACCGACACACGACCACAGGCACGTGCGATTTGGGCAGTGACGAACATAGGCTCATTCGTCCGAAGCACAAGTATTTTGTTGCGCGGAGAGACTAATTTTCGAGCGCCGTACCTGATGGGTACATCAGCTTTTCCTCTTCGGCGGCGCGGGCTGAGCGATCCGCCATACTGGGCAGCAGATAGGGTAGCAACGCCTCGGTGTCGTCAAACAGGATCGTCGGACCGCGTGCGCGCAGGGCGCTTGGCGCCGCGTAGCCCCATGCGACGGCGCCGGACGCGATCCCGCAGGCGGCGGCCGCATCGATGTCGCGGACCTCGTCGCCGATCGCGATCGCGCCCGCGGGTTGAATCCGCGCGCGCTTGAGCACGCGGCGAAACTTCGCCGGCTTTTCGAACAAGGACGTGCCGCAGGCGAAATGGTCGATCAGCGCGGCCGTTTCCGCGCCAAGCACGAGACGCACGTTCTCGAGCGAGTTCGAACTGACGATCGCGAGCCGCACGCCCGCTTCGTGCAGGCCGTTCAACGCGGCGGCGATACCGGGAAACAGTGCGATCTCGGCGATGTCGCGGGTCATCAGCCGACGCATGTGGCGCGCGATCAGCGGCAGCTTCCAGCGCGCGACATCGAGTTGGCGGAGGAGGGTGCGCGCGTCGATGCCGCGCATCGTGTGGAGGTCGCTCTCGGACGACTGCTTGAAACGATAGCGGCGCGCCACGCCGTTCAACTCGCGGGCGAACCATGCGGCGCTGTCGGCCAGGGTGCCGTCGAAATCGAAGATCACGAGCGCGTAGCGTGGCGTCCTCGCCGTGTGGCAGATGACCGTCTCGCCGCTACCGATCGGGCTTTGGGGCATCCGCAAGCTTTGCCTGATCCTCGCGCGCATCGGCGACGATCTGCTTGAACTGCGGCAGGTCGAGCGGGCTCGCCGTGATGAAGGGCCCGACGAGGTAGACCGGCGTTCCTTGTAACTTAAGGGCTTCCGCCTCCTGTATGTTGCGCTTGATCAGCGCGACGATCTCCTCGTCTCGCGAGTCGAGATCCTTGTTGAGGCGCGTCACGTCGACACCGGAGGACACGACGGCCTGGCTGATATCGGCGTCGGTGGCCGGCCGCGCGTTCATCCGCATCAGCGCCTTGTGGACCTGGGCGTATTTGCCTTGCCAGTTGGCGGCGATCGCGACCTTCGCGGCGGCAAGGGAGGTTTTCGCCAGGATCGGCCAGTCCTTATAGATGACGCGGATCTTCCGGTCATCGGCGACGAGGGCGTCGAGATCGGCCTCGCTTTTTCGACAGTAAGGGCAATTGTAATCCACGAACGCGACGATCGTGACGTCGCCGTCGGCGTTGCCGATGACCGGCGATGCGGCGTCGTGCATCAGCGCGTCCTTCAGGCTGAGGATGGCCGGCTTCTCGGCGGCGATCGCTCTGGCCTTGTGGTCGACCGCCGCGGCGCTGGAGAAGGCCACGCCCGCGGAGATGCCGAGCAGAGTCAGCAACATACCGGCGCGCCGGATCGTCCGAGAACCAAGTCTCGAACCCGACTGTTCCGCGGTCAGCGCGTGGCGATCACGTGTCATGCGCTTTTATGCGACCGGGCCTGACGAAAGGCAACTCGGCTGTCCGTAGTGGGAGAGGTAGCGATCCTCGATCGCGTTCATCGGCATGATCGCGAAGACGTCCGTCGTCCCGAACTGATGATCGACGACCGCGTGGCGGCCGAAACGCGCGCCCGTACGCATGTAGGCCTTGACCAGCGGCGGCAAGGCGCCGAGCGCGCGGCGCACGTCGATCTCCGCTTGCGCGAGTGGCGTGAACTCCGCTTCGCGCCGTGGCAACGCGGCGACTTGCCAGTCGGGCTCGGCGCCAGCGTTTTGGAGCAGGAAGCTCAGCGGTAGCCGCAGCGCCTCGAGGTCGACGCCCGGCAGGCTGGCGCAACCGATCAACGCGTCGATGTGAAAACGCCGGGCGTACAGATAGAGGCCGCGCCACAGGAGTTCGATGACGCGCTTCGAGCGGTAGTGCGGGTGGACGCACGAGCGGCCAAGCTCAAGGAAGCGTGTCGCCGGGTGTCGCGCGAGCAGCGGCGCCAAGTCGAACTCGCCTTGCGAGTAGAATCCATTGTGCGCGTCGGCGATCTCACGGCGCAGAACGCGGTAGGTTCCCACGAGCTTCGGCTTGATCGCGCCGTCAGCGCGACGCGCCCGCATATCGATGATGACGAGGTGATCGCAGATGGCATCGAAGGCGCAGAGATCGCGCCGCGCCTTGGCGCTCGCCTCGTCGGGTACGGCGTGGCCTTCCTCGAAGAAGATGGCATAGCGAAGACGCTGCGCCTGTCGCAGATCCTTGGTGCTGGTCGCCAGGCGGATCTCGAAAGGTCCAGCCGTTTCGTAAAGGGCAGGCGTGCCGTTTGGCGCGCGCGACCCGGCCAGCGAAACGACGCTTTTCGGCAGCATGCCAAAACTTTGGTCGAGGCTCGCCCGTTCGAGTGTAGGCCGTTCAATGTCAGGCATCGGCTCACGGCATTGCGTCTGGATGGCCGCCATCGCATAGGCAGCCGATAAGAAGCTTTCATGACGCGTTCGTGATCGGTTGTCACGCGAGCGGACGCATACCGCGAAATCCACCGCCTTCCGATCGGATGGTCTCATGGCCGCGTTTCGCGCTTGCCTGATTGTTGTCGCCGTCCTGGGCTTCTTCCTCTTCGGAGCGCCGCTGCAATGGCTGATCGCGCGGCGGGTCCCAAGCATGGCCGGTCGCATTCCGATGGTCTTCTGTCGCTCGCTCCTGTGGCTCTTCAGGATCGAGGTCATACCGCGCGGCGAAGCGCTCGGCGGTCCGCCCGCGCTCGTCGTCGCCAATCATACGTCGTGGATCGACATCCTGGCGTTCGGGTCCGTCCTGCCATTCTGCTTCGTCGCCAAGCGCGAGGTCGGAACGTGGCCGATCCTGTCGGCCTTCGCGGAGGTGCAAGGGACGATCTTCATCGATCGAAAGCGGCGGAGGACCATTCCGACGTCCAATCGACGTATGGCGGAGCGCATGCTGGGCGGACGCATCGTCTTGCTCTTTCCGGAAGGCACGACGGTGGCGGGGCCGCGGCCCGGTCCGTTCCTGACCTCCCATTTCGCCGCCGCCCGCGAACTCCTGTGCGCGGAACCCTTTCGCGAGTCGGTCGCCGTTCAGCCAGCGGCGATTTGGTACTCGAGCAAAGAGGCCGCCTGGGTTGGCGACGATGATTTACTGTCACATATCTGGCGCATACTGCGAAGTCCGCCGCTGCGCTGCTTCGTTCAGTTCCCGGAGCCGCTGCCGTTTCGCGCAACATCCGATCGCAAGGCGATCGCCCATCAGGCTCGTGAGGCGATCTTGCACATCATAGAAGCGGCGATCCTGGAACCCGCGTTGGGCTCGATGGGTCGATCGGCGGGTGTCGATCGAGCCGCCAAGGCGCGCTGGTGATCTCCTTTCCTCCGAAGCCGCCGCGGCCTTTCGCCAGCCCGATGCGCGTGGGCGATGAGGGCGTCAGTCCCGATCTCGTGATCCTCGGCAAGATCATCGCCGCCGTTCCCGATGTTGTTCTCGCGATCGGTGTCGACGACCGCGTCATCGAGATCAATCCACCAGCGCGGGCGCTTTTTCCGACACTCCGGATCGGCGTGCCTCTGGCCAATCATCTCCGCTCGCCCGATGTGCTCGACGCGGTCGTGGTCGCCCGCCGCGACGGCGTCACGACCCGTGCCAGTTGGCTGGAGCGTGTTCCCGTCGAGCGTCTTTTCGAGGTCAGTGCCGCGCCGGTCGCCGGCCTCGACTGCGGGCCCATCGTCATCGTCACCCTGCACGAGATCAGCGAGGCGCGCCGGTTCGAGCGCATGCGCGTCGACTTCATCACCAATGCCAGTCACGAATTGCGGACGCCGTTATCGTCGCTTCTTGGCTTCATCGAGACCCTGCAAGGACCGGCACGCAACGACGAGAAGGCGCGAGGACGCTTCCTCATGATCATGCGCGAGCAGGCGCGGCGGATGGCACGGCTGGTCGACGATCTCCTCTCTCTGTCGCGCGTCGAGCAGCATTTGCATCTTCGCCCCAGGCAGCCGGTCGACCTCATTCTTGTGCTGCGCCACATCATCGATACGCTGACGCCGCTCGCGCACGAGAACGGCGTCGATCTGCGCTTTGCCGGCGACGACGCGGTCATCGTCAGCGGCGATCGCGACGAACTTTTGCGTCTCGCTGAAAACCTGATCGAGAACGCCATCAAGTATGGGGCTTCCGATGCCGCCGAGAAGTCCGTCGAGATCGAGATCGAGAGAAGCAGGACGGAGGCCGTGCTTCGCGTGCGCGACCACGGCGCGGGGATCGCCGCCGAGCATCTGCCGCGGTTGACCGAACGCTTCTACCGGGTCGACGCGGGACAGAGCCGCGCCAAAGGCGGAACGGGGCTCGGCTTGGCGCTCGTCAAACATATCGTCGCCCGGCACAGGGGACGGCTTGCGATCCACTCGACGCAGGGGGTTGGCAGCGTCTTCACCGTGTCCCTGCCGCTTCACGCCAATGTCGAGGACGGTGTCACGAAAGCGTAACATAGGCGTCGTAAAAGGCTCGTTGTGAGTGTCTAGCTGTCCCCCCGCGAGGCGCCGTACTCGGCTAGCCGTCGCACTAGACCCTCTCCATACGAGGCATTCCCCCCATGAATTCGCAAGTCTTTTCCCGCTTGGCATTGGCCGGCGCGGTCGCCTTCGTCGCCGTTCCGGCGTCAGCCGCCGAAATCTCCGGCGCCGGCGCGACCTTTCCCTACCCGATCTACGCGAAATGGGCCGAGGCCTATTCCAAGAGCTCCGGCGTGAACCTCAACTATCAATCGATCGGCTCGGGCGGCGGCATCAAGCAGATCAAGGCCAAGACCGTGACCTTCGGCGCCAGCGACAAGCCGCTGAAGCCCGAGGAGCTCAAGGCGGCCTCCCTCGTTCAATGGCCGATGGTGATGGGCGGCATCGTGCCTGTCGTCAACGTCGAGGGCGTCGCGCCCGGTCAGCTCGTGTTCGACGGCCCGACCCTCGCCAAGATCTACCTCGGCGAGATCAAGATGTGGAACGATCCGGAGATCGCCAAGCTCAATGCCGGCGTCAAGCTGCCGGCGGCCGGCATCGCGGTCGTGCACCGCTCGGACGGATCGGGGACCACCTTCAACTTCACCGACTATCTCTCGAAGGTGTCGCCGACCTGGAAGTCGAAGGTGGGCGAGGACGCTTCCGTTCAATGGCCGGTCGGCATCGGCGCCAAGGGCAACGAGGGCGTCGCCGCCAACGTCAAGCAGACCGGCAACTCGATCGGCTACGTCGAATTCGCCTATGCCAAGCAAAACAAGCTGACCTACGGCGACATGATCAACAAGGACGGCAAGAAGGTCGAGCCGATCACGGCGACCTTCGCCGCCGCCGCCGCGAACGCCGATTGGAAGGATGCCGCCGGTTTCTACCTGCTGCTGACCGACCAGCCCGGGTCGGAATCCTGGCCGATCACCGCCTCGACCTTTATCCTGATGCCGACCGAGCCGAAGGATCCGGTCGCCGCGACTGCCGCGCTCAAGTTCTTCGATTGGGCCTATGGCAACGGCAACGAGGCCGCTCAATCGCTCGATTACATTCCGATGCCCAAGAACGTCGTCGAACTGGTCAAGCAGGAGTGGGCGTCTGACATCAAGGGTGCCGACGGCAAGCCGCTGCAGTTCTGATCCGCGCTTCTTCCGCAAGGATGACAGGGGCGAGGGACACGTCTCCCGTCCCTGTCAGGAGAGCCTGATGGCAAGCGTCGTTGGTTGAGTTTGGAGTTTGACGTGGTAGACCTCGCCGCACCGGACCGCAGCTACGCCGAGCCTAGCTTGCGCGATCGTGCCAAGTCTCTCGCCCGCTTCAGGAGCGGCGACAAGATCTTCCACGGCGTCTGTTTCACGGCCGCCCTCCTCGTCCTGATCCTGCTCGGCGGCGTGATCGCCTCGCTGGTATGGGGCTCGATGCCCGCCATCGAGGCCTTTGGTTTGGGCTTCATCACTTCGACGCAATGGGACGCCGTCAACGACAAGTACGGCGCGCTCGTCGCGATCTACGGGACCGTCGTCACCTCTGTCATCGCGCTCGTCATCGCCATCCCGGTCGGGCTTGGCATCGCGATCTTCCTGACCGAGCTCTGCCCGCCGCGCCTGCGCCAGCCGATCGGCATCGCCATCGAACTCCTCGCCGGCATTCCTTCGATTATCTACGGCATTTGGGGCTTCTTCATCCTGAAGCCGCTGCTGCAGGCTTACGTGGAGCCGGTGATCATCGCGATCGCCGGACCGATACCCGTTCTCAACAGCATCTTCGCCGGGCCGCCCTACGGCACCGACGTGTTCACGGCAGGGTTCATCCTGGCGATCATGGTGCTGCCGTTCATCACGTCGATCTCGCGCGACGTGTTCCTGACGGTGCCGCCGGTGCTCAAGGAATCGGCCTACGGGCTCGGCTTCACGACGCGCGAGGTGGTCGGCAACGTCGTCATTCCCTACACGCGTGTCGGCGTCATCGGCGGCATCATGCTCGCGCTCGGCCGCGCGCTCGGCGAGACGATGGCCGTCACCTTCGTGATCGGCAACGCGCATCAGCTCTCCGCGTCGCTGTTCTCGCCCGGCACGTCGATTTCCGCGACGATCGCCAGCGAGTTCGAGGAGGCTGATCGCGGCCTCTACACCGCCTCGCTGATCGAACTCGGCCTGATCCTCTTCATCCTGACCTTCATCGTGCTCGCCGCCGCACGGCTGATGCTGATGCGGGTCGAGCGGAAAGGAGCCCGCTGATGTCGCTCTATCGCGCGCGCCGCGTCAAAGACGGCATCTATCAGGGCCTCTGCTACGCCGCGTCCGCCTTCGGGCTGGCCTTCCTGATCTGGATCCTGGTGGTGCTCGTCAGCAAAGGCGCGGCCGGTATCAACCTCAACCTCTTCACGCAGCGCACGCTCTCGCCGGGTAGCGACGGCGGCCTGTGGAACGCCATCCTCGGCAGCCTCATCATGACGGTGCTTGGCACGCTGGTCGGCACGCCGATCGGCATTCTCGCGGGAACCTACCTCGCCGAGTACGGCGCGAAATCGAAGCTCGCCTTCGTCGTGCGCTTCATCAACGACATCCTTCTCTCCGCGCCGTCGATCGTCATCGGTCTGTTCGTCTACCAGATCGTCGTCGTGCCGATGGGACATTTCTCCGGCTTCGCCGGGACGATCGCGCTGTCGATCATCGTCATCCCGGTGGTCGTGCGCATCACCGAAGACATGCTGCGCCTGGTACCGACGCCGTTGCGCGAGGCGTCCGCTTCGCTCGGCATGCCCAAAGCGATGATCGTGCAGCGCATCGCCTACAAGGCCGCGCAGGCCGGGCTGACGACCGGCGTGCTTCTCGCCGTCTCGCGCATAAGCGGCGAGACAGCCCCGCTGCTCTTCACCGCGCTCAACAATTCCTACACGTCGACCAACCTCAACGCGCCGATGGCAAGCCTGCCTTACGTCATCTATCGTTATGCCGGCTCCGCCTACACGGATTGGCAGCAGCTCGCCTGGTCCGGCGCCCTCATCATCACGCTCGCCGTGCTCACGCTCTCCATAACGGCCCGCACGCTCGGAACGACGAGGACCAAACGATGACCAGGAACGAGTCCATGGACGCGCCGCACGCCGCGGCGGGCACGCGATTTAATCAGACCGACAAAATCAGCGTCAAGAAGCTCGACTTCTTCTACGGCAAGGCGCGCGCGCTGAAGAGCGTCGACCTTGCCGTCGAGACCAACAAGGTGACCGCGCTGATCGGCCCGTCGGGATGCGGGAAGTCGACGCTGCTGCGCGTCCTCAACCGCATGTACGACCTCTACCCCAACCAGCGCGCGGAGGGCGAAGTCCTGCTCGATGGCGAGAACATCCTGGCCGCCGGCCAGGATCTCAACCTGTTGCGCGCCCGCGTCGGCATGGTGTTCCAGAAGCCGACGCCGTTCCCGATGTCGATCTTCGACAACATCGCCTTCGGCATAAAGCTCTACAACAAGCTGCCGGCGCGAGAGGTCGCCGACCGCGTCGAGGCGGCCCTGAAAGGCGCGGCGCTCTGGGGCGAGGTGAAGGATAAGCTGCAGGACAGCGGACTCTCCTTGTCGGGCGGACAGCAGCAGCGCCTCTGCATCGCCCGCACCGTCGCCGTGCAGCCGGAGGTGATCCTCTTCGACGAGCCGTGTTCGGCGCTCGATCCGATCTCGACGGCAAAGGTCGAGGAACTGATGGACGAGCTCGCCAGGAGCTACACGATTGTCATCGTCACCCACAGCATGCAGCAGGCGGCGCGCGTCTCGCACTATACCGCCTTCATGTATCTCGGCGAGCTGGTGGAGTTCGGCGAGACGAAGCGGATGTTCACCGCGCCGGAGAAACGGCAAACCCAGGATTACATCACAGGTCGTTTCGGCTAGCGCACTACGCCGGACCTTTCGCGTCATACAGGATCTCGTTCGATGACCGACCATATCGTCAAGGCCTACGACAAGGAACTCGATTTCCTCGGCCGCAAGATCGCGGAGATGGGCGGCATCGCCGAGAAGATGGTGTCGGACGCGATGGACGCGCTGGTCGATTTCGACGCCGACCTCGCCCGCGCCACGGTCGCCGTCGATCCGCGACTCGATCTGCTCCAGCGCGAGATCGAGGAGCACGCGATTCTCACCATCGCGCGCCGCCAGCCGATGGCGGTGGATCTCCGCGAAATCGTCGCGGCGATCCGCATCTCCGCCGATCTCGAGCGCGTCGGCGATCTCGCCAAGAACATCGCCAAGCGGGCGATCGTCGTGGCCGCCGAGGCGCGGCTGCCGCGCGCGATCGTCGGCTTGAAATCGATGAACGAGACCGCGGCTCTGGCGCTGAAGGACGTGCTCGACGCCTACGCGCACCGCGACATCGAACAGGCGCGTTCGGTGTGGATGCGCGACGCGGAGCTCGACGCTCTGGAAGACAGCGTGTTTCGCGACCTGCTGACCTTCATGATGGAGGATCCGCGTAACATCTCGTTTTGCACGCATCTTCTGTTCTGTTCGAAGAACATCGAGCGGATCGGCGATCATTCGACCAACATCGCCGAGACGATCGTCTACCTGGTGACGGGCGAGGCCCTGCCGGTCGACCGGCCGAAAGGCCGTTCCTTCGCGACGTCAGCCCCGAGCGCCGCATGAGTGGCACGGATATGTCCACCGAAAAGACTTTGCGCGGCGCCAGCACCACGAGTGCGACGCCGCGCATTCTCGTGGTGGAAGACGAGGAAACGCTGAGCCTGCTGTTGTCCTACAATCTCGAGGCGGAAGGCTTCATCGTCGAGTGCGTCGAGCGCGGCGACGAGGCCGACATGCGCCTTCTCGAGAACGCACCCGATCTCGTCATCCTCGACTGGATGCTGCCCGGCGTGTCGGGCCTCGAGATCTGCCGCCGCATGCGCGCGCGTCAGGCGACCCGCAGCCTGCCGGTGATCATGCTGACCGCACGCGGCGAGGAAGGCGAGCGCGTACGCGGCCTCTCGACCGGCGCGGACGACTACATCGTCAAGCCCTTCTCCGTGCCGGAACTGATCGCTCGCGTGCGTGCCCTGCTGCGCCGCGCGAGCCCCGATCGCGTGGCCTCGCGTCTTTCGGCGGGCAATCTCGAGCTGGACAGGCAAAGCTGGCGCGTCCATCGCGCCGGCCGCACGATCCATCTCGGCCCGACCGAGTTCAGGCTGCTCGAGTACCTGATGGCCAAGCCCGGCCGCGTGTTCTCGCGGGCGCAGCTCCTCGACAGCGTCTGGGGCCTGTCCGTCGAGATCGATGAGCGCACGGTCGACGTCCACGTCGGCCGCCTGCGCAAGGCCCTCTCGCAGGATGGCGAGAAGGACCCGATCCGCACCGTGCGCGGTGCCGGCTACGCCTTCGACGAGACGTTCGGGGTCTGAGCTCAGCATCGCCGCGCGCCCCCTTCACCATGCTTCGCATGGTCCCCTCCCCGTTTCACGGGGGAGGATAAGCGCCACCGCCGCGCGGCGTCACGTCAGCCGAGCGTGTCGGCGAACACGTGGCGCATCGCCTGCCATGATCGCTTGTCGGCTTCGGCGCTGTAGCGGATCGCGTTCGGCATGTTGCGCTTGGCCGCGCCTTGGTTGGTGAAGCTGTGCACGGTGTTGCCGTAGACGTTGATCTGCCAATCGACGCCGGCCTCGCGCATTTCGGTCTCGAACGTCAGCCTCTGATCGCCCGGGATCATCGGATCATCGCCGCCGATGCAGACCAGAACGCGGCCCTTGATCGCCTTGGCGTCGGTCTTCGGCGCCTCGGTGCCGAGGCCGCTGTGGAAGCCCACGACCGCTTTCACGTCGGCGCCGCCGCGGGCGAGTTCGAGCGCCATCGTGCCGCCGAAGCAAAAGCCGATCGCCGCGATGCGCGCCGGGTCGACTTCCGGGCGCGCGACGAGCGCCTCCAGGCCGGCGCCGGCTCGCGCGCGCGTTTTCGAAGGATCGGCGAACAGCGGCTTGAGCGCGCCGATCGCCTGCTCGAGGTCGTCGATCAGCTTGCCGTCGCCGTGCAGGTCGCAGGCAAGCGCCACGTAGCCGTCTTCGGCGAGCCGCTTGGCTCGCGAGATCGCGTGCTCGCTGAGCCCGAACGCCTCGGGGAAGACCAGGACGCCGGCGCGCCCGGAAGCGCCCTCGTCGAAAAAGAGTTGGCTCTTCATCGTGAGGCCATCGGCCTGGTAGGTCAGCGTTTCGTGGTGCATGTCGCGTCTCGCTCGTGTCGCCGCTCAGGCGGCTCGTAGGGTCGCGGCTTCGCCCAGCGCCGCTTTGAGGGACGCGTCGCGTTGCTCGGGTCCGTAGGCGATGCCTTCGGCGCGGATGAAGGTCAAGTCCGTGATGCCGAGAAAGGAGAACAGCGCGCGAAGGTAGGATTCCTGATGTTCGGCCGCGGCGTACGGCGTTTCTGGCCCGTACATCCCGCCGCGCGATACGGCGACAATGACGCGCTTGCCGGCGCAGAGTCCCTCCGCGCCCTTGTCGGTGTAACGAAAGGTCTTGCCGGCGACGCAGACGCGGTCGACCCAGGCCTTGAGCTGGCTCGGGATCGCGAAATTATACATCGGGCAGCCGATCACGACGATGTCGGCGCCGAGGAACTCCTGGAGCGCCGCGCCGCCGAGCTCGATGTCCTCCTGCAAGGCCTGGTCGTGCTTCACGTCCGCGTCCCGCCCGGCGAGGTAGGCCCCCGACAAATGCGAGATCGGCACGGCGGCGAGATCGCGATCGATCACTTCGATGCCTTCGTGCGAGGACGTCAGCTGCGCTGTGATCGCCGCGGAGATGGCCCGGCTGACCGAGTGTTCGCCGAGGATGCTGGAGTCGACGTGGAGAAGCTTCATGACTAGGCTCGCTGGTTACGTCTTGTGACCAGAGCTGTTTGCGTGACTGGCGCGAGCCGCGCAAGGAGGCACAATCTTGGAACCTAGGCACATGGATGTGACTCCGATCGGGATTGCGCGGGCGCAGACGTCGCCCGCCAGAAGCGAGCATGTGATCGGCGACTGCCAGGCCGTGAACCTCGTGCTCGCGCGCGTCGGCGATAAATGGAGCGTGCTGATCGTCATGCTGCTCGGCGACGGGCCGAAACGCTTCAATGAGATGAAACGGCTGATCGGCGGCATCTCGCAACGCATGCTCAGCCTGACGTTGCGGGGGCTGGAGCGGGACGGCCTCGTCACGCGCGCCGTGACGCCGAGCGTGCCGATCCGCGTCGATTACGCGCTGACCGACCTCGGGCGCTCGCTGTGGCGCCCGGTCGAGGCGCTCGGCGCCTGGGCGCAGTCCAATCATGCGAGCATCATGGACGCGCGGCGGCGCTACGACGCGCCCGAGGACGAGGCGCGATGATCCGATTGACCTAGCCGACGGTGTCCCCGTCGGGGTCGTCGTCGTTGTCGCCCAGCATCGCCGCGCGCAGGTCCTTCCAGCGCTTGATACTCTCGTGGGCGCCGAGAAGCGCCAGCGCCAGCACGAACGGCACGAGGTAGTAGATGATGCGAAACAGCAGCAGCGCGGCGAAGAGTTCGGCCTCCGAATGCGCCGGCACGGTCTTCAGCATCGTCGCCTCGAAGACGCCGATGCCGCCGGGCGCGTTCGACGCGATCCCGAGCAGCGACCCGAACACGTAGGCTGTGACGAAGGAGATGTAGTCGATCAGGCGGGGCGGCGCGAGGAGCGTGTAGAGCACGCCGGCGGCGGCGCAAAGATCGATGAGGCCGAGGCAGATCTGACCGGCGCTCAACCAGAAACCGGGGAGTTCGAGCTTGAAGCCCTGGACCTTAGCCTGCCGATGCCCTTTCGCTGCCCAGGCGAGATAGCCGATCAGCGCGGCGATTACGGCGATGCCAATCAGCCGGTTCAGCGCGGGATCCAGATGGTCGATATGCGAGACGCCGCCAGCGCGCACCGCGAAGCCGATCCCGATGACGAGAATCATGCCGAGCCAGAAGGTCAGGCCGGCGATGATCGTCAGGCTCGCCACTTTCCCGGCGGAAAGGCCCTTGGTCGAATAGATCCAGTAGCGCACGGTCCCCGCCGTGATCAGCGGGAAACCGAGCGTGAAGGAGATCGCGTAGCTGGTGAAAGAGGCCAACGCCGTCGTCGGATACGGCACGCGAAGCCGCAATTGCCGCAGCGCCAGCGCGTCGTAGCCGGTCAAGGCGAGGAAGGAGACGCTCGTCAGGATCAAGGCCAGCGCGATCCGCTCGCCGCTCGTCGCGGCGATCGCGCCGCGCAACTCCCCGACGTTGATCTGCATGAAGGTGCGTGTGAGCACATAGACCGACAGGCAGGCGATGCCGATGCTGAGCGACCCGGCGAAAACCCGGCCGATGCGGCGGCGCGCGCGGGGCTTGTCCTCGACATGATCGGGAATGACGCGGTTGAGCAGGCGCGTCGTCAGCTTCTCGCTCGTCGTCGTGCTCTGCGGGTTTCGAGCCTCGGATCCCCGCCGCGCGTCTTCGCTGTCTCCGACATCGGTGGCGCTTCCACCCTTGCCGCCGCCCCGCTCTCGCCCGCCGTCCTGGGTCGTCAAACCTTCCAAGATCGAGAACTCTCCTGATTCCGCGCCTTCTGCGAGGCGTCGGCTCATTTGTCGAACGGCTGCCGATCAGGCCAGCCGGCCGAGCAGCCGTTCGTGAAGTGGATTGGCCGGCGAGAAGACATATTCCAGCGCGGCGACAGTGACGTGCTCAGCGCCTTGCGCGATAAGCCAATCGGCCAGCGGCGCGACCTTGTCGCGCTGGCATGTCAAGGTCAAGCGCCCGGCGACGTTTTCCGATCGCAGCTTGGCGTCGAAGAGGGATGTCGCCTGGCTGGCAAGCTCCTCGCGACGTGTCTTGAACTGCGCGACCACGTCGCGGCTCAGGCGAGCGGTTTCCTCGGCGGCGATGCGCCCCAGGATCTGCCGCGCCTTCTCCTTGGCCGCGTCGTCCCAACGCGCGCCGAGCGAGGCGACGAGATTGGCCTCTGAGCGCAGGATCACGCCGTCGTCGAGCACTTTCAGCGCGTTGGCCGAAAGCGTCGCGCCGGTGGTGGTGATGTCGACGATGAGTTCGGCCTGACCGGCGGCGGGCGCGCCCTCGGTGGCGCCGAGGCTTTCGACAATCCGATAGTCGGTGACGTGGTTTTCGGCGAAGAAGGCGCGGGTCAGGTTGACGTACTTCGTCGCGACGCGCATCCGCTCGGCGCGTCTCGTGTAGAAGGCGGCCGCGACATCCTCGAGATCGGCCATGGTGCGCACGTCGATCCAGGCCTGCGGCACGGCGACGACCACGTTGGCGTTGCCAAAGCCGAGCGGCGTCAGCAATTCGAGCTTGCGGTCGGCGCCCTCCACCGTCTCGCGCACGAGATCCTCGCCGGTGATTCCCATGTGGGCATGGCCCGCGGCGAGCAAGCCGACAATCTCGCTCGCCGATACGAAAGCCACCTCGACCCCCTCGACGCCTCCCAGCGCGCCCCGATAGTCGCGCGCGCCGCGCCCCTGGGCCAGCTTGAGGCCGGCGCGTGCGAAGAAGGCGGCGGCATTCTCCTGCAGGCGGCCTTTGGACGGCACCGCCAGAACGAAGGACTCTCCCATACCGCTCGACGTGGTCGGGTTCATTGGGGCTCTCCCGCGCCGGCGCGCCGGTCGGCCCAGAGCGCGGCGCCGACCGCCGGAACCTCGGTCTTAGCGCCCAGGGTGGTGAGCAGTCGGTCGTAGCGGCCGCCGCCGATGATCGGTGGATCGTTCGGCCGCGCCGCGTCGCGAGTCTCGAAGACGAAACCGCTGTAATAATCGAGGTTGCGGACGAAGCGGGCGACGAAGCGCATCTCGCCGACCACGATGCCGCGCGCGGCGATGAAGCCGAGCCTGTGCTCGAAGCGCTCCAGCGCCGGTCCGATGTCGAGCCTGGCCTCGTCGGCCAGCATCCGCAGCGTGGCCGCCGCCTCGTCCGGATCGCCGGCGATCGCCAGGAAACGCTCCAGCACCGAGCGGGCTTCGGCGGCGATACCGGAGCCGCCCTTGAAAGCCGCCTGCTCAAGGAACCTGTCGGCGATTTCCGCCGCCGTGCGTCCGCCCACGGACGTGATCCCGGCGATGGCGAGCAGGTCCTCGACGAGCGCCCGCGCGCCTTTCTTGTCGACGCCTTCCAAAGCCGCCAGCACGCCGGAATGGTCGATGCTGCCGTTGCGCGGCGCGTCGAGGACGCCGGCCAGGCTCTTGCCTTGGGCGAGGCCGCGCGTGATGCGCCGGCGCCATTGCGGGGGTATGGCGAGCGCGTCGAGCAAGTCGGAAAACAGCCCGGCGTCGCCGACGTTCGTCGACAGGCGCGCGGGCGTGGCGAGGCTTGCCGCCTCCAGCGAAAGCGCCAGTATCTCGGCGTCGGCGGCTTCCCGGTCGGTGCGGCCGAGGTTCTCGATGCCGGCCTGTACGAACTCGCCGGGACCGTCCTTACGAAGGCGGAACACAGAGCCGCAATAGGAATAGGCCGCCGGCTTCCCGAAGGTGGCGGACGCCAGGTATTCCCGGCAGACCGGGATCGTGTACTCCGGCCGCAGGCACAGTTCCGCGCCCGAGTGGTCGCTGGTCAGGTAGAGGCGCCCGCGCATGTCCTCGCCGGACTCGAAGAAAGCCGCCGCCGGCTGCAGCAGAGGCGGCTCGCAGCGCGCGTAGCCGGCGCCGACGAGATGGGCGATCATCGCGTCCTGCCGCAGCCGGTCGTCGGCGAAAGGGATCGGGGCTGAAGCGGTCACGAGCGCGCGTTCAAGGGACGGGTCTCCAGAAGTGCGCTTTCTTAACAAGCGTACGGCCACCGCGCGACCCGTTTCGCGCGGAAGGGTGAAGAGGTTGGACGTCCCCACCCGTTCGATGAGACGTAAGGGCGCTTGCCTAACTACTCTAATGCCCATAACGGGGAGGGCCAGGCGCAGCGCGGCACCTGCAAATCCGATGCGCACTCCGGATGACGCCCTCGCTGCCGAGGGTCGAATGGTGCACTAGCCCAGCGCTGTTCCGACGGGCTTTTCACTCCGGAACCTCCATGGTCGAGAAACCCACCAAGCTTGGCAAGGCTTCCGCTTGCGAAGAGGTCCCCCGTGACGGCTATCGCGCCGAGACAATGGAGATGCTCGCCGCCTACCGCTCCATCTCGGATGATCGGGTCCGGGCGGCACTCAAGGAGTTCATCGAGGTGATCGTCTCCAAAGAACAGCTGGGCTAGCGCGTGGCCCGGGGCAGGGGGCGAGTGAACCGGATGCTTGGGCTTGCGAGGCCGGCGGCATCAGTCGGTCTGATCTCGGCTTCCCCTCACTGACGACATCGCGTCGCCTCGAAGGACGGAACCTCGGCTGAAAAGCCGGCCAGCCAAGCCACGAGTTCGGGATGCTCCTCGCGCCAAAAGCCGCCGAAGCGCAGGTCGAGGTAGCCGAGCGCGCAGGCGAAACTGATGTCGGCGATACCGCGCGGCCCTTCGGGCGGCCGGCGCGCGAAGGCGGTGAGGGCGCGGGCGACCTTCTCCGCCTGGAGGGCGACCCACTTCTGAGCGCGCATAGTCTCTTCGCGAAAGCGCGTCTCGTAGATCTGCAGGATCGCCGCATCCATGATGCCGTCGGCCAACGCCGCTTCGGTCAGGACAGCGTAGCGGATGTCGCCCGCCGAGGGGATCAACCTGCCGCCCCCGGCGCGATGGTCGAGGTACTCGATGATGACGCGACTATCGAAGAGCACTTGCCCGTTTTCGAGCGTCAGGGCGGGTATCTTGCCGAGCGGATTTTGCAGGCGGATAAGATCGTGCGGGTCGGAGGTGTCGGTCTTAACGATCTCGATCTCGCCGCTCAGCTCCAGCATCGCGGCCGCAATCTTGACCTTGCGCCCGAACGGCGAGGGCGGCGAACTCCTGAGGATCATCATCGGCGCACTTCCCGACCAGAACGAAGCGGCTTGGCCGGAGCCTGGCGCGCGAGCGGGTTCTACCCGCACGATGCTTCAAAGCAACGGCGAAATCGCGAGCCGCGGCGAGGCGATCGCTTTCCTCAAGCCGCGATGTGCGACTGGAAGACGCTCGTGACGCGCTCCAGGAGCACGGCCGCGGTAAAGGGTTTCACGAGATAACAGGTGGCCCCGTTGTCACGGGCGATGGACGCGAACTTCTTCTGCGTATTGCCGGTTATCATGATGAATGGCAGGCCTTTAAGGCGGATTGAGGCGCGTATGGACGCCAGAAGCTCGAGCCCGCTCATCGGCGCCATGTTCCAGTCGGAAATCACGAGCGAATAGGTCCGCTGCCCCAGCAGGGCCACCGCCTGCCGACCGTCGGCCGCCTCGTCGATGTTCGCGTAGCCGTTTTCCTCGAGCATCTTGCGCACGACGCGGCGCGTGATCGCGCTGTCGTCGACGAGGAGGATCCTTGAGTACTTTGCCATGAGGACAGCCGCCTTCCACCATTTCAAGCAGGATACGGCCCGCGCGGTCCCGGCGTTCCAGCCCATGCGCACCCTTTCATCGCAGCGTCAATTTTGGATGAACGGCGTCGCCGTCGCGCCGGATCGATCCCGGACGATCGGCCGGACGACGCGTGAGGATCCGTGCCCTGGCCCAAGTTGCCGCGCCAACTCCGGCAGGAGACACTCCATTTCCGCATGCAGCGTGAATGGTGGGTTCACGACGATCAAGCCGCTGGCGACGAGCCGCCCATCGGGGCGCGGCGCGTCGACGTGCAGCTCGAGGCGCAGCAGGTCATCCACACCGCCGGCCGCGAGCCGCGCGACCATGCGTTCCATGCCGCGCCTGTCCTTGATCGGGTGCCAAGCGAGGATGATCCCTTCGCGCCATTTGCGATGCGCCGCCAGGATCGCTTCCGTCAGCCGCTCGAATTCGTCTTCGGCCTCGAACGGCGGATCGATCAGCGCGAGCCCGCGCCGCTCGACCGGCGGTATGAAGGCTTTCAGTCCGGTATAGCCGTCGAGCGCGATCACCTTCGCGCGCTTGTCGCGGCCGACGCAGGCTCGCAAGGTGTCCAGGGCGTGCGGGTGCAGCTCGCAGAAGATCATGCGATCGAACGGGCGGGTGAGGGCGAGCGCGATCGCCGGTGAGCCGGGATAGGGCGCGCCGTGCCTCGCCGGCTCGACAAGCGCGAGATAAGGCTCGAGCAGCGCGCGCGCCTCGGCGCCCATCGTTGCCGGATCCAGGCGGTCGATGCCGCCATGCCACTCGCGCGTGCGACCGGCCTCCACGCCGCCGAGATCGTAGCGGCCGCCGCCGGCATGCGTGTCGATCACCCGGAACGGCGTCGGCTTGCGCTGGAGGTAAAGGAGGATGCGGATGAGCACCGCATGCTTGAACACGTCGGCGAAATTCCCGGCGTGGAAGGCATGATTGTAGTTCACGCGGGATCCTAGCGGACGGCCGGGACCGACATCGCCTCGTTGCGGCAGCCCTCGCGGACGACCTCCGGGCAGGCCCGGAAGCTCTTCAGGTCCTTGCTGAAGCAGAAGCGGACCTCGTCCAGCGTGCCGTGCTGGCAGATCGCGGCGAGCATGGTCGGACGCAGCGCCGGATTGGCGTCGACGAAGGCCTTGGTGACCTCGCCGGGCGAGAGGCTCTGCGCGGCATGCGGGTCCTTGAAGCGCGGCGGGATCGTGACCGCGTCGCGCGCGGCCTTGGCGGCGTTGAAGTAATCGTCGGCGTCGAGACCCGAGCAGGTGCCGTGCTTGCGCCATTCATAGCGCGCGAGCCCGCGGTCGGGGTAGACGCCATCGGTCTCCGCCAGCGCCGAGCGCGGCGGCGAGGTGGCGCCCCGGCAGTCGGAGGGATAGCCGTGATCGTACTGCGGCCAAAGGCCGTGGACGATGAAGCCGATGTCGGCGCCGTCGCGGCACTGATCTCTGCCTTTCTCCTGGCCGCCGGTGGCGCAGAAGCCGGGCGACCAGGACAGCGACAGCACGTAGAAGTCGAAAGCGCCGGGCCGGCTGGCGCCGCGCGGCCCGGACCCGTTGCGGCGAAAACGGCCCGTCTCGTCATGCTCGCCGCGCGCGCGGGTCGGTGGCGGGCGCTGGTCCTCGCAATTGTCGAGCAGGCAGTCGTTGGCGCGCGCGGCGCGCGGCGCGGTGGCGATCAAGGCGAGAAGCGCCAGGGCCAGAAGCGCCGGGGACGGCGCGATGCGGCGCATGGTCAGGGCAGGGCCATCTTGCAGCCGGGCGCGAAGGCGTCGTTGCGGTCGAGGCCGACGACGCAGAAGATGACGCCGGTCTCGAAGCCGATGCCGCCGCCCGCCTCGACGAGGGAATAGTCGACCGTGCGGATCTTCTGGTCGCTCATCAGGGCATGTGCCTGGCAGTAGCGGCGCGGTATGTAGTCGAGCCCGTTGGAACGGAAGCCGACTTCGCGCACCTCCTGGAAGGCGGCGATCTCGAGCCCGGAATGCCAATATTCGGACTCGCGCTGCGCGAAACGAGACTGGATCACCGAAAGCGAGCCTTGGTTCTCGCAAGCCGGGACGATCCCGGAATAGGGCTGGTCCTTCTCCTCCGAAGGCGAGATCGGCCGGGCATCGGCCGAGCCGATGCCGAGGGCCAGAAGCAAGGCGGCGGCGAGGACGGCGAGGCAAGGTTTCGAAACGGACATGACGGGGCTCCCGAGCCGGCCGACGATGCGTTGCCGCCGAATAGCGGTCAAGCGCCGCGACGACGGCCCGGCATCGAAACTCAGTGCCTGTTGTACACGTCCTCGATGCGGATGATGTCGTCCTCGCCGAGGTAGGAGCCGGTCTGCACCTCGATGAGTTCGAGGTTGATCTTGCCGGGGTTCGCCATGCGGTGAATGGTGCCGATGGGCAGGTAGATCGACTCGTTCTCGTGCACCAGCACGATCTCGTTGCCGCGCGTCACCTCGGCGATGCCCTTGACCACGATCCAGTGCTCGGCGCGGTGGAAGTGCTTCTGTAGCGACAGGGCCGCGCCGGGCTTCACGAGGATGCGCTTGACCTGGTAGCGCGTGCCGTTGTCGATCGACTGGTAGTAGCCCCATGGCCGATACGCGCGGATATGCTCCGAGGCCTCCTTGCGGCCCTCGGCGCGCAGCTTCTCGACGAGCTGCTTGACCTTGTCGCCGTGCCGATGGCCGACGACCAGCACCGCGTCCTGCGTGGTGACGACGATGACGTCGTCGACGCCGACCACGGTGGTGAGATGGTGGTCGGAGCGGATGTGGACGTTCTTCGCCTCCAGCGTCGCGCCGTGGCCGCGGATCGAGTTGCCGTCGCCGTCGCGCTCGGAGAGTTCCCACACCGCCGACCAGTTGCCGACGTCGGACCAGCCGATGTCGGCCGGCACGACGGCGGCCTTGCGCGTGCGCTCCATGACGGCGTAATCGATCGACTTTTTCGTCGCCTGAGCGAAGCTCTCGGCATCGAGCACGGTGAAGTCGAGGTCGACGCGCGAGCGCGCCACCGCGTCGGCCGCCGCCGAAAGCATCGCCGGCTCGAACGCGCGCAGCTCGGCCTGCATCACGTCGGCGCGAAAGAAGAAGTTGCCGGAGTTCCACAGAAACCCCTGCTCGCGGTAGCGCTCCGCCGTCGGCCGGTCCGGCTTCTCCACGAAGCGGTCGAGTTCGAAGACGCCGTCGCCCAGGGCCGCGCCCGGCTTGATGTAGCCGTAGCCGGTGGCCGGGTGGTTGGGCTTGATCCCGAGCGTCACGATGTGGCCGTCGCGGGCCGCCGCCGCCGCGGCGCGGCACAGCGCGACGAAGCCCTGCCTGTCGCGCACGACGTGGTCGGCGGCGAGCACCGCGACGACCGTGTCGGGCGCCATGCGCGCGGCGAGTTCAGCCGCCACCGCCACCGCCGGCCCGGAGTCGCGCGCTTCCGGTTCCAGCACGATATGGGCGAGCCGGTTCATCTTCAGCAGCTGCTCGCCGATGAGGAAGCGGTAGGCATGGTTGGAGATGACGATCGGCATCTCGAACAGGTCGTCGGAGAGCACCTCCATCGCCATCTGGAACGTCGACTCGGCGCCGACGAGCGGGATGAACTGCTTGGGCAGGCTCTCGCGCGACTCGGGCCACACGCGCGTGCCGGAACCGCCGCACATGATGACGGGAAGGATCTTCATCTCAAGCCTCTCGGTCGCCCGACGATGCCATACACATTCCGGCGGACCGGCGTTTGCGACCTTCGCACTCAACAGGCCAAAAATGTCCAATGTCTGAACGCGGCGGCCTTTGGCGGGCGCCCGGCGCGCTCGCGCGGTGGACGAAAGCGGACGTGGTTACGGCGCGGTTCCCGCTGTCACGCGAACGCGGTTAGCGGGGCGACCGGGCCGGCCTCGACGACCCATCGACGCTCCGATCGCGCGGAAGAAAAAAGCACGTGTCGTTACATTTCAGCGTCATAAGCGTCATAGCGTCATAAGCGTCATGCGTGTTCTGCTGTCTCTGGTGTTCGGTATATGTACCTTAGCCCCGCGATGAGCGGCGGACAAGCCCACTGGCGCGCCGGATGCCTACTGAATAATCGTTGTGGCGATACAAGCTTGTTCCTTCAGCCCGCCACCCCTCACGCGTGCTCCCTCTGGTAATCCTTGATGTCGGCGAAGGCGATGTCGGGCCAGCGTTCGGCCTCGTAGGTGAGGTCCCAGGCCGACGGCGCCATGAAGACCGGCGAGCCGTCGAGGTCGGCCGCCATCGAGGAGCCGTGCGCCCTGGCGAACGTGTCGATGTCCGCCGCCTTGCCGGTGATCCAGCGGCACAGCGTGAAGCGGCTCGTCTCGAACGCCGCCTCCAGCCCGTATTCCGCGTTGAGCCGGTCGAGCAGCACGTCGAGCTGCAGCGCGCCGACGACGCCGACCATCGCGCCCGAGCCGTCGGCCGGGATGAAGAGCTGCACCACGCCTTCCTCGGCCATCTGGCCCAGGGCCTCGCGCAGCTTCTTCTGCTTCATCGCGTCGCCGATCTTCACCCGGCGCAGGATTTCGGGCGCGAAGCTCGGCACGCCGCGAAACACCAGCTCCTCGCCTTCGGTCAGCGTGTCGCCGATGCGCAGCGCGCCATGGTTGGGAATGCCGACGACGTCGCCCGGCCACGCCTCGTCGGCGAGCTGGCGGTCCTGCGCGAAGAAGAATTGCGGCGCGTTCAGCGCCATCGTCTTGCCGGTGCGCACCAGCTTCACCTTCATGCCGCGCGTCAGCTTGCCCGAGCAGATGCGCATGAAGGCTATGCGGTCGCGGTGGTTCTTGTCCATGTTCGCCTGGATCTTGAACACGAACCCCGTCATCTTCGCCTCGCGCGCGTCGACGTTGCGCGAGGCGGCCTCCAGCCCGTGCGGCGCCGGCGCGAAGGCGGCGAGCGCGTCGATGAGATCGCGGATGCCGAAATTGCGCAGCGCCGAGCCGAAGAACACCGGCGTCAGGTGCCCCTCCAGAAAAGCCTGGCGGTCGAACGCCTTCAGGCCCTCGCTGGCGAGCTCGACCTGCTCCACCGTCTCGATGAAGTCGGCCGGCTTCATCAGCCCCTCGATGTAGGGATCGTCCGGTCCCGACACCGGCACGGCCTCGGCGTCATGATCGAGCCGGCGCACCAGCTTGCGCTGGAGATCGTAGGTGCCGACGAAGCCGCGCCCCTGGCCGAGCGGCCAGGTGATCGGCGCCACGTCCAAGGCAAGGGTTTTCTCGATCTCGTCGAGGAGGTCGAACGGGTCGCGCGTCTCGCGGTCGAGCTTGTTGATGAAGGTGACGATCGGGATGTCGCGCAGCCGGCACACCTCGAACAGCTTGCGCGTGCGCGCCTCGATGCCGCGCGCCGCGTCGAGCACCATGATCGCCGAGTCGACGGCGGTCAGCGTGCGGTAGGTGTCCTCGGAGAAGTCCTCGTGGCCGGGCGTATCGAGCAGGTTGTAGACGCAATCGCCGTATTCGAAGGTCATCACCGAGGTGACGACGGAGATGCCGCGCTCCTTCTCGATGCCCATCCAGTCCGAGCGCGTCTGGCGGCGGTTGGCCTTGGCGCGCACCTCGCCGGCGAGCTGGATGGCGCCGCCAAACAGCAGGAGCTTCTCCGTCAGCGTGGTCTTGCCGGCGTCGGGATGCGAGATGATGGCGAAGGTCCGCCGCCGGGCGACGGGGTCGCGGGCCGCCGGTCGGGTTGGCGCGGGCGTGGCGGATGAGGTCATGGGTTGGGTGGTGGCGCGGGGCGCGGGGGTTGTCAATTTTTGCCGCCACGCCGATTGCGCCGTGGGAGCGTCGCGCGCGCAAGATGGCGAGGCGCGCCTCAGCGCGCGCCGGGAGCCGCAAGGTTGAGGTGCTGCTCCACCCGCCGCAGACGCGCCTCCAGATCGCTGATGGTGATGCCTTGCCCGATGACCGAGGTGTGGTACTCGACGACGGCGCAACGCAGGCCGGCGATCTGCTCGCTTAAATTTTCCGCACGCCGCCGATCTTCCTGCGCAGGTCGGTCACGTCCGCCGCCACGTCGGCGCGCAGCGACCCATCCCGGAGCGCAGGTCGGCGATATCCGCCTTGGTCGCCATCTCGGCGCGCATGTCGCCGATCGCCGCGCGCATGTCGCGGAGCATCTGCAGGATCAGGCTTTCGGGCTCGGGGCTCACCCGATCATTCTACCCGCTTCGCCGTTCGCGCGCCAATCATCGCCTTGGTCCTGTCGCCTTACGGCCGCCAGGAGCCATCGGGCAAATCCACGTTCCGCTCGGCGGCGAGCAGGGCGCGTGCAAGTTGCTCGATGTTCAGCGGGATGCAATAAGCCGGTTTCGCGCGTTCGAAACGCCAGCTATCGGCGAGGCTTCCCGCGTCGACCGGGTCGAAACCCAGCTGATCGACCAAGTCCATGACCTTAAGCTTGGCGTCTGGGTCGTCGCCCGCGATCGGCAGCGCGCGGCGGTTGGCCGTGCCGGCTTGCCGCCCGTCCTTCTCGAGGTCCTTGGCCAGGATGGCGTTGAACGCCTTGACCACGTGCGCGGAGGGCAGGTGACCGGCCACCAGCTCGCTGGTGGTTTTGCGACGGGCATCCAGTTCCGGCACCGATCCGTCCCTCTCAGGATAATAGTTGATGGCGTCGATGACGATCTTGCCGGCCAGAGGCTTGACGGGAATGGTCTTATATTGCTCCAGGGGAACCGCCACGAGCACCATGTCGCCGAAGTCGATGGCCTCCGCGACCGTGCCGATCCGCGCGCCGATGCCGCTCGGCACGCTGGACAGCGATTTAGGTCCTCTCGAGTTGCTGACCATGACGTCGTACCCGGCCTCGACGGCCAAACGGGCAACCGCCTTCCCGACGAACCCCGCTCCAATAATTCCGATCTTCATGACATTTCCTTCGTTGCATTCGAGCGCACTATGGATTGCCAATCCGAACGGATAAATCATGATCCGCCATCGAGTTTGACAATAGAACGTTGGCAATCATGGATCGGCTTTCCTGCATGGCGACCTTCGCGCAGGCCGTGGAGTCCGGCTCTTTCGCCGCGGCGGCGGGGCAGATCGGATCGTCACCGCAGATGGTTGCCAAGCAGGTCGCCTATCTGGAAGCCCGGCTGGGAACCCGTCTCCTCAACAGGACCACGCGCCGCCAGAGCCTGACGGAGGCCGGTCACCTCTTCTACGACCGCTGCAAGGAGGTCCTTGCCGCCGCCGCTGATGCCGAAACCCTGACGGCGGAGCTGGGCGTCAGGCCGCGCGGCCATCTGAGGATCACAGCGCCATCGGCGTTCGGTAGCCAAAGTCTGATGCCGATGGTGACGGCCTTTTTGACCAACCATCCGGAGGTCACGCTGTCCTTGACCGTGACGGACCGCATCGTCGATCTCGTCGAAGAGGGGTTCGAGGCCGCGTTTCGGATCGGTCCGCTGGTGACCTCGAGCCTCGTCGCGCAGCCTCTACGCGTCTATCGTCTTATCGCCTGTGCCTCGCCGGCCTATCTCGACCGGCGCGGAACGCCTCGATTGCCGGGCGATCTCTCGTCGCACGAGTTGCTGGGCTATACCTTTTTGTCTCGATCATCGGAGCAGGCCTGGCGCTTCATGCGTGGCCGGGAGACCCTGAGCGTTCCGGTGAAAGGTCGCATGGAGGTCAATGACAGCGGCGCGCTTGTGGCCGCCGCGTTAGAGGGGTTCGGTATCGTTCTTGGTCCCGAGGATGCGCTGAGGTCGGCGATCATGGCGGGTACCCTTGTCCAAGTGCTGCCCGAGTATGCCGCGCCGGCCCGGCCCATGCACCTCATCTACGCATCAGACAGGCGGCGAACACCGAAGCTGCGCTCCTTCATCGAAGCCGCTGTCGGGTACTTCGGCGAGCAGGAAGAGCAATAGGAAAACGAGACCCGCGAACCTGCACCAGAACCGAGAAGCGGTGACCTCCACCAGCCCCTCGGCTCAACATCGCAATCGAAGGTAGCTAGAGACCGGGACGGCGGCACGCGATCGCCCCCTCAAGCTTCGGAGTACCGCATCGCTTCGAGATCGGCCATCAGCCCGGGCCCGGTCGGGTGCCATCCGAGCCGGTCCCGCGTCCACGCGCTGGAGGCTGGCATATCGGAAGCGGCGAAGGGCGCCAGCCAGCCGAAATGGCCCGCCGCCTCCTCCGGCGACAGGGCGACCACCGGCACCTTGAGCCCGCGGCCGACGACCTCGGCGATGTCGCGGACGGCGATCCCCTCCTCGGCGACGGCGTGGTAGCGCGCGCCCGCCTCGCGCTTCTCCAGCGCCAGCCTGTAGAGGCGGGCGACATCGGAGACGTGCGCGGCCGGCCAGCGGTTGCGCCCCTCGCCGACATAGGCCGACACGCCTTTTTCGCGGGACAAGTCGATGAAAGGGGTGATGAGGCCCTGCCTGACCGTGTCGTGCACCTGGGGCAGGCGCACCACCGTCACGGCGACGCCTGCCGCCAGCATCGCCGCGCCCGCCTGTTCCGAGGCGATGCGGGGGATCGGGTGGCCGGTGTCGAACACGTCCTCGGTCGCCGGCCGCCCCGGCGCGGCGCTGCCCAGGCCTGTCCCGGAGGTGATGACCAGCGGCCGGTCCGATCCGGCGAGCGCGGCGCCGAGTGCCTCGATAGCGCGCCTGTCCTTCTCGCAATTGGCGACGAACCGCGAGAAGTCGTGGTCGAAGGCGGTGTGGATCACCCCGTCGGCCTTGGCCGCCCCGTCGCGCAGGCTGCCGAGGTCTTCGAGATCGCCGTGATGCGCCTCGGCGCCGGCGGCGAGGAGCGCTCGGGCGCCGGCGTCGGACCGCGTCAGCCCGAGCACCTGGTGGCCGGCCGCGAGGAGCTCCGGGATGATGGCGGAGCCGATGAAGCCTGTCGCGCCGGTGAGGAACACGCGCATGAGAAAATCTCCGATGTTGTTGGGAGGGCGACGATCGGCTATCGTGCCATCAGATAAAAGTAGTGACCTTATCGTGGTATACTCACCAACAGGATCGGTTATGCCCGTCCCCACCGCCAATCTGCTGGGCTCCTACCTCAAGGATCGGCGCACCCGGCTCGACCCGGCCGCCTTCGGCTTCTCGGGGCGACGGCGGACGCCGGGTCTGCGCCGGGAGGAGGTCGCCCAGCGCTCCAACATCAGCCCGACCTGGTACACCTGGCTGGAGCAGGGGCGCGGCGGCGCGCCTTCCGCGGATGTGCTGAACCGCATCGCCGCCGGGTTGATGCTGACCGAACCCGAGCGCGAACATCTCTTCATGCTCGGGCTCGGGCGTCCGCCCGAGATCCGCTACAAGGCCGCGGAGGGCGTGACGCCGCGCCTGCAACGCCTGCTCGATACGCTCGAGGTCAGCCCGGCCCTCATCAAGACCGCCACCTGGGAGGTCGTCGCCTGGAACCGCGCCGCCGCCGTGGTGCTGACCGACTATGCCGCGCTGCCGCCGAGCGAGCGCAACATCCTGCGCCGCGTCTTCTGCGACCCGCGTGTGCGCGTCTGCCAGCACGATTGGGAAGGCCTCGCCCGTTTCGTGGTCGGCGCGTTCCGGGCGGACGCGGCGCGCGCCGGCGCCGTGTCCGAAGTCAGCCAGCTGGTGGACGAGCTTTGCAGAATCAGCCCGGAGTTCGAGGCCCTGTGGCGCGAGAACGACGTTCACGCGCACGGCGAGGGCGTCAAGCGCCTGCGGCACCCGGTGCTCGGCGCCATCGAGCTCGAATATTCCGCCTTCGCCGTCGACGGCCGGCCCGACCTCGGCATGATCGTCTACAATCCGGTCGAGCGCTCGGTCGCCGAGCACATCCGCGCTCTCGTCAGCCCGAGCCCGGCCACGTAGCGCGGCTTCCGCCGCTGGCCGGTGCGATCTTGCCCGTCACCCTGCAAGTGACATCGGCGGCGACAGGCCGCTCCAGACGGCCGCTTAGGCTGTCCCTCATCGCGCGCTACCTCGATCCCGCAACCTGACGTATGGTCCCGGCGTAGCACCAAACACCGGTCCCTCTCACGTTGCGTCGCTTCCTGAAATTCCTCCACACGATGGGCGCCGTCGGGCTCCTCGGCGCGATGGCGTGCCTGCTCGTCCTTCTGAGCGCCGCGCCGCCGACAACCGCGCTCGCCGGCTACGCGGCGGTGCGCGGCGCGATGGGCGCGATCGCCACGTGGGTGTTTCTGCCCTCGCTCGGGCTCAGCCTGATCGCCGGCCTGCTGGCGATCGCGGTCAACCGCGCCTTCCACGACGCCGGCTGGGCCTGGATCAAGCTCGTCAGCGGCGTCCTGCTGTTCGAGGGCGGGCTTCAGGGCGTCCAGGGTCCGATGAAGGACGAGGCCGAGCGCAGCGCCGCCGCGCTCGCCGGCCATGGCGATCCCGCGACGCTCGCCGCCTCGCTCGGCCAATCGATCGGCACCGAGCGTGCCACGCTGTGGGTGCTGCTCGCGGTCGCGACGGCCAACGTGGTGCTCGGCATCTGGCGGCCCCGGCTCCTCAGGCTGCCCGACTAGTCCCTAGTTCGCGTCGAGCACCGCGCCGATCGCCTTCGCCCGCGCGGCGGTCATCGTGTCTTCGCATGGAGCTTCCGTCCTCCTCGCCGTCGTGCCCCGCGCTGTCGTGCCCCTCGGCGCCTGAGGCTTGCGACACGGCAGCGCAACGCGCTCTCTTGCCTGTCCTTTCGCAACCTTGGCCGCAAGCCAGGCTTGGCGGTGAGGTTCGCCGACGTTCGCGAGCCGCAGGGAGTGAAGTCATGCCGCAGTTCGAAGCCACGATCAAACATCTCAAGGAAGGCGTCAAAGGATTCACCATCGCCGCCGCCGTGAAGAACATCGAGGGTTGGGAGACCACCCTGGAGAAGTCCGAGGTCACCGGCGCCAAGACGATCCACGGCAACCTCGAGAAGTTGAAGAAGCTTCTGCAGGCCGACGAGATCGATGGAAGCAAGGTCAAGGATCTGATGCTGAAGCTCGCCGACGAGACCGTGCGCGTCGCCGGCAAGGCCGACGACAAGAAAGGCGAGAAGATCAAGGCGCTTGGCGAGACGATCAAGCACGCCGCCGAGAGCGCGAAAGAAGAGAAGTAGCGCGCGCTCGATCCCGGTCGACTATCGACCATCGTTCGATGACGCGGCGTCGGCCTTTTCGTTCGGGGGCCGGCGCTGCCGAGCCCACACCAGCAGCACCAGCGCGGCGACGGGGAGACCGATCGTCGAGGTGGCGGCGAAGAAGGTCGGAAAGCCGACCTCCTTGACCGCGTAGCCGGAGAAGCCGCCGAAGAACTTGCCGAGCAGCGCGTAGAGCGAGCTCAGGAGCGCGTATTGGCTCGCCGCCAACGCCGGCGATGTCAGCGAGGACATGTAGGCGATCAGCGCCGCGCCGGCGAAATTGCCGGCGAAGTTCTCGACGCTCACCGCCAGCCCGAGCAGCGCGATGCTCTTGCCCGACGCGGCGAGCAGGGCGAGCGAGAGATGCGAGGCCGAGGCCGCGACGCCGCCGATCAGCAGCGCCGGCATGAGGCCGAGGCGGGTGATCGCGAAGCCGCCCGCGAAGGCGCCGGCGATGCCGATCCACACGCCGTAGACCTTCGACATCGTGGCGATGTCGCTTTTCGAGAAACCGAGGCCGATGTAGAGCGGGTTCGCCATGACTCCGCTGAGGAAATCCGGCAGGCGGTAGAGCGCGACGAGCAGCAGGATCGCCGCGAGCAGCGGGCCGTAGCGGCGCGCGAGATCGAACACCGGCTCGATGAAGCTCCGCGCCATCGAGACGCCGGCGGCGCGCGCGGCCCGGTCGGGCGTGCGCGGCGAGAGCAGGCCGGCGGCGATGCCGACCAGCGTCAGCCCGGCCATCGCGATATAGGCCCGCGTCCAGCCGGCGTAATCGGCGATGTAGAACGCGCCCGCGCCGGCGCAGAGGATGGCGAGCCGGTAGCCGAAGTTCGAGGTCGCGGCCATCACGCCCTGGCGCTCGATCGGCGCGGAATCGATGCGCCAGCCGTCGATGACGATATCCTGGGTCGCCGCCGCGAAGGCGGTGAGGGTGGCGCAGGCGACGAGCGCGCCGAGGCTGCGCGCGGGGTCGATGAAGGCGAGGCCGAGCAGACCGCAGGCCACGCCGAGCTGCGACACCAGCAGCCAGGCGCGCCGCCGCCCGAGGCGCCGCGCGAGCCACGGCACGTCTATTTCGTCGATGATCGGCGCCCACAGGAACTTCAGCGAGTAGCAGAGACCGACCCAGCTGATGAGGCCGATCCGCTCGATCGGCACCTTGGCCTCGGCGAGCCGCGCCGCCTGGGTGCCGAGCACGAGCAGGAACGGCAGGCCCGAGGAGAAGCCCAGCGCCAGCATCAGGGCGAGCGTCCTGTCGGTGAGCATGTCGCGGATGCGGGGGCGGGCATTCATCGCGCGAGCCTCGCACGATTCGGCCTGCCGAAGCTCGAGCCCGCGCCGACAAGGCGCGCGTCGATGGCGGCGCTTGCCATGACTTCGTCACAGGGCTTGGCCATGGCACCGCCACCTCAGACCGAAAGATCATGGATGACCCGCACCCTGACGCTCATCGGCGGCCTCGTCGTCCTCATGGTGGTGCTCGTCGCCGGCCTCTACGCGTACCGCTCGCTGATGCTCTACGATGGCCGCACGCCCGAGGGCTACCAGATGCTGACCGCGTTCCCGGGATCGGAGAGCTTCGAGCCGGCGAGCCTGCCGAACGGCCCGATGCTGATGAACCAGTCGGCCAGCGATCTCGCGGTGAACTTCGGCTACAAGGTCGGCGGCATTCCCTATTCCTATTCGCTGGAGCTCGCCTTCCCGCCCAAGTCCGACGACGGCCAGGCCAAGGTGACGGTCCGCCACGCGACGCGCAGCGCCACCATCGACACGCCGACGACGCGGCGCTGGGACGCGCCACGCGCGGCTTACGCGGTCGCGCTGGAGGACAAGTTCGATGTCGATCCCGCCGTGCCGGCGCTCTGCATCAAGGCGGTGATCGGGCCGAGCGACACCGGCTACGACCTGAAGGGCGCCTCGCTCTGCATCGCGCAGCGCGACGTGAAGGGCGTCTGCCATCCCGAAACGCTGGCCTGCGGCCTGATCCGCCAGTAAGATCAACGCGCTGGAAGTCTTCACGACGCGCATTCACCCGCCGTTCACGCTAGATTCGCGTCGCGGCAAGATGTGTGGCGCGGAGGAGGCCTCGTTCACCAAGTCGCGGCCGTGGCGGCGCGCCGTGCCGCCGTGATCGCTCTCGGCGACGCCCGTGTTCCGAACCAGCCAGGACGCGCGGCACGGTTAACGCGCTTCGCTAGAATTCGAGCGTTTTTCTTGCGCCGACGCTAGAGCACCCCCGGCACGATGGCCCTGTCGAACAAGGGGTCATCGTCGTGCGTACCGGCTTCAGCAACACGCTTCTCATCGTCGCCACAATGGCCGCCACCCTCGGCGTCGGCCTGCTCGGTTCCGTCCCGGCGCGGGCGCAGGAGACGCGGGTCGCCGACATGCAGGCCGATTACGCGGCGGTCGGCGGCACCACCCGCACGCCCTACGGCTGGGCCGACCTCTGCGGACGCCAGCCGCAGGAATGCCAGGTGGAGGTCCTCGAGCCGGTCGATCTTCACCTCACCGGCAAGACGCTGCAGATGATCGAGCGCGTGAACGCCCGCGTCAACGACGAGATCGTGCCGGTCAGCAATTACGATCACTGGGGCACGATGCTCGATCATTGGGATTACCCGACCGACGGCAAGGGCGACTGCAAGATCTACGCTCTGTGGAAGCGCAAGATCCTGATCGACATGGGTCTGCCGCGCCAGGCGCTGCTGATGACGATCGTCCGCGACCTCGAGGGCAACGGCCATACGATCCTCACCGTGAAGACGGACCGCGGCGAGTTCGTCCTCGACAATATGGCGTCCGCGATCCGCGGCTGGAGCCAGACCGGCTACACCTTCGTCAAGCGCCAGTCGCAGGCCGATCCCAACGTCTGGGTCGCGGTCGGCCCGAGCGGCGGGCACCGCGTCGCCGGGCTGGGCTCGTCCGATCGGCGCATTAACTAATGATTAACCTAACGATTGACCCCGAGCCGCCTTGTGCGAGAGTGCTGAGGTCGAGACGGGGGTCGCGCATGCTGCATCGGGTTGGACGACGGAGCGTGCTGGCCGTGCTGGTGTGCCTGCTGCTTCCGGCGCATGCCTTGACGGCGCAGGCTCATCAGGCGGTTGCGCGCCACGCTCATCTTCGTCACACCGACGCCCGGCAGATGGAGCGGCAGGCAGAAGCCCGTCATCCCGACGCGATCAAGGCGATGCTGGCCGATCCCGCGCATACCGCGCCGGTCGGCGAGGTGGCGCGCGTCCCTTACGGCTGGGCGGATTTCTGCACGCGCCAGCCGCAGGAATGCCGGGTCGACGTCGCCGACGCCGTCGATATCGTGATGAGCGAGCGCATCCTGCGCACGCTGCGCGCCGTCAACGCCAGGGCCAACGCCGACATCGAGCCGATCAGCAACTTCGATCATTGGGGCACGCTGCTCGACCATTGGGACTACCCGTCCGACGGCAAGGGCGATTGCAAGATCTACGCGCTGTGGAAGCGCAAGCTGCTGCTCGACATGGGCTTCCCGCGCCAGGCGCTGCTGATGACCATCGTCCGCGACCTCGAAGGCAACGGCCACACGATCCTCACCGTGAAGACCGACAAGGGCGACTACATCCTCGACAACATGGTCGGCGAAATCCGCCTGTGGGACGAGACCGGCTACAGGTTCGTCAAGCGCCAGTCGCAGAACGATCCCAACGTCTGGGTGTCGATCGGTCCCGCGACGGCGATGCCGGTGACGACGGCCGGGGTGAACTGAGCCATCCCCGGCGACAGGGTCACGCGTAGTCCGTCGCGGCGCCCTTCGCCCGCCACGCCTCGAACTCGGCGCGGCGCGTCTCGCTGCGCCTGGCGAATTCGTCCACGCCCCAGGCACCGAGCACGAGGTGGCGCGGCGGGGTCGCGCTCTGCGCGATCTCGATCATCAGCCGGCCGGCCTTGACCGGGTCGCCGGCCTGGGTGCCGCTCTTCTCGCTGGTCCCCTTGAGGCGCGCGCCGGCGGTCTCCTCGTAGTCCTTGATCCTGGTCGGCGTCTGCTTGAGCGAGCGTCCGGCCCAGTCGGTGCGAAACGGGCCCGGCTCGACGCAGGTCACCTTGATGCCGAGCGGATCGACCTCGACGGCGAGCGCGTCCGACCAGCCTTCCACGGCATGTTTGGAGGCGGCGTAATAGCCCGATCCGGCGAAGCCGATCAGGCCCGCCACGGAGGTGATGTTGATGATGCGGCCGTGGCGCTGCTGGCGCATCATCGGCAGGATCGCCCGCGTCATCGCGAACAGGCCGAAGACGTTGGCGTCGAACTGCGCGCGGATCTCGTCGTCCTCGCCCTCCTCGACCGACGACTGGTAGCCGTAGCCGGCGTTGTTGACGAGCACGTCGACCCGTCCGAAGGCGCGCTTGGCCTCGGCCGCCGCCTGCTTGATCTGGGCTGGATTCGTCACGTCGAGCGAGAGGGCGAGGCCGCGCCCGTCCGTGCCCTCGACGAGCGGCTCGACTTTAGCCTGGTCGCGCGAGGTCACGACGGCGCGCCAGCCGCGATCGAGCACGAGCTTGGCGAGGTCGTGCCCGAAGCCGGTCGAGCAACCGGTGATAAACCATACGGGCGTTGTGTCTGCGGTCATGGATTGTTCCTTCCGCGCTTGTTCGCGTGCGCGTCACGCACGCCGATGGCAGGCGAAATCGCTCGCATACCCGCCGGTTCCGTCCGCGCAATGGCCATGAGCGCGGCGCAAGGCGAGCGCCCTTCATCATGAACGACAGGACAATTTTAACGCTCCAACTTTACCACTGGTCGGGTCTCGTACCGTAGCGTGTCACGTCATGCGTTCATCCCACAGCGGCGTCCGTCCCGTCCGATCGCGCGAGCGCAATCTGCGGGAGGCGAGCCTGACGGGAGCGCGCGCTCTGACCCGTTTTCTCGTGGCGTTGATCGAGAATCTCGGCGCCAATGACCGTGTCGGGTCGCGTCGCGAGCCGGGCTGGCCGCAGAACACCCGCTACGCGGCCTTCGGGCCGACGCCGCTTGGCGCGGAGATCGAGCGGATCATGGCCGCGCCGCCCTACAGGGAGGAGACGGCCGAGCATTCCACCGCCCGGCGCGACGCGGTGACCGGCCTGCCGGCCCACGACGAAGACGAAATGGACGAGATCAGCGCGGACCAGCGGCCCGCGCTGGGACGTCGAGAGGCGGGATCGCCACGCGTGTCGGCGGCATCCCCTCCGGTCGCCCAAACCATGGAAGCCCCGGCGCTCGCGCGAGGGCCATCATCGCCGGTGCCCGTCACGGAGCCGAGCCAGCCCACGCTGGCGGAACGCGCGCCGCTTTGGCAGCAGCCGTTCTTCGCCGCGCCGGGCGTCCGCTACATGCGCACGCCCGACCACCTCCTGCGGCGCGCCCGCGCGCCGATCGAGCCGGTCGCCACCGAGGAGGCGATCGCGGCCGCCGACCTTCCCGTCGACCTCATCGAGAGCGACGGGCTGACTTTTGACCCCGATTTCATGGACGAGGTTGCACAGTTGAACAACGAGGATCAGTCCGCCTACGAGACACGCGCCGGCCTGCCGCGGCGCCTGCGCATGATGAGTGGTTTCGCGGTCGACCTGCCCGCGCCCGCCAACGATCTTGCCCGCGAGATCGCCAAGGCGGTGGCGATGGAAGCCGCCCCCGATTTCATGAAGCGTTTCGCCGTCTCGGTGCGACCCAAGGCGAAGGTCGCGGTCCAGATGCCGCCGGCGCTCTCCGACGAGGATGTCACGAGCGCCGCCAGCGGCCCGATCGCGTCCAGCCTGATCGCGTCCGGCCCGATCGCGTCCAGCCTGATCTCGTCCGGCGCGGTCTCGTCCGGCGCGATCTTGTCCAGGGTGACGCTCGCCGCGCCGGAGATGCCGGCCGCCAAGCGCAAGCCCGCGCCGAGCATCGAATGGGAGTACCCTTCCGTCGACCTGCTCGCCGTGCCGCGCAAGGCCGACGGCGTCGCGCTCACCGCCGACATGCTGGAGCAGAACGCCCGCCTGCTCGAGACGACGCTGGAGGACTTCGGCATCCGCGGCGAGATCATCCATGTGCGCGCCGGGCCGGTCGTCACGCTCTACGAGCTGGAGCCGGCGCCCGGCATGAAGTCCTCGCGCGTCATCGGCCTTGCCGACGATATCGCCCGCTCGATGTCGGCCCTGTCGGCCCGCGTGGCCGTCGTGCCCGGCCGCAACGCGATCGGCATCGAATTGCCCAACGAGCGCCGCGAGACGGTGTATTTCCGCGAGATGGTGGAGAGCGAGGAGTTCGGCGATTCCAAGCACAAGCTCGCCATCGCGCTGGGCAAGACGATCGGCGGCGAACCCGTCATCGCCGAACTCGCCAAGATGCCGCATCTGCTCGTCGCCGGCACCACCGGCTCGGGCAAGTCGGTCGCCATCAACACGATGATCCTTTCGCTGCTCTATCGGCTGAAGCCGGAGGAATGCCGCCTCATCATGGTCGATCCCAAGATGCTGGAACTGTCGGTCTACGACGGCATCCCGCATCTGCTGACGCCGGTCGTGACCGACCCGAAGAAGGCGGTCGTCGCGCTGAAATGGGCGGTCCGCGAGATGGAGGATCGCTACAAGAAGATGTCGAAGCTCGGCGTCCGCAACATCGACGGCTTCAACGCCCGCGTCGGCCATGCCAAGGCCAATGGCGAGACGATCATGATGCGGGTGACGACCGGCTTCGACAGGGAGACCGGCAAGCCGACCACCGAGGAGCAGGCGATGGACCTGACCTCTCTGCCCTACATCGTGGTGATCGTCGACGAGATGGCCGACCTGATGATGGTCGCCGGCAAGGACATCGAGGGGGCGATCCAGCGCCTCGCGCAGATGGCGCGGGCGGCGGGCATCCACCTCATCATGGCGACCCAGCGTCCCTCCGTCGACGTCATCACCGGCACGATCAAGGCGAACTTCCCGACGCGCATCTCCTTCCAGGTCACCTCGAAGATCGACTCGCGCACCATCCTCGGCGAGCAGGGCGCCGAGCAGCTGCTCGGCCAGGGCGACATGCTGCACATGCAGGGCGGCGGCCGCATCTACCGCGTGCACGGCCCGTTCGTCTCCGACGACGAGGTCGAGAAGGTCGTCGCGCACCTGAAGAGCCAGGGCCAGCCCGATTACCTCGACAGCGTCACCGACGACGTCGAAGGCGAGGCGGCGGCGGACGAGGACGAGAGCGACGAGGGCGCCGTCTTCGACAAGAGCGCGATGGGCGAGGACGAGGGCAATCTCTACGAGCAGGCCGTCAAGGTCGTGCTGCGCGACAAGAAAAGCTCTGTCTCCTACGTCCAGCGCCGTTTGCAGGTCGGCTACAACAAGGCCGCCTCGCTCATCGAGCGCATGGAGAAGGAGGGCATCCTCGGCCCGGCGAGCCATACCGGCAAGCGCGAGATCCTCGCCCATTCACGCGGCCGGGTGATCTCCGGCGTGCCGATCGGCGACGACGAGGACTAGCGGCGCACCTTGCTGATCGTCCGACGGAGCCGACGATCAGCTCTTCGAGCCGACGGTCTTCAGCAGCGCGTCGACGCTCGGCAGGATATTCTTGACGATCGTGTCGACGCCGGCGGCGTTGGGATGCAGCTGATCGGCAAGGTGCTGGCCGCGCTGCCCCATCACCCCTTCCAGGAAGAAGGGGTAGAGCGGGACGTCGTAGCGCTTGGCGAGCGCCGGATAGATCGGGTCGAACTTCGCGGCGTAATCCTGGCCGAGGCTTGGTGCCGCGCGCATGCCGGCGAGCAGCACCCTGACGTGCTTGGCCTTCATCGCCTCCAGCATCTTGCCGAGGTTCGCCTCGGCGATCTTCGGGTCGATGCCGCGCAGCATGTCGTTGGCGCCGAGCTCGAGGATCGCCGCGTCGGCGCCGTCGGCGAGGGTCCAGTCGAGCCTGGCGAGGCCGCCGGTCGTGGTATCGCCGGAGACGCCGGCGTTGATGACCGAGACGTCGTGCCCCTGCGCCTTGAGCGCGACCTCCAGCTTGGCCGCGAACCCGTCGGCTTCCGGCAGCAGGTAGCCGGCCGTCAGGCTGTCGCCGAAGGCGATGAGGCGGATCGGCGCCGCGCGCGCCGCGACGATGCCGGCCGTGGTACATAATACAGCCAGGCTTGCGCGCATCAGAAGCCGCCGATACCGGAACGCTGGGAAGAACCGTTCGATGGTCCCATATGGGGACCGCGCCACGGGCCTGTCCCGCGACAAGGCATGGGCGCGGTTCGAGACGAAAGACATCATGGCATCACCGGCGATCGAATTGGCCCACGTCGACCTCAGCCTCGGGCGGGGCGCGGCCCGCGTCCATATCCTGAAAGACATCACGCTCGATATAGCGCGCGGCGAGACGGTTGGCCTCACCGGACCGTCGGGATCGGGCAAATCGACGTTGCTGATGGCCATGGCCGGCCTGGAGCGGGCCGACGGCGGCGTGATCCGCGTCGAAGGGACGGACATCGGCTCGCTCGGCGAGGACGCGCTCGCCCGCTTCCGTGGCCAGAGGATCGGCATCGTGTTCCAGTCCTTTCATCTCATCCCGACGATGACGGCGCTCGAAAACGTCGCCGTCCCGCTCGAACTCGCCGGCCATCGCGACGCCTTCAAGCGGGCGCGCGACGAGATGGCGGCGGTCGGCCTGGCCGAGCGCACGACGCACTACCCGGCCCAATTGTCCGGCGGCGAGCAGCAGCGGGTGGCGCTCGCCCGAGCCATCGCGCCGCGCCCGGCGATCCTCGTCGCCGACGAGCCGACCGGCAACCTCGACGAGACCACCGGCGCGAGCATCGTCGATTTGATGTTCGCGCTCAAGCGCGACCGCGGTGCGACGCTGGTCCTCGTCACGCACGATCTCGCGCTCGCCGCGCGCTGCGACCGGACGATTCGCCTGCGCTCCGGCCGCATCGAGACGGACGACGCGCCGCGCGCGGCGGCGATGGCCTCGTGAGGCGGCAACGCCGGCTTGCTGCTCAGGTCGCGGGGCATTAAGGGAAACCTGTATTCTCTCGTGCGCCCGCGGGCCGGAGTCCTCATGCGCGCCGTACTCGACGTGATCTTGCTGGTTCTGCAGCTGTATACCTACGTGATCATCGTGGTGGCGATCATGTCGTGGCTGGTCGCGTTCAACGTCATCAATATCTACAATAATGTGGTCAGGGTCATTTGGGACAGCCTCAACGCCATCACGGAGCCGGTGCTTCGACCGATCCGTAACATGATGCCCAACTTCAACGGTTTGGACTTGTCACCCCTGATCTTGCTGTTGCTGATATTCCTGGTGCAGGACATCATCGCCAAATACATCTATCCTAACGTGTTCTGAGCATATCCTAACGTGTTCTGAACATATCCTGACGTGTTCTGAGCGAGCGTTCGGCGGCGATCTCCGCGCTCGACCCGCGTCTAGCGCGACCCCGGCATGCGCACGGGGCATGTGGCGGTTTGATTACTCACGATCTGTTGACAAGCCTTGTGTTTTTCAATCCGTTAGACACTTACGCCTAGCCGGTCGTACGCCGCGAAAAGAGCGGAGCCGGACACTTGGCATTCAAAACCAACAAATGAGTTAGCATGGGTCTCGTCCTTTACGCGCTCAAGTACCGGGTCACGTTCTTCGTCCTCAGCGTCGTCATGCTGCTGGGTGGACTCGGCTCGGCGGTCGTGACGCTGAAGGACGTCCTTCCGGTCGTCAACATACCGGTCGTCGTCATCGTTTGGACCTATATCGGTCTCGACACCACCGACATGGCCTCTCGCATCACGACCTACAGCGAGTTTGGCCTGACGAACAACGTCAACAATATCAAACGGATGGAAAGTCAGACCCTGCAGGGCGAGACGATCGAGAAGGTTTACTTCGACCAGTCGGTGTCGATCGATCTCGCGATCGCCCAGGTCGTGTCATCGGTCAACTCGATTCGCGCCGTGATGCCGCCGGGCGTCCAGCCGCCCGTCGTGCTGCGCTTCTCCGCCTCGTCGCAGCCGGTGATCCAGCTGTCGCTGCAGTCGGCGACGCAAAGTGGCGCCGCTCTCTACGATTACGCGATGTACCGGATCAGGCAGACGCTCTCGACGACGCCGGGCGCGACGCTGCCGGCGCCCTATGGCGGCGCGCCGCGCCAGATCCAGGTCGATCTCGACCTCCATGCGCTCCAGGGCAACGGGCTGACGCCCAACGACGTCATCAACGCCATCGCCAACCAGAACATCGTCGTCCCGTCGGGCTTGGCGAAGTTCGGCAACTTCCAGTATCCGATCCGCCTCAACGCCGCGCCCGAGCAGCTTTCCGACCTCAACGCGATCCCGATCAAGGTCGTCAACGGCACGCCGATCATGGTGCGCGACGTCGCCTACGTGCGCGACGGCTCGCCGCCGCAGCAGAACTTCGTCCGCGCCAACGGCCAAGCGGGCGTGCTGATGCCCATCTACAAGAACGGCCCCGCGTCGACGCTGACCGTCGTCGATTCGGTGAAGAGCCTGATGCCGGTGATCCGGGCGGCGGCGCCGAAGGGCGTGTCCGTCACGCCTTTGTTCGACCAGTCCGTCTTCGTGTCGAACGCGATCTCCGACGTCATCCGCGAGGCGTTGACCGCCGCCGCGCTCACCGGCCTCACGATCTTCATCTTCCTTGGATCCTGGCGCTCGACCCTGGTCGTGCTGGTCTCGATCCCGCTCTCGATCCTGACGTCGCTCTCGATCCTCTCGCTGATCGGCGAGACCATCAACGTGATGACGCTCGGCGGCCTCGCGCTCGCCGTCGGCATCCTCGTCGACGACGCGACCGTCGCGGTCGAGAACACCTACCGCCTGATGGAGGAGGGGCACGGGTTCCGCAAGTCGGTGGTCGAGGGCGCCGCCGGCATCGCCAAGCCGGCGCTGATCTCGACCCTCGCGATCTGCTCGGCCTTCGTCAGCGTGCTGTTCCTGACCGACACGGCGAAATACCTGTTCACGCCGCAGGCCTACGCCGTCGTCTTCGCGATGCTGACCTCCTACGTCCTGTCGCGGACGATCGTGCCGATCCTCATCGACATCCTGGTCGAGAAGGAGTTCGATCAGCGCTTCGGCCCCAACGGGTCGCACCACGGGCAAAACGACGGCAACAGCCATGTTGGCGGCAAGAAGAAGGGGCTGGTCGCCCGCTTCCAGGACAGTTTCGAGCGCGGCTTCGCCAGGTTCCAGCTCGGCTATCTCGGCCTGATCCACGCCACGGTCCGCCATCGCGTCGTGACGCTGCTCGTGGTCGGATGCGTCTTCGCGACCGCCGGCGTGCTCTTCATGTTCGTCGGCGAGGACTATTTCCCGCAAATCGATTCCGGGCAGATGACCTTGCACGTGCGCGCGCCCTCCGGGACGCGGCTCGAATCGACGGAAGAGCGTTTCGTGGCGATCGAGAAGGTCGTCAAACAGACGATTCCCGGCAAGATCGAGCTCATCCTCGACAACGTCGGCCTGCCGTCGATCAACTACAATTACGCCTTCGGCGACGGCTCTTTCGTCGGCTACAACGACGGCCAGATGCTCATTCAGCTCAAGGACGTCTCGCGCGCGCCGACCGCCGTCTATCAGCGCGCGCTGCGCAAGAGCCTTCGCAAGGCCTTCCCTGATACCATCTTCTACTTCCAGCCGTCGGACATGATCACCCAGATCCTGGATTTCGGCACGATCACGGCGGTCGACATCCAGGTCACCGGCCGCCATCAGGCGCAGGATCTCGAGGCCGCCAACAAGATCGTCCGCAAGCTGCGCCTCGTGAAGGGCGCGGTCGACGTGCACCTCCAGCAGATCGTCGACGCGCCGGAGTTCTTCGGGACGATCGACCGTCAGATGGCGAGCGAGATCGGCATCAACACGCAGCAGATCGCCAGCGCGATGAACATCTCGCTGTCGGGCAGCTTCCAGGTGACGCCGAACTTCTGGGCCGACCCGAAGACCGGCATCCCCTACCAGCTTTGGGTGCAGACGCCGGAGTACCGCAACGACACGCTGGCGGACATCAAGACGACACCGATCTTCGTCTCCGCCAACGGGACGAACGACCCCGGCATCATCACGATGCTGGACTCGATCGCGCATCTCAATCGGCAGGCCGAGCAGACGGTCGTCAACCATCTCAACGCGCAGCCGGTCTACGACGTCTTCGCCAACGTCCAGGACCGCGACCTCGGGTCGGTCAAGACGGCGATCGACCAGATCATGGCGGAAGAGCAGAAAAGCCTGCCCGCGCCTGACAATATCGCCGTGCGCGGTCAGATCCAGCAGATGCAGGACGCCTTCTTCAACATCGGCGTCGGCCTGATGATCTCGGTCATCGCCGTCTACCTCCTGATGGTCATCAACTATCAGAGCTGGGGCGATCCCTTCGTCGTGCTCTGCGCCTTGCCGCTGGCCTTCTGCGGCATCGTCATGAGCCTGTTCATCACGCAGACGGCGTTCTCGATCCCTTCGCTGTTCGGCGCGATCATGAGCGTCGGCGTGGCCTCCGCCAACTCGATCCTGCTCGTCACCTTCGCTCGCGAGCACCGCGAGGCGACGGGCTGCAGCGCGGTCGAGGCCGCCATCGAGGCGGGCGCGACCCGGCTCCGCCCGGTGCTGATGACAGCCGGCGCCATGTTCGTCGGCCTGCTGCCGATGGCCATCGGCATCGGTGAGGGAAGCGAGCAGAACGCCGCCTTGGCCCGCGCCGTGCTTGGCGGCGTGGCGGTGGGAACCTGTTCGACCCTTCTTTTCGTTCCTTTCCTTTACAGCGTGCTGCGCCGGGGCGAAGCGAAACCGGTCGAGGATTACATATGACCAAGTCGAACATCGACGAGGACAGGACCGCGAACCTCACAGGCGAGGCACCGGCGTCGGACGAAAACTTCGCCCCGAGCAAGAGCGTCGCCGACGCCGAGAAGGATCCGCCGCCGCTGCCGCGCAAGCGCGTGTTCTTCATCGCTCTCCTGGTGATTCTCGCCCTTCTCGCCTATGGCGGGTACGAGCATTTCGAGACCTACGAGGAGGCGACGAACACGCAGAAGGAGGCCGCGGACTTCGTGCCCGAGGTCCAGACGATCACGGCCAAATCCGAGATGGATCCGATCCAGCTCATCCTGCCGGGGCAGACCGAGCCGTTCGACCAGGCGACGATCTACCCGCGCGCGACCGGCTATATCGCCGAGCGTCGCGTCGATATCGGCTCGCGCGTGAAGAAGGGCGATCTGCTCATCCGCATCGCCGCGCCCGATCTCGACCAGCAGCTCGCGCAGGCGCGCGGGCAATTGGCCCAGACGCAGGCCGCTCAGGCTCAGGCGCAAGCCTCGCTCGATCAGGCCAAGGCCAACCTCAACCTCGCCAACGTCACCTTCAAGCGCACGAACAAGCTGACGCAGCAGGGCTACGAGACGGTCCAGAACAACGACAACCAGCAGACGCAGGTGACTTCGCAGCAGGCGTCCGTCGAGACCGCGCAGGCCGGGATCAAGGTCGCCGCCGCCAATGTCCAGGCGCAGCAGGCAACGGTCGAACGCCTGGTGGCGCTGACGGCCTTCGAGCAGGTCCGCGCGCCTTTCGACGGGATCGTCACGACGCGCGGCATCGATGTCGGCGACCTCGTCAATGCCGACACGCAGACCGGCGCGCCCCTGTTCACCGTCGCCAACGACCTGGTGCTTCGCGTCGCTGTCAACGTGCCGCAGACGAGCGCGCTGGAGATCAAGGACGGGCTCACCGCCGACGTCACCGAGCCGCAGCTGCCGACAAGGGTGTTTTCCGGCAAGATCGCCCGCAGTTCAGTCGCGCTTCAGAACTCCTCGCGCGTCCTCAACACCGAGGTCGACGTCGCCAATCCGAAGGGCGCGCTGCGGCCGGGCGCGTTCGTCAACGTGACGTTCCACCTCCCGCGCGACAAGCCCAACGTCGTTCTACCGGCCGAGGCCCTGATCTTCAATCAGCACGGGCTTCAGGTCGCCACCGTGCAGGACGACGAGGCGCACCTCCAGAGCGTCGCGATCTATCGGGATTTCGGCAAGACGGTCGAACTGCGTGATGGGCTGAACGGCGGCGAGCAGGTCATCGTGAGCCCGCCCATCGATCTTGCCGAGCACCAGAAGGTCAAGGTCAAGGCGAAGCCGCCGGAGGAGCAGGCCAAGAAATAGCGATCGCGTGTGGTCTTATGACCTAGCGCTCCAGAGAGCGGCACGGCGCGCGAGCCATTGCGGCGCAAAAGAGATCGTCTTATTGGAAGAGCTCTACGTTGCGAGCATCCGCGAGACCTATGGCTGAGACGAAGACGCGCCCGATCAATCTGGAAGGCCTGCGGCCCCTATCGCCGCATCTTCAGATCTACAGCCCCCTTCTGACGATGATGATGTCCATCGCCCATCGCATCACGGGCGTTGCTCTCTATGTCGGCACGCTGCTGCTCGCCTGGTTCCTGATCGCGCTTGCCGCCGGGCCAGGCCCTTTCGCCACGGTGTCGGCGGTTTACGGGTCCTGGCTCGGCATCATCATCCTGATCGGCTTCAGCTGGGCGTTGTTCCATCACCTTCTCGGTGGCATCCGTCATTTCATTTGGGACATGGGCTACGGCATGGACCATCCCGCGCGCGAATATCTGGCGCAAGGGACGCTCTACGGCGGGCTCGCGCTGACTTTGCTTGTGTGGCTCATCGCCTGGATCGCCGCCTGAAGGCGCTGGCTTGCTAGCTTGGATTTAAAGATGGCGAACGACGTTCAATCCCTGCAGACCGCCTCCAAGAAGATCCGCTATCTCGGCTCGGCGAAATCCGGGCCGGGGGCGGCGCGGGCGATGCACCTGACGTCGACCGCCCTGGTGCCGCTGACCATCGCCTTCGTGTGGATCCTCATTGGTATGATCCGCAAGGATTACGCCGGCGTGCGTGCCGAATTGGCGCATCCGTTCCCCGCGCTCGTCGTGCTCCTTTTCACGACGGTGAGCATCTACCACATGAAGCTCGGGATGCAGGTGATCATCGACGACTACGTTCACGAGCATAATCTGAAGGACTGGTCGCTCATGGCGAACACGTTCTTTTCCGTCGCGGCGGCGCTCGCCTGCGTCTACTCCCTTCTCAAGGTGAGTTTCGCCGGCTGAGCGCTCGCTCGCCCCTCGATACGAAAGGCGCATTCCATGGCTCTCAACGGCTCGACCAACGGTTCGGCGGCTCCCGGCAAGAGCGGCTCGAGCTATCCGATCACCGACCACACCTTCGATGTGGTCGTCGTCGGCGCCGGCGGTTCGGGCCTGCGCGCGACGGTCGGCTGCTCTCAGGCCGGCCTGCGGACCGCGTGCATCTCGAAGGTGTTCCCGACGCGTTCGCACACCGTCGCCGCGCAGGGCGGCATCGCCGCCTCGCTCGCCAACATGGGCAACGACAATTGGAAATGGCACATGTACGACACCGTCAAGGGGTCGGACTGGCTGGGCGACCAGGACGCCATCGAATACCTTTGCAAGAACGCGCCGCAGGCGGTCTACGAACTCGAGCATTGGGGCGTGCCCTTCTCGCGCACGGAAGAAGGCAAGATCTACCAGCGCCCGTTCGGCGGCATGACGACCGACTTCGGCAAGGGGCCGCCGGCGCAGCGCACCTGCGCCGCCGCCGACCGCACCGGCCACGCGATGCTGCACACGCTCTACGGGCAGGCGCTGAAGAACGACACCGAGTTCTTCATCGAGTTCTTCGCGATCGACCTGATCATGAACGAGGACGGCCGCTGCGTCGGCGTCGTCTGCCTCAAGCTCGACGACGGGACGATCCATCGCTTTCGCGCGCAGATGGTCATCCTCGCCACCGGCGGCTATGGCCGCGCCTATTTCTCGGCGACGTCGGCGCACACCTGCACGGGCGATGGCAACGCGATGGTGCTGCGCGCCGGCCTGCCGTTGCAGGACATGGAATTCGTGCAGTTCCACCCGACCGGCATCTACGGCGCCGGCTGCCTCATCACCGAGGGCGCGCGCGGTGAGGGCGGTTATCTCACCAACGGCGAGGGCGAGCGTTTCATGGAGCGCTACGCGCCGTCGGTGAAGGATCTCGCGCCGCGCGACATGGTCTCGCGCGCGATGACGATGGAAGTCCGCGAGGGCCGCGGCGTCGGCAAGAACAAGGATCACATCTTCCTGCACCTCGACCATCTCGAGCCGTCGGTGCTGCACGAGCGGCTGCCTGGCATTTCCGAGAGCGCGCGCATCTTCGCCGGCGTCGACCTGACGCGCGAGCCGATCCCGGTCATCCCGACGGTGCACTACAACATGGGTGGCATCCCCACGAACTATCACGGCGAGGTGCTGGTCAAGAAGGACGGCGATCCCGACGTGATCGTACCCGGCCTGATGGCGATCGGCGAGGCGGCGTGCGTCTCGGTGCACGGCGCCAACCGTTTGGGCTCGAACTCGCTGATCGATCTCGTCGTCTTCGGCCGCGCCGCCGGCCTCAAGGCGGCGCAGGTGGTGACGCCAGGCACGAAGCAGGCCGATCTGCCGGCCGGCTCCGCCGACATGGCGCTGGCCCGTCTCGACAAGCTGCGCAACGCGAAGGGGTCGGTGCCCACCGCCGAACTGCGTCTGCGCATGCAGAAGGTGATGCAGTCGAACTGTGCGGTCTACCGCACCGGCGAGACGCTCGATGAGGGCTCGAAGCTCATCCACGACGTGTGGGGCGCGAACGACCAGATCGGCATCAACGACCGCTCGATGATCTGGAACTCCGACCTCGTCGAGGCGATGGAGTTCGACAACCTTATCGTGCAGGCGGTGGTGACGATGGACGGCGCCAAGAACCGCACGGAATCGCGTGGCGCTCACGCCCGGGAGGACTTTACCGAACGTGACGACAAGACCTGGATGAAGCACACGCTGGCGACGATCGACCCGGAGTCGCGCGACGTCTCGATCGATTACCGCCCGGTGCACTCCTACACGATGTCGAACGACATGCAGTACATCGAGCCGAAGGCTCGGGTGTACTGAGGAGTGATCCGATGCCTCAAACCTTTGGAATAGGACACAACCGAAGGGGCGGTGGTTCGATGTATGCGATCGTTTTCGACTTCGATACCGACATGTTGAGGCAAACCTATCCCGGCTCTTCTTGGAATAACGCCTATACCGAGGTGAGGACCTACCTTACCGCGCGTGGTTTCGAGTGGAAGCAAGGCAGCGCCTACTTCGGCGACGACACTGTAGACGCCGTTCGCTGCGTGCGAACTGTACAGCGAATGGCTAAGAAGTTCGCGTGGTTCACGCCGTCCGTTCGCGATATTCGCATGCTGAGGATCGAGGAGAACAACGATCTGAAAGCTGCGCTCGATGACGACGACGATTGAGCTGAGAAAGAGAAAACGTTCATATGGTCCAGCTCAACCTCCCCAAGAACTCGAAGGTCGGTGTCGGCAAGACATGGCCGAAGCCGGAGGGCGCAATCAACGTCAAGGAGTTCCGCGTCTACCGCTGGAACCCGGAGGACGGGCAGAACCCGCGCGTCGACACGTTCTTCGTCGACACCGATGATTGCGGCCCGATGATCCTCGACGCGATCATCTGGATCAAGTCGAAGGTCGATTCGACGCTGACCTTCCGTCGCTCCTGCCGCGAGGGCATCTGCGGCTCCTGCGCGATGAACATCGACGGCACCAACACGCTCGCCTGCACCAAGGGCATCGACGAGGTGAAGGGTGCGATCAAGATCTACCCTCTGCCGCACATGCTGGTGGTCAAGGATCTCGTGCCCGACCTCACCGGCTTTTACGCGCAGCACGCCTCGATCCAGCCGTGGCTGAAGACGACCACGCCGGCGCCGGAGAAGGAATGGAAGCAGTCGCCGACCGATCGCGCCAAGCTCGACGGCCTCTACGAGTGCATCCTCTGCGCCTGCTGCTCGACATCGTGCCCCAGCTACTGGTGGAACGGCGATCGTTATCTCGGTCCGGCCGTGCTGCTGCAGGCCTACCGCTGGCTGATCGATTCGCGCGACGAGGCGACCGGCGAGCGGCTCGATTTCGTCGAGGATCCGTTCCGTCTCTATCGCTGCCACACGATCATGAACTGCGCCAAAGCCTGCCCCAAGGGCCTCAATCCGGCGAAGGCCATCTCGCACATCAAGAGCATGATGGTCGAGCGCCAGATCTGACGACCGCTCGAGCCTGATCCCTCCCGCAGGCTGTCGCGTTCACCACGCCAGCGCTTTTCCTGCGGGAGGTCCGCGCCTTGCGGCCGGCATCTTCCACGCGAAAGCGGTTTGACTTTAGGCTCGGTGGCAAATAGCAGGCGTGACGTGTGCCCTGCCAACGTGTCGATCGGAGACATGCATGCCGCTCGCCGTCGAGGCCCTCTCGATCGCCGATGTGCTGTTGCTTACGCCGCAGCGCTTCGCCGACAGCCGCGGCTATTTCGTCGAGGCCTACAATCGGCGTGACTTCGTCCGAGCCGGCGTCTCGGTCGACTTCGTGCAGGACAACCAGTCGCTCTCGACGCAGCGCGGCACCATCCGCGGCCTCCATTTCCAGCTGGCGCCCGAGCCGCAGGCCAAGCTCGTCCGTGTTCTCGCCGGCGCGGTCTTCGACGTCGCGGTGGATCTGCGCCACGGCAGCGCGACCTACGGGAGATGGTGCGGCGCGACCCTCACGGCGGCCAAGGGCGAGCAGCTGTTCGTCCCCAGCGGCTTCGCGCACGCGTTCTGCACGCTCGAGGCCGACACGATGGTCGCCTACAAGGTCGACGGCTTTTACAACAAGGCGGCGGAAGGCGGCCTGCGCTGGGACGACCCGGAGATCGGCATCGAATGGCCGGTGCCGGCCGGAGAGATCAAGGTCTCGGAGAAGGACGCGGTGCTCCCATATCTGCGCGATGCCGCCACCCCGTTCACCTTCAGGGCCTGAGCATGGCGCTCCGTTTCATCGTCACCGGCGGCGCCGGCTTCATCGGTTCCGCGGTGGTCCGTCATCTCATCGCCGACACGGAGCACGAGGTCTTGAACCTCGATGCCCTCACCTATGCCGGAAACCTCGACAATCTCAGCAGCGTGGCCGCCGACGCGCGCTACAGCTTCGCCAGGGTCGACATCCGCGACGCGGACGCGGTACGCGACACGTTCGAGCGCTACGGGCCTGACGTCGTCATGCACCTCGCCGCCGAGAGCCACGTCGATCGCTCGATCGACGGGCCGGCCGCGTTCATCGAGACCAACGTCATGGGCACGTTCGTGCTGCTCGAGGCGGCGCGGCGCCACTGGATGACGCTCGAGCCCGAGGCCAAGGCGCGCTTCCGCTTTCACCACATCTCCACCGACGAGGTGTTCGGCTCGCTGGGCGAGAGCGACTTCTTTTTGGAAGATAGCCCTTATCAGCCCAATTCCCCTTATTCGGCCTCCAAGGCCGGATCGGACCATCTGGTGCGGGCCTGGCATCACACCTACAAGCTGCCGACCGTCACCTCGAACTGCTCGAACAATTACGGCCCCTACCATTTTCCCGAGAAGCTCATCCCGCTCGTCATCCTCAACGCGCTCGAGGGCAAGCCCATCCCGGTCTACGGGCAGGGCCTCAACGTCCGCGACTGGCTCTACGTCGAGGATCATGCCCGCGCCCTGGTGACGATCGCGACGAAGGGCGTCGAGGGCGAGAGCTACAATGTGGGCGGTTGGAACGAGCGCTCGAACATCGACGTCGTGCGCGCGATCTGCGCGCTGGTGGACGAGATGGCGCCCGGCGCCGCGAAGCGCGAGACGCTGATCACCTACGTGACCGACAGGCCAGGCCACGACATGCGCTACGCGATCGACGCCTCGAAGATCAAGCGCGATCTCGGCTGGGTGCCGCGCGAGAGCTTCGACACCGGGCTGCGCAAGACGGTCCGCTGGTACCTCGATCATCCGGCCTGGTGGGGTCGCATCAGGGCTGGCGTCTATCAGGGCGAGCGGCTCGGTCAGGCTGGCTGACGACACGCTACGGCCGGTGCTCCGTCTTGTGCCAGTGATGAGGCGCGCGGACGAGATCGCAGAGGCCGCACCAGGCGGCCAGGCTGATCAGGAATTGGTAGGGTAGCAGCAAGAGTAGCGCCCACGGCCGCTCTTCGCCGGCATCGCGCGATCCGGCATGGCCCATCCAAAGCGTCGAGCAGACGCCGAACGTGAGCACCGAATAGGCGATCGTGGCTTCCGCGACCTGGATGAGCCCGTGCGGTGTCGGCAGGCCGTTGACGATCAGGTTGCCGATGACCGGGAGCGCGAAGAGCGGCATGAGCAACGGCCCGATCACGAGGTTGATCATCATGGCGGCGACCGCGAGCGCGCGAGCCGCTCCGAAGTCGCCGAACGCCGCGCGCCAGTCGCGCGCGAGAACGAGAGCGGTTTGCATCCAACCTTTGGTCCAGCGCCGCCTCTGCAGGAACCAGCGCGCGGTTTCGGTCAGCGCGTTCTCGTAGGTCGTCGAGGCCAGGCTGTCCGAGGTGTAGCCGAACCGCGCGAGGCGCAAGCCGAGGTCGGCGTCCTCGGTAACGTTCCACGCGTCCCACCCGCCGATCTCGCGCAGGACATCGCGGCGGAAATGGTTCGAGGTGCCACCAAGAGCCATCGGCAGCCCGAGGCGGCCGAGGCCGACGTTGTAGAGGTCGAACAGGCAGTCGTATTCGACCGCGAAGAGGCGCGCGAGCAGCCCGTCGGCGCCGTTGCTGATGGCGAGCCGCGCCTGCAGACAGGCAAGTCTGGCCGGCGCCCGCGCGAAACGGTCGGCGGCACGCCGAAGCTGGTCGGGATCGGGTCGATCTTCCGCGTCGTACACGGTCAGGAGCGTGCCGCGCGCGAGGAACAGGCCGACGTTGAGGGCTCGCGGCTTGGTCCGCGGCCTGCCGTCGGGAACGACGACCACGCGGAAGCCGGGCGACAGGTCGATCGCCGCCAGCGCATCGCGGGTCTCGCGATCATCCGTCTCCACGAGGAAGAGGACTTCGAGCTTCGATCGTGGGTAGTCGATACGCTCGAGCGCGCTCACGAGGCCGGGAACCATCGCCGCCTCGCGGTAGAGCGGCACCAGGACGGAGTAGAAGGGCGCGTCTTCGGTCTTCAACGCGACGGGGGCGGCGCGATCGCGTTCGTAGCCCGCCGCGCTGACCACGAGACGGAAGATCATCGCGAGAAGAAAGGTCATGCCGAGGCCGTCGAGCATCGCCGCCGGCTGCAGGTAGGCCGCGAGTGCGGCACCGACCGCGGCAGCCGAAGCGATGATCTTCGTCGCGCGGTCGAAGGCGTGCTTGGCGGAGAGGCGAGGCCGTGTCTCGGGCAGATAATGGCTCGCGGCATGGACGATCGTGGCTTCGGCGCGGTGGCGAACGAGGGCGGCGAGGTGGGCCGGCGTCGTCAGAGCGAAGCGGGAACGATCGAGCGAGACCTGGTCGCGTGCCGCGAGCAGGATCGAAAGCGCTTCGTCGGTCGGTGCGATGAGCCATCGTCCGTCGGCGAGCTTCACGAAACCGTTCTCGAGCGCGCGAAGGGCGTCGAAGGGCTGCGGCAGATGCGGCCACTTGCCATCGAAGGCGACGCCGAGATGATCGGCGAGGCGTCGATAGAACAAGCTTTCGCTCACGCCGCCGTAGGCCAGCAGCCCACGCGCCGGACCGACCCCCTCGGCGAGCGCGCGGCGGCGGGCCTCTCCCAGCTTGGTCTCGTCGAAGCCCGGGCCTTGAAGAAACGTCAAGGCCGGCGCGACGACGTCGCGCGCGATACCGCTGGGCACCCGCCACGGCGGCAGCAGATCGGAACGCAGGAAAACGCGACTCGGCTCGAAACGCATAGGAACTCGCGATATTGTTGCGAGGCTTGTCACACTAGACATCCGGCGGCCGCGATCCATCAACCGGCGGTTGCCACAACCGCGCTCGTAAGCTCGATGGCTAGTCGTTCATCGCCCGCAACGCCGCCGCCGCCGCGAACGGGGCGCCGGCGATCGCGGCGAGGCTGAGGGCGCACAGGATCAGGAACGGTGTCGCGAACGGGATCGGGTTTCCCAAGCCCGCCGTCGCGGCGGAGACGCCGAAGATCAGCACGGGGATGCAAAGCGGCAGGATGAGCACCGCCATCAGCAGCCCGCCCTTGCGCAAGCCCACCGTCAATGCCGCGCCGATCGCGCCCAGCATCGTCAGCGCCGGTGTTCCGACGGCGAGCGAAGCCGTCGTCTGCGCCAGCGCCTGCGGACCCATGCCGAGCATCAGGCCGAACACCGGCGTGAACGCCACCAGCGGCAGGCCGGTCAGCAGCCAGTGCGCGGCGCACTTGACGAGCACGATCATCTCGCCGCCCGACCGGCTCATCAGCATGAGGTCGAGCGAGCCGTCGTCGCGATCCGACTGAAACAGCCGGTCGAGCCCGAGCAGCGTGGCGAGCAATCCGGCGATCCAGAGGATGGCCGGGCCGATGCGCGACAGGAGGTTGAGGTCCGGACCGATGGCGAACGGCATCAGCGTGATCAGGATAAGGAAGAAGACCACGCCGAGCGCGGCGCCGCCGCCGATCCGGCGCCCGACGCGGATGTCGCGAAGGAAGAGCGCGAGGAGCGGGCTCACGCGGCGCCGTTCGCGCCGAGCCGGATTTCGCGACAGGGCATGTCCATTTGCTGATGCGAGGCCGCGAGGATCGCGCCGCCGGCGGCGACATGCGCGGCCATGACGGCGTTCAGCGTCGCCTGCGCGCCGACATCGAGCGCGATCAGCGGCTCGTCGAGCAGCCAGATCGGGCGCGGCGCCAGCAGCAGACGGGCGAGCGCGACGCGGCGCTTCTGGCCGGCGGAAAGGTAGGCGGCGGGCAGGTCGATGAGGCGGGCGATGCCGAAGGCGTCGAGGGCGGCGCGGGGATGCCGATCCGCGCCCGTGAAACCGGGGCGGGGGGCCGAAGGCGGCGGATCGGTCTTCAGACCGCCGTCCTGGGCGTATGAAGCGCTCGGCGCTCCCTCCACCATGCTTCGCTCGGCGCCCGTCCCTTTCCGCGCGGGCGAGGGAATGGCGCCCAGCATGCTCGCCCAGAAATCCAGGTTCTCGCCCACGCTCAGCGAGGGCTTCAGCGCGTCCTCGTAGCCGAGGTAATGCACCGTCTCGACGCCACGCACGTCGTCGCTCGCCAGAACGTAGCGGATCGTCCCGGATTGCGGTTGCAGCAGGCCCGAGAGGGTGCGCAGCAGCGTCGACTTGCCGGCCCCGTTGCGGCCGGACACGAGGATGGCCTCGCCGGCGGAAAGCGTGAAGCTCAGATCGGACAGGACGACGCGGCCGCCGCGTTCCACCGTGAGCGCGTCGACGCAAAGCAGGGGCTCAGGCAACGGCGCACGCACCGATCTTGCATTGCAAAACGCTTGGGCGCATCACGTAGGCCGCACACCTTAGACTGCTTACATCCAAGGCGATTAAGCCTGCTCTTCCATATGCCGGGAACACGTCAGATGGCCTCACTCGACAGTTTCAAATGCCGCAAGAAGCTCACGGTCGACGAGAAGACCTACCATTATTATTCGTTGGAAGAGGCGGAGAAGAATGGGCTGAAAGGCATTTCGAAGCTGCCGTTCTCGATGAAGGTGCTGCTCGAAAATCTGCTGCGCTACGAAGACGGCCGTACCGTCAAGAAGGAAGACATCGAGGCGATCGCCGCCTGGGTCGACAATCGCGGCAAGGAGGAGAAGGAGATCGCCTTCCGTCCGGCGCGCGTTCTGATGCAGGACTTCACCGGCGTACCCGCCGTGGTCGATCTCGCCGCCATGCGTGACGCGATGACCAAGCTCGGCGGCGATCCGCAGAAGATCAACCCGCTCGTCCCGGTCGATCTCGTCATCGACCATTCGGTCATCGTCGACGCCTTCGGCACCGAAAGCGCCTTCAAGACCAACGTCGATCTCGAATATTCGCGCAACGGCGAGCGCTACCGCTTCCTGAAATGGGGCCAATCCTCGTTCGACAATTTCCGCGTCGTGCCGCCCGGCACCGGCATCTGCCACCAGGTCAACCTCGAATATCTCGCGCAGACGGTCTGGACCAAGGAAGAGGAGATCGAGAAGGACGGCGGCAAGACGAAAACGGTCGAGATCGCCTACCCGGATTCGCTGGTCGGCACCGACTCGCACACCACCATGGTCAACGGGCTTTCCGTGCTCGGCTGGGGTGTCGGCGGCATCGAGGCGGAGGCCTGCATGCTCGGCCAGCCTCTTTCCATGCTGCTGCCGGAAGTCATCGGCTTCCGCCTGATCGGCGAGGTCAAGGCCGGCGTCACCGCCACCGATCTCGTGCTCACCGTCACGCAGATGCTGCGCAAGAAGGGCGTCGTCGGCAAGTTCGTCGAGTTCTTCGGTCCCGGCCTCACCTCGATGACGCTCGCCGACCGCGCGACGATCGGCAACATGGCGCCGGAATATGGCGCCACCTGCGGCTTCTTCCCGATCGACAAGGAGACGCTCGCCTATCTCACCGTTTCCGCCCGCTCGTCCGAGCGCGTCGACCTCGTCGAGGCCTATGCCAAGGAGCAGGGCCTCTATCGCAACAAGCATACGCCGGACCCGGTCTTCACCGACATCCTCGAGCTCGACCTCGCGACCGTCGTCCCCTCGATGGCCGGCCCCAAGCGACCCGAAGGCCGCATCGCGCTGCCCGACGTCGGCGCCGGCTTCAACGTGTCGCTCGGCACCGAGTACAAGAAGACCGAGAACGTCGGCGAGCGCTTCCCCGTCGAAGGCAAGGACTGGACGCTCGGGCACGGCGACGTGGTGATCGCCGCGATCACCTCGTGCACCAACACGTCCAATCCCAGCGTGCTGATCGGCGCCGGACTGCTCGCCCGCAAGGCGCATGCGCTCGGCCTCAAGTCCAAGCCCTGGGTGAAGACCTCGCTCGCGCCCGGCAGCCAGGTCGTCGCCGAATATCTCGCCAATTCCGGCCTGCAGGAAGACCTCGATAAGCTGGGCTTCAACCTGATCGGCTTCGGCTGCACGACCTGCATCGGCAATTCCGGCCCGCTGGCGCCGGCGATCTCCAAGACGATCAACGACAACGGCATCGTCGCCGCGGCGGTGCTGTCGGGCAACCGCAACTTCGAAGGCCGCGTCTCGCCCGACGTGCAGGCGAACTACCTCGCCTCGCCGCCGCTCGTCGTCGCGCACGCCATTGCCGGCACGGTGAAGCTCGATCTCGACAAGGATCCCCTCGGTAAGGGCTCCGACGGCAAGGACGTCTACCTGAAGGACATCTGGCCGACACCGGACGAGATCGAGAAGTACATTGACAAATACGTGACGCGGAAGGTCTTCAAGTCGCGCTACGCCGACGTGTTCGCCGGCGACAACCACTGGAAGGGCGTCGACGCGCCGGAAGGTGAGACGTACGCCTGGGACATGGGCTCGACCTACGTGCAGAACCCGCCTTATTTCGAGGGCATGACGATGACGCCCGACCCGATCACCGACATCAAGGGCGCGCGCATCCTCGCCATGTTCGGCGACAAGATCACCACCGACCACATCTCCCCGGCCGGTTCGATCAAGCAGGCCTCGCCCGCCGGCACCTACCTCGCCGAGCACCAGGTCTCGGTCAAGGACTTCAACCAGTACGGCACCCGGCGCGGCAATCACGAGATCATGATGCGCGGCACCTTCGCCAACATCCGCATCAAGAACTTCATGATGCAGCATGACGACGGCAACGTGCCGGAAGGCGGCATGACCAAGCATTGGCCCGGCGGCGAGGCGATGTCGATCTACGACGCCGCGATGAAATATGCCGAGGAGAAGGTGCCGCTGGTCGTCTTCGCCGGCGCGGAATACGGCAACGGCTCGTCGCGCGACTGGGCGGCGAAGGGCACGAAATTGCTCGGCGTGCGCGCGGTCATCGCCGAGAGTTTCGAGCGCATCCATCGCTCGAACCTCGTCGGCATGGGCGTGCTGCCGATGACCTTCGAGCCCGGCACCACCTGGTCGTCGCTCAAGCTGAAGGGCAACGAGGAAATCACCATCGACGGCCTGAGCGAGGGACTGCTCCCGCGCCAGAAGATGGCGATGACGGTCAAGTACGACGACGGCCGCGAGGAGACGGTGCCGCTGCTCTGCCGCATCGCCACCCTCGACGAACTGGAGTACTTCAACAACGGCGGCATCCTGAGCTACGTGCTCCGGCAGCTCGCGAAGGCGGCCTAGGCGCAAGTCTGCGCTTTTTCTTCTCCCGTTCGCGGGAGAAGTGCTCATCGACCACTCCAGGGAATTGTTTGCCTCCCATCATCTCCGTCGTCGGCCTGACCAAGACCTACAAGTCGGGGTTCCAGGCCTTGCGCAAGGTCGACCTCGCCATCGAGAAGGGCGAGATCTTCGCGCTGCTCGGGCCCAACGGCGCCGGCAAGACGACGCTGATCTCGATCATCTGCGGCATCGTCAATCCGACGACGGGGACCGTCACGGCGGACGGGCACGACATCGTCACCGCCTATCGCGCCGCGCGCGAGACGATCGGTCTGGTGCCGCAGGAACTCGCCTTCGACGCCTTCGAGACGTTGGGGGCGACCGTCGCCTTCAGCCGAGGGCTGTTCGGCAAGAAGGCGGATCCCAAACATATCGAGAAGGTGTTGCGCGACCTCTCGCTGTGGGACAAGCGGGACTCGAAGATCATGGCGCTCTCGGGCGGCATGAAGCGTCGCGTGATGATCGCCAAGGCGCTGGCGCACGAACCGCGCATCCTGTTCCTCGACGAGCCGACCGCCGGTGTCGACGTCGAGCTGCGCCGCGACATGTGGGCGCTCGTGCGGCGCCTGCGCGACGATGGCGTCACCATCATCCTGACGACGCACTACATCGAGGAGGCGGAGGAGCTGGCCGATCGCGTCGGCGTCATCCGCAAAGGCGAGATCATCCTCGTCGAGGACAAGGCCGTGCTGATGCAGAAGCTCGGCAAGAAGCAACTATCCCTCACCTTGCGGTCACCGCTCGCCGTCCTTCCCGAGAGTCTCGCCGGCTATAGTCTGGAACGGAGCGCCGACGGCACGACGCTCGTCTACACGTTCGACACCAAAGGAGAGGATACCGGCATCGCCGGCCTTCTGCGCGACCTCAACGCCGCCGGCGTCGACGTCACCGATCTGCAAACGCGCCAGAGCTCGCTCGAGGACATCTTCGTCAGCCTGGTGAACGCATGAGAGTGAACGTCCACGGCACGTACGCGATCTATTACAGCGAGATGCGGCGCTGGGTGCGCACGCTGGCGCAGAGCATCATCGCGCCGGTGATCTCGACCGCGCTCTACTTCGTGGTGTTCGGCTCGGCGATCGGCTCGCGCATGAGCAACGTCGATGGCGTCAGCTACGCCGCCTTCATCGTGCCGGGCCTCACCATGCTGTCGCTGCTGACGCAGAGCGTCTCCAACGCGGCGTTCGGCATCTACATCCCGAAATGGTCAGGCTCGATGTACGAGCTCTTGTCGGCGCCGGTCTCCTGGATCGAGGTGGTGATCGGCTACGTCGGCGCGGCGGCGACGAAATCGATCCTGCTCGGCGTCATCATCCTGGCCACCGCGCGGCTGTTCGTCTCCTACGACATCGCGCATCCGGTCTGGATGGTCGCCTTCCTGCTGCTGACGGCGATCACCTTCAGCCTGTTCGGCTTCATTATCGGCGTCTGGGCGGACGGGTTCGAGAAGCTGCAGATCGTGCCGCTGCTGATCATCACGCCGCTGACGTTCCTCGGCGGCAGCTTCTACTCGATCGGCATGCTGCCGCCGTTCTGGCGCGAGGTGACCCTGTTCAACCCTGTCGTCTACCTCGTCAGCGGCTTCCGCTGGAGTTTCTACGGCGTCTCCGACGTCGCCGTCGGCGTCAGCCTCGCCATGACCGTGCTGTTCATGGTCGTCTGCATGGGGATCGTCTGGTGGATCTTCCGCACCGGCTACAAGCTCAAGGCCTAGCGGGAAGCGCCCGCCGCGATCACGTCCTGACGATCACGTCCTGACGAAGTCGACGGCCGTCGCGATTTCCAGCGGCGCGAACCGCTCGGACGGCCGCACCACGTCGGCCCGCGCGACGGAGCCCACGACCGTGCCGCCATCGTCGACGACGAAGATCGAGCCGACATTTTCGTCTTCGAGGCAGATCCGCAGGAGCGCGAAGTAGGGCGACGCCGCGGAGACCGCCTCGAACGGCATGCCCGGCCTCGCGAGACCGGCCTCGTAGACGTGGGCGCGCAGGTCGCCGCTCGCGCCGAGCCGGCTCGTGTACGTCGACCGCTTGTCGATCCGGTGGGCGAGCGTCACCGCGCCGGCGATCGCGATCAGCATCGGCACCATCAGCCCGTCGATGCGGTGCGTCAGCTCGCCCATCATCACCAGCGCCGAGACAGGGCCTTTGGTCGTGCCGGCAAGCAGCGCCGCCGCGCCGACGAGCGCGAAGGCGCCGGCCGGCGCCTCGGGCCAGATCATCAGCCAGATGTGGCCGGTCGCCCCGCCGAGGAGCGCGCCGAAGGTGAGGGTCGGGGTGAACAGGCCACCGGGCGCGCCGGTGCCGAGGCAGGCCGCCGTGACGAGCGGCTTCAGCACCATCAGCGCCAGCAGGGTCGGCAGGGCGATCTTGTCGAGCGCCGCGAGCTCGACCGCGTCCTTGCCGTTGCCGAGCAGCTGCGGATAGGGGATCGCCAGCAGCCCGAGGATGGCGAACACCGCCAGAGCGGCGGGGAAGACGCGCGCGCCCTTCGGCCGGTGCCTGGCCGCGAAGGCGATCAGCGCGACGAAGCCGGCGGAGGCGAGACCGGCGAGCGGCGCGAACAGCACGGCCCATATCGTCAGCGACCAGGTGATCGACATCGCCGGCACCTGGTAGGTCGGCTCGTTGGGCAGCAGCAGCCACGCGCTCGCGGTGCCGAGAAGCGTCGCTGCGAAAACCGGCGCGACAAGGGGCAGGGCGAGCGTGCCGAGCAGCACCTCCAGCGCGAACAGGGCGCCCCCGAAAGGGATGTTGTAGACCGCCGCGATGCCGGCGCCGGCGCCGCAGGCGGCGAGCAGCCGGCGCTGGCTCGGCGGCACGCCGCGCCAGGAGGCGAGCAGGCTGCCGATCAGCGCGCCGCTCTGCTTGGGCGCGGCCTCGCGGCCGAGCGAGGCGCCGAGCCCGACGACGACGATCGACAGCACGGCCTTGATCGTCGTCCGCGCCGGTTCGAGCCGCCCGCTGCGAAACCAGATCGTCGCCTCGAGCTCGCTGGAGTGAGGCGCCTTGCCGCGCCCGGTGAGGAAGAGCACGCAGGCGGCGAGGAGTCCGGCGCCGATCGGGATCAGCACGCGCGGCAGCGGACCCACGTTCTCGACGGCGTCGAGGAACGTGCCGCCGCCGTAACGCCAGGCCGCGTGTTGGACGAGCCGCAGCAGCTTCATCAGCAGCCCGGCCGCCAAGCCGGAGCCGATGCCTGTCAGCGCGACCAGCGCCCAGAACCCTGGAGAAAAACGCGTCTGCCGCACGGCGGCGAGCACGTTGGGCTGTGGCGAGGCATCCGGCATGAGTGTCCTCGCGGCAGCGCGGGCTAGCGCACCGTCACCGGAACGCGGTGCCAGGCCGCGCTGAGATAGCCCTTGATGTTCCACGTGTCGTCCGGCGAGGCGGGCTGCGTCTGCCCGGCCGAGTCCCATGCGCGGACCGCGAGCTCGTGCTCGCCGGCCGTCAGCTCGGCTTCGATCGACCAGAACGTCCAGCTCCACGGCGTCGTCTCGCCTTGCCGCAGATCGCCTTGCCGCAGATCGCCTTGCCGCAGATCGCCTTGCCGCAAGTCGGCCTGGCGCCACGTCCTGCCGCCATCCATCGAGACGTCGACGCGGACGATCGCGCGCGCGGTCGCCACCGCGTAGCCGCGCACGATCGTCGCGCCGGCGCGCAGCATGGCGTGCGGCGGCGGCTCGCAGATCGCCGCGTTGAGCGGCATGTCGTTGATCGTGACGCCGCGGCTCCAGTCGATGTCCGCCGCCGCGTGGATATCCGGCGGGAGCATCTTGTAATCCTGATCCTGGATCGGATTGTCGGACGGCGTGTCCCGCACCTCGATCGCCGCGACCCACTTGGGGCTGCGCACCCCCGCGAAGCCCGGTACCACGACGCGCAGCGGAAAGCCGTGCGCGGGCGCCAGCGCCTCGCCGTTCATCGCGTAGGCCAGGAGCACGTCCGGCGACATGGCCTTGGCCATCGGGATCGAGGCGCCGTAGCGGAACCGCTTGCCGTCGACCTCGCATTCGTCGAGCGAGGAGAACGCGACGTGGAGATCGGCGTCGGTCTTGGCGCCCGCCGCGTGCAGCACGTCGGCGAGGGCGACGCCGGTCCAGGCCGCGTTGCCGATCGCGCCCCCCGCCCAGAGATCGCCGGTGACGGGACGGACCTTCGCCATGTCGGCGCGGCGATTGCCGGCACATTGCATGACGGCCATGACGGTTCGTTGCGGGAACCACCCGCGCAGATCGGCGAGGCTCAGCGTCAGCGGCGTGGCGACGTGGCCGCCGACGGTCAGACGATGGCTCGCCTCATCGAGGCGGGGCACGTCGCCGTGGCTGCGGATGTAGAAATCGGCCTGCGCCGTGATGAAGCTCGCGCGCAGACGCTCCAGCGCCGGCTCCGCGTTGAAAGGCTCCCTCGAATGGACGATGAGATCGGGCGAAGGTGCGGTCATGGCGGGTCCCGGAGAGATCTCAGCGTCAGTCATCCAACCGATGGCGAGCAGTGGCGGCAAGGGCCACGTTGCGCGTCTGCCCGGCGGAGACCATCAGGCGCGGCACGCCACGACGATCAGCCCCGGAACGTCGCGCCCGTTCTCGCGCCGCACACTCCTGACATCGCGGCGCAGGACGGTAAAGGCCGCACGGGCGAGAGCATCGTCGACGTAGCGTCGCGAATGATGGAAGCGCAGGTCCTCGCCGATCGCGTAGCCGTGCTCGGCCGAGGCGAGCTGCGTGCTGAACGCCAGGGTGCCGCCGTCACGCAGAACGCGCGCCGCCCGGGCGAAGAGCGGCGCCAGATCGCCGATATAGATGAGAACGTCGGCGGCAACGACGAGATCGGCGCTGGCGGTCGGTTCGCCGGCGAGGAAAGCGTGGAGATCGGCAGTCTCGAGCCGATCGTAGATCGCCTTCGACCGCGCCGCGGCGACCATCCCGGCGGAGAGATCGACGCCGGCGAGATGATCCGCCCGCGGCCGGATCGCGGCGCCGCAGAGGCCGGTGCCGCAGCCGAGGTCGAGCACATGTCCGAAGTGCCGCGGGCCCACCGATGCGAGCGCCTCCGCAAGGTCGGTCGGGCCACGATAGGCGAGCTGGCGCGTCAGATGATCCTCGAAGCGCGGCGCGTATTCGTCGAAAAGCGCCGCGACATAGGCGGCGGGCGCGACGGGCGGAGCGGACGTGAAGCCCAAGCGCGCCAAGGCGAGCGCGGCGCCATGGCGGTCCGTCGGATCGAGCCGGAGCGCCTGCGCATAGGCGTGGCGCGCCTGCATGGACTGGCCGCGACCAGCGTTGACGGTTCCGAGCAGATGCCACGCACCCGCCCAGTCCGGCGCCAGGGCGAGCGCCTGCTCGATCATCTCGGCCGCTTCCCCGAGATCTCCTTCCGCGAGGGCCGCTCGTCCCCGGTCAAAGCGGGCATCGGCGCGCGGATCGCGTGAGCGCGCCGGCGGCAGGTCGTTGGAGATCAATCGTCACACCCTGAAGCCGGTCGATGTCGTTTGTCTTGAAACAAAGATGTCGCGGTCCTATTTCGACTGGAGGAAGGGACCTGGGCGAGCCGGCCGGCCGATACGACCGCCTATCCTCGTCGTACGACTTATCGCCCGGCATCTTTCCTGACGGTTGCGCGTTCCAGATTGGAAACCCTTCTAAGGAGACGACCATGTCAAGTTTATTGAGGAAGACGATGTTCGCGGGAGCGACCGCTCTGACGGTGGTGGCTAGCGTTGCGATGGTGCCGACGATGGCGGACGCGCGGGGCGGCGGCGGCGGCGGCCATGGTGGCGGCGGTGGCGGTCATGGCTTCGGCGGCGGCGGTCGCGGTTTCGCGGGCGGTGGCCGAGGCTTCGGCGGTCGCGGCTTCGCTGGCGGTCGCGGCTATGGCTACGGTCGCGGTTACGGGCGCGGTTTCGGCTATGGCGGATTGGGTCTCGGCCTGCTCGCTGGCGGGTACTACGGCGGCTACTATGGTTACCCCGGCTGCGGCTACGGCGGCTACGGCGGTTATTATGGTGGCTACGGCGGCGGCTGTGGCTACGGATATGGGTACGGCTACTAACGCGTCATAGCCGGTTCGGAAAACGGGGGACGCAGGTCCCCCTTTTTTTTTTCGAAAAGGCTTGACAGGAGATGAACCTTTTTCGGCTCGCTTGTTCTTAGCTCAACGCACCGAGGTGCAAAGCTTCAAGCGGGCCGCTAAGTCCGCCACTCTGGGGGCCACAATGGTCACGACACAGAAGAGAGTTCGCAAGAACGTCGTCAAGCTCTCCATCGCCGCCTTCGCGTTCGCGTCGTTCGGTGCGGCGGTGGCCGCGCCACTGACGTTCGTGCCGCGCTCGCACATTTCGCCGATCCACAGCGAGCTGCAGCCACTGGCCGCCGGCCCGGCGATCCAGCTTGCGAAAGCCGGCCCCGGCGCCGCCGAGGATTGCGTACGAGTGACCCGTATGACCGGCCCGGATGGCAAAGAATATCCGACGCGCGGTATCGTCTGCACGGCTCGGTAGACTCGTCGGATTGGATCTGAAGGGTTCGCTGATTCTGTCGCCTGAGGGACTTTATTGTCCCTCGGGCGATTTTTTTATCGATCCTGTCCGACCGGTCGCTCGCGCGCTGATCACCCATGGGCATGCCGACCATGCTCGCGCCGGCCATGGTGAGGTCCTGGCAAGCGCGGAAACCCTCGACATCATGGCTGTCCGGTACGGGTCGGATTTTTGCCGATCGGCACGGCCTCTCGCGTATGGACAGACTGTACGGCTCGGCGATGCCAGCGTAAGCGTCCATCCGGCGGGCCATGTGCTTGGCTCGGCGCAGATCAGGATGGCCTTCTCCCAGCAGACGATCGTCGTTTCCGGGGACTACAAGCGCGAGCCGGATCCGACCTGCGCGCCCTTCGAGATCGTGCCGTGCGACGTGTTCGTGACGGAGGCGACCTTCGGCCTTCCGGTCTTCCGACACTCCCGTACCGATCTCGAGATCGACAAGCTGTTGGCCTCGCGCGCGCTCTTTCCCGAGCGGGCGCATCTCGTCGGCGCCTATTCGCTCGGCAAGGCCCAGCGGGTGATGGCGCTGCTGCGGCAGGCCGGCTACGACCGCCCCATCTACATTCACGGCGCGATGGAAAAGCTGACCGCCTTCTACGTGGCGCGCGGCATCCCGCTCGGCGAGATCCGCAAGGTCGGCCCGAAGGATCGTTCCAAGCTCGGCGGCGAGATCGTCATCTGCCCGCCCAGCGCGCTGCAGGATCTCTGGGCCCGTAAATTCCCCGATCCGGTCGTGTGTTTCGCCTCGGGATGGATGCGCGTGCGCGCCCGTGCCCGCCAGAAAGGCATCGAGCTCCCTCTGGTGGTCTCCGATCACGCCGACTGGGAAGCGCTCTGCACCACCATCGCCGAGACGGGCTGCTCCAAGCTGCTCGTAACCCATGGCGAGGCGGACGCTCTGGTGCACTGGGCGCGCGGGCAGGGCATCGAGGCCGAGCCGCTGCATATCCTCGGCTACGGCGAGGAGGACGACGACACCGCCGCGCCGGAGGAGGCGGCGGCTTGAATCGTTTCGCGCTGCTGCTGGACCGCCTGAGCTACGAACCCGGCCGCAACAACAAGCTCAGGGTGATGACGGATTATTTCCGCACCACGCCCGATCCCGAGCGCGGCTTCGCCCTGGCGGCGCTCACCGGCGCGCTGTCATTCCAGCACGCCAAGCCGAACCTCGTCCGCTCGCTGATGGCGACGCGCGTCGATCCCTACCTGTTCGGCCTCTCCTACGATTATGTCGGTGATCTCTCCGAGACGGTCGCGCTGCTCTGGCCCGCGCCGCCGCCGCGCGACGGTGGGCCCGGACACAACCAGCCGCCGCTGCATCTCTCCGAGGTGATCGGCACGCTCGCCACCGCCGGCAAGCTCGACCTGCCGAAGCTGATCGCCGGCTGGCTCGACGCGCTCGACGAGAACGGCCGCTGGGCGCTCCTCAAGCTGATCACCGGGTCGCTGCGCATCGGCGTCTCGGCGCGGCTCGCCAAGACGGCGGTGGCCGACCTCGGCGGCAAGGCGGCGAACGAGATCGAGGAGGTGTGGCACGGCCTGCGCGCGCCCTACATCGATCTTTTCGCCTGGGTCGAGGGCCGCGAGGACAAGCCGGACGCGACCGACCCGGCGCCGTTCCACCCGGCCATGCTGGCGCACGCGATGGAGGATCGCGATTTCGCGATCCTCCAGCCGGCCGATTTCCGCGCGGAATGGAAATGGGACGGCATCCGCGTGCAGGCCACGCGCGGCGTCGAGGCCGACGGCGGCGCCGCCATCCGCCTTTACTCGCGCACCGGCGAGGAGATGTCAGAGACCTTCCCCGACCTCACCGAGATGCTGGCGTCGCTGCCGTGCGAGCGCTTCTCTCTGGACGGCGAGCTTCTGGTGGTGCGCGACGGGCTGGTGCAGCCGTTCGGCGTCCTGCAGCAGCGGCTCAACCGCCGCACCGTTTCGCTCAAGGTGATCGCCGACTATCCCACGCATATCCGCGCCTACGACCTGCTCCAGCAGGACGGCGAGGATCTGCGGCCACTCCCCTTCGCCGAGCGCCGCGTGCGGCTGGCCGCCTTCGTCGAGGACGCGGCGCACGAGAAGCTCGACCTGTCGCCGCTGGTGCCTTTTCCGGACTGGGACGCGCTCGCCCGTGCCCGCAAGGACCCCCGCGCGGCCGGCGCCGGACCTGACGCCGAGGCGATCGAGGGGCTGATGCTCAAGCGCGCGGATTCGATCTACGTGCCGGGCCGGCCGAAGGGCCTCTGGTACAAGTGGAAGCGCGACCCGTTCACCGTCGACGCGGTGCTGATGTACGCGCAGCGCGGCCACGGCAAGCGCTCGTCGTTCTACTCGGATTATACGTTCGGCGTCTGGCGCGAGGACGCGGAAGGCGACGGGCTGGTGCCGGTCGGCAAGGCGTACTTCGGCTTCACCGACGAGGAGCTGGTGCAGATCGACAAGTTCGTGCGCAACAACACGAGCGCCCGCTTCGGCCCGGTGCGCGAGGTGCTGCACGGCAAGGACGTTGGCCTGGTTCTGGAGATCGCCTTCGAGGGGCTGAACCGCTCGACCCGCCACAAGTCCGGCGTGGCGATGCGCTTCCCCCGCGTCGCCCGCATCCGCTGGGACAAGCCGGCGCGCGAGGCGGACCGGATCGAGACGCTGGAGGCGCTGCTCCGGGCGCCGGCGTGAGGCTCAAGGTTCGACTGGGAAGATCGCGTACAGCTCCAACGTCAGCCCCGGTGGATCGAGCACGATAAAACCGGCGCCAGAACTGGTCGTCTCGATATGACCGTTCGGCTGCCGCTGGTGGTGGATGATGAGCCGGCCGCTCGGCACGACGATCAAGTAATGAACAAGGTGGGGATTGTCGAAGTAGCGCGCGAACTTGAGCAGCACGTCTACTCTTTGGGTCGATGGGGATACGACCTCCACGACGATGACGGGATCATCGATAAGGATCGTGTCCTCGTTGGCAGGCTTCCCGCAACGCACCATGACGTCGGGCTCGAACACCGTGTCTTTGTTCACCCGCACGGCCATACCGTCGGTGAAGGCCTCGCACGGTAAGCCGCGCTCGCTGATCTCGCGTCTGAAAGCCACGTAGATGTCGGCCTTGGTCCTCGAATGCCCGACGCGTTCGGAGGCCATGGCGTGGACCACGCCATCCAGAAGTTCGTGTCGCGCGTCCTGCGCCTCGCTCCAAGCGACGAAGGCATCCGCGAGCATGCGATGATCGGTCTGTCGCGTGGAAGGCATCGGCCGCTAACTCGGTGTCATTTGCCGAAGTTTACATGTGAATGGCGCGCTTCTCCACCGCCATCGCCGCCTCCTTCATCGCCTCCGACATCGTCGGGTGCGCGTGGCAGGTGCGGGCCATGTCCTCGGAGGAGCCGCCGAACTCCATCAGCACCGCCGCCTCGGCGATCATGTCGCCGGCGGTGGCGCCGATGATGTGGACGCCCAGCACGCGGTCGGTCTCGGCATCGGCCAGCACCTTCACGAAGCCCTCGGTGTGGCGCATCGCCCGCGCGCGGCCGTTGGCGGTGAAGGGGAACTTGCCGACGCTGTACTTGATGTCGGCGGCCTTCAGCTCCTCCTCGGTGCGGCCGACGGCGGCCACCTCCGGCATGGTGTAGACGACGCCGGGAATGACGCCGTAGTTCACGTGGCCGTGCTGGCCCGCCAGCATCTCGGCCAGAGCGACGCCCTCGTCCTCCGCCTTGTGGGCGAGCATCGGCCCGCGGATCACGTCGCCGATCGCGTAGATGCCCGGCACGTTGGTCTCGAAACTCTCGCCCACGGTGACGCGGCCACGGTCCATCGCGACGCCGGCCTCCGCAAGGCCGAGCCCTTCGGTGTTGGGCTTGCGGCCGATGGCGAGGAGCACGACGTCGGCCTCGAAGGTCTTGGCCTCGCCGCCATCGCGCGGTTCGACGGTGACCTTGGCGCCGGTCTTGGTCCTCTCGACGCTGGCCACCTTGTAGCCGAGGTGAAATTTCAGGCCCTGCTTCTCCAGCATGCGCTTGAACTGCTGCGAGACCTCGCCGTCCATGCCGGGCAGGATGCGCTCGAGAAAGTCGACGACCTCCACCTCGGCGCCGAGCCGCTTCCACACCGAGCCGAGCTCGAGCCCGATGTAGCCGCCGCCGACGACGAGCAGCTTCTTCGGCACGCTCGCGAGTTCGAGCGCGCCCTCGGAGGAGACGATCACCGTCTCGTCGACCTCGACGCCGGGAATGCGGGCGATCTCCGAGCCGGTGGCGATGCAGATCGCCTTGGTCTCCAGCGTCTCGACCTTGCCGTCGGCGCCCTTCACCTCGACCGTGCCGGCGCCCTTGATGGTGCCGTGGCCGGTGAACGTGTCGACCTTGTTCTTCTTGAACAGGAAGCCGACGCCGCCGACGTTCGAGGCCACCGTGTCGCTCTTGTGCTTCATCATCGCCTTGAGATCGAGCTTCGGCTTGCCGACGCTGATGCCGAGCGCCGGGAAGTCGTGCGCCACCTCCTCGAACTTCTCGCTCGCGTAGAGCAGCGCCTTGGAGGGGATGCAGCCGATGTTGAGGCAGGTGCCGCCGAAGGTCGCGCGCTTCTCCACCACCGCCACCTTGAGGCCGAGCTGGGCGGCGCGGATCGCGCACACGTAGCCGCCCGGGCCGGTGCCGATGACGATGAGGTCGTAGGTCATGGTTCTCGCTTCGGTCTTGCGGTTGGGGCGCATCCTCCCCCGTGCAACGGGGGAGGGGGACCGCTGAAGGCGGTGGAGGGGGCGCCGGCCGAGCCTCCATGTCTCTTGTCAGTCTATGTCTCTTGCGGTCTATGTCTCTTGCGGTCTAAGTCTCTTGCGGTCTAAGTCTCTTGTCAGTCTAAGTCTCTTGTCACTCTATGGCCGAGACGGCGGGTGGGCCGCGCCCCCTCCACCATGCTTCGCATGGTCCCCCTCCCCCGCTTCGCAAGGGAGGATAGGCGCGTCACAGATCCAGGATCAGCCGGGTCGGGTCTTCCAGCGCTTCCTTCACGCGCACCAGGAACGTCACGGCCTCCTTGCCGTCGACGATCCGGTGATCGTAGCTGAGCGCCAGATACATCATCGGGCGGATCTCGACCTTGCCGCCGATCGCCACGGGGCGCTCCTGGATCTTGTGCATGCCGAGGATGCCGGACTGCGGCGCGTTGAGGATCGGCGTCGACATCAGCGAGCCGTAGATGCCGCCGTTGGTGATCGTGAACGTGCCGCCCTGCAGCTCCTCGATCTTCAGCTGGCCGTCGCGCGCCCGCTTGCCGAAGCCGGCGATGGTCTGCTCGACCTGGGCGATGTTGAGGTGGTCGCAGTCCCTCACCACCGGAACGACGAGGCCCTTGTCGGTGCCGACCGCGATGCCGAGGTGATAATAGTTCTTGTAGATGAGGTCGGTGCCGTCGATCTCGGCGTTGACGGCCGGCACGTCCTTCAGCGCCTGGACGCAGGCCTTCACGAAGAAGCCCATGAAGCCGAGTTTGGCGCCGAACTTCTTTTCGAACGTGTCCTTGTACTTGGTGCGCAACGCCATCACCGCGCTCATGTCGACCTCGTTGAAGGTCGTCAGCATGGCGGCGGCGTTCTGCGCGTCCTTGAGGCGGCGCGCGATCGTCTGGCGCAGCTTCGTCATCTTCACGCGCTCTTCGCGCGCCGCGTCGGAGGTGGGCGAGGGCGCGCGCACCGGCAGCGGCTTCTCCGGCGCTTTCTGCTCCGGCGCCCTTGCCTGAACAGGCGCCGGCTCGGGAGCGGCGGCGGCCGGCTGATGGGCGAGCACGTCGCCCTTCATGACCTGGCCGCGCCGGCCGGAGCCGGCGATGTCGTCGACCGCGATGCCGCGATCGGCCGCCGCTTTCGCGGCAGCGGGTGCCGGCGGCATCGGGATCGGCCCCTTGATCGCGGAGGCGCCGTTGGAATCAGCGGCGGCCGCCGCGCGCGATGCGGCCGGCGCGGCCTTGGTGGTCGCCGCCGGCGGCGTACCCTCGGCCTTGACACTGGCCGGCTTGTCGGCCCCGTTGCCGCCGGTCTTCGCGGCAGCACCGCCGTCCGTGATTTGCCCGAGCAGGCCGCCCGGCTCGACCGTCTCGCCGTCCTTGGCGGTGATCTCGGCCAGCACGCCGGCGGCGGGCGCGTTGACCTCCAGCGTGACCTTGTCCGTCTCGAGCTCGCACAGGGGCTCGTCCGCCTGCACCGTGTCGCCGGCCTTCTTGAACCAGCGCCCGATCGTCGCCTCGCTCACGGATTCGCCCAGTGTCGGGACGCGGATTTCAGTCGCCATCGTTCGATCCGCCGCCTCGGCGGCGGCCCTCCATTCCATGCATAGAAAAGCGCCGCCTAGGCGAACGCCTCGTCGGTGAAAGCCTTCATCTGCGCAAGGTGCTTCGACATCAGCCCCGTCGCCGTCGCCGCCGCGGCCGGACGGCCGATGTAGCGCGGGCGCGTCTGCCCGAAGTTGACCTGCGTCAGCACCCATTCGAGATAGGGATCGATGAAGCTCCAGGCACCCATGTTCTTGGGCTCCTCCTGGCACCAGACCACCTCGGCGTTACGGAACCGCGACAGTTCGTTGACCAGCGCCTTGAGCGGCATCGGGTAGAGTTGCTCGATCCGCAGCAGGTAGACGTCGTCGACCTCGCGCTTCTCGCGCTCCTCGAAGAGGTCGTAATAGACCTTGCCGCTGCAGAGGATCACGCGGCGGATCCTGTCGTCCGCGACCAGCTCGATCTTGTGCTCGCCCGCCGCTTCCGCGCCGTCGCGGAGGATGCGGTGGAAGCTCGTGCCGACCGCCATGGCGTCGAGGCTCGATACGGCGCGCTTATGGCGCAGCAGCGACTTCGGCGTCATCAGGATCAGCGGCTTGCGGATATCGCGCTTCAGCTGCCGGCGCAGGATGTGGAAGTAGTTCGCCGGCGTCGTGCAGTTGGCGACCTGCATGTTGTCCTCGGCGCAGAGCTGCAGGTAGCGCTCGAGCCGCGCGGACGAATGCTCCGGTCCTTGGCCCTCGTAGCCGTGCGGCAGCAGGCACACGAGCCCCGACATGCGCAGCCACTTGCGCTCGGACGAGGAGATGAACTGGTCGAACACCACCTGGGCGCCGTTGGCGAAATCGCCGAACTGCGCTTCCCAGAGCACCAGGGCGTTCGGCTCGGCCATCGTGTACCCGTACTCGAAGCCGAGCACAGCCTCCTCAGACAGCATCGAATTGATGACCTCGAAGCGCCCCTGCTCGTCGCGGATGTGGTTGAGCGGCACGTAGCGCGCCTCGTTTTCCTGGTCGATCAGCACGGAATGGCGATGCGAGAAGGTGCCGCGTTCCGAATCCTGCCCGGACAGGCGCACCGGAAAGCCTTCGTCGACGAGGCTCGCGAAGGCCAGCGCCTCGCCCATCCCCCAGTCGATGTTCTGTCCGCTGTCGACGGCCTTGCGCCGGTTGTCCATCAACCGCTGGATCGTCTTGTGGATATGGAAGGTGGGCGGCACCAAAGTGATGCGATGGCCGAGCTCGACCAGCCGCGCGCGCTCGACGCCGGTGCGGCCGCGGCGATCCTCGTCCTGGCCGTCGGCCGAGCGCAGGCCCGACCAGCGGCCATCGAGCCAGTCCGCGCGGTTGGGGCTGTAGTGCTGGCCGGCCTCGTATTCCGCGTCGAGCTTGGCGCGCCAGGCCGCCTTGGCTTCGTCCACGGTCTCTTGCGTCAGCACGCCTTCGGCCACGAGTTTCGCCGCGTAGATCTCCAGCACGCTCTTGTGCGACCGGATCTTCTTGTACATCAGCGGCTGCGTGAAGGACGGCTCGTCGCCCTCGTTGTGGCCGAAGCGCCGATAGCAGAACATGTCGATGACGACGGGCTTGTGGAAGCGCTGGCGGAACTCGACCGCGACCTTCGCCGCGTACACCACCGCCTCCGGATCATCGCCGTTGACGTGGAGGATCGGCGCCTCGATCATCTTCGCCGTGTCTGACGGGTAGGGCGACGAGCGGGAGTAGCGCGGGTAGGTCGTGAAGCCGATCTGGTTGTTGATGATGAAGTGGATCGAGCCGCCGGTGCGATGACCCTTCAGGCCGGAAAGCCCGAAACACTCGGCGATGACGCCCTGGCCGGCGAAGGCCGCGTCGCCGTGCAGCAGCAGCGGCAGCACCTTGGCCCGCTCGACGAAATCCTCTTTCTGGTCCTGCTTGGCGCGCACCTTCCCGAGCACCACCGGATCGACGATCTCGAGGTGCGACGGATTGGCCGCGAGCGACAGGTGGACCTTTATGTCGTCGAAGGTGCGGTCGGATGAAAAACCCAGGTGGTACTTCACGTCGCCGGAGCCGATCGTCGCCTCCGGCGTGGCCGAGCCGCCTTTGAACTCGTGGAAGATCGCGCGATGCGGCTTGTTCATCACCTGGCTGAGCACGTTCAGCCGGCCGCGATGGGCCATGCCGAGCTCGATGTCCTCGATACCGAGCGCGCCACCGCGCTTGATGATCTGCTCCAGCGCCGGCACCATGCTCTCGCCGCCGTCGAGGCCGAAGCGTTTCGTGCCGGTGTAGCGCACGTCGAGAAACTTCTCGAAGCCCTCTGCCTCGATCAGCTTGTTGAGGATGGCGCGTTTGCCCTCCGGCGTGAAGGTGATCGCCTTGTCCGGCCCTTCAATGCGGGCCTGCATCCAGGCCTTCTCGACGGGGTCCGACATGTGCACGAACTCGTAGCCGATCGTGTCGCAATAGGTGCGGCGCAGAATCGGCATGATCTCGTCGATCGAGGCCCAGTCGAGTCCGAGCACCCCGTCGATGAAGATCTTGCGGCCGTAATCGGCCTCGGAGAAGCCGTAGCTCGAGGGATGCAGCTCCTCGAAATCCTTCGGCGGCACGAGGCCGAGCGGATCGAGCCTGGCATGCAGATGTCCGCGCGTGCGATAGGCGCGGATCATCATCAGAGCACGTACCGAATCACGTGTCGCCTGCGCCACGGCCTCCGGCGACTTGACGCGGTCTTGTTCGGGCGCCTTCGTGTCGGCGCTGGTGCGCGACAGTTTGGCCGTGATGGCCTTCTCGACCGCCGGCCAATTGCCGTCGAGCGCGGAGACCAGCTCGCCGTTGGCGGCGATCGGCCAATTGGCCGCCTGCCACGTGGGGCCGGCGGCGCTCTGCTCGACCGCCTCGGGATCGTCGTTCAGGCTCGCGAAGAACGCGCGCCATTCGGGATCGACCGCGTTCGGGTCGGCGCGGTAGCGCTCGTGCAGCTGCTCCACGTAGACGGCATTGCCGCCGTAGAGGAACGAGGTGGAGGCGAACGCCTCGTTCGCCGCCGCGCGCGCCTGGCCCGCGCCACCTCCATCACCGGAGCCCTGACCGGAGCCGTTGGTGTCCCCGTTACCGATCTGCCGTGCCATATCCACCAACCTCCGGCCCGTCGCCGATCTCCCTTCCGGCTTCGGGCTCAATCTCTGATCAAAGGCCCGATCGGCCGTTGTTTACCGCCCGAAAGGCGGCGAAAACGCGGTCCTTCACGCGCGGACCGCCCATCGTCAGGCCGGCTGATCGCGCGTGGCGACCAACGCCCAGATCGTCGCGGGAATCCAGCCGATCAGCGTCGCATGAAGGATGACGCAGAGGATGCCCTGCCAGATCTTGCCGCGCAGGAACATCGCGAGCCAGGGGGCGAGGAAACAGATGACGATCATCAGCATGCGGCGATTACTCCAGAGCGTCGAAGTCCGACCTCGAGGCTCAGTTCTTCAAAACCTCGACCAGCGTCTTGCCGAGCCGCGCCGGCGACGGCGAGACGACGATGCCGGCCGCTTCCATCGCGGCGATCTTGTCGTCGGCACCGCCCTTGCCGCCCGAGATGATCGCGCCCGCATGGCCCATCCGCCGACCGGGCGGAGCGGTGCGCCCGGCGATGAAGCCGACCATTGGCTTCTTGCGGCCGCGCCTGGCCTCGTCGGCGATGAATTGCGCGGCGTCCTCTTCCGCCGACCCACCGATCTCGCCGATCATGATGATCGACTTTGTCGCCTCGTCAGCGAGAAACATCTCCAACATGTCGATGAACTCGGTGCCCTTGACCGGGTCGCCGCCGATGCCGACCGCCGTCGTCTGGCCGAGCCCTTCGCGCGTCGTCTGGAAGACCGCCTCATAGGTAAGCGTTCCGGAGCGCGATACGATACCCACCGTGCCGATCGCGAAGATATTTCCGGGCATGATGCCGATCTTGCATTCGCCCGAGGTCATGACGCCGGGGCAGTTCGGGCCGATCAGCCGCGACTTGGAGCCCGACAGCGACCGCTTGACCTTGACCATGTCGGCCACCGGAATGCCCTCGGTGATGCAGACGATCAGCGGGATCTCGGCGTCGATCGCCTCGCAGATGGCGTCGGCGGCGCCCGGCGGCGGCACGTAGACGACGCTCGCGTCGGCTTCGGTCTCCGCCTTCGCCTCGGCGACAGTCTCGAAGATGGGCAGGCCGAGATTGAACCCACCGCCTTTGCCGGGCGAGACGCCGCCGACCATCTTGGTGCCGTAGGCGATCGCCTGCTCCGAGTGGAAGGTCCCGTTCTTGCCGGTAAAGCCCTGGCAGATGACCTTGGTGTGCTTGTCGATCAGAATGGACACGCGTGATGATTCCGGAGGGCTGTTGGCGATGGATGCGAACGTCGCGCCAGCGACCCGAGGGCGCGGCGGTGAAGCCCGCATCGGCAGCGCCGGTATAAAGAGTTTTTAGCGCGCGCCAACGAAAACTATGGGTGCTGCTCTGTTTGTCGGACGTACGCCGCGCATGGCGCGCCGTCGGCTGGACAAAGACGCACACCTCTGCTAACTCGCCGCCATTGGCGTCAGGTGCGCGTTTCGCGCGCCCGTTCACCTATTCCCATTTTACAAGCCGTGCCGGCTCAGCCGGGCCGCCGATGCAAGGATCCATGCGTGCAAGTTCTCGTTCGCGACAATAATGTCGATCAGGCTCTGAAGGCGCTGAAGAAGAAGATGCAGCGCGAAGGCATTTTTCGCGAAATGAAGCTACGCGGCCACTACGAGAAGCCATCCGAGAAGCGGGCGCGCGAGAAGGCGGAGGCCGTCCGCCGCGCGCGCAAGCTGGCCCGCAAGAAGATGCAGCGCGAAGGTCTGCTGCCGATGAAGCCCAAGCCCGTTCCCGGCGCGCGCTGAGCGTCGCGATCCTGTTCGGCGGCGCTCTTTCACGCTTTCTAAACGATCCCGCGCTAATTGCTGATTAAGCATGTCGCCCGCGTCTAATTCTCGCCGGATTGGTCCTGGCATAACGCGCGAGCGCCGGTGCCTGCGCGACAGGCTAAAAGGACGACGGGGATGATCGATACGCTGAAGACCCATGTCACAGGTCGCCATGTCACAGGTCGCCATGTCACAGCTTTCAAGGCACCGGTGGTCCGCGTCGCGTGGGTCCTTGGTGTGCTGGTCGCCGGCTTCGGGCTTGCCGGCTGCGGCTCCAGCGGCAGTCCTGGGGTTGCCGGCCTGCCGGGCGCCGGTGTCGCCGAGATCGCCAACGAAACGCCGCAGGCGGCCTCCGCCAACATCGCCTCGCTCACCGATGTGGTCGATCGCAACCCGCAGAGCGTCGAAGCCCTGACGACGCGGGGGGTCGCCTACGCGAAAGCCGGTCAGTTCGACAACGCGATCAGCGACTTCGGCCGTGCCATCCAGATCGACCCCAACAGCGCCGCCGCGCTGACGGACCGCGCCCTGGCCTATCGTCAGATCAACCGCAACGAGGCCGCGATGGCCGACTTCAACCGGGCGATCGCCGCGAGTTCGAGCCACATGCCGGCCTATCTCGGGCGCGCCAACCTCGAACGCGTCGAGGGCCAGCTCACCGAGGCCAAGGCGGATCTCAACACAGCCATTCGCCTCAATCCGGAAAGCGCGCAGGCCTTTCACGCGCGCGGCCTGATCTATCAGCGCGAGGGCAACCAGCCGCTGGCGATCACCGACTTCGACAACGCGATCGATCGCGATCCTTTCAACGGCGCGCCCTATCAGGCGCGCGGCGAAAGCCTGCTTGCCATCGGCAAGCCGGCGAAGGCGATCGAGGACTTCAACGCGGCGCTCAACGTCAACAACAAGAACGGCAAGGCCTGGGCCGGCCTCGGGCTCGCCTACGAGAAGCAGGGCGATCGCGCCAAGGCGGCGGAAAACTACCAGCGCGCCCTCTCGCTCGACCCGCAGGATCCCGTCGCCACGCAAGGGCGGCAACGCCTGGGCGCGTGAACCGCGACGGCTTGGCCGCGATCTGCTGGTCAGGGCTTGACGGTATTGCGTCCCGGATCGAAAGCGGCGGCTATGCCGGCCGCGATCAGGCTCGGCTTCGCGCCGAGCGGGCCGATCTCCACCTGCGCCATGTTATCCATCAGGAGCGCGAGGTTCGGCGTCGGCGTACCGTCCGCCTTGAAGAGCTCGAGGTCGGTGTCGGTCGACGCGGCGATCCCGCTCGCCGCCTTGGCCGCGTAGGCCGCGATCCGGATCCCGTCTCCGCCGCAACGCGTGGCGCTGTCCAACGAGAGCCGAGGCGCGGGGTGGCTCGTGACCTTCTTGTAAGGCATGCCGAGCATCGAGCGGGACGGCGGCGCGTTCGGGCTCGCCCTCAGCAGGGCATCGAGAGTCATCGGCCTGGTCGGGATGTTCAGGCCAAGCGCGATCGTCGGCGTCGGCAGCCCCCGCTCGATGTGATCCGCGATCACCGAGCGCCGCGGCGGCGGTGCCTTGCGGCTGATCTTGTTGGCGAAGCCGCGTCTGTGGCCGGCAAGCCAGCGCGCCCGCAGCGTCTGGCTGAGCCCGGTCGGCGCGGGAGAGACGGGATCATGGGCCGCCGACATTTTCGCGCGCGATAGCCCGGCCACGCTCGTCCCGCAAGGTGCGGGCGCCCAGTGCGAGACGATCGCCATCGCCGTCTTGCGATCGAAATCGATGTAGTAGCGCTTGAGCAGAAGGGCCGCCACGGCGGCGCCTTCCCGAGCGGAGGCGAAGGCGACGTGGCCTTCCCCGTCGGAGGCGATCTCGCCGTTCCAACCGGCTCGTTTGACGCACCAATAATTGTTGAGCTTGACGCACCGCGCGAGAGACGGGGTCGTGCCGGCACGGATTTGGTCCGCCAAGTCGGTGCGCAGCAGCAGGTTGTCGAGCGCCTCTTGGCGCCAGGTGCTGACGGCGCGCGCCGCGGGCGCGAACGTCGGCAAGACGGGCGCGGCCTGGATCGGGGAGGCGACGAAGACAAGAGCGAACGCGATTGTCTTGAGTGGTGGCATCACGGATGGCTTAGCGCGCCGACGCGAGATCGTCCGGCGCCAGGAAGAGATCGAGCCGGCCACCCGACGATTTCGCGTCGCGCCAATCTTGCGTGTCGAAGGTCAGGATCGCCAAGCCGCAGGGTGGGAAGCGACCGCGCATGCGCTCGATCTCGGCGGGGTCGCCGTCACGCGCGAGGGCGACGGCGACATCCATGATGCCTGGATTGTGTCCGACGATCAAAAGCGTCCGGACCGCCGGAGCGACATCGCGGAGGCGGTCGCGCAACTCTCCGGCGGTGGCATTGTAGAGGCCGCGATCCGACGAGCAGGGCGGCGCCGTCCCGAGCGCGCGCCCGATAAGTTCGAACGTCTGGAGCGTTCGGATCGACGACGACACGTAGGCGAGATCCGGGATGAGATTCGAACGGGCGAGATAGCCGCCGAGGGCGGCGGCATCGGCGGCCCCCCGTTTGGTGAGAGCCCTGGCGAAATCGCCATCCGGCATGTGCTGGGCGGCCGTCGCGTGGCGCAGGAGCATGAGGGTCAACATGGTCACAGGCTCACGCGGAGGGAGTCCTCGTAGCGTCACGGTCGGGAGAGCGTAAAGGGCGCCGACCGGCGAGATGCCGCTGCACCTGCCGATCCGACATATCGCATTCAGCCCTGGTGCTGACCCGATTGTTCGCCGACATGCTTGATCTGTTCGCCGGCCTGATCCGTCGTCCTCTTCATCGTTTCCGCGCCCTTCTGCAAAGCGCTCTGCGACTGCTTCATCATCTCCATCGGCAGTTTCATCATCATCTCGCTTATTCGGCGGGTGTAGTCGGTGTAGCTGGCGAAGGATTGCTGCATGAACGACGTCTGAAGGGAGACCACTTCTTCCACCGATTTGGCGCCGCGCAGCTTCTCCATGAGCTTCGTCGTGCTATCCAAGTTGTCCTTGGACATCTTCGTCAACTCGGTGGCGAACGTCTGCATGGACTTGGATGCCTCGGACATGCCGGCCATCGCCTTGTCCATGCCGGCCTTCGGATCAAGCGTCTCGGACATGTAAGATTTCCTCCATCGCGGGCCCGTTTGCACGCGGACCTCGCGTCGCGAACGCGTCAGCGACGCCGTAGTGCCTTGCGGCGTCCTGATTCATTTCGTCTGATAGGCCGTGATCTGATACGCCGCGATCGCTTCGCCAACAGGAGCACCGCGATCCCCCGACAAGGTTCTTTATGTCCGCCTGTCGGTCGAGCCTTCGGTCGCTGAGCGTCTCAATCGAGGTGATCGCAATCCGAATCTGCCGCCTTGTGCGTGAACCGATCGGCGATCCACGCCAAGGTCGGCCCGACGGATTTTTCGCCGATGTTGGTGTGAGTGCCGTCCGATATCTTGAGGAACTGGAGCGTGTTACCCGCTCTGCAGCTCGCGGCGACATAGGCCTTGGTTATGGTCGGGATGACCACGGTATCCTTGTCGCCCTGAACGACAAGCATCGGCATCGTGAGATGGACCGGCTTCACGGAATTGTCTTCAAGGGGCTTTGTCCAAGGGTCGCCCAGCCGATCTGGTATCGAGTGGCTAAGCAGCAGCAGCCCCGTCTGAGTCGCGGAGACGACGGGATCGAGCCGCAGGCACTCCCCCGACAATCGGTTTATGAAATAGCGCCCGATCGGATTGGCGAAGGTCGTGAGGGGGATCCGGTAGATCTGTGACCAGGTATTGCTCACGTAGGCGGTCATCAGGGAGCGGACGAAGGGATTGCTGATCTGCCGAAAATTGCCGACGAGGTCGGTCGGCGCGGCCGCCGCGAGCACGCCGAGGATCTCGAGATCGGGCGCGTAGCTTGGCGCGAGTTGCGCCGCCCATAGGACCGCATGAGACCCTTGCGAGACGCCAACCATGACGATCCGCTTGCTTGAGTCCGCCTGCCGCAAGGCGCGAGCCGCCCTCGCCGAATCGAGGATCGCTCGCCCGCTACTAACCCCGACAAGATACGGCTGAGGACCAGGCGTCCCCAGGCCCTGCAGATCGCTCGCGACGACGACGTAGCCTTTCGCGATCATCGAAGGCAGGCCGGCGATGTCCGAGAAACGGGTGGGGCTGGTCGACGGCGCGCAGGCCTCGGCGACGCCGACCGTCGAATGGCCCCAGGCGACGACGTCGCGGCCGTCCTTCGGAGCGGGGCCGTCCGGAACGACGACAAACCCGGTGATCTCGACCTTCGCGCCGTTCTCCGCGATCGAACGATAACGGATCTCCCAAGCGGAAGACCCTTTCGGCGCGCCCTTCATCGGAGATTGCGAGACGAGCGTTCCCGGGCCATCGGCCGCGGGATCGGCCAGAACTTGGCCGAAGGGAGCGGAAAACACCAGCATCGACAAAGTAAGCCAAGCCGCCCACCCAAGGCGCGCCAGAATGATCATATGTCTCACGCCGTTCCGCTCGAAGCCGCTCCAATACCGGTGGGCGATAAAACAGGCTTCCCCGCGGACATCAAGAACGCGTCAGCCCATCTTGACCGCGACAGGCCGCCATTTGCGGCCCCCGTCCCTCGCCAGCAGGTCGTCCGCCTCCCGCGGACCGGCCGAGCCCGATGCGTACATGGCGGGCGAGCCGCCGGCAGTCCACGCGTCGAGTATGGGCTGCACCACGCGCCAGGCGTCCTCCACCATGTCGGCGCGGTTGAACAGCGTCGCGTCGCCGATCATCACGTCGTAGAGCAGCGTCTCGTAGCCGATGTTCGGCTCGTGGGCGAAGAAGTCCTTGTACTTGAAGTCCATGCGCACCGTCGCGAGCTCGACCTCCGGTCCGGGCTTCTTCACCTCGAACTGCAGCGAGATGCCTTCCTCGGGCTGCACGCGGATCACCAGCCAGTTCGCCGAAAGCGCGCTCACGTCCGTCGTCTGGAACGAGGACAAGGGTGCCGGTTTGAAGCGGATCGCGATCTCCGTCAGGCGATCGCTCATGTGCTTGCCGGTGCGCAGATAGAACGGCACGCCGGCCCAGCGCCACGAATCGATCACGACGCGCAGCGCGACATAGGTCTCGATGTTCGACTGCGGGGCGACGTCCGGCTCCGCCCGGTAAGCCCGCATCGCCTTGCCGTGCACGTCGCCCGCCTCGTATTGGCCGCGCACCGCATCCTCTGGCTTCAGCGGCGGCATCGAGGTGAAGAGCTCCGCCTTGCGATCGCGGATACCTTTGGCGTCGAACGTCACCGGCGGATCTATCGCCACCATCGCCATCAGGGAGAAGAGATGGTTGGGTATCATGTCGCGCAGCGCGCCGGTCGCCTCGTAGAATTTGCCCCGCGCCTCGACGCCGACGACCTCAGAGGCGGTGATCTGCACGTGATCGATCCGGTCGCGGTTCCAGATCGGCTCGAACATGCCGTTGGCGAAGCGAAACGCCATGATCGCCTGCACCGTCTCCTTGCCGAGGAAATGGTCGATGCGGAAGATCTGGTCCTCCTCCAGCGTCTCGAGCAGGCTGATGTTGAGCGCCTTGGCCGAGCCGACATCGTGGCCGAAGGGCTTCTCCACCACGACGCGGCGCCAGAACGCCGGCGCGCTCTCCGGCTCCTTCTTCTCGCCCTGCTTGGTGAGGCCGGCCTTGCCCAGTTCGCTCGCGACGGTGGCGAAGAAACGGTCGGCGATCGCGAAGTAGAAGATCACGTTGCCCTGGCCGAAGCCGGCCGAGTCGAGCGCCTTGCCGATGTCGGCGTAGAGGTCGGGCTTGGTCATGTCGCCGCGCACATAGTCCAGCGAGCCGGCGAGCTTGCCCCAGATCGCCTCGTCGATATGGTCGACGTCGAACTCCGACGAGGCATTGCCGATGAAGCTCTCCAGCATGTCGTGCAGGTGCTTGCGCCATGCCGCCGCGTCGCTTTCGGCGAGATCGACGCCGATCAGCGTGATCTTGTCGGGCAGGCTCTTCTCGCAGCCGAGATTGTAGATCGCCGGCACCACCAGCCGCTTGGTGAGGTCGCCGAAGGCGCCGAAGATGACGATCGCGCAGGGTTCGGGCGTCTTGGGCTGCTTGCGGGTGTTCGAGGCGGCTGAAGTGGTCATCCAAGCTACTCCTTGGCGGCGCGAGGCTTGAACCCGCGAGGCAAGCCGAGCGAGTTTCGGCGCCCCGCGTGCCACGCCGAAGTGACAGCGGAGTGTCGCGGCGCTCGCGGGCCCTATCGGCTTTGGTTCGCCAACTGAAAGACTAGCATGGGCGATAGCTACGAGCGCGACAAAGAGCAAGCCGATCGCGTGCGCTATCGCCGCGAGACGCCGTGGCCTCTTCGAGCGTGGCGCTGGACGCTCGCGCGAGCGGGCTACATCATTCTGGGTGGCATCGTACTTCAGATCCTGATTGCGGTGGCTCGAGAATATCTGTGAGACTGGTTCCGCCGGAACGCCAAGGGCACCGGTAAATCGTCACCTGGAACTATCGCATTGATTGGCTGAATCTCTTTTCATCAGAGACCCTTCCCCGCCTGGACGACCTTTTCGGGTCGTGCGCAAGCCAACGGGCGCCCTAATGCAAGACGTCGCTTCGCCTTCCGCCGTCGAGCCGTTCCGCACGATCGCCATCGGCAGACTCGCGCACGAGCTCAAGGCGGCCGGGCGCTCCATCATCCACATGGAATTCGGCCAACCCTCGACCGGCGCGCCGCGCGGCGCGATCGAGGCGGCGCGCCGGGTGCTCGACAGCGACGCGATGGGCTACTGGGAGAGCGCGGCGCTCCGCGTCGCGATCGCCCAGCGCTACCACGATCTTTACGCGGTGGAGGTCGAGCCGGACCGCGTTCTCCTGACGGCCGGCGCCTCGCCGGCCCTGGTGCTGGCGCTGTCCACACTGTTCAAGCCCGGCGAGCGCGTCGCGCTGGCGCGGCCGGGCTACGTCGCCTATCGCAACGTGCTGCGCGGCCTTCATATGGAGCCGGTCGAGATCGGCTGCGGCCCGCGGACGCGCTACCAGCTCGACGCCTCGCATCTCGCCGCGCTCGATCCGGCACCGGCCGGCATCATCGTCGCGAGCCCGGCCAACCCGACCGGCACGATCATCCCCGCCGAAGGACTGCGCGCCATCGCCGACGTGTGCCGGGCGCGCGGCATCAGGATCGTCTCCGACGAGATCTACCATGGCCTGAGCTATGGCGCGCCGGCGCGTTCGATGCTCGAGTTCGAGCCGACGGCGACGATCGTCAACAGCTTCTCGAAATACTTCAGCATGCCCGGCTGGCGGCTCGGCTGGATGGTCTGCGCGCCCGGCGACGACGAGCGAGCCCGCGCCTATTGCGCCAACTTCTTCCTGACCGCGCCCTCGCTCAGCCAGCATGCCGGCCTCGCGGCGATGGCATGCACCGATGAACTCGACGCCAACGTCGAGACCTACCGCCGCAATCGCGCGCTGATGCTCGATCATCTGCCGCGTCTCGGCCTCGCCTCGATCGCCCCGCCCGATGGCGCCTTCTACATCTACGCCGACATCGGCCATCTCACGCAAGACAGCATGGGTTTCGCCCGCGCGCTGCTCATCGACACCGGCGTCGCCACGGCGCCGGGCGTCGATTTCGACCCGGTCGACGGCCACAGCCACCTGCGCCTCAGCTTCGCCGTGTCGACGCCGCAGATCGAGGACGCGATGGCACGGATGGCGCCATGGTTCGCGCGGCGGTGACCTATGGCTCCAGCTCGGAATCCCAGTAGAGGTAATCCATCCAGCTGTCGTGCAGGTAGTTCGGCGGGAACGAGCGGCCGTTGCTGTGCAGGTCGTTGATCGTCGGCGCGTAGGGTTTCGCCGCCGGGTACATGTCGGCGTCGCGGCAGAGCTTGTCGCCCTTGCGCAGGTTGCACGGCGAGCAGGCGGCGACGACGTTCTCCCAGGTCGTGGTGCCGCCCTTCGAGCGGGGCACGACGTGGTCGAAGGTGAGATCGTCGCGGATGCCGCAATACTGGCAGGTGAAGCGGTCGCGCAGGAACACGTTGAACCGGGTGAAGGCCGGGTGCCGCGAGGGCTTGATGTAGGTCTTCAGCGACACGACGGACGGCAATTGCATCTCGAACGTCGGCGAGCGCACCGTCCTGTCGTAGTTCGAGACGATGTTCACGCGCTCGAGGAAGACGGCCTTGATCGCGTCCTGCCAGGACCAGAGCGAGAGCGGATAGTAGCTGAGCGGCCGGAAGTCGGCGTTGAGAACCAAAGCCGGGCAGGCTTCCGGCGAAACCATCGACGGGAAGTGAATCGTCAACCGAACACCTCACTCAAGCACGCCTCGCGATCGATTCAAGATCTATGAGGCCGACTGAACGCTCGGCCACACTCTATAGCTTGCGTGACGCGCTTGTGAAGGGTCGAGTGTCGCAGGGGCCGGCAGTCTCACGAGCGGTAACGCCGCGTCGCCGCCGCCCACCCCCGCGCGCGCGCCTCCGGGTCGGCGTCGAGCGTGATGTCGGTGACGACGGCGGCGCTGTCGGCGCCGGCCTCGAGCACGCCAGCCGCCCGCTCGAGCGTGATGCCGCCGATGCCGACCAGCGGGATGGCGCCGATCCGCGCCTTCCACACCGCCAGCTTCTCGAGGCCTTGCGGCTCGAAACGCATCGACTTCAGCCGCGTGAAGTAGATCGGGCCGAGCGCGATGTAATCGGGCGTCGCGGCGAGCGCGCGCTCCAGTTCGGCCGCGTCGTGCGTGGAGATGCCGAGCCGGACGCCGGCGGCGCGGATCGCCGCGAGATCGGCGGTGTCGAGGTCCTCCTGGCCGAGGTGGACATAGTCGCAGCCGGCGGCGATCGCCGCGCGCCAAAAGTCGTTGACGACGAGTTGCGCGCCCGCGGCGTCGCACAGACGCTTCGATCGGACGATTTCCCTGTGGATCACAGCCTCGGGCTGTTCCTTCACCCGTAATTGCACCAGCCTGACGCCGTGCGGCAGCAGCCGTTCGATCCAATCCGCCGAATCGACGATGAGGTAGAACGGGTCAAGCACGCGGCACATCCACGAACGCCCGGCCGATGACCGGCGTCGACGGGACGGCCATGTCGCGCGGCTCCATCGGGCTCGCGGCATAGGCGAGACGTCCCGCCTCGATCGCCATCGCGAAGGCTCGCGCCATGGCGACGGGATCGCCGGCCTTGGCGATGGCGGTGTTGAGCAGGACCGCGTCGTAGCCCATTTCCATCGCCTCGGCCGCATGCGAGGGCGCGCCGATGCCGGCGTCGACCACGAGCGGCACGCCGGGGAAGTGCGCGCGCATGGCGCGCAGGGCGAAGCGATTGTTGAGGCCGCGCCCCGAGCCGATCGGCGCGCCCCACGGCATCAGCACCTCGCAGCCGGCGGCGAGCAGGCGCTCGGCCACGACCAGGTCATCGGTCGTATAGGGAAAAACCTGGAAGCCGTCGCGCGCCAGGATGCCGGCCGCCTCGACGAGGCCGAACACGTCGGGCTGCAACGTGTCGTCCTCGCCGATCACCTCGAGCTTGACCCAGGGCGTGGCGAACACCTCGCGCGCCATATGCGCCGTGGTCACCGCCTCCTTCACCGTGCGGCAGCCCGCGGTGTTGGGGAGGACGCGGACGCCGAGGTCGCGGATCAGCGCCCAGAAGCTCTCGCCCGCACGCCCGGCGCCGGACTCGCGCCGCAGCGAGACGGTGACGATCTCCGCGCCCGAGGCCTTGACGCTCTCGGCGAGGATCGTCGGCGACGCGAAAAGCGCGGTGCCGCATACCAGGCGCGAGCCGACGGGCGAGTCGTAGAACCTGAGAGCGTGCTCCGGCCGATCGAGCATCAGCCCCCCTGCCGTGGCGCGAGGATCTCGACGACGTCGCCATCGCTGATTGGCGTGCGTTCGCGGTCGACCACGCGCACGAACGTCTGGTTCAGCGCGGTTGCCACGGTCGCCTCGCCGTAGTCGAGCTCGCGCAGCAAGGCGGCGAGCGTCGCCGCCGCGACGTCACGCGGAGCGCCGTTGACGTGGATCAGCATCCATGACCTCCGGGAAGTAAGCGCCCTCCAATACCACGCGCCGCGCGCGCGCCGCGAGCGCCGGCGCGAGCAGGAAGCCGTGGCGGAACAGGCCGTTGACGTGGAGCCGCCGGCCTTCGAGGCGAAGGCGGGGCAGATTGTCGGGGAAGGCCGGCCTGAGATCGCAGCCGATCTCGACGACCTCGGCCTCGCCGAAGGCCGGGTGCACCGTGTAGGCGGCACCGATGAGATCGAGCAGCGCGCGGGCGCGCACCCGGCCGCGCTCCTCGTTCTCGATCATCGTCGCGCCGATCATGAAACGCCCGTCGCCGCGCGGCACGATGTAGACGGGGTTGCGCGGATGCAGCAGCTGGACGGGACGCGAGAAGCTGATGTCGCGCGTCGCCAGCACGAGCATTTCGCCCTTGACGCCGCGCAGGTCCGGCAGCCGGTCGCGCGCGGCGAAACCGCGGCAGTCGATCACCCAATCGGCGTCCGCCTCGTCGTCTTCGGAGCCGAACACGAACGTCGCGCGCGCGCTCTCGCGCAGCCGCCGCGTCAGTTCGGCGATGGCGACGCGCGGGTCGAGGTGGCCTTCCTCTTTGAAGTAGAGCGCGCGCGCGAAGCGCCCGGCGAGGTCCGGCTCGAGGGCGCCGATCGCCTCGGCGTCGAGCGTCTCGAAGCGGCTGGTGCGGCGCGCGAAGCGGGCGAGTTCCGGCAGGTCGCGCGCCGGGGCGACGAGGAGGCTCCCGTTGATCAGCGCCACCGGCACCGTCTCGCGCCAGTAGCGCAGGGCTTCCCGGCCGAGCTCGACGATCACCGGCTCCGACGATTCCGCCTCGCACCATGGCGCGATCATGCCGCCGGCGTAGAACGAGCATCCGCGTCCGCTCGCCGGCTCCCGCTCGACGATCGTCACCTGGCAGCCGGCGCGGACGAACTCGTAGGCCGTGGTAAGCCCGGCGACGCCGGCGCCGATGACGCTGATTCGCGGGGCCACTTGATTGCGCGGAGCCACTCGATCGCGCGATGCCACTTGATTTGGCGGTGCCACTTGGTCCTGCCTCTCGGGACGACCCAGCGGCGGACATGAAACGCGGCGATCGCTGCCGCCATTCCTACGCCAGTGCGAGCTGGATCAGGTTCTAGGGTCGCCGGGCCGCGATCGCTAACGCGCGACCACGATGCCGGCCTCTCAGCCCCCTGGCGGGGATCCCCTTGGCTTAAGTCTAACTGTGGGAGCGCCGAGCGGCTTCGTCAAGCGACGGAGGCGGTCATGTCGTTGGTTGCGGCATGTCGGATCGCTCCTCGCTTTGACTATCCGCCGCAACCTTCACCATGCGACGCGGTGCCCCGGAACGATGGCGAAAGCGTCGCGATTACGCCGCCATGAGCAATAAAGCGCGTTCCAACGGCCCGAAAGACGCGAAGGGCGAGATCAAGGCGGCCGCCAAGATCATGGCCGGTTCGGTTGCTCGCGAGGATGGCGCGACGAACGAGGTCTCCGCCGAAGAGGGCGGCGACGAGAACCGCGAGGCGGCGGAGGCGGCCGGCCTCGTCTACGTCTCGGACGAGGATCCCGGCATCACCCGCAAGAAGTCCGGCACCGGCTGGCGTTTCATCAATGCCAAGGGCGAGACGATCAAGGACTATTGGGACAAGAAGCGCATCGAGAAGATCGGTGTGCCGCCGGCCTATACCGATGTCTGGATCTGCGCGAAGGAGAACGGCCACATCCAGGCGACGGGACGCGATGCCAAGGGCCGTAAGCAATATCGCTATCACGCCAAATGGACGGAAGCGCGCGACGAGGCCAAGTACGAGCGGATGATGGAGTTCGGCAAGTTGTTGCCGAATCTCCGCAAGCGGGTCGCCACCGACATGCGCAAGCAGGGCCTGCCGCGCGAGAAGGTGCTGGCGACGCTCGTCGCGCTGCTCGAGAAGACGCTGATTCGCGTCGGCAACGAGGATTACGCCAAGGACAACAAGAGTTTCGGCCTGACGACGCTGCGCAACCGCCATCTCGATATTGAGGGTGGAACCCTGCGCTTCGACTTCAAGGGTAAGAGCGGCAAGACCTGGAATCTGGCGTTGCGGGACAAGCGGGTCGCCAAGGTCGTGCGCTCGATCCAGGAGCTGCCCGGCCAGCAACTGTTCCAATATGTCGACGCGGAGGGCAAACGCCAGCCGGTCGACTCCGCCGATGTCAACGAATACCTGCGCGAGATCACCGGCGAGGATGTGACCGCGAAAGACTTTCGGACCTGGGCGGGTACGGTGCTCGCCTCGATGGCGCTGGCCGAATTCGAGGCTGTGGACAGCCAGGCCCTGATGAAGAAGAACGTCAAGGCGGCGATCGAGAAGGTGGCCTCGCGGCTCGGCAACACACCGACAATCTGCCGCAAATGCTACGTGCATCCGCACGTCGTCACGTCGTATCTGGATGGGAGCCTGCTCCAGGACATCAAGAGCGAGGTCGAGCATACGCTCAGCGAGGATTCGGAGCATCTCAGGCCTGAGGAGGCGGCGCTGCTCGGACTTCTCAGTCGGCGGATCGGCAAGGATCTGAAGCAGGACAAGGTGGCCTGAAGCGCATCGTCCTGGAAGAGACCATCGTTTTGGCGTCTCGCCCGCGCTATAGCTTGGCGCGCCAGGAGATCGCCCATGAGCAAGCCGCCAGACCAATTCAAGAAAGCGCCGAAGCGCGCCGCCGTGAAGGGCAAGCGCGTGGTGATGTCACCGGAAGCGAAAGCCGCCTATGAGGCGTTGATTCGCGAGGCGGACGAGAAAGAGAAGATGACGCGGCATCTCCCGCCCGACATGCTCAGGCGTCGCTGACAGCAGCCGTCAGCGCTGTTTAATGCAGACGGGCTCGCCGCGACCCGGATCTTGACAGCGCCATCCCGGCCCAAAGCCGTAATTCGATGACGCGCTGTAGGGGTACGGAAATTCAACGGCCGCTACGATGACAACCATCACGACGACGATCACGAAAACGACGCTTAGGATTTCGGCTCGCGTGGGAAGAGGGCGCCGCCAGATCATTATCGCCACTCCAATGGTTTAAAGATGGGCTGACCTGGTGGGGCCTGTCCTGTCGCGCGCGCTGTTGACACCCCGCGACAAAGTCGAAAGGGTCCGCTCGCTCTCCGCTGAAGTGTCCCGCGCCGTCGAACCCACCGAGAATGCGCACCTATTTCGACTTCGAGAAACCTGTCGCCGACCTCGACGCGAAGGTCGATGAACTGCGAAAGCTTCACCTCAACGGTGACGCGCCGGCGATCGGCGAGGAGATGGTGCGGCTGGAGGCCAAGGCGGCGAAGACGCTGATCGACCTCTACGCGACCCTGACGCCTTGGCAGAAGACCCAGGTGGCGCGTCACCCGCAGCGCCCGCACTTCTCGGACTACGTCAAGCATCTCATCGCCGATTTCACGCCGCTGTCGGGCGATCGCGCGTTCGGCGAGGATGAGGCGATCGTCGGCGGCTTCGGTCGCTTTCGCGGCGAGTCCATCTGCGTGATCGGTCAGGAGAAGGGCTCCGACACCGAGAGCCGCATCCGACACAATTTCGGCATGGCGCGGCCGGAGGGATACCGCAAGGCGGCGCGGCTGATGCAGCTCGCCGATCGCTTCGCCGTTCCCGTGGTGTCGCTCGTCGACACGGCCGGCGCCTTTCCCGGCGTCGACGCGGAGGAGCGTGGCCAGGCCGAGGCCATCGCTCATTCCATCGACGTCTGCCTCGGGCTCGGCGTCCCCAATGTGGCGGTCATCGTCGGCGAGGGCGGCTCGGGCGGTGCCATCGCCATCGCCAGCTGCAACAAGATCTTGATGCTCGAACACGCGATCTACACCGTCGCTTCGCCCGAGGCCTCCGCGTCGATCCTCTGGCGCGAAGCCGGGCGTGCGGAGGATGCCGCGACGATGATGAAGATCACCGCGCAGGACCTGCTGCGCTTCGGCATCATCGACACCATCATACCGGAGCCGACCGGCGGCGCCCATCGCGGCCACGACGAGATCGTCACCGCGACCGGGAACGCCATCGAGGCGTCCTTGCGGGACCTGAAGCCATTGGACAGCGAGGCGATCCGCATGGCGCGGACGGAGAAGTTCCTGGCGATGGGGCGGAAGATATGAGCGGGATCGCGCTCCTTCTGCCTGCCGCGGGATCTTATTAGAACGCGCCTATGATGCGCCCGACATCATGCGGCGAGATGCGGATTGCGCGGTTCCAGGCCAATCCCCCCACTTGAGGACCGACCTCAGCGCACCTGATCTCCTTGTAGCGCAGACGACGTCCCTCGGCGATCATCCAGAACAGCACCTCGGCTGCGCCACAGGGACTGAAATTGAAGATTTTCGTCCCAGGTCGGCAGAAGGCCATGTTGGTCAGGGCCGCACCGGTGACACCGACCACGGTCTCCGCGCCCTTGAATACGCTCACCTGCTCGGCGAACGACATGTTCGCGGCAAGTGTCGAGGTGTAGCCGGCGCTCAAAAGCATCGTCTCTACATCGGCCTCATGCTCGAAATCGCGGTTCATGGCGGGGCGTCGTGGCGCGTAGAGCTTGGCGGGTAGCCCGGCAGCAACGTTCGCGGTGATTGTGTCGAGACATGCATGACGATAGGCGACAGGTAACGGCTGTGAGTCGTCAGCCCGTCGACAAAGAAAAGCTCTTCTACGAAGACGGGTTCGTGCCCGGTGTCGATGATGTCCTGAGGATTGAATCCCGCCATCTCTAACGCCTGGCCGGCAATTTCACGGACCGGCTTGAAAGTCGCGTCGATGATGACCGGGCAGTCGTTCAGGCCGAGCTTCGTTTTGGCCAGCCAGGCGCGAGGAAGCATTTCTAGGATGAAATGCCCATAGTTGGTGGCACCACGACTTTTCCCGAGGATCGCACGCTTGTGGGACGGGTTCGGCGATCCTTGCATAACGGAGCGCACCGCATTCCAAGCCTCTTCAATGAACTGCGGTTCGTGATAGGTGCGCGTGACATCGATCAACTTGCAGTCTAGATCAAAAACAAGCCCCTCTTTCACGACGAAGACGTTCTTGAAACAAAAGAAATGAACGTCGCGGCCAATGTGCACGGCGGAACGCCAAAGGTAGTCCAATGTCGGCAACAGATGGCCGGGGATCGCCTCAAGACAGAGTAGATCCGGGTAAGCGTAGTAAGAGTTCGGGCAGCTCATAGATGAGATTAGCGCGTCATGAGGCGCGGCTGTCATGACGGCAGCTAAATCGAAACTCATTTATAATCCAACCGCATGGAGTGGAGTTGCGATAGTCGCTCGGCCATCGGCGGTCAACAGATTGGTATCTTTGACCCGACGGCCGTGATATCCAGCGATCAAAGCCACTAGAATTTCCCTCGGGTAGAAATGCGATCGGAACGACTAAACGCTATCGCTCGCTTGGCCAGCGCCCGCCGTTATCTGGAAATCGGGGTCAGCGAAGGTGATACCTTTTTCGGTGTCGATGTGGAGTACAAGGTCGCGGTCGATCCCGCGTTCAACTTCGATTACAAGACTAGGCAAACAGAGAAGCAAAAATTTTTTCCACTAAGAAGCGACGATTTCTTTAAATCTGAGCGACATCAAGCTTTCGACCTCATCTATCTAGACGGTCTCCATACCTTTGAGCAGACGCTTCGCGACTTCATGAATTCGCTGACGGTCGCGCACGCTAAGACGGTCTGGCTCCTTGACGATACGATCCCCAACGACAATTACTCGGCTCTTGCGGACCAGGATCGGTGCTACAGGTTGCGACGGTCGCAGGGCAATGGAGACTGGGCCTGGATGGGCGATGTCTACAAGGTCGTCTTTTTCATCGCCAGCGTTATGAGATTCTACCAGGTGAGGACTTTTACTGGACACGGGCAGACGGTGGTCTGGCGCGATCTGAATAGATTCAGCGATCCGATCGACCAGAACCTGGAAGCGATCGGCACGATGACATACGAAGACTTCATCGAAAAGCATCAATCTGTGTTCCACGTCGCGCCGGACGAGAGCATATTCGCCGATCTGCGCGAATTTCTGACGACCTGAGAAATGAACTGTAGAAAGGCTTACTCGCGAACTGCCTACATCGAAGACTGGCTTCAGGATTCTGTAGCGCGGATCGCCATCGCAGCAAGCTGAACGGTCGGCGTTCGCGATTGGCTTGGAATGCTGGGGAAGGCGGAGCCGACAGACAGAAAAGCGGTAGATAGAGACGCCGTTCTTCGGGCACTCGTCATTCGTTGGAAATGGCGGCTCGATCCGGGTGACTATGCCGTAGCTGTTGCCCCGCCGCCGCACGCGCCTCGAATCGGCCGCTATGGCGCTGTTAAAAGTTCGTTTACCCGAAGCGACGAATGTCGCCTCCTTGCGGCCTGTCCTTCGCGGGATTATGCCGGGTGTACGGGTCGCGGACGCGCGATCCAATAAGACATGAGTGGCCACGTGATGAGTTCTGCTCGGGTCCGTCTCGCCCATACTCTCCTCCGCCGGGTTGGAGCCGCGGTGCTCGTCGCGTCGGGCGCGGCCGCGCTCGCCGGCTGCGACGAGCCCAGTGGCGCAAGCCTCGGCATGGCCGGGTCGGAGCGGGCCTCGCACCCGCTGTCGCCCGACATGCTGGCGCTGATGGACAAGGCCGGCGTGACGCAGAGCTCGCCGCTCCTGATCCGCACCTACAAGAAGGAAGCGGAGTTCGAGATCTGGAAGATGAAGGCGGATGGCCGCTACACCAAGGTGAAGACCTTCCCGATGTGCCGCTGGTCGGGCCAGCTCGGACCCAAGATGCGCGAGGGCGACCGTCAGGTTCCCGAGGGCTTCTACAAGATCACGCCCGGCCAGATGAACCCGACCTCGCAATATTACCTCTCCTTCAACGTCGGCTATCCCAACGCCTACGACCGCGCGCACGGCGCCACCGGCGGCTCGATCTTCGTGCACGGCGCCTGCTCGTCGGCCGGCTGCTTCTCGATGACCGACCAGCAGATCGACCAGATCTACGCCGTGGCGCGCGAGGGGTTCTCCGGCGGCCAGCAGGCGATCCAGATGCAGTCCTACCCGTTCCATATGACGGCCGAGAACATGGCCAAGTACCGCAACGACCCCAACATCGAGTTCTGGAAGCAGCTCAAGGAAGGCGCCGACAATTTCGAGGTGTCGAAGCAGGATGTCACCGTCGGCGTCTGCGCCAGGCACTACGTCTTCAACACGACCGCGCGCAACCTCGATGCGTCCGGCGCCTGTCCGACGCTCCAGCACGACGGCATCCAGGATCAGGTCGCCGCGCGCGAGGCCGACGACGACGCCAAGGTCGCGAAACTGGTCGCCTCGGGAACCCCGGCGATGCGCACGATCTACGCCGACGGCGGCCAGAACGTCGAATTCGCCCGGGCCAACCTGTCCGAGGTCAGCCGCCCCGAAGCGCTCGCCGCCGGCGCCACGGATTGGGTGGTCGAGCCGGCGAGCGGCAACAAGACGTCAAACGTCGTGAAGATGGCGGCGAAGAAAGCCGCCAGGGCCACGACCGTCGCGAAGAGCAAGGCCGCCGATCCGGCTGTCTCCGACCAGGCCGACCGCACCTCCTCGATCAAGAAGCCGCAGGCTTCGCTTTAGGCGTCACGATGGCTTGCGGCGCTGGTCTAGTGCTCCCAGCGAATGTTCCTGCGGATCACCCGCGCCGGCGCCCCGGCGATCACGACGTTCGAGCGGAACCGCCCCGTGACGATCGATCCACGCCCTATGACGCTGTCGTCACCGACAACGGCGCCGCGGAGCACAGACACTCCGCCGCTGACCCATACCCGGTTTCCGATCCTTACATCGGCGGGCGGATTGAGCCGTCTGGAGGTACGGCTGTCGAGGATCTTGTGGACGTCGCTTGCCATCACGGACGTATCGTCCGCAAACAAGCATCCCTCGCCGATCCGGACGGATGCGGGCTCGTGCGCGGTCACATGGATGACGCCGACGAAGCTAGATTTCGCGCCGACTTCGATCGAGGATCCGCGGGCGAGCGCGTAGACGCAGAGGCCGCCGAGCGAGCAACCCTCGCCGATGCTCAGGCTCGCGCCGTTCTCGACGATGAAGTGGCCGCTTCCAGGCTGGGCCGGGCGGCCGATCCGGACCTTGTTGTCCCTGCCGGTGACTTTGACGAAGCCGGTGCCGCCGTCGATGAAGTGCTGATCGATCTCGACGTCGTTCTCGTCGGGATGTTCGATCGATAGTGAAACGGGCATGTATGGCTCGACAGCAAACGCACCTCATATTGCGCGCTGGTCGCGGAAACAATCATCCTCACCGGCGAAAGGGACGCCCCGTGGCTACCCGCGCTTGATGAAATCGACGAACGCCCGCAGCGGGGCCGGCATGTGCCGCCGGCTGGCGTAGTAGAGAAACGGCCCGGAAAAGCTTTGCGCCCAATCTTCCAGCACCTCCACCAGCTGCCCGCTCGTGAGCTCGCCGCGGACGAAATCCTCGAAGCCGCAGTAGATGCCGAGCCCGGCGACGGCCAGGGCGATCTCCAGTTCCGTTATCGTCGCGATGAGCGGTCCGGACGGGCTGATCCGCACGATCTCGCCGGCACGCTCGAACTCCCAGGGTGGCGTGACACCGCTCGTGAAGCGATGGCGGATGCAGGCGTGCCCGAGCAGGTCGCGTGGATGGTCGGGCCGGCCGCGCCTGGCCAGGTAGGCGGGCGACGCCACCGCCGCGAAACGCTGCCGGCGCGGCCCGATCGGCACCGCGATCATATCCCGCTCGAGCCGCTCGTCGTAGCGCACGCCGGCGTCGAAGCCGGCCGCCAGCACGTCGATGAAAGTATCCTCCGAGGCGATCTCGAAGGTGATGCCGGGATGCTCGGCGAGAAAGGCCTTGATGATCGGCGGCATGACGAGGCGGGCGACGATGGACGGCACGTTCAGCCGCAGCGTGCCCGTCGGGCTTTCCCGAAACGCGTTGACGACGTCGAGCGCGGCCGCGACCTCGCCGAGCGCCGGTACGAGGCGGTCGAGGAGCCGGGTCCCGGCCTCGGTCGGCGTGACACTGCGCGTCGTGCGGTTGAGCAGGCGTACACCGAGCCGCGCTTCCAGCCTCCGGACCGCCTCGCTCAAGGCGGAGGGCGAGGCGCCGCGAAGAGCCGCCGCGGCACGGAACCCACGAGCGGCCGCGACGGCGGCGAAGGCCTCGAGATCGGCAAGGTCGACATCGTGCATTGTGCAAAAGCCCGGACACCCCGTGCTGTCTTAACAGGATTATCGCACGTCATGCGATGCCGCATACAGCCCTCATCGCCGGGCTGGGTCCCGCCGGCCGCAAGGAGAGTTCGCATGCGCCATCGCACCCTCGGCACTGACGGTCCCTCTGTCTCGGTCTTCGGCCTCGGCTGCATGGGCATGTCGGAGGTGTATGGCCCCTCCGACCGCACGGAGGGCATCGCCACCATCCACGCGGCGCTCGATGCGGGCGTGACCCTGCTCGACACCGGCGACTTCTACGGCATGGGCCACAACGAGATGCTGCTCGCCGAGGCGCTCAAGGGCGTGCCGCGCGACAAGTATCAAGTCAGCGTGAAGTTCGGCGCTCTGCGCGATCCAGCCGGCGGCTTCGCCGGCTTCGACGGGCGGCCGGCGGCGGTAAAGAACTTCCTCGCCTACTCGCTGCGGAGGCTCGGGCTCGAACACATCGACATCTACCGTCCCGCGCGGCTCGACGGCAGCGTCCCGATCGAGGAGACGGTCGGCGCCATCGCCGACATGGTGAAGGCCGGCCACGTGCGCCATATCGGCCTGTCCGAAGTCGGCGCCGACACGATCCGCCGCGCCGCCACCGTGCATCAGATCTGCGACCTGCAGATCGAGTATTCGCTGATTTCGCGCGGCATCGAGGCGTCGATCCTGCCGGCCTGTCGCGAACGCGGCATCGACATCACCGCCTACGGCGTGCTCTCGCGCGGCCTCATCAGCGGCCACTGGCGGAAGGACAAGGCGACAAGGGGCGATTTTCGCGCCTTCAGCCCGCGCTTTCAGGAGGAGAACGTCGACGCCAATCTGCGGCTGGTGGAGGCACTGCGGCAGGTTGCCGAGGCGAAGGGCGCCAGCGTCGCGCAGGTGGCGATCGCCTGGGTCATGGCCAAAGGGGAGGACATCATCCCGCTTGTCGGCTCCCGCACGCGCCCGCAACTCGCGGAGGCGCTCGGCGCCCTCGACGTGGAACTCAGTGCCTCGGATCTGGAAGCGATCGAGCGCGCGGTGCCCAAGGACGCCGCCGCCGGCACCCGCTACGCCGCCGCCCAGATGCAGCATCTCGACAGCGAAAAGGTGTGACCGGCAAACAGTGTCGTCCGGACGCGCGTTTTAGCATAGGCCGAGCTGGGCCGGCGCGCCCGACGCTCTCTCATGCTCGAGAAGCCAGCGCTTGCGATGCAAGCCGCCGCCGAAGCCGGTGAGCGTCGCGTCGGCGCCGATCACGCGGTGGCAGGGTACGACGATGGCGATAGGGTTGGCGCCGTTGGCCATACCGATCGCCCGCGCGGCGCCTGGCTTGCCGATCGCCGTGGCGAGCTTGCCGTAGGTGGTCGTCGTTCCGGCCGGAATGGCGCGCAGGGCGGCCCAAACCTGTCGCTGGAACGCGCTGCCGCTCGTCGCCACCACCACGTCGGCCAGAATGGTGTGATCACCATCGAAATAGGCGCGAAGCGAAGAGGTCACCAGCGCGGGCGCCATGCCGGAGTCGAGACAGACATCGCCGTAGTGCAGGCGCAGCAGCCGCCGCATGCGCGCTTCGTAATCGTGGAAGTCGAGGGCGCGGAGAACGCCCGCTTCGTCGGTGACGAGCAGGATCTCACCGAGGGGCGACGCCAGGCGATCGAGCAGCAGCCGCACGCGCGGCCTATTTGGTCAGCACCATATGCGTGAACGGCGGCACGTAGGCCTGCAGCATCACGACCAGGCCGACGAGACAGGCGAGCGCGATCGAATGCTTGAAGACGAAGCGCAGGATCGTGCCCTCGTGCCCGTACCATTGGGTGGCTGTCGCGGCGACGACGATCGATTGCGCGTCGATCATCTTGCCCATGACGCCGCCAGACGAGTTCGATGCCGCCATCAGCACCGGCGACAGGCCGAGCTGACCGGCGGTTACCGTCTGCAAGCCGCCAAACAGCACGTTCGACGCGGTGTCCGAACCCGTCAGCGCCACGCCGAGCCAGCCGAGCAGGGCGGCGAAGAACGGGTAGACCACGCCGGTCTGCGCGAAGGCGAGGCCGAGCGTCGCGTCGAGGCCGGAGTAGCGGGTCAGCGTGCCGAGGCCGAGCATGGCGGCGATGGTGATCAGCGACTTCGCCGTCACGCCGATGGTGCGCACGTAGGAGCGCGCCATCTGCGCCGGATTGTAGCCGATCACGAAGCCGGCGATGAGCGCCGCGACGAGGATGCCGGTGCCGGTCATGGTGATGATGTTGAAGCTGTAGACCGCGGTTTCCAGGACGGGCTTTGGCACCGCGGGCGGCATCTTCTGGATCAGGTTGTTGAGCCCGGGCACCACGTATTTCGGCAGGAACAGCTTGTCGGCGAACGTCTTGAACTGCGGCGTTCCCCAGATGAACACGATAACCGTAAGGATGATCCACGGCACCCAGGCTTGCAGCGCCGTATGCTTCTTGGTCGCGACGCCATGCATGTTGGCCGGCACTTCCGCGTTGGCCGGCATCGTCGAAAAGCTGGTGTCGTTATGCTTGGCGCCAAGCGCCGCGCTCGTCCACAGCTCGGCCGGCTGCCAGACCTTGAGGAACAGCACGAGGCAGCCCATCGAGATCATCGCGGCGACGACGTCGACGAGCCAGGGCCCATGATAGTTCGAGACCAGGAACTGGCTGATCGCGAACGTAACGCCCGCCACCAGGATCGCCGGCCAGATCTTCATCATCGGCTTGAAACCGACGAACGCCCAGATCAGCCAGAACGGCACGATGAGCGAGAAGAACGGCAGCTGCCGCCCGACCATCGCCCCGAGCAGCGAGGCGTCGATGCCGGTCGTCTTGCCCAGCACGACGATCGGCGTGCCGAGCGCGCCGTAGGCGACCGGCGCGGTGTTGGCGATGAGGCTGAGGCCGGAGGCGGCGAGCGGCGAGAAGCCGAGACCGATGAGGATCGCGCCCGTGACGGCGACCGGCGTGCCGAAGCCCGCCGCGCCCTCGAAGAAGGCGCCGAAGCAGAAGGCGATGAGCAGCAGCTGCAAGCGACGATCGGCGGTGATCGAGCCGACCGAATTCTGCAGCACCTCGAACGAGCCGTTCTCCACCGTCAGCCTGTAGAGAAAGATGACGTTGAGGATGATCCAGCCGATCGGGAACAGGCCTGTCATGAGCCCGAGCCCGGTCGCCTTGGCGGCCATGCCGGCGGGCATGTGGAAGACCAAGGTCACGACGAGGAAGGCGGCGACGAGCGCGAGCACGGCGGCGATGTAGGCCTGCACCTTGCCGGCGGCGATGAGCCCGAGGAGGACGACGATCGGGATCGCGGCGACAAGCGTCGACAGCACGGCGCTGCCGAGCGGGTTATAGATCTGGCTCCACATGGCGTTCCGACGAGTCCCTGCGTTTTTTGTTGCCGTGCCTTCAAGCAATTAAGTGGAAGGCCCGCAACGTGCCGTTCGGCGAACGGTCGAAAGACCCGACGGGTGAGGCTTCTGTGTCATCAACGATGTTCCGGGGCGATACCGCGGCGCGCCGGTCACGCGTTCCGCTTGACGAGTATCGAGCCTCGAAAGGTATTATAGGTTGTCGCGAAGAGGCGAGCCGTGGCGCCTCGCGGCGCAAAACGCATGGGTCCTGACAAAGAAGACATGAGTCCTGCCGAAGAAGACATGAGTCCTGCCGAAGAAGACATGAGTCCTGACGAAGAAGATACGAGGTTTTAAAAGCGCGTTGATCAAGTCCATCGAAGGACGCGGGCTCGGCTCCGGCACTCAGCCGACGAACACCGCGGGATTTCACGGGAAGTCCGTGGCCTCAATGCGCGAGGGTGAGGTCGCCTCCGAGGGCGCCTTGCGCTCGGACGCGACGCTCTGCTTCATCGGGCGCATCGAGACGCCTTGGACGCGCCGCGCCGACTGCCCGCGCCAGGGCGACGCCCAAGCCGGCCCGCTTTGTCGCCTGGTGATCGATGCGCGCTGGATCGATGCGCTGCGCGGTATCGAGCGCCATCGCGAGCTTCAGGTGCTCTACTGGATGGACCAGGCGCAACGCGATCTGGTGCTGCTGCGCCCGCGTGGCGGGGCGCCAGCCGGTCCTTTCGCGTTGCGCGCGCCGACCCGGCCCAATCCGATCGCCTCCTCGATCGTCACGCTCGTCACTCAGGAGGACGGCGTGCTGATCGTCCGCGGCCTCGATTGCGTCGCCGGCACGCCGCTTCTCGACATCAAGCCATGGCGGGGTCTTTTGCACCGGCCCGAAACCTAATGGATGGAGAAGATCAGGACACGAAGCCCGGCGGCCTCGGCGCTGCCCGGCATCGTGCCTTTCACCACACCCTGGCTCGCGCTACCCGCGTCCATCCCGCAGAAGGCCACCACCGAGTTCGGCTTCGGCTTGGTGACGGCGACGCTCGCCGGGGGATTGTCGAGCCAGCGCGCGGGGCCATCGTTGGCCAAGGTGAAGTCGACGACGTCGACGCGTGATCCTTTGACCTTCAGCATGGCCTTGGCGGCATTCATGATCTGAGGGGTCAGGCAGGCCTGATCCTTCAACGCCTCGAAGCCGGGCAGGGCCGCGGCATCGACCGTGTAGACCGCTTTGACGGGGGTGAAGCTGACCGCGACGTTGGTCGACACGTTCGCCTCGAGCGGCTGCGTCCAGGCGATCGTGCCGCGCAGCGTCCAATCGGCGATCGCCGGCGTGTCCGGTTGCGCGGGATCGCGCGGGGTCACCAGACCCAGCGCCTCGAGCCTGGTCAACAGCTCGGGTTTGGCGTCGCGAAGCGCCTTGTCGACGGCGGCGCCGAAAGGGATGAGCGGGAGGCCGTCGGCCTTCAACTCGGCGAGCTGGTCGAGCCCCAGGGCGTCGGCGCGCAGATGCGAGGTCGTCGCGATCGTCGCGTCGCCGGATTTGACTTTGAGGTCGACCGGGTTCTCCGGGGTCTGGGCCGGCAGCGCGTAGACGGTGGTGCCCTCGGTGTTCACCTCGAGGTCGGGCATCGCGACGCTCGCCGTCAGCGCGAGCTTCGCGGCGCCCTTGTTGTGCAGCCTGTAGGTGTAGGTCACGCGATCGATGGCGATGTCGAGGGCCATGCCCTCGATGGCGAGCGCCGGGTCTGACGCCACCGCCATCGATCCGACCGTCAGCGGAGCGGGGGTCGGGCTGTCCTCTTCCTCGTCCTGGCCCTGCGCGGCTGGTGGCGCGTCGGGCTTGGCCCGCGAAGGACTGGTCGCCACGCCGAGGATCGCGGCGGCGACGAACATGCGGAGACGATAGGCCATGAGGCGTCCTTGGAATCACCGGGCGGGAGGCGCGGCATATACCACGCCGATCCGGCCAGGACAGGGGACCGCCAGCATTGGGATTGGCATGGGATTCGGCATGGGACTGGAGCGGGCCGGCGGCTTGCGTTAGAGATAACGCGAGCCATGCCGCGTCGCCTCGCAAGCCAAGGATCGTCGATGACCGATCTCTCCTACGTTCGATCTCTCGCCGCGACGTCCCGGCAGCGACGGCGCGTGTCCTGGAGCGTCATCCTCTACGCCGCCGTGCTGTTTGCCGGTGGTGCCGGAATCGTGGCGGCGGCGCGCGGCGGCGGGTCGTCCGGCGCCATGGAATGGCAGCTCACCCTTCTTCTACGCTTCATGGTCCTGATCAAGGCGGCGATGGTCCTTGGCGCGGTCGCCCTCGCGCAATGGCGCCTGCGCGCCTCGATCAGCGACGCGATGGCCAGCGGCCTCGTGGCGGCGACCGCGACGATGGCGCTGGCGCCCGGGCTGATCTGGTCGATGCACCATATCATCCTTGGCGCGGCCTGCTTTCACGCCGGCCTGCTGGCCTACCTCGTTCTGGCCTGGCGCGACGGATCGGTGCGGCTGCCGGCGCGACGCGGTTGACGGCGGACCGTCTGTCGCCAGCCGCAGGCTGACGTTTGGATATCGCCGCGCATCCTCGCGTCAGCCTCGCCACGCGGCGGCGGCAATGGATCATGGTCGCCCTGCTGATCGCGGCCGGCGTCGTCAACTACGTCGATCGCTCGACGCTGGCGATCGCCAACCACACGATCGCGACCGAGATGCACCTCTCGCCGACCGAGATGGGCGCGCTGCTCTCCGCCTTCGCCTGGTCCTACGCCGTGTGCCAGCTGCCGATCGGCGCCATCACCGATCGCGTCGGCCCGCACATCATGCTGACGCTCGGCATGACGGTCTGGTCACTGGCGCAGATCGTCAGCGGCGCGGTGCAGAGTTTCACGCAATTCGTGATCGCCCGCGTCGGGCTCGGCATCGGCGAATCGCCGATGTTCACGGCCGGCGCCCGCGCCTCGGTGAACTGGTTCTCGCTGAAGGAGCGCGGCTTCCCGCTCGGCCTCTTCAATGCCGCGTCCTCGCTCGGTCCGGCGATCGCGCCGCCGCTTCTCACCGCGCTGATGCTGGCGTTTGGCTGGCGCGTCATGTTCGTCATGATGGGCGTTCTCGGCCTCGTCGTCGCGCTGGCCTGGGGCTTCTACTACCGTGATCCCGAGCAGGTGGGTACGCCGCGGGCCGACCTCGAGATCATCCGCGCCGGCGAAGGCTCGGGCACGGTGGAGGCGAGCGCCGGGACCTGGGCCAGGCTCTTCACGATCAAGACCACCTGGGCGCTGATCGGCGGCCTCTTCGGTATCGTCTACATCACCTGGCTCAACGTGGCGTGGCTGCCGGACTATCTCGAAAGCGAGCGCCACGTCAGCGTCTCCGCCACCGGCATCCTCGCCGCGATCCCGCAATTCGCCGGCTTCATCGGCGGCGTGCTCGGCGGGTTCGTCTCCGACCGGATGGCGGAAGCCGGCGTCGATCCGATCGATTCGCGGCGCTACCTGACGGTCGGCGGCCTGGTGCTGTGCGCGCTCTTCACCGCGGCGGCGCCGTTCGCGCCGAGCACGGCGATCGTCGTCGGGCTGCTCTCCGCCTCGATGTTCTTCGGTTATGGCGCGGGCTCGTGCTCGTGGGCGCTCGGCGCCAGTCTCACGCCGCCGCGCCTGGTGGCGACACTCGAATCGATCCAGAACATCGGCGGCTCGATCGGCGGCGCGCTCGCGCCTCTGGTGACGGGAGTGATCGTCCAGCACACGCACTCCTTCACGCCGGCCTTCCTCGTCGCCACGGTAGCGGCGCTGGCGGGAGCGGGAAGCTACTGGTTCGTGCGCAAGGACGCCTACGCGGATCTGCGGGGCTGACCTACACCGACCCCATCGGACTATAGTCCAACAGCCGCTTGATGCGCTTGGCGAGGCCATCGCGCACTTCGCGATAGGATTCCATCCGACGATCGCGCGAGCCTTCGACGGCGGTCGGATCGATCGTCGGCCAGTAGAGGACGTCGCAGGCGAGCGTGCGGGTGAACTCGAGCGCCTTGTGATGGGCTTCCGGCGAGAGCGTGACGATGAGGTCGAAGCTCGCGTCCTCGAGCGCCTCGAACGTGTGCGGCGTGTGCCGGCTGATGTCGACGCCGATCTCCTCCATCACCGCTTGCGCGAACGGGTCCGGCGGCTCGCCGTCCCTGACGCCGGCGGAGGCGACGTAGATCTCGCGCCCGAAATAAAGCCGCGTCAGTCCTTCCGCCATCGGCGAACGCACGGCGTTGAACGAGCAGGAGAACAGGATCGCGCCGGGCCTGTGCGCCAGCGGCCCGCTCACCGCGCGAGGCTCCCAAGCCTCAAGGGGTCAGCCCTTCCAGTGAAGGGCGGTGATGAGCGTGAAGAGGCGCCGCGCGGTATCGTTGTCGCAGTCGACCTTTCCCGACAGGCGCTCCAGCAGCAGTTCCGCGCCCTCGTTGTGGAGGCCGCGCCGGCCCATGTCGATCGCCTCGATCTGCGCCGTCGTCTGCGTACGGATCGCGTCGTAGTAGCTCGAGCAGATCATGAAGTAATCGCGCAATGTCCGCTTGAACGGCGTCAGCGAGAGGATATGCACGGCCTTCTGCTCGCCGTCGGCGCCGGCGATGTCGAACATCAGCTTGGCGTCATGCAACGAGATGGTGAGATCGTAGGGGCCGGCGTCGTGGTTGGGCAGGCCGAACACGTTCTCCTCGATGAGATCGTAGACCGCGATCTGACGTTCGTGCTCCTGGTCCGGGCTGCCGATGCCGATCGAGTCACCGTCGAGGACCACCGACTTGAGACGATTGTTCGAGAGCTCGTTCATGCCGCGTCGAGCTTGTGAACTGGTTTGCGACCGGCCGATTGGCCGAGACGCATGGCGACCGAGCGGGCGTGCGCGTCGAGGCCCTCGGCCTCGGCGAGGGTGACGGCTGCCGGGCCGATCGCCAGCAGGCTTTCCGGCCCGCACTTCAGGATCGAGGTCTTCTTCATGAAGTCGAGCGCGTTGAGGCCGGACGAGAAGCGCGCCGAGCGGGCGGTCGGCAGAACGTGGTTCGACCCGCCCACGTAGTCGCCGACGGCCTCGGGCGTGTGGTTGCCGAGGAAGATCGCGCCGGCGTTGCGGATCGCGTCGGCCAAGCCGTCCTCGTCGGCGGCGATGATCTCGAGGTGTTCGGGCGCCAGCCTGTCGGCGAGCGGCACGGCGTCGGCGATCGCCGGCACGACGATGATCGCGCCGAAATCGTGCCAGCTCGCGCGCGCGATCGCCTCGCGCCGCAGCGTCTTCAGCTGCGCCTCGACCTGACGCGCGACCGCGTCGGCGAGCGCCGGATCGTCGGTAATGAGGATCGACTGCGCCGCCATGTCGTGCTCGGCCTGGGCGAGCAGGTCGGCGGCGATCCATTCCGCGTCGCCTGTGCTGTCGGCGATGATCAGCACCTCGCTCGGCCCGGCGATCATGTCGATGCCGACGGTGCCGAACACCTGCCGCTTGGCGGCGGCGACGTAGGCGTTGCCCGGCCCCATGATCTTCATCACCGGCGCGATGGTCTGCGTCCCGTAGGCCAGCGCGGCGATCGCCTGCGCGCCGCCGACGCGGTAGACCTCGTCGACACCGGCGAGATCGGCCGCCGCCAGCACCAGCGGGTTGATGCGCCCGTCCGGCGCCGGCACCACCATCACCACCCGCTCGCAGCCGCAGACCTTGGCCGGCACGGCGTTCATCAGCACGGAGGAGGGATAGCTCGCCGTGCCGCCCGGCACGTAGAGGCCGACAGCCTGAATCGCCGTCCAGCGCCAGCCGAGATCGACGCCGAGGGGATCGGTGAAACGAAGGTTCTCCGGCACCTGGCGCTCGTGGAAGCTCGTGATGCGCGCGTGCGCGAGGGCGAGCGCGGCGAGGTCCTCGGCGCGGCAGGCCTTCTTGGCGGCGGCGATCTCGTCGGCGGTGACCCGCAGGCCGAGCGCGGCCAGATCGACCCGATCGAATTGCGTGGACAGCCGGATCAGCGCCGCGTCGCCCTCGGCGCGCACCGCTCGGATGATGTCGCGCACGGCGAGATCGACATCCTCCGACACCTCGCGCTTGGTGGCGAGCAGCGCCTTGAACGCGCTCTCGAAATCCGGGCTCTGGCTGTCGAGCCGCAACGGCATCGATGGGTCTCCGGGTGGCGAGGGTTTGGTCAGAGAGGACCCTTAGCGTCGGCGAAAGGGTAGGGCAATGACCAAGCTAAAAGGGCTAGCGCGTCTTGGGGACGAACGACACCTTGCTGGTCATTTGAACAGATCCGCGTGCGTACCCACGCGCGCGAAGGTGATCGTTTCCTTGTCGCCTTTTCCATCAAGACGATAGATCAACAGGAAATCGCCGTGAACGTGGCAATCACGAAAGCCCTTCCATGAGCCTTCGAGCGAATGGTCCTTGCGTTCGGGCGGCAGCCCGGTTTCGTTCTCAATCAACTGCATCATCACCGCTTTCAGAAGCATCATGTCGAAACGGCCGCTGCGATTCAGCCTTTCCCAGTCGGTCAGAAAATCTTTGGTGCGGCGAGCGTCCCGCGGGATGATGGCGCGCTTAGCGGCTACCGCCTTTTTCGAGGTCATCGAAAAGCTCCGCCGCCGTCGCGAACACCTTCAGGCCGGGCGACATGGCGTCCGCCATCGCCCGTTCGGTCGCCGCGTTCGGCACCTCCAGACGCAAAGGGAGCGCTTGTTCGAGGACGACCCGCTTCAAAAACAGTCTTATGGCATCTGGCATGGACAAGCCGATCGCGTCGAGCGTGAAGCTGGCGTCACGGCGCAGCTGATCATCGATCCTGAGATGCATCATCGACGACTTGGGCGCGAGAGTCTGCGCTGGCGACGTGCGTACAGCCTCACCCCGATGCGGGGCTCTGGCGGCGCGTTTCGCGACCTTGTCGGAGAACATGGCGGCTCCTTTGCTTATCGCCGCAACCTACCTCATTTGAGATCGCAAATGAAGACGAGTCGTCTTAATTCGCCGCCGACACCGGCAGATTCGCCGGCGGCAGGCAGGTCTGCTGGTTGCAGGCCTGCGCGGTGACGGTGCCGTCGACCGCCATCACGCCTGACAGCGCGCTCTTCGGAAAAGTCGCGACCAGCGCCACGTCGCCCTCGTAGACATCGAGGCCGTCCGGCGCGAAGCTCGACTTGAAGCGCATCGCGGCGGGGTAGGCGATCGAGGCGGGCTTCAGCCCGGCGAAGGCGACGGCTGTCGGCACCAGATAGTCGAACGACGGCTTGTGCGCGTTGATGTGGTAGCCGGGATCGACCTTGACCGAGACGGCGACGGTATCGCCCTCGACCCTGGCCGAGACGTGGACGTGGTCGGACGTCGTCGGCACGCCGGGCGCGTTCGGCTCCATCGTCGCGACACGCACCTTCGGCGCAGGCGTCGCGGCGGCGAGCGCGGCCGGCTTCAGCGGGTGATCGACCAGCGCGACGATCGCCGCCGGCCAGGCCTCCGGTCGCTTGGCGATGGCGCCGCTGAGATGCGTCGCGACCTTGGCCGCCGCGTCCTCGAAACGGGCGCCGTCCGGCGCGTCGCCGAGGCGCGCCAGCAGGTCGAGCGCGGCGGAGGCACCCGACGGCACGTCCGCGTCCTCCGTGTCCTCCATCGCGAGCAACAGACCATCGCCGCTCGCGGAAAGCCGCCCGTCCGGCGCCATGAAACGCTTCAGCATGGCGTCGGCCAAGGTCTCCGCCTTGTCGTGCCAGCCCATGTCGTTTGTCGCCTCGGCCAGGGTGACATAGCCGTCGCCGAGCATCGCGTAATCCTCGAGGTAGCCGTCGACCGCCGGCTTGCCCTCGAAGATCTGATGGTGCAGCAGGCCTGACTTAGGGTCCCACGCCGACCAGAGGCGCGTCGCCGCCTTGGTGGCGACGCCCAGATCGTCCGGCTTGGCCAATATCATCCCGGCGCGGGCGAAGGCGCCGATCGCCAACCCGTTCAGGCTCGCCACGATCTTGTCGTCGCGCGCCGGCTGCGTCCGCGCCTGCCGCGCCGCGAGAAGCTTCGCCCGATCCGGCGCGAAGGCCGCCAGCATGGCGACGGTGTCGCTGAAGCCCCCCTGCTTGACGCTCGCCGCGACCGGCAGATTGAGGCGTGGCACGCCGCCGTCCGACGTGCCGACGGGTTCACCCCGCGCGGCCGGCATCGGCGTGAGAGCGTAGACGCCAAGGAAAGCCTTGGTCTCCTGCTCGCCGAGCACCGCCTCGATCTGCGCGCGCGTCCAGAGATAATTGCCGCCCTCGACGCCATTCACCTCGGCGTCCTGCGCCGTGTAGAAGCCGCCTTCGGGCGCCATCATGTCCCGCGTGAGATAAGTCGCGATGTCCGTGGCGACATCGCGGTCGAGCGGATCCTGCGTCCCGGCATAGCTCCGCGCGTAGAGCGCCAGAAGCTGCGCGTTGTCGTAGAGCATCTTCTCAAAATGCGGGATCGACCAGGTCGGCTCCGTCGCGTAGCGGTGAAAGCCGCCGCCGATCTGGTCGTGGATGCCGCCGTAGGCCATCGCGGCAAGCGTGCCGACGAGCGCCGCCTTCGCGCTCGGGTCGGCCTCGTCCGTCAGCAACAGCTCCAGCCCCGGCACCTGCGGGAATTTCGGGCCGGACGAGGCGCTGCCGAACCCGCCGTGGTAAGGATCGACCTTGCGCAGCATGTCGGCGACGGCCTGCTTCATCCAGGCGTCCGGCGTGATCGGCACGGGCGCCGCGCCGCCCTGGTCGGCCTGCACCTTCTTCAGCGCGTCGAAGACAGCGGCCGCCGCGGGGTCGACCTTCTCGGCGCGATGGTTGTCCCAGAGGTCGTGGATGGCCGCGAGCACGGTCGGGAAGCCCGGCCCGTTGGGTCCGTCCTCCGGCGGAAAGTAGCTGCCGGCGTAGAACGGCTTGCCGTCCGGCGTCAGGAAGAGGTTGTTGGGCCAGGCGCCGTTGCCGGTCAGCATCTCGGTGGCGAGAATATACAGGCGATCGACATCGGGGCGCTGCTCGCGGTCCACCTTGACGTTGACGAACCACTCGTTCATCAGCGCCGCGATCCGCGGGTTCGAGTAGATCGTCGTCTCCGCGACGTGGCACCAGTAGCAGGTGGAATAGCCGATCGAGAGGAAGATCGGCTTGTTCTCCGCCTCGGCTTTGGCGAAGGCCGCCGGACCCCAGGCGTACCAGTCCACCGGATTATGCGCGTGCTCGAGCAGGTAGGGGTCGGACGAGTCGATCAGCCGGTTCGTGTAAGCCGGGGCCTCTGTGGCGCCTGCCTTTTTGTCGATGGCCTGAGCGGCGAGGAGGATCGGGACGGCAAGGCAGAGACGAGGCAGGGACAAGGACGATCCTCCAAGGGCGACTAGCCGTGTGCCTCCGCCGTGGCGGTTGTAAGGGCGGCCAGCGCCACGCGCCCTAAAGTGGTCGCGGTACGAAAAGGCCGACCCGAGGGCCGGCCCAATGTCGGTCTTCGCGTCCGAAAGACCTACTTGCCCTTGGCGGCGCTCTTCTCGTGAGCGGTCTTGGACGCGGTGTGCGCCTTGGTCGTGTGACCGTGGGCTTCCTCGGAATGCTTATGAGCGGCGGCATGGTCGCCCTTCTCATGATGCTCGGCGGCGGTCTTGTGCGACTTCGCGGCGGCTTCGTGATGCTTCGCGGCTTCGTTATGGGCGTTGGTGGCCATGGTCGGCTCCTATGTTGTGCGCGAGAGCGCCTCAGCAAACAGGCCGACATGCTATTTGTTGCATCGTTTCTTGTCTGAAGCTGCCGCACAAAGAGCATGATGCTCAATTTATAGGATATTTTCGATTGGCGAGGCGATGGCCGCCGGCTTGGTCACGGGGCCGAAGCGCCCGACGACCCTGCCCGCCCGATCGACCAGGAATTTCGTGAAATTCCACTTGATGCCGCGCAGTCCGAGCACTCCGGGCTTTTCGGCCTTCAGGAACTTGTAGAGCGGGTGCGCGCTCTCGCCGTTCACGTCGATCTTGGCGAACATCGGGAAGCTCACGCCGTAATTGATCTGGCAGAACCCGTCGATCGCCGTCGCGTCGCCGGGCTCCTGCTTGCCGAACTGGTTGCACGGGAACCCGAGCACAGAGAAGCCGCGGCCGGCGAAGCGCTTCTGCAGCGCCTCCAGGCCCTCGTATTGCGGAGTGAAGCCGCACTTGCTCGCCGTGTTGACGATCAAGAGGACGTCGCCGGCGTAGCGCGCCAGCGGCTCTTCGGTGCCATTGAGGCGCGCGGCGGAGAGATCATAGAGTGTGGTCATGGAAGGATCGCACAGGAGAGATTGGACGATCATTCTATGGCACGGGAGCCAGCGCAATGCTCCACGTTGTTGGGATCGGCGGCCGGCAGGGTTATGCCGCGCGTCGTGCCGCGATCGTCGCTGTAGAGGCCGGTGAGCGCGTCCTTGCGCGCGCGCCCCTGGAATTCGATGAGTCCCTCGGCGGTTTTCGCCTTGAAGAAAAGTCGGCGCGACACGTGCGCGAAGCTGACGTCGAGCGTTTCGAAAGGGCCGGGATCGGCGCCTCGCCGCGTCAGCGTGATCTTCGGGCCTTTCGGCGTCGCGGTCTCGACAACGCGCAGCGGCTCGTCGGACCCGCCGGGGCAGATCGTGCCGAAGACGAGGTGCGCGTCCTCTGGCGGCGGCGGCGCGTCGGCGACAGCCGGGCTGACGACAAAGGCGATCGCGAGGCCCATGGCTCTGAGCGGAGATCGATTGCAGCTTACCCGACCCATCCCGACCATCGCACGAGATCATGACCGGCTTCGTCCTAGCTGATAAACGCACCGCATGGCACGCTCGAAATCCACACCCGATCCCGCGGCGGTCTATGCCGGTCTCGTCGCCGACATCGCCGAGCACGATCGGCGCTACCACACCGAGGACGCGCCGACGATCTCGGACGGCGACTACGACAAGTTGCGGCGCAAGCTGGAGGCGATCGAGGCCAGGCACCCGGAGTTCCTCACCAAGGCATCGCCCGGCGGGAGGGTCGGCGCGCCGCCCTCGGCGAAGTTTGCCAAGGTCCGCCACACGGTCGCCATGCTCTCGCTCGGCAACATCTTCGCCGACGCGGAAATCGAGGAGTTCTGCGCGCGGGTGCGGCGCTTTCTCGGGCTGAAGCCGGAGGACAAGCTCGCGATCACCGCCGAGCCGAAGATCGACGGGCTCTCCTGTTCGCTGCGCTACGAGGATGGCGTGCTGGTGCAGGCGGCGACGCGTGGCGACGGGCAGGAGGGCGAGGATGTCACCGCCAACGTGCGCACGATCGCCACGATCCCGAACGAGCTGAAGGGCAAACCACCGGGCATCCTCGACGTGCGCGGCGAGATCTACATGACGAAGGACGGCTTCGCCGGCATCAACGCGCGGCAGGCCGAGGCCGGCAGGCCGCTCTACGCCAATCCCCGCAATTCGGCCGCCGGCTCGCTGCGTCAGCTCGATCCGGCGATCACGGCGTCGCGCCCATTGAACTTCTTCGCCTATGCCTGGGGCGAGGCCTCGCGACCCCCCGCCGATACCCAGACCGGCATGGTAGAGGCCTTCGCCAGGTTCGGCCTGCCGGTCAATCCGCTGATGGTGCTGGTGGAAACTTCCGAGGCGCTGCTGGCGCAATACCATCGCATCGAGGCGGAGCGCGCTTCGCTGCCCTACGATATCGACGGCGTCGTCTACAAGGTCGACAGCGTCGCCCTGCAGGAGCGGCTCGGTTTCGTCTCGCGCTCGCCGCGCTGGGCGGTGGCGCACAAGTTCCCGGCCGAGCGGGCGACCACGATCCTGCGCAAGATCGAGATACAGGTCGGCCGCACCGGCTCGTTGACCCCGGTGGCGCGGCTCGATCCGGTCACGGTGGGCGGCGTCGTCGTCACCAACGCCACGCTCCACAACGAGGACGAGATCGCCCGCAAGGACGTCATGGAGGGCGACACGGTGCGGATCCAGCGTGCCGGCGACGTCATCCCGCAGGTCCTCGGGCCGGTGCTCGAGAAAAGACCGGCTGGTGCCAAACCTTACCGCTTCCCGGAAGTATGCCCGATCTGCGGCTCGCCGGCGGTGCGCGAGATCGACGAGAAGACCGGCCGGCAGGATGTGAGGCGGCGCTGCAGCGGCGGCCTGGTCTGCCCGGCTCAGGCGATCGAGCGGCTGCGGCACTTCGCGTCGCGCGAGGCGATGGACATCGAGGGGCTCGGCGACAAGCAGATCGAGCAGTTCTACAACGACGGCCTGATCATGAACCCGGCCGACATCTTCACGCTGGAGGCGCGGGACGCGCGCGGCCTAAAGAAGCTGAAGGATCGCGAGGGATACGGCGCGACCTCGATCAAGAACCTGTTCGCCTCGATCGACGAGCGCCGCAGCGTCCCGGTGAACCGGCTGCTTTACGCGTTCGGTATACGCCTCGTCGGCCGCACCAATTCGCGGCGGCTGGCCCGGCGCTACGGGACGTTCGATGCGATCCGCGACAAGGCGAAAGAGGCTCTGCCGGGCTCGGAGACGCGCGCCGAACTCGAGTCGATCGAGGGCATGGGCGCGGCCGCCGTCGCATGCCTCGCCGACTTCTTCGCGGAGGAGGGTAACGACCGCATCGTCGCCGACGTGCTGGCGGAGGTGACGCCGGTCGAAATGGAGGCGATCGTCTCGTCGAGCCCCGTCGCCGGCAAGACGGTGGTGTTCACCGGCTCGCTGGCGAAGATGACGCGCGAGGAGGCCAAGGCGCAAGCCGAGCGGTTGGGTGCCAAAGTGTCGGGCTCGATCTCCAAGCAGACCGACATTCTCGTCGCCGGCGAGAAGGCCGGGTCGAAGCTGAAGAAGGCCGCCGAGCTGGGGGTGGAGGTACTGAGCGAGGACGATTGGCTGGCGCGGATCAGGTGACGTCCGCCAGCGCGCCCACCTCGCGCGCGAACGCCAGCATCAGGGCTGCCACGGCCTCAGGTTGCTCCTCGTGCGCGAGATGACCGCCGCCGCGCATGATCTCGACCTTGGCGTTCGGCGCCAGCGCGCGCACCTTGAAGGCGTCCTCAGACTTGATCGCCTTGTCGTTGGCGGCGGCGATCAGCAGCAGCGGCACGGCGAGCGATCCCATATCGCGCGAGAGTGCCCGCAGGTCCCAGTTCGCCATCATGCCGAGCGCCGCCGCGACATGGTCGGGCGAGGAGACCAGCGTGCGGTAATGGTCCACGCCTTCCGGCTCGATGGACGACCCCGTGTTGCCGATCAACCGCTCGACCGAGGCGCGATCGCCGGCGCGCCAGGCGAACAGGCGCGGCATCAGCGGGTTGAGGAACAGGAGCTTGGCGATCGGCGAGAGAAGGCGCGCGGCGTCCCCGCCGTAGGGCATCAGCGCGCCGTTCAGGCTGACGAGGCCTTTGGGCTGGATGCGGCAGTCGAGCGTCATGCGGATCATCACCGCCGCCCCGGCGGAATGGCCGGCGACCAGGGTCGGTTTGATCCCCAATGTTTTGACGAGCTCGCACACGCCGTGCGCCATGCCCGGGAGCGACAGCAAAGACTGCGGCGGCTTCTGCGTGAAACCATGGCCCGGCAGATCCAGCGCGATGATGCGAAAGTACGGCGCCAGCAGCGGTACCAGCCCGCGCCAGGAATGGGTCGCCGCGCCGGTGCCGTGCAACAGCAGCAGCACCGGAAGATGCGGCTCGCCCAATTCCTGCACGTGCCAGGCGATGCCGGCGGCGTCGACGAAGCGGCTTTGCTCGCGGTTCGGCCAATCCTTGCCGTCGCGCTCGAAATCGAGAGCCGGAGGCGCGCCGAACATCAGGCCACGCGCGCCAGGAAGGCGCCATAGGAGGCGGTCACCTCGTCGAGCCGCTCGAAATGCGGCATCGCGCCCGTCTGGAAGATCTCGATGGTCCAGTTCGGCTTGTCGCGCACCTCGTTCTTCCTCCCGTAATCGACGAAATCGCCGCGCACCCCATGGCACATCCACACCGGCAGAGTCAGATCCTTGTAAAGCGTGAGGCTGTCGGCGCTGAACAGGAAGCCGGCGATGAAGGAGAACGGCGCGTGCTCGGCACCCGGCTGGTGCGCGCTCGCGTAATCATACTCGTAGAGGCCCTGGTCGATGTCCTTGGAGCCCCATGTCTTTTCCAGGAAGAACCGCATGCTGGCGCGGCTGGTCAGCGCGTCGAAGAGGGGGCGTCCCCAGGCCGGAAACGAGACGATGTCGCGCACGGAGGGTTTGCCGTAGGTCTTGCCGGCCGGGCCCTCCACCTCCCGCTTCACGTAGAAGCCGGTCGGACCGATCAGGCCGATACTCCGGAAGAAGGTCGGGTGCTCGCTTGCCGCCCTCGCCAGGAACTCCGACGAGAGGGACAAGGCGATGGCATCGACAGGAAAGGCGCCGTGCTTGCGGCGGATGTCCTCGACGAAGGCGATGATCGCGTCCGTCATCAGGCGCGGCGTGTAGATGCGATCGCGCCGGTCCGAGAAGCCGAAGCCGGGAAGGTCGAGCGCGTAGACCGGGCGCGTGCGGGCGTAGAAGTCGAACAGCGGCTTCATCTCGTAGGAATTTGCCGCCGCGTTGATGCTGTGGATCAGCAGCAACGGGACACCCTCGGTCGGGCCGGCGGCGTAGGTGATGATCCGGCCGAAAGGGATGTGCAGCGCGGCCATGTCGGCATCGAGCGGCGGATCGAGCGGCAGCTTGCGCGGCGCGCGCAACGCGCGGCCCCCCGCAAACCCGCCGGCGAGACCGAGCGGCAGCAAGCCCCAGGTGGCCGCACGGCGGGTCGTCTTGCGCTTCGGCGCGGCCAAGGGGTTCACGCGAAGATCCATCGAAGCCTCTCGGGTGCGACGGTAAAACGTCGCGGCACGCTCAAACGTTGCCGCGTTTTGGCGAAGCGCCGTGCGCCATCGGCCCGGCGGCGAGCACCACTTGCGACATCGCCCGCGCGTCGGCGTAGGGAAGCGCGATGTAGCGCGCCCCCATCGCGGCGGCGAGGCGCCGCGCGGGCTCACCGGGACGCGGCGCGATGTCGAGCACCAGCGCCGCGCGGCTGTGGGCGCGAAAGGCTTGCGCGGCGGCGAGGGCGTCCGCCTCGGCCTCTTGGCGTCCGGGGCGCCCGGCGCGGCCTATGTTGGCCTTTCCGTCGGTGAGGAAGACGGCGACTGGCGTCTGACCCTTGCGGGCCGCCGCTTCGGTCGCCAGCACGGCCATGTCGATGGCGCGGGCGAGCGGCGTGCCACCGCCGCCGGCCTGGCCGGCGAGCGCGCGCTTGGCGCGCACCAGCGACCGCGTCGGCGGCAGGATCAGCTCGGCGTCGGCGCCGCGAAAGGCGATCAGCGCGACGCTGTCGCGACGCACGTAGCACTCGGCGAGGATCAGTTCGACCGCGCCCTTCACCTCGGCGAGCCGGTGCAGCGCGGCCGAGCCGGAGGCGTCGACGACGAACAGCGTCATCGTCTCGCTTTTCTGCTTGAAGCGGCCGACGCGGAAATCCTCGCGGCGGACCAGCACGCGATTGGGCGACACCGCGAGCCCCTGCGCCCGGCGCAGGCGCTGCCACGGCGCGGCGGCGCGCAGCGTCTCGACGACGGCGAGCCGCACGCCGTGACCGGGCATGCCGCGTCGCACGCCGGCCGGACGTCCGCGCTTGGCGGACTGCCGCGCCGCACCGGCCCTGCCGGCATCACCGCGCGCCGTGCGGCCGGCGGCGGCGAGGCTGAGCTCCGCGAGCAGCCCGGCCGGGATCGCCGCCAGCGTGGCCTCGACGAGGCGGTCGGTCAGCGCGCGCGGGTCGCCGGCCTTGTCATCTTCGGCGGTGTCGGGCCGCGGGTCGTTCGGCGCCGCCTCGGCATCCCCAGGTTCGGGTGTTTCGTTCTGTCCGTCGGCTCGATCGTCGCCGTCTCGCTCATCGTCGCCGTCTTGCTCATCCTGCCCCCGCTCAGGCTCGGGCTGCGCCGACGGCAGCGTCGTCGCGCGCGGCGCGATCACGAGGGACGCGGCGAGGGTGACATCCTCCTCGTCGACCGCGTCACGCCCGGCGAGCCGTGCCGAGGCCTTGGCCGCGCGCAGGGCCAAAGTGGCGACGCGCAGCGATGGGACGCCGAAGGCGATCCCGGCCGCGCAGAGCGCCGCGACGACATCGTCGGGTACGGCGATATCGACCGCGCGAACAGGTAAGGGGATCGGCGGGAGCATCGGTCCGGCGCCGGCTCCATCATGCCGGGCCAGGGCCCGCTTGTCCGCCGCGCGCGGGAGGATGGCGGAGAAATCGAGTTTGAACGCCAGCCGTTCCGCCAGTGCCGCCGGCGCGCGTTCGTCGTCGAAACCCTCGTCGAGAAGCACGCAGGCGAAACGGGCCGGCGCGCGCCGGGCGATGCCGTCGCGCTCGACGATCACTTCTCCGGTGTCGAGCGCCGCGCCGATCTGGGCGGCAATATTGCCGGCGAGCCGCTCGGCCATCGGCACGACGAGCACGCCGCCGTCCGCCTCCGCCAACAGGCCGCGCTCGGCGACCGGTCGCCCGGCGACAAGCGTCGCGGCGAGATCCAGACCGCCGATGAGCCGGCCTTCGGAGATGCCGGGCGGCAGCCGGCGCCAGGCGACAGCGGCCGGATCGGCTGCGGCGGCGGGAACGTGATCGAGCGAGGCTCGAAACGCCTCGAGCCACGCATCGCGTGCCGGCCCCGCTGGAGCGCGCACCGTCGCCCCGCCAAGGCCGAGCGGGTCGATGGCAAGCAGGCGGGCCGCCCGCGTCGCGAGCGTCCAGGCGGCCGCGCTTTTCGCCGAGGCATCGCCGCCGATCTCACCGAGGTCGGCGCTCACGCCGCGACTTCCGCCGGCCCGAACACCTCCGCGAGCGCGCGCTCGATGCGGGCGGTCGAGCCGGAATCGTCGAGCGGGTTGCGGCGCAGGCGGTGGCGCAGCGCCAGCGGCGCGACCCGGCGCAGGTCGTCGAGGCCGGCCCTGTCCTTGCCGACGAGCGCGGCGGCGGCGCGTGCCGCGCGCATCAGCGTCAGCTCGCCACGCAAACCGTCCGTGCCGAGCGCCATGCAGAGCCGCGTCGCCTGTTCGAGCACCAGGTCCGGCACCTCGATATCGGCGACGCGTGCCTTGGCCGCGACGATCTGGTCGCGCACCTCTGCCTCCGGGTTGGCCCAGCGTTCCATGAAAGCCTTCGGGTCGCGATCGTAGTCGTCGCGCCGGCGCACCACCTGGATGCGCTCCGGCAGCAGCGAGGGCGTGCGCACCTCGACCGAGAGGCCGAAGCGGTCGAGCAATTGCGGGCGCAGCTCGCCCTCTTCCGGGTTGCCGGTGCCCACGAGCACGAAGCGGGCGGGATGGCGGATCGACAGTCCCTCGCGCTCGACGACGTTCTCGCCCGATTGCGCCACGTCGAGCAGCAGGTCGACGAGATGATCCTCCAGCAGGTTGACCTCGTCGATATAGAGGAAGCCGCGATTGGCGCGGGCGAGCAGGCCGGTCTCGAAGGCTTTGACGCCTTGCGTCAGCGCCTTTTCGAGATCGAGCGCGCCGACGACGCGATCCTCGGTCGCGCCGAGCGGCAGGTCGACGACCGGCACCGGCACACGATGCGCCTTGAGCGGCTTCTTGCGTGCGCGACAATCCTCGCACAGGGCCGCCGTGTTGCCGGGGTCGCAGCCGTAGCGGCAGTCGATCACCGCCTTCATGGGCGGCAGCAGGGCGCCGAGCGCGCGGATCGCCGTCGACTTGCCGCTGCCGCGATCGCCGAGGATCAGCACGCCGCCGATCGCCGGATCGACGGCGGCGATCAGGATGCCGAGCTTCATCTCGGTCTGGCCGACAATGGCGGAGAAGGGGTAAGCCAAAGGCCTCTCGCGGCTGGTGGTTCGGTCGATCCTCCGGACCTTGCTCCATCGAGGCATGGCGGACAAGCGAGACGGCACCTTCGGGCTTTCATCTCGGCGCCGCGGGGCCGTCGTCTTTCCTCGTCGGATCGACGGGAGCCGTTCAGCCCGCCCCGCGTTGCCGGATCATGACGACCGACCAACAATCCCGAACGAACGGCCGCTTCGATGTCATGGCTCTGGCCGCGACGCTGCCCGAGACGTCCGAGTCCATGCTGGCCGACGTCTACCTCAGCGACCATGAGGCGGCGAGCGCCCGCATCTTCCGCGTCTACAAGGCTGTCAAGCCGCACTACCACGAGACGTGCCACGAACATCTTTACGTGCTGTCGGGACGCGGCAAGTTGTGGATCGGCGACGAGTCAGCGAAGGCCGAGATCGGGCCGGGCGAGATGGTGGTGTTCGAGAAGAACGTCGTGCATGCCATCCCCGAGATCCTCGAAGAGCCTCTGGTGTTTCTCGCGATCGACGCGCCGCGCCGCGCGCCGCCGATATCGTCTTCGTCAATCCGGAGGACGGCTCGGCGGCAAGCTTCATGGCCCGCAACGCCGAGCGCTAGGCGAACGAAAGCACGGCGTCGGCGAAGGCGTCGGGCTTCTCCTGCGGCACGTTGTGACCCGCACCGGCGATGACGCTCCGCGCGCAGCCGCCTGGGAAGAGGCTGTCGTCCATGGCCTTCGGCGGATTAACGCCGTCGTCGGCACCCTGCAGCACGATCGTTCGAACGCCGATCACCGGCTTCGCCGCGAGTTGGCGTTCGATGTCCCGCAAGCTTGGATCACCCGCGACGTTGCCGAAGCGGTGGCGATAGGATTGAAGCACCACATCGACGAAGTCCGGATTGTCGAAGGCCGCGGCGCTTCGCTCGAAGGTGGCATCGTCGAAGTCCCAACTCGGAGACCAGAGCTTCCACAGATAGCGGCAGAACGTCCGCCTGTCGGCCTCGAGCGCCGCGCGCGCGCGCTCGGTCTGGAAATAATGCTGATACCAGAGCCGGTGCTCCGCCTCGGGGGCGTCCGGCTCGCTCGCGCCGGCGATGTCCTGGATGTTGTAGCCCTTGTCGCAGCTGACCAGGCCGCGCACCCGATCCGGCCATAGCGCCGCGACGATGCAGGCCGCGCGACCGCCCCAGTCGTAGCCGGCGAGTATCGCTTGCGGGATGTCCAAGGCATCCATGAGCGCCAGCAGATCGGCGGCCAATGCCGCCTGCTGGCCGGATCGTGGCACGTCCGACGACAGGAAACGCGTCGGACCGAAGCCGCGAAGAAAGGGAATGACGCAACGCAAGCCCTTTGCCGCCAAACGAGCGGCGACCGCGTCGTAGGCATGCGCGTCGTAGGGAAATCCGTGGAGTAGGACCACGGGTGGACCGTCGGCGGGACCCGCCTCGAGATAGGCGACATCGAGGACGCCGGCGACGATGCGCTTCATCGGATTCCATCCCGCTCGTCAGCATAAGCCGCACGGTGATCGCCTGCCGAGGCGTGGATGCCGGATCCGCCCGCCTCGCAGATCACCCGCTACCTCGGCAGGACCGTCTCGCCCATGAGCGCCTTGTCGACGGCGTGCGCCGTCTGCCGGCCTTCGCGGATCGCCCACACCACCAAGGATTGGCCGCGCCGCATGTCACCGCACGCGTAGACCTTGCCGACGGAAGAGAGATAGCTTTTCTGGTCGGCGACGACGTTGCCGCGCTTGTCGAGATCGACGCCCAACCCCATCAGCAGGCCTTCCGGCACAGGCGACACGAAGCCCATCGCCAGCAGCACGAGATCGGCGCGCAGTTCGAACGACGAACCTTCGACCTCTTGCATCTTGCCGTCGACGCGCACGCACTTCAGCGCCTTGACGTTACCTTCCGCGTCGCCCTCGAACATTCGGGTCAGCACCGCGAAGTCGCGATTGGCGCCCTCCTCCTGCGACGAAGACGTTCGCATCTTCAGCGGCCAATCCGGCCAAGTGAGAAGCTTGTTCTCCTTCGTCGGCGGCTCGGGCATGATCTCGAGCTGTGTCACGGACAGCGCGCCCTGGCGGATCGAGGTGCCGATGCAATCGGAGCCGGTGTCGCCACCGCCGATCACGACCACGTGCTTGCCGCTCGCGAGGACCGGATCGTTCGACTGGAACGTCTCGTGGCTGACGCGACGGTTCTGCTGGGGCAGGAAGTCCATGGCGAAGTGAATGCCGTGGAGTTCGCGACCCGGAATGGGCAAGTCGCGGGGCTTCTCCGAGCCGCCCGACAGCACAACCACGTCGTGCTGGCCGAGGAGGTCGGCCGGGCTCACGTCGTTTCCAATATGCGTGTTGTAGTGGAACCTCACGCCTTCCGCCTCCATCTGGCTGACGCGTCGGTCGATCAGATGCTTCTCCATCTTGAAGTCGGGAATGCCGTAGCGCAGGAGCCCGCCAGCCTTGGCGTTCTTCTCGTAGACGTGCACTTCGTGACCGGCACGGGCGAGTTGCTGGGCGCAGGCGAGACCGGCCGGACCCGAGCCGATCACCGCGATCTTCTTGCCGGTCGGGCGGCCGAAAACCTCAGGCTTGATCCAACCGTTCGTGTAGGCACGATCGACGATGGCGCATTCGATCGTCTTGATCGTCACCGGCGTATCGGCGAGATTGAGGGTACAGGCCTGTTCGCAGGGCGCCGGGCAGATACGACCGGTGAACTCCGGAAAATTGTTTGTCGAGTGGAGGTTGCGCGACGCCTCCTCCCAATTGCCATGGTAGACGAGGTCATTCCAGTCGGGGATCTGGTTGTTCACCGGACAGCCGTTGTGACAAAACGGGATGCCGCAATCCATGCAGCGGGCGGCCTGATCCTTCGTCGCCTCGTCCGACAGCGGGATCATGAACTCCTTGTAGTTTCGAATACGCTCCGACGCCGGCGCATAGCGTCGTTCGCGTCGATCGATCTCAAGGAAGCCCGTGATCTTGCCCATTTCGTTCCCAACTTGACCTAACGCGTCGGCGTCCCGTCTTTATCGCTTCTCGCCAAACTGACCGGCAACCACAAGCGCTTATTCGTCGCGCGATCGTCGTGCTCGGACGCGCTAAGCGCTTGCCGTCTCCAGGATCATCGGTTCGGTGACCGAAAGCTTCTCCATGGCCTGGCGATATTCCACCGGTATCACCTTGCGGAACCTCGGCAGGACGGCGCGCCAGTCGTCGAGCATTCTCTGCCCGAGGGACGAACCGGTGCAGGAGACATGTTTCTCGACAAGATGGCGTAGGCGTGCCGCATCGAACTTCGTGAGGTCTCCGACGATCTTCACCTTTCCGTGCGCGAGAAGGTCGCGCGCCTGATGGTACACGGCCTCGTTCTCCGTCTCCTCGTCGACGATCGGCTCGAGATCGACCATCGCCATGTTGCACCGCTTCTCGAACGTGCCATCCTCGTCGTAGACGTAGGCGACGCCGCCCGACATTCCGGCGGCGAAGTTGCGGCCGGTCATGCCAAGCACGACCACGACGCCGCCCGTCATGTACTCGCAGCCGTGATCGCCGGTGCCCTCGACGACGGAGACCGCGCCGGAGTTGCGCACGCCGAAGCGCTCGCCGGCGACCCCGCGGAAGAAGCTCTCTCCATCGGTCGCGCCATAAAGCGCGGTGTTGCCGATGATGATCGAGGCTTCCGGTACGACGCCCGTGTTGGCCGGCGGCTTGACGATGATGCGACCGCCCGACAGACCCTTGCCGACATAATCGTTGGCCTGGCCTTCGAGTTCGAGCGTCACGCCCTTGGCCAGGAAGCCGCCGAAGCTCTGCCCCGCCGTGCCCTTCAGCTTCACCACGATCGTATCGTCGGGCAATCCGGTCTCGCCATGCTTGATGGCGATGCGGCCCGACAGCATCGCGCCCGTGGTGCGATCGGTGTTGCTGATCGCCTCCTCGATCGTCACCTTGGCGCCCGTCTCGATGGAGGCCTGTGACTTCTCGATCAATCGACGGTCGAGCACGGCCTCCAGCTTATGGTCCTGATAGGTCGTGTGGAAAATCGCGTCGCCCTCGCGCGCCGTGGGCTTGTGGAACAGCCGCGTGAAGTCGAGCCCCTTGGCCTTCCAGTGATCGATCACCCGCTGCTTATCGAGCATCTGCATCTGGCCGATCATCTCTTCGAAGCGGCGATAGCCCATCGCCGCCATCAGTTCGCGCACTTCCTCGGCGACGAAGAAGAAGAAGTTGATGACGTGCTCCGGCGTGCCGACGAAGCGCTTGCGCAGAACCGGGTCCTGCGTCGCGACGCCGACCGGGCAGGTGTTGAGATGGCATTTGCGCATCATGATGCAGCCGGCGGCGATCAGCGGGGCGGTGGCGAAACCGAACTCGTCGGCGCCGAGCAGGGCGCCGATGATGACGTCGCGCCCGGTGCGCAGGCCGCCGTCGACCTGCACCGCGATGCGTGAACGCAGGCGGTTCAGCACGAGAGTCTGGTGGGTCTCGGCGAGGCCGATCTCCCAGGGGCTGCCGGCGTGCTTGATCGAGGTCAGCGGCGAGGCGCCGGTCCCTCCCTCGAAGCCCGAGATCGTCACATGGTCCGCGCGGCCCTTGGACACGCCGGCGGCGACCGTGCCGACGCCGATCTCCGAGACGAGCTTCACGGAGACAGCGGCGTCCGGATTGACGTTCTTCAGGTCGTAGATGAGCTGCGCCAGATCCTCGATCGAGTAGATGTCATGGTGCGGCGGCGGCGAGATCAGGCCGACGCCCGCCGTCGAGTGCCGGACCTTGGCGATCACCGCGTCGACCTTGTGGCCGGGCAGCTGGCCGCCTTCCCCAGGCTTGGCACCCTGCGCCATCTTGATCTGGATCATGTCGGCGTTCATCAGGTATTCCGCCGTGACGCCGAAGCGTCCGGAGGCCACCTGCTTGATCGCCGAGCGCATCGAATCGCCGTTCGGCAGCGGCTTGTAGCGGTCCGATTCCTCGCCGCCCTCGCCGGTGTTCGACTTGCCGCCGATGCGGTTCATCGCGACGGCGAGGGTGGTGTGGGCCTCGCGCGAGATCGAGCCGTAGCTCATCGCGCCGGTGGCGAAGCGCTTGACGATATCCGCGGCGCTTTCGACCTCGTCGAGCGAGACCGGGAGGCGGCCCTCCTCCTCGGCGGTCTTGATGCGAAACAAACCGCGGATCGTCAGCAGGCGATCGTCCTGGTTGTTCAGAAGTTCGGCATATTCCCGGTAACGATCCTGCGCGTTCTGGCCTTCGCCGCGCACGGCATGCTGCAGCAGCGACACCGACTGCGGCGACCATGAATGGATCTCGCCGCGAATGCGGTATTGATAGTTGCCGCCGACGTCGAGCGCGTTGCGATAGACCGGCGAATCGCCGAAGGCGTCGCGATGATGCGAGGCGCTCTCCTGCGCGATCTCGGCGAGGCCGACGCCGCCGATGCGCGACGCCGTGCCGGTGAAATACTGGCGCACGAAGTCCTCGGCCAGGCCGACCGCGTCGAAGATCTGCGCGCCGCAATACGACTGATAGGTGGAGATGCCCATCTTCGACATGACCTTCAGCAGGCCCTTGCCGATCGACTTGATGTAGCGCTTGACCGCCTCGCCGGCGTTGATCTCTTCCGGAAAGGTCTTCGCCATCGCGTGCAGCGTCTCGAACGCGAGATAAGGGTTGATCGCTTCAGCGCCGTAGCCGGCGAGCAGCGCGAAGTGATGCACCTCGCGCGCCTCGCCGGTCTCCAGCACGAGGCCGACCGAGGTGCGCAGGCCGGTGCGGATCAGGTGGTGGTGCACCGCCGCGGTGGCGAGCAGCGCCGGGATCGGGATGCGATCGGCGCCGACGAGCCGGTCGGAAAGGATGATGATGTTGTAGCCGCCCTGCACGGCCTGGTCGGCGCGGCCGCAAAGGCGGTCCAGCGCCGCCGCCATGCCATCCGCGCCGCTTTGGGCGGCGTAGGTAATGTCGAGCGTCTTGGTGTCGAACGAATCCTCGAACGAGCCGATCGAGCGGATCTTCTCGAGATCCTCGTTGGTGAGGATCGGCTGGCGCACCTCGAGGCGCTTGCGCTTCGAATTGCCCTTGTGATCGAGGATGTTCGGTCGCGGCCCGATGAAGGACACGAGGCTCATCACCAGTTCCTCGCGGATCGGATCGATCGGCGGGTTCGTCACCTGGGCGAAGTTCTGCTGGAAATAGGTGTAGAGCAGCTTCGACTTCGACGAGAGCGCCGAGATCGGCGTATCCGTCCCCATCGAGCCGGTCGCTTCCTGGCCGGTCAGCGCCATCGGCGACATGAGGATGCCGATATCCTCCTGCGTGTAGCCGAACGCCTGCTGGCGATCGAGCAGCGAGACATCGCCGCGCGTCGCGCGCGGTTCGACCGATTTCATATCCTCCAGCACGATCTGCGTACGCTCGACCCACTTGCCGTAGGGATGCAGGCCGCTCAGGTGCTCCTTCACCTCGGCATCCGAGATGATGCGGCCCTGTTCCAGATCGACCAGCAGCATCTTGCCGGGCTGCAGGCGCCACTTCTGGACGATCCTCTCCTCCGCGATCGGCAGGACGCCGGCTTCCGACGCCATGACGACGAGCCCGTCGTCGGTGACGAGATAGCGCGCCGGGCGCAGGCCATTGCGGTCGAGCGTCGCGCCGATCTGGCGGCCGTCGGTGAAGGCCACGGCGGCGGGGCCGTCCCACGGCTCCATCATCGAGGCATGGTATTCGTAGAAGGACCGGCGCTGCTCGTCCATCAGCGGGTTGCCGGCCCACGCCTCGGGAATGAGCATCATGACGGCGTGCGCCATCGAGTAGCCGCCCTGGATGAGGAACTCGAGCGCGTTGTCGAAGCAGGCGGTATCGGACTGGCCCTCGTAGGAAATCGGCCACAGCTTCTTGATGTCGTCGCCGAACAGGTCGGAGGCGACGGACGCCTGGCGTGCCGCCATCCAATTCACATTGCCGCGCAAGGTGTTGATCTCGCCGTTGTGCGCGACGAAACGATAAGGGTGGGCGAGCTGCCACGAGGGGAACGTGTTGGTGGAGAAGCGCTGATGGACGAGCGCGAGCGCCGTCTTCAGGTTGGGATCGCGCAGGTCCTGGAAATAGTCGCCGAGCTGACCGGCGAGCAGGAGGCCCTTGTAGACGATCGTGCGCGACGACATCGAGACCATGTAATAGCCGGCGAAGCGCGTGTCCTTGCGGCTGAAGATAGCGTTCGAGATCGTCTTGCGCAGCACATAAAGGCGACGCTCGAAGACATCGTCGTCGCCATGCGCCTCGCCGCGCCCGATGAACACCTGGCGCGTCTTGGGCTCGGTCGGCACCACGCTTTCGCCGAGCACGCTCGGGTCGACCGGCACGTCGCGCCAGCCGAGCAGGGGGAACCCCTCGGCCGCGACCGTCTCCGTGATGATCGCATGGATCGCCCGGCGCCCCTCTTCGTCGCGCGGCAGGAACATGACGCCGATCGCGTAGGCGCCGGCGGCGGGAAGCGCGAACCCATTCTCCTCGGCCTTGCCGACGAAGAAATCGTGCGGGATCTGGAGAAGCATGCCGCAGCCGTCGCCAGCCTTCGGGTCGGCCCCGGTCGCGCCGCGATGGTCGAGGTTCAGGAGGATCTCGAGGCCCATCTCGACGATGCTGTGCGATTTCGCGTTGTGCATGTTGGCGACGAAACCAACGCCGCAGGCGTCATGCTCCTTGGCGGGATCGTAGAGACCCTGGGCCTCCGGCAACCCGGGATCGCGCATGACGATATCGCGGCGCACGCTTGGATCGAGCGGCGAGCGGGCGCGTGGCGACGGCGCCAATTTGCCGTGGTCTGCTTCTTGATTCGCCGCCACCATCGTCCAATCCTGCGCCTTCATCGGGTACCTCGAGCTTGGCCTTCGCTGCCATACGCCGCCGCGAGCCATCTGCCACAAGCGGAAATCCGCATCGCCGATGTCCGCCAGACTTGCAGACGTGACATAGGCGTTCAAGCGCGTTCGCGCCTCGACCTCTTACGCAAAGCTGATGCCGGCCTCGCTGGCCGACGCCGCGCCACGTCAACTCAGTTCAGCGTACTCGTCAGCGTACTCGAGATCTCATCTGGCCCCTCATCGCACGGAACACAGCACGGATCGGCTGCAACAGTTTGCCGCGTGGGGCAAGCGCGATTTTCAGCAGTGAGGCTCCTTTGCAACAGGCGGGGAATCCCGATCCGAACTGCTATCCCGAACCAAGCTTTTGCCCCAATTGGTGCAGAGGTTCCGCGTACATCGGCAGGGGGTTGCCGGGGGAGTTCAGATGCACAACGCATATCGGGCGCTTGCCCGCGCCGCCAGCCGCGATCCGAGCCTCGGTCACCTCGCCCGCACGGTCTGTCTGGCGGCCCTCGTCACGGTCATCGCGCCGCCTCTCGCGCAAGCCCAGATCTTCGACCCACTCAGGGGCTATGGCTTCGACGGCAATCCGACCGGTCCGTCGCGCCCGATGCCACGGGGGCATGACGCGCCGGTCCGCGACGCGGGTCCGCGCGATGCCGCCCCGCGTGAAGCGGCACCTTCTTTCGCCTCGCTTGGCCATGTTCGCCGTATGGCGGCGCGCCAGGGCTTCAATCTCACGATGACGCCGCATCGGCGCGGGCGCGTGCTGTTCGCCACGGCCGAGAACGGCGCCGGTCACCGTTTCGAACTGATGTTCAACGCCTTCAACGGCGCCATCGTCGCGCAGAAGGACCTCGGCCCGATCATCGCCGCGGGCCCGTCGACGCCACCGGAGATCGCCAAAGCCGCGCCGCCCGCGGCATCGCCCGGCACGCCGCAGCCGGCGCCCGCGCCGGCCATCGACATCGCCGCCGATCCGGCCGTCGCCGCCGCCAGGACGGAGGCCGCCAAGGCCGCCGACGCGGAGGCCGACGCCAAGCGTGTCGCCGATGAACGAGCGGCCGAGTCGCGACAAGCCAAGAGCAAGCTTGCGGAGGCCGAGGCGTCGGCTCGCAAGGTCGCCGAGGCCAAGGCCATGGAAGCGCGCCGCGAGCAGGCCCGTATCGCCGAGGCCCAGCGCGCCGAAACGCGCGCCGCCGAGGCGAAGCGCCAGGCGCTTGCCGCCGCCGAGGCGAAGCTGACGCAGGCCAAGGCCGCGCAGATGAAGGCGGACGCCGAACTCAAGGCCGCCGAGGCCAAGGCCGACGCGGCGCGTGCCGCGGTCGCGCCGGTCGAGATGAACAACGCCGCCGCCAAGCCCGCCGAGATGACGGTGGTGCCGGCCCAGCCGCCGACCGCCAAGGCGGACGCCACGCCGCCGGCTCCCACGCCGCCCGACGTCAAGGCGGATGCCGCGCCGCTGGCCTCCACGCCACCAGAGCCCAAGGACGTCGCGAGCCCGAAGAGCGCGGCTGACGAGGCGATGCCGAAGGCGTCGGAGGAGTCCGCCAAGGCGAACGCGCCGAAGGCCCCCGACCCGGCCTCTGAAGCGCGCGCCGCCAAGCCGACGGAAGCGCCCGCGCCCGCCGCGACCGATACGGCGCCGACCGGCAGTACGCCCAAGAGCGCGCAGGACGCGACCGCGCCCGCCGCGCCGGCTTCCGGGCCAGACAAGCAATGATCAAGCGATCGCGCGCCTCGCTAACCGGGGTTTTGCTCCGCGCGTCGCTTTCCGCTCTCGCTCTTCTCGTTGCGTGTGCTTCGGCGCGCGCCGCGAGCGAGGAGCCCGCCCATTCCGCCGAGCTCGACGCCGCGATCATCAAGCAGGCGCAGCGAAACGGGGTGCCAGAGAAGCTCGTGCGGCGGATCGTGATGCGGGAGAGCCGCTACAATCCGCGTGCCCGCAACCATAGCTTCTGGGGGCTGATGCAGATCAGCTACCCCACCGCCAAGAGCATGGGCTTCAAGGGTACGCCTGAGGATCTGTTGAATCCGATCGTCAATCTTCGCTATGCCGTCCCCTACTTGGCCAACGCCTTCGTCATCGCCGGCAAGCGCGAGGATGCGGCCGTGCGCCTTTACGCCAGCGGCTACTACAGTGCAGCCAGGCAGCGTGGTCTTCTCGGTGCGCTCCGGACCGCCGACACGGCGCCCGTAGCGGGTCAGGCCGACGAACCCATGTTCGCGGCCGCCGCGCCGCCCCAGAGCGAAGGCATCTTCGGCTCGCTGTTCGGCGCGGCTCCGGCCCCGCAGGTCGCGACGATCGAGACCGCCAGCTTCGCCGCCTCCGACGGTCAGCCCGCCTCCATGGCGCCGGCGGGTCCGCCTTTGGTCGCCCTGCCGCAAGGGAAGAATGCGGCCGAGGCCGGCTTGGACATGAGCGCCGACACATCGGGCGCGTTGCATCCGCCCAAGAAGTGGCTGCGCGATGGCGGCATGACGCAGGTCGCGCGCGGCGAGCAGGTCGCCGATCACGATCCATCGACAGCCGTCGCCGAGGCGAGATCGGCGCGCGCGCGCTCGCGCAAGAAGACGAATTTCGCCGCCCTGGACGAGCCGCCCGCGAATGCCCAGGCCTATGCCGCGACGGTGGAGGGGCAGGACACGCGTCTCACGCGCGCGGACTCGCAAGCTGCCATCCAGCAGATCACCTCGGGCGCGCCTGCCGCGTCCGAGCGACCCCCCGGCGAAACGCTCAGGGCCGCCACGGCGGAGCCGAACGCGCGGCCCGCGCCGGATGCCGCGCCCGGCGACAAGCCGGCCAAGAAAAGTCGCGCGTCGCACAAGAGCCACGCGAAGAAGGGTGCGGACAAGCCTGCTGGAGAGAGCGAAACGGCGTCGGACGCGGCGGGCGTCGCCAGCGACGATACCGCCGCCGTGCCTCACAAACGCAGCAGCAGGCACGCGGCCCTGAAGCCGCAAGCGGAACAAGCGCCGCCGGAGCAGCCGCCCGCACCAGCGGCCCAGTAGCCCCAGAATATGAAAAGGGCGCCCGATGGGCGCCCTCAGATCGCGATCGCCCGGACCGAAGAACGGTCAGGCGGCCTTCGTCGTCTCGACTTTCGCATGGACGCTGCCGATCTCGATGCGACGCGGCTTTTGCGCCTCCGGGATCTCGCGCACGAGATCGACATGAAGCAGGCCGTGCTCGAGGCTCGCGCCCAGGACCTGGACATGGTCGGCGAGTTGGAAGCGCCGCTCGAAGGCACGCGCCGCGATCCCCTGGTGCAGGACCTCACGCTTGAGGTTGCTGTTGGCGGGCTCGCCGTTCGCCGGCTGAGCATCCTTGGAACCGCGGATCGACAACGTGTTCTCGCGGGACTCGATGAAGAGATCGCCTTCGGCGAAGCCCGCGACGGCCACGCTAATGCGATAGGCGTGCTCACCGGTACGCTCGATGTTGTAGGGTGGGTAGCCGGCGACGGCGTCGGCGCTCGATATCTGGTCGATGATCGTGAAGAGCCGATCGAAACCGACGGTCGTACGGTAAAGTGGCGACAGATCGTATTGGCGCATAGACACATCCTCCTGAAGAAGCGACATGGAGACAGTGCTGCTCGAAGAGCCAGCATGTCTTGTGCATTGCGCGTCCGTATGGACCGCGCGAACCTCAAATAAGTGCGCCGCGAGAAGGCGCAAGACCTCACCACCCTCATCTCAATAGCGCACGATCGCCGCTGGCACGGTGCGTGACCCACTCAGGTATACCTGCCCATATGGACCTCTTCGCCACACCCGGTAATCCGATGCCGCCCGATCCGATCGTCTCGGCGGTCCGTACGCGTGACGGTCTCACCTTGCGCGTGGCGCGCTGGATCGCGCGAAGCCCGCGCGGCAGCGTCACGATCGCGATGGGCCGCAGCGAGTTCATCGAGGAATATTTCGAGATCATCGCCGCGCTGCTGGAGCGGCGCTTCGACGTCATCATCATGGACTGGCGCGGGCAGGGGCAATCCGACCGCGAGATCGCCGAGGCCCGGCGCGGCTACGTCTCCTCTTTCGCGGCTTACAGGCTCGATCTGGAGGCCCTGGAGAACCAGGTGATCGTTCCGTTCGCCCGGCGGCCGTGGTTCGCGCTCGGCCATTCCATGGGCGCGGCGATCCTGCTCGATCAGGCGCACGACGGCACGTCCCCGTTCGAGCGGATGATATTGTCCGCGCCGATGATCGGCATCAGGCTGCGCTACCTGAAGGTCGCCAAACGTCTGACATGGCTTTGCGACGCGCTCGGGCTCGGCACCAGCCTGATCCCGAAAGGCAGCGAGGAATCGATCTTCACGCGAAGTTTCGAGAACAACATCCTGACCTCGAGCGACCGGCAGTTCGTGCGGCTCTCCAAAGCCATGTCCGACCTTCCGGCCTTGGCCGTCGGCGCCCCGACGATCCGCTGGCTGGCCGGCGCCTTCCGGCTCGTCGAGCGTTTCGCCGACCCCGCGTTCGCCGTCGAGACGCAGACCCCCATCTTGATCGTTGCCGCTGGCGCGGACCGCATCATCGATACCGCCGCGACCGAAAGGTTCGCGCTGCGCCTCAAGGCCGGCCGATGCATCACCATCCCGGAGGCGCGTCACCAGCTGATCATGGAGAGCGACGACATCGTTCGGCAGTTCTGGGCGGCGTTCGATGCCTTCATACCCGGTTTCGAGGCCGTGGCGGCGACGCCGGAGCCGTCCGCCCAAAAGCTTCCGAAGACCGCCTTGCTGGCGACCGCCGGCGCGGACCCGGCCTGAACCATGGTGCCGCACGGACGGCGCACGCCGCCTGAAAGCGGCCCAGAGATCACCGGGTCTGGATCGTCCTAGAGGACCTTGACCTTGGTCCCGACCGGAACGCGCTGGTAGAGATCGATGACGTCAGCGTTCATCATGCGGATGCAGCCCGACGAGACAGCCTTGCCGATCGTGTCGGGTTCGTTGGTGCCATGAATGCGGAACATCGTATCCTTGTTGCCCTTGAAAAGGTACATCGCGCGCGCGCCGAGCGGGTTATCGATGCCGCCTTCCATGTGCGTCGGCAGGTCGGGCCGGCGCTTGAGCATGTCGTTGGGCGGTGTCCAGCCCGGCCATTCGGCCTTGCGCTCGACCCGGGCTTCACCCTTCCAGGCGAAGCCTTCGCGTCCGACGCCGATGCCGTACTGGAGCGCGCGGCCGTTCTGCTCGACGAGGTAGAGATGACGCGACGCCGTGTCGATGACGATCGTGCCGGGACCCTCGCGGGTCGGGTTCGCCACCTCCGCCATGGTCCTGCGATTGGCGTTCTCACCAAGATCATAGTCGCTCGGTGGCCGATCCCGTCCGCCATTCTGCGGATCGACGTAGAGCGGCTCGGGCGCTTGATTGTAGCCTTGGGCGGGATCGTAGCTTTGCGGCCTGCCGTAGCCGTCGGGTCGCGCCTGAAGTGGCACCTGCCGCGGCGGCGCATAATAGGGATCGTAACCGGCGCCCGCGCCATCGTAATAGTCGGGAGCGCCATTGTAGCTGTACCCGTAGCCGCGATATTGCGCGAACGCGGTGCTCGCGCAGACCGTGGCGATGCCCAGCGCTAGCGTTGTCGCCCAAACCAATCCGCGGACCATCTCGATTACCTACGCGACAGAGTGCTCGCCATGCCGCGAGATCCGTCATCCTTCGGCAATGAAAAAGGCGAAAGTGGGAAAGCGGCCTCGATGCCCGAGGCCGCTCCCGTCGATGTTAACGGACTTGAATCGAGGCACGACTTCGGAGCCGCGAGCCTACAGCACCACGACGCGCGCGCCGACCTTCACGCGATTGTAGAGGTCGATGACATCGGCATTGAGAAGCCGGATGCAGCCCGACGATACGGCCTGGCCGATCGTGTCCGGCTCGTTGGTGCCATGGATGCGAAACATCGTGTCGCCCTTGCCATTGTACAGGTACATGGCGCGGGCGCCGAGCGGGTTGTCGATGCCGCCCTTCATGAAGTGTGGGATATCGGGTCGGCGCTTCAGCATGTCGGAGGGTGGCGTCCAGGTCGGCCATTCGGCGCGGCGGCCGATGTAGGCCTGGCCCGACCAGGCGAACCCATCGCGCCCGACACCAATGTCGTAACGCATGGCCTCGCCGTTCTCCATCGACAGATAGAGCCAGCGATTCTTCGTGTCCACGGTGATCGTACCGGGCCGCTCTTCCGTCGGATCCTTCATGGTGACGTGCGTCATGCCCGGAGCGCGGGGGGCGACCTGCAGGTCGGTCGGCACACTAGCCTGCTGGAGCGGCTGCGCCGGCGCGAAAAGCGCGCCGAGATCCAGCCCTTGCGCGGCATGCGCCTGTCCGGCGATGAACATCGTGATGGTAGCGGCGGCAACGCCGCTCCTGAGCGCCTTGAACCCCGTCATGACCGACCCCTCGGCTATGCGGACACCCCACGCGTGTCCGACATTGTGGCCAAATAACGCCGAAGCTGCAGCTTTGTTCCTTGCCAGTGCGCGAATTGTCTCAGTCAGGGCTGCGGCATCATCGAGGCGGGCCAGCGCAGATTATCCGCCCGGCCAATGGGCGCGGCTTGCGGCTCGCCGTTGCCGAACGGACGTTCGGGTCGCGCCTCGTGCGCGGCGACACGCGCGAGTTCGCCGTTCGCGGCGCTCGGCAGCTGCCCGAGATTGTTGATAGGCCCGACTTCGGGCTTCACGGCGGGCGCCGGCTCGCCGCTGGCCTTCTTCGCGTCGCCGAGCGTGGCGATGTCGGATGGCGGTACGCTCGGGGCAACGGGGGGCGGTCCCTTGCCGTCGAGGTCGCGGCGGACATGGGCCTCGACGAAATGGGCGAGTTTGCGGGCGCCGGCCCTGGTGAAGTAGATCCCGTCCGCCGCGCGCAGCCTCACCGTCTGACCGTTTATGTCGGGACCGAAGGCGTTGAAATCGCCGTTGTCGTCGCTGAAAGCCTCCCACGTGTCCACATAGGTCGCCCCGGTCTTCGCCGCCGCCTCCCGGTAGATGTCGTTGAAGGCGGCCATGTCATCGGCGAAATCGCTGTTCTTGATGATCGGTACGCCGACCCAGATCAAAGGAACGCCTTTCTTGCGGAAGGCCTCGTCGATCGCCAGCACGCGTTTCCTGTAGATGGCACTCCATTCGTTCGACCCGACGGCAAAGCTTTTACCGTCGTCCTGGATCGCTTGGCGGTCATTGGAGCCGATCATCATCACGGCGACGTCGATCCTGTCCTTGCCGTCGAGCAGGGCGTCGATCGTCTTCGGCCAATCGACGATCTCGGCTGACACGAGGCCGCTCGAGCCACGTGCCTTGTGCAGCACGCCGACCTCCGCGCGATCGCTCAGCGCGTCATCGAGGCCGTTCGCGAGTTGCTGCCCCAGCGCGTCGCCGAAGACATCGACGAACATCGTCGCGTTCTTCGCCGGAGCCTTCTCCTTCGCCGGTTCCTTCGCCTGTTCCATCGGCGGCGGATGGCGCCGCACGTGCGCGCGCGGCGCATAGGTGTGGCGCGGGCCATACACGTTAGGATCGCGATACCCGGATCCCGCGCCGTATCCGTCCGGGTAGTTTGGTGGCGCCTGTTGCGGCCGACCGCCGCCGAAAAGGTTGCCGAAGAAACCGAAACTCTGCGCCGAGGCCGACGATGAGCCCAGTCCGGCGAGAGGCGCGCAAAGCGCGACCAAGACGATGAGGCGTCTGGCCAGCCCGACGGCGGTACCGGCGCCGCACACGGCACGAGCTTGGCGATAAGAACCGATCATGACGGCTTTATAGACCGCCTCGGCTGCCACACCAACCTTGGGCGCTGCCGGACCTGCTTCCGGAAAAGCGGAGACATCGTCGCCGACATCGGGTTGCGCATGCTATGCGGCCGCCATGGAAGAGTTCTCCTCGCCTCTCATCCGCGGCCTGTTCGGCCTTCCGCCCACCGACCTGGTAGACGTCGCGGCGGGGACGACACAATACTCGCCGCTGCTTCCCGGCGGCGCTGGCCCGCTTGCCGACGCCGTGCCGGCCTCGCTCGCCAGCATGGTCATGTTGGCCGCGCCCGGGACGATCGAGCGCCGTCACGATATCGCCGCCATGCTGCGCGCCCTCGCGCCCGAGGCGCCGTTCACGGTGTTGGCGCCCAAGCACATGGGCGGTTCGCGTCTCGCCAAAGAACTCGAGGGCTTCGGCTGCGCCGTCCTCGACAGCCCGAAGCGTCATCATCGCGTCTGCGTCGGCCAGCGGCCGCCCGCGCTCACCGGGATAGAGGACGCGTTGGCGCAAGGCGCGCCGCGCCGCCTCGAAGATCTCGGCCTGTGGTCGCAACCCGGCATCTTCAGCTGGAACCGTATCGATCCCGGCACGGCGCTCCTCTTGGAGGCACTGCCGGCGCTCGCTGGGCGCGGCGCGGATTTCGGCTGCGGCATCGGCGTGTTGGCGCACGGCGTGCTCGCCAGCGCGAAGGTCACGCGCCTCGACCTCGTCGATAACGACCGCCGCGCGATCGCCGCCGCGCGACGCAACGTCGACGACGCGCGCGCGCATTTCGCCTGGGCCGACGTGAAGCGCGCGACGGGGCTTGCCGGGCTCGACTTCGTGGTCATGAACCCGCCGTTCCATGCCGCCGGCCAGGAAGACAAAAGCCTGGGGCAGGTCTTCATCCGCCAGGCCGCGGAAGCGCTGCGCGTCGGGGGCCGCTTGTGGCTGACCGCCAATCGCCACCTGCCCTACGAGGCGGTGCTGAAGCCGCTGTTCAAGCGGGTCAACCCGCTGATCGAGGCGCACGGCTTCAAGATCATCGAGGCGCAGAAGTGAGGCGGGAGCGCCCGGGACAGGCGCCCGCTTGAGCGGCGCGGTGCGTCTCGACAAGCTGCTCGCCAACCTCGGCTACGGCTCGCGCCGCGAGATCCACATGGCCGCGCGAAACGGCCGATTGCGGCTCGACGGCGCGGTGCTCGAGGCGGCCGAGCGAAAGCTCAGCGAGGCCGAAGTCGCGCGCGTGACCGTCGACGGCGAGGCGCTCGATCCCCTGCCGGGTCTCGTCTTGATGATGAACAAGCCGGTCGGCATGACCTGTTCGCGCGAGGAGGCCGGCCCGCTCGTCCATGATCTGCTGCCCGGGCGCTGGCGGCGACGCGACCCGCCGCTCTCCACGGTGGGGCGCCTCGACAAGGAGACCTCCGGTCTGCTGCTCCTCACCGACGACGGTGCGCTGCTGCACCGGATCATCGCGCCGAAGACGCATCTGCCCAAGCGCTACCGTGCCCGCCTCGCCCGACCGCTAGGCGGCGAGGAGGCGGCGCGCTTCGCCGAGGGCACCTTGATGCTCAAGGGCGAGACCAAGCCTCTGCTGCCGGCGGTGCTGGAGGTCGTCGGCCCGACCGAGGCGGTGCTGACGATCGGGGAAGGCCGCTATCATCAGGTCCGTCGCATGTTCGCCGCGCTCGGCAACCATGTCGAGGCGCTCCATCGCGAGAGCATCGGCGGCCTCGCGCTGCCCGACGACCTGGGAGCGGGCGAATGGCGTCCGCTGAACGCCGACGAGGTCGCCATCGTATTCGGCCCGGCGTCGCTCCGCGTCGTCAACGTGCCGCCGGTGTCGTAAACATGCCTCGAGACGCGGTGCGCTGGCGGATCAACAATTCAGTGCTCGTCCCACATCATCGATCTTGCCGAGGATGTCGATGAAGTCCGTCTTGTCGAACCAGACACGGACCACCGGCTTTCCCATCCGGCCATTGCTCATCGACTCGATGCGTCGCACGAGAGCGACGTTGAACTGGATCAGCGTTACACCATCGTCTTTCAGGAATTCTCGGAACATGGAGGTGCCTTCCTTCGTCGCGAGAGACAGGATTTCATGCGGTCTGAGCGTCAGCTCGACCTCCCTGAAGATCGAATCACCAGCTTAAAGCAATACGGCTTATATTCAAGATATGCAGTAGCGGCCGCCTGTCGTTCTGATAATTTGCTTGAGCGGATTGCATCGATCTTCGATTTGAAAATGGCGCGTGAAAGCATCGGAGCTTAGCGGCGTCTTTCTGGATGTCTATGCTTGCCGTAGCGTAAGTTATACATCTAACCCACGACGTCAGGCGTGCGCCAGCCGAGGTGCTGGCCGGCATCGACGGCGATCATCTGGCCCGTCACGCCGCGCGCGTTGGCGAGGTAGAGGACGGCGGCGGCGATCTCCTCGGGATCGACCGGGCGATGCAGCGGCACGCCCTCGGCCTCCTTGCTGAAGCCGGTCTCACCATCCGTCGCGTTCGGGAGCGTGGGACCGGGACCAACCGCGTTGACCCGTACGCCGCGCTCGGCCAAAGCCTGCGCCATCGTTCGCGTCGCCGTCCAGAGCGCGGATTTCGCGAGCGTGTAGGAGAAGAACTGCGGGGTCGGCCGGAGCACCCTCTGGTCGATGATGTTGACGACCGCGGCCCCGTCTTCCGCCTGCCTGGCGAAGGCCTGCGCCAGCAGCACGGGCGCGCGCAGATTGACGGCGAAATGGCGGTCCCAGATCGCCATATCCAGTGCCTCGACGCTGTCGGCTTCGAAAACCGCCGCGTTGTTGACGAGAAGCCGAAGCGCGCCGAGTTCGTCGCGGGCCTGTCCGACGAGACGCCCGCAGGCCGCCGGGTCGGCGAGGTCGGCCACGAGGACGCGGACGTCGAGCCCCCGCGCCGAGAGACGCGCGGCCTCGGTCCGCGCCTTGTCCTGCGATGTCGCGCTGGTATGCAGGGCCACGCTGTAGCCGTCTTCGGCAAGCCGGGTCGCGACCGTCAGGCCGATCCGCCGCGCGGCACCCGTCACCAGCGCCGCGCCTCGCCTTCCGCTCACGTGCGCCCCTTATCGACAATCCGCGCGATCACCGTCTCTCGCAAGTCCTTGACCGAAGCCCGTCCAGATCTCTGGACTGAAGCACGTCCAGGCTCTCGACTGAAGCGCGTCGGGAGAACATTGCCTAACCGAACCCGGACTCTGCGCCGCCCTTTACGGACCCTATCGATATGGTGAATACTTTGCCTCGCTCCTGATATAGCTCGCATATTCATCTTTTCGGCTCGATAGCCGTGCCGTTTCCAATATGGTTAAGGCTAGTCAACTATATCTGCTCAAGGTTCGGTAATGATGTAGGCTTAACCACGAGGTCACGGCACGCCCAACGATCCTGCCGGGAGAACCTCGATGAACCGCCTCGTTCTGGCCGCCACGGCCGTCTGCCTCGCCGCGCCGGCGCTCGCCGCCGATCTTCCCTCGCGCTACGCGCCGGCGGCGCCGTATTACGATCCGGTTCCCGTTTTCGCCTGGACGGGGCTCTACGCCGGCATCAACGGTCAGCTCGGCTTCGGCAGCTTCACCGCCCCTGGCGGTCGCCCGGCCTTCGGCGGCTCCTTCGGCGGCCTGGGCGGCGCGACGCTCGGCTACAACTATCAGTCCGGCAAACTCCTCGTCGGCGCGGAAGGCGATATCGGCTTCGGCTCGATCTCGAGCTCCAGCAATTTCGGCTACAACACATCGAGCGGAGGCCGGGTGACGGGCCTCGGCACGATCCGCGCCCGCGTCGGCTACGTCCTCTATGATCGCACGCTGCTCTATGTCACCGGCGGCTACGCCGGCGCCTCGCTCAATGGCCGCATCAGCGACTACAATGGTTCGCCCAACCTGGTGCTGCAGGAATCGCATTACCTCAACGGCTTCGCCGTCGGCGCCGGTGTCGAGTACGCCCTGACCACGAAGATCTCGGTGAAGGGCGAGTATCTCTACACCGGCTTCGGCTCGCAGAACTTCTTCGCGAGCACGCGCGACCAGGTCAGCGCCGGCTCGCACGTCAACCTGATCCGCGCCGGTTTGAACTACCACTTCTAGCCTAGCGAACGCGCTTTACCTTCGGGTTCTGCTCCTCGGCTTTGGGACGGGGCCAACAGGCTAGGCCGACTGCTTCTTCATCGCCAGGGCGAGGGCCAGCGGCGACTTGAAGCCCATCGGGATGATCTCGCGAAACCGCGCCGGCACCATCGCCAGCATCTCGGGCACCTCGGCGAGCGGTCGCGGCTTGCTCAGCAGGAAACCCTGAATGTCGTCGCAGCGGCGCAGCTTGAGGGCCAGTGCCTGCTCCGCCGTCTCGACGCCTTCCGCCGTCACGCGGATCGACAGCTTCTTGGCGATGGTCAGGATCGCGTCGACGATCGCCTGGTTCTCGCGGCGGGTGGCGCAATCGCGCACGAAGGAGCGGTCGATCTTGATCTTGTCGACCGGAAAATTGATGAGGTAGCTCAGCGACGAGTAGCCGGTGCCGAAGTCGTCGAGCGCGATGCGGATCCCCTTGTCGCGGAGGGCGCGCAGGTTGGTCATGGCCGAGGCTGAATTCTCCAGAAACACGCCCTCGGTGACTTCCAGTTCGAGCCGCGTCGGCGGCAGACCGCTCGCCTTCAGCGCGAGGGCGACGGTCTGCACGAAATCGGGTGCGCGGAACTGCTGCGGCGAGACGTTGACGGCGACGCGGATCTCCTCGGGCCAGAGCGCCGCGTCCTTGCAGGCCTGGAACAGCACCCAGCCGCCGATCGCGACGATCAGCCCCGAGCCTTCGGCGGCAGGGATGAAATCGATGGGCGACACGAAGCCCCGCGTCGGCGAGCGCCAGCGGATCAGCGCCTCGAACCCGCAGATCTCGCCATGCGACAGGTCGACGAGCGGCTGATAGAAAAGCTCGAACTCCTGCCTGGCGACGGCGAGCTTCATGTCGCCCTGAAGCTTGCGACGCTCGACCAGCGACAGCTCGAACGCCTCCACGAAAAGACGACAGAGGCCCTTGCCCTCTCCTTTGGCGCGATAAAGCGCGAGATCGGCCTTGCCGAGCAACGCGTCCGGCTCGATGGCGTGCTTGGGCGTGAAGGCGATGCCGACGCTGGCGCCGATGAAGACCTGCGTGCCGTGCACGTCGAAAGGCAGCGCGACGACCTCGATGATCGCCTCGGCCAGCGCCTCCGCCTTGGCGGGTGTCGCGGGCGAGAGCCAGATCGCGAACTCGTCGCCGCCGAGGCGCGCGACCATCGTGTTATGGGGCACGCACGCGCGCAGGCGGCGGGCGACCTCCTTGAGGACATCGTCGCCGGCGGCATGACCGAAGCTGTCGTTGACGTTCTTGAAGCCGTCGAGATCGAGGTAGAGCAGGGCGCGCCAATGGGCGTCCGCCGCCGCCGCCGCCGCCGCGCACTCGCGCGCCGCATGCCCCTGGAACTGGTTGCGGTTGGCGAGGCCGGTGAGCGAATCGACGGTCGCGAGGTAGGTGATCCGCGCCTCGGCCGTGCGCGCGCGCGTGATGTCGGTGCCGATCCCGCGATAGCCGACGAACGCGCCGTCGCCGTCATAGACGGGCTTGCCGGCCAGGCGCCACCAGATCGAGCCCTCGGCGCTCGCGATCTCGACAAGCTCCTCGCGGAACGGCTTGCGGTCGGCGATGGCCAAGCGAACGCGCGCCTTCGGGAACAGGGCGGTGAACTTCATGCCCTCGAGCCGCTGGACCGGCTGGCCGGCCGCACTCGCCACGCGCTCCGACACGTTGCGCAACCGGCGCTGCGCGTCGATCTCCCAGAGCCAGTCGCTCGTGGTCTCGTCGAAGTCGAGCAGCAAGCTTTCGATCGTCCGATCGCGATCCTGCGTCGCCAGCCGTTCGATCAAGCGTTCGCGGAACGTGCGGTGCGCGCGATCCAGGGCAAGACCGAGCAAGACCGCGAAAACCGCCACGATGGCGGCGAGGACCAACGCGGCCGGGCTCGCTTCGCGAAGAATGCCGGCGAGACCGCCACCGAGCAGGGGTATCAGGAAGGCAAGACACACAGCCGTGATTGGACCCGACAGGAGGGCGTTCGTCGCGACCGCGAGCAAGGACCCGAGCAGCGCCATGCGCTGGTCGCCACCGGCGGAGGCGAACAGCACGAGCGGGATCGCGCCCCAAGCCGCGCCCAGGCCGAACGCCCAGCCGATGGCGACGAGCCGGCCCCGTTCGACCGACGCCTCCCCCGCGATCGGCAATCGCGCGCAGCGAAGCGCGCCCAGAGCGAAGCCGACCACCAGAACTGTCAGGCCGATAAGACCATCGCCCAGCGCGCTCGACCAGAACAGTGGCAGGAGAGCCGCCGCGAGAAGGGGCGGCGCGATGACCGCGTAGCGCACGAGCCGCAGCGTCTCGGTCAGTTCAGCGGCGCGACTCGCCGTCTCACGGTCTGGACGCTCGATCCATTCCGCGCCGTATTCGGAAGGCTCCGGCAGGAGCGGCACGGTCGCGGCGGGATGCGCAAGGTTCATGCGTCGGAGGCTTTCCTCTCGGCGCGCATGTCGCGGCCACACGGCGGCAGCCTGCTGGCGTTTGTTTACCGTATGGTTAACGAATCGTGGATCAGCGGCCCGGTCCGCCGGATCTCGACACGCATGCCTGGTGACGACATGACGCGAGCAGGCCTTGTTCGCGCCCGCGTGGTTCGTTAGCGAGGGAGCGACCATGCAGCTCCCGCAAGACAAACTCGATCTCATTCTCCGCCGCCACGACGAGATCTCGGGGCGCCTCGCCGGCAACCCCGACGCGACGACCTTCGTCGCCCTCTCGCGCGAACTCGCCGGTCTCGAGGATGTCACCGCGGCCATACGCGAGTACCGCAGCCAGGCCGCCGAGCTCGACGGCATCGCCGCGATGCTCGAGGATGCCGCGCTCGACACCGAGATGCGCGACCTCGCCGAGGAGGAGCGTGCCGCCGGCCAGGCCCGGCTCGACCAGCTCGCCGATCAGCTGCGGCTGGCGCTCCTGCCCAAGGACGCGGCCGACGAGAAGAGCGCCATCCTCGAGATCCGCGCCGGCACCGGCGGCGACGAGGCGGCCTTGTTCGCCGGCGATCTCTTCCGCATGTACCAGCGCTACGCCGAGGACAGGCGCTGGCGCGTCGAGATCGTCTCGGCGAGCGAGGGCACCGCCGGCGGCTTCAAGGAGATCGTCGCCGAGATCGAGGGCGCCGGCGTCTTCGCGAAGCTGAAGTTCGAGTCCGGCGTCCACCGCGTGCAGCGCGTGCCCGACACCGAGACGCAGGGGCGCATCCACACCTCGGCCGCCACCGTCGCCGTGCTGCCGCAGGCCGAGGAGGTCGACGTCGACGTCAACGAGGCCGACCTGAAGATCGACACGATGCGCGCCCAGGGCTCGGGCGGCCAGCATGTCAACAAGACGGAATCGGCGATCCGCATCACCCATGTGCCGAGCGGCGTCGTCATCTTCGTGCAGGAGGAGCGCTCGCAGCACAAGAACCGCGCCCGGGCGATGGGCCTGCTGCGCGCCCGCCTCTACGACATGGAGCGCCAGAAGCTCGACGACGCCCGCTCGGCCGACCGCAAGAGCCAGGTCGGCTCGGGCGACCGCTCCGAGCGCATCCGCACCTACAATTTCCCGCAAGGCCGGCTGACCGACCACCGCATCAACCTGACGCTCTACAAGCTCGAGAAGATCATCACCGGCGAGGCGCTCGACGAGGTGATCGACGCCCTGACGACCGAGCACCAGGCGGCGCTGCTGGCGGCGCAGGAGGGATAGGCGCGCGGCACGCGATGGCCGGGTGCCAAGCCTGGACGGCGGCTCGGTGACGACGCTCTGATCGCTTCGTCGAACAGGATCGGCTCGTTCAAACACCCACCCATGAGAAATCAGGAGAAGCTCGATGACCACAGTGAATGGACGAACCGCGGACCATCCCATCGACCCGATGTTCTTGGAACGTTGGTCGCCCCGCGCCTTCACGGACGAGCCGCTGGCGGAGGCGGACCTGCTGACGATGCTCGAGGCCGCCCGGTGGGCGCCGTCGTCCTACAATTCGCAGCCGTGGCGCTTCGCCTACGCCCTGCGCGACACGGCGGCGTGGCCGACCTTCCTCGACCTGCTCGTGCCGTTCAATCGGAGCTGGGCCAAGGACGCGGCGGCACTCGTCGTACTGATCTCGAACTCGCTGATGAAGCCGCCGGGCGCCGACAAGGAGGTTCCCTCGCACAGCCACTCGCTCGATGCGGGCGCGGCCTCCGGCTACTTCGCCCTCCAGGCTGCCAGGATGGGCTGGCACGTGCACGGCATGGTCGGCTTCGACATCGATCGCGCCTTCGCCGCGCTCGACGTGCCGGCGGGCTACCGCGTCGAGGCCATCTACGCCGTGGGCAAGCGGGGCGATCCCGCGCGGCTGCCGGAGCCGCTGCGCGCACGCGATGTACCGAGTCCGCGCGTGCCGCTCAGCAGCCTCGTCTTCGAAGGCTCGTTCAGGGCGTGATCCTCTCGGCCGCGTCGCCGCGATCATGCGTGCGGACGTGAGGGTCGGATCACCGGGGGAGCGCTCTCCAGCTGGGCTCCGGGCACGCCCGGCGTCAAAGTGGGCGAAGCGGTGGCTTCGTCCACGCGACTTGGCATGCCGCCGCGTTGCGGCAGACGCCCTCGCAGGCGGTAGAAGCCGCTGTCCGTTCACACATCCCGCGGCCATTCGCCGGGACATCGCAACGCGGAAGCTTTGGTGCGCCTCGATGGGCGCAAGCAGCTGTACGGCCCGCGTACAGCTGTTGACCTTCGTGACGATTGACGAGGGTCCCCACTCTAAGGTATGTTTACCTATCGTTGTTTCTCATGACGCTTGCTGACGCAACGAGCCAAACGCATGACGCATCTCTTCAAGGAGGCGAAACCAACGGACGTTGTAAACAAAGGCGTTTCCGGCTCAAGCATGACGCATGACGCTTATGACGCAAGAATGTAACGAGTGCTGCATTTTTCCAGGAAGGCGTCTGAAACGCCAGCCCTTCACAAGAGTGCCCGTTTCCTAGACAATCGCGGCTCCCCCGGCCCGGTCGAACCCGATTGCCCGCCATGTACACCCGCGTCACCCGCGATATCGAGATCACCGTCCTGCCGGAGTTCCTTCCGGAGCGCTCGGACGCGGACCAGGGGCATTACTTCTGGTCCTACACGGTCGAGATCGCCAACCAGGGCGCGACGCCGGTCCAGGTGACCGATCGGCACTGGAAGATCACCGATGCCAACGGCCGGCTGGAGGAGGTCAGGGGGCGTGGCGTCGTCGGCGAGCAGCCGGTGCTCGAGCCCGGCGAAGTGTTCCGCTACACGTCGGGCTGTCCGCTGACGACGCCCTCGGGCTTCATGAGCGGCAGCTACCGCGTCGTCGCCGCCGGCGGCGCGGCCTTCGAGGCGGAGATCCCGATGTTCTCGCTCGACTCGCCGTTCACCAAGCGCGTGCTCAACTGATGGATGACGCGCGGGACGACACCGCGGCGACGATCGCCATGCTCGCGGAGCTGGTCGCCTTCGACACGGTCAGCTCCAAGACGAACCTGCCGCTGATCGAGCGGGTCGAGGCCTATCTCGCGGGGCTCGACATCCCGTACACGCGCGTACCCAACGCCCAGGGCGACAAGGCGGCGCTCTACGCGACGGTCGGCCCCGTCGCGGACGGCGGAATCTTGCTCTCGGGCCATACCGACGTGGTGCCGGTGACAGGTCAAAGCTGGGCGAGCGACCCGTTCACGCTCCGCCGCGATGGCGACCGGCTTTACGGGCGCGGCGCCTGCGACATGAAGGGGTTCGACGCGATCTGCCTCGCCATGCTGCCGGCGTTCCAGAAGGCGAAGCTGAAGAAGCCGATCCACATCCTGCTCAGCTATGACGAGGAGGTCGGCTGCCTCGGCTCGCTCGACGCGATCGCCCGCTTCGGCGACGACCTGCCGACGCCGGCGGTGGTCATCGTCGGCGAGCCGACCGGCATGGCGGTCGTCGACGGGCACAAGAGCATCTCGACCTACAAGACGGTCGTCCATGGCAAGGAGGCGCATTCCTCCAATCCGCGCCTCGGCGCCAACGCGATCGAGGCCGCCTGCGCGCTCGTCAGCGAACTCTACGCGCTGCAAGCGACCCTCGAAGCGGAGGGCGATCCGTCCGGCCTGTTCGATCCCGGCTACTCGACCGTGCATGTCGGGACGATCGAGGGCGGCAACGCGCGCAACATCCTCGCCAGGCGCTGCGCGTTCGGTTGGGAGTTTCGCGGCCTCCCCGGCGCCGACCCGAAGCGGGCGATCAAGCATTTCGACGCGTTCGCCGACACGGTCGTTCGCCCGCGCCTGACGCGTCACGCGCCCTCCGCTATGATCGAGACGCACGCCGATATCGAGGTGCCGGGCCTCGCGGCGGCGCCCGGCTCGGCGGCCGAGACGCTGGCCAAGAAGCTCAGCCGCTCGAACAGCGTCGGTACCGTCTCCTTCGCCACGGAAGCCGGACAGTTCCAGAAGGCCGGCATCCCGACGATCGTCTGCGGGCCGGGCTCGATCGAGCAGGCGCACCAGCCCGACGAGTACATCGAGATGTCCGAGCTTCAGGCCGGCATCGCCTTCATGCGTCGCCTGGCCGAAGAGCTGAGTTGAACGCGGGGGCGGCTCCACGCGAGCGGCCGGTCGAGGCAAGGCGCGTCGAGAACGGGACGAAATCCCTGATGTATGTTTCCCCCGCCATGGCTTAAGCCGGTGGGGGAGAAAGGCTCGAACGAGAGCATGTCGATACAGCGCCGCCTGGCGATCTCCATCACCTTGGTGCTTCTCTTCAGCCTCGCCGTCGGCTTCGGGCTGACCTACGAGCACGTCCTGTCGAAGGTGCGGACGGAGATGCAGGCGGCTCTCACGGTCGGCGTGTCGGCCGCGCAGAACTCGCTCGACGACTTCAACGAGGACAAGGACGCGGCGGCCGATCCGGCCAAGGCGCTACGTCGCGTGGTCGCGGACTTCAACGGCGACCGACACCTGAAAGCGATCCTTGCCCAGCCCAATGGCGCGGTCATCGCGCAATCGCGCCTCCTCGTCCCGGACGCGGCGGCGCCGTCATGGTTCTACAGGCTGGTCGTTTTCCCTCAAAGCGGCAGGACGCTGCCGCTGCCCGAGTCGCTGCGCCGCATCGGGACGCTGACGCTCGAGACCGATCCGCACAACGAGGTCGCCGAGGCCTGGAGCGACGTCTCCCTGACCCTGCTCATAATGGCGCTTTTCTTCGCGATGGTCCTGGGGCTCGCGTTCATCACGATCAGGGTCGCCATGGCGCCCTTGCGCGGCGTCTGCGACGCGCTGCTCCGCATCGGCGCCGGGGACTACAGCGCGCGCGTCGAGCCCAACCTTTCGCGGGAGCTCGCGCCGTTGGGCGACGGTTTCAACGCGATGGCCGCGCGGCTGGAGGAGATGAGCCTGCAGAACCGCGCGCTCAACGAGCAGATCATCAATTTGCAGGAAGAGGAGCGTGCCGAGTTGGCGCGCGATCTGCACGACGATGTCGCGCCGTTCCTCTTCGCGGTCGGGGCCGACGCCGCGATGATCCGCCAGTATATCGCGAAGGGCGCGACCGCCGAAGTCGGCTCACGCGCCGAGGCGATCGCCGACGCCGTCAAGCACATGCAGCGACACCTCAAAGAGGTCCTGCGGCGTCTGGCGCCCGGCGCGCTGCTCGACCTCGGGCTTGCTGGCGCCATCGACAATCTGGTCGATTTCTGGAAGGCGCGGCGGCCGCTTGTGGCCTTCAGCGTCGATGTCGTCGGCGACTCGCTCGATCCGCCGCTCGACGCCGTCGCGTTCCGCGTCGTGCAGGAGAGTTTTTCCAATGCCATACGGCATGGTCGACCGCAGGCGATTGACGTCGTCATCGACGTCGACGAGGACCGCGCTTCGATCGTGGTCGAAGACGATGGGATCGGATTTCCGGACGGGGCGCCGCCAATCGGCTTCGGCCTCGCCGGCATGCGGGAGCGGGTGCGCGCGGCCGGCGGCACGATCCGGATCAGCGACAGAAGCGGATCGCGGCGCGGCGTGATGGTCGAGGCCGTGCTGCCGATCACGCCGAGGCGCCAGCACGAGGATCGTGATCGCGAGGACGCGAGTCCGCGCAGCGCGGCGCGGAAGATGGACATGCCGGCATGAAATTGTTGCTCGTCGATGATCACGCCGTCGTGCGCGAGGGCGTTCGGCGCCTTCTCTCCATATCCGTCCAGGCCACCGTCCTGGAGGCCAAGACCGGCCGCGAGGCGCTGACCGTCTTTCGCGCGGAAAAGCCCGAGGTCGTCATCCTGGACCTCAATCTGCCGGGCTCCGGCGGCCTGGATCTGCTCCGCCGTCTGCTGATCGAGGATGCGAAGGTCAAGGTACTGATCTTTTCGATGCACACGACGCCGCTCTATGTCGCCCGCGCGTTGCAGGCCGGCGCCAAGGGTTACGTCAGCAAGGGAGCCGGTGCCGAGGAACTCGTCGAGGCGATCCAGCAGATCATGGCCGGCGGCAAATACGTCGAGAAGGATCTCGCCGCAGACCTCGCGGTCAGCCTGCTCGGATCGGACGATTCCGGCAAGCCGCTGTCGGCACGTGAACTCGACATCATGCGGCTGCTCGCCAAAGGCAAGGGCCTGTCGGACATCGCCGACGCGCTCGGCATCTCGTACAAGACGGTGGCCAACACTTGCACCGGCATCAAGCACAAGCTGCTCGTCGAACGAACCAGCGACCTGATCCGGGTCGCGGTCGAGATGCATGCCTCATAGCCGCGACTTGAAAGACTTCGCCGCGACTTGAAAGACTTCGTTAACCTTCGTGCGTGATTATCGTCGGGTCATACGATCGATGGTGTCAGACATGATGTCTCTTGTGCTCCAGCGCTTGGAAAAGCTGCAGGCCGATCTCGCCCTCATCGAACCGGCCGAGCGGAACGATGCCGCCGACGCTATCGCCGACATGGCGGTTCTCGTTCGCGACATGCTGAGCGAGGCGAGCCTGGGACGGGCGCCGTCACGATCCAGATCGCACCCGCTTACGCTGCACGCGGCCAGCTGATCATCGTTAATCATTTCTTCACAAAGGTTTTCCGGAGACTTGATTCTCCGTTTGGCTCTGCGCAACGTCTTTCCGATCATCCGCGCACCATCGGACGGTCTGCGTCCTATGGGGGGGAAGACCTATGCCGACCGAGATCTTCAATCAGCTGAAGGTGTTGCGCGACGGCATCGCCGAATCCCTGAAGAAGGATCCGCGCTACCTGACGCTGCACGCTCTCGACAAGTCGATCGCCGAGATCGGCGGCGTGCTGAGCGCGTCGGGCCTGATGACGTCGGACGCCGCCGTCGCCCCGCCGCCCTTCAGCGTCGAGCCCGGAACGATCGTGCCGGTTTCCAATCATGGCGGACCATCGACGGGCGCCAACGGTCACCCTCGTACGGCCAGTGACACGACGATGACCGGCAGCTCCGGCTTGGGCGGTGACCCCCATTCCGAAGCTTTGGGTAAGCCGATCGGTACGACCGCGTCGAAGAGCGCGAAGCCGATCAAGGCAGACGAGGGCGAGTCCGACGAAGAACCCGAGCCAGCCGAAGCGCTCTCCGAGCCCGAAGCCGCCGCGTCGGTCGAGATCGGCGAACGCGCGACGCTTGCGTCCGCCGAGCCGATCGTCGCGGCCGCGGGCAACGAGGAACTAACCGCTCATTTGCCCGCGGTGCCAGAGAAAGCCGATGGCGAAGAGCATACCGCTGCGGATCAAGAGCTCCCTCATGTGGAGCACGTCACAGACCATCAGAACCTCGAAGAAGCTCACCCTACGGAAGTGGAGCATGCCGACCTTCCTGTCGCGGAGCCGATCGTCGCGCAAGCGCCGGCAAGCGTGCCGCTGAGCGCGAGCGTGCCCTTCATCGAAGGTGAGACGCTCGAAGACGCGGCGACCGGTTCGGCGGACGGGCACGGGTCTCACGCCGCCTTCAGCGCCGCGGAAGCGCCGGCGATCGACTCGTTTGGGGGATGGGCCTCTGGCTACAGGCTCATGGCGCCCAAACCGGGCGCGGCGCTGTACCAGCCGTCGATCGCCGTCAAGTTCGGCAGGCTTCCCGGCAAGGTCGACCTGCGCCCGATCCTGACGCCGATCGAGGACCAGGGCGAGATCCGCTCGTGTGTCGCGAGCGCGGTCGCGAGCGCCTACGAGGCCTGGATCCGCAAGGCACATAAACAGGAGGAGCCGGTCAGCCGGCTTTTCATCTACTATAACGCGCGCTGGCGCGACGGCATGCAGGAGGAGGATGAAGGCAGCGCCATCCAGCTCGCGATGGAGAGCCTCTGCAAGTTCGGCGCCTGCTCGGAGGCGATCTGGCCGTCCGATCCGCACCTCGCGCTGAAGAAGCCGGGCGCGTCAGCCTACGAGGCCGCCGCGCCCTATCGGATCGCCGACATGGCGCGTGTGCCGCTGAAGCTTGAGGCCTGGAGGCAGGCGCTCGCCGAGGGCAGGCCGATCGTCTTCGGCTGCGAATTGTTCGAATCCTTCGACGACTGCTCGCGTCGCGGCGGCGTCGTGCCGATGCCGGAACCTGGCGCCATCGCCCATGCGGGCCACAGCGGCCACGCGATGTGCGCCGTCGGTTACTCCGACAGCGAGAAGGTCTTCATCGTCCGCAACTCCTGGAGTGCCGAATGGGGCGATGGCGGCTACTGCTATATGCCCTACGCCTACCTTCTGAGCCCGACGTTCAACGATGGTGATTGCTGGATCTTCGTACCGAAGATTCCGACTCAGCCGCCCCGCGAGATGTGGTCCGATGCGACGAGCCCGTTGACCAACGCTGGCAAAGGCGTCGATTTCGCCATCGAGGACCACGAACTTGCCGATGATGAGCCGATCGGCGTGGATCTTTTCGCGGGTGCTCGTCATCCGTTCAACGGAACGATCCCGGCCGATTACGCGACCTATGTCACGGCTGTGAGCCAAGGCCGTTGGAGCGAGCTCGAGAGCTTCGATGTCGCGACGTACCTCGCTGTCGCGGCCGCCTTGACCGACGATGACTTGTTTGGTGACGATCTAGCGCCCCGCGGTGAGCCCGATACCTTGCCAGCGACGGTGGGGCCAAGCGGCGCGTGATCTGGTCCGGCTTAGACTTTCGAGATCAGCGCCACGCCGCCGATCAGCAGCGCGCAACCGGCCAATCGGGATAGATTGGCACTATGCTGCTCGAAGCCGAACCAGCCGAAATTGTCGACCGCGACCGAAAAGATGATCTGACCGGTCACCACAAGGCCGGTCAGCGCGGCGGCGCCGAGCTTCGGTGCCAGCAGGATGTTGCCGGTGAGATAGACCGCGCCGAGCACGCCGCCGGCGAGCCACCCGTACCAGGGCGCGTCCTTCACCATATCCGTCGTCGGGTATTGCCGGCTGGCGATGAGCGTGATGGCGAGCGTCGCCACGACGCCGACGATCATGTTCGCGACGGCCGGAATGTAGAGGTTGTGCAGGCTCTCGCCCAATTGCTTGTTGGTCGCGATCTGGGTGGTCAAGACCACGCCGCAGGCCAGGGCGGATCCCATCAAAAGCCAGTTCATCCGCTTCGCTCCCGTTTCAGTACTGGTCAGCCGGTCTCGGCCTCGCTGGCCTCGATCAGGCCGAGGCGGCGGCTTTGCCGTCCCCAGCCGCGATGTCCGCTCAAGAAGGACACCCAGCCCAGCGCCGCGCCTGTATGGCGCAGCACCTGGAACGTGAAAGGATCCAGTAGCGCTGCGAGGATGGCGCGGTCGAGCCGGGCGTGCGTCTTGGGATCGACCCAGCGGCGATAGAGGTGGATCGACCAGAGATGAAAGGCGAAGTCGAGCGCGATCTTGGCGAGCAGGACGCCGCCGACCGGCGCCAGCAGCGAGACGCGACCGGTGAAGACGTAGGCGATGAGCAGCGCGAAGCCGACCAGACCGTAGATCGGCTGCAGCGTGTCGAGCGCCTTGATCGGCAGCATCACGAGGCCGAGCCTGCCGTAGCGCGCGCTGCCGACCATGTCGCGATACCAGAGTTGCGTCTGGAGGAAGCCGCAAAACCATCGCCGCCGCTGACGCAGGAAGGCGGGCAGGGTCGACGGCGCGTCGGTGACGGCCCGTGCGCCTCCGACGACGCTCGTGGTCCAACCGAGATCGGCCAGCGCGCCGTGTCGACGCAAGCGGTGGATCAGCTCGTAATCCTCGACCATGCAGGCGGGGTCGAAGCCGCCGACCGCCAGCACCGCCTCGCGGCGAAATCCCGCGAAGGCGCCCGAGACCAGCAACAGCGCGTCGAACTTGTACCAGGCGTAGCGCGAAAGGAAGTTGCGGACATATTCGTAGGTCTGGAAGAACTCGAAAAATCGTCCCGATGGCGACGAGCCGCAGACGGGCGTCAGCACGCCGGTCGCGGCGACAAGCGCCGGGTCGGCCGCGAAGGCGTCGCGCATCGCTTCGCAGGCGCCACGCTCCAGTAGCGTGTCGCCATCCACCGTCAGGACCAACTCCGTATCGGCCGCGAGCAGAGCGGCGTTCAGCGCGCGCGCCTTGCCTTGATGCGGCAGTCGCAGCCAGCGCAGCGTCGGATGGGTGGGGCCGGCCGCGCTCATCGTGCCGAGCGGGGGTGCCGAGAGACCATATCGCGCGACGAGGATCGCGGCGGTCTCGTCGCGCGAGCCGTCGTCGGCAATGAGGATCAGCTCCGCAGGTTCGGACTGCGCGAACAAGGCGGCGAGCGTGATCGACAGAACCGACGCCTCGTTGTGGGCGGCGACGAGGACGCCGAGGGTGGGACGCCGCGCCCCGGGCGCCTGACGCTGGCTTGGGCGAAGCAGGCCGAGCGTCTTCCAGAACACGAGCGCGATCAGGACGGTATCGTAGGCGATGTAGGCGAGCCCGGCCGACCAGGCGAAGAGGTTGTCGGCCATGAAGGCGCGGGCGCACAGCACCACCCACAGAATGGCGACGGCGCCATGGATGAGGAGGCTCGCGACGGGTGTCGGCGGCGGGTTGATGCGTGGGGAAGTGGAGGCAAGTGCCTTCTCAAGCGGGCTGATGGCGGACAGGATCGGATTCCAGGTTTGCTTCGCGTGCGACCTTATTCAGATTTGCGCTTAATCCGGGGCGTGGCAGGCTTGCGACACGATCTTGTGTGAGACGGATGATACGGCGGCTGATATGCCGCGCCGGACACTTGGGAGACCCGCCATGACGACGAGCGCCGTTCCGCGTCCCGCACCCGTGGCACGCTATAATCGTACGGCGATGGTGCTGCACTGGCTCGTCGCGTCGCTTCTCCTCATCAACATCGTCGTCGGCCTCAAAGGGGCCAGCGCGGAGGGACCGGGAGCGCGTCAGATCATCGACATGCACAAGTCGATCGGCCTCACCGTGCTCGGTCTGGTCATCCTGCGTATCCTCTGGCGCCTTTCGCACCGGCCGCCGCCGTTGCCGGAAGCCTATCCCAAGATCGAGAAGTCCGGCGCTCACGCCGCCCATCTCGCCCTCTATGCCGTGATGTTCCTGCTGCCGTTCACCGGCTACCTTCATGATTCGGCCTGGAAGGGCGCGGCGACGCATCCGATCCTCCTTTATGGCCTGATCCCATTCCCGCGTATCGGCTTCATCGAGGCCATGGCGCCGGGGACGAAAGAACATCTGCACGCTCTTTTCTTCGGCTGGCACGTCTGGCTCGGCTACATTCTCTACGGCTTGGTCGCCCTGCATCTCCTTGGCGTCGCCAAACACCACGCGTTCGACCGCGAAGAGGAACTTCAGCGCATGCTTCCGGCCGGCTACCGACGCCCGGACGAAGAGGCGTAGGCGCTCTGCTCACGACGATGTTTCTCCAGCATCAGGATGGGCTGAATGGCCTCGCTTGGCCGAAGTGTCAACTTCGTGTTACACCGGCAAACATGGGAACGTTGACACTCGAGGCCGATGCGCCGCCCCGATCCGTGGCCGCCGAAGATCGACGGCCGCATGCCATCGTCATCGGCAGCGGCTTCGGCGGCCTCGCCGCCGCGGTACGACTTGGCGCGCGCGGCTATCGCGTCACGGTCTTGGAAAAGCGTGCGATGCTCGGCGGGCGCGCCGGCGTCTACAGGCAGGACGGCTTCACCTTCGACGCCGGACCGACCATCGTGACCGCGCCTTTCCTGTTCGAGGAGCTTTGGCGGCTCTGCGGCAAACGGCTCGAGGACGACGTCGACCTGCGGCCGGTGACGCCGTTCTACGCGATCCGCTTCGAGAACGGCGAGACGTTCCACTACACCGGCGATCCGCAGGCGATGCGCGATGAGGTCGCGCGCTTCTCGCCGGGCGATGTCGCCGGGTACGAGCGCTTCATGGCGGCGAGCGAGGGTATCTTCCGCGTCGGCTTCGAGCAGTTGGGTGACGTACCGTTCTCGTCCTGGCGCGACATGGCGAAAATCCTGCCGGCGATGATCAAGCTGCGCAGCCATCGCTCGGTCTACGGCTTCGTCTCGAGCTTCATCAAGGACGAGCGGCTGCGCACGATCTTCAGCTTTCATCCGCTGCTGATCGGCGGCAACCCGTTCACCGCGACCTCGATCTACTGCCTGATCGCCTTTCTGGAGCGCCGCTGGGGCGTCCATTTCGCGATGGGCGGAACGGGGCGCCTGGTCGCCGGCCTTGCCGGGCTGATCGAGGGGCAGGGCGGGACCGTCCGCACGAAGGCGGCGGTGACTGAAATCATCGTCGAACACGGTCGCGCGACCGGCGTGCGCCTGGCGTCCGGCGGAAGGCTAGACGCCGATATCATCGTCTCCAACGCCGATTCGGCCGCAACCTATCGCGATCTCCTGCCGCCCGCCGCGCGCAGGCGCTGGAGCGACAAGCGTATCGACACGTCGCGCTACTCGATGAGCCTCTTTGTCTGGTATTTCGGGACCAAGCGCCGCTACGAGAACGTCGCCCATCACACGATCATGCTCGGTCCGCGCTACAAGGGTTTGCTGACCGACATCTTCAAGAACAAGCATCTCGCCGAGGACTTCTCTCTCTACCTGCATCGGCCGACCGCGACGGATCCAAGCCTCGCGCCCGAGGGCTGCGATGCCTTCTACGTGCTTTCCCCGGTGCCGCATCTCGGCAGCGGCACGGATTGGACGCTGCGGGCTGAGCCCTATCGTGCGGCGATCGCGGAAAAGCTCGGCGCGACTCTGCTGCCCGATCTGCAGGCGAACATCGTCACCTCCAGGATGATGACGCCGCAGGATTTCCGGGACGATCTCTCCTCGGTCAACGGGGCGGCTTTCGGTCTGGAACCGGTGCTGACGCAAAGCGCGTGGTTCCGTCCCCACAACATGAGCGAAGATATTGCCAACCTCTTCCTTGTCGGTGCCGGCACCCATCCCGGCGCCGGCCTCCCCGGTGTTCTCTCCTCCGCCCGTGTCCTCGACAGAGTGGTTCCCGATGCAAAGGCTTTTTCCTGAGGCGATGATCGTCGCGAGCGAGGATCGTGCCGCCTGCCGCGCACTTCTCAGGACGGGTTCGCGTACCTTCTACGCCGCCGCGCACCTGCTACCGCCGAGCGTCCGCGAGCCGGCAACCGCTCTCTACGCTTTCTGCCGGCTCGCTGACGATGCCGTCGATCTCGAGCACCAGCGATACGACGGCAAGCTTGCCGCATTGGAGCGGCTGCGCGAGAGGCTCGATAGAGCCTATTGCGGCGATCCGCTCCCGCTTGCCGCCGACCGCGCCTTTGCGGAAACAGTCGCGCGCTTCCAGATCCCGCGCGAGCTGCCGGAAGCGCTGCTGGAAGGGCTGTCCTGGGACGCGGCCGGCAGGCGTTACGAGACGCTGTCCGATCTCCACGCCTACGCGGCACGCGTTGCCGGGACCGTTGGCGTGATGATGGCTCTCGTCATGGGCGTTCGCGACCACGCCGCCCTCGCGCGCGCCTGCGACCTCGGCGCGGCGATGCAGCTCACCAACATCGCGCGCGACATCGGCGAGGATGCCCGCGAGGGCCGCCTCTATCTGCCGCTGGATTGGCTGCGCGAGGCCGGGATCGATGCGGACGCGTGGCTTGCCGCACCGACCTTCGCGCCGGAGATCGGCAGGCTGGTAGCCCGCCTGCTCGAGGAGGCAGATCGCCTTTACCGCACGGGCGAGCGCGGCATTGCCGATCTGCCGCTGACGTGCCGCCCGGGTATTCGCGCGGCGCGGCTGCTCTATGCCGAGATCGGCCGCGAGGTCGCGCGCCGCGCTTTCGATTCCGTCAGCGCGCGGGCTGTTGTGCCGGCATCTCAAAAATTGCGGGTCGTCGCGTTCGCGGCCCTTCCGAGGCGCCGGGATCGCTCGGTCTACCTCCGGATACCCGCGCTGGCGGAAGCGCGATTTCTCATCGAGGTGGTGCGGCCCCTCCCGTCGCCACGCGCGCAGGGGTCGGTTCGTGACCGTGTGATCTGGGTTTTCGACATGTTCGAGCGTGTCGAACGTCGTCGTTCATATCGACGCATGCAGGCGGGAAGCTGATTTGGGCGGCTACGGTGGCCTCATCGAACTGGTGCTGGTCTTCGCGCTGGTGCTCGGCTGGGGGCTCTACGAGCTGCGGAGCGTCCGCCGCGACAAGAAGGTGGCCAGAGACGCGGCCGCCGAGCATAGGATCGATCCCGAACATCGGTGATCCTACACTTCGTCACGGTGAACTATAGTGCGGCGCTTCGGCAGAGCCTTGGATCGTTTCCGATCGTTCGCTGTTCTTCGTTGACGATCGTCGATCGGGTCGACGGCAATGGAGGACGACATGGGTTCAGGATATCTGCTCGGAATACTCGCATTCATGACGATCGGCGGCGTGATCGTTCTAGCCATCGTTCATTTTGGTTCGATGATGCGCGACAAGAAAAATCGCGACCACGCGATGAACGCGCTTGTCGAGGACGGCTCTTCCGCTCACACGGCCGTTCGCGGCGGTAGCACGCCGGAGCACATGAAAAGCTGATGGTGTCAGTCGATCGTCGGCCCAGCTTTGGCGGCAGCCGGCGATTTCTTGTTCTGTGGTGCGTGAGGCAATGCTTCAGCGGCGCTCATGGGGGTGGTCTGGATCGCGGGCATGCGCCTTTCCGCGAGCACACGGCCAATCCTACCCGTACTTCGCGCCGCCGGCACGCCTGAACATCTTGAACGGCAGCATCAAGCGTACGGCCGGCGACGTCAGCCGGCTGAGCGAAAGGCTCTCATGCACGCCGATCGCATCGATAGCGTCTATGCGGCTTCGAACCGCCGCGCGCGCGTAGAATGGGGTATTCTCGAGGCTGTCGACGATGGTCGCGCGTCCTCCTCCGTCACACGGCACGGCTCGCCGCATGCCCCAGTTTGTTCTTGCAAGACTCTGCAAGGGCAGGATTGGAGCGTTCTCGACCGTCCCGTTCCTCACATCGAGTGAAAGTCCGCGTCGCTCGCCGTCGCGCCCAACGACATCGTAGAAGATGCGCGCATGATCGCCCATATCGAACCGCGTCCACGTCCAGGAGCGGAATGCCGCCTCAAGCGGCTCATCACCGTCGTTGGCGTCGAAGTAGCCCGTGCCCCGCCACGACAGCGATGGCGCCGCTAAATCCACCGTCACATCGCTGAGTGGACCGATCGGCTGCCACCGGTGCCGTGCCGCGGCATCCAGATCGAAGCGCCGCGTCGCCAGCGCGCGCGGCCTGACAACCACCGTCCCGCGCAGGGGCGATGGAATCGGCACCGTCGTCTCGTGGAGGCTGATCGTCAGCGCCTCGCCGTCCCACCGCATGACGCTGGGGCCGATCGCGATATGCTCCGCATCGCGCCGGAGACTGCCGATGCCGCGCTCCGTCATCGCCCAGCGGCGCGGCTTGCCATAGAGCGCAACGTTCATGCACACGTGGTTCGCCGGATCGCCTCTCCCGCGCGCGCGGGCCAAGGCATAGTAGGGCGAGAAGACGCTGCCGATGAAGGCGATGATGGTCAGGCCGTGCTGACCGTCCGCACTTAGCGCGTCGACATACCACCAGGCATAGCCGTTCTGCCCGACCGCGATATCGAAACGGGGCTGCGCGCTCGAAGGTCCGCCAAGCAGGCCGCCGCCGCCAACCGGCCCGACATCGCCGCCATTGGCACGCCCGGCCCCGGATGCACGCTGCCCCCCGCGAGGTAGAGACCCGGCACTTTGGTCCGCGCTCCCGCCCGTTTGAACGAGGCCCGCCATCCGTGCGACGCTGGACCATAAAGGGCGCCGCCCGTCGCCGGGAACAAAGCCTCGAAGCCGCTCGGAGCCGTCGCGATCCGCTCCGACTTCTCGATCGTCAGACCGTGGGTCGCGAGCAGGGCGTGCATCTGGTCCTCGCATCGCGAGATCTCCTGTGAGGAAAAAGCGCGCGTGTCGCCGCTCGCCGGCGCGTTGACCAGGCACAGCAGTCGCTCCGGCGCATCGGGAGCGTTATCGTTGTCGCGGCGATCCTGCGCGCAAATGTAGACGGTTGGCTGAGCCGGCGTCCGATCCCGCTTGATGATCGCGTCGAACTCGCCGCGGTAATCGCGCGAGAAGAAGACGTTGTGGCGCACCAGGGGAAAGCCGCCGGTCTTGGCGCGCGTCGCGAAGGTGATGGCGGACAGCGACCGGTCCGCTCGCGTGATCTTCGGCGCGGCGCTTTTCAGGCGATCCCCGAACAAGCCGGCCGTCAGTGCGCCGACGTCCGCGTTGAGGACGACCGCGTCGGCGCCGATCCGCTCGCCGCTCGCGAGGGTCACGCCCGACACGGCGCCACGCGCGTGGTCTATCGACGCGACCTCCGCCCCGTAGCGGAAGCGCGTTCCCTTGCTTGCGGCTAAGGCCGCCATCGCGACCGGCAAGGCGTGCATGCCGTCCTCGATGTACCAGACGCCGGCGCGCTCGACATGCGCGACGAGCATCAGCGTTGCAGGCGCGAGAAACGGTGACGAGCCGCAATAGGTGGCATAGCGGCCAAACAGCTGAAGCAGACGCGGATCTTTGAAGTGTTCGCCCAGTGCTTTCCACAAGACGTTGAAGGGGCTGATCTGTCCCAGATTGCCGAGCCCGAACAGACCGAATGAAGCGACGAGCTGATCGAGGCGCGGTCGTTGCGCGCGGATGAACGGCTTGTCCAGGGTCTCGAACATTCGTTGCGCGCGATCTGTGAAGGCGCGGTAGCCCGCGGCGTCGCGCGGACCGGCGAAAGCGGCGATCGCCTCGACGGAACGCTCGATATCCGCGTGCAGGTCAAGCCGTTCGGTTTCGCTCCATGAATGCCGGGCCAGGATCTCGGCCGGCCGCAGCGTAAGATGCGCGTCGAGCGACGTGCCGGCATCGGCGAAGATTTCCTCGAAGATCCAGCGCATGGTGAGCACCGTCGGACCCGCGTCGATGGACGCGCCGTCGACCGTGAGTTCGCGCATCTTGCCGCCGGGCGCCCCCGCCCGCTCGATGACGGTGACGTCGGCGCCACGGGTGGCGAGATCGAGCGCGGCTGTCAGACCGCCGATGCCGGCGCCGATGACGACGATTCCATCACCCGCCATTCAAGTCAGTCTCCTGGTCGAACGCCTAATGTCATTATAACTTGACACTTTGCGGTGACAACGTAGCCTTACAACATGCATCTCGTACGTCAATGACCATGGAGTTAGCCATGAACCGACCGGATCGGATCGAGCAGGCGCTGCACACCGCAATCGATACCGTCGCTGTCCCCTCATGCCCGCCACGCCTGATCGCCGCGATGCGTCACGCGGTTTTTCCGGCCGGTGCGCGTGTAAGGCCAAGGCTTACGCTCGCCGTCGCGCAGGCCTGCGGTGAGAACGATCCCTCGGTGACGGATGCCGCCGCCTGCGCAATCGAGTTCATGCATTGTGCCTCGCTGGTGCATGATGATTTGCCCTGCTTTGACGATGCCGATTTGCGGCGCGGCGTGGCGACGGTCCACAAGAGCTTCGGCGAGCCGCTCGCCGTGCTCGCCGGCGACGCGCTGATCCTGTTGGCGTTCCAGACGCTCGGCCTGCTGGCGCATGCGCCACAGAAGCTCGCGTTGCTGATCATGACGCTGTCGCGCGCGGTCGGCGCACCCTCCGGCATTATCGCCGGACAGGCCTGGGAATGCGAGCCGACGATCGACCTGCGCCATTATCATCGCGCCAAGACCGGCGCATTGTTCGGCGCGGCGGCCATCGCCGGCGCGGCGGCGGCAGGTGCGGAAGCCGAGCCGTGGCGCATGTTGGGCGAGACGTTGGGCGAGGCCTACCAGGCGGCGGACGATATCGGCGATGCTTGCGCCGCTTCCGCCGAGGCTGGCAAGCCGATCGGTCGCGACAAGATCCTCGGTCGCCCGAACGCGGTCATCGAACTCGGGCTCGATGGCGCCGTGGCGCGACTCGAGACGCTCGTCGCCGAGGCGATCGCCTCAGTCCCGCCGTGTCAAGGCGCGGCCGGTCTGAGAGCCCTCGTCGATCACGAGGCGCGTCGATTGCTGCCGCGCTCGCTCGCGGTCACGCGCACCGCCGCCTGATGTTTGGAGGCGGAGGATGAGCGCCGTCGCCGAGGCTAAAAGTACTGGGAAAGGCGATTGGCGATCGCGCTGGTTCGCCAGTCGCAATCGCCTCCTCGCCCATCCGCGTTTCCAGCGTTGGGCTTCTCGCTTCCCGCTGACCCGGTCCACAGCCGCGCGGCGCGCCAGCAGCCTGTTCGATCTCTGCGCCGGCTTCGTCTACTCGCAAATCCTGTTCGCCTGCGCCGAGCTGAAAATTTTCGAGACGCTCGAGGCCGGGCCGACGTCTCTCGAGGCGATCGCCGAACGCTGTGGCCTCAAGCCTTTGGCGATGCGCCGCCTTCTTGATTCGGCCTGCGCGTTGCGTCTCGTCGAGAAGCAAGGCGAGGATTTCGGCCTGGGCATGCATGGCGCCGCCTACCTCGGCAATCCCGCGATCGGCGCGATGATCGCGCATCACGCGATGCTCTACCGCGATCTCGCCAACCCCGTGGCGCTGCTCAAAGCCGAGATGCCCGAGACCGAACTCGCCAAGTTCTGGCCGTATGCGACGGCCGCCGATCCGCACGCGCTCGATGCCGTATCTGTGGCGCCCTACAGCGATCTCATGGCGGCCTCGCAAGCGCTCATCGCCGATGACGTGCTCGATGCTTATCCCTTCGTCGATCACGCCAGCCTTCTCGACATCGGCGGCGGCGACGGCGCCTTTCTCATCGCCGCCGCCCATCGCCGACCCGATCTGCGCGTCGTCTGCTTCGACCTGCCGGCCGTCGCGGCGCGTGCCGAGGCGCGTTTCGCGAGCGAGCGCCTGTCCGGGCGGGCGCGCGCGATCGGCGGCAACTTCAAAACCGATCCGCTGCCAACCGGCGTGGATCTCGTTTCGCTCGTGCGAGTCGCGCACGATCTCGACGACGGCGATCTCACCGCGCTCCTCGCCAAGATCTGCCAAGCCCTGTCGCCCGGAGGCATCCTTCTTTTGGCAGAGCCTTTTGCCGAGGTGTCGAGGTCTGAGCGTGTCGGTGCCTACTTCGCGATGTACCTCCTCGCGATGCAGCGAGGCCGTCCCCGCTCCGAGGCGGAGCTTACGAGCGCCCTCTATACCGCTGGTTTCGCCCGTGTCCGCAGGGCTGCCACAGCCCGTCCGATGCTGACCGGCCTGATCGTCGCCCAGAAAAGCGCCGGGGTTCGCAATCGGGCTGTAAGGTTAGATTGACATCGCAAAGTGTCAGCATAAAGTGACATACGAAGCCTGGGTAGACTCATCGTGCAAACACAAGCCATCGTCCTCGAAGAGCCTCTGCGGATCGCGTCGCGCGAGCTGTCGTTGCTGCCGAAAGGCGCGGGTGACGTGACGGTCGCGGTTGACTGGAGCTCAATCAGCACCGGGACCGAGCGCTTGCTTTACACCGGCACCATGCCGGCGTTCCCAGGCATGGGTTACCCGCTCGTACCGGGCTACGAGGCGGTTGGTCGCGTTGTCGAGAGCGATGAGGCGGGCACGCTCGCGATCGGGCAGCATGTCTTCGTTCCCGGTGCCAATTGCTACGAGGGCGCGCGCGGCCTGTTCGGCGCCGCCGCCTCTAGGTTGGTGGTGCCGACCAGTCGTGTCCTGCCGATATCCGGTAAGTTCGGTGAGAAGGGCGTGCTCTTCGCGCTCGCCGCGACCGCCTATCATACGTTGGGCACCGATGGTTCGACACCGGACCTTATCGTGGGTCACGGGACGCTCGGCAGGCTTCTCGCCCGTATCGTCGTCGCCACCGGAGCCCCGGCTCCGACCGTCTGGGAGACGAACCCGAAGCGCGCCAATGGCGCCATCGGCTACACGGTCGTTCATCCTGGCGAGGATCCGCGTCAGGATTACAAGTGCATCTGCGATGTAAGCGGCGCCGCCGACCTTCTCGACACGCTGATCGCCCGCCTCGCGCCTGGCGGCGAGATCTGCATCGCCGGCTTCTACAGCCAGCCTCTCTCGTTCAAGTTCCCGCCAGCCTTCATGCGCGAGGCGCGCCTGCGCGTCGCTGCGCAATGGAAACCCGCCGACCTCGACGCGGTCAACCGCCTCGTCCAATCCGGCGCACTTTCTTTCGACGGCCTCCTGACCCATCGGGCCGACGCGTCCGATGCCTCCCGAGCCTACGAGACCGCCTTCGGCGATCCCGACTGCCTGAAAATGGTCCTCGACTGGAGACACAGCTCATGAACGCTTTCACGCCGATCAGCATGAAAGACGCGCTCCGCGCCGAAGCGGCGATCGAGCCGGATGCCGTGCCGGTCCTCGACGAGGAGGCGCCCGCCAAGAAAGAGACGCAGATCATCGCGATTTACGGCAAGGGCGGCATCGGCAAGAGCTTCACGCTCGCCAACCTCTCTTACATGATGGCGCAACAGGGCAAGAAGGTGCTGCTGATCGGCTGCGACCCGAAGAGCGACACGACATCCCTGCTGTTTGGCGGCAAAGCGTGCCCGACGATCATCGAGACCTCCGCCAAGATGAAGGCGGCGGGCGCCGAGATCACCATTTCCGACGTCTGTTTCAAGCGCGACGGCGTCTACGCGATGGAGCTCGGTGGTCCGGAGGTCGGCCGCGGCTGCGGCGGCCGCGGCATCATCCACGGCTTCGAGTTGCTTGAGAAGCTCGGCTTCCACGAGTGGGGCTTCGACTTCGTGCTGCTCGACTTCCTCGGTGACGTGGTCTGCGGCGGCTTCGGCCTGCCGATCGCCCGCGACATGTGCCAGAAGGTCATCGTCGTCGCCTCAAACGATCTGCAGTCGCTCTATGTCGCCAACAACGTCTGCTCGGCTGTGGAATATTTTCGCAAGCTCGGCGGCAACGTCGGCGTCGCCGGCATGGTCATCAACAAGGACGACCATACCGGCGAGGCGCAGGCCTTCGCCAAAGGCGCCGGCATTCCCGTGCTGGCGGCGATCCCTGCCGACGAGGACATCCGCAAGAAGAGCGCGAACTACGAGATCATCGGCACGCCTGGCAATCGTTGGGCCTCGGTGTTCGAGGATCTCGCGCAGAATGTCGCCGACGCGCCGCCGGTGCGTCCGAAGCCGATGACGCAGGATGGTTTGCTCAACCTCTTCTCCGCCACGGCGACGGGCCGCGACGTGGTGCTGGTGCCCGCCACGATGGAAGACATGTGCGGCCGCACCGACCTGACGAAGCCGACCCTCGAAGTCGTCTACGACGAGGCGTGAGCATGGTTTACGACGCACCTATCGGCAATTCGGTCGCCTTGAGCGAAGCGGGCGAACCCGTCTCGACAGCCGGCGCCGGCTGCCACGGCGGCAAGGATGAGATGCGCGCCGCCGCGGCCGCCGCGGGCAAATCAGACATCCTCGATCAATACGCCAAGGATTATCCGCAGGGTCCGCACGATCAGCCGCAAAGCATGTGCCCGGCCTTCGGCTCACTGCGCGTCGGCCTGCGCATGAAGCGCACGGCAACGGTGCTGTCGGGCTCCGCCTGCTGTGTCTACGGCCTCACCTTCACCGCGCATTTCTACGGCGCGCGCCGCTCGGTCGGCTACGTGCCGTTCAACTCCGAGACGCTCGTCACCGGGAAGCTGTTCGAGGATATCCGCGAGGCAGTCTACAAGCTTGCCGACCCGGACAACTACGACGCCATCGTCGTCACCAATCTCTGCGTGCCGACGGCGTCGGGCGTGCCGCTGCGGCTGCTGCCGAAGGCGATCAACGGCGTCCGCATCATCGGCATCGACGTGCCGGGCTTCGGCATACCCACCCACGCCGAGGCCAAGGACGTGCTTGCCGGCGCGATGCTGGCCTATGCCCGCGAGGAAGCGATGGCCGGCCCCGTCGCGGCACCTGACAAAGGGCGCTCGGAGCGTCCCGCCGTCGCCCTGCTCGGCGAGATGTTTCCGGCCGACCCGATCGGCATCGGCGCCCTGCTCGAGCCGCTCGGCCTCGCCGCTGGTCCGGTCGTGCCGACACGCGAGTGGCGCGAGCTCTATGCTGCGCTGGACTGCCCGGTCGCCGCCGCGATCCATCCGTTCTACACGGCGTCCATCCGCGAGTTCGAGGCGGCGGGGCGGACGATCGTCGGCTCCGGCCCGGTCGGCGTCGACGGCACCGCCGCCTGGCTCGACGCTATCGGCCAAGCCGCGGGTGTCGCGCAGGAGAAGATCGACGCGGCCAAGAACCGCTTCCTGCCGGCCATTGCCGGCGCGCTCGCCGCCAAGCCCATCGCAGGCCGTATCACCGTGTCCGGTTACGAAGGCTCGGAGCTGCTCGTCGCGCGGCTGCTCGTCGAGAGCGGCGCGGATGTCCGCTACGTCGGCACGGCGTGTCCGCGGACCCAATGGTCCGAAGCCGATCGCGATTGGCTCGACGCGCGCGGCATCCCGGTGACCTACCGCGCCTCGCTCGAGCAGGATCTGGCGGCGATGCGAGAGTTCGAGCCGGACCTTGCGATCGGCACGACTCCGGTGGTGCAGAAGGCCAAGGCGGCGGGCATCCCGGCGCTGTACTTCACCAACCTCATTTCCGCTCGTCCGCTGTTCGGGATGATGGGCGCCGGATCGCTTGCCGAAGTGGTCAACGCGGCGATCGCCTCCAAGCCGCGCTTCGACGCGATGCGGGACTTCTTCGAGGGCGTTGGCACCGGCCACGCCGCCGGGGTCTGGCAGGAGCAGCCGGTCGACCGGCCTGACTTCCGCGAGAAGTACAAGAAGGCGCTCGACATCAAGGCCAAGCAGCGCGCCGCCGAGGAAAAAGCGATCGGGGAGACCGTCTGATGCTGGTCCTCGATCACGACAGGGCAGGCGGCTACTGGGGCGCGGTCTACGCTTTCACCGCCATCAAGGGGCTGCAGGTCATCATCGACGGCCCGGTCGGCTGCGAAAATCTGCCGGTCACCGCCGTGCTGCATTACACCGATGGTTTGCCGCCGCACGAGCTGCCGATCGTCGTCACGGGCCTCTCCGAGGAAGAACTCGGCAAGACCGGCACCGAGGGCGCGATGAAGCGCGCCCATAAGAGCCTCGATCCGGCGTTGCCGGCGGTTGTCGTGACGGGCTCGATCGCCGAGATGATCGGCGGCGGCGTGACGCCGGAAGGCACCAACATCAAGCGCTTCCTGCCGCGCACGATCGACGAGGATCAGTGGCAGTCCGCCAATCGCGCGATCAACTGGTTGTGGACCGAGTTCGGGCCGAAGAAGATGCCGGCGCGAAAAGCACGCAAGGAGGGCGAACGCCCGCGCGTGAACATCATCGGGCCGATCTACGGCACCTTCAACATGGCCTCCGATCTCGCCGAGATCCGCCGGCTGGTTGAAGGCATCGGCGCCGAGATCAACCTGACCTTTCCGCTCGGCAGCCATGTCGCCGACATCACCAAGCTGCCGCAAGCCGACGTCAACATCTGCCTGTACCGCGAGTTCGGCCGGCTTCTCTGCGAGCAGCTCGATCGGCCGTATCTGCAGGCGCCGATCGGCCTGCATTCCACCACGAAATTTCTGCGCAAGCTCGGAGAGCTGCTGGAACTCGACCCGGAGCCCTTCATCGAGCGCGAGAAGCACACGACAATCAAGCCGCTGTGGGATCTCTGGCGCTCGGTGACGCAGGACTTCTTCGGCACGGCGAGCTTCGCGGTGGTCGCCACCGAAACCTATTCGCGCGGCATTCAGCACTTCCTCGAGACCGAGATGGGGCTGCCGTGCACATTCTGCGTCGCGCGCAAGCCCGGCGCCAAGACCGACAACGATAACGTCCGCGCGCTTTGCCAGAGCAAAACGCCCCTGGTGCTTTTCGGCAGCTTCAACGAGCGCATGTACCTGGCCGAGACCAACGCGCGGGCGATGTTCATCCAGGCGTCCTTCCCCGGCGCGATCATCCGGCGCCATACCGGCACGCCGGTCATGGGCTATTCCGGCGCGACCTGGCTCGTTCAGGAGGTTTGTAACGCGCTCTTCGACGCACTTTTCCATATGATCCCTTTGGCTGCCGCCATGGACAAGACAGAGGCGACGCCGGCGCGCCTCGCCGGCGACCTCGCCTGGGACGACGATGCGCGCGCCGCTCTCGAAACCTTGGTCGAGGCGCAGCCCGTGCTCGTCAGGATCTCCGCCGCCAAACAATTGCGCGATGCCGCCGAACGTGTCGCGCACAGGACCGGTGGCACAAGGGTCACCGCCTACCACGTCGAGGATTCCCGCCTCGCTTTCGCGGCCGGACGGGCGGCATGACCATCCAAAGCCAATCTTCTCTTCAAACCTCTTGCACGACGAAAAGGAACGATCGATGACCGCACGTACCGCGACTTCGCGCAGCCTCGCGATGGCGAACGATTCCGGGCGAAACTGGGACAGTCTGCAGTTTCGCTTCATCTTCGCGCTCAGCTTCGGCTTCTATCTCGCCACCGCGATCGCCGCGCGGTTCACACCGCATTTCTGGCAGAACGCGGCATCGAAGCACCGCTCCATATTCGCCGAGGCCAGGGAGGCCGCCGGCACCACCGCGCAGATCGCCTTCTACGGCTAGATCGGCGTCGAACGAATTCGTCCGGGTGCCCGGGCGCATAAACCGTCGCGACGGTTTCGACCGCCTCGACGATCCTGCCGCATGGACCAAGCGGTAACGGCCCCTGGGCCAAACGACTGGAGGATAACATGGCTGAAGTTACGGGACGTGACGTCTCCATCTCAGGCATGACAGAACCGGAAGCACGTGAGTTCCACTCAATCTTCGTGACCAGCTTCATCGCGTTCACGACGATCGCCATCATCGCCCACATCCTCGTGTGGCTGTGGCGCCCGTGGCTTCCGGGACCGAACGGCTACAAGACCTCGATGGATGTGCTCCATCACGTTCTCTCAACCTTTGCTTAAGGAGATAAGTCATGTGGCGTGTATGGCTGCTTTTTGATCCGCGTCGTACGCTGATCGCTCTTTTCACGTTTCTCTTCGGTCTCGCTCTGCTGATCCATTTCATCCTGCTCTCGACCGACCGGTTCAATTGGCTGGAAGGCATGCATGCAAAGCAGGCGGCCCAGGCGAGCGAAATGTCCCCGATGCCGCCGGCCTCGAAATAGGCCGCTTGGTTCATACTCAAACGATAATGATGGCGGATCCTGCTTCTGGCTGATCCGCCGTCGAGACGACAGCAACTTAGCAGCAGCCGATATTAGCGCGTAACCGCAAATCAAAACTTCGGCGGGCCAACCTGTCGCAACGAGACATTTGACCGGGAGGGTAAGGTCATGGCTATGCTCAGTTTCGAGCGGAAATACCGCGTGCCCGGCGGCACGCTGATTGGCGGCGATCTCTTCGATTTCTGGATCGGCCCCTTCTACGTCGGCTTTTTCGGCATAACGACGATCTTCTTTTCCTTCATTGGTACAGCCCTCATCTTATACGGCGCGGCTCGCGGTCCGACTTGGAATATCTGGCAGATCAATATCGCGCCGCCGGACCTCAAGTACGGTCTTGCCTTGGCGCCCCTGATGGACGGCGGCCTCTGGCAAATCATTACGATCTGCGCGCTCGGCGCCTTCGTCTCATGGGCTTTGCGCGAGGTCGAGATCTGTCGCAAGCTTGGCATGGGACTGCACGTGCCGGTCGCCTTCGGCGTCGCGATCTTCGCCTATTTCTCGCTCGAGGTCATTCGACCGGTCCTGCTCGGCGCCTGGGGCTTCGGCTTCCCGTACGGGATCCTCTCGCACCTCGATTGGGTGTCGAACACTGGCTATCAGTACCTGCACTTCCACTACAATCCCGCGCATATGCTGGCCGTGACGTTCTTCTTTGCCACCACGCTCGCGCTTTCCTTGCACGGCTCGTTGGTTTTGTCCTCGACCAATCCCCAGAAGGGAGAACTGGTTCGCACGCCGGAACACGAGAATACCGTCTTCCGCGATTACATCGGCTGGTCGATCGGCACCATCGGCATTCACCGCCTCGGGCTTTTCCTCGCCCTCTCAGCCGGTTTCTGGAGCGCCGTCTGCATCATCATCAGCGGACCGTTCTGGTCGCGAGGCTGGCCGGAATGGTGGTCCTGGTGGCTTAACCTTCCCATCTGGCACTAGGAGCGTGTCATGGCCGAATATCAGAATATCTTCACGCAGGTCCAAGTCCGCGCGCCGCTCTACCCCGGCATTCCCCTTTTCGGCTACAGCAAGCGTGAGCGCATCGGTAAGCCGTTCTTCAGCTATTTCGCCGGTCTGATCGGCGACGCTCAGATCGGTCCGATCTATCTCGGTTTCTTTGGGATCACGTCGATCATCTTCGGCGTCCTCGCCTTCGAGATCATCGGCCTCAACATGTGGGCCTCGGTCAACTGGAGCCCGGTGCAGTTCGTTCGCCAACTGCCGTGGCTCGCGCTCGAGCCACCGCCGCCAGCGATGGGGCTGTGCATCATCTGTCCGCTCGACCAGGGCGGCTGGTGGCAGATCGCCGGCTTCTTTCTCACCACCTCGGTGCTGCTATGGTGGGCGCGCATCTATCGTCGTGCCAAGGCTCTGGGCATGGGCACGCACGCCGCTTGGGCCTTCCTCTCGGCGATCTGGCTCTTCCTCGTGCTCGGCTTCATTCGGCCGCTTCTGATGGGCAGCTGGGGCGAGGCGGTGCCTTTCGGCATATTCCCGCACCTCGATTGGACCGCCGCCTTCTCTCTGCGCTACGGCAACCTCTTCTACAACCCGTTCCACATGCTCTCGATCGTCTTCCTCTATGGATCGACGCTGCTTTTCGCCATGCACGGCGCCACCATCCTCGCGGTCAGCCGGCTTGGCGGCGAACGCGAGATCGAGCAGATCGTCGATCGCGGCACGGCGGCCGAACGAGCCGGCCTGTTCTGGCGCTGGACGATGGGCTTCAACGCGACGATGGAATCGGTCCATCGTTGGGCCTGGTGGTTCGCGGTGCTCACCCCGCTTGTCGGCGGCATCGGCATCCTGCTCACCGGAACGGCCGTCGACAACTGGTATCTCTGGGCGGTCAAGCACGGCGTCGCTCCGCAATATCCACACTACGGAGCGCCTGTCATCGATCCCCGCACGCTGACGGGAGGCCACTGACATGAACATCGGCATCAGCATCGGTGCTGTCGTCGCGGTCGTCGCCTCCGGCTTCGTGGTTTTCGGCACGTTCCACGCGCCGACGACGGCGACGGCGCAACACGGCTATCGCGGCACCGGCATGGACCTCGTCTACCATCGGGCGGAGCTCGTTTCGGCAAAGGCCGCCAACGGGCTGCCCGATCCGATCGACCCGCTCGCCAAGGAGGACCTCGCCGGCCAGAAATCCTCGGCGGTCTACAAGAACGTCAAGGTGCTCGGCGACCTCGACGTCGCCGAGTTCCAGCGGCTGATGGCGAGCATCAGCGCCTGGGTCGCGCCGACCCAGGGCTGCGCCTATTGCCACGGGGTGGACGGCAACTTCGCGTCCGATTCGCTCTACACCAAGGTGGTGGCGCGACGCATGCTGCAGATGACCCGCCACATCAATGCGGACTGGAAGAGCCACGTCGCGCAGACGGGTGTCACCTGCTACACGTGCCATCGCGGACAGCCGGTGCCGAGCTACATCTGGTTCAACCAGCCTGGTCCCGCCGCCGGCATGGCCGTCGCCTCCGCGGTCGCCGGCGATAGCGCGCTACCCGGTAACATCTTCAAGCCATTCCTCGATGACGCCAAGGAGATCCGGGTCAACGCGACGACGGCGTTGCCGACCGGCGACCGGCAGTCGATCAAGCAGGCCGAGTACACGTACGGTCTGATGATCCACATGTCGAACGCGCTCGGCGTGAACTGCACCTATTGTCACAACACGCGCGCTTTCAGCAACTGGGCGCAGAGCACGCCGCAGCGGGTCAATGCCTGGTATGGCATCCGCATGGTGCGCGACCTCAACGAAGGCTATCTCGAGAGCCTGAAGGGCGTTTTCCCGATCAATCGGCTCGGCCCGCTCGGCGACGTGCCGAAGGTCAATTGCACCACCTGCCATCAGGGTGCCTACAAGCCCTTGCTCGGCGCCTCGATGGTGAAGACCTACCCGGAGCTGACCGAGACCAAGGACGTCGCCAGCATCGAGGCTCCGGCGGAGACGCCGCCCGCCGCGGCGCCAGCGGCGGCACCCGCACCGACTGTCCCGACGCCCACGCCCGCGCCGGTTACGCCGCCCGCCGCGGCCGCGGCGCCCGCCCCGCCACCCGTTGCTGCGGCCGCACCTGCCGCCCCATCGGCTCCGACGGGGGCACCTGTCGCGCCCGACGCGGGACCGGAACCTTACAGCGCTCCGAACCCGTCGGAGGTCCAATAGGAGGCATCGCCAAAGCCTTCGAACAGGAGAGCCCCGTCGAAATCGGGGACTCTCGGTTCGCAAGTCGGCAGCAGCCGCGATCTGTCTGGACGAGGAAACGACGGAGGGCTATGGCTGCGGACCAAGCTCCACGCTCATCTTCCACGCTGAGGTGAAATCATCCGCGCCGCGTCACACCAACATGGCATCACTCTGGCGCCCGGGTTGGCCGCCATGATGCGGGAGCGAACCAAGCTCATCCACCGCGAGGCGGAACAATCGGGTTTCGTCGCCGATCTCATCCGTGGTCGCGCGACGCGCGAGGGCTACGCCGTTTTTCTGCGCAATCTAGTGCCGGCCTATACGGCCCTTGAATTTGCGTTGGAAGCCCACCGCCAGACCCCGATCCTCGCTGTCTTCGCCGATCCCCGCCTGAGGCGGCTTTCGGCTCTCGAAGCCGATGTCGCCGCGATTGCCGGGCCAGGCTGGGAGTCGAAGCTTCCGCTGGTTGCGGAGGCCGGCGCCTACGCGCGAGCGATCAAGGACGCCGCGCGCGATAGCGGCTTGCTCCTGATCGCCCATGCCTACGCGCGCTATCTCGGCGATCTTAGCGGCGGCCAGATCCTGAAGCCCCTCCTCGCACGCACGCTTGGCCTAACGCCGGACATGCTGACCTTTTACGATTTCCCAACTCTCGCTGATCTCCACGCGCCGAAGGCGGCGATGCGTGACGCGCTCGACGCCATACCCGCAAACGGACCCGCCGCAGAGCCTCTCGTCGAAGAGGCGATCGCGGCTTTCCGCCACAACATCGCTCTCTCCGAGGCGGTGCAGGCGGCGCTTGCCTGAGACGATCGTGTCGCTAGACGCCTATGACCAGACGATCGGTGCTCCTCTTGCGAATTGGACACCGCGCGAACAGCCCGCTCGAACCACGCTTGAGGGACGCCTCTGCCGCCTCGAGCCGCTGGACATTCGGCATGCCGACGCTCTCTTCGAGGCCTATCAGGCCGCGAAGGACGGCCGCGACTGGACCTATTTGCCGGTTGAGCGCTCTGACGATCGCGCCCTGTTCAAGGCCTATGTCGCGACCCAGTCGGCTTGCGCCGACCCGCTGCACTACGCGATCTTCGATAACGTCTGCGATCGACCGGTGGGCGCGGCGGCGCTGATGCGCATCGACCCCGCAAACGGCGTCATCGAAATCGGGCATGTCAACTACTCACCGCTTCTGCAGCGTCGGGCGGCGGGAACCGAGGCGATCTACCTCTTAATGCGCCGGGTTTTCGACGAACTCGGCTATCGTCGTCTCGAATGGAAGTGCGACAGCCTCAACCTGTCGTCTCGCCGCGCGGCGGTCCGCTACGGCTTCAGCTTCGAAGGCGTCTTTCGGCAGGCCTTGGTCACGAAAGGCCGCAATCGCGACACGGCCTGGTACGCGATCATCGACGGGGATTGGCCGGCGGCGCGGCAGGCGATCGAGCGCTGGCTTGCGCCTGGGAATTTCGATGAGTATGGGTCGCAGCGGCGCCCACTGTCGTCTTTTCGTGCCTGCGCCGACGGCGAACCGATCAGAGGTGCCGACGCCTGACGCCTTCGTCGAATGCGGCGAGACATGTTGGGCTTAGCGAGGCTCGATTCGACTTCATGCAGCTCAGCAATTTCTGCTCATCGGGATATGTGTTCATACAAAGCCGAACCGCATCCTCGGTGCAGGCCGCCTTCTCCCGATCCGTGACGTGAAACTGGTCGCCCGCCGCATAGAGGGCATGAGGTGTGATGCATGCCAACACGCCGAAGAAAACCAAGCTGCGCCGCATGAAGTTACCTCTCGTCGATCACTGGTCTTAGAACAATCAAACGGGTGAAAGACAAGAATCGAATCGCTTTTAGGTTAGTCCGACCTGTGCAACGCGAGGCGCGCGCGGACCGCGGCGGTGGATTTGTTATCGTCTGCGATACTTCCGGGAGAAGGCCCGAGATCGTCCGTCGTATCGATCGCCCTTCGGCAACTTGCCCAAGCGGTAGTCTTGCGTATGATCTCGGCGATGGACCGTCTTTTCCATTCCGCAGCATTCCAGCCCTCGCGTCGCGCGCTGATGACCGGCGCGGTTGCAAGTGTGCTCGCTCCCGATGCGATGGTCCCGGCTCGGGCCGCCGCCGATCGTGTGCCGGTCTTCAAGGTCGGCACGCTGCCGTTCGGGACCGTCAATTGGGCGATCCAGACTCTGCTGGACAACAAGCTCGACGCCGCCAATGGCATCAAGGTCGATGGTGTGCCGCTCGCTTCGATGGAAGCCTCGCGCGTCGCTTTCCTGTCTGGCTCGGTCGACACCGCCGTCAATGATCTATTGTTCGCCGCCCGCCTCAAGGCGGAAGGTAAGCCGATCCTCTTCCTGCCTTTCTCGTCGACGGAAGGTGCCTTGATGGTGGCCGCCGCCTCGCCGATCAAGACGATCGGCGATCTCAAAGGCAGATCGATCGGTGTTGGCGGCGGCCCCCTCGACAAGAACTGGCTGCTGCTGCGCGCCGCGGCGCAGAAGGACTTCGGTTTTGATTTGACCCGGGACGCTCATCCCGTCTTCGGCGCGACACCGCTGCTCGCCGCCAAGGTCGAGAGCGGTGAACTCGATTGCGGGCTCTTGTACTGGAACTATTGCGCGCGGCTTCAGGCGAAAGGCTATCGCCAGGTCACCTCGATTGAGGATATTGCGGCATCGCTCGGTGCGAAGGGGAAGGTCGCGCTCGGCGGCTTCCTTTTTCAGGAAAGCGCCGATCCGGGCACGTTGCGGGCTTTCGCCAGGGCCATGCACCAGACGCTTCACATGATGGAAACAAGTCCGGAGGTCTGGGAGAAGATCAGGCCGTTGATGCAGGCGCCCGACGAGGCGACCTTTGACGATCTGAAGCAGGCTTTCCTGCGCGGCGTTCCGCACAAGGGGCGCGACGAAGAGATAGCCGACACCAGATCCCTCTACGCCATCGTCGCGAAACTCGGCGGCGCCGCGCTCGTCGGCTCGGCAACGGTTCTCCCCGCCGATATCTACGTGGATCAGGCGATCTACGGTTGATTGGCACGTCGCTGCGCGCCGCCCGTTTCATCCTGTCCCTTGCGCTCTTCGTGGCGCTATGGGCGCTCGTCGCGGCCATCGTTCGATCGAGCAACCTGCCGGCGCCCTTGGACGTCCTGCTTTTCATTATCCAGGATATCGGCCACGGCGATATGCTCTATGAAATCGGAATGACGCTGTGGCGGGCGGCCGCCTCGTTCTTCATCGCCATGGCGATCGGCGGCGCACTCGGCTTCGTGTTCGGCCGCTCCAAGCGCGCCGATGAGGCTTTCATGCCTTGGGTCCTGGTCTTGATGAATACACCGGTCCTGGTCATCGCCGTGCTTTGCTTCATCTGGTTTCGCACCAACGAGACGTCGGCGATTCTCGCCGTCGTCCTCGCCAAGTTTCCTAACAACACCGTCATCATTCGAGATGGGGTACGCGCCTTCGATCCAGGTCTCGACGACATCGGCATGATCTATCGTTTTTCTTGGCTGAAGCGTTTTCGTCACATACACCTGCCGCAGGCGATGCCCTTCGTTATCGCGGCGGCGCGCTCGGGCATCGGCATCGTCTGGAAGATCGTGCTGGTGGTCGAATTGTTCGGATTAAGTAGCGGCGTCGGCTTCGAGATCTCGAAATATTTTGGACTTTTCGAGGTCAAGGAGATCATAGGCTACAGCGTCGCCTTTTCGCTGGTCATGCTGGCGGTCGAGGTCCTCGTCCTCCAACCTCTCGATGATCATGCCCGACGCTGGCGCTCCGCCGCTTCTTGACGTCGATATCGTCCGCAAAGCCCATACACGCGGCCGCACCCGGATCGAGATCATCAGCCGGCTTGGTTTCGCTTTACAGCGAGGCGCCGTCACCTGCCTGCTCGGCCCCTCGGGCTGTGGCAAGACGACCGCGCTTCGGATCATTCTCGGCCTCGATCACGATTACGAGGGCAGCGTCCGTCCTCAGGCAGATGCCTTGCGGCTTGGGGTCGTGTTTCAGGATCCGCGCCTCCTGCCGTGGCGGACAGTCGAGCAGAACGTGCGTCTCGCCGCGCCCGCCATCACGGCGGAAGCACTGGACGCGCTCCTGCGAGAGCTTGGCCTTGCCGACTGGCGCCAGCATCGGCCGAACCAGCTTTCGCTCGGCATGGCGCGCCGCGTGGCCCTCGCCCGCGCCCTCGCTGTCGATCCCGATCTGCTGGTCTTGGACGAAGCCTTCGTGTCGCTCGACGAGCGCGGCGCGGACGCTCTTAGAACTGTCGCGTTCGGGGCGGTCGACAAACGAAAATCGACCGTATTGATGGTAACGCACAACGTGCGCGAAGCCATGCTGTTCAGCGATACGATCCTCGTGCTTGCTCCGCGTCCCACGCACCTTGTCGATCAGATATCGCTCGCGACCCCCCGTGTTCACCGCGACAAGGCGTGGCTGGAACAAGAACGCACGCGTCTCCTGGCCACCAGCCAAGCTTTTCTGCAGGGGAACTAGACCGTTTACTGCCTCGACGATGACCAACTGCTCGGCGCGACATCAGGATTTGTCGCGGTCTGAGAGCAAACTGGTCAAACCGGCGGCGTCGCGGTGCGACGTTTGTGATCTGTCGAAAGGCGGACGGTAGATATGAGCATTTTATAAGAAACAGCTTGCGTGGCTTCCGAAGCTTGGTAGGTTGCCGCTTCTGCTGAAATGCGAGGCAATTCAGGAGAAACCCGGAGCCGAGAAGTATTTAGTTAATTTCTCAGGTGTCTTGGTGCCGACAATATAAATAATAGAAATAGCTGGCCTGCAGTGTTGCACGCGCAGCGAGCTTTGGAGGAAGCACATGAAGTATACCGGCTTGGCTGTAGCCACTGCCTGCTTGCTGTCGTATTCTCTGCCGGTCATGGCTGACGATGCGGCCCCGGCGCCCGCCGCCGCCCCCCAGGAAGTTTCCGGCCCGACCGCCGCGAAGTTGATGCAGAACCCGAACGATTGGGTGCTTCAGACTGGCGATTACGCCAACACGCGTTACACCAAGCTCGACCAGATCAACAAAGACAACGTCAAGAACCTTCAGGTCGCTTGGACCTTCTCGACCGGCGTTCTGCGTGGTCACGAAGGCTCGCCGCTCGTGATCGGCGACATGATGTACGTCCATACCCCTTTCCCGAACATCGTCTACGCTCTGAACCTTAACGACGACGGTAAGATCGTCTGGAAGTACACGCCCAAGCAGGACCCGAACGTGATTCCGGTCATGTGCTGCGATACCGTCAACCGAGGCTTGGCTTACGACAACGGCAAGATCTTCCTCCACCAGGCCGACACGAACGTCGTGGCGCTTGATGCCAAGACCGGCAAGGAGCTGTGGAAGGTCGCCAACGGTGATCCCAAGCGCGGCCAGACGAACACCGCGACGGTTCTGCCGGTCAACGGCAAGATCATCGTAGGCATTTCGGGCGGTGAGTTCGGCGTTCAGTGCCACGTGACGGCGTACGACGAGAACACCGGCAAGCGCGTTTGGCGTGGGTACTCGGAAGGTACCGACGAGATGATGCTTATGAACCCCGAGAAGACGATGTCTCTCGGCAAGCCGGTCGGCAAGGACTCCTCGCTGAAGACCTGGCAGGGTGATCAGTGGAAGAGCGGTGGCGGCTGCACCTGGGGTTGGTACTCCTACGATCCCAAGCTCAACCTGATGTACTATGGTTCGGGCAATCCCTCGACGTGGAATCCGAAGCAGCGTCCGGGCGATAACAAGTGGTCGATGACCATCTGGGCTCGTAATCCCGATACCGGCGAGGCCAAGTGGGTCTATCAGATGACCCCCCACGATCAGTGGGATTACGATGGCATCAACGAGGTTCCGTTGGTCGACCAGAAGATCAACGGCAAAGAGACGCCGATGCTCGTTCACTTCGACCGTAACGGTTTCGGTTACACGCTGAATCGCGATACGGGCGAACTCTTGGTCGCCGAGAAGTTCGATCCGGCCGTGAACTGGGCCACCAAGGTCGACATGGATAAGTCGTCGCCCACATACGCTCGCCCGCTCGTGGTTGCCAAGTACTCGACCGAGCACAACGGGGAAGACGTGAACTCGAAGGGCATCTGCCCGGCGGCTCTCGGTACCAAGGACGAGCAGCCTTCGGCGTTCTCGCCCCAGACGGGCTTGTTCTACGTGCCGACCAATCACGTCTGCATGGACTACGAGCCCTTCAAGGTCTCCTACACTCCTGGTCAGCCCTACGTTGGCGCGACCCTGTCGATGTACCCGGCTCCGGGCGGCAACAACATGGGTAACTTCATCGCTTGGGACGCCACCAAGGGTAAGATCGTCTGGTCGGATCCGGAGCAGTTCTCGGTCTGGTCGGGTGCTTTGGCCACCGCCGGGCATATCGTGTTCTACGGAACGCTTGAGGGTTACCTGAAGGCTGTCGACGCTTCGACAGGCAAGGAACTCTACAAGTTCAAGACGCCGTCGGGCATCATCGGCAACGTCATGAGCTATGAGCACAAGGGCAAGCAGTACGTCGCGATCTTGTCGGGCGTTGGTGGCTGGGCCGGCATCGGTCTTGCCGCTGGATTGACCGACCCGAACGCGGGCTTGGGCGCTGTTGGCGGCTACGCTGCGCTCAACGACTATACCGCGCTTGGCGGCACGCTGACTGTGTTCGCTCTGCCGAACAACTAAGCCGTCGTTCTGCGACACTAAAGGGGCCGACGCGCATCTAGCGCGTCGGCCTTTATCTTGTTAGTACTTAAATCCGACAGACCGCATCCGTGACCAATACGCGGAGCAGACGAGGAAACCCCGTTGGCACATCGTTCTTTCCGTTCATTTTCTGCGGCGAATGTGTTCGCCCTTTTTCTTATCGTCGGAACCTGCGGTCCGGTTTTCGCCGACGATGCCGCGAAAGCGCCCGTCGATCAGCTTGCCTTGCCGGAGAATCCGAACGCGCCGTCCGCGTCTCCAAGCGACAGCGGCAAGAGTGACGTCCAGAAAGCCGAAGACGTCCTCGCGAAAGAGGATCCGACGAAGATCGTTAAGAAGGTCGATGCCGCGACGACGAAAGAGAGTTCCGACCCCGCAGTCGAGATGCAGATGAACGGCATGTGGCTCGACAAGGATGGTAACCCGACGCCCCATTTCGCGAAGAGCGGAGAGATGGACTGGTTCAGTTTTTCCGGGTATCGCCGCTATGGCGCCAACTGCCTCGTATGCCACGGTCCCGACGCGATGGGATCAAGCTACGCGCCCGCACTGATCGACTCGCTCAAGACCATCACCTATCCCGAGTTTCTTCAAACTGTCGCCGCGGGCAAGAAAAACGTCGACAACTCGTCAAATCTCGTGATGCCTTCCTTCGGCGACAACAAGAACGTCCAGTGTTACATCAATGACATTTACGTCTACATACGAGCCCGATCGCTTGGGCTGCTCGATCGCCAGCAACCTACCAAGCACGAAGAGAAGCCGCCGATCTACGCCGATCAGGAAACGGCCTGCCTTGGTTTCTAAGATAGTTTCGACCAACACCAGTCTCACGGCCGCTCGCGCGGCCGTTTTCGTGTTGATGACCTTGGATGTCACATCTGTCGCCGCGCAGGTTGCGCCAGACATGGTTTCCCGCACGGCGTTACGGGTGTGCTCGGATCCCTCCAACTTGCCTTTCAGCAATCGCAAGAAGGCCGGATTCGAGAACAAGATCGCAGAGATCATCGGCGAGCAACTCAAGGAGCCGGTCCGTTACTTCTGGGCGCCTTCCGGTCCAGGGTTCATCCGCAACACATTGAACAGCGACCTTTGCGATATCGTGATGGGCTACACCATAGGCTCGGAGATGGTGCAGTCGACCAATCCCTACTACCGCTCGACCTATGTGATCGTCGCGCCGAAGGATAGCGGCCTCAACGGCATTCAATCGCTTGATGATCCGAAGCTTAAAGGTCGGGCGCTCGGCGTCTATGCCGCGACCCCGCCTGTCGATGTGATGCTCGCCGGTGGACTGATGAATGGCTCTAAAGTCTATCCACTCCTCGTCGACCATCGCTTCGACTCTCCACTCAATGACCTTTTGTCAGATTTGAAAGCCAAAACGATCGACGCTGCGATCGTTTGGGGGCCGCTCATCGGCGAGGCGGTCAAATCCTCCGGTGGCGCTCTTATCGCAACGCCTCTCATCAAGGACGTCGACAAGCCAGGCTTCAGCTACCGCATAGCTCTTGGGGTACGTCACGACGAGCCCGACTGGAAGCACAAGCTCGAAGCGATAATCCGCGCGCGCAAGGCCGATATCAACAAGGTTCTAGAAGATTACGGCGTACCGCTGCTCGATAATCAGGGTCACGTGATACCGCCGGAAACGGCCGCGAGCGACGCGGCGCCGAAGCTGGTCCCTGCCTCCGTAGAAAAAAAGCCGGGGTCGGATCGGGAATCGCGGCCGACTTCCAGAGCGTTCGTCATGCCTGGTCCCGCGCCGACTAACGCTAATCCTTGACGCTCAGATGAATGGACGTGGATAGACGACGCGTTCGCCCGGAGTAAATCTGTGCAACGACGAACGTCTTCTATCGAAAGCAGCGGATTTCGGCCTCAGCCTGTGCCCTGCGCATGTCCGCGATGGTATCGTTCAAACCTTTCACGGCGTTGAACTCTCGCGCCTGAGCACCGACGCCTTGCCGCATGGAGAGGATCGTCTCCGCCTGCTCGTACTTATCATAGGGGAGAATCGAGGCGATCACGTCGATCGAGCAGGAACAATGGTCGAGTGCCGCCCGCGTCTGGCTGTTGGACGCCATACAGCCGAGCACGTAGTCCGCGCGCGCCGCCGTAGGATAGTCGTTCGTCTTGTCAGCATCCGCCGCTTGAGCATGAAAACCACTCCAGCAGACGATCCCCGCGATCAACATCAGTAGTTTCATGGCGTCTTTTCCGACATGTAATGCAATGTCTCACTGAACTTCCCATCGCCTTGCGCGGGCGCACGAATAATGATGTTCGCGATCTGGCCAGGCACACTGTCGGCGATCTCCACCGTGTAAGCCATGCCGTCCAGGCCCATCATCTGACCGCTTTCGGCATCGTTGACGAACGGCGTGACAGTGATGCGTGTGCCAGCGACCTGCTTGCCGTCGACATCGATCGACGCGTTCTCAATCTTCGCATCATCGCGCCACGCTTTGCGGATCGCGTTCTTCAGATAACGAGGATTGCCCTTGAACGCCTTGGACAGCTCCTGGACGTTCTCTTCCAGTACAAGCAGCAAAATAGGATTTTGCGCTTCGGCATCGAACGGTCCAGCCGGCTTGCGATTGGTGCCGGAGAACAGTTGCACATCGACGGAGCGACGATCATCGGCACCGGAGCCGCTCTTCTCGAGCATCTCGATGATCTTGTCATCGAACGAGGGGGCAAGCGCCGGCACGCTCGTTTTCTTGGAATAGCTATAGGTGATCTTCGACCCCGGAGGAGCCTTGCTCCACTGCGGATTGCCGAACAGAAGTGTCGCGACATCTTGGTTTGCAGAAGTCGAGGTCATGGCGGGTGTCGGCGCCGCCGCCTGGACGACCGAAATACTAAAAGACGTGGTCGCTATGACGATCACGCAAGCTGTTGCGATTTTCACGACACGATGTCCTCGACCTGACGCGGTGCGACTTGGCTCGGCCAGCGGTACTCGTACTCAGGTGGTGCGCCCGTTGCCGACTCGGCTGTGGCCAAAGCTTCAATCTTCGCGTGGAATGGCGATTTTCCGCAGGCGGGGTCGGTGAGCCCGGCATCGCCGAGCAGGGCGAGCGCTTGACAACGGCACCCGCCCCAATCGATTTCCTTTCGCTCACAGGTGCGGCAGAGCTCTGGCATCCAGTCCGTGCCACGGTAGGCGTTGAACGCCGGCGAGCGCTGCCAAATATCGCCCAACGAATGATCCTGCACGTACCAGAACTCCAGACCGGCGATCGATTCGGCGGCGTGGCAGGGCAGCACCTTGCCGGCTGGCGAAACGTTCATCAGTTTGCGACCCCACCCACCGGCGCAGGCCTTCGGTCGCAGGGCGTAGTAATCCGGCACGACGAGGTCGATGACGAGCGTGCCCGCGAGCCGCTTGCGCGCCGCCTCGACGATGCGGATGGACTTGTCGACATCGGGGCGCGCCGGCATCAAGGCCGCACGATTCTTGTAGGCCCAGCCGTAATACTGCGTATGCGCTATTTCCAGACGCCGCGCGCCGAGCTTGACCGCGAGCTCGATGAAGCCATCGACCTGGTCGATGTTACCGCGATGAATGACGGCATTCACCGTGAGCGCGAGATCGAGCCGCTTGATCTCCTCGGCAAATTTCATCTTCGCTTCGTGCGAGCCGCGCAGTCCCGCGACCTTGTCAGCGGACGTGACGTCGACGCCCTGCAGCGAGAGCTGCACGTGATCGAGACCGGCATCCGCCAGCAGTGGTAGCAGAGCGAAAGCTCGACCGACGCCAGACGTAATAAGGTTCGAGTACAATCCCGCGGTCGCGCACTTTCTGGTGATCTCGACGATATCCTGCCGCGCCGTCGGCTCTCCGCCGGAAAGGTGCACGTGCAGGATACCGAGCGCCGCGGCTTCGTCGAGCACGCGAAGTACGGTCGGCGTATCCATCTCGGCCGACCGCCTATCGAGCTCAAGCGGGTTCGAGCAATAAGGGCAGTGGAGCGGACAGCGGTGCGTCAGCTCCATCAGGATGCCGATCGGGTTCGGAACGGAAACGGCAGAACTCGTCATGCCTCGACCACTCTCTTGATGATCAGATCGTCGATCATGACAGAGACATCGCGCGCGATAACGGCGGCATCGGCGTTGAATCGCACAGCGAGATCACCGGCGATCGCGGCGATCGTCCGTTGTCCATCGACAAGCTTCAAAACCGCCACCGCGTTGTCGTCGACATTGAAGGCGCGCTCCGGTGCGAGAAGAACGTGCGCGTTGCGGACCTGATCGAAATGCAGCCGCACGCCGCGCGGTAGCCTGGGTATGCTCGAGCCGGAGACTTCGGGCATCTCTAGACCTTTCGCCCATCAGTCGCATGGCCGGGCTGCCAGGCGCCGGGCGGGATCGGGCCGGGCTCCACATAGGCATGATGCAGCGCGTCAAGCTGTGCCCAGAGGACGTTGCATTTGAAACGAAGCGCGTCGAGCACGAGTGCCTGATCCTTCGCGGTATGGGCGTTCTCCTTGACGTAGGCGAGCGCGAAGTCCGCATCGCGCGGCGCCTGGGTCAGCCGCTTGCCGAAGTAGGCCAGCGTCTTCTCGGAGATGAAATCGTAGTTCGCCAGCATGCCCGAGACGCGCTCGGAGATGATGTTGGGCGAAAACAACTCTGTCAGCGAGGAGGCGATCGCCTCGAGCAGCGGCTTCTCACGCACGAAATGCACGTAAGCATCGACAGCAAAACGCGTCGCGGGCAGCAATCCCTGCAGCGATGTGACGTAGTCGCGAGCGAAGCCGAGACCGTCGGTCAGCATCAGCCAGCGCTCGATGCCGCCGTCGCCGGCATTCTCGCCGTCGTGATCGACGATGCGCTGGCGCCAGATTCGGCGCAACTCTGGATCCTCCATGCGTGAGAGGATCGTCGCGTCCTTGATCGGGATCATCGCTTGGTAATAGAAGCGGTTGAGAGCCCAGGCCTGGACCTGCTCCTTGTTCAGCTTGCCGTTGTGCAGGAGCTTATGGAACGGGTGAAGGATATGATATCGGCTCGCGCCGATCGCACGGAGTTGATTTTCCAGTTCCTGGGGCGACAGAAGGTTGTTCAAAGCTCGATCCTCATCCCGTCGTAAGCGACCTCCCAGCCGAAGGCCTCTGCTTTTGCCCGTTCCTGCGAATCCGAGACGAGGACCGGATTGGTATTGTTGATGTGGACGAATATGGACCGGCCGATCGGAACATCCTGCAGTCTTTCGACAGAGCCACCCGCGCCCCACATCGGCACATGACCCATGCGACGAGCGCTCTTGCGGCCGAGGCCGGCGTCGATCATCTCGTTATCGGTCCACAACGTTCCATCGAAAAGCAAGGCATCGGCGCCTTCGATTCGACGTATGACGTCCGACGTGACCTCGGCGCAGCCGGGGATGTAAAACAACGTTTTCCCGCCCGCGACGATCTTCAGCCCCACCGTCGTCTCTGTTGCCTCGCCAATCCTCATGGTCTCGTCTTCGAGCCACAACGGGACTTTGCCCGGCACCGCGAACATTTCGACGCGTAAGCCCGGCACCGGCTCGAAAGGCTCATCCATAGCCACCGGCAAACGCGGCACGAGTTCAGGTGAAGCCACGGAGAAGATACGGTTGGCATCAAGCGACTCGCGAGTCGTGATCGTCGCGTAAAGATTGAATGGCTGGCTCTCGCGCAGCGTCAAAAGCCCAGCGACATGGTCGACATCGCCGTTCGTGAGGAGCACGGCCGAAATGGGCGAGTGCCGGGCGCCGTGACGAGGATGTAAAACGATATTATCGGCGATCTGCTGGCGGATATCAGGCGACGCGTTCACGAGAAGCCAGTTCTCTCCATCCTGCGTCACGGCGATGCTCGACTGGGTGCGAGACGACACGCGCGGATCACCAGAGCGGGCGAGTTCGCAAATAAAACAGCGGCAGTTCCACTGCGGAACGCCGCCACCTGCCGCAGATCCGAGGATGACCGCTTGCACGACTATCCCAATCCAGCAAGTCCTGAGCTGAGGCCTAGAACGCGACCGGTAGATCGGCAGAATCGTAGCTTGTGACTTCCATGCCGACGCAGATCTCGACAACAACAGGCGCGAACCAGTTCACAGCACTCTCCTCGAGTCGTCTCTTCCCAATGACCAGCTCAGGTAGTCTTCTAAGAAGATCCTAAGACTTAGTGACCCTGCATTTACGGCGGGCAGCAGTGGTATGGCCTCTTCGAGGATTTTTGGCAAGTATTTGCCGTGTTGACCGCCGCCGCTTTTGGCTCTGAAATTTCCCAGCGCGACCTGACGATAGTCCGGGCCCTAGCGCGCGAACTCGAGCATGAAACCGCGACCACGTACGGTCGAGATTGTGGGGCCACCGATCTTGACGATGTCGCCGAGTTTGCCGCGAAGATAGCCGATGTAGACGTCGACTACATTCAGCGAGGCGCCGCCCTGATCGAGCCAAAGCCGGTCGTAGATGTCGCCGCGCGCGATAGGCTTGTTCGGCTGTTCCATAAACACGGCGAGGAGCTCCGCCTCGCGCTGCGTGAGCTTGATGACCGCGTCTCGAAAACGGGCCTGACGCGTATCTAGATTGAGACTGAGGCCGCCGATCTCGGTGGTATTCGTCTTCGCAACGCTCGTCTCGCGGCGCACTAATTGCGCGCGCAGACGAGCGACCAGTTCGTCGAAGGCGAAAGGCTTCACGATATAATCATCGCCACCGGCGGCAAGGCCGTCCACGCGATCGGAGACTTCGTCCTTGGCGCTGAGGAACAGGATTGGCCCAGCGAAACCCTTCTGGCGCAACGCGCGGCAGAGATCGTTGCCGGTGCCGTCGGGCAGCATGACATCGAGAAGAACGGCGCTGGGCGCATTCGCCGCCATGTGCGCGAGTGCGCCGCTGGCGGTATCTACACATTTGACCGCAAAGCCGGCGGCGCCGAGCCCGCGGTCGAGAAGCCCGCCGATATCGGGATCGTCTTCCACGACGAGTACGTTGACAGCGGCCATCATGCTTTCGCCTTCGGGAGGCGGATGAGGATTTCAGCGCCGTCGAGCGGCGCGTCCGCTTTGCGCAATGTGACACTTCCCCGATGTTTGTCCACCACCCAGCGCACGAGAGCGAGACCGATGCCATGGCCCGAGACGTCTTCGATCGCGCCGCGTCTGGCGAAGCGCACGAGAAGCTCCTTTGGATCGTCGACGCCGAAGCCGGGCCCGTCGTCGCGCACACTGAGGATGGCCTGGCCGTCACTATCCTTCCCGCAAAGCAGCGAGATCATGCTGGCGCCCGTCGCGTAACGGAGCGCGTTGTCGATCATGCCTTCGACGATCTGCCGCAGCCATTCGAAATCGCCTTCGACGAAGATCTCACAGCCCGGCTCGAGTGTTATCGCGACGTCCTTTCGCTTGGTCGCGCCTTCAAAGGCCTCTATGGCGCTGGCGCAAACATTCCGCAGGCCGACCTTTTTGAAGTGCAGCTCGATCGTCCCGCTTTCGGAGCGAGCCACGCGCAGCATGTCCTCGACCCGCCTCTGTAGCCGCTGCGCGCGGCGACGGATGATGGCGAAGGCGGGTTCGGGCGCGCTCGCCATCATCGCGATCTCGCACTCGCCAAGGATGACGGTGAGCGGAGTCCGCAGTTCGTGGCTCACGTCGGCGAAGAAGCGACGCCGACTGCTGTCGATGTTGCTCAACGTCTCATTGGCCGCGCGAAGATCGCTGGTGCGGTCGGCGATCGTCTTCTCCATGGCGGCCTGATCGGCGGCGACACGCAGCTCGCCGCGTCGCAGCCGCGCCGTCATGCGATTGAAGACGACGGCGAGAAGCCCGAGTTCGTCTCGGTTGCGAACGGGTAAGCGCAGGTTGCGCTCGCCCTGACCTATGGCAATCGCAGCGTCGCGGATTTCGACCACCGCGGCGAGAATCGGCCGTGAGATCAGTCGATCCATGATGACGACGCTGGCGAGCGCCGCGATGACCAGGATGATGGCGACGCGCGTCACCGTCGTCGACACCGTGCGCGCCCCTTCGCGACCGGCTTCGACACCGCGCCGGTCAGCCTGCATCAGAAAGAAGAGGTAGGGCCCGGTCATCGTCGCGAACCCGTTGAAGGCGCCGCGTATCGTATCGCCGCGCTGCTGTTGGTTCGGTTGCGCCAAGGCCTCGTTGACCTCGCGCACCAGCACGTGGAAGCCGGCGCGCACCTGCTCCAACGGCTTGGCGCGCGCCGCCATGGCGTTTACGTTCGAGGGGAGGTCGGCCTCGGCGATCGCCTTCCCGATTTCCGGTTCAAACCCGGCGATGGCCTTGTCGACGTCGGTCTCGGCTTCCTTCAGCCGCGTCTCGCGCAGTTCCGGATCATTAACCGTCGAGATGGCGATGAGGCCGTATTGCTGTATGCGCCCCGACATCTCGGTCAGGAGATCAAGCCGCTTTTGCGCATCCAGCGCGCGGTCTACAGTCTTGTCGGTGACGTGAAGCGTGTAGATGACGCCGGCGCCGGCGGCGAAAGCGATGAACAGGCAGCCAAAAAGGAGGAGGCCGAGGCGAAAACCAATCGTACGCATGCGGCTCGGCCGATCTTCGTACGCGCTAACGGATCAAAGCGCGGTGTCCAACCTGCTGCGCGGTACACATTTCCATTTATGGATGACCCATTTCGGATGCTGCGTCTGCCACACCGCGACCGTGCTTTGGCCCTCGACGATGCAGGCAATCGGCGGACGCTCCTCGACTGTTTGTTCGATGCGTTCCTCGCGGCAGGTCGCCGGAGAAGCCAGCAGGCAGACGGATAGGATCACGAACACGACGATCTCCTTGGGTTAGGCAATGAAGACCTAGGCGCAAAAACGCCGGCAACGCGACTACTGATCGCCTGTCTCCCGGCGGCACAGCGTCTTGATGTATGCCCCACCCTTGAGGCTCTCGCGTAAGCCGCCGCGCGCGATGATCTCTTCCCAGCCCGTCGAGCATCCAAGCTCGTTGTTGACATGAGTCGAGCGGAGCACCAACGCGCTATTCTCGTCGCATTGCTGCACGGGAGTCGCCGCTACACAGATCAGAACTATGGCGGCAAAACCACTCATGATGCGCCTTTGCGAGACTGAGAGAGGGTCGCCATCATCACTTCTTGCAATCGGTGAGCTGCTTCTCTTCGATCGAGAAGACATCGCCATCCTTGATCGCGACGTTCTTGACGAGACAGGTGCGGCCGCGCGCGTCCGATAGGCGTGCGTCGTAGGTTCCGGTTGGTGTACCGACGATCTTCAAGCGCTCGTCGTGATCGACCGCTCCGTCCTTGTCGTTCTTGGCTTGATCGGGACCAAACGTGTCGGTGCCGGCTGGCGCTAGCTCAAACTTGTTGATTGTATTGTCGGTGAGGTTCCAGAAGCGCGTCGTCTTCGCGGAAGCCGCACCGGTGAAGGCAAGGATGAGAGCGAAGGACAGGACGACGCGCATCATGGAGGTCTCCGGGAGAGAATAGGTTTAAAGCTGCGCCTGTATACGTTTGGCGATCTCGTAGACCCGACGCTCGAGAAGGCTCGGCGTCTCGCAGACGTAGGAAAGCGCCTGCCGGCGTTCCTTGAAGATGCGCTGGTCCCAAGCGAAATCCTTGTTCTGCTGGTCCGTTGCCACGCCGATGCCGGAGGCTGTCGCGTCATCCTGTTTCTCGCTGATCTTGTCTGATTCATCGCGCATGCGCTCGGCGAGCCGCTCCTGGCCGCGAGCGTAACGCATGATGCCCTGCAGGATCTCGCTGCGGTTGTCGTTGGTGACGTCAAGCACGCCGACAAACAGTTTGGTGAGCTGCTTGTCTTTGTCCTTGCCGGCCTTCTTGGCAAAATCGACGATGAAATCATTGGCTTCGTCAAGGCTTGTGCGTCGCGAGGCGAGCTTCTGCGCGAGCCCGGCAAGATCGTTGTCCTCGTCCCAACCCTTGCCTTCCGCGACATTGGGACCGGACCAGACGGTACCGGCGCTGATCGTCGCCACCCGCGGCTGCGCGCAGGGCCATTTCACCGGTTCTGCCTCTTTGGCGGGCGCGTAGAAGGTCGTCGCGCCGGAGTTCTCGCTGGAGCCCGTCGTCGTCGTACCGCTGTCGGCTTTCGAGCCGGGTGCGCGCGCCGGCCCCTGGTCCGGCAAAGCCGGTATCGTCGAGCCTTCGCTTGTCGTCGGCACCTGTCCGGCGGCGGCGGGGGCGGCGGGCTGCTGGTTAACAAGACCTTGAGCGATTGCGGTGCCGCCGACCATAGAAAAGGTTGCAGCCAGGAGGTGGACGCGAAAGCGCATGGCATATCTCATGTTATTCGCCCGGGCCGCCGCGGCGCGCGAGCATACCGCGCCCAGGATCGTAGGCGAACGCGGAAAGGGCGAAAGTGACGATCGTCACGGCGATGACGACGAGACACGAGGTCGGCTCGAATTGAAGATACAGCGCGAAGCGCACCAGCTCGACCGCGTGAGTGAACGGGTTGAACAAGCAGACCCAGTAAAGAAACTCGCTCGCCTCGCGCATCTTCCAAAGGGGGTAGAGCGCGGACGAGGCGAAGAACATCGGGAAGATCACGAAATTCATAACGCTCGCGAAATTCTCGAGCTGTTTGATCTGCGACGAGATGAGCAGGCCGATCGAGCCCAGCATGAGGCCTGCCGCGATGAACGCCGGTAAAGCGGCCAGGTAGCCGAGCGGCGGGATGTCGATGTCCCAAAAATTGGCGATGACGAAGAACACATAGACCTGCACCACCGACACAATGACGCCGGCGATCAGCTTGGCGAGCAGCAGAGACCAGCGCGGAAACGGGCTCGTCAGCAGTACGCGCATGGATCCGACCTCGCGATCGTAGACCATGGACAGCGAGGATTGCATGCCGGCGAAAAGCTGGATCATCACTGCGAGGCCCGGCGCGACATACTCCTCGTAGAGGACGTAGGTCTGGTAGGGCGGGATGATCGATACGCCGAGGGTCGAGCGGAAACCGGCGGCGAAGATGAAGAGCCAGATCAGCGGCCGCACCAAGGCGGAGACGAAGCGCTCCTTCTGGTGGATGAACTTGAGAAGCTCGCGCTTGGTGATGCCGGCAAGGCAGGTGAGATAGCCGGTGAAACCGATCGTGCGCGGAACGGCGGCGGTCTCAACCTGCAATCGGCCAGCCGTCATATCGCTCATCGCGCCATCTCCACGCGGCTGGTGTCTTCCGTCAGGGTCCGGAAGGCGTCAGCGAGCGTCGCGCCGTTCGCCTTGGCCGAAATTTCCTCGGAGCGCCCCTGCGCGATGATGTTGCCTTTGTGAAGAACATAGACCGCGTCGCTCGCCTCGATCTCGTCGAAGATGTGTGTCGCCCAGAGAACCGACAAGCCGTCCTGGCGCACCGACTCACGCACGATCCGCACGATATCGGCGCGTGAGGCGAGATCGAGACCGACCGTCGCCTCATCGAGCAGCAGCAGTCGCGGGCCATGCACGAGCGCGCGGGCGATCTCGACGCGGCGCGACTGGCCGCCCGAAAGCGTGCGCACCTTGTCCTTGGCCCGGTCCGCGAGGCCGACGCGATGGAGCAGCATCTCGATGCGCTCGCGCGTGGTCTTGCCCGTCATGCCGTGCAGTGAGGCGTGATAGGCGAGGTTCTGGCGCACGCTCAGGTCGGAATCGAGAGTCGGCTTTTGGAACACAACGCCCATCTCGGCCAACGCGGCGGAGGGCTCGCGCTGGAGGTCGCGACCGAAGATACGGACCTGGCCTTCCTTGTTGTTGTAGAGCCGAGTGATGATGGAAAATAGCGTCGTCTTGCCCGCGCCGTTCGGACCGAGCAGTGCGGTGAAGGCGCCGCGGTCGACGCGCAACGAGATGTGGCTCAGCGCTTGGCGCGCACCGAAGCGGTGCGAAACGTCGGCGATATCGAGAGCTGCATTGTCGACCATCATGCGAAGAGCTTCTTACTTGTGCGACGTCACTGGGGCGAGATTGCAACGCCCCAAGGGTACGATCCTACGCTGATGGAGCGGGTTACCTTGAGCGCCGGGACGTCGATCACGGAAACGTCGTTCGAGATGCCGTTCGTGGTCAGAAGGTATTTCTGGTTCGGCGTGAAAGCCATCTGCCAGACACGCTGCCCGACAAGCAGGTATTTCTCGACCTCGAAGGTCTTGGCATTGACCACCGCGACGCGATTGGCGGGGCCAAGCGCGATGAAGGCGGTCTTACCGTCGGGCGTCAGGCGGATCCCGACCGGCTGGATCGCCTCCGCCTCGATCGCCGGAAGCGCGAAAGAGATCTTCTTGATGATCTGGTGCGTTTTGGTGTCGATCACCGCGACCTTGCCGCCGACTTCCGAGCTTACCCATAGCTCGGCACCATCATGGCTGAAGACCGCGATGCGGGGGCGCGAGTCGACGAGCACGTTGGCGACGATCTTGTTCGTCTTCGTGTCGATGAAGGTCGCCATGTTCGTCGTTTCCGACGTGTTGACGAGCGTGCCGCCGTCCGGGCTGATGCCTTCACCCTCCGGCTCGACACCGACCGGAATCTCGACCAACGCCTTGTTGCTGGCGATGTCGATGACGGTCACCTCATTGTCGTCCTCGTTGGAGACGAAGAGATATTTGCCGTCCGGGCTGATCGTGAAGGTTTCGGGGTCGGGACCGGACGGCAACGTGCGAAGCTGCTGCATCGTTTTCGGGTCGAACACCTGGATGATGTCGTCATCGCTGGCGCAGATGTAGAGTTCCTTGCCGTCAGGGTTCATGATGATCCCGCGCGGACGACGCCCGACGTCCACCGTCTTGACGACCTTGTAGCTGTCGAGATCGATAACGCTGACCGTATTGTCTTTCTCGTTCGTCACATAGGCCATGTAGGCGCTGGCCGGGCTTGTCCCGGCGAGCGCACCTGCCAATGTGGCGACGAACACAAAGCCTAGGGCTGCGTGGCTTGACGATACGATCAAGATTTTGCTCCGGAGGGAATTTTGCAGCCCGTCTCGGGCTTGTCGAAGCCCAAGGTGTCAAGCGGGCTGACGGGGTGCAGGAAGCCGGGCTCCGGCGCCACCGATACTAGCATTTTGGGCTGGACGAGCAGGATCGGTTGGCTCAGCTGTCGGTCCCAGGGCCGGAAGCTGACCGGCACGCCCTTGAAGGCGGCGATCTGAAAGTCCGGACGCACGATGTAATCGGCCACCGTTTTCGGATCGCCGCTTTTCGCGCGGGTCGCCGCTTCGCCGATGATGCGCACCGCCTCCCAAGCCTGATAATCGATCGAGCGCATCGGACGCTTGTTCGTTCGTACGAAACGGCTCTGCAGTTGCGCCGAGCCCCAAGCGTCCAGCACGCGGGACCACGTCGCGGGGATCAGCCCCTGCGTACCGCCGACGAGCTTGGGTTCGGCCGTGTGGTATTGGATGTAATCCCCGAACTTGCCGGCCTCGTCGGCGACGACGATCATGTCGGCGTCGGTGCCGCGCGTGAAGATCAAGGCGCTGGCGCGAGTCGGTCCGTCGGCGCGCTCGCGAGCGAGATTGCCGAACTCCCAGACCTTATCGCCGGTCAGCTTCAAGCCGAACTTCTTCACCGAGCGGCGCACCGCGGCGGCGTACAACTGATCGCTCGGATCCTTGCCGACGACCAGGAACACGTGCTGCCATTTCGAGAAGACGAGAAATTGTGCCAACGCGTCGGTCAGCATCGATCGCGAGGGCGCGACGTGGTAGATGTTGGCCCTGCAATCGGCATTGCGAAGGCTGTCGTCCTCCGCGTTGATGTTGTAGAGCGTCGCCGGGCTGTCTTTGAGAGCATCCGAGACGGCGAGGAGGTCTTTCGCGGGCAGGTCCGCGACGATCAACCCCTCGCCCCTGGCAACAAGCGCCTTGGCCGCGTCGACCGGGGACTGGCCATTGTTCAGGATAACCTCGTCGAGGCTGAAATCCTGACCCGTCAGGCGCCCTGTCGTCTTCATGTCGCGCATGGCGATCTTGGCGCCGTCGACGCCGACATCGGCGGGGTCATCTTCGTAGTCATAGATGGGCGGAGCGGGGCGACGGATGCCGAGATAGGCGATCTTGACCGGCTGCAGGGGGATAGCGGCGGGCTGCCCGGACACGGCCGGCGCCGCGCCAGTCTCCTGCGCGCGGACAGACCTACGTGTAGCGGTACACAGCGCGCCTGCGACGAGCAGGGTCGCACACGCCAGCAGACGGGTGCCAGACGCCAAAAAACCCTCGTTCGTTCCCTCGCGGGCCGCGGTTGGTCGCAGCCTAAGCGGCGTCACCTTTGACATACGAAGCGGCGGCTCGAAACCGCCATCCGCCGTTCGTCTCATTGCGCCGTTGTTTGAAGGCTAGCAGGGGGAGGTACGCTCAGCAAGCGCCGAGCGATAAGCCATTTCTAAGAGTTGTGGCCAGTCTTCGCTCCAGCGCGACGCGCAACACAGGAGATTAAGCCTCGTGATCAAATCGGTCAGCCTTGTCATTGGCGCCACCATCCTCCAATTGGCGACACCTCCGACCGTCGCTCGCGCCGCCGGACTGAAAGCAGTCGTCTTCGACCTCGAGCCGGTGGAGATGCCGAGCACGCCGAAGACTCGCGCGCGGCTGAAGCAGGAGAGCGACCTCTTGCGCAAGCTGTTCGCCGACAAGGGGTTTACCATCGTCGACACGGCGCCCCAGTCCGCCAAGATTGCCGACAACCTGCCGCTCAGCCGATGCAACGGCTGCGACCAGGACATCGCCAAAGCGCTTGGCGCCGATATCGAGGTGGCGACGGCGGTCCAGCAGTCCTCCTCGGCGATCTACAATTTGTCCGGCAGCGTCAAGGACGTCGCCTCGAACCGCACGTTACGGGAGGGCGTGGTCGACATACGCGGGGACAGCGACGACACCTGGAACCACGGTATCAAGTTCCTGACGAAGGAGCGCCTGCTCGATCCACCGTTGCCGGCGGATGCCGCCGGGCTGACAGCCGCGCTGGCGGCGCTGCCGAGAGCGTCGCCATGATGAGCATGTCGTGGTAAACGGCCTTGAAGCCGAAAGCGGATTTATTTTCCGGTGCCGCTCTTACCAAAGCTTCGCGCGCGCCCGGTAAGAAGTCCCAGAATGCGGCGCTTTCCTACGATTGACGCGTGACGGTTTTTGACCGCCAATGCGCGCATGCCGAGCCCGACCTACGTCGACGCTCCGGGCATCCCCTGAAATCGTCGAGAGTGTCCGCATGGTGTCGTACAGCGACGCGCAGGAGGCCGCGCGCCTGCTGCTCGACGCGCCGCAGCGCTACAGCTGTCTTGCTGGTGGAACGCGGTCCGGCAAGACATTCCTGATCGTTCGGGCCATCCTCGAGCGCGCGATCCAGTCACCTGGCTCCAGCCACGTGCTGCTGCGGTTTCGCGCCAATGCCGCACGGGCGACGCTCGCACGCGAGACGCTACCGATCGTCGCCGATCTCTGCTTCCCGGAGGCCGGCCTCAAGGAGTATCGCACGGAGAGCCGCTTCGCGCTGAAGAACGGCTCGTCCTTCACGATAGGCGGCCTCGACGACAAGGAGCGTGTCGAACGAATACTCGGCCATGAATATTCGAGCGTCTTCCTCAACGAGGCCTCGCAGATCCCCTATACGTCCGCACTCGTCGCCTTCACGCGACTGGCGCAGGTCGCACCCGGCATCATCCAGCGCGCCTATGTCGATCTGAACCCGACATCGAAGACGCACTGGACCAATATCCTGTTCGGCGACAAACGAGACCCAGTCTCGATGCAGCCGCTCAGCAATCCTGACGCCTACGCTCGGGCCTTTCTCAACCCGCGCGACAACGCGGCGAACCTTGACCCGGCATTCCTGGAAAGCCTAGCGGCGCTGCCGGAGCGCCACCGCAAGCGCTTCTACGAAGGCGTCTACCTCGATTCGTTCGCGGATGCTTTGTGGTCGTACGAAGTCATCGAGCGCAATCGTCGGGAAGCGGAGCTGATCCCGCTAGAAAATCGCAAGTCGGTGGTGGTTGGTCTCGATCCCTCCGGTGCTAGAGGCGAGGAGCATGTGGAGGCCGACGAGAGCGGGATCGTCATCGCCGCGCTCGGCAAGGACGGCGATGCCTACGTCCTCGCCGATTGGTCGTCGAGGGAGAATGCGGAAGGCTGGAGCCGTCGTGCCGTCGAGGCCTACCACGTTTTCGAAGCTGATTGCATCGTCGCGGAAACGAATTTCGGCGGCGACATGGTGCGTGCCACGCTCGCGGCCGCCGGCCCCAACGTGCCTGTGCGTCTTGTGACCGCGAGCCGTGGCAAGGCCGTACGCGCCGAACCGATCTCGGTGCGCTACGCTCTCGGCCAAGTACACCACGTCGGACGTTTTCCGAAGCTGGAAGACCAGCTCTGCGCCTTCTCCGGCTCCGGCTATCGCGGCCAGGGCAGCCCCGATCACGCCGATGCGGCGATCTGGGCGCTCACGCATCTCTTCGAGCAAGTGCCGACGGCTGGCATTATCGACTTCTACAAGCTAATGAGCGAAGCGCCTCAGCCAAGATAATCGTTGGAGACGAACCAAATGGTCGATCGCGCGAGCGGGCGAGCGTCGTGGACGCTCGACCCCTATCAGGTCAACATGTCCTTCGCCGCACGCCAGCGCCAAGGGCAGGGCGATTCCGACTGGTTCGGCCCGCTCTCGCCGATCGCGCCGGCCGCGCCGGCCGATGTCGCCGGGCGGCAATGGGACTACCCCGCGGGTTACAATCTCACCCTCGAGCCGCGGCCCTACTCGCCGGTCTCGTTCGCTACTTTGCGCCAGCTTGCCGACGGCTACGACCTGCTCCGCCTCGTCATCGAGACGCGCAAGGATCAGGTCGCGCGCATGGATTGGGCGATCAAGCCGCGCGGGCCGGCGAAGCCGGACTCGCGCATCGATCTGCTGACGACCTTTTTCAGGCGTCCAGACGGCATCCACGGCTGGGCGGACTGGCTCCGCATGCTGCTGGAGGAGTTGTTCGTCATCGATGCGGCGACGCTTTACTGCAGGCGCAACCGCGCGGGGCGCCTGACCGCCCTGCTGCCGCTCGACGGGGCCACCATCAAGCCGGTCATCGACGATTGGGGCCGCACGCCGCAGCCGGTGCGAGACGGTACGCAGACGATCTGGCCCACCGCCTACCAGCAGGTGCTGAAAGGCTTTCCCGCCGTCGACTATTCGACGCGCGACCTGCTTTATCGGCCGCGCAATCCGCGGGTGAACCGGGCCTATGGGTTCTCGCCCGTCGAACAGGTTGTCACGACCGTCAACATCGCGTTGCGCCGTCAACTCTTCTTGATGGACTACTTCACCGAAGGTAATATCCCCGACAGCCTGATCGGTGTTCCCGATGGTTGGACACCGGATCAGATCGGCTCCTATCAGAAGTATTGGGACGCCTACTTCTCCGGCGATGCCGGCCGGCGCCGGCGTGCCAAATTCGTGCCGGGCGGCGTGGCCAAGACCTTCGTGCAGACGAAGGAGCCGGAGCTCAAGAACGCCTTCGACGACTGGCTGGCGCGGATCGTCTGCTTCGCCTTCTCGGTCTCGCCGCAGGCCCTCGTCTCGCAGATGAATCGCGCCACCGCCGAGGTGCAGAAGACGCTTGCCGAGGAAGAGGGCTTCGCGCCGATTCTCGCCTGGGTCAAGGCGCTGGTCGACGACGTTTTGGCGGCGGAGTTCAATGCCGCCGATCTCGAGTTCGTCTGGACGCCGACGGACACGATCGACCCGCAGGTGCAGGAGACGATCCTCTCGAGCTACACGAGCCGGGGCATCCTCACGCTCAACGAGGCCCGCGCGATGCTCGGCCGCGACCCGCTGCCGGATCTGATCGCGGACCGGCCAATGGCGTTGACGGGTGCTGGATACGTGGCTTTGGGGGGAGAGGGCGCCGGCTGCGGCGACGAAGCTTCAAAAGGCTGACGCTTGGGACGACCAGCATCCGCGCTGGCCGGCGGGGTCGGATGATGCCCAGGGCGGTCGTTTCGCGCCACAACAAAGGGGGAGACAATGGAGACGATCAAGAAACTACCGACGCTGCATTACTACCGGCACAGGCCCCGTCGCCGCAACCCTCAGTTCCGAAGACCTCCCGCGGCCGCGGCCGCGAACGCGTCGCGGACGTCGTTCCCCTATGTGAGGTAGACCAATCTTTCGATCAGGTGAAAGAGCGGGAGAGCGTGGGAAGAAACGCCGATGATCGTCCTCGCTTTATCATACCGAGGCCGATCCGCGCCTGAATCGTCTTGTTCTGAGCGAGTACGCCGGCGCCACGCCTATCACCGATGGGGAATGTCGGACTCGCGCGAGAGATACCCGCGCGCACTGTTCTGATTGACTGCCGGAACTAGACGTTCGGCTGCGAGCCGCTGACTGTTCACCCCTACGCTGTCCCGACCAACTGCCACAAACGCGAGGGCTGACCGCTCCGCGCGGTCGCGCGCCTGATCCGACCCGATCCCACCCGCATCCGCCCGCGAGGCCCGCCCGCGAAACTCTTGTTCGTTCACCAAGGAGCCCCCATGCTGCGCCTCGATATACCCATCACCAAGGTCGACGCCGCGCGCCGCCTTGTCTTCGGCGTCGCCACCGCCGAGATCGCCGACCGTAGCGGCGAGATCTGCGATTACGCCTCCACCAAACCACTCTACGAGAAATGGTCGGAGGCGATCGCCACATCATCCGGCGGCAAGTCGCTCGGCAACCTTCGCGCGATGCACGGCGCCGTCGCCGCCGGCAAGGTGACGGCGCTCAGCTTCAACGACGACGCCAAGCAGATCGAGATCTGCGCCAAGGTCGTCGACGACGCGGAATGGACCAAGGTGGAAGAGGGCGTCTACACGGGCTTCAGCCAGGGCGGAGCCTATGCGCGGCGCTGGACCGACGAGGCCGGTGCCAAACGTTATACCGCCGACCCACACGAGATCTCGCTCGTCGATCTGCCCTGCCTCGCGGCCGCACGCTTCGAGATGATCAAGGCCGACGGATCGCACGAATGGCGGCCCTTCAGGGATACAGCGGCTGCCGAGAGGCTACCGCCGAATGAGCCGCCGCCCGACGATCTCGAAAAGAGCGGCGCGCGCAACAACGCGGAGGACCAGGCGCGCATTCAGGCGATGCACGATACGGCCGTCGACCTCGGCGCCAGCTGCGTCGCGCACAAGATCCATGTGGTGCAATCGCGCGATCTCGCGCCCGATCTCGCGAAGCAGTTCGACCGGCTCACGGACGTGCTGACGAAATCGCTCGTCGATCTGTCGACGCGCCTCAAGGCGGTCGAGGAGCAGCCGCTGCCACTGCCTTTCGCGATGCGGGCGCGCGCTGTCGCCAAGCACGAGGACGGCATCGGCGAGGAGCGGCTTGACGCGCTGCTCGCCGATCCCAACGCGCTCTCGCTGCTCGCCATCAAGCTCGCCCAGCGCCAAGGCCGCTAGCGGCTCTTCGCCGTCCCAATCGCGCCACGAGATCTGCCGCTCCCGCATGCGGGAGACGGATCACGCACGCCCATACCTCACCCGAACCAGGAGCACACGCATGCCTTCGACCGATGTCCAAGAAGTCCTTGCCGGGCTAAAGAACGCACAGCAGAAGCCGCTGAACTCGATGATCGGCGGCGCGCTGACGAAGAGCACCTTTACCGAAGGCATGAGCCAGACCTCTGGTTTGACCTTCTACGATCTCGAGCTCGGCGCCAAGTTCGTCTACCCTGTCCTCACGCCTCTGCGCAATGCGATCCCGCGCGTCAGCGGCAAGGGCGGCCTCGCCGCCAACTGGCGCTCGATTACCGCGATCAATACGCAGGGTCTACGCTTCGGCGTCTCCGCCGCCAACCGGGGCGGCGTGCTCGCGGTGGCGACACAGGATTACAGCGCCGCCTACAAGGGTCTCGGCGTCGAGACCAGCGTCGACTTCGAGGCGCAATATGCCGGCCAGGGCTTCGACGACGTCCGCGCCATCGCCGCCAAAACCGGTCTCGAATCGCTGATGCTCGGCGAGGAGGCGATGATCCTCGGCGGCTCGGCGTCCGCGCCGCTCGGCACCACGCCGATCCCGACGTTGAGCGATCTCGGCACCGGCGGCTCGCTCGCCGCCAACCTCGGCCTCAGCGTGACCTGCGTGGCGCTGACCCACGACGGTGTGATGAACGCGACGCTCGCTGGCGGCATCCAGGGCCAGATCACGCGCACCAACGCGGACGGCACCACCGACACGTTCGGCGGCGGCGCGGCGGCGCGCTCGCCCAACGCGACGATCACCACCGCCAACGACGGCAACGCCACGCACCTCGTGCGGGCTTCCGTCGCGCCGCTCAATGGTGCGCTCGGATACGCCTGGTTCTGGGGTGCGGCGGGCGCCGAGGTGCTGGGCGCGATTACGGCGATCGCCTCCCTCACGATTGGCGCGGCGGCGGCCGGCACGCAGACCGCCGCCTCGCTCGGCACCGCGGACAATTCGCAGAACGCGCTCGCCTTCGACGGCCTGATCACCCAGGCATTGAAGGCTGGCTCGGGCGCGACCGTCGTCGTTCAGCCGCAGGGCTTGGCGGGGCAGGGCACCTCGCTCACGTCAGACAGCGCCGGCGGCATCGTCGAGATCGACGCGGTGCTCAAGACGATGTGGGACCAGCACCGCCTGTCGCCCGACACGATCTGGGTGAGTTCGCAGGAGGCGCTGAACATCTCGCGCAAGATCGTCAACGGCGCCGCCGCATCGGCGCAGCGTTTCGTCTTCGACGTGACGGACGATCTCGTCGGCGGCGGCATCATGGTGCGAACCTATCTCAACCGCTTTTCCATGCAGGGCGGCAGCATCATCGACATCAAGGTGCATCCCAACATGCCCGCCGGCACGCTGCTGATGACGACCAGCATGCTGCCCTACCCGCTCGCCGGCGTCGGCAACCTGATGCAGATCCGCACGCGGCAGGACTATTACCAGATCGAGTGGCCGCTGCGCACGCGACGCTACGAATATGGTGTGTATACCGACGAGGTGCTGCAGCACTACTTCCCGCCGGCGATGGCGCTGATCACCAACATCGGCAACGGCTGAGGAGATCGCCATGAAGTTCTCGCTTCCCAAGGGCTGCGGCCCGGTCTCGCACGCGGGCAAGGCACTGTCGGTCGCCGCCGACCAGTCGTTCGAGCTCGATTCCTCGAACGTGGCGCTGCTCGCGCCGCACGGCATCGTGCCGCTCGGCGATCCGCCGCCGATCAACCGGGCGGATATCGATGCGATGGCGAGCGCCGCTCTCGTCGCGGCGCTCGCCGCCCGCGACATCACCACGACGCCGGCGATGAGCGTCGCCGCCCTGCGCGGCCTGCTGCGCCAAGCTCTCGCCAAACCGATCCGCTAGACGACAGGAGCGGCCATGACCTCGCCGAATGACCTGACGAGCCTCGCCGACTGCAAGGCATGGCTCGGCCTGACCAGCGCGACCGACGACGCCCTCATCGGCGAACTCGTCAGCGCCGTGAGCCAGGCGATCCTCGCCGACCTCGGCCGCTCCGCCGTCCTGCCGATGACGTTTCTCGAAACGCTCGATGGCGGCGGCGAGACCGCCGTCGCGCTACGCCACTGGCCGGTCAACCGGCTTTTGTCCTGCACGATCGACGGTGTGGCGGTCGCCACCTCGACCCTGCCGGGCCACAAGGGCGTCGTACTCGACGCCGCCGACGCCGCGCCTCCGGGCGCGATGCAGCGCCTCGCCTTTCGCGGCGGTACGTTCCCGTCCGGCGCGCAGAACATCGCCGTGACCTACAGTGCGGGCTACGAGATCCTCGGCGAGGCGGCGGCCGTGCCGTCCGTTGCCCCTTATACATACGAAGCCGCCGCGCCGTACGGCGCCTGGAGCCTCGATACGGGCGTCGAGGGCCTCGCTTCTTCCTACTCGGCCGTGGCCGGCCTCTACACCTTCTCGCCGTCGGATGCCGGCGCGGCCATCGCGCTCAGCTACGGCTACGTGCCGGCCGACCTCGCGCGGGCGGCGCTAGAATGGGTCGCGGATCGTTACGCCAGCCGCGGCCGCATCGGCCAGAGCGCCAAGACGCTCGGCGGCCAGGAGACGACGAGTTTCATCGTCAAGGCGATGCCGGACGTGGTCTCGCGCCTGCTGCAGCCCTACCGGCGTGTCGCACGATGAGCGGCGTGCTCGACGCGGATGCGGTGCGCGTCGCCCTCGAAGCCAAGGCCGAGGTGCTGAAACAGGCGCTGCTCGCCAAGGTGGAGGACAATCTCTCCGGCGCGATCCTGCGGGCCCGATCTGGCGCGCTCAAAGCCTCCATCGTCGCCGAGACCAGCCTCGGCGCCGACGCTCTATCGGTCAGCGTCGCAAGCCGTGGCGTGCCCTACGCGGCGATCCAGGAGTACGGCGGAATCACCGCCCCGCACGACATCGCGCCGGTGAAGGCGCAAGCCCTCGCCTTCGCCGGAAGTGGTGGCCAGGTCTTCGCCCGCGTTGTCCATCACCCCGGTTCGCGCGTCCCGCAACGCGCCTACCTCGGCTCCGCGCTCGCGGCGCTGCACGACGACATCGTCGGCGGCTTGAAGGACAGCGTGCTGGCCGCGCTCGGCGCCGGCTGAACGGAGATCGTCATGAGCGTTCGTGAACAAGCGGTCGGCGCGCTTCTGCAGCGTGTCGCGAGCGCCTATGCGTGGGCCGTACCGCCCTCGCGCCGTCTGAAGCTGTGGAGCGACGTACCGGCGGCGATGCGCCCGGCCTGCTTTCTCTTCGAGGGCGGCGCGGAGACCTACGAGGATACAGCCGTCGGCGCGCCGAAGCGAAGCCTGCAGGCGCGCCTCTTCATCTACATCGATGCGCACGATCCCGCCGCGCTCGGCGCGGCCGCGCTCAACACGATCATGGACGCGCTCGACGTAGCGCTCGCGCCGGCGGGCGGCGACCTTCCGCTCGGCCGCATGACGCTCGGCGGCGCAGCCTATCGCGCGAGCATAGAGGGAAAACCCCTCAAGGATCCCGGCGATCTCGACGGCGACGGCCTGCTCGTCGTGCCGATCACGATCGTCCTGCCCTGAACCATCGCAAGGAGGCAAGAATGTCTGAACCCGACCTGTTGCAAGAGAAGGCCGCGCGGCTCGACGCGCTGGTGGAGCGCTGGTTCTTCGAAACCTTCCACGGCTCGCTCGTCGCGCGCTCGACCGAAGTCTGGAACGCGGTCCACGGCGCCAAGGAGGATCTGAAGCGGCGGCTTGCCGGCTTCCTCGCCAGTGCGTCCACCAACGAAACGCCGAAAGGCTGACCCGCAATCACCCGAGAGGATCATTCTCATGTATAGTTTCGGCTCCGGCGTCCTCATCGGGACGCGAACGGACATCGTCGGCGCGACACCCGTCAACTTCGGCCTGGTGCAGGAAGTGACGATCGAGGAGGCCGCTTCCGTCAAGGAACTCTACGGGCAGTTCCAGCATCCGATCGCGATCGCCCGCGGCACGATCAAGACGACCGGCAAGGCCAAGGTCGCACGCATCTCCGGCCTTGCCTTCGCGAACCTGTTCTACGGCGTCACGCCGGCCGCCGGCCAGGTGGCGACCGCCTTCGCGGAGGCGGCGATCGTGCCGGCCGCGTCGCCCTACAACGCCACGCCGGCCAACAGCGCCACTTTCGGCGACGATGCCGGCGTCGTCTACGCGGCCACCGGCCTGCCGCTCGTCAAGGTCGCCTCGTCGCCAAGCCTCGGGCAGTACACGCTGACGGCGGGAGTCTACAGCTTCGGCGCGGCGGATGCCGGCAAGGCCGTGCTGCTCAATTATACCTACGCGATCCCCACGAGCGGCCAGAAGTTTTCGGTCACCAACCAGCTCGCCGGCACGACGCCGACGTTCCAGGCGCAGTTCTTCACGACGTTCCAGGGCCAGGCCGTGTCGCTCAAGCTCAACATGTGCACGTCGAGCAAGCTGTCGTTCGGGACCAAGATCGAGGACTTCGTCGTGCCGGAGTTCGACTTCTCCTGCTTCGCCGACGCGACCGGCACCGTGATGACATGGTCCTTCGCGGAGGCCTCGTGATGCGCATGTCAACGGAGACGATCACGTTGGGGTCGCACCAATGGCAGGTGCGTCCGCTTACGCTGGCGCAGGTGCAGGCGATCGAGCCCTTGCTGTTCACCCAGGCGGAAGGCGGCACGGTCGCCGCCGCCGTCGCGGTGCTGCGCGTGGCCCTGGCGCGCGACCACGCCGAGGCGGCGGCCGAGCTCGACACGATCGAGGCCGGCGCGCCCGAGATCGCCACCGCCATGGCGCGGGTGCTGCGGCTCGGCGGCTTTCTGCCGGAAAAGGATCTCGCGCCGGGGGAAGCAGGAGCGGGCTAGGCGCCCGCTTCGATTGGACGACCCTCTACGCCAGACTGATGGCCGGGTGCGGCTACACCTCGGCGCAAATCGACGAGCTGCCGATGCAGGACGCGCTCGGCCTGCTGCGCTACTGGCGCGACCATCCGCCGACCCACGAGATCCTCGCCGCCGTCCATCGCGTGTCGCCGGCCGCGCCGGTGAAAGCGGAAGATCCGAGCGGGCTCGGCGCGCTGATGGCGCGCTTTCCGGATGGACACGTGACGTCGCAAGGACGCTGAACGAAGGACGTTGGACCTATGAGCGATGACGTCAGCATCGTCTTTACCGCCGATATCTCCGACCTGCAGCGCGGCCTCTCGCAGGCCGCGAGCGGCGTCGCCGAGACGACAGGCATCATGAAGGCCGGCGCCGATCAGCTCGGCGCCTCCTTCGCCGCTTTGAACCAGGCCTACGCCAGCGGTTTCGCCCGGCGGCTGGATCTCGTCAGGAGCGGCAGCGACGAGGAACTCGCCGCCGCCCGCGCCGGCGACCGCGCGCAGACCGACATCGCCCTCGACGCCGTCAAGGTGAAGCAGAGCCAGGTCAAGGAGGAGGCGCAGCTCTCGCAGATCTCGCACGATGAGGAGCGCGCGCAGTTGCTCGCGCTGGAGGCGGACCGCGAGGAGATCGAGCGCCAGCACCTCACCTTTCTGCAGGGGACCTACAAGGACAACGCGGCCGCCTTCGCCAACGCGCAGCGGCAGATCGACGAGCTCGCCGCGCAGTCCGCGCTCAAGCGCCAGGAGATCGAGCGCAACTACAATCGCGAGGTCTATGCCGACTACAAGCGCACCTTCGAGCAGGTCGGCTCGAGCGTCTCGACGCAGGTCACCAGCCTGATCAGGGGCCAGGAGACGTTTCGTCAGGCCGTCTCGAACGTGCTGCTGTCCATCGTCCAGAGCTTCATCCAGGCGCGCATCCGCGCCGTCGCCGACTGGGCGGCGGGCGTCGTGACCGAGACGACGGCGACCACCGTCGGCGAGACCACCAAGACGAGCGCGGTGCTGGCCGGGACGGCGGCGCGGACAGGCGCGCAGCAGACGGCGTCGACCGCGAACGCCACCTCGACGCTGGCGTCGGTCGCCCAGAGCATTGCCGCCTCGGCTGCCGAGACCTTCGCCGGCATTTTCGGCTTCCTGTCGCCCGTGCTCGGTCCCGCCGCCGCCGGTCCCGCTGTCGCCGGCCAGGCGACCGTGATGGCGGCCGGCGCGGCGCTGCCCTCGTTCGCGACGGGCGCTTGGAGCCTGCCCTCCGACATGGTCGCTCAGGTCCATCGCGGCGAGATGATCGTGCCGGCCGGCCCGGCCAGTCAGATCCGCGATGCCGCCGGTGCCGGCGCGCTGGGCGGCGTCCATGTGCATCACCAGACGCACTTCAACGTGACCGCCATGGACAGCCGCGACGTCAACCGCTTCCTGCGTGGCAACAGCCGGGCGATCCTGGGCTCGATCAACGACAGCGTGCGCAAGGGCGCGCACCTCGGCTTCCGCAAGCTCAACCCGTAACCGCGTTGTGATGAGCATCCGGCCATGACCGACCCGATCGGCGTCAATCTGCTGCCGGCTTCCGGCGAGTGGATCTACGACACGCTGCCGCGCCGCGCGACCATGATAGGGGCAAGCACGCCGAGCGTGCTCAACCTCAACGCCGCAGGCGCGGATCCCGATCTCGGCGGCACGCGCACGGACTATTCGATCGCGATCGATCAGTTGCAGGCGGCGTACCCCGGCCTGACCACCGTATCACTCGTCATCGCGTGGTTCGGCAATTCGACCGACGTCACGCAATGCGCGATCTATCCGGCCACCAACTATGCCGGGGGCACCGCCGAAGCCCTTGTCGATGGCGCCTGGATCAGCGAGCCGTGGCGTTGCTCCGGCCTTACACAGGCATCGACCGGCTTGATCGCACTCTCGCGCAGCGGCAACGACGCGGTTTACGGTGGCACGCCCTCCGATCCATCGGTCGTGCGCTGCATTCGCGATCTCAAGGCCCGCAATCTGCGCGTGACGTTCTACCCTTTCATCCTTATGGACGCGCCGGGTTACCCATGGCGCGGCCGCATCGGTTATCTGGGAGCGGATATCTCTCAGCCCGCGAGCGATGCTGTCGCGGCCTTCCTCGGTACCGCCGCGCCGGCGCAGTTCACGCGTGACGCGACGAACCTGACGGTCGGCTACGCCGGCTCGCCGAACGACTACACGTTGCGCCGGATGATCCTGCATTACGCCAACCTCTGCGTGATCGCCGGCGGCGTCGATCTCTTTCTCATCGGCTCCGAGCTGCGCGGTCTCGAGACGATCCGCGGCCCGAGCTGGACGAAAGTCGGCACGATCGTGAGTGGTGCGGCAAGCTGGGATTATCCTTTTGTCGCCGGCTTGGCGCAACTCGCCGACGACGTGCGCGGCGTGCTTGATACGGCCGCGCTGACCCGCGACCCGACCAATCTGAAGAACCTCATCGCCTACTCCGCGGACTGGTCGGACTGGATGGGCTACCAACATCCCGGCGCCAACGGGCAGTGGCCGCATCTCGACCAGCTCTACGCGCATGCCTCCGTCGATCTCGTCTCCTTCGACAATTACCTGCCGCTGTCGGACTGGACCAGCACGGGCGGGCTCGACGCCGTCAATTGGAGCGCGCCTGTCCCTTCGAGCTGGCCGCCACAAGCGGCGACGATGAACGGCCTCGGTCTCGCCGGTCAGCCGAGCCTCTACGCGCCGGCTTACCTAAAGGCCAATATCGAGGGCGGCGAGAAGTACGATTGGTTCTACGCCAACTCGACGAACCTCGGGCGCGGTCTCGATCCGGCGGGGTCGGACCTCCAGGTCTCGCTGCCGCAAGGCGACCGTCTGGCACAATCACGCAGTCCCTACGCCGCCAACCAGCAGCTCCTCGCCAACAAGCAGATCCGTTGGTGGTGGAACAATACACATCAGGCGATCTACGATGCCGGCGACGGCCTCGGTTATGTGCCGCATGGGCCGACGACGGCCTGGATGCCGCAATCGAAATCGATCACCTTCGCGGAATATGGGTTCCCCTCCTGCGATCGCTGCACCAACCAGCCGAACGTCTTCTACGATCCGAAGTCGAATGAGAGCTTTACGCCTTACTGGTCGGCTTGGGAAAGCGCCGAAGGCGCGATCTACCGGCCGTGCCGTGATGACTTGCTGGCGAGCCTCGCGCGAGCGGCGATCGTCGAATACTGGACGACCGACGGCCATAACCAGACGAGCGCGAGCGGTCTGAAGATGATCGAGCCGACCTTCATGGCGGCATGGAATTGGGACGCCCGACCGTTTCCGGCCTTTCCTGCGCTCGATATATGGGGCGACGCGCCGAACTGGCGTGCCGGCACCTGGATCGGCGGCAAGGGTCCGGCGCTCCCACCCGCGATCGCCGACGCGGCGCCGCTCGCCGGGCCCTATCCCGCGTTCCCGGCGCTGGCCGGGCAGGGCTGGTCCGTCACTTGGCGCCCTGTCTTCACCACCGGCGTCGCCCCGCACGTCTCGGGAAGGGAAAGCCGCGCCGGCCGCGTGTCCGTCGCGAGCTGGCACATAGAGCTCAGCTTCGATGTGCTGAGCGAGGCCGTGAACCGCGATATCGCCGCGATCGCGGGCTTCTACGCCTCGCGCGGTGGCGGCGCGCTGCCGTTCGTCTACGGCGTGCCTGCCGAGCTTAACATGGGCGCGACGATGACCTGCCGGTTCGCCGAGGATCAGATCGATGTCGAAGAGTTCGTCGCGACGCTCGCCGCCGTCCGCTCGCTCGCGCTGCTTTCGCTCAAACCCTGAGGATCTGGCATGCCGCCACCGCCGACATTCCCGACGCTCACCGGGCAAGGATGGTCCGTGCACAAACGGCCGACCTTCTCGACACGGGTCGCGAACCATGTCTCCGGCCGCGAGGTGCGCGGCGCGCTCTACGCCGCGACGCTCTACGAGTTCGAGCTGACATTCGACGCGCTTGCCTCGACGCCGACGTCGGCGCTGTCCGGCCTCGGCGCGACGTCCATGCAGGCGCTTCTCGGCTTCTATCTTCAGTGCCAAGGGCAGCTCGATACGTTCCTCTACGTCGATCCGACGGACAGTGTCGCCATTGGTCAGGTGATCGCTACGGGCGATGGCACCACCGCGTCCTTCCCCCTCGTGCGCACGCTCGGCGCCTTTACGGAGCCGGTCTCCTACGTGACGCAAGTCCAGGCCGTCTACGTCAACGGCGCCGCGCAATCCGGCTACAGCCTAGCTGCGCCGAACGTCGTGGCACTCGGGGGAGCGCCGTCGGCTGGCGCGATCGTCAGCGCCAACTTCACATACGCCTTCCTCTGCCGGTTTCTGGACGATCAGCAGGATTTCGAGAACGTGATGAGCGGCCTGTGGAGCGTCGGCTCCCTCAAGTTTCGGAGCGTGCGATCATGAGGCCGGCATCACCTGCGCTTACCGCCTATCTCGCCGCGCAGCGCGCCGCCAAGGATGCTCCGCTCCTGATGGCGGACTGCTACACGTTCACGCTGCGCTCTGGCACGCTCCTTACCTACACGAACGCCGACGTCCCGATCGCGCTGAATGGTTACACCTATGCGGCAAACGCGATCCTCGTCGATGGGCTCGCCTTCAAGTGCGCGATGGGGCTGGAGGTCGACGAGCAGCAGATCACGCTTGCCGCGCGTCCCACGGATACGATCGACGGCGTGCCGTTCCTCGTCGCCGTGCATCATGGGGTCCTTGACGGCTGCGAGATCCAGCGCGAGCGCGCCTTTCTCACCGCATGGAGCGCGCCGCCCATCGGCAGCGTCATCCTCTTCAAGGGCAGGGTGACGAAACTCGATCAGATCGGGCGCACCAGCGCAGAGGTGACGGTCGCCTCCGATCTCGTGCTCCTAGATATCGATATGCCGCGAAACTTCTATCAGCCGTCCTGCGCCCACACGCTCTACGATTCCGGTTGCGGCCTCATCAAGAGCGCCTTCGGCGCGACCGGCTCGGTTGGACCCGGCTCGACGCCAGCATCGATCTCGTGGGCAGGCGCCTCGCCCATCTACGCGCAGGGGACCTTGATCTTCACGTCGGGCGTGAACATCGGCGCCTCCGTCGGCATCAAGAGCGCCACCGCCACGGCCCTGGCCTTGACCTATCCGATGTCCGCGCTGCCGGCGCCGGGGGACGCTTTCACCGCCTACCAAGGCTGCGATCACACGAGCGGCACCTGCCAGGCGAAGTTCAACAATCTCGCAAATTTCAGGGGCTTTCCCTTCGTACCGCCGCCGACAAGCGCCTACTGACGCGCCACCGAACATTCAGCTTCCCCTCCTTGTCGCGAGGAGGGGCAGGGTAGGGGTCATCGCGCCCCGAGCGCTGTCGCCTCGTCCTCTTCAAACAGCCAGCGTCCAGCGGCCGGACCCCTACCTCACCCCTTTCACGCGGAACTCCACCATGGCGTCACAGGACATCGAGCGCGCCTACGTCGTCATCGCGGCACGCGCATGGATCGGCACGCGGTACCATCCCTGCGCCGACATCCGCGGTGTCGGCGTGGACTGCGGGATGCTGCTCGTAAGGGTCTTCGTGGACAGCGGGTTCTGCGAGCCATTCGATCCACGCCCGTACGCGAGTGACTGGCACCTGCACCGCGGCGAGGAGCGCTACCTCGGTTTCGTGTTCGATCGCTGCCACGAACGGGCGGACGCCAAACCAGGCGACGTCATCGTATTCCGCTACGGTCGCTGTTACGCGCACGGGGCCATCGTCACCGGCATCGATCCGCTGACCATCGTTCACGCCTATTCGCCCGCCGGCTGCGTCCTCGAAGAGGCTCTGGCGAGCAACAGCGTCTTAAAGGATCCGGCCCGCGATCCCCGCGTCTTCAGCCTCTGGGAGGACGCGGCGTGAGCCTCTTTCGCACCCACGCCAACGGCTCCGTGGCGACGCCGCAATATACCGGGCTGCAGCTGCAGACCGCCTCGAGCGCGCTACCGATCCCGATCGTCTATGGGATCACCCGAGCGGCGCCCAACCTCATCTGGTCCGGCAACTTCCAGACGATCCCGCAATATACACAGGCGCACGGCGGCAAGGGCGGCGGCGGCTCGTCGACCCTGACCGGCTACACCTACACGAGCGCGCTCGTCTTCGCGCTGTGCGAAGGCCCGATCACCACGGTCGGCACTATCTTCCAAGGCGGTGGTTTCTACAGTGCCGCCGAAATCGGCTTGAGCATCTTCACCGGCTCGACGCCGCAGGCTCCTTGGGGTTACCTCTCGGCAAGCTTTCCACAGGCGGCCTTGAGCTATCAAGGCACGGCCTACGCGGCCGCGCCGAGTTTCGACCTCGGCAGCAGCGCGTCGATCGACTCGATCGCGTTCGAGATCTACGGTCGCCTCTATCCGAGCGCCGTCGTCAACGCGCACGATGCCGATCCCGCGCTTGTTATCGCCGACTACCTCACGAACGCCCAATACGGCGTAGGTTTTCCCGCGGCGAGCCTCGATGCGACGAGCCTATACGGCGCGACGGGTGATGGATCCTACCAAACCTATTGCCAAGCGATGGGGCTCGCTTTCTCGCCATGCCTCTCCGACCAGGAAACCGCGAGCGCCACGCTCGCCCGCTGGTTGCAGATCACCAACGCGACGGCGGTGTGGTCCGGTGGACGCTTGAAGATCATGCCGCTTGGCGATGCGCCAGCGACCGGCGTGCTGCAGGGTGGCAACACGACGACGTTTCGACCCAACATCACGCCGCTCATGAACCTGACCGACGACGACTTCCTGCACGACGACGATGCCGATCCTGTACTCGTATCGCGCGTCGATCCCTATGCGGCCTCGAACGTGCAGCGCCTTGAAGTCCTCGATCGCTCCAACCAATATGCCGCGACGCCGGTCGAGGCGCACGATCAGAACGCCATCGAACTCTACGGGCTGAGGATCGGCTCCACGATCACGGCGCATGAGATCTGTGACTTGAACGTGGCGTCGGTCGCCACGCAGCTGATCCTGCAGCGAGGCCTCTACGTTCGCAACAGCTATGCCTTCAGGCTCTCGTGGGACTATTGCCTTCTCGAGCCGATGGACATCGTCACGCTGAACGATGCCGGCCTGGGCCTTGCCATGACGCCGGTGCGGATCGTCAGCGTCGAGGAGGACGCGGCCGGCCTGCTCAGCGTCACGGCGGAGGAGTTCCCTGGCGCGGTTGCCACCGTCCAGGCCTATGCCGTCGCGGGTGCCACGAACAATCCGGTCAACCGCAACGTCGCGCCCGCGCCGGTCAATCCGCCGCTCCTGTTCGAGCCGCCGTCTGATCTCACCGGCGGGACACCACAGATCTGGGTCGGGGTCTCGGGCGGTACGAACGGGATCGCTGACCCGAACTGGGGCGGTGCCACGATCTACGTGTCGACGGACGGGTCCAGCTACGCCCAGGTCGGCGCCGTTTCGGCGCCTTCGAGGCAAGGCGTGCTGATCGCCGCGCTCGCCGCACCCGCCGTCGCGCATGCCACCGATGCGTTGGCGATCAGCTTCGTGGAAAGCGCTGGCGTCATCACGACGGTGGGCGGCAATCCGCTGCTTTGCGTCGTCGATGGCGAGATCATCGGCACTCTGAGCGCGACGCTCGTTGGCCCCAACACCTATGCCCTGAGCGGCCTGACGCGGCAGGTTTACGGCATGCGCGGCGGCGCTCATTCGACCGGCGCGGCCGCCATGCTGCTCGATGGCGCGGTGTTCAAATACACGCTTCCGGTCGGCTTGATCGGCAAGCCGCTCTACCTGAAGTTCGCGAGCTTCAACGTGTTCGGTGCGGCGGCGCAGGATCTATCGACCTGCGTCGCCTACGCGATGACGCCGATCGGTTCGGGCCTGTTCGGGCCGGTCGCTTCGACGATCGCGGTCGGCGGCTCGATGGACGATGGCCTCGCCAGCGCGGCGATCAGCGAGACCGACACGTTCGGCTTGGCCTCGGATCCCTACACCGAGGTCATCGACATGGGGCTCGCCTCCGATGGCGCATTGTCCCTCGCGGTCGCGGCCGGCGGCACGGGCGCGACCACGCCGGCCATTGCGCGGCAGAACATCGGCGCCGCGGCGTCGGGCGCCAACACCGACATCACCAGTCTCGGCGCGCTCACCAAGGTCGGCTTCGCGACGCAGGCGATCACCATCGACCCGGTGACCGGTCACGTCGGGCTCGCCGGCTATACGGCGGACGGCAACAACGGTGTCGGCGCGCTCGGCACGTCGTTCCTCTTCAACGCCGCCGTCGATTCCTGCCGCTTCACCTTCAACAAGATGGCGACGGCAAACGACGCCAGCCTGACGTTCGAGACCAACTATTCGCCGCGCGCGCTCGCCGGCCTGCTCGGGTCCGACGGCTACCAGCTCAAGGTCTCGCCCGATGGTTCGACCTTCTACCAGGTCTATGTCGTCGACCAGACCACCGGCAACGCCGCCTTCAAGGCCTTGCTCGGCGCGGCGCCCTACGCGGTGGCGAACCTGCCGGCCGGCTTCAACGGCGCCGTCGCTTTTGCCAGCAACGGCCGCAAGGCGATGGAAGTCCCCGGCACCGGCACCGGCGTGACGGTCGTCTACTCCAACGGCGCCTGGCGCCGGCTTTCCGACGATAGCGTCGTCGCCTCCTAGGGCAACGTCCGCTGTCGCGGACTTGCTCCAGATAGAAGGATCTCGGCATGAGCGTTCAGGTCAAGCGGCGCCGCGAGGCGGCGACGTTCCTCGCCGGCTACGTCGGCGCGCAGGGCGAGCTGCTGGTCGACACGACCAACAACCGCGTCCAGGTTCACGACGGCGCCACACCCGGTGGCTGGCCAGCGGCGCGGCTCGCCGATCTGCCGTCGTCGACAGCGCCGCTCAGTGTCGCGCAGGGCGGCACCGGGAAGGCGACGCGTCAGACACCGACCGTGACCGTCTTGACGGGCTCGGGCGCTAGCGGCACCTACGCGCCCCCGAGCGGTTGCACGTGGTTTCGCCTCAAGGGTGTCGGGTGCGGCGCCGGCGGCGCTGGAAGCGGCACGTCGCCGGGCACGGCGGCTCCGGGAGGCAGTACGACGTTCGGGTCGATCACGCTGGCGGGCGGCAATGCCGCCTCCGGGCAGTCCGCCGCTGGAGGTGCCACCGGGCCGACTGGAGGACTAACCGGCAACCCAGGCATGGATGGCATTCTCGGCGTCGCCGGCATGACGGTCCCCGGCGGCATCGGTGGTGCCACGCCGTTCGGGGGTGGCGGACCAAGCCGCGCCAACGGGGCGGGCCGGAATGGCGTCGCGCCGGGCGCGGGTGGCGGCGGTGCCGGCGCGAGCGGCGCGATGGCGTCCGGGTGCGGCGGCGGCGGCGGCACGTCGATCGATAATCAGATCTTCGTCGTGACGGCCGGCACGACCTACGCCTACGCGCTCGGCACACCGGGCGTCGGCGGGACGGCCGGCACCGGCGGCTTCGCGGGCGGCGCCGGTGCGGGCGCACAGTTCACGATCGAAGAAAACTACACCTAGAGCGTCCCGATCCTCGCAGTCCTTTTTGCCTCGCGCCTCGGTGCCGGGGTCTTTCGTCGTGGAGCAACCCCATGAAAACCTCTGCAGCCGGCCGCGCCGCCATCACGCGGCGCGAAGGCCGGCGCTTGAGCGCCTATCGCGACACGCGCGGCATCTGGACCATCGGCGTCGGGCATGCCGCCACCGGCCTGCCGCCGCGCCCCCGCGCCGGCATGACGATTACCGAGGCGGCGTGCGACACGCTTCTCGCCGCCGATCTCGCGCCCGTCGAGGCCGTGGTCAACCGGGTCAAGGTGCCGGTCACGCAAAACGAGTTCGACGCGCTCGTCAGCCTCGGCTTCAACATCGGCATCGGCGGACTTGGCCGCTCGCTCGTGATGCGCCGTCTCAACGTCGGCGACGTGCGCGGCGCGGCGGACGCCTTCATGGACTGGGCGAAGCCTGCTTCTCTCGCCGGGCGACGCCGGGATGAGATGGCGCAGTTCCTCCGGCCCGATGCGCCGGGCGAGGCCGTCGAGGACGTGCCGGCCGCGCGCGCCGCCGTGCTGCAGCATCGTGCCGTCAAGACGAAGAAGGTCGCCAAGGTTCGCTCCGTCCAATCGGGCGGGACGCTCGCCGCCGGCGCGGTCGCCGCGGCGACGCTCGCGCAAACACACCACAGTCACATCGCGCTCTGGATCGGCGGCGCGGCGCTGATCGGCGGCGCGATCGACGGCGTCGCGGCGCTCGTCAAGCACGCCAACGCGGCCACGCTCGCCGCTAACGCCGCCAAGCAGGTGGTCGCGCCAGCCGCCGCCGTTCCCATCACCACCAAGGCCTAGGAGCCCATCATGCACGCCTTCAAGATCTACTCCGTCGAAGCCATCGTCTTCATCCTCGTGTGGGTGGCGGCCTGGTTCCTCTTCATTCGACCTTTGCTCGCCAAGTACAGCCTCACCGCCGGCCTCGTGACCCGCCTCGACGCCGCCGAGGGCGACACGTGGAAGCGCGTCGCGCTCTGGTTCGAGGCGAAGAAGACGCTGGCGCTCGCCTTCCTCACCTCGGCCTTCGCCATGGGCAAGGCGGCGACCGACCAGGTCACGAGCGTGGCCACGAACCTCACGCCCGACGCGATCGCACCGCTGCAGGACAAGACGATGTGGTCGGCGTTCTTCGGCGACATCTGGACCCTCCACATCGTCGCCGCGCTCGGCATCCTGACGGCGTTCCTGACGCTCAAGGGCAAGGTGCAAGCCGCTGCCATAGTACCGGCGGCGATCGTGCCCGCGTCGGGCACCGCGCAGGTGCCGTGAGATGGCCGACGCCCCGCTCGTACGAACCCACACGGTCGCCGCGCTCGAGGTCAGCCCGGAGACCTTCGCCGAGATCACCCGTCTGCTCCGCGCGGCCGGCTACGACCACGCCTTCAGCGCAGTCGATCAGGGCATCCTGATCGACATGACGGGCCTCGGCCTCGTGGAAAGGACGGCCTGATGTTCGCTCTCGTCTCCTCCATGTTCAGCGGGCTGATGAGCGGCCTCGTCGGGCCGCTCTTCACCTGGCTCAACAAGAAGCAGGACACCCAGCTCGCCGGCTTCCAGACGGCGGCCGGCATCGACCAGGCGGCCTACGCGACCTTCATGCAGTACCAGATCGCGATCGGCGCACAGAAGGCGGCGGCGAACTCCTGGTGGGGCGCCCGCGTGCTCTACCTGATCGTCGGGGGCACGGCGGCGGCGCACACGGCGGCGGTGTTCCTCGACAGCACGTTCAAGCTCGGCTGCGCGCGGTACGGCTGCCTCGGCGTGCCGACCCTTCCGCCGGTCTACGCCGACTACGAGCGCGTCATCGTCTACTCGCTCTTCGTCGTCTCGACGCTCGGCCCGCCGGCCTCGGCCGTCACGGCCTGGCTGCACCGAAAATAGGGGGCGACAATGGTCATACTCCGCATCGCGGGAAATGTACGATCGCATTTCGTCGTAAGGCTCCCCGAGTGGCTACTCTCCGGTCAGATCGGCCTGCTCGGAATGCAGTTCCTGCGAACCGACGAGATCTTTACCGCGTCTAAGACCTATAGTGTGATCTCGCACTTCGTCAGTGAAGTCGTTTGGGGTTCCATCGCAGTCGGCATCGCCGTGTTCTGGATAATGTCGCTCGTCCTCAACGGCACGTTCGCCTGGTTCGCGCGCTGCTCTAAATGGGTGAGATCGCTTTCGGCCTTCGTCGCCGCAGGCTTCTGGTCGGTGTCGGCGCTCGGCGTGTTCGAGGCTAATCCCCAATCGCCGGCGATCGTCAACAACGGCGGCTACGCGGTCATGGCCTTTATCGTCTCGCTCATTACCGCGCGCGAGGTCGGACGCGCAGACAGGAAGGCGCGAGATGCAGCCGCCGGAAGCCAATGAGGGATGGCTCGCGCAGATCGTTTATCTCGGCTCGATCGGTCTGGCGGGCCTCGTCGCCTGGGTCACGCAATACCGTCATGGCCGTGCGACAGAAGAACCGCACGCGAATCATCACGTCATTCTCGAAGAGGCGGAGATCGCCGACATGCGCGCCGTGCGCGCGCTCGCGCCACATCTGGCGCGGCTTGGCGAGCAGCTTCAGCAGACCTACGTCGTCGTTCAGGACAATCATCGCATTATCGAGGACAATCATCGCATCGTCGAGCAGAACCGCGAGATGCTCGTCATCCTGCAGAAGCTCGATCGCGCCTTCGCGGTCGAGGAGGAAGTGAAGGAAAAGTTGCGCCAGCAGCAGATCGACGTGTTGCTGCGTTCCGAACGGTCTCGCGACTGATGCCGCCGATGCTCGCTACCTGATGAAGAGCATGGCCTCGTAGATGCCGCCGAACACAACCGCAAAGCATGCGATGCACCCAAGCGCGAAGCGCAAGCTATTCTGGGGTAATAAGGCGGCGCGGAAAGCCTCCTTTTTCTTTGGTTTATCGCTCTCGAAATCGAGAGCGACGCTAATTGGTGCTGTCATTGCCTGCTCCTTCCATCTGAGACAGATTCTACTAAGCCACAGTCCTGCTTTCTTTCAAAAACAAGCCTCTTACGCTGCTTAGTGATCTGTTAAGCGAGAGGTTAAATTCAGTGGCAGCACCCCGATACGCTTAGGGAAATCTGAAAGTGAGACCACAGCGTCGCTTCGAAAAGCGTCCTGGATCTACAATCTTCAAGAGACAGGCTCCAGATCGGGATCTTAACTCTCGTGCGTGTAGTCTCAGCCATGTCGAAGCCAATACCAGACGTCCCGGCTTTCCGGCTCATCGAAATGTTCCTCGAGATGATCGCGGCCGAACGCGGCGCGGCGGCCAACACGCTCGAAGCCTATCAGCGCGACCTCGTCGCCTATGTGGCGGCTCTGAAAGCTCGCTCGCGCGGGCCGCTCGATGCCGCCACCGACGATCTGCGCGCCTATCTCGCGACGCTCGAAGCCACTGGCTTCGCGCCGACCTCCGCCGCCCGAAAATTGTCGGCAATCCGCCAATTCCACCGCTTCCTCTTGGCCGAGGGCAAGCGCGCCGACGATCCCGCGCAGATCCTGGAAGGACCGCGCCAAGGGCAACGGCTGCCGAAAATCCTCAGCGTCACCGAGATCGACCGCCTGCTTGCCGTCGCGAAGGAGGGCATCGACGCCGAGGCGCGCCCAGCCGGCGAGCGGCTGCGCGCCGCTCGAATGAACGCGCTGCTGGAGCTGCTCTACGCCACGGGCCTCCGAGTGTCCGAACTTGTCTCGCTTCCGCGCCACGCCTTGCGCGGGCGAGAGCCGCTGATCGCGATCAAGGGCAAGGGCGGGCGCGAACGCCTCGTGGTCGTGTCCGAGCCGGCGCGCGCGGCGGTCGACGCCTTTCGCACCATGCTCAAGCAGCGCCATCCCGGCGCGGTCGAGGGGCCGTGGCTGTTCCCGGCCGATAGCGACAGCGGCCACCTCACGCGACAGGCGTTCGCGCGCGACCTCAAGAGCGTGGCCGCGGCGGCCGGCATCGCCACCCAGCGCGTCAGCCCGCACGTGTTGCGCCACGCCTTCGCCAGCCACCTTTTACAGAACGGCGCCGATCTGCGCATCGTGCAGGAGCTTCTCGGCCACGCCGATATCGCCACCACCCAGATCTACACGCACGTGCTGGACGAACGCATGAAGGCGATGGTGCGCGACCTGCACCCGATGGGCGACGCGCGCGACGATTGAGGTGACGCGTTACGTGATGACGCTCGGCGCGGCGCGGCCGGTGCGCCGCCTGATCTCGGCCAGTTCCTCCGCGATCGCGATGAGCGGCGCGAGCACGTCCTGCACCTCTTCGTCCTGCTTGGTCACGTCCGGCTCGTAGCGCTCGATGTAGACGCGCAGCGTTGCCCCAGCCGTGCCGGTGCCCGAAAGCCGGAACACGATGCGCGAGCCGTCCTCGAACATCACGCGGATGCCCTGCTTGGTCGAGACCGATCCATCGACCGGATCGGTGTAGGCGAAATCGTCCGCCGCCTTGACCGTATAGGCGCCGAAGGCCGTGCCGGGCAGCGAGGCAAGCGCGCCGCGCAGATGCGCCATCAGGCTGTTGGCGGCCTCGGCATCCACCTCCTCGTAATCGTGACGGGTGTAGTAGTTGCGGCCGTAATCGCGCCAATGCTCGCGGACGATCTGGTCGACCGGCTGCTTGCGGGCGGCGATCACATTGAGCCACAGCAGCACGGCCCACAGCCCGTCCTTTTCGCGCACGTGGTTGGAGCCGGTGCCGGCGCTCTCCTCCCCGCACAGCGTCGCCAAGCCCGCATCGAGCAGCGTTCCAAAGAACTTCCAGCCGGTCGGCGTCTCGTAGCTGCCAATGCCGAGCTTCGCGGCGACGCGATCGGCGGCGGCGCTGGTCGGCATGGATCGAGCGATGCCCTTCAGCCCCGCCTTGTAGCCCGGCGCGAGATGCGCGTTGGCCGCCAGCATCGCGAGGCTGTCCGATGGTGTGACGAAGCGGCCGCGGCCGATGATCAGGTTGCGGTCACCGTCGCCATCCGACGCCGCGCCGAGATCGGGCGCGTCCGGCCCCATCATAAGGTCGAACAGATCCTTCGAATGGACGAGGTTGGGATCGGGATGGCCGCCGCCGAAGTCGGGCAGCGGCGTCGCGTTGACCACCGAGTCCGCCGATGCGCCGAGCGCGTCGACCAGGATCGTCTTGGCATAAGGGCCGGTGACCGCGTGCATGGCGTCGAAGCGCAGCCTTAGCCCGTCTTTGATGGCGGCGCGGATCAGGTCGAAGTCGAACAAAGTGCGCATCAGCGCGAGGTAATCGGCGACGGGGTCGATCACCTCGATCGTCGCTTCGCCGAGCGACACGCTGCCCAGCACGTCGAGGTCGACCTCGGGCGTGTCGAGCGTCTTGAAGCTCTCGATCATCCTGGTGCGGGCGAAGATCGCCTCGGTAATCGCCTCGGGCGCCGGGCCGCCGTTGCCGATATTGTACTTGATGCCAAAATCGCCGTGCGGGCCACCAGGGTTGTGCGAGGCGGAAAGAATGATGCCGCCGAACGCTTTTCTCGCGCGGATCACGCAGGAGGCGGCGGGCGTCGACAGAAGCCCGCCCTGACCGACCAGCACGCGGCCAAAGCCGTTGGCCGCCGCCATGCGCAGGATGATCTGGATCGCCTCGCGGTTGAAGTACCGTCCATCGCCGCCGACGACGAGGGTCTGGCCGGCGCTGCCCTCGAGCGAGTCGAAAATCGCCTGGATGAAGTTGTCGATATAGTGCGGCGCCTGGAACACCGGCACCTTCTTGCGCAGCCCGGAGGTTCCGGGCTTCTGCCCCTCGATCGGCTTCGTCTCGACCCTGACCACCCGCATGCTCGACTCTCCGCGCTGACTTCGCGCATGCGCGCCTCGTGCCACCGCCGCGAGTCGCGTCAGGTCGGCTCCTTCACTGATCGCGCCGCGTCATGGCGTAAGCCGAACATGCGTCACAATGAACCTCGGCTAGGCACTTCAGGTACAAGCCGTCGCCGAAGAGGTATGGTGAGAGGAAGCGGACCGACGACCAGCGTCGCCGGGCGAAAACAAAGCGTTTGACCGCCGGCTTGATCTCTTCACGATCTCTCGCGACGATATAGGCAGGGACGCCGTTTAACCCTGATCGCGTCCGATATCCGCCGATGACGGAAAAGCGACAACGCGCCTTCTCAAACGTGATGCAATGACTCGCGAAGTCGGCTACGGCCATCGCGTAGCCGGCAATCGGAGAAACGCATGCTGGATAAGAGCCGGGTCAGCGCGCCGCTCGCCCGCCACGCGATGGCGTTCGTCCTGGCGGGCGGTCGCGGTAGCCGCTTGCTCGAACTGACGGAGACGCGCTCCAAGCCGGCCGTCTATTTCGGCGGAAAGTCGCGCATCATCGATTTCGCGCTGTCGAACGCGCTGAATTCCGGCATCCGCCGCATCGGCGTCGCCACGCAGTACAAGGCGCACAGCCTGATCCGCCACCTGCAGCGCGGCTGGAATTTCTTTCGCCCCGAGCGCAACGAGAGCTTCGACATCCTGCCGGCCAGCCAGCAGGTCTCCGAAAATCTTTGGTACGCCGGTACGGCCGACGCCGTGTTCCAGAACATCGAGATCATACGGGGTTACGCGCCGAGATACATCGTGCTGCTCGCCGGCGACCACGTCTACAAGCAGGATTACGAGCTCATGCTGCAGCAGCATCTCGACTCAGGCGCCGACGTCACCGTCGGCTGCCTTGAGGTGCCGCGCATGGAGGCGACTGCCTTCGGCGTCATGGCGGTCGACGTCGACGATCGCATCACCTCTTTCCTCGAGAAGCCCGCCGATCCGCCCGGCATCCCCGGCGATCCGACGATGGCGCTGGCGAGCATGGGCATCTACGTCTTCGAATCGGAGTTCCTGTTCGACCAGTTGCGGCGCGACGCCGCCGACACGGCGAGCAGCCGCGATTTCGGCAAGGACATCATCCCGTACATCGTGCGCGGCGGAAAGGCCGTGGCGCACCGCTTCGCAAGATCCTGCGTGCGGTCCTCGGCGGAGGCGCAGAGCTACTGGCGCGACGCCGGCACCCTCGATGCCTATTGGGAGGCCAACCTCGATCTCACCGACCTCGTGCCCGGTCTCGACCTCTACGATCGGGACTGGCCGATCTGGACCTACGGCGAGATCGTGCCGCCGGCGAAGTTCGTCCATGACGACGACCGGCGGCGCGGCTGCGCGACGGATTCCCTCGTCTCCGGCGGCTGCATCGTCAGCGGCACCACGATGAACCATTCCCTGCTGTTCACCGGCGTGCACGTGCACTCCTACGGCAAGATCGAGGGGGCGGTGATCCTGCCCTACGCCGAGATCGGTCGCGGCGCGCGTTTGAAGAAGGTGATCATCGATCGCGGCGTGGTGATCCCGAACGGCCTGGTCGTCGGCGAGGATCCCGAATATGACGCGGCTCGCTTCCGGCGCACCGATAAGGGCGTCTGCCTGATCACGCAGCCGATGCTGGACCGGCTGGTCAACTGAGCCCCGATCATCGTTGTCCCGTCTCTCCGCCTTCTTCGGCCGGGATGACAACGAAAGAACGTTGCGATGTCGCTCCCCAAGAAAGTCGCGCTCTTCACTAAGGAATATCCGCCGCACGTCTACGGCGGCGCTGGCGTGCATGTCGAATACCTCGCCAAGGCGCTGGCGAAGATGGTGGCGGTCGAGGTGCGCTGCTTCGGCGAACAGCACGCCGACCACGGCGCGCTCAGCGTGCGCGGCTACCCGCGATGGGACGAGACCGGGCGGGGGACCGATGCGCGCTTCGTCGGCGCGGTCGACGCCTTCGCGCGCTCGCTCGCTATGGCAAAGGACACGCTCGACGCTGATCTCGTCCATTGCCACACGTGGTACACCGACATGGGAGGGCTGCTGGCGGCCCAGCTCTGGGGCGTGCCTTACGTTCTCACCATCCATTCGCTGGAGCCGCTGCGGCCCTGGAAGGTCGAGCAACTCGGCAACGCCTATCATCTCTCAGCCTGGATGGAGCGCACCGCGATCGAGCAGGCCGACGCGGTCGTCGCCGTCTCCCGCGAGACCCGCGCCGACGTGCTGCGGCTGTTCGATGTCGCGCCGGAGAAGGTCCATGTCATTCACAACGGGATCGATCTCGAGGAATACCGCGCGGTGCCCGGTAAGGACGTCCTCGCGCGCCACGGCATCGATCCGGCGCGGCCGTTTCTCCTCTTTGTCGGGCGGATCACCCGCCAAAAGGGCATCATCCATCTCGTGGAAGCGATCCCGCACATCGATCCCGACCTGCAGATCGTGCTCTGCGCCGGTGCGCCCGATACGCCCGAGATCGGTCGCGAGATGGAGGCGGGCGTGGCCAAGGTGGCGGCCGGCCGGCCCGGCGTCATCTGGATTCGCGAGATGCTGCCGCGCGCCGACGTGATCCAACTCTACACGCACGCGGCGGTGTTCTGCTGTCCCTCGGTCTACGAGCCGTTCGGCATTATCAATCTCGAGGCGATGGCGTGCGGCACGGCTGTCGTCGCGTCGGCGGTCGGCGGTATTCCAGAGGTTGTCGTGCCGGAGGAGACGGGCATCCTCGTCGATCCCGGACTTGAGCCCGGTGGCTTCGATCCGGTCGATCCGGCGGCTTTCGCCGCCGCGCTTGCCGATGCCGTCAATCGTCTCGCGCGTGACCCCGCACTTCGCGAGCGCTTCGGCGCGGCCGGGCGGGCGCGGGTGGTGGCGCATTTCAGCTGGGACGCGATCGCCGCGACGACGCTGGACATGTACGCCTCGGTCATCGCGGCGCGACATCACGAGGATGGCCGATGATCATTCGCGGCGACGAGGTCGCGGACCTCGCGACGCCCAACGGCACGATGCGCGTGCATCTGTTCCGTCCGGCCGTCCCGGGCCGGTTCCCCGGCGTGCTGCTCTTTTCGGAAATCTACCAGGTCACCAATCCGATCCGCCGGTTGGCGGCGATGGTGGCGGGACAGGGCTATCTGGTTGGCGTCCCGGAGGTCTACCACGAGTACGAGCCGCCCGGCACGGTGCTGCGCTACGACCAGACCGGAACGGACCGCGGCAACGTCCTCAAGACCACCAAGCCGGTCGCCGCCTTCGACATCGACGCCAAGATCGGTCTCGACTTCCTGCGCCAACATCCGGCTTCGAGCGGGCGGCTCGCCACGCTGGGTTTGTGTCTGGGCGGCCATCTCGCCTATCGCGCGGCGCTCGATCCTTCGGTGAGCGCGGCCGCCTTCTTCTACCCGACCGACATCCATTCCGGAACGCTCGGCGCGGGCAAGGCCGACGACAGCCTCGCGCGCGCCGGCGAGCTGAAAGCCGAGGCTCTGTTCGTCTTCGGCCGTCAGGATCCGCACGTCCCCTTCGCCGGACGTCAGGCGATCCGCGCGCGTCTGGAGGAGGTCGGCGCCCGCTACGAGTGGCACGAGGTGAATGCCGCTCACGCCTTCCTGCGCGACGAAGGTCCCCGCTACGATCCGGCGCTGTTCCTGCAGGCGGTTGGCTGGGCTCTAGCGCTGTTCCAGCGGACGTTGCACACGAGCGCCTGAGTAGAACGTTCGCAGCGCTGCGAAATAGGCCCAAACCATCTAAGCCGTGCTGCTCTTAGAGTTCCTTGAAAGCGAAGGGCGAGACGCTGCGCATCGTGTCGTCGATATCGAGGGGGCGCAGCGCTGGCGGCGCGGCACGCTGCGGGCAGGCGGGGCGGTCGCAGAGGCGGCAGTTGATGCCGATCGGCGTCACGTCAGGCGTCGCGAGGTCGAGCCGGCGCGCGTAGACGAGACGGTGCGCGAATTTGATCTCGCAGCCGAGCGCCAAGGCGAAGCGCGGCGCCACCGTACCGTGCGGGTTGATGGCGCGGCGCACCGTGCGCGCCATCGAGAACCATTGACCGCCGTCCTGCAGTTCGATCACCTGGGTGAGGATGCGTCCGGGCTCGGCGAAGGTCGCGTGCACGTTCCACAGTCCGCAGGTGCCCCCCGCCTGCGAGAACGGGAAGCGCCCGGCCGAGAAGCGCTTCGAGACGTTGCCGGCGATGTCGACCCGCACCAGGAAGAACGGGATGCCACGCGCGGTCGGTCGTCCCAGCGTCGTCAGGCGGTGCGCCACCTGCTCGAAGCTGGCGCCAAAGCGCGCCGCCAGCACTTCGAGATCGTACCCGGTCGCCTCAGCCGCCTCGTGAAAGCGCGCGTAGGGCATCATCACCGCGCCGGCGAAATAATTGGCGAGCGTGATGCGCAGCAGTCGGCGCGCAACATCGTCCCTAGGCTCAAGCCGCGCGCAGAGCTGGTTGACGAGCGCTCCGTGTTCGCTGATCGCCAGCTGGTAGGCCACCTGAAAGGTGCGGCCGGGCTGATCCATGATTTCGGAGATCAGGAGCTGGCGCCGGTGCAGGTCGTACCAGCGCAGCCGCTCCCCCATGACGTCGACGGGAAGCAGCCGCACGCGGATGCCGTGTCGGCCGCGCAGGCGTTCCGACATGGTGTGGAACGGCTCCGGTCCCTCCAACGCCAGATCGGAGGCGAAGGTCTCCGCCAACGCGTCGAGCTCGGGAAAATGGTTGCGATTCTCGTGCAGGATCGCGCGGACGCGCTCGATCGGGCTGTCGCCGATCGCGCTCTCGGTGCGATCGGGATCCGCGTTGGCGAGCAGCCGCGCTTCGCTGGCTTCCTTCGCGGCCGTGTAGGCGCGATAGAGCCGCTGCATCGCGGCAATGACGGATGGCGCGTATTCCGCGGCGTCGTGCAGTTCGGCGCGGGCGACCGGCGCGTCGCGAAACAACGGATCTGCCAGCACCTGCTCCAACCCGTCGACGGCGACCTCCGCGCCATCTTCCATGAACTCGCGAGGATCGACACCATAGACGCTGGTCAGGCGCACCAACACCGGCATCGTGATCGGGCGCTGGTTGCGCTCCATCAGGTTGAGGTAGCTCGGCGACACCGCAAGTTCGTTCGCCATGCGCGCCTGCGTGAGGCCGCGTTCGCGGCGCAAGCGTTTGAGGCGAGGACCCGCCAGGATCTTGCGGGCTCCTGGAACGGGTGCTTGAAGCATGTAAGTTTGTTTACCGATTTACAAGGCTGTGGCGTAAACCTTACACACGATGACCTCATTGCGTCGAGGATTTGCTTGCGTTTCGCACGTCGATGCGGATGTTAGCGTCAACTCGCGGGCCTATCGAGCGGCCGCTTTGTTAACACCTGTCAAGATCGTCCCTCGCTAATGGGGATCGAGCAAGGCAACCGCCGTCGTAGGCGAAGGCGCGATATGAATAGGCGCTAAAGGGAGCACGAGAGTGTCGTATCAAGATCACCTATCGCAAGTGAAGCAGCTTATCGGGACGAAGGATGGCACGTGGGCCAGCATCGATCCCGAGTCGGTCGCCCGCATGCGCCTGCAAAACCGCTTCCAAACGGGTCTCGACATCGCCCGCTACACCGCCGGCATCATTCGCAAGGATATGGCGGCGTACGACGCCGACTCGTCGAAATACACGCAGTCGCTCGGCATCTGGCACGGCTTCATCGGCCAGCAGAAGATGATCTCGATCAAGAAGCATTTCGGTTCGACGAAGGGCCGCTACATCTATCTCTCGGGCTGGATGATCGCCGCCATGCGGTCCGAGTTCGGCCCGCTGCCCGACCAGTCGATGCACGAGAAGACCTCGGTGCCGGCGCTGATCGAAGAGATCTACACCTTCCTGCGCCAGGCCGACCAGCGCGAACTCGGCGGCATGTTCCGTGACATCGACGCCGCCCGTGAGGCAGGCGATCAGGCCAAGGAGCGCAAGCTGCTCGAGGCGGTCGACAGCTACCAGACGCATATCGTGCCGATCATTGCCGACATCGACGCCGGCTTCGGCAACGCCGAGGCGACCTACCTGCTCGCCAAGAAGATGATCGAGGCGGGCGCCGGCGCGCTGCAGATCGAAAACCAGGTCTCCGACGAGAAGCAGTGCGGTCATCAGGACGGCAAGGTGACGGTCCCGCACGAGGACTTCCTCGCCAAGGTCCGCGCCTGTCGCTACGCTTTTCTCGAACTCGGCGTCGAGGACGGCATCATCGTCACGCGCACCGATTCGCTCGGCGCCGGCCTCACCAAGCAGATCGCCTTCTCGAAGGAGCCGGGCGATCTCGGCGACCAGTACAATTCGTTTCTCGACTGCGAGGAGGTCACGCCCGAGACCGCGCGCAACGGCGACGTCATCATCAACCGCGGCGGCAAGCTGGTTCGTCCCAAGCGCCTGCCTTCGAACCTCTACCAATTCCGCTCCGGCACCGGCGTCGACCGTTGTGTGCTCGATTCGATCACCTCGCTGCAGAACGGCGCCGATCTGCTCTGGATCGAGACCGAGAAGCCGCACGTCGCCCAGGTTGCCGAGATGGTCGATCGCGTCCGCGCGGTCATCCCGAACGCCAAGCTCGTCTACAACAACTCGCCGTCGTTCAACTGGACGCTGAACTTCCGCCAGCAGGTGTTCGACGCCTGGATGGAAGCCGGGAAGAACGTGTCGAAGTATGACCGCAAGGCGCTGATGAGCGTGTCGTACGACGAGACGGAACTCGCCAAGGAAGCCGACGATCGTATCCGGACGTTCCAGGCTGACGCCGCCAAGCGCGCCGGCGTGTTCCACCATCTGATCACGCTGCCGACCTACCACACCGCCGCTCTGTCGACCGACACGCTTTCGAAGGACTATTTCGGGCCGATGGGCATGCTCGGCTACGTGTTGAACGTGCAGCGCAAGGAGATCCGCGAGGGGATCGCCTGCGTCAAGCACCAGAACATGGCCGGCTCCGACATCGGCGACGACCACAAGGGCTACTTCGCCGGCGAGGCGGCCGTGAAGGCGTCGGGCGCCGACAACACGATGAACCAGTTCGCCCATGATCACGAGGCGCACACCGGCACCGGCGAGCCCGCCGAGACGGATCCGCCAGCGATCGCGGCGGAGTAAACGCCGCTCTCGGACTGACGGAGCAAGGCCCCGGTGGAAGCACCGGGGCTTTTCATTGCGCAAGCCAAAGCCCTTTTGACCGGCGCTCGGAAATCGGCATCGTTCTACCGACGGCGAAAGCGCCGTGTCGAGCGCGAAGTCTTTACGTGCTCGTTTCTATTGTGTAGGCCTCGTCCGCAATTGGCTCCGGTGCTTTGCGCCGGGGCCATTTCCATTTTACGCGGGCGTCGGCGTCGGCGAGCCGTCGAACGGGTGTCTGAGAACGATGGCGAACGTGGTGGTGGTCGGCGCCCAATGGGGTGACGAAGGCAAGGGCAAGATCGTCGACTGGCTGTCGAACGAGGCGGATGTCGTGGTGCGCTTCCAGGGCGGACACAACGCCGGGCACACGCTCGTCATCGATGGCACGGTGTTCAAGCTGGCGCTGCTGCCCTCGGGGATCGTGCGGCCGAACAAGCTCTCGATCATCGGCAACGGTGTCGTCGTCGATCCCTATCACCTCGTGGAGGAGATCGCCAAGATCGAGGCGCAGGGTGTAATCGTGACTCCGGCGACGCTGATGGTGGCGGAGAACGTCACGCTGATCCTGTCGCTGCACCGCGAACTCGACGCGCACCGTGAATCCGCGATGGCGTCGAACATCCAGATCGGCACGACCAAGCGCGGCATTGGTCCGGCCTACGAGGACAAGGTCGGTCGGCGCGCCATACGGCTCTCCGATCTTGCCGAGCCCGATACGCTGAACGAGAAGATCGCACGGCTGCTCGCCCACCACGAACCGTTGCGTCGCGGCCTTGGGCTCGAGCCGATCGCCGCCGCCACGATCCGCGCCGAACTGCTCGCCGTCGCGCCGAAGATCCTGCCTTTCATGGCCTCGACGTACGACACGCTGGAAACCCTCCGGCGGCAGGGCAAGCGCATTCTCTTCGAGGGCGCGCAAGGCGCGTTGCTCGATGTCGACCATGGCACTTACCCGTTCGTCACCTCGTCGAATACGGTGGCCTCGAACGCCGCCACCGGGTCGGGCATGGGTCCCAGAGCCATTGGCTACGTGCTCGGCATCGCCAAGGCCTACACGACGCGCGTCGGCGGCGGCCCATTCCCGACCGAGCTCCACGACGAGACCGGCAAGCTCATCGCGACGCGCGGCCGCGAAGTCGGCGTGAACACCGGACGTCCGCGACGCTGCGGCTGGTTCGACGCCGTTCTGGTCCGCCAGACGGTGAAGACCTCGGGCATTGACGGGATCGCGCTCACCAAGCTCGATATCCTTGACGGCTTCGAAAAGATCGAGGTCTGCACCCACTACGAGCTCGACGGCCGGCGCATCGAGCGGCTTCCGGCGAGCCAGGCGGCCCAGGGCAGGGTCACGCCGATCTACGAGACGATCGAGGGCTGGCAAGGGACGAGCGCCGGCGCGCGGTCGTGGGCGGACCTGCCCGCGCAAGCGATCAAATACGTCCGCCGCATCGAGGAGTTGATCGAGGCACCGGTGGCCCTCCTCTCGACAAGCCCCGAGCGCGAAGACACGATCCTCGTGCACAATCCATTTCGGGACTGATCCAATCCGACGCGCGCGCGCCGGCAAGCTTGGCGGATTGACGGCGTCTGCAGCAAATGCTCTGAAGCCGGTATGGCCGAATACTATCCGCTTCTCGCCAAGGCCGTCGGGAGCCTGCCGAATTCCACGCCGGACGTACGCCGCGTGGTCTACGAGCGCGCCCGCAAGGCCCTGATAGGGCAGTTGCGGACCCTTCATCCGCCGGTGCCCGATGAGGATATTGAGCGCGAGTCGGTCGAGCTCGACCGTGCTGTCGAACGTTTGGAATCGGAACTCGCCGGCGCGCCGGTCTCCCCCGTCTCGGCAGCGCCGCCGGTAGCCCTGAAGGACGGCTCGATCGCCAAGCCGAAGCCGCCATCGATCCTTCCGGCGCGCGGGATGGCGCCCTCGAGCGGCGGAAGCCTTGGCCCGCCGCCGAAGAACCCGCCGATGCCCGCGCTGCGTACCAAGATGCCGGCGCCGAAGCCCCCAGCATCGCCCGTCCAGCCGGCGGCGATGCCGTCGCCACCGGTGGCCGCCGCATCGGTGGCCACTGCTGGGCTATCGCCTGGCGGCACACAATCGCCTTCTCCGGCGCCGATCTCCGCTCCGTCAGAGATGAAGGCGGCGATCCCGGCCTCAAGCGAACCTTTGCCTTCGGTAGCTCCCACGATGCCGTCGGAGGACGCGGGTGACATGCGTCGCCTGCGCATGCCGGGTGCCAAAGCCCGCCCCGACAAGCAAAGGCCGATAGCGCCGCAACCTCTCGCCGCCAGCGGGCCAAAGCGGCGGACCTGGATCATTCCCGCCGCCGGTGTCGCTGTGATCGTGGCGCTTGTCGGTGTCGCCGCCTACAAGCTCCGTGATCGGCCCGATCGCGTCGCGGCGTCTAAGCCGGTCGCACAAGCGCCTGCCGAGAATGGCAAGATCGCCGAACGCGTGGGAGAAAAGCCGGTATCGTCCGACGATGCCGCGGCGCCGCAAGCACCTGGGACGAAGACCGACAGCGCATCGGTGCAGCAAGATGCCGCCGCTCAACCGGATGCAGCTGCCTCGCAGACGACGACGGCGCAGCAGCAGACGGCACCCGCGACCGGCAACCCCGAGCTCCCGGTCGCTCATCGCGCGGCCCTGCTCATCGAGGCGCCGGACGAGCCAAACAAGGTCAAGACGTTCCTCGGCAACGTGGTCTGGAAGCTGAACAACGTCAGCACCGGTCCGAGCGACGCGGTCGGTCTCGCCGTCGAGGCGGACGTCGATCTGCCGGACGACAAGACGAAGGCCGTCATCACGTTCGAGAAAAACACCGATTCCTCGCTGCCGGCCTCGCACACGATAAAGGTGCGCTTCACGGTGCAGCCGGGCAGCACGACCGGGGACGTCAAGCAGATCAGCGTTCCGCAGATGCGTCGCGAGGACAGCCCGAGCGGCGAGCCGCTCGCCGGCGTGACGGTGCCGGTCGTGCAGAACTCCTTCCTCGTCGGCCTGAGTCCTGGCAATGCCGAAGCCGCCAATGTCGACCTGCTGAAGACGCAGCAATGGATCGACATTCCCATGTTGCTGGACAATGGCAAGATCGCCAAGCTCACGTTCGAGAAGAGCGATTCCGGGCAGCGCGACATCAATGAGGCCATTGCCTCCTGGCAGAAGTCCTGAGACCCGGACTAGCGCGCGAAGAAGAGCAGGACCGAAGCGATGCCGTTGTAGATGGCATGAAATGTCATCGTCGCCTTGATGCTGCCGGTCCGCTCGCGGAGATAGCCAAGCGCGAGGCCGACCGGAAACACGGCGAGCGCGTAGAGATGCGTGCTTTCCCAGTGCGCGAGTGCGAAGAGCACCGCCGTGACGATGATGCCGGCCGGTACACCGATCGCGAGGCGCAGGCTCGTGTAGAGCCAGCCACGAAACAGCAATTCTTCCGTGATGGGGGCGAAGACCGAGGCCAGGATGACGAAGAGCGCGACCCACTTCGCTTCCTTGGGCATGTGAACGAGATCCTGAAATGTCGGATACAGGTGGGCGATCGCCGCGTCGGCGCCGAGGCTGTAGAGCAGCACGAGAACGGCTAGACTCCAGAAGAAGCGTGCTCCGCGCACCGGGCTCCAGGAGCGCCAGGCGATAAGCTCGCGCCAGCCGGGGCCACCCCTCACCCGAGCGGCGATGAGGATCGCCGCGCTCGTAGCCGCGTAAAGCATGAGCGAGACGACGATACTCAGCTTGGCGACGAACGGCTCGTTGCGGCCACCCGATGGATCGAGCGCGATGAAGCGATCGAGCGCCTCCTGCCACCCGTGCAGGAGCGCGACGACGCCGAAGCCGGCTGCGGCCATGACCAGGGAGAGGACAGCGGCGAGGATGCCGATGACGACAAGGCTCAGTATGAGGCCGATGGCCCCATAGGGGGGCGCCTCGCGCGTGGCCGCGTTACTCGGTAGAGATATCGGCTGCGGGGACTTTGGCACGTGGCACTCCGCTCGATCCTGACCGATTGGCGAGGGTAGATCGCACGAGCTTGCGATGAGGTGAAGCTGAAAGCCCGCTCAGGTATAGGCCAAGCGGATCGCGATGATGATCAGGTTGTAGGCGGCGTGGAGGATGATGGTCGGCTTGATGCTGCCCGAGCGCTCGCGCAGAAGGCCGAGTGCGATGGCGAGGGGCAGCACCTGCAGGATGCGCCTGTGATTGGGATCCCAGTGGATCGCCGCGAACAGGGTCACCGTGAACAGAAAGCTCGGCAAGAAGCCCAAGCTTTGGCGCAGGCCGGTGTAAAACCAGCCACGAAACAGCAGCTCTTCCGCGAGCGGCGCGAGGATCGCGAGATTGATCACGATCGTCCCCAGGAGCAGCAGGTCTGTCGGTCCGCTGATCAGCAAGTGCCGGTCGCGCGCATGTTCGAGGACGTAGGTCACCGATGTGATGTAGAAGATTGTCGCGACGGAGATCACGGCCAGTTCGCGCCAACGACCGACCGGCGTCAGCGCGACGAGCGATGTCCAATACCGTTTGCCGCGAAGCACGGCCGCCGTCAGGGTGGCGATAACGAGCCCTATGTAGAGCGCGCTTACGACGAAGGCGCCGACCTGCGTTCGGAGGACGGTGTCAAACCGGAGTTCCTGGTAGAAGTCCGATACGCCGTCTTTGCCAATGTCGACGACGAAAGCCAGCATCGAGGCGACGGCCAGCAGGCAGCAGATGAACAGGGCGCCCGCGGCGATGCCGAACAGGCTGAGCGTCAAGGGAAAAGGACGCAGTGGGGCCGGAAGCGCGGCGGCACGGACGGGAGACGCGTTTCCGAGGTCCAATGAGGCGGCCTGTTGATCCATCACGCCGAATGTGCGCCCCACTCTTCCTAAGCGGCGATCCTTCGCTTATACTGCCTTCGTTGCCCTCGTGGCTGCTATGGCGATAAACGGCGTCGAAATGAAGCTTTTCGGACCCGGGGGCGGTACCCGGCGCCTCCACCAGAATGCATCGGCACCCTGAAGGATGCGGATGCGTTTCGGCGGGGGCGAAATAGGTTCGACGGGAAGTGTAAAGGACGGACTTTCGCTCGGCATGGTTCCGCCGTTATCGGGCTAATCTTATAGTTGCCAACGACAACTATGCTCCGGTCGCCCTCGCCGCGTAATGCGGTGATGGTACCGAAATCAAGTCCTTGGGGGTAGCACTTCAAGGCGGGGTTCGGAGGCACCTGGCAACAGAAGCCTCCACTTTCTCGAGTTGCGTTTCCGGCCCTTACAATCTTCACGCAATCTTCGTCCTGGACCCTTCATGCCGAACGATCTGATCCGCTACGACCTTCTCGTTCAGGAAGCCTTGTGTGGGGTGGTCAAGAAGGTGCTCGGTGATGTCGCGCGCCACGGCCTGCCCGGCGATCACCATTTCTATATCACCTTTCGCACGCACGCCGCCGGCGTGCGCCTCTCGACGCGCATGCGCGAGCAGTATCCGGAAGAAATGACCATTATCCTCCAGCACCAGTTCGAGGACTTGAAGGTCACGGACTACGCGTTCGAGGTTGGGCTGTCGTTCAAAAACGTACCCGAAATCCTGCTGATTCCGTTCGAGGCGCTCACCGGGTTCTTCGATCCTTCGGTGCAATTCTCCGCCAAGTTCGAGTCGCAGTCCGACGCCGAGGATGATGCTGGCGAATCGGGGTCGGGCGCGCCCGCGACAGTGACGCCTCTGCCGGGGCTGCGCGCATTGCCGGCGCCCACTCAGCCGTCCAACGCGCCCGCTGGGCTTTCTTCGGTGCCGCAGACTGGGCCCAAGATCGGTAAGCCGCCGGCCGTCAAGGCCCCATTGCCCAAACCACCTGTGGTCGTGAAGCCCAATCCGGCTCCAGCCGACGCTGTCGCCGCGGCGGAGGCGGGAGCGACGAAGGTCGTTTCGATCGACTCGTTCCGCAAGAAGCCGTGACCGCCGAAACAATCAACCTGCGGCGTGTCCGCAAAGCCAAGCGGCGCGAGGCGCGCGCCGACGAGGCCGCCCTGAACCGTGCGCTTCATGGCCGGAGCGCTGTAGAGCGCGAAGCGGCAAGGCATCAAGCCGCGCGGGCGGACCGTCTTCTGGATGGGCATCTACTGGCGAGTGCCGACCGAGATGATCCGAGCGCCTGAGCGCAGGCCGACGACTATCATCAAGCATTCGCTGATGATCGCGGGGCACAGCACAAGCATCTCGCTGGAAGACGCATTCTGGATCGCGTTGAAACAGGCCGCCAAGAATCGCGAGATTTCAGTCGCGGCGTTGGTCGCTGAAATCGATGAGGGGCGCGGGAACGCCAGCCTGTCGTCGGGTATACGCGTGTACCTGCTCGATCTCGCCGTCCGGTAGCGTCAAGGCGAGGAAGCATCATAGCTTGTGCGGAGAGATGTGAGAGCTCGCCTTCCTTGATGGAAGACCAGGCGGCGAACGCGAAAGACGAATGCGCCGCCGCAGGCTTCGATCGTTTGACGCTCACGGTGCCGCGCGGCGATGATGCTTGAGGCGTTCTTCTTGAGGCGCTCTTGGCGCGTGACCATCCGCCGTGAGGCGTTCGTGTCATAGCCCCGCGAACCAGTTGTAGCCGCGATCTTCCCAGTAGCCACCAGGGTTGATGTCGGTGACCTCGATGGCGGTGATCCATTTGGTGTTCTTGAAGCCGAGCTTGGTCGATGTCCGAAGACGCAGCGGCAGGCCGTACGGATCGGTGATCGGCGCGCCCGCGTAATGCGTCGCGAGGATCGTCTGCGGGTGCAGCGCCGAGGCCATGTCGATCGAACTCGCGTACTCGTCGGCGCAGCGGAAGCCGACATACTTCTTGGTGATGTCGGCCCCGACGCGCTCAAGAAAGGTCCGCAACAAGGGTCCGGACCAATCGCCGATATAGTCCCAGCCCTCGACGCAGACGTGCCTGATGATGGTGCGCGTGCGCGGCAGCGTGGCGATGCGGGCGGCTGTCCAAGGCGTCTTATCGGTCATCGCGCCGGCGAGTTCGAGCTTCCAGGTCTCGGCTTCGACAGGCTTCAGGTCGTCGAGATCGTAGAACGCGTTGAAGTGCGGCGGCTGGACGACCCGCGCCTCGCTGTAGGTCGGCGCGAGTTTGTTGGGGTCGAAGAGCAGCGCCTGGGCGCGATCGTTCCAGCCCGACACCGTCTGCAGCGCCTTGTTGACCGAACTATTGTCGGTGACGTCGCAGCCGGTGAGCATCGTCAGGGCGCCGAGGCTGAGGCCGCCCGACAGGATCTTGCGCCGATCGATCGCCTGGACTAGCGCGCTATGCTCGCGCAGCATCGCCGGATCAGGCCTGACCGGCGCCAGGGCCGATCGTTTGGGAACGTAGCTCATTGGCTGTCTTCCGCTCGACGGCCGACGCGAGGGCCGCCCGACACCATGTTGACCATCGTGCGCGGCACGAGCAGAGACAGCGTGACATGGATCGCCAGAAAAGCGCAGATCCCCACCATACCCAGGAAGTGAAGGTATCGTGCCGTTTGAAAGCCTCCGAACAGCGCGACGAGCCATGCGAGCTGCACCGGCTTCCACAACGCCAGGCCGATAAGGACCTGGACGATGACAAGCCCCATGACGCCGATGTAGAGGATCTTCTGCACCGCGTTGTAGACGGTGAGATCCTCGTGGGCGACGTGGAAACGCAAGGTCTCGCGGATCGTCACCATCACGTCGCGCGACCTGATCGGCAGGAGCATTCGACGGAAACGGCCGGTCGTCAGACCGTAGCCAAGATACATCAGTCCGTTGACGATCAGCACCCACATGGCGGCGAAATGCCAGAGTAGCGCACCGCCCATGCCGCCATCGCCGTGCAGCTTGTAGGCAATATCGGGAATGCCGCCGATGGCGATCGGCTCGGGAAAATCGATGAAGGAGAAGAGAGGCTGATCGTTGTAGATAGTCCAGCCGCTGCCGATCATGATCAGCATGGCCAGCGCATTGATCCAGTGCATCGCGCGAAGCACGCCGGGATGAAGGCGCCGGCCGCGCGGCGCCGAGTCGTGCGCGATGTCCAAGGTCGTCATCATGTCGTCTCGAGGTCCTTACCACGCTCATTCGTCCCGGCGTCGAGGCAGGTTACTGTAACGCGATCGTCGCCAGGCTCGAACGTTCTTTGGCAGCCTCTTCGAAGGAGTTTCGGCGATGCCCTCAGACGAGGACGACCAGAAGCCTTGGCGGCTCGCCGCCAACAGCGCGTCGAAAGACGAGGACGACGACGCTGACGATGATGACGACAAGAAGGGCAAGCCGAAGTCCGCCGGCAAGGACGCCGAAAACGATGATGATGACAAGCCGGACACGCCGGAGTCGCGGTTCGAGGATCGCTATCCGCAGGATGTCCACGTCTCCGATGTCGTCGGCAAACCTCTGATCGCGACAAACAATGCTTCGATCGGAACGATCAAGTCAGTCGCCAGGAGCATGGACGGCAAGCTGAAGCTCATCGTGCCGATCGGCGGCTTTCTCGGCTTCGGCGGTCGCCTCGTTGCCGTCCCCAATGAACTCGTCGCCTCGATCGGCACGGCGATCGTATCCGTCGACATGGACCGGGCCGCTTACGCGAGCGCCGTGACCTGGTCGCCGGGATCGGACACGATCCTTTCGCCCGATGCGCCGATGCGCGTTGCCATCACGCGGCACTGATCACTGACGGCCTGTCGCATTCGGGTCCGCCCCCGTGCTTGTGGGCGGAAAGCCGTCCGGCTCCGGCGTCGTTTCCGGTTGCGTGGCGCGCGAACGCTCCGTGGCTCGCGCCCGCTTCGCCCTGTCCTGAGCCGCTTGTTCCTGAACCGCTTGATCCTTTGCCGCCTGCTCCTGCGCGGCCTTTTCTTGCATGGCCTGCTGAGCCGCCGCCTTCGCCGCCTCTTCCTTGCGGATCTTCTCGAGCCGCGCCGCCTCCAACTTGGCCTTGCGCTCGGCCTCAGCCTTGCGCGCGTCAGCTTCCGCCTTCAGCCGGTCCTGTTCGCGGCGGCGTTCGGAGAACAGGCGCTGATTGAAGAAGGCGCGTTCGCGAACATCGAACTCGTAGGCCTCGATGCGCGCGGTCTCGCGTGCGAGCGCCCGCGTCGCGACCGCATCGAGGAAGGCGCTGACATCGACCGAGCGCTTCGGCGCCGTCGGCGGCCCATCCAGCGCGAAGACAACGGACGGCGGTGGTCCGCTCCAATTCTTGGGTAGCGCGCGCAATGTTTCGCGTATCGTCTCCTTGAGATGAGTCTGGCGAAGGTCGAGCGAAGCGCCGAACACGCTCGTAACCGTGGCGCCTTTGGCGGGCGCGCCTTCTTCCTCCTGAACTTGCAGAGTGCCGCCAGCGAGCGCCAGGCCGTAGCGCCGCGTGCCGAGGTCGAGCGTACCGCCGGCCTTTGCTTCGAGCGCGCGGGCGACCGTTTCCTGATCGACGGCAAGGTCATCGTTCTCGACCTCGTCGAAAACCTTGGGCAACGCCGTTGGATCGGCGGTCGGCACGGTCGCGCCGGTGAAGGTGGCCGTGCCGGTCCCTGCCAGGCTCGCGACCAGCGCGAGAGCGGATTGGCCGCTGCCGGCGAGATCCAGCGTGCCGGTCACCGCCGTCCGAAGGCCGGGCAGATCGACCGCCACCTTGTCGAGCGCGATCCGACCTTCCAGGGCGCCCGACGGTCCGTCGCGCCGCAACGTCACATCCGAGGTCAGCGCGCCGCCATCGAGCGCGGCTGTCGCGTGCCGCAAGGTCACGACGTTGGGTGCGACGCCGAGATCGAGCGCCGCGTTGGTGGCGACGAGGGATGGCGCGAGATCGAGAGCCGCGATCTTCAGCGCGAGGCTGGCGCGGGGCGGATCGAGCAGGCCGGCGCCGAAACGAGAGTTCGACCAGGTCATGCCGGCGGCGGCGCCCTGCGGCGGTCCAAGCGCGAGGCCGAACAGATTGGCGAGGGCGAGGCGATCCAACGAAAGTCTACCGGTAAGGGTCGGCTTTTCGCCTGTCGCGGGCTGATAGCGGAGCGAACCCGACACGCCGACGGCACCGACATGCCCTTTCAGATCGTCCAGCGAGGCGCTTGTGCCATCGAGCGTCAGCCGTGTCGTCAGATCGCCGGCTATGGTGCCGGTCATGTCGGGAAAGGCGACGGCAAGGCTCTGAAGCAAAGGCGCGAAGTCGTTGCTCTTCAGCTCGAGCCGACCGGATCCTTGGCGCGGCTGGTCAAAGAGGCGGAATTGCCCGGTGAGGATCGCCTGCGTCGCACCGAAGGTCGCATGAATGGTGGTGTCGAGCGGCTGATCGGCTGTCCCGATCGCACCGAGCGTAATGCTGCTCGGGCCCATGAGGTTGAGCGGAAGCACTGGCAATCCAAGCTGGCTCAGCAACGCGCTACCCTCGGGCGCTTGCAGCGAGCCGCCGTAGGAGGTGGCGTCGCCTCGGGCCCCCGCGGGCTCAATGCGCACATCCACCACCGTCGCACCGAGGGATCCGCCGATCCGCACGCGTGAGGGACGCAGAGCGCCGGGGTGACCGTCCGCCCCACCCGCGAGCGTCGCGTCGATGACCAGTTTCGCCGGCGCGAGGACGGGTGCGCGGCTGACGAAAGCGTCGGCCCACTCGCCCGGCGCGACCTGCCGGACGAGGTTCGCGAAGGCGTCCAGATGCGCGGCATCGATCGTCGCCTTCAGCGCGGCGCCATTCGGATCAAGGCTCCCCGTCGCGGTCACGGCGGCGCCACCAAGGTTCTGCGCGCGGAAGGTCGTCACAGCGACGTGCCGCCCGGTCTTCGTCAATGCGAGATCGAGACGGCCGGCGTCGATCGCGCCATCGCCCGCCCGCGAGACCTTGATCGCGTTGGCGGCGAGCTTGAGGTCGAGATCGAAGGCCTCTGCCTCGCCGCGAAAGGCGGCAAGATCGGGCAGGGCGTCGAGATCGAGCGCCTTGGCCTCCAGATCGGCCGTCAGCTTGTCCCGTTCTCCGGTCAGAGCCAGTCGCGCGGTGCCGGAGAGCACCGAGCGCCCGAGCGTCAGGGCGAGGCCGGTCGCATCGATCGCTCCGGCATCGACCTTCACTTTGCCGGTCAGCTTGACGGCCTTGAACGGCAGGTCGGCCGCCGACAAGGTGATGTCTGGGTCGATCGCCGCGAGCCAGCCGATCGCGCGCGGCAGATTATCGGCGGCGAAGTCCACCGCGCCGCTGAAGGACGGTATCGCGCCGGCGGTCAGCGTGCCGTCGGCGCCGAAGCGCGTGCCGCCTGGTCCGCCGCCGCCGATCTGCAGCCGTTGCGGCCCGCTTGCGTCGAGCCCGACATGAGCGGCGAGATCGCTGAGCGTCTCGCCGCCCCATGTCGCCGTGTCGATCGAGATATCGAGCATCGTCGGCAGCGGCGGGGTCGCGGCGGCGAGCGCCCGACGAAGGCTTGCAAGGTCCGGCATCCTGGGCGGTGGCGGCGCGACCCGGTCGACCGGCGCGCCGGCGAGGCGATCGATATCGAGCTGCTTGGCGGTGAGGTCTAGGTGCAGAGCCGGCGTCGTGCCGAGGTCGGCCACGCCGGCGGCGGTCAGCGTCAGCCCCGAGTCACCGCCGAGGTGGAGCTCGCCGGCCGACAGGGTCGCCTGGCCCGGATCGGCCTTCAGCGGGCCTGACAGTCGCCAGATGATCGGTGCGCGCGCGGCTTGGTCGAGATGGCCGAAGAGAGCGATCGTGCCGTCGAAGCTCTCGCGCACCGTCTCGTGCGCGGCGCTGGTCAGCGCGATGGTGCCATCGAGATCCAGGCCCGCATGGACCTTTGTCTCGTCGATGGCGAGATGGGCGCGGGCGCGGCCTTTCTGCGCCGTCGTTGTCGAGACGCGGAACTTGGTGCGCGCCCCGGCCGCGCCCTCCACGCCGCTGATCTTGAACGGGCCCGCGAGCGATGGGGCGTCGGCGTCGAGGTTAAGGTTGTCGAAGACGAAGGTGTGGCCGCTCTGCGGGTCGGCGATCGCCAGCGTGCCGTCTGCCACGCTGATGCGGTCGAACTTGACATCGGCCTGGAACGCCGGCGCGTCGGGCAGGGCGGGCAGGGTGCGATTGGGCTCGAGCCGAACGCGGATCGTCGGCTCCTCGAGCCGCGCGTCGACCACCTCGAACTCGCCGTGCAGCAGCGGCGCGACGGAGAGCTGCAGGTCGAGGTGGTGGATGCCTATGCGGATCGGTCCGTCGTCGGATCCGATGACGGTCTGGTCGAGCACAATGTAAGGTGTCGGCAGCAGCTTGACGTCGATGGCGCCGCCAATCGTCACCTTCTGTCCGAGCGCCCGCGAGAGCCGCGCCTCGACGAATGCCCGCTGTTCGTTCCAGTCGATGAAATAAGGTGCCGCCAGTGCCGCCGTGAGAACGACGATCAGGACGATGGCGAGCACGGTGAGGAGATCGCGCAAGAAAGATCCAGGACCGAGATGCCGCTAGGGTCGGCCTTTCCTCGCATCACGGGCGGGCGATTTCAATCGATAGAACCTCGCCCAACGGGTTGGTACGAGAGGGGTCGATCGAGCACTTGGCTTCGCGCATTTGGCGCACTTACCGTCGGGAACAGACGTTGGTCTCGCCCATTGAGCGGGACATCAAAGCCCGGAGCCAGCATGAGCAGCAAGCAGCCGAAGACCACCATCCCGACGGACGCGGACCTCAAGGGAAATCCGATGATCGGCGGCAGCAAGGGAACCACGGCGTCGGGGACGACACCCGACGACCTGGAGGATGCGCTGGATGACACGACCATCGAGGGCGACACGATGAACGGCACGACCGATGCCGGCGGTGTCAGGAAGACGCCCGGCGCCGACCCTCGCAAGTAGCGGCATGCGCGGCCTTATTCGACATTGGCGGCCGCGCCCCCCACATTGCTTCCATGATTCGTTCTTTGTTCCCCATCGCGACAAGGTGCGCTCGTGGCGCAGCCTAGCCAAGCCTCTCAGCCTTATGACGACGATCCGATCCCTCGCCCTGGCGGCATTGCCGACCGGGCGAGGGCGCGGCGTGAGATACGCTATTTCGACGGGCTGAATCCCGAGCAGCGCGAGGCGGTCGAGGCGATCGACGGTCCGGTGCTCGTTCTCGCCGGCGCCGGCACCGGCAAGACACGGGTGCTGACGACGCGGATCGCGCACATTCTGGCGTCGAGCCGCGCGCGCGCGCACGAGATCCTTGCCGTTACCTTCACCAACAAGGCCGCGCGCGAAATGAAGGAGCGCGTGGCGTTGCTCGCCGGGCCGGTGGCGGAGGGCATGCCCTGGCTCGGCACCTTCCACGCGATCTCGACCAAGATCCTGCGCCGCCATGCGGAGCTGGTCGGCCTGAAGTCCGGCTTCACAATTCTCGATACCGACGACCAGATCCGCCTGCTGAAGCAGGTGATCCAGGCCGAGAACATCGACGACAAACGCTGGCCCGCCCGCGCGCTCGCGCACCAGATCGACGCCTGGAAGAACAAGGGCCTGTCGCCGGCGCAGGTGCCGCCGGGCGACGCGGCCGCCTTTGCAAACGGCAAGGGCGCGATCTGTTACGCGCATTATCAGGATCGCCTGAAGATCCTCAACGCCACCGACTTCGGCGACCTCCTGCTCGAATGCGTCAGGCTTTTTCGCGAGAACCCCGACGTTCTTTGCCAGTGGCAGGATCGCTTCAAGTTCATGCTCGTCGACGAGTACCAGGACACCAATACCGTCCAGTACATGTGGCTGCGGCTGCTCGCCCAGCCCCGCAGCGACGAGGCGCGACACAATCTCTGCTGCGTCGGCGACGACGACCAGTCGATCTACGGCTGGCGCGGCGCCGAGGTCGACAACATCCTGCGTTTCGAGCGGGACTTCCCGGGCGCCAAGGTGATCCGCCTCGAGCGAAACTACCGCTCGACGGGGCATATCCTCGCCACCGCCGCCCATCTCATCGCCCGCAACGACGGGCGGCTCGGCAAGACCCTGTTCACCGACGGTGAGGACGGCGAGAAGGTGACCGTGACCGGCATCTGGGACTCCGAGGAGGAGGCCCGCACGATCGGCGAAGAGATCGAGCAGCTCCAGCACAAGGGCCACGGGCTCGATGAAGTGGCGATCCTGGTGCGCGCCTCTTTTCAGATGCGCGAGTTCGAGGAGCGTTTCATCACGCTCGGGCTGCCTTATCGGGTGATCGGCGGTCCGCGCTTCTACGAGCGCGCCGAGATCCGCGACGCTTTGGCCTATCTGCGCTGCGTGGCGCAGCCGCAGGACGATCTCGCCTTCGAGCGCATCTTCAATACGCCCAAGCGCGGCCTCGGCGATGCGACGCTGCAGCTGCTGCACGAGTATGCGCGGCGCGAGCGCATCCCGCTGATGATGTCGGCGCGCATGATGGTCGAGACGGAGGAGCTCAAACCCAAGCAGCGGCAGACGCTGCGCGCCCTGCTCGACGATTTCGCGCGCTGGGCCACGCTGGTCGATCAGCGCCCGCAGGGCCAGCTCGCCGAGATGATCCTGGAGGAATCGGGCTACACCGAGATGTGGCAGAAGGACCGCACGGCGGAAGCGGCGGGCCGTCTCGAGAACCTCAAGGAGCTCGTGCGCGCGATGGAGGAGTTTCCCGACCTCGCCGCCTTCCTCGAGCACATCTCGCTGGTGATGGACGCGGCCGATGGTGGCGGCGGCGAGAAGGTGAGCGTGATGACGCTGCACGCCGCCAAGGGGCTCGAGTTCGAGACGGTGTTCCTGCCGGGCTTGGAGGAAGGTCTGTTCCCCCACCAGCGCTCGCTCGACGAGTCCGGCCGCGCCGGGCTGGAGGAGGAGCGTCGTCTCGCCTATGTCGGGATCACGCGGGCCAAGCGTCGCGCCAAGATTTATTTTGCCACAAACCGCCGCATTCACGGCCTGTGGCAGACGACGATTCCCTCGCGCTTCCTCGACGAACTGCCCGAGGGGCACGTCGAGGTGACGGAGGCGGCCAACGGCAACGCCTACGGCGGCTACGCGCAATCGCGCTTCGCCAACATGGACCAGTTCGCCTCGTCCTACGCGACGCCGGGCTGGCAACGCGCGCAGAAGCGAGGCGGCGAGGCGGCGAGCAAGGGCGGCGGGTTCGCCGGCGCCTCGGCGCGGCGCGGTCCGCTGCAGATCGAGGGCGAACTGACCGCCAAGGCCACCGTCGGCGCACGCTTCGTCAAGGGCGCGCGCGTGTTCCATCAGAAGTTCGGCAACGGCTCCGTCGGCGCGGTCGACGGCAACAAGGTGACGGTGGATTTCGACAAGGCCGGCCGCAAGATGGTGCTGGACAGTTTTCTCCAGAACGGATGAGCGGACGCGACATGGCCGACCTTCGCATCGGGGGACAAATGAAAAACGGTTGGAAATGGCTCGCGTTCGCCGTGACGGCGGTCGGTGCTGTCGCCGCCTTGTCCGGCGTCGCCAAGGCGCAATATTCCGAAAACGAGCAGACCGTGGCCTGCATGGGCGACGCGTTTCGGCTCTGCTCGGGCGAGATCCCGGACAAGCAGCGGATCATCGCCTGCTTGGCGAGCAAGCATTCACAGTTGAGTTCCGGCTGTGTCGGCGTCTTCGATGCCAACATGCGCGCGCTTCAGCGTGGGGCCCACTGACCTTCCTCGTCTCCCGATTCCGAACGGCGGCGGAGTTGGCGGCATGACCGTCGCTCCGTCATCGCGGCGCGAGACGACATTGGTCGCGCTCGCCTGGATGGTCCATGCCCTCACGGCGAGCGGCGCGGTGCTGGCGTTTCTCGCGTTCCTCGCGACCGAGCGCGGCGACTGGCGCACGGCGATGGTATGGCTGCTCGCGGCTTTGATCGTCGATGGCATCGACGGTCCTCTGGCCCGCCTCGTCGACGTCAGGCGCCGCGTGCCGCGCGTCTCCGGTGCGACGCTAGACCTCCTGGTGGACTACCTCACCTACGTCCTGCTCCCGGCAATCCTGATCGTTCGCGAAGGTTTGGTCCCGGCAGGTTTCGCTTTGGTGGCGGTCACGCTGATTTTGTTGTCTTCGCTGTATCATTTCGCTCGCACCGACTCGAAGAGCGTGGACAATTACTTCGTCGGGTTCCCCGCTGTCTGGAACGTCGTCGTCTTCTACCTGCTGATGCTGCGGCCGGCGCCGATCGTCGGCGCCATCGTTGTGAGCGTCTTCGCCGTTCTCACCTTCGCGCCGGTCTATTTCGTCCATCCAGTCCGGGTGCGCGCCTTCCAGCCGTGGCTGCGGCTCGTCCTGGTGCCATGGGCGCTGGCGAGCTTGGCGCTGCTCCTGCCGATCTGGGGGCAGGGCGCGAGGCTCACCTGGCTCGTTCTATCGCTGGCGAGCCTGGCGCCGCTGCTGGCGGTGAGCCTGGTGCGCACATTGCGCGGGCCCACTGCGGCCGACGACTGAGGCTGGCTTACGCGTATGCTCGGCACTAGGCGCAACGCAAGCTTTCACCGAACGAGCCTCCGCCGACGGGTAGCCACGAAGACGAGCCCGCCGGCCCCAACCCCGGCCAGGATCCACTTGAACGGCAGAGCATCGGCGATCTCGCTGCGGATCGGCAGGACCGTCACTGTGTCGGGGCTGCTTTCGAAGCCCGGTTTGCCACTCGCTTTCGCGGCGGCGATCTGCTGGGGCGAGACGACCCATTCGGCGCCGCGCGCCTTGTCATAGGCGCGGTAGCCGAAGCCGACGGCGAGGCCGATTACAACGGCGAGCAGGAGGCGCGATACGATCGTCATGAGGTCCGTGATCAGGTTTGGCTGCGGAGACGTGCTTGTTCCAGGCTATTATACGCGCGCTCCGGCTTCGCGTATGTATCGGAAATGCTTGCGGCGCTCGACGGTGTCGGCCTTCCTCCCGCCGCCGATGGTCCCTATTGTCTGGCGGCTTCGAACCAAGGGACAGCCATGACCGCATCCGCCGCGCATAATCCGCTCCTCTCGCCCTGGACCGGCCCCTTCGAGGCGCCGCCGTTCGCAGAGATCGCGGACGCGGACTACCGGCCGGCCTTCCAAGAAGCTTTGGCGGAGAACGTCACCGAGATCGCGGCGATCGCCGACAGTCCCAATCCTGCGACGTTCGAAAACACGGTGGCGGCGATGGAGCGGGCTGGCGCACAACTCGATAAGGTCTCGTCGGTGTTCTTCAACCTGAGCTCCGCCGATACCAACGACGAGCTTCAGACGATCGAGCGCGAGATGGCGCCGGTGCTGTCGCGCCATTCCTCGGCGATCTACCTCAACGAGGCGCTGTTCCGGCGCATAGACGATCTGTGGAAGCGGCGCGACACGCTCGGGCTCGAAGGCGAGCAGGGCCGGGTGCTGGAGCGCTACCACACGATCTTCTCGCGCGCCGGCGGCGGTCTTCCGCAGGAGGCCAAGGCCCGGCTCGCCGCGATCAGCGAGCGTTTGGCAACGCTGGGCACGCAATTTGGGCAGAACCTGCTCGCCGACGAGAAGGCCTGGGAGCTCGTGCTGGAGACCGAGGCGGATCGTGCCGGGCTGCCGCGTGCGCTGATCGATGCCGCCGCGGCGACGGCCGAGGCGCGCGGCCATTCCGGGAAGCACGTCATCACGCTCTCGCGCTCCTCGATCGAGCCGTTCCTGCAATTTTCGGCGCGGCGCGACCTCCGCGAGCTGGCCTTCCAGGCCTGGGCGAGGCGCGGCGAGAACGGCGGTGCCACCGACAACCGGGCGATCGCCGCCGAAACCGTGGCCTTGCGTGCCGAGAAAGCGGCTTTGCTCGGGTTCGAGAATTTCGCCGCCTTTCGGCTCGCCGATTCCATGGCGAAGACCCCGGAAAACGCCCGCGACCTGCTGCGGAAAGTATGGGAGCCGGCCAGGGCGCGCGCCGCGCGCGAGGAGCACGCGCTGCAAGCGCTGGCGGCCAGCGATGGCGGCAATTTCACCGTCGAGCCGTGGGACTGGCGCTATCTGTCCGAGAAGCGGCGCAAGGCCGAGTTCGACCTCGACGAGGGGGAGATCAAGCCGTACTTTCAGCTCGACCGGATGATCGAGGCGGCGTTCTACACCGCGACGAGGTTGTTTGGCGTCACCTTCGCGCCGCGCGCAAACATTCCGCTTTACCATCCCGACGCGCGCGCGTGGGAGGTCAGGAACGCGACGGGTCAGCCGATCGCGCTGTTCATCGGTGATTATTTCGCGCGCGGCTCGAAGCGCAGCGGCGCCTGGATGTCCGGCTTCCGCGAGCAGAAGACGCTCGACGGGCGGGTTCTGCCGATCGTCGTCAACGTCATGAACTTCGCCAAGGCGCCGAAAGGCGAGGCCAGCCTGCTCTCGTTCGACGACGCGCGCACGCTGTTTCATGAGTTCGGCCACGGCTTGCACGGCATGCTTTCGGACGTGACCTATCCGCTTCTCTCGGGCACCAGCGTCGCCCGCGATTTCGTAGAGTTTCCTTCGCAGCTCTACGAGCATTGGCTGGAACAGCCTGAACTCCTGCGCAAGTTCGCCGTCCACAAGGATACGGGCGAGGCGATCCCCGAGGCGCTTCTCGCAAGGCTGCTGTCGGCGCGTGGCTTCAATCAGGGCTTCGCCACGGTGGAATACACGGCCTCCGCCCTTGTCGATCTCGACCTGCACGAGAGCGCCACCGCCGGCCCGGTCGACGTCGTCGCGTTCGAGAAGGCGACGCTCGACAAGCTCGGCATGCCGCACGGCATCATCATGCGGCATCGTACGCCGCACTTCCAGCACGTGTTCGCCGGCGACGGCTACTCCTCGGCCTACTACAGCTATCTCTGGTCGGAGGTGCTGGACGCCGACGGCTTCGATGCCTTCATGGAAGCCGGCGACATCTTCGACCCGGCGACCGCCAAACGTCTGCGCGATTCGGTGTACGGTGCCGGCAACACGGCGGCGCCGGAAGCCGCCTACGCCGCCTTTCGGGGGCGGGCGCCTTCGCCCGACGCGCTGCTCAAGAAACGCGGTCTCGTCGGACACGATGCCTAAACCTGGGATCGACGCGGCTATTTTCCGCCCCGGCCTGATCTTTGCCTCGAAAGGTGCGTTCATTAACTCACCCTTAACCAAGCAAATCGTCTGATGGGAGCCGTTGGTAGGTGAGACGGGAGAACGAGCCGTTGTTCCATGACACGCGTGTAATCGTCGACGAGCCGGGTGGAAATGTCGACAATTCGCCCGTGATCACGCGGCCTGGTCGCACGCGCCGCATCCTCATCATCCTGCATCAGGAGCTCTCGACCCCCGGTCGCATCGGTCGGCTGTTGCGCGAACAGGGCTACAGCCTTGACATCCGGCGGCCGCGCTTCGGCGATCCGCTGCCAGGCAAGATGGACGCCCACGATGGCGCAATCATCTTCGGCGGTCCGATGAGCGCCAACGACAACGAGGATTACCTGCGGCGTGAAATCGACTGGATCGGCGTGCCGCTCGCCTGCGGCAAGCCCTACCTCGGCATCTGCCTCGGCGCGCAGATGCTTGCCCGCCACCTTGGGCATCGCGTTGCGCCGCATCCGGAAGGGCGCGTCGAGGTCGGCTATTATCCGATCCGCGCCACCGCGACCGGCCGAAAGGTCTGGCCCGTCTCCTTCCCGCAGAAGGTCTATCAGTGGCACCGCGAAGGGTTTGATCTCCCCCGCGACGCCGTGCTTCTCGCCCAAGGCGACGACTTCGAGGCGCAAGCCTTCCGCTATGGGTCAGGCGCCTTCGGTCTGCAGTTTCATCCGGAGGTCACCTACCAGATGATGTGCCGCTGGACGACGAGCGGGGCCGAGCGGATGCAAATGCCCGGTGCCATGCCGCGCGATCGACACTTCATGGATTGGTATCTTCACGATGGCGCCGTCGCGCGCTGGCTGAATACGTTTCTGCGCCAGTGGATCGCCGGCGGCCGCACGATGCCTTCGATGCGCGTCCACAGCACCGAACCGTTCATGGCCTGAGGATCGCACCCTAGACGGAAAGCGCCCAATCGTGGGATGAAGCCTCGATACTAAGGGAAGAGGCACCCATGTTTCGCCAGATCTTGAAGCCGATCGGAGCCGCGTTTTTCACCTTACCGCTGCTTGCCACGACCGTCCTCGCTGACAGCGCTAAGCCGACGATTAGGGATCGCCTCGATCAGGTGATTTCCACCTTCATCGGCGATCCCGCGGCGACCGTCGACATCGACCTCAAGCATGTCCTCGACACCTGGCGCGGCTTGAATCCGAAGCCGCTCGAGACGTTATCGCCCGCCGAGGCGCGACGGCAGCCCACGCCGATCGAGGCCGCCGCCATCCTGCTGAAGAAGCAAGGCAAAAAACTCGATCCCTACGCCGTCGATCTGAAGGACATGACCTATCCGGGACCCGCTGGCGACCTCAAGGTGAGGATCTACACGCCCGCGGGGCCGATTTCGAAGCCAAGCCCGGTGGTGATCTTCTATCATGGCGGCGGTTTCGTGCTGGAGAACGGCGCCTCGACAGACGCGTCCTCGCGCGCCATCGCCGCGACCGGCGGCTTCATCGTCGTCGCCCCGGACTACAGGCTCGCGCCCGAGCACAAGTTTCCCGCCGCTGAGGGCGACAGCCTGGCCGCCTACAAATGGGTTCTGGCCAATGCCGCCAGCTTCGGTGGTGATGCCGGCAAGATCGCGCTGGCCGGCGAGGGCGCCGGCGGCCTCCTCGCGACAGACACCGCCATGGCCGCGCGCGACGGCAAGCTGCCGAAGCCCGTCGCCCTCGTGCTGATCACGCCAGCGGCCGGGGTCAATCTCAAGACAAACTCGTGGCTGGAAGATTCCACGGCGCGGCCCTGGAACAAGGAAGCGGTCGAATGGACATTGCGCCAGTTCTTGCCGAGCCTCGACGACATGAACGATCCGCGCGTCGATATCGTCGGCAAGGGCAACGTGAACGATCTCCCGCCGACGACGATCGTCACCGCGGAGGACGACCCGCTGCGTTCCGACGGCGAGCGGTTGGGAGGCAAACTAAAGCTTGCGACCGTACCCGTCTTCATGCGTGACTACGACGGCGTCACGCACGATTTCTTCGGCATGGGCGCGGCCGTCTCCAAAGCGGCGGAGGCGCAACGCTTCGTTGCCGAGCGCCTGAGCGCCGCCTTTGATCCGAGAGTAAAGGACGCGCAGGCCCTGAGCGACATGGGCATCGCGCCCTATCCTCTCGCGCCGACCTCTCCCTGAAAGTCCGAACGCCCGCTCTGGTGACCAATCAGAAATCGGGCTGGTGACCTGAACGTTCTGTTGACGGTTTAATGTTGCTCGGCTTCGCCAGGTTGAAAGCCGAGTTGATCAGGGCGATATGCGAGAACGCCTGCGGGAAATTACCGATCAGACGCTTGCTCTTCGTATCGTATTCTTCCGACATGAAGCCGAGATCGGTGCTTATGCTGATCAGCCGCTCGAACATGGACCGCGCGTCGTCTCTGCGACCGATCAAGACTAGATTGTCGACGAACCAGAACGAGCAGGCGATGAACGCGCCTTCCGAGCCCTTGAGGCCATCGCTGTCGTCCGTCACGTAGCGCTGAATAAACCCGTCTTTCATCAGGTGCTTCTCGACCGCCTCGACGGTCTTGCGAATCCGGGGATCCTCGGGTGCCAGGAAGCCTGTCAACGGCATCAGAAGGATAGAGGCGTCCATCGCCGTCGAGCCATAATATTGCGTGAAGGCGCCGACCTCTTCGTTCCAACCCTTCTCGCAGATTTCGGCATGGATCGTCTCCCGTATCTTCCGCCACCTCGCCGTATCGCCCTTCAGCCCGAACTCCTCGACCGTCTTGATCACGCGATCGAAAGCAACCCAAGCCATGACCTTCGAGTAGACGAAGTGCTTGGGGCCGCCCCGAACTTCCCAGATGCCTTCGTCGGGCTCGGTCCACACCGTCTCCAGGTGACGAAGGAGCTCAACCTGTAACGTCCAGTCCTCGTCATCGCCGGTCAGGCCGCGCTTGCGGGCCTGGTACATCGCGTCGAGCACCTCGCCGTAGATGTCGATTTGCAGTTGGCCAGCGGCCGCGTTGCCGACGCGCACCGGTTTCGAATTCTCATAGCCGGCTAGAGCATCGATCTCGATCTCAGGAATTCGCTGCTCGCCGCCGATCCCATACATAATCTGCACTTGCGATGGATCGCCGCCGATCGAGCGCAGCAGCCACCGCCGCCAGTTGTTAGCCTCGTTCACGTAGCCGCCATTCATCATGGCCAGGAGCGTGAAGGTCGCGTCGCGCAGCCAGCAGTAGCGATAATCCCAGTTGCGCGCGCCGCCGAGTTCTTCCGGCAGCGAAGTCGTTGGAGCGGCGACGATTGCGCCCGACGGCTCGTAGATCAGCGCCCGCAAGGTGATGAGCGATTGAAGAACGATCGACTGATAGGGACCTTCATGCGCGAACGCCTTCGTCCAATTAAGCCAGCGCAACTCGGTTTCCTCCAGAACCTTGTTGACCTGGAGAGGCTCGGGCACCGGCTGGAACGGGAGATGGTAGGCGAAAGCGAACTCCATGCTCTCGCCGGCGGCGACCAGGAACTCGGCGCCATGGCGCCTGCCGTCTGGCTCGAGCTTGGCCTTGGTGCGCATGATGAACGCGTCGGGTCCGACGACGGCGCGTAGGCTGCCATCCTGGTCACGCTTGATCCACGGGATCGCGACGCCGTAATTCGGCCTGAGGATAAGTTCGGTGTGAAAGCGCATGGTCCCGCGCAAGCCGCGGACGATCCGCACGAGGGCGACCTGTGGCCGCGTGATCGGCAGGAAGTCGATCACCACCGCCGCACCCTCGGCGTTTTCGTAATGCGTCTCCAGGATCAGGGTCTTGTCGCGATAGGCGCGATGCGTCTTCGCGGCGGCATCGACAGGCGCGAGCAGCCAACGCCCATTGTCTTCCTCGCCGATGATGCGAGCGAAGCAGGACGCAGAGTCGAAGCGGGGCCAACATAGCCAATCGATCGAGCCGTCGCGCCCCACAAGAGCGGCGGTCTGACCGTCGCCGATCATCGCGTAGTCCTCGATCTTCAATGACATCTCCGACCTCGCGCGATCGCCACCAGACCGTCGCCGCCGCGGTTAGCGTCCGGAACTGCCGTTTGCAGCAAGCGTTGCAGTAAGAGCGAGGTTCCACGGAGAGCAAGAATGCGTTTTAGTCTGGGCCTGATTGTTGGATGCTTCCTGACCATAGGAACCGCTTACGTGGTCGACGCGACGCGAAGCGCGCCGGGCGCAGGCGAACCAGCCGGGCGCACGATGGTCAACTGGGCTGTCGTCAACGAGAACATGCGCGGTCTTTCGACCGACGTTCAAGAGACCTGGGCGCGGCTCATTGGGGGCGCCAAGCGGATCGACAAGCAGACTGGCATCTGACCTCCACCGTCGGAACCTGAGCTGCGCTCTAGGCGGATTTCACGACACACCCTGCTGCGGCGCCCTCGCGGAGGAGGCGGCTTCGGCAATCAGCCGTTTCAGCTCTGGGATGCAAGATCCGCAATTCGTCCCGGCTTTGAGTTGGCCGCCGATCGCTGCCGCAGAGGTGCAACCCCCAGCAATTGCGGCGATGATTCGATTCTCGGGAACGCCGAAACACGCGCAAACATTTGGTCCCTCGTCCGCGCCTCCATCGAAACGCCTGCCGGACAGCAACATGCGCCGCATCGGCTTGTCGATGATGTCTCTCGTCCAGGCCTCTTCAAGAACCGCCCATTTCGGCGCGGTCCCAACCGGGGCAAGGAATAAGGCTCCCACCAGCTTTTCATCGGCGAGCAACGCCACCCGGGTGATGCCGCGCTTTGTGTCGTGGTAGCTCAAAATATCGGTCGATCCGCAGGCCTCGTTCAATGCCGCCAATAGATCGGCACCATCGTGGCGGGTATCGATTCGCGCGGCATAGCCGCCCTTGACCGCGGCCCAGGCCCAGAAGCTGTCGCGAGGCAGGGCGATACGACGGCGCGCCAGCATGAATCCCGCGAGTTTCACCGGCACCGGCTCTATCGCGACCGGTGTGGCCTTGGAGTCCGGCTGGCCCGAGATCGGATCGACGATCGCGTGAACGAGCGATCCCGTGCGGGCGTCGCTGGCCGTCTCGTCGTTCCAGTGCATCGGCACGAAGATAGCGCCGCGCTCCTGGTTCTGCGTGACCACGACGCGGAAGGTGGCCGCACCATGATGGTTCGTCAAACGCGCCAGCCCGCCATCGGAGAGGCCGAACCGGCTCGCGTCCGAGGGATGCACCGAGACAAACGGTTCCGCGACATGGCTGCCGAGGCGCGGGGAAAGACCGGTGCGTGTCATCGTATGCCACTGGTCGCGAACGCGGCCGGTATTCATCAGGAGCGGGAAAGAGGCCGAGACAGGCTCGGCCAACTGAGGCGGGATAATCGCGACGAATGCCGCCTTGCGCGTCGGCGTGAAGAAGCCTCCATCAGCGAAGAGGCGGGCGCGGGCGCCGTCGGCGAAGACCGGCCATTGCGTCGGCGCGAGATCGTTGTACGCCGCCTGGTCCATCTTCGCGAGGCCGCCGATGTCGAAATCACGCTGGCCGTCATTCTCGAACGCGGAGAGTGCGGCGTGCTCGGCGAAAATTTCGGCGGAACTCGTGTAGTCGAAACCGGCGAAGCCAAGCTTTTTCGCGACCTGGCTGATCACCCACCAGTCCTCTTTGACCTCCTCGGGCGTGCTGAGGAAGCGTCGTTGACGGGAGATGCGGCGCTCAGAGTTCGTGACCGTACCATCCTTCTCTCCCCAGCCAGTACTAGGCAGGACGACGTGCGCGCCCGAGCGCAGAGTATCGTTCGAGGCGACGTTTTCAGAGACGATGAAAAGCTCAAGGTTCTTGAAGGCGGCGCGTACATCGCCAGCCTGTGGAAGGCTGACGGCGGGGTTCGTGCCGAGAACCCAGAGCGCCTTGATGGAGCCACTCTCGATGGCCTTGATCATGTCGGTGATCTTAAGGCCCGGCGTCTCGGCGATATTCGGCGCGTTCCAGAACCGCCGGACCTTGTCGATGTCCGGCGCGACGAAATTCATGTGCGCGGCAAGTTGGTTTGAGAGCCCACCGACTTCTCGCCCCCCCATGGCGTTGGGCTGACCGGTAAGCGAGAACGGCCCCATGCCCGGCCTACCGATGCGCCCCGTCGCGAGATGGCAGTTGATGATCGCGTTGACCTTGTCGGTGCCTTGCGACGACTGGTTGACGCCTTGACTGTAAAGCGTGACCACACGCTCCGTCGTCGCGAAACGCCGGAAGAACCGGCTGATATCCTCGCTCGACAAGCGCGTTCGCATCGCCGTCGCCGCGATGTTGGGCGCGATCGATCGCGCGCGCGCGACAGCCGCCTCGAAGCCCTCCGTGTGAGCCGCGACGTATTCGTGATCGACATGATTGTTGTCGACGAGATAGACCAACAGGCCGGAGAACAGCGCGCTGTCCTGGCCCGGCGCGATTGCCAGATGGTAGTCGCCGCTTTCCGCTGTCGAGGTCTTGCGAACGTCGATGGTCACGAGCGTCGCGCCGCGCGTCTCGTGCGCCTTCATCATGCGCTGGTACAAAATGGGATGGCACCATGCCGCATTCGACCCGACGAGGATCAGCATGTCGGCCTCATCCAAGTCTTCGTAGCAGCCTGGCACCGTATCGGAGCCGAAAGCGCGCTTGTGTCCGGCAACGGACGTCGACATGCAAAGTCGCGAATTGGTGTCAACGTTGGCGGACCCGATGAATCCCTTCATCAGCTTGTTGGGGACGTAATAATCCTCGGTGAGAAGTTGGCCCGACAGGTAGAACGCGACAGCGGAGGGGCCATGCCTGTCGATGATACGGCGAAATCCGGTCGCCACGTGGTCGATCGCCGTGTCCCAATCGACGCGCTCGCCAAGCACGGTCGGATAAAGTTGCCGCGTCGCAAGGTCGAGCGTCTCACCGAGCGCCGAACCCTTCGAGCAAAGCCTGCCGAAATTAGCGGGATGTTCTGGATCCCCCGCGATCGTCGCACCGCCGAGACCGTCCGGTGTCGCCAGGACGCCGCAGCCGACGCCGCAATACGGGCAGGTGGTCTTGACCGCAATCGTCAAGGCGTAATCCTCAATAGACGTCGGCTTGATATCGACCGTTCTTCTTGAGGCCGGATATGAAGCTTTTCGCGGCCGCCTCGTCCTGCCCGCCCTTGGTGGCAACAATCTCCGTCAAAGCCTTCTCGACGTCGCTCGCCATCCGCTTGGCGTCGCCGCAGATGTAGAAATGCGCACCCCGCTCGAGCCACGACCAGAGTTCCTCCGCGTCCTCGCGCATCTTGTCCTGGACATAGGTCTTCTTGTCGCCATCGCGCGACCAAGCCAGCGATAGTTTGGAAAGCGTGCCGTCGCCGAGAAAGGTTTCCATCTCGTCCTCGTAGAAGAAATCAGCGGCGCGGCGTTGATGGCCGAAGAAGAGCCAGGCACCGCCTTTCGCATCGGCCGCCTTGCGATCATGCAGAAACGCGCGAAACGGCGCCACGCCCGTTCCGGGGCCCACCATGATGATCGGCGTCTCTGCGGACGCCGGCAGGGCGAAGTTGTGAGCCTTCTGCACATAGGCCTTGATCGCTGTCTTGGGCATCAGACGCTCGGCCAGCCACGACGAAGCGACGCCATGACGGGTGCGATCTCCGACGAAATAGCGGACGTGGTCAACGGTAAGCGAGACTTGGCCGGGTGTCGCGTTGTGCGAGGACGAGATCGAGTAAAGACGCGGCTGAAGAGGGTCCAGGCATTCGACGAAAGCCTCCGGGTCCGGTCGCAGGTCCGGAAACTTCATGATCGCCGCAAGCACGTCGAGCGTATGGACATCCCCATCCGGATCCTCGCCTTTGGCGAGCAACTTGGCCCTCGCGCGCCGCTCGCCGCCGGTGATATAGGAGATGAGCTCGAACAACGAATCCGGGGCCGCGCCCAACGACATATCGGTGGTCAAGACCTGAACGAGGGTCTTGTCGCCGATCGGAAAGTCACGCGGGGCGCCGATGGCGGCTACGACTTTCTCAACGAGTTCGGGATCGTTCTGCGGGAACAAGCCAAACGAATCACCAACGACGTACTCGATTCCGGCGGCGGACAAATCAATATCGATGTGGAACGTCGCCTTCTCGGAATCCGCCTTGTTGAGCCTGCGGCGCCCCTTGAAGACAACCTCGACCGGGTTCGATCGCGCGTAGCCAGGCGGACCCTCGGCCTCGGGGGCCACGGCCGCGGCTTCGGCCTTGGGCGCGTCCGACGGCGCGTCGCCGAGTTCGGCGGCCAGCGACTTCAGCATACGGAACGTCGCCTTTTCGCCCGGCACGCACAGATTCAGGCGCGCCTCCGCGCCGTCGGTGATGGCCTTCGAGTAGTCATTGCAATTGTAGCCGCACTGGCCGCAATCCTGCTGCGCCATTGCCGCCATCATCCGGCGCTGTAGCGGCTTGCCTTCGGCCATCTTCATACGATCGTCGATCGCCAAGGAGGGATCGTGCCATGGCGCGTCATCGTCTTCGGCCGCACCGGCGGCATCGCCGCTGATCGGCTGTGCGTCACCGGCTTGCGGCGCGAGAAACCCGGCGAAAAAGCCATTCAGCCAGGCACGTTGCTCCTCCGAGAAAGGGGCGTTCTCCGGGATGAACGGCGCAATCGTCGGCGTCGGACCCTCGAAACTCATAACGTGACCTTTTCAGCGAGATCTTTCAGCACGGCGATATCGCGCGATGCCGTGAAGGCCTGAAACGTCTCGTCCGGGCCTGATCGATGGGCAAGGTAACTCTTTAACAGTTTTTCCACGACGCTGGGCGCATCGGTCGCCGCGACCTTCGGATAGATCTCGCGAGCGATCCCGGCGTGCTCCGAGAAACCGCCACCCACGAGGATGTCGTAGCCATCCACCGTGTCGCCGTCCTCATTGATCGGAACGCGCGCGCCGATCAACCCGACATCGCCGATGTAGTGCTGCGCGCAGCTGTTGTGGCAACCCGTCAAATGGATGTTCACCGGCGTATCGAGCGTCACCTTCGGCTCGAGATAAGTGGCCAGTTCCTCGGCGTTTTTTTTCGTCGGCGACGCCGCGAACTTGCATCCCTGCGAACCGGTGCAGGCGACCAGACCGGCACGAATCGAAGAGGCGCGCCACTCGAGGCCCGCCGCCTCGATGCGCGACTGCGCCTCCGTCAACTTGTCGTCGGGAATGCCGGAGATCAACAGATTTTGCCAGACGGTAAGCCGAATATGGCCGTCCCCGAGCGAGTGGGAAATGGCGGCGAGTTCGCGCATCTGCGGCGGCAGCAGCTTGCCGACCGGCAGCACCACGCCGATGTAGTTCAAGCCGGCCTGCTTTTGTGGATGCACGCCGATATGCGCCTGGCGATGTTGGGTCGGACGCGGCGACACGTGCGCGCCATCGACACGTGCGAGCTTGTGGCCAAGCTTCTCCTCGACCGCCACCAGGAACTTGTCGAAGCCCCACGCATCGAGCACGTACTTCAGACGCGCCTTCGTTCGATTGGTGCGATCCCCATTGTCGATGTAGACGCGGACAATCGCGTCGGCGACTTTCGTCGCGTCGGCCGGCTTCAGAACGACGCCGGTATCGCGAGCCAGATCTTTGTGGCCCGAAATACCGCCAAGCATCAAACGGAAGTAGACGCCAGGCTCGACGCCCGCGCCCTCGTTGACCTGTATCGCCTGAAAACCGATGTCGTTGGTGTCTTCAAGCGTGGGTATCGGCCCGCCGCCGTCGAACGCCACGTTGAACTTGCGCGGCAATCCGTACATGACGCGGTTCTCGAGGATGTGGAAGTGCCAATCGCGTGCGTAAGGCCGCGTGTCCAGCAGCTCGTTCGGCGCGATTCCGGCGGTCGCATCTCCAGTGACGTTGCGGATATTGTCCGCGCCGGATCCCTTGGAGCAGAGCCCAAGGTCGACGATACTCTCGAGAAGGTCGATGCCGTGCCGCGCGGGAACTTCGCGCAGTTGCAGGTTCGCGCGGGTCGTCACATGCGAATAGCCGCCGGCGAATTTCTCGGCGAGATCGGCCATGCCGGCGAACTGCCAGTGGGTGAGAATGCCGTTGTGGATTCGCAGCCGGCACATATAGGCGTCCTGCGCCGGAGCGACGTAGAACAGGCCGTAGTAGCGCCAGCGGAAATTATCGGGCGGTTTCGGGAATTCGTCTTTCGCCGCCTGATCCTTCAACTTGTCGTAGGCGTCGAATGGATGCTCGTCGCGCTTCCACTTTTCCTGGTCGACGAGTTTCTTGCCAGCGGCCTCGGTCTTCACCTGCGCCTCGAGATGCGGCGCGTCTGGCCCGCTCGGCGCAGCCGGCGCGGTGGCGCCACCGGCAGGCTTCAGGCGCCCGACCTGGATGCCCGAGGTAAAACCTTCGAGGTAGCGCTTCTGCTCGGCTGAAAATTCGCCGCCCATGGGTACTTCCTTCAAGTGCTGTGTTGGGGACCAACCGCCGACATGCGCGACGCGTTCGGGTGAATACCTGTCGCGATCACAGCGCGACCTTCACGTCCATCTCGCCCTCAAGCGTTCGCTCGAGATTGTTTTTGCAATTGCCATGCCTACCTTGGAGCGGTTCCAAGGCCGATCAAGGCAATCATAAACTGTTGTGCCGGCAGCGCTTTCTCTAGTCGCCGTCGACGTCAAAAGAGTCGATACCTCAATTGTGCGCCGCGCTCGCTTCTTTCATTGCCAGGGAGCGACCGAAGATGAGATCGTCACGCATGTCATCGATCGGAACGCCCGACTTGATCAGATCAAGATACCAGAGGCCGTCGACGGTATCGCCGTACAACACCGCGCCAGCGACCTTGCCTTTGTCGATCACGACTTTCTTATAGATGTGTTCCCGACGATCCTCGAAGACAAGGCTCTCCATGCCCTCTCCCATGATGTTGCCGGCGGAGAAGAGAGACACGCCGGAGACCTTGAGGTTCGTGGCGAGGATCGAGCCTGTGTAGGCGGCATCCGCCTCGCCGATCAAGGTCCGCGCCAGGGTCCGTGCCTGCTCGTAGGCCGGTTCGACGAGACCGTAAGCGACACCCCGGTGCTCGGCGCATTCGCCCAGCGCGAACACGTTTGGATCGCTCGTACGCATCTGATCGTCGATCAGGATACCGCGCTTGCAGGCGAGACCCGCCGCCTTGGCGATGTCGACGTTTGGCCGGACGCCGACCGCGCAGACAAGCAGGTCGGCCGGTATGACGCGGCCGTCGGCGAGTTCGACGCCCTCGACGCGCGATGTGCCGATCACGCGCGCGGTGTCGGCGCCGAGCAGCACCTCGCACCCCTTGCTTTCGATGGCCGCCTTGAGCAGGAGACCGGCCGGCTCATCGAGTTGGCGCTCCATGAGGCGTGACGCAATATGCAGCAGCGTGACGCGAATTCCGGCTTTCGCAAGCCCGTAGGCGGCTTCCAGACCCAGCAGGCCGCCGCCGATGACAACGGCAGGCTGGCCCGGTTTGACGCCGTTCAGCATGATATCGACGTCTTCCATCCAGCGAAACGTGATCGCGCCGGGCAGATCCATTCCGGGCTTAGGTAGCATGATGGCGTGCGAGCCCGTGCAGATCACCAGCTTGGAGTAATCCAGTCTGCCGCCGTTGGCGAGAGCAAGACTCTTGCTGGCGCGATCGATGCTCGTAACCCTCTGCCCGAATACGTTGGTGATGCCGTTCTTGCCCCACCATGCGCGCGGCTTGAGTTCGATGTCATCGGCGGCGATCTCGCGTGCCAGAAGTGACGAGAGCAGGACCCGATTGTAGGCGCGTCGTGGTTCATCGCCGATCAGCACGATGGAATAGCGGCCGAGCGCCCGCTGCGAAAGCTCTTCCGCGAGCTTGGTGCCAGCCATGCCTTGACCGATGATGACGAGAGGTTCGCTCATGTCCGCCTATTTGTGTTGCAGCATTTCACTTCAAAGCACGCAACCCCCGTGCCGTGCAGTCTCCGTTCAGAGGTGACCGTCGGCCGCAATCTGTCGCGATCAGCGCACCGGAATTGCAGTTTGCATCCTTTCGCGAGATGCGCCATATCACTCGACGCGGATCAGCCGCGACATCGGATGCGGGTGTAGCTCAGGGGTAGAGCACAACCTTGCCAAGGTTGGGGTCGAGGGTTCGAATCCCTTCGCCCGCTCCAATGCCATATCCAAACTCTAGATTAAAGAGACTCAAGGCGCGGCGTCGTGACCGCGATGTCTTCATCGCAATGTCTTCATCGCGACGTCTTCATCGCATGTGGCGTGCGACGACCCTGACAACGCCGCTTGACCGCGACGTGGGACACCGCCACGCTTCATCCTCAGATCGACCTGAAATCATCAAACCTGAATTGACGTCAGCGCTGTCCGCCATCGTTCGTCGGATGTCTCAAAGGACACGATCGTGAGCCGAAGTGAGCTGGAGTTCGACCTCCGTCCACATCCTGAGCCCGTCTCATCGCGCGATCGGGAAAACTTGCTCGCCGATCCGGGGTTTGGCCGCGTCTTCACCGATCACATGGTACTCATTCGCTACCACGCAAGCCGCGGCTGGCATGAGGCTAGTGTCATGGCGCGCGGGCCTATCGCTCTCGACCCGGCCGCGGCGGTGTTTCATTACGCGCAAGAAGTCTTCGAGGGACTCAAGGCCTATCGTACAGCCGACGGCGGCGCAGCCCTTTTCAGGCCCGACGCCAACGCGCGACGGTTCAAGCAATCCGCCGAGCGGCTCGCCATGGCGCCGCTGCCCGAGCCGATCTTCGTCGAGGCCGTCAAGCAGCTCGTGATCGCCGACCGCGCCTGGATCCCCGACGCGCCGGGCGGGAGCCTCTATCTGCGGCCGTTCATGATCGCCAACGAGATTTTCCTCGGCGTGAAGCCGTCGTCGGAATATCTCTTCATGGTGATCGCCTCGCCGGTCGGCTCCTACTTCAAAGGTGGCTCCGAGAGCGTCTCCGTCTGGATTTCGGAGCATTACACACGCGCCGCGCCCGGCGGTACAGGCGCCGCCAAATGCGGCGGGAACTACGCCGCGAGCCTCTTGGCGCAGTCCGAAGCGCTCGCGCACGGTTGCGACCAGGTCGTCTTTCTCGACGCGGCGGAGCGGCGCTGGGTCGAGGAGCTCGGCGGCATGAATATCTTCTTCGTCTTCGACGACGGCTCCCTCGCCACGCCGCCACTGACCGGCAGCATCCTGCCCGGCATCACGCGCGACTCGGTCCTTAGTTTGGCCAGGTCGTCGGGGATGGCGGTGCGAGAGGAGCCCTACGCCATTGAACAATGGCGGACGGATGCCGAACGCGGTCGGCTGCGCGAGGTCTTCGCCTGCGGAACCGCGGCGGTGATTACCTCGATCGGCACCGTTCGCGGCCGCGAGGGCGCCTTCACCATCGCCGACGGTGCGGCCGGACCGGTCTCGAAGACGCTGCTCGGCATGCTGGTCGACATACAGCGCGGACGTGCGCCGGACCCGCACGGGTGGCTGCAAAAACTGTTTTGATCGCTCAAGCTTGGCCATGACCGATAAAACGCGAGACGGCTGTTGCGCATAACGCTAGTCAAGTGATGCGGACGGTCAAACGACCCCGCGACGGAGCGGCGCCTTGAACGAGTTTCTCAAATCTCTGGCCGGCCGCAATCCGACCGTCTGGACCCGCTACGGGCTCGTCTTCCTTTCACTCGGCGGCGTCACGCTCTTCCGTTTGTTCGTGCCGCTCGATGCGGCACCTTTCCTTCTTTATCTACCGGTCGTCTTTCTGATCAGCGTCGCTCTTGGCCAGCGGCCCGGTCTGCTGGCGACCTTTCTGTCGGCGCTACTCGCGGCTACTTTCTTCCTTCGCTCCGGCGATACCTTGATGGGCATCCGCCTCAACCACGTCGTGGCGGTCATCGAATATCTCGTTGTCTGCGGCGCCATGGTAAGGGTTTGCGCCGCCCTTCGGGGTGTTCTCCTCGAGAACGAGGCGGCACTCGCGCGACTTCAGGTCAGCGAGACGAACCTTCGGACAATCGTCGACACCGTTCCGATCGGCATCATGTTCGCCGAGGCGCCGTCCGGGCGCATCGTCGGCCGGAACAAGAAGCTCGACGATATCGTCGGCGTCAGCAAACAATCGAAAACGCTCGACCGCTACGGAGAGTGGCTCGCCTTCCACGAGGACGGGCGACGCGTCCAGGCCGAAGAATACCCGCTCGCACGCGTCATCAAGGAGAAGATCAACGAGGCATCGCTCCAGGTTGAATACCAGCGCCGCGATGGAAGCCGTGTCTGGATCGATCTTACCGCCGCCGCGACGCGCGACGCGTCGGGGATCGTGACCGGGGCGGTCGCATCGGTCTCTGATATCGACGCTCGCAAGAAGGCCGAAGCGTACCAGCGCCGCACGAACGAGGAAATCAACCTGCGCAAGGAAGAAGCGGAGGCGGCAAAGGAAGCGGCCGAGGCGGCGAACAAGGCCAAGAGCGCCTTCCTCGCAAACATGAGCCACGAATTGCGCACGCCGTTGTCGGCCGTCATCGGCTACACGGAACTGCTCGAGGAGGAGGCGACTGAATCGGGCGAGAACGGCATGATGACCGATCTCGGCAAGATCAAGTCCAACGCCAAGCATCTCCTCAGCCTCATCAACGATGTCCTCGACCTCAGTAAGGTCGAAGCCAACAAGATGGAGATTTCGACCGAGATCTTCGCGGTGGAGACCTTCGCGCGCGATGCCGTTTCGACGGTCGATTCGCTCGTACGCACCAAGGCCAACGTTCTGACGCTCGAGCTCGGCGACGATCTCGGCACGATGCGCTCGGACGCGGTGAAGCTGCGCCAGTGCCTATTCAACCTGCTGAGCAACGCCTGTAAATTCACGGAGAACGGCCGCATCGCGCTTCGCGTCCACCGTGAGATTCAAGCATCCGGCGATTGGCTCGTCTTCGCGGTGGAAGACACCGGCATCGGCATGACGCCCGAGCAGCTGCAGCGCCTGTTCCAGCGCTTCACCCAGGCCGACGAAACGACCACGCGTAAGTTCGGCGGCACCGGGCTCGGCCTGGCCTTGAGCCGTGCCTTCAGCAAGTTGCTCGGCGGCAACATCGACGTGACGAGCACGCTCGGTGAGGGGACCTGTTTCACGATGAGGGTGCCGGCCGTCGCGCCGGAACCCATATTGGATGGAAATCCCGGTGACCTGAAGCTTGAAGGTCGATCACCTGACACGACGCGCGATCTGGTGCTCGTCATCGACGATGAACTCTCGCAGCGTGACCTGTTGACGCGCTTCCTGCAGAAGCAGAATTTCGATGTGCGCACGGCGAGCGACGGCCGCACCGGGCTTGATCTCGCCCGATTGCTGAAGCCGACCGCCATCCTCCTTGACGTCATGATGCCCGGCATGGACGGCTGGTCGGTTCTCTCCGCCCTGAAGTCCGACCAGGAGACGGTCGATCTCCCTGTCGTCATGGTGAGCTTCGTGGCCGAGCCGAAGATCGGCGCCGCTCTCGGCGCCACCGCCACCATCGCCAAGCCGATTGACTGGAACAAGCTGCAAACCGTGCTTGGCAAGCTCCGGGAGACCAGCGGCGACGTTCTCGTGGTCGACGACGATCGAGCGATACGTGAACTCTTGCGCGCCGTACTCCAGAAAAATGGTTGGAGCGTGCGGGAAGCCAGCGATGGCGCCGAGGCATTGGACGCGGTCCAGAGCGCCGTGCCGGCGCTTATCCTGCTCGATCTTACCATGCCGGTGATGGATGGTTTCGCCTTTCTCCATCGGTTGCGAGATCTGCCGGGCTGTCTGGACATCCCGGTCGTCGTCCTCAGCGCGCGCGACATATCGCACGCCGAACGCGAGCAGCTCGGCGAAGCCCGACGCGTGTTCAAGAAGGGCGAAACGAGCATGCGGGATCTGACGGCCGAGCTGCGCACGTTCGACCGGGATCGACGCTCGGTGACGACACGGGTTCCGGCCGGACGCGATTGAGCGGCGACCTGCGGCCCGCCGCGGGCTTCAAGGGAGGCTCAATAGAGCCGAGACAGAGCGATTGAGACGAGCTGAAGCTCGGCCTTTCAAAGGCGCTCAGCGATCCGGCTACGATGCATGCCGCCGCCGTTGTCGTCGAAGCTCGGGTGGCGGATCGACGTGGCGCGGGATTAGCAAAGATCCAACGGGAGGCGGGAGACCTGATGCGTATCGTCGTCCTGGGCAGCGGCGTCGTCGGGGTGGCCTCGGCCTACTACCTGGCCAAGGCTGGCCACGAGGTGATCGTCGTCGACCGGCAGAACGCCGCCGGCATGGAGACGAGCTTCGCCAACGCGGGTCAGGTGTCGCCCGGTTACGCGGCACCGTGGGCGGCGCCTGGCATTCCGCTGAAGGCGCTTCGATGGCTGATGATGCGTCATCGCCCCCTAGTCGTCTGGCCGCGTGCCGAGCCACGCCTCTACGGCTGGCTCGCCCGCATGCTCGCCAATTGCACCGAAGAGGCCTATCGCCGCAACAAGCGCCGGATGCTGGCCCTGGCGGAGTACAGCCGCGACCAGCTGATCGCGCTGAGGAGCGAGACGGGGATCGAATACGACCATCGTGAGCGAGGCACCCTGCAGCTGTTCAGGACCGCGCGCCAGCTCGATCATGTCGGACAGGACACGCGCGTGCTCGATGATTTCGGCCTGCGTTACGAGGTGCTCGATCGAGCCGGTTGCGTGGCCGCCGAGCCCGCGCTTGGCCGGGTACGCGACAGGGTCGTCGGCGGATTGCGCCTTCCCGGCGACGAGACCGGCGACGCTCATTTGTTCACCCAAGGTCTGGCAAGGCTTTGTGTCACCCTCGGCGTGACGTTTCGCTTCGGTGCGTCGATCGCGGCGCTTCGCCACGATGGCTTGCGCGTGTCCGGCGTGGAGGTGGAAGGCGCGCGGCCGATCCACGGCGATGCCTACGTCGCGGCGATGGGAAGCTTCACGCCGGCGCTGCTGCGCCCGCTCGGCATCCGCCTGCCGATCTATCCGGTCAAAGGCTACTCGCTGACGATGGACATCACCGATGCCGAGGGCGCGCCGATGTCGACCGTCATGGACGAGACGTACAAGGTCGGCATCACGCGTCTCGGCGGCCGCATCCGTGTCGGCGGCACCGCCGAGCTGGCCGGGTTCAGCAGCACGCTGAGAAGCCCGAGGCGCGCCACGCTCGAACGTTCGGTCGGCGATCTCTTCCCGGACGCCGCCGACCGCGCCACAGCCCGTTTCTGGACAGGTCTGCGCCCGATGACACCCGACGGTACGCCGATCGTCGGCGCGACATCCTACGAGAACCTCTTCATCAACTCCGGTCACGGCACGCTCGGTTGGACCATGGCCTGCGGATCCGGCCGCGTGCTCGCCGACGTGATCGGTGGATGCCAACCCGAGATCGAGCATGCCGAACTCGCGCTGGCCCGCTACGCGATCGCCTGACCGCGCGTGCGCCGCATGGCCTCGGTTCACGCGATTCGAGCGAGCAGCGGAGCGTATTCGGCGCACATCGCGCCGATCCAGGCATACTGTCGGCATAGCCAGGCCGCACAAGTCGAGCGGACACAGGGTTCAATCGATCTGAGACCGTCGGGTGGCTTGCCCCGGAGACATAGCGATGTTACCGCGCGACCTTCCCCTCAGCCCGTCCGGATCGCGGAATCCCAGATGACCATTCGCTTTCACGAACGCGACCTTCCCGAGGCCTACGTTCCCGGCTCAGCCGTCGCGATCGATACCGAGACGCTCGGGCTGGTCCCCTCGCGTGACCGCCTGTGCGTCGTGCAGCTCTCGTCCGGCGATGGCACCGCCGACGTCGTGCGGATCGCCGCCGGCCAGACGCGCGCGCCGGTGCTCGAGCGCCTGCTCGCGGACGCGTCCGTCATCAAGCTGTTTCATTACGCGCGCTTCGACATCGCGGTCATGTACCGCGCCTTCGGCGTGATGGCGGCGCCACTCTATTGCACCAAGATCGCCTCGAAGCTTGCGCGCACCTACACCGACCGTCACGGTCTCAAGGATCTGTCCCGCGAACTGCTCGGCGTCGAAATGTCCAAGCAGCAACAATCGTCCGACTGGGGCGCCGATACGCTCAGCGAGGCCCAGCTTGCCTACGCGGCCTCCGACGTCCTGCACCTGCACGCCCTGCGCGCCAAACTCGACGCCATGCTGGTGCGCGAGGGGCGCGATCGTTACGCGGGCGCGGCCTTCGCCTTCCTTTCCACTCGCGCCCTGCTCGACCTTGATGGATGGGGCGAGACGGACATCTTCGCGCACACCTGAGAGCCCATCTTCGCGCACACGGGAGCGTGGCGGCGGCTTCGTTCCCGCGCCGCCTTGCCTTCGCCGTGGTGCTGGCGCACACCATAGCCGATGCACGACGCGACGGTTATAGCGCAATGGCGGATCTGACGAGCGGCTCCGCGCGAGACTCGCGCCGCGGCATGGATTACACGCCGCCCGCCCGGACGGGCGCATTCAGGGCAGCCGGTCGCCACACGGCTTTCGTGAAATATCTCAAGCGCGCGATGGTGCTTGGCGCGGTGATCTCGGTCTCGGCGATCGCCATCGTTTCGATTTTCGACCCGTTTCGCCACCTGCCCAAGGAGATCAGCCTTTCGGGCGTCGGCGTCAGCGGGACCAAGATCACGATGGATCACCCAAAGATCGCGGGCGTGCAGCAGGGCGGCGGCGCCTACGAGATCAAGGCCAAGGCCGGTATTCAGGATATCACCGTTCCGAGCATCATCACGCTTGTCGATGTCGATGCCAGCGTGGGCATGGCCGACTCCACGACGACCCATATCCTCTCCACCGGCGGCGTCTACGACAGCAAAGCCGACACGATGGCGCTCGACGGCGACGTAAAGATCGCCAACACCAGCGGCTACACGCTCAACATGAAGACGGCGTTGATGAGCTTTCGCGACGGCCTGCTGTCGTCGCACGAACGCCTCCGGGTCGATCTGAAGGGCGGCGCGGTCTCTGCCGACGATCTGGCGATCAGCAACAATGGCCACACCATCGCTTTTCGCGGCCATATCGCTTCCGTGTTCGACCCGCCGGAAGAAGCGGCGGAGCCGCGCCAGTGAAGCCGATCCGAGGCTGCGTGCTGGTCGCGGGCCTGACGATCCTGCTCTTGCGACCAGCCATGGCGCAGAAGAAGACGGGCGCGATCCTACCCGGCGGGAACTCCAAACAGCCGATCAATATCGAGGCGGTCAAGCTCGACTATTTCGACAAGGAGCAGAAGCTTATCTACACCGGCAACGTCTTGGCGACGCAGGGCGACGCCAAGCTGAAGGCGTCCACCCTGACGATTTTCCTGGCGCCGAAAAGCGACGCGCCCCAACCCGCCTCGGGCTCGTCCAGCCAGGTCCAGCGCATGCTTGCGGCCGGCCCGGTGACGCTCGTGCAGCGCGACCAGGTCGGCACCGGCGACAGCGGCGTCTACGACAGGAGCCAGAACACCGTCGTCCTGATCGGCAACGTGACGTTGAGTCAGGGGCCGAACGTCACCAAGGGCGACCGCATCGTCTACGATCTCAAATCAGGGCAGGCGGTCGTGACAGGGCGGGTGAAGAGCATGTTCCTGCCAAGCAGCAACAGCAATTAAAGCCGAGCCGGCGCGCGGTGTGATCAGGAACTCGCGTGACGTACCGATCAGTTCGGTTATAGTTCTTGAGCAATCAGGTATCGGGCGAGGATCGCTGGCCCTTTTGAAAGACCCAGTTTGAGCGCGTTCGGCACCAATGTCGTCAAGCGGTTTCGTCAACGCTCCGGCGGAGACGCGAAAGCCTCTTCCTCGGCAGAGGGCGCGGCGGGCTGGCGCATGAACGGGGCTACGATCGCACTGGACACAGCCCTCCCGCAGGAGGCAAGCGCGCGCGGCGCGCAACCCCAGATCGGCGCCAGCTTCGCCGCGCCAGAAGCGGGCGAAGGGACCCTTTCGATCCAGCACGTCGCGAAAGCCTACAAGACCCGTCGCGTGGTCGAAGACGTCAGCATGGTCGTGCGTCGCGGCGAGGCGGTCGGCCTCCTTGGGCCAAACGGCGCCGGCAAGACGACGACCTTCTACATGATCACCGGTCTGGTACGCCCCGACGCCGGGACCATCGCGCTCAACGGCAACGATGTCACGAACCTTCCAATGTATCGGCGTGCGCGTCTTGGGATCGGCTATCTCCCGCAGGAGGCCTCGATCTTTCGCGGCCTCAGCGTGGAGAACAATATTCGGGCCGTGCTCGAGATCGCCGAGCGCGACAAGGCGGTCCGCGAACGCGAGCTGGACGCCCTGCTCGACGAGTTCGATCTGGCGCGGCTGCGCAAGGCGCCCTCGATCGCGCTGTCGGGTGGCGAGCGGCGGCGTTGCGAGATCGCGCGCGCTTTGGCCAACCGGCCAAGCTTCATGCTTCTCGACGAGCCGTTCGCCGGCATCGATCCGATCGCGGTCGGCGATATCAGGGTGCTCGTGCAACACCTGAAGAAACGCGGGATCGGCGTTCTCATCACCGATCACAACGTGCGCGAGACGCTCGGCCTGATTGATCGCGCCTACATCATACACTCGGGGCATGTCTTGACGTCGGGCGTGCCGGAGGAGATCGTGGAGAACCCCGAGGTCCGCCGCCACTATCTGGGAGAGGACTTCAAGCTGTGAGGCATTCGCGCCGGCGCGGATTTCTCGCTAACCAGCTCTTCAAATAGGGCGTTCAGCCTAGGACAATCGATTGGATTGATGCTACAAGCAAGAAATGGGCCGATCGGTCCAATGTTTTGTGGTGTGGCGTCAGGCATGGCTCTTTCTTCGAAGCTTGTGATGCGCCAGGGGCAATCCCTGGTTATGACTCCCCAGCTGCTTCAAGCCATCAAGCTGCTGCAGTTCTCCAATCTGGAACTCGCCTCCTTCGTGCAGGAGGAACTTGAGCGCAATCCGCTACTGGAGCGTGTTGAAGAAGCGCGCGGCGAAGAAATGGCGGACATGCGCGCCGTCGATCCCGCAATGCCGCAGGCCGAGATCACGCTCGGCGAGCAGTTCAACGAGGGCGCCGAGGCGGATTGGAGCTCCGAGAGCTTCGCGACCGATCGCGCCGACCTTGAAAAGAGCCTCGGGACCGAGTTGAGCAATAGTTTCGACGACGACCGGCCGCCGGTGTCGAGCGACATGCGCGACACGATGGCGGAAGCCGGTCTTTCCGCCACGTCCTGGTCGGGCTCGACAATGCAGGGCGGCGATGGGGAAAGCGCCAACCTCGAGTCGTACCTTGCGGCGCGGCTTTCTCTCAAGGATCACCTTCTCGAGCAATTGCCGCTGGCGCTCGCCGATCCGGCCGACCGCCTCATCGGTCACGCCTTGATCGATTCCATCGACGATGCCGGCTATCTCACCGACCCGCTCGAGGATCTGGCGGGACGCCTCGGCGCGCCGCTGAAGCGGGTCGAGAGAGTGCTGACGGCAGTCCAGACGCTCGATCCCGCCGGCGTCGGCGCGCGCAACCTTGGTGAATGCCTGGCGATCCAATTGCGCGACCTGAACCGTTTCGATCCGGCGATGGCGACGCTTGTCGGGCATCTCGATCTTGTCGCCAAACGCGATACCGGCGCGCTCAAGAAGCTGTGCGGCGTCGACGAGGACGATATCAACGACATGATCGCCGAAATCCGTCGACTCGATCCCAAGCCGGGTCGGGCCTTCGGCTCCAGCGCGATCCAGCCTGTCGTCCCCGACGTCAACGTGCGTCTCGCGCCCGACGGGTCTTGGTTGATCGAACTCAACGCCGACGTGCTGCCCAAGCTTCTCGTGAACCAGACCTATGCCGCCAAGATCTCGCGGACGAAGGGCAGCGAAACCGATCGCAGCTTCGTCTCGGGCTGCCTACAGACCGCGAATTGGCTGACCAAGAGCCTCGAGCAGCGGGCGCGCACGATCCTGAAGGTGTCGAGCGAGATCGTCCGCCAGCAGGATGCCTTCTTTGCTTACGGTGTGGAGCACTTGCGGCCGCTCAATTTGAAGGCGATCGCGGATGCCACAGGCATGCACGAATCGACCGTATCGCGCGTGACCTCGAACAAGTATCTCTCCAGCCCGAGAGGCTTGTTCGAACTCAAGTACTTTTTCACGGCCTCGATCGCCTCCAATTCGGGTGGCGAGGCCCACTCCGCCGAGTCGGTCCGCTTCCGTATAAAGCAGATGATCGAGCGCGAGAGCCTCGGCGAGGTTCTATCGGATGACGCGATCGTCGAGCGCCTGCGGGAGAACAACATCGATATCGCCCGACGTACCGTCGCGAAATATCGCGAAAGCATGCGCATCCCGTCGTCCGTCGAGCGGCGGCGACGCAAGGCTGTGCACTAACGTTTGCGGCGGTACACGCCTGACGTGTGCCTTGCGGGCCGCGCCCACCGTGTAGCTCGTTGTTGATCGATCGCGAATCGTACAGCCAACCACTTGATAAAACCTATGGTTGTATATTTAAGCTTACCGCAGCGTGAAGATCACGAGCGGACGAATGGCAGCCTTTCTCACTCCCGCAGCATCAGAGGTCGAGCGCGAGGGAGCGCGCGAATATCTATTCGATATGATCCAGCAACTGGCGCACGTCGCGCGGCGCTCGGGTGAAGTAGCCGTCGCCATTCACCTCGAGGCGATCCTCGCCGCGCGCCTTCAAGAGGCGACCGGCAGATCTTCAGCGCGCCCGGTCGCCAAGCTCGTCTGAAAAGCGACGATGCGCGGGACGATGTCGCGGCGGAAACGTGATCCGTTGAAGACACCGTAGTGACCGACATCCTTTTGCAGGTGATAGGTTTTCCGCTCCGCCGGCAGATTGGTGCAAAGCTCAAGGGCCGCGAGAGTCTGGCCAATGCCCGAGATGTCGTCGTTTTCGCCTTCTACCGCCATCAAGCCGGTTTTGCGGATCGCCGAGAGATCGACCTTTCTGTTGCGATGGGTCATCTGGCCTTTCGGGAGCTGATGCTCGACGAAAACGACATCGATCGTCTGCAAGTAATATTCGGCTGTGAGATCCATGACCGCGAGATACTCGTCATAGAAATCCCGCTGCTTCTCACCCGATTCACCATCGCCCTTGACGAGGTGGTTGAACATCTCGAGGTGCGCGTCGACATGGCGGTCCATGTTCATCGCCATGAAGCCGGAGAGTTGAAGGAAGCCAGGATAAACTTTTCGACCGAAGCCCGGATAAGGGTAGGGCACCGGGTAGATGCAATTGTCTCGAAACCAACGACTGCCGCGCTTTTCGGCGAGCAGGTTCACGGCCGTGGGCGAGCGCCGCGTGTCGACGGGACCGCCCATAAGCACCATCGTGTCGGGAGCCATCGGGTCGTGCTCGGCTTCCATCAACGCGACCGCGGCGATCAATGGCACCGATGGCTGGCAGACGCCAAGCGTATGCAACGGGCTGCCGTCGGCCTTGAGGACGTGGCACATCTCGATGAGATAATCGATGTAGTCGTCGAGATCGAACGAGGCGGCCGCCGCCGGCACCAGCCGGGCGTTCGTCCAGTCGGTGATGTAGACGTCGTAATAGGGGAGAAACGCTTCGACGGTACCACGCAGCAGGGTCGCGTAATGTCCCGAAACCGGAGCGACGATGAGCATCCTCGGCTGCGCCATCGCATCCGGCAGATCCCGCTTGAAGCGCAGCAGGTTGCAGAAGGGCTTCTGCCAGACGACGACTTCCTCGATGGCGACGGTTTTGCCGCCCACCGTCGTGTGGTCCAGATCGAAGCGCGGCTTGCCATAGCGGCGCGTGAGACGCTCGAACATTTCGCTCGAGGCGACGATCGTTCGGCCGAGCGTCGTGTTAGCGACAGGGTTGAGCGGATTGCGGGCCCAAAACCGTGCGAAATCCGTCGCCGCGCGGGCGGGCGCGAACGCCAGATAGGCCAACTCGTGAACTTGATAGGACAAGGGGTTCATAGGACCTGACTCAGCACGCGGCGGCCGCGACGCATAGGATGATCTTGTGCGCCGCGATAGTCGACCTTTCGGCGAATGGGAACAGACGCCGCATCGATCGACGTCGATAAGCTTGAACGATGAAACCAAAGCCGCCTGGCGCATCCGACATCAAACCTCGCGGCGTCGTAGCGGGCACGAGCCCTACTCGCCCATCTGTAGCAGCGAGCCGACCATGCGAGCGCTGCGCAACAAAAGCAGGAAGGCAATGCTCGCGGCGACGAAGATCAAGAGATTCAAGGCCAAAGACTCAAGCATGAGGTCGGCGCGAAACACGTGATTGATCAGGACGTCCCGCATGCCCTCGAAAACGTAGGTCGGCGGCAGCGTCCAGGATATCGCCTGCAGCCAGCCGGGTAGCACCGAGACCGGATAATAGACGCCGCAGAGCGGCAGCAGCAGGAAGGTCACGGTCCAGGCGACGCTTTCGGCGCCCATGCCGTTGCGCAGCAGCAGCCCCGCCACGATCAGGCCGATCGACCAACTGGTGAAGATCAGGTTGGCGAAGAAGACGGCGAGCGCGAGGCCCATGCCCCAAAGATTGAAGCCGAAGAACCAGATCGCGAGGATCGACACGGGGATGATTCCGACCGCGAGGCGAAGCACGCTCATCGTCGCCAGAGCCAGCAGGAACTCGACCGGACGCAGAGGGCTCATCAGGAGATTGCCGAGGTTGCGCGACCACATCTCTTCCATGAACGTCATAGAGAAACCGATCTGGCCACGAAACAGGATGTCCCACAGGAGGATCGCGCCGATCAGCGTACCGGCGGCCATCGTGCCCTTGCCGGCCGCGCCCTCGTGCGGGAAACGCGCCAGATAGGTCTGCAGGAAGCCCCAGGTGATCATCTGCAGCGCCGGCCAGTAGATGAGGTCCACCACGCGCGTCCAGGAGGAGCGCAGGAGATAGACATAGCGCGTCACCATCGCGACGACGCGCTTCGGCGAGAAGATCGTCGGTTTCCTGCGCGTGACGCCTGTCAGAGCCGGACCGCTCATGAGGGCGCCAACGCTTGCCGCCGTCCGCGGGCGACATCGAGGAACACGTCGTCGAGCGAGGAGCGATCGTAGCGCTTGAGGAAGTGCTCGGGCGAGCCGTCGTCGACGAGCGCGCCCCTTCTCAGCATGATGATCCGGTCGCAGAGCCGCTCGACCTCGGCCATGTTGTGCGATGCCAGCAGGATCGTCGCCCCGGTGCGCGCGACATAGGCCTCGATGTGGCCGCGTATCCAGTCCGCCGTGTCGGGATCGAGCGAGGCGGTCGGCTCGTCGAGCAGGAGCACGTCGGGTTCGTTGACGAGCGCCTTGGCGAGGGCCACCCGTGTCTTCTGCCCTGCCGAGAGCTTGCCGGCCGCGCGATCGATGAAGTCGCCCAACGCCAGCTTCTCCGTCAGCTGGCCGATGGTGCCAGCGACGTCCTCGACGCCGTAGAGTTTCGCGAAGACGGACAGGTTTTGCCGCACCGTTAACCGGTGTGGCATGTCGATATACGGGCTCTCGAAATTCATGCGATGAAGCACGCGGTGACGGTCGCGCGCCATATCCACGCCAAGGACCTTGACGCTGCCCGAAGTCGGCAGGATCAGGCCCATGATCATGCCGATCGTCGTCGACTTGCCGGCGCCGTTGCCGCCAAGCAGGCCGGTGACGGAGCCGCCCGCGATAGAGAAGGAGAGGCGATCGACGGCGATTTTATCTTTGAAAGCTTTGGTCAGCCCGTCGAGGCGGATTGTCGCGCCACGCTCGGCCTCGTCACATGCGACACTCGCCTCTGTTTTGATCATCGAGACTCCCGTTCGCCCGACATATAGGAAGACGCCACTCCTTTGTCCGATCTGAGCTCACGACCGTTCGACCTCGGGCATCGCTCTCGACGGCCTCGCGTCGACACGTTGGTGCGGCTGCGCTGGCTCGCCGTGAGCGGGCAGATGAGCGCCGTACTCGCCACACACTTCGTGCTCGCCTTCCCAATGCCTTTCGCTCTCTGCTTCTTCGTGGTCGGAACGTCGATCTGGGTCAACATCGGGCTGCGGATCCGCTATCGGCACAGCGATCGCCTCGCCGATCGTCCGGCCTTCTACCTGATGGCCTACGACCTCCTCCAGCTGGCGGCGCTACTCTATTGCACCGGCGGCCTGCAGAACCCCTTCGCCATGCTGTTCCTCGCGCCGCTCATGATCGCCGCGGTTTCGCTCACGGCGGTCTACACCTCGTCGCTGACGCTGATGGTCATCGTGTGCGCGACGACACTCGTGTTTTATCACCGGCCGCTGCCCTGGTTTCCGGGCCAGACCTTGAACCTGCCCATCCTCTATATCGCCGGGATCTGGGGTGCGATCGTTCTTGGCGCGAGCTTCGCCGCCGCCTACGCCTGGCGAGTGGCGGAGGAAGCGCGCCGCCTTGCCGACGCGCTCGCCGCGACCGAGTTGGTGCTGGTTCGCGAGCAGCATCTGACACAGCTCGACGGTCTGGCCGCCGCCGCCGCGCACGAACTCGGCACGCCGCTCGCCACCATCAAGCTCGTCGTCAAGGATCTGCAAAAGCAGTTTCCGGCGGCCGGCGCTGTCGGCGAGGACCTTACCCTGCTCATGCAAGAGGTCGAGCGCTGCCGCGGCATTCTCGGCACGCTGGCCTCGCTCGGCTCCGAGCCCGGCCACATCATGGGCACGTTGACCTTGGGACATCTGCTCGAGGAGGTCGTCCAGCCGCATCGCGACTTCGGCATCGTCATCAAGATCGTCAAGGAAGGGGAGGGCCCGGAGCCTAAATCGACGCGCAATCCCGGCGTTCTTTACGGCATCGGCAATCTCGTCGAAAACGCGATCGACTTCGCCGCGACGGAGGTGCGCATCATCGCGCGGTGGACCGAGGCGATCGTCGCCTTCGTCATCGAGGACGATGGTCCTGGTTTCGCCCCCGACGTTGTTATGTGGCTGGGAGAACCCTATTTGACACACAAGGCGAACAGGCGCGCCAAGACCGAAGATGGATCGGGCTTGGGTCTCGGTTTGTTCATCGCCAAAACCTTGCTCGAGCGATCGGGCGCGAGTGTCTCCATGGCTAACGCCATTTCGCCGCTGAAAGGCGCTCGAGTTACCATGCTTTGGCAGCGGGCTGATTACGAACAGGGACGGTCGACGCGAGCCCTCTTCGGCTCGGACGACCGGGCGCTGCATGTGGACGAAGTGTTCTAACGGTCGGAGAGCGAGATATGGGTACGATGGGACATGAAGGCACGGGTGAAGCGGCCGTCGACCCGGCGGTGATCGGGATGAATATAGGCGAAGACAAGTCGCTTCTCATCGTCGACGATGACAAAGCCTTTTGTCTGCGTTTGGCGCGTGCGATGGAAACGCGTGGCTTCGTTGTCGCCACCGCTTCCTCCGTCGCGGAAGGTCTTGCGGCAATCGCGGCGGCGGCGCCGGCTTTCGCGATCATCGACATGCGTCTGGCCGATGGTAACGGCCTCGATGTCATCTCCGACCTGAAGGCGCGGCGCGGCGATGCGCGCGCGATCATCCTGACGGGATATGGCAACATCGTCACGGCGGTGACGGCGGTCAAACTCGGTGCCTTCGATTATCTCGCCAAGCCCGCCGATGCCGACGAGATCTATAATGCGCTAATGGCGACGCAACACGACAAGGCCGCTCTGCCGGAAAACCCGATGTCGGCCGACCGCGTTCGCTGGGAGCACATTCAGCGCATCTACGAACTCTGCGGTCGGAACGTTTCGGAAACGGCGCGTCGCCTCAACATGCATCGCAGGACGCTCCAGCGCATTCTCGCCAAGCGCGCACCACGCTAGGGGATTTTGGCCGACTTTAGCCTCGAGAGTTTCGCCTCGGGGCTGGCATAGGCTTCCTGCAAGTCGACGTTCCAGTAGCGCAGTTCCTCGATCGGGATCGCCACGCCGGAGGCCGCGCACCTCACGAAAGCTCCGGGGCGCACGACACGAAAGTCGCCGTCGAGGTATTCGACGATGGCTTCCGACGTCGAAGACGGGCGTCTCTCCATCAAATTCATCAATTCGTCCCGACTCTAGAATCGTTTCGTAAGACCGTGAGTGCCGATCAGAAGAGGGTTCCTTGGCCGGCCCCGGGTTTCAGGCGTGTGCCGCGCCCAGCGGCTATACCGCGCGCTCTCGCCACCTCAATATGGCCGTCCGCGAATTCGATGTCGAGTATGGCGCTTGCGGCCACGTCCTTGACGCTACGCACCGTGTGCCCGGCCTCGTCGCGCACCAAGGCGAATCCGCGGGCGAGGACCTGTCTGTAGCCGAGCGAATTGAGAAGTTTCTCCTGACCGTTCAGGTGCTCATGGCGCGCCCTCATGCCGGCCGACCACAAGCGGGTTGCTGCCGTGCTCATCCGGTCGCGCCGCTCGGCAAGGCGCGCGAGATCGCGGCTCAGACCCGACGCGCCATTCGCGAGCCGCCGCGCGGTCTGCTCGATCCTCACGGCTCGCCTCTCCGATCCTCGCGTGACGCAGAACACCATCCGCTGTTCAAGCGCGTCGAGGAGCTGTCGCGTCTGCGCGAGTTTCACGCGCGGCGCTTGCTGCGAAAGGCGCTGCGCCAGACGCGAGAGGTCGAGGTGCCGCCGGTCGCTCGCGCCGACGATCGCGCCAGCCATGCGCGCCTCGGCGCGGTCGACGCGCTGACGCGGTACGGCGGTGACGCTTTCGGCGCCCGGCAAGGCGCGCGCGAGCGCGCGCACGTCGGCGGTGCCCCGCTCGAGGAGCCGCAGTGTCGCCGCTCGATGCCGCCGGGCGAGATCGGCCATTTGCGCAAGCAGATCGAGGCGCACGGGGACGGCCTTTTCGGCGGCGCCGGACGGTGTCGGCGCGCGGAGGTCGGCGACATGGTCGATCAACGTCCAATCGGTCTCGTGGCCGATCGCGGCGATCAGCGGGATCGTGCTCGTCGCGGCCGCCCGCACCACGATCTCCTCGTTGAAGGCCCAGAGATCCTCGAGCGAGCCGCCGCCGCGCGCGACGATGATGAGATCGGGCCGCGCGATCGGGCCGCCGTCCGCGAGCGCGTTGAAGCCGTCAATGGCGGCCGCGACCTCCGCCGCCGCCGTTTCGCCCTGTACGCGAACGGGCCAGACGAGAACGTCGCGCGCGAAGCGATCCGCCAGCCGATGCAGTATATCGCGGATGACCGCGCCGGTCGGCGAGGTCACGACCCCGATCGTCTTGGGCAGAAAGGGCAGGGGACGGCGGCGCGCCTCGTCGAACAGGCCTTCGGCGGCGAGCGTCTTGCGCCGCGCTTCCAGCAGGGCCATGAGCGCGCCGATGCCCGCTGGCTCGATCGCCTCGATGACGATCTGGTAGGTCGACTTGCCTGGAAAGGTCGTGACGCGCCCGGTCGCGATCACCTCGAGACCTTCCTGAGGCTTTACCTTGAGACGCAGGAAAGCGGTCTTCCATATGACCGCGTCAATACGGGCGGCCTCATCCTTGAGGCAAAAGTAGGCGTGACCGGACGCGTGCGGCCCGCGATAGTTCGAGATCTCGCCGCGCACTCTGACGAACCCGAAACGATCCTCTATGGTGCGCTTCAACGCGCCGGAGAGTTCGCCAACAGTCAGCTCCGGAACGTTGCTGGCCGGCGCGGCGTCATTCGTGGTGGTTTGCGCTTTGAGCAGGCTGGGCACTGATTCGCTGCCATGATGACGTGGCTCCGACCATGCTCCCGCGGATGGCCAGCGGCAAGGCGATCGGCATATCCGCCGCTGTCTGGTCGCGTTAATCCTTGATCAACTGCCCCGCATAGACCACCGGGCCGGTCGGCCCGGGGGACTTGGAACCGCCTTGCGGTTCGACAGACACAGCGAACGTTGCCCCCGTCGCGTTCGCGCCTTTCGGTATTTCGAGGGTCGACGGGGTCTTGTCGACCAAGCCCAAAGAGCGCGGTGGCTTATCGCTGCCGATGTACCATAGTTCGAGACTATGCCCCGCGGGCGCTTCGGCCGCGATCGGACGAACGAAAACCTGACGCGTCTTGAGATCGACCCTGATCAGCAGGGCCGGCTTGTCGCCGCCTCGGTTCACTGCCGCGACGTAGCTGACGTTGTCGACTCCGCGCCCGATGCTGGCGACTTCGCGCTGTGCGACGAAGACGAGGAGCGCCGCCGCGATCGAACCGGAGAAAATCGCCGCCGCGCGCCAACGGTCGCGCGACGTCTTCAGCTTCGGCGCGGAGGTGAATCCGCCATCGATGACCCTGAAGCTCTGCGGTGGCCGCGGGAAAGCCGCGACGGCGGCCTCGATCCGGGTCCAGGTTTGCGGCGACGGGGCCACGGAACCGACTGACTGGTCAAGGCCGGCCAAGCGCCGTTCCCAAGCGGCCACCGCGCCCTGAGCGTCAGCGTCGTGCCGCAGATGCTCGACAAAGGCGGTACGTTCCGCCGCGTCGAGCGTTCCCAAGACGTACTCGCCAGCGCTCGCATCCAGCTCGGCGCTCATTCCCTTGCCCCGTCGAGGCAAGCGCGGAGGGACGCGAGGCTGCGATGCAACCAAGTCTTGATGGTATTTACGGGGCGGCCGTAGCGGGCGGCGAGTTCCTCTCGCGAGTAGCCCTGGTAATAGGCCAGCAACACGCAGTCGCGCGCCTGAGCGTCAATCGTCTGAAGGCAATGACGCAGAGACGCGTTGTTCACCATGTCCGCCTCACGATCGCGATCCTCAGCGATACGTTCATACCAATCCACATCGTTGTCGGAGCCGGAGACTGACGCGAAGCCCTTCTGCCGAATGACGTCGATGGCCCGATTCCGGGCAATCGAGTTCATCCAGGCTCTCGCGGGAGCGGTTTGCGGCGAGTAGCTCGCCGCGTTCTGCCAAATCCGTAAGTAAACGTCCTGAAGGACCTCTTCCGCCGCCGACCTGATCCTGACAATACGAAGAACGGTCGCAAGAAGTTTCGGTGAGGTCAGGTCGTAGAGACGGCGGAACGCTTCCCGATCCCGCGCCGCGACGGCGACAAGAAGACTGTCGAGTTCGGCCTTATCCGTCGCGAGCAAGTGACCTCCCAGGCGATCACCAACCGATCTTGGCGCCGGCCCATCGCCGTGCCTCTTTAGATGCATATGATGAAAAGTGGAATGGCCTCAGGGTGTGTTTGGCGGTAGCGCATCGTCGCCGCCCGCCAGGGCCGCGACAAGATCGACGATGCGTTTGCGCACCTTGGCATCCTGGATGCGGGCGAAGGCGCGATTGAGGTGCAAGCCCTCCGTCGTCGATAGGAAATCGACCACGTAGGCGGAGCCCGCCTCCGCCGCGACGGAATGGCTGATACTCTCTTCGCCGACCTCGAAGGGCGGCGCGCCGTCGAAGAAGTAGGCGGCGGGAACATTCAGCGTCTTTGAAATCTGCTGCAGACGGCTGGCACCGATCCTGTTGGTGCCTTTCTCGTATTTCTGGACCTGTTGAAACGTCAGGCTCAACGCCTCACCGAGCTTTTCCTGGCTCATCCCGAGAAGGACGCGGCGCATCCGCACGCGACTCCCCACATGCTTGTCTATGGGGTTGGGGATCTTCTTCACAGCACTCGGACGACGATCCAAAGTTCAACTCTCTCTTGCGACAACGCGTTCAACCGTCAAATTGACCGCAAATCAAGGTCGCAAGGCGTTTTCCCGCTCGCTATGTCAACAATCCTCTAGCCAAGGTTAGCCTTACCACCCGCAGCGCGAGGAAAATCAACAGTATCGCGATCCACAGAGCTCCTACGCTCAGTTCGCGGGTGCGTGCGAACATCGGCGCGCGGATCGGATTTGGGAGGACGCCGTCGATGATACCTTCGGGGCCGAGAGGCAAGGCATCAAGGATGCGTCCATAGGGATCGATCAGCGCCGATATTCCAGTAGCGGCGGCCCGAACCATCGGCAGGCCCTCTTCAATGGTCCTCAAACGCACTTGCGCGAAATGCTGATAAGGGCCGCTTGTGAGGCCAAACCAGCCGTCGTTGGTCAGATTGAGAAGGAAGCGCGGCTTTGCTCCCGCGTTCATCGTCGTGCCGACGGCGCCGGAGAAGATCGCCTCGTAGCAGAGGAGAGGCGACGCTGGCGGTAGCCCGGGGATGCGAAGAGCGCGGCGGATCGCGCCCGGCTCGAAGCCGCCGGGAACCGCGACGAAGTTTCGAACGCCGAGCCTGTTCAGGACATGGCCGAACGGGAGGTATTCGCCGAACGGTACCAGGTGGATCTTATCGTAGCTGTCGACGATGGTGCCACCGCTGGCGATCACCTGGATGGAATTGAAGTAGCTGGAATATTCCTCATGGCCATGGCCGGCTGGCACGTCCTCTTCGCGCGCCGCCCCGGTCACGAGGGTCGTCTTCCCCGGCAGCGCGGCGCCGATCTTCGCCAATGCCTGCGGGTCTCGCGTGAGGATGAAGGGGAACGCCGACTCCGGCCAGACGAGCATGGCGACATCGGAGAGACGAATGCCCTTTGCCAGATCGTCCTGCCGCGACAGCGCGATGTAGTGATCGATGATCGCGTCCTTGTGCTCTGCGCTGAACTCCTTATCTGGCCGCAGACCGGGCTGCATGATGCGAACGATCGCGGCGCCATTCGAGGGCGCCGGCCGCGACAACCGAAGAGCGCCATAGGCCGTGATGGCGGTGAGGATACCTAGGGCGGTCAACGTCGGCCGCCAGCGCCTTTTGCGCGCGGGGCCATCGATGAGGGTTGCCGGCGCGGCGCAGAGGGCGATGGTCAAGAGGGTCAGCCCATCGACGCCGACGAGGGAGGCCATCTGGGCCGTGACCAGGTTGCCGCCGAGCCCCATGCCGAGCGTGTTCCAAGGAAAGCCGGTGAAGAGATGGCCGCGCCCCCATTCCGCCAGCCCTAGTCCGAGCGTCAGCGCGAGGATCCGCGCCGTCCCGGGAGCCCAGAGCAGCCTGGCGATCACGAAGCCGAACGCGGGAAAGAACGCGAGTAGCGCCGGCAGGCCGAAGACTCCGAGCGGCAGGGCCCAGGCGAAATCCGGATCGATGAGGAAGGCGGCGGAAAGCCACCAGAAGCCCGCAACGAAGTAGCCGAAGCCGAGCCACCAGCCCGCGCCGAAAGCGAGCAGCAACGAGCCGCCGCCGGGCCAGACCCACCGCAGACCGTTCGGCGGAACGCGCTCGCTCGACCCGTCGAGAAGCCAGACAGCCACGACCATCGGAACGATGAGCGCCGGTCCGAAGCCGACCGGCGCCAGCGCGAGGGCGCCGAGCGCGCCGGCGAGGAACGCGATCGCCCGCCGACGCCAGCCGCTCGAGAGAATGATGGCGTCAGCCAAGGCAAGCATCGCGGTGTCCGCTCCATCGGGGCGGTTCGCCCTCACTTTGAGACCTGCGTCTAACAGATTCGCCCCGGCGGCGCGCGACGGCAGGGACCGTGCGGGCGGCTCGGAAAACATGCGCCCATCTGCTCTTTCGGCGGCGGCTATCCATGCGTATATACCCGCCGCCGCGGCATGGCCGTTGGCCAACGTAGATCGAGGTAGAGATCATGCGCTGGATCATGCGATCCAAGCTTCACAACGCGGTCGTGACGGAAGCCAATCTGGCCTACGTCGGATCGATCACGATTGATGAGGATCTGCTCGATTCCGTTGGCCTGTGGGCGGGCGAGAAGGTGCTTGTCGTTTCGAACACTTCGGGCGCTCGGCTCGAGACCTACACGATCGCCGGGCCGCGTGGCTCGCGGGCGATTTGCATGAACGGCGCCGCCGCGCACCTCATCGGCGAAGGCGAGCAGGTCATCATCATGGGTTTCGAGCTGGTCGACGAGCCGCAGATGGCGAAGGTGTCCGTGCTCGACAGCGGCAACCGGATCGTCAAGCAGATCGTCGAGAAGCCGCGTAGCCTCGTCGACTCCTTCTGAGCGCCCTCGCGTCCTCCCGCCTTCATTCGAACGATGCGAGAGATGGGTCGCCCAGGCGGTGCAGCCGATGCGCGGCCACCTGCGCGAAACGAAGCGTGACCATGCGGCGTGTCGACGGCGAAAGCCGGTGTTCCGGCGCTTCGCGGACCAGCGCCGCGCCGTAGGCGTCGGCGATGATCAGTCCGGCGTCTTGCGGCAGGATTTCGGCCGGCAGGCTTGCGGGTATCGCGAAGTAGAGGCGATCGCAATGCGCGCGGTAGTCCGGCCACTTGCGGTCGGCACGAAAGTCGGCGACCGACGACTTGATTTCGACGATATGGATCGTCCCGTCGCTGCCGAGCGCGACGATATCGGCGCGACGGCCGGATCGCAGGGCCATCTCGGTCACGCTCGCGAACCCTATGGCCCGCAGATAACGGCGCGTCCCGCGCGCCACGAAGAGAGCGGTCTCCGACTGGCGGCCATCGGTAGGCGCGACGGGCTGAACGAGGCGGGGCGGCATGGGCTCTTCTCGGATCGTCGCTCAAGCTAGCATGCTCCCGCGCGAGACGGCAGCTGTCGAAAACGGCAGTCGTGACGCCCCGCTTCCGTCGGTTTCCACGAACGGCTAGGTTCGGCTCTTCCACCCGTTGGACGCCACATGACTCGTACCGTTCTCCTCCTGATTGCCCTCGCCCTGATCCGCGATTCCGCCCTGGCGGAAAACGCGGTCGCGGGTCGCGCCCCGACGCTTGCTGAGGCTTTCGCGGTCCTCGCGGCCAAGCCGAAGGTCGATCTCACGCATGCGTTCAGCCCGACATCGCCGGTCGCCCCAAGTTTCGGCCAGGCGAAGATGACGCCGGCCGTCGACCCGCGCACGCTCGAGGCTTACACGATCGCCAGAGACGGATTTCGCGCGACCTATTATGCGATGGTCGGGCAATATGGCACGCACGTCGATCCGCCGGCCAGGGTCGCGCCGACCGGCAGGACGATCGACGAGCTTCCACTCGCCGATATGATTTTGCCGTTGGTCGTGCTCGACGATACGCCTTACCTCGCGGCGGATACGGCCCATGCCTTCTCGCCCGACGATCTCGCCGCCTGGGAACGGCAGCATGGGCCTGTGCCGAAGGGAGCGTTCGTGGCGTTGCGCACCGACATGGCCAAGGACTGGACGAGCGACCCCGAGCGCTTCAAGCGTACACCGTTCCCGGCTTGGTCGCTCTCGGTCCTGAAGGTGCTTTTCGAGCAGCGTGGTGCCGTCGCCATCGGCCACGAGAGCCTGGCGACCGATACGACCAAGAGCATGGAAAGCGAAAGTTACGTGCTCGGCGGCGGCCACTACCAGCTCGCGGGGCTGGACAACCTCGACAAGGTGCCCTCGACGGGCGCCTTCATCGTCGCGACTTGGCCGAGCGTGAAGAACGGCCTCGGCTTCCCGGCGCGCGCTTTCGCGATCCTCCCGTAAAGGTGGCTTTCACGATCGTCACCACCAGCGCGGCAACCCGGAGGCCGGCAAGGCGATCGCCCGTGAACTGGTGGAGTCCGCGCGCTTCACGCGTACCAGGTTCCGGAGATCGTCGCCGTCCCCGTCACCGACGTCGGCGCCTACGTGACCTGGCTCGAAGACGCCACCGTACCCGGGTCGCCAGGAGCGATGGCGTTATCATACGATCACTTGTTGACGTGATCACTCGTTGACGGGATCGCTCGACGACACCTCGTTCTCGCCACCCGCGAACTCGGCTTTCGGGCGGCGGCGCCGACGTGGCCGCAGGTGAAACGCATCGTCGCCGCCTTCGGGCGACGGCGCTACGGTCTCGCGCACGTCGCTCGACGGCTGATCCGCGCCGACATCGGCCGGAACTCGTGTCGGTGCGGTGATGAAGGCAGGCAGCCCGTTCGTCGGCTCCTCGACGCTAGGCGGACGCGGCTCGCGGACCTGATTGGCGTCCCTGAATTCGCGCGGCCCGCGATTGTTGCGGAAGCCACGATTGTCGTAGTCGCGCGGCCTATCCTGACCGGCGCGATCCTGGTTCCCGCGTTCGCTGTTCACACGGTCCTGATTCGCGTTCACGCGATCCGGGCTCCCGCGATCCTGACTGGTATCGCGCTCCTGGGTGAAACGTTCCTGGTTCCTGTCCTGGCCCCGATCCTGTCCACCTCGATCTGGTGCTCCGCGATCCTGTGCTCCGCGGTCGTGTCCATTCCGATTTTGATAAGACCGATCCTGGTAGCCGTTGCGGTCGCCGCGTCCGCTGCGATTGTCGTAGGGCCGATCGTGCTGCGGACGATCCGGCTGCTGCCGCTCCTGGCGATCCGCCTGCTGTCGGTCCGGCTTGTCGAAAGCCGGCTGGGGCTGCTGGGCTTGATAGCGTTCGTTGCGCTGTTCCGAGGGCTGCCCGTTGCTATTGTAGGGCGGCCGCTCGGCGTACGGCTGATGGGCGGCAGGCTGCGGCGCCGGCGTTTGCACCTTCTCGCTTGGCGAGGCGAAACGATCAGGCAGCGCGTCGAAATCGTCGTCGCCGTCATCGTCCTGCTCGGCCTGTTCGCCGGCCGGGCGCTGATAGCCGTACGCCGCCTGCTGCTGGGCCTGCTGCGCGGCGGCGATGAGGCGGAAGTAATGTTCCGCGTGCTGGAGATAACTTTCCGCCATGACCGGATCGCCCGAAGACTGCGCATCGCGTGCCAGCTGCAGGTATTTCTCGCCGATATGATGCGCCGTCCCCCGGATTTTCACGTCCGGCCCGTTTGACTCGTAAGACCGCGTCAGCGGATTGGGGCCCTTACGATTGCCGTTGTTGGTGTTGTTGTTGCGGCCACGCATACGCTTATTTTGACCAGGTCTCATCGATGATCCTTGACTGGCATCGGTTCAATTGCCCCGCTGGCGCCTATTGCGAGAATGACGATGGTATGGAGCTCTTCGGGGTCATGACCGTCGGCAACGGGTGGGAGTTTAAGGGCGACGAACAAGACCCACCGCCGCACCTACGTGCTTCGACCGGCATCCATTGATCCGCCCGGCATCGTCGTAGGCGATCACCCGCCTATCGCCGTCAGATCCATATTCGACGATGGCTACCTGCCGCTCGCGTACCGCTTCATCGCGATAAAGCGAGTTAATCACGACGTCAACCGCTGCATCACACGACGGCGAATGACTGTCTTCGCAGCAAGACTTACGCGCTTTCGCGCTGAACGCCAAGGATTTTCCTATCGTCAGCGACAATCCCGTTCGAGACGTGCGGAAAGCGAGGGATAGCGTCTAAGCGGCTCACGCTTTTGTCCCAAGGACGACGCGCTCGTGGCCAGAGAGGTCGCGATAGACCATCACGCCCGTCATCGGGCCGCGTAGCAGGGCGGCGACAGCCACGCCTTGATCCCAGCCGCACTCGAACGCGGCGACCGCTCCGGCGCGCAGTATCGATGGAAGGCCGCACATGACAGCGCGATACGCATCAAGGCCGTCCTCTCCGCCGTCGAGCGCCACGAGGGGATCGTAGGCGCGCACGCCGCGGTCCAAGCCCGCGATCTCGCCTCTTCGGATATAGGGTGGATTACAGACGACGGCGTCGAAGCGGACGCCGAGCGCATCCGTCCAGTCGCCGCAGACCACGTCGGCGCGATCCGACAGGCCGAGCGAAGCGATGTTGGCTTGCGCGTTTCGGCACGCTCCGGCGGACCGATCGACGCCGATGCCTCGCGCGCCCGGCAATTCGTGGAGGAGGGCACAAAGGATCGCGCCGGACCCAGTCCCGAGATCGAGCACCCGCAGCGGAGCCTCATGCCTGCCGCCGAGCGCGTCGAGCATGGCGCCGACAACGCCTTCCGTGTCAGGTCTGGGATCGAGAACCTCGCGATCGATCACGAAGGACAGACCCCAAAACTCCCGCCGTCCGAGAATGCGGGCCACGGGCTCGCCATCGAGCCGGCGCGCGAGCCACGCCGCGACCTGATCGGCGGCGGCGCCGAGCGGGACATTCGGATCTCGGATCAGTCCGGCATGATCGATCCGGCAGGCCGCACAAATCAGGATCCTCGCGTCGGCATCGGCGCTATCGAACCCCGCCGCACATAGGTGCCGAGCAAGAAAGCGCCGCGCCGTGTCACGGGTAGCCTCGGCGGTCAGCGCCTCAGGCGGCAGCCTGCGCCGCCTTGGTGAGGATGCGAGTCAGCCTTGCCGAGAAGCCCGGCGCGTCGGCCGGCTTCTCGCCTTCCATCAATCGCGCCTCGTCGAGCAGTAGCCAGACGATGTCCTCGAAGCCGCTCTTGTCGGAAGCCTCCACGTGCGCGGCCAGCGCCGTGATGAGTGGATGCGAGGGGTTGATTTCGAGGACCGGCTTGCGCGCCTTGGCACCGAGCTGACCGTGCTCGGCCAACATACGTTCCAGGCGCAGGTCGAGGCCACTGTCCTGGGCGACAAGGCAAGCCGGGCTCTCCGACAGGCGGTCGGACGCGCGCACATCTTCGACCTCGTCGGACAACGTCTGCTTCATCAGCGCGAAGAGCGAGACCTGCGAGGCGGTCGTCTCCGTCGTGGGCTTCTCTTTGCCTTCCTCTAGCGGGATGTCCTTGATGTCGGACGCGCCCTGCGAGATCGACTTGAACGGCTTGCCGTCGAAGCCGGCGGCGCTGCCGACCCAGAAGGCGTCGATCGGGTCGGGCAGGAGCAAGACCTCGAGCCCGCGTGCGCGAAAGCCTTCGAGCTGCGGGCTGGCCTGCAAACGCTTCTGATCCTCGCCGAGCATATAGTAGATCGAGGTTTGGTTTTCCTTCAGACTTGCCACGTAGTCGGTCAACGTGCGCTTGCCGTCCGGATGGGTCGATGTCGCGAAGCGGGCGAACTTGTAGATCGCGTCGCGTCTCTCGGGGTCCTCGTAGAGACCCTCCTTGAGGACGCCGCCGAAGTTTTCCCAGACCTTTTCGAACCCCTCCCTGTCGTTCTCGGCAAACTTCGTAAGCTCCTGGACCACGCGGTTCGCGACGCCCTTCTTGATGGCCGCGAAGACCGCGCTTTGCTGGATGAGTTCGCGCGAGACATTGAGCGGCAGGTCCGCCGAGTCGACGACCAAGCGAATGAAACGCAGCCAGTTCGGCAGGATCTCGGCGTCGGCGGAGATCAGCACGCGGCGCACGTAGAGCTTCGCCTTGCCTTTGCGCTGCGGATCGAAGAGGTCGAACGGACGCGAGCCAGGCACGAAGGCGAGCACGGTGTATTCGTGACGGCCTTCGGCACGCCAGTGGATCGTCAGCGCCGGCTCGTCGAACTGTCCCGCGAGGTTGTTGTAGAAGTCCTTGTATTCCTCTGGCGTCACCGCGCTCTTCGGCTTGGCCCAGAGGGCGGTCCCCTCGCTGAGGCTGCGCGGATCGTCTCCCGGCTTCTCCAGCAGGTTGATCGGCACCGCGATCGCGCCGGAGTGCTCGCGCACGAGACGCTCGACCTTGTAGGCTTCGAGATAATCCTGCGAGTCGCTATTGAGCTGCAGCGTGACCTTGGTCCCGCGCACGGGCGCCGCCTCGAGCGGGAGGGGCGCGATCGCGTAGGAGCCTTTGCCGTCGGACGTCCAATGATAGGCGAAATCGGCGCCGGCGCGCCGCGTGGCGACGTCCACGCGATCGGCGACCATGAACGCCGAGTAGAAGCCGATGCCGAACTGGCCAATGAGGTCGGATGCCGCCGGCGCACCCTCGCCATCCTCTTTCGGCGTGCCCTTGGTTGCCGCGATCCGATCGAGGAAGGCGCGCGTACCCGAACTGGCGATCGTGCCGAGCGCGCTGACCAAGTCTTCTTCCGACATGCCGATCCCGTTGTCGGACACCGAAAGCGTTTTGGCCTCTTTGTCGAGGGCGATGGTGATGCCGAAAGGCTGGCCGTCCTGGGTGAGCGTCGGCGCGGCGATCGACTCGTAGCGCAGCTTTTCGCAGGCGTCGGCCGCGTTGGAGATCAGCTCGCGCAGGAAAATGTCGCGCTCGGAATAGACCGAATGAACCATGAGGTGAAGCAGCCTGGCGACGTCGGCCTGGAAGGCGTGCGACGTGCCCTCGGTCTTCCCCGCGCCGGCGGCGTTCATGGTGATTGTTTCCTCGGGCGTGTCGCCGGTGGGAACATTGGCGGTATCGCCCTCGCCGATGATCATATCGCTTCCTTCGGTTCGCGGCCTTGAAACGACCGCGCTGAATCAGGGGGCTCATATCGCGCGCATTTTTTTCGATTTCAAGGCAGCACGAAGCTCCGTGTGCCGTCGTCGGGTTTGCGTCACGAAAGAGCACGTCGACGTGATCGCGCCGGGCCGGCTTGGCGACCGACGTTTAGAAGACGAGGGGTATGTCCCGCAAAGGCCGCTCCGGCGCTTCAGCCCCTTGCACTCGCGCGGAGAGCACGCGATCTTGGGCCAAGATCGGGAGCGGATGCACGGTGACAGACGAGACGCCTTTGGAGACGGGGCTAAGCGAGGTCCGGCCCTTACGGCCGTCCGCCCCTCAGGCGGAGACCGTCACGTTCGATCGCCATGAATTGCGAGACATCCTCAACCTCTACGGTCGCAAGGTCGCGGACGGCGAATGGCGCGACTACGCCATCGACTTCTCACGCGAAAAGGCTGTCTTCTCCGTTTTCCGACGTGCTTCGGAGTACCCGCTTTATCGCATCGAGAAGAACCCCAAGCTCGCGCGCAAGCAGGGCGCGTTCAGCGTGGTGACAACCAGCGGGCTGATCCTCAAGCGCGGTCACGAGTTGCGGCGGGTGATCGACGTCTTGGACAAGAAACTGAAGCTCGTCTCAGGCTGATCAGACGACCGACGCTTCAAGAAGCTGGCCCTTCCGCCCGACCGTACAGGCGATCGCGGCCTGCCTGACCTCGACACCTTGGTCTTTCGGATCGGCGTAGAAGATCCGAAAGAAGACCTGTTGGGTTCGGCCCTTGACGGTTCTCTTCTCGGGGCCGGCGGCGGCCGCCTCGACCGAGTAGGCGCCTTCCTTCTTGGCCTGCGGATCGAAGGCGTCCTTGCACGCGCTGACCACGGGCGTCGCATCGCTGAAGGGCACGATGCGCTCGCCGAGCTTCGCCAGCGCCGTCTCCGTCCCGCGGATGCGCCCGACACCCGGCTTGTCGACGACGATGGTCGTCTCGCCCTGGGCGACCGACGCCGTCGACGCGGGGGTCAATTGCCATGGGATTGCGTTTGGTCCCGCCAACGTCACCGGATCGACCTGAGCGACGACGACAGGCGTCGGCGCACCCGCGAAGCTTGTTTGTACCGAACTGACGAAATCGTCGAAAACGCAGCCGCCAAGGCTGAAGGACGCAAGGGTGATGACCATTGCCGTCGTTTTCATTCACATACTCCCCCGCAACGCTTACCCTCCACAGCGATAGCGTTCAAAGTATTGACGCGCAAGCGTCAGCGCTGCCGCAACTTCAATCGTTGCAACGTGTTAGCCTGGTTGGCGGGTTTGAGTAGCGTATCGTGGTGTCTTTATATATGAAGAGTACGAGATCGTTAACACCTCCTCTACGAGTATTCAGCCTCGTATTGACCGCTCTATGTTTGCCATGGATTTGTCCGCTGCGTTCAGCTCGGGCGCAGCAGGACGCGCTCGCGCCTCACGATCCCTACGGCGCGCTGGAGCTGGTGTTTTCACGGCAGAGCGCGGAGGGTCGTAGACCATCGACGTCGCCTCCGCCTCCCGATCCCTGGGCGATCGCCGACACTTTCATCGCGCCCTCGGCGGTGCCCGCGGCGCTCGCGTCTTCGTTCGATCGCACGGAAGGGAGCATGGTGAACGGCTTCGTAGGACCGCCAGTCTCGCGAGCGAAAGAAGAGCCCGAGCCTTTGCGGCGCAAGACCGCACTCGCCGGCAAACCTGTCCGCGCCGCGCAGGCACCGGTGACGCGTGATTTGAAGAAGGCGGTGGCGTCGAGCAAGGCGTTGGCTCGCTATCAGCGCGCCTCCGCCAAATCCAAGCCGACGGACGATGCTGGCGCGAAGTGGGTTCCGCTTCCGTCTATCTTGAAGCCGACACCCTGATCTGTGGGTGCGAGCGATAGAATGGATTATGGTGCTTAGCAAAGGGGCAGAGTAGGACGAGTGCTCACCAAGTAGATCAAGCCAAGTCAAGCGAAGAAGTAAGAACGCATAGACAGGAGAACCGGGAAGCAAGCGTGCGGCTGTCGTAACCCGTGTTATCGCGAGAGCCGAGAGGTGCCACCGATCCCCTTGCGCGTCCAGACATGAAAAAGCCCCGACGAGCGGGGCCTTTCCACGTTGCTTTGCGCAGTTCTAGTTGCTGCGCTGGCCGGTCAATTGCAGCAGCGCCATGAAGATGTTGATGAAATCGAGGTACAACATCAACGCGCCATTGATCGACTTCTTCGCCATCATCTCGTAGCCGTCGCCGGCGAAATACATCGCCTTGATCGCCTGCGTGTCGTAGGCGGTCAGGCCGGAGAAGATCAAGACCGTCAGGGCCGAGAGGGCAAGCTGGAACCCGGACGACTGCATGAACAAGTTCACGACGCCAGCGATGACAAGACCGATCACGCCCATGATGAGAAAGGAGCCGATCGGCGAGAGATCCCGGCGCGTCGTATAGCCGTACAGACTGAGCCCGCCGAACGCCGCGGCCGTTATGAAGAACGCGCGGTAGACCGAGGCGCCTGTGTAGACCAGCAGGATCGACGAGATCGAGAGGCCCATAGCGGCCGAGAACACGAAGAACAGCGTACGGGCTGTCGAGGCGCTCAAGGTGTTCAGCTTGAACGAGAAGAAGAATACCAGCGCCAATGGTGCCAGCATGACCGCCCATTTGAGCGGGCTCGTGTAGAGCGCGACACCGAGTTGCGTCAGCCCGGTGATATGGCCGGACGCGTCGTGCACGACGGCAAGGACGTTGGCGCCGTAGGCCACCAGACCGGTCAGCACCAGGCCGATGATCATATTATTGTAGACGCCGAGCATGTAGCTGCGCAGGCCCTGATCGAGCGTCGCGCTTCGGGTCTGGGCGGCGCCCTGTCCCCAGCGTACTGCGTTACGATCGTAGTCGGACATGTAACCCTCAAGGTGATGGAGGCTTGACCGCCTCCGGGCAGTTCTCGCGACGGAGAACGACACGAGAGTAATATGGATCGAAGGCGGAAGGCGCACAAGCGTGGCCTGCCTTGGCCAACCTTAAACTCCTGTAATGTCCCGCGTTCCTAAAGTCTGGTCAGGCGACGAGGGCCTTACGCGACTTTCGCCGGCACGCCGATCATGTCCGACACATAGACCGGCAGCGCCGTTCCGTCCGGCGCGGCGGTAAGGGTGACCTTGCCGTCCTCGAGCGCCACCGTGACCGCCAGATGAGCCTCACGCGCGACGAGGCCAGCGTAGAAAGACTGGATGCCGTGAGCATCGATGCCGTTCTCGGGCTCGCCGGCGAGAAGGTGCGGCAAATGACTCTGCAGTTTGGCATTCGTGCCGGCCGCCTCGATGCGGATCGTCATGTCGTTGCCCTCGCCGTCGACGGACAGGGTGATGACGCCGCCGCGCGGGATCGCCTGGGAGGCAATCATGCACAGGTTGAGGATGAGCTTGACCTTGTTTTTCGGCATCAGCGCGCGGGTGGCGTTCCAGACGAGCTTGGTTTTCTCGTCGGCGAGAAGCCCGCGCGCGACCTGCTCGGCATCGCCGGTGTCGATCGAGGCGCCCGCCGATCCCGCCGCGCCGAAGGCCAAGCGGCAGAACTGGAGACGGGCGACGGCGACGGCGGTCGACTTCTTGATGAGGTCCATGGCGAAGCCGCGCATGTCCTCGTCCTTCTCTGAATCGAGCACTTCGAGGCCATTGGCGATCGCGCCGACCGGGCTGATGACATCGTGGCAGACGCGCGAACAGAGGAGCGCGGCGAGATCGAGGGAGTCGAGGGAAAAGGTCGTCACGGTCTCAATCCCATGCTGGCTGACGGCTCCATCGACACGTACATCGATGAGAAGGATCGTTGTTGCGGGTCGGTCGCGCGTCGGACCGGCTCGCAGCTAAGCGGCGAATGGTTAACGTTTGGTTACCGCTGATCGTCCAGGTTAACCAACGTTGTGTTTACCTTGTTAGCGCGCGCCTTCACTTCTGGAAAGGCGAGCGTGCCGCCGGTCTCTTGGTGCGGGTGCGTCGCGCGTCCGCTACGAGGTTAAGAGCCTTAAGGTCCAACGTGAGGCCGATCCGCGGCTAGGCCGCGATCCGCTGCCGCGATCGCATGAACGTGCCCACCGGCGCGCGAGGCGGGGCGAAGGCGGCGAGGCCGATCGGTTCGGGCATGCCGATGTAGAGACCCTCGATGCCGCCGGCCTTGCGGTAGGCCTCGTGCCAAAAGCCAGACCCCGCCCGGTCCTTCGAAAACTCGGCCCACCACGTCTTGTGCGGGTCGGATCGGGTGAATGCCTCGAGGCTGTCGAAATCGCGCCAATACTGGCGCAGGCCAATATGCCGGAGTCCGAAGAAGAATGTCTCATGCGCGAGGAGACCATCCGGTTTGTCCTTCTGGATCGCCGCAAGTTTGCGGCCGATGCCGAGCAGGGCGGCCAAGCCACGTAGCGTCGAGACATGGAAGCCGAGGTAAACGACCGTGAGGTCGGGATAAAGACTGAGATCGACCGATTTCGGCATGGTCCCTCGCGTCGGGTCGCGACTTGACAGGTCGGGTGCGGATTGCATCGTGCGGGTCTCCTGATACACTGTAAACATAGGCGAGGTTGTATACGGTGTCAACATCAAACTCGAAGAAGGTCGCTTATCATCACGGTGATCTGCGCGGTGCCCTTGTGGCGGCTACCTTGGCGATGTTGGAGGAGGGCGCGAACCCGACCGAGCTAAGCCTGCGCGAGGCGGCGCGCCGTGCCGGCGTGTCGGCGATGGCGCCCTATCGCCATTTCGCCGACAAGGACGCGCTGCTTGCCGCCGTCGCGACGATCGGCTTCGAGCGTCTGGCGCAGGCGCTGCGGGCCGGCGAGAGCGATAAGGCCGGGAAGGCGGCCTTGACGGCGCAGGGAGTCGCCTACGTCGCTTTCGCCTGCGCGAATCCGGCGTTGTTCCGGCTGATGTTCGGCGCCAACGCGCCGGCCAAGACCGGCGAGCTCGCACGCGCGAGCCAAGCCTCTTATGCGCTCCTGTCCGACCGCGTCGCCGAGACGGACGGCGCCGAGAGTGTTCAGGTGCGCACGCTGGCGAACTGGGCGCTCGTCCATGGGCTCGCCATGCTCGCGGTCGATGGTCAGATGCAACGCTTCGGGGGAGACCCCGTCGAATGGGCGGAGCGCATCGCCTCGTTGGCGGCGCCAGGCATGAATTGAGGTCAAAACGGGATCGCCGAGCCGTCCCAGGCGAAGAAGCCGCCGCTGTCGCTTGGTTCGAGATGCTCGATGACGGCGAGCAGCTTGGCCGCCGCATCATCCGGTGTGAACAGGCGTTCCACCTCGACGCCGCCGCGAAAAGGCGCGCTGAGCGCGGTCGCGACCGTGCCCGGGTGCAGCGCGACCACAATCGCTTCCGGACGTGTCCGCCGCATCTCGATCGCCAGCGTGCGCACGATCTGGTTCAGCGCCGCCTTCGACGCTCGATAGCCGTACCAGCCACCGATTCGATTGTCCGATATGCTGCCGACACGTGCCGACAGCACCGCGAAAACGGCCTTGCCGTCGCGCGGCAGCAGCGGCAGCAAATGCTTGGCGACGAGCGCTGGACCGATTGTGTTAATGGCGAAGACGCGCGCGAGATCGTCCGCGTCGAGCATCTTGACGCTTTTCTCCGGCTGGAGCGCCGCGTCGTGGAGGATGCCGGTGGCGACGATCGCTAGGCGGAGCGGAGCACCCTCGCCGAGGGCGGTGCAAGCGGCGGCGATACTGGCGGGATCGCCGAGATCGAGCGGCCCGGACGTGATGCGTTCACCCGCGCCGACCGGGCGTCTTGAAAGCGCATGCACCGCGATCCCCGCCGCGGAGAGACGAGCCGCCAGGGCACCGCCGATGCCACCTGATGCGCCGACGACCACAGCACGGCAGGGCCGCGGAAAACCTTGCACTTCGACCATGTTTGCGACGCCCCGGCAGCGGATACGTGTACCGGATGTGATGTCTGCGTGACAGTACGGCTAATTGATTTGGGCGAAAAGGTGCCCAGCTTGCGTTGAGAGTTGGAAAGGCGCAGGGCTTTTCGGCGTCGCGTGTCAGGTGAAATCGAATGGCGTCAGCCAAGCCCGCTCTATCGATCGACTGCGATGAGGTGGCGGAAATCTTCGCTGAGTTGACGATCGAAGCCGCCGTGGCCGTCATGTGTGTCTATGCGGGCGATCACCACGCCCGCCGCAAGGCCGACTCGAGCATGGTCTGCGACGCCGACGAGCGCGCCGAGGCGATCATTCTCGCTGGGCTGGCCAAGCGGCTGCCGCGCTTTCCGGTCATCGCCGAAGAGGCCGCCTCGCGCGGCGAGAAGCCCCGCTGCGGGCGCGCGTTCATCCTCGTCGATCCCGTCGATGGGACCCGCGAGTTCCTCCACCGCAATGGTGAGTTCACCATCAACATCGCGCTGATTCTCGACGGCGTCCCGCGGGCCGGGGCCGTTTACGCCCCGGCGATCGGCCGGTTGTGGATGGCCGGCGCGCATGCCTACAGCTGCCAGGTCGAGCCTGGCGCGGCCATGCCGGCGATCGCCGATCGACGCGAAATCCACGTCCGCGTCTGCCCGAACCAGGGGCTCACCGCCCTGGCGAGCCGGTCGCATGTCGACGAGAAAACCGAGGCGTTCTTGTCAAGCCTGCCCATCGCGGAACGGCGTTCGGCCGGGTCTTCCTTGAAGTTTTGCGTGCTCGCCGAGGGCGAGGCCGATGTCTACCCACGCTTCGGTCAGACGATGGAATGGGATACCGCCGCGGGCGACGCTGTCCTGCGCGCGGCTGGCGGCCTCGTGGTTGACGAAACCGGTGTCGCGCTCACGTACGGCAAGGCCGATGCGCAATACCGCAACGGGCCATTCGTCGCCTGGGGCGATTGTCAACGCAGCGTCGCCCTACGCGCTTAAGCCTCCGTTAACGATGCGCGGCGAAGATCACGTCGGTGATCGCTACGCCTTGGATTTGCTTCATCCGGCGACCAGCATGGGACGGACGGGGATCGGGCGATGCGACAGAACGGGCGACGTGATTTCTTGAAAGCCGTCGGCGCCTGCGCGGTCGCGTCGGTCGGCACGTCCGGAGCGGCCCTGGCGTTCGAGGAACGGCCGATCGTCTACACGAACGATCAGGTCGTGATGAACGGACACCGCTTTTTCGGCTCCGTTTCAAAGAGCCTTGCCGAAGTCGTGGAGATGGCGGGCCGGCGCTGGGGCAGCCCCAACGGCTACATCCTCGGCGAAGAGGCGGGGGGAGCCTTCGTCGGCGGTCTTCGCTACGGGGAAGGGACGTTATACACCCGCAACGGCGGCGACCGACGCCTGTTCTGGCAGGGTCCGTCGCTCGGCTTCGATGCCGGTGGCGATGGCGACCGCACGATGATGCTGGTCTACAATCTGCCGGACCGGCAGGCGATCTTCCAGCGCTTCGGCGGCCTGGATGGATCCGCCTACTTCATCGGCGGTCTCGGCATGACGACGCTGATCAACGATAACGTCGTGGTCGTGCCGATCCGTACCGGGCTCGGCGCGCGTCTTGGCCTCAATATCGGATACCTGAAGTTCACGCCCAGCCAGACATGGAACCCGTTCTGATCTTTCGGTGGTTCCAATAGAGGTTTTTGCCCTCGCAGGGCGTGCATGGCATAAGTCGGTACGGCGGTAACGCGTGTCGGCGGGCTGAAGCGCATTGATTGAACAAGGCATCTATTTCGCGCTCGGCTGCATCTTGACCGCGCTTGCCGCGCTTGCTTTCGCGCCTTTCTTCTGGAGACGCGCCCTTCGGCTCTCCCGTCGCCGCCTGCAGCTGCAGATCCCGCTTTCCATGCAGGAGATTCTTGCCGAGCGCGACGGATTGCGCGCCGAATTCGCGGTGGAGCGCCTGCGGATCGAGCGAGCGATGGAGAGAGTCCAGGTCTCGAAGGGCGCCGATATGGCGGCGATCGGGCGCCACAGCGTCGCCGCGGCGCGGCTCGCCGACGAGGTCGCCGCGCTGCGCCGGCTCGAGCAGGCGCAGGACGTCGAGATCAAGCGGCTGTCGCGTGACTCGAGCGAGACGAACGCCGAGGCCGGTGCGCTTCAGGTCGAGCTCTTCGATGCTCTGGGCCTCGCCGAGCGCAGGGCGCGAGAAGCCGAGTCCGCGCACGCCGATTTGCGAAACCTCGGCGACCTGGCTGAAAGCCGGCGCCTCGAGATCGCCTCGCTCGAACGCCGCGCCGCCCAACTCGAGGAGGAACGCGCCGCGAAGAGTTCGAGGTCGCGCGAGGAGGGCCTTGCGGCCAGCATCCGAAATCGGCTCGAGATCGCCATGGCTCAGGCCACTCGCCACGAGTCGAGCGGCCTATCGCTGCGTCGCGAGCTCGACGAAGCTCAAGCCCGCATTCGCCAGCTCGAAGGCGAACGGCACTCGGATCGTGCCGAACCGCTCGACCCCGAAGAGGCCGATGGTGGTCTGCGCTCCAGCATTCACGCGCTTGGCCTTGCCGTCGCGACCATGGCGCGGGAGGGACGCAACGGCACCTCCAACGAAACGCTCGCGCGCCGCACGATGGAACCCATATCGAGCGCTATCGACGCGAATTGATCGGGACGCGGCCGCAATGCCCTGCTAACGGCGCGACTGTGTCCGAAGTCGCCGCCACCTTCGCTACGGGCGCGACTTAGTGCGACTTTCGCCTGACGAAAGCGGACGGCGGCCTATTGCTGAGCCAGAAAGCCGCGCCATATCAGGCCCTGATAAGTTCTGAGATGGAGTGGGACATGGATACCGATCGGATCACCGGAACGGCCAAGGAGACGGTCGGCAAGGCCGAGGCGGCGGTCGGCAATGTGACCGGGGATCACGAGACGCAGGCGAGCGGGCGCGTGCGACAGGCGACCGGCGCGGCGCAGGATCTCTATGGACAGGCCAAGGACACGCTCGGCGACACCTTCGCGGATGCGTCGGAATCCGCCGACAAGGTGTTCGCCTCAGCCCGCGACGCGGTGAAACCCATGAAGGAAAGTCTGGAACGCGAGGTGATCGCGCGTCCACTGATCGCGCTTCTGATTGCCGCTCTCGTCGGCTACGTGCTGGCGCAGTTGACGACCAACTGAGACGCCAACTGCAATGCCGTCGCTTGGGCGCGACGGTCAGACGTAGACGATCCGGCCTTTACTGGCTGACTCGACACTCGCTCGCTCGATCGGGCTCATCAGCTCGGCGTTGCGGATCGCCATATTAGCCCCGGGCTGCAACGCGACAGCCACTTGCGTAAGCACGTGCAACGAGTGGGCCTCGCGGTCCAAGGTGAGGCTCTCGCCCGCGAAGGCCCGGCGCAATAGCGTCTTGGTGTCGTCAGCGACTCTCATCATCATGCCTCCATCGCCGCGACCCTAATTCAGAACGCATCGATTCGCGCGCGCTACAGCATCTCGAGGCGCTGCTTGCGTGTTGGAGGCGAGAAAGCGGCATCGATCGCGGCGATGTCCTCGTGCGTCAGCGCGAGATCGGCCGCCGCGCGATTGTCTCTGATGTGGGCGACGCTGGCCGTTTTCGGTATGGCGATCGCGCCATTGCGCATCACCCAGGCAAGCGCGACCTGGTAAGTCGAGACACCGTGCGCTTCGGCGACGGCTTCGAGCGTGCCACCGCGCGGCAGGCGCCCCTGCTCGACCGGGCTGTAGGCCATCAGCGGTATGGCACGCTCGGCAAGCCATGGGAGAAGATCGAACTCCGGCCCGCGTCGCGTCACGTTGTAGAGCACCTGATTGGTCGCGCAACGCTGCCCTCCCGCCTCGATCAAGGCCTGCATGGTCGCGGTGTCGAAATTGCTGACACCCCAGGCGCCGATCTTGCCGTTTTCTCGCAGCGCCTCCATCGCCTCGACCGTCTCGGCGAGCGGCACGCTGCCGGGCCAGTGCAGCAGGTAGAGGTCGAGATGGTCGGTGCGCAACCGCTTCAGGCTCGCGTCGCAAGCGGTGGGCAGGCGCGTGCGCGACGCGTTTTGCGGATAGACCTTGCTGACGAGGAAGACGTCGTCGCGCCGGCCGGCAAGCGCATGGCCCAGAAAAGTCTCGGTCGAGCCCTCGCCGTACATCTCCGCCGTATCGACAAGGCTCATGCCGGCATCGAGGCCGGCCAAAAGCGCCTTCGTCTCGACGCCGGCCGCGGCGCGATCCTCCCCCAGGCGCCAAGTGCCTTGCCCCAAGGCCGGTACCTTGCGCCCGTCCGGAAACTCGATCTCTCGCATAGTGCGTCTCCTTCGCTCACGAGCCGGTCGAGCGCAGCCTGCCCCTCGATGACCGCGAGCCCCCGACGATCTTTTAATGTCCAACAGCCTGCGCCTCGTCGCGCCCGTTCTCTCTTTCGGGCGGCAGAGGCGCGGCTCGACGGCAGCTCGCGTGGAGGCGCTCATCGCGCATATGGCCCGCCTCGTGCGTGACGCGGCAAGCCATGATCCGCGTTCGCTCGCGACATCGTAGCGGCACGTTCAGGCGGCGTGCAGGGCCTTCTTGATCACGTCCGATGTCTGGCCCGCAAGATCCTTGGGTATCTCCTTCAGGAGTTTCCCTTCGAGGGCCTTGTGATAGTGCTTGCGCATTTCGCCGAGCATCCTCGGGGCGGCGACGATGATCGCATGCTCGATCTTGTTGCCGATCGCCAGCTTGTTCAGGTAGTCGACGCTCGCCGCCGCGAACATGTCGTGCGCGTCGCCTTTCTCGTCGGGATTGCTGGCGCTGCTGCCATGGTGAGCGCCGCCGCTGTGGTTCGAACCTTGGATGATCGGGCGTTCCAGGCCTTTGAGCTCGACGTGCTCACCTTCGCCGCTGGATCGGAACAGATGAAGGTGTTCGCCGTCTGCGACGGCGACGAGCGTGTCGTGCGGGACGATCATGGTGGATCCTCTGATGGGTGGGGCTCGATCAACCGACGGTGAGGCGCTTGGTTCGCCGTCCGTTTCGATGTCAGGCGCCGGTATGGACACCCGACAGTGCCGCGGCGAGCAGCGCGATGCCGAACAGCAGGACGCACGCCGCGGCGGCAAACTCGACGAGACGGCCGATGACGATCGCGCGCGGCGAGCCGGCGCCGGAAAGGCGCATCGCCGCGTCCTTGGCGAAGACGGCGGCGATCGCCAGCGCACCGGTGGTGAGCGCGGTGCCGAGCGCCATCGCGAACGTCGCGGCGACGCCGGCGAGGAAGATGCCCTGCGCGAGCGAGAACACGAGGACGAGGATCGCGCCGGAGCAGGGCCGCGCGCCCGCCGTCACGACGGCGATGCCGGCGGCCTTCCAGTCGAAGCTTTTGCCACCGAGAAGCGCGGGATCCGGCATATGGGCGTGGCCGCAATCGCAATCCCGAGGGTGCGAGCGGCCGTCGTCGGCGAAGAAGCGGCCGACGCTCGGCAGCGCCATGCCGCTCGAACCACCGGCGTAAGACACGCCGACTGGTGACGCGCTCGAAGCGAAGACGAGGGGGGCAGGCGCCGGCAACGAGCGCGTCGCCGCGAGCAGCGCGCGTCCCTTGCGCCAGACGAGCAGCAGACCGAGCGCGATGATCCCGAGGTAACTCGCCAGTTCGATCGCCTGCGAGGCCGCCGTCATCGACGGCGCCGTCGCGTTGAAGACGAAGGCGGCGATGCCGACGATCGTGGTCGCGACCAGCCCCTGCAGCAGCGCCGCGAGCAGGGCGATCGCGAGACCGCGCCGCAGCGCCACCTCGTTGGAGACCATGTAGGAGGTGATGACCGCCTTGCCGTGGCCGGGGCCGGCGGCGTGGAAGATGCCGTAGCCGAAGCTGAGGCCGATCAGACCGAGCGCCGCGCCCGGGCCGTCTTTCGTGGCACGCACGGCATGGGTCAGCGCGAGGTAGAAACGGCTCTCCTGGCCTAGGATCCAGGCGCCGAGCGCGTTCTGATGCCCCACGGCGCCCTCGCTCGCGCCGACCGCGAACGGATGATGCGCGATCTGCGCCACGGCATGGCCGCCGGTCGCGACGAGCGCGAGGCAGGCGACCCCTGCGAGAACGAGGCGGGGCAAAATGGCTTTGGGTGGCACGCTCGGACGCACTCCGTCAGGGGCAGGCGACGATGACGCGGCTCGCCATCTTGAGGGCGAAATCGTCGCTCGGCGTCAGGCCGGTATCGAAGGCTTTCGCCAGGTCCTTGCCGTCCTGCACGACGAGCGGGTTGGCGCCGAGCACGCTTTTCGAGCAGCCGGACGGTGCGCCCGCAAGGTCGACCGGGTCGTGTGCCGCCAGCTCGAAATCGACGAAATAGGTTGGGTCGTATTCCTGAAAGGTCAGGTAGCGGCCGGTCTTTGTCGGCTCGGCGAGCGGCAGGGTGAAGTGCAGCACCACCCGCTTGTCGGGCCTCTCTTCCAGCGAGTAATCGATCGGCGTCCTGAAGGTCAGCTTGTGCCCGTCGACCTTGGCGTAGGTGAAGAAGTCGTATTCGGCGAGTGAGTCGACGTTGGTCTTGGCGAGTGAGGCGAGGTCCCGCGACGTGGCGAGCTTGCCGTCTTTCTCGAGGCCCTGCACGGCGAAGGCCGAGTACATTTCGTCGAACACCCAGTCGTTGCGGATGCCGTCGACCATGCCGGCCTTGTCGAAGAGGACGTGCGCCTTCGCCTCGACCCAGACGTGCGGATGGGCGAGCGCGGGGGCGGCCGCCAGAATCGTCACGAGGAATGGAATGGCTGACCAGGCTCGCAAGATGGGCTCCGACTCGTCCGCGTGCGCGGATGTCTGTGCATAGAGCCGGCATCTGGCCAAAGCGAGGCGAGGACTTGGCTCGTCCGTCTACCGCGTCGGGATCGGCGTGCCGCTCCGATAATCGTAGAAGCCGCGCTGCGTCTTGCGGCCGAGCCAGCCGGCTTCGACGTATTTCACGAGGAGCGGGCAGGGCCGGTACTTCGGATCGGCGAGGCCTTCGTGCAGCACCTGCATGACCGAGAGCAGCGTGTCGAGGCCGATGAAATCGGCGAGCGTCAGCGGCCCCATCGGGTGGTTGGCGCCGAGTTTCATCGCCGTGTCGATCGCCTCGACCGAGCCGACGCCTTCGTAGAGCGTGTAGATCGCCTCGTTGATCATCGGCAGCAGGATGCGATTGACGATGAAGGCCGGGAAATCCTCCGACACCGTCGCGACCTTGCCGAGCCGGGCGATCAGGCCTTTCGCCGCCTCGAAGGTCGTGTCTTCCGTGGCTATGCCGCGAATCAGCTCCACCAACTGCATCTTGAAGGCGGGATTCATGAAGTGCATGCCGATAAAGCGCTCCGGCCTGTCCGTCGCCGAGGCGAGCCGGGTGATCGAGATCGACGAGGTGTTGGAGGCGAGCATCGTCTCCGGCCGCAGGAGCGGACAAACCATCGTGAAGATCTTGCGCTTGACCTCTTCGTTCTCTGACGCCGCCTCGATGACGAGGTCGCAGTCGCGGAAGGCGGCGAGGTCGGGCGCGGGCATGATCCGGTGCAACGCGTCGCCGACCGCACGCTCCTCGATCTGCTTCTTCTCCGCGAGCTTGCCGAAACTCGCGTTGATCGCGTCGACGCCGGCCCTGGTCTTTGCCTCGGTGACGTCGTTCAAGAGGACGTCGATGCCTGCCAGCGCACAGACTTGAGCGATGCCGGAGCCCATCTGCCCGGCGCCGATGACGCCGATTTTGGTGATGTCCATGACTTCAAACCGCCTGGTGCGGCCCGAGTGGCGGGAGCCGCCGGATGTCTAGGGGACGCCGCATTGCTAAGAGACCTTCAGCCACCCTTTTTGGCAAGGGCTTCGGTGAGCGTGGGCACGATGGTGAAGAGATCGCCGACCAAGCCGTAATCAGCGATCTGGAAGATCGGCGCCTCCTCGTCCTTGTTGATGGCGACGATGATCTTCGAGTCCTTCATGCCCGCGAGGTGCTGGATCGCGCCCGAGATGCCGACCGCGACGTAGAGCTCCGGCGCCACGATCTTGCCGGTCTGCCCGACCTGCCAATCGTTGGGCGCGTAGCCGGCGTCGACCGCCGCGCGCGAGGCGCCGACCGCGGCGTGCAGCGAATCGGCCAGCGGCACGATCAGCTTGTCGAAGTTCTCGGCGTTGCCGACCGCTCGACCGCCCGAAACGACGATCTTCGCCCCGGTGAGGTCCGGCCGCTCGCTGGCGGCGATCGCGTCGCTTTCGAACCGCGAGAGGCCGGGGTCCGACGCCGCCTGGCCCACCGGCTCGATCGGCGCCTCGGCGCTTCCCGCCGCCGTCGCCGCGAACGAGGCGACCCGCACCGTGACGATCTTGATCTTGTCGGCTGACTGGACGGTCGCGATCGCGTTGCCGGCGTAGATCGGCCGTTCGAACGTGTCGGCCGACAGCACCTTGGAGATATCCGAGACCTGCATCACATCGAGCAGCGCCGCCACCCTCGGCATCACGTTCTTCGACACCGCCGTCGAGGCCGACACGATCGCCTGGTAGCTCGGGGCCAGCGCCACCAGCAGCGCCGCGAGCGGCTCGGCCAGCATGTGCGCGTAGGCGGCATCGTCGGCGACGATCACCTTCTCGACGCCACCGAGCGCGGCCGCCTGCTTGGCCGCGCCGTCCATGCCTTGGCCCGCCACCAGCACGTGCACCGGCGCGCCCATCGCCAGCGCCGCCGTCAGCGCCTTCGCCGTCAGATCGCCGAGTGCGGCTTGTCCAGAGACTTGGCCGACATCCGCCAACAGAAGCGTCGTCATCAGATTACCCCCGCCGCGTCGAGCTTGCCCATCAGTTCGCCGACATCCGTCACCTTGATGCCGGCGGACCGCGTCGCCGGCTCGGTCGTCTTCAGTACGGTGAGCCGCGGCGCCACGTCGACGCCGTGGTCGGTCGGGCTCTGTTCGGCGATCGGCTTCTTCTTCGCCTTCATGATGTTGGGCAGCGAGGCGTAGCGCGGCTCGTTCAGTCGCAGGTCCGTGGTGACGATCGCCGGCAGCTTCAGCCAAACCGTCTGCGCGCCGCCGTCGACCTCGCGCGTCACCTCGACATGTCCACCGTTCTGGTCGCCCTCGACCACCACCTTCGATGCGAACGTGCCCTGGCCCCATCCAAGCAGCGCCGCCAGCATCTGGCCGGTCTGATTGCAATCATCGTCGATCGCCTGCTTGCCGAGGATGATGAGCCCGGGTTGTTCGGCGTCGGCGACGCTCTTGAGGATCTTCGCGACGGCGAGCGGCTCGACCGGCCCGTCGGTCTTCACCAGGATGCCGCGGTCGGCGCCCATGGCGAGTCCGTTGCGCAGCGTCTCGGTCGCCTGCTGCGGTCCGATCGACACCACCACGACTTCGGTCGCCTTGCCGGCTTCCCTCAGTTTCAGCGCCTCCTCCACCGCGATCTCGTCGAAGGGATTCATGCTCATCTTGACGCCGCCGAGTTCAACGCCCGATCCGTCCGCCTTCACGCGTATCTTCACGTTATAATCGACCACCCGTTTCACGGGCACGAGTATCTTCAAGGCGATCTGCTCCAGAACGGTGAGCTTTGGACGCTACTCTCGGCGTCGCGCTTCTCGCGAATCGTTGATTTTCGTAGTCACGGCTCACTTGCGAGTCAACGCGGCTGGATGTCTATCACCGCGCGAGACGCACGATCGGCTAGCGGAACTTGCCCGGCGCCCAGAGCACGTCGCCGGGGCCTTTGTGGTTGGCCCAGCGCGATGCCACGAAAAGGAAGTCCGAGAGCCGGTTCAGATACTTCAGCGCCGGCGCGCCGACCGGCTCGTTGGGCGACGCGTGCAGGGTCACCAGCAGTCGTTCGGCGCGGCGCGTCACGGTGCGCGCGAGGTGAAGCGCCACCGCCGCCGGCGAGCCGGCGGGCAGCACGAAGGAGCGCAGCGGGCTGAGTTCGGCGTTGAGCGCGTCGATGTCGGTCTCGAGCCGCTCGACCTGTGGCTCGACGATGCGCAGCGGCTCGTAGGCGAGGGGTTTGCCGTCATCGGGCGTACAGAGGTCGGCGCCGAGATCGAACATGTCGTTCTGGATGCGGGCGAGCATCGCGTCGAGCTCGGCCAGCGCCGGATCGGCCGCCGTCGAGAGGCGGGCGAGGCCGATCGCGGCATTCGCCTCGTCGACCGTGCCGTAGGTCTCGATACGCAGGTCATCCTTGCGGCGCCGCTCGCCCGTGCCGAGCGCGGTCGTCCCGGTGTCGCCGGTCTTCGTGTAGATGCGGTTCAGGACGACCATCGAGGTTCCTTGTTCCCGGATGTCACCGGTGCGGACGGAAGAAGAGCACCGTCATGATTATCAGGATGGCGCAGAATTGCAGCCCGACACGCCAGCGCATGAGGCGCTGCGACAGGTTCGGGTCGCCGCCGCGCCACATGTTGGCGAGGCCGAGAAAGAGCACGAGCGCCACCGCGCCGACGGCGCCGGCGACCAGGAAGTTGGTGGCGAGATGCATGGATGTCCTTCACGCGCGCCGCAGCGCCCGCCACCTAAGCTGAGTGGCATTCAATACGAGCGCAAGAGGCGCTCGAGATAGTCGATCTCCTCCTGATTGCGGGACGGATCGCCGAGGCGACGGCGCAACTCCTCGAGCACGCGCTGAGCGCGCTGGGCGGCGGGAATGCCGAGCGGGTCGAAACGCGACGCGGAATTGATCGAATTGCCGCCGCGCGGCCGGCCGAGCGGGTCGGCGTCGCCGGTCTGCTGCCCCTCCTGCGAGCCCTCGCTGCCTTCGCTCTCGCTGTTGGCCTCGCCACCTTGTTCGCCGCCCTGCTGCTTCATCGCGTCGGCGAGCTTTTTCGCGCCCTTGCGCAGGGCTTCGAGCGCGCGCCCCTGTGCGTCCACAGCCTGACCGTTGGAGCCTTCGCCGTCGCGCAACGCCTCTTCGGCCTCACGCATGTCCTTGCCGGCGTCGTCGAGCGCGCCCTGGCCCTCGCCGGCCTGCTTCAGCTTCTTCTGGATCTCCGCGAGCCGATCGTGCAGCTCCTGCTGGCGCTCGCCGAGCGTCTTCTTCTGCCCGGCCTGGCCCTGACCGGCCTGTGCCTGGCCCGATTGACCTTGTCTCTGCTGGCCCTGCTGGCCTGGGCGACCACGCTGGCCCGGACCGCGCCCGGCGCCTTGGCTTCCCGGCGGCTGACCCTGCTGGTCGCCCTCCTGTCCGCTCTGGCCCTGCTGCTGTTGGCCTTGCCCGTCCAGATCCTGCTGGCCTTTCTTGAAGGTCTCGTCACGCAGGTCCTGCTGGTCGCGCATCGCCTGATCGAGCTGGTTCAGCCCTTCGGCCATCGCGCGCGCCTGCGGATCGGCCTTCTGGCGCTTGGCCGTCTTCAGGTTCTCGAGAATGTCCTGCAGCTCGTCGAGCGCGCGCTTGGCTTCCTCGCGGTCGCCGTTGCGCATCTTGTCCTTCAGCTTCTCGATCAGCGCCTGCAAATCCTTCTGGCTGATCGATTTCGATCCCTTCGCATTCTGGCTGTCGGCCTGCTGCTGGTCTTCCTTCTGCTGCTGCTGGGCGAGCTCCTTGAGGAACTTGTCCATCGCCGCCTGCAGGTTCTGCGTCAGCTTCTGGACCTCTTCGTCCGGCGCCTTTCGGTCGATGGCGTCGCGCAGCTCCTTCTCGGCGTTGCGCAACGCCTTCTCGGCCTCGCTCAGGTCGCCGTTCTCGATCTGCTGCGCCATGCCCCAGAGAAAATCCGCGACCTCGACGAGCTGCTTGTCGCCCTCGGCATGGGCGAGGCTGTCGGCGGCGAAGCGAAGGCCGAGATAGATCGAGGGGCTGGTCCCGAAATCCTGCGGCGCGATCATCAGGGCATCGAGCGCGTTGCCGACCTCGGCGCGCCGGCCCGGTTCGAGCACGAGCTTGCGGCGCTGTTCAACTAGCGCGCGGGCAAGCGGGTTGACGAAGGGCTTCTGCGGCAGGGTGATCGTTGCCGGCTCGCCGTGCCCCTCATTGCCGCCGTCGTCGTGAGCGACGAGCGTCATCGTCACCTCCGCCCCGGCCCAAGGGCTATCGGACAGATCGCCGGTCGTCTCGCCATCGCCGACGCCGTTGGCAAGACCGGGGAGCGCGAGTTCGATCTTGGGGGCCGGCACGAGCGAGCGACCGGCGACCGATTCGCCGTCGACCTTCGGGTTCGTGAAGGTCGCCTCGGCCTTGGTCACCCCGTAATCGTCGCCGATCGTGTAGGCGAGGGTCAGAGAGCCCCTGGCGTTGGCCTTGGGCACCGCGCGCAGCATGATGGTCGGCGGCTTGTCGGGGATCGCGGCGAGATCGAAGATCCCGCGCAGGGCGCCGCCATGGCGCAGCACGAGGCGGCTATCGCCATGCAGCACGAGCCGCCTTTCGTTCGTGCCGGAAGCGGGCGCGTCCTTCGCGCCAACGCTCTCGCCATCGGACGCCTCGCCTTTCGGCTTGGCCGGCGGCGGCAGCAGCGGACCCGTGGTCTCGATCTCGGCTGGCGATCCGCCCGACGAGCGCACGATCACGACGGAGCCGGCGGGGGCGGCAATCGTACGTGGATGCGTCGCGTCGCGCGCGCTGTCGGAGGCGAGGTCGAGCAGCACCGGCGCCTTGCCGGTGTAGGGCGGCGGGTCGATCCAGGCGTCGAGCCGGTAGCTTGGACCCGAGCCGGCACTTCCGCCGAAATCGAAGGCGGCGGCGACGCGCGCGTAGCGCTGCGGCCCGGCGATGATCGCGCAGGCGATGAGCGCCGCGATGATTCCGGCGCGCAGCGCGTAACGGTCGCGATCGACGAGGCGCGGCGAGGGCGCGCTCGGCCGCAGACGTGCCGCCTCGGCTTCGGCGCGGCGGCGGTGGAGCGCCCAGAGCGCATCGGTCGAAGGGTCGCGGCCGGCTGTCGCGAGCGTGTCGTCGAGCACCGATGCCGGACGATGAGCCAGGCCGGATGCCCGGTCGATACGCTTGAGCGCGTCACTTCGGGAGAGCGGTGCCAGGCGCCGCAGCCCCCAGCAGGAGGCGAGAAGCAGGAGCGCGAACAGGCCGACGCCGACGACGCGGGCGACATGCGGCACCTCGAGCCATAGGCCGAGCCACGACACGCAGAGGAACAGGCCGACGACGACAAGCGGCGGGACGATGCCGCGCCACAGCCGCTCCCAGCCGTCGGCGGCGCGGGCCAGCGCGATCAGGCGCGCGAGGCGCCTCTCCGTCCCGGTCTGCGCGGGCGTTCGCGTTTTCGAGTTCGGCGACGGCTCGGTCAAACGGCTGCTCCGGCCAGCGTCCGGGATCGGAGCGGGCGCAAACCTTGTTTATCGCAACCAAGCCGGAAGTTTGTCGAGCCCGATCAGCGCGTCGTAGGAGGGACGCGGCCGGACGACGCTGTAATCGGCGCCGCGTACAAGCACCTCAGGCACCAGCAAACGCGTGTTGTATGTTCCGGCCTGGACCGCACCATAGGCGCCGGCGGACATCACGACCAGCCTGTCGCCTGCCGCCGGGCACGCCATCCTGCGACCCTGTGCCAGATAGTCGCCGGTCTCGCAGACGGGTCCCACCACGTCGGCCTCGATCGTCGCGGCTTCCGGAGCTTGCGCGCGCAGCGGCGCGATCTCGTGATGCGCCTCGTAGAGGGTCGGGCGGATCAGGTCGTTCATCGCCGCGTCGACGACGACGAAGCTTTTCGCGTCGCCCCGCTTGACCAGGATCACGCTTGTCACGAGCACGCCGGCGTTGCCGACGATGAGCCGGCCCGGCTCGAAGATGAATCGGCAGGCGAAGCGCCCTAGCCGCGACTGGACGAGGGCGGCATAGCGATCGGGGTGGTAGCTGTCGGGATCCTCGCCGCGCCGGTAAGGAATGCCGAGGCCGCCGCCAAGGTCGATATGCTCGATCCTGTGACCGTCTTCCGCGAGCGCGTCGAGGAAGGTAGCGAGGATCGCGAAGGCATGATCGAACGGCGCGAGGTCGGTGATTTGCGACCCGATGTGCATGTCGACACCGGTGACGGCGATGCCGGGCAGGCTTGCGGCTTGACGATAGACGGCGCGTGCGCGCGCGATTGGAATGCCGAACTTGTTCTCCGCCTTGCCGGTGGCGATCTTGGCGTGGGTCAGCGCGTCGACGTCAGGGTTGACGCGCAACGCGACGCGCGCCATCCGCCCCTTCGCGACAGCGGCGCGCGAGAGCATGGCGAGCTCGGGCTCCGACTCGACGTTGAAGCACAGGATGTCCTCGTCGAGCGCGTGGGCGATCTCCGCTTCGGTCTTGCCGACGCCGGAGAAGGTAATGCGCGAGGCTGGGACGCCGGCGGCGCGGGCGCGGCGCAGCTCGCCCTCCGATACCACGTCCATGCCGGCGCCTTCTCGCGCGAGGGTGGCGAGGACGGCCTGGTTGGAATTGGCCTTGACCGCGTAGCAGACCATCGCGTCGAGGCCTGTGAACGCCTCCTCGAAGACGCGATAGTGCCGGACGATCGTCGCGGACGAGTAGCAGTAGAACGGCGTGCCCAGCGTGTCGGCCATCGCCGACAAATCGACGTCCTCGGCGTGGAGCACGCCGCCCCGCATGGTGAAATGGTGCATCGGCTAGAGCAGCGGGTCGAGCGGGAACTTGGTTGGCCTGGTGACCGGGGCCGCGTTGATCGCGCGCGGCGCCGGACCGGCTACGAACACCTGCTGCTTGGCGGCGGCCGACTGCTCGTAATACTGGTTCGGGCTCTGGAGAACACCAGGCGTGTCCTTGTTCTGCAAGGCGACCGTTTGGGCGGTCTGATCGGCCGCCGCCTGGGCCTGCGTGGGCGGCGCGCTGGCCGGCAGCTCGAGCGGTCCGCGACGGCCGCATCCGGCGAGCGTCAGCGCGAGCGCGCCGAAAGCCACGGCGCGGGCGAGTGTCCGGGACAGAGGATGTGACGCGTGACGCAATGCGGGACTCCGTTCGCCCGACGTTATAACGGAAACCGTTCTCGAGGCGAAGGCATGATGGGGCGATGCTGGCGGAGCGTGACGAAGATTTCCTGAACGCGGCGACGATCGTCGACAGGCTGCTTTATCGCGACGGTCTGATGCTGGTCTTGAACAAGCCCGCCGGCATCGCCGTGCATCGCGGGCCGAAGGGCGGCGCCAACCTCGAGGCGCTGTTCGGTGGCCTGCGCTTCGGCCTGCCGCGCGATCCGGCGCTGGCGCACCGGCTCGATCGCGACACGTCCGGCTGCCTGGTGCTGGGGCGCCACCACAAGGCGCTGGAGAAGCTCGGCCTGCTGTTCAAGCAGGGCAAGATCGCCAAGACCTATTGGGCACTCGTCGAGGGCGAGCCGGAAGCGGACGCGGGGCTGATCGACCTGCCGCTCGGCCGGCTCGACGCGACCCGGGGCTGGTGGATGAAGGTCGACCCGCAAGGGCTGCCATCGCGCACCCGCTTCACCGTCCTCGGCCGCAGCGAGGGTCGCGCCGCGCTGGCGCTGGAGCCTCTGACGGGGCGCACGCATCAGCTTCGCGTCCACTGTGCCGCGATGGGCTGGCCGATCGTCGGCGATCCGATCTACGGGCGTCCCGACCCGAGCGAGCGCCTCCATCTTCACGCCCGCGCGATCAGCGTGCCTCTCGCCAAGACGAAGCCGGCGATCGTCGTCGAGGCGCCGGTGCCGAGCCACATGGTCGATGCGCTCGCGCGTTTCGGACTGCCGTCGACCGCGCCGCCGGAGCCGATCGCCCTGGCCGAAGGGCCTTAGACGCGAGAGAAGATCACGGCGCCGCGAAGCCGGCGAAGACCTTCACGACCTGCTCATAGACCGGGCGCTTGAAGGGGATGATGAGATCGGGCAACGTTTCCATGCGGGCCCAACGCCAAGCATCGAACTCCGGCTTTACGCCGCCGGCAGGCGCGAGCACGTCGATCTCGCTTTCCTTGCCGGTGAAGCGCAAGGCGAACCATTTCTGCCGCTGCCCCTGATAGCGGCCGCGCCACGCCTTCTTCGTCGCGTCGACAGGCAGGTCGTAGGTGTACCAATCCTGCGCCTCGGCGAGTTTCTCGACGGACGTGACGTTGGTTTCCTCCGCGAGTTCACGAACGGCGGCCATGTAGGGATCCTCGCCTGGATCGATACCGCCCTGGGGCATCTGCCAGAGATAGCCGCCGCCGAGAGGATCCGACGTGCGCTTGGCCTTGCGCTGTCCAATGAACACGAGACCGGCCGCGTTCAACAGCATGATGCCGACGCATGGCCGATATTGGCTGATCTCGTGAGATGGCACGGTCAACGGCTCACCGCCATGCCGCGATCATTCACCGGGCCTTTGCCGACGAGGTCCGCCACCGGGACCAGGACGATGCCCTGAGCCTCGAGTCCGCTGGCGAAGCGGGCGATATCGGCTATGTGATCGGGCAGGCCGCTCGCCATGCCGATCGCCGAGCCCTTACGCCTGGCGATCGCCGTCAGCGTCTCGAGGTTCGCTTGTACCATCCGTGCGTCGGCCGTCGCGTCGAGGACGAGATCGGCCTTCAAGACGCGAACATCGAGGCCGGGGCCGATCGAGAGCGCGGTGCCGCGTGGCGACAGACCATCATCGAGGTAGAACAAACCCCGAGTGCCGACGTCTCGCAGCAAGGCGGTCATGACGCCTTCGTCGGCCGTGACAGGGGCGCCAAGCAGGTTCGTCACACCGTCGTAGCCCGCGAACCGGCTCGTCAACCAGGCGAGATCATCGCGCAACGCGGCGCCGGACGCGCCCGGGCGCAAGGCGTGCGGCCCGGGCGCGCCGCCGGTGCCGTTCTGCATCGGGATCTGCAAGAGGATCTCGTGGCCTTTGGCCTTGGCGGCGGCGACCGTCGCGGCGATCGTCGCGCCATAGGGCACGAAGGCCAGCGTGACGGCTCCCGGCATCATGTCCATCGCGGCTTTCGTGGCGGTCTGGCTCAGGCCCATGCCGCTCACGAAGATCGCGACACGCGGCCGTCCCGCGGCGACAGGCGGTGCCGTCAGGCTCGACGCGACGCCCGCATGTGCCGGCTTGGAGCGGCCAAGCGGGTCGTCGAGCGCTTTGCTGACATCGATAATGAGCGGCGCTTGACTATCCCCGCCAGCGGGGGCGCTCGATGATGCTCGTGTCGGGCGGAAGACTTTGACGCCGTTCTCCATCGTGCCGGTCTCGGCCGAGGTGTCCTGCGGACCGCGAGTGATCGAGCCGGTCTGCAGAGGGTCTGTCGCGGTCTGCGTCGATGGCAACACGCCCGCGCTCCGAAAGCGTGCGACAGGTGATGAGGGTTGGTCGCCGACCTTGGAGCCGCCGCTCGCGTCCGTCGACCGATTCGATTGTCCCGGCGGCGGAATGACCGCGATGGCATAGGGCTCGCCACCGCGCGGATCGGCCAAGGCCAGGAAGACTCCGAGGGCGGCGAGTGCCGCGAGCGCGAGCCCACCTCCGGCGACACGCGCGAGGTTCCACTTGGCGTTCGCCAGCCGCGCTTTGCGCCGCGGCTTCATTCCAAGTGGCGCGTTCAAGTCCATAAGGTCGATCCTTGTCCGGGCCGCCTCGCTGGAAATCCCCGACGAATCGGACCAGCCCCTCGGCCGATCTTGTCATATAACGCGCCTGGAAAGCTCGATATGGGGCCGAGATCGGTCCCACTCTTTCGATCGGCGGGTCCGATCAGGGCATTTTCGCGGGCGGCGGCACAGCCGGCGTGCCGCCAGTCGTGGGCGCGGCAGGCGCCGGCTCGCCGGGCTTGACCGAGGTGGCGAGCGGCGCCGCCGGCATCGGCGCGGCCGGTGTCGGGTTCGCCTGAGTGGCGTTGGCGGCGCGCTTGATGCCGCGCAGCAGGTCCTCGGCGGCGATCAGCTGATTGTCCTTGGCCGGGTCGGTCGGCACGAAGGCGCTGGAGCCGTGCCCCTCGTCGGCGCCGTTCATCAGATGACCCTTGAGCGAAGCCTCGCCCTTCACGTCGTCCTTGCCCTTCAGGTCGGCCGGCACGTCCTCGTTGACGAGGATGTCGGGTTCGATGCCCTTGGCCTGGATCGAGCGGCCGGATGGCGTGTAGTAGCGCGCCGTGGTCAGGCGAATGGCGCCGTTGTTCTGGCCGAGCGGGATGATCGTCTGCACCGAGCCCTTGCCGAAGGAGCGTGTGCCCATGATCGTGCCGCGCTTGTGGTCCTGCAGCGCGCCGGCGACGATCTCGGAGGCGGAGGCGGAGCCGCCGTTGATCAGCACCACCAGCGGCTTGCCGTGCGAGATATCGCCGGGCCGCGCGTTGTAGCGCTGCGTCTCGTCGGCGTTGCGCCCGCGCGTCGAAACGATTTCGCCCTTGTCGATGAAGGCGTTCGACACGGCGATGGACTGATCGAGCAGACCGCCGGGATTGTTGCGCAAGTCGAGAATGTAACCCTTGAACTTGTCGCCCGGAATGTCCTTGTCGAACTTGTCGATCGCTTCCTTCACGCCGTCGTAGGTCTGCTCGTTGAACTGCGTGATGCGGATGTAGCCGATGTCGTCGCCCTCGATCTTGTTGCGGACGGACTTGATGGTGATGACGGCGCGCGTCAGCTTGAAGTCCTTGCCGTCCTTGTCGGGCGCGCGAATGATCTTGAGGGTCACGGCGGTGTTGACGGCGCCGCGCATCTTGTCGACCGCCTGGTTCAACGTCATTCCGGAGACGGCGTCGCCGTCGATGGCGGAGATGATGTCGCCCGACTTGATCCCGGCCTTCGAGGCCGGCGTATCGTCGATGGGCGTGACGACCTTGATCTGACCGTCCTCCTGGCTGACCTCGATACCGAGCCCGCCGAACTCGCCGTGCGTCTGCACCGTCATCTCGCGGAAGCCCTTGGCGTCCATGTACGAGGAGTGCGGATCGAGCGAGGTGAGCATGCCGTTGATCGCCGCCTCGACCAGCTTCTGGTCGTCCGGTTTCTCGACATAGTCCGTGCGGATCTTCTCGAAGACATCGCCGAAGAGGTTGAGGCTGCGGTAGGTATCGGATGCGGCCGCGTTGGCGCCGGCGAGGATATGCGTCTGCGTCCCGAGCGTGACGGACGCTGCTCCCAGGGCCGCACCAAACAACACGAGCGAAACTTTGCGCATTATCCGCGAACCTTTTGAAGCGTCGGTTTCGCCCACCATGGGCCCGGATCGATCGTTGCCCCGTCCTTGCGAAACTCGACATAGAGAACAGGCTGCGCGGCACCGAGGGCGATGGCGGCAGCGGTCTTCGTCGAACCTTCGCCCATCACGGCGATCGGTTCGCCCGCCAAAACGAATTGACTCAAATCTACGTTGATCCGCTCCATACCGGCAAGGACTATATAGTAGCCGGCGCCTGCGTTGAGGATCACGAGTTCGCCGAAGCCGCGGTAGGGACCGGCGAAGGCGACCCATCCGTCCGCCGGCGCGGCGACGATGGCGCCGGCCCGCGTGGCGACCAGCATGCCCTTTTCCGTGCCGCCCAGCCCGTCGTCCTCGCCGAAGCCGCGCAAGCGCGTTCCCGCGACCGGCAGGGGCAGCAAGCCCTTGGTCGCGTTGAAGGCTACGGCCGGCGCCAGCCGGGCGGGATCCTTGAACGGGGCGACACCCGGCTTGAGGTTCGGCGTCATCGACAACGTCTCGTCGGAGGTCCGCGCGGCCGTGGCGGCGGCGGCGTTGCCTTGCTCCATGCGGCCGATCAAATCCTTGAGAGTTCCGGCTTCACCCGCCAGCTGCTTCGCCTTGTCGCGCTCGGCGTCCATGTCGCCCCGCGCCCGGCCGATCGCCGCCTGACGCGCGTCGACCAGAGCGGACAGGCGCTCCCGCTCGCGGCCCAGCGAGGTCACCTCCTTGGCGAGGCGTTCGCGTTCGGTTTCGATCGCCTTGCGGGTTCGGGCGAGATCGGTGAGATCGGCGAGCAGCGCCTCCGTCTCGGCGCGCATGCCGGGCAGCACCGCACCAAGCAGCATGGAGGTACGGATCGCCTTGAGAACGTCATCGGGATCGACCAGCAAGGCCGGCGGAGGCTTGCGACCCATCCGCTGCAGGGCCGCCAGCACCTTGCCTACGACCGCACGGCGGCTGTCGAGCGAGCGCTTGGTCGCCCGCTCGCGCTCGTCGAGCGTGGCAAGCCGCGTCTCCGCGTCGGCGACCGCCACCTCATCGTCGCGGACCGTCTTGGTCGTCGCGATCAACGTGGCGGCGAGCTTGGCATGATCGCTTTCGAGGCCGGCGACCTCGACCGCGAGGGCGTTGCGTCGCGCGATGCCGGCGTCGATCGTCTCCTGCAAGCCTCGCAGCCGCAGGTTCTTCTCGTCGAGCGAGCCGCCGCTCGCCGGCTTGGCGCTCGCAGGCTTGGCGCTCGCAGGCTCGGCGCTCGCAGGCTTGGATTGAGGATCGGGCTTTGGCTCGTCGGCCAAGGCTGGATGGATCGGCGCCGACCAGAGCACGGCGCCCATCCAAAATGCCCGCGCGAGCGAGGAGCCTCCCGAGTTTTCACCGCCGAACGCGAACCGCATCCTCTTTCCTCGAATCCCGCACGGCCTTCCACGCTGGACCCAGAGGCTCGAACATGTCGGAAAGACGGCGGGCTTACGCGCGATGGTAGGGATGGCCGGCTAGAATCGTGGCGGTTCGATACAATTGTTCGCTCGCCATGATGCGTACGAGCTGGTGAGGCCACGTCATCGCGCCGAAAGCGACGACGTGCGCGGCGCTTTGTCGAAACAGGGGATCGAGGCCATCCGGGCCGCCGATGACCACAGCGAGGCTGGCGGCGCCCGCATCGCGCGTCGTGCCGATAAGGCCGGCGAATTGCGCGCTGTCCAAGGCCAGACCTGTCTCGTCGAGCGCGACGACATGCGCGTCGAAGCCAAGAGCGTTGGTAAGAGCCCGCGCTTCTTCCGTCTTGCGGTCTTCCGGGCGGCGGACCCTAGACTCGGCGATCTCGCGAAGATCGAACGCCAAGCCGGAGGAGCGACCGGCCAGATGCGCCCGTTCAAGGTAGCGCCGCGCCAAGTCGCGCTCGGCGCCTAGCTTGGCGCGCCCCACGCAGACAAGACTTACGCGAAGCAACGCGGCGGCCGGAATCGCGTCATCGCGCCTGAGCGGAGACGAGCCGCTCGCACGTCAGTAGATCGACGCCTCCGGCTTCGGCCGGTCGACGCCCCACATCTTCTCGAGATTATAGAACTGCCGCACCTCGGGACGGAACACATGGACGATCACGTCGCCGGCGTCGATCAAGACCCAATCGCCGTTGGCGAGACCCTCGATGCGGGGAACGCCGTGACCCCCGCCCTTGATGGCGCGTACGACCCGATCGGCGATCGAGTTCACGTGTACGTTCGAGCGCCCCGTCGCGACAATCATCGCGTCGGCGATCGAGGTCTTGCCGAGAAGATCGATCACGATCGTATCGTCCGCTTTCGCCTCGTCGAGAGACGCCATGACGACATCCAAGAGCGCACTGTCGAGACGCTCCTCAGCCGCCAGGGAGGGCACCGGCATCTTCGCCGCTTCGCGCAAACTCGTGATCAGTGCGTGTATCCTTCAATGATACTGGTCGCCCGAAAGGCGCAGAATGGAATGTGGCCCAGACGCTCGGGCTTTTCAATCGGCTATGCGGCGGAAGCGGCGGCTTTCCGGAGGATGCGTCTTTGATTTCTTTCGATGCGCCTTTGATTTCTTTCGATGCGCCTTTGATTTCTTTCAAGGAGTGTCGCGAAGTTCAATCGTCGCGCTTGCCTTGCGGATAGACAGCTCGGTCTTCTGAAAGGCGCGGCACCGCGAGGGTCGTGTCCCTCGTTTGGCGTGAAAAATGTACGCTCTCGGCAAGCGGTACTAAACGTCGCTCGCCGCAGGACCAAAGAAACGGACGATTCCATGCTGAACACCGACCTTGAGATGCCCAAGCAGCAAGCAGCCAAGAGCGGCACGCTCACGAGCGATGAACTGCGTCGGGCGATCGTCGACAAGCTCGTCTACGCTGTCGGCAAGGATATCAAGACGGCGAGTTCGCGCGACTGGTTCGTTGCCCTGGCTTTGGCCGTGCGCGACCGCATCGTCGACCGCTGGATGAGCGCCACGCGGCGCAGCCATCAGGTCGGCGGCAAACAGGTCTATTATCTGTCCGTCGAGTTCCTCATCGGCCGCCTGTTGATGGACGGGCTGAACAACCTCGGTCTCACCGACACGGCGCGTGAAGCCCTCGCGGCGCTCGGCGTCGATCTCAACGACGTCCGCCAGGAGGAGCCGGACGCCGCGTTGGGCAACGGCGGCCTGGGTCGGCTGGCCGCCTGCTTCATGGAATCGATGGCGAGCATCGCGTTGCCGGCCTACGGTTACGGCATCCGCTACGAGCATGGCCTGTTCCGGCAGATGATCTCGGACGGCTGGCAGCTCGAGGCGCCGGAAGACTGGCTGGCGTCCGGAAACCCGTGGGAGTTCGAGCGGCCGGAGGTCGTCTATCCCGTCCAGTTCGGCGGCTTCGTCGAGCAGGTCGGCGGCGAGACCGAGGAGATGCCGACGAAGAACATCTGGCATTCCCGCGAGAGCGTGCTGGCGGTGGCCTACGACACGCCGGTGATCGGCTGGGCGGGCAAGCACGCCAACACTTTGCGGCTCTGGTCGGCGCGCGCTGTCGATCCCATCGAGCTCACCGCCTTCAATCGCGGCGACCACGTCGGCTCCTTCGCCAACCGCGCCTATGCCGAGAGTATCTCGCGCGTCCTCTATCCCTCGGACGAGTCGAACTCGGGCCAGTCCCTGCGCCTGCGCCAGGAGTATTTCTTCACCTCCGCCTCGCTTCAGGATCTCGTGCGTCGTCACCTGTCGATGCATAAATCGCTGAAGAACCTGCCCGATTGCGCGGCGATCCACATGAACGACACGCATCCGGCGATCGCCGTCGCCGAACTGATGCGGCTCCTCGTCGACGAGCATGGCATGCCCTGGAACGAGGCGTGGACCGTCACCTCGTCGACGCTGAACTACACCAATCACACGCTGCTGCCCGAGGCGCTCGAGGCATGGCCGCTGGCTTTGATGAACGACCTTCTGCCGCGCCACATGCAGATCATCTTCCTCATCAACCATAAGCACCTCAAGAACGCGCCCGATGAGATGAAGGCCAACGCGTCGCGACTTGCCGGCGTCTCGCTGATCGAGGAGGGCGACCAGAAGCGTGTGCGGATGGGCCATCTCGCCTTCGTCGGCTCGCGCCGCGTCAACGGCGTGTCGGCGCTGCACACCGATTTGATGAAGGAGACGATCTTCGCCGATCTTCTGGCGATGTATCCGGGCCGGATCGTCAACAAGACGAACGGCATCACGTTTCGCCGATGGCTGATGGAGGCCAATCCGGAGCTGACGAGCCTTCTCGTCGACACGCTCGGCCCCAAGGTGCTCGACGATCCGACCCAACTCAAGGGACTGCTGGCATACGCCGACGACGCCGCGTTCGGCGAGCGGATGAAACGCGTCCGCACGCGCAAGAAGGAGGCGCTCGCCAGGACGATAGAAGACCGCATCGGCGTCAAAGTCTCGCCGGACGCGCTCTTCGACGTGCAGATCAAGCGCATCCACGAATACAAGCGCCAACTGCTCAACATCTTGTCGACGGCCGCGCTCTATCGCGAGATGAAGCTCAATCCCAATCTGGCCTACACGCCGCGCGTCAAAATCTTCGCGGGGAAGGCGGCCGCGAGCTACGCCAAGGCCAAGCTCATCATCAAGCTCGCCAACGACGTCGCGCAGGTCGTCAACAACGATCCGGCGATCGGCGACAAGCTGAAGGTCGCCTTCCTCCCGAACTACAACGTCAGCCTCGCCGAAATCATCATCCCCGCCGCCGATCTCAGCGAGCAGATCTCGACGGCCGGCATGGAGGCGTCGGGGACCGGCAACATGAAGATGGCGCTGAACGGCGCGCTGACGATCGGCACGATGGACGGCGCCAACATCGAGATTTCGGAAGCGGTCGGGCTCGACAACATCTTCATCTTCGGCATGACCACGCCGGAGGTCGAGATGCGGCGTTCGCAGGGTTTCCGCGGTCGCGAGGCGCTGATCAATTCCTATCGACTGAAAGACGTGCTCGACGCGATCTACGACGGCCAGTTCTCGCCGGACGACCGCACGCGGTACCATTCGCTGGTGGACGCGGTGCTCGGCTACGACACGTTCATGGTCGCCGCGGACTTCGAAGCCTACTGGCGCCGCCAGCGCGACGTCGACACGACCTGGAACGAACCGAAGGCCTGGGCTCAAGCGCGGGTCAAGAACATCGCCGGCATGGCGTGGTTCTCGTCCGACCGGACGATCCGCGAATATGCCGAGGAGATTTGGCGCGCGCCGACCCTATAAGGGCGTCGCGCGACAGACGCGCGATCGAGAGGACGGATGCAATGGATCCGTCCTTTGACTCGCGCGCGCCTGCGTGGACACGTGGCGCAGCGGCGCGTTTCGTGACAGCGGATCTTGAGTCGCGATATGAAGAAGCGGTCGCTAACGCTTGCTTAAGCTTATCAGCGCTTTCGTCCCGCCGCTTATGGTTTGAAACAAGCGGACATGCGCTAATCGCCCGATGCTCGCGCCTCGAGGCCACTTTTGTCCGCAACTCCTCTTCTATCGCTCATCGTCGCCACTAAAGGCCGCGCGGCGCCATGCGAGGCTCTGTTCGCCAGTCTGCGCGCGCAGACTTTCACGAATTTCGAAGTCGTCGTGGTCGATCAAAACCATGACGATCGCGTCGGCGCGCCGGAGCGGGACGGCTGGCCGTTCCCGATCGTGCATCTGCGCACCCCGGCCGAAGCCGGCCTCAGCCGCGCGCGCAACAGCGGCATACGCCGCGCCGCCGGACGCGTCGTGCTCTTTCCCCGACGACGATTGCTGGTATCCGCCGACGTTCCTGGCACATGCGATGGAGCGGATGGCTGCGCTCGGCGCGGACGTGCTCGCCGGCCGCGCGTCGGACGAGGCGGGACGCGACATCAATGGACGCTTCGAACGACACTCGACGCGCATCGACCGCGGCAACGTCTTCACCACCGGCATCGAGTGGGTCGTCTTCTTCAAGAAGGCCGCGCTCGACGCCCTGGGTGGGTACAATACGGATATCGGCGTCGGCGCCGCGACCCCGTGGCAGGCCTGCGAGGGGCAGGACATCATGCTGCGCGCGCTCGCGGCCGGGTTCTCGTGTTGGTACGACCCGAGCGTTTTCGGCCATCACGCCGAGCTCGACGTCGCTTCGCCTTCGATGGTGGGCAAGGGGAAGGCTTATGCGCGCGGGCTCGGCTACGTGCTGCGGCTGCACGACTATCCCTTGATCACGGCGGCGAAGTGGATCCTGCGCCCCGCCGTCCGCGCGGGCTTGTCCCTGCTGCGCGGCGACCGTGCGCGCTTCGCCTACTATCGCAACGTCGCGATCGGCCGCTCCGAGGGCTGGCGAATGAAGGTGGCCGCTACCGCGCCCATGTCGGCGAACGAGCGTTCGCTCGGTTTGTCTCAACACTAAAGCCGCCCTCGTCGTGGCCGTGCTCGTCACGGCACCGATGCCGCGACCACGCCTTCGGTGCGAGTGCGGGACAATGTACCGACGTGGATACCCGGCACCAGGCAGACGCCTACGCCTGCCTTTAGGACGAGCGAGACATCGTCTTACAGATCGAGGATGCGCAGCGGCGAGGATTTGCCGCGCGCCAGGTCGATGAGGCCGTAGATGTTGCCGAGCAGGCGTCCGCGCCGGTCGATGTAGGCTTCCGACCGGATCAGGCCGCGCAGGTTGGCGAGCACGTTGCGACCGCCGTAGAAGATGGCGAGGCGCGTCGAGATCACGCCTTTGCGCCGCAGGTAGACCTGGTTGGCGACCTGGGAATAGCCGAAACGCAGGCCGGACGTGCGCCCGCGCTTGGTGGCGAGATGGACGCCCCTCAGCGCGCCGCTCTTCACGAGACGGCCGAACGGCGCCATCTGCCGCGAGAACTCGACGTCTTCGGCCCAGCTGTAGAGCGGCAGGTTCTCATCGAAACGAAGGCCACGGGCTTTGGACCAGCGGACGGCCATGTTGCAGCCGTAGCCGCAGAACACGTCGACGGGCGGCTTGGCGGCCCGCCGCGCGGCCGCGATCATCGCGCGCGCCTCTGCCGCACTGTAGCCCGGGCCGGACGCGCCGTCGGCGATCAGCACGCCCGTGGCGAGCACGACATCCTCGTGCGCCGCGAAGAGCGCGACGAGTTCGGCGAGGTAGTCCGGCGCGAGGAAAAAATCATCGTCGAGGAACAGCACGACGTCCATGTCGGGCAGATCGCGCAGGATCGCGTTGCGCTGCGCCGACGCGCCCTTGTCGCCCCGGCAGAAGCGGGTGGGCAGATCGAGCGCGGCAAGCGCCGCGTGATCGATGTCGTCATCGACGGCGGGACAGATCGCGATAAGGTCCGGGGCGCGCGTCTGCCGCGCCACCTCGCGGAGGGTTTCCGTCAGGATCGCCGCGCGTCCCGTCGTGGCAATCGCGATCGCGATGCTGAGCTGCTGCGTCATGTCGGCGTTCGTCGCGCGTTCGGTCTTGCCTTCATCGCGGCAAACTAGACCCAGCTGCTGAAGGAATTGTTGCCGTTTGCCGCCGATGCGCGTGGCTCGAGGCGCTTTTGGCCGGCGCCGACACCCGCCCGAGAGCGGCGCCCGAGGCGGCGATCCCGATCAGTCCATAGAACAAGGTGCCAAGATCGTAAACGGTACCGACCAGGATGCTGGGCACGAGCGATGTGAGGATGCCGATGCGCGCGGCCCAGACGATCGCGCGCTGCTCGCCGCTCAGCGCGGGCGAGAGCCGGCCGAGCGTGACGCGCAGGATGAGAAGAACGAAGAGGCCGAAGCCGATGGCGCCGAGGTTGGACAGGAGAACGAGCCCATAATTCGAGCCGCGCGTGCTGCCGATGCCGGCGCCCAGCCAATGCGTGTCCTGGAAGACCTGCCACGCCGTCGCGTTCCACGACCCGCGCTCGATCGCGGACTCGGACGTTCCCTTGCTCAGCAGGCTATCGTCGATGACGTGCTGCGCGACATCCGCGACCGCCGGTACGAAGAGAATGATCACGCTGACGAGCATCGCGGCGCCAGCGATGCCGCCGGCCGCGATCGCGATCGGCCGTCGCCGGCCCCAGATCAGCGCCTTGGCGGCCGCGTAGACAAGAAAGACGCCGTAGAAGGCACCGAGGCCGACATAGCCCGCGCTCGATGTCGACAAGATGATGAAGCCTGTGAGCAGCGCGCTCGCGGGACCGCTGAAGCGTGGGCGCACGCCGGCCACGAACAGCGCGAAATTGACGCCGAGGAGCGTCAGCGAGAAGGCGGCGAAACCCGAGGCTTCGGTGAAGCTGCCGGCGATGCGCTTGAGGCCGCCGAGCTCGTCGTCGGTGAGCAAGGTGTAGCTCGCCGTGTGGATCGGATCGAGCAGGAAGGCGGTATGGGTCGCCCCGGTCAAGATGTCGAGGAGGGCGAAGGCGAGATCGAGGGATGTCGCGAGCATGAGGGCGAACATGGCCGCCGACAAACCACCTGGCTTGCGCGCGTAGGCCGAGGTGGCGCAGGCGGCGAGGAAGCCGCCCATCGCGTAGACCGATTGCGAGATGTTGCCGCTCGTCGGCTGCAGCGGCACGGTCCCGTTGTCGGTGTCGAGCGTGCGTGCCAGCGAGAAGACGTCCGTCGTCCCGGCGAACAGGCGCGGCAGCAGCATCGCCGAGCCGACGATCCAGAGCACCAGAAGCAGGAAGAGGAACAGCGGTCGTCTTGGTTCGATCTCGGCGATCAGCGCACCGGCGCCGCCGCGCATCGAGACGAGGCGTAGGAGGAAGAAGAGGAGGAAGAAGTTGGCCGGCGTCACCGAGGCGCCGCCGAGCGCCGGCAGGTCCAACGCCGAGGCGGCGCCGAACACGACGAGGCCGAACATCGCGACGAGCGTGCGCTGATAGCCGCCGAACTGGCACCACACGCCGATGAGCGCGACGATCGCGCCAAAGAGCGTCGGCAGCACGGCTAGCGGCCTGGGACCGGGCCGCCCAACCGCCCAGCGCTTTTCGCGTGCGCGTTTGCTTCCCGCGGCGACAGGCTGAGCGCCAGATCGAGATAGCGCTCCGCCCCGTCATGCCAGGAAAAGAGCGTGCAGCGCGCCCTGCCTCGCGCGCGCAACGCGCCACGCAAGTCGGCGTCGGCGGCGAGCTGGTCGATGCGCTTCAGCCAGACGGCAGGATCGTCCGGCGGCGCGTAGAGCGCGGCGTCGCCGCAGACCTCCGGCATGCTCGCGCAGGCGGCGGCGACGATCGGCGCGCCATGCACCATCGCCTCCAACAGGGGCAGGCCGAATCCCTCGGTGCGCGACGGGAACGCGAAGCAAAGCGCGCGTGAGAAGAGCGCGGCGAGGTCGTCGTCGCTGACGAAGCCGACGGGGAACACGTTGCTCGTTCGCGGCAGCGCCGTCGTCGCGAAGATCGACGACGTGCCGCCCGACACGTAAAGGTCGATGCCGCGCGCGTCGAGGGCCGGCGCGAGCCCGAGCAGGAGGTCGAGCTGCTTGTGCTTGGCGCGGCTGCCGAGGGCGAAGACGAAGGGCCGCTTGAAGGCGTCCGGCGCCGCGAAGCGGGAGGCCGAGGCGTTCCAGCGCAGCGCGTGTTCATGGCCGTTGGGGATCACCTCGCTCGGCCGCGCCCCGGTGACGCCGAACCGCTTCAGCATGTCGGCCGAAAACCGCGAGACGGTCGTCACGGCGCGGGCGCGGCGCGCCAGCAGCGGGAACAGGGCGCGATAGGCCAGGCGAAAACCGCGCGAGTAGCTCGACGGCTCGAGAAAGACGTTGGCGTCGTGCAGGCAGACGATCTGACGGCCGTGCGCGAGTGGCCCGAGGTTCGCGAAATTGACGAGACCGCCCGTCGCCATCGAAGGCAGAACCGTTTGCTCCCAGGCATAGCCGCGCCCGCGCTTGCTGCGTCTCACCGCGATTGCCTCGTAGCGCGGCAGGACGGCGCAATCGGCGGGAAGCAGCATCTCCCAACGAATTCTGCGCCGCAGGTCTTCGTCGCCGGCGAGGCGCGCGTCGATCGCGCGCGTGATCTCGCCGGCGTAGCGCTGCACGCCGGTTTGCGGCTGCGTCAGGAAGCGGCCGTTGATCGTCCAGGTCGGCAGGCTCTCGCTCATTGGGCGGCCTCGACGTAGCTCGTCTCGCGCAGGCGCTTGCCGGACGATTGCCGCACGCAGGCGTCGATGTGGTTCTTCAGCTTGCGGCGGAAGAGCTCCCGGCCGAAGCCGCGGGCGTGCTGGCGGATCGCCTGTGGATCGAAAGTGTCCTCGATCGCCTCGAAGCTTTCGATGGCGGTCACGAGCGCGTCCACGCTCTGCTCGTCGAAGAAGACGCCGGTGACCCCGTCGACGATCGTGTCGAGCGCGCCGCCGGACCCATAGGCGATCACAGGCCGGCCCGATGCCATCGCCTCAAGCGGAACGATGCCGAAATCCTCCTCGCCGGGGAACAACAGCCCGCGACAGTTTTGATAACAGGCTTGGAGATCCTCCGCCGACGCCCAGCCGCGCAGCGTGACCGTCGGGCCGGCCATCGCCCGCAGCCGCGCGTCCTCGGTACCGGTACCGACGACGACCAGCCTGCGGCCGAGCTTCGTGCAGGCGGCGACGGCGAGATCGACGCGCTTATAGGGCACGAGCTGACCGATATAGAGATAGAAGTCGCGCGACGGCCGCGGCGCCAGCGTGAAAGCCTCGAGATCGACCGGCGGGAAGATGACCTCGCTGTCGCGTCGATAGACCTTGGCGATCCGCCGCGCGATGAACGTCGAGTTGGCGATGAAGTGGTCGACATGGGCCGCCGACGCGACGTCCCAGGCGCGCAGCAGCGGCATCGTCAGCGACATGAAGAGCCGCGTGATCCGCCCGGCATTGGCGCGGTAGGTATGGTACTGATCCCACAGGTAGCGCATCGGCGAGTGGCAGTAGCAGATGTGCACGGCGTTGGGATGGGTGATCACGCCTTTGGCCGGTCCCGCTTCGGACGATATCACGAGGTCATACCCCGTGAGGTCGAGCTCCTCGAGAGCGGAAGGCATGAACGGCAGGTATCTCTGATATAGTTTGCGCGCGAACGGCAGCCGGCTGATGTAGGTCGTGGTGATCTTGTGCGAGTTGATCAGATCGCTGGTGCGGCTGGCATCGTGAACGTGCGTGAAGATGTCCGCCTGCGGGTAGAGCAGGCAGAGTTCCTCGAGCACCTTCTCGCCGCCACGCATGCCGACGAGCCAATAGTGAATGATCGCTACGCGCATGATCGGACCTCTTCGCGATCAAGCCATACAATCATTACCGGGACATGCCGTCGTTCCCGCCATCGGGCTCATTCAGGGTCGAGCCGGCTGCGGGCGCACGCCTGCCGCGCCATAGGGACCGGCAACTCATACGGAACGTGTATCTATTCTGGGACGGGAAAACGCACGGACCTTGGCGGACGTGTCCGCTTGTCGCCGACGTGAGACCGGTTTGAAAAACCATGCTCTCCCTTCGAGAACGAGCCGAGGATCTCGGCCGCGTTCACATTTTGCTAACCTTGGAGACAAACCATCGCGGCAATCGCTGGCTAAAAAGTGGTGAGGCATGCGTTCTGCTGGCTTTGCCGCAAAACCACTGTCGCGAAGGTCCATCATGGGTCGTTATCCTCTCGCTGTTCTGGCCGCGCTCGCGGTGCCGCTCGCCGCCTGCGACCAGAGCCCCGCCGAGCCGGCTGGCGCGTCGCGCGATCTCGACATTTCCGCCTACAAGAAGACGTTCGACGAAACATTCGAGAGGCTCGACGTGTCGGCCTGGGGTCCCGGCACGAAGTGGATCGCGCACACGCCGTGGCACGGCGATTTCGGCGACGCGGAATTCAGCGATCCGGCACCCGGCTTCCCGTTCCAGACCGCGAGCGGCATCTTGCGCATCGAGGCGCGCAAGGGCGCCGACGGGCACTGGCGCTCCGGCCTCATCGCGTCGCGCGACCATGACGGGCTCGGCGGCTCGGGCTTCGCGCAGCAGTACGGCTACTTCGAAACGGAGGCGATGCTGCCGAAAGGCACCGGGGTCTGGCCGGCCTTCTGGCTGGTCGGCATCACGCCCAAGCCGGAGCCGCGCGCCGAAATCGATGTCTTCGAGTATTACGGCAACTCGCCCGACACCTACCACGCCAACGTCCACGTCTGGGCCGACGACGATCGGCGTTTCGGCGACGGCAAGATCGTCTCCATTCCGCGCGGTAGCGCCACAGATCAGTTCAATCGCTACGGCGTCAGCATCGAGAAGGATTGGGTGACCTTCTACTTCAATCGGCAGGAGGTCTGGCGTACGCCGACGCGGCCTGAGTTTCGCCAGCCGATGTATTTGCTGGCGAACCTGGCGCTCGGCTCCGGCTGGCCGATCGACAAGGTGCCGAACCCCTCTTTCATGTACATCAAGTCGATCGCCGCGTACGCCAAGCGTCCGTGACCTGGACCACCACCCGGCCTTCGGAGTGTCGGAAGCAGGATGAAAAATTAAGGTTGTTTGCTTAGCCTTTCTTATCGGTGCCGAGAACGGCCACCGTCGCGGCCGAGGTCTCGGCCCTTCGCATGTGCGGCCGTGAGTGCGTGGACGATGTCGCTGATTCCCGAAGCCGACGCGAACCGCGATCTCGATCGCCTCGATCTCGCCGAGATCAAACGATTTCTGTCGCGCCGCTGGCGCCTCGTCGCCGGCGTGGCATTTGGCTGCGTCCTGCTCGCCGGCATCGTCTGCGTGTCCGTCACGCCGGTCTACACCGCCACATCCCAAGTCCTGCTCGACCCGCGCAAGCAGCACATCTTCGGCCAGGACGGCGTGAGCACGGATACCGGACTCGACTCGTCGATCGTCGACAGCCAGATTCCGATCATCATGTCGACGCGGCTGCTCGCGAAGGTCGTCGCGAAGGAGAACCTCGTCGACGATCCCGAGTTCGCCGCCGCCGCGAAACAGGGCCTGCTCGATCGCGTCGTCGGCTTGTTTCGCGCGGCAAAGACCGGCAAGGCCGAAGTGCCGTCGCTCGATGGCATCGATCCCAAGCTCGCGCCGGTGATCGTGCGTCTGTTCAACAAGATCGACGTGACCCGCGTCGCCAAAAGCTACGTGCTCTCGCTGGCCGTCTCGTCGCGCGATCCCGCGAAGGCGACGCGTCTCGCCAACTCGCTGGCGCAGACCTACGTCGAGGATCAGATCTCGGTTCACGCGAAATCGGTGCAGCAGGCGGCGGCTTTCTTCGAGGACCGCCTGGGCGATCTGCGCGACCAGGTGCGCGAGTCCGAACGTGCCGTCGCCGACTACCGCAAGGCGCACAATCTGACCACGACGATCATGGATGGGCCGATCACCGTCGGCGAGCAGCAGCTGCAGGATCTCAACGAAAAGCTCGCGACGGCGAGCGTCGACTCGGCCGACAAGCTCGCGCAATATCAGCAGGCGACGCGCTTCAAAACGAATGGCACCAACCTCGACTCTTTGCCCGAGATCATCCGCTCGCCGGTCATCACGCAGCTGCGCACGCAGCAGGCGGACCTGACGCGGCGCGAGTCCGACCTTTCCGCGATGTACGGCTCGGCCTATCCCGCCATCACGCAGATCCATGCGCAGCGCGCCGGCCTCGATCGGGCGATCGAGTCGGAAATGAAGCGCCTCGTATCGACCCTGAAAAACGACTCAGAGGTGGCGAAGAACCGCGAGGAGTCGCTGCGCCGGACGATCGCCGGCCTCACCGACACGTCGGGCGGCGACAACGAGGTCGGCGTCAAGCTGCGTGAGCTGCAGCGCACCAACCTTGCCAACAAGGCGCTGTTCGAGAACTTCCTCAATCGCGCCAAGCTGACCCAGGAGCAGTCGACCTTCGAGGAGCCCGACGCGCGGCTGATCTCGCCGGCGCTCGAGCCGACGGCGCCATCCTCGCCCAAGATCAAGCTGATCCTCCCGGTTGCCGCCGTCGCCGGCCTGCTGCTTGGACTGGGACTGGCGGCTTTGCTCGACCTGATGCGCGCGCGCTCCGCCTCCACGCCGCGCGCGCGTGCCAACGCCTTCATCCTGGGCCGGGTGCCGGACATCGCCGGAAGCGCGACACGCCGCGTCGACTGCGTCGACTTTTGCGAGGACAACCCGGATTCCGACTTCGCCCAATCGATCGACCGCCTGGTCGAGAAGCTCGTCGGCATGCCGACGACGCCCATCGCCGGCGACAAGGACATGGGCACGCGACAACCGGGCCGTATCCTCGCTCTCGCCCCGCTGAGCGCGCGCGAGGGCGCGACGAGCCTCGCGCTTTGCATCGCGGCCGCCGCTGGCAAGGCGCGGAGCGTGCTGCTCATCGACGCCGATCCGGAGCGGCGCGGTCTCTCGAAGCGCTTCGACATCGCGGGCGCGCCCGGGCTCTCGGACGTGATCGCCGGCGACCTCTCCGCCAACAAGGCGGTCGTGCGCAAGGACCGGTTCGCGGTGCTGCCGTCCGGCCGCAAGCCGCTCGATCCCGCCGTCTCGACCAAGGCGTTGCGCACCTTCCTCGCTGAGGCGCGCCTGCGGTTCGATCTGGTGCTGCTCGACGTCCCGGCTTTCGACTCCGGCCGCGGCGCCATGGCCCTGGCTTCGCTCGCCGATGGAGTCGCGCTGGTGGCATGCTGGGAGCAGCTGCTGCGAGAGGATTTCATCGTCGCCGTCGACGCCATCGCGGACAAGCCGAACTTCGCCGGCATCATCCTCAATCGCACTTCGCCTTCGGTCATGAGCGAGCCGATGGCGATGGCGAGCTAGCGCGGCGCCTATCGCACCGAGGGCGTTAGCGGCTCCTGCAACACGCCGTAATCCGTCTCGCGCGCGGTGAGCTGACGCTCGTGGCGCTTGGTTTGACGACAGACGGCATAGTCGCGCGTGCCGGGCACGAGGCCGTACCCGCGGCAGATCGCGTCGTCCTGCGGGAAATCGGCGAGTGCGGAGCCCTGGACGCCGCAATCGCGATTGGCGATGCCGAGCTGGCAGTCGCGCGCGCCGCAGCCGCCGAGCAGGAGCGCGACCATCGGCAAGGCAACGCGCATGGGCATCCTTGGCGTCATCGATCGTTTCCCGCGCACCTATTTCGCGTGCTTGTCCTGCCACGCCTTCATCAGGGTGATCTCCTTGTCCTGCGCGGTGACGATCTCCCGCGCCAGCGCGATGAGGTCGGGATCCTTGCCATAGGCGACCTCGGCCTTGGCCATGTCGACGGCGGCCTTGTGATGCGGAAGCATCAGCCGGACGAAGTCGGCGTCGGTGTCGCCGGTCGGCATGCCCGTGTGCATGCCCATCATCATGTCGCGCATGGCGCCGATGAAGGCCTTGTCCGCCGGGTTGTCCGTGGTGTCCATCTCATTTTGCATCTCACCATGCCGCATCGTTTGCGCGGCGAGCGGCGAGGCGAGGCACGTGCCGGCAAGGACGAGGGCGGCGAGGCGGCGGTAGGACAAGACGAACTCCCGGGGGTGAGCGGCGACGACCGCGGGCAGGCCTGTAGCACGCGGCGGCACGCGATCAAAACACCGCGTCGCCGCGCCGGTTGAGTTCGTCGGCGAGGCGCGCCAGCGCCCTGGCTCTGAGCTTGTAGAAGGTGGCCGGCACCCAGCCCTTCTCGCGGCACAGCGCGCGCACGGAGCGGTGACGCGCCGCGCGCAAAGCCCAGAAACTCGTCACGAGGGCCAGGCCCGGATCGATGGCCCGGAGATCGCGCAGCCACTCCAGCGCCAGGTCCATCCGCGCGATCGCCGCGCCGTCAGGGCGCAAGGACAGGACGTTCTGCCGCTCCGCGCGCTCGCGCCGCTCCGCGTCCGGCAGCTCGGCCTGCGCGAGCTGGTCGGCCCACTCGAGGCGGTGCGAGGGCCAATGGTTTCCCGCCTGCCGCGGCCCCTTGACCTTCGGCAGGCGATCGAGCGTCCGAAAGGCCTCGACAAGGCGCAACGCGATGTGATCGGCGGTCCATCGCTCCGGCGGTGTCGCGGCCGTCGCGCTCTCGAAGGCGTCGAGGCGCATGGTCAGGCTCCATCGTCGAGAATGTTGTCGAGCAGCGCCTGCTCGGAGGCGGCGGCCAGAAGCACGGCGCGCATCAGGGCACCCCTGCTCAGGCCACGCTTGATCGCCGCGCGGTCGAGGTGGTCGAGCGCCTGCTCCGGCAGGCGCAGCGCGACCGCCTCGCGGAAGGCGAGGCCGAAGCGGTGCACTTGGCGATGAACGTTGTTTCGCGTCGAGGCGATGATCGGATCGTCGGCGATGTACCTGGCGTCGAAACCCTGGCCGACGAGAAAGCCGAGTCGCGCCACTCTGTCGAAAGACCAGCGCGTCCGCGCCGGCAGAGAATGTTCGAGGGACGTGCCGGAATGTGTCATACCGCTGATCCATAGTTTAATAGGTAAAGGTACCCTAACGCACTACGGCGATCTTACCTAATGATTTTTGCTCGGATCACGGTCATTCTACCGATTATGGAACTGAAAGATGTCCTTGCCCGTGTCGAGAGCCGGTTGGCCGCCGTCGGCCTCTCCGCGCATGCCGCCTCCATGGCGGCGAAGAAACCCGACGCGATCCGCAATCTGCGGCGCGCCGTGCAGAACGGCGAGCGGCGCGGCGTCACGACCGAGACGCTCGCCTCGCTGGCCCCTGTGCTCGAGACGACCGCCTCGTGGCTGCTGGAAGGCGTCAGCGCCACCGCCGCTTCGTCATGTACGCTGCGGATCGTCGGCCGCGTCGGCGCCGGCGCCGAGATCCGGCCTGAGTTCGAACAGATCCCGCCCGAGGGGCTCGACCAGATCGAGCTGACGTTGCCGCTGTCGAAGGAGAGCATCGCTTTCACGGTGGAAGGCGACAGCATGTGGCCGCGCTACAATGCCGGCGACGTGGTGATTTGCGACGAGAAGGTCCACGATCTCGTCGCCATCACCGGCCGCGAGGCGGCGGTGCGAACCAGCGACGGCAAACGCTACCTCAAGACGATCCGGCGCGGGCAGGCCGCCGGCAGCTTCGATCTCGAAAGCCACAACGCGCCGCCGATCCGCAACGTGATGATCGAGTGGGCGGCGCCGATCGTCATGATCCTCCCAGGTCAACAAACCACCCGAACGAACACTAAATCTAGGTAAGGGTACCTTTACAAGGGTAAAAGTACCAGTTAGTCTGCTGGCTTCACCGAGGGGAGGCTGGCATGGGCGGGATCGCGCGCGAAGATCAACATGACGATCAACATGGCGACGCCGAGGATCGCCTTGCGAAGGATCGCCTTGCCGAGAATCGCTTGGCGGAGACGCGGGACGACGCGATCGCCGCCGCGGCGCGGCGCGCCGCCAGCCACATGGTCAAGGAGCGGGCGCGTCGCTACGCGCACAAGCCCTCCGCCCTCGACGCGCTTCATCCCAGCCTCTCGCATGCGGCGCCGGCCACGCTGATCGCGATCGCCGAGCATCGCGTGGAGCGCGAGATCCGCTCGCCGCGCCGCTGGTTCGGCTTTGGTGGCGAGGTCAGCCTCCTGAACGCGCGCGCCGCCTTGCTGCTGGGCCGCGCGCGCCGACGCGTCGTGCGAACCACCGGCGCTTAAATTTCCCGCCGCGATCCCCATCTGATGCCGCTCGCGTCGCAGGAACCAACATCCGACGCGTAATGTTCTGCCGGTCAGTCGCGAAAGCGTCGCTATGGATTGCTCATGACGTCGGGACTTTTGCTGAGGGACGCGACTTCCGCTTCCGCCGATGACCTTGCCAAACGCCTGTTCGAAACGCGACGTCACTCCCTCGATCTCGCGGCTCCCCTGTCGCCGGAAGACCAGGTCGTGCAGCCCAATGACGACGCGAGCCCGACGAAGTGGCATTTGGCGCATGTCACGTGGTTCTTCGAAACATTTCTCCTGAAGCCGCACCTCGCGGGATATCGCATCTTCGACGAGCGGTTCCCCTTCTGCTTCAACTCCTATTACGAAGCCGAAGGCGCGCGGCAACCGCGCGGGGCGAGAGGGCTCTTGACCCGCCCGCGGCACGACGAGATGATCGCCTATCGCGCCCACGTCGATGACGGCCTGCGAGCCTTGTGCGCGAGCCCGGCGATCGACGATCCCGAGGTTCGTGCCCTTCTCGATGTTGGCATCAACCATGAGCAGCAGCACCAGGAGCTTTTGCTCACCGATGTTTTGAGCCTGTTCGACAGCCAACCGCTCCGCCCGGCTTACGACTCAACGGCGCCGTCGCGCAGCGCGGATGTGCTGCCGACCCGGTTCATTCCGTTCGAGGGCGGGATCCATGCCATCGGCCACACGGGTGATGGTTTCAGCTTCGACAACGAGGGTCCGCGCCACGACGCGCTCCTGCAACCGTTCGCCCTGGCCGACCGTCTCGTCACCAACGGGGAATGGCTTGGATTTGTCGAAGGCGGCGGCTACCGCGATGCCGCGTTATGGCTCGCCGACGGTTGGGCCGCGGTGAAAGCAGGTGGCTGGGCGGCGCCGCTCTACTGGGAAGCGCACGATGGCGGCTGGCGACAGATGGGCTTGCACGGCCTCCTGCCCGTCGATGACGCCGCACCCGTCTGCAACATCAGCTATTACGAGGCGGACGCCTATGCGCGTTGGGCCGGCCATCGGCTTCCCACCGAGTTCGAATGGGAACACGCGGCGGTCGCGCTGGGCGAGACCGGTCGCGGCGATTCGCCTCGCAGGCTGTACCCCACCGCCGCGACGAGCGGCGACCGGCAGATGTTTGGCCAGGTCTGGCAGTGGACGCAAAGCGCCTACCTTCCCTACCCACGCTATCGCGCGGCGCCCGGCGCGATTGGCGAATACAACGGCAAGTTCATGGTCGGCCAGCAGGTGCTGCGGGGGTCGTCGTGCGCGACCCCGCCGGGGCATGAACGCGCCACCTACCGCAACTTCTTCTATCCTCATCAGCGCTGGCAGTTCACCGGCCTGCGTCTCGCGAGCGACCGATGACCCGCGAGGCCCAACCGTACGTCGCCGAGACGGTCGATTCGTCGGGCTTTGCCGACGCGGTCTTGGCTGGCCTGGGCGCCGAGCCGAAGACGCTGCCGTGCCAGTATTTCTACGACGAGCAGGGCAGCGAGCTCTTCGAGCAGATCACCGACGCTCCGGAATATTATCCGACCCGGACCGAGACCGCCATTCTCACCGCCTGCGTCGGCGAGATCGTTGCCGGGACCCCGACGGGCTCGGTGCTGATCGAATTCGGCTCCGGCTCGAGCCGCAAGACCGAGATTCTTCTCGCCGCGCTCGACAAGCTGGCGGCCTACGTGCCTGTCGACGTGTCGGCGAGCGCGCTCGAGGAGGCGCGCACGCGTCTGACCCATCGCTTCCCCACCCTGCGCGTCACGCCGGTGGTCGGCGATTTCCGTTCGACGTTGGTGCTGCCCGAGGATCTCCGCGCGTGCCCGCGGATGGGTTTCTTCCCCGGCTCGACGATCGGCAACTTCCAGCGCCAGGACGCTATCGCGTTGCTTGCAGAGATGGCGGCGATGATGGACGCGGGGGGGCGGCTCATCATCGGGGTCGACCTGCGCAAGGACCTCGGCGCTCTCCTGCCGGCCTATAATGATGCCGCGGGCGTCACGGCCGCTTTCAACAAGAACCTGCTGGTGCGCGCCAACCGCGAACTTGGCGCCGACTTCGACCTTGCCGGCTTCGAGCACGAGGCGATCTTCAACGCGCGGCAGAGCCGTATCGAGATGCATCTCGTCAGCCAGCGTGCCCAGACGGTCTCCCTTCTCGGCCAGCGTTTCGCGTTTCGCCCCGGCGAGACGATCCATACCGAGAACTCGCATAAGTACACGATCGCCGATTTCCGCGCGCTGGTCGTCCAAGCGGGGTGGACGCCGTCGCGCGTCTGGACCGACGCCAAGTCCCTCTTCAGCGTACACGAACTCGTCGTGGCCTGACACGAGTGGGCAAGACGGCTTGTCGGCCTTGATGGGGAGGCTCGCGAGGCCGTGACGGCTCTGTCCGCACGTCTGTCCGGCTGGCAGCGCGGCTAAACTTTCCGCTCCCAGCCGCCCCCCTCATTCTGCTGCCAATAGGCCAGGGTGAAGCCCTCGTTCTTCAGGCGCGACCATTGTCGACGCGCGGCGGCTAGTTCGACGTCGTCTCGGCCATCGAACAAGAGCATCACGCGCTCGTAAGACGCGGTCGCGTGGTCGAGGCCGATTTCCGCGCCCTCGACGTACATGCGCAGCGCCGCCGCGTTGGGGTTCTCCGGCCCGTTCGTGACAAGGATCGGCTGGCGCTCGGCACCTTTGTCCTTGGCGCTGGCATGCGGCAGGAAGCTCTCCGTCGAAAACGTCCATAGAAGATCGTCGAGCGCGCGCAGTCTCAGATCATCCACCGTCTCGACGATCACGCGCCATCCGCGCCCGACCGCCTTGTCGATCAAGGCGGGCAGGGCGCGTTCGAGAGGCTGGCTCAGCAGATGGTAGAACCAGATTTCCACCGCCGGTCAGCTCGTCTCAGTGCGTCTCGTAGCTGTCGGCGACGAGCCGGTCGAGCAGGCGAACGCCCCAGCCGGAGCCCCAGCTCTGGTTGATGTCGTTCGACGGCGAGGACATGCCCATGCCGGCGATGTCGAGATGCGCCCACGGCGTGTCGTTGACGAAGCGCTGGATGAAGTGCGCGGCGGTGATCGAGCCGGCGTGGCGGCCGCCGGAATTCTTCACGTCGGCGAACTTCGAGTCGATCAGCTTGTCGTAGGCGGGGCCGAGCGGCATGCGCCAGAGCTTCTCGCCGGTGGCCTTGCCGGCCGCCAGGATCTTCTCGCTGAGCGCGTCGTCGTTGGAGAAGAGGCCGGCGTGTTCCTGGCCGAGCGCCACGAGGATCGCGCCGGTGAGGGTCGCGAGGTCGATCATGAAGCGCGGCTTGTACTTGTCCTGGACGTACCAGCAGACGTCGGCCAGCACCAGTCGGCCCTCGGCGTCGGTGTTGACGATCTCGATCGTCTGGCCCGACATCGAGGTGAGGATGTCGCCGGGCCGATAGGCTTCCGGGCCGGGCATGTTCTCGACGATGCCGATGGCGCCGATGGCGTTCACCTTGGCCTTGCGGCCGGCCAGCGCCTGCATGAGGCCGACGACGCAGGCGGCGCCCGCCATGTCGCCCTTCATGTCCTCCATCCCGCTCGACGGCTTGATCGAGATGCCGCCGGTGTCGAAGGTCACGCCCTTGCCGATGAAGGCGACCGGCGGCTCGCTCGAGCCCGCGGCGCCGCTCCAGCGCATCACGACGACCCGGCCGGGCCGCGCCGAACCCTGGCTGACGCCGAGGATCGCGCCCATGCCGAGCTTGCGCATCGCCGCCTCGTCGAGCACCTCCACCTCGACGCCGATGCTTTCGAGCGCCTTGGCGCGCTCGGCGAAGGATTCGGGATAGAGGACGTTCGGCGGCTCGTTGACGAGCGAGCGGGCGGTGATGATGCCATCGGCGATCGCGGCATGCGCGGCGACGGCGGCTTCGGCGGCTTCGGGATCGGCGACGGCGAGCGTCACGCGCAGGGCGCCATCCTCTTCGGCATCGTCCTTCTTCTTGGTCTTGTAGAGGTCGAACTTGTAGTCGCGCAGACGCAACCCGAGGGTGAACGCGGCGACGGCATGCGCCGGGTCGGCGATGTCGCGAGGGAGGTCGAACACGACGACCGCGTTGCCGCCGCGCCCGATCTTGCCGGCCACCGCGCCGCCCAGGTTGGTGAGATCGAACGGCTTTTCCTTCGCCGAAGGCTTACCCGCCTCGTCCGTCGCGTCCGGCTTGCCGGGGCCACCGACACCCACGACCATCAACCGGTCGGCCGGGAGGCCCGCCGGCGCGATGAGATCGAGCACGTTGCCGACCTTGCCTTTGAATTTCGCGGCGCGTGCCGCCTTGGCCACCAAGGTCTCGCCTTGCGTCCCCAGGAACGACTTGGTCGCGGCGCCCAGCTCGAGCGTCGAGGAGGCGAAGACCACGAGCGTGGCGGAAGCCTGTCCGTCCGGCAGGGGTGCGTCCGCCTTCAGCGCCGACAAGGCGACGTAATCGATCTTGATGGACTCGGACATCGTGTTTTCCTGGTCTTCCCTGCCTGCGTGCGGGGACATGCTCCCCGCGACGCTTCGAAGCCGCGCGGCACGTCGCCTTCGCGGGCGTGGCCTTCAGCCGTCGCGCCATCATGTTGGTACCGGCCCGTCGAGGCAAGTGCCCCATCGCGCCGCATCCGCGCGGCGCCGGTGGCGTATTCGACCGGCTTTTCGGCGCCCGCTTCGCCGGCCGGTGTTGCCGCCAAACACTAGGCCGTTGCCGGCGCCGGGTCTAAGCGGGGGTGGGTGCCTGCACTCTCATGCCGCAAGGAGCCCGAAGCCGATCTGAATGCCTTGTTCCAAGCGCTCGCAACACCTTCCTATTGGCTCGATCTCCGGCTCGCCGGGGACGTATCCGGCGCGCGTCAGGCGCGCGGGACTTCACAATCGCGTCACGTCGCGGTCCGCCATCATCAAGCCTCATCGCATGCTGTAAGCAGAGCCATGATCGGCTTGACGCTCGGCCGCTATTTGTCGTCCCGCTTCTTCCGCATGATCTTCGCGGTTTTCGCGACGATCTTCAGCTTGGTCTTCGTGATCGACTTCGTCGAACTGCTGCGGCGCACCGGAAGCATCGCCGGTGTCACGGCGTGGTCCGTCGCCTTCCTTTCGTTGCTGCGTACGCCCTCGGTGTCCGAGCAGGTGCTGCCGTTCTGCGTCCTGTTCGGATCGATGGCGGTGTTCCTCGACCTCACGCGCAAGCTGGAGCTCCTCGTGGCGCGTGCCTCCGGCATATCGGTCTGGCAGTTTCTCTTCCCGCCAATCCTCATCTCCGTCCTGATCGGCATCGTCTCGGTGACGGTACTGAACCCGCTCTCGGCCGCGATGAAGCAACGCGCCGACCACATCGAGGAGGCTCTGTTTGGCAAGAACGGGTCGACCGAGGCGAGCACGCTGGTCTGGGTGCGGCAGACCGGGATCGATGGCGAATCCATCCTGCGCGCCGACAAGGGGCTGGAAAACAACAACATACTCGTCGGCGTCACGGCCTACGTCTACGATCGCGACGGCCGTTTCGCGGCCCGGATGATAGCCTCGCGCGCGGTGCTCGAGCCGGGAGCCTGGCGGCTCGATGACGTCCAGAGCTCCGAGGCCGGCGAGCAGCCGCATCATTTCCAGACCTTCTTGCTCGCCACGAACCTGCAGCCGGGCCAGGTCTCCGATAGCTCGATGTCCGCCGACGCGGTCCCATTCTGGGAGCTGCCGGCGCTGCGCGACGAGACGGAGAGTGCCGGCCTCGACGCCAACGGCTACCGCCTGCAGTTCCAGACCCTGCTGGCGCGGCCGCTCCTCCTCGTCGCGATGACGCTGATCGCGGCGGCCTTTTCCTTAAGATTTTTCCGCTTTGGTGGAATCGCTAAGTTCGTGGGCGGTGGCGTGGCGGCCGGGTTCGTGCTCTATGTGGCGACGAAATTCGTGGGTGATCTCGGTGGGTCCGGCGTGCTCAGCGCACCGGTCGCGGCGTGGTCGCCCGCTGTCGTGGCGAGCATGCTGGGGGCGTTGGCGCTACTGAACCAGGAGGACGGTTGATGGGGCGCCTGTTTGCCCCCCGCGTGCCGTCTCCTCCGACCGGCCGGCGTGGCGTGATCAGCGGAGGGGGTGGTCGCGTCGTCGATGGGGTGCGCGGCGCCGTGTTCGCGACGCTGACCGCGTTGGCGCTCGCGGGCTGCGCCGTGGGCGTCCTCGCCGCGCCCGCGCGCGCGCAGACGCTCAACGACCGGATCAAGCCGGCCGACAAGAACGCCAAGATGCTCGTCGAGGCCGACGAACTCGTCCAGAACACCGACGCGAACACCGTCACCGCCAACAAGAACGTTCGCATCTACTACGACGGACGCACGCTCGAGGCCGACAAGGTCATCTACGACAAGACCACCAAGCGCCTCTTCGCGGTCGGCCACGCCAAGCTGACCGAGAAGGACGGGACGATCCTGCACGGCGACAAGTTCGACCTTACCGACGATTTCCGCGACGGCTTCATCGACAGCCTGCGCGCCGACACGCCCGGCCCGCAGGCGACCCACTACAGCGCGCCGCGCGTCGAGCGCATCGGCGGCGACACGACGGTGTTCGACAAGGGCACCTACACCGCCTGCGACGCCTGCAAGAACAACCCCGACAAGCCGCCGCTGTGGCGGGTCCGCGCCAAGCGGATCATCCACAAGAACGACGAGCAGATGATCTACTACGAGGATGCCGATCTCGAGTTTCTCGGCATCCCGGTCGCCTACACGCCGTTCCTGTCGGCGCCCGACCCGACCGTGCTGCGCAAGTCGGGTCTGCTCGAGCCCAAGACATTCTACAAATCGCAGCTCGGCTATGGCGTGAACCTGCCGATCTTCTTCAATTTCGCGCCGAACTACGATCTGACGGTCACGCCGACAGCCTTCACGAACCAGGGCTTCTTCGGCGCGGCCGAGTTCCGGCAGCGGTTCGACAACGGGTTGTATTACTTTCGTGTCTCGGGCATCGACGAGCTGCATCCGGGCGCCTTCGCGACCGCGCCCTACGGCGCCAGCGACAGACGGTTGCGCGGCGATATCGACACAAAGGGCGACTTCCAGATCACCGACCGCTGGCGGTTCGGCTGGAACATCGCCGCCCTCTCCGACAAGTATTACCTGTTCGACTATTCGATACCGACGGATACGATCTCCGCGAACTATTTCAGCGAGTCGATCTCGACGCTCTACCTGACGGGCCAGGGCGATCGCAGCTTCTTCGATCTGCGCGGCTTCTACATCCAGGGCCTGTCGAGCCACGACATCCAAAACCAGCAGCCCATCGCGCATCCGGTGCTCGACTACAACCGGACGGTGGACATCGATCCCGCCAGGTCGCACGGGATCGGCGGGCAGCTCGAGTTCGATTTCAACCTGACGAGCCTATCGGCGGAGTCGGCAAGCTTCCAGGCCGTCGGTCCGCGGGTGCTCGACTCGACCTTCGGGCTCTACGACACCTGCAACGTCTTCGTCCCGGGCCGGACCTCCGGCAGCTCGTGCCTGCTGCGCGGCATCGGCGGCGACTACACGCGCGCCACCGGCCAGGTCAACTACCAGCGCAAGTACATCGACCAGCTCGGCGAGGTTTGGACGCCGTTCGCCTTCGCCCGCGTCAACGGCGAGACGCTCGACCTCAACACGTCGACCAATTCCATCAGCACGACCGGCTCCACCAACTCCAACCAGACCGCCTTCGTGCAGTCCGGCACGACCGGCAACCTCATCCCCGGCGTCGGGCTCGAGTATCGCTACCCGTTCCTCACCAATACCCGCTACGGGTCGTTCATGGTCGAACCGGTCGGGCAGATCATCGCGCGCCCCAACAACGTGATCGGCACCCAATCGCAGGTGAACCTCGACGCGCAGAGCCTGGTGTTCGACACCACCAACCTCTTCGATTGGAACAAGTTTTCGGGCTACGATCGCTTCGAGACGGGCCTGCGCGCCAATTACGGCGGCCAGGCCTCCGTCACGTTGAAGAACGGCGCCTACGCCAGCTTCGTCTTCGGTCAATCGGCGCAGATCGCCGGCAACAATGCCTACGCGACGCCCGATGCCGCCAACGTCGGCCTGAGCTCGGGTCTCGACAAACCCTTGTCCGACTATGTGGCCGGCGCGACGATCACCCCGTTCCCGCTGCTTTCGTTCGGCGCACAGGGCCGGTTCGACAGCGCGACACTCGAGAACCGACGCGTCGACCTCACCACGTCCATCAACCTGGGCGCGCTCACCGGCGGGATCCAGTTCGCCAACTACGAGGCCCAGCCGCTGATCGGCTACGACGTCCGCCGCGAGGGCCTCGCCCTCACGTCGAAGTACAAGATCACGGACAATTACTTCCTCCAGGGGAACGTGACGTTCGACATGAGCCGTCACCTTTATCCCGAGGCGCTGATCGACTACACCAATCCGGGGCCGTTCGCGGTGGCGGCGCTCGGCGTCGGCGGCGGCTACAGCGACGAATGCACGACGTTCACGATCAACTACACGTCGGTCTATCAGGACAACGGGACCGGCTCCTTCGGCCGCAATCAGACGGTCCTCGTCTCGTTGCAGCTGCGCACGCTCGGCGATGCTTCCTTCGCGAAGAACACGACCACGACGACGGCGACCGCGACCAGCGGCCTCGATGGCGTTCGCTAGCCAAAATCGTCGCTTTCGCTCGTTCTCTTCGACGTTGCCCGAAAAGCGCCGAGTTTTTGCAAATAACAGGCGGGATAGGAGAATCGCGATGAGATCTTGCTTGTCATCGGCCGCGCCGGCGCTCGCGCGCGTTGCTATCGCATGTACGTTGCTTGGCCTCGGACTGGCCCCGCGGCACGCGCTTGCCCAGGAGATCGTCGTGTCGGTCAACGGCGATCCCATCACCTCCGTCGATATCGATCAGCGCATGAAGCTGCTGCGCGCCATCCACAAGCCGGCGACAAAGGACGCGGCCATCGAGAGCATGATCTCCGACCGCCTCAAGGCTCGTGAAGGATCGAAGTTCGGCATCAACATCAAGGACGAGGAGATCGGCGAGCAGGTGCAGAGCGACGCGAAGAAGATGAAGATCCAGCCGCAGGCGCTGCTCACCGCGATGACCGGCGCCGGCGTCTCGCAGGAACATCTGCGCAGCCACTTCAAGGCCGAACTCGCCTACGTCGTCATAACCAAAGCGTTGAACAAGGGTGTCGAGGCGAGCGAGGTCGCCGTCCGGCAGGAACTCGCGAAGGAGAAGGGAAAGTCGGGCATTACCAGCTATACGATACGGCAGGTGGTGTTCACGCTCGAGCCGGGTGACGGCCCCGCGGCTATCGAGGCCGCCGGCAAGCAGGCGGCGGCTTTGCGGACCAAGTTCACGAGCTGCGACACCGGTATACCCTACGCCAAGACGCTGCCTGGCGTCGCGGTGCGTGAGCCGCTCACGCGTTCCTCGACCCAGCTCGGCGAAGGGATCAAGGACGTGCTCGACAAGACGCCGATCGGTCATCTGACGAGCCCGAGCCGGTCCCCGAACGGTGTCGAGGTGATCGCCGTTTGCGAACGCGCCGCCGCGCGCAATGACGACGACCTGCGCAAGGAGATTTCCGATCGCATCCTCGCCGATCACATCGAGCAGGACATGGCGGCGAAGTACAAGGAAATGCGGGCTCACGCCGTCGTCGCCCATCCGCACGGATGAAGACCATGTCGCCCCTGGCGCTGACCCGGGGCGATCCATCGGGGATCGGGACGGAGGTCGCGCTGAAGGCCTGGGTGGCGATGCGCGCCGCGCCGGAGACGCGCGCGCCGTTCATCCTGGTCGCCGATCTCGATCACTGCCGGCGTGTCGGCGGCGCGCTCGGCCTCGACGTGCCTCTGCGGGCGAGCACCCCCGGAGAGGCACGCGCGCTCTTCGCGGACGCGCTACCCATCCTGCCGCTCGATGTCGCCACGCGCGGCCAGCCGGGCCGACCCGACGCCGCCGACGCCCTCGGCACGATCGCCTCGATGGAGCGCTGCGTCGAGCTCGTCGCCCGAGGCGAGGCGTCGGCGGTCGTGACGCTGCCCGTCTCGAAGGAGATCCTGCATCGCGTCGGCTACCCGCATCCCGGACAGACCGAATTCATGGGCGCCATGGCCGCCAGGTTGTTCGGGTCGCGCGGCGGGAGCCCCATCCCGCGGGCCGTGATGCTGCTCTGGTCCCCCGCGCTCGCCGTTGTTCCGGCGACGATCCATGTGCCGATCGCCAGCGTGCCCGCGCTCGTCACGCGGGCGCTGATCGTCGACACCGCGCGGATCGTCGCGCGCGACTTCCGAGCCCGGTTCGGCATCGCTCATCCGCGGATCGCGGTCACCGGCCTCAATCCGCACGCCGGCGAGGGCGGCGACATCGGCCGCGAGGAGATCGAGATCATCGTGCCGGCGCTCGACATCCTGCGCGCGGACGGACTGGCCGTGACCGGCCCGCATCCCGCCGACACGCTGTTCCACGCGGCGGCCCGCGCGCGCTACGACGTCGTCATCACGATGTACCACGATCAAGCTTTGATCCCGATCAAGACGCTGGCCTTCGACACGGCCGTCAACGTCACGCTGGGCCTGCCTTTCGTGCGCACCTCGCCCGATCACGGCACCGCCTTCGACATCGCCGGGCGCGGCATCGCCGATCCCTCGAGCCTCCTAGCCGCCCTGGCCCTCGCGGCGCGGCTCGCCAAGGCGGATGCCGCGCGGGCGGCGGCATGAGGATGGCGGCATGAGGATGGCGGACCATCGCCCGCGGAACGGCGCGGGATATCGCCCTTGATCGATGACCTGCCGCCGCTGCGCGAGGTCGTGGCGGCGCATGGGCTTACGGCGAAGAAGAGCCTCGGGCAGAACTTCATCTTCGATCTCAACCTCACGGGGCGCATCGCCCGCGCCGCCGGGCCGCTCGACGGCGTGCGGGTGGTCGAGGTCGGGTCGGGACCGGGCGGCCTGACGCGAGCCTTGCTCGCCGCGGGCGCCGAGGTCGTCGCCATCGAGCGCGACGAGCGCTGCCTCGCGGCGCTGGCCGAGATCGCCGCGCGCTACCCCGGTCGCCTCACCGTACGCGCCGAGGACGCGCTCGATACCGACTTCGCGACGTTGGCGGCGGCCGATCGCCCGACGCGGCTCTGCGCGAACCTGCCTTACAATATCGCGACGCCGCTGCTCGTCGGCTGGCTCGAGAGCGAGCCGTGGCCGCCCTGGTTCGACCGGCTGACGCTGATGTTCCAGCGCGAGGTGGCCGAGCGCATCGTCGCCAGCCCGCGCGAGCGCGCCGCCTACGGGCGGCTCGGCGTGCTCGCCAACTGGCGGTGCGAGACGCGCATCCTGTTCGACGTGCCGCGCCAAAGCTTCATCCCGCCGCCCAACGTGACCTCGAGCATCGTCGAGCTTGTACCCCGCGCCGTGCCCCTGCCATGCGCCGCGCGCGCGCTTTCGGCCGTGACGCAAGCCGCTTTCGGGCAACGCCGCAAGATGCTGCGGCAATCGCTGCGTGCGCTCGGCGTCGACCCCGTCGATCTGCTGACGCGGGCCGGCATCGAGCCGACGCGACGGGCGGAGGAGATCGACATCGCGGGCTTCGTCGCTCTCGCGGAGGCCTACTCTAAAAATCATCCGCCCTAAAAATTATAGGCGAACTGCAGCTCGACCTGGTAGCGCTGGTAGGTCGAGAGATTGAGGGTATGGGCGCCGAGATCCGCCACCTGGGGCTCGAAGGCGACCTTCGCGGTGAAGACCGGCGAGGCGCGATAGAAGAGGGTAGGGCCGAGAAAGAGCGCGTGCGCGGTCGACGCGGTGCTCTGGACGAGGGTCTCGTGCCGGATCTCCCCGCCGAGGAAGATCTTCGGCCCGATCGCATAGGTCGCGGAGGCGATGGCGGTGAGGCCGTCGTCGTGCTCCGTCCCGCTCGCGATCGGAAAGAAGGACGGCGTATAGGCGAGGTTTACGGCCGCGTAGAACTTGCCTGGAATCAAGGCCGCGTTGAACAGCAGGGTCACCGGCAACGAATAGTTGTGCGTCCGCACGCCGGACAGCGGGTCGAACTGGCGGAAGGCCGGATTGAAGGACAGGCTGAGCCCGTAGGGATTCCTGGCATCGTCGATGAGCTTGACGCGAGCCTCGCCGATGACGCCGCTAAAGGTCGTGGCGGTCCGGTTGGTGAAGGACGGATTGTCCGCGATCGCGTAGTAGTCCGTGAGCGTCCCGATCGAGAGCCGCAATCGATCCGTGACGCCGTAGCGGAAGGATGTCTCGGTATCGACGTTGTTGTAGGCGCCGACCTGGCCGAAGCTCCCGATGTTCACGTTCTCGATCTCGCGTTCGCCTTTTTCGCCGATGTCCGACCCTTCGGCGAAGCCGAAGATGTGTTCGGTGTCGACCTCTTCCTCTGGCGAACGTTCCTGTTTGTCCGGCGTCTGCGGCTCGGCGCGTGCCAATGAGGGCATGAGGAGGCAGCCAAGGAAGAGGATTCCGCCGCAGACGTGGAGCATCGCGATCCCCTTGATATAAGCCAGATTAGAACGCTTCGAATGTGCGAGGCGATATCCCGCGAACCCGCCACCGCAGTCAAGCAGCGACCGTCGCCGCATCCGACGTCGCCCGCGATGTGTCGAAGCACCCGCCCTGGACCAGACGCGTCCTTCGCGCGTGCGTATGCCGCGTCGCCCAACATGCTCCTTCCGACAACGAGGCTCCCGAGCCGGTCCGGGATGCGCTAGACTGACGCTCGAATGAGAAGGAGACACCCATGTTCATCGCCATGAACCGCTTCAAGGTCCTGAAGGAAGAGGCGGGGGATTTCGAAGCCATGTGGCTCGGCCGCGAATCGCACCTCGAGAAGAATCCCGGCTTCGTCGCCTTCCACATGCTGAAGGGTCCCGAGCGCGAGGATCACGTGCTCTATTCCTCGCACACGATCTGGGCCTCGCGCGCGATGTTCGAGCAATGGACGACCTCGGAGCATTTCCGGGCGGCGCACCGCAACGCCGGCGGCAACAAGCGCATGACGCTCGGCCATCCGGAGTTCGAGGGCTTCGAGGTGATCCAGACGCTGGAGAACCCGGCGCTGCAAAAGGCCGCGGCCGAGTAGGCGATTGCCGACGCTAGCCCTTGCGCGAAAGCATCCGTGACGGAGCGCGAGGCTCGCGAACGGTAAGGCCCCACGTCAGGCCATAGGCGAAGGCGAGGCCGAGGAGGCCCGCGTTGCCTTGGCCAATGCCGAAGCGCGCGAGCACCAGCGGTACCGCGCAGGCGAGCAATGGCGCGACACCGACGATCAGGATGTCGAGATCGAGGCGGTGCAAGATGAAGTCCGCCGGGATCAGCAGGACGACGATCACCGCCAGCGCCGGCAGGGTGTAGGCGATGTAGATCTTGCCGAGTATCAAGGTCGAGGCGGACACGATGTTGCTGGGATTGCCGCCCGCGTTGGCCTCGATATAGCCCGCCACGATGCGCCAGAGGATCGGCGCGAGGACGAGTGTCAGGATGAGGCGAAGCCACCAGCGCATGTCGATCTTCCCCCGTGAAATCCGGAGCAAGATCGACGTGGTGTTCCGCTGTCAAGGCGACGGTCGGCGGCGGTCTTCCGCGCGCGGCGAGCGGCCAGCGCTACTTGCAGTACTTCGCGTCGCCCTTGGTGCCGCGCACTTCCAGATCGAAATGCCAATGCGTACGATGGTAGCTGTCGGAGCCGGGGCCGAGCACGGTGTGGAAGTACCCGCAGGCGGCGGCGCGCGAGGCCGTCTCGAAGGCGGTATCGATGTCGGTCTTCGGCTCGCCCACCGCGATCATGCGACCGTCGGCGAGCTTCAGCTGGGCGATGTCGATGGCGAGACCCTGGCCGTGGGCGGACAGCTTCGCGCCGAAGATGTGGTCGCGCGAGCGGCACTCCAGGCCCGGTCCCGTCCAGACCGCCGCGATCGGCGAATTGAACGTGCCTTTCGCCAGCGGCACGAGCAGGTCGCGCACGTAGAGCGAGAAGACGTCGGCCGTCGTGCAGGCGATCGTCGGTCGGTCCGGGAACGCGACCTTGCCGCCGTCGGGCAGGACGAGGCCGCTGAGCCGGACCGGCTGGATGACCGTGCAGCGCGGATCGGGCTGCGGGCCGATGGCGATCGGCTCCGCCTCGACATGGCGGCCGGCGAGCCTGCTTGTGCAGGTGGGATCGTCGTCCGGCGAGCGGGGGGTGAAGGCGTTGGTCGCGCCGCTCGGCGACACGGCCGGCTGAATGGGAGGGGTCGCGGTCGCGCCGACAGGTTTTTCACCCGCGCTTGCGGCCGGATGCTCCGTCGGCGTCCCGAGTGCCGCCGGCTTCTGCGGCGGTAGCGGTGCGGTCGTGTCGCCCGGCTTCTCGGCCGTCGGCACCGATTCCTGCTCGCGCTTCGGCGCTTCGGCGCTTGGCGCCAGCTCGATGCTTTTCGGCCTGGCGGTGTCCGCCGGTCCTTTCCGCTGCGAGGATTGGCTCGTCTCGGCAGGCGATGGCGCCGGAGGCTCGCGTGCTGCCGCCGGCGCGCGGGGCTCGATGACCGGGCGTAAGTCGCCGGGAAATCGCGGTCGCGGCACCGGCAGCGGGACCGTCGCCGTCTGCGCCGGCGCGTCGTTCCGCCGGCGCGGGCGCGGCTCGGGGTTTGCGCGGTAATATGCGCCGCCAAGATAGAAGCCGTCAGGTTTAGCGCACGCGTGGCCAGGCAGAAGCGGCGAGATCGCCAGCGAAGCCGCAAGGGCCAAGCGTGACGATGCAAGTCTCACCACCCTATCGACTCGCTGCATCCATGCTCCTCTCGCGAAAGCGCACCGGCGTCGATCGCGGGTGTACCGATCGCTGGCGTTATTATGCCGCCGCGCCAGGCCGGTCCGAGGCGGTGCGGCTCGCTTGAACCGTGCTCGCCAAAGGCCATATCAAGGATCGCGGCGCGTGCCGTGGAGTGCCTTAGGGGCTCCGAAACGAAGGCCGTAAGGCTTCGACAAGGTCCGACGATGTCTCGCATGCCGTCCCTCAATTCGCCATTCCTGCTCGGGTTCGACGAGATCGAGCGCGCGTTCGAGCGCGTCACCCGGTCCACGTCGGACGGCTATCCGCCCTACAACATAGAGCGTCTGGCGCCGACCCCGAGCACAGCCGAGATCTTGCGGATCACGCTGGCCGTCGCCGGTTTCACCCGCGAGCAGTTGGAAATCCTAGTCGAGGACGGCCAGCTGCTTATTCGCGGTCGCCAGATCGAGGACAAGGAGCGCGTGTACCTGCATCGCGGCATCGCCGCCAGGCAGTTTCAGCGCGTCTTTCTCCTCGCCGATGGCATGCAGGTGGCGGGCGCGGACCTCGTCAATGGTCTTCTTTGCGTCGATCTCCACCGGCCGGAGCCGCAACGGCGCGGCCAGGTGATCGACATCAACGTGCGCGATTAGACGTCGGCAAGGCTCGCGGGTCCAGAAAGGACCGCGACGAAAGGATGAAAGATGTTGAACGTGAGTAGTCATCAAGTCGAGGCGCCGGTCCTGACCGAGGAACAGCTCTCGCAACTGGGCGAAGGTCTCATCGCCTATGTGAAGCCTCTCACATCGAACGAGATCGGCGCGATGTTTCCTTATATCCCGGGTGTACAGCCGGGCCTTCAACTCTTCGCCCTGCTCGGTGCTAGCGGCAAGCCGCTTATGCTCACCGACTCGCGTGACGCGGCGCTGGCCAATGCGCTGCAGAACGAGCTGCATATGGTAAGCCTGCACTGATCAAGGCGATCCCTGATCGCGGCGCGCAGGCCGATGTCTTGCCGTGCCCGCGCCACTGTTCTATAGCGTCGCTCGCTCCAGAGCGTCGCTGTCGCCCAATCGCGTGACATGAGCCTGGCGCCTCACCCGCCCGCGCCTCAAAGGTCTGTTTGATGAAAGCCGATATTCACCCGTCCTATCACGTGATCAAGGTCGTGATGACCGACGGAACGGAGTTCATGACGCGATCGACCTACGGTGCCGAAGGCGACGCGCTCAACCTCGATATCGACCCGAAGACGCATCCGGCATGGACCGGCGGATCGCAGCAATTGCTCGACCGTGGCGGCCGCCTGTCGCGCTTCAACTCGCGATTTGGCGGCCTCGCGTTCGGCAAGAAGGACGCGTAACGGCGTCGACGGAGTTTCGGCACCGCTCCGGATTTGGAGCGGCGCCCTTCGTCGAATAACAAGAAAGCTTAGGTCGGCTGGCCGGCCGGAGCGACCTGTTGCTGGCGCATCTGCTTGTTGTAGAGATGGCGGCGATACATGCCGGCCGCGCAACCGGCCATGAAGCCGCGTACGCCGTGGTGAACCATGTGGCCGGCTGCCGCTCCGGCGGCGCCATACTTCAAGCAACCGCCAGGTGAGGCCTGGGCGACGGGAGCCGAGATCGTCAAGCCCGCGGCGACGCTGCCGCAAAGAGCCAGGGTAAGTATCGTCTTCTTCATCGGAACCTCATTCGCGCGGCGATCGCGCTCGATTGAAAACGCGCCGTTAAGATTTAGGTTCGGCGCCTGAGTGGACTTTGTACCGCGCTTGGTGAACCGGTGATGACCGCCGATGAGAGTAGCCGCGGGCAAGGCGGGTACGCGAGGATTAAAGAGCGACCGCGCGCCGAAAGCCTTTCGCAAGGAAAAACAAGCATCATGCCTCTCAGCCGCGCGTCCGCAACCGGACGCCGTCGCAGAAGGTCAAGGCATGCTCGTCGTTACCGCCGCCCTTGAGGAGCCCCGACAGGCCAGCGCGCCGGAAGGCTTGCGCTACGGCATTCCTCTCGTCTTCAAGGATTGCGCTGGCTTCCTCCATCCGGCCGCCGGGTCGATCGGCGTCGTTCTCTGCGCGCCTTGGGGGTTCGAGAACCTGTCGATGCGCAAGGGCTGGCGGTTGCTGGCCGAGTCGATCGCCCAGGCGGGCTACCCGTGCCTGCGCTTCGACTATCCTGGAACGGGCGATTCGCTCGGCGCCGCCACGCAGATCGAGTCCGTCGCGCAATGGATCGGCTCGATCGATGCCGCCGCCGACGCGCTGCGCAAGGCGACAGGTGTGCGCCGTTTCGTCTTCATCGGCCAATCGCTCGGCGCGACGCTCGCCATCGAGGCGGCGCGCGGACGCGGCGATGCCGTCGGGCTGCAGCTTATCGCCGCCATTCCGAAGGGCCGCCCGTACCTGCGCGAGCTCGCGGCGACCGCGGCGATCGTCACCGATCGGATCGGCATCGCGAGCGATCTCGAGCCGGACGAGGGTTTGAGCGTGCTGGGCTTCTCGCTATCGCCCTCGATGGTCGAGAGTCTCAAGGCGCTGGATCTCACGAAGATCGACAGGCTCGCCGCCGTCGACATCGTCATCCATGACCAGCCCGATCGAACCGCCGGAGCGATACTGGGCGAACACCTGCGCGGGCTCGGCGCGCGCGTCGCCATGTCGCCGCTCGAGCCGTTCCACGTGATGGTGTCCGACGCGACCACGATCCAGCCGCTGCCGGTCGACGCGGAAACCATCGTCCAGTCGCTGCGCAAGCTCTACCCGGTCGCGCCAGCCCTGCCGCAACCCGCCCGCTCGCTTCCCTCGACCCTCGTCGGTCCGCATTTCGCGGAGGAACCGGTGCGCTTCGGGCGGGATCAGGCCTTGTTCGGCATTCTGTGCAAGCCGCTCGTCCACAAGGCGGGCGCTCCGGCGGTCGTTCTGCTCAATCGCGGCCTCAATTCCCATGTCGGTTGGCGGCGCCAGTCGGTGGAGGACGCGCGCGCGCTCGCGGCCGCCGGCGTCGTCTCCCTGCGCATCGACGTGGCGGGACTCGGCGAAAGCCGCGACGAGCCGGGCCGCCCGGTGAACCTCATCTACTCCGACCTGCTGCTGCCCGACATCAAGGCCGCGATCGATCTGCTCTGCGCGCGCGGCTACGGCCGCATCGCGCTGGCCGGCGTGTGCAGCGGCGCCTACATGGCGCTCACCGCCGCTTGCGCCGACCCGCGCGTCACCGACATCGTCAGCGTCAATCCCCAGCGTCTGGTTTGGAATCCGACCGAGAACGTCGACGAGGTGATCCGCTACGGCCTTCGCTCGATGAACGACTATCTCGGCGACATCAGGAGCCGCGCGGCGCTGCGCAAGCTCATCCGCAGCCGCAAGCGCATCGTCCCGGCGATGCGCTTTCTTGCCAGGCGCGGCGCCCGCAACATGCTGGCGCGCGTGCCATTGCGCCTGCGCTCGGCGCTGCTGCGCGGTTCGATGGAGGCCCGCGTGCATCGCTTCTTCGAGGCGCTGGCCGCCAACGGCACGCGCGTGTCGCTGGTCTACACGCAAGGCGACCCCGGGCTGATGGAGATGCGGCACTATTTCGGCGAAAGCGGCCGCGACATGCGCTATCCCAACGTGTCGATCGCCGTGCTCGGCGGCTCCGACCACAACCTCACGTCGACGCGCGCCTCGGCCTGGCTGACGAACCACCTGGTCGATTTCGCGACCGTCGATCTCCCGCGCGAGGCGATGCGCGCGACGCGGCCGGCACGCACATCCGTGCACGCGGTGTGCACGGGCTGAGCCTGCCTCTTCGCGTCAAGCCTGCGCTGTGGGACGGATCACGATCTCGCCGACATCGACATCGTCCGGCTGCTCCAACGCGTAGGCGATCGCGCGGGCGACCGCATCGGGCGGCATCGCCATCTTGTCGCGCGCCGCCGCGAGCCGCGCCCTGAGGGCCGCGTCGGTCACGCCCTCCGTGAAGTTGGTGTTCACAAAGCCCGGCGAGACGATCGTCACGCGGATCGTCTCGCCGGCTTCCTGTCGCAGACCCTCGCAGATGGCGCGCACGGCGAACTTCGTGCCGGAATAGACCGATTGGTTGGGCATCGTCTTGAGGCCGGCCGTCGAGGCGATGGTGACGAAATGCCCGGAGCCTTGCTTGCGGAAGATCGGCAGCGCCGCCGCGATACCGTACAAGACCCCTTTGATGTTGACGTCGATCATGTCCTCCCAGTCCTCGACACGCAGGTCGTCGAGCGCGGAAATCGGCATGATCCCGGCATTGCTGATCAGCACGTCCATCCGGCCGTAACGCTCGCACGCTAGCTCGACGAGCCTGGAGACATCTTCGCGCCTCCTTACGTCCGTGCGCGCGTGGACCGCCTCACCGCCAGCGGACGCAATCCGCTTGGCCAAGGCCGCGAGCCGATCCGCTCCGCGCGCTCCGAGGACGACCTTCGCGCCACGCCCGGCGAGATGAAGCGCGGCCGCTTCGCCGATCCCGCTGCTCGCTCCCGTGATGACGATGACCTTGTCGTGGATCGACATAGAAGGCTCCCGTTCGGTGTCGCCGTCCGGCATACCTCTCCTGAGGCACCTCGAACAACGCTGATCCTCCAAGCGGCGACGGGTGGCGCCACCCGGCGTGGCTGACGAGGAACCACGCCGAAAGCCCTTGGTTAAGGCGGTTCATTGACGTCTAGCGGCGCGTGGAGACTTGCATGTATGATGATTACGCGAGCCACCCCGAGCGCAGGGTCGGTCGTTCGTTCTACGCCACGCTCGCGCCGTTCCCCGTCTCCTGTTTCATCCTGACCTTCCTGACCGATCTCGCCTATTGGGCGAGCGCGTCATACATTTGGGAGACGGTCTCGGTCTGGCTGTTAACGGCCGGCCTCGTCATTGGCGGTTTGACGATCATCGCGGGCTTCGTCGATCTCGTGCGCAGCCGCGCGATGATCGGGCTCGGGCAGTCGTGGCAGCGGCTTGTCGGGCACCTCGTCGCCTTCGCTTTGTCGCTCGTCAACGTGTTCGTGCATAGCCGCGACGGCTACACCGCCGTCATTCCGCAGGGGTTGATCCTCTCCGCCGTCGTCGCCCTCGTCCTGGTCGCGACGGCGGTGCTCGATCGTTCCGCGACAACCCAGGCGCGCGCAAGGAGCTTTGCCTGATGTTGACCGCCTTGAAATCGACAGTCGGCCGCTTCGCCCTTGTCTGCGCTGCCGCGCTCCTCGTCGCGGCGTGCAACCAGGAGGCCGGCGATCCGCGCACGCAGATCGGTGCCAACCCGCGCCTGCCGGACCCGCAGCAGTATCTCATGCCGCCGATGCACATCGCCACGCACGCGCCTTGGGGCAACGACACGCCGGCGGTCCCGGCAGGCATGCAGGTCAAGGCGCTCGCCAGCGATCTCAAGAACCCGCGTTCGCTCTACGTGCTGCCGAACGGCGACATCCTGGTCGTCGAATCGCGCGGACCGAAGGCGCCGATCAATCGGCCCAAGGATCTTGTCATGCACGCCGTGATCGCCTTCGCCGACGCCGGCGCCAAGGGCGCGAACCGTATCACGTTGCTGCGCGACATCGGCCCCGACGGGGTCGCCAAGACGCGCACCGTTTTCCTCGATCACCTCAACTCGCCCTTCGGCGTCGCGCTCGTCGGCCACGACCTTTACGTCGCCGACACCGACGCCCTCCTCAAATTCCCCTACACGGACGGTGCGACAAGCATCACAGCGGCGAGCACCAAGGTCACCGACCTGCCAGCCGGTCCGATCGACCATCATTGGACCAAGAGCCTACTGGCGAGCACCGACGGCTCCAAGCTCTACGTCGGCGTCGGCTCGAACAGCAATATCGCGGAGAACGGCATCGGCGCCGAACTCGAGCGCGCCGCGATCTGGGAGATCGACGCGGCGACCGGTTTGAAGCGCGAGTATGCCACCGGCATCCGCAACCCGACCGGTCTGCAATGGGAGCCGACGACGCACAAGCTCTGGGCGATCGCCAACGAACGCGACGAACTCGGCCCCGACCTCGTGCCGGACTATCTGACATCGGTGAAGGACGGCGGCTTCTACGGCTGGCCTTACAGCTACTACGGCCAGCATCTCGATCCGCGCATCGTGCCGCAACGGCCCGATCTCGTCGCCAAGGCGATCCCGCCCGATTATGCGTTGAGTTCGCATGTCGCGGCGCTCGGCGTCGCCTTCTACACCGGCTCGAGCCTTCCCGACGCCTATCATGGTGGCGCCTTCGTCAGCGAGCACGGCAGCTGGGATCGAACGCCGCTCAACGGCTACAAGGTCGTCTACGTGCCGTTCGCCGAAGGCAAGCCGAGCGGCCCGGCGCAGGACGTGGTGACCGGCTTTCTGACGTCGGATGATCATGCCCACGGCCGTCCCGTCGGGCTGGCGGTGGACACGACCGGCGCGCTGCTGATCGCCGACGATCTCGGCGACAAAGTTTGGCGGGTGACCGGGATGAGCAAGCAAGCGTCATTGACCAAGTAAACGAAGCCGGCGCGCGGGGGATGCGCGCGCCGCCTTCACCCCGCCGCCCGCGCGTGCTATGAGCGCCGCCGCTTACGTCGATTGGTCTCGACGACTGAGCGCCAGGAGCCTAGCCCATGATCTCCGTCACCTTTCCGGACGGCAACAGCCGTCAGTTCGAGCCCGGCCTGTCGGGCGCCGACGTCGCCAGGTCCATCGCGCCGAGCCTGCTCAAGCGCACCGTCGCGATGATGCGCGACGGCGTGCTCAGCGACCTCGCCGACCCGCTCGACGGCGATTGCAGGCTGGAGTTCCTGACCCGCGAGGACCCCCGCGCCCTCGAGCTCATCCGCCACGACGCCGCGCACGTGATGGCCGAGGCCGTGCAGGGCCTGTGGCCGGGCACGCAGGTGACGATCGGCCCGGTGATCGAGAACGGCTTCTACTACGACTTCTTCCGCGCCGAGCCCTTCACGCCGGAGGATTTCGCGGCCATCGACAAGCGCATGCGCGAGATCATCGCGCGCGACCGCCCCTTCACCAAGGATCACTGGACGCGCGAGCAGGCCAAGGCGTGGTTCGCGGAACGCGGCGAGACGTTCAAGATCGAACTCGTCGACATGATCCCGCCGGGCGACGCTCTGAAGATCTATAGACAGGGCGAGTGGCAGGACCTCTGCCGCGGCCCGCACATGACCTCGACCGGCAAGATAGGGCAGGCGTTCAAACTGATGAAAGTGGCCGGCGCCTACTGGCGCGGCGACTCGACGCGTCCGATGCTCCAGCGCATCTACGCCACCGCCTTCGCCAGCCAGCCGGACCTCGACGCCTACCTCCACCAGCTCGAGGAGGCGGAGCGCCGCGACCACCGCCGCCTCGGCCGCGAGATGGACCTGTTCCACTTCCAGGAGGAGGGGCCGGGCACCGTGTTCTGGCACCCCAAGGGCTGGACGCTGTTCCAGACGCTCATCGCGTACATGCGACGGCGCCAGGAGCGCGCCGACTACGTCGAGGTGAACACGCCGCAGATCCTCGACCGCGCGCTGTGGGAGACGTCGGGCCACTGGCAGACCTACCGCGAGAACATGTTCGTCACCACGACGGAGGACGAGCGCGTCTTCGCGCTGAAGCCGATGAACTGCCCCGGCCACGTGCAGATCTTCAAGAACGGTTTGAAGTCCTACCGCGACCTGCCGGTGAAGATCGCCGAGTTCGGCATCGTCCACCGCTACGAGCCCTCGGGCGCCATCCACGGCATCATGCGCGTGCGCGCCTTCACGCAGGACGACGCGCACATCTTCTGCACCGAGGACCAGATCCAGGCCGAGAGTTTGAAGATCAACGACATGATCCTCTCGATCTACAAGGACTTCGGCTTCGAGGACATCGTCGTCAAGCTGTCGACGCGACCGGAGAAGCGCGTCGGCACCGACGAGGCGTGGGACAAGGCCGAGGCGGCGCTGCGCCAGGTGCTCGACGCCATCGCCGCGCAGGGTTTGAAGACCGACATCAACCCCGGCGAGGGCGCCTTCTATGGGCCCAAGCTGGAATACACGCTGCGCGACGCGATCGGCCGCGAATGGCAGTGCGGCACCACGCAGGTCGACTTCAACCTGCCCGGCCGCTTCGGCGCCTTCTACATCGACGAGCACTCCGACAAGGTGACGCCGGTGATGATCCATCGCGCCATGTTCGGCTCGCTCGAGCGCTTCACCGGCATCCTCATCGAGAACTTCGCCGGGCATCTGCCTCTTTGGTTGTCTCCCCTGCAGGTGGTGGTGGCGACGATCACCCAGGACGCCGACGATTACGCCTACGCGGTGATCGCGGCGGCGCGCAAGGCCGGGCTGAAGGTGGAAGGCGACCTGCGCAACGAGAAGATCAACTACAAGGTGCGCGAGCACTCGCTCGCCAAGGTGCCGGTGCTGCTGGTGCTCGGCCGGCGCGAGGGCGAGGAGCGCACGGTCTCGGTCAGGCGGCTGGGGAGCCAGGCGAGCACGACGATGGGGCTGGAGGCGGCGCTGGGGCTGCTGGCGGCGGAGGCGACGGCGCCGGATCTGGTGCGGGCGGGGGTGGGTGAGGTTAGGGTGGCGGCGGCATGATCCGTCATTGCGAGCGAAGCGAAGCAACCCAGGAGCAGCCGTTCGATCCCGTGAGAATGCCATCCTGCCGCCTCTGGGTTGCTTCGCTGCGCTCGCAATGACGAAGATCGCGGAGACCAGCAATGCGCCAGCCCGCCGTGTACATCATGGCAAGCGCCCGAAACGGTACCCTCTACACCGGCGTGACCTCAGACCTCGCCCGCCGCGCCCACGCCCATCGCGAAGCCCTCGTACCCGGCTTCACCGCGCGCTACGGCTGCAAGCTCCTGGTTTGGTACGAACCCTATGAAACGATGATCGACGCGATCGGGCGCGAGAAGCAGATCAAGGGCGGATCCCGGCGCAAGAAGTTAGCGCTGATCGAGGCTGTGAACCCGGCGTGGCGCGACCTGTATTCCGACCTGGCGTAATACTTCTGATCGGGGCAATGATCATCGTGAGGGCGCTTCTTAACACGAAATAGGATGGTCGACCTTCGGTGGCAGGCTCGAACGTGCCGTCTCGAGCGTACGGACAGGGACGTCGTGAACAGCAGCACGAAAGCGTCTATTGCCATAGTGATCGGCACGTTCGGCGGCGTCCCCGCTTTTGCCAAACACCAGCAGCAAGACTGTGCCCAGGACAATTCGCAGACCTGCAGGTCGGGCGGGGGCGGCCACGGTGGCGGCGGTTCCGGCGGCAGCCACTCGGCATCCTGTGCCCCCGGGCGATCTCCGCACTAACGGCAACTCGTCACGCCCGAAGTTTAGACTAATTATGATGTTCGGCGGACAGGTTGACTTCGATATCGCCTTCCATGATTGCAGGCTGCTCTTGGTTTCCTTCCAACGAGTTCGCTTGGAGCGTCTTACATGATGAAACGGTTGGTTATCGCCGCCGTGGCCGGGTCGGCGGCGTTCGCCGGATCGGCCGCGCGCGCGGCCGAGTTCTACATCGGCGAGCCCGTCGTGCGGCAGGGCATGCAGTTCTCGCCGGCCTACCTGACCGGCATCGAGATGGATCATCACCCCGCCGGCATGTCGATGGACGCCAAGGCCGTCCACGTCGAGATCGACATCCACGCCGCCAAGGGGGAGACGCACGGCTTTCCCGAGGACGCCTGGATCCCCTACCTTCCCGTCGACGTCACGATGGAGAAGGTCGGCGGCGGCTACAAGGAGGTCAAGACGCTGGCCGCCATGGAAGCCGCCGACGGCCCGCACTACGCCAACAATTTCGCGATGGCCGGTCCGGGCGAGTACAAGGCGACCTACGTCGTCGGGCCGCCTTCGGCCAACGGCTTCATCCGCCACGTCGACGCGAAGACGGGCGTGCCGGACTGGTGGCAGCCGATCACCCTGTCCTGGACCTTCAAGTATCCGAGCAAGGCCAAGACGGGGGAATGACCGTGGGATCGGCACGTCGCGCGATCGTCGGCCGGGCGCCCGCACGCGCTACCCTGGTGGTCCGCCTCGGCCTGCTCGCCGTCGCGGCGGCGCTGTCGCAGGCCGCGCTCGCTGACGAGCTGTCGCCGATCAACGCGGCCGGTCAGGTCGAGGTCGTGCTGAAGGACCATCGGTTCACACCGGCGGAGATCCACGTGAAGGCGGGCAAGCGCGGCCAGCTCCTGGTCAAGAACCAGGACGCGACAGCCGACGAGTTCGACTCGACCGCCCTCAAGATCGAGAAGGTCATCGGCGGCGGCACGGAAGGCGTGGTCCGGCTGCACGAACTCGACCCGGGGCGCTACCCGTTCACCGGCGAATTCCATTCCGACACCGCGCAGGGCGTGGTCGTCGCGGAGTAACGATCATGCTCGCAGCGCTCATCATCGTCTTCCGCGAGGTGCTCGAAGCCGGGCTGGTGGTCGGCGTCGTTCTGGCGGCGACGCGCGGCCTCAAGGGGCGCGGTGCCTGGATCAGCCTGGGCCTGTTGGGCGGCGTGCTGGGCGCCTGCGTCGTCGCCGTCTTCGCCGGTCGCATCGCCGGCATGTTCCAAGGCTCCGGACAGGAGATGTTGAACGCCGCGGTGCTCCTCGTCGCGGTGGCGATGCTGTGCTGGCACAACGTCTGGATGGCGACCCATGGCCGCGAACTCGCCCGCGAGCTGAAGCGCGTGGGTCGCGACGTCTTCGAAGGGCGGCGCCCTTTGACGGCACTCGCCGTGGTCTGCGGCGTCGCGGTGCTGCGCGAGGGGTCGGAGGTGGTCCTCTTCCTCTATGGCGTCGTCGCCGGCGGGGCCGCGACCGCGCGCGATATCATGATCGGCGGCGCGTTCGGCATCCTCGCCGGCGCTTTGGTCTCGGCCGCGCTCTACCGTGGTCTGATCGCCATCCCGCTCAAGCACCTTTTCCGCACCCTGACCGCGCTCATCACCCTGCTCGGCGCGGGTCTCGCCGCGCAGGCGATCGACTTCCTGCAACAGGGCGGCTGGCTGCAGACGTGGTCCAATCCCCTATGGGACACCTCCGGCATCCTCTCGCAGGGGAGCCTCTTGGGACAGGTGCTGCACACCCTCATCGGCTACATCGACCGTCCGACCGGCCTGGAGCTTGTCGCTTACGCGGGCGTGGTGCTTGGCATGGTGCTGCTGATGCAGGTCGTCTCGGCGCAAACCGGCGGGATCGGCCGCAAGGAACTCGCCTAGCCTGAAGCTTTCTGGCCCAGAGGTTCCGTCCGCGGCGCACCCACCAGCGCGTTAGCGCGGCCGCGATGCCGGCAGGGCGCCGCCCTGAGATGAGGCGCGTCGACACAGCGGCCCCGCCGCCGTCACAGATCTTGCAAGCCTACGCTCCCGAACCTTTACCCGGAGCACGCCTTGCCCGATCCCCAGCCCACATCCAGCAACGTCGTCACCATCGGCGGATCGAGCGGGGTGGGCGAGCAGCCGGTGGCGGAGGTCGTCTCCTATTGCGAGAAGCTGCTCGCCGACGCGCGCTCCGGCGCCCTGCGGGCGGTGGCCACCGCCGAGGTGCGCCAGGGCGGGGCGATTTCGCACGGCTTCGCCTACAGCGCCTACATGATCTGGACGCTCGGCGGCGCCGTCCTGGTGCTGCAGAGCCTCTTCGTCGAGCGCTTCAAGAACGGCTGAGCGCGGCGTTTGCCACGCGGCCCGCGCCTGGCGCGATGGCGGCTCGCCGCTCCATCCACAGCATCCGGCGCGGATTGGGATTGCTTCTTTGTTTTCGTGATGAAATCTTCAGGCGCATGCGGCCGATCCGGGGCGCAGGCGACGCGGCCACCGGCGGGAAGGACCTTACATGACCCTCATCCTCATCATTCTCATCATCCTGTTTCTCGGCGGCGGCGGCTACGGCATGTTCGGCGGCAATGCCGGCTTCGGGCGATCCTACGGCTACGGCTCGGGGGGCATCGGGCTGATCCTCGTCATCCTCCTGGTGGTGATCCTTCTGCGCGGGGCGTAGCCGCGCTCTTGCGGCATGCGCCCGAACCGGCGAAGCTGGCGCGCCGCTCCGTCATCCGCTGGAGCGTAACGATGGGCCAGTCATGACGAGATGGGACGTGAGGCGGCGCCGGGCCTTGGCGACGCTCGGCATGGTCGTGCTGGGAACGGCGATGGTCGCCGGGCTCGCCGCGCCTGTCTCGGCGCAGAGCACGAGCATACCCGAGGGCCAGAGCTGCGGCGGTCTTGTTTGCGACTTGGGCCTGTTCGGCCACAAAACCGCGCCCGACAAAACCGCACCCGAGCCTGCGGCCTCGTCCCTAACGCGCCAGGCCGAGGTGCCGCCGGCGGCCGCGCCCGGCGCCACGGCGCCAGGAGCGGTACGGGCGCGCAGGCACGTCGCGTCCGCAAAAAAGAAACGCGTCGCCAACGCGGCCGCGCCCGCCGTTCCCGTAAGCAGGACAGCGGCACCGGCTGCCGTCGCCGCGAACAAGCCGCCTATGGCTCAAGCGCAAGCGCCGACGGGGCCGATGGCGGCACGACGATCGCCCGCCGCGCAGCCCGCGCCGAGCACGCAACCGTCGATCGGCGTCCCTTATATGGGTCCCTCGAGCTTCAGCTTCAAACCAATCTACTGAGCCGGCGCAGGCTGGACCTTATCGGCCGCATCTACGTTATAGAAGCTCAGTCTCCCGGAGCCGTCGAAACCTATGCGCACTCTCGCCCGTGTCCTCGCGGCCGCCTCGTTCGGCACCGCCCTGTTCCCCGGCCTGGCCGAAGCCAAGGTGCACATCACGGTCGATCTCGATCGCCAGACGATTCATGTCGAGGCGAAGGATCAAGTGTTCGACTGGAAGGTCTCGTCCGGCAAACCGGGCTACGACACGCCGGCCGGCAAGTTCGGCGTCCTGTGGATGGACAAGGACCACCACTCCGACGAGTACGAGGGTGCCTATATGCCCGACTCGATCTTCTTCGCGCCGGGTTTCGCCATCCATGGCTTCGGCAAATCACCCTGGGGCCACAAGGCATCGCACGGCTGCGTGCGCCTGCCGGTCGCCAAGGCCGAGATCCTCTTCGGCCTCGTCAAGGATCAAGGCGCCGAGGTGAACATCATCGGCGCTTCGGACGCGGTGATTGCCTCCACGTCGGCGCGGCGGCAGGACGATCGGGCCGATGGCGATGGCTACGTCGGCGGTGGCACGCCCGATGATCGCGGCTATGCCGCTCAGGATTATCGTCAATCGCGTGAGCGGCAGGACTATGCGCGGCCCGCTTACGGTGCCGATTACGGCGCCCAGCCGGCAGGCCGGGCCGGCCAATCCGAGTCGCTGTTCGGCTCCGTTTACTGATCCAGCCTATCGAGCAGGAGGCGGCGGCCCGCGCCGCCTCCGCGTTCGCTAGTGGTGTACCAGAAGCAGCAGCAGGATGATCGGCAGCGGTATGCCGAGCATCCAGAACAATATGCCTCTACCCATGTGTCGTTCCTTTCCTGCCAAAGCGGTGCCAGCCTTCACCCCAACTCGTCATCGGGCTGTGAAGACCGCCATCGTCACGGTGCCTGCCGCCCATCACCGCCGCGACCCACGCCGCGCCGGCGCCGATCGCGAAGGCCACGGCGAGTAGGAACGCCGCCAGCACCGTTCCTCTGCGCGCGCTATCGACCGCCTCGTGGACGTCATCCGTCGCCATCTGCACACGCGCCTCGGCGTCGGCCTTCGAGAGGCCCGTGCGGCCGCTGACCATCTGAGCCAGCAGGAGGCGGTCGTCGGTCCCCAGCGTACGATGTCCGCTGATCGTCTTCAGCAACGAGGCGGCATCGGTCCTGACGCTCTCATCGATGGGCTGATGCTCCCCGCGGAACATCTTGGTCACTTGCACCTGTTGCGTCGTCGCCGCGGATTCCTTGGCGGCGGACGCGGCCGGCGTGCCGATGGCGGAGGCGAGAAGCAAGGCCGACAGCAGAGCGGCGAAGGCCCAGGCGATGAGCCCATGCAGGCCGTCGCGCATCTCGACTTCCCGGATGGTGGCGTCGGCGATACGGTGGCGGAGCAGCCCGGTGATGAACCCGCCAGCCGCGAAGCTCGAAGCGGCGACCCAAGCGGTCCAGAGGCCGACGGCGATCGCGGCGAACTTCGCGGAGACGCCCTGCGTCGGGTCGGACGATGTCAGGGACAAGCCGACCGCCGAACCGAATACCATGAGCGTGGTGAAGATCGCGACCGCGACGAGCGCGCCACCGATGATCGACGCCCAATCGACGTAGGCGCTATCAAGATGGCCGCCGCCGACGCGGGCCTCGTTAGTTGTGAACGTCATCTCGCGTCTCCTAGCGCAAACCGAGGAACGACAGGACGAACATCACCACCACCACGAGCCCGACGAGATATATAATGCCTTCCATGCTCCACCTCCTCGCGGCCGCCGCGCCGATCATCGCGGCACGGTCGCTCCGCGTGCAACAAGTGGTGCGAGGCGGCGCGCCCGGCGAGACCCGCGCATGGCGATTTCGTTGCGATTGCCAACAATCGTACGATCGCCGCCGGCTTGGATGGCTTTTGCCACGTTCCAGCTCGCACTCATCGGATGTCAGCGAAGTAAACGTGTGATTTCATGGTGTCTTTTCGATACGGCGGCGATCCCGGGCGGCGGCGAGCTGCGCCTGATGCGGCGTGGTGCGGAGTTCTCGATCATGCTTGGCCCGGTCGAGTTGATGAACTCCCGCCTGAGTGGATCGGAGGAGGCGCTCGCGGTACGCACGTGCGAGCGGCTGCGCCGACGTCCCGATCCGAGGCTGCTGATCGGCGGTCTCGGCATGGGGTTCACCTTGCGCGCGGCGCTTGCGTCGCTCGGTCCCGATGCCGAAGTGGTCGTGGCCGAGCTTGTGCCGGCCGTGGTGGCTTGGGCGCGTGGGCCGATGGCAGCCCTGTTCGCCGGCTGCCTCGATGACCCGCGCGTCACTTTGGCCGAAGGCGATGTCGGCCTTCAGATCGCCGAGCGAGCCGCGCGTTATGACGCGATCCTCCTCGACGTCGACAACGGCCCCAACGGGCAGTCCCGCGAAAGCAACGGTTCGCTGTACAGCGCGCGCGGGCTCGCCGCGGCGCGTCTCGCCCTGCGCGAAGGCGGCATCCTCTCGGTCTGGTCCGCCAATCCCGACCCGCGCTTCGTCACGCGAATGCGGAAAGCCGGCTTCGTCGTCGATGAGTTGAGCGCCCGAGGCAACGGCGGCAAACGCGGGGCGCGACATGTGATTTGGATCGGCCGGCGACAATAGCCGCTGGCCTCGGACCCGCGAGACGTGCGGGACCCTTGTCGTAAGGGGCAAGTTCTGCCGCCCGCCTCGAAGAGCTTTCAGCTGCTTTGAAGCGCCGTCTTCGGCAGCATCCGCAAGTCCGCTGGAAAGATCGTCATCGGCCGCGGTTTGACTTTGCCATGCGAGCGACCTGCCTCGACGACAGCCGCCGGTGCCTCGGCCAGGTAGCTGAACACCTCCGCCGCCTCGTTGGCGAGGCTCTGCGCGTCCGCCGTATTGCGCAAGTGCTTCTTCAGCTGCAATCGGCTTCGACCAAGGTTGTGGACCAATCGCGCCAGCCCCTCGGCCTGGTCTTGTCGCCCGACGAGCTTGGCGCCGACGCGTTTGGCCGCCAGGTGAAACGCGACATCCAAGATCTTGACTTCCTCCGGTTCGAAGACCGCTGAATCCGAGGTCATCGCGTCGCGCATGGTCGTCTCCTCTGCTGATCGTTAAACCGCCATCTTTGCCAAACCGAAGGTGCGATATTCCGTCGCACTCTAGCTTTTGATGGTAACGCGAGATCGCGATCACGCGCGACACTGCCTCACTCGTCGGCCGCGCCTCGATCAAAGCTTGCGAGCTTTAACGTGTCGCTCCAGGCTTGGAGCTCAGCGCCTTTTCGAAGCTGGTCGCGGAACATGCCAAGGAGCAGTCGGCCGCCGCGCTTGGCCGGTTGCCGCCGTCACGCGCGGCGTCGTTAGCGATTCCTCCGCTAGGACCGCGACGAAGCGGCAAGGGCCTCGATGGCAGCGTCACAGATGCGCTGGTCCTGCGCCGGCTCGCCGCCGGAGGATCCCACGCCGCCCACCACGATTCCGTCGTGGACAAGCGGCATGCCGCCGGCGAGCGGCATGCGGCCGGGGAACGACAGCAGGGCGACATCAGCCTGTACCTGCGCCTGGAGATCGGCGGTGGAGCTCCGCACGACGGCGGCGGTGCGGGCTTTCAGCGTCGCCGCTTCCGGAGTGTGCCGGCGCGCGCCGTCGAGTCGCTCCAGCGCGAGGAGCACGCCCGCCTCGTCGACGATCGCGATGGTGATCTCGAGGCGGAGCCGCTCCGCCTCGGCACGCGCGGCCAGCATCATCGCGCGCACGTCGGCGGCCGCGAGGATCGGTTTCGTCAGCATGCGGCGCGCTCTCCCTAGGGCGTGGGCGTCAGCACGGTCGCCTCCGTCACGAAGTGGTAGAAGCGCCCTTCGAAGAGCGTCATCACCGCCTCGGTCGCCGTGTGGGACTCGGGGCGGATCGTCGAGGCCATGCAGTCCTCGATCGCCTTCATGTCGGGAAAGTCCATCTCGAGGATCATCGCGATCGGCCGCGCGTCCGGATCGGCTTGCCGCGTGCGCTGGACGCGCACCGCCGTGACGTTGGGGAAGCGGCGCCACATCGGCTCCAGCTCGCTCTTCACGCGGTGGAAGAACTCCTCCTCGTGCCCGGCGTGGATGGTGCCCTCGTAGATCGCGGTCCTGGTCAGCATCGGGCTCGTCTCCGTGACGGGTCGGCGTCGTGGTTTACAACGAAGCGTTCGGCCGATCGTTCGCGCCGTCACTCGCCGCGCGGAATCACATCCACCTTGACGTCGACGTCCTGCTCCTTCGAGCCGAGAATGATGCCGGCCACCGGCGAGATGTCGGCGTAGTCGCGGCCCTTGGCGAGGATGATGTGATCGTCGCCGATCATGATGTCGTTGGTCGGATCGAGGCCGATCCAGCCATCGCGCGGACCGCACCACACCGCGACCCAGGCATGGGTCGCGTCGGCACCCTCGAGCCGCTTTTTGCCCGGCGGCGGGATGGTGCGGATGTACCCCGACACGTAGGCGGCCGGCAGGCCGAGGCCGCGCAGCCCCGAGATCATGATGTGCGCGAAGTCCTGACAGACCCCGTGGCGCTTCTGGAAGGCCTCGGACAGCGGCGTCGAGACGACCGTCGCCTTCGGATCGTAACGAAACTGCGTGCGGATGCGGTGCATCAGCGCCTTGGCGCCGGCGAGCACCGGACGTCCCGGCGTGAAGCTCTCGCGGGCATAGTCCGTCGCCGGCTGATAGTGCGGCACGAAACGACTCGGGTGCAGGTAGTGGGCGGGCGCGTCGCGATCGAGCGAGGGCACCGCGAAGGCGGCATCGCGCACCTGCTCCCAAGGATCGGTGGCCTCGCCGTCGGGCGCCGGCTCGCGTCGGATCTCGACCGAGGTGCGCGTCGAAACGACGAGCTTGCGGTGCGCGGTCTCGATCGTCATCGACGTCACGCGATTGCCGAAGAAGCAGGTGCTCTCGCTCATGCGCTGCGGCTTGGGGACGATCTCCAGGCCGCTGGCGTAGACGATCTGGCCGGGCTCGTCGCGTGGCAGCAGCCGCAGAGCGCAATTCGAATAGGTGACCTTCGAGCCGTACTCGTAGGTGGTGACGTGCTTGATGTCGTAGATCATGGGCGAGCCATCGTGCGGACCATCGTCCCTCGCGGGCGGGACAAGGCGTTCGACCGCCTCACGCGAGACCCATGCTCTTGTCGGCCTTCACGGCGTTCGGCCCGTGCAGGAAGTAGCGGGCGCCGATCGCGTCGGCGAGCGCGAGCAGGCGTTTCTCGAAGGCGAGGATCGCCTTGTGGTCGAGGTCGGCGGCAACCGATGCCGCGAGATCCGACGACAATTGCAGGACCATCCGGCGCGGCACCTCGAGCATGCCGTCCTCGCTCAGCCGGGGCAGGTTGGCGAGGTGTTCGGCGAGCCTTTCGACCTGGAAGGCGACCGAGCGCGGATTGTAGGGGTCGAGCAGCACCATGTCGCGCACCAGCGTCGGCGACAGGCCGACGAGGTAGCGCATACGGTAGGTGATCTGCGAGTCGACGAGTTCGAGCAGCGAGCTCAGCCCGTCGGCGAAAGCGTCCTGGCCGGCGAGCTGGCGGGCGAAGCGGCAGGTGTTGATCGCCCGCTCCACCCGTCGACCCATGTCGAGGAGCTGCCAGCCGGCACCACGGTTCATGTTCTCCTGGCTGAGCCCGGCGATGGCGGAAAGCACCCGCAGCGAGGCTTCGACCTTCTCGGTGGCGTCGGCCTCGGTCAGCTCCGCCGCCTCGTCGCGATCGAGACCTTCGAAGACATCCTCGATCAGCCGCCAGGTGTCGGCCGAGAGACGTTCGCGGATGAACGAGGCGGCGCGCCGCGCGTCCTCGATCAGCGAGAACGCGGAGCCGAACTCCTCCTTGCCGAACAGGGCGACCGCCGCGAGCGCGGTGCTCTTGAGCTCGTGATCCTCGGGCAGGGCGCCGGCGCCGTCGAGCAGCGTCTCCAGCCGTTCGAGGGCCTTCGCCGCGTCGGCGTTCGGCGTGTTGAGATCGATGAGCCGCCCCACCAAAGAGCGCACGATGCGCAGCACCGCCTCGGCCCGCTCGAGATAGCGGGCGAACCAGAACAGGTTGTCGGCGGCGCGACTCGGCAGGTTGCCGAGAATGCGGCGGATGCGCGCTTTGCCCTCGCTCGGCAGCAGGCTCGTATGCTCGACCGGCCCGGTGCCGATCACCCAGACGTCGGCGGATTCGGCGCCGGCGCCCATCGTCACGGCGCGCGCGTCCGGCTTGTGCGAGATCCGGCAGAAGCCGCCGGGCATGACGCTCCAGCCGTGCGGCGTGCGCGCCGCGTAGACCCGCAGCGTGAACGGCCGCGGCACGAGCTGGCCGTCGCGCCACACCGGCGTCGTCGACAGCTTGACGATCTCCTGGCCCACGTAATCGATGCCGCGCGCGGCGATCGCGGCGCGCAGATCGTCCTTCTGCTCATCGCTCATCGAGGCGCCGATCACCGACTGGAAAGGCAGGCCGCCCGGCACCGAATTGCCGTAGGCGCCGGAGAGCGCCATGTCGTCGAGCCGCGCCATCACGATATCGCGCTGCGGCGCCTGCCCGCACCACCAGGTGGCGATGTTGGGCAGCCGCAGCGCCTCGCCGAGCACGTGCTTGGCGAGCTTTGGCATGAAGCTCATCATCACGGGGGATTCGACGACGCCCGATCCGAGCGCGTTGGCGATCACCACGCCGTCCTGCCGCATGACGTCGAGCATACCCGGCACGCCGAGGTGCGAGCGGGCGTTCAGTTCGAGCGGATCGGCGAAATCGGAATCGATCCGCCGCAGGATCACGTCGGCCCGCTTCAAGCCGGCGATGGTACGCACGTGCACGTAGCCGTCGCGCACCGTGAGGTCGCCGCCCTCGACGAGCTGCAGGCCGAGGTAGCGCGCGAGATAGGCCTGCTCGAAATAGGTCTCGTTGTAGGGGCCGGGCGTCAGCAGGCAGATGCGCGGATCGCTGCGCTTGGCGCAGGCCGCGAGGCCGGTGCGGAACGCGTCGAAGAACGGCGCGAGCCGTTCGACGTTGAGGCTGCGGTAGAGGTTGGGGAAGGTCCGCGAGAGAACCAGCCGATTGGCGAGGGCGTAGCCGGCGCCCGAGGGGGCCTGCGCGCGGTCGCCCAGGACCCACCACTTGCCGTCGGGGCCACGGCCGAGATCGGCGGCGTAGACCTGCAGGTAATGATGGCCGGGCTTCAGCGCGCCGGTCAGCGGCTGCAGGTAATCGGGGCAGCCGGCGATCGCCGAGGCCGGCAGCTGCCCGCTCTCGATGAGGCTGCCGTCGCCATAGACGTCCTGCAGCACGGTCTCGAGCAGGTCGGCACGCTGTACCACGCCGGCCTCGATCTCGCGCCAGTCGTTGGCCTCGATGAGCAGGGGAAGATGGCCGATCGGCCAGCTCTTCTCGTTCTTGTCGCCGTAGGCGCGGTACGAGACGCCGCTGTCGCGGATGTGACGGTCCGCCGAGGCGAAACGGCGCTCCATCTCGCGCGGACCGAGCTCGATCAGCCGCCGGATGAAAGCGAGCCACGCCTCGCGAGGCCGACCGTCGGTGCCGATGAACTCGTCCGGCACACCGGGCAGGGGCCGGTAGCGCGCGACGACTTCGTCGAGCTCCGAGAAGCCCGGTAGCTCCGTCCTGGTCGCCTGCACCCCCGTCATGATGTTCTCTGCCTAGTGCAGCTTGCGGCGCAGATCGAGCGTCAGTGGATAGTCTTGGTTGGGTGCCTCTTGCGGAATATCGAAGGCGCCGGGCGTATGGCCATGCGCCTCGAAACGGCCGCGCCGCCGCGCCTCCGCCTCGAAGGCGTTGACCGGAAACGTGTCGTACGTCCTGCCGCCGGGATGCGCGACGTGATAGACGCAGCCGCCCAACGATCGCTTCGACCATGTATCGTAAAGGTCGAACGTGAGCGGCGCGTGGACGTCGATGGTCGGGTGCAGCCCCTGCGCCGGCTTCCAGGCCTTGTAGCGAACGCCGGCGACGGCCTGCCCGGCGGTCCCGGTCGCCGTCATCGGGACGCGCCGGCCGTTGCATGTGACGACGTGCCGGCCCGGCACGAAGCCGTCGATCTTGACCTGCAGGCGCTCCATCGAGGAATCGACGAAGCGGATGGTGCCGCCGATCGCCCCGGACTCGCCCAGGACGTGCCAAGGTTCGAGCGCCTGACGGATCTCCATGCGCGCGCCGCCGACGACGGCGATCCCGCAGAACGGAAACCGGAATTCCCACTGCGCCGCGAACCAGCTCGGATCGAAGTCGTAGCCGGCCTGGCGCAGGTCGCCGAGTACGCCGGTGAAATCCTCCCAGACGAAGTGCGGCAGCATGAATCGGTCGTGCAGCGTCGTGCCCCAGCGCACGAAGCCGCCCTCCTGCGGCTGGCGCCAGAACCAGGCGACGAAGGCGCGGATCAGCAGCTGCTGCGCCAGGCTCATGCGCGCGTCCGGCGGCATCTCGAACGAGCGGAACTCGATCAAACCGAGGCGGCCGGTGGGACCGTCGGGCGAGTACAGCTTGTCGATGCAGATCTCGGCGCGATGCGTGTTGCCGGTGACGTCGGTGAGAATGTTGCGGAACAAACGGTCGACGAGCCACAGCGGAAACGTCTCGCCGGGCTTGGGCACGTTGTCGAGCGCGATCTCGAGTTCGTAGAGCCCGTCGTGACGTGCCTCGTCCATGCGCGGCGCCTGGCTGGTCGGCCCGATGAACAGGCCGGCGAACAGGTAGGATAGCGAGGGATGGCGCTGCCAGTAGAGCACGAAGCTTTTCAGCAGGTCCGGCCGGCGCAGGAACGGCGAGTCGGGCGGTGTCAGGCCGCCAAGCACGACATGATTGCCGCCGCCGGTGCCGGTGTGGCGACCGTCGGTCATGAACTTGTCGGCCCCCAAACGGCACTGCCGCGCGTCCTCGTAGAGACCCTTGGTGATGGAGACCATCTCCTTCCAGCTCTTCGCCGGATGCACGTTGACCTCGATCACGCCGGGGTCGGGCGTGACCTTGATGACGTCGATGCGCGGATCGATCGGCGGCGGATAGCCCTCGATGTGCACCGGCGTGCCGGTCGCCTCCGCCGTCGCCTCCACGGAGGCGAGCAGGTCGAGGTAATCCTCGAGCCGCTTGGTCGGCGGCATGAACACGCAGATGACGCCGTCGCGCGGCTCGACGGAGATCGCGGTGCGCACCGCGCCTTCGATGATGCGCTGCTCGATACGGTCCTGCGCCTGCACGTCGCGGCCTTCGCCGCCCTGTTCGAAGCGCTGGCCGCGCGCGCTCGGGTCCGCGAGCGCCGCCGGTTCGGGCAGCGGCAGGCGTGCTTCCATCGTGTCCTGGTCGTTGATGAAGGGGTAGGACGCGGCCGGCACATGCGGCAGCGCCGAGAGCGGCAGCCTGTAGCCGACGGGCGAATCCCCCGGCACGAGGAACAGCGAGCCGCGCCGCGTCCGCCAGCGTTCCGAGGTCCAGCGCGCGGTCTGCTCGGCCTTGGTGTTCCAGGCCTGCACGGGCAGCACGAAGCCGGAGGGCTGCGCCAAGCCTTGCGCGAAAGTGCGGATCATCCGGTTGCGCTCTTCCGGATCCTCGATCTTCGGGTCGGTCGGGCTGACGTTGTCGGGCAGGTTGCCCTCCTTGACGATCCAGCTCGCCGCGTCCTCGTAGGCCGGCAACACGTTGTCGATCGGCAGGTCGAGGTTGCGGGCGATGCCTTCGGCGATCGACGCGGCCTGGTCGCGCGCCGCCGTCACCAGCGCGGCCGGCGTGGGTTCGGCGATCTTCTGCTCCGCCGTCCGCGTCGCGCCGACCGGCGCGATCAGCGCCGGGTTCTTCCAGATCGGCACGCCATCCTTGCGCCAGTAGAGCGCGAAGGCCCAGCGCGGCAGCGTCTCGCCCGGATACCATTTGCCCTGGCCGTAATGGAGCATGCCGCCCGGCGCGAAGCGCTCGCGCAGCCGGCGGATCAAGTCGTCGGCGAAGCCGCGCTTGGTCTCGCCGACGGCGGCGGTGTTCCATTCGGAGGATTCGAAGTCGTCGATCGAGACGAAGGTCGGCTCCCCGCCCATCGTCAGGCGCACATCGTCGGCGACGAGGTCGGCGTCGACCTTTTCGCCGAGCGCGTCGAGCTTGGTCCAGGCCTCGTCGGAGAACGGCAGCGAGATGCGCGGCGCCTCGGCGATGCGGCTGACCTTCATGTCGTAGGCGAAGGTCGTGTCCGCCGGCTCCATCATGACCCCGGAGATCGGCGCGGCGGAGCGGTAGTGCGGGGTGGCGCAGACCGGAAGATGACCCTCGCCGCACAGCAGGCCGGACGTGGCGTCGAGACCGATCCAGCCGGCGCCGGGCAGGTAGACCTCGGCCCAGGCGTGCAGGTCGGTGAAGTCAGTGCGCGTCCCCAACGGTCCGCTCACCGGATCGATGTCGGCCTTGAGCTGGATGAGGTAGCCCGAGACGAAGCGCGCGGCGAGGCCGAGACGACGCAGCACATGGACCAGCAGCCAGGCCGAATCGCGACACGAGCCCGACTTGATGGAGAGCGTATGCTCCGGCGTGTAGACGCCGGGCTCCATGCGGATGAGGTAGGCGATCGCCTGCGCGATCTTCATGTTGACGTCGACGATGAAGTTCGTCGTCTGCATTTGCGTCTTCGGCAGCGTCTCCACGAACGCGTCGAAGGCCGGCCCCTGCGGCTCGACCGCCAGGTAGGGCGCGAGTTCGGCCCGCAGCTCCGCCTCGTACTGAAACGGGAACTGGTCGGCGTAATCCTCGATGAAGAAGTCGAAGGGATTGTAGACCGCGAGCCGCGCGGTGAAATCCACCTCGATCTTGAACTCTTTCGTCTTGTTCGGAAAGACCAGCCGCGCCAGCCAGTTGCCGTGTGGGTCCTGCTGCCAGTTGATGAAGTGATCGGCGGGCAGGATCTTCAAAGCGTAGCTCGGCACCTCCGTTCGGCAGTGCGGGGCGGGGCGCAAACGCACGGTCTGAGGGCCGAGTTGGATCGGGTGATCGTAAATATAGTACGTCAAATGATAGACGGCGGCGGATATGGCCAAGCGGGTCTCGATCGAGGTTCTAGGACGTCAGGTGACTTAAGCCCTTGCCGCGAGGCAGGCAACGTTCGTGCCTCGGTGCGCGGAAATCGCGCGGAGCGAGCGCGCGGACAATCCCTTCGGCGACCCGATCAGGCCGCGCGTCACGCGTGAGGCAAGAAAACGCCTGGCGTCAGCGGTAGCACCGCCATGGATCGCCGGCCGGGGCGACGCAATTCGGTTTCGCGAACTGCACGCCCGATTGCGCGCGGGCGCTCTTGCGGCTGGCCTTCAGCTCTGGATCAGGCTCCGCGTCCGCCGCCGCCGTGCTCTCGGGTGTCGAGGCGTCGGGCGCCGCCGCCACCGCTGGGGCCACCGGCTTAGGCGGCGGCGAACCGTGATAGTAGATGTCGCAGAGCGTCCCCTCGCAGCGCTCGTCCGTCTTGTCCGCGAGAATCCCGCCGCCCTGAATGTTGAGGAACGGCGCCGGGGCAGGAGCCGCTCCCGGCGCGGGCGGCTTGGTCGGTCCGGTCCCGAAGATACGGCCGTAGATCCCGCCCGTCGGTACGGTCAACGGCGTGGGCGCTGCGGGCTGAGCGGGTGTGGGATCCGGTGGTGGGCTGTTGCGGTAATAAAGATCGCAGAGCGTGCCCTCGCAACGTTGCTGCGCGGCGGCTCCAGACGGGGCGGCGGCCAGCGCGAGGACGGCTAAACAGAGGATCGCGGTCGATCCGGCGAGAGAAGGCACGATGCGCGCTCCGGCAGACATCACGAAGACTGGGCGATGTCCTAGCATCGAAGCGGCATCGGCGCCAAGGCGCGCCCGCGCGTGATACGTAAAGGGCGCCCGGAGGCGCCCTTTCTCGCTTGCGACTAGTAGTAGCCGTAGCCGCCGCAGAGGCCCGCCGCCAGCCGAATGGGGCCGCAGCGATAGCCGTAGCCACCATATCCGCCGTAACCACCGCCGAAGCGGCGTCCGCCATAGCCGCCGCCGAACCCACGTCCGCCGAACCCGCGTCCGCCGCCCGCGAAGCCCCGTCCACCGCCGCCGCCGATACGACCGCCGCCGCCATGGCCCATGCCGCCGCCATGACCACCACCGCCATGACCACCACCGCCGTGACCGCCGCCGCCGTGACCTGCCGCCTCAGCCATCGTCGGCGCGGCGACCATGCCGAACGAGGAGAAGGCGACAACCGCCGTGCCGACCATAATCAACTTACCGAATTTCTTCATCGCGATGTCCTTTGACCAAGCCTAAGCTCGTTCTCTGAACCACCGGCGTTCGACTTCGATCCGTCTTCGTTCGGATGTCGAGGGATTAGGCTTAACGACGGACCAAATGTCGGGGGACGTCGTCGACGCTGATGTTCAAAGGCACGTCACCCGATCGAGCGCGGGGACGGAGCGCGATCAGGCCCCCGCCACGACGACAAGGCGGCGGATCTGGCCGTTGTCGTAGGCGTGCCGGAACGAGGCGAAATCGCGAAACACGACGCAACCGTTGGAATCGCCATGCGGCCCGAGCATGTAGGTGTGGGCGAGCAGGCCCATGCGCCCGTAGGGCGGCGTGTCGCCGACCGGGTTGAGGCGCAGCGCCGCCACGCCGTGGAAGAGCGCCTCGCGCGAGGTGAGATCGTAGACGGCCGGCGGGGTCGCGCCGCGCATGTGCATGGCGACACTGCGCGGGTTGTCCTTGTTGGGGCCGATGCCGGAATGCGCCTCGAGCTGCGTACCGTCCGGCAGCGTGACCGTGTGCGAGGCGATGTTGTAGACGGCGGTGTAGCGATCGGGCGCCGAACGGGCGGCGGCGAGGAGGCCCCCGTCTTCGGGCGCGGCGTAGGCGAGCGCCGGGCCTTGCTGCGGCCGGAACAGACGATCGAAGAACGAGGGTTCCGCGGCCGGAGCCGCCTGCGCGTCGGGCGCGGCCAGGTTCGCGACCTGCGGGGCCATGCGGCGGCGTCCGGCACCCGATGGCGCGGCATCGCCCGAGGTCAGGAAGGTGGGGCGCGGCGCCGGCATCGGAACCTCGCGCAGCAGCGCCGGCTCGGGCGGCAGCGCCGGCACGATCGTCGGTTCGGCGGACGCTGGTGTCTGCGCGGACTCTGATGCCGCGACCCGCGGCTCGGCTGCCTGCTCGTCGGCCTCCGTGCTCTCCAGCGCGGCGGTCTGCATGCTCTTGCGCGGCTCGAACCAGGATCGCAGCGGCGCGCCCTGCGCGAAAGCGACGGGCGCGGTGCCCGACGTGAAAGTGGGCGAGAGGTAGGACGGTCCGCGCAAGGCGGCGAAACGCGCCGGAGCGGGCATCGCGGCGGATTGTGGCGAAACCGCCGGGATCGTCGCGGTCGCGAGCGGATCGAGCGCGGCCAGGTCGCCGGAGCGGGCGCCGGGCATCGCGTGGAGCGCCCACGCGCCGATCGACGCGCTCAAGGACACGGCCGCGGCGCAAAGGAGAAGCCGAGGCAGGACCGGCCGCCGTATCGGGCCGATCCACTGGAAGTCTCCGAAATTCTGGTCCGTGTAGGCCCCGTGTGTCATACGCCCGCTCACCCCGCCTAGTCCACGCGCCGCCCGGTCGAACCAGCACGCCCCTGCGCTGGAAGCCGATTTGTGGCCGACGCCTCATTAGAGCCGGACTTGGTTAAATGCCGCTTAATGGTTAATTCCGGCCGTGGGGCGGTCGTGATGTGGCGAAGCCATGTCGAAGCCGATGTGGCGTGAAGGACGACATATGCGGGCGATCGCGCTGACTGTCCCTGTCGATCGTTTCGGACCATGAGCGCGCCTCGTGTCGTCACCCGACGTCTCGATCGTCTCGCCGAACGGCTGCGAGCCGACGTCGCGGCGGGCGCCATCGCCGGCGCGACGATCCTGATCGGCACCCGCGAGGAAGACCTCTGGCGGCACGATGCCGGCTACCGTGACGTCGCCTCGCGCGATCCGCTGCGCGCCGACGCGGTCTGGCGCATCTATTCGATGACCAAGACGATCGTCTCCGTCGCGGCGCTGGTGATGATGGAGCGCGGCCTGCTGCGGCTCGACCACCCGGTCGCGGCCTTCATCCCGTCCTTCGCCAGGCTCTCGGTGATGCGGCAAGACAGCGTCAACGTTCCGGCCGAGACGGCGCCAACGATCCAGGACCTGCTGCGCCATACGGCCGGCCTGTCCTACGGCTATCTCGGCGACGGGGCGGCCCGGCACGCCATCGTCGCGGACGGTTTCCTCGAGGAGGACCTCGACAATGCCGCTTTCGCCGACCGCCTCGCGGCGCTGCCGCTCGAGCATCAGCCTGGAACCGTCTGGCATTACTCGCACGCGACCGACATTCTCGGTCGTGTGCTCGAGGTCGTCGGCGGCGCCGATCTCCAGGGCGTGCTCGACGACACGTTGCTCGGGCCGCTCGGCATGCGCGATACCGCCTTCCGGCTGCCCGCGTCGCAGGCGGCGCGCGTGGCTCAGCCGCTGCCGCAGCCGCCCGGCGCGCGGCCGCTGTTCCACGATCCCTGTGTCGCGCGGCGCGGCCAGCGCGGCAATGGCGGCCTGGTGTCGACGGCGGCGGATTACGCGCGCTTCCTGCGCATGCTGCTCGCCGAGGGCCAGCACGAGGGCGCGCACGTCCTCTCGCCGGCGACAGTGCGGCTGATGTGCGCCGACCATCTCGGCCGCGACATCGCGCGGGGCGCCTATTACCCGCCGGGGCCGGGCTACGGCTTCGGGCTCGGCGTCGCCGTGCGGCTCGCGGCGGGCGAGGCGCCGTTCCCCGGCTCAGTCGGCGACTGGTTTTGGAGCGGCGTCGGCGGCACCTACTTCTGGGTCGATCCCGCGCGCGGCTTCTTCACGATCCTGATGACGCAGACCTCCTCCGCCGAGCAGCGCCAGCATTATCGCGCGCTGGCCCGCGCGATGGTCTACGCCGCGCTGGAGGATTGAGGCGGCGCGAAGAGATGACGGGCAAGCGAGCGCCTGCGAGAGAGATGGCAAGCCGCTCCTTGCAAGGCGCGCCCGCGCGCTACGGCTTCCTTGGCGCAAGGCGCGCCCGCGCGCTACGGCCTCCTTGGCAATCCGCGCGGGCCGGCAGGCCTGCCCATCCTCTCCGTCTCGATCCCGTCGCAAAGCTGCGCTCTGCCTCGCCTCCATGCGCATCATCGCTCTCATCGTCGCCGTCGTCCTCGCCGCGCCCGCGCGCGCCGACAATCCGCCGGCGGACACCGCGCCGGCGCGGGGCAGGCCCGCCGCCTCGCCCGTCACCGTCACCCTCTGTGGCGCGCTGGAGGCGGCCTCGCGCCGCAACGATCTGCCCTACAGTTTCTTCACCCGGCTGATCTGGCAGGAGAGCCGGTTCGACCCCGGCGCGCGCAGCCCGGCCGGCGCGGAGGGCGTCGCCCAGTTCATGCCCGGCACGGCGGCGGAGCGCGGCCTCGCCGACCCGTTCGAGCCGGCGCGCGCGCTCGATGAATCGGCCGCCTACCTCAAGGAGCTGCGGCAGCGCTTCGGCAATCTGGGCCTCGCCGCCGCCGCCTACAACGCCGGGCCGGGGCGGCTCGGCCGTTGGCTCGCCGGCGCCGCGAGCCTGCCGCAGGAGACGATCGACTACGTCGCGATCGTCACCGGCCTCTCGGTCTCCGAATGGCGCGGGCCGTTCCACGGCGACGACAAGCCGCCCACGCTGGCGCCCGAGCCCGGATTCTCCTGCGTCGCCTTCGCCGGCGCGGCCGGCCGCCGCCTCGCGCCGGGTTCCGCGCCCGACGAGCCGAACGCCCCACCGCCGAAGGCCTGGGCGACGATCCTCGTCGCCTCGTTCAACAAGGCGGCGGTGCTGGCCGAATGGCAGATCGTGCGCGCCAAATTCGCCGAGACGCTCGGCCCGCTCGCGCCGAGCGTGCGCCGCCGCCACATCGGCGGCATGCCGGTGAAGAAGTACATCGTGCAGATCGAGGCCGACGACCGCGCCGCCAGTACCCGTTTGTGCAAGCGGCTGGAAGGGCAGGGCGGCAATTGCGTCGTGCTGCGCAATGTCCTGCGATGAGGCGCTGGATCGTATCGCCGCCCGGTTCGTTCCAGGAGCCACTGATCCGGGAGGACGACGCATGAAGACGATACGTGGAACGTTGGTGGTCGCGAGCCTGGCGGCCTGTCTCGGGCTGATCGCCGCGCCGAGCCTAACCTACGCGGCCGGTGGCGGTGGCGCCGGCGGCGGCGGTGGCGCTGGGGCCGGCGGGGGAGCGGGCGGCGGTGGCGCTGGCGCCTCGGGCACAGGCGGCGCGGGCGGTGGCCCGGGTACCGGCACGAGCGGGGCCGGCACCGGCGCCGGCATGAGCGGTTCTGGCGCCGGCGGCGCGGGCGGGAGTTCGAGCGGCACGGGCGGGGGCACCGCGACCGCCGGCGCGAGCGGCTCGGGTACGGGTTCGGCCAGCACGGGCGGCACTGGCACCGGCGGCGGCGGCATGGGAGCCGGTGCCTCCGGGAGCGCCGGTGGCGGGACGAGCGGCGCCGCCGGCACCACCTCCGGCCCGGCTAGCGGCGGCGGTAGCGGCGGCCAATAGCACCGCCCTTCAGCCCATGCGAGACGGCGTGCCGGCGGCTCAGTATCGCGCCACTACCGGGGCCGGCCCGCCCGCGTCGATCTTGAAGCTGAAGCCACCGCGCGCCATCTGCTCGATCGTGTGGCCGTAGACCGGCACAAAGCCGGCGACGAGATCCGAGCGGTCGCCGAAGTCGGTGTAGCGATATTCGGCACGAAGCGAGAAGTCGTTGGTTATAGCGTATTCGACGCCGCCGCCGACGGTGAAGCCGACACGCGTTGGCGCGAAGGGGTATACGACGCCGGTCGGCGCGAAATAATTGTGCTGGATCTCGCCGATCGCCACGCCGCCCGTCGCGAAGAAGAGCGCGCGGTCGATCGCGATACCGACCCTGCCGCGGATCGACCCTTGAATGGGGATATCCGTTTGAACGATCGTCGTGGTGATCGGGTTCTGGACGGCGCCCCTGTAGGACGACCCGTCGACGTCGCCCTCGATGCCGACGACTCCCCCGGCGCCGCCGAAGCCGCCGATGACGGGCAGCCCGCCGAGGGCACCGGCGACCTGTCCGAGGACAGGCACGGATTGCGTCGAGAAGTTGTAGCCGGCGTGCCCACCGCCGATCACCCCGTGGTCGGTGCCGGTGAACCGTGCGCCTTCCGTGGGAACGAAATGACCATCCTGCCCGAACGCGTAGCCGACCTGACCACCGATATAGAAGCCGGTCCAGGTGAAGACCGGGATCGGCGGCGGCGCGAACACCGGCGGTGCTCGCCTCGAGGGCAGATCCGCCGCGAACGCGGATGTGGATGACAGGAGCAGCGCGATCGCCGCCAATGAGCGTTTTCGTTTCATCGTAGTCCCCCCGATCCCGCTGCCACGCCTCATAAGTACATGAAGTCACAAGGATTGCGCGGGCTGTCTGATGATTGCCGAGAGCTGGATGAGCCGCGTGTCTCGGAAGACACAATTGATATGCGGGGGTGGCTTCAGCCGCGGGCCCAGTCGAACTTCATGTCGCGGACGTCGATCCGAGCGTTGCCGCCGCCGACACTGAAGCCGCCAAACTCCTCCTCGAATGCGACGTATGAAGAGTCGAGAAGGATTTTAGGACACCGCCGCCATCTTGTCCGCCAAGGTCTGGTCCTTGTCGCGACGTGTGGAAAAGATCAACGTGAAGAAGGTGCGCTGGACGCCCATGGCGGCGAGGGCGGTCTCGCACTTCTCCGCGAGCCGGCAGATGTCGAGCAGCTCGCCCTCGATGCTGGTGCCGTTGGCGTGCATCGTCGCGGACAAGCCGCTCGCCTCGACGATCGCCTTGATCTCCCGAACGTAGCGGGAGACCGACGGTCCCACGCCCATCGGCACGATGCATAGGTCAGCTACCACCTTCATGATCGTCTCCCTTGCGCCTCAAACGTCACCCGCGGTCTTCCGCGCGTCGGGGCGGGAGCTTAAACTGACCGCGCGCCGCGAAGCCGGCTGGGCATCCGGATCGTCGCGTGCCGCTTGCTCGATCTCGGCATCCGTCATCGCGTCGAGGCGCGCTCGTCAGGCGTGAACCCCTGCGTTTCGCGGATGTGCGTGGCCAAGCCAGCTGCCTGCTTGCGCGAACCCGCGGGAACGCGTCAACGTCACGCGGTCTGGTCCACATACAGCTTCCCGCCGCCCGCCAGGAACTCCGCGCTCTTCTCCGCCATCCCCTTCTCCGCGACGGCGGCCAAGTTACCGCCGGCCCCGTCCATGCCACCCACGTCCTTGCCGGCGACATCCTGGCCGGCCGCCTCCATCGCCAGCACCTCGGCGCGGATGTCCTGGGTGATCTTCATCGAGCAGAACTGCGGGCCGCACATCGAGCAGAAGTGGGCCACCTTGTGGGCGTCCTTGGGCAGGGTGGCGTCGTGGTACTTGCGCGCCGTGTCGGGGTCCAAACCGAGGTTGAACTGGTCCTCCCAGCGGAAGTCGAAGCGGGCGCGGCTCAAGGCATCGTCGCGCAGCTGCGCCGCCGGATGGCCCTTGGCGAGATCGCCGGCGTGGGCGGCGATGCGGTAGGTGATCACACCATATTTCACGTCGTCGCGGTCGGGCAGGCCGAGGTGCTCCTTGGGCGTGACGTAGCAGAGCATGGCGCAGCCGAACCAGCCGATCATCGCCGCGCCGATGCCCGACGTGATGTGGTCGTAGCCCGGCGCGATGTCGGTCGTCAGCGGCCCCAGCGTGTAGAAGGGCGCCTCGTGGCATTCGGCCAGCTGCTTTTCCATGTTGATCTTGATCTTGTGCAGCGGTACGTGGCCGGGGCCCTCGATCATCACCTGGCACCCCTTGGCCCAGGCGATCTTCGTCAGCTCGCCCAGCGTCTCCAGCTCGGCGAACTGGGCGCGGTCGTTGGCGTCGGCGATCGAGCCCGGGCGCAGGCCGTCACCGAGCGAGAACGACACGTCGTAGGCCCGCATGATGTCGCAGATCTCGGCGAAATGGGTGTAGAGGAAACTTTCCTTGTGATGCGCCAGGCACCAGCGCGCCATGATCGAGCCGCCGCGCGAGACGATGCCCGTGGTGCGCTTGGCGGTGAGCGGCACGTAGGCGAGGCGCACGCCGGCGTGGATGGTGAAATAGTCCACGCCCTGCTCGGCCTGCTCGATCAGCGTGTCGCGGAAGATCTCCCAGGTCAGTTTGACCGGGTCGCCGTCCACCTTCTCCAGCGCCTGATAGATGGGAACCGTACCGATCGGCACCGGCGAATTGCGCATGATCCAGTCGCGGATGTTGTGGATGTTGCGGCCGGTCGACAGGTCCATCACCGTGTCGGCGCCCCAGCGGATCGACCACACCAGCTTCTCGACCTCGTCGGCCACCGACGACGTCACCGCGCTGTTGCCGATGTTGGCGTTGACCTTCACCAGGAAGTTGCGACCGATGATCATCGGCTCCAGCTCGGGATGGTTGATGTTGGCGGGGATGATGGCGCGGCCCCTGGCGATCTCGTCGCGCACGAACTCCGGCGTGACGAAGGCCGGGATCTCGGCGCCGAAGCTCTCGCCGTCGGCGATGGCCGCCTCGGCGCCGGCCAGCGCCCGCTCGCGGCCGAGGTTTTCCCGCGCGGCGACGTAGATCATCTCTTCCGTGACGATGCCGGCGCGGGCGTATTCGTACTGCGTGACCATCTGGCCGATTTCGGCGCGGAGCGGCGCGGTGACGGCGGGGCAGGCCGGCACGAGCTTGTCGGCGGCGACGTTGCCGTTGTCCTCCGGGCGCACGGCGCGGCCGTCGTAGCTGGCATAGCCGCGCCCGGCGAGCCAGGGCCGCGCGTGCGGCAGGCCGGCGGCGAGGTCGATGTGCGCGTCGGTCTCGGTGTAGGGGCCCGAGGCGTCGTAGACCCTCACCGGCGGCTCGTTGGCGGACGGGTCGAGCGCGATTTCGCGGAACGGCACGGCGAGGTCGGCGAGCACCTGGCCGGCGGCGTCGCGCGGGTGGTGGTAGACCTTGCGCGAGCCGGTGACCGGCCCGGTGGTGACCGTCTCGGGGACGAGCGAGCCGGGCTTGTGCTGGATGTTCATGGATGCGCTCCGTGGATGGGGCGCGGGAGCCTGGCGCGGTGCGACTCGGGGGAGAGTTGCTGACGCCGGTCCCTGCGCTGGCATTACCCAGGTTCAGGTTCGAAGGGTATGATCTCAGCCGCTCCCGCTTTCGGCGGGGCAGCACCCCTGTGGCTATGAACGAGGCTAGCGCGGATGCGGCGGGGGAGCAAGCGGAGCCGGCGAACTGGATCGGCTTGGTTGTCCGCGCCGCATGATCCGAAGGTACATCGCGACGGCGAGCGCTCCAGCGACGAGGATGACGAAAGGGACCGCGAGCGGCGCCGAGATCAGCATCGCCCAGCCGACGCCATCGCCGCAGCTTCCTTGCGGCGGGACGCAGCCGTACAGCAGGCCGAGCGCGTACGGCAGCGCGGCCGCCGCCGCGCAAACGACGACGCAGAATGTCGAAATCGCGGCCAACCCGGCGACCAGCCTCGGCCGGCGCGGGCTCAAGCCGCCCGCGTCTTGTGGGGGCCGGCGTCGAGGCTGGTCTCGCGGATCGGGCTCATTCTCGCATTCTCCCATGACAGGCGACCTCGGTCATGATCCGCCTCACGCGGCCGCGTCCATGTCGGCGACGGCCCGCGCCACCGAGCCGTCGGCGTCGATGCCGCGCGTGGCGTCCTCGACCGGGATTGTCTCGAGGCCGGCGAGCCGCGTCCATCGCGGTGAAGCCGGCACAGAAGTCGGTGGCGAGGCCGGCATCATAGACCGTCGTGAAGCCGCGCTCGCGCAGGTAGCCGGCGAGCCCGGTCTTGGTCGCGCCGTCCGCCTCGACGAAGGCGCAGCAGGAGTCGAGATCGCGGCCGTATCGCTTGCGGATCACCAGCTCCGCGTACGCCACCGTTAGCCCGTCGGCGAGCGCCGCGCCGCGCGAGCCTTGCACGCAATGGTCCATCCACAGCACCTGCGCGCGCCCGTCGGGCAGGGTGACGCTATCGAGCGGCCGCTTGCCCGGATGTGCGGAGGCAACGACACACGCCCCGGCGGATGCCAATCCTGCGTCCTCACGACATGCTCGAACGCCGCCGCCAGCCGGTTGACCGGCGCGATCACCTGGTCCCCGGACGGCACCGCGAGCGCCCCGCCGGGCAGGAAATCCTTCTGGACGTCAACGATGAGGAGGATGGGGAAATGTGTGAACGAGATTTCGATCCGAAAGAAATTAGTTTACCGGCTAAATCGCCTTATCTTGTTTCGCGTCATCCATATGAGCCTCATCAGGCAGAGGGATGGTTTCGAGGTACGTCGACACCCTACTCGCGAGTTCTTCCGCGTCCTCAGATCTTTTCCTGCAGCGGTCCGCCCAAGGCCTGCCAGGATGTAAGGTGTCCCACATTGGTCGCAGTCCATTGTAGCGGCCCGCGCCCGGATCATGATTTCCAAAGCCATCGAGGACTAGATTCCAGACGGGACGAAATCTTTCGATGAGTAATGTCTCGCCGAGAGGTATCCAAATATCATCGACAGCAAGCCATCGCGCGAAAAAATTGGCGATGTCTAGGTTGTTCGCTCGGCGGACACTCTCCGAATGATCTTGAAGGCGGTTGAACAGATACCTGCCTTGCATTTTTTCGGAAAGCACCGCCAAACCTTTGCGACCGCCACTTGGGATAGCTTTCCAACGTAAATCGGTAGTGTGAGCCTAATAGCATTAGCTTGCCGGAGACGCGCGTAAGCCTGAAACTCGCCCCTATAGTATATCGCATAGATACCAGCCCCGATGAATTGCTCCAATTCGCCAAGAGGGACAGCCGCCGTGAGCAAAAGTGCCTCGGCTACTGATTTACCAAGATTTACCTTGTTTAACGGGTTGTATGGTTCAGCCACCAACAGCGCTCAAATGCTGCCCCACCGAAGTCGCGATAACCTCTCCCAGCGTTGTAGGGACCGCGTTGCCGAGTTGCCTCATCGCTTCCGACCAAGACCCCTGGAAACGCCAATGATCGGGAAAAGCCTGTAATCTCGCCGCTTCGCGTACGGTGAAGTAGCGGACAGATCCGTCATGCAGGCGCACCATATTCTCTCCGCCGGGGACTCCATGCACCCCCGCCTTCAAAGCTTTTCCAGGCAAGTCTATAAAGCTACCTGTATGGCCGGCGTAAGAACGCGCTCCGGGTTGATAGCGATGATTAAACCAATCTTTCGCGGCCTCGCTCCTGGCGTCCGGCAGACCATCCAAAGCGTCACGGACGGTAACCCAAGGTAGGAGATGCATACCCCCCGGTTTTGGTTGAGAGACCGCGTGCGCCCTTTCTCGAAGTGGAACCTGGAGACGATTCCAGTATTCGCCGCGTCTTTGCTGACTCTGCAAAAGCGCGTCGAGCGAGTGCGTCGCTCGAGGAAATGCCCAGTTGGCATCCACGTCCGCTCTGAAGCCAACTAGAACCACTCGATGCCGGCGCTGCGGAACACCGAAGTCGGCGGTGTCCACTATAGAGAAGACTACCTTGTATTCTGTTGCCGATGCGCTTGTATGATGTTTTTGTAACCGCTGGTAGTGATCAGCCCATTCCTCATCGATAGTTTTAGCGATCGAAGGATGCTGGAGCTGTATCATTATGTAGGAGAAATAAATGGCGAAGGATTGCCGCGTCAGACCTCTTACATTTTCAAAGATGAAAGCCTGTGGCCTGACTTCGCGGACGACGCGCACCGCCTCCGACCACATGTCACGGCGGTCGGAATAAGCACCGTGTTTTCCTCCCATTGAAAAAGGTTGACAGGGTGGACCACCGGCGACAAGCGCTATAGCGCCTTCGTGGTTTCGGAAGTCGACGTCTCTAATATCCGTCTTCATCGGAGAGGGCCAAGCGCCGCAACCTGACGCTATCAGTGCTCTGTTTTCTCGAAGTGTATCGCAACACCATTGGTCGCGCTCAATGATGAGAGCCGGGTTAAAGCCCGCGCGGCTTACTCCAATCGCCAAGCCGCCAGCGCCGGCAAATAGCTCAATGGCTTTCATGAGGACGCCTGAGATAAGAACGAACAAAGAACAGCTTCGGTTTGTTCGATATCCTTTAATCCACACTCCCACAAGATGAGGACCCGCCATCCAGTGTTTTCCAAAGCTTTTTCGGAACGTGCATCTCGTTCCACATTCGAAGCGAGCTTCGGCCCCCAGAACTCTCGTCGAGACGGCGGCATTCGCGCGATCTTACAAGCTGGGTCAGCATGTCGATGCCAGAAGCATCCGTGAACAAAAATGACCTTCCGTTGTCTTGGAAAGACAACATCAGGACATCCAGGCAAATCGCGACGATGAAGCCGATATCGATATCCCAGCCTATGAAGAAGTCTTCGAACGATCAGTTCGGGCTTCGTATCCTTGCCTTTGTTGGCGCGCATGGCATTACGTGTCGCTTCTGTAACCAATGGCCACCTTTGAGATCGGTTCTAATTCAAACTAACCCATCGAAGCTCATCGCGTTCGCGCCTGTCTAGCTCTAAGCAGTAAAGCAGATTCTTCAATTTGGCTTCTCAAGCAATGTTGGTAAGGTCGGTGCCGCCACCTCCATCGCCGGCAGCGCAGCGGCAGCGGCCGCGGCGCCCGGCGCCGGCGGTCCCGGTCGCGTTTGCGGGCCAGGGCGGCGGCGGTGAGGGGCTCGGTCCAGGACGGGCACTTGGGCTCCATCAGCAGGCTCAGTTCGAGGTTCAGCGCCGCGAAGGCGCGCAGCGTCAGGCCGAGTCCGACGGTCGTCTTGCCCTTCTCCAGGTCGATCACCCATTGCCGGCTGACGCCGAGATGGCGGGCGAGGTCGTCCTGGGTGAGGAAGAGGTTCCAGCGGCGCGCGCGGATGGCGAGGCCGAAGAACTTCGGGGTCGTGATGATCATGGCGCGATGCTCCCCATGCCTTTGCGGTGGCGCGTGTCGGCGAACGGCGACTTGAGACGACGCGTGTCGCCCGGCGGCGACATCGCCGTTTGCCGTGTCGCCCGGCGGCGACATCGCCGCTTGCCGTGTCGCCCGGCGGCGACATGCGAGATTGCGATGTCGCCGCGCGGCGGCAATGCCGATTCGCGCGTCGCCGAGCGGCGACGGCGTTTCCGGGGGATTGTCGCCGGCGCGACCCGCCAAGTGTCGCGGCACGATCGCCGCGTGTCCACGCCCGGCCCGCTGGGGGCGCCTTACGCGGCCGCCCTCGCGGCGTCGTGCGATGTGCCGAAAACGCCGGCGCGACAAATGGACCGGCGCTGGCCACGGCCGGTGCGAGCGTATAGGCGTGGGGCGCGATTCGCGCGCGCTCCCACCGCAAGATTTATGGCTCAGCTTTACCACCATCCGATCGATCCGCACTCCCGTTTCATCCGCCTGGTCCTCGCCGAATACGGCGTCGAGCCCACGCTCATCGAGGAGCGGGTGTTCGAGCGGCGCCATGGATTCCTGGTGCTGAACCCGGCCTGCACGCTGCCGGTCCTGCTGGAGGACGCGGTGGCGGGTGTGCCGGGCGCGGTCGTGCCCGGGCCGGGGCCGATCGCCGAATATGTCGACGAGACGCTGGGGCCGAGCCTGCCGGGCCGCCGCCTGCTGCCGGAGGCGCCGGCCGAGCGCGTCGAGGTCAGGCGGCTCGTGGACTGGTTCAACGTCAAGTTCTACAACGAGGTGTCGCACTGGCTGGTGACCGAGAAGGTCTACAAGCGCTTCATGTCGGCCGAGCAGGGCGGCGGCGCCCCGGCGATGGAGCTGGTGCGCGCGGCGCGTGCCAACATCCGCCACCATCTGCGCTATATCGGCTACCTGGCGGGGCGGCGGAACTGGCTCGCGGGACCGGAGATGACCTATGCCGATCTCGCGGCGGCGGCGCACCTCTCGAGCGTGGATTTCCTGGGCGACGTGCCATGGGGCGAGGACGAGGCGGCGAAACACTGGTACGCGCGGGTGAAATCGCGGCCGGGCTTCCGCGCCCTGCTGGCGGACCGGGTGCCGGGAATCACCCCGGCGGAGGCCTACGCGGACCTCGATTTCTGAAGGATTCTGGATTTCTGAAGGATGCTGGATTTCTGAAGGATGCTGGCCCTCTGAAGGCTTCTGGACGTCTGAAGGATTCTGGACGTCTGAAGGACAAACTCGCCGCGCGGGCGAAAGACCTCGGCTTCGACCTCTGCCGCATCGCCGCGCCCGACGCGATCCCCCAGGCGCCGGAGCGGCTGCGCGCCTTCATCGAGGCCGGGTGCGCCGGCGACATGGATTGGCTGGCCGAGACCGCGCCGCGCCGCGCCGACCCGCGCGTGCTGTGGCCGGACGTGCGCTCGATCATCATGCTGGGGATGAACTACGGGCCGGCGACCGACCCGCTGGCGCTGCTTGCCGATCGCGGCGCCGCCAACATCTCCGTCTATGCCCGCCACCGGGACTACCACGACGTGATCAAGGGCAAGCTCAAGGAGCTGGCCGGCTGGCTGGTATCGGCCTCCGGAGGCGAGGTGAAAGTGTTCGTCGACACGGCGCCGGTCATGGAGAAGCCGCTGGCGGAAGCCGCCGGGCTCGGCTGGCAGGGCAAGCACACCAACCTCGTCTCGCGCGGGCACGGCTCCTGGCTGTTCCTCGGCTCGGTCTTCACGACGCTGGCGCTGGCGCCGGATGCGCCCGAGGCCGACCATTGCGGCTCCTGCCGCGCCTGCCTCGACATCTGCCCGACGGCGGCCTTCCCGGCGCCCTATCGGCTCGACGCGCGGCGCTGCATCTCCTACCTGACCATCGAGCACAAGGGCCAGATCCCGCTCGAATTCCGCAAGGCGATCGGCAACCGCGTCTACGGCTGCGACGATTGCCTCGCGGTCTGTCCCTGGAACAAGTGGGCGCAAGCGACCTCGCAGGCAAAGCTCGTCGCCCGCGCGGATCTGACCGCGCCTCGCATCGCCGATTGGCTCGCGCTCGACGACGCCGGCTTCCGCGCCCTGTTCGCCGGCAGCCCGGTGAAGCGGCTGGGGCGCACGCGTTTCATGCGCAACCTGCTCATCGCGGCGGGCAACTCGAACGATGCGGCGCTCGTGCCGGCGGTGCGCCGACACCTTGATGATCCATCGCCGCTCGTAAGGGAGATGGCGGAATGGTGTCTGGTCGAGCTCGGCGCTGGTTCGATTTCCGCGCAAGCGTCCAACACGACAGGTGTTTAAGCAGTTTGACGTGAGCGTGACCGACTTCAGGCTCGAACGATCGCCTCTCTTGTCATCACGCACTTGCAGCACTTGCCTTTCGATGCGGACGAGCTGCGCATGTTGCCCAGAGCGGTCGTCGAGGATGCCAGGGTCCTGTTTGACCCCATACCTCCGCGGGGTGCGTCGGACTGAACTGTTTTCCATTGGACAGGCCGCGCCGGCGCCTCGTTTAGGCATTATATTACCCGCATGAAACTCTTCGTCTTCGGCCTCGGCTACAGCGCGCAGCACTTCATCCACCTGCGTGGGGGCGCGTTCGAGCATATCGCCGCGACGGTGCGCGACCGCGCCAAGCCGCGCCCGCTCGCCGGGGCGGCGGAGATCCTGCATTTCGGCGCCGACGAGGCAAGCCCGGAGATCGATCAGCGCCTTGGCGAGGCCGACGTCATCCTCGTCTCGGTGGCGCCTGGCACGTCGGTCGACCCGGTGCTGGCGCGCTACGGCCGCCGCATCGCCGGCGTCAAGCGACGGCAGACGATCCTCTATCTTTCGACGATCGGCGTCTACGGCGACCGCGGCGGCGAATGGGTCGACGAGACCGCGTTGCCCGCCGCCAAGAGCGAGCGCTCCAAGGTGCGCGTGCAGGCGGAGAAAGCCTGGATGACGCTCGCGCGCGACCCCGCCAAGACCGTCCATCTCCTGCGTCTCTCCGGCATTTACGGGCCGGGGCGCAACCCGCTCGTCAATCTCGGAGAGGGCAGGGCGCGGCGCCTCGTCAAGCCCGGCCAGGTGTTCAACCGCATCCATGCCGAGGATATCGCCGGCGCCTGCGCGGCGCTGCTCGCCTACGAGGGGCCGAGCGACGCCTGGAACGTCACCGATGACGAACCCGCCCCGCCGCAGGACGTGGTCGCCTTCGCCGCCGAGATGATGGGCGTGGCGCCGCCGCCGGAGCAGGATTTCGCCACCGCCGACCTGACGCCGATGGCGCGCAGTTTCTACGGCGAGAACAAGCGCTGCTCGAACGCCAAGATCAAGCAGCTCGCCGGCATGGTCTTCGCCTACCCGACCTATCGCGAAGGCATCGCCGCGCTTTGGGCCGATGGCGAGGGCCGGCCGGTTCGCGATTGAGGTCCGCTGCGATCAGCGCTTGAGGTGCCACGGAACGTTGATCACCGCCACGCGATGATCGCCTCGCAGCAGCAACGCCGCCTTCAAGGCCGTCGATCGCTGATTATGGAGGAAGTAGTCGTACCAGCGGCCGCCCGCGAGTTCGGGCACGACGACGGCGATCGATCGTCCGGGATTCTCGACGCCGAGCCGGCGCAACGTGTCGAACAAGGGATCGATGAAGAGGCGATAGGGCGAATCGACGAAAACGAGGCGCGGGAGCGTCCTCGCTTCGCCGGAGAGCGGTGCTTCGACGAACTGGCGCCATTTGCACGCGAGATGGCGAGCCTCCTGCGCGTCTGATGTCACGTGCACGGCAACGATGTCCCCCGACAGCGAGATCGCGAACCGCAGCGCGTTGCGGGTGATCGTGCTCCAACGCCGCATCACCACGACGACGATCGGGGGACGCAGGTCCGACACCGTCAGGGGCGCTTCGCAATCGGTTTGTTTGCGCACGAACGCGTAATGACCCTGAACGGATTGAAACAGCCAGTACAACGCCGGGATGAGCAGGAGGACGATCCACGCGCCGTCCAGGAATTTCGTCGCCAGAATGACGAGGAGGACGAGCCCGGTCGCGAGGGCGCCGACGAAGTTGATCGCCATTGAGGCGCGATGGCCGGAGCCGGTCCGCCCGGCGGCGTCGCGCGACCGCCAATGCGCGACCATGCCGGCTTGCGACAACGTGAAGGCGCCGAAAGCGCCGATCGCGAAGAGCGGGATCAGGCGATCCGTGACGCCGCCGAAGGCGATCAGGAGCGCGCCGGACATCGCGGCGAGGACGATGATCCCGCTCGCGTTGACGAGGCGGCGGCTTCGGCTCGCGAACGCGTAAGGTAGAAAGTTGTCGAGCGCGAGGAGGCGGCAGAGCCTCGGAAAATCCGCGAAGCTGGTGTTGGCCGACAGGCAGACCACCGCGATGACGCTGCCCATGGTCACGTAGTAGAACGGACCGCGCCCGGCGACGGCGGCGGTCAGCTGCGACAGGATGCTCTGATAGGCCGGCCCGTCGGGATCGGTCGCGACGACGCCGTAGCATCGGCAAAGCAGGGCGATGCCGACGAGGAGCAGGGAAAGGATCGCCACGACGGCGGCGAGCGTGCGTTGCGCGTTGGCCACCGCCGGCCGTTTGAAGGCCGTGATGCCGTTGGATATCGCCTCAACGCCCGTCATGGCGGTGCAGCCGTTGGCGAAAGCGCGCAGCAGCAGCCAGATGCCGACGCCGGCGCTGGCGATCGGCACGGCGGGTGGGACCTCGACCGGCATCGGATGCCCTCCGGCCATGGCGGTCTTGGCGAGGCCGACGACGATCATGATCCCGAGCGTCGCCACGAAAAGGTAGGTCGGCAGCACGAAGGCGAGGCCCGACTCGCGGATGCCGTGGAGGTTGACGAGCGTGATGAGCAGGAGGATCGCGAGGCAGAGCGGCAGGACGTACGGGTGGAGCGCTGGCGCGACGGAGATCAGGGCGCCGACGCCCGCGGCGATGCCCACGGCGACATTCAAGATGTAGTCCACCATCAGCGAAGCGGCCGCGAGGAGCCCGAACCGGATTCCGAGGTTTGCCCGCGCCACCGTGTAGGAGCCGCCCCCGTCCGGGTAGGCGAACATGGTCTGGCGGTAGGAGAAGTAAACGATCAGCAGCAGCGCGACGACGATCCCGATTATGGGCAGGATGTAGGTCGCGCCAAACATGCCGATCGCCAGCATGATCGTCAGCGCGGCTTCCGGCCCATAGGCGGCGGAGGACAGGGCATCGAGCCCCAGCATCGGTATGCCGGCGACAGGGCCGACCTTCTGCTCCGCCTCCTGATGGGTGGCGAGGCGCGGCCCTAGAATAATGTCGTAAAGCGTCATCCCTGTCGTTCCATACGGGCGTGTTCGCGCGTGCGGCGGCAACCAAAGAGTCCGGGAAAGTCGTCGCCGCAAGCTCCGGGCGACCCGGTGCTCACCCGCGCCGCAAAGACGCCCGCAGCACGTTGAAAGTCGAGGTGCTGGGCGGCATCCCGGTATAGGGATCGCGTGGGTGTGCTGGATGGGTGTCTTGGGCGAGTGTCTTGGGCGAGTGTCTTGGGCGAGTCTCTTGGATCGCTCGATCCGTGATGCGCATCCAGTTGACGCGGGCGCGGTTTTTTCGCAGCGTCCGCCGCCGCTTGGACGCGGCCTCGGAGTGCTCGCCATGATGGTCTCGAAAAGGTTTCTCGGTCTCGCTACCGCCGTCGCGCTGCTGGTCGCGGGGGCCGCTCTCGCGCAGACGCCGCAGGTCGCGCCGGACGCGAAGCCGGGCATGACCGCGAAGATGCAGAAGGCCGTCCCGCTCGACATCAACACCGCCAGCGTCGCAGAACTGCAGGGCTTGAAGGGCGTCGGCGACAAGCGCGCGGCCGACATCGTCAAGGGCCGGCCCTACAAGGGCAAGGACGACCTCGTGCAAAAGAAGATCATTCCGCAGGGCGTCTACGACGGCATCAAGGACAAGATCGTCGCCAAGCAGAAGTAAGGGGGCGCGAATCGCTGATGGAATCGTGACCGGAACGCGAGAGCCGAAGGCTCCCTATATGTCCGGTTCGGCAACAGCGCGAGGCCCGGCATGCTGACCACGGACGAGGATATCCTGCACGCGGCGCAAGCGTGGCGCGAGGCGGGGAGATCGGTGGCCATCGCGACGGTCGTCGAGACGTGGGGATCGGCGCCGCGCCCGGTCGGCAGCCATCTCGTGATCGACGGCGATGGCCTGTTCCTCGGCTCCGTGTCGGGCGGCTGCGTCGAGGGCGACGTCGTCACCGAGGCCCTCGACGTGATCGAGGCCGGCACGCCGCGGCTGCTCGAATTCGGGGTCGCGGACGAGGCGGCGTGGAAGGCCGGGCTCTCCTGCGGCGGCCGCATCAAGGTCTATGTCGAGAGGCTCGATTGAGGCTCGCCGATCTCCAGACCCTGAACGTGGAGCGTGCCGCACGCCGTCCCGTGGCGCTCGTCACCGACTTAGGCGGCAGCCAGCGTGTCGTCGCGCTACGCGATATCGCAGGCGACCCGCTCGCGGCGGAGATCGCCGAGCGGATGCGCCTCGGCAAGAGCGGCACGATCCAGCAGGACGGTCGCGACATCTTCATCGCCGTGCAGATGCCGGCGGTCCGGCTCGTCGCGGTCGGCGCGGTGCACATCTCCCAGGCGCTCGCCACCATGGCCCGCCTCGCGGCCTTCGACGTGACGATCGTCGATCCGCGAACCGCCTTTGCCACACCCGAGCGCTTCCCCGATGTCACGCTGCTCGCCGAATGGCCCGACGACGTTCTGCCGAGGCTGAAGCTCGACCCCTACACGGCGATCGCCCTGCTGACGCACGACCCGAAGATCGACGACCAGGCGCTCGTCGCCGCTTTGCGCGCGCGCTGTTTCTATGTCGGCGCGCTGGGCTCGCGGAAGACGCACGCGCGCCGCGTCGAGCGCATGACGGCCGAAGGCTTCGGCGCGGACGATCTCGCGCGTATCCACGCGCCCATCGGTCTCGATATCGGCGCGGTCAGCCCGGCCGAGATCGCGGTGTCGATCCTCGGCGAGATCATCGCCGGGCTGCGTCGCAAGCCGCCGCGCGCCGACACCGCGGCCGCGCATCAGGGGCCTGCGTGAAATTCGGTCGCATCGCGGTCGCGTCCGGCGAGGGTGCCATCCTCGCCCATTCGGTGAAAGCGCCGGGCGTGTCGCTGAAGAAGGGCGAGGTGCTGCGGTCCGCGCATATCGAGGCGCTGGAGCGGGCCGGCATCCTGGCGATCGTCGCGGCCAAGCTGGAGCCGGGCGACGTGGAGGAGAACGTCGCCGCGGCCCGCCTCGCGCGTCACATCGCCGGCGCGCACGTGCGCCTGGAACGCCCCTTCACCGGCCGCTGCAACCTGATGGCGGAGGTGGCGGGACTTGTGCGGGTGACGGCGGCGACGATCGACGGGGTCAACGCCGTCGATGAGGCGATCACCGTCGCCACGCTTGCGCCGCTGCGGCCGGTGGTCGCCGGCGAGATGATCGCGACGGTCAAGATCATCCCATTCGCGGTGACGAGGGACCAGCTCGACCACGCGATCGCCGCCGCGGCGACGCCCTGCGTGGCCGTCGCGCCGTTCCGGTCCCAGAAGATCGGTGTCGTCTCGACGATGCTCCCCGGACTGAAGCCGACCACCGTCACCAAGACGCTGCGCCTCCTCGACGACAGGCTCGCGCCCGCCGGCGCCGCGATCGCCCGCGAGGCGCGTGTCGCGCACGAGGTGCACGCGCTCGCAGCCGGCATCAAGGCGATGGACGGGGTCGACATCGTCGTCGTGTTCGGCGCCTCGGCGATCACCGACCGTCGCGACGTGGTACCCGTCGCGATCGAGATGGCGGGCGGCGAGGTGCATCATCTCGGCATGCCGGTCGATCCCGGCAACCTGCTGCTGCTCGGAGAGATCGCCTTCGCCCCCGGCCGCCGCGTGCCGGTGATCGGCGCGCCGGGCTGTGCCCGCTCGCCGAAGGAGAACGGCTTCGATTTCGTGCTGGGCCGGCTGCTCGCCGACGTGCCGGTCAGCGGTGCGGACCTGCGCGCCATGGGCGTCGGCGGCCTGCTCAGCGAGATCGTCTCGCGTCCGCAGCTTCGGCAGATCACGGGCGAACAGGTGCTCGACGACCCAATGCCCGACGCGCAAGTGCCAGGTGAGTGAGGTTGCCGCGATCATCCTCGCGGCGGGGCGCGCGTCGCGGTTCGGCGCCGGTGAGGGCGAGAGCAAGGTGCTGGCCCTGTTCGAGGAGCGGCCGCTCGTGCGGCATGTCGTCGATAAAGCCCTCGGCTCGAGAGCGTCGCCGGTCATCGTCGTCACCGGCAAAGCCGGCGCGCGCGTGGGCGCGGCCTTGACGGGGCTGCCGGTATCGCTCGTCGCCAACGAGGACTGGGCGAGCGGCATGGCAAGCTCGCTCAAGGCGGGCATCGCCGCGCTTCCGGCGCAGGCGCGCGGCGCGCTGGTGATGCTGGCCGACATGCCGCTGATCGCCGTCGCGACCCTCGATCGCCTTATCGCGGCCTTCGCGGACGCCGGCGAGCCGGACGCGGTCGTCCCCGTCCGAGATGGGCGGCCCGGCAATCCGGCGCTGATCGGTCGCGCCATGTTCGAGGACCTGGCGCGGCTAAGCGGCGACGAGGGTGCCCGCAAGCTGTTGGCGCGGCCCGATCGGACGGTCTTGCGCTGCGACATCGACGATCCCGGCATCGCGATCGACATCGACACGCCGGAGGCGCTCGCCGCCCTGCGGAGTCACGTCACCCGCTGATCTTAGTCGCGTACTGGTGCGCCATTTCAAGCAAGATTCCCCCGCTCCCGCCGCCGATAAGAATCGGTGTCAGGCGGCCGAGCGATCCGCCGTCATCTCGACGCGCGCCGGCTCGGTCCAGCCCTCCAGCGAAAGGCGCTCGTCGACCGCCTCGGCTCTCAGCGGCGGCGCGAAGTAGAAGCCCTGCATCTCGTCGCAGCCGAGCGCGCGCAGGAAGTCCACCTGTTCCTTGTGCTCGACGCCTTCGGCCGTGACGGTCAGGCCCAGCGCGTGGCCCAGCGAGACGATCGACTCGAGGATGATCGCGCCTTCGCCGCTCATCTCCATCGTCTCGAGAAAGGCGCGGTCGATCTTGATCTTGTCGAAAGCGAAGCGGCGCAGATAGATCATGCTCGAATAGCCCGAGCCGAAATCGTCGAGGCCCATGCGCACGCCGAGCGCGCGCAGGTCGATGATCACGGCTTCAGCCTGTTCGGCGTCCTGTATGAGCACGCCCTCGGTGAGTTCGAGGTCGATCCGGCTCGGATCGATGCCGCTCTTGTCGATGATGGTCTGCACCGTCCTGACGAAATTTCGCGCGCGGAACTGTACCGGCGAGACGTTCACCGCGATGCGCAGGTTGGGCCAGCGACGCCCGTCGCGGCAGGCTCGACGCAGCACCCACTCGCCGAGAGGCACGATCAGCCCCCTCTGCTCGGCGAGAGGAATGAACTCGTCGGGTGACATCTCCCCAAGCGTCGGATGATACCAGCGCACCAGCGCTTCCAATCCTTGCATGCGCGTGCCGGATCCGTTCATCAACGGCTGATAGAGCAAGGTGAGCGCGTCGGTGGCGATCGCGTGGCGGAGGTCGTCCTCGATCGTCTTGCCGAGAAGGAGCTTGTGCTCCATCGTCTTGTCGAAGAAGGCGAAGCGATTGCGCCCCTCGTGTTTGGCACGATAGAGCGCGAGATCGGCGGCATGGGTCAAGGTCACGCGCGTGTCGCCATCCTGGGGGCAGAGGGCGATGCCGAGCGACAAGGTCGCCGAGATCTGGCAATGGCCGAGATCGAACGGAGCGATGATCGCGTCGTGAACGCGGTGAGCCATGGTCGCGCAGGCCGCGATGTCACCGATATTGGCGAGCAGCAGCGCGAATTCGTCGCCGCCGACCCGGGCCAGGCAATCGCACTCGCGCACGACCCGCTTGATGCGCTCGACGAGGCCGACGATGAGACGGTCGCCGGCGAGATGGCCGTGCGTGTCGTTGACGAGCTTGAACCTGTCGATATCGATCGCGATCAGGGCGATCGGCGTCTCAAAGGAGGATTGCGCGACCGCCGTTTCGAGGATCTTCTCGAAAAGGAGCCGATTGGGCAGGCGCGAGAGCGGATCCAGCCCCGCATCCTTGATCGCCGCGGCCTGTTTGGTCTCGAGATCGTGGATCCGGAAGCTCGCCCGCCACAGGAACACGGCGAGCAAGAAGGACGACAGCGGGAAGCCGACCATGAGCACCTGGTAGAAAGGCTGGTCGGACACGCCGATAGCATCCTGCTTGAAGCGGAAGATGGCGAGGGACATGGCGGGGAAAATCGAGCCCGCGATGAGCAGCGACGGCGCCAAAAAAGGGCCGACCTTCCTGAACAGCCTACGAATGACATCCTCAAGCCGCATGCGATGATCTCAGATCTCGAAGGTACCGTGCCGAAGGCCGATTAAAGGATTGTGCACGAGTCGGTCCCGTCACACTACGACGACGCGAAACATGGCGACGTTTCAACCGTCAAAGCAGTTTTAGCGCGCGGAAGCTTGCATGACCCTGACGGCCGATGATCAGGTGGTCGTGCACCACGATGCTCAGCGCCTTGCCGAGAGCGGCAATCTGCATGGTCATGGCGATGTCGGCGGTCGAGGGCTCGGGGTCGCCGGAGGGATGGTTGTGGACCAAGATCAGCGCGGTGGCGCTGAGTTCGAGCGCGCGGCGCATCACCTCGCGCGGGTAGACCGGCGCGTGGTCGACGGTACCGACGCCCTGTACCTCGTCGGCGAGCAGCTGGTTTTTCTTGTCGAGGAACAGGATCCTGAACTCCTCATGGTCGATGAACGCCATGGCGGTGCGGCAATAATCGAGGACGGCCGATGAGGAGCCGAGGTTGCGCCGCCTCTCGATCGACGATTGCGCGAGCCGGCGCGCGGCCGCCTCGACGATCTTGATCTCGAGGATGGCGCTTTCGCCGAGGCCCGCCACCTCCGCGAGGCGCTCCGGCCGGGCGGCGAGCACCTCCGCGTAGGAGCCGAAGCGCGCCATCAGTCCCTTGGCGAGCGGCTTGACGTCGCGCCGCGGCACCGCGCGAAAAAGGATCAGCTCGAGGAACTCATAATCGTTCAGCGCCGCGTTGCCGCCCCGCCGGAAGCGTTCGCGCAGCCGTTCGCGGTGGCCGAGGAAGTGCGGCTCGCCCAGCTTCTCGCCGGCAGCCGGCGCGTCCGCTTCAGGCGACGGCATAGGGCGGCTGATTGAGGCCGGCGGGCGAGTAGGTGAAGACCTCGCAGCCGTCCTTCGTCACGCCCAGCGTGTGCTCGAACTGCGCCGACAGCGAGCGGTCTCGCGTCACCGCCGTCCAGCCGTCCGACAGGATCTTCACATGGGGGCGGCCGAGATTGATCATCGGCTCGATGGTGAAGAACATGCCGGCCTTGAGCGTGATGCCCTCGCCTCTGCGGCCGTAATGCAGGATGTTGGGCTCGTCGTGGAACAGCCGGCCGAGGCCATGGCCGCAGAAGTCGCGCACGACCGAGCAGCGCTCGCCCTCGGCGTATTCCTGGATCGCCGCGCCGATGTCGCCGGTGGTCGCGCCCTCGCGCACGACGGCGATGCCGCGCAGCAGCGCTTCGTGGGTGACCTCGACGAGACGCTGGGCGCGCCGCGGGACCTCGCCGACGAGGAACATGCGCGACGAGTCGCCATGCCAGCCCTCGACGATCAGCGTCACGTCGATGTTGAGGATGTCGCCGTCCTTGAGCGGCTTGCGATCGGGCAGACCGTGGCAGACGACGTGATTGAGCGACGTGCAGATCGACTTGCGATAGCCGCGATAATCGAGCGGCGCGGGATAGGCGCCGTGCGCCATCGCGAAGTCGAACACCAACGCGTCGATCGCCTCGGTGGTGGCGCCCGGCTGGACATGCGCGGTCAGCATGTCGAGCGCCTCGGCTGTCAGCCGACCGGCCTTGCGCATGCCCGCGAACGCCTCGTCGCGATGCAGTTTGATGTGGCCCGTCTTGCGGCCCGGCGCTTCCAGCGCGTCGACGAAGGTCATTCTCGATCCCAGCGCGACTGCCGCAGCGCGCGATGCTCGCAATCTAGTCGGTTACCGCGCCGCCGCAAGGGATCGCCATCGCGTGCGCCCCGCGCGATGATTGCGGCGCGGCTGGCGGGTTCATCGACGCGCGTCGTGTCCGCTGTCATGCTGCCGCGATGGTGGATCAGCAAGCTGAGACGATGAAGGCGCGGCATCGTCCGCCGCTCGCTCTTGTCGTCGCTGTCGGGCGCAACGGCGCGATCGGGCGGGGCGGTACGCTCCCCTGGACCATGCCGGGCGACCTCGCCCGCTTCCGCGACCTGACGATGGGAACGCCGATGATCATGGGCCGGCGCACCTTCGCGTCGATCGGCAGGGCGCTGCCGGGGCGCGAGAGCATCGTCGTCTCGCGCGATCGCGCGCTCGCGCTGCCGGATGGGGTCTTTCAAGCGGCCGATCCCGACGCGGCGCTTCGCTTCGCCGTCAGGCGGGCCGACGCGATGGGTGCCGCCGCCATCTCGCTGATCGGCGGCACGAGCCTCTTCGAGGCTATGCTGCCCCATGTCGACCAGATGCATCTGACCTACGTCGATCTCGCGCCCGAGGCCGACACCTTTTTCCCGGCGATCGACCTCGCCGCGTGGCGCGAAACCTCGCGCCGCACGCCGCCGCGTCACGCGCGCGACGAGGCGGCCTGCGTCTTTGTCGACTATGCGCGTGCGTGACCCCCCCCTGTGGCGCGACGCCGTTTGGTGAACGCTCGCGGCTCCTATATGAGAGCGGCTCGCGTCGGCGTTCGATGTCGCGCCGAGCTTGAGGACTGGTCGAAGATGCCCTGGAACAACAACGGGGGAAACGGGGGCGGTTCCTGGAAGCCCGGCAATCCGGGTCCCTGGGGCCAGGGGCCCAACAACAATCGCCAGCCTGACTTCAACGAGTGGTGGCGCCGCATCCGGGAGCGCCTCGGCCTGATGTCGGCCGGCGGCGGCCTCGGGGTGCCGGGCATCGCGATCCTCATCATCCTCGGCGCCGGCCTCTGGTTGCTGTCTGGCTTCTATACCGTCGGGCCCAACCAGGTCGGCCTCAACCTCGTCTTCGGCAAATACATCGGCAAGACGTCGCCGGGCCTGAATTACAATTGGCCCTATCCCATCGGCTCGGTCGACAAGCTCAACGTGACGGACCGCAACGCGGTCAACGTCGGCTTCGTCTCGCAGCCCGACTTCTCGCATCCCAACGCGACGAGCCAGATCGACGTGCCGGAGGAAAGCCTGATGCTCACCGGCGACGAGAACATCGCCGACGTGAAGTTCGTCGTCTTCTGGCAGATCGACCCATCGCAGCCCGAGGACTTCGCCTTCAACGTCGCCGACCCGCGCGAGACGGTGAAGGCGGTGGCCGAGAGCGCGATGCGCGAGGTGATCGGCCAGAGCCAGATTCAGCAGATCCTCACCGCCGGGCGCAAGGTGATCGAGCCCAAGGTGCAAAAGCTGATGCAGCAGGTGCTGACCTCGTACAAGGCGGGGGTTCTCGTCCTCCAGGTGCAGCTGCAATCCGTCGATCCGCCGAGCGAAGTCATCGCCTCGTTCCGTGACGTGACCGCCGCGCAGCAGGACCAGAGCCGCGCCCGCAACGAGGCCGAGGCCTACGCCAACAAGGCCGTGCCGGAGGCGCGCGGCAAGGCCGCCGCCATCGTCCAGGCCGCCGACGGCTACAAGGTGCAGACGGTCGCCGAGGCCAAGGGTCAGGCGTTCCGCTTCGACCAGGTCTACGACCAGTACAAAAACGCGCCCGCCGTCACCCGCGAGCGCATGTATATCGAGACGATGAAGAAGGTCTTCGGCAGCACCGATAACGTCATCATCGACGATCCGGCGGGCAAGGGCGGCGGCGTGGTGCCCTATCTGCCGCTCTCGCAACTGAGCAAGCCGGGTATCACGCCATGAAGGAATACGGCGTCTTCGGCATCATAGCCGCCCTTTTCGTCATCCTGTTCATCTCGATCAGCGCCACGTTCACCGTCGAGCAGACCGAGCAGGCGCTCGTGCTGCGTTTCGGCGAGCCGGTCGAGGGGCGCGGCCTCGTGACCGACCCCGGCTTGCATTTCAAGATCCCGCTGATCGAGAACGTCGTCACCCGCTCCAACCAGATCCTCAACCTCGAATCGCCGAACCAGGAGGTTCTGGCCTCCGACAACACGCGCATCCAGGTCGACGCGTTCCTGCGCTACAAGATCGCCGATCTCCTCAAATTCTACCAGACCGTGCAGACGGTCGACCGCGCTAACAGCCAGCTCGGCTATGTGCTGAATTCGGCCATCCGCCGCGTCCTGGGCGAGGCGAACCTCACGCAGATCGTGCGCGACGATCGCGCGGCGCTGATGGAGAAGATCCGCGTCGAGGTGAACAATCAGTCCGAACGCCTCGGCATCGACGCCGTCGATGTGCGTATCCGGCGCGCCGATCTTCCCCAGCAGATCTCCGAGCAGGTCTACCAGCGCATGAACTCCGAGCGCGCTCGCGAGGCGGCGGAGTACCGCGCCAAAGGCAACGAGGAGTCGCAGACCATCAAGGCGAAGGCCGATCGCGACGTCGTCGTGCTGCTCGGCAACGCGACACAGCAGGCCGACCAGACGCGCGGCGAGGGCGAGGCGACGCGCAACAAGATCTTCGCGGACGCCTACGGTAAGGATCCGGATTTCTTCGCCTTCTACAGGTTGATGGACGCCTACAACGACGCGCTGAAGGGCCCCAACACGCGCCTGGTGCTAAGCCCGGGCACGGCCAACGAGTTCTTTCGCTTCTTCAAGTCGCCGAATGCCAATGCGCCGATCGCGCCCAAGCCGCCGGAGACGCCGGGGCAGCCGTCGGCTTCGCGCTAGGTGCGGCGAAGCCCGATGCCTTATGCGGCAGCATGGCATATCGCTTGCTCGTCAGATGGGCACTCGATAGCGCCGTGCGGCATCGCGTGGTCACGCGGCGAAGCCAGAAAGGGCATCTCATGAAGCGAAGCGATCTGACCGAGAAAATCCTCGATATCAAGCGCGAGAAGGGCTGGACCTGGAAGCATATCACCGGCGAGATCGGCGGCATGTCCGAGGTCCTGGTCGTCGGCGCGCTGCTCGGCCAGATGAAGCTGACCAAGCCGCTGTGCGCGAAGGCGGGAGAACTTTTCGGCCTCAGCAATGCCGAGCAGAGCATGCTCAACGAGGTGCCGATGCGCGGCATGCCGATGCCGCCGACCGACCCGTTGATCTATCGCTTCTACGAGCTCGTCATGATCAACGGGCCGGCCTGGAAAGCGCTGATCGAGGAGGAATTCGGCGACGGCATCATGTCGGCGATCGATCTCGACATGACGATGGAGCGTCAGGCGGACGCCAAGGGTGATCGCGTCAAGATCGGCATGTCCGGCAAGTTCCTGCCGTACAAGTACTACGGCACGATCGGCAACCACCAAGCGCTCGGCTACAAGGAAGAGTAGCGGTGGTGCGTAGTGGATGTGTCCCGATCATCCACGCGACATCGCGCTTTCTCCGAAGTCGGTAGCGCCGTCCTGGCGCCGATGGCCGGGACGATCATGGCCAAGAAGTCGGAGACAACCAATCGATGCCGCTCAGCGACGCCCAATACCAAGAGATCGGCGAGGCGCGCCGGGATCGATCCGCGACGTTGCGGCCGAGCGTGGCGGCGCTCGAGGACATCCTGTTCAAGCCGTTGCCGCTGCTCGATCACGGCTTCATCCGCGTCATAGATTATATGGGCGACGACAACGCGGTGGTGCAGGCCGCGCGCGTGTCATACGGGCGCGGCACCAAGAAGGTCAGCGAGGATCGCGGCCTCATCAACTATCTCATGCGCCACTGGCACACGACGCCATTCGAGATGTGCGAGATCAAGCTGCACGTGAAGCTGCCGATCTTCGTCGCCCGGCAATGGATCCGCCATCGCACCGCCAGCATCAACGAGGTTTCCGCGCGCTATTCCGTGCTCGATCGCGAGTTCTACCTCCCCGACGCGGCGCAGCTGAAGGCGCAATCCGCCTCCAACCGGCAGGGGCGCGCCGACGGATTGCAGCCCGATGAGGCCGCCCGCGTGCTCGACCTGCTGCGCGGCGATGGCGAGCGGACCTTCGCCAATTACGCCTGGATGCTGAACGAGGGCGAAGACGGCTCGAGGGCCGACCCGGAACGCGATGGGCTCGCCCGCGAACTCGCCCGCATCAACCTCACGCTCGCCACCTATACGCAATGGTATTGGAAGACCAACCTCCACAATCTGATGAACTTCCTGCGCCTGCGCGTCGATGCGCACGCGCAGTACGAGATTCGGGTCTACGCCGAAGCGATGGTCGACATCATGGCACGCTGGGTGCCGCTCTCGCACGAGGCCTTTCTCGAGCACCGCATCGGCGCCGTGACGCTGTCGCGGACCGCGCTGGCGGCGGTGCGGCGCATGATCGACGGCGAAAAGCTCGATGCCGCCTCCAGTGGTGTTTCCGCGCGCGAATGGCGGGAACTGACCGAGGTCCTGGGGCGAGCGACCGAGACCTAGCGTTCGGACGCTACTCCGCGGCGGCTTTCATGTCGTTGATCGTGAAACCACCATCGGCGTTCCTCCGCATTTCCAGATGGCGCGAATGATGGTCGTCGATTGTCTCGCGATGAGCGATGGACACGATCGTCGTGCCGGGTAGACGCTTGGCGATGATCGCGTAGATCTCGCGCTCGAGATCGGTGTCCATCGCCGCCGTCGCCTCGTCGAGCAGCAGCCAACTCGGCTTGGCGAGGATCGCGCGGGCGATGGCGAGACGTTGCTGCTCGCCGCCGGAAAGCCGCTGGGTCCAATTGTCGTCGAGATCCACATGCTCGACGAGTTGTGGCAGCCCGACCTCGACCAGCACAGTCTCGACCTCGGCCAGCGTGTAGGTTCCGATCTCGCGCGGATAGGACACGGCGGCGTAGAGCGTGCCGATCGGCAGGTATGGCTTCTGCGGAAGCACCATGACGGAGGCGCCGGTCGGCACTTCGACGACACCGTCGCGGTACGGCCAAACGCCCGAGATCGCGCGAAACAACGTCGACTTGCCGGAACCGGACGGACCGGTGAGCAGCACGTTCTCGTTGGCGGCAAGACGCAAATTGAGCGGTGCCGACAGCGGCCTGCCGTTCGGCAGACGGATCTGCACGTTGGAGAGCACGAAATCGCCGCTCTTGCCGACCTCGGCATGGGCCATCGCGATCGGCGGGGGCACCGCCTCGAGGGACGCGTCGAACGTCGTGAGACGATCGAGCACCGATTTGAAGTCGGCAAGCGAGCTATAATAGGTGATGAAGAAGGTCAGTGAGGAGTTGACGCTGCCGAAAGCGATCCGAGCCTGGGTCAGGTCTCCGAGGGTCGCGGTCCTGGCGAAGTAGAATGGGCCGAGGATGATGTAGGGAATGAACTCGTTGATGGTGCTGAAGAACTGGATGAAGGTCGAGAGAAACGCCTTCACCCACATGATCTTGTAGAAGTTCCGGACGATCGAGACGAACCGCTCCATGAGGATCGAGCGTTCCGTCAGCTCGCCGAACAACAGCGCGATCTGCTCGCTGTACTCGCGCAGGCGCGCGAGACCGAAACGGTAATTGGCCTCGAAGTGCTGCCTTTGGAAGGCGAGCACGGCGAGCGGACGGCCGATCAGGGCGGTGAGGCCGGTGCCGATCGCGGCGTAGATGAGCGCACACCACAGGAGGAAGCCGGGGATCTGGATCGTCGTTCCCGGGATCGTCAGGTGCGCCGACAAGGCCCATAGGATGATCGAGAAGGAAACGAGGGAACTCATCTGCGAGATGAGGTTGATCGAGAAATTGTAGACGCCGAGCCCACCAAATTGGCCGCCGTTGATGAAGCGCGGAACATCTTCCTGGATGCGCTGGTCCGGATTGTCGGTCCCTACGCCGGCCAGCATCATGCCGTAATGGTTGTGATAGTCGAGCCAGCGTCGCGAATAGTCGTTGGTGAGCCAACGGCGCCAGCGAATGAACAGCGTTTCCGCCGCGACGAACTCGATGAGCAGCGCGATAAGATAGGGCGATATGTAGATCGGCAGCTCGATCAGGAGCGCGTGCCAGAACGCGCTCGGGTTATAGGTCTGCAGCGCGTCGGAGATCGAGCGTGACGCGAACGAGATGATCACCGACAGATAGACTTCGACCTGATTCAGAAAGATGATGAACATGATGGCGGCGGCCGCAAGCGTGCGCTCCCGCATGCTGATGCTCGTGCCGAAGCCGAGCGGGACACGCACGATGTCCGTCGCTCGGAAATAGCGGTCGGTGATCGCCACGCTCTTGCGCACGACGGGTATGAACGACGTCAGATAGGAGACGATGGAGAAGAGCGCGACCGTCATCACGACGGTGCTCGGAATCCGCACGCCTTCGAGCGCCGGCGGCCAGAAGCCGAAGGCGCTCACGTAGACGAACAGGCTCAGGATCGCTGTCTCGACCGAGAAGAAGACGATCAGGATCTGCAGGAACGTGGAGATGCCGACCGAACGGTAGGTCGTGAAGGCGGCGCCGAGACTGAACGCGGCCAGCAGAAGCAGCACATGATGATTGCTTGCGACAGCGACGACGGCGCTCAACGCGCCGATGATCGCGACGAGAATACCAAGCAGCTTCATTCAGCACCCTTCCGGCGGATCCACGTTCGGTTCCATCCGCCAAATACGACGACAGGAAGGCGCGGTACAGGCTTCATTGCCTCTCCCGAATGACGCGTGCGGCGCCGCGAGCGCGGATCCTAGTCGTCGCCGTGCCGGCCTGCGGCGCCGTCGCGCCCGTTGACGTGATCGATAAGCACGGGGGAAGGTTTGAAGGTCAGGACGCGGCGCGGCTTGATCGGCACCTCGACGCCAGTGCGCGGATTGCGGCCGATGCGCTCGCGCTTCTCGCGCACCGTAAAGAGCCCGAACGAGCGAAGCTTGACGCTTTCGCCGCGCGTGAGCGCGTCGGATATTTCGCCGAGCGCCATCTCGAAGATCTCGCGGGCCTGGCTGCGCGACAGGCCGGGACACGTCTCGTAGACCGCATCGAGCAGGTCGGCGCGCGTCGATGTGCGGCGCTCGGCGGAAGCCGCGGCGCTCGGCTCAACATAGGATCGGGTCGCGTCCTTGTTGAGCTTGTAGGCGACAACGTCCGACATATCCGTACGGCTCCGTCCAAATGGGGTTCGTTGCCATCGGGTACGGAAAAGGGGTCCCGATGGTTTCGGGACCCCTTGTTTTCAGACGCGTTCGAGCGGTGGTGTGGCTTAGAAGTCCATGCCGCCCATGCCGCCCATGCCGCCGCCGCCACCACCCATAGGCATCGGAGAGTCCTTCTTCGGAGCCTCGGTGATGATGGCTTCCGTGGTGATCAGCAGGCCGGCGACCGATGCCGCGTCCTGCAGGGCCGTGCGCACGACCTTGGTGGGGTCGATGATGCCCGAAGCCACGAGGTCGCCGTATTCGCCCGACTGGGCGTTGTAGCCGTAGCCGTAGGTGTCGTTCTCGAGCAGCTTGCCGACGATCACCGCGCCGTCGCCACCGGAATTGTCGACGATCTGGCGGGCCGGGGTCTGGATCGCCTTGCGGACGATGTCGACACCGGTCTTCTGATCGGCGTTGTCGGTCGCGATGCCGTCGAGCGCCTTGATGGCGCGCAGCAGGGCCACGCCGCCGCCGGGCGACACGCCTTCCTCGACCGCCGCGCGGGTGGCGTTCAGGGCGTCGTCGACGCGGTCCTTCTTCTCCTTGACCTCGACCTCGCTCGCGCCGCCGACGCGGATGACCGCGACGCCGCCGGCGAGCTTGGCGAGACGCTCCTGGAGCTTCTCACGATCGTAGTCGGACGTCGTCTCGGCGATCTGCGCCTTGATCTGCCCGATGCGGCCTTCGATGTCGGCTTTGGCGCCGGCTCCGTCGATGATCGTGGTATTCTCCTTGTCGATACGGATGCGCTTGGCGCGACCGAGCATCTGGATCGTGACGTTCTCCAGCTTGATGCCGAGGTCTTCCGAGATCATCTGGCCCTGGGTGAGGATCGCGATGTCCTCGAGCATGGCCTTGCGGCGATCGCCGAAGCCAGGCGCCTTGACGGCCGCGACCTTCAGGCCGCCGCGCAGCTTGTTGACGACGAGCGTGGCGAGCGCCTCGCCCTCGACGTCCTCGGCGACGATGACGAGCGGCTTGCCGGTCTGCACCACGGCCTCGAGCACGGGCAGCATCGCCTGCAGCGACGAGAGCTTCTTCTCGTGGATGAGGATGTAGGGGTCCTCGAGTTCGGCGACCATCTTCTCGGCGTTGGTGATGAAGTAGGGCGAGAGATAGCCGCGGTCGAACTGCATGCCCTCGACGACGTCGAGTTCCGTCTCGGCGGTCTTGGCCTCTTCGACGGTGATGACGCCCTCGTTGCCGACCTTCTGCATGGCGGTCGAAATCATGCCGCCGACGTCCTTGTCGCCGTTGGCCGAGATCGTGCCGACCTGGGCGATCTCCTCGTTGGAGGTGACCTTCTTCGAATGCTCCTTGAGGTGGGCGACGACAGCCTCGACGGCCTTGTCGACGCCGCGCTTGAGATCCATCGGGTTCATGCCCGCGGCGACGGCCTTGGTGCCCTCGCGGACGATCGAGGCGGCGAGAATGGTCGCCGTGGTGGTGCCGTCACCGGCCGCGTCGTTCTGCTTGGAGGCGACCTCGCGGATCAGCTGCGCGCCGAGGTTCTCGAACTTGTCGGACAGCTCGATCTCCTTGGCGACGGTGACGCCGTCCTTGGTGATGCGGGGCGCGCCGAAGCTCTTCTCGATGACGACGTTACGACCCTTGGGGCCGAGCGTCACCTTGACGGCGTTGTTGAGGATGTCGACGCCGCGAAGCATGCGGTCGCGGGCGTCGGACGAAAAGCGTACGTCTTTGGCTGCCATGTTGGTTTAGCTCCTGGATTTGGGGAAAAAGGCGAATGCGGCGAGGGGCTCAGCCCGATCTCAGCCGACGATGCCCATGATGTCGCTCTCCTTCATGATGAGGAGATCCTTGCCGTCGATCTTGACTTCGGTACCGGACCACTTGCCAAACAGCACCTTGTCGCCGGCGCGCACGTCGAGCGGGGTGAGCTTGCCGCTCTCATCGCGGCCACCCGGACCGACGGCGATGATTTCGCCCTCCTGGGGCTTTTCCTTGGCTGTATCGGGGATGATGATACCGCCTTTGGTCTTCTCTTCGCCTTCGAGGCGCTTCACCACGACACGATCATGGAGCGGACGGAAGTTCATGGATGTTGTCTCCTCGTTGAAGCTCTAGACCGCCGCGTGGGGGGACACGGCCGGCCGAGCAAGGCCTGGCACTCCTTGAGGTCAAGTGCCAAACGCGATGGGAGATAGGGCCGAGCGCGGCGTTTTGTCAATGCTCAAGCACGATTGCCAATCGCGAAATCTTACAACACGCCATCGGCATCACCGCTCGTCCGGTGGACGTGTATACAGCGCGGTGCTTCGCCGTGTCGACGCGCGGGCAAGCAGCCAAGACGGTCGCCAGCGGCCGTGAAAGACGTGCCGCGCTTGCCGGATCCCCCTTGCTGGGCCGGCTGCTGAGCTGTAGATTGATTAGTTCAGCAACGAAGGTTGTTTCTGCAGTAGATTAGACTCCCGATCCGCTGCTTGCTCTTGCCTGGAGAGTTGTGTCGTGGGACAAAAAGCAGTCCAAAAATCGCCTTCTGCTATCAAAGCTATACTTCGTGGCTTGGAAGCTGAGCGTCCTAGCTTGGTTCAGAGATGGAAAGAGCTTATTCATGAGGTCTCATCGGTAGAAGATGAGTACAGTCGGTCTGAGCAAGAAATTCGCAAATCGTTCATGGAAGTGCATGCCGACTTTTACAGCTACCTGCGTGAGAAGGGCATATTTGAAGATCTGCTGCAGGCGTACTCGGACCGAGATAGCATTCATGGAGTGCTGAAGGGCGATATTGGAAAATAATATTCCGGTACTGCGGTAGGCATTTATATGAGACGGTCATGAATGTGGTATATCAATAATACAGAACTGATTTCCCTGTTGCAGGCATTCGGCGCTTCCGGTAAGATTTCATCGACGCAAGATGCTCATGGCTCCCTAAACTAGGTCTCACTCGCCGCGCTGATCCGGCGTTCCGCGAAAGCCTGTGGCGAGCACGTAGAGTTCGGCGGAGCCGGCCCGGCTGGCGCTCGGCTTGACGTGGTGCACGGCGGCGAAGTTCATCTTCAGACGCTTGAGCAGATCGCCTTCCGTGCCGCCCTGGAAGACCTTGGCGAGGAACACGCCGCCCTCGCAGAGGACCTCGCAGGCGAAGTCGATCGCCAGCTCGGCAATGGCGACGATGCGGATGTGGTCGGTCTTCTTGTGGCCGGTCGTGTTGGAAGCCATGTCGGACAGTACGACGTCGGCTTTTCCGCCAAGCATGGCCTTCAAGCGATCCGGCGCGTCCGGTGCGAGAAAATCGAGTACCTCGAAGTCCACGCCGGAGAGCGGCTCGATGGGCAGGAGGTCGATCCCCACGACCTTTCCTTTGCCGTTGTCGACGCCGACCTTCTTCGCCGCGATCTGCGACCAGCCGCCCGGGGCCGCGCCGAGGTCGACCACACGCTGACCGGCCTTCAAGATATGGTAGCGCTGATCGATCTCGATGAGCTTGTAGGCCGCGCGCGAACGATAGCCGTCGCGCTTGGCCTGGGCGACGTAAGGATCGTTGAGCTGACGCTGCAGCCACAGCGTCGAGGACAGCGAGCGTTTGCGGGCGGTCTTGACCTTGACCTTGAGATCACCGCGCGGCTTGTCCGCGCCTGGCCCGCTCAAGGCTTGAACCCGCTCAAGGCTTGAACCCGCTCAAGGCTTGGACCCGCTCAGGCTTGCGCCCGCTCAACGCCCGTCCTGCGACCAGATCCGGTCCGACGCCATCATTTGCATCAGGATACCTTCGCGCAGGCCGCGGTCGGCGATGCGCACGCGCTCGCAAGGGAACGCGCGGCGGATCGCCTCGAAGATCGCGCAGCCGGCGAGGACGAGGTCGGCGCGATCGGGCCCGATGCACCCGTTCAACGAGCGCGCCTCGAAGGACATTTCGCGCAGTGTGGCGATCGCGGTGGCGATGTCCTCGCGCGACATCCAGAGTCCGTCGACCCTGCGACGATCGTAGCGCGTCAGACCGAGGTGCACGCCGGCGATCGTCGTCACGGTGCCGGACGTGCCGAGCAGGTGGAAATAACCGCAGAGCGGTTCGGCCGCGACGCGCGCGGCGAAGGGCGCGAGTTCACGCTCGACATCGGCGACCATCGCCTCGAAGATCGCCGGCGTGACGATCTGGCCGCCGTAGCGTTCCGCCAGCGTCACGACGCCGACCTTCATCGAATCCCATGCGCGGACGCGCTCGCGTAGCGCGTTGTCATCGCGGCGATCATGTCGCCAGTCGCGCCGCGTCGGGCCGCCGAGCCAGACGATTTCCGACGAGCCGCCGCCGATATCGAAGAGCACGACGCCGTCGGCCCGCGGGTCGGCCAGGCTGGCGCAGCCGGCGGTCGCCAGGAACGCTTCCGTTTCCCGATCGACGATCTCCAGATGCAGTCCGGTCTCGTCGGCGACCCGATGGAGGAACGCCGCGCTGTTGGTCGCCGCGCGACACGCCTCGGTGGCAATGAGGCGGGCGCGTGTGACGTGGCGCGCCTGCATCTTGTCGCGGCATATCTTCAGGGCCGCGATCGTCCGCGCCATCGCGTCGCCCGAAAGCACGCCCGCTTGAGCGACGCCTTCGCCAAGGCGAACGATGCGGCAGAAGCTGTCGACCACACGGAAGTCACCCGGCTCGCAGCCCGGCTGCGGCTGCCGCGCGATCAGCAGGCGGCAATTGTTCGTGCCGAGATCGAGCGCGGCGTAGATCGGGCCTTGCCGCGACCGGTTCTGCGTCTCGCGCCCGGCGGCGTCGCGCGACGCCGGACCGATGCGCGGCGAAAGCAGGCCGACTGGGTCAAAGATCAAATCGCTTTCCGAACCGCCGGACGATGTGTCAGCCCCGGTCCGATCCATCCCCTTAGGCTCCTGTCGAGTGGTTGATGCTGTGGGCGATGCGGCAACGCACTGCGTCAACTGTAATCATCGCATTCGCGGATGTCCAAGAGCTTAAGGGCATGGAATCGCGAGTGCGGATCGCATGATGGTCGAACCTTCGGCTAGGGATTTCCAGCCGCTTTGCGGGCGCCGAGCCGGATCAGCGTCTGGATGCTGTCTTCGAGGCCGTCTTGGGTGCTGTCTTGGACGCTGTCTTGGAAGCAGGCTTCGCGGCCTTAGGAGCAGGCTTCGCCGTCTTGGAAGCGGGTTTCGATACGGTCTTGGCGAGGTCCACCGCTCTCGTGTCAGGCCGCGCCGGTCGCGGCACCGGCAAGGGTACGTCGCTCGGCGGTGCCGCTGTCAGCCTTTTGGCGCCGTCGTCTGTTCCCGGCTCCGGCACGCCGGCTTTCGGTGGCCCCGCGTTTCGCGCTTCGGGCGCGATCATCGGCTGCGCGGGCCGCTTCTGATCGGCTGCGTCCTTGGTCGCGTCGGGCCTGACCGCATCCAGCTTCGGCGGAACTGGCGCGGTCGCTGCCGCCACTGGCGGCCTGGAGGGTACGCTCAGAGGCGATGGCGGAGACGCGGTCGCTGGAGCGAGTGGCGCGGGCGGTGGCGATACCTGTCGCGGCGCCGGATTGATCGGCTGAGGCGGTCCGACCTGCGGGACCTGCCTCGACGCCTGCGCCGCGACGGGCTTCTCCGACGATAGGCTCTTTGCCGGAGCTTGGTTGGCCGCCGGTCGCGGAAGCTGGACAGGCGCCGATATCGCGGGCGCGTGCCGGGGCGGCGGCGCCACGCCGCTGGTGGCCGAGACCACGATGCCGTGGTCGTTTTGCTTGATATCCGCGACGATCTGGTTGCCGCCGTTGCGGATCAGCGTCGATCGCGCCCCGTTCGAGGTGGTCCAGGTGAGCGATTTCGTCAGGACGCCGCCGCTCGGCCCGGTCTGGACGATCGTGGCGCCTCTGATGTCGCGCAGGATCGTCGTGCGGGAAAGGACGATATCGCCGGGTCCGCTTTGGGTGATCGTTCGGACGCCCTCCTTGTCCGTCGCCGTGCTGCGCGAGATCAATCCCTTCGGGCCGGCCAACGTCACGCTCGTCTGGCCCCGCGATGTCGCGTCCGTCCTGCCGATCACCTCTCCCAAAGCCGGCACGAGGGGCTGCGTGACGAGGCCGGCAATCGCCGGCGCCGCGGCTGTCGGAGGTGTCTCGGGGATCGGAGGTGTCACGGGGATCGGGATCGGCAGGATCGTGGTCGGCAAGGTCGGCGGCGGCGGAAGCTCGTCGGTGAAGGCGGCCCGCGTTGACGGCAGCAGGGCAAGCGGGGGCGCCGGGATGGGCGCCCAATCCGGATCGGCGACGATGATCGCGGGACGATCCATGATCGCGATCTCTTCGTCGGTGGGCGGCGGCAGATCCGGGAAGAGCGTGATCTCGAAGCGCGGCGGCGGCTCCAGCGGTGCCTTGAGTGCGGCCAGCCGGAGCCGCGCGTCGTAGTAATGCGCGCGGCGCGGGTAGCGGCGCATGTAAGTCCAGTAAGCGGCGGCATCGTTCGCGTGCGACGCGGCCCTCCAAAACAGCGCCTCGCGCCGCGCCGCTAGCATCATCTTGACGCGAGGTGTCAGCGTGTCCGACGGAAAGGCGCGCACGAAATCGGCGTAGCCGGCGAGCTGATCGCGTGCCACGATCGTCGAGTAATCAGTGCTCGGCGAAAGGCTGTCGATCGGCTGCGGGGTGTCGGTGGGCGTCAGGACGGGTGGGGGGCCGGAGAGCGCCACCGGCGCGTCGAAGGTCTCCTCATCCCAAGGAACGACCGCGCCATCGGTATATTCGCCCATCCGAAGCCGGACCCGTCGGAACATTTCGGCGAGATCGATGCCCGGTTCCTGGATCATCTCCGATAGAGCGCGCGCGTAGGCCCCGTATGGGGCCAGATCGGCAGGCGCGACGCAACCCGGCGCGGCGTTCGTGGCATAAAGCGACCCTTTCGGCGCATCCGTCGGCGCGAGACCGCCGGCGAGCGGCATGTCGTCTTTAACGACGAACGGGTGCTCATGCGCGAGATCGTAGATGAAGACGTGCGCTTGCGCCGACACGGCTTCGATCGCCTTGCTCAAGTCGCTCAGCCGCATGGCGACGGCGGGCAGGTCGCTGCCCCGCGTGATCCGCGCATCGAGCGGCACGAAATAGGTGTCGCCGTCGTACTGGAGACCGTAGCCGGCGAGATAGATCACGATTATCGCGTCCGGCGACGCCGATCGCGCCTTGGTTTCGAAAGCCCGTACCGTCTGGTCAAGCATCGTGCCGTCGACATTCGCCATCGCGGTCACGTCGAACCCGACTTGCGCCAAGGTCTCGGCGACGAGGCCGGCGTCGTTGGCGCCCGTCGCGAGGCGGGCGGACGGGTATTCCGCATTGCCGATCACGAGGGCGAGATGCGTCGGGCTCGCGGCGGCTCGCGCGGGCGCGAGGACGCTGCCGATTATCGCGACGATCGCGAGAAGCCGGACAAGAGCTTCGTGGGAGCGGCGCAAGCTGAGGTCTGACGCCCGCGATCCAAAGCCGAGCCTTTGCATGCCGGCACGGTCAAGGAGGCGGGCCGACTAGTCAAGCTGAGCGGCCACGGCCGACCGCAGCGCCGGCAGCACCTCGGCCTCGAACCATGGATTGCGTTTCAGCCAGCCGCTGTTGCGCCAGGATGGATGCGGCAAGGCGAAGATCGTCGGCGCGGTGCCGGCATAAGCGCGCCACGAGCGCACGAGGTCCTCGAGTTTCAGGCGGGCCGGCAGCGGTCGTCCGAGCCGGCGAAAATGATAGGCCTGGGCATAGCGGCCGATCGCCAGGATCAGCTCGACCCGCGGCAGCCTGGCGAACAGCCGATCATGCCACAGCGCTGCGCATTCGCGGCGCGGCGGCAGGTCGCCCTTGTCAGGCGTGTGGCCGGGAAAGCAGAAGCCCATCGGCGCGATCAGCACCTTTTCGCCGTAGAAGCGCGGGCGATCGAGGCCCATCCAGGCCCGCAGCCGGTCGCCGGACGGATCGTCGAACGGCACGCCGCTGTTGTGCGCGCGAATGCCCGGCGCCTGACTGGCGATGAGGAGCCGGGCGCTGTCGTTCACCCGGAGGATCGGTCGCGGCTCCTGCGGGAGAGGCAACCCGAAGACCGGCGCGTCGCGGCAGAGCCGGCAGCGGCGGATATCGGCCGCCAGGCCGTCGATGTCGTCATCACCGTCCGCCGCGCCGATAGCGGCAGTCCGTTCGATCCTTGTCATGTCGTCTTCTACGCTCGGCTTGCCTGGCCGATCCACAAGCGGGTCGTCGCGCCTGGGGATAACGCTCGCCGCCCGACGATCCGCGATAATCCGAATCGATTTGTCAGCCGCGCATTAATCTTTTCGCCGCATCGTCCGACACGAGAGTATCCGAGCGTGGCCATGTGCAGATGATCGAAGTCACCGCCGAGATGATCGAGCGTGGTCGCGGTGCCGATCCCAGGATCGTGGCGGACCGGAGACGGGTCGCGCTGCAGGTCCGCGAGGCCCGCGAGAAGCTCACGTCGGCCAGCTGCGGCCATCGCGCCTACGATCTGGAACTGCTGCGCCTCTACGCCGTGCGCCGCAAGGCCGCGCTGCCGGGTCTGATCATCCTCAGCGCGGCGCTCGCGTTCGCGGCGCTCCGCTGGATGCCGCTGCCGTCGCTTCTCGGCTGGCTGTGCTGCAACCTTCTCTGCCTCCTGGTCTCCTTCGGCACCGCCGACAGGTTCCTGGCCAAGAGCGCGAGCGCCATCAACCTCAAGCGTTGGGAGCGCCTTTTCGTGTTCGCGGAAACAGCGCAGGGCGCGATGTGGGCGGTGGTCGTCGCGCTGACATGGCACTCGCGCGACCCCCACGCCGTTGCGCTGATCTTGATCGCGCTGTTGCTCATCGCCGCGATGAACGCGACGGCGACCTCCTCCTTACCGGCGGCGGTCTATGGCGGCCTGACGCCCATGGCCCTGGCCACGATCGCCGTACTGCGGCCGACGAGCCTCGCCGGCGAGACGTGGCTGCTCGCGCTTCTCGCGCTCGGCGCCCTCGTCTACTTCGTCGATCTCGCGCGCAAGCTGCGCGCCTCCACGTTGCAGGCGCTCTCCTACCAGGCGGATAAGGACGATCTGATCGGCGAGCTCGAGCAGAGCCGCGCCAACAGCGATCTCGCCCGGCGCCGCGCGGAGGAGTCGAACCTCGCGAAGTCGCGCTTTCTCGCGACCATGAGCCACGAGTTGCGTACGCCGCTCAACGCGATCCTCGGCTTCTCGGAGGTCATGAACGCGGAGCTGTTCGGCAAACACGCCGTGCCCGCCTACAAGGAGTACGCCAAAGACATTCACACGAGCGGCGAACACCTTTTGATGCTGATCAACGAGATCCTCGATCTCTCGCGCGTCGAGGCCGGTCGCTACGAACTGCGCGAGGAATCCGTCGACCTGCGCACGATCATCGACGAGTGCCGCCATCTCGTGACGCTGCGTGCCACCAAGAAGGACATCGCGATCCAGCAGGAGAACGGCGAGCGGCTGCCGCGCCTCTGGGCGGACGAGCGCGCGCTGCGCCAGGTCGCGCTCAACCTGCTCTCGAACGCCATCAAGTTCACGCCCCAGGGCGGCCTGGTGCGGATCAAGCTCGGCGCGACGATCGACGGCGGCCAGTTCTTCTCCATCCGCGATACCGGCACCGGCATTCCGGAAAGCGAAATCCCGATCGTCATGTCGTCCTTCGGGCGCGGCACGCTCGCGCACAAGAACGCCGAGGAAGGCACCGGGCTCGGCCTGCCGATCGTCAAAGGCCTGGTCGAGCTGCACGGCGGCACGTTCGAGCTGCGATCGAAGATCCGCGAGGGCACCGAGGTGATCGTCACGCTGCCGCCGGAGCGGGCGATGACGATCTTGCCGCGCATGGAGGTCGAGACGGCGGAAGCGCCCGGCAAATCGGCATCGCTGGTGCCGGCGCGCGCGGCGGCGTAGGCCCCTCAGCCGGCGAGCATGTAGCTCGTGCTTCGCCCGCCTGATCGTTCTTTCATCAGCACACCAAGTCGCAGGAGGGCGTCGATGTCGCGCAGCGCCGTGTCCTGGGAGCATTTCGTGATCTGCGCCCATTTAGAGGTCGTGAGTTTGCCGACGAAGCCGTCGAGCAGCCGATTGAGCATCAAACGCTGCCGCGCGTTGATCGGTCGATCTTTCATGTTGTCCCAGAAGCGGCTCTTTCGGATTGTGATCGCCACACCGGCTTCTGCTTCGGCCAGCGCCTGATCGACGACGGATATGAACCATAGGAGCCGCACCGTAATGTCGAGGTCACCCTTCTGCGTTGCCTCAAGTGTCTCGTAATAAGCGGATCGTTCGACTCTGAGGCGCGCGGACATGCTGTAGAAGCGTTGGCCGGTTTGTTCGGCGCGAGCGAGCGTGAGGTCGGCGATAGCGCGCGCGATCCTCCCGTTGCCGTCGTCGAAAGGATGGATCGTCACAAACCAAATATGTGCGATCGCCGCCTTCAGAACCGGATCGACAGCGGCCGATCCATTCTCGTACCAGTGTAGGAATCGATCGATCTCGCTAGCGACCCTAGCGGCGGGCGGAGCCTCGAAATGGATTTTCTCTCGTCCGATCGCCCCAGAAACGACCTGCATGCGGCCAAGCCGGTCATCCCGCCAAGCTCCTACGATGATCGGGTGGCGACCTTTCGCACCATCGGGAAACAAGGCCGAATTCCAAGCCAGGACTCGCTTGACTGTGAGGGGCGAATCGAAGTTCCGGGTTGCGTCCAACACCACGGTGGCGATCGCTTCGGCTCTTCTATCGACGGGTTCAAGCCCCGCGCTCTCCAGGCCGAGACGTCGAGCAATGGATGATCGGACCTGTTCTCTGTCCAGAATCTCACCCTCGATTTCGCTAGTTTTGAGAGCGTCTTGCGTCAGCGTCAGAAGATTGGTCTGACTGCGAACCGCAAAGCCGAGCGCGTCCATTGCGCCGAGCAGTCGCCCTTGTCTTTGGCGAACGGCGCCAAGTGAGCTGGCGACAGCCTTGCTGTCCCAGCGAAAGCTCGGCCAGTCCGTTCGATCATAGATGCAGATCGGTTTTCGCCGCATGATATGCGGAGATTAGCAGCTGCATTCGCCGCATGTCACGCGCTGACCAAGGTCACGCCGCGGAGACCAGGTCACGCGGAGACCAGGTCACGCGGAGACCAGGTCACGCGGAGACCAGGTCACGCGGAGACCAGGTCACGCGGAGACCAGGTCATGCGAAGACCATGATCGCGGTGCACGCACCGCTCTCCACGTAAAGAGAGGTTCGCGACGTGCGCCTTGCCCCGGTTCTGTCCATCACGCTCGCCATGGCCTTCGCTGGATCGGCCCTCGTGGTCCTCGCGGGATCGGCCTTCGCGGATGGATCGCCGCCGACGCTCCACAAAGCCGCGACCGATCTCGCCGACACGGTTCCGCCGCACCCTCTGCCGTCGCCTGTCACCACCGATCACGTCTTGAATCTCCCCGGCCGCACGCTGCGCTTCAAGGCGACGGTGGGGGCGGTCCGGCTCAGCGACGCGCAGAGCGGCGCGCCGCTCGCGGATATCGCCTATACCGCCTACAGGCTCGACGGCGCGGACGCCGCCAAGCGTCCGCTGATGTTCGCGTTCAACGGCGGCCCCGGCGCGAGTTCGGCCTGGCTCGACATCGGCGCGATCGGACCTTGGCGTATGCCGGTGAAGACCTCCGACATTTCGCCCTCGATGCCGACGCAGGTCGTCGACAACGCCGACACCTGGCTCGACTTCGCCGATCTCGTCTTCATCGACCCGCTCGGCACGGGATACAGTCGCGCGCTCGGCAAGGACAATGACGTCGAGAAGCATTTCTACTCGATCAATGGCGACATCGACACGCTCGCGACGGTGGTTCGCAAATGGCTCGTCTCCAACGATCGCCTCGCGAGCCCGAAGTTCATCGTCGGCGAAAGCTATGGCGGGTTCCGCGCGCCGAAGCTCGCCAAAAAGCTCGAGAGCAAGGACGGGATCGCTATCGAAGGGATCGTGATGATCTCCCCGGTGCTCGATTTCGGTTGGTTCTCCGCCGACAACAATCCGGCGGTCACCGCCGCTCACCTGCCGTCCCTTGTCGCGGCCGCAAAAGGCGTCACGGGTGCGAACCCGCGCGCCAAGCTGCAGAACGCCGAGAGCTACGCGTCGGGTCCCTACCTCGTCGACCTCTACCGCGGCTTGCGGGATGCGGCGGCGATCAAGCGTATGAGCACGACGGTCGCCGGCTTCACCGGCCTCGACGAAAAGTTCGTCCAGCGGCTCGGCGGACGCGTCGACGCTTCGACGATGACGCGCGAAAAGAATCGCGATGCCGGCCGCATCGCCAGCGCCTACGATACCAACGTGACCGGCTACGATCCCAGCCCTTTCGACGCGACGAGCCATCACGAGGATCCGATCCTCGACAGCCTGAAGGTGCCTTTCGCCACCGCGATGGCGGACATCACGGCGCACAGGCTGAATTGGCCGATCAACGCGCGCTACGAAATCCTCAACATGGCGGTGAACGGCCATTGGGACTGGGACGTCGGCCGCCACCCCGCCGAGGCGCTGAGCGATCTCGCGGGACTGCTGTCGCTCGATTCGCACTTCCATGCGCTGGTGATGCACGGGGTCACCGACCAGGTGACGCCTTATTACGCCTCCAAGATGCTGATCGATCAGGTGCCGGCCTACGGCGACGCCAGCCGCCTCCGTCTGATCGTCTACGGCGGTGGCCACATGCCGTATCTGGAGGATGACTCGCGCGCGGCGATGCACGAGGACGCGCGCAAGCTCGTGGCCGGGGAGGCGGACGTCGGGCAGCGCTGAACGTTTCGCGGAAGGATCAACCCGCGATGCTATGACCTTCTGCTCAGGTCTCGAAATGGCTTATATCTAGCTCATGACGCTCAGCTTCGACGAGACCCTCTCGCCTTTCACAACAACCCGGATCACGCCGCCGGCGCCGGTTCCCCGCGAGGAGCAATTGCGGCCGCTGGCGTTCCTGCGTGTGCTTCGGCGAAATCCGATCGAGACGTGGACCAAGGCGCATTTCGAGCGGCCGATCCTTACGGGGCGTGGTCTCCTCGGCATCGGCGCGGTCGTCAGCCATCCGCCGTCGATCCGCCGCGTGCTGCTCGACAATGTCGCGAACTACAAGAAGGACGCGCTGCAAAAGCGGGTCCTCGCGCCGGGTCTCAGCGACGGGCTTCTGACCGTCGAGGGAGACGCGTGGCGCGTGCAGCGCCGCGCCATCGCGCCGATCTTCACGCCGCGCCTCGTCGGAAGCTTCGCGGCTCCGATGAAGCGCGTCGCCGATAAGCTCGTGGGCAGATGGTCGAAGATCCGGTCCGGGCGCGTGATCGACGTGCATAAGGACATGGCCCGGGTCACGCTCGAGATCCTCGGGGAGACGATCTTTTCCGGCGGGCTGGAACGCGACCCCGACGAGTTCCTGGCGCAGATGAGCAAGTTCTTCATGACGATCGGCGTGCTCGATCCGGCGGATCTGCTCGACTTCCCCGATTGGGTGCCGCGCCTGGGCCAGATCCGCAGCCGCGCGTCGATCGACTTCTTCGAGAAGGCCGTCGACGCGATCGTCGAGCGGCGGCGGGCTTTGATCGAGTCGGGGGAGCCGGTCCCGGAGGATCTGCTCAGCTTGCTCTTGAAGGCGGCCGATCCGGTCACCGGGACCGGCCTCACCGACGAGGAGGTCAGGGCCAACGTCATCACCTTCATCGGCGCCGGGCACGAGACCACCGCCAACGCGCTGACCTGGTCGCTTTTCCTGCTGTCGCTTTCGCCGGAATGGACGGCGCGATTGGGCGCGGAAGCCGAACGCGAACTCGACGGACCCATCGAGACTTTGGCGGACCGCCTGCCGAACACGCGCGCCGTCATCGAGGAGGCGATGCGGCTCTACCCGCCCGTCGCGAGCCTCAGCCGCGAGGCGATCGGACCCGACGATCTCTGCGGCCGCCGCATCCGCAAAGGCGCGCTGATCATCATCTCGCCTTATGTCCTACACCGCCACACGTTGCTGTGGCGCGATCCCGGCACCTTCGATCCGAGCCGGTTCCTGCCGGGAGAACGCGAGAAGATCGACCGTTTCGCCTACCTTCCCTTCGGTGTCGGTCCGCGCGTGTGCATCGGCGCCGCCTTCTCGATTCAGGAGGCGGTCATCGTGCTGGCCACCGTGATGCGGCGCTGCACCTTCAAGCCCGCGCCGGACTTCGATGTCGAACCTGTGCAGCGGATCACTTTGCGGCCCCGCGATGGAATGAAGCTGGTCCTGCACAGGAGCGTCTAGACCCGCCGCTCCCCGTCGATCTTCGTGGCGACGTTGGCCTGATCGAACGTCGCCATGTCACGCGTGCAGGCCAGGGCCGCCTTCAGGATCCCGAGCGCCAGCGCGGCGCCCGACCCCTCGCCGAGTCGCATGCCGAGATCGAGCAGCGGCACCTTGCCGAGCTTCATCAAGACCGTGCGATGGGCCTGCTCGGCCGAGACGTGACCGGCGAGACAGTGATCGATCGCGCTCGCGTCGAGCGCGTGCAGGATCGCGGCGGCGGCGCAGACCACGAACCCGTCGAGGATGACGGGAACGCGCTGCAGGCGTGCCGCCAGGATCGCGCCGACAAGCGCGGCGATCTCGCGGCCGCCGAGCCGGCGCAACACCTCGAGCGGGTCGCGCAAATGGTCCCGATGCAGCGCGATCGCCGCCTCGATCGCGTCGACCTTGCGTGTCAAACCGGCCTCGTCGACGCCGGTGCCGCGTCCGACCCAGTCCGCCGCCGCGCCGCCGTAGAGGGCGGTGAAGATCGCAGCGGCCACGGTCGTGTTGCCGATCCCCATCTCACCGAGGCACAGTACGTCGACGTCGCCGGCGATCGCCTCCATGCCGAAGGCGATGGTGGCCGCGCAGCCAGCCTCGTCCATCGCCGGTCCCTCGGTGATGTCGGCGGTCGGGATGTCGAGCGCGAGTTCGAAGACCTTGAGGCCGATGCCGTAGGTGGCGCAGATCTGGTTGACCGCCGCGCCGCCGGCGGCGAAGTTCTCCAGCATCGCGCGCGTGACCGATGGCGGATAGGCCGACACGCCTTTCGCGACGACCCCGTGGTTGGCCGCGAAAACCGCCATCTGCGGATGGAAGATGGTCGGCATCGTCTTGTCTTGCCAGCCGGCGAGGAAGACGACCAGATCGTCGAGGCGCCCCAGCGATCCCGCCGGCTTCGTCAGCGTGGCCTGGCGCTCCCGCACCGCGCTCTCCGCGCGCTCCGACGCTTCGGGCATGAGCGGCAGCAGGGCGCGGATGTCGTCGAAGGGAAGGCCGCTCGCTGCCATGATGGTCTCTCGTCCCCGCCGCGGCGGCCGCATCAAGCGCGGCTTGTACGAGAGTTTTGGCGGCTTGAACATTCCTTGTCGCCAATGCGCGCATTAGCGGCGATCATCCGGGCTCCAGCACGGGAGCGAAGCATGGACAAGCAGCACGTCAAGGGCGCGATGGACAAGATCAAGGGTGCCGTGAAGGACGCCATCGGCGCGGCGACCGGCAACAGGACCATGCAGGCGGAGGGCAAGATGGACAAGGCTAAGGGCGCGGTCCGCACCAAGGTCGGCGACGCCAAGGATTTCGTCCGCGGGAAGGACGTCTAGCGCTCTCGACGCAGGCTTGGGCTGGAGTTTTCCTTTGTGGCGAACGCGACGATGACGCCGCTGTCGGATCTGCTCATCGCGCTGCGCTTCTTCTCGCGGCTGCCGGTGCCGTCGACGCGGCGCGAGATCGAGCTCGGCCCAGCCGGGCTCGCCGCCGCCGTCGCTATGGTGCCCGCCGCCGGCCTGATCATCGGGGCCGTTGCCGCTTCGGCGCTCCTCTTGGCGCAAGGCTTCGGCGTGCCGCCGATGCTTGCCGCGCCGCTGGCGATCGCGACATTGATCCTCGTCACCGGCGCGCTGCACGAGGACGGGCTCGCCGATTGCGCCGACGGGTTCGGCGGCGGCCGTACCCGCGAGCGCAAGCTCGCGATTATGCGCGACAGCCGTATCGGCACCTACGGCGCCTGCGCGATCGCCTTGTCGCTCTACCTGCGGGCGTCCGCGCTCGGAGTAATCGCGTCGCGCGACGTCGGCCTCGCCGCCGCCGTGCTCATCGCCGCCGCGATACTGTCGCGCGTGGCCTGCCTGCTGCCGCTGATCGCGCTCTTGCCGGCGCGACCCGATGGTACCGGCGTGTCCGTCGGCCAGCCCGCGCCGCGAACGGTCGCCATGGCCCTGGCGCTGGCGCTGGTGCTGTCGTGCGGCGTGCTGGGCTTGGTCGCGAGGCCGGCCCCTATCGCGTTCGCCATAGCCTTGTCCGCCATCGCCGCGCTCGGCATGTGCGCGCTTGCCTGGCGGCAGATCGGCGGCCAGACAGGCGACGTCGCCGGCGCCACCCAGCAGCTGGTCGAGATCGCGATCTACCTGGTCTTCGCGGCGGCGTAGGTCTTCGCCTGGTCCAGAGACGTTCTCATCGAGCGAACGCGAAAAGGCGACGGGACTGGCCCGTCGCCTTTACCCACCTCCGTCGCACGTGTCTCGCGGGTAACGGAGGCGGATCTCGTCGGGCACGAACGCCCTTGATCGACGTCGGTCAGAGACCGGCGAGGTAGCGGGTCGGATCGACCGGGGTCGAACCCTTGCGCAGCTCGAAATGCAGTTGCGGCGAGGCGACGTTTCCGCTCTGGCCGGACAAGGCGATCGTCTGGCCGCGCTTGACCTGTTCGCCGCGATGGACCGAGAGGTTGCCGTTGTTGGCGTAGGCTGAAACGTAGCCGTTGGGGTGACGGATCAGCACCAGATTGCCGAAGCCCTTGATCTCGCTGCCGGCGTAGGCGACCACGCCGCTCTCGGCCGCCTTGACCGAGGTGCCTTCCGGCACGGCGATGTTGATGCCGTCGTTGCCGCCGGCCTTGAAGCCCTGGATGATGCGGCCGTGGGCCGGCCAGCGGAACTCCGGATTGCCGTTGCCGCTGACCTTTTCGGTCGCCGCCGGGGGCAGGCTGGCGGTCGGCGTCGGATCGACGGCCGCCTTGCGCGGCGCCTCCTCCTCGACCTTGGCCATCTTGACCGGCTTGTCCTGGACGGTCTCCACCTTGGCGACGGCCATCTTCTTGTCGCCGCGCTTGCGCTCGGCCGCCAGCTTCTGTTCAGCCGTCTTCTGTTCAGCCGCCTTCTGCTCCGCGGCGAACTTCTTCTCGGCCAGCTTCTTTTCGGCGGCGACCTTCTTGTCGGGCATCGGCGCCGGTTGCGGACCCTTGGCCCAGCGCGATTTCGGCGCCTCGGGCGCCTCGTGCTTGGCGAGGAGCCGCTCGCGCGATTTGTGGTCGTGCGGCCTGCGAGCCGGCTCGGCGGTGGCGACGCGCGGCTCCGAGGTGCCGCCGGTCGCGCTGTACACCGGAATGACGACGCGCGTGCCGGGGCGGACCTGCGCGGCGGACGAGAAACCGTTGGCGCGCAGCAGCGCGTCCTCCGGCACGTTGTAGCGTTGCCCGAGGATGGCCGCGCTCTCGCCGTTGGCGGCGATGACCGCCATGCCGCCGGTCGCCGACCAGCCGCCGTGCCCGTTGCCGCTCGAGACCGGGATGGAGGCGGTACGCTCCGTGCGCGGCGGCACGTAGGTGCTGGCGAGGCGCGGGCTCGAATGGACCGGCGAGGCGTAGGACGGCGCCTCGGCGGAGGCGATCTGACGCGAGGGCATGCCGCCCGGCGCGGCGAGCGGCTGCGACGTGATCGACGCGGTGTGGGGATAGGCCGGTGCGCGGCTGTAGGACGAAGGCGACGGGGGCGGCATGTCCCTGTCGTAATTCGCGCCCGGGGCCGGCGTGGCCGAGGCGGACTTGAAGGGATTGCCGAGGGGATCGCCGATGAACCGGCTCGAATCCGCGCAACCCGCGAGGAGAGCAGCCGTCATGCCGGCGAAGGCGAAACGAGCGAGACGCATGCCGTGAAACGCGGGACCTGTGACCATGACGCAACCTACAAACGCGGTGTCAGTACCTGCATTAACGATGAGGCGAGTTAAGGAGGGGTTTAAGATGAACGCGCGCTCATCGAAAAGCCGCGAATGTAAACCTTAAAAGGTGTTAAGTATCTTCCAAGCAACATCGCAGTCTATTTTGCCCTGGCGAGCCCGGCACGAGGCGCTTCGCCCGGCACCCGGCGACGGCGAGGTCGATCCGCTTGCGTGGGTGTGCTTCGACCATACATTATGTCGGAGACATTACGGCCGCGCCTCCTGGGCGGCCGTCCGGCTGGGCTCCATTTCATGCGCGATCCTTATTCCGTCCTCGGCGTCGCGAAGAGCGCGTCACCGGCCGACATCAAGAAGGCGTACCGACGCCTCGCGAAGACCTATCATCCCGATCAGAGCAAGGATCCGAAGGCCAAGGACAGGTTCGCCGAGATCGGCGCCGCCTACGAGATCGTCGGCGACGAGAAGAAGCGCGGCCAGTTCGATCGCGGCGAGATCGATGCCGAGGGCAAGCCGAAGTTCCAGGGGTTCGAGGGCTTCTCGCAGGCCGGCGGGGCGCCACGCGGGGGTGCCGGTGGCGCCGAGGGCTTCGAGTTCAACTTCGGCGGCGGGCGAGGGGGTCGCGCGAACGCCCAGGGCTTCGATGCCAGCGATATCTTCGCCGACCTGTTCGGCGCCGGTGCGCGCGGCGGCGGCGGCCGGTCCGGCGGCTTTGGCCAACAGGCGCCCGTCAAGGGCGAGGACGTGCAGGCCGCTGTCAGCGTTTCGCTGGGCGACAGCGTTCATGGCGGGAAAGCGAGAGTGAATCTACCGACGGGCCGCGAGTTGGAGATTTCCATTCCCGCCGGCATCGAGGACGGCAAGCAGATCAGGCTGAAAGGCCAGGGCCAGCCCGGCGGGCGCGGCGCTCCGGCCGGTGACGCGCTGGTGACGGTGCAGATCGCCCGACACCCGCTGTTTCGCATCGACGGCGCCGATCTTCGCCTGGACCTTCCGATCACGCTGTACGAGGCCGTACTGGGCGCGAAGGTCAACGTGCCGACGCTGGAAGGCAAGGTGGAGATGGGCATACCCGCCGCAACGAACGGCGGTCGGACGCTGCGGCTGCGGGGGAAGGGGCTGCTGACGCACGGGACCGCGCGCGGCGATCTGCTGGTCGCCCTGCGCATCGTGTTGCCCGACGATGCCAAGGACGAGCTTGCCGACTTCGCCAAGCAGCTCGCCGGCGCCCATCCCTACGACCCGCGCAAGGCGCTCGGTTGAGCTCGGAAGCCTCGCCGCGGAAGCGAGCGAGGCCTCGTCGCCCGTCTAGAGGCGTTGGCGCCCGTTCACATGGGCGGCTTCACGCCGTCCTTGCCGACCGCGATCATCTTGCCGTCGAGCTTGCCGCCGTCGACCACCGCGACGGCGAACAAGGTGCCGCCGACCTTGGCGATGCTCTTGTCAGCCGGTTCGAAGGCGACGATCGGCGCGCTCGCCGGCACCTTGATCTTCAACATCTGGCCTTTGTCGTAGGTGACATCGATCATCTTGTCGCCGCCCATGGCGGTGCCGCTCTTGATCGTGCCGTTCGTCATGGCGCTCTTCGTCACCGGCTTCGTCGTCGACTTGATCGTGCCGTTGGTCATCGAGCTCTTCATCGGGGCACCCCCCGCCGTCGTATCGGTGATCGCGTCCCAGCCGTAATGCCCCTCGGCGGTCCCGTTCATCGACGCCGGGAAGACGACCACTTCGAGCGCGACCGGCGGATTCTCGCCCTTGGTCGCCGTGCCGATGAACTTGCCGTCCTTGACCTCGTCGAGGCTCGACTTGACGACGTTCACGAACTTGGTGTCCGGCGCCACCGTGATCTCCTTGGTCATGCCGTCGGCCATCTTGACCTTGATCGAGGTATCGCTCGCGCTCTCGATCGTCCCGCGTACGCGTTCGAGTTGCGGCGCGGCGAAGGCGGCGGTGGTCAGGGCGACGAGACTGACGGCGGCGTAGGTGGAAACGCGGATCATGCAAAACTCCCGAGTGATTGCGGACGCCATATAGAGCCGGCCACGCCTCAGGTAAACCAATCGCGGGCGATCGAGTCGCGCCGTAGGCTTTCGCGATGAGCGCGCGGCACGACCTTGTCGCGCGGCAACCAGCGCTCTAAGCGCCTTCACCCGCGAGAGGCGCCTGGAAGCTCAGGCCGAGGTCCCAGGGAAAATAGATCCAGGTGTCCTGGGGCACTTCCGTGATGAACGTGTCGGCGAGCGAGCGGCCGAGCGGCTTGGCGTAGACGGCCGCGTAATGCGCCTTCGGAAGAAGGCCGCGCAGGATGCGGGCGGTCTGGCCCGTGTCGACGAGATCGTCGACGATGAGGATGCCGGCGCCGCCGTCCCTTGTGAGCTCGGCGGCGAGGCCCTTGACGACGCGTGCCTCGCCGCGCTGATCCTCGTTGGCGTAGCTGACGATCGAGATCGTCTCGATGACGCGGATGGAGAGTTCGCGCGCGACGATCGCCGCAGGCACCAGACCGCCGCGCGTGACCGTGACCATCGCCGGGAAGGGGCCGAGATCGCGAAGGCGCCAGGCGAGCGCTCGACAATCGCTGTGGAACTGCTCCCAGGAAACCGGAAACCGCCGCGACGCCGGGTCGGTGGCCATCATCGACGCTCGAGCGCGGCCAGCATTTCGCTCACGCGCGCGGCCGCCGCCTCCACGCTCGTGGGATCCTTGCCGCGCACGACGATCTCGTTGTGGAAGCGGCCGTCGGCGTAGTTCGGGTAGGAGCCGATCGAGACCCCGGGATGATCGATGGAGATGGCGCCGAGCGCGGCGGCGTAGGCGCCTTCGGCGATCGTGCCGGCGGAGATCGGGCGTGAAATCGTCTGCCTTCCGGTTTTCAGCTTCGGCGTCACGGCATCGAGCATCGCCCTCATGACGGACGGCACGCCGGCCATGGTGATGACGTTGCCGATCCAGAAGCCCGGCGCCCGCGACACGCTGTTCTCGACGAGCGCCGCCCCCAGCGGGATGCGAGCCATCCGCCGTCGGGCCTCGTTGAGATCCTCCGGCTTGATGTGCTGCAACAGCATGTCGATGGCGCGTGGATCCTCGGCGATGCCGACCGCGAAGGCGGCGGCAACCGCGTCGGCGGTGATGTCGTCGTGGGTCGGGCCGATGCCGCCGGTGGTGAAGACGTAGGTGTAGCGCGCCCGCAGCGCGTTCAAGGCGCCGACGATGTCGTCCTGATCGTCCGAGACGATCCGGACCTCGCGCAGATCGATGCCGAGCTCGGTGCAGCGATCGGCGATCACGCCGATGTTGCGGTCCTTGGTGCGGCCCGAGAGGATCTCGTCGCCGATCACCAGGATGGCGGCGGTGACGGCCTCGCTGTCATCGGGCTTGCCGAGGGGCCGGGGCAAAGGGTCTGACATCGTTCCTAACCCCAGAAAGCTTTCGCGGCGGAAGGTTGGTCCGGACGCGCGGGCGCGACCATGGTCGCAAGACTATTGCCTCCATTCGAGCGTGTCGCAACATGAGCCTCCGATGGCGCGGTGCTCCCGCTCGCAGGATGCGCAAGCCGATCGTCGGGCGACAGGGCACCGTGCCGCACACGTCAAGATTGACTTGCGCGCCTTCGTTAAATCGCATGAAGTCGGCGTCCATCCGACGCGCGCGCCAGTTCGGCGGATCATCTGTATCGCCGGTCGGCAGCGCGCCGCGCGAGGACGCCAGGAGAACGCCTTATGGGTTCGAGCCCGTATCTCGCGCCGTTACCGATGGGGCGGAGACTCGCGTGGATGGCTGGCATACGGATGGCTGGCATGCGGCGCGGCGTTGCGGCTTGGCCGCTGCTGGCGGCGGTGCTGGTGTTGCCCGGGCTGGCGATCGCGACCGCCACGTCGAGTTCGGCGCGCGGGCCGGAGTCGCTCGCCGAGGAGGCGGCCGCGGTGAGCGACGCGGTCGTCAACATCTCCGCCACGCAGACGACGGAGGAGAAGAAGACGGCCGGCGGCGCGATGCCCGACCTTCAGCAGGGTACGCCCTTCGACGACCTCTTCGAGGAATTCTTCAAGAAGCGCCAGCAGCAAAACAGCGACGACGCGCCCCGGCGCGCCGAGCACAAGGCGAACTCGCTCGGCTCCGGCTTCGTGATCGATCCCGCCGGCATCATCATCACCAACAACCACGTGATCGCCGACGCCAACGAGATCACCGTGATCTTCACCGACGGGCAGAAGCTGCGCGCCAAGGTGATCGGCAAGGACTCGAAGGTCGACGTGGCGGTGCTGAAGGTGAACCCGGCGAAGCCGCTCAAGGCGGTCAAGTTCGGCGACAGCGAGACGATGCGCGTCGGCGACTGGGTGATGGCGGTCGGCAATCCGTTCGGGCTCGGCGGCACGGTGACGGCCGGCATCGTCTCCGCGCGCCACCGCAACATCGATAGCGGCCCCTACGACAATTACATCCAGACCGACGCCGCCATCAACAAGGGCAATTCCGGCGGCCCGCTGTTCAACATGGCGGGCGACGTCATCGGCATCAACACGGCGATCCTCTCGCCGTCGGGCGGCTCGATCGGCATCGGCTTCGCCACGCCGGCCTCGACCGTGCGGCCGGTCATCGACCAGCTGCGCAGCTTCGGCGAGGTCCGCCGCGGCTGGCTCGGCGTGCGCATCCAGAACGTCGACGACACGATCGCCGAGAGCCTCGACCTCGGGCCGACGCGCGGCGCGCTGGTCTCCGGCACCGACGCGAAAGGGCCGGCGACGGCCGCCGGCATCGAGGCCGGCGACGTGATCGTCAAGTTCGACGGCCAGGACATCAGCGAATCGCGCGACCTGCCGAAGATCGTCGCGCAGACGCCGGTCGGCAAGGACGTGCCGGTGGTGGTGATGCGCAAGGGCAAGGAGATCGCCAAGACGGTGCGGCTCGGCCGTCTCGAGGACGGCGAGCAGAAGGTGGCGACGGCCGAGCCCAAGAAGACGGAGGCGCCGAAGGCCGTCGAGCAATCCGTCGTGCAGAAGGCCATCGGCATGACCTTCAGCGGCCTCACCAGCGAGGCGCGGCGCAAGTACACGATCAAGGACAGCGTGGCTTCGGGCGTCGTGATCAGTGGCGTCGAGCCGAACTCGCCGGCCGCCGCCAAGCGCCTGCAGGCGGGCGAGGTCCTGGTCGAGATCAACCAGGAGCCGGTAAGCGAGCCCTCCGCCGCCGCGGAGAAGTTCAAGACGCTGAAGAGCGACGGCAAGAAATCGGCGCTGCTGCTGGTGGCCAACGCCCAGGGCGAGGTGCGCTTCGTCGCCGTGCCGGTGGACTGAGGCGAACGCTGAGGCGACAACGGAGGCGAGCCATTGTGCGTCGTCACTTCACCGTCGCGGCGCCCGGCTGGCGCGCCTCGCTCCCGGTCTGCCGGAGCGGGATCGGGTCGCTCGTGATGTCGTCGAGCACCCACTGGTCCATCGCGCAGATGAACGAGGTCAGCCGGTAGCCGTCGTGCCGCGACAGCGCATTGTCGAACGCCCGCACGTTCCAGAACGGGTCGTTGGCCCGGGTGATCGGCGCGATGCCGCTGAGCTGCAGGCCGTGGAGGAAACGCGCCGTCGGCGCGCCCTGGCCGGTCGCCTCCGCCCGCTCGTTACAACTCTTCTGGCCGGTCCAGGTTGACGGCACCGCCGATCGTTACAAGCGTCGGATCGGCAAGCGTAGGATCGGCAAGCGTAGGATTGGCGGGCGCTTGACGTTCAACGTGGTGTCGGTCTTTGAACAAGCCGGTCCCTAGAAAGGAAACCCATGTACAAAACCATCCTCGCCCTCGCGGCCGCCGCGCCTCTCGCCTTCGCCGCGCTGCCGGCGCAAGCCATGCCGGCCGCGAACGCCCTCGACGTCGGCGCGGCGCCCAAGGTGATCCTCGTCGAGGGCGGCTGCGGCCCCGGCTTCCATCGCGGGCTTCTCGGGGCATGCCGCCCGAACCGCGGCGGGTACGGTGAACCGGTCATCGTCGGCCGCCGTTGCCCGCCCGGCTACCATCTCGGCCCCTACGGCCGCGCCTGCCGTCCCAACTTCTAGTCAAGCGAGGCGGACGCGCGGCTTCCGCCGCCGCTCACCATCGTCTATGTCGGTCCTCCGCGCCTTCCTCGAAGGAGCCGGGGAGGGCCGCCGGATGGATCACGCGCTGGAAGCCGACTACGTCATCGTCGGAGCCGGATCGGCCGGTTGCGTGCTGGCGGCGCGGCTGTCCGAAAATCCGAAGACGCGCGTGCTCCTCCTGGAGGCAGGCGGCGACGATCGCCCGCTGCGCAACCCCAGCCAGTTTCTGTCCAACCTCATGATCCACGTGCCGGTCGGCTACGCCAACACGCTCAAGGATCCCAAGGTCAACTGGCTCTACAAGACCGAGCCCGACGCCAGCCTCGATGGCCGCGTCCACCTCTGGCCACGCGGCAAGGTGCTGGGCGGCTCGTCCTCCATCAACGCGATGCTCTACGTGCGCGGGCAGAGAGAGGATTACGACGGCTGGGCGCAGCGGGGCGCCACCGGCTGGTCATGGGACGACGTGCTGCCATATTTCCTGCGCGCGCAGCGCCAGGAGCGACTGGAGCTGGCCAACGACGCGGAATGCCACGGCGCCGGCGGCCCGCTCAACGTCATGGACATGGAGAGCCATGCGGTCTCGGACGCGGCGATCGCCGCCTGCGTCGAGGCGGGATTGCCGCGCCGCGACGATCTCAACGGTGCCGACCAGGAGGGCGCCGGATGGTTCCAGGTGACGCAGAAGAACGGCGTGCGCTGGTCGGCGGCGGCGGCCTACCTGCATCCGGCGATGAAGCGGCCCAACCTGCGGGTCGAGACCAACGCGCTCGCCTCTCGCGTGCTTTTCGAGGAGCGGCGCGCGGTGGGCGTGGCGTTCACGCAAGGCGGCCACGCGCGCTCGGCGCGCGCCCGCGCGGAAGTGATCCTGGCCGGCGGCGCGATCAACTCGCCGCAACTGCTCCAGCTCTCCGGCATCGGCGCCGGCGACCTGCTCGCCGGGCACGGCATCGGCGTTCTGGCCGATCGGCCGGAGGTCGGCGAAGGCTTGCAGGATCATTTCGTCGTCGGCGCCCGGTTCCGGCTGAAGCTCGGAACGGTGAGCGTCAACGAGCGGACGCACGGCCTGCGCTTCATCGGCGAGGTGCTGAACTACGCCTTCCGCCGCAAGGGGCTGCTGACGTTGTCGGCCGCCCATGTCGGCGCCTTCGTCAAGTCGCGCGTCGGACTCGCCACGCCCGACATCCAGTTCCACATCCTGCCGGCGACCATGGACCTCAAGGCCCTGGCGAAGGCGCAGAAGATGGTGCTCGAGACGCGGCCGGGACTGACACTCGCGCCGTGCCAGTTGCGCCCGGAATCGCGCGGCCACGTCCGCATCAAGTCGGCCGATCCCGCCGCTCACCCGGCGATCGTCGCCAATTACCTCGCCAACTCGTTCGATCAGGAGGTGACCGTGGCCGGGCTGAGATGGGCGCGCCGCATCGCCGCCCAGCCGGCGCTCGCCGGCATCATCGAACACGAGATGAACCCAGGCGCGAAGGCCGCCAACGACGAGGCGCTCCTGGCCTTTGCGAAGGCCACCGGCACGACCATCTATCACCCGGTCGGAACCTGCAGGATGGGGTCCGATCCTGCCGCCGTCGTCGACACGGCGCTGCGCGTCAACGGGGTCGAACGCCTGCGCGTCGTCGACGCGTCGGTGATGCCGCGCATCGTCAGCGGGAACACCAACGCGCCCACCATCATGATCGCCGAGAAAGCCGCCGACCTGATCCGCGCGGCCTAGAAGGACTTGTACATGCTTGAAACGCGTAAGCTCGGGCGCACCGGCATCGACGTCTCCTCGATCTGCCTCGGCACGATGACCTGGGGCGAGCAGAACACCGAGGCGGAAGGGCACGCGCAACTCGATCGCGCGCTCGACCGCGGCGTCAACTTCATCGACACGGCGGAGATCTATTCGGTACCGCCCAAGGCCGAGACGCAAGGGTCGACCGAGCGGATCATCGGCAGCTGGCTCGCCGCGCGCGGGTGCCGGGACAAAATCGTCCTTGCCACCAAGGTGAGCGGGCGTTCGGGCAGCAAGTGGCTCCGACCGGACGGGAAGGGTGCCCGGCTCGACGAGGCCAATATCCGCTATGCCGTCGAGCGGTCGCTGTCGCGTTTGCGGACCGACTATATCGATCTCTACCAGCTGCATTGGCCCGACCGGACCATAGGCCTGTTCGGCGACGGGGGCACCGTCTTCCGCGACCTGCCGAAGCCCGACGACGGCATCCCGGTCGAGGAGACGCTCGGCGTCCTGAGCGCGCTCGTCGAAGAAGGCAAGATCCGCCACATCGGCCTCTCGAACGAGACCGCCTGGGGCGTTTCGCGCTTCCTGCACGCCAGTGAGACCGGGAGAGGACCGCGCGTCGTCTCCATCCAGAACGCCTACAACCTGCTCAATCGCACCTTCGAGATCGGCCTCGCCGAGATCGCCTTGCGCGAAGGGGTCGGCCTGCTCGCCTATTCGCCGCTGGCGCAAGGCTATCTCTCCGGCAAATACCAGCGCGGCGCGCGGCCGGCCGGCGCGCGAACGACGCTGTTCGAGCGTGGCCAGCGCTACGAGAAACCCAACGCCGAGGCGGCGATCGACGCCTATCTCGCACTCGCCCACGAGACGGGACTCGATCCGGTCCAGATGGCGCTCGCCTTCGTGACGTCGCGCAAGTTCGTGACATCGAACATCATCGGCGCGACGAGCCTGGGGCAACTCGACACCATCCTGGCCTCTCTCGAGATCGCGATGACGCCGGAGCTCGAGGCCCGCATCGACGCGATCCACCAGGCGTACCAGAACCCGGCGCCCTGATCGGAGGGCTGGCGTCTGTTGCCGACTTGTGTCAAGGTACGTCTACCGAACCTTTGGTGCGTGGCTTGGCCGATTTGGGCTATGACGCTTATGACGCTATGACGCTTATGACGCTGAAATGTAACGACGCGTGCAAATTTTTGGCGACCTCGGGATGCTACTTCGTCGGCTTGCCTGGAGCGAGGATCGACGCCAGCGATTGGTCGAGGCCGCTTCGAACATTTCGCCGGGCGAGCGGTTATCGGCATGATTTTCGGCGCGAGTCTTACGCCGCCTGGAGACTTTAGATGGCCAACTTACTCCCCTTCGCGGGCGGCGCGATCGCGCTTGCCGGCGCCGACAAGCTGGTGGGCAATCGCGGCTACAAGGGCATGTTCCGGCATCTCGGCTGGTCCGACAACCAGATGGAGGCGGCCGCCATCGCCGAGGTCGCCGGTGGTCTGCTGATGGTGCCGCGCGCGACCCGGCGGATCGGCGGGGCCATCGTGGCGACGGTCTCCGCCCTGGTCATCATCAGCGAACTCGCGGAAGGCGACATGAAGCTGGCTGGACCGCGCGGGATCGTGCTGCTCTCGGCCCTCGCGGCCGTGGTGGCGCCGGGCAAATAGATGCCGCGTGGCTGGCGATCACACCATGTCGACGATCGATCGCAACGCGTCGATGTGGTCGTGCGCCGGGGTGGCCGCTTTCGCGTCGACGATCCGCGACAGCGCGGATTTCATATCCTCTACCCTGGCGCGTTCCGTCGCCAGTGCCGCTTCCGCCGTCGCCGCCCTGATCTCGGCCTCGCGAAGGCCTTCGACCACGGACAGGGTCGCTCGCGCGACGCTGGCGACGAATGGATCGTTCGAGGCGGTCAAACGGACCAGCGCCTTGATTTCGTCGTAGCCGACGGACGTCATGGTCGAGGCTTTGAACGGGTCATCGTGTCGTCTCACGCCACACGCCGCGTAATGAGCGAATCTTCGATGGATCAAGCGTTAGCGCGGACCGGCAAAATGTCGAACATTAATCGTTATCAAATGTGGATACTGGCGGAAAAGGTGTCCGCCAGCTTGAGGTCTCACTAGGTCCAGAAGGGTCCGATGTAAACCGGATCTTCCAAGGCCGCATACGAACGCATCGTCCATTCCGATCCATTCACGTATAGTGCCATCCCGTTGAGGTTTGTAACGTACGTAGGGACCCAGCTGAGTGCGGGTGGCGATGCGAAAAGATAACAAATTGACGCCTGTCACCGTTAAGAGCCTGTCGAGACCACGGCTTTATGGAGACGGCCTGGGTTTGTACCTTCAGATCGCCATGGGAGGCTCTCCTGCTCGGCCACACGAAGCAGGAGAGCACCGTCCGCAGCATCGGTATCGAGGTCGTCGAGCCACTTGGTCGAAGCTTTCGAGTGAAGCGATGTCGTGCGAGAAGGCTGACCCGAAGGGCGTTACGCAAGAGCCGAGATGAGCACGCCGCAGGCGAACGATGTCACTTCGACGCGCAACCTCGTTCTCCTGTTCGCGGGCCTCTACACCATCGAGGGCCTCTGCGCCCTCAGCGGCCTGACGCGCCAGCCCTTCGATCATTTCGGAAAGGACGTTGCCGGCTGGTCCGCGGTCCACCTCGCTAGCATGCACGCCCTTTTGGCACTGCCGTGGGCAGTGAAGCCAATCTATGGCGCGCTGTCGGATAACGTACCCCTGTTCGGCTCAAAACGTCGGTCCTACCTCGTTGCAGCCAACGGGCTCGCCGCGACCGCGTGTCTCGTGCTCTGGCTGACCTTCTCGCAGGTCGGCGTGATGATTTGCCTGTTCCTGCTGAGCCTGGGCATGGCGATGTCGAGCGCGGTCGCCGGCGGCGTCCTGGTCGAGAGCGGGCAGCGGTACGGCAACGCCAACCAGCTCGTGACGCAGCAGTGGCTCTGGTACGGCTTGGCGAACCTGGCCGCACGGCTCGGCGGCGGCCACCTGGCCGGAACGCGTCCCGCTGCCGACGGGCTGCGAACGGCCGCGCTCATCCTCGTCGTCCCGCTCGTGGGTGTCATGGCGCTGTGTTGGGCGCTGACGCCGGAGTCGCCCCACGGCGCGGCGGTGAAGGACGCGCGCACGATGCTGGGCGAGATGAGCGCGCTCGTCAGGTCGCGGCAGCTTCTGCTGGTCGCCGCGTTCCTGTTCTGCTTCGCCTACAACCCGGGGCTCCAAACACCTCTCTACTTTCACCTGACCAACGAGGTCGGGTTCAGCCAGGATTTCATCGGCACGCTCGGAGCAGCCGCGGCGAGCGGATCGATCGTCGGTGTCCTCGTCTGCCGGGCGCTGGCGAAGCGACTTCGCCTGCGCACGATGTTCTACATCTGCGTGGCGCTCGGCGTGACGACCACGCTCGCCAACTTCGCCCTCGTCGACCGCACCTTGGCCCTGGCCGTCTACTTCTCGGCCGGCGTGTCCGGGGTCTTCGCCCTGGTCATGGCGGGAACCCTGGCGGCGGAGGTCTGCCCCGGCGGTCAGGAAGGCCTCTGCTTCGCCGCCATGCTGTCCATCGAGAACGCCGCGTCGATCGCGTCGGACGCCAGCGGCTCCTACATGTTCGACAGCTTCTTTCACAGGCAGCTCGGGCCGCTAATCGTCGTCTCGGCCGCCTTCACCGCCTGCTCGGCGGTTCTGATCTGGCTCCTGCCCGAAAGGTCGAGCGGAGCCGCCAACTCGCGTCGCGGGACGACATCATGATGGTCGCGATCTTCACGTCGATGGTGATCGCGCTGGTCGTCGCGCGCTGGGGGCCGCGCTGGCTCGCGGTGGCGGCGCTCCTCGTCTGCCTCGCCTTGTCGACGGGGTTGTTCGTCTACGAGATCGACAGCCCGGTGGACGGTTTCCGCCTGCCCTGGCTGCAGGCGATGGTTCACGACGGCCGGCCCGCATGAGCCCGGGTTCCGCCTTTGTCGCGCGGTGCGCCGACCTCGTCCTGCTCGCGATCCTCTTGGGCCTCGCCGCGATCCTCACTGCGGCGATGGTGCTGCAATACGCGGCGGGCGAGATCCCCTGTCCGCTGTGCCTGCTGCAGCGGGTCGCGATGTTCGGCATCTGCTTCGGCATCATTCGCCACGTTCGCGGCGGCTACGACGCGCGCAATATCGGCGTCGGCCTCGTCTGGGCGCTGTACCTCCTGCTGATCTCGGTGCGCCAGGTGTTGCTCAACATCGTGGCTCGCCCCGGCCATGCCTACCCCGGCGGCGCCGTGCTCGGCCTGCACATGCCGGTCTGGTCGGTGGTCATCGCTTTCGCGGTGCTGCTGGCGTTCGCGGCGACGCTCGCAACGTTCGACGCCGAACGGCCGAGCGTCACACCGCCATCGCCGGTGCTGACGCGGACCGGTGCCGTCGCCGGCCTCTACGTCATCGCGCTCTGCGTCATCAACCTTGTGTCGGCCATCCTGCAATGCGGCCTCGGCGCTTGTCACACCACCGGATACCAGCTGCTTTGACGAGGATATGCGGGGAAGTGCGAACGGGATGGTTACCGTGTGTGCATCCGGCTTGACCTGGCCGGAACCCGGCTGCTTGGTTTCGGCTGGCCGTGAAATAAACCAGATGGTTCCGATGCTTGGGCGCGAGCACGACGTCTGGTTCTTGCGGGTCGTCGTCGCGGCGTAACCATCCCGAGCGAAGCGGGACCGGGCGGCGTCGAGGATCGCTTGCCGGGTTCCACTCTCACCCGCTCGCCTGCCGCGCCGGGCGGTCGCGACGATGCCATCAATGCCGTCGGCCATCGTGACCTCCAAAGTGGAACTCTGAATATCAACGTATGTTGACATAGTCGAAGCTCACCCTTGGGATCGATCCAGGCCGTCGGCTCGGTACGGTCTGGTCTCGCGTCCCGCATCAGCTCAAGGCTAAGGACCGCAGATGGATCGCGACGACAAGGTCTTCCTACCCTCCTACCCCTACGAGGCGGGACGCGAACACGGTCTCTTCAGTCGCTTCGATCCCGGCACCCGGACCCTGCCGGCGGGCTCTCGGATCGAGCCTGGATTTCGACCGCTGCCGGTCGACATCGTGTTCGAGAAGGACGTCGCCGTCACCTTGCGCGACGGCGTGACGATCTACGTCGACGTGTTCGCCCGGCCGGCGCCGAGAAGGTGCCGGTCATCGTCGCCTGGAGCCCCTACGGCAAGAGCGGGGGGAGTTCACCCAAGATCGCGTCCCTCTTCGCCATGCTCGGCATGGGTTCGGACCTGGTTTCGGGCCTGGAGAAGTTCGAGGGTCCCGACCCGGCGTACTGGTGCGCGCACGGCTACGCGATCTGCAATCCCGACGCCCGGGGCGTCGCCGACTCGGAGGGTGACAGCGTCATGTTCGGGCGCCAGGAGGGCCAGGACTGCCACGACCTGATCGAGTGGCTGGCCGCGCGGGACTGGTGCACCGGCAAGGTCGCGATGAGCGGCACCTCGTACCTCTCGATCGCGCAATGGTTCACCGCCGCCGAGCAACCGCCCCACCTGACGGTCATCAACCCATGGGAAGGCCTGAGCGACGTGTATCGCGACCTCGTCATGCGCGGCGGCATGCCGGACCTCGGCTTCGCCGAGCGGCTCCAGCACAATTATGCCGGCAAGAACCGCAGGGAGGACGTGGTTGCGGAAGCCGAGCGCCATCCGCTGATGAACAGCCTGTGGGCCGACAAGATCGTGCGCTTCGACAGGATCACCGTGCCGGCCTATGTCGTCGCCAGCTACTCCAACACGCTGCATACGGCGGGCACGTTCCGCGCGTGGCGGCGGATCGCCTCGAAGGAGAAGTGGCTGCGCATCCACAACACGCTGGAATGGCCCGACTACTACTCACACGTCGACGACCTGCGCCGCTTCTTCGATCACTACCTGAAGGGCGAGGACAACGGTTGGGACCAGACGCCCCGCGTCCGCTACGCGGTCCTCGATCTCGAAGGGGGCGACCGCCTCGATCTGCCCGCGAACGCGTTTCCGCCGGAGGATGTCACCACCGCGAAGTACTACCTCGACGGCCGCTCGCGCACGTTGAGCCTCGAGGCACCCGCGCAAGAGGCGACGGCGGCCTACGACGCGGAGACGGAGCCGGGCCTGGTCTCCTTCACGATCCGCTTCGACAAGGAAACCGTGATGGTCGGCTACCCCAAGGCGCGACTGCGGGTCGAGGCGAAGGGCGCCGATGACCTGGACCTGTTCGTCCTCGTCCAGAAGCTGGACGCCAACGGCAGTCACCTGCAGCAGTTCAATGCGCCGGCCCAGGGCGCGATGATGCAGGACCTCACCGAGCGGGGCGCATCGGTTCTGCGCTACAAGGGCTCCAACGGTCGCCTGCGCGTGTCCGCGCGACACCTGGACGAGACGCTATCAACCCATACCGTTCCCGCCCATACGTTCGACCGGGTCGAGAAGCTGAAGCCTGGCGAGATCGCGGACGTCGAGATCGACCTGTTCCCGCTCGGTCTGGTGTTCTACCCCGGCGAGCAGCTGCGGCTGCTCATCAGCGCGCGGAACATGTTGGGGCCCATCATGCCCGGCGTCGCCGACTACGTGCCCCAGAACAGCGGCCAGCACATCATCCACACCGGCGGCTCTCACGCCTCTTACCTTCAGCTGCCGATCAAAGCGACATAGGATGACGACGCTTGCGCGCCGACGTCGCGCGACCTTCGTTGATGGTCCTACGAAACCCGAGGTCGGGGCTCATCTTGGCGCCCGTGCACGCTGAGATCCTCGATGAGGCGACGTGTGAGCGCGCCGCGATGCCCGCTGCTCCAGTGATCGTTCACATCGTCATGCGGCAACCAGCCCGGTAGCGGCACGAGGAGGAAAGACGCCAAGCCCGCCAGCAGCGGCTCGTAGGTTCCCCGCAAGGCCGCCAGCGTTTCTCGCGAGTCGTCACCAGCGGACCAGCCCACGTCCCCGGACAACAAAACCTGCTCAAGCGCGACGTAGCCGGCCGCGTCCAGCCGCTCACCGCCGCTGAAGGGTTCGGGCCGCATGGCGAAGGCTTCCGCCATCTGAACGAGGATCTGCCGGGCCATGGTGAAGGTCATGCGAGCCTGAAGCGGCGGGAGGACTTCGATGCCGACGAGCACGAGCGCGCAGGTGTCCATGATGCAGGCGAGCGCGGCGATCCAGGACTGGTTGTCGTGCTGGGAGCGGTAGAAGGCGAGCATCGGATAGGACAGCTGGCTTTCGAGCAGTTCCGCGCCCCATCTTTCCCACTCGCTCAGCACGGCATCCAGCTGCGTGAGGCCGCCGCTGCGACTGTGCCGCAGGATCATGCCGCCGGCCGTCGGCGGCGAGCCGGCCCGGCCGTCGAGCAGGATCACGTGCGCCTCGCGACGCGCGAACAGCTGGTAGAGGACGGGAAGGTAGCTGATCACGACGGCGATGAAGCCGAGCCCTATGCCCGCTTCGCCGACGGCCAGCGCGCGGGCGAGCGCGGTGTGAGGGACCAGGTCGCCGTAGCCGAGCGTGAAGAAGGTGACGCCAGACAGGTACACGGCTTCAAGTAAAGCGAGGGGCTTGTCGGTGCCGACGTGCAGCGCCCACTCGAACAGCCCGAAGGCGAGGATCAAGCCCAGGCTCCAGATGCCGAACAGGAGCACCATGGCGAGCGGACCGAAGACGCTGAGCAGGCTTTCGCGTCGTGCGCCCTCCGGCAGGTTGCGAGCGAGCGCCGCGAACAGGCGCCACGTTTGCCGGAAGTAGAGGCGCACGAAGCGGAGCCGACGCTGGACGCGCCGGGGCAGCAGCATGACCTCGAAAGCGTCCTGCAGCACGACCAGGAGGAGCAGAACGCCGACGACGGACGCGAGAGCAGGCATGACCATCCCGAGGTTGGCGGTTGAGTTGACCCAACAGCCGAGCGGCGGGACATCTGAGGGTCGTTCGCGTCACGACTGATCCACACCACGCCGCCGCGTCAAGTTTGCTGCTGGCAGAGTCTTCGCCTGAGACCGGGTGTTTTCCTGCCGTCCGCCACTCACGAGTTCGCCAATCTTGATCTTGACGACATCGCATCCTACGCTGGTCGCATCCTCATCTCTTGCGGTCTCGAAAGATCACCGGCAGGGAGAAGGTCAGGCCCTCGTCGGCGATGAGCGGCGGCGGTGCGGGGACAGGGTCGGCCGACGCCATCATCGCCAGGGCGGCGCGGTCGAAGGCGGGATCGCCCGAGCCCGTCTCCACGCGCGACGACACGACATGGCCGAACCGGTCCAGCGTGAATCCCACGACGATCTGAACGGCGCGGCGCGACCCCGTGCTGGGATAGCGCTTGAAGCGGTTGAGGTGCGCGACCAGCTCCTTCTGCCACGTGGTCCTGACGCGTAGCAGGCTGTCGCCGACGCCTTGCGCCGGAGAGACCGACCGCGCCGACTCTTTCGCGGCCTCGATATTCGGAGGGGCGGTCGCCTCGCTGGCCACAGCATCGGCCGCGGGATTGGCCTTCGACTCCTGGAGTTTAGGCTTCTGGTCCTGCGGCGTCTTCGTGGCATCCGGCGCGACAAGCCGATCGGGATCGTCGGTCTCGACGGGCTTCGCCTTCGGCAGGTCGGTGTCCTCGACCTTCACCGTCTGCGAGACCGCGGCCGTCGATGCCGTCGAGGCGTCGGCTTCGGGTCCCGGCGGCAGGTCCGTCGGCTCCTGGTGCGGCGCGGAGAGGTCGAGTCCGATCTCGACCGACGGCGCCCCGACCGCGTCTTCGCGTTCGTCGTTGTGCAGCCTCGACCAAGCGTAGGCGAACGCCGCCCCGTGAAGACAGGCCGCGATGACGATCGCCGCCATCCAAACGGTTTTCCGCGGGCGCCGCGACAGGCCCAGATCGGCCGGGACCACAGCCTCGGTCATGGCCCGTGCTGTCCCGAGTTGCGGGGTGACGCTTCCTTGGGAACACCCTCGAGCGCCACCAAGGCGACCTTGAGATAGCCGCCCTCGCGAAGCATGTCGAGGACGTCCATCATCTCCCCGTAGGGCACGGCGCGATCGGCGCGCAAGAACAGGCGTCGATCCTTCCCGCCGCCATCCGTGTCGAGCGTTCGCACGAGGTCGACCCGCTTCACCGTCGCTTCGCCGATCGCAACCGACAGGTCGCCCTTGATCGTCACATAGGTCGGCTTGTCGGGCTTCTTCTGCGCTTTCGCTGTGGAGGTCGGAAGATCGACGGGGAGATCGACGGTGGAAAGCGGCGCCGCCACCATGAAGATGATGAGCAGAACGAGGATGACGTCGATGAACGGCGTGACATTGATGTCATGCGCCTCCTCGACGTCGTCCTCGTCGCGATCGTCGAGCGCAACGGCCATCGCCTACTCCGCCTCGCGCGCCGAGCGACTGGAGCCGGAGTCCAGCTCCCGCGACAGCAGCCGCGTGGCGGCACCGACGGCACGGTTGACGAGGATCTGGTGGCCTCGCGTGGAGCGCGAGAAGTGGTTGTAGATGATCACGGCCGGGATCGCGGCCACAAGGCCTGTCGCGGTCGCGAGCAGCGCTTCGGCGATCCCCGGCGCGACGACCGCGAGGTTGGTCGTTTGCGATTTCGAGATGCCGATGAAGCTGTTCATGATGCCCCAGACGGTGCCGAACAGCCCGACGAACGGCGCCGTCGAGCCGATCGTGGCGAGAAGCCCCATGCCGCGGCGCAGGCTCTGGACCTCGGCTCGGACGATCTCCGACAGCCGCGATTCCGTGCGTTCCCGGATCCCCGTTCGCGTCGACACGTCGCCGGACATTTCGAGTTCGCTTACGGCGGCAGCGAGAAGATCGGCCACGAGCCCGCCGCGACCCAGCGCGAGCCTGGCGTCCGCGATCATCCGCGCCTCGCCCATCCGCGCCAGTTCCCGGCTCAATCGGCGGCGGGCGGTCGTGAGTTCGATCGTCTTGCCGAACAGGATGGTCCAGGTCATGAGGGAGGCGGCGATCAGGCTGACCATCACGGCCTTTACCACGATGTCGGCCGACAGGAACATCGACCACGGCGACAGCTCGTGCAGCACGTGGCCGTCGGCGGGCAGCGGCACGGCGGCGTCGGTGACTGCGACCGGCTCGGTCGTCGACACGGCCGGCTTGGCGCTGACTGGCGGACGTGGATCGACGGTTGGCGCGGCACCGCTGGCCGGAGCGGCAGGCGCCGGCGTCGTCACAGCAGCCTTCCCTTCCGTCGGCGTCGCGATCTGAGAGAACCCCGGTGCCAGCCCCGCGGCGGACCACAGAACGAGCGTGAGCGCCATGCAGACCGCACGGCGATGCGAAGACATCATACGTCAGCCCAATGGCGGATGAGGTTGTGGTAGAGGCCGGTGAGTTTGACGACCTCCTCGTCGTCGCGTCCAAGCCGTTCGACGAGTTCCTGGATGACGCAGTCGAGATCGAAGATCATGCTCCGGGCATGGTCATCCCGCACCATGCTTTGGAGCCAAAGGAACGAGGCGACCCGCCGCCCACGCGTAACCGGAGAGACCATGTGCAGGCTCGACGCGGGGTAGAGAACGAGGTGCCCCGCCGGTAACTTGACGGTGTGCGCCCCGTAGTGATCCTCGACGGTCAGTTCGCCGCCGTCGTATTCGTCCGGCTCGGACAGGAACAGCGTCACCGACAGGTCGGTCCGGATCCGCAGGCCGGTCAGGTGATCGCCGCGCACCGCGTTATCGACGTGGATCCCGAACTTGTGGCCGACGCCGTAGCGGTTGAACAGCGGCGGAAAGATCCGCAGCGGGATCGCCGCGGAGATGAACAGCGCATTGCCTGTCAGCGCCGAGATGACGCGCTCGCCGAGCTTGCGGGCGATGTCGCCGGCCGGCGGCAGCTGCTCGTTGTTCTTCACCAGCGCCGACTGCGCGCCGGCCGTCGAGCGGCCGTCCTCCCACTCGGCCGTATCCATGACGGCGCGGAACGCCGCCACATCGGTCTTGCTGAGGATATCGGGGACGCAGACGAGCATCGCGTTCCGCTCAGAAATGCGCTGCGGCGGTCAGATAGACCGTGCGACCCGGCGCGATCTGAATGAACGGCTGGTTGCTCTGGTAGATCGCGTCGTAATAGGTGCGGTTGAAGATGTTGATGGCGCCGACCTTGAGGGTCGAGTACGGCCCGATCTTGAACTCGGCGAAGCTGTCGAAGCGCCAGTGCGACGGCAGGATGGTCGGGCTAGGAGTCGCCCCATAGGCAGAGGCGTTCGCCACCAGCAGCGAGCCGCCGTAGATCTGCGACGCGTAGATCGCCTGACCGCCGAGTTCGAACCAATTAAAGATCTGGTATTTCGTCAACAGGTTGAACGAGCGGTTCGCGATGTTGGCGAGCTGCAGGCCGTCGTCCAGCGGGTTGACGGAGTTCGAGACCTTCGACTTCATCAGCACGAGGCCGCCGAGCAGGCTCCAGTCCTTGGTGATCTTACCTTCGGCTTCGAGATCGATGCCCTGGATTCGATAGGCGGCGCCGGCGACGATATTACCGGCGACCAGACCGGTCGATGCTGGTACCGCCGTCGGAACCGTCTCACGGGCGTTCGTGACATTGGTCTGGAACAGCGCCCCGGTCAGAAGAAGGTGGCGGTCGAACAACTCGTATTTGTTGCCGATTTCGATCGCTGCGCTGCGCTCGGGACCGAAGATCTGGTTGACGATCGATTTCGGATTGAAACCGCCGTATGTGTTCGACGTGCCGTCCAGCTCCGCGCCGACCGGATTGGCGGAGGTCGCATAGGCGCCATAGACGCTCACGTTGGGTCGCGGCTTCAATGTCAGGCCCACATTGTAGTTCACCAGCGCGCTATGATCGCCGACGGAGCCCTCGTGATCGTAGGCGCGCACTGTGTAATCATCGAAGCGGACGCCGCCGTTGAGGAGGACGACGTCGCGATAGTTCGCCGTGTCGATCAGATAGACGGACTTCGTCTCGACCGGAACGATCGACGGATCTCCGGTCAGGGCCGGCGTCCCGAACCCCGTGGTGAAGTTGGGCGGCGAAAACACGCTGACGTTCGTCGCGCTGCCGGCGGAATTGAATTGACCTTGCGCGGCCTCCGACGTCAGGCCGGTGTAGCTGTCGATGCTGATCCGCTCTTGAGAGACGTCTCCGCCCAGGACGGCGGTGTTGTGGATCGGTCCCGTGTCGAACTTGAACGTTCCCTCGGTCTGGTTCGCCAAGACGGCCGACGTCTGGAACCGGCTCTGTGCGTTGAGCGTCACCGTGTTCGGCAGCGTCGCCGGCGTCGGCTTCTCGGGGATCGTCCCGATGTAATTGAGGATCGAATAGCCCTGGCGGAATTTGCTATCGATCGTGAAGTTCGGGTTCACCTGGTACTCGGCATTGAGCGTACCGATGTTCTGCGTCGTCTTGGTGAAGTCGCGATAGACGAAGCCGTAGTAGGTGTTTCGCGGCACCACGCCTTCGGTGTACGGCCGGTTGATGGCCGGATCGTAAGGGACCCCGAAGTCGGGCAGGCCGTTGAGATAGCTGTGCGCGTAGTCGGCGGTCAGCACGAAGTCGCTGATCGGCTTGAAGGTGATCGCGCCCGCGACGCCGTTGCGGTCGTCGGTCACATAGTTCCGGCCGGCGACGTTGGCATCCTGGAACAAACCGTTCAGGCGGACGTCGAGGACCGGGTTGATCGCTCGATTGACGTCGATGGTCACGCGCTTCGTCTGGTCGCTGGCCAGCTGGGTCTCGATGTTCGTGAAATCGACGTCACCGGCCTTCTTGGTGACGATGTTGATCGCGCCGCCCGTGGTTCCGCGCCCCGCGAACGAGGAGCCTGGTCCGCGAAGGATCTCGACCTGTTCGGTGAAGAAGTTCTCGCGGACGCTGACGCCGGGATCGCGAACGCCGTCGACGAAGACGTCGTTGCGTGCGTCGAACCCACGGATGAAGAAGCGGTCGCCGAAGGCGGTGCCGCCCTCGCCCGAGCCGAGCGTGACGCCGGCCGTCGAGCGACCGACCTCCTTCAGGCTCGTGGCGTTCTTGTCTTCCAGCACTTCCTTGGTGAGGACCGTTACGGTCTTGGGCGTATTCAGCAGCGGCTCGGTAAACTTGTTGGATGACAGACGATCGGCTTTGTACGGCGCAGCCGGATCGGCATAGGGGTTGGCGTCGGCGGCTCGCGCAAAGATCGGCAGCGTGGATGCCGCCGCCGGGGCGGGCCCCCGCACGGGCGCCGCTTGCGGCATCCGCGCTTCGCGCACCTTGCGACGGAGTACCGTCCGCGCCTTGATCTGCGCGACAGACGGCTTTGGCGGGGCGGCCCGCGCGCGCTGGACGGGCGCGTCGACGGTGACGGCTGGAAGCGTCGATGACGCTTGTTGGGCCTCGGCAGCCCCGGCCGAGCCGCTGGCGAGAACGCAGACGGCCGTCAGGACCGGCGTTGCGTCGAAGTCGCTCCGGCCCTCGCATGCGCGGGACCCGCTTCGAAAGCGCAACGACCGCGGAACACGTGCAAGATCCATTTTACCCCCCTACAAACCCGCGAGCGGCCCTACTCGGCTCGACGGATACTTGGCTCGACCGATCGCGTGATCGGCCAATCACACGTTGGTGAGCCGCTGTCCAACCATTTGATGCAAACCTATAATCGTTCAAAAAACGAAGTTTATAGTCGTTCTCGACTGTGTACGCTCGCAGCCACGGAGAAAAGCCGCTTCGCCTATGGATCGGCTGCCGGCGGCTTCATCAGCGAGAAGAGCTCGTCGATCGTTTCCCGCGCGATCATCCGCGTGCGGGAGGGATCGGATGACCCGGCGATCCTGATCTGCGATGCGACGGCGCGGATCTCGTCGCGAAACTCCGTCAGGAACGTCAGTGGATCTTTCGACTCGTTGGCAACTCGGGCGATGAGCCCCGCTACCATAAGCTGGCACGCGATCATGCGGCCGTTCAGTTCGTCCATTGCCGTTCCACGTGCGTGCGAGCACACCTTGGTGGTGAGTATGGCAGCTCACGCTACATTGCGATTGTCTCGATACAACCATTTATCACGAGATTGGAACAGATCTACTCTGCCGAAGCCTTTCGTGTCGCTTGAGATCGCAACAGGGGTTGGTTCCAGCTTCGTGTACGAGCCGCCCTTCGAGCGCCTAGCCGGCTTCGCTCGGCTTGCGTCCAGGCGGAAGGCCGTGTGGCAGTTCCAGGATTCAGGATTTTCGCCGAGACGGTCGAGGGCGAACAGACAATCTCAGCAAGCTACGCCGACAGCGATAAGAATGAAATCGTCGCGTACGGTGACGCGGGGCGATCCGGATGCGCCGTCAGCATGTCGGATAAGGAATGGCGTCAGCTTGAGGCTGGCGGACAGGCCGCCTGTGCGCTACTTCTGCTAGGGGCGATGGAGATCCTTGCGGATCGCGATGTGAACGCCCTTCACCCCGTCGACGACCTGGGTGACCCTCAGGTCCCCGGCGACGCTGCAAAGCGAATAGGCCTCCTCGCGCGTGATGCCCCACTTCGACGATAGAAGCGCGATCATTTCGAGCGTCGCCTCACGCACGGCTTCGTCGAGGTCCTTGTTGAAGCCATGGCACATCCAGTAAATCGGGGTTTCCAACATCGGGTTGCGGGTTAAAGCCCCTTTGTGAAGGACGAACTGCACTGTCGCGTTCACGTGCGCCTCGATAGCCGTGCCGCTCACTTCGCCATCGCCCTCGGCAAAATGCGTATCGCCCGCCCAGAACAGGGCACCCTCGCGGTAGACCGGATAGTGCATGCTGGTCCCGGCGACGAACTCGCGATTGTCAACGTTGCCGCCGTGCTTGCCGGGCGGGACCGTGTCGATCTTACCGTCTTCGACGGGGCACACGCCGGCGGTGCCGAAGTGCAGGCGTAGCGGAACGACGATGTCCTTCAAGGCGGGCTTGCGAGCCGCCGGGTCCACCGGCGTGACCATGCCCGGGTAGACATCCTTCGCCACCGGATATTCGTACTGGAAGACCGCACGCGCCAAGCCGGCGTCCACGTCAGCCTCGTAGATGAAGACGTGTTCGCGCTTGCCGAACTCCTCGTGCAGCAGGCCCCAGCTCGCTAGGAAGTTGCTGCCGTAGCGCAGACGCGGCGCGAAGGCGAGCGCGCGGCACTCGAGCGTGTCGCCGACCTCCGCGCCTTCGACGTAGATTGGTCCGGTGATGATGTGGACGCCAGGCGTGCGCTTCTCACGAGGCACGCCTTCGTATATGAGCCGCACCGCGTCGTCCATCAGCAGGTCCGGCGCATCGCCGGCGTGATGCGTCAGGCATTCGAGGTCGACGATGTCGCCGGACCGGATCCGAAGCACCGGCTTCGTCGATGCGTCGAACGCGCCCCACTGAACGGTGTCCAGAGTCGCGTTCAACTGATGTAAGCGAGGACCGGGCGCATCGAACGCCTCCACAGTGCGCGTCATCGTCTTCTCCAATAAGGTTCCAACGTCGTTCGACGTCACACCATGTCCAGGGTTCTGCAGGCGCTTTGGCTCGGGTCGCCGCCGTCACAGGCCGGAAGGCCGCATTTGCATCGAGCGCGAGGTAATCTACCGCGCGGGCATCAGTACACGTCCTGGCGGATGCCGGTCTTGAACTCCGAGATCCGGTCCTCGATCTCGTCGTCCGTCAGGATCCCCTTGGTCACGAGGAGGCGCGAGAACGCCTCCATCCACTGATAGTAGTATTCCGGGGAGCCGGCCGGAGCGGCCGCGCAGGAGCCGTTGGCAATCTCCGTGATGAGCAGTTCCTTGAAGTCGTCCCATGAATAGAGGCCGGCGGTGTGGAGGCCGACGACCATGCCGAAGGCGCGACTCTGCCATGGCGCGTCGAAGACCGGCTCTCCGTTCTTGCGAGGATAGGAGAGATCGCCCTCCATCTTCGGGATCTGGACCGGCGCGTTCATCGGCGCGCCTCCCAATCGGCCCTGGTGAGAGGCAGCCCGGTACCGATCATCGAGTCACGCGTCACGAACTGCGCCAGGTCCTCCTCTCCGAGGTCGTCGGTGCCTTCGGGCTTCAGCGGCACGACGAGGTAGCGCTGTTCGGCGCTCGTATCCCAGACGTGGACCTTCACGTGCGCGGGCAGGTCATAGCCGAAGTCCCGCAGCACCTCGCGTGGATGGCTGACCACCTTCGCGCGGTAGGGTGCCGACTTGAACCACACGGGCGGGATACCGAGCAGGGTCCAAGGAAAGCACGAACACAGCGTGCAGACCCACATGTGATGGTCGTTCGGCGTATCGAACAGCGCCTTCACGTGTTCGGTCTGCAGGCCGCGATATCCGAGTTCGGCTATGGCCGAGGTCCCGTCCTCGGTCAGCCGTCGCCGATAGTCGGGATCGGTCCACGCCTTGGCGACGACGCGGGCGCCGTGCATCGGACCGAGGTCGTTTTCGAACGTCGCGACCAGCGTGTCTATGGCGTCGTGGGTCGTGATGTTCTTCTCGACGAGGAGAGACTCGAAGGCGCGTACGCGCGCCTCGATCTCCGAGGGGGCAACCCAGGTGTGGTAGTGGTCGCCGTGCTTGTGGCCGTGAGTGTGGCCATGGGCGTCGATCAAGTCATGATTGTTGGACATTTCGGACTTCTCCTTTCTGTGTTCACGTCGCCGCTTCGAGGTAGTGCTCGAACAGGTCGACGTAGACGACGTCGTCCGGCGCTTCCGCCGACGGTCCCCAGAGTTCGACCGCATCGAAGCGCACGGCGTAGATGTGCTCTGGTACTTCCTCGTCGCTGGTCGACAGCGGCTCGTGGCTGAGGTGGGCGCCGTGGTAGATGTCGATCGTCCCGACCTTGCCTTTCGTGAAGCCGGGGAGCCGGTTGTGGGTCGTTGGATTAAGGTTCTTCGCCCGGACTTTGTCGCCCACCCGGAAAAGCGCGGGGCGATCCAGCGGTCGATCGTGCGGCGTGCCGTTCATAAGCACATGGCGGACTTTCGCGGCATACGGGGTCGGGTCGACGGGAAGCTGCGGATGCTCCGGCATCGCGGCGGCCGCCTGTTCGGCGACGCGGCGGTCGATGTCGGCGGTCGTGATGATCCCCTTGGAATCCAGGATCTTCTCGTAAGCGTAAAGCCACTTCTCGTAGTAGCTCGTCTCGAGGTAAAGCTTGGGCGGCATCCGCTCGATCGTCGCGCGCTGCTCGGGCGTCGCGTTGATGCCGCTGATCTGGCAGGTCACCGCGATGCCGTGCATGCGGCCCTCCCAGGCCGCGTGGAAGGGCGGTTCGTTGGGCTCGGGCACGGTGGGTCCCAAACCATGCATGCCGCCGACGTCGTGGATCCCGTTCATCGTGAAGATCTCCTGCCTTCGTCAGATCGTAAGGTACTGGGTGATGCGGGCGGCGTCCACGGTGGCACGCGCCTCGGCGTGGACAATGCGCCCCTTCTCGATGATCAGAAATCTGTCAGCGATCTCGAGGGTGAAGGACAGTACCTGCTCCGACACCACGAGCGCGAAGTCGCGCTCGTTCTTGAGGCGGTTCAGCGTGCGCGCAATCTCCTTGATGATGGAAGGTTGGATGCCCTCCGTTGGCTCGTCGAGGATGAGGACCTTGGGGTTGGAGACCAGCGCCCTGGCGATCGCCAGCTGCTGCTGCTGGCCGCCCGACAGGTTACCGCCGCGGCGCTTGCGCATCTCGTGCAGCACCGGGAACGCGTCGTAGACGTAATCCGGAATGCGCGCGTTCCTAACGCGGTCCATGCCGCTCAGGATGTTCTCCTCCACCGTGAGGTAGGGAAAGACCATGCGTCCCTGCGGCACGAAGCCGAAGCCGGCCGCGACCCTCTCGCAGCTGCGCTTGCTCGCGATGTCGTGGCGTCCGAGCGTGATGGTGCCCGTTCGCGCCGGGAGCATTCCGATCAGCGCCTTCAGCAGCGTCGTCTTGCCCATCCCGTTGCGGCCCATCACCGCGACGGTTTCGCCGGCCGCGACCTCGAAGCCGACGTCGTGGAGGATGTGGCTTTCGCCGTAGAACACGTTGAGGCCGGCAATCTCAAGCATGGTCAATGTCCCAGGTAGACATCGATGACGCGGGGATCGCTTTGCACGTGCTGCATCGACCCTTCAGCCAGCTTCTTCCCCTGATGCAGCACGGTCACCTTGTCGGCGATCGCCTCGACAAAGTGCATGTCGTGCTCGATGACCACCACAGAGCGGCCCTTCGCGACCTTTCGCAGGAGCTCGCCGGTCAGATCGCGTTCGCGCGCGCTCATTCCGGCAACGGGCTCGTCGAGCAGCAAAAGCTGCGGATCCTGCATCAGCAGCATCCCGATCTCGAGCCACTGCTTTTGTCCGTGCGACAGGTGCGCGGACTTGCGATGCATCCGGTCGGACAGGAAGATCATGTCGGCGACACGCGCGATCTCCTCGCGGACGTCGGCGTCGCGCTTGAAGAAGAGGCAGCCGAGGACGCTCCGCTTCTTCGGATACGAGATCTCGAGGTTCTCCTGCACTGTGAGATCCTCGTAGACGAGCGGGTTCTGGAATTTGCGGCCGACGCCGGCGCGGGTGATCTGGTAGTCCATCATCTTCTCGAGGTTCAAGCCTTTGAAGACGATCGTTCCCGCATCCGGTCGGGTCTTGCCGCAGATCATGTCAAGCAGCGTCGTCTTGCCGGCGCCGTTGGGACCGATGACGACGTGCAATTCCTGCTCCTCGACGTAAAAGTTCAGGGCGTCGACGGCCTTGAATCCGTCGAACGAGACGCTGAGGCCATCGACCTGGAGGATGAGGGCGCGGTTCATTCCTTCGGACCCCGCGCGCCGCGGAAGCCCTCGAGCACACCGGCAAGACCGGCGGGCAGGAATATCGTCACGATGATGAACAGGGCGCCGACGAAGTACATCCAGAAGCTCGCGAACTGTTCCGATAGAAGGCTCCTCGCCAAGCTGACGAGCAGCGTCCCGTAGACGGCACCAACGAGCGAAAGGCGGCCGCCGACGGCGGCGTAGACGACCATCTCGATCGAAGGGACGATCCCGCTCACGGAGGGCGATGCGAAGCCGACCTGCAATGTGAAGAGCGCACCGCCGATCGCCGAGAACAGGGCAGCGATCGCGAACACCGTCCCCTTGAAGAGCGCGGGGTCGTAGCCAGAGAAGCGGATGCGGTCTTCGCGGTCGCGGATCGCGATCAGCACCTTGCCAAAGCGGCTTTTCAGGACGAAGCGGCCGGCCAGCACACAGGCGATCAGCAGGATCGCGGTGAGGTAGTACATCGTGTACACGGCCCCATCGCTCTGGATGTCGTAGCCGGCGAAGGTGGTCAGATTCGTGATGCCGTTGATGCCACCCGTGTAGCCCTGCTGGCCGATGATCACGATGGACATGATGCCGGCGAGCGCGAGGGTGACGATCGAGAAGTAGACGCTCCCGACCCGCTTGCGGAAGTTGGCGTAGGCGAGTGTGAACGCTAGGCCGGCCGGCAGGATCACCAGCGCCGCCAGCGCGAACCACAGATGTTCGAACGGGACCCACCACCATGGCAGCGTGTCGACGCTGTTCCAAGTCATGAAGTCCGGAACCGGCGGGCCGTTAGCGTTGAAGACGGCCGCGGCTGGGTCTGCCGATGTCGCCTCGAGTTTCATGAACATCGCGATGAGGTAGCTTCCCAGGCCGAAGAAGATGCCTTGTCCAAGGCTCAGGATGCCGCCGTAGCCCCACGCTAGGACAAGACCCACCGCGCAGAAGGAGAAGCTCAGGTACTTGCCGAAGAGTCCAAGCCGGAACGGACCCGACAGCATCGGTATGGCCACCAGGAGGAGGAGGGCGAGGATGGGGATGGCGAAGCGGTCGAGCAGCGCAACCAGGCGCCCGGCGGTGATCCGGTTTCGGCGGACGGCGGGGACAGTCTTCGGCGCGGCCGGCGCGGTGGTCGAGAGGGCGAGGTCGTCCATCCTACCTCCGGACCTTGAGTGCGAAGAGGCCGTTCGGCCGGAAGTAGAGGGCGACGATGACCAGCAGCAGCACGAGCGCCTTAGCCATTGAGCCGCTCATGAAAAGCTCGAACGACGACTGCATCTGTGCGATCGTGAAGGCCGACAGGAATGTGCCGGTCAGGCTCTCGATGCCGCCGAAGACGACCACGATGAACGTGTCGATGACGTACTGCTGTCCCGTCGTCGGCCCAGTGGAGGCGATCATCGTGAGAGCGCTCCCGGCGATGCCGGCGAGGCCACATCCGACCGCGAACGTGACGGCATCAACGCGCCTGGTGTCGATGCCCGCAGCGTCGGCCATTGCGCGGTTTTGGGTGACGGCGCGGATGCGCAGGCCCCAGCGGCTATGGAAGAGGAAGGCGTAGACGCCCGCCGCAACCGCCAGCGTCATGACGATGATGAACAGGCGCGAGAGCGGGAAGGCGAGTCCCGCCGTCGGGTTCCAGGCTCCTCGGAGCCAACTGACGGTCGGGACGCTGACGTTGATCGGCCCAAATATTTGCCGGAAAGCCTGCTGCAGGATCAGCGACAGGCCCCAGGTGGCTAGCATCGTGTCGAGCGGCCGCCTGTAGAGCCGCCGGATCAAGAGGCGTTCCAGTAGCACTCCTACCAAAGCGGTAGCGAGGAAGGCGACGACGAGCCCGACGATGAAGTACGCGCCCATCAGCGAAGGAAGGTACCTGATGAACACGACCGACGTCAGGTAGGTCATGTAGGCGCCGAGCGCCATGAGCTCGCCGTGCGCCATGTTGATCACGCCCATCAGTCCGAAGACGACCGCCAGCCCGAGCGCCATGAGGGCGAGGACGGTGAATAGCGACAGGCCGTTGAAGACCTGGGTAAGTAGGACATCGGCTGTCATGGCGTTTCCCCCCGTCTCAGATCGGCGTCGGGACCGCGCGACCGGAGTCGCGTGGCGGGTTCTCAGAGCTTCGGGAACGGCACGGGCTCGATCAGCGGTGATTCGTAGAGTATCTCGATCTGCCCATCGTCCTTGAACTTGCCGATGCGCGCATGCTTCCACAGGCGGTGGTTCTTGGCATGCAGGCGCACCTTGCCCTCTGGAGCCGTCAGCTCGAGGTCGGCCGAGGCGGCGACCACCTTCTCGATGTCGAAGCTGCCGGCTTTCTCAACCGCGAGCTTCCAGAGGTAGACCGAGAGGTAGCCGGCCTCCATAGTGTCGCCGACGACGCGATTGGCGCCATACTTCGCCTTGAACGCGGCCACGAACTTCTTGTTTACCGGGCTGTCTACGCTCTGGAAGTATCCCATGCAGGAATTGACGCCGACGAGGTTCTCGGCGCCGATCCCGATCGCCTCCTCCTCGCTGACCGCGAGGGCCACGATCGCCTGTGCTGCGGACGTCATGCCGGCCGAGTTGAGCTGCTTGTAGAAGGAAACGTTAGAATCGCCCACGATCGTCGACAGGATCGCATCGGGTTGCGCCGCCTTGATCTTGTTGATGACCGACGAGAACTCGGTGCTTCCGAGCGGGAAGTAATCCTCGCCCACGACCGTGCCGCCGCTCTTTAGGATCTTCGCCCGGGCGATGCGGTTGGTGGTGCGCGGGTAGATGAAGTCCGACCCGATCAGGTAGAACTTCTTGCCCTTGTTCTTCATCATCCACTCGATGGCGGGAAGGGCTGACTGCACCGCGTCGGCGCCCGTATAAATAATGTTTTTGGAGAACTCGAGGCCCTCGTCGTGCGTGGGATAGTAGAGCAGACCCTTGTAGCGTTCGAAGACCGGGAGGACGGCCTTGCGTGATGCTGAGGTGTAACAACCGAAAACGGCCGAAGCCTTGTCGCTTACCATCAGCTTCTGGGCTTTTTCAGCGAAAGTCGGCCAATCGCTGGCGCCATCCTCGACGACTACCCGGAGCTGCCGACCGAGCACGCCGCCCGATGCATTGATCTCGTCGATGGCGAGCTTCTCCGCATCGACGACGCCGATCTCGGCGATCGCGATGCTGCCTGTCAGCGAGTGGAGGATGCCGACCGTCACCGGCTCGGCTGCCAAGGCGACGCGCGACCCGAGTGCCGAGGCCGGGATCGCCGCCGCCGTGGCGAGGGCGTTCCTCATGAAATCGCGTTTTGAATACTTCATCGTTGTTGCTTTCCGGTATGCCAAAAGGTGCGATCGGGCGCACGTCGCCTGCGCCGGAAGCGGCGTGCCCCCGGAATGGCTTTGATTTTTGTCGGCCGCTACCGTTGCAGACGGGGACGTGGCTGCACGGGAGGTCCTGTCAGTGGCAAGGAAAGCCGAGCAGATGCCGGCCGTCATGGAGGAACTCGTGCACGTACATTCCCGTCAGGAGCGATGTCGCACCCTGCTCCGCGCCGACGAAGTAGATCGCCAGCAGGCACATCAGCGTCCCGAACGCGAACCAGGGCAGGATCTGCCTAATCGGTATGGGTGCCGGAAGGAGCGGCGGAAGGAAGGCAGCGTCTTGGGTGAACGAGCGCGTCATCAAGTGCTCCTTGGTCTTCGTGTGGCGGCACTTCCGCGTCGCCATGGCAAGGACCATACTTGCATTTGACATAAGACGACTTGTCTCACGGCGCACAATCTCTGACTGTTTGCAAGGACGGGCCCCTCAGCTTGCCTAAGCTTCGTGCGGCTCCGGTCCAAACGTTCAGCCCCGAGGCGGCGCTAAGGGCCTTTCGCTTCGATGCGATGCGAACCGCCTTGGAAAGAGGCGCTTCGGCGCGAGGCTCTACTTGTGTGGTAACCGACCTTCGACCCTCAGTCGCCGATCCCCGAGAGGAAGGCGTCCTCGAAGAGCTCCTTCCGGACGATGGCGTGCACGCCCCAGTTCCCGTCGACGACCTGCGAGACACCGAAGTCGACGGCGACTGACATGAGCGAAATGGCCTCGTCCTCGCTGAGGCCGCGCGCCGACATCAGAAACCTGCGCATCTTGCGGAACGCGTCCTTCATGGCGAGGTCGAGCGAGCCTGTTTCGTAAACCTTGCTCTGGGCCTTGTCGCCGAGTTCGGCGAGGTAGTTCGGATGGCTGAAGCCAAGCAGGACCCACTCGGTCGGCGTCTCGATCAGCGGATAGCTTAGGTCGGCGAAGGGCGTGTTGTCGAAGTCGCCCTTCCTGTGCAGCACGATCTGGAAGATGCCCGTCAGGGAGCATTCGATGGCGGTGCCGCAGAGTTCAGAATCACCTTGCGAGGCGTGGGGATCGCCGATCGAGAGGAGAGCTCCGGGCACCGACACCGGCAGGAAGATCTTGGAGCCCTTGCCGACGCGCCAGTTGTCGATATTGCCACCGAAGTAGGAGGGTGGCACGGAATCGATGAGTTCGGCTTCGCGCGGGGCCGTGCCGATCACGCCGAAGTGCGGTCGTACCGGGATCTCGACGCCCTTGAGGATCCCGTGCCGCTTCTCAATCGTCGAATGGTCGACGGGCACGCCCGGGTAGTCGATCGTTTTGTGCACAACACCGAAGGGGTCGGTCTGCGGCGTCCAGCGGTAGCTATAGACGGCGCATGCGCAGGGCCGCTCCTTGCGAAGGTCGAACTCATAGAGCGTGACGACCTCCCTGGGTTTGGGTTCGGTAAGGAGGTCGTCGTAGTGGAAGCCCCAGAAGGAGGCGGCGTTGCTACCGAACGAGCGGCCCAGGTAGTCCTCGTTCCTGCTGGGGCGGGGCAGGACGTCGAGAATCCTTACTTCGAGCACGTCGCCGGGCATCGCCCCCTCGACGGCGATGGGACCCGTCATGATGTGCACGCCGAAGCCCTCGCCAGCACCGCGCCCGTAGACAGAGGCGTCCATCGGACCCGCGCCACGGCGATTGACGCTCTTGCCGTCTGCGGTCCAGTTGTAGACGCTCTCGAGTCCGGGATCGCCTTTGATCATGCGCTCGTAGTCGTCGTAGGCGTGCTGCGTCAGGACCTCGACGGTGACGACGTCGCCGGACTTGATCTTTAGGACGGGGGGAAGCGCCCTGCTGAAATAACCCCAGTGGACGCTCTTGTCCGTGGCCGCGAGGTGGTGGTGCGCCGAAGCATCCTCCGATGCGGGCGCCAACCTCGCCCCCTCGACGTCGGCGGACGCACCGGACGGCAAACGAAAGCGCACGCCGCTCTCCAGGGCCTCGCTCGGCCATCCGCGCTTGGCCTGCTGCGGCGCTATTTCGCTCAGGCGGTTGACGGACTCGTTGCGGAAGGCGCGGGGCGACGTCCCGAAGCGGTCGCGGAAGCTCCGGCTGAAATGGGCGGCGTCGTTAAAGCCCCATTTGAAGCCTATGTCGGAGATTGAAAGACCCGAATGGAGCGGGTTCGAGAGGTCCAAGCGACATCGTTCGAGCCGGCGCTCGCGGAGATAATGCGTGAAGCTCTCGCCCGCGTTCTCGAACAGCTTCTGCAGGTAGCGCACGGATACGCCCTCGTCGCGGGCGATGTCGGCCAGCGTGAGGTTGGGAACGGTGAGGTTTCTTTCGACTCGCTCGCAGATGCGGTGCAGGGTACTCGACTGGGTGCCCGTACCTGCCGCAAGCACCGCGTTCGTCGATTGCTGCGCGAGGACCGACACGAGGAACTCCGAAAGAGCGTGCTCGACCGGTCGCAGGTCTTCGCTCTCGAGCGTCTCGATCGTCTCGGAGACATTCGCGAGGAACCGCGAGAAGAGGTAGCCCAGGCCGCTCCGGCCCTGAATGCGGACGGCCTTGGGGATCGATACCGTCTTGACCCGCAGGATCAGAGTTTCCAAGGGGACGCGGACGAACAGCTGGCGGAACGGCGAGGAGAAGGCCAGCGAAAAGGCGCTGGAGGCCAGAGCGAAAACGACGTCGTGCGCGTTGAGGTTTGCGGCGTCGTCGAGATGGCCGCTCCCGTCGAGATGCAGGCAGATGACGAGCATGCCGCTAGCTGCCGCGCCGTCGAAGGATATGCGCTGGGCGCTCGAAGACACGCGAGAGAAGACGATGCCGCGCGGCGAGGATCGGGATGCGATTGATCCGTAGAAGCCGGGATCACGGACATCGACGGTCGTCTGGAAGCCGGTCAGCCTCATCGCCGCCGACCACGCTTCAACGCGATGCGGTCCGGTATGGCCTTCGCTGCTGAAATTGACTGGCGTTGCGGCGCTCATGACGCGGCCGTTTCCGCCTGCGTGGATCTGAGGACGGGCATGGCATTATTCCCTCCTGAAGGGAACCGGATCACGTTATCGCTCGCTGGTTCGGGTCGAGCATCGCACTCCTGTCAGCCGGGTTCAAATGGCGCTGTGCACCCGCGCCTTTGCCCACACTACCAACCGCAAAGCCCCGCAACGTCGGATCGTCGCGCTGCTCGACCGAAGCGTAGAACGCGTTCATGTCGACGTGGATGATCTTGCGTAAACGCGCCATTTCCAGCGGTGCGGGGCGCGACGTCTTCATTCGCGATCCACTCGGCGTGAACGTGCGGTTCGCACGACTTCGTCCCTCATCCGTCAACCCGCGGAGTGGAGCTTGCAGCCTTTTGGCGGAAAGGGTGGGATTCGAACCCACGGTAGGCTTGCACCCACGGCGGTTTTCAAGACCGCTGCCTTAAACCACTCGGCCACCTTTCCAACTCCGTTCAAGCCAGAGATCTGGCTTCGCCGCAGCTAAGCGACTCGTCGATATCCCGCACTACACCGAATTTGGAAGGCGCGACGCACGAAGGGACGAGTCTGGCCTAGGTTCCGGCTGCGCGCGAGACAGCCCCGACTACCGCTTTGCGCAATCGGGCACAAGGCCGAGGTCACGAGGCGGAATGGGCGGGCAAGACGTGGGCTTGGCGTTCCGCTACAAACGAGAGGTTTCCAGCGGGTGGAAACCGAAGCTGAGGTGGGTGATGATCCAGGTTCACGGTTTGCAATAGCCGCCATCACTTTCGAGATTACCGCTTGAGGCGTGATCTCAAATCACTTTTCTCTCATCTGATAGCGAAAGCCCGCGGCGTCGCAGCTAGATATCTCGCAGAGGTACACAATGGCGTTATTGGCAAGCATCGTTCGCAGCGTCGCAGACTTCTTGGCTACCTCCGAGCTACTCGGCGTGAGAAGAGAGAAGCCTTCGCAGAACCACAGATGGCGCTTTTTCTAAGCCGCGCCTGTTTCAAGGTATGCTCTCAGAGGCCACCTGTCGCCGGTGTTGGCGCATGATCCGGCAAACGCTGATTAACGATACCAGGCGTAGATCGGCTTAGGGCCGGGAGCGTCGGTCATGACCGCGCCTGCGAGAGTTCCGGCGGTGGTCGGCTTCTACGACGAGCGATTCGTGGCCGTGCAACCGATGCCTTCGTGGCATTGCGCGAGGCGCGTGACGCGACCACGCCGATTCCGCGCATAGTGGCGGCTGCAGGAGTCTGGTCCGAACGGCCGGACCTACCTGCAGATCCCGGTAAACGCCTTCGCCGGCGCGCCGTGGTCTTGACCACGCGTCGCGTTGGCCAGAAAAACGATTAGAAGACAAATGACGCACGATCCCTCAACAAGCGCCCGGCAGAGGCGCGAACAAGGGAAGCGCAGGAGGGACGATCATGCCGGGCACGCTCATAAGGATGGTCGTTCCTTTCGCCATACTCCTGGCCGGGCCGGCTCTCGCCCTCGACGCGGCCAGCCAGGATACACCGGCGAACCTGAGCGTCGACCAGGTGAAGAGCGCGCTCGCCGCGGCAAAGCCCGATCATCCCGCCAGCTTCGCCGGCAAGTCGCTCCGCAACCTCGACCTGTCAGGCCTGGACTTCACCGGCGCCGACCTCGATCATGCCAACCTTTTCGGCGCGAAACTCGCCGACGCGAACCTCACGCGCGCGAACCTCACCGGCGCCAACCTCAACCTGTCATGGCTGATCCACGCCAATTTCACCGATGCCAACCTGACCGGTGCCAGCTTGGTCGCGCCGGTCGTCGCGCAGAACCTCGAAGCGCGGAAGGGCGAGATCCCGATCTTCAAGGGCGCCAACCTGACCGGCGCCAGAGTCCAGGCGCGGTTCACCGGCGGCGACCTCGAGGGCGCCAAGTTCACCGGCGGCGACGTGTCGGCCCATCTCAACAACCAATCGATGGGGCTGATGCACACGGAGATGGGTAGCGCCAATCTTGCCGGCGCCGACTTCTCGCACGCGAACATGGGCCACGCCGATCTGAGTTTCGCCGACCTGCACGGCGCCAACTTCGCGGGCGCCGACCTCGCGCGGGCCGATCTTACCGGCGCCGATGCCAGCGGCGCGGATTTCGGCGATGCCAATCTCGACGGCACCGAAATGGCCGACACCAAGCTCGTCGGCGCCAAAGGTCTCGCGAGCGCCAAGAACCTCAAGCAGGCGCGCGGCTACAAGCCGCCGAGCTGAAGCGGACGTGCGGCCTTGGTCCGCAAAGAACGAGGCGGGACCTCCGGATGAAATCATCGCGTCGATCGCGTTAATACGCGCGATCTTGGTTCCCGTTCACCAACGGCTAAGCACGCCGACAGTTTGCCGCCCCGATGCCTTCCGTGCGGCGCTCGACGATGCGAAAGATTGAAGCTCTTCCATCAGCTTTGACGGAAGGATCCGCCGCGGCGGCGACGGGCGGTCGTTGCGGGCGGTAAACAAGGCTTCGCGAGATGGCTTACGGCGCATTGGCGGTCCCGAACAGGCGGTCGACAGACCCGGTGCGCTCCGTGTCGGTCGCCCTCGCCACCTATAACGGCGCGCGGTTTCTGCGGGAGCAGCTCGAAAGCCTGCGCGCGCAGACAATGCGGCCAATGGAGCTCATCGTTGGCGACGATCGATCGAGCGACGCGACGGCGGCGATCATCGCTGATTTCGCGCGCACGGCGCCGTTCCCGGTGCGCCTTACGGTCAATGCGGAGCGGCTACATTTTGGCGGCAATTTCCTTGCCGCCGCTTCGCGCTGCGCTGGCCGCTACATCGCCTTCTGCGACCAGGACGACATCTGGCTGCCCGAAAAGCTCGAGCGCTGTGTCGACGCGCTGGAACAGGCCAATGCCTCGATCTGCGGTCATGACGCATGGCTGGTCGATTCCAATGGCAAGCGGTCGGGGCATTTCGCTCATCTCGACAAGGGCGGCGTCTACGAGCCGCTGACGTTGGCGCCTTGGGGCGTGTTCTTCGGCTTCTCGACGACGATCCGGCGCGAGCTTCTCGACTTTTTGCCCGCAGGCGCGCGCGGCCCGGACAATATCGATCCGAGACGGCCGCTGGCGCACGATCGCTGGGCCTATTTTCTCGGGACCACGCTCGGTCGCACGGTCTACCTGAAGGAGCCGCTGGTGCTCTACCGCCAGCACGGCAGCAATGCATTCGGCGCCGGTAACGCCGGCGCGACCATGGCCAAACTCGCCAAGCTCGTGCTCACCGATTCAAGTGATCTCGCCTTCCATCTCGATCTCTGCCACAGGCGACAGGATCTGCTGGCCGCGGCGTCGCGTGGCGCCGGGCCTTACGCCATCGCCTCTGCGGCCGGGGCCGCATACTGGGCGCGTCTGGCCGCGATCTACGAGCGGCGTCTCGCTCTCTCGCTCGCTCCTTCCGTCTTCGCTCGCGCCGCGATCCTCGGTCGCCTGGCCGCGCGCGGCGCCTATGCCGCGCCATCGCGCGGCGGTCTTGCGCTCCGGGCCTTCGTCAAGGATGCGCTGGCGACCGTGGTGCGCAAGCGCGCAGGAACGCCGGTCGCGGATTCCGTCGAGCGGGCTTGCTCATGACCGACGCGATCGTCGCGCGGGATCCTTTCGTTCCCGATGGCGGCGCCGCTTTGCGCCGTGCGATCGCCTGGACGTCGGGCGGCCAGGTGCTGCTGTTCGTCACCCAGATCGGCAGCCAGGTCGCGCTAGCGCGCCTGCTGACGCCACGCGAGATGGGCGTCTACGCGGCCGCGCTGGCAACGACGAGCCTCGTCTCCGCCGTTCAGGGCATCGGCCTCAACCAGCTCGTCATCCGCGAGCCGGCCGACCGCGTCGCGCTGATCGAGACGGCCTTCACGGTGAACGCGATCCTCAGCCTTCTCCTTGCGGCGGCGATCTACGCCTTGGGCTACGCCGGCGCCGCTTTCTACCACGACGACATGGTGCGCAGAGTCATGGCGATCCTCGCTCTGCCGCCGATCCTAGGCATGTTCCAGTTCCTGCCCGCCGCGATCATGCAGCGCGACATGCGGTTTCACTGGATCACGCTGATCAACACGCTGCGCGTCATGGTGATCGCCGTCGTGACGATCGGCCTCGCGCTTGTCGGCTTCGGCGCGTTGAGCTTGGGATGGGGCGCCGTCGCTGGCGCTGTGGTCAACACCATCCTGTTCTGCGCGTTCGGCCGGCGGCACCTCTCGTTTCGCCTGCGGCTGCGCGAATGGCGCCTCGTCACCGCCTTTGGCCTGCAGATGATGGCGATCTCCGGTATCACCGTGCTCTCTGGACGGCTCGCCGACATCGTGCTCGGCCGCATTCTAGGCCTCGGCGCGCTCGGCATCTTCTCGCGTGCCTCCGGCATCAACACGCTCGTTTGGGAGAACATCCACGCGGTGCTCGGCCGCATCTTCCTGTCGGACCTGGCGGAGCGCCGTCGCAAAGGACACTCCCTGCGCCTTGCCTACCTCAAGATCCTCGAGGTGCTGACCGCGATGCTGTGGCCGGCGTTCGCCGGGCTAGCGGTGCTGGCGCGCCCGCTCGTCGCGACGGTCTACGGCAAGGAGTGGGTGGCCGCCGCCGATCCGCTTTCGCTTCTGTGCGTCGGCTCCATTCTCCTGATATCGGTTAGCATGACATGGGAGGTCTTCGTGATCTGCGGGGAGACCGGGCGCCAGGCCAGGCTCGAGGCGCAACGCAATCTGCTTGGCCTCGGTGTCTTCTGCCTCGGCTGCCTGGTCTCACTCGTCGGCGCCGCCGCCGCACGTATTCTCGACGCCACGATCTCGATCACGCTGTACCGGCGCCCGCTCCAGCGTATGACGGACACGACCTGGGCCGACGTGCTGCCGATCTATCGCCGCAGCGCGATCCTGACCGCCGCCGCCATTGTCCCCTCGATGGCGTTGATGACCGCCTATCGTTTCTCTACCGCGACGCCATTCGTCGCCTGCATCTTCAGCGCGGCCGTGGGTGGCGCGGCTTGGCTTCTTACCTTGAGGCTTATGCGCCATCCGCTCTACCAGGAGATGCGAAGCGCGACGGCCAAGATCGCCGCTAGGCTCTCGACGCGCCGCCTGCAGGCGGTCTGAAGGCATACCACCGCGACCTTAACGTAGGGCGGGGGTCACTAGACACAGCGTGATGCTTTTGCGACGCCTTCACCGAAGACGGCGCGCCGCTCGGCTCGCGCGAGGGCGTTCGCATCGGTCGCAGCCACGCCGCGCGAAGCGCAAGCAAGAGTGTCCCCATGCTTCTCACGGTCGTCCTTTGGCTCACCGGATTGATTGCCCTCGTCTTCACCGGGCTGGTGCTCTTCACCGCCTTCACCGCGCATCGCGTGGAAGCCGCCGTGCCGCCGCCAGGGCGCATCATCGATATCGATGGCGCGCGCACGCACTACGTCGATGTGGGCGCCGGCCCGGCGATCGTCCTCGTGCACGGCCTTGCCGGGCAGTTGCAGCACATGACCTACGCCCTCGTCGACAGCCTCAAGGATCAGTACAGGGTGGTTTGCGTCGACCGGCCGGGCTGCGGCTATTCCGTGCGGTCGTCGGGCGCGTCCGCGCGCCTGCCGGCGCAGGCGGCGACCATCGCCGCCTTGATCCGCGCCTTGCGTCTCGACCGGCCGGTGCTGGTCGGCCACTCGCTGGGCGGGGCGGTCGCGCTGGCGACCGCGCTCGATCATCCCGATTGCGTCGGCGGGCTCGCGCTCATCGCGCCATTGACCCATCCACAGCCAGACCCGCCGCCCGCGTTGCGCCATCTCGCCGTGGCCTCGCCGCTCGTGCGCAAGATTCTCGCCTGGACCCTGGCGACCCCCTTCGCGATGCGCTTTGGGGCGAAGGCGCTTGTCGACGTGTTCGGACCCAATCCGCCGCCGCTGGATTTCGGCACGCGCGGCGGCGCGCTGCTCGGTTTGCGGCCGAGTGCCTTCTACGGCGCCTCGTGCGATATCGTCGCCGTGAACGAGGATCTGCCCGGCATGGTCGGGCGCTATCCGACGCTCGATATGCCCGTTGGCATCCTCTATGGCGCCGGCGACCGCATTCTCGACCCGAAAACTCAGGGCGAGCCGATGCTTCATGTGGTCGAAGGGCTGACGCTCGATCAGATCGAAGGGCAGGGCCACATGCTTCCACTCACCGCAACCGAGCAGACCGCTCGGTTCATCGAAAAAGTTCTGCGGCGGGTTCGGTCGCCCGTGAGCTGAAGGGCGCCGCCGAAAGACAGAAGCTTTTGATCTTTCCAAACGCTGAAGAGGCGACTAGATACCCCTGACGCATACGTCAATGCAATCTTGTAAGCGGCATGGCCGGGTTCAGGCTGTCACCCTCTAGGCTCCGACGATGACAATCAGCGCCACCGAGATCGACGCCGCCGCCACGTCGTTAAGCGCGAGGTTCGAGCCCTGGGCGCGGAACGTGCCTGATTTTCTCGATCGGGCGGCGAGGGACTATGGCGGTCGTCCGGCCATTGATTTCCTCGGGCGGCGCTGGACTTACACGCAGCTGGCCGCCGCCGTGGATCGCGCCGCCGCCGGTCTCCAATCGCTGGGCGTGAAGCAAGGCGACCGCGTTGGACTTTGCCTGCCCAACACGCCGCACTTCGTGATCGGCTACTACGCCGTGCTGAAGATCGGCGCCGTGGTGGTCAATTACAATCCGCTTTACGTCGAGCGCGAGCTCGAGCACCAGATCCGCGACTCGAGCACGAGCGTCATGCTCGTCATCGATGTGCCGGACATCCATTGCAAGGTCGCCGCCGTCGCGGAGCGTGCCGGGCTGCGCAAGGTCGTCGTCTGCTCGCTTGCCGAGGCTTTGCCGGCTGCCAAATCGCTCCTCTACAAGATAGTCAAGCGCAAGCAGCGGCTCGCGCGGCTGCCGCTGGATGGCCGTCATATGACCTTTGCCGAGCTGTTGGTCTCCCGTGACCAGGTTCGGCCCGTGGCGATATCTTCGGACGATCTCGCGGTGCTGCAATATACCGGCGGGACGACGGGTACGCCGAAGGGTGCGATGCTGACGCACGCCAATGTCATCGCGAATTCTGGCCAGAATGTCGCCTATGATCCAACGCGGAAGCTCGGCGAGGAGCGCGTGCTCGGCGTCCTGCCCCTGTTCCATGTCTTCGCGATGACGGTTGTCATGAACTATTCGGTCGAATCCGCCGCCGAAATGGTGTTGCTGCCGCGCTATGAGCTGAAGGCCACCCTGAAAGCGCTGCTGACCACGAAGCCGACGGTTTTCCCGGCGGTGCCGACGATCTACGGCGCCATCGCCAAGCTCGCCGAGAAGGAGAAGCGTGACCTCTCCTTCATCCAGCTTTGCATATCGGGAGGGGCGCCGTTGCCGATCGAGGTCGGCGACCATTTCCGCAGGCTGACCAACGCGCATCTCGTCGAGGGCTATGGCCTCACCGAAACATCGCCGGTCGTCTGCTGCAACCCGGCGAAAGGCGAGTCCAAGGTCGGCTCGGTCGGCGTGCCGCTCGTCGACACCTTCGTCGACATCCGCGATCCCGTCACCCGGGCGCTGATGCCGACGGGCGAGAAAGGCGAAATCATCGTTCGCGGGCCGCAGGTGATGAAGGGCTACTGGAACAAGCCGGAGGAGACGGCGGCGGTGCTGGACGAGCACGGCCTGCGCACCGGCGACATCGGCTATAAGGACGAGGATGGCTACATCTTCATCGTCGACCGCATCAAGGACGTGATCCTCAGCGGCGGCTACAACGTCTATCCACGCGTGATCGAGGACGCGCTCTATCAGCATCCGGATGTTGCCGAGGCGGTGGTGATCGGTGTCGCCGACGCTTATCGCGGCCAAGCCGCGAAAGCGTTCGTGGTGCTGTGCGAGGGGTCGGCCGCGACATCCGATTCGCTGCAGACGTTCCTCAAGGATTATGTGTCGAAGATCGAGCTGCCGAAGGCGATCGAGATCCGCAAGGTTCTGCCCAAGACCGCTGTCGGCAAGCTCTCGAAAAAGGAGCTGATCGCGGAAGAGCAGGGCACGCCGTCGTGAACGACTCGACGCTGGTCCCCGGCATCGCCAAGGTGCCCCTGGCTCAGGCGAGCGTGCGTGTCGCAAGCGGTGGCGACGCGTTCGTCACGGTGACCGACCTCGCGCGCGAGCTCGGCATCACCGCTCGCGCGCTTCGTTTCTACGAGGACAAGGGGCTGATCGTGCCCGGCCGGCTCGCGACGACCCGTATCTACAGCCACCGCGAGCGGGCGCGGATGATCCTGATCCTGCGCGGCAAGCGGCTTGGCTTCAGCCTGCGCGAGATCAAGGATTATCTGGACCTTTACGACGCCGATCCGCGTCAACTCACGCAAACGCGCGCGTTGCTGGCGCGAATCGTCGAACGGCGGCGCACGCTGGAGGATCGCCGCGACGCGATCGAGCAGGCGCTGCAGGGGCTCGACGATCTCGAGAGGGACGCTTCCGCGATTCTCGCGAAGGCGGCGACACGACGCGAAAAGACGAGATTGGCCGCAACAGCCTAGCAGAGACATCACAACCTAGCAGAGACACAAGGCGCGCGAGAAAGCGCGAGGTGCCTAAAAAAGGAGGTCGTTTTATGCAAAACATCGTGATCGCCGCTTACGCCCGCTCGCCGTTCACCCTGGCCAAGAAGGGCGGCCTCACCAAGGTGCGCCCCGATGACCTCATCGCCGACGTCGTGCGCGCGTTGGTCGCCAAGACCGGGATCGATGCCGGCGAGATCGAGGACCTGATTCTCGGCTGCGCTTTCCCGGAGGGCGAGCAGGGCCTCAACATGGCGCGCCTCGTCGCGCTGCAGGCTGACCTTCCCCTTTCCGTCGGCGGGTCGACCGTCAATCGCTTCTGCGGCTCCTCGATGCACGCGATCCACATCGCGGCCGGGCAGATCATGCTCGGCGCGGGCGAGGCCTTCATCTGCGCCGGCGTCGAGAGCATGACGCGCATTCCGATGGGCGGATACAACCCGATGCCGAACCCCACGCTGAACGCCAAGCAGCCCGGCGCCTACATGGGCATGGGCGACACGGCCGAGAACGTCTCGCGCCGCTGGCAGATCACCCGCGCCGCGCAAGAGGAACTCGCCGTGCGCAGCCACCAGAAGGCAGCCGCCGCGCAAGTCGAAGGCCGTTTCGCCGACGAGATCGTACCGATCAAAACGAACGGCGGCATGCTCGACAAGGACGGCTGCATCCGTCCGGAGACGAACAAGGAAGCTTTGGCGGCGCTGAAGCCGGCCTTCAGCGCCGAGGGTGCGGTCACCGCCGGCACCTCCTCGCCGCTGACCGACGGTGCCGCCGCCGTATTGCTCTGCACGGAGGAATACGCCAAGCGCAACAATCTCGAACCGCTGGCGCGCCTCGCTTCAGTGGCCGTGTCTGGCTGCGAGCCGGACATCATGGGCATCGGTCCGGTGAAGGCGACGCGCAAGGCGCTGCAACGGGCGAACATCGAGATGAAGCAGATCGATGTGGTCGAGCTGAACGAGGCCTTCGCCGCGCAGGCCCTCGCCTGCATGAAGGAGCTCGGCATCCGCGAGGAGACGCTGAACCTCGATGGGGGCGCCATCGCGCTCGGCCACCCTCTCGGCGCCACTGGAGCGCGCATCACCGGCAAGGCGGCGAGCCTGCTGAAGCGCGAGGGCGGCCGCTACGCGCTCGCCACCCAGTGCATCGGCGGCGGACAAGGCATCGCCACGATCATGGAGCGCGTGTGATGGCCCAGCCGGAAACGATGATCAAGAAAGTCGCGGTGATCGGCTCCGGCGTGATGGGCGCAGGTATCGCCGCGCAGGTCGCCAACGCTGGCGTGCCGGTGCTGCTGCTCGACATCGTCGGCAAGGACGAGAAGGACCGCGCCTCGATCGCGCGTGGCGCCGCCGCCAAGCTGCTCAAGACCGAGCCGGCCCCGCTGATGTCGGAGCGCGCGGCCAAGCTGATCAGTGTCGGCACGATCGACGACGATCTCGGACAGATCGCCGATTGCGACTGGATCGTCGAGGTCGTCATCGAACGCCTCGACATCAAGCAGGCGCTCTACAGAAAGATCGACGCCGTGAGAAAGCCCGGCACACCGGTTTCGTCGAACACGTCGACGATCCCTCTGGCCTCACTGGTCGAGGGCATGCCCGACGCGTTCGAGCGCGACTTCTTCGTCACGCATTTCTTCAACCCGCCGCGCTACATGCGCCTGTTGGAGGTCGTCTCGGGCAAGGCCGACCCTGCGCAGGTCGCGAAAGTTTCACAATTCTGCGACATCGCGATGGGCAAGAGCATCGTCGCCTGCAAGGACAGCCCCGGTTTCATCGCCAACCGTCTCGGCATCTACTGGATGCAGCGCGGCATCTTGGAGGCGATGGACACCGGCCTGTCGATCGAGGAGGCCGACGCCATCATGGGGCGGCCGCTTGGCATACCGAAGACCGGCATCTTCGGCCTGCTCGACCTCGTGGGGCTCGACCTTGGCCCGCATATCAACGCGAGTCTCGCCGGGCTGTTGCCGAAGACGGACGCGTTCCACGCTGTCAACCGCGAGATGCCGCTGCTGGCGAAGATGATCGCCGACGGCTATACCGGCCGCAAAGGCAAGGGTGGTTTCTACCGCATCGACAAGACCAAGGGCCGCAAGGACAAGCAGGCGATCAATCTGACCACCGGCGAATACATTGCCGTGCAGGCGCCGGAGCTTGCCGAACTCAAGAGCGCGGAGAAGAATCTTCGAGCGCTGCTGTCCTCGAAAAGCAAGCACGGTAAATACGCCTGGAACGTCATCGGCAGCGTGCTCTCCTACGCCGCGAGCCTGGTGCCGGAAGCCGCCGACGAGATCACCGCGATCGACGAGGCCATGCGCCTTGGCTACAATTGGAAGTGGGGTCCCTTCGAGCTGATCGATAAGGTCGGCGCCGCGTGGCTCGCCAAGGCGCTTGAGGAAGACGGCATCGCGGTGCCGCCGATTCTCGCCAAAGTCGGCGATCAAACGTTCTATCGGCTGGAGAACGGCAGGCGCCAGTTCTTCGGGCTCGACGGAGCCTACCACGATCTCGTGCGCCCCGAGGGCGTGTTGCTGCTCGAGGATATCAAGCTGACCGCGAAGCCGCTCCTCAAGAACGGTTCGGCCGCTCTTTGGGACATCGGCGATGGCGTCTGCTGCCTGGAATTCACCTCCAAGAGCAACTCGATCGACGACCAGATCATGACGCTGCTTCACCAGTCGATCAAGCTCGTGAAGGAGAAGCACAAGGCGCTCGTCATCTACAACGAGGGCACGAACTTTTCGGTCGGCGCCAACCTCGGCCTGGCGCTCTTCGCGGCCAATATCGCGGCCTGGCAGCAGATCGAGCAGACGATCGCGATCGGTCAGGACACGTACAAGGCCTTGAAATACGCGCCGTTCCCGGTCGTTTCCGCGCCGGCCGGCATGGCGCTCGGCGGCGGCTGCGAGATCCTGCTGCATTCGGACGCCGTGCAGGCGCATGCCGAGACCTACGCCGGCCTCGTGGAATGCGGCGTCGGCCTGCTGCCCGGCTGGGGCGGCTGCAAGGAGATGCTGTTTCGTTGGAAGGCCAATGACAGATTTGCGCGCGGGCCGATGCCGGCGCCGGCGAAAGTCTTCGAGATGGTCTCGACCGCCACCGTCTCCAAGTCCGCCGCGCAGGCGCGGGACATGCTGATCCTGCGCAAGGGCGACGACATCACCATGAACCGATACCGCCTGCTCGCCGATGCCAAGGCAAAGGCGCTGGCGCTGGCCGAGAACTACGCGCCGCCGGACGCCGCGATCACCATCAACCTGCCCGGCGCGGCCGGACGCATCGGCATGGAGGGCGCCGTGGCCGGCTTCCATCGTCGTCGTTTGGCCACCGACCACGACGTGACCGTGGCCTACGGCCTCGCCGAGGTCCTCTCCGGCGGCGCTTGCGACCCAATCGACGCGCTCACCGAAAACGATGTGCTCAAGCTGGAGCGCACCGCCTTCATGCGCCTGTTGAAGACGCCCGCGACCTTGGCCCGCATCGAGCACACGCTTGAAACGGGTAAGCCTCTCCGTAACTGATACCTATCGAAGGAGACCTACTATGCAGACCTACAAGGCGCCTGTGCGCGACATGCGTTTCGTCCTCCACGAGATGTATGGCACCGAGGAACTTGCCGATAAGCTCGGCTTCGAGGATGTAAGCGAAGACCTCGTCGACACGATCCTCGAAGAAGCCGCGAAGATGGCGGAGGGCGTGTTGCTGCCGCTTAACGCATCCGGCGACGTCGAGGGCTGCCACTACGAAAACGGCGTCGTGCGTACGCCCAAGGGCTTTCCGGAGGCCTACAAGACGTTCCGCGAAGGCGGTTGGACATCACTCGCGTCGGATCCGAAGTATGGCGGCCAGGGGCTGCCTGAGAGTCTCGCCAAGCAGGTCGAGGAGATGCTCTGCTCGGCCAACATGTCGTTTGGCCTCTACCCTGGCTTGACGCATGGCGCCACTGTGGCGATCGAGGGTTACGCGACGGAGGAGCTGAAGGACCGCTTCCTGCCCAAGATGGTCGACGGCACCTGGGGTGGCACGATGTGCCTGACGGAAGCCCATTGCGGCACCGATCTTGGCATGCTGCGCACGAAGGCGGTTCCCAACGAGGATGGCAGCTTCAACGTTACCGGCTCGAAGATCTTCATCTCGTCCGGCGATCACGATCTGACCGAGAATATCATCCACTTGGTTCTCGCCCGTACGCCGGACGCGCCGAAGGGCATCAAGGGCATAAGCCTGTTCCTGGTGCCCAAGCTGATCCCGAGCGACGACGGGCGCCCCGGCGCGCGCAACGGCGTCAATTGCGTCGGCATCGAGCACAAGATGGGCATGAAGGCTTCGGCCACCTGCCAGATCAACTTCAGCGACGCCAAGGGTTGGCTCGTCGGCAAGCCCAACAAGGGTATGCAGGCGATGTTCTCGATGATGAACTCGGAACGTTTGTCCGTCGGCATCCAGGGCCTCGGCGTCGCCGAGGCCGCTTACCAGAGCGCCGTCGCCTACGCCAAGGATCGCCTGCAGGGCCGCTCTCTGTCGGGCGTCAAACATCCCGATAAGCCGGCCGATCCGATCATCGTTCACCCCGACGTGCGCCGCAGCCTCATGCGGATGCGTGCCGAGATCGAGGGCTGTCGCGCACTGTCGGGCTGGGTCGCCCGCGCGCTCGACCGTGCCGGCAAGTCCAACGATCCGCACGTCAAGCAAGAGGCGGACGACTTCTGCCAGCTTATGACACCGGTCGTGAAGGCAATGTTCACCGACATGGCCTTCGAGAACGCCAGCCGCGGCGTGCAGGTCTACGGCGGCCACGGCTATATCCGCGACCATGGTGTGGAACAATACGTGCGCGACGCGCGCATCGCCATGATCTACGAGGGAACCAACGGCATCCAGGCGCTCGACCTCGTCGGCCGTAAGCTCGGCGCGCACGCCGGCCGCTACCTTCGTTCGTTCTTTCATCCCGTCGCCGATTTCATCGAGGCGAACAAGAACGACGCGGCGATCGGCGAGCCCGTGCGGCGGCTGGAAAAAGCGTTCGGCGCGCTGCAGCTGGCAACCGGGCAGATCGCGCAGACCGGCATGCGTGACCCGGAAGAGGCCGGCGCGGCCGCGTCCGACTATCTCAAGCTGTTCGGTTTGGTCGCCCTTGGTTACATGTGGGCCCGCACGATCAAGATCGCGCACGAGAAGCTGCCCAAGGCCAATGGAGACGCCGGCTTCTACAAGGCGAAGCTAGCGACCGCCAGCTTCTTCTTCGACCGTATCCTGCCGGAAGCCGGCGGCCTCTTCGCCGCGATCAAGTCCGGCAAGGGCTCGATGATGGCGCTCGAGGACGCGGCGTTCTAAACTTTTCTGACTCTATGAAGGGAAAGGCCGCGCGCCTGAAGCGCGGCCTTTTCTTTGAGGCGATGACCTCAATGCGCCTGATAGCGGCTTACATGATAATCGTATGAGCCCAACTCGTTCTCGATCATCGAGGCACGCTTGAAGTAGTGGCTCAGCGCCAACTCGTCGGTGAGGCCGATGCCGCCGTGCGTCTGCACCGCGTTCTGACCGACGAACTTGCAGGCATGGCTCACGAAGGCCTTGGCGGCCGACACCGCCTTCATGCGCGCGGCCTCCGGCTCTTCGAGCTTCAGCGTCGCCATCACGGTCATCGAGGCCGATTGCTCGACCTGCATGAACATGTCGACGAGCCGATGCTGCAAGACCTGGAATTTGCCGATCGGCAAACCGAATTGCTTGCGCTGCTGCACGTAGTCGATCGTCTGGCGCTGCAGCTCGCGCATGACGCCGAGCGCCTCCGCGCAGAGCGCGGCGCGCGCCTCGTCGAGCACCTGCTCCACCAGCGGCAAGGCCTTGCCTTCTTCGCCGAGGAGCGCGTCCGCTCCAATCAAGACATTGTCGAAGACGATCTCCGCCGCCATCTTGCCGTCGACGGTCGGGTAGTCGCGCGTGATGATGCCTTGCGCCTTGGCATCGAGCAGGAAGAGCGAGATGCCGTCATGGTCGCGCTGCGCGCCCGACGTGCGGGCGGTGACGAGAAGGTGGGTCGCCAACGGTGCCGCGATCACCACCGCCTTGCGCCCATCGACCCGCCAACCATCATCCTCACGCTTGGCCGCGGTCGCGACGTCGGCCGCGTCGAAGCGCGTCTTCGGCTCGCTCCAGGCGAAGGCGGTGATCATCTCGCCGGCGATGATCTTCTCGATCGCGCCGGTCGCGACGTCGCCGCCGACATGCTTGAGCAGTCCGGCGCCGATGACGATCGTCTCGAGGTAGGGCTCGACGACGAGGGCGCGGCCCATCTCCTCCATGACGATCATCGCGTCGACGGGGCCGCCGCCGAAGCCGCCGACCTCTTCCGGGAGCGATACGCCGAGAATGCCGAGATCCTCCGCCAGCGCCTTCCAGATCTCCGGCCGCCAGCCCTTGCCGGACTTCAGCATCTTCTGGCGCGCGTCGAAGCCGTAACGATCGCCGAGAAAGCGGGCGAGCGTCTCGCGTAACTGGCGCTGCTCGTCGCTGTAGGTGAAGTCCATCGTTCGTTGTCCAACTATTCGGTGCGCTAAAGACCGAGCACGGCCTTGGCGATGATGTTGCGCTGGATCTCGTTCGAGCCGCCGTAGATCGAGGCCTTGCGCATGTTGAAATAGGTGTCGGCGGCCCCGCGCGCGTGGTCGGGCCCGATAGGCAGCGCATTGTCGCCAGGCTCCATCGCGTCGATCAGGTGCGGCGCGCCGTACTGACCGGCGGCCTCCAGCACGAGTTCGGTGGCGCGTTGCTGGATCTCGGTTCCCTTGATCTTGAGGAGCGAGGATTCCGGCCCTGGACCTTTACCCGCGCCTTCGCGCGAGAGGCTACGCAGCTCGGTGTATTCCAGCGCCATCAGATCGATCTCGAGCTCGGCCATGCGTCGGCCGAAGAAGGGGTCATCCGCCAATGGTTTGCCGTTCATCGTTTCGCTCGCGGCGATCGCGCGCAGCTTTTCCAGGCCGCGCTTGGAGCGGGCGACGCCGGCGATGCCGGTGCGCTCGTGCGCGAGCAGGAACTTGGCGCACGTCCAACCCTCGTTTTCCTTGTAGACGCGGTTCTCGATCGGCACGCGCACGTTCTCGAGCCAGACCTCGTTGACCTCGTGAGCGCCATCGAGCGTGATGATCGGGCGCACGGTGACGCCGGGACTTTTCATGTCGATGAGCAGGAACGAGATGCCCTCCTGCTTCTTCGCCGCCGAGTCGGTCCGCACGAGAAAGAAGCCCCAGTCGGCGTGCTGGGCGAGCGTCGTCCAGGTTTTTTGGCCGTTGACGATGTAATGGTCGCCGTCGCGCACCGCCTTGGTGGTGAGCGAGGCGAGGTCGGAGCCGGCGCCCGGCTCCGAATAGCCCTGGCACCACCAGATCTTGCCGTCATGCGTCGGCGGCAGGAACCTGGCTTTCTGCTCCGGCGTACCGAACTTCTGGATCACCGGCGCGACCATGGCGATGCCGAACGGCAGGATCGGCACCGTCCCGGCGGACGCCATCTCCTCCGCGCAGATGAACTTTTGGATCGGGTTCCAACCAGGGCCGCCGTATTCCTTCGGCCAGGCGGGGGCGACCCAGCCTTTCTCGGCGAGAATGCGGTGCCAGGCGAGGAAATCCTCTTTGCCCAGCTCGGCGCCGCTCTCCTGCTTGGCCTTGAGGTCGGCCGGATAGTTCGCGGCGATGAAGTCGCGAACCTCTCTGCGAAAGGAATCGTCCTCCGGTGAATAGTCGAGGTTCATGGCGTGTGTTCCGATTGGTTCGAGGCCGGCGCCACGAACAGCGGGCGCAGATCTGACTTCATGATCTTCCCGTTCGCGTTGCGCGGCAAAGGCTCATTTCGTAGCAGCACGCGCACCGGGATCTTGAATGCGGCGAGATGTCGGCCGACAAAGGCCTTCAGTTCGTCCTCGCCGGTACGGGCGCCCGGCTTCAGCGTGACTACCGCCCCGGCTTCCTCGCCGAGCGTCGCGTGCGGGATCGCAACGAGCGCCGCGTCCATGATCGCCGGGTGCTGATACAAAACGTTCTCCACCTCGGCCGAATAGATGTTCTCGCCGCCGCGGATGATGACGTCCTTGACGCGGTCGACGATCGTGCAGAAGCCTTCGTCGTCGATGCGGGCGAGATCGCCGGTGCGCAGCCAGCCGTCGAGGAATGTTTCGGCGGTCTCCCGCGGACGGTTCCAGTAGCCCTCGACCACGTGCGGCCCGCGCACGAGCAGTTCGCCGACGTCGCCGACCGGCAGGGTGACGCCGTGCGCGTCCACCACCTTCATGTCGGCGACCGGCGTCGCCGGCCCGCAGCTCTCCGGTCGGAAGCTGTAATCCTCGCCGATATGGTGGGTGAAGGTGGCGCAGGTCTCGGTCATGCCCCAGCCGCAGCCGGCGCCGGCTTGAGGGAAATCCTGGTTCAGCCGCCGAACCAATTCGGCGGCCGCCGGCGCGCCGCCGTAGCTCACCGAGTCGATGCTGGAGAGGTCGTATTTCGCGCGGGCGGGATGTTCGAGCAATTGCCAGGCGATGGTCGGCACGCCGCCGACGGAATTGATCCGCTCGCGCTCGATCAGAGCGAGCGCCTGTTCGGCATCCCACTTGCGCATGATGACGACCATAGCGCCGATCGCGACGGCGACACCGAGCGCGGAGAAACAACCGGTGACGTGGAACATGGGGATCGAGAGGAGCTGACGTTTCTGCTCGGCGTCCGGCCCTGTGGCCGGCGGCGCCTCGCCGCGTCGCAGGAAACTGCGGACCTGCGACAGCAGGGTGGCGAAGACCGGTGTCGTCACCGCGCGGTGGCTGGCGACGGCGCCTTTCGGCACGCCCGACGTGCCGGACGTGTAGAAGAGCGTCGCCCGATCCTCGGGATCGATGGCGACCGGCGGCGCGCCCGCCGGCGGCAACGCGGCCCACTCGCGCGCGGAGCCGATCAGGCTCTCCAACGCGGTCGCGCCGACCGGAAGGTCGCCGACGAAGCGCGAGACGATGCATGCGCCAAGCGTGCCGCACGCCGCGATGACCGTGCGAGCCCGCGCGAAGCGATCTTCGTCGAAGATCGCCAAACTCGCGCCGCTGTCCTTGAGCGCGTAGGCGATTTCGTCGGCGGTCCACCATGCGTTCAGCGGCGTGACGATTGCGCCGGCGAGAGCCGCGCCGTAGAAGCAGACCGGCCATTCGCTCTGGTTGCGCATGACAAGGGCGACGCGGTCGCCTTTCTTTACGCCGCGCGCCACGAGCGCGTTGGCGAACGCCCAAGCGGCGCGGCGAAACGCGTCGTAGGTGACGCGTTCGTCCTCATAGACGAGGAACGTGCGCGTGGCGTACAGCGCCGCCGCGGACCATAGATCGACGAGGCTTTTCGGACCGTTCTTCCAGGCCCGCACCGTCCGCCCACGCTGCTCGATCGTTTCCATCTCGAACATGACGCCGGGCGCCGTGAGCGCCGCATGCGCCTGCGCGATCGACATCGCCGGCCAACGCGCGGGAAGTTCGGCTCTTGGCACGCGAAGCGGAGGCTGGCCGAGCGCGGCTTGTGTCATCTCTCCTCCTCAGCCTTCCTGTTCGGAGCGTCGGCTTCTTGGACGACCATCAGGCGCCCTGAAACGTCCGGTGTTCGGCAACGAGCCTCTCGAGCAAAGGCGCCGGCTTGAAGTCGTCGCCATGCTGGGAATGAAAGGCTTTCAGACGGTCGAGCACGTGATCGAGACCGACGGCATCGGCGTAGTGCATGGGACCGCCGGTGTAGACAGGCCAGCCGTAGCCGGTCATCCATACGACGTCGATGTCGGACGCGCGCATGGCGATCTTCTCGTCGAGGATCTTCGCGCCCTCGTTGATCATCGGGTAAATGCAGCGCTCGAGGATCTCGTCGTCGGAGATCGTGCGGCGCTCGACGCCCTGCTGCTTCGAGAAGTCCAGGATGACCTTCTCGACCTCGGGCGACGGCGTCGCCTTGCGATTGTCGTCGTAGTCGTAGAAGCCCTTGCCGTTCTTCTGCCCGCGGCGATCCATCTCGCAGAGGATCTCGCGGATCGTCGAGGAGGACGAGCGCTCCTTGACCCAACCGAGATCAAGTCCGGCGAGGTCGGCCATCGCGAAGGGACCCATCGGCAAGCCGAAGGCGTAGAGCACGCGATCGACATCCCAGGGCATCGCCCCTTCGATGATCAGCTTGTTGGCTTCGCGCTGGCGGCTCTCCAGCATGCGGTTGCCGACGAAGCCATGACTGACGCCGACGAGCACGCCGACCTTGCCGATCTTCTTGGCGAGCTGCATGGCGGTGGCGATCACCGGCTTGGCGGTTTTCTCGCCGCGCACGACCTCGAGCAGGCGCATGACGTTCGCGGGCGAGAAGAAGTGCATGCCGAGCACAGACTCCGGCCGCCTCGTCGCGGCGGCGATCTCGTTGATGTCGAGATAGGAGGTGTTGGAGGCGAGGATCGCGCCCGGTTTGGCGATGGTGTCGAGCTTGCCGAAGATTTCCTTCTTGACCTCCATCAGCTCGAACACCGCCTCGATGATGAGGTCGCAATCGCTCAGTCTCTCGAGGTCGAGCACGCCGGTCAGCAGGCCCATCCGGGTTTCGACGTCTTCCGCCTTCAAACGACCTTTCTTGGCGGTCGCCTCGTAGTTCTTGCGAATGATCGCCTGGCCGCGCTCCAGCGCCTCGGCCTTCATCTCGACCATCGTCACCGCGATGCCGGCGTTGAGGAAGTTCATCGCGATGCCGCCACCCATCGTGCCGGCGCCGATGATGCCGACTTTTTGGACCGGCAGCGTCTCGGTGGTGTCGGGCACGTCCGGCACCTTGGCGGCCTGCCGCTCGGCAAAGAAGGCATGGCGCTGGGCGGCCGACTGACGGCTCGACAGCAGCTCCACGAACAGCCGCCGCTCGTTCTTCTCGCCCTCGTCGAACGGCATGTCGACCGCGCCCTTGATCGCCTCCATGCATTTCGCGGGAGCCTCGAAGCCGCGGAATTTGCGGGCGTTCGCCTTGGCGAAAGCCTCGAAGATCTCCGGCTTGCCGCGCGCGGGCGCATCTTGTCGTCGAGATCGCGCACCTTGCGGAGCTTGGCGCCGTCGGCCACCACCGTCTTGGCGAAGGCGACCGCGCCTCCGCGCAGATCGCTCTCGTCCACGACAGCGTCGATCAGGCCCTTCGCATGCGCCGCCTTTGCCGAGATCGGCGCGCCCGATGTGATCATGTCGAGCGCCGCCTCCACGCCGACGAGGCGGGGCAGACGCTGGGTTCCGCCGCCGCCCGGCAGCAGGCCGAGCTTCACCTCCGGCAGCCCCATCTTGGCCGACGGCACAGCGACCCGGTAGTGACAGGCAAGCGACGTCTCGAGGCCGCCACCCAGCGTCATGCCGTGCAGAGCGACAATAATCGGCTTGCTCGCGTTCTCGATCGTGTCGAGCACGTCGTGCAGCGTCGGCTTGAGCGGGGGCTTTGTGAACTCCGTGATGTCGGCGCCGCCGGAAAACCCACGTCCGGCGCCTAGAAGCACGATGGCGTGGACCTGAGTGTCGCCCTCTGCGGCCTCGATCGCCTTGACCATCTCGGTGCGAAGCGCGTGCGACAGCGCGTTCACCGGGGGCGCGTTCAAGGTGAGGACGGCAACATCGCCTTCGTGAGAGACACTGAGCAGCGAGGCGCCTTCTACCATCTCGATGATCCTAACTTTGCCGAACGCACCTCGGTATATAGGCCAGGATGCACCATACGGCACGTTCGAAAGCAAGATCGAGGATCCTGCCGAACGGCGGAGAGCATCGATGTCTCGCGCTCCCACGCGCGCGCGCGAAAGCCATTGCATCGCTTTGGAGAATTCATACTATCGAGGCGCCCATGCCAGCTTCGGACCTCCTGCCAAGCGCTCCGATCCAGACGGCGCGCTTCGAACGCAAGCGCGAGGCGATCCTCGAGGCCGCGGCGAGCCTGTTCAACGCGCGGGGGCTGAACGGGACCACCATCGCCGATGTGGCGCAGGGGGTCGGCCTCACGACGACGAGCATCACCTATTATTACCGCAAGAAGGAGGACCTCGCCGCCGCCTGCCTGATCCGGGCGATCGAGACGATCGAGCGACTGGTGACCCAAGCCGATCGCGAGATCACACCTACAGCCCGGCTGGCCGCGTTCATCCGGCTCTACTTCGCGCTGCAGGCCGAAGTGACGATGCGGCGAAGGCCCGAGATCATCAACTTCTGGGATCTCCGCGCCATGGCCGGCGCCGGCGCCGCGCCGCCGAGCCAAGCCTTCAGCGACCTGTTCCGCCGTTTCCGCCGCTGGTTCTCCGACCCGACCGGGGCGATCCTGTCGCGCGCCGAGCAGAACGCCCGCGCGCACCTCGTCTTCTCGGCCTTCCTGTGGGCCAAGGAATGGCTGGTCCGCTTCGAGCCGGAGGATTATCCTCGCGCGGCCGAACATTTCGCCGACGTGCTGATCAGGGGGATCGCCGCTCCCGGCGCGGACTGGGCTTTCACGACACGCGCGATGCCCACGCCGCGCGCGATGGCGCCGGAGGTGTCGCGCGATGCCTTTCTGCGCGCCGCCACGGAGCTCGTGAACGAGCAGGGCTACCGCGGCGCCTCCGTCGACCGTATTTCCGCCAAGCTCAGCGTCACCAAGGGCTCCTTCTACCATCATAACGAGAACAAGGACGATCTCGTCGCCCAGTGCTTTCATCGCACCTTCGAGGTGATCCGTGCCGCGCACCGCGCCGCCCCGCCGGAGATCGGGACGGGCTGGGCGCGCCTTTCCCTGGTGGCGTCCGCGCTCGTGCGCCACCAGCTTTCCGAGCGGGGCCCGCTGCTGCGGTACTCCGCGCTGTCCGCCATGCCGGAGGCGGTTCGGCCGGGCCTGCTGCGCGACTTCGACCGCCTCTCGCAGCGCACCGCCGGGATCATCGTCGATGGCATGGCCGACGGCTCGATCCGCGCCGTCGATCCGACGATCGCCGGACAGCTCGTGACAGGGATGGTGAACGCGGCCGCCGAGCTGCGCCACTGGGCCCACGACGCGACCGAGGACAACGTCGTCGAGCTGTTCGTCAGGCCATGCCTGATCGGCGTTTTCGCGCCATCGGGGGGAAGTGATGGCGGCCGATTGGACGCGGAATAGCGGCAATGGGCCAGCCCGCCCCAGCCCGTGGCGATGGCCCGGCCACCGTGCATCAGAAGATCTCGAACAGGCCGGCCGCGCCCATGCCGCCGCCGACGCACATCGTCACCACGCCCCATTTCGCCTTGGTGCGCCTGCCTTCCAGCAGCAGGTGGCCGGTGCAGCGGGCGCCGGTCATGCCGTAGGGGTGGCCGATCGAGATGCTGCCGCCCCAGGTGTTGAGCTTCTCGTCGGGGATGCCGAGCTTGTCGCGGCAGTAGAGCACCTGCACGGCGAAGGCCTCGTTCAGCTCCCAAAGGTCGATGTCGTCGACGGTGAGGCCGTGCGCCTTCAAGAGCTTGGGGATCGCGAACACCGGGCCGATGCCCATCTCGTCGGGATCGCAGCCGGCGACGGCGATGCCGCGATAGGCGCCGAGCGGCTGCAGGCCGCGCCGCGAGGCTTCCTTGGCTTCCATCAGCACCAGCGCCGCCGCCCCGTCGGAGAGCTGCGAGGCGTTGCCGGCGGTGATGTAGCGGCCCTGCTTGACCTCGATCCCGTCCTTGAAGACCGGCTTCAGCTTGGCCAGATCCTCGATCGTCGTCGCGGCGCGGTTGCCCTCGTCCTTGGCGATCGTGATGTCCTTGTGGGAGGTCTCGCCGGTCGCCTTGTCGGTGACGAGCATCGTCGTCGAGACCGCAATGATCTCGTGGTCGAAGATGCCCTCGGCCTGGCCCTTGGCGGTACGCTGCTGCGACTTCAGCGCGTACGCGTCCTGCGCCTCGCGGCTGATGCCGTAGCGCGCGGCGACGACCTCGGCCGTCTCCAGCATCGTCACGTAGGTCGTCGGCAGGTGCTCGATCAGCCACGGGTCGCGGGTGCGGAACGCGTTGGCATGGGCGTTCTGCACCAGCGAGATCGACTCGACGCCGGCGCCGATGGCGATCGTCTGCTGGTCGACGATGATCTGCTTGGCGGCGATCGCCACCGCCATCAGGCCCGACGCGCATTGCCGGTCGATCGTCTGGCCGGCGACGCTGGTCGGCATGCCGGCGCGCAGAAGCGACTGGCGCGCGGTGTTGGTGCCGGTCGAACCCTGCTGCATCGCGCAGCCCATCACCACGTCCTCGACCTCCTTGGCGTCAATCTGGGCGCGCTCGACGGCCGCTTTCAGCGCGTGACCGGCGAGGGTCTGCGCCTGCGTGTCGTTGAAGGCGCCGCGATAGGCCTTGCCGATCGGCGTGCGGGCGGTGGAAACGATGACGGCTTCGCGCATGGACTGAGAAACTCCTCGATGACGGCGGCTGCCGGTCGCGCCGACGTTGCTATTTTCGATCCCGGTGCGGCGACGAGCCGAGTGCCGGTCACGCTGATTCTAGCGTCGATCCCGATCGCTCCGGAAGCGTTCCACGCCCGCTCGCAACTCCGATATATCTTCCAAAGATTTGCACCAACGTTCACATTTCAGCGTCATAAGCGTCATAGCGTCATAAGCGTCATAAACAGCGCCAACACCCATATTAAGGTACAAATACCTTAGTGCGCCTCTCGTGAGCGGTCAACGTGTGCGTTTCAGTCGAGCGCGCCGCGTCACGCGCATGCTCGGCACAATAGGCACCAGCCCTAGCCCCGCAGCGCGTTCATGAAGAGAAGCGGCAGCTTGGCCCAGCTCGGCTTGTGCTGGAACGACGTCAGCAGGCGGCCGACCACGTGCTGGCGGCGATTGGTGACGAACCACGGCGGCTTCGGCAGCATCGTCAGGCCGCCGCTGAGCGCGGTGCGGGGAAACGGCCGAAACGGCGCGGTGACGACCGTGCGCTCCGGCTTGTCGAACATGAAGCTGTTGTGCACGACGCCGATGCCGCTCTGCACGTCCGTGAGCGTGTGCCCCGGGAACGCGCCCCAGGTCGCCTGCGGAATGAGGAAGCCCAGGCCGGACCACGCGTTGATCGCGATGCAGCCGTAGTGCAGATCGGCGACGATCGTCTCGAACCGCGCGCGGCCGATCGCCTTGATCGTCGCCGGATGGATCAGGATATTGGCGCCGAGTGTCCCGTAAAGCCGATCGTTGGAGTAGGCGATCGCCGCGCGCAGAAAAGCTTCCGGCTCGTCGGACGCGATGCGGTGGATGCTCATGGCGGGCGCGAACACCTCCGTCGTCTCGATCGCCTGATCGTCGTTGGCGGCGAACGGCACGATCACGCAAGCCGCCGAGCCCGGCCGATCCACCTTGGTCGCCTTCGCGCTGCGGTTCGCGAAATCGCTCATCCGCTGCTCGGCGCCGGGATAGTAGAGGCCGCGCGGCGGCGCGCTGGCGATGGTCGCGTCGACCTTCTTCAGAAGCGCCTCCGTCTTGTCCCAGCCGGAGGAGACGACCAGCATCTGGCAGGCGATGCAGTTGAAGCCGGAATTGTGCAGCTTCTGCGAGGCGATATGCTCCGCCTGGAAGGCGATGTCGGCATCGTTCCAGGGTCCGGGCACGACGATCGTCGGGCAGACGGCGCCGAGCTCAGAGGTGACGCGCCGCGTGTTGCGTGGGGTGCCCGACAGCTTCTTGGCGCGGCCTTCCTCGCCCGTGCCCCACACGATGGCGTCGTGCGAGGCGCCAGATCCCGTGATGTGGATCTCGTCGATGCCGGGATGGTCGCAGAGGTAGGCGCCGACGTCGGCGCCGCCGCGCACGATGCGCAACGCGCCCGCCGCGATCAGCGGATCGAGCGCGCTCTGGAAGAACGGCAGCAGGTAGTCGTTGACCGGGTTCAGCTTGAGGATGGTCACCTGATGCTCGCCGAAGATCTTCTGGAAGCAATCGAGCGGCGCGATTGCCGCGATGTTGCCGGCGCCCAGCACCAGCGCGACCTTGCCCTCGCGGTTCGCCGCTGACGTGTCGTAGGCCTCCGCGGTGTTCGCGGCGAGGTTCTGGCGCGTCACGCCGGGCCGCATCCACACATCCGCCTTGACGCCGGAGAGCAGCAGCCGGTCCCAGATGGACTGCGGGAAGACCGCGGCCGCGATCTGGCCGTTCGGGAGGTCGTGGATCGGCGCGTCCTTCAGGAAACGCTTGCCCTCCATGTTCTCCAGCGTGTGGCGGAGCGCGTCGGCACCCGACATCAGGGCATAGGGGCCTGAGACCCATTCCTCGCCGACGAGCGGCGATCCTTCGGGAATGCCCTTCTTCCGCGCGGCCGTCAGCGCCCAATCCTCGGCCACGGCCATGATGGCGTCCCTGATCTTCGCCAGCAGGGCGACGCGCTCCGTGGTGCTGGTGCGCGCCCACCTGTCCTTGTTGGCGACGAGATCGGCGATCGCCCGGTCGAGGTCGCCGTGGCCGGGTTCGACGGCCGTCTGCTGTAGTGCCGCTGTCATGGCGCGCGTCCTCTTTTGATCTGCCGTGACCGAACGGATCGGCGGCGATGGAACAGTTCTGGCGCGCTCGCGCCCTTGTGCCTATGCGTCTAACGGCCGGTCCTGTCTTCAGGGTCGCTTCATGCGTCGGCCTCGACCGCCTCCGCGATGAGAACACGCGTCATCGCCGACCTGAACGTGTCGGGGAGGGGTATGGGGCGCCCGGCTTCGGTCCACACGATGACGATGTCGGCCGTGCCGATGCAGCGGCCGGCCTGGAACATCGCCTGGCCGATGCCGTAGGAGGTGCGGCCGAGCCGGAGCACCCCGCAGGCCGCGGTGAGCCGGCCGGGATAGCGGCCCTCGGCGAGGTAGCGGATGCTCGCTTCCGCGAGCACCGGCCGCTGGCCGTCGGGCCGAGAGTGGATCGTGAAGATCGACGAGATGAAGCGAACGCGTGCCTCCTCGTAGAGACCGGCCAGCGCGACGTTGTTGAGGTGCCCCTGGATGTCCATGTCGCCGAACCGCGGATCGAGATCGGCGTGGAAGGGGTAGGTCTCGAGCAGCAATCGTTCGGATGCCGGCTTCATCGATCAGCCGCCCCGCTTCAGCGTCTCGCGGGCGATGACGAGCTTCTGGATTTCCGACGAGCCCTCGTAGATGCGAAACAGCCGCACGTCGCGATAGAAGCGCTCGATCCCGTAATCGGCGATGTAGCCGGCGCCGCCGTGGATCTGCACCGCGCGGTCGGCGACGCGCCCGACCATCTCGGAGGCGAACAGCTTGGCGCTCGCGGCTTCCAGCGTCGTGTTCTCGTCGCGGTCGCGCTGACGCGCCGTCTCCAGCACCAGCGCGCGCGAGGCGAGGGCCTCCGTCTTGGAGTCGGCGATCATCGCCTGCACGAGCTGAAAGCTCGACAGCGGCTGGCCGAACTGCTTGCGATCGGTGGCGTAGGCGACGCAATCGGCGATCAGCCGCTGGGCGATGCCGGTGCAGACCGCGGCGATGTGCAGGCGGCCGCGATCGAGCACGCGCATCGCCAGCTTGAAGCCCTCGCCCTCCGCGCCGAGGCGGTTTTCCGCCGGCACGCGCACGTTGTCGAAGTTGACGTCGCAGACGTGCGCGCCCTGCTGGCCCATCTTGTGTTCCGGCTTGCCGATCGTCAGGCCGGGGCTGTCGGCCGGCACGAGGAAAGCGGACACGCCCTTCGAGCCCGACTGCTCCGGATCGGTGCGCGCCATCACGGTGAAGAGCGAGGCCTTGTCGGCGTTGGTGATGTAGCGTTTGGCGCCATTGAGCACGTAATCCTCGCCCTCGCGCTTGGCGCGGGTGCGGACCGAGGCGCTGTCGGACCCCGCCTCGGCCTCGGTGAGGCAGAACGAGGTGATGATCGCGCCGGACGCGATGCGCGGCAGCCACTTCGCCTTCTGCGACCGCGAGCCGTACATCACCAAACCCTGGCTGCCGATGCCGACATTGGTGCCGATCACCGAGCGGAACGCCGGACTGGTGTGACCGAGTTCGATCGCGACCAGGCACTCGTCCTCCATCGACAGGCCGAGCCCTTCGTATTCCTCGGGAATGGACAGTCCGAACAGGCCGAGATCGCGCATCGCGCCGACGATCGTGTCGGGTATACGGTCGTCGGCGGCGATCTGGCCTTCGAGCGGACGCAGGCGCTCGGTGACGAAGCGGCGGACGCCGGCAAGCAATTCGTCGCGTGTGGCAAGGTCGAGCGCCATCGGCTTCCGTTCGCTTTGATGGAGCCCTTTCATATAGAAGGTACGCTTCGCGAACTCAACGATCGCGGTCGGTGCGGAGCGGTCGAACCGGGAGCGTACTCTCCCTCTTTCGACGGGGCTGGTGCGCGAGCGCCAACTCCTATCTGCGATGTTCGAACAAACGGTATCCCTCAAGCCACGCCCGCGGGACGAGCGATCGGCCAAGGACAGACACGATGGATTTCTCGCTTTCGGACTCGCAGCGCCACTGGCAGGGCCGGGTCCGCGCCTTCATGGACGCCGAGGTCTACCCGGCGGTGCCGACCTACGCCGCCGAGATGGCCGGCTTCGGCGCGAACCGCTGGCAGAACCCCAAGATCATCGAGACGCTGAAGGGCAAAGCCAAGGCCGCCGGCCTGTGGAACATGGCGCTGCCGCCGACGCCCGAGCACGATACCGACGCGTATCACGGCGCCGGGCTCAGCAACCTCGATTACGCGCTCTGCGCGGAGGAGATGGGCCGCGTCGGCTGGGCCTCGGAGGTGTTCAACTGCTCGGCGCCCGACACCGGCAACATGGAAGTGCTGCACCGCTACGGCAGCGCGGCGCAGAAGGACCGCTGGCTGAAGCCGCTGCTGGCCGGCGAGATCCGCTCCGCCTTCCTGATGACCGAACGCGACGTCGCCTCCTCCGACGCCACCAACATCGAGACGTCGATCCGCCGCGACGGCGACCATTACGTGATCGACGGCCGCAAATGGTGGTCGTCCGGCGTCGGCGACCCGCGCTGCAAGATCGCCATCGTCATGGGCAAGACCGATCCCGGCGCCGAGTCGCACAAGCAGCAGTCGCAGATCCTCGTGCCACTCGACACGCCCGGCGTCGAGATCCTGCGCCACCTCCCCGTGTTCGGCTACGACGACGCGCCGCACGGCCATTGCGAGGTGCTGCTTCAGGGGGTGCGGGTGCCGGTCGAGAGCCTGATCCTCGGCGAGGGCAGGGGCTTCGAGATCGCGCAGGGCCGGCTCGGGCCGGGGCGCATCCATCATTGCATGCGCACGATCGGCGTCGCCGAGGCGGCGCTCGAGGCAATGTCGCGGCGGCTCGTCTCGCGCGTCGCCTTCGGCAAGCGCATCGCCGATCATTCGGTATGGGAGGAGCGGCTCGCCCGCGCCCGCATCGACATTGAGATGACGCGGCTCTTGTGCCTCAAGGCCGCCGACGTGATGGACAAGGCGGGTGCCAAGGTCGGGCGGCTGGAGATCGCGATGATCAAGGTGGCGGCGCCGCGCGTCGCGTTGCGCATCCTCGACGACGCCATCCAGGCGCACGGCGGCGGCGGCGTCTGCGACGACTTCGATCTCGCCCGCGGCTACGCGCACGTCCGCACGCTGCGTCTTGCCGACGGTCCGGACGAGGTCCACAACCGCACCATCGCGCGCATGGAGCTGAAGCGCTACACCAACGCGCGGGCGGCGGAGTAGCGACGGCCGCTCATGGTCCGAGACGCGCCGATGGCGCTCTCGACATGAAGCTACCGGGTCGGCCGCGCTTGGATCCATATAGTTTGGAGATGAACCTTGTCCCTCTTCGATCTGACCGGGAAGGTCGCCGTCGTGACCGGCTCCTCGCGCGGCATCGGCAGGGCCATCGCGCTGCGCTTCGCCGAGCAGGGCGCGCGCGTGGTGGTCTCCTCGCGCAAGATCGAGGCGTGCCAGGCCGTCGTCGCGGAGATCGAGGCCGCGCACGGCGCGGGCCATGCGGTCGCCATCGCCGCGAGCATCTCCTCCAAGTCGGACCTCGAGCGGCTGATCGCCGAGACCGGCGCGAAACTCGGGCCCGTCGACATCCTCGTCTGCAACGCGGCGTCGAACCCCTATTACGGGCCGATGGCCGGCATTTCGGACGAGCAGTTCCGCAAGATCCTCGACAACAACATCATCGCCAACCACTGGCTGGCGCAGCTGGTGGCGCCCGGGATGATCGCGCGCAAGGACGGATCGATCATCATCGTCTCGTCGATCGGCGGCATCAAGGGCTCGCCGGTGATCGGCGCCTACAACGTCTCCAAGGCGGCGGACATGCAGCTCGCGCGCAACCTCGCCGTCGAATGGGGCGAGCACAACATCCGCGTCAACTGCATCGCGCCCGGCCTCATCAAGACCGACTTCGCCCGCGCCTTGTGGGAGGACCCGAAGATGGCGAAAGCGGTGGAGCAGGGGACCCCGCTGCGCCGCATCGGCGACCCGGACGACATCGCCGGCGCCGCCGTCTATATCGCCTCCGCCGCTGGCCGTTACATGACGGGACAAACCATCGTCGTCGACGGCGGCGTCACGATCACCGGCGGCGTGCTCGGCTGATGCCGGCATGAACCCGTCGCGCTATCGGCGCTGGATCAACTACTGGCCGCCCTTCCTCTTCTCGGGGATCGCGGTCAAGCGCGCGTCGGCCGACTTCCGCGAGGTGGAAGTGACGCTGCGGCCGACACGCTACAACAGGACACCGAGCGGCGCGCATTTCGGCGGCAGCCTGTTCGCGATGACGGATCCCTTCTACGCGCTCATGCTGGCCAACGCGCTCGGACGCGAGTTCATCATCTGGGACCAGGCCGCCAGCATCCAGTTCCGCTCGCCGGGGCGCGGAATCGTCACCGCCATCCTTCGGCTGGACGAGGCGACGATCGACGACGTTCGCCAGAAGGCGGCGTCGGGCGGCAAGGTCCTGCAGGATTTCACCGCCGAGATCCGCGACGCGGCGGGCGCCTTGGTCGCGTCCATCGACAAGACCGTCTACGTCCGCAAGCGTCCGCTGCACGCTGATTTCACCGCCGAGATCCGCGACGCGGCGCTCGTGTTGGGTTTCATTGACGGTTCAAGGCGATGGCGGAGCAAGTCCGGCGATCGTCGCCTTGGTCGCGTCCATCGACAAGAGGTGAAGCCGTCTACGTCCGCAAGCGTCCGCCGCGCGGCACGGGGATCTTCGACCAAAGATCCTGAGCGGCACGCCGCGGCCGACGTTTCTCAGAACCAGCCTTCCGCCATGTCGAGCGTCGTGGGTCGATCATTGGCTTGCGCACGACGCGCCGTACGTCGCGAGGCGCTTCGTGACATTTCTTCCTCCCGATCCTGCCGTTGCGCCCGTTTGGCGGATCGAGGTTTCGATCGCTCCCCCCGGCCGAGCCGTGTCGGTCCTCTATCTGGTGCTTTGGATCCTCATTATCGCGCTGAAGCGAGCCGTCAGAACCAGCCTGCCATGTCGAGCGTTGCGGTCGTCGAGCTTCGGGTAGATCGTCGGCAGTTCCCAAACGAAGAAGTAGCGGCAGGCCTGCCGCTTGCCGTCGTAGAAAGCGCCCGCTCGGCCCTGCGCGGCCAGGTCCTTGACGACAAGCCCCTGCTCGAGCCAGATCCAGGCCATCGCCATGTGGCCGAAGGCTTCGAGGTAGAGGCTGGCGTTGGCCAGCGTGAGCATCGCGTCGCCGGCGCCGTAGAGCACCTTGGTGACGTCCTCGATCGCGTCGAGCGCTTCGCCGAGCTTGCCGCCGAAGCCGGCGATGTCGGCGTCGCCGCTCGATCTCGCCGCCGCGATCGTATCGGTAACGCGCTTGCGCAGCAGTTCGAGTCCCTCGCCGCCATTCTGCGTCACCTTGCGCCCGAGCAGGTCGAGCGCCTGGATGCCGTGCGTGCCCTCGTGGATCGCGTTGAGGCGGTTGTCGCGGTAGAACTGCTCGACATTGTAGTCGCGCGTATACCCGTAGCCGCCGTGGATCTGGATCGCCAGGCTGTTGGCTTCCAGACAATATTGCGAGGGCCAGCTCTTGGCGATCGGCGTCAGCAGGTCGAGCAGCGCGAGCGATTGCCTGCGCGTCGTCTCGTCGTTCGCGGTCCGCTCCTCGTCGACGAGGCGCGAGCAATAGAGGGCGAAGGCCAGCGCGCCTTCCACGTAGGCCTTCTGCGCGAGCAGCATGCGGCGCACGTCGGGATGCTCGATGATGCGGATCTGTCTGGCCTTGGCGTCCTTGTTGCCGATCGGCCGGCCCTGCGGCCGGTCCTTGGCGTAGGCGAGCGAATGCAGGTAGCCGGTATAGCCGAGCGCGGTCGCGCCGAGGCCGACGCCGATGCGCGCCTCGTTCATCATGTGGAACATCGCCGGCAGGCCCTGGTGCGGCGTGCCGACAAGCCAGCCGACCGCGCCGGCCGCGCCGCCCGGCCTATGGCCGCCTTCGCCGAAGTTGAGCAGCGTATTCGTCGTGCCGCGATAGCCCATCTTGTGATTGAGGCCGGCGAGGACGATGTCGTTGCGCGCGCCGATCGAGCCATCCGCCTCGACGAGATATTTCGGCACGACGAACAGCGAGATGCCGCGCACGCCGGGGCCGCCGCCCGGCACCTTGGCCAGCACCATGTGGACGATGTTTTCGCTCATCTCCTGGTCGCCGCCGGAGATCCACATCTTGCTGCCGAAGAGGCGATAGCTGCCGTCCTCGCGCGGTTCGGCGCGCATGGTGATGTCGGCGAGCGAGGAGCCGGCCTGCGGCTCGGAGAGGCACATGGTGCCAAAGAAGCGGCCGGCCATCATCGGCTCGACGAAGCGGCGCACCTGGTCTGGCGTGCCGTGCTTGCTCAGCAGGTTGGCGGCGGCGGTCGTCAGCATGGCGTAGGCGGCGGTGCCGGTGTTGGCCGCCTTGAAGAAGGCGAAGCAGGCCGCATGCACCGTCGCCGGCAGCTGCATGCCGCCGATCTCGTAATCCGCGTGCGCGGCGAAGAGCCCGGCCTCGCCGAATAGCTTGAGCGCCGCGCCGACGTCCGGGATCATCACCACGCGGCCGTTCTCGTAGCGTGGCTCGTTGGCGTCGGCCTTCTTATTGTGTGGCGCGAAATGGTCGGTCGCCAAAGCTTCGCAGAGGTCGAGCGCGGCATCAAAGGTCTCGCGCGAATGATCGGCGTAGCGCTCGCGCTCATTGAGCGCGTCGACCTTCAGCCAGTCGTAGAGCAGGAACTCGAGATCGGCGCGCGACAGCAGCAGCGAGGACATGTCAGGCTTTCATCGTCTGGTGCGGCGCGGCGGGCGTATGACGGGCGAACGGGTCGGCGGCGAGGCCGGCGATCGCCTCGCGATATTCCATGATGAGGCGGTGGCAGAGCTCGGCCGCCGCCGGCACGTCGTCGATGCCGACGACGCCCTGGCCGGCCGACCAGATGTTCTTCCAGGCGCGCGCCTCGTTGGCCATGTTCATGCCCTCGTGCGGCGGCAGATTGTCTGGATCGAAACCGGCCGCCTCGATGCTCTGGCGCATGAAGTTCGCCCAGATGCCGCTGACGTTGGGCGTGTAGACGATATCGCCGGCCTTGGCCTCGACCTGCATCTGCTTCTGGTCCTCGCTCGCCATGCTCTCCTTCGTCGAGATGAAGCGGGTGCCGAGATAGGCGAGGTCCGCGCCCATCATGCGCGCGGCGGCGATGTCGCGGCCGGTGTTCATCACGCCCGACAGGATGAGGCAGCCGTCGAACACCTTGCGGATCTCCGGCAGCAGCGCGAAGGGGCTCATCGAGCCGGCATGGCCGCCGGCGCCCGCCGCCACGGCAATGATGCCGTCGACGCCGGCCTGCGCGGCCTTCTCGGCATGGCGGCGGTTGATCACGTCGTGAAACACCAAACCACCGTAGCTGTGGATCGCCTGCACCACGTCCGGCACGGCGCCCAGCGAGGTGATGACGATCGGCACCTTGCGCTTGACGCAGATCTCGAGATCGGCGGCGACGCGCGGGTTGGTCTTGTGGACGATGAGGTTGACGCCGTAGGGCGCCGGGTTCTCGGCGTTGTGCAGCCGCTGTTCGATGGCCTCGCACCAGTCGGAGAAGCCATCGGTGCTGCGCTGGTTCAGCGCCGGGAAGGTGCCGGCGATGCCGGACCGGCAGGTCTCGACCACCAGATCGGGTCCCGAAACCAGGAACATCGGCGCGGCGATGGCCGGGATCGCGAGCTTGTCGGCGAGTTGGGCGGGTATGCTCATGCGACCGCCTCGTTCGGCTTGGCGGCACGCGCCGGATTGTCGATGATCGCGATGGTGCAGCGCGAGACGCAGACCAATTTGTCGGCCTCGTCGACGATGCGGATGTCCCAGACGTGGGTGGTGCGGCCGAGATGGAGCGGCCGCGCCGTGCCGGTCACCCAGCCGGATTTCACGCCGCGCAGATGGTTGGCGTTGATCTCGAGACCGACGCAGAGATTCTTGCGCAGGTCGACGACGGCGGCCGAGCCGATCGACGCCAGCGTTTCGGCGAGCACCACGGAGGCGCCGCCGTGCAGCAGGCCGAACGGCTGATGGGTGCGCTTGTCGACCGGCATCCGCCCTTGCAGGTAATCCGGTCCCGACTCCAGGAACTCGATGCCGAGATGGTGCACGAGCGTGTCGCCCGACGAGATCACGCTCAGCTTCTCGGGTGGCTCTGCAAACCAGATTGCCTTCGTCATGCGCGCGTCCTCACAAATTTGCCGCCTCGTGATCGACTTGAAGCGGCAAGCGGCCAGACGATGGCGATCTCGCCGATCAGCCGGCGCTTCAGGCGCCAAAAAACGCGTTCCGAACTCATCAGATCAATTCCTTCGTCGTCACGCCGCGGCGGTTCCGCCGTCGACCTTCAATTCGCTGGCGGTGACGAAGCGGCTCTCGTCGCTGGCAAGGTAGACCACCGCGTGCGCCACGTCGTCGGGCTGGCCGAGCCGCTTCATCGGGATCGACTTGGTCAGCTTGCGGGTCGCCTCCGCCTCGCCGTGCTTCTCGAAATAGCGCTCGATGATCGCCGTGCGGATGAAGCCCGGGTGCACCGAGTTGCAGCGCACGTCGACGCCGGCGCGGGCGCAATCGAGCGCCACCGACTTGGTGAGCATCATGACCGCCGCTTTCGAAGTGTTGTAGGCGGCATATTGCCCGTCGGCGACGATGGCGGCGATCGACGAGATGTTGACGATCGACGCCGGCTGGCTGTCGCGCAGGTAGGGCAGGGCGTGCTTGCAGCCGAGGAAGACGCTGTCGACGTTGATCGCCATAATGTTGTGCCAGTCCTCCAGGGCGACCTCCTCGACGCGGCCCTGCGTGCCGACGCCGGCGTTGTTGACGAGGATCGACAGGCCGCCCATCGTCCGCGCGGCCTTCGCCAGGCTGTCGCTCCATCGCTCTTCGTCGCGGACGTCGTGCACGTCGGCCCAGGCGGTGCCGGGGCCATGCCGCTCCTCGATCGAGCGGGCGACGGCGAACACGGCCGCCTCGTCGACGTCGGTGAGGGTGACCTTGGCGCCCTGCAAGGCGAGCATGCGGGCGATCGCCTCGCCCAGGCCGCGTCCGGCGCCGGTGACGAAGGCCTTCTTGCCGGCGAGGCGAGGGGCGAGCGGAGCGGACATCGGAAGCCTCCTAGCGGAAGGTTACAAGATCGGGATCGCCGGTCTCGTCGAGATAAGGGTGCGCGTTGAAGGTCGCCAGCGTCATCGAGCCGGTGCCGGCGCTGAAACGCAGCCGCGTCATCCCGGCGTTGACGAGCGGCCAGTTCATCTCGAAGGCGCGCGCGTCGGGCAGGCCGAGCAGGTGCTGGACGATCGCCGTGATCGGGCCGCCCGAGGTGAAGGCGTAGACGGTCCGATCCTCCAGCGCGGCGAGCTGGCGAAGACCGCCGATGACGCGGGCCTTGAAATCCGACCAGCTCTCCGCGTAGTCGGCGTCGTGCGCGCCGCCGGTCCAGCGGGCGACCGCCTGCACGTACATGGCGTGGAAGGCCCGGCGCGGATTGTCGGTCGTGGCGAGGTCGGCGCGCATCGCCACGGGATCGGCATAGTCCGGCCGGAAGCGCGCGACGACCCTCTCGTGGTCATACTCGCCCAATCCCTCGAGCGTCAGCCAGGTGGAGCGTGCCGGCCCGCCGCATTGCGCGAGGCACAGCGCGGCGGTGTCGATCTGCCGCTCCGGCGTGCCGGTGGCGACCGCGTCCGGCACGATGCCGCAGCGCTTCAGCCAAAGGCCGAGCAGCACGGATTGCCGCTCGCCCAGCGCGGAGAGCTTGTCGTAGTGCGCCGCGCCGAAGCTTGCCTGCCCGTGCCGGACGAGGACGAGATCGGCCATGCCTAGAGCGCCGATCGGGCGATCAGCGCCTGGCAGCGCCGGCCCAGCGTGTTGGCCATCTCGCCGTAGGCGGCGAAGCGCGGGTTGGTCGTCTGCTTGAGGGCGTAGCGGCGATAGATCTGCTGGATGATGACCGCGAGGCGGAACAGGCCGAAGACCTCGTAGAAGTCGAACGTCTCGACGCTGAAGCCGGTCTTCTCGGCGTAGTAGGCGATCACCTCGGCCCGCGTCAGCATGCCGGGCGCGTTGGTCGGCTGCCGGCGCGAGGCCTGGAAGTGCGGCTCGTCGTCGGCCTCGATCCAGTAGGCGAGGGCGCCGCCGAGATCCATCAGCGGATCGCCCAGGGTCGCCATCTCCCAATCGAGCACGCCGATCACCCGCAGCGGATCCTCCGCGTCGAGCACGACGTTGTCGAAGCGGAAATCGTTGTGGATCAGCCGGATGGCGATCTCGCGTGCTGGCATGGTGCGGGCGAGCCAGGCGAGCACATCGGGGATCGGCGCGACATCGTCGGTCAGCGCCTGCCGCCAGCGTCCGCTCCAGCCCTCGACCTGCCGCCCGACATAGCCCGCGCCCTTGCCGAGACCGGCGAGCCCGTTCGCCTCGGGATCGAGCGCGTGGAGCTCGATCAGCCTGTCGAGCACGTTGTGGCAGAGCGTGCGCGTCGCCTCCGGCGTGAGGTCGAGGCCGCGCGGCAGGTCGCGGCGCGGGATGATGCCGACGAGCCGCTCCATGACGTAGAAGTCGCAGCCGATCACGGCATGGTCGTCGCAGAGCGCCAGGATCGCCGGCACGTAGGGGTAGACCGGGCGCAGCGCCGCCATGACGCGCGCCTCGCGCAGCACGTCGTGCGCGGACTTCGCCTTCACGCCGGCCGGCGGGCGGCGCAGGATGAGGTCACGCGCGGCGTACCGCAGCTGATAGGTGAGGTTCGACGCGCCGCCGGGAAACTGCGCGACCTCCGGCTCGCCAGACAGGCCAGCGACACGCTCTTTCAAAAAGCTGTCGACGGCCGCCACATCAAGAGCGTCTTCCGGGCGCACCTCGCCCGGTCGATCGACCAGCGTCTCGATCCCCATGAAGCTCCTCGTGATCGCGCGCCGCCGAGAGCGCGGCGGCATCCCGTTCGCGACGGGCGCCGAGCCGAGGCGACCATAAGCCGTCCGGCGCGCGCTTGGGAGCGCCTTTTGCCATACCGTTAGTATGAAAACCGCTCGTGGTATGAAAACCGCCCGCGAACGCGTGTATGGTCGATTTTCGCAATCGACGCGCCATGTTCAGCATGCGCTTTGACGGTCGAGGAGACGAGATGACATCGGGCAAGAGCTACACCAAGACCTTCGATTGGACCGACCCGCTCGATCTCAAGGCCCGCCTCACCGAGGAAGAGCGGATGATCTCGGAGGTCGCCCGCGATTACGCCCGCGAGAAGCTGCTGCCGCGCGTCGTGTCGGCCTTCGCCGAGGAGCGGTTCGACCGCGAGATCATGACCGAAATGGGCGAACTCGGTCTTCTCGGCGTGACCCTCCCGGAAGAATACGGCGGCGCCGGCGCCAGCCATGTCGCCTACGGCCTCGTCGCGCGCGAGGTCGAGGCGATCGACTCAGGCTACCGCTCGGCGATGAGCGTGCAATCCTCGCTCGCGATGTACCCGATCTACAGCTTCGGCTCCGAGGAGCAGAAGAAGAAATTCTTGCCGAAGATGGCGCGCGGCGAGTGGATCGGCTGTTTCGGCCTCACCGAATCCGAGGGTGGCTCCGATCCCGCCTCGATGCGCACCAAGGCGGTCAAGGTCGACGGCGGCTACGTGCTGAACGGCGGCAAGTACTGGATCACCAACTCGCCGGTCAGCGACCTCGCCGTGGTCTGGGCCAAGCTCGACGGCGACATCAACGGCTTCATCGTCGAGCGCGCCTTCAAGGGCTTTTCCACCAACACCATCGGCGACAAGCTGAGCCTGCGCGCCTCCGTCACCGGCGACATCGGCCTCGCCGACGTGTTCGTGCCGGAGGAGAACCGCCTGCCGGGCGTGCGCGGCCTGCGCGGCCCGTTCTCCTGCCTCAACAAGGCGCGCTACGGCATCAGCTGGGGCGCGCTCGGCGCGGCGGAGTTCTGCCTCCACGCCACCCAGGCCTACGTCATGGATCGCACGCTGTTCGCCAAGCCGCTCGGCGGCCGCCAGCTCGTGCAGAAGAAGCTGGCGGAGATGATGACCGACATCGCGCTCGGCTTCGAGGGCGCGCTGGCGCTCGGCCGCCTGCTCGACGAGGGCGCCTTCGTGCCGGAGGCGATCTCGATGATGAAGCGCAACAATTGCGCCAAGGCGCTGGGCATCGCCCGCGAGGCGCGCGACATGCACGGCGGCGCCGGCATCACCGGCGCGCAGCACATGATGCGCCACCTGATGAACCTCGAGACGGTCAACACCTACGAGGGCGCGTCCGACGTGCACGCGCTGATCTTGGGTAGGGCGATCACCGGGCTGTCGGCGTTCTAGGGGCGGAGGGCACTGGCAATGTCGGTGCGCGCAAAGTCGTCGCCGATGTAGAGCAGGGGGCAGGCCTGCTCTTTGGCTAGCGCATAGGCGAAGCAATCGCCGAAGTTCAGCCGGGCGGGATGATTGCCTTTGCCCCATCGCACGTAGGCGTCACGCACGAGACGTGCTGTCGACAAGGAAACGGCTTCGACTTGCAGTGGTAGGCCAGTGACAAGCCTCGCCAACGTGTCCGCCCTTCCTTTTTGTCCGGCTACGATGAAGGTCTCCGCCATCGTCCCTGCTGAAATGAGTACCTTGGGAGCATCCAAGAGACACGTCAGACATGCTTCGCCCTGTCTCTCGCCAAGAATGATCGCGAGCATTGCCGACGTATCGACGACAATCACCCCGGCATACCGTCCTCGTCATAAAGAAAATCCTGGCTGCGAGCAGCGGTGTCGTCGTCCTCACCAGCCGCGATCCTCTCGTCGCGGGCCTTCAGCCAAATGTCTTCCAAGAGGTGCCGCCGGTCCGCCGGCGACATTGCTGCCGATGGGTCGATCGGCACTATACGCGCCGCCGGCCGTCCGTGACGGGTGAGGATGACATCGTCGCCGGCTTCCGCTCGGCGCACGAGGTCGGTCAGTCGGCCTTTGGCCTCGGTCAAAGAGATTTCCACGATCATTCCCACACCAGCACACCAATATGGTCCGTCGAATGGGCCACGTCGAGCGACATGGCTACAGGACCGGCACGCCGTTGCGCTTGGCCTTTTGCTCCGGCTCGATGTGGATGGTGATCAGCGCCTCGCCGATGCTGTCGCGCACCGCCGTCTCGATGCGGTCACAGATCCTGTGCGCGTCCTCGACGATCATGCGCGCCGGCACCACGAGGTGGAACTCGACGAAGGTCATCGTGCCGGCGGTGCGCATGCGCACGTCGTGCGCCTCGATGGCGCCGTCGGCGTTGCTCGAGATGAGCTGGCGCATCTTGGCCACGGCGGCCGGGTCCACCATCTCGTCCATCAGCGCGCTGAAGGAATCGCGCAGGATGCCGTAGCCGGCCCAGAGGATGTTGAGCGCCACGAGGCCCGCGATGGCCGGATCGAGCCGCAGCAGTCCGGTCACCGGGATGAGGGCGAAGCCGATCAGCACGCCGAGTGTCGTATAGACGTCGGTCATGAGATGCCTGCCGCTGGCCGTCAACGCCGCCGAGCGCCATCGGCGGCCGAGCCGGAGCAGCACCAGGGCCCAGGCCAGATTGATGAAGCCGGCGCCGCCATTGAGGCTGAGGCCGAGGAGCGGGGTGGCGGGCACCATGGGGCGCTGCCAGTCCACGTAGGCGTCGCGGCCGATCGCGAAGGCGGTGGCGAGCACCAGTGCCCCCTCGATGACGGCGCTGAGATATTCCGCCTTCTGGTGGCCGTAGGGATGGTTGGCGTCGGCCGGCTGCTCGCCGATGCGGATGGCGACGATCGCGGTCGCCGCCGAGACGACGTTGATGACGGTCTCCAGCGCGTCCGAGTACAGGGCGAGGCTGCCCGTCACCCAATAGGCGGCGGCCTTCAGGCCAAGCACGACAAGGCTGATGCCGAGGCTCGCCCACGCGACCCTGAGAGTGCGGCTCATCGGTCCCGTCCCGTTGCGCTGCCTCGCAGCAATCGCGGGCAAGCGTTCGAGTCAAGGCCGGAAGGCGGATTTTGGAAGCGTTCAGAACCGCGAATAATCGGGCTTCCGCCGCTCGGCGAACGCGGTGAACGCCTCGCGCGCTTCCGGGCTTCTCAGTCGCGCCTCGAAGGCGGCGCCTTCCGCCGCCATCCGCGTCTCCAGCGCCTCGGCGTCGCGCATCAGCCGCTTGGTCGCCAGCACCGCGCCGGGCGGTCGCCGGGCGATCGCCTCCGCCGCCGCCATCGCCGCGTCCAGCAGTTCGGAGGCGGGCAGGACCTTGTTGGCGAGGCCCCAGGCCAGCGCGGTCGGCGCGTCGACCTTCTCGCCGAGCGCGAACATCGCGAAGCTGCGGACGTAGCCGATGCGCGCCTGCAACAGCAGGCTGGATGCGGCCTCCGGCACCAGGGCGAGGTCGACGAAAGGCACCGAGAGCACGGCGCTTTCGGCGAGGAAGACCAGGTCGCAATGGAGCAGCATCGTCGTGCCGATGCCGACCGCGAGGCCGGGCACGGCGGCGACGACGGGCTTCTCGAAGGAGCCGAGGATGCGCAGCACGCGGTGGACGTGCCGGTCGGCGTGCTCGAGGTCGCCTTGCGCGACGGCGGCGAAGTCGCCGATATCGTTGCCGGCGGTGAACGTATCGCCGGCGCCGGTCACCAGGACGCAGCGCACGCCGACGTCGTGCCGGGCCTCCTCGAAGCCTTCGGCGAGCATGCCGTACATGGCGTTGGTCAGCGCGTTCTTCTTGTCCGGCCGGTTGATCGTCAGCCGGAGGACGTGGCCTGTCTTCTCCCGATCGATCCGAGCCATGGTACCGCTCCTGCCGGCCGCTTCCGGACGTTCGCTATCAGGTATAATAACCGATAAAGCGGAGCGCGTCCATCCCCGGCCGCTCTCTCACGAAAGACGGAGGGATGTCCGTGCCCCGCGACACCGGGCCTTGCCAAAGTCCGGGAACGACGACACGCGGGCGCGCCCATGTCAGGGTTCGTCGACACCTTGGTTGGCCACCGGCCTGAACGCTGACATGGCGCGCGCGGCATAGGCGAACGCCGACATCGGAGCCGGCGGAGGACGATCGGTCCTCATGTCACCGGGAAGACGCGGTTCAGCAGCGCCAGGATCACCAGGAGCGTGATGCCGAGGCCGAGGCTCCAGGCGATCAGCTTCTTCTCGATGGGCAGCAGCGGCTCGTATTCGGCCTTGCTCAGTTCGGTGCGCAGGTTCGGCGGTTCGGTCATGACGATGGTCCTTTAGCCGACGAGCGGCGGCTTGACGCCGGCGAAGAAGATCCAGGAGATCGCCAGCCCGACCCAGATCACGAAGCCGAACAGGCTCACCACGTAGACGGCGGCGAGCTTGCCGATCCCGTCGGCCCAGAGCCGACGGAAGTTGGAGAGCACACCGATCGAGAAGAAGGTGAGGATGAAGAAGATCACGCGGAAGGTGTTCGCCGCGTTGACCGACGGCGTCAGCTTCGCCAGCGTCGCGGGCGAGGCGGTGAGCGCGAAGACGAGCGTGACGCCGAAGGCGATGATGAAGCCCAGGATGAACTTCGGGAAGCGCTCCCAGATCTCGCTCGCCTTCGCCTCGTCGCCGGGCACGACGTTGATGTAGCGCGTCCAGATGAAGGCGAGGATGAACGACCAGAAGCCGATGAAGACGTCGATGAAGATCTTGATCGCCGCCGTCGTGCCGAGGATCCAGCCGGTCTGGTAGTTGACGCCCTCGGCCGCGTTCTTGGCGAGGATGAGGGCTTCGGTGATGCCGCCGCCGGCCACCGCCGCGCCGTCGGTCTTCACCGCGAGGCCGATCCAGGCGGCGGCGACGAGCGGCTGATGCGAGAGGAACGTCTGCGCGAGGAACGGCAGGATCAGCACTTCCACCACGGCGAAGATGACGACGAGCGAGGAGACCAGCACCGGGATCACCGGCCGCGCGCGGATCGCGCCGCCCGTCGCCACCGCCGCCGCGACGCCGCAGATCGAGATGCCGGAAGCCAGCGGCACCGCCCATTCTCGATTGAAGCCGAACCATTTGCGCGCGACGTAGTACACGACGGACCAGTAGATGAGGTAGGCCTCGACGATGGCGGCGACGCCGCGCAGCACGATCGAGGAGGCGAAGCTGAGCCGACTGGCGATGGTGACGGCGAGGAACGCGCCGAGGATCACGATGGCGATCTTGATGTAGAGCTCGGGCCGGATCGCGTCGGCGAGCCAGTCGGCGAAACGCGGGAACACGTTGGCGATGATGAGCCCGGCGACGAGCGCCAGGACGAAGCCGCCCTCGTTCGTCAGCTTCAGCGACCAGGTGATGCCGAACTTCTTGTATTCGGCCGGCGTGACGGCGGCGAAATGGGCGTAGCTGCCGAGGATCCAGGTGGCGTAGGCGATCCAGAAGATGACGCTGAAGCGCAGGGCGAAGCGCGCCACGTCGGTCTTCAGCGCGACGGCCGCGCCGCTCAGCACGATCAGCAGGGCGAGGTATGTCAGCGCGAGGCTGCCGCCGCCACCGAGCCACGCGAAGGCGGTCGAGGCCGGCTTCAGCGGCAGCGAGACGTCCGTCCACACCGAGCTGGCGACCACCCAGCCGAGCATGTCGTGGCCGGCGGCGCCGAGCCAGGCGAGCGCGACGACGAACAGGCCGATGAGGCACGCGATCCAGTCCTCGCTGAGGGCTTTGCGCGAGGGGGCGAGGGTAAGGACGGCGTCTGTCACGGGCGAGCACGATGCGGTTTGAGAGGCGCGGATCATAGGCAAAGCTGGCCCGCGGAATCGAGAGTTGAGGTTCGGCGTTGTTGCGGGCGCAAGCAGCATGATCTTCCAAGCGCGCGGGGCGGCGGAGCATATTCGCGCTCCAGCGCCGACGGTATTTCGCTCGGCTTGCTTCGTGCCCGCCGGGGTAGAGGCGGCGTTCTCCCCGAGCGGGCGGCTTGACGCGGCTGTCCAAGCTCTCGAAAGCTACGCGTGTGCGCCCGATCAGGACGCGGGGAGGACCGATCCAGCGATGTTGTACCACCGTACGACGTTGTCCAAGTTCATCATCGAGGATCAGCGCAGGGCGCCAAATCCCGACCCGAACCTGACGTCCCTCCTCAACGACATCCAGACCGCCTGCAAGCTGATCGCGGTCGCCGTCTCGCGCGGCACGCTGGAGGGCCAGCACGGCGACGCCATTCCCGAGCCCAACCCCGACGACGACAGGAACCAAGCGCTCGACGCCGGCGCCCACACGATCATGGTGCGCACCTGCGAATACGGCGGCCAGCTCGCCGGCATCCTCTCCGACGCGATGGCGGCGCCCTACCAGATCCCCTCGTTCTATCCGCGCGGACGCTATCTCCTGGTCTTCGAGCCGCTCGACGGCTCCTCCAACATCGACGTCAACGCGCCGGTCGGCACGATCTTCTCGATCCTGCGCTGCCCGGACGGCGTCGACGAGGCGACGCCCGAGCATTTCCGCCAGCCCGGCACGGCGCAGGTCGCCGCCGGCTACGCGATCTACGGACCCGTCTCGATGATGGTGCTGACGCTGGGCGCCGGCGTGCACGGCTTCACCCTCGACCACAGCATCGGCGCCTTCACGCTCAGCCATCCGGCCATGACGATCCCCGCGAAGACGCGCGAGTTCGCCGTCAACATCTCCAACGAGCGGTTCTGGGAGCCGCCGGTGCGCCGCTACGTCGAGGAATGCGTCGAGGGCGAGGCCGGCCCGCGCGGCGCCGATTTCACGATGCGCTGGATCGCCTCGATGGTCGCCGAGGTGCATCGCATCCTCGTGCGCGGCGGCCTCTTCATGGCACCGCGCGACAGCAAGGACGGCCGCGACGGGCGCTTCCACCTGCTCTGCGAGGCCAACCCGATGGCCTTCATCGTCGAGCAGGCGGGCGGGGCGGCATCGACCGGCCGGACGCGGCTTCTCGAGGTCTCGCCGAGCGACATCCACCAGCGCGTCCCGGTGATCCTCGGCTCGCGCGCGGAGGTCGAGCGCCTGGTCGCCTACCATGCCGACGAGACCTACGAGCGCCCGGCGGCCTTCGACACGCCGCTGTTCCAGGTCCGCTCCCTGTTCCGCAACACCTGAGAGGGCGCGCGCGATGTCGAAGCAATTCCCGATCATCGCGATCACCGGCTCGTCGGGCGCCGGCACGACCACGGTCACCAACACGTTCGAGCAGATCTTCCGGCGCGAGAACGTCAAGGCGACGATCATCGAGGGTGACGCCTTCCATCGCTTCGACCGCAAGGAGATGCGCGCCCTCGTCGAGGAGGCCAACCGCAAGGGCAACAGCCACGTCAGCCATTTCGGTCCGGAGGCCAACCTCTTCGAGGAGCTCGAGACGCTGTTTCGGACCTACGGCCAGACCGGCCGCGGCATGGCCCGCAAGTACCTGCACGACGAGGCGGAGGCCGAGCCCCATGGTCAGCAGCCGGGCACCTTCACGCCATGGCGGGAGACCGAGCCCGGCACCGATCTCCTCTTCTACGAGGGGCTGCACGGCGGCGTGGTGCACGGCGCGGTCAACATCGCGCAATACACCGACCTGCTTGTCGGCGTGGCGCCGATCATCAATCTCGAGTGGCTGCAGAAGCTGCATCGCGACAAGCGGCATCGCGGCTACACGCACGAGGCCGTCGTCGACACGATCCTGCGGCGCATGCCGGACTACGTGAACTTCATCTGCCCGCAGTTCTCCGAGACGCACGTCAATTTCCAGCGCGTGCCGACGGTCGACACGTCGAACCCCTTCGTCGCGCGCGACGTGCCGTCGGCCGACGAGAGCATGCTGGTGATCCGCTTCCGCGATCCGCGCGGCATCGACATGCCCTATCTGCTGTCGATGCTGTCGGGCAGCTTCATGTCGCGCGCCAACACGATCGTCTGCGCCGGCAGCAAGATGCCGCTGGCGATGCAGCTCATCTTCACGCCGATGATCATGCAGCTGATGGATCGCAAGAAGCGGGCGATCTGATCCGCCCGGCGCGCGGGACTGACGCGGTGATGCCGGAGCGTGCCGTTTCGGCACGCCGGGGGACGCCGGCTAACCCGGCATTAACCATGTCTCGTTAACCCTTGGCGTCGCGCGGTGTGTGGCCGCGAGTCTCTCGAGGGCCTCGTGCCGCCGCGTTCGTCCTTTCCATGCGCGCTGATCCTGGCAACGGCGCTCGTCGCGGCGGCGATGCCGGCCGCGCGCGCGCAGGACGCCGCCGCGGACCTGCGCGGCAGCTTTCAGACCGGCGGCTTTCCGAACTCGGCAACCGGAACGCCGATCCTCTCGCCGGAGAACAACGCGCCGCCGAGCCTCGCCGCCTCGCCGGCCGCCGCCGATACGCAGCTGCCGCCCGCCGCCAACGGGGAGACCACCAACGGGGACACCACCAACGTCGATGCCGACGATCAGGGCTCACCGAACTACGGCAAGCCGCGCAAGAGGAAAGCCAAGCTCTACCGTCCCGACGCGAAGGTCTCGCCGCCTCTGGCGCCGCTCGTGCCCTATCGCGGCGCGCCGGGCACGCTGCGCACCGACCTCAATCCGAAGGGCGCGGCGAAGGGCGCCATCGATCCCGTCGATCCCGGGCCGACGATCGCCGTCATCCCGAGCCCGATCCGCGTCAAGAAGCCGGTACCGGACCTCAACCCCTACGCGCCGGTCGGCGTCGCCGCCGGCACGCTGCGCCTGCTGCCGTTCGTCGAGACGAGCACGGGCTACGAGACCAACCCCAACCAGGTCACGACCGGCGTCAAGCCATCGTCGGTCCTGCGCGTCGAAGGCGGCGTGGACGTCGCGTCCGACCTCGCCAACAACAGCCTCACGGCGAGCCTGCGCGGCGGCTACTCGGACTTCCCGTCGAACAGCAACGCCAACCGGCCCGATCTCAGCGGCGTGGTCGACGGCCGGCTCGACGTCACGCGCAACGACCAGATCAACGCCGAGCTGCGCCTGATCCTGGCCACGCAGACGCCGGGATCGCCGCTCCTGGCGGTGCCCAACAGCGTCTACATCACCGGACGCCCGACGATCGTCTCGGAGGGCGCGAGCCTCGGGGCGACCCACACGTTCAACCGGCTCGCGCTGACGCTGCGCGGCACCGTGGATCGCGTGCAATACGGCGACGCCACCCAGTCCGATGGGACGATCTTTCGCTACTCGCAGGACAATTACAACGATTACGGCGTCGTCGCCCGCGCCGCCTACGAGCTGACGCCGGCGCTCGTCCCTTTCACCGAGGTCGCTTTCGACGAACGCGTCCGCGACAATTCGATCGATCTCAGCGGCTATGCCCGCGACTCGGTCGGCGGGGCCGCGAAGGTCGGCTCGACCTTCGAGTTCACCCGGCTCCTCACCGGGACCGCCAGCGGCGGCTACGCCGAACGCCACTACGCCGATCCCCGCCTCGTCGACCTGAAAGGTCCGACGATCGACGGCGCGCTCATCTATACGGCGACCCCGCTGACGACGGTGAAGCTGAGCGCGAGCACCTTTTTGTCCGAGACGACGCTGCCTGGCGCGACGGGCGCGATCTCGCGCAACGTCAGCCTCGAGCTGGCGCACGTGTTCTTCCGCAACTTCACCGTGAGCGGCATCGCCACCTACCAGCCCAACGACTACCAGGGCGTCGCCGTGCACGAGACCTTCACGCAGTACACGCTGAAGGCCGCCTACGCCTTCTCGCGCGAGGTCTCGCTGATCGGCAGCGCGTCGCGCCAGAACCTGACGAGCAGCCTTCCCGGCTCGAGCTTCACCGACAACATCTTCCTGCTCGGCGTCAGGCTGCAGCGCTAGCCGGCGCCGCCATCGCGAGCCCGCGATTCGCCGTGTCGCAAGGCCGCCGATGCGGGGCACCGTCGCTCGATCGACGCTATAGCTGACGGTCGCGCAGGCATGATATGCTTGCGCTAACGCGAACGATTTCGAGACAGGCTTCCACCGTGACGAAGACCATCATCACAGCCGCGATCATCACCCTCGCCGTGCTTGGCGTCGGCGGCGCCATGACGACGGTCGGCCCGTGGTACCGCGCCTTGCGCAAGCCGACGTGGAACCCGCCAGACTGGCTGTTCGGCCCGGCGTGGACGATCATCCTCGGCATGGCCGCCTGGTCCGGCGTCCTTGCCTGGACGCGGTCCGGGCCGGCGGCTCACCCGACGATCCTCGTCCTGTTTGGCTGCAACATCGTCCTCCACATGCTGTGGAGCCCGCTGTTCTTCAACTTCAAGCGGCCGGACTGGGCGCTGATCGAGGTGCCCTTCCTCTGGCTGTCCATCGTCGCGCTGATGGTCGGCTTGGCGCCGTTGGGACAGGCCTGCGTCTGGCTGCTGCTGCCCTACCTGCTGTGGGTCGGTTTCGCCGCCTTCCTCAACCTCACGATCGTCAGGATGAACGCGCCGTTCCGGCGCACGGCCTAGGCGCGGCGCTTGTCGCAACCTGCTCTGCGGCGCGCCACGCGCGAGGCGTCGCGCTCATAGATGGCCCGGCGTCGCATCGCGCGCGTTCGGGGACGCCGAGCGCCTGAAGCCGGCCGCCGATGCCCTCGATGATCCGCAGCATCGCGGGGCGCCACGGCTCACGGGAGAACGGCTCACGGGAGAATTGGGCACCGACCCAGGGGTGGGCGTCGATCGCGTCGAACATCCCGAGCGCGATGCCGCGGATCGCCTCTCTCGGCTCCAAACCGCCGACCATGCCGGTCGTGACGCGGGCGACGACGTGATCGGTGGCCTCCGCGAGGATGTCGTCCTTGTCGGCGACATGCCGGTCGATCGCCCCGCTCCCCGTCGCCAGGCGAGCCGCGAGCGGTCAGGGCGTGGTGCTGGTGTGATCCCACGTAACAAGATAACGTTACACGGCCGATGGATACCGGCGCACTCAACTTAGAGGACACATGAAATGGCTGTAATTTCCGGTGACGGAGTTTTTTCCCACATCTTCCTTGGGGCCAAGGATGTTGCCGTCTCGGCTAAGTTCTACGATGCGGCGCTGGCGCCGCTCGGCGTGAAGAACATGGGCCCATTTGGCGACGGTTGGATGCTGTACGGCAAGGACAAGCCGGCCTTCCTCATCGGCAAGCCCGGGGACGGCGCCGCGCCTTCGAGCAACGGCGCGACGGTCGGTTTCGCGGCCGCGAAACCTGCCGACGTCGACGCTTTCCATGCTGCCGGGCTCGCTAACGGAGGGTCCAACGAGGGAGCGCCAGGCGCCCGCAGCCATCTGCCGGGCGCCTATGCCGCCTATCTGATCGACCCGGCAGGCAACAAGGTCTGTTCCTACGCCTTCACCGAGTAAGGCGTGATGGTCTTCCCTGCCGGCCGGCGGCCGGCAGGGAAGGCTCGCCGCTCGCGCGGAGATGATCGATCGCATCGGACGCAGCCTAGGAACCAATGGGCCGGTCGAGCGAGAGCCTAGATGGCAACATGACCCTCGTCGGCGGTCGCAGCCGTCCACGCCTGGAGGCCAGCCAGACGGGCCCGCATAGGCGCGAAGGGTTCGCTCACCGGACGTGACGTCGCAACCACCTTCAGCTCGCCGCAAGTCTCGCCCTGCGTTCCTGGGGACGAAAGCGGTACCTCGATCCTCCTTGTCCAAACCGTTCTTCTCGCCGTCCGGCGGTGGTGACGCCCCACAGCTCATCGCATTGGCGTGGCAGCGCGAGGCCAGGATCTTGTGGACCTCACGATCAGACTTCGAGGCGCTTCGCCCATAAATGAAGCCGACGTGGCTTTTTTTTCATCTTGCAAGTTACCTGAAATTTTTCCAACATGCGCAGGCAGTCGAAACGCTTGAGATCTCGGAGGCCTTCTAGGTCTTCTGTAGAGGTGAGGGGCAACATGGCGAGCTCGGATCGTTCGGCATCGGCCGGTTTCATCGAAACGTATAGATTGTGGACGGACGAGCAACGGTGTGTCGCGAGAGATGTTCTCTCGCGTGTCGAGAACGAGAAATTGCGAACAATACGCGTCGCGATGGCCGATCCGACCGGCAAGCTGCGCGGCAAGACGCTGATGCCCCGCACATTCAGATCCGCGATGACCGATGGTCTGGATTTCTCCACCGCGCCCTTCAACTTCGACTCGGCCGAAGGCATCGCATACAACCCTTTTTCGGAAGATGGCGGTGTCGGTTTCGCTGAGATGGCCGGCTTCCCGGACGTCGTTCTCGTTCCGGATCCCGATACGTTTCGCGTCCTGCCGTGGTCGCCTGGCACCGGATGGATCCTCGGTGACATGTGCTTTCACGATGGTCGCCCAGTGCCCTTCGACGCGCGCCAGAAGTTGAAGGCGGCAGTGGCGGACCTCGAATCCGAAGGCTTCTCCTATGTGGCCGGGCTGGAGGTGGAGTTTTATGTGACGCGCGTCATCGACCAGCATCTCGGCGCCGAACATCTCGGCGGTCTCGGTGTGCCTCCCACGCCGCCGCAGGTCGAGGCGATCTGGCGAGGTTACGCCTATCAATCCGAGGAGAACCAGGACGCCGTCGATGGCCTCCTGACCACGTTGGCTGATAATTGTCTGGCGCTTGGACTCCCCTTGCGGACGATGGAAGACGAGATGGGGCCGGGCCAGCTCGAGTTCACCTTCGACGTGCAGAACGCCTTGCAGACCGCCGACACGATGGTGCTGTTCCGCTCGATGGTGAAGCAGGTCTGCGCCCGCATGGGCCTGCACGCCACCTTCATGACCCGACCGGGTCTGCCGAATTTCTTCTCGAGCGGCTGGCACCTGCATCAGAGCCTTGCGACAGCGGGCACCCGCAATGCGTTCGTGGCCGAAGCGGGATCGGGCGAACTCCTCTCCCCGGTCGCGCGGCATTTCGTGGGCGGCCTGCTCGAGCATGCCGTCGAAGCATCCGTGTTCACCACGCCGAGCGTGAACGGCTACAAGCGGCGGCGGCCGAACTCCCTCGCCCCTGATCGTGCAACCTGGGGGCATGACAATCGCGCCGCCATGATCCGCGTCCAGGGCGGCCCCGGAGATCCGACGACGCACATCGAGAACCGCATCGGAGAGCCGACAGCGAACCCCTACCTCTACATCGCGTCGCAGATCGTCAGCGGCCTCGACGGTATGCGCCGCAAGATCGATCCGGGTCCCATCGAGAAGAACCCTTATTCCGCAACGCATCGGCCACTGCTCCCGACCAACCTCATGGAGGCGCTCGACGTGTTGCGCGCCGGCACCTTCTTCAGAGAACAGTTCGGGAGCGAGTTCATCGACTGGCTCCTGGGATTGAAGCAGTCCGAGGTCAACCGCTTCCTTGCCGCCGAGCCGGAGTGGCACGCCGCCCCGGACGTCGTGACGAAATGGGAGCATCAGGAATACTTTACCCGGTACTGAACCCTAGGCTCGGGAGGAATGTCGTCGACATGGTAGCTTTCACTAACATGCCGTCCATGGACACGCTGGTTCAGGACGAGCGCGTTCATCGCACGCTCTACACCGATACGAGCATCTTCTCCGTCGAGATGCAGAAGGTGTTTGGCGGCACGTGGACATTTCTCGCTCACGAGAGCGAAGTGCCCAAGCCCAACGATTTCGTGCGCAAGAAGCTTGGATTGCGTCCGATCATTGTGACCCGCGATCGAACGGGGCGCATTCACGGGCTTCTGAACCGCTGCACGCATCGCGGCGCGACCGTGTGTCGGCAGGATCGTGGCAGCGCGCGACGCTTCACGTGCCCCTATCATAATTGGTCGTTCGAGAACAATGGCGCGCTCGTCGGCGTACCGATGGAGGAAGCTTACGCGCCGGATTTCGATCGCTCCAAGCTCGGTCTCGGCCGGTTGCGGGTAGAGAGCTACCGCGGCTTCATCTTCGGCACGCTGAGCCAGGACCTGCCGGATCTCGAAACCCACCTCGGCCACGCCGCACGACTGATCGACGAGTGGCTTGACCGTTGGCCGGGAGCCAATCTCGTGGTGCGCCAAGGGACGCACAAGCTGATCTGCAACGGCAACTGGAAGCTCGTCTACGACAACTCGGCGGATGGCTACCATCCCGGCTTCTCCCACGCCTCGCTCCTGCGGATGCGCAAGGATCGCTACGGCGGCGGCGTCGACATGCAGTGGGTGCTCGGCAACGTGGACGAGGGGCAGCAAACCGTCGCCGACCTCGGCAACGGCAACACCTTTCTCGATCAGCGTCGGGAGATCACGCGGTACTGGGATCAGGCCGCGCCGATGCCCGGCGAAGAGAGCTTCGCGAGGGCCATCCGAGACCGCTTGCCCGGCGAGGCGGGAGAGCGCGCCTTGGACGTCGTGGTCGGATCGGGAATGAACCTCAACATCTTCCCAAATCTCCTGATCATCGGAAACCAGCTCCAGGTCATCGAGCCGCAAAGCGTCGATAGCACCCACCTCGTGTGGTACGGCACAGCTTTGGAAGCGGACGATCTGCCCAGCGAAGTCAACGCGCTGCGGATGCGCCTGCAGGAGGATTTCCCGTCATTCGGTGAGCCGGACGACCTCGCCAATTTCGAGGAATGCCAAGCCGGGCTCAATATCGCCGAGATGGAGTGGGTCGTGACGGCCCGTCATCTCGTCACCGGCAAGGAATACCGCGATGCCGACGGTCACCTCACCGGTCCGGTCACAGATGAATTGCCGATCAGGGCGTTCTGGCGCGAATGGAAATCGAGGATGATGTCGAACGCGCCGCAGGTGGCGCTTTGATCGCTCCGCCGGTGCCGATGGGCAAAGGGTTCACGCTCGACGACATCCTTCGCGACACGCTGACGTCGACCTACGTCGACAGGGCCTTCTATGCCAAGTTGCGCAACGACCTGGTCGAGTGGCAGGAGCGCGGCCAGCCCTTGACGGAGGTCGAGCGGCAACAGTTCGAAGCGGTGATCTTGCATGAGCATTGGCTTCTCGACCAGCGCGCCTTCGAGAAGTGGTATCAGCTCTATAGTCGCGAGTGCCTCTACTGGGTCCCGGCGGTCCAGGACATGCCGGATCCAGAGCGCGGCGACCCCGAGCGGCAGGTGACAATCGCGTTCGACGATCGGCGGCGTCTCGGCGATCGTGTGGTTTGGCTGCGGACCGGTGTCGCCTATTCTCAGCTCCCACCCTCCTACACGGCCCATACAAGCACCGGTTTCGTGCGACTGCCGACCGCAGACCCCGGCGAGGTGAAGGTGCGATCACAATTCGTCTGCCACGAGATCCGATCGGGTCATTCCGTGCAGACGCTCACGGGGTGGATGGGCCACGTCTTCGTTCAGGAGGACGGGCACACCCGCATTGCTCGCAAGCTGGTGTGCCTCCTTGATGCGAACAACCCAAAGCACAATATGACTTTTCTTCTGTGATGGCGGCGCATCTTGACGCGAGCGCTGGCAGCGTGGAGCGCGACATTGAGACGTCGCGTTTTCCGTTGTCTCTCCGGGTCAAGGCGGCGCGCCATCTCGCGGACGGTGTGCTCGGCCTCGAGTTCGTCGACGCCGCGAACGGCGCGCTGCCGCCGTGGACCGCTGGCGCGCATATCGACGTGAAGCTGCCGTCGGGCGCGACACGGTCCTATTCTTTGTGTGGGAACCTTGACGACGCCGGCAGCTACCAGGTCGCGGTTCTCAACGATCCGAACGGACGCGGTGCGTCACGCGAGGTTCATAGCTCGGACCTGGTCGGTCGGGTCTTGTCGGTGTCCCTGCCGCGCAACCACTTCGAGTTGATCCACGCGCCGCACATCGTGTTCATCGCGGGCGGAATCGGGATCACGCCGCTGCTGCCCATGGTCCAAGAGGTTATCGCGCGAGGCGGCTCGTGGGAGATGCACTACCTCGGGCGTTCTCGATCGAGCATGGCCTTCCTCGACTCGCTCGCGGAGCGCGCGGCGTCCACCAGGGCCCGCTTCACCGTCGTCGCGCGAGACGAGTGCGATCGCATCGCGGTCGCGGACCTGCTCGCTGGCGCTCCGCCGGGCAGCGCGGTCTACTGCTGCGGCCCGGAGCGACTGATTCGCGAAGTGGAACAGCTTCACGCGGGTGGCATCCCCTTCGATCTCCATGTCGAACGGTTCGGGAGCGCGTTGACGTCCGAGCCCGGGTCCGGCGTGTCGCTCGCGCAAGGCGACGCCGGCAGGGAATCTCTGGTCCCTGATTTCGCCGCCGCGTGCGATCCAGATGGGCCGTTCACGGTCGAATTGCGACAAAGCGGCCATGTGCTCGAGGTCGGTGCCGGGCAGTCGATCCTGGAGTGCGCGCGCGAGGTTCGCTCCGGCCTGTCATTCAGTTGCTCGGATGGCTATTGCGGGACTTGCGAGACGGCCGTCGTCGCCGGGACGCCCGACCATCGGGACACCGTCTTGAGCGACGAGGAGCGAGCGGAAAGCCGCACGATGATGATCTGCGTCGGACGCTCACGCACGCGTCGGCTTGCGCTGGACCTTTGAGTTCGCCGAAAGCCGCGTTCCAACCGGGCCCGGTTCGTCTCGTCCCTGTTCCTCATCAAGCTGGAGCTGCTCGAATTCGGCGAGGCGGCGGCGCGCCGGTTCGCCCATGGCGCGCGCCGCCTCGGAGACCATCAGTTCCGTCAGCGCGAAGGCTCCAGTCATCGAATCGAACGGTCCAAGGCCAGTGGTGCTCGTCGTCAGAAGCGATGTCGCATGCGGGGCCAAGGGCGACAGGAACTGATCGGTGATGACCACGAGATGAGCGCCGCGCGCCGCCGCGGCGAGACCCCACTCGATCGTGGTTTTCTGGTACCGGCGGAAATCGAAGACGATCGCCACGGTGTCGGGGCCGACATCGACGAGCCCAGCGATCCGACCGCCCGAATGACTGCGGATGTGGACGACGTTGGGCCGCAACATGGACAGGTAGGCGACGAGCTTGGCAGCCAATACGGTGCTGTAGCGGCCTCCCAGAACGTAGGCTGGTCGCGACGGGTCGGCGAGACATGCGACGCTCGCGTCGAGATCGTGCACGTCGAGGTTCATGAAGGTTGCGTTGATGCTGTCGATATAGGCTGTCCTGGCGCGCGCCGCCGCGCTGCCGGCCTGCGCGCTGCCGGTCTCTTCGCCCGGATAGACGTCGACAGGAGAAAAGATGCGGGCTTGGACTTCAGCGCGCAAGGCGCGGTGAAACGCGGCGTACCCGCTGAACCCGAGCTTGCTGATGAGCCGCGTGACCGTCGGCGCGCTGACCTCGGCTCCCGCCGCAAGCTGCACGATCGGGACAAGTCCGGCCATGGGATAGTTCGTCAGCAACCTGTTGGCGACCGCGAGTTCCGCGGGCGCAAGCTGGTTGCGTAGCGCCCGGATCCGTTCGGCGACCGTGCCCGCCGGTGTGTCGATCGACACGGCGGCGGACGCCGTGTCTGCTCGCGACGGTACTTTCGGTCGTGCCGACTTGATGCTCAAAGCTGCTCCTGCGACCGCCGATTCGAAGATTTGCAGGCGGTCTTATGCCACGCGCCGGCGTCACCGGCCAAGGTTCCACTGTGACGGTCTCCGCTGCCAGCCTTAAGGCAGCTTTCCGTCCAGAAGGTTCAGGACCGTTCGAGTCATGATGCCATCCGCGGTCTTGAAGCCTTCCAGAACCTCGAAATGATTGGCGTTCTGCAGCACGAAGCTGCCGCCGCGATTGCCGGCGGCCGCCCAAGCGGCGGCGAAGCGTTCTGACTGGCCAGCGAACGCGGCAGGATCGGCGTCGCCCCAAGTAAAAGCCAAAGGTGCCGCGATGGGCTGCACGTTGTGCTGCGGGCTGCAGTTGCGGATGGTTTCGCCGGTCATCCGCAAGCTTGGCTGAAGGAAGCTATATGCCAGCGGTTCGAGATCGAACAATCCGCTGATGGCGAAGCCGCCCTTGATCAAGTTTGCCGGCAAACCGTAGCGCGACCAGTCCGTCAGCATGGTCGTGGCCGTCAGGTGACCACCGGCCGAATGGCCTGCGACGATGATCCGGTCCGGATCACCGCCGAACTCCGCGGCGTTCCGCGCCGTCCAGGCGACCGCCGCGCGAACCTGTCGGATGATTTCGCCGATGTCGACTTGAGGGCAGAGGTCGTAGGTCACGTTGACCACGCACATGCCCGCGGCGACCGGACCGGGCGCCACGCAGCTGAACACGCGCGAGGTGAGGCTCTTCCAATAGCCGCCATGCACGAAGACGAGGATCGGCGCTTTTCCCTCGGCCTTGGGCGGCAGGTAGAGGTCGAGGTTCTCCATCAGCGTCGGCCCGTATTGAACTCCCAGGCGCTTGTTGGGGATCGCCGCCTCCGCCGCTTCGCTGTCGGCCATGAACTTGCGAGCGTAGATCATGAAGTCGGGTACCGAGTTCTCGACGTCATAAGCGCTGTCGAGCGCGGGTTGATCGGCGTAGCCGGCGTAGAGTGTCGTCACTGGTGTCCTCGATTGCTGGAGGGTTTAGGTTCAATGCTGCCCTCAAGAGGAGGGCGCCCGCAAGTCAGGCGTTGGCCACAGCCGGCGGCTCGGGCGATGGCGTGACCGTGCGATAAGGCTTGCGCGATGAATCGCCCTTTCGCAGGTTGACTTCGGCCACCTGGTTCCCGTTGGCAGTCGCCCAGGACAGATGACGTTCCCAAACGAGGGGATCGTGGCCCGGGATGATGCGCTTGGTTTCGTTCTTCAGCGCGTCTCGCATCTGCTTGTAAGTATAGAGAGAGTTGAATGAGTTTCCTTGACTGTAACCCGGAGGCCACATCTTTTCGGCATTCGAGTACCAGTAAACCGCGTCGCCCGCGATGGCGAAAGGCCCATCGTGCGTATGAACCATGAAGTATTGAGTGCCGAACGTATGAGTATCCTTGGCGAGATGAGCCGTGATTCCCGGCAGAACTTCTTCGTCACCGCGCACGAACTGGATACGCCCGGTCGAGAGACCTTGCGCGGCGCGCACGAGATCTTCCGGGTCGAACGAGGAAAAGATCCATGCCTTCTCTTCCTCCGTCTCCATCTGATGCGCGCAGCAGACCGCTTCGGACCAGCCGGTATATTCGTCGAGCTGCACGAAGAGCTTGGCGTTCGGGAAAGCCTGGAAGTTGCCCATATGATCGAAATGCATGTGCGTGACGAGGATCACGTCGACATCCTCTGGGGCGAAGCCGACTTTGGCGAGCACGTCCTTGGGCTCTTCCCAGTTGGAAAACGCATATCGCTTCAGCCATTCACCCTTGTTGAAGCCGCAGTCGACGAGAGCGACGTGGCGCTTGCCGCCGACTTCGCCTCCGACCACCAGCGTGTAAATCATCGGGATCTTGATGATGCCCTTGTTGCTGAACAGGCCGGACCCGCCGAAAAAGTCGTACGGCATGTCGGCCTGACAATAGGCCAACGGCCAGATCGAGTAGTCGGTGTCGCGTTTTGGATGGGCGCCGAGTATTGGTTGCATAGCCATGGTCTACCTCCGGGACGAAAGATCGAGTGTCGTGGTCACAGCTTAACCTCCGCGCTTCGTTCGATGACGAGGGGCGGACGATTGGCTGCGTCTGTAAAGAAGGTCGGAGACCAAACCCATGACGCCGCGTGGCAGCACCAGCATGAGTGCGATGGAGATAAGGCCGAGCAGTAAGAGGCCCTGACCAGCGGCAGCCCCGAGCAGGCGCTCGATGGCGATGAACAAAACGGCGCCGATGAGCGGCCCGGCGACGGTCCCCATGCCGCCGGACACCGCGATGAAGACGATGTAGGACGCCCAGGAGATCGTGAAGGCCGAAGGCGGGGTGATGATCACCACGTCGATGAAGTAGAGGCCCGACGCCAGCCCCGTGATGAAGGCGCTGAACAGGAAGACCGCCGCTTTCACCGCGCCGACGTCGATGCCGCAGCTCTGCGCGGCGTCTTCATCGTCGCGGATCGCGGTCAGCGCGAGGCCGCTCGTCGAGCGCATCCAGAGGAAGATCGTGACGGTCGTCGCGGCCATCAGCAGCAGCGCCGCATAGTAGAGCTGCAGCTGGGTCACGTTGGTCTTGATCTGCATGCCGCCGCCGGCACCAGCCACGTTCCAGCCGTTGAGGACGGTCGAGACGGATTCCGCGATGAGCCATGTCGCGATGGCGAAATGGGCGCCGCGGATCTTGAGAAGCGGCAGGGCGCCGAGGAAGATCAGCAGCAGCATGACCACGCGCCGCACGTAGGCGCTGCCGAAGACGTCCGCGGCGGGATAGAGGGCGATCGCGGCCTCGTAGCCGAGCGCCATGACGACGGCGACGGTGACGCCGATCCAAACGCGCCGACGGCTGCCGCGCGCCCGGATCGGAAGGCATAGGAGCCACGCGAATGCCACGGCGGCCAAGCCGGAGACCGGCCAAGCGAGCCAGATCGGCACGGGTGCGTAATAGAAGACCATGGCTTCGGCGAAGCCGCCGATGCCGATGAACACCTGCTGACCGAAGGTGAGGAGACCGGCGTAACCGGCCATGAGGTTCCACGCGTGACCGAGCGTCGCGAAGAGGAACATCGTCATCAAGATGTGCAGCGCGTAGCTGCCCGAGCCGATCGCGAGCGGAGCCAGCAAAAGGACACCCGCGATTGCAGAAGCCCAGGTCGACGCATATCGCGGATCGACCAGTCTAAGGAGCCGAGACGTCAAAGCATCCGTCTTGGCTGTCGCGATAAGGTCAGGCGTTCGCGGCACTGGCGCCTGCCTATCGGGCAAAGAGACCCTGCGGGCGAACCGCAAGGATCAGGAGGATGAAGAGGTAGCCTGCGACCTGCTGGGCTGCCGGTCCGAAGTAGGTGCCGGCGAGCACCTGCACGACGCCGAGCGTGATGCCGCCGGCGAAGCAGCCGCCGAGCGAGCCGAGACCGCCGATGATGACGACCCCGAACGCGATGAGCAGAAAGGGGGGGCCGTCGAACGGCTGGAATGAGCGCAGCATGCCGATCATGAAGCCGGCGACCGACGCGAAGGCGAGCGAAAGGCCGCTTGCGACGGCGTAGACGTGCGAGGTCCGCATGCCCATCAGGCCCGCGACCTCTGGATCGTCGGAAGCCGCGCGGATGGCTCTGCCGAGATGGGTCCTGCGCATCCAGACGGCTAGCGCTCCGATGAGCGCGGCCGCCACCCCGAAGAAACCGAGACGCAGGGTCGACACGCTGAGATCGTCGCTCAGCCGGATGGCCGAAAAGGACAGATCGTTGCGGATCGTCGCGGCATCGGCACCGAAGACCAGGAGCATGCCTTGGCTGAGCACGATCGACAGGCCGAAGGTGAGGATGAGCGGCAACATCAGACCGATCGCCGGCGGCATATCGCGCCGCGTGGTCACCTGCAGCGAGACGCGATTCAACAGTCCACGCTGCAGGCCGTAGCCGAGCGCGTACATGACCGGCACGACGGGGATCAGCGCCAGGAACGGGGACACCTGCACCCGCGCGAGGACGGCGTTGCAGAGGTAGGCGGCAAGGATCAGCCAATCGCCGTGCGAGAGGTTGACGAGGCGCATGACGCCGAAGGTCAAGGCGAGCCCGATGCTGATCAGCGCGTAGGAGCCGCCAAGCATCGCCCCCGACAGGCAGCCGTTGGCGAGATCGATGAACGCCCAGTAGATATCGTCCGCGCTCATCGCGCCGCGACCTCCTGGAGGACTGCGGGAGCGCCGAAATAGGCCGCCGTGATCGTCTCGTACGCGATCTCGCCCGGCCGGCCGCGCAGCACGATCCGTCCTTCCAGCATGACGACGAAGCGCGTTGCGGCCTTCAACGCGCGCGACAGGTCCTGTTCCACCAAGATGACGGTCAGGCCGCCGCCGACGATGCGGGCAAGATTGGCGTAGATGTCCTCCACCATCGCCGGTGACAGACCGAGCGACAGCTCGTCGAGCAGAAGCAGACGCGGCGAGGACATGAGCGCGCGACCGATGGCGACCATCTGCTGTTCGCCGCCGGACATCTGCGACACGGGTTGGCGGCGCCGTTCGCGCAGGCGGGGAAACAGGCTCAAGACCTCGTTCAGCTTGTCCCGCAGGCCGCTCCGGCAACGCGGCAGGTAGGCGCCGCAAAGCAGGTTGTCTTCGACGCTCATGCGCCCGAAAAGTCGGCGTCCTTCCGGGACCAGAGCGATGCCCGCATCGACGATGGTGGCCGAGGCGGCGGAATCGATCCGCTGGCCCGCCAGGACGATGCGGCCGTCGAGGCGGCTGTTCCCGCCGCTGCTGGTAAGCCCCGCAATCGATCGCAACAACGTCGATTTGCCGGCGCCGTTCGCACCGATGATTGCCAGGATCTCGCCACGATGAAGGTCGAGGTCGATCGCGTCGAGCGCCTGTAGCTCGCCGTAGAAGGCCGACACGTCGGAGATCGCCAACAGGGGCGGCTCGGCTGCGAGCTCAGGCGCCAAGGTAGACACGCCTGACCTCCGGACTCTCGATGACGTGCCGCGGTTCGCCCGAGGCGAGCACGGCGCCATCGGCGAGCACCATCAGCCGGTCGGTCGCGGTCAGCATGGTTCGGATCACGTGCTCGATCCACACCACCGCCGTCCCCATGGCGCGGATGCGGCGCACGAGAGCGATGAAGACGCGCACTTCCTCCTCGGTCAGCCCCGCCGCAACCTCGTCGATGAGCAGCACCTTGGGCTTCATCGCCAGCGCGCGCGCCAATTCATGGCGCTTGCGCACCAGAAGCGGCAGGCGTCCGGCCGGGGTTTTGGCGTGCGCTCGAAGCCCGGTGAGATCGAGGACTTCGGCGATCCAGGCCGCGGCTTCCGCGCCGCGCAGGCCGGCCGCGAAGTTCGCGGCGACGCGCAGGTTGTCGGTCACGCTCATCTGCCCGAACGGGCGCGGGACCTGGTACGTGCGTGCGATGCCGGCCCGGGCGCGGGCGTGAGGCGGCTCGGCCGTGATGTCGCGCGGCCCGAAAGCGATCCGACCGCTTGAGGGCGCGATATGCCCGGAGAGCATGCCGAACAGCGTCGTCTTTCCCGCGCCGTTCGGGCCGATCACGCCGAGGATTTCGCCTGCCTCGAGATCGAGGTCGATGCTCCTCGCCACGTGGATGGCGCCAAACGACTTGGAGAGGTTGCGGACGCTGAGGAGCGCGCTCATGAGCGGGTTGGGCCTATTGCCCGTATAGCTTCATGTCGGCGGTCTTCTTCACGCTTGGATAGACCGCGTTGTAGACGTTTTCCTTGACGAGTTTCTTCGTCTTCGGGTCGAAGCGCCATTGCGCGCCGCCGAGCGGCTGCACCGAATAGTGCTGGGCATTGAACTTGACGGTGCCGACGACCGTCTCGAGATCGGTTGTCGTCAGCGCCTTGAGAACCGGCGCGCGCTCCTTCGTGCCCGCGCGCTGGATCGCGCTTAACAAGACGTCATAGCTGGCATCGTCATAGCCGAGGGGCGGGATGTACTGTTTGCCGGTGTCCTTTTCGAACCGATCCACGAGCTGCTGCCCATCATAGCCGCCGTAGGCCGACTTGCCGGGGTAGGCCGGCGACCAGAAGTTGACCGAAAGCAGCTCGTAGCCGGCCTTGCCGAGCGCTTTCATCGGCTCGGGATAGCCGGTGCCCTTGTCGATGATGTACATCTTCGGCTTGTATCCGGCCTGCGCGGCCTGCTGCAGGTAGTTTTGCATGTCGGGCGGCGCGAGAACGCCCGTCACGACCTGCACCTTGTTGCGCTTGAACTGGTTGATGATGGACGTGAAGTCGGGCAGGCCCTGCTGGAAGCGACCCGGATCGGTCGGGTGCCAACCTTCTTTCTTGAAAACGGGATCGAAGATCTGGGCGAAGACGGTGCCGTCAGCGTCGTTGGGGTAGAGGTATCCTATGTTGCCGTTGAATCCGCCCGGCAAGGATTTGATCATGCCGATGTGGTTCTTCACAAGGTCCGGCACAGAAAAGAAAAACTCGAAGGAATAGTTGTAAGTCTTTGGCTTGCCGTCCGGTCCAAACAACCAAGCCTCCACTGGAGTATTGGTCGCGATGCATGGGATCTGGTTGCGCTCACACAGGTCGGACGGCGCGTTGGTCGTGTCTGGCGTTCCCTGCGCGATCAGGAAGTCGACCTTGTCTTGCAAGATAGCCTGCGTCGCGGCTTCCGCCGACCCTGCGACCGTGCTCTTGCTGTCGTAGATTTTGTAATCGATCTTGCACAGCTTATCGCCAACCTTCAGACCGCCGGCTTTGTTGATCGGCCCGACCTTATTGTTGTCGACCCACGGCGTGTCCTTGCCAACGTCGGCTAGAGGCCCCGTTACAGGGACGACCCGGGCGATCTTTATGGTACAGGCGTCCTGCGCGGAAGCAGAAAAGCCGCCGATGCCTAATATCGGTAGCATCAAGGCATAAGAAAAACGAACTTTTTTCATCTATACCGCCAGGTTTTTGTCGAAGTCATGATGCAGACCGAAGTCATGATGCAGACCGAAGTCACGATGCAGATCGAAGTCACGATGCAGATTGAGGAGACTGAGGAGCTTCAAGCCGCAAGAGGCATGCACGACCCATGTTGCGACCTGAGTTGAACATTCATTGCAAGTGCCCGGTCTGCGGGAGTTCTATACTTTGCTGTCCGCGTGTGATTTCAACGCGAACTCCGTTTACCGCCACTGCCGAGATTTGATTTTTTTTCAAATTACGTCAAGGCGTAAAAAATATGACATTCGCCGATACTTTAAGCACGAAACTTTCGCGAATGATGACAAGCGCGGCTTACATGCCAAATCGAAGAAGGCACGGCGATCGTGTGCCGACGTTTGTCCGCCAACGCCTTGGACCTCAGCTCCGCCAACGGCGCGATCGCGGTGAAATGGTTGGCCATCGGAGCGTACTTCGCAGGTCCCTCGCCAAACTTCATAGCAAGGCCTTGATTGCTTTGCGCACCCGCTTCCCCTGAGGCTCCTCTATCGTGCCGGACACTCGTCTTTCACCGTCCGTGTCAAGCGCGGCATATCCATCGCGGTTTTCAGAGTTCGCCGGTCAGGAACTGTGCGCGCCCGTGCCCGAACGACCAGTCGTCGTCGCTATTCGTGACCATCGAAACGACCACGTCGGAGGGCGCGATCCCGCATCGCTTCTGTAGTTGCGCGCAGAGCAGCCGGTAGAAAGCCTCCTTCATCGCGCGGCTGCGCGGACGGGTGGTCGCCTGCAGGACCACCTGCTTGCTGGTCCGAGGAATGCCGAGCCCGGTGTCCTCCACGATCATGTGGGTTGCCGGATGCTCGTGCACGATCTGGTAGCGGTCGCCGGGCGGAACCTGGAAAGCCTCCAGCATGGCGTCGTGAGTGGCATCGAGGAGCGTCCGCAGCTCGTCCGGGCTGCGGCCCTCTATGAGGTCGAAACGAAGAAGGGGCATGGGTTATCTCCAATGGTTGGGTCAGGTGGCAATCACGGCCCGTGTGATGCCGGTAAGCCGCGCCTCGGCCTCCGCGACGAGGCGCTCCACAAGCTCGGCGGCCGGCGGCAGATCCTGGACGAGGCCGATGGCTTCCCCCACGGTCACGTTCGAAACGTCGTAGTCGCCGCTTTGATCAGCCGCCTCTACCGACTCGCGCGTTTCTCCGGCCAGGGCGCGCAGCTCATCCTCGCGGCCGTGCCAGGTGTCGATGAAGGCGTTGCGCATCAGCCGGCCGGTGTAACCGGTCGGCCAGGTGCGGTTGCGGACGATGTCGTAGACGGAGGTTCGCACCGTCTCGTCGCCGCTGGCGGCGACCACTCGCGCCTTGGCAGCCGGGTGGATGAGCGCCTCCTGCGTCGCCCAGAAGCGTGTCCCGAGCAGGACGCCGTCCGCGCCGAGCATCAGGGCGGCGGCGATACCGCGGCCATCGGCGATGCCGCCGGCGGCCAGGACCAGCACATCCGGGCGCTCGCGGGCGACGAGGTCCACGACGCTGGGCACGAGAGAGATCGTGCCGCGAGCGGTGAGGCCGTGCCCGCCCGCGTCGGTCCCCTGCGCGACGAGGACAGCGGCACCGGCGGCAAGCGCGTTGCGGGCATGGTCCAGGTTGTGCACTTGGCAGATCAGGGGAACGCCGGCGGCGTGGATCGTCGCGGCGAACGGTGCCGGGTCGGCGAATGACAGCATCAGGGCGACCGGCTTGTGGGCGAGCGCCAGGTCCAGCAGCGCCGGGTCATTCGCCATCGACCAAGTTATGAAGCCGCAGCCGACACGCTGGTTGCCGGCTTTGGCGAACTCGGCCTCGAGGATCGCCCGGTTGCCGTAGCCGCCGCCGATGAGGCCGAGGCCACCGGCGGCGCTTACCGCCGCGGCCAAGGCGCCTCCCGAAGCCGGATCCATCGGCGCCAGCACGATCGGATGCTTGATGTTGAAAAGACCGGTCAGTCTGGTTCGCAGTGCCATGATTCCCCGCTCTCGGAAGCCTTCCGCGCCATTCTGCAGCCGCGACACGCTTGTAGGCGGCACGGAAGACCAGGATAATGATTACTTCAGATGGCGTTCATCTGGTATAGAGATGCCATGAACAGCACCGACTTGATGTTCTTCTCGGCGGTCGCCAAGGCAGGCGGTATCGGCCGCGCGGCGGCGACACTCAACACGGTGCAGTCCAACGTGACGGGGCGCATCCGCGCCCTGGAACAGTCGCTGCGCACCCCATTGTTCTACCGTGGAACCCGGGGCGTAACCCTGACCTGGGCCGGCGAGCGGCTGCTCCCCTACGCGACGCAGGTGGCCCGTCTCATAGCCGAGGCCGAACAGGCGGTGCTTTCCGATCAAACGCCCCGAGGACCCTTGCGCCTCGGGTCTATGGAAACGACCGCCGCCCTTCGGCTGCCCAAGCTATTGACCGCCTATGCAAGCTGCTACCCTGAGGTGGACATCGAGTTGGAACTCGGACCGACCGAGGCACTCCTGACCGCGGTGCTCGACCGGCGCATCGAAGCCGCTTTCGTGTCAGGTCCGATCAGCTTGGACGATCTGGTCGCCGTCCCGGCGTTCCAGGAAGATTTGGTTCTTGTCGCCGCGGCGAGGTTTCGCACTTACGCCGAGGTCATGGCCATGCTGGCGGCCAGACGTGAGACGCGCGTGCTGGTGTTTAAAAGCGGTTGCGCTTATCGCCTGCGCTTGGAAGAGTTTCTAGCGGCACAAGGTCTGTTGCATGTCCGCCGGATGGAGTTCGGGACACTGGATGCCATCATCGGCTGTGTTGAGGCCGGGATGGGCGCGTCGATGATCCCGCTTGGCATCGCGGCGCCGATGCAGCAGGCCGGACGTATTTCGGTCCACGCACTCCCTGAGGGAACGGGAAACGTTCAAACGCTGCTCGTCCATCGCAAGGACATCCTTCTCACTTCGGCGCTCGAACGGTTTTTGGTTCAGGTTTCTCGGGAAAGAATTTCCGATCTCCCGATTTCACCTGGTGTCGACGTCGCTGCCGTTGGCTGACGTCCAGCAAGCAACCTGAGCTCGCGCGCCGTGATGCCGCGAATCCTCTCGTCTCGAAAAGCGCATTCTTCGCCTGGCAGCGGCCGTTCCGTCGCGGCCAAGCGACATACAAGCAAGCGGCCCTTGCCGGCGCGCGTCGGCGAAAGCCGACGCCCTATACCTTGTAGAACGCGCGGTACCAGTCGACGAACGCCGCGATGCCGTCCTCGATCGAGGTTTCGGGGCGAAAGCCCGTCGCCTGCGCGAGGTCCTCGATGTCGGCGTATGTCGCCGGCACGTCGCCCGGCTGCATCGGCAGGAGATGCCTGATCGCCGCGACGCCGAGCCGGCGTTCCAGGATCGCGATGACCTCCGCCAAGGCGACCGGCCGGTTGTTGCCGATGTTGTAGAGCCGATAGGGCGCCGCACTGGTGCCGGGATCGGGCGCGTCGCCGTCCCAGGTCGGGTCGGGTGTCGGCGTCAGCGTCGCGATCCGGGCCACGCCTTCGACGATGTCGTCGATGTAGGTGAAATCGCGTTGCATCTCGCCGTGATTGAAGACCTTGATCGGTTCGCCGGCGAGCATCGCCCGGGTGAACAGGAACAGCGCCATGTCGGGGCGCCCCCACGGGCCGTAGACCGTGAAGAAGCGCAGTCCCGTCGTCGGCAGCCCGAACAGGTGCGAGTAGCAATGCGCCATCAGCTCGTTCGACTTCTTGGTGGCGGCGTAGAGGCTGACGGGATGATCGACGTTCTGGCGCACCGAGAAGGGCATCTTCGTCACCGCGCCGTAGACCGAGCTCGACGACGCGTAGACGAGGTGCCCGACGCCGTGATGGCGGCAGGCCTCGAGCAGGTTGAGGAAGCCGTCGACGTTGCTGTGGAGGTAGGCGCGCGGGTTCTCCAGCGAGTAGCGGACGCCGGCCTGCGCGGCCATGTTGATCACCGTCTCGAAGCGATGCTCGGTGAACAAGGCGTCGAGACCGTCGCGATCGGCGAGATCGAGAGGGACGAAGCGGAAGCCGGCCTCGGCGTCGAGTCGCGCCAGGCGCGCGCGCTTCAGGGACGGATCGTAGTAGTCGTTGAGGTTGTCCAGGCCGATCACCGGCTTGCCGTCGCGCAGCAATCGAAGGGCGAGCGCGTTGCCGATGAAGCCGGCCGCGCCGGTGATGAGGATAGGCGCCATTGTGTTTCCGCGCGACGGGAGCCTCGACGCCCGGCGATAGCATGGCCCTCGGCGAGGAGCTATGTCGGTCGCCTCAGCCGCGCACCCGGCGCGCGCGAGCTGTTAAAGGCCGCGGAATCTAAAGGCCGAGGAACCGCAGCCCGAACCCGAGCGTCGCCAACCCGCCGATCAGAAGCAGGCCCGCCACTATTTCCGTCGCGACCCGCAGGCGATGGTTCTCGACATCGAAGCAGGCGAAAGACGTGCCGAGGCCGAGCATGATGAGACTTGATAGAACGATCACCCGGAACTCTGTTCGGCAACGGCTGTCTTGGTGTCGCCGCGCGCCGATGCTTGCCGTTTCGTAGGCTTCGACTTCGGGGAAGACGATAGGACCTTCGTCGAACAATTCCGGCTTCGCCGCTGAAATACCCGGAAGGCGCGAATCAGATCCTTACGGCGCGCCCCAGCGCGTCGCGGCTTCTTTTCCTCACCCAGATAGGGGATGCGGACGTCGGCTCCGATGTGCTCGTCTGCGCGGCGGCGCTGCGGAAGGATGCTTTGACATGACGACGTCGATGAACGGCGGGACCCTCGCGAGAGGGACGGAGTGGCTCGGCCCGCTTTTCGGCGAGGCCTGGGCAGAGCAGCCGCTCGATCTCTTTTCCGACCGGATCAAGGGTCTCGCCGCGACGGGTCTCCTCAATCCGCGCGGTCTGACGTCGGGCGAGACCCAGGCGCTCGCGGCCGCCGTCATGGCCTACGTCGTCGCCAACGCGCGATAGCCTCGGCGCAAGGCGCCATTCCGCGCTTCGTGGCGGAGCGACGGGCGATGGCTCTTTATGTCGGGGCGCGGACATGACAGATTGGCCGGACATCACGCCGGTCGCGCCTCGGGCGCGGAACGCGGCGCCAGGGAACGGACATGGTCCATTATATCGGCGTCGACGCGGTCGCGCGTCTCGTCGCGAACGTCGGCGCGGAGAAACTGATTGTCGGCCTGACCGACGCGATCGAAGCCGATTTTCGGCGCTGGGAGCAGTTCGAGAAGATCGCGCGGCCGGCGAGCCATTCCCCAAGCGGCGTCATCGAACTGATGCCGGCGACGGACGGCGACCTCTACGCGTTCAAATACGTCAACGGACATCCGCGCAACATCGATCTCGGCCGGCTGACGGTCACCGGGCTCGGCGTCCTCGCGGACGTGGCGACCGGCTATCCCATCCTGATCTCGGAGATGACGCTGCTGACCGCGCTGCGGACCGCCGCGACGTCGGCCATGGCCGCGCGTTTCCTGGCCAGGCCCGATTCGCGGACGATGGCGCTGATCGGGCTCGGCGCGCAGTCGGAGTTCCAGGCCATCGCCTTCAAGGCCGTGCTCGGCATCGAGCGTCTGCGGGTCTATGACGTCGATCCGCGCGCGACGGCGAAGTTCGTGCGCAATCTGCGCGGACGCGGCCTCGACATCGTGGAGGCTCGCGACGCGGCGGCGGCGGTCGAGGGCGCCGACATCGTCACCACGGCGACCGCCGACAAGCGCCACGCCGACGTGCTCACCCGCCGCATGGTCTCGGCGGGTCAGCACATCAACGCGATCGGCGGCGATTGCCCCGGCAAGACGGAGATCCATCCCGACGTCCTCTCCGCCGCCAGCGTCTTCGTGGAGTTCGAACCGCAGACCCGGGTCGAGGGCGAGATCCAGCTGCTCGCGCCCGATCATCCCGTCACCGAACTGTGGCGCGTGATCGCCGGCGCGGCGCCGGGCCGGCGGAGCCCGGGCCAGGTGACGGTCTTCGATTCCGTCGGATTCGCCATCGAGGATTTCGCGACCCTGCGCTTCGTGCGGGGGCAGCTCGGCCTGATCGACGCGCCGCGCCTCGACCTCATCCCCGACCTCGCCGACCCGCGCGACCTGTTCGGGCTTCTGCGGGCGCCGACGAGCCGGCGCGGCCTGCACGCGGTGACCTCGGGCGGCTAGAGACCCGCAGGGCGGAAAGCCGTTTCGATTCAAGCGAGCAAAAATAAATTCATGCATTTGTAACCGTTTTGAGTTCCCTTATCGAAAGATGAACAGGCGCCGCAATTTCGGGATGTTGATCGCCAAGCTGATCGCCGGCTCGCTGCTTGTGGCACCATGCGTGGCGGCGGCGAAGGGCGGCACGCCGCTCGCGGCGCTCAAACTCCTCTACAAGCCTCCGGCGAAAAGCCCCGTGCCGCCGCGCAGCGATCCCATGTGGCGTCTGGGCGAGAAGCTGTTCTTCGACACCAGGCTTTCAGCGTCCAACACCCTGTCGTGCGCGGGATGCCATCAACCGGCGATCGCCTGGAGCGACCATCGCGTCAGGGCCCAGGGCGAAGGCCGCGAGCCGCTCGAATTCAAGGCGCCGACGCTTCTCAACGCCGGCCTCCTCGACCGCTACGGCTGGATCGGCCGCTTCCGCGATGTCGAGGCGGTCTCCTTCTTCGCCATGTCTTCGGCCGCGAACATGAACCTGGCGATAGACGACCTGCGGGCGCGGCTGGAGAGCGATCCCATCTACGTCCAAGCCTTCGACAGCAATTTCTCCGACAAGGCCGTGTCCAAGCACAACATCGGCCTCGCCCTGAACGATTTCGTCGGCTCGATCATCTCCGGGCAGGCGCCTTTCGATCGCTGGATCGCCGGCGACGAGGCGGCGGTCGGGCCGGAGGCCAAGCGCGGCTTCATGCTCTTCAACGGCAAGGCGGGGTGCGCGCAATGCCACTCCGGCTGGGCGTTCACCGACGGCTCGTTCCACGATATCGGCACGGCGAGCGGCGAGGATATCGGACGCGGCAGGCTTTTTCCGTCGTCGGTGAAGCTGAGATACGCGTTCAAGACACCGACGCTGCGCGATGTCGCCGAGCGCGCGCCCTACACGCACAACGGCGGCGTGGCGACGCTATCGGACATGATCGATCACTACGACAAGGGCGGCATCGACAGGCCGAGCCGTGCCGAAGCGCTCGCGCCGCTGCATCTGAGCGCGATCGAGAAGGCCGACCTTCTCGCGTTCCTCGCCACGTTGAGCGGACCCTCGACCTTCGCCAAGTTCGAGCGCTGAGCGCGCCGTCGTCAGGCGAAGATCGGAAGCGAGCCGCCGATCATGGCCAGGCCGGCGATCAGGCTTAGGCCGCCCGCCGCCTCGATGCGCGCGACGAAGCGGGAATGCCGCTCGGCCACGCAGGCGAGCAGCGTGCCGAGCAGGATGCTGAGGACACTCAGGATCAGGATCATCAAAGGTCTCCGAAGAAGCGAGCGTGCGGCCGGCCGCGGTCAATTGCGAGCTGCCGTAGATGCCGCATTTTTGCCCTTTTTGCTTTACTTCGAAATTATGCCGCTCTGAAGTGAACGAAGTTTGTGCCGAAGTTCCGAGCGGCGACCTTCTCCCCGTAAAAGTTAACCAACACTTAAGCCGATCGGTGCCAAATCGTTAAGATCGCGTATATTCATCCTGTGCGGAGGGCCGAGGGGGCCGCCTGCGTGCATGGTGTACGAACGATGAAGATCCTTCCTTCCTTTCAGCGTTGTGCGATTTTAGCGAGCCTGCCCATCGCCGGCTTGCTCTTGCCGGCGAGCGCGCAAGCGCACGTGAAATGGTTTTGTGCCTACTCGATCGCCGGCCACCCCGAGGGCCTCGCCAACGTGCTCTGTCAGGACTTCGAGGAGTTGGTCCTGCTTGCCATCGGCGTCCTCCTGTTGGGTGCTTTCGTCGACCGCACCTTCGTGGGCGAGCGCCTGACCCGCGTGCTCGATCGCGTCACCTCGCCGTTCCAGACCTCGGGCGACGTCTTTGTCCGCGCCAGCCTCGGCTTCTTCCTCGTCGCGGTCTGGACGCTCGGCGGCGTCATCCTCACGCCGGAACTCACGACGACCTCGACGGTCATTCCGTGGCTGCAACTGTTCTTCGCCGCGTGCCTCCTGTCGCGCAAGACGCTCGTCGTCGCGGCGCTCGGCATCGTCTTCCTGTTCGGCGTGGCCGTGGCGAACTACGGCATCTTCCACCTCGCCGATTACCCGATCTTCCTCGGCATCGCGGCCTATATCGCCGCGATCGGGCTCGGCAAGACGATCTTCGGCTTGCGTCCTCTCGACGTGCTGCGCTGGAGCACGGCCGTCACCTTGATGTGGGCGTCCGTCGAGAAATGGGCCTACCCGGAATGGACCTACCCGCTGTTCGTGGCGCATCCCGGCATGGCGATGGGTTTCAGCCCGGACTTCTACATGCGCGCCGCCGGCGTCGTGGAGTTCTCGATGTCCTTCGCGCTGATCTGGACGCCTCTCGTGCGCCGCTGCGGGGCCATCATGCTCGCCGCGACCTTCATCAGCGCGATCGTCGGCTTCGGCAAGATCGACGCGATCGGTCACGCGCCGATCATCGGCGTGCTCTTCCTGATCATCGTCGATCAGGCGAAGGAAACCGGTAAAGTGCGGAACATCGCGCTCATGCCGCTGCAGTATGGCGGCGCGCTCGCGGTCTTCATCGGCCTCTATTACGTCTTCCACGCCGCCGTGTACGGCCAAGCCGTGATCTGATCGAAGGCACGCTTACTTGGTGGAGGGACGCGGTCGCTCGGCGCTCGCGTCCCTCTTCGTTCAGCCATTCTGCCGGACGTGGACGAGCAGCTTCATCTTAGGATGAATGCCGCACAGCACCTTGAAATCGCCGGCGGTGGTGAAGACGACCGGCGTTCGGCTGCCGGGGTTCTGGTCGCCAGAGTCGAAGTTGAACACATCCGACTCGACATAGACGTGGTGGAGAAGGTCGGCGTCGTCGTTGATGATCGTGATCGACTGACCCGCCGTCAGCGTGATCGTCGATGGCGAGAACTGTTGGCCTTTCTGCGATATGATCGTCTCCGTCGCCGCGGCGCACAGGCCGCCGATGCCGAGGGCTGCGGCCGCGGCGAGCACCGTCAGGGCGATCGCTAGCGGGCTGGGTTTTACACAGTTCAACATGGCAGATGGCTCAAGCTACCGGGTGTCGGTCCTAAAAAGAAGTTGAACGATAAACAAATTAAAGGCCGCTGAAGCGGATCGTTCAAATCCGCGTCATTGCCGCCGCGTCGAGCTTTATCAAAGGATTAAGCGAGCCGCGCCTATAGATGGTGGTGCGGGCTGGCGTGTATCCGAAGCCCGCACGCGTTCTGCGCGCGAGAAGCCCGTCCGTTCTCCTATGGCGTGTTATGATGCTGAAGACGATCCGCGGTCAGATCCTGCTTGCCTTCCTCGCCATGGGGCTCGTGACCGCCGCTCTTGGTTTGAACGCGGTCAATACCCTGCGGCACGAAGCGAGCTTGATCGACCGGACGTACGATCAATCGCTGATGTCGATCAACTACGCGCGCGCCGCGGCGGCCGATTTCAACAGCCTGCAGGCCGCTCACGCGCGCCGCTTGTTGACCAGGGATCCCGCCGTTCGCGGCAAGCTCGAAACCAAGATCGCCGAGCTCGAAGCCTCGGTGAACGACGATCTCGCCATCGCCTCCGAGCGTGCTCAATCGCCGCGCGCCGTCGCCGTCGCCGGTAAGGTCAACGCGGCGATGAAGGCCTGGAGCAAGGCGCGCGCTTTGGCATCGGACGGGTCGGACACGGACGCAAGCTGGCGCGCCGTCGACGACGACGCAGCGGCGGTCGGCCAGGAGATCGAGCTCCTGATCAATTACACGGCCGGCGACGGGTTCACCTTCCGGCAGGCGGCGCATCGCACGGTGCAGGCCGATTCGCGCTTCAACTTTCTCATGACGCTGCTGGCGCTCGTCACATCAGGATCGATCGCCTGGTTTCTCGCGCGCAGGATCGTCGTCGCGATCACGAAGGCGTCCATCGTCGCCGAGCGGATCGCCGCCGGCGATCTCGAGGTGGTCGTACCCGCCGGCGACGGCGACGAACTCGGCGCCCTTCTGAAGTCGATGGACATCATGCGCGGCAACATCAAGACGAGCATGGATCGCGAGGTCGAGTTGCGCCGGTCGGCGCAGATGAGGCTCGCCGACGCGCTTGAAAGCTCCAGCGATGGCGTCGTGGTGATCGGCCCCGACAACAAGATCGCCCTCGCCAACCCGCAGGCCTCGCTGCTGCTCGCGGTCCTAGCGGGTCCGCTCCAGGTCGGCGCGGAGGCGGAGCCGGTCGTCGTGCGGCTGGCGCAGAGGCCCGGCGGCACGCTCGAGCGGCTCGCGCAAGCGTCGACGTGCGAGGCCGAGTTGCCTGGCGGCCGCTGGTTGCGCATCAGCCAGAACACCACGCGGGACGGCGGCAGCATCATCGTTTGCAGCGACACTACCCTGGTCAAGGCGCAGCAAGCCGCCCTGAAGGCGACGAATCTCTGGCTCGATGCGGCGCTGGCCAATCTGTCTCAAGGCTTGTGCCTGTTCGACTCGAGCAATCGCCTTCGGGTCTTCAACGCGCAGTTCCGCAACCTTTTCGGTTTGCGCGACAGCGATGTGTCGCATGGCATGAGCTTGGAGATCCTGGTGACGCGCGGCTTCGCCGCCAGCAATTCGAGATGCTCCGTGCGCGCGTTCCTCGACAAGGTCACGGCGCGCATCGAGCGTCGTGAACCGGTCACCAAGTTGCTGCGGATGGACGATGGGCGTCTCTTGGTGATGTCGCATCGCCCGCTCGAGGACGGCTCCTGGCTCGCCACCTATGAGGACGTCACCGACCGGATGCGGGCGCAGGAGAAGATCGCTTTCATGGCGCGTCACGACGCCTTGACCGGCCTGCCCAACCGCGCGCTGTTCGCCGAGCGCGTCGACTCCGCCTTGATCGCCGCGAAAGGCGGGCAGCCGTTCGCGCTCCTCTGCCTCGATCTCGATCACTTCAAGCAGGTCAACGACACGCTCGGCCATCCCTTCGGCGACGAACTGCTACGCGCGGTCTCCACCTGCCTCAAGGGCTGCCTTCAAGACTCGGACATGGTCGCGCGCCTGGGCGGCGACGAGTTCGCGATCGTCCAGCCGATCGTCGGGGGCGTCGAGGAGGCCTCGATCCTCGCGCGCCGCATCAGCAAGGCGCTCGCCGCGCCCTTCGAGATCGACGGCAACAGGATCTCCGTCGGCGTCAGCATCGGCATATCGCTCGCGCCGGTCGACGGCACGTCCTACGGAAAGCTCCTGAAGAACGCCGACGTCGCCCTCTACAAGGCCAAGGCGGATGGCCGCAACACCTGGCGCTACTTCGAGAGCGAGATGGACGAGCAATTGCAGGCGCGCCGCCTGCTCGAGCTCGATCTGCGCGAGGCGATCGAGAAGGATCAGCTCGAACTCTACTACCAGCCCATCTTCGATGTGGTGGAACATCGCGTCAGCGGCGTCGAGGCGCTCGTGCGCTGGCGTCATCCCGGACGTGGCCTGGTGCCGCCCTCGGCGTTCATCCCTCTGGCGGAAGAGATCGGCTTCATCACCCAGATCGGCGACTGGGTGCTCGAACGCGCGTGCCGGGATGCCGCGACTTGGCCCCGGCCCATTACCGTCGCCGTCAATGTATCGGCCGCGCAATTCCGGGAAGGGCGCCTCGTGGCGAAGGTCATCGAGGCCCTCTTCGATACGGGGCTCCCCGCCCATCGGCTCGATCTCGAAATCACCGAGAGCGTGCTGCTCACCAACAACGCGCCCACGCTCGTCGCGCTCAACCAGCTTCGCGAGTTGGGCATCAAGATCTCGATGGACGATTTCGGGACCGGCTATTCCTCGCTGAGCTACCTCCGGAGTTTCCCGTTCGACAAGGTCAAGATCGACCGGAGCTTCACCTGCGACGTCTGCACCAACGCGGAGGCCAGCGCGATCGCCCGCACGATCATCGCCCTGTGCCGCAGCCTCGGCATGCGCACGATCGCGGAGGGTGTCGAGAGCGAGGAACAGCTGGCGTTCCTGCGCGCGGAGCACTGCCACGAGGCGCAGGGTTTCCTCTTCAGCCATCCCGTTCCCGCCGCAGGTCTGCCTGCCTATTTCGAGGGCCTGCGCGACGGTGAGCCGGCCACGCGACCGCGGGCCGTCGTGCGACGCCGCGCCTGAGGCCCGCCGAGACGCCCCGCGCCCAAGCGTTGGCCTCCGGCGAATGAAAACGGTGGCGGCCCCATCTCCCGCCTTCGCGCGAGGAAAATTCTACCCGATTGCCCATCGGAGCATTTCAAGGGTACTCGGGCAGGCGAACAGGCCAGCATAGTCGCCGCCGCGCCACTCTCACGTTCGGAGAAAGATGGTCGCCTTAGCCCCGGAGCAATACAAGGACACGCTGCTGTTTCTCGCGACGGCTGGGTTGATCGTCCCGGTGTTCCGCCGCCTGAAGATCAGCCCGGTCATCGGTTTCCTGTCGGCCGGTGCGGCACTCGGGCCATATGGGCTCGGTGCGCTCGCGCCGCGCCATGGCCCGCTCGCGATGCTTGTGTTCGGCGACATCAGGGACATCGAGCCGTTCGCGGCGTTCGGCGTCGTCTTCCTCCTGTTCATGATCGGGCTCGAACTGTCGTTCGAGCGCCTCACCCGCCTTCGCCGACTCGTCTTCGGCCTCGGCGCGCTGCAGCTTCTCGTCAGCGGCGCGGTGCTGGGCGCGCTGGCGCTTTATGTCGGGCAGCCGCCGGCCGCGGCGCTCGTCGTCGGCGCCTCGCTCGCGCTCTCCTCGACGGCCGTCATCATCCCCGTCATGGCGGAGCGCCGGCGTCTCGGCACCGGCGCCGGTCGCACCGTCTTCTCAGTCCTCTTGTTCCAGGACCTGATGGTCGCGCCGTTGATCTTTCTCGTGACGATGCTGTCGATTCGCACCGGCGGCAATCTATGGCTGACCATCGCCTATACGCTGCTGCCGGCGATCTGCGGGCTGCTGCTCCTGGTCGGCGGCGGCCGGCTGCTGATGCGGCCGCTCTTCCACCATGTCGCGGCGGCCGGCTCGACGGAATTCTTCATGGCGGCGTGCCTGCTGGTGGTGATCGGCACCGGCGTCGTCACCGCGCTCAGCGGCGTGTCGATGGGGCTCGGCGCCTTCATCGCCGGCCTCCTCCTCGCCGAGACCGAGTATCGGCGCGAGATCGAGGTGACGATCGAGCCGTTCAAGGGGCTCCTGCTTGGCCTGTTCTTCGTCGCGATCGGCGCCGGCCTCGATTTCAGACAGGTCGCTCTCCATCCCGGCCTCACGTTGGGGCTGGCCGCCGCGTTCATCGCGATCAAGGTGGTGGTCACCTTCCTCGCCGCGCGCGCGATGACGCTGCCGTGGCGCGTGGCGACCGAGGCGGCGCTGATGCTCGCGCCCGGCGGAGAGTTCGCCTTCGTGCTGATCGCCGCCGCCGTCGAGGGCAAGATCGTCGCCGCGCGCACCGGGGCGCACATCGAGATCGCCGTCACGCTCTCGCTGTTCGCCGTGCCGGTCCTCGCGATCCTCGCGCGACGTCTGGTCCGCCGCATGCCGCGGGCGGACCGACCTCTTGCCGAGATGCCTCCCTTGTCGGCGCCCACCGCGCCGCGCGCGCTGCTCGTCGGCTACGGGCGCGTCGGGCAACTGATCGGCGAGATGATGCGCAAGCACGCGATCTCCTACCTCGCGGTGGACGAGAACGTCGCGACCGTGCGCGCGTTTCGCGACGCCGGCATCGACATCATCTGGGGCAACGCCGCGCGACTCGAGTTCCTCCAGCGCTGCGGCCTCGCCACCGCGAGCGCGCTCGTCATCACGCTCGACAACGCCGATGTCGCCGAGGAGATCGTGCGGCAGGTCCGGGCGGCGCGGCCTGATCTGACGATCGTGGCGCGGGCGCGGGACGCCGAACGCGCGGCGCGGCTCTACAAGCTCGGTGTCACCGACGCGGTGCCGGAGACGATCGAGGCGAGCCTGCAACTCTCGGAGGCCGTGCTGACCGACATGGGGATCGCCATGGGCCTGGTGATCGCCTCGATCCACGAGAAGCGGGACGAATATCGCAAGGTGTTGCAGCCGGTGGCGGGCCGCGCCGAGGAGCGCCGCGCGATCAAGATGTCGCTGCGGGTCAAGGACATGAACCGTCGCACGGAGACGGTGCGGAGGGAGACGACCGCGCGGGTGCTCGCCGCCTCGGGAAAAGCGCTGCCGGGCGAGGAGTAAACGGCGACTGCCTTTTTTCGGTGCATCAGCACACGGAGCGCAAAGGCGAAAAGCGCTTTTTCTGCCCATTGACCGATGTATTATGCCTGTCGCGTGTGCTATATAGAACTCACGCGGTTCACGATGCATAGTTAAAGGGCAATTAAGATGTTTGGTAGGATGAGTGGCCGGCAGCTCGCCGGGTGGGGCTACGGCCTGTTCTGGATGGGGCTCCTGGCGGAACTGGTCAACGCCTTCATAAGCGCGCATGCGGTCTATGCGGCGGCTACGGCGAGCTACTGGATCGGTATCGCGGTCGCCGGCGCGCTGGTCGTGTCCGGCCTCGGCATGCTGACGAGGATCCGCCACCGTCCCTGGTAGCGACGGCGGCTCGCCCCTCAGGCCGCCAGCCTCTCCTTGATCCGATCGGCAACGCGCAAGGCGTTGGCGATGATCGTCAGCGTCGGGTTGACCGCGCCGATCGACGGAAAGAAGCTGGCGTCGGTGACGTAGAGGTTGTCCAGCTCGTGCGCCTTGCAGTCGAGGTCGAGCACCGACGTCTTCGGGTCCGTACCGAACCGGCAGGTGCCGGCTTGGTGGGCTGTTCCGTTCAGCGGGATGTTCTTGCCGAGGTACAGGCTGCGGTCCATCAGCATGTGGCGCTCGCCGGCCGCGTTCAGGATCTGCTCGAGCTTCTTCTTCAGGCCCTTGGCCTCGATCTCGTTGCTCTCCGTCAGGGCGAGCGTCACGCGATCGCCGTCGTAGCGGATGCGGTTGTCGGGGTTGGGCAGGTCCTCTGTCTGCAGCCAGAAGTCCATCGAGTGCTCGGCCATCTTCTCGAACGGCATTTCCGGCGCGAAGGACAGCCATGACGGGAGCGCCTCGCCGCGTATCTGTTCGCCATGCGAGGTCGCGCACATCTGGATCAGGCCGAGCGGGTAATCCGTCTCCGGCGATCCGAAGTAGAAGTCGCTGACGGCAAGCGTCTTCTGGAAGACGGTATGATTGGGCTCTTTGAGCAGAGCCATCAGCACGCTCATGTTGTGGCGCATGTAATTGCGACCGACCTGGTCCGATCCGTTGGCAAGGCCGGCGGGATGCTTGTCGTTGGCCGAGCGCAGCAGCAGCAGGGCCGAACTCAGCGCCCCGCAGGCGACCACGACGATATCGGCGCTGTAGGTCTCCGCGATGCCATGGCGTGTCACGTGCACGGTACTGACGCTTCGACCCGTCGGGTCGGTATCGAGCTTCGAGACGTAGGCGTTGGTCAGCAGCGTGAAATTGTCGTGCAGCTTCAGGGTCGGATCGACACAGATGATCTGCGAATCAGCCTTGGCGTTGATCGCGCACGGGAAGCCGTCGAACGCGTCGCAGCGGATGCACGGGCTCGATGGCGTCACCTGGCCGTTCTTCTCGTCGAGCAGAATGCCGAGCGGCAGATGGAAGGGATGCAGGCCCTCGCGAGCCCACCTGTCGCTCAGGCCCTGGATGCGCGGCTCGTGTGAAACCGGCGGATAGGCGTAGGGCGACGACGTCCAGGGTTCGAGCGGGTCTTCGCCGCGCTGGCCATGAACCTGGAAAAGTTTCTCGGCTTCGCCGTAGTACGGCTCGAACACGTCGTAGCCGAGCGGCCAGGCCGGCGAGATACCGTCATGGTGGTGGACCTCGCCGAAGTCCTTCTCGCGCAGGCGAAACAGCGCCGCGCCGTACACCTTGGAATTGCCGCCGACGAAGCGGTGCAGGCCGGGCTGGAACGTGGCGCCGTCCTTGCCGTACCAGGTGTCCTTGACCTGATAGGTGCCGTCGACGAACACCGTCTTCGCGTCCCAGTTTTTCTGCGATCGCGGAAGATAATCGCCACGCTCCAGCATCAGGATGCGCTTGCCGGTCGGCGCCAGCCGTTGCGCGAGCGAACCGCCACCGGGTCCGCTGCCAATCACGATGACGTCGTAATGTGTGCTCATCTGGCCGACCTCGGCTGGTTCGTAGCGGTCTGCGACCGATTATGGCGCCCGACCTATTTGAATCTACCGGGCTGATCGACGGTCGGCTCGACCTCCAGCCCCGTCACGATCATCGTGCAGGGCTCGTCGCCCACGGTGCCGGAGAGATGCCCTTTGCGGCCGTCGCGCTCCCTGGTGTTCTGATCCTCGCCCATCATCAGTTCGCCCGGACCCATCTCGACGCGATGGCCGTCCATCGTCTCGACGAACCAGCGACCCGACAGGACAGCGATCCACTGCGGCCTGGGATTCTCGTGCCACTCGCCGATCCAGCCGACCGGCAGCACCGTGAAGGTCACCCCCGCCTTGCTCGGCTCCATCTTGTCGTTCCATTGCGGCGCGACGTCGGGGTTGATGCCCTTGAGCACGAAGTTTTCGAGGCTGCACAGCTTCTGCTCGCTGGCGCCAGCCGCGTTGGTGAAGACATGCCAATAGGTCATGTTCGGCTTGGCGTCGGCCATCGTTGAACCTCGCGGCGGCGGCAGCATGTCGTTGCCCTTGGATCAACGGCAAAGCCGCGCAAAAGCTCCGCTTCCTGTCATAGGTCGGCATCCGCCGACCGTCGCGCGGCAAACACCTTCATCCAAGGCAAAGAACATCCGGGGCAAAGAAAAAGGCGGCCGGTGGCCGCCTTCGTCGTTACGTGGCCTACGTGAGGCTGCTCAGTAGCGCGCGGTGACCAGCGCGGAGCTGCACTGAGCCTCGAGCTGCGAGTAGAGGTCGATGTTGTTGTAGATGAAGCCGCCGACCTTGATCGGCCGCAGCGGCGGAACGATGTTCTCGACGAAGCCGAGGTTGAACTCCGTCGGTCCGAGCGCCTTCCACGTGCCGTCCGGCAATTTCGCGAAGTTCGAGCAGATGATGGTGCTGTAGCTCGTTGTCGGGCCGATCTGCACGACCACCGGTGCCGACCGGTAGGAGGAGAAGATGTTCTCCGGCACGAGCGGCGGCGCCGGGGCGGGGATCGGGCCGCCGAGGTCGGCGGCGAACGCCGGAGCGGCGAGGGCCGAGCCGAGCAGCGAAAGCGTAAGCAAAAGTGTCTTCATGTCATCCCCTAAGCGCAGAAGCCGATTCGCGATCTAGCCGCACACGATGAAAGCCTTGTTACAGTCTCGTGAAAGGTGGCGAACGCCTCACATTTCCGACAAGATCGCGCCAAATTGCGCAGGGCTCCCGGTGCCGTCAAGAGCAGGCGTGCCACACTCTGCCGGTAATCGTGACGCTCGACTGCGCTCGGCTCAGGAACCAAGGCTTTCAAGGCTCAGTTGTCGCGATGAACAACCAGGAGCGACGCGTATGAGCAAGACTTCCATCGGCGCGACCATGATGGCGAGCCTTGCCGTCGTCGCCCTGGCGTCCATCGCGTCGCCGGCATCCGCCCAGGTCGTTTTCGGACCGCGAACGTCGCCGTTGAACCCGTTCACGTCGCCCTACGATGAGAGCTACGACACGCAACCGTCCTACCAGATCACACCCGCGCCCGACGGCTACGCGTCCACCGTCAAGGTGATTCACCGTTGCGCGTTCATCGGCGGCTGGAACGTCGGCGACTTCGATCGCAGCGTCAACGGCATACCTCTCGGGGTCGACCACACGTGTCCGAGCGATGAGCCGTCTCCCGCTTTGCGGTCGCGGTACTGACGCGCTTTATCTCGTGGGAGATCAAACATGACACGCTCCAGTAAACTCATGCTCGTCGCCCTGACCGCCGCCATCGCGATGCCTTCGATCGGACCGGCATCGGCACGGCCGGTTCATCGGCGGGCCCACGTCGCGCAGGCTCGTCATCGTCACTTCTCGCGTGGCGATGCCGCCGGAGCGGCCGTCGCGGGGGCGGCGCTCGGCCTTATCGGCGCCGGGATCGCCGGCGCGACCGCATCCGACGGTTACGGTTACGGCGGGTACGGTGCGCCGGCCTACGGCTACAGACCCGCCTACGGCTACGGCAATCCGGGTTTCGGCTACGGCGCCCCGTCGTACGGCTACTACGGATATTAGGGTCGGCTGGGCGGACCCGGGCTGACGTGCGTCTCTTCCGTCAAGCGGGCCAGCCGGTCGAGCGCGCCCTGGAGAATGTAGGCCGCCGCCATCCGGTCGATCACGGCCGCGCGCTTCGCCCGCGACGCGTCCTGCTCGATGAGGCTGCGGGTGACCGCCGCGGTGGACAGTCGCTCGTCCCAGAAGATGAAGGGCAGGGCGGTCAGTGGCGCCATGTTGCGGATGAACGCGCGCGTCGCCTGCACGCGCGGCCCCTCCGTTCCGTCCATGTTGAGCGGCAGCCCGATGACGAGAGCGACGGCTTGCAGCCTCGTCGCCTGGATCAGCAGAGCGGTCGCGTCCTGCTTGAATTTGGTTCGCGCGATCGTCATCACCGGGCTGGCCAGCCGGCGTTCGACATCGGAGACCGCGACGCCGATGGTCTTCGTGCCGAGATCGAGGCCGAGCAGTCGGTCGAAACGGCTCAGCCGCGGCGCCAGATGCGCCAATTCGATGATGTTGCTCGCCATGCCCCCGCTATAGCGTCTCGCTGGCGGCGTCGGTAGATCAAAGCACGCTCGATGCCGGCACGGCGTCTCACATGACACGAGTGGCCTGCTCCAGATCACAATGATATAGACGCCGCGTCCCGCGCCAGGCTAGCCATGGAACCGTCATGTCCGTAGATCAGGCCACCGTCCGGCGTATCGCGCATCTCGCCCGCATCAGGGTGCCTGACGAGGACATAGCGGGGCTGCAAGGCGAACTCAACGCGATCCTCGCCTTCGTCGCGACCTTGGACGAGGTGAATGTCGACGGCATCGCGCCGATGACCTCCGTCATGCCGATGCCGATGAAGAAGCGTGCGGACGTGGTCGACGACGGCGAGATCGCCGATCGCGTGACCCTCAACGCCCCGGCCAGCGAGGATCATTTCTTCATGGTCCCCAAAGTCATCGAATGAAGACTATGCCACGAGCCTCATGGTGAGGGGCGCGAAGGCGCGTCTCGAACCACGAGGCGGTCCCGACCATCACGCCACCGAAGCCCTCGTGGTTCGAGACGCGGCTACGCCGCTCCTCACCATGAGGGGACCACAGGAAGCCGACACGTGACCGATCTCACCACCCTGTCGCTCGCCGCCGCGCGCGACGGACTGAAAGCCAAGCACTTCTCCGCCGTCGAACTCGCGCGCGCCCAGATCGCGGCGATCGAGTCGGCGAGGGCGCTCAACTGCTTCATCGTCGAGACGCCGGACCACGCGCTCGCGCAAGCGGAAGCGTCGGACGCGCGCCTCGCCAAGGGCGAGGGCCGGCCGCTCGAGGGCGTGCCGCTCGGCATCAAGGACCTCTATTGCACGCAGGGCGTCCAGACGACGGCGGCGAGCCGCATCCTGGAGGGCTTCGTGCCGCCCTACGAGTCGACCGTCTCGGCCAATCTCTGGCGCGATGGCGCGACGATGCTGGGCAAGCTGAACCTCGATGAATTCGCGATGGGCTCGTCGAACGAGACCTCGTTCTTCGGCCCGGTCGTATCGCCCTGGCGGCGGCTCGTCGGCGGCAAGCATGACGACGCCAAGCTCAACGACGCCAAGCTCGACGACGCCAAGCTGGTGCCCGGCGGCTCGTCGGGCGGCTCGGCCGCGGCGGTGGCGGCGCGGCTCTGTTTCGGCGCCACGGCGACGGACACCGGTGGCTCGATCCGCCAGCCGGCCGCCTTCACCGGCACCGTCGGCATCAAGCCGACCTACGGGCGCTGCTCGCGCTGGGGCATCGTCGCCTTCGCCTCCTCGCTCGACCAGGCCGGCCCGATCGCCCGCGACGTGCGCGACACGGCGATCCTGCTGCGCTCGATGGCCGGCCACGATCCCAAGGACACGACCTCCGTCGACATGCCCGTGCCGGACTACGAGGCGGCGGTGAGCGGGAGCGTCAGGGGCATGACCATCGGCATTCCGAAGGAATATCGCATGGACGGCCTGTCGGCCGAGATCGGCGCGCTCTGGGACCAGGGCATCGCCTGGCTGAAGGACGCCGGCGCCACCATCGTCGACATCTCGCTGCCGCACACGAAGTACGCGCTCGCCGCCTACTACATCGTGGCGCCGGCGGAGGCGTCGTCGAACCTCGCGCGCTACGATGGCGTGCGCTACGGCTTGCGCGTGCCGGCGCGCGACATCGTCGACATGTACGAGGGTACCCGCGCCGCCGGCTTCGGCCGCGAGGTGCGCCGCCGCGTCATGATCGGCACCTACGTGCTTTCGGCCGGCTATTACGACGCCTATTACGTCCGCGCGCAGAAGATCCGGACCTTGATCAAGCGCGACTTCGAGCGGGCCTTTGACCAGGGCGTCGACTGCATCCTCACGCCGGCGACGCCGTCCGCCGCCTTCGGCCTGGGCGAGAAGGGCTCCGGCGACCCGATCGAGATGTATCTCAACGACGTCTTCACCGTCACCGTCAACATGGCTGGCCTGCCGGGCATCGCCGTGCCGGCCGGCCTGTCGGCCGGCGGCCTGCCGCTCGGCCTCCAGCTGATCGGCCGCGCCTTCGACGAGGAGACGCTGTTCACCGTCGCGGCGGCGATCGAGCGGGCGGCGCCGAAGATCGAGCTGCCGGCGCGGTGGTGGTGAGATCCTAGTATCGACGATGAAGCTAGATTGCGATAACCGATTGAACAGTTCTGTCCTAACGAAGCAAGGTAGAGCAGAGCATTACAACGCAGGCCTCATGGCTTCTTCGATAACAGATCTTTGGTGTACAGCTCGATCAGCTCGCTAGCATGCGCGGACATAGAACGAATATTGGGCTGCTCTAGCCAGAAGTCCTCGAGCTTCAGCTCTTTGTCCAATATCCTTTGCAGCGCTTGTGTGAAGGATGGGATAGATCCTGCCGTAAAGATAAACGCCTTGTTGCCACCGATTTCGGATGCGCCCCCAAGATCGGACACCAGGATAGGTATACCTTGCGCGACATACTCGATCGCGACTTGCGGAAGGTTGTCTTCCCAAAGCGAGGGAATGATGCCGAGCGACACTCCGCTTAGCAGTATGGGTATATCCGAAGAGCTGTACCCGTTGTGAAACGAGACGGCGTGCAGGCGATCGGTAAGTCTTGCCACCGCGCTCAAGACAGGATCATTGTCACCCACCTTCACAGCAACCGTCAGCGAAACGCGTTTCGCGATGTGGTCAGGCAGCATCCTCAAAGCGCGCATCAAGAAAAAGAAGCCTTTGTCGCGTCTGGCATATCCTAAATAAGCGATATTGAGGACATCGTCGAAGGATCGCCGCGCCTGCTTCTTCGGCGATCCCACCTGCGCACTGCCGATGTAAGACATGCAGATGTTGCCCGGGTCTAGACCATGATTGATGAGGACGGTTCTCGTGCGGTCGGAGACGGCTAATATCCGATCGAAAACCGCACGCGCCATTGCCGCGTTGCTCCTACGGTACTCGCCGAAATCCTCAGCCAGATCATTCCTGATAATGGTCTTAGTTTCGGGGCCGAAATGCCCTGTGTCGACTAACGGCAAGTTTTTGCGACGAAGCATCTTCGACGTAAAAAAAGCGGGCCATCTCGCCAGATCATGCCGTAACCAATATGATGCCTGAATGCGTTTCTGATAATCGGCATCGCGGAACGGCATACATGAGACGCACGCTCGACCGCCGCGATAGTCGCCGCAATTTTCCCGTTCCTCCCGCCAGAGATTGACTTGCGGACAGACTATATTGTAGTTGTGCGCTGAATAGTATATCCGCGATGCGGGAAAAACTCTTCTGAGATTATAGAAGAAGTCGAGCGTCAGTCCCTCTATGTTGTGAAAGTGCAGAACGTCGATATGACCGTATTTTTTTAGCAGCTCATATGGGATCACCGAAAGGCGCATGTCGCGAAGATAGACATCTGGAGAGAAGAAATTCTTGTAGGAAGGAGCGATGACGGGCGAGTTCACGACATTAGCGGATGAATACTTTTCATGTTTCTTGGTTCGCAGCGTTATTTCGCTGGAGTATGGCGAGTATGATGTTCCGGAGCTTAGCGTGATGACATCGATGTTTCGATCTTGAAACTCCTGCAACAGACCTTGCAGGTAAATGCCTACGCCGCCCGCGCCAGAGACACGGTCGCTCGGCTGAACGAAGTTGTAAAGCAGGATCTTCATTTGATGGCCGCTTCCAGTGCGATGACCTTACACGACTTAGCCAGTATCGCAGCTTCATTATCTGCGGTCGTATATCTATTAGTTCCCATCGCGGTCGTGAAACCTTCTGCCTTGGCGTTTAAAGCCCTGAATTCAGGGTGAGAACGGGTCTCGATTGAAGGTGATCGAAGCTTAGTATCGATACCGCCGCCCAAGATTGTACGCTTGGCGCCTCCGAGACAAGCGGATCAAGGTCCCCCAGGACTACGCATGACGAGCGGCGAAAGCTTCGAATAACGATTGGCTGAAGATAGCTCGGAAGACGCAGCTTTGGCCATAGGTGAGTGCCGGCTCCAGCACCGCGGCCACAGGTCGGCCTCCAGCTGATCGCCGCGCCTTCGACGAGGAGACGCTGTTCACCGTGGCGGCGGCGATCGAGTGGGCGGCGCCGAAGATCGAGCTGCTGGCGCGGCGGTAGAAGGCATTGATTGAGGGAAGGCGTCTATAGGGAGGCGTCGACGTGACGCCGTTGCTTGCGTAGCTTGGCTGTTTCCCTGAGGGTGGAGCCTCGCTCGCCATCAAAGGACATAAGCCATGCTGAAGGACTTCAAGGATTTTATCATGCGCGGCAGCGTCGTCGACCTCGCGGTCGCCGTCGTGATCGGTGCGGCGTTCGGTTCCATCGTGCAGTCGATGGTCAACGATCTCATCATGCCGATCGTCGGCGCGATCACCGGCGGCGTCGACTTCACGAATTACTTCACGCCGATGTCCTCCAAGGTCACCGCGGCAGGCTTGGTCGAGGCCAAGAAGCAGGGCGCGGTTCTGGCCTGGGGCAACTTCCTGCAGGTGACCGTGAACTTCCTGATCATCGCCGCCGTGCTGTTTCTTGTCGTGAGAGGCATGAACGCGATGAAGGCGCGCGTCGCGCCGCCCCAGCCGAAAGGCGAGCCGCCGAAGCCGGCCGATGTCCTCCTGCTGGAGGAAATCCGCGACCTCCTTTTGGCGCGTGGTCCGCAGGGCGTTCCGCCGACGACCCGGCTGGCCTAGCCGCGCGGCCGGTCTGAGAGGCTGGACGGAGTGCGTCGTCCTTGCCGCCCCGCCTTGGCGTCGCGTGCCTGACGAAAGCCACGAAACGCGTTAAGGATCGAGGAAATGACCGATTATTCCCTCGCCTTCACGCCGCTGCTGCCTGTCGCGCTCCTCGTCGTTCTCGCGGTCGCGGGCGCGGCCATCGTCGCGCTCGGTCTGGCGTTCCGCCAGCGCGCGGTCTGGCTGCGGGCGCTCGGCCTCGCGCTCGTCATGCTGGCGCTGTTCGATCCTTCGCTGGTGCGCGAGGATCGCGTGCCGCTCAAGCAGATCGTCGCGGTTGTCGTCGACCGCTCCGGCTCGCAGATGATCGGCGAGCGCATGGCGCAAACCGACAAGGCTCTCGGCGCGCTCAAGGCGCGTCTTGCGGCGCTCGGCAACGTCGATGTCCGGGTGATCGAGGCCGGACAGGAGAACGGCGGCAACGAGGGCACGCAGCTCTTCTCGGCCCTCAACGCCGGCCTCGCCGACGTGCCGGCCGAGCAGATCGCCGGCGTGTTCATGATCACCGACGGCATCGTCCACGACATCCCGGCCAACGCCGCCGCGCTCGGCTTCAAGGCGCCGCTGCACGCGCTGATCACCGGGCACGAGGGCGAGCGCGACCGCCGCATCGAGCTCGTCGAGGCACCGCGCTTCGGCATCGTCGGCAAGGAGCAGACCATCGCCCTCAAGGTGCTCGACACCGACAACAGGGGCGAGCCGGTCTCGCTGGAGGTGCGCCGCGACGGCGTGCCGGTCTCGACCATCCAGGCCTCGGCCGGCGAGACGATCCGCGTGCCGGTGAAGGTCGAGCACGGCGGCAACAACGTCGTCGAGCTCGAGGTGGCGGCGATTCCGGGCGAACTCACCACGCTCAACAACAAGGCCGTGGTGACGATCGACGGCGTGCGCGACAAGCTGAAGGTGCTGCTGGTGTCGGGCGAGCCGCACCAGGGCGAGCGCATGTGGCGCAACCTCTTGAAGTCGGACGCCAACGTCGACCTCGTGCACTTCACCATCCTGCGCCCGCCGGAGAAGCAGGACGGCACGCCGATCAACGAGCTGTCGCTGATCGCCTTCCCGACCGCCGATTTGTTCGGCCGCAAGATCAAGGATTTCGACCTCATCATCTTCGACCGCTACTCGAACCAGAGCGTGCTGCCGCCGGTCTACCTCGACAATATCGTGCGCTACGTGCGCGACGGCGGCGCGCTGCTTCTGGCCGCCGGGCCGGACTTCGCCCAGAGCGAGGGCATCTTCTTCTCGCCGATCGGCCGCATCGCGCCGGCCCGGCCCGACGGCACGCTGATCGAGTCGGGCTTTCGCGCCACCGTCTCCGACGACGGCAAGAAGCATCCCGTCACGCGCGGGCTGGTCGGGTCGAACGGGCCGGCATCGGCCAATGGTCAGCCGACGTGGAGCCCGTGGTTCCGCCAGATCTCGGCGCAGGTGACGCGCGGCACCGCGATCATGGGCGGCGTCGAGGGCAAGCCGGTGCTGGTGCTCTCGCGCGAGGGCAAGGGCCGCGTCGCCGAACTGCTGTCCGACCAGATGTGGCTTTGGGCGCGCGGCTACGATGGCGGCGGTCCCTATCTCGATTTGCTGCGCCGCCTCGCCCATTGGCTGATGAAGGAGCCCGATCTCGAGGAGGAGGCGCTGCGCGCGTCGTCCGACGGCAAGACCTTCACCGTCACGCGCCAGAGCCTGAAGGCCGAGGTGCCGCCCGCCACCGTCACGCTGCCCTCCGGCAAGACGCTCACCATCAAGCTGGCGGCTGGCGAGCCTGGACTGTGGAGCGGCGGCGTCGATGTCAAGGAACTCGGCCTCTACAAGGTGCGCGACGGCGACCTCTCGATCCTCGCCAGCGTGGGCCCGGAGAACCCGCGCGAGTTCCAGGAAGTGGTCTCCACGACGGATAAGTTGCGCCCGCTCGCCGAGGCGACGGGCGGCACGGTCCGACGCATCGGCGATGGAGCCGGCGGCGCGATCACCATGCCGCGCATCCTCGAAATGCGCGACAGTCCCATCTACGGCGGCTCCGATTACGCGGCGATCCGCAAGACCGGCGCGAGCGAGGTCAAGGGGATCGGCTTCGACCCGCTCGCCGTCGGCTTCCTGGGGCTGCTCTTCCTGCTCGGCAGTGTGGTGCTGGCCTGGCTGTACGAGGGGCGGCGCGGGATCGCGGCGTGAGGACCGTCAAGGATCGGCCGAAGTCCCCGAAGGCTTCGCGTCGCTGGTCTTCGTATGCGTTGAAGGAAGGCGTGATCTTCGCGGTCTGTTTCGTGCTCGCCTACCCGCTCGCCGGCTTCCTGTACGGCCTGCGCGACTCCGACGCCGGCTGGTCCCTGAACACCGATCTGATCGACGGTCTCGCCTCAGGCGTCGTCATGGCGATCCAGGCAACCACATCGTTCGGCTTCGTGTCGCTTGGCACGGTCGAGGATATCGGCGACGGCGACGTGCTCAACCTCTATCCCGCGATCCTGAAATGCGCGGTCGTGCTCTACGCCATCGTCAGGATCGCCTTCTTGATGATCGGCGCGGGCTACCGCCGTCGCCGACGCCCAAGACCGTCCTAGGCACCGTCGATCATCGGCGCGGTCGGCTGTGCGGCGTCGGGGCCGGCCTTGCTCCATTCGGCGATCGGCCCCGCGACCCATTTTTCGAGCACGCGCATCTGCTCTTCCGGCAGATCGTCGCCGATCGTCTTGAGGATCGTCTTCGCGCCTTCGTAGAAGCCCTGCCGGTAATCGTGGGCCTTCGTGTCGCCGTCGGACATGGCTTTTCTCTCCTGGATCTTCGACGCTTTTCAGCCGTCGAAGAGCAAAATCGTTCCATCGCTAGAGAGCCGTGCCGAACACCTTCTCCAGGAGCGACCTGCCTTGCGAGGCGGCGCGACGGGGCTGCGGTCCCGACTCGTCCTGCTGGGTCTCCGGACGCATGTAGTCGTACGCGTCGCGTCGGCGCGGGGCGGGCTTGGGCACGGCTTCGGCGACCGGGCCCGGGTCGCGCGCGAGGCCCGGCACCGGAATGCCGAAGATCGACGGCGTAGCGCTCGGCGCCGCGACCGGCGCGCCGTGCGTCGTGCCGTAGGGCAGCGGCGCGGGCGGCTGGCCGGCCATGGCCTCCTTCATGAAGCGCGACCAGATCTCCGTCGGCAGGTTGCCCCCCGACGCCTTCTTCGTCGGCGAGGAATCGTCGTTGCCGAGCCACACGCCGGTCACCATGCGGCTCGTGTAGCCGACGAACCAGGCATCGCGCCAATCCTGGCTGGTGCCGGTCTTGCCGGCCGCCTGCCAGCCGGGGATCTCGCCCTTGCGCGCGGTGCCGGTCAGCAGCGTCTCGGTCATCATCGCGTTCATCATCGCGACGTCGTTGGGCGCGATCACCCGGCCGTTGTTGCCGGGCTTGCGCTGGTAGAGCAGGGCGCCTCCGGCGGTCTTGATGCGCGCGATGATGTGCGGCTGGACGCCGATGCCGCCGTTGGCGAACGGCACGTAGGCGCTGGTGAGCTCCAGTGGCGAGACCTCCGACGTGCCGAGCGCGATCGACGCGTTGGGCTGCAGCTCGGAGGCGATGCCGAGCCGGTGCGCGACGGCGACGACGCTCTTGGGTCCGGCCTCCAGGCACACCCGCACGGCGACGGTGTTGAGCGAGAGCGACAGCGCCTTGGTGAGAGTCACCGGGCCGAAATACTCGTGGCTGTAGTTCTCGGGCCGCCAGCCCTTGACGTTGATCGGCGCGTCGTCGCGCACCGTCTCTGGCGTCAACCCCTTCTCGACGCCGGCGAGATAGACGAAGGGCTTGAAGGCGGAACCGGGCTGGCGCTTGGCCGATACCGCGCGATCGAACTGGCTCGCCGCGTAGTCGCGGCCGCCGATCAGCGCGCGGATCGAGCCGTCCGGGTCCATCGCCACGAGCGCGCCCTGGCTGACGCCGAACTTGGCGCCCTTGCGGTCGAGTTCTTCGGTGAGCGCGCGCTCGGCCGCCGCCTGCAGCGGCCGGCTTAAGGTCGTCTGCACGACGATGTCGTCGTCGACGGCGCCGATCGCGTCGTCGAGCGTGTCGACGACATAGTCGGCCGCGTAGTTGACCGAGCCGGCGCCGGGCGGGCGCACGACATGGGCCGGGTCGGCGAGCGCGAGCTTGGCCTGCCCCTCGGTGATGAAACGCTCGTCCCTCATCGCGGCGATGACCTGCGCGGCGCGATCGACGGCGGCATCGATGTTGCGGTTGGGCGCGAGCTTGGTCGGCGCCTTCATCAGGCCGGCGAGCATCGCCGCCTGCTGCACGCTGACGGCACGCGCGTCCACGTTGAAGTACTTGTGCGCCGCCGCCTCGACGCCGAAGGCGCCCGAGCCGAAGTAGACGCGGTTGAGGTAGAGCTCGAGGATCTGATCCTTGGTGTACTTGTGCTCGAGCCAGACGGCGAGGATCGCCTCCTGGATCTTGCGCGAGATGGTGCGCTCCTGCGTCAGGAACAGGTTCTTGGCGAGCTGCTGCGTCAGCGTCGAGCCACCCTGCATCGAGCGATGCAGCACCACGTCGCTGAAGACGGCGCGGCTGATGCCGACCGGGTCGATGCCGAAATGCGAGTAGAAGCGCCGGTCCTCGATGGCGACGAACGCCTTGGGCAAGTAGGGCGGCAGTTCGGCGATCTTGACGGCCGCGCCGCCGGTCTCGCCGCGGTTGGCCAGCAGCGCGCCGTCCATCGCCAGGATCGCGATGTTGGGCGCGCGCTTGGGGATCGTCAGCTGATCGATCGGCGGCAGCTTCGAGGCCTCGTAGACGATGATCGCCGCACCCGCGACGCCGGCCCAGATGCCGAGGACGAGCCCCGTGCGCAACAGGGCGCCGACGATGGACCGACGCCGCCTGCGCCGCTTCGCGCGTCCGCGGCCGGACGAGCGCCGTTCCGCGCGCTCTTCCTCGTCGTAGTCGCGCCCGAAGCGCGGCTCGCGCCGCTCCGGCCTCTCGCCTCTTGCCATGGATCCACGCAAACCCGTCGCCTCGTCCGAAGGCGGAACGAGTCCTCAGCGAGGCTAGGCACGCGCGCTTAAGGCTGAGTAAAGCCGCGCGATCGCCGCCGCGGAAGACCTTGACAGCATCAGGTGACCATCCATATGGATGGTCCCAGGATGGTCGAATGCACATAAGAGAGATCCGGGCGCGCGGTCCCGATGCGGAGAAGATCACGATCAACCTGGGTCATGTCGACCTCGGCCGCGTCGACCTTCTCGTGCGCGATGGCTTCTTCTCGAACCGGACGGATTTCATCCGCGCGGCGATCCGCAACCAGCTCGACCGCCACGATGAACCCTTGAGGAAATCCGTCGCGCGAAGCGGCCTGGAGCTCGGATTGCGGCGCTACGGCCGCGCCGAGCTCGAGGCCGCCCATGCCGCCGCTGCGCCGCTGCGCATCCATGTGCTGGGTCTGGCGATCATCGGCGCGGACGTCTCGCCCGACCTCGCGCGCGCGGCGATCGCCTCGATCCATGTGCTGGGTACGCTACAAGCCTCCGCCGACGTGAAGCGCGCCCTTGAAGACCGAACGATCTGAGAAGACCGAACGATCTGACCCGACCCGCCGGCAGACGAGGATTGACCGATGAGACTGCCGAGCCGGGAAGACATGCGCGACGCCCTCCGCCTGACCGGCTTCGGTCGTCTCAAGGAAGCGACCGCGCTCATCCAGGCGAGCTTGGGCGCGGCGAGCCTGAGGGCACGGCGCGCCGCCGCGCCCGGCGATGCGCCAGAACGCCGTGAGCCGGATGCGGCTCCCGGCGTCCGCAAGGATCGCGGCGCTTCGTTCAAGGCGAGCGCGCCGCCGCGCGCCAAGCCGCCGTCGCGCGAGAGCTTCGAGGAGCATACGTTCAACAACGACGCGGGCACCCGACGCTACAGGCTCTACGTACCCAGCGGCTACGATCGGGCGCCGCTGCCGCTCGTCGTCATGCTGCATGGCTGCACCCAGTCGCCGGCCGACTTCGCCGCGGGCACACGCATGAACGAAGTGGCGGAGGCGGCGAACGTCTTCGTCGCCTATCCCGAGCAGCCGCGCGGCGCCAACATGTCGAAATGCTGGAACTGGTTCAGGACCGGCGACCAACACCGCGACCGCGGCGAGCCCTCGCTCATCGCCGGCATCACGCGCCAGATCATGCGCGAGTACACGATCGACGAGCGCAAGGTCTTCGTCGCCGGTCTCAGCGCCGGCGGCGCGGCCGCCGCGATCATGGGGCACGAATACCCGGAGCTCTACGCCGCCGTCGGCGTGCATTCCGGTCTTGCCTGCGGCGCCGCGCGAGATCTGCAATCCGCGCTCGCCGCGATGCGTTCGGGCGCCCCGGCGGGGCACGGCGGCCTTTCGGCGAAGCCGGTGCCGACGATCGTGTTCCACGGCACCGCCGACCGCACCGTCCATCCCTCCAACGCCGGCCATGTCATCGCCGGGGCCGTGCCCGCGGACGAGAAGGCGGAGATCTCGCGGGGGTGCTCGTCGGGCGGCATGGCGTACACGCGCAAGGTCTACCGACAAGGCCGCCGCCCCGATGCCGAGGAATGGATGCTGGAGGGCGCCGGCCACGCCTGGTCTGGCGGCAGCGCCGCCGGCTCCTACACCGACCCGACCGGCCCCGACGCGAGCCGCGAGATGATGCGCTTCTTCCTCGATCGCTGAGACATAGCTGGCGCGCTCGTCAAGGCTTCTTGGGCCTGCGCTGGCTCGCGCGATCCACGGATTTGTACGCGGCGCCTTCTTGCATCTACCGCCGAGCCAAGCCACAGTCCGGCCCCCCGGGTCGCCGCGTTTCGCGACATGGGCGAGGTGGATTGGGCGTTATGAAAGTCACGTTGGAACGAGCCGTTCTGCTCAAGTCGCTGGGCCACGTGCATCGCGTCGTGGAGCGGCGCAACACGATACCGATCCTGTCCAACGTGCTGATCCGGGCGGATGGCCAGTCGTTGACGCTCAAGGCGACCGACCTCGATCTCGAGGTGACCGAGATCGTCGCCGCCGACGTCGGCCAGAAAGGCGCCACGACGCTGCCCGCGCACATCCTGCACGACATCGTGCGCAAGTTCCCCGACGGTTCGCAGGTCTCGCTGGAGACGACCGGCGAGGGCGGGCAGCTCGTGCTTCGCTCCGGACGCTCGCGGTTCAACCTGCAGTCGCTGCCCGAGACGGACTTCCCGGATCTCGCCGCCGGCGAGATGACCCATACGTTCTCGATCGCCGGCGGCGAACTGCGCAAGCTGATCGACAAGACGCAGTTCGCGATCTCCAACGAGGAGACGCGCTACTACCTCAACGGCATCTACATGCACGCCATCGACGTCGAGGGCGTGTCGATGCTGCGCGCCGTGGCGACCGACGGGCACCGCCTCGCCCGCGTCGAGGTGCCGGCCCCGATGGGGGCGGCCGGCATGCCGGGCATCATCGTGCCGCGCAAGACGGTGGCCGAGGTGCAGAAGCTCGCCGAGGCCAACGCCGAGGAGATCAAGGTCGAGGTCTCGACGGCGAAGATCCGCTTCACCTTCGGCGACGTCGTGCTCACCTCCAAGCTGATCGACGGCACGTTCCCGGACTATCTGCGGGTCATTCCCAACGGCAACGACAAGCGGCTCGTGGTCGATCGCGCGCCCTTCGCCGCCGCCGTCGACCGCGTCTCGACCATCTCTTCCGAACGTGGCCGCGCGGTAAAGCTCGCGGTCGCCGACGGCAAGCTGACGCTCTCCGTGACCAACCCGGATTCCGGGTCGGCCGTCGAGGAGCTCGAGGTCGACTACGACGCCGCGCCGATCGATATCGGCTTCAACGCGCGATACCTGCTCGATATCACCGCGCAGATCGACAGCGACACGGCGCTCTTCAAGATGGCCGATCCGGGCTCGCCGACCCTCGTGCTCGATCGCGATGGCGCCGCCGCGCTCTACGTGCTCATGCCGATGCGGGTCTAGGCGCCCGAAGTCAGGGCTTGTGACGCCTGCGGCATCCGTCGCGAATGGCGTTCAGCGGCCTTCGTGCTAGCGAAAGCTCGGGCACGAATGGTCCATGAGGGCTTCCCCGTGCGCTTCGTCGCTGGAGTTCTGGATGCGCTGGCGGGCGAGGACGACGAAGCCGGGCTTCGCCCCGGCCGTGCCGACCACGACGATGGTTGTGTCGTCCATGTCCGCCGGCGTGATCGACAGGCCATTGGCGACGAGATCGAAGATGTTGATCCCGCCGAGATCGGCGGTCTGCAGGGCCAGGGCCCAGTAGCGTGGCGCCCTCGGCATGACCGCGATGCGCGTCCAGCGCCGCGTATCGAGGTCCGAAGCCTGATCCGCGAGCGCCTGCCTCACCTTGGGTCGGATGCAGTCGACGTGGATGTGCAGCTGATCCTGGCTTCGTCCCAGACGCGAATTGACCGCGAGGGCGAGATCGGCGCGCTCGGGCGGACGGGCCAGCCCCTCCGTCGCGAAATGCCGCGCCGCCCAGGCGTCGGCGAAATAATCAGCGGCGGCGGGACCCCTCAGGCGCTCGGCCTCGATGCCGATCGTCCGAACGGTCGGGCTGACGACGATGTGTGATTTGTCGAAGGGAGCGCGCAGGACCGCGAAGCCGCGTTCGGCCCCGCCGGTCGTGTCGACGGCCAGGCAAGGAAAGGCCAGACCGGTGAGATCGTGCGTCGCGACGCAGGTCTGCACGACGCGCCAGAGCACGTTGCGCTGGCTCGCCGCGCCGAGGTTCGGCAGCGCCAGGAAGATGGCCAGGAGGCCTATGCCGGGTAGAACTCGAAGCATCAAACCGCTGATGGAGCGTGGTCCGCCTTTGTCGCTCGGTAGATGCTAATTTTGCCGCAACAAAAGGGCAAACCCGTGCGTCGCCTATCGCGCCGCACGGGATTTTAGGGTCAGCGCCTCACGAAATTCATGACCAGCGAGATGAGCAGCAGGATGATCGCCACGTAGAAGACGAGGTGAGCGGCGCTCGCCGCCGCGCCGGCGGCGCCGCCGAAGCCGAGGAAACCGGCGATGATCGCCACGACGAGAAACATCAGAGCCCAGTAGAGAAGATTGCCGACAGCCATTGTTCACTCCCAGTATAGTGAAAAGCTCAATCGGCAAACGAGAGGCGGGTTCCTGCTAGAATACGGTTTTCACAAGCGTTTCTAGTCTCATATGTCTTTTGCTGTAATCCAGATCAGGCGGCGTCGCGCCGCAGCATGGCACCGATCGCGTCGATCGCTTTCTGCGCGGCGTCGCCACCCGGGCCGCCCGCTTGCGCCATGTCGCGACGCCCGCCGCCGCCCTTGCCGCCCAGTTGTTCCGCACCGACACGAACCAGCGCGACAGCGTCGAAACGCGCGGTGAGGTCGGGCGTGACGGCGACGACGACGCCGGCCTTGCCGTCGCCGGCGATGCCGACGATGGTGACGATGCCCGAGCCGATCGTCTGCTTGGCTTCGTCGGCGAGCGCCTTGAGATCCTTCATCTCGACGCCCGAGATCGCGCGGCCGAGATATTTGATCCCGCCGATCTCGATGGCGCTCGGCGCCACGGCCGCCCCATCGCCCGCCATCGCCAGCTTCTTGCGGGCATCCGAGAGTTCGCGATCCTGCTTGCGCTTGTCCTCGATGAGCGTGGAAAGCCGCTTGACCGTCTCGTCCTCCGGCGCCTTGAGCAGGCTCGCGAGAGCATCGAGCCGGTCGGCGCGGGCGTTCAGATGGTGCCGCGCGGCCGCCCCGGTCTTGGCCTCGAGGCGGCGCACGCCCGACGCGACGGCGCTGTCCGACAGGATCGTGATGAGGCCGATATCGCCGGTGCGCGCGACGTGCGTGCCACCGCAGAGCTCGACCGAAAAGGCCGGGACCTGCGGGTCGGGCTCAAGGTCTGAAACACCGCTGCCATCGCGAGGCAAGCCCATGCTGACGACGCGCACCTCGTCGCCGTACTTCTCGCCGAACAGGGCGCGGGCGCCCGACTTGATCGCCGCGTCCACCGCCATCTGGCGGGTCACGACGGGCGTGTTGTCGAGCACGGCGCGATTGGCGATATCCTCGACGGCGGCGAGATCCTCCGCGCCGATCGGCTTTTGGTGGGCGAAATCGAAACGCAGCCGATCGGGCGCCACGAGCGAGCCTTTCTGCGCGACATGGTCGCCCAGGGTCAGCCGCAGCGCCTCGTGGAGCAGGTGGGTGGCGGAATGGTTGGCGCGGATCGCCGCGCGCCGCGCCCGGTCGACGGCGCAGTCGAGCGTCATGCCGTTGGTCACGGTGCCCCGCTCGACGACGCACTCGTGGACGAAGAGATCGCCGAGCTTCTTCTGCGTGCCGGTGACGACGAGGCGCGCGCCCTCGCTGGTCATGGTTCCGGTATCGCCGACCTGGCCGCCCGACTCGCCGTAGAACGGCGTCTGGTTGAGGATGATCGCGATCGTGTCGCCGCTCGTGGCGCGATCGACCTCGCCGCCATCCTTGAGCACGGCCATGACCTTGGCCTCGACACGCTCGGTCGCGTAACCGAGGAAGTCGGTGGCGCCGACCGCGTCGCGCAGCGCGAACCAGCGCGTCTCCGTCGTCGCGTCGCCCGAGCCGGTCCAGGCCTTGCGCGCCTCGCGCTTCTGGCGCGCCATGGCCGTGTCGAAGCCGGCGAGGTCGACGCCGAGGTTCCGCGCGCGCAACGCGTCCTGCGTGAGGTCGAGCGGAAAGCCGTAGGTGTCGTAGAGCTTGAAGGCGATTTCGCCGGGCAGGATGCCCTTGTCGGGCAGAACGCTCGTCTCCTCGTCGAGGATCGCCAGGCCGCGCGCGAGCGTGACGCGGAAGCGCTGCTCCTCGAGCCGCAGCGTCTCGGTGATGAGAGCCTCCGCCCGCGCGAGTTCCGGAAAGGCCTGGCCCATCTCGCGGACGAGCGCGGGGACGAGGCGCCAGAGCAGCGGCTCGCGCGCGCCGAGGATCTGCGCGTGACGCATCGCGCGGCGCATGATCCGCCGCAGCACGTAGCCGCGCCCCTCGTTGCCGGGCAGCACGCCGTCGGCGACGAGGAAGGAGCAGGCGCGCAGATGGTCGGCGATGACACGATGGCTGGCCTTCAGCGGACCTTTAGGGTCCGTGCCGGTCGCGTCCGCGATGGCGGCGATGAGCGCGCGGAACAGGTCGATGTCGTAGTTGGACGTGACGCCCTGGAGCAGGGCGGCGATGCGCTCGAGCCCCATGCCGGTGTCGATCGACGGGCGCGGCAGCGGCTGGCGGTCGCCCTTGCCGACCTGATCGTACTGCATGAAGACGAGATTCCAGAACTCCAGGAACCGGTCGCCGTCCTCGTCAGGGCTGCCGGGCGGCCCGCCGGCGAGCGCCTCGCCCTGATCGTAGAAGATTTCCGAGCAGGGCCCGCAAGGCCCGGTCTCGCCGGCCGACCAGAAGTTGTCCGACGTCGCGATGCGGATGATCTTGTGGTCGGGCAGTCCAGCGATCTTCTTCCAGAGGTCGAAGGCCTGATCGTCGTCGTGGTAGATCGTCACCAGCAGCCGGTCGACCGGCAGGTCGAAGGTCTTGGTGATCAAGCTCCAGGCGAGTTCGATCGCCTCGGCCTTGAAATAGTCGCCGAACGAGAAGTTGCCGAGCATCTCGAAGAAGGTGTGGTGGCGCGCGGTGTAGCCGACGTTGTCGAGGTCGTTGTGCTTGCCGCCGGCGCGCACGCATTTCTGCGAGGACGCGGCGCGGGTGTAGGGCCGCTTCTCGTGGCCGGTGAAGACGTTCTTGAAGGGCACCATGCCGGCGGCGGTGAACATCAGCGTCGGATCGTTGCGCGGCACCAGCGGCGCCGAGGGCACCACCTGGTGCGCGTTGCGCCCGAAATAATCGAGAAACGCCGAGCGGATCTCGTTGACGCCGTTGCCGTTCATGATGGTCTTCGAACCGATCGTCTCTTGGCCGGGCGCTGACGCGCCGGGCACCTCGGCGAAGGAGCCCGCCTAAGCCGGCCCGTTCTAGCGAGGCGCCCCACCCCTGTCGAGGCGGCTCGTCGAGGCGCGAGGCCCGATCACTCCTCGACGTCGTTCTCGTCGGCGTGATCGAGGATGCGCTCGGCGATGAGGCCGGAGTTCTCGCGGATGGACCGCTCGATCTTGTCGGCGATGGCCGGATTGGCCCTGAGGAACGTCTTGGCGTTCTCGCGGCCCTGGCCGAGGCGCTGGCTGTCGTAGGAGAACCAGGCGCCCGATTTCTCGACCACGCCGGCCTTCACGCCGAGATCGACGAGTTCGCCCATCTTCGAGATGCCCTCGCCGTACATGATGTCGAATTCGACCTGCTTGAAGGGCGGCGCCACCTTGTTCTTGACGACCTTGACGCGGGTCTGGTTGCCGGTGACCTCTTCGCGGTCCTTGATCGAGCCGATCCTGCGGATGTCGAGACGCACGGACGCGTAGAACTTCAGCGCGTTGCCGCCGGTCGTCGTTTCGGGCGAGCCGTACATCACGCCGATCTTCATGCGGATCTGGTTGATGAAGATCACCATCGTCTGCGACCGGGAGATCGAGCCGGTGAGCTTGCGCAGGGCCTGGCTCATCAGGCGCGCCTGAAGACCGGGCTGGCTGTCGCCCATCTCGCCGTCGATTTCCGCGCGCGGCGTCAGCGCCGCCACCGAATCGATGACGAGCACGTCGATCGCGCCGGAGCGCACCAGCGTGTCGGTGATCTCAAGCGCCTGCTCGCCGGTGTCGGGCTGCGAGATCAGCAGGTCCTCGAGGTTGACCCCGAGCTTCTTTGCGTAGATCGGGTCGAGCGCGTGCTCGGCGTCGACGAAGGCGCAGACGCCACCCTTCTTTTGAGCCTCGGCGATCACGTGCAAGGTCAGCGTCGTCTTCCCCGACGATTCGGGACCGTAGATCTCGACGACGCGGCCGCGCGGCAGACCGCCGACGCCGAGCGCGATATCGAGCCCGAGCGATCCGGTCGAGACGGTCTCGACCTCGAGCGCCTTCTGGTTCTTGCCCAGACGCATGATCGAGCCCTTGCCGAAGCTCCGCTCGATCTGCGACAGCGCCGCGTCGAGCGCCTTGGTCTTGTCCACGGAGGGTCCTTCCACGAGGCGAAGAGTGGGTGACGACATCGGCGTTCGGTCCTTCTGGCACGCGGTGGACAGGCAGGCAATCGTGCCGCCGGTGCGGTCAATGTACATGCTTTGTTCCTGCGAGCAAGAGCGTCGCCGGACTATTTCGCAGGCTTGGTCCGCCCGAATTAGCGCTCCGCGCGCTGGGTCAGCCGGTCATCTCGTAGGTGTCGCGGAGGTCTTCGTGGATCGCGCGCAGCGCCATCTTGCACTTCCAGCGATCGCCTCTGCCCGGGTCGAAGTGCCCGACCTTCCAATTGTAGTCCAGCGCGGGATCGGCGACCCGGTCGAGCATGATGAAGCGGGCGTCGGCACAGGCGGGCCGCCCGACCAGCAGCGCCATGATCTTTGCGTTCAGCGCCGCCTCGGTGATCGCTTCCCGCGCGCGTGCCGTCGTCATCGGTCAGTCCTTGCTGGCACGCAGGTTCTGCGCGGCACCCTCGAGCGCGTCGTGGCCGAGGCCGAAGCGCGCCACCAGCATCGCCGCCCGGTCGCGCGAGAGACCGTGCTTGGCGGCGAGGTCGCCGACGACGTGGGCGAGTTCCGCCTGCGTCTCGGGCGTGCGCGGCTCGTCGCCCATCTTCGCGACGATGGCGTCGGCCGTCGCCATCAGCCGGAGGTCGTGCTTGATCTCCGCGCTCGACGGCATCGCGATCTTGCGTCCGAAACGGATCAGATTGGACATGGCTGGCGCACCTTTCGCCCGGCGTCCCGGGCCTGTCGAACGATCCGCCAAAGTCGGGGTGTCGGCCGCATCAGATCTTCGAGGCCGCACCTTAGCAGCAAACGCGCGTTCCGGCGTCCCGCCCGGATCTTTATTTCAGCCGGGCGCGAACGCGTGTGAGCCGGCCTCAAACCACTTTCAGACCGCCTTCAACAGACGCTCGATCTCGCGGGTGAAGGCCGGCGCGACCTCCTTGTCGGCGAGCGCGAAGGCGACGTTGGCGGTGAGGAAGCCGAGCTTGGAGCCGCAATCGTAGGTCTTGCCGTCGAAGCGCACGCCGTGGAACGTCTGCCGTCGGGCGAGTTCGATCATGCCGTCCGTGAGCTGGATCTCGCCGCCCGCGCCCTTCTCGACCTTTTCGAGGATCGCGAAGATCTCCGGCCCGAGCACGTAGCGCCCGGAGATGATGCGGTTCGACGGCGCGGTGCCCTGCGGCGGCTTCTCGACCATGCCGGTGATCTCGAAGGTGGCGCCATGATCCGCGCCGATCGAGACGATGCCGTACTGGTGCGTCTCCTCGTCCGGCACTTCCTCCACGGCGATGATGTTGCCGCCATGCGCCTGATAGGCCTCGATGCATTGCTCCAGGCAGCGGGTCTTCCGCGCGCCCGACGGCATGGTCACCATGTCGGGCAGCAGCACGGCGAAGGGCTCGTCGCCGACGAGCTCGCGCGCGCACCAGACGGCATGGCCGAGGCCGAGCGGCGCCTGCTGGCGCGTGAAGCTCGTGGCGCCCGCACGCGGCAGCTGCTTCTTCAACAGCGCAATGCCCGCCGTCTTGTTGCGCTTGGCGAGCGTGTCCTCGAGCTCGTAATTGATGTCGAAGTAATCCTCGATGACCGCCTTGCCGCGCCCGGTCACGAAGATGAAGTGCTCGATCCCGGCCTCGATGGCCTCGTCGACGACGTGCTGCAGCACCGGCGCGTCGACGACCGTCAGCATTTCCTTGGGCACGCTCTTGGTGGCTGGCAGGAAGCGCGTGCCGAGACCGGCGACGGGGAATACGGCTTTGCGGATCTTCTGCGTCATGTCGCGGCCTTACGTTCGCTCGAGGCGACCCTGCAGGCGGAAATCGCAGATATGCGCGGTGGCGTCCAGCCCGACGTCTTACCTTCAGGCGCGATCGTCGACGGCTTGCCTCCTCAATCGGCGGCGAAGGCCTCCCGCGGCTTGACCCAGCCCTTCGCCGCGCGCAGCCACCGCATCGCGCTGGCGACCGGACCGGGCAGGGGCCGCTTCAAGGTTGCGAGCTTGCGCAGATGGTCGGGCACGCGCCACGTCGTGCGCGCCCCGTTGGGAAAGAACGCGACATCGCCCGGACCGAGACGACGCTCGGCGTTGACGCCGTCGGAGATGAAGACCTCGCCGTCGAGAACTTGCACGACCTCGTCTGACTCGTAGAACCAGTTGAAGCGGCCTGCCGTCGTCTCCCAGACGAAGACCTGTGTCGTCGCGTCGTCGGTGCGGGCGACCTCGGCGGCCTTGGTCACCGGTCTGCCTTCGAGCACCCAATCGGGACGGATCGGCGCCGGGCTCATGACGACATGGCGCGGATCGACCAGCCCCATCGCGGTCTGCCTGGTGGCGTCGAACTGGCGGTTCTCGGCGAAAGCCGCCACCGCGAGCAGCGCGACGGCGCCGAAGGAATAGACTTTCACTGGTCGCAAGCGCCCGCTCCACATCGCTTCATGTCGAGCGGTCATGCGGCCGAAACAGTATCGAGATGCTTTACGCGCCGTTCATGGACCCGGTAAACCGCGCCGACGGTAAAGGCCCGCTTGACGATTTACCCGCAATTCGCGGGTCAAGCGCCAGGGATGGTCAAGCCCCGCCAGGGATGATCAAGCGCCGCCAGGGCGAAAGGCGATGATGTGCCGCGGATCGGTCTCAAGCCGCGCCGCGCCGATGAGATCGAGGCAATAGGGCACGGCGGCGAAGATCGCGTCGAGGCAGACCGCGATCGAGGTGGGCTTGCCCGGCAGGTTGATGATCAGGCAGCGGCCGCGCTGCGCCGCCATCTGGCGCGAGAGGATGGCGGTCGGCACCTCGCGCAGGCTCGTCTGGCGCATCAGTTCGCCGAAGCCGGGATAGATGCGGGAGGACGCCGCCTCGGTCGCCTCTGGGGTGAGGTCGCGCGGCGAGGGACCGGTACCGCCGGTGGTGAGGATCAGGTCGCAGCCCTCGTCGTCGGCGAGCGCGATCAACGTGTCGCGCACGCTCTCGAAGCCGTCGGGGACGATGCGGCGGACGATCTCGAAGGGGCTCGTCAGCACGCGCTTGAGATAGGTCTCGATCGCCGGGCCGCTGACATCCTCGTAGAGGCCGGCGCTGGCGCGGTCGGACGCCGTCACGACGCCGACGCGGGCCGCGCGCGGCGTATCCATCACGCGCCTTCGACGATGACGATCTCGCCGGTCGACACCGGCAGGCGGCGTTCGCGCGCCTTCTGGTAGGTGTCGGAGCTGTAGCAGTCGAGCGCGTGCTGGACGCTGGGGAATTCGGCAAGGACGTTGCGGCCGCGCGCCTGGCCTTCCATCGCCTGGTGCGGGCCGCCGCGCGCGAGGAACAAGGCCTCGTATTCGACGAAGGCGGCGGCTCCGGCCTCGACGTAGGTCTTGTACACGGTCGGATCCTGGACGTCGTAGCGGGCGATCCAATAGCCTTTCTTGCCCTCCTGCGCGGGGCGCGCCTTCACCGTGCCCTCGACGATGACGAGTTCGCCCTCGGCGACCGGCAGGCGGTGCTCGCGCGCCTTCTGATAGGGCGGCGAGGTGTAGCAGGCCATGGCATCGGCGACGGTGGGGTACTCGATGACGACGTTGCGCGCGCGCGCAACGCCTTCCATAGCGTGCGCCTCGCCGCCGCGCACCAGGAAGCGGGCGTGGTGCTCCTTGTAGGCGGGAGCGGCCCCTTCGGCGTACTTCTTGTAAGCGTCTGGTGCCGCCTTGGGATCGGTCATGTCGAAGCGGGCGATCAGGTAACCGTTCATCGGAAGCAATGTCCTCGGCTGCGTCTCGGCTTGTATCGTGTGGGGCTTGCGAGCGGCGGCGAGCCGTCAGGCCGGCTTCCGCGCGGTGGGCTCGGCCGCGAACGCCTCGAAGGCGTCCTTGTAGTCGTCGTGCCAGCGTGACAGAGGCGGCCGGTTCTCGACGATGTCGCCGGCGGCCCACAGGATGCGGCGCTCGTCCGTCGCGCGCGGCACCGCGTTGTCGGGACACAGGATGTAGAAGTCGCCGCGCTCCAGCCGCTCGATCATGAAGTCGACGGTCTGCTCCGGCGTCCACGCGGCGTCCGGCTTGGCATCGCGCCCCTGAGCGGTCAGCCCGGTGAAGACGAAGCCCGGCACGAACAGGTGCGCCGTCACCTTGCCGCCCGGTATGTTGCGCAGATGGTGCTGCAGCGCCTCGGTGAACGCCTTCACGCCGGCCTTGGCGACGTTGTAGGCGGGATCGCCCGGCGGCGTGGTGATGCCCTGTTTCGAGCCGGTGTTGATGACGAGCGCCGGCGTTGCCTGCGCGATCATGCGCGGGACGATGATCTGCGTGCCGTGAACGATGCCCATCAGGTTGGTCGCGATGATGTTCGTCCAGTTCGCCGGCGGCCCGAAGATGTCGCTGCCGGGCTGGATGCCGGCGTTGTTCATGAGGAGGTCGATCGCGCCGAAGGCGTCGAGCACGGCACGCTCGAGGTGCTTGAGGGAATCCGGCTGGCTGACGTCGGTCGGCACCGCCATGGCGACGCCCATGCCGCCCAATTCATGCTCGGCGGCGGCGAGCCTGTCGCCCGGCAGGTCGGCGATGGCGACGCGCATGCCGTAGCCGATGAATTTCTTCGCCGCGGCAAGGCCGATGCCGGAGGCGCCGCCCGTGACGACGGCGACTTTGCGGGAGGCGAGAACGGGGTGGGGCATCGGCCAGTACGTAGCCGATGTGAGGCCGGTCCACAATTGGTCGTCCCGTGCCCGCGTCCAAGGCTCGGCGTCTTGGCGCCAGGTGTTTGACGGCGCGACTTCGCTGTTTATCAAGGGATGGTCGCCAGTATCCGCGCGCACAGACAGGTGGTCGGCATGAGCGTTCTAGTGACGGGCGGGGCGGGGTACATCGGCGGCCATATGGTCCTGGCGCTGCTCGACGCGGGCGAGACGGTCGTCGTGCTCGACAACCTCACGACCGGTTTCCGCTGGGCGGTGCCGCCGGAGGCTATCTTCGCACAAGGCGATTTCGGCGACGAGGCGCTCGTCGCCAGACTGATCGCCGAGCACGACATCGATGCCGTCGCCCATTTCGCCGCCAAGATCGTGGTGCCGGAATCGGTCGGCGATCCGCTCGGCTATTATCTCAACAACACGGCGAAGGCGCGCTCGCTCATCGAGACGGTGGTGAAGGCGGGGGTGAAAAACTTCATCTTCTCGTCGACGGCGGCCGTCTACGGCGAGCCCGACGTCAGTCCCGTCACCGAGGACGTCGTCCTCGCGCCGATCAACCCCTACGGCCGCTCCAAGCTGATGGTCGAGTGGATGCTCGCCGATACAATAAAGGCGCACGACCTTCGCGCCGTGGTGCTGCGCTATTTCAACGTGGCGGGTGCCGACCCGGCGGGACGCCTGGGCCAGTCGACGCCCAACGCGACGCACCTCATCAAGATCGCGGTGCAGGCGGCGCTCGGCCACCGCGACGGCATGGACGTGTTCGGCACGGACTATCCGACGCCTGACGGCTCCTGCGTGCGCGACTACATCCAGGTGTCCGACCTCATCGCCGCCCACATGCTGGCGCTCGGCCATCTCCGCGCGGGCGGGGCGAGCCTGACGTGCAATTGCGGCTACGGCACGGGCCTCTCGGTGCTGGAGATCATCGACGTGGTGAAGAGCGTCTCAGGCGTCGACTTCCCGGTGCGCATCGCCGGGCGCCGGGCCGGCGACCCCGCCTCGCTCGTCGCCGGCGCCGACCGCGTTCGCGCGGTGCTGGGCTGGCAGCCCCGCCACCAGGACGTGCGCGGCATCGTCCGTCAGGCACTCGACTGGGAGCGTCGGCTGCACAATCGTCAGGGATAGGCAGGCGGCCCTCCGCCGCGTAAAAGGCGCGACCGTCGAAGCGAGCCCACTCTATGTCCGAAGCACCCGCCTGTCCGACAGCCCGCGCCATGGTCCGGGCGATGGCGGCGCACGAGACCGACGCCGAGGCGCTCGTCCGCGCGTGCCTGGAGCGGATCGACGCGCGGGAGCCGGCGCTCGGCGCCTGGATGGTCATCGACGCGGACGGCGCTCTCGAGCAGGCCAGGGTCTGGGACAAGGCGCGGACGCTCGGCGACAAGGTGCCGGCGCTGGCGGGCGTGCCGATCGCGGTCAAGGACAACATCGACACCGCCGACCTGCCGACCGGCTACGGCTCGGAGATCTACGCCGGCCATCGCCCGGTCGCCGACGCGGCGAGCGTCGCCCAGGCGCGCGGCGCCGGCGCGATCGTGCTCGGCAAGACGGTCACGACCGAGTTCGCGTACTATAGCCCCGGCAAGACGGTGAACCCGCACAATCCCGCGCATACGCCGGGCGGCTCGTCGCAGGGCTCGGCGGCGGCCGTCGCCGCCGGCATGGTGCCGCTCGCCTTCGGCACGCAGACGGCCGGCTCGGTGATCCGTCCCGCCGCCTATTGCGGCGTCGTCGGCTACAAGCCGTCCTGGGGCCTGATCCCGCGTCAGGGCGTGAAGGTGTTATCGGATTGGCTCGACACGATCGGCGTCTTCGCGCGCGACGTGGAGGACGTCGCGTTCTTCGTCGCCGGCCTCACCGCGCGCCCGGCTCTCAGGTCCGATGGCAAGCCGGGCCCCTACAAGATCGCGGTGCTGCGCGAGCCCTATCCCGGCGAGGCGGAGCCGGAAGCCGTCGCCGCGCTCGACCACGCGGCGGAGGAATTGCGCAAGGCCGGCCACTCGATCGTCGACCTGCCGACGCCGAAGGCGATGCAGCCGATACCGCGCCTGCAGCGGCTGGTGATGGCCTACGACATGGACAAGTCGCTCGGTCACGAGCGGCGGCATTTCGAGAGCAGCCTCTCGCCGATCCTCAAGGCCTATCTCGACGAGGGCAGGGGCACGTCGGCGCGCGCCTACGATGCCGCCCTGGCCACGACGCGCGAGACGATACGTGACATCGACAGCGTGTTCGGCGAGGCCGACGTGATCCTGTCGCCGTCGGCGGGCGGCGAGGCGCCCAAGGGCCTGCACGCCACCGGCGACCCGGCCTTCAACCGGGTCTGGACGCAGTTGCAGCTGCCCTGTCTCACGCTGCCGGCCGGTACAGGGCCCAACGGCCTGCCGGTCGGCGTCCAGCTCGCCGCCCGCTCCGGCCAGGACGCCCTGCTGCTCGCGGTGGCGCTGGCCACGGAGGCGGCGCTGCGCGGCTGACGCCTTTCAGCCTTGAGCGTGCCGACCCGCGAGTTCGTCGATGAGGACACGCTTGTTCTCGGAATAGTCGATCGGCACCACCACGAGATGGACACCACCGCTCGCGAAGGCGTCCGCGAGGGTCGGCCGCAGATCCTCGACCGCGCCGACCCTGTGGCCGGTCGCCCCGTAGGCGGCGGCGTAGGCCACGAAATCGGGATTGCCGAACGTCATCCCGTAATCGGGGAAGCCGTCGACGGCCTGTTTCCAGCGGATCATCCCGAAGGCGGAATCGTCGAGGATCAGCACGACCAGGTCGAGCTTCAAACGAATTGCCGTCTCCAGCTCCTGGCTGTTCATCATGAAGCCGCCATCACCGCAGACCGCGAGAACGTGGCGCGATGGATCGACGATCTTCGCCATGATCGCCGACGGCAGCCCGGCGCCCATCGTCGCCAGCGCGTTGTCGAGCAGCAGCGTATTGGCGACGTGCGTGCGATAGTTGCGGGCAAACCAGATCTTGTACATGCCGTTATCGAGGCAGACGATGCCGGTCTCCGGCATCACCGCGCGGACATCGTGCACCAGCCGCTGCGGCGTGACCGGAAACCGATCCTCCTCCGCGCGATCGTTGATGTGCCGGAGGATCGACCCGCGCAGCTCGCGCATGCCCTTGGCGGTTTCGATGCGACCGTCCAACCGTTCGGCGAGCGCGCTGACGGTTGTGCCGATATCGCCGACGACTTCCGCGTCGGGATGGAAGACCTGTTCGACATCGGCGGCGATGTAGCCGATGTGGATGACCTTCGGACCGCCGGCGACCATGCCCATCAGGAACGGCGGCTTCTCGATCGTGTCGTGGCCGATCGCCACGACGAGGTCGGCGTGATCGATGGCATCGTGCACGTAGTCGCGCTCGCTCAGCGCCGCGGTGCCCATGTAGAGATCGGACACGCCGGTCGCGGCGCCCTTGCCCATCTGCGTGTTGAAGAAATAGAGGCCGGTGCGCCGGATGAAGGCGGACAACGCGTCGACGAGGCGCGGCCGGTTCGCCGCCGCGCCGAGCATCACGAGGGGTCGCTTGGCCTCGAGGATCATCGCGACCGCGCGCTCGATGGCGGCGGGGGCGGCGACCGGCAGGTCGATGGGGTGCGACGGCACGATCGCCACGTCCGCCGTCTCGGCGGCGACGTCCTCCGGCAGCTCCAGGTGGACCGGACCCGGGTGCTCCTCCACGGCGATCCGGAAGGCCTCGCGCACCAGCGTGGGGATCGAGGCGGCGGCAACGATCTGACGGCTCGATTTCGTCAGCGGCCGCATCGTCGTGACGATGTCGACGATCTGGAACCGCGCCTGCTTGGCGCTGCGGATCGGCTTCTGGCCGGTGATCATCACCATCGGCATGCCGCCGAGGAGCGCGAAGGCGGCGCCGGTCGTCAGGTTGAGCGCGCCCGGCCCGAGCGTCGTCAGGCAGACGCCGGGACGCCCGGTCAGCCGCCCGTAGGTTGCCGCCATGAAGGCCGCCGCCTGCTCGTGGCGGGTGATGACGAGTTCGATCGACGAGGTGCGCAGCGCCTCGACGACGTCGAGGTTCTCCTCGCCCGGTATGCCGAAGACGCGCTCGACGCCCTCGTTCTCCAGCGCCGCGACGAGCAGCTCGGAACCTTTGCGCATGAACTTTTCTCCCGGGCGACGCTCGACAGACCGTGAAGCGTGCGCCTGTCAAACGGCAAGCGTCCTAAGCCGTTGCACGGCACCGGCGGGCCGAGGACCTCGAGTCCGATCGAGGTGATCGACGCCGTGAAGCGAAAGGCGGCGAGGTGCGCGATGGAAGCCTCGCGGCTCAAGAGGCTCTGAACGAAAAGAGCGGCGGCCTGTTCGGTGAGCGATGCGCGGCATCGACATCGAGAACATTGGCGATTTCGAAAGGCAACAGCGGCCTCGTCTCGCGCCAAGCCTAACGACCCGCGCCGATAGCGAACGCGTCAGAGGCGCGGCGGTCGCTCCGAGGCCTGTAGGCCGGCAACGCCTCGGTGCGATCGTTTGAAGCTGCATCTGGCGATCATCGCGGCGGCATCGTTGCCCCGATCCGTCGGCAGGAAGAAGAACATCCAGCCCGTCGACGCCGCCAGCGCGCAACCGACCAGGAGCAGGACCGTGCCGATGTCGGCGCCCAGCGCCTGGATGCCGGTCACCAGGAGCGTGGCGATCACCATGGCGGCGGCGTTGAGGATGTTGACCGCGCCCACGGCCTGCGCGCGGCGGCTGGGTGCCGCCCAGGTCTGCACGGCGGCGAAGGTCGGCACCACGACGAGGCCGCCGCCGAAGGCGATCGCCGCGAGATCGATGGCTGTCCGCAGGGCTGGCGCGTGGGCGAAGTAGGCGCCCACGGCGTAGGCCTGGCCGATCGCCTCGGTGACGCCGAGCAGATGGTATCCGACGTCGAGGGCGGCAAGCGCCATGAGCGCGGCGCCGATGGTGGAGGGCAGCAGGACGATGAGGCCGTTGCCGAGCCACACCGCGACGAACGAACCGGCGGCAAGCGCCATCGCGAACGCGGCGAGATGGATCGTCACGACGATCGGCTCGCCATGCAGGACGTGCAGGACGAGCGAGGGCAGGACCGCCATCACGGTGGCGCCGGCGAACCAGAATATGCTCGTGCCGATGGCGCAGCGCCACAGGCGCGATTCGGCCCAGATCTCGGCGAGCGACCGGAGCGTCGAGCGCAGGATGTTGCGCTCCGGCCTGTGCGCGGGATCGGCGACGTCCGTGGCGGGCACGAAGCGCACCGCGCCGACGCAGGCTACGGAGAGGGTCAGGATGCATCCGGCGAGGATCAGGCGACCGGTCGTCGACCCGTCGCCGGCGACAGCGCCCAGCGCGGCGCCCGCCAGGATGGCCAGGAAGGTCGAACCCTCTATCGCGGCGTTCGCCAGCGGCACATGGTCTGGCAGATGGTCGGGAAGAATACCGTACTTGACCGGACCGAACAGCGCGGAGATGATTCCGAAACCGAACAGGGCGGCGAAAAGGATCGGCGTGGAATTCAGGACGAAGCCGAGCGCGGCGAGGGCCGAGGTCGCGAGTTCCGCCAGCTTGAGGCGCCGCGCGACGGCGGCCTTGTCGGACGTGTCGGCGATCTCGCCGCCGAGCGCCGACAGGAGGAAGAACGGCAGCACGAAGACCGCTCCCGCCACGCTGACGAGCGCTTCGGACTTCGACCCGGAGAAAGAGGCCAGGACGACGAAGGCGAGACCGTTCTTGAGGACGTTGTCGGCGAAAGCCGACAGGAATTGCGTTATGAACAGCGGCGCGAATCGACGGGTGAGCAGGACGTTGGCCAGGGCACTCTCCCCTCAAGCGATCGCTAGCGTTGCATCACGACCAGCATGTGAAAGCAAACGATGACAGGTTCGAGCAATATCCCCGTCCCGACAAGCCCCGCCGTTCCGGTCGGCCGGGCTGAAGCGCAGGCCGATCCGCAGTGGCGCGTCGCGGGGCGCCTGCTTCTCGTCGCGTGCCTGCTCGGGCTTGGGCTCTACATCCTCTCGAACTACCTGCGCGCGCTGGTCTGGGCCGCCGTCCTGGCGGTCGCGCTATGGCCGCTGTTCGCCAGGATGCGCGCGCGACTATCGCAGCGGCTCCCGGCGGACCTTCTGCCGGCGCTCATGGCGCTGCTGGTGGGCCTCGTCTTCCTGCTGCCGTTCGCTTTGCTCGCGCTGGAGGCGGTGCGCGAGGCGCACCAGATCCTCGACTACGGCAAGCAGGTCGAGCAGACCGGCGTGCCGGTCCCCGACTTCGTCAACCATCTCCCCTACGGCGCGAAGCAGGTCGCGACCTGGTGGAACGCCAATCTCGCGCATGCCGGGTGGTTCAAGGAGGCGATCCAGCGGGTCGATACCTCATCCAACCGGGAACTCGGGCGCAACGTGGGGGCGGAGGCCGTGCACCGCGTCGTGCTGTTTGGCTTCAGCCTGCTGGCGCTGTTCTTCCTGTTCAAGGAAGGCGACGCGGTGATCCGCCAGTCGATGGTGGTCTCCGAGAAGATGTTCGGCCCGCGCGGCGAAAGGGTCGCCAAGCAGATCGTCGCGTCGATCCACGGCACCGTCAACGGCCTGGTGCTCGTCGGCATCGGCGAAGGCTTGCTGCTGGGCATCGTCTATTTCTTCACGCACGTGCCGCACCCCATCCTGTTTGGCGCCTTTACCGCCGTGGCGGCGATGATCCCCTTCGCGGCGGCGATCGCCTTCCTGCTCGCGGCGCTTCTGCTCGTGGGGAGCGGGAGCGTCGTGTCGGCGGTCATCGTCGTCGTCGCCGGCTTCATCGTCACCTTCACCGCCGACCATTTCGTGCGGCCAAAGCTCATCGGCGGTTCGACGAAACTGCCGTTCCTGTGGGTGCTGCTCGGCATTCTCGGCGGCGTCGAGAGCTTCAAGCTGCTGGGGCTCTTCGTCGGCCCCGCCACGATGGCCGCGCTGATCCTTCTGTGGCGCGAGTATAGCGACTCGGACACCGAACGGCAGACATCCTGAGGGCGGCTCTATTGCGCCAGGACGCGCGCCGGCGGGAAAGCCACTTCGACGAGAGTACCCTGGTCGACCCTGCTGCGGATCGTGAAGGACGCCTCGTTGGCCTCGACGAGCGCCTTCGTCAGCGGCAGCCCTAAACCCGTCCCTTCGACCGCCTGCCGCTTCGTCGAGAGCTGCCGGAAGGGCTCAAGCGCCGCCGCGATATCGCTCTCCGACATGCCGGGACCGGTGTCACGGATGCGGATCAAGACCTTGCCCTCCTCCGTCGTCGCGGTGGCAATGATGACCTGGCCGCCCGGCTCGTTGTATTTGACCGCGTTCGACAGCAGGTTGAGCATGATCTGCCGGAGCGAGCGCTCGTCGGCCCTGATGCGGGGCAGGGTGGGCGCGAGCGACAGCCGCATGATGATCCGCTCGCGGCTCGCCTGCGGCTGCATGGTGCCGACGCATTCGGAAATCACCTTGTTGGCGTCGACCGCGTCGACCGCGAGCTCCATTTTGCCGGCCTCGATCTTGGAGAGGTCGAGCAGGTCGTTGACGAGGCTCATGACATGCGTGCCAGAGCCGTGGATGTCGCGCAGGTAGTCCTTGTAGCGCTCGTTGCCGACCGGCCCGAAGCGCTCCTCGAGGATCACCTCGGCGAAGCCGATGATCGCGTTCAGGGGCGTGCGGATCTCGTGACTGACTTTCGCGAGGAAGTCCGATTTCAAGGCGCTGGCGTGCTCGGCGTCGCGCCCGGCCTTCTCGAGCTCGCCCTGAACCATCTTCCAATGCGTGAGATCCCGGAACAGGGCGCTGAACCGCGCGCCCTCCGGCGCGTCAGCGGCGCCGAGCCGCCCGAGGGTCATCAAGACCGGGATCGTCCCACCTCGATGCGCCTTGATGAGAAGCTCGCGGCCATCGTTGAGCAGGCTCTTCGTGCCGCTGGACTTGATGCCGTCGAAATAGTCTGCCGCCAAACCTTGATTATGAGGCGGAAAAAGGTCGAGGAACGGCTTGCCGACGACCGTGCCGCGATCGCAGCCGAGCAGGGCCTCTGCCGACCTGTTGAGCGAAAGCACGTCGCACCGCGCGTCGATCACCGCGACCCCGTCCGTGGATGTCTCGAGTATCGCGCGCAGATCTCGAAGTTCGGATTGGTCGCGCGCGATGTGATCGCGCTGGGGTTCGGTTGTCAGTTCGTCGCGCTCGTCCGTGTCGTTGGTCGACGCGTACGCCGAAGCGGTCGGAGCGATGTCTTGCGACGAGGGCCGCAGCGTCAGAAGGGTCGCCGGGAGACCATCCCAGTCGATGCGCTGCATGCGCGCGTGGGCGGCGATGATCGCGCCGTGCCGGTCGCGGATGCCGACGGCCTCGCTGCCGGTCACGTTTCCCGGCTGATCGCCGAAGAGATGCGTCATGCCTCCAGCCGCGTGAAGGGCGTCCTCGTCGGCAAAGCCGAGCAGATCGAGGAGATGGCGATTGGCGAAGATCGGTACGTTGTCACGGCTGACCAGCAAACCGACGGCGAGCCGATCGAGCACGGCGAGCCCGTTGCGCCCGATCTCTTCGGCGCGTGAGGCACAAAGTGCCGGCACCGCACGGTGCGGCTGCGGCGCGGCGGGGTGCGCCGGTTCGATCGGTGCGGCCGTGGGGTCCGGGATCGACGTCGGGATGGCGTCAGCCGGCGTGGGCTCCACATTCGCCGGAGCCAATCGCGTCGCATCGATCGTCTCGGCCGCCGAGGGCGTCTCCGGCGTCGGGCCGGTCGCCGGCTCTTCTTCGCTCGTCGCCGGCAAGCTCGCATCCATCGAAACCGGCAATTCAGGTTGCGCCCGAGCGTCCGCCTCGGGGACCTTCGGCGTCGGCTCGATGTTGGTCAGTCCCGCCTTGTCGCGCAGTTCCACGCCGAGGATGTCGAACGCTAGTTGATCTTCCGCCGAAAGTGCCTTGCCGCCGCGAAACGCCACGACATTGCCCCCGTCGCTCAGTGCCGGCGGTGCCGGATTTGCGGGAAAGACCGCCAGGTCGCGCGCGATGATCTTGTCGAGATGGATGACGCCATAGCCCCGGAAACCTTCAAATCCGCGCTCTCGATCGAAGGCCGGGATCGCGCCGAGGCCGACGGCGATGCCGGCCGGCGCGTCGGCGATCGGCCAGGCGACATCAAGGCCGCTCCAGGTCGCTCTCGCGTTCAACGCCTCGGCCAAGCGGCCGGACGGATCGATCAGAGGCGCGAGGTCGAGCAGGTTGCGGTTGACCAGATCGGCATTGGCGCGCCCGACGACATCCTCCAGCGGCGGCGTGAGCACGGTGCAGATCGCGTTTTCGTCGGTCTGCCAGAGGAACCGAACCCTTCGGCTCGCCGGCCATCGTGCCCGCAGCGTCGCCTGTATCGCCTGCACGGACATCTGCGGCTTGGATCCGTTCGCCGCGCTCCCGCCGCTCGGCAGGCCGATGGCCTGGAACGGCGGCTGCGCCATTCGACCGTGTGGCGTCGGCGCGATCAGGCCGGCACGGATGCCGAGAGCGGCCGCGACGAACATCGGCGGTCCATCCCCCATCGCGACGCGGCGGCACAGAACGGTGACGACCTCGCTGCCGGGACCGACCAGAAAGCGGAGCCGTTCCAGGCGCGGCGCGCCGTTCAACGGCAACGTCTGCAGAAGATTGACGAGACGCCTCGCCCCTGGATCGTGTCCGGCGAGCAGCCGTTCGGACAGGGCGTCATCCGAAACGACCTCGAAGAGGTCGAACAAGGCGTGGCTTGCCGCGACGAGCCTTGCCCCGTCCGGCGCCAAAGCGAAAGCGAGGAGGAGCGGGTTGCCTTGTCCCTGGAGCGAAAGAGCTCTGAGGAAACCGTCGAAGTCGCTTCGGGACAGGCCAGGCCCGAACCAGACGTCATCCATAGCGGCCGATTTCCCTGCCAACGTCACCAGACCAGGACCACATCCGCCGCCACGGTAGTTCCCTTAAAAAAGCTTTAACGGGCTTGCCGAAAAGCGTCCACGCTCAAGGGAGCCGATCCACCGCGCGCTGCATATAGGGTTAATTGCGGGGCTTAGGGTGGCCTGCCGCTCAAATCCCGGTGAACGGCTCGATGAGTATCGCGCGGAAATCGTTGACGTTCGTCAGCGTGGGCCCGGTCACCACGCTGTCACCCAGCGCCTGGAAAAATCCGTGGCCGTCGTTGTCGGCGAGGCTCTCCGTCGGGATGAGACCTTCCGCAAACGCACGCTCCAGCGTGGTCGGATCGATGATCGCGCCCGCGATCTCCTCGGCGCCATCGACGCCGTCCGTGTCGCCGGCGAGCGCGTAGACGCGCGGATTGCCCTGAAGGGCGATCGCCAGCGACAAGAGGAACTCGACGTTGCGACCGCCGCGCCCCTTGCCGCGCACGGTAACCGTCGTCTCGCCGCCGGACAAAAGCACGCAGGGCGCCGCGAACGGCTGCCCGCGCATCGTCACCTGCCGGGCTATGCCACCCAGCACGATGCCCATGTCGCGCGATTCGCCTTCAAGGCTGTCGCCGAGAATATAGGGCGTCACGCCGGCCGCTCGGGCGAGCGCGGCCGCCGCCTCGAGCGAGGCCTGAGGCGCGGCGATCAGATGGTATTCGTAGGCGGGCAGGCTCGTGTCTCCGGGCTTCGGGGTTTCGCCACGGCCGCTCTCGAGAACGTCCCGCACCGCGGCGGGCACGTCGATCGTGTATCGCTCGATGATGCGGAGCGCGTCGGCGCAGGTCGTCGGATCGGCGACGGTCGGGCCGGAAGCGATGTCGCCCGGCCCGTCGCCCGGCACGTCGGAGATCGCCAGCGTCACCAGCCTGGCGGGCGCGCAAGCGGCGGCGAGGCGTCCGCCCTTGATCGCCGAGAGATGACGCCGCACGCAGTTCATCTCGCTGATCGTCGCGCCGCTGCGCAGCAGCGCCTTGTTGACGGACTGCTTGTCGGCAAGGGTGAGGCCGTCGATGGGCATCGGCAACAGCGAGGAGCCGCCGCCGGAGATCAGCGCGATGACGAGATCGTCGGCGGTGAGGCCGCGGACCGAGGCGAGGATGCGCGCGGCGGCGTCCGCGCCGGCTCGATCCGGGACGGGATGGCTCGCCTCGAGGATCTCGATCTCCCGTGTCGCGGCGCCGTGGCCGTAACGGGTCACCACAAGGCCCGACAGCGGCGCCTTCCAATGCAGTTCGAACGCGCGCGCCATCTCGGCGGAGGCCTTGCCCGCGCCGATCACCACCGTGCGGCCTTTGGGCGGTGGCGGAAGGTAGGCGGCGATCGTCTTGACGGGATCGGCGGCGGACACGGCCGCGTCGAACAGCGATCGCAGGAAGCTTTTCTGATTCAAGGAGCGCTCTTACAGCGAGGATACCTTTGCTCTCGCGCTGTTTAGGGGAGATGCCATCGAAGCGCCATCCCAGCCTCCGGCGGGAGGGTGGACCTCCATGACGGCGACATCGGCCACACGCGCGTGGAACGAGGCCGCAAGCGCCTTGGCCACGGAGAGGTCGCTCGCGGAAAGCTTGTTCGCCACCTCGTCGCGCTTGGCCGCGGCATCGACATCGTGCTGATCGGCGGCGACGGCGAACCACTGGTAGGACTGTACGAGCGACTGCTGCACGCCCAGCCCGCGCGCGAGCAGGATCGCGAGATTGTACTGGCTGTCGTGCACGCCGTACTGCGCCGCCTTGCGGAACCAGGTCGCCGCGCCTTCATAGTCGGGCTTGCCGTTGCCGTCGGCGAGGAGCACCGCGAGATTGTGCATCGCCCGCGGATTGCCGGCCTCGGCCGCCTTCAGGTAGAGGCTCTTCGCCTTGATCTTGTCCTGGGCGACGCCGAGCCCTTTTTCATAGAGCGAGGCGAGCCGGTACTGTGCCGGCACCAGGCCTTGGTCGGAGGCTTTGCCATAGTATTTCGCGGCGAGCTTGAAATCGCGCGGCGCGGCTTTGCCATCGGCGTAAATGGCGGCAAGCTCGTAGTCGGCGGCCGCGTTGCCGGCCTCCGCCATAGAGACCAGGCCTGCCGGGATCGCGGGGGGCGCTGCCGCTAGTCTCGCCCCTTGGGCCGCGAACGACGGGAGGCTGGGGATCGAACCGGTCTGGATCGGGTCGCTGCCGGGGATCGGACTGACGAGCGGCGGCGCGCTCTTTGGCAAGGTGCTCGGCGTCAGCTCGCCCAGCGTCGTGTCGGACGCGGTCTTGACCGGCTGCGCCGACGGCTCGAGCGCCCTGACGATCTTCGCCGGCGCACGATAGTCGGCGACTTCGCTCGAGCCATCGTCGAGGTTCATCTTGTGCATGACGGCCATCGTGCCGATGATGACGAAGATCGCCGCGAGGCTGAGGAGCACGGGGCGCTTGTGGCTCGCGACGTAATCGCGCGATTTCGCGGCCAAGCCGGCGCGCGCTTCGTCCCGCGAACCCGTTGCCGGCCGCTTCATCGCGACGACGGAGGCGTCGGTCTGCGCCGCTTGCGCGGCTCGCCGCGCCGCAGCGATGAAATCGGCGCGTCCGGCTTCCTCGTCGAGATCGCTCGCCCGGCGGCGGCCGCCCAGCGTCTGGGCCTTGTCGCGCTCCTGCGGCTTTTGGCCGAACAGCGGATCGGTCAAGCGGTCGAGCCCACCGAGTGGCATCATCGGATCGGGTCGCCGCGCGGTGTCGGCTTTATCCGTCGAGGTCTCCTTCCAGCTTTCCGGGCGGGGCGGCATGACGGAGCGCGGCGTCTCCGCGAGCTTCGGTCGGCTGCGCACTTCCGCGATGTCGCCTTCCATGACGGACAGGCGATCGACGACCTTCTCGAGCGTTTCGTGAACGGCCTCGAGCGTGGATTGGGTGCGGGTGTCGGCTTCGTCCTGGAGGGCGCGCAGGGCGGCCATTTCGCGACCCGTCTCGAACGCGATAGGGCCCTTTCCGTCTTCCGTCGCCAACCGGAGCGCTTCGCGCGCGGCCCTCGCGGCGGACGTCTCGACGCTGGCACGCGTCTCTTCCAGATGCGCGAAGAGATCCTGCATCGAGCGTTCGAGGCTCGATAGCGACGCCAGGCCGCTCTCCGATCGCTCGAAGCGCGCCGAAAGGATGCCGATCTGCTCCTGCAGCGCCGCGATCGCCGGAGCGCCTCCGCCGGGCGCCTGAACGGCCTCGATCTTCGTGCCGAGCTCGCGCACCAGGCTTTCCAGCGACTGTACATCGTCCACGCTCGGCGTGCGGGACTTGAAGCGCTCCTCGAAAGCCGCGAGCGCGGCCGCCGTATCGCTCGCGCGGCCGCTCGTGCGCTCGCGCGACTGCTGGTTCAGACGTTCGGTCAGGGCGGCGATCTGGTGCTCGATGGGCTCGAGATCGACCGGCCGCGCCGCCGTCTCGGAGATCATGTCGCGGATCTCCCGCATCTGATGGTGGATGCGGTCCAAGGCGGGGGCGCTCTGCCGCTCGTCGTTCGCGCGCGCCTCGCGCAGCGGATGCCGCGAGGCGAGATCGCCGAGCGTCTTGGTCATCGAGGCGATCTGCGTGTTCAGCCTTGCGACATCGACACCGCGATCCGGCGCCGCCGTCGGGCGCGCCGCCGCCACGGCCCGGTGCATGTCGTCGATCTTGGTTGTCAGCGTGGCGATCTCGCCCTGGATCGCCGCGAACGACGGCTGCAGGAGCGCCGGCGAGAACCGCTCGCGCTGGGCGTCGTCGCGCGGACGTTCGCGGTGTCGCGGTACGTCGGCGAGCGGCGCGCTGGGATGGTCGAGCACCCGCTGACGGTCCGCGATCTCGGCGATCGCGTCGCCCAGGCGGCGCTGACGCGGAGGCACCTCGCGCGAGACCGCCAAAGCGATCGGCGAGACGCTCGAAGCCAACGGCGCGCCGCGCGCGGTGACCGCGTCGAGGACCGCGTTGAGCTTTTCCTCCAGCCGCCGGATCGGCTCGTTGCTGTCGACAGGTTTGTCTTCGACGGCGGGCTTCGCGCTTTGCTTTACCGCGGCTTCGGCGGCACTGCGACGGCCGATCGTGTCGAGCCGCGCCTCGAGCCGCGCCAGCGCGCCCTTGATCGGGCTCGGGTCATGATCGCCGAGCCTGCTCTCGATGTCGGACAGCTTCTGCGAGAGGGCGGTGACGGAGGAGCGCTCGCGTTCCCGGCTGGCCTCGTTCTTCTCGAGCATCTGCGCGAACGAGGCGAGCGCGTCGTCGGTGCGCCGCTCGGCACGTTGCGCGCGCCGCTCCATCGAATCGATCGCCTCCTCGAGCAGGAGTTCGGTCTCCTCGATCATCGGACCCGTGGTGCGGGAGCGACGCGTGTCGGCGGCACGATCGCGTTGCGTCGCGCGGCGGCGATACTCCTCTTCGGGTTCTTCCCGGTCGTCGTCGTACTCGCGCGGAGCTTGCCGCGCTCGCGGGCGTTCCTGAAACCGGTCCTCGCGCGGGCGCCGTTCGAACGAAGGCGCGCGCGCGCTCATCCGCTCCAGCCTGGAGGTGACCGCGTCGACACGATCCTGGCCGACCACCTCGCGTTCCTCGACACCGAGCTGGGACGCGTGGTCGGCGATGACGCCGTGGAGCCATTCGCCCAGAGACTTTCCCTGCCGGCGCGCCGCCTCGCGCGCCGCCTCGCGTGCGTCGAAGCCGACGCCGTTGACGTTCCAGGGGACAGCCTTGTTCATCGATCGACCCGCCGGATCCGAGGACCCTTGTTGGAGGAGGCGTGAAACCAGCAACCGCGAATCACCGCAGAGGCCGTGCCGCAAGCTTGTTCTTGACTTTCGGGCGACAGGGTAAACAACGGGTTAAGGATGATCGATTTTGACACAAGTGTGACGAAAGTCGCGTTAACAAGGCAGTTGCGGAGTTGTGCGAAACGCCGACTCGCGCTTAGGTAGCGGGGTGCATGCAGTAAGTCGGAGTGTGCCGATGCAAATCAAGTTGTCCCCCTTAAAGGCGAGCGGCGAGCTGGCTCGCACGGGCGAGTACACGATCAGTGATCTCGCGCGAATCTACGGCGTGAGCCTGCGCACGCTGCGGTTCTATGAAGACAAGGGTCTGCTGTGTCCCAGGCGGCAGGGGACGGTCCGCTTCTACGGACCCGCCGATCGTATCCGGCTCGAGCTGATCTTGAAGGGCAAGCGGCTCGGCTTCACGCTCGCCGAGATCGACGAACTCATCGCCTCGCGTACCAAGAGCCAAGTTGTTCCCGCCGATGAAGAGAGCACCGACCTCACCGTCAGTCTCGGCCGCGAGCAGATACTGGCGCAAATCAAGCATCTGGAGCGCCAGCGCCGCGATCTCGACGCGGCGATCGAGGAGCTTAGGGTCGCGCACGACAGGATGCTCGGTTCGGTGGATTGACGCGGGCTGGCGGGTAGCGGGGGCTCCGCCTAGGTCGACGCGAACGAGACCGCTGGCAAGGTGATCCGTCGTCGTTGCCGCCCTAGCGTAAGTTCGTGCCCGTCCTAGGTCGCCGCGCCAGCGTCGTCCCCCGTTCGCCGCGCCGGCGTCGTCCCTAGGTAGCGCGCCAGCGTCGACAATGCGCAAAGTTATCTGTCGACCATCGAGCGCCTGGATGCATGCGCCTTCATGGTGTTAGATCGGCGCCATGCCCTCCGGACGGCTCGCGATCCTCATGGCCTTCGGTTTCATGGCCTTCGGTTTCATGGCCGCTCTACTGGCTTTGGCGGGTCTCGGCGGCCGCGCGGCCGGAGCCTTCCAGCATCCGTATTTCGGGCTCGCGGCTCGCGCCCTCGGTTTTCGCGCGTGCTAGAGCGCCGCCGCCTGCTTTTTCGACCCGGTGGACCTGGCCGCCCACGGTGGCGTCGACTGCACGCCAGTCTGCACCGCGCATACCATCGTCTTCGCCTGCTGGTGTCCGCTCCTGAGGCGGATGGGCCGCAACGACAGGTCGCGAACGTGGCGTTCGAGATCCAGAACAGTCGTGACATCCTGCAGCACGCGATCGACATCGCGCGCGACGGGATGGCCATCTACGATGCCGATCTGCGGCTGGTCGCTTGGAATCGCGCCTATCGCGACATGTTTGGGCTGCCGGCAGCGCTCATGCGCGTCGGCATGCCGCTCGGCGTCCTGATCCGCTCCAACGCGGAGCGCGGGTACTACGGCGAGGGCGACCTCGACGAGATCGTCGCGCGACGCTTCGATGTTTTGATCGGCCCAAACGATGGGCTCCGGCTCTACGCGGGCGAATCGGGGTGCGTGCTCGAGATGCGGTCGGTGCGCCTGCACAATGGCGGGATCTTCTTCACCTACACCGACGCGACGGCGCAAGCGCAGTCGGAGGAGGAGCTCGAAGCGGAGAACGAGACGCTCGAACTGCGCGTGCGCGAGCGTACGGAAGAGCTCGAGACCCTCAACCTCGATCTTCTCCGCGCCAAGGCGGACGCCGATGACGCCAATATCTCGAAGTCGCGCTTCCTCGCCGCCGCGAGCCACGATATCCTGCAGCCGCTCAGCGCCGCGCGTCTTTACGCGACATCCTTGCGGGAACGGCTGCGGGCGCGTCCGTCCGCCGACGACGCTCTCCTGCTTGCCTCCAACGTCGATGCCGCGCTCGAGGCGGTCGAAGATATCCTGGGCGCGTTGCTCGAGATCTCGCAGCTCGACGCCGGCGCGACGGGAGCGGAGATCGAGGCCTTCGACATCAATCCCATCCTGCTTCAGCTTAAACTCGAGTTCGAGCCGATCGCGATCGCGCGGGGTCTCGCCCTCACGTTCCTGCCGTCCTCGCTGCGCGTGACTTCCGACCGCAAGCTGCTGCGCCGTCTTCTGCAGAACCTCGTATCGAACGCGGTGAAGTACACGCCGACGGGGCGCATCCTCGTCGGCGCGCGGCGCCACGGCGCGATCGTGCGCATCGCGGTCTACGATACCGGCGTCGGCATTCCCGAGGAAAAGCAGGGCGTCATCTTCCGCGAGTTCGAGCGGCTCGCCGCCGGCGCCCAGATGGCATCGGGGGCGGGTCTCGGCCTGTCAATCGTCCAGCGCTTGAGCCAGGTGCTGGCGCATGAGGTGCATCTCAGATCCGTCGTCGGCCGTGGGTCGGTTTTCTCGGTGTCGCTGCCATCCGCTCCGCCGCGAATGGCCGGCGCGCCGCCCCCCAACATGATCGCCCCAACGCGCCAGGGCTCGCTCGAAGGTCTGGTGGTGGCGGCCATCGACAACGAGCCGCCGATCCTCGCCGGCATGACCGTGCTACTGCAGGGTTGGCATTGCGTCGTCGCGGGAGGGACGTGCCTGGCGGACGTCGCGTCCGCGCTCCTCGAGAAGGACTTGGTCCCCGACGTCATCGTCGCCGACTACCACGTCGGCGATCTCGATGGCCTCGCCATCATCGCCGCGCTGCGGCGCCGCTTCGGACCTTGCCCAGCCGTGCTCATCACCGCCGATCGCGGCGTCGAGGTCCGCGATCTCGCGCAGGCTGCCGATGTCCGCGTCCTGCACAAGCCCCTGAAGCCGGCGCCCTTGCGGTCCTTGCTCTCACAATGGCGGCTGGTGAAGGTCGCGGGAAGCAGGGTCGATCGCGCCGCCGCGATCGACCGCTGATGAAGCGGCCGGCCTCAGCCCTGGCGCGCCTTGAAGCGCTTCTGGACCTTGTTGATGATGTAGACGCGACCCTTGCGACGCACGAGCTGATTGGAGCGGTGACGCCCGCGCAGGGATTTCAGTGAATTGCGGACTTTCATGACCAACCTCGAACCGGAAAGCACCGGCGGCAGCCAGCGAATATTGGCGCCCCCTATGCCCGACGGGCTTGGCGATTTCAAGAACAATCAGGCATCATGGCACCGGAGCAGGGATGAACCGCGCCGACGGCGTAAGCCGCCGGTCGGATGGACATCGAGGCGAGATCGCGCGTCATGCCACCTGAAGGGTACACGCCAGGACGAGGCGAAGCCGGGCTGGCCCGGACGACCCATCGCGCGGCGCCATCGCGGCCGCTGCGCTTTCTCGCCGCCAACAGTCTCGCGACGGCGATGGCGCTTTCCGCCAGCGCCGGATACCTCGATGCCTTCACCTACATCGGCCATGGCAACGTGTTCGCCAGCGCGATGACCGGCAACCTCGTTTTGCTGGGCGCCAACGCGGCGTCGCTCAACGCGAAGACCTTGACCTACGCCTGGCCCATTCTCGCCTACGTGATCGGCGTCATCCTCGCCAATGTCATGATGCGCGAGAGCGTGACCCGCGCCATGTTCGGCCAGCCGCACGTCGTCACGCTCGTGGTCGAGATCACGGTGCTGTTCTGCGTCGCCTTCTGGCCGTTCGCGCTGGCCGACAAGGTACTGGTCTCGGTCATCACCATCAGCACCTCCATGCAGAACACCAGCTTCCGCAACATCGGGACGCGAACCTACAATTCGGTGATCATGACGGGCAATCTGCAGACGTTCGCCAACCTGCTTGCCGGCGGCCTATGGCCGTTCACGCCCACCAAGCTCGCGGAGGCCCGCGATCTTCTCGCGGTCATCGCGAGTTTCGCCGGCGGCGCGGCACTCGGCGCGCTCATAAGCCCGCATCTCGGTCTCCATAGCGTCCTGCTGCCGGCCGGTTTGCTGTTTCTCGGCGCGATCCTGCTGCTCTCGAGCGACGGCGTACGCTAGAAGGCTCATGGTCAAGAATCGCTATTATCAGGGTCCTCCTTCCGATCATTTCGACGGCGTGCGCTTCTTCGCGCCAGGCGCGCCGGCCGACAAGAGCCTCCGCGACCTGGTCAAGTTCCTGGCGGGAACGCGCTTCGCCTCGTGGCCGCGCAGCGTCGACAATCCGCCACCCTCGCCGGTCCTCGCCAGGGTGGAGGGCGCGGCGCTGCGGGTCACGACCATCGGTCACGCCAGCCATCTGCTTCAAACGCGCGGCCTCAACATCCTCGTCGATCCGGTCTGGTCGGAGCGTGCGAGCCCTTTCTCTTTCAGTGGACCCAAGCGAGTCGCCAAACCTGGGCTCGCGCTCGACGCCCTGCCGCCGCTCGACGCGATCCTGATCACCCACAATCACTACGATCATCTCGACACCGCGACGCTCGGGGCTTTGCGCGACAAGCGGCCGTGCCCAATCATAACGCCGCTCGGCAACGACGCGATCATCAAGCGCCATCGCGCCGACCACGATGTGCGCGGGTATGACTGGGGCGCGCGTGTCCCGCTCTCCCGCGATGTCGCGGTGACGCTGATGCCGAGCCACCACTGGTCGGCGCGATGGCTGGGCGACAGGCGGATGGCGCTCTGGTCCGCCTTCCTCATCGAAACGCCGGACGGGCCGATCTATCATGTCGGCGACACGGCATGGCGCGATCCCGCCATCTTCGAGGACATCCCGCGGCGCTTTGGACCGCCGCGTCTGGCCATCCTGCCGATCGGCGCCTACGCGCCGCGCTGGTTCATGCGCGATCAGCATGTCGAGCCGTGCGAGAGCGTGCGCATCTTCCAGGCGTGCGAGGCGCATTTCGCGCTCGGCCATCACTGGGGCACGTTCCGGCTCACGGCCGAGGCGATCGACGATCCGCCCACACGCCTCGCCGTCGCCATGGGCGAGGCGGGCATCGCGGCCAACCGCTTCAGGGTACAGAGCCCGGGCCAGGCGCTCGATGTGCCGCTTCGCGTCGGCGCAACCGCGTTGTGACAGCGCGATCGCATGTGCTAAGCCCGAGCCCTATCGTCGAAGCGGCCGAGGAGGCGCGCAACCCGTGGCAGAGCGTCGGCCGATCAATCTCCTGAAACTTTCGACGCTTATCGCGGTCGCGATCCTCGTCGGCACGGAGGTCGTGGGCGCCTCATGGGCCGCCGGCTGGGCGATCGGCGGCATCATGCAGCTACCGCCCGTGATCAGCCGCAGCCTCGAAGTGATCTTCGGCCTGAGCGGCTTTGTCCTGCTGTTCTTCTTCATGCGAACGGCCATCCGACACGAGCCCGTCCGCGACTGACTGGCGAAGTCGCGTCTTTGCAGCGGGTCTGGCCGGTCTGTTTCGATATCTGGAGCAGGATCGCGAGGATGCGAGTGGCTCCGCCATTCGTTCTTTTGATGCTTTTCGCTTTAAAATCGGCGTTCTGGGACCATCTGCCACTCGATAGGTGTTTTTGGAATTGCTAAAGAGACGATCTGGAGCGATAACAAAGTGTCAGCTTAGATTGACAGTCGGTTTTGTTGACAGTCGGTCGGGCAATTCAACGAGCAAGGTTCCTGATGAGCTATCGTCACCACTTCGCCAACGCCATCGGCAAGCTGGAAGCCGAGCGCCGCTACCGCGTCTTCGCCGATCTCGAGCGAAGCGCCGAAGAGTTTCCCACCGCGCTCTGGCATCGTGGTGACCAGGAGGCGGAAGAGGTCACCATCTGGTGCTCCAACGACTACCTCGGCATGGGTCGTCATCCCAAGGTGATACAAGCTTTGGTCGAAACGGCGGGCAAGCACGGTGTCGGTGCCGGCGGCACGCGAAACATCGCCGGCACCAGCCATCCGCTGGTCAAGCTGGAGGCCGAACTCGCCGACCTTCACGACAAGGAAGGCGCTCTGGTCTTCACCTCGGGATGGGTGTCCAATCTCGCCGCGATCTCGACGATCGCCGATCTCATCCCCGATTGCCTCATTCTCTCCGACGCGCTGAACCACAATTCGATGATCGAGGGCGTGCGCCGCTCCTCCGCGCAGCGGATGATCTTCCGGCACAACGATGTCGCCCATCTCGAGGAGCTGCTGCGCGCCGCGGGGCCCGAGCGCAACAAGCTGATCGTCTTCGAAAGCCTCTATTCGATGGACGGCGACATCGCGCCGATCGCCGCGATCGTCGAACTCGCCGAGCGCTACAACGCCATGACGTACATGGACGAAGTCCACGCGGTTGGTCTCTACGGCGACAAGGGCGGCGGCATCGCCGACCGCGAGGGGCTGATGAGCCGCATCGACGTGATCGAGGGAACCCTCGCCAAGGGCTTCGGCACGTTGGGCGGCTACATCGCGGCCGATCGCAGCATTATCGACGCGGTGCGCTCCTACGCGCCTTCGTTCATCTTCACGACCGCGCTGCCGCCGCCAGTCGCCGCCGCCGCCACCGCGGCGGTGCGCATCCTCAAGAAGGGCAACGCGCTTCGCGCCCAGCATCAGCGCCAGGCGCTGCTGACCAAGCACGCGCTCTCGGCCGCCGGTCTGCCGGTGATGGCGAACCCTTCGCACATCGTGCCGGTGTTCGTCGGCGACGCCGAGCTCTGCAAGGCCGCGTCCGACATGCTGCTCGAGCGCCACAACGTCTACATTCAGCCGATCAATTATCCGACGGTCGCGAAAGGGACGGAACGGCTCCGCATCACGCCGACGCCGTTCCATACCGACGCGCATGTCGCGCACCTGGTCGACGCGCTCGTCGATGTTTGGAAGGCGCTCGGCCTGACCTTCGAAGAGCCGAAGATCGTCAAGTTCCGCCGCGATGTCGCCAAGCCGCGCGTCGAGGTTCTCGATCCCGCCTGCTCGTTCGCGGACTTCAAGCGCGCGGCGGAATGAGCCGACAAAGGGGCTTTGACGTTTCGCTCTCGGCGACATAGCCTTCGTCCATGGTAACGATGCGCCGCACGATAGTCGTGGCTTTCAGCTTGGGGCTGGCGATCATGTCGCCGGCCCCTGTCGTTTTCGCCCTCGACGACGGCTACATGCCGGCTGGCGAGCAGGGTGACGACGACGCGGCGCGCATGCAGACGTCTCCCACGCCAACCTCTCCCATCCAGAAGCCGCTCGGCGTGCGCGAGAGTGGGCGTCTCGGCGAGCCCGACACCGATGAGGTCCTGCCGGGCGGTACGCGGTCGGACCCGTTTCGCGACTTCGGTAGCCGCGTCGTGCCGAACGGCCGTCAGCGCCCGGATAACTACGGCACCGTCATCGGCCCCGGTGGCGTCGTGCCGCCATCCGAGCCGACGCGTCGGGCGGCAGCGCCGAAGAAAAAGGTCCTGACCGCGGAAGAACAGGCCGCCGCCATTCGCAAGGCTTTGGCGCCGAAGCCGTCGTTGTCGGTCGCGCGGCGCCATACGCTCGATGACCTCTACGGGAAGCTCGCGGCCGCCAGCGACGCGGACGAGGCGAAAGGGCTCGCGACCTTGATCGCCAACATCTGGATGCGCTCGGGATCGGATACGGCGAACCTGCTCATGCAGCGCGCCGCCAAGGCTCAGGCCACGAACGCCTATCCGGTCGCGCTCGACCTGCTCGGCAAGGTCGTCGAGCTCCAGCCCAACTGGGCGGAAGCCTGGAACAGGCGCGCCACGGTGCGCTTCCTCGCCGGCGACCTCGACGGGTCGATGGCGGATGTCGAACACGTGCTCAAGCTGGAGCCGAAACATTTCGGCGCGCTGCAGGGCATGGGGATGATCCTTCAGCGGACCGGGTTCGACAAGCAGGCGCTCGAGGTCTACCGGCGGGCGCTCGCGATCTACCCGCATCAGCCGGAACTCAAGGAAACGATCGATAAGCTGACCCTTCAGGTCGAAGGGCAGGGGATCTGAGGTTCACGTGCCCCTGAGCTGTGCGATTCGCATCATGTTCGTGCCGCCGCGTTCCCCGAAGGGTACGCCGCCGATGACGATGATGCGGTCGCCGGCAAGCGCGAAGCCTTCCGCCTCGGCCGCGTCCAGCGCGCGGTCGACCATGTCGTCGATATCCTCGGCATCCTTGGTGACGACGGGGTGCACGCCCCAGACCATAGCCAGCCGTCGCGCCGTGTCGACGTGGGGCGTCAGCGCGATGATCGGCGGGCCGACCCGCTCGCGGGCCACGCGGAACGCCGTGCCTCCCGACGATGTCCAGGCGACGATCGCCTTGATCTCCAGCGTCTCGCCCATGTCGCGGGCGGCGATGGCGATCGCGTCATTGGCGGTCGGCTCGGGCTCGGCGCGCTGCGCGGTGATGATGGAACGATAGAGCGGGTCGGTCTCCACCTCGATGGCGATGCGATCCATGAAGGAGACCGCCTCGATCGGATATTTGCCGACCGCGCTCTCGGCCGACAGCATGATCGCGTCGGCACCTTCGAAGACCGCCTGCGCGACGTCGGAGACCTCGGCGCGGGTCGGTACCGGCGAACTGATCATCGACTCCAGCATCTGGGTCGCCACGACGACCGGCTTGCCCTGGCGTCGCGCGCGCCGCGTGATCCGCTTCTGGATACCCGGCACCTTCTCCAGCGGCATCTCGACGCCGAGATCGCCGCGCGCGACCATCAGGCCGTCGGACAGGGCGATGATCTCATCGAGCTTGATGAGCGCCTGCGGCTTCTCGATCTTCGACATCACAAGCGCGCGGCCATCCACGATGTCCTGGATCTCGGCGACGTCCTCCGGCCGCTGCACGAAGGAGGCGGCGATCCAGTCGACGCCGATCGCCAGCGCGGCCTGCAGATCGGCATGGTCCTTCGGCGTCATGGCCGAGACGGCGATTTCGGTATCCGGCAGACTGACGCCCTTGCGGTCGGAGATCGTGCCCGCGACGTCAACCTCGCAGAGCGCGTGCGTCTCGCTCGCCTCGAGCACATGGAGGCGCACCTTGCCGTCGTCGATCAGCACCGTGTCGGTCGGCTTCAGCGCGACCAGGATTTCGGGATGAGGCAGGTACACCCGAGTCGCGTTGCCCGGCGTCGGATCGTTGTCGAGCGTGAAGCGATCGCCCGTCGCGAGGCCGACGGCGATATTCTCGAACGTGCCGACGCGAAGCTTCGGGCCCTGCAGGTCGATCAGCACCGCGACGGGACGCCGGTAGCGCTTGGCCACCTCGCGCACGGAGGATACGAGCGCGCGCAGATTGTCGTGCGAGGTGTGGCTCATGTTGATGCGAAAGACGTCGACGCCGACCTCGAACAGCTTGGCGAGCATCGCGTCGGGAGTCGACACCGGCCCGAGCGTGGCGACGATCTTGCAGCGGCGCAAGCGTCTCATCGGCGGGCGCATACGCGCTTGCCGGGCGTGCGGCGCGTGCGCGTCATGGCCGGGCCGCTGGCGCCGAAGCGGCCGTCCCGGTCACGGGATCCGTCAGCTGAACCGTCCAATTGCGCGAGTCCTTCCCCGTATCGATCTCGAAGAAGCCGGTGCGATCGAAGCCTCTGGTGAAGCAATCGTTGCGGCCGTCGATCTTGAACTCCCGGTCGCGGGTGCACATGAAGGCCTTGCCTTTCCATTCGCCGCCGCGCTCGTCCATCGCATAGGCATAGTAGAATTGTGCGGCGAGCGGGCCGCGCAGCAAAGTCTCGCAGCCGTTCGGCTTGACGTTCCACCAGCCTTCGCTGACCCATGTCTCGCCATCCGTATACGAGAGGGCGACGGATACGCGACTTCCCGTGTAATTGCACATCCTGAAATCCGCGCGTGCCGGGCTCGTCAGGGCGCCAAGGCAAAGCGCTGCGACCGTCGCGATGGACAAGGGCTTTGACACAGTAAGATCACTTTCAAGCGACAGACGACATAAGGATCGACGAATCCCCTTGCCGAAACGCGATATACGATTTTTCGAGGTCAATTGGGCCATCAGCATGGCAAAGGCGAAGCTTGCGCCGTGCCATTGGCGCCACTGGTCATAAGGCCGGCTTCAGAAAGGCGAGAGCGTGAGCGAGAGAGCGGCGAAAGGGCCAGTCGAGGCGATCGATGGCGGAGAGGACGCCTCGCTCCTGCTGCTCTGCGATCATGCCTCCAACGCGTTGCCGCCGCACTACGGGACGCTCGGCCTGCCTCCCGCGCAACTCTGCCGCCACATCGGCTACGACATCGGCGCCGCCGCCGTCACGCGCCGGCTGGCGGCCCATTTCGGCGCGCCGGCCTTGCTCACGACCTTCTCGCGCCTGCTCATCGATCCCAACCGCGGGGCCGACGACCCGACCCTCGTCATGCGGCTGTCGGACGGTGCCATCGTGCCGGACAACGCGCGCGTCGACGCGGCGGAAATCGAGCATCGCCGCCGCACCTACTGGCAGCCCTATCGCGACGCGATCCGCGCGACGATCGACCGGATGAGCGCCGCCGGCCCGATGCCGGTCGTCCTTTCGGTGCATTCGTTCACCGACCAGTGGAAGGGGGTTCCCCGACCCTGGGAGATCGGAGTTCTCTGGGACAACGATCCACGTTTCGCGGTGCCGTTGATCGACGCCTTGCGCGGTGCCGGCTTCATCGTTGGTGACAACGAGCCCTACGATGGCGCGCTCGAAGGCGATACGCTCGACGAGGAGGTCACGCGGCGCGGCATCGCCGGCCTGTTGATCGAGGTGCGCCAGGACCTGGTGGCGAGCGATGCGGCCGCTGTCGCCTTCGCGGACCGGATCGCGCCGGTGGTGGCCGAGGTGCTCGTCCGGCCCGACCTGCGGGTCGCGACCTTCTATCCGTCGCGCACGGCGCAACGTTTCGCCTGATTCCGCGAAGGCTGGCAAAAGCGCGAAGGCTGGCAAAATAAAGAAGCCGGCCGCGAGGCCGGCTCCTTCCTAGCGACGCGGCACGTGGGTCTACATGTCGTGGCGCATCATGTGGTGGCGCATCATGCGATGCTCCATCATGCGACGGTGCATCATGTGACGCTCCATCATGTGATGCTCCATGCGCTGATGCATCATGTGGCGCTCCATCATCTGATCGTCCGCGCGGGCGAACGACATTGTGGATAGCGAGACGGCGGCGACGACGGCCGACAGGATAGCGGTCTTGAGCATGGATGTCCTCGGTGGTTCCCGCTTGGTGTTCAGCGCGCGAAGCGCGCGCGACACACCGAAGCGGTCGTTCTATGGCTGGCCTATTTTGAATCGGCGATGAACAGACGCGGCGTGTCGGCGGCCTGTGATGTTTAAGCCACGAGCATAATCGTCGTCCGGGCACGCCGGCCATCGGCTTGACGTACGCTCATCGCCATAGCATCCCGCGTTCCCCGGACGCATACGAGGACGCAACGAACATGGTGGAAGATGTAGCGGCGACCGGGGTGGCCGCCGAGGAGCTGAAGCAATTCGTCGAGCGCATCGAGCGTCTCGAGGAAGAGAAGAAAGCCCTTTCCGACGATATCAAGGACGTGTTCGCGGAGCTGAAGGGCCGGGGCTTCGACGTCAAGGCGATCCGGCAGATCCTCAGGATTCGCAAGCAGGATCATTCGGAGCGCATGGAGCTCGAGGCGATCCTCGACCTCTACATGAGCGCGCTCGGGATGACGTGAGCCGGTCCGGCCTGATCAGGGACGCAAGTAGACGAACCCCTTGGCCTCGAGCATGGCGATCTCCGCGACGCCGGCGCGGACGACGTCCTTCGTCTGCACGCCATAGAGGCTCGAGAACTCCGTCGCGCTTTCGATCAGCGAGTTCCGGCACACCATGAACCGCACGCCTTGCGCGCGCAGCGCGTCGATCCGGGCGCGCATGCTCGCGTCCGGCGCGCGAAGCAGGTCGAGACCTTTGCCCTGAAGAATGACGCGAACGTCGATGTTGCCGGCCCCGACGGCCGCGATGTGATTTTCCAGGCTGTGCACCAAACCCTGGAAGCCGTGGCCGAACCAGCCGGCGCCCTCGTTCATCTGGTAGACGACGCGCTGGCGCTCGTAGGCCGGAAGCGCGATCGCGGCGAGCGCGACGCCGACGTGGCGTTTCGCGTCCTCGCTCGGCTTGGCGTGCGCCGCGAAGCCGAGCCCGGCGCCGGCCAGCATCGTCAAAGCCAGGATTCTTATCGTGATGGTCCGCACGTTCGCCCCCGACTGTCCCGGCTTGATCGCGTCGATCGCCGTCGCCCCTGCGATTGCAAGGGCGTAGCCAGAGGGGTTTGTGCCACAATGAGGCGGTCTACAGGCTCGCCGCCGGGATCATGGGCGTCTCGATGGCGGCCTTGAACGTCTGCTTCGCCGCGCCGATCGTATCGGCGAAGACGACTCGCGTCGGGGCGACGCCTTGCCGCGTGAGGGCCCGCCGGATGGCCGGACTGGCGCCGACGATGGTCACCGCCACCCCGACGCGCTCGACCTTCTGGACGAACCCCTTGATGGTATCGGCCGCGGTACTGTCGAGCATCGATACGGCCGAGACGTCGAGGATGGTGCGCTTGGGCCGCGCGGCGATCCCGTCGAGCGCCGTGGCCACCTCGGAGGCCGCACCAAAGAAGAAGGCGCCGGAGATGCGCACCACGACCGTGTCGGGATCGGCGGCGTCTGTCGCGTCATAGCGCCAGCTCCTATCGTCGGCGGCATCGGCCGTCATCAGCGGAGCGCCTGTCGTGACCTCCATGGCGCCGGCCATGCGATGCAGGAAGATCAGCGAGCCGATCATGAAGCCGGCGAGGATGCCGTCGGTAAGGTCGTAGAACGCCACCAGCAGGAAAGTGACGAGCACCACCACCGCGTCGCCTTTGGAGGCACGAACGAGAGTCCAAAATTCCTGCTTGTCGGCCATGGTCCAGGTGACGACCGCCAGCACCGCGGCGAGCGCGGCCAGCGGGATGTAGGAGGCCAACGGCGCGGCGACGACCATGAACAGCAGGATGAACAAGGCATGGAAGATACCGGACATCGGTCCGCGCGCGCCGCAGCGCACGTTCGTCGCGGTGCGCGCGATCGTACCCGTGACGCAGAAGCCGCCGAAAAGGGCTGCTCCGATATTTGCCGCGCCCTGCGCGACAAGCTCGCAGTTCGAGCGATGGCGGCGCCCCGTCATGGCGTCGGCGACAACGGCCGACAGCAGGCTCTCGATGCTGCCGAGCAACGCGAAGGAAAGCGCCGCCGGCATCACCATCACGATCGTCGCAAGCGAATGCGGCGGGACGCGCGGCGTTGGAAGAGCGCGGGGTATGCCGCCGAAGCGTGTCCCGATCGTCTCGATGGGCAGATGAAGCAGCCAGGCCGCGATCGAGAGGGCCGCCACCGCCAGGATGAACGCCGGCCAGTGCGGGCGCACCCGGCGGATGCCGAGCACGACACCGATCGTGACGAGGCTGACACCGACAGCGGCCGGGCTCACCGTCGGCAATGCGTGCCAGATGGCCACAAGCTTCGGCACCAGCGCGCCGGGTTCGCGGCCGGGCAGCCTGACGCCGAGCAGCGCCTTCAACTGGCTGGCGAAGATGATCAAGGCGATGCCCGCGGTGAAGGCGACCGTAACCGGGTGCGGAATATATTTGACGAAGGTGCCGAGCCGCAGCCAACCGGCCGCCGCCATGAGGATGCCGGACAGCAGCGTCGCGAGCAGGAGCCCGTCGACACCGAACTTGGCGACCGTCGCGGCGACCAGGACGATGAAGGCGCCCGCCGGGCCGCCAATCTGATGGCGGCTGCCGCCGAGCGCCGAGACGAGGCCGCCGCCGATGATGGCGCTGTAGAGGCCGCGATCGGGCGTCACCCCGGAGGCGATCGCGATCGCCATCGAGAGTGGTAGCGCGACGATCGCCACGGTAAGGCCGGCGAGCGCGTCGATGCGCAGGTCAGCGAGCCCATAACCCTCCTTGAGAGTCGTCACGAGCTTGGGCGTGTAGAGTTCAAGGAAGCTTGGCTTCAACGCGTCGGCCGTCATGCGGCTTGTCCCGATCCGTGCGTCAGAGGCGCAGAGTGCGCGGTGCCGGAACATGGCAGCCGGCCATGGCGAAATGCGTCAACGATCCATGTCGCCGGAGCAGATCGGTCCTGCGCTGTGCGCCTACGATCAGCTTTCGCGTGCCGGCTCTTCGTCGGCGGTAGGCTGATGGCGGCGATTCGCGACGAGGTCCGCCACGAAAGCGTCGAACGACGCCTTCGCCTCGGCCGTACGCCAGCAATCCGTGTTGCCGCACGCGAAACCTTCGAGAACGCTTGGGGCGACCGTCGCTTCGCAGCGGCATACACCCTTGGTCATCACACCTTCTCCTGTGGACGCGAAAGACCGCAGCGATAGCAAGCCCCAGCGCGAAGCGTCCATCGCATTCTCGCCGCCGCGGCGCGACCGATCGTCGATCGTCAACGCCTTGACGAGTCAGCCGTCGGCGAAGACGCGGATGAAGCGGTTCGGGTAGGGAACGTCAAGCAAGATCGCCGCGCCGGGATGGATGCGTCTTCGATGCCGCGTCCACGATCAGGTTTGGCAAGACTTCGGGGGTCATACCTCGCGACGAGCGGCGATGGCCGCGATGATCGCCGGACCCTCGGCGCGCAACGCTTGGGCAAGCCGCTGGATGTTCTGATCGTTGGAAGTGGCCTTGATCCGGTCGGCAAGACCGGCGAGCAGAGCCTCGATCGCGAGATCGTGGCTCGGCTGTGCGGCGATCGTCTTCGCCAGGCTTTCCAGAGTGGACATCATCCCGCGCCTTCCCGCTCGTCGGCTAAATGCCCGAGCCGCCGATTTCGTCGCCGCTGGGAATCACCGGCAATCTCGCGATCAGGCCTGCCGTTTTCACCGGCGGCAAGGATGTCGGAAGCGCCATCCAGAAGGATGCCTCCCAGTCCTCGTAGACGATCGTGCAATCGTGCGTGGAGTCGGTCGAGGTCCAGCATGGATCGGCGTTTCGCTTGGGCGTGACCCAACGCACGACGTCGACGTCGGCCGGACCCTGCTCGCCGGCCCGTATCACCACGAGGATGCGCGAGCCGTCTTTCGGTGCGCTGGACATCGGCTGCCATTCGTCGGCGGCGCTCATGATCGCTTTCTTTCGCAATCCAAGGATTTCTCCACCTCAGGATGGAGCGGCCCGGCGCCAGAGGCAAGCGATTGGCCTCGCCGTTTGACCAATCTCTCGCGTTCTTACGACACGGGATCTCGAATAACCGAGGGGGCGACTTATCTCTGAAACTGAAAAGGAGTTGGACCATGCGACACTTATTTCTACTAGCCTCTTCAGCGATGGTAATCTCGGCGGCCTTGGTCGGCGGCGCGGCGGCACAACCGCTCCATCGCACATCGCATCATCATGCTCGCGCCGGCTTTGCCTATCATGCGCACCATAGAAGCCCGTATTACGCCTATGCCGGGCGTCCGATGTACGTGCAACGCGGCGTCGGCGCTGAAAACCCCGCCTATGGCTACGAGGAGGCGCCTTACGATCCGGCCTACGTCGGCCCCGGCGCCACCGTGTTCAACGCCACAAGGCGTGCCGCCCAGGAGCCTGGCGTCACCAACGAACTCTCCCCTTATGCCAAGGAAACCGCGACGGGTGGTCCGAGCGGAGGCGTCCCCGGTTTCGACGGCAGCTGAGATCGATATCGGCTCTGGGAGCGGGTCACAAACCCGCTTCCGCCGCCGATGAGAGCTTGAGCAATGGTCGGAGTGGCGGGATTCGAACCCACGACCCCTTGTCCCCCAGACAAGTGCGCTAACCGGGCTGCGCTACACTCCGACTGTGGCCCTTATAGACAACGGGCGCCCCGCTGCAAACGTCTTAGCGGCGTCACGAACGCAAGGCGCGGAGCATGCGTTCGCACTCCTCGAGCGTCGTGAGCACCTCGCGTAAAGTGGTCCGGCCCGATACGACGACGGGCATCGCTCGATCGTAGGCCGCGTCGAGCGGCCCGTTGAGTTGGGCTTCATTCTCGTGCTCGGACTCGCGAGCGGCACCTGATCTTTCGTCAACGCTCAAGCTTGCCGACATCGCGCTGTCGATAGGCGTGTCATGAGCGAAGTCGGAAGCCTGTTCGTCGGCCTCGCTCGATCTGGCAACCACGCCGCGCGCGCCCTGCTCTTTGAGCAGGCGCTGCACGCCCTTGATGGTGTAGCCCTCATCGTAGAGCAGGATGCGGATCGTGCGGAGCAGTCCGATGTCCGCCGGCCGATAGTAGCGCCGCCCGCCGGCCCGCTTCAGCGGCCGTATCTGCGGAAAACGGGTTTCCCAGAACCGCAGCACATGCTGCGGAAGGTCGAGATCATCGGCGACTTCGCTAATCGTGCGAAAGGCGTCGGCGCTTTTTTCCATGAAGGCTCAGGCTCCTGGCCGCCCAAGCTTAACCTTTCATTCAGCTTCGTGGCAACGCTAGACGTCGTCTTCCGGGATGACCTCCCCGTTCATGTGCGCCTTCAGGACATTGGATGGTTTGAAGACCAGCACGCGACGCTGCATGATCGGCACTTCGACCCCTGTCTTTGGATTACGCCCGACTCGTTCGCCTTTATCGCGAACGACGAACGAGCCGAATGACGACAGCTTGACCGTCTCTCCGATGGCTAATCGGTCGACGACCTCGCCCAACACCATCTCGACGAGACATGCGGATTCCTTGCGCGACAGGCCGACGCGTCTGTAGACCGCCTCGGCGAGGTCGACACGCGTGACGGTCGCGGCGGCACTGAGTTCGGCCCTCGACCGTGCCGAAGCCGCCGTCTCTATTTCGGCCTTTGTCATGGAGACACCCGTGCTGTCACGATCGAGTTCAGCTTAAAGGCACGCCGCGCCCGAAATATGGGATGTCGGCGTGAAACCTGACGCAAAATGGGGAAAAAGCCACGATCAGGCAAGGCTTTGAGCGCCGTCCGCATGTTGTCTTTCGACTACCAGCGGATCAGCGCCGATCCCCAGGTGAAACCGCCGCCCATCGCCTCTATCATCACGAGATCGCCCGTCTTGATACGACCGTCCGCGCGCGCGACGGCGAGCGCCAGGGGGATCGAGGCGGCCGACGTGTTGGCGTGCTGATCGACGGTGACGACGACCTTGTCGCGATCGATGCCGAGCTTGTCCGCCGACGCATCGATGATGCGCCTGTTTGCTTGATGAGGCACGAACCAATCGAGATCCGCCGCGCTCGTGCCCGTCGCCTTGAAGGCATCCTCGATCACGTCCGTGACCATGCCGACCGCATGTCTGAACACCTCCTTGCCGGCCATGCGCAAATGCCCGGTCGTTCGCGTCGACGAGGGCCCGCCATCGACATAAAGCTTCGCGCGATGGCGCCCGTCGGAACGCAGATGCGAGGTGAGCACGCCGCGATCGCCGATCGCTCCGGTGCCTTCGCGTGCCTCCAGCACGATCGCGGCCGCTCCGTCGCCGAACAGGACGCAGGTGGTCCGGTCCTCCCAATCAAGGAGACGCGAGAAGGTCTCGGCACCGATCACCAGCGCTCGCTTGTGCGAGCCGGACGCGAGAAACTTGTCGGCGGTCGCCACCGCGAACACGAAGCCCGAACACACCGCCTGAAGGTCGAACGCCGCGCCATGGAACATGCCCAGACCGGCCTGGATCTGCGTGGCGACAGCGGGAAACGTGAAGTCCGGCGTCGAGGTCGCGACGATCACGAGGTCTATGTCGTCGGGGCCGAGCCTTGCGTCGGCGAGCGCCGACTGGGCGGCTTTCAAGCCCAGCGTCGAGGTCGTCTCATCCTTCGCCGCGATGTGCCGGCGCGTGATCCCGGTGCGTTGGACGATCCACTCGTGCGAGGTCGCGATGGTTTTCTCGAGATCCTGGTTCGTGACCACGTCGGCGGGAAGATAGGAGCCCACGCCCACGACCACCGAGCGCAGGATACCCGGGGCTTGTTGCTTCACGTTTGCTCTGTCCTGGTCGCCTCGAGGGCCGATGTCGGCGGCGCCGGCGCGGCGATATCATCGGCCTTGTCGCTCAAGGTCTGTGCGAGCATATCGCGGATCTTCGCCAGCAACCCGTCGCGGACCATCGCATGACCCATGTCGATCGCGCGAGCCATACCAACGGCATCGGTCCCGCCGTGGCTCTTGATGACGATGCCTTCAAGACCGAGGAAGACGCCGCCGTTGATGTTGCGCACGTCCATCTTCTGGCGCATCGCGCGGAAAGCCTCGGTGTCGCGCAGCAGCACATAGGCGAGCTTGGCGCGCAACGATCCGCTCATCGCGGCGCGGATGTACTGGCCGATCTGCTTCGCCGTGCCTTCCGCCGTCTTCAGAGCGATATTGCCTGTGAAGCCCTCGGTGACGACGACGTCCACCGTACCTTTGCCGAGATCGTCCCCTTCGACGAAGCCGTGGTAGCGCAGGCCCGGCATGTCGGCGTCGCGCAGCAGACGCGAGGCGGCTTTGACTTCTTCCAGTCCCTTGATCTCCTCGACGCCGACGTTGAGGAGCCCGACGGAGGGACGCTCGATGGCAAGGACGATCCGCGCCATGGCCGCGCCCATGACGGCGAGTTCGACCAGCGAGCGCGCGTCGGCGCCGATCGTCGCGCCGACGTCGAGGACGATCGATTGTCCCCGCAACGTCGGCCAGATCGCGGCGATGGCGGGACGATCGATCTGATGCATCGTGCGCAGGCAGATCTTCGCCATCGCCATCAGCGCGCCGGTATTGCCGGCGGAAACGACGGCATCCGCCTCGCCTTTCTTGACGGCTTCGATCGCCAGCCACATCGACGACACGCGGCGTCCGGCGCGCAAGGCCTGGCTCGGCTTATCGTTCATGTTGACGGCGACGTCGGTGTGACGGACGCTCGAGACGGCGCCCAGCGCGGGCCGCGCCGCCAGCAGCGGCGCGATCTCCGCCTCGCGTCCGAAGAAGACGAAGGTCGCGTCGCGATGTCGCTCGAGCGCCAACGCGGCGCCCTCGACCGTGACGGCGGGACCGAAATCGCCGCCCATGGCGTCGATGGCGATACGGATCGTCATTCGGTGGCGGGACATGCGATCGTGCGAGATCTTGTGATCACGACTGGTCCTTGAGCCGCTCCAGCGCGGCGAACGGCGATGGCTCGGGCTCGTCGTCCTCGCCGCCGACGAGGTCGGAGAACTGGACGCCCGGCTTCTTAGGATACAAGTCTAATGACAGCACCAAGAATTCGACCGCGATCGCGCCAAGATCGATGGTGTCGTCGATGATCGGGTCCGGCGGATCGACCTGGTCGTCGCTTCCAGGGACGGGAGCCAGCGGCCGATCAGGCCCCCGATGGCGATCGGTCCGCGACTCGTGGCGCGCGGCAAGCCGCTCAGTCGCCGGCTCCGGCGCGAAGGTCAGATCGATCGCCTGCGTCACGTCGCTTTCGAATTCGTCGAGGCTGACGACGCAAACCTGCGTGATCCTCGCCTTGAGGTCGCCCGTGACCTCCAGTCGGCCGCCGGCCCGGCGCTCGATCGCGTAGGCGACAGACAGCGACGCGATCGCAGGTAGGCCGGCCTCCGCCGCGACGGCCGAGCACTCCTCCGGCTTCGCTTCGATTGTGAGTTCCAGACCGTCTTCGGTCACCTCGCGCACCTTGAGCGGGCGGGCGAAGGGTCCGCGCGGGCGCGGCGTCGTGGAGGGCTGCCTCCCTTTCATCGTGTGATCTCCGACGCGGTCGCCCCGCCGCCGGGAACGCGATGGCGCTCGGCGAAGGGCACGCGCCCCTCGATGAAGCCCTGGACACCTTCGGCGTCGAGCGCCCCGATGCTGGCTTCAACGTAACGTGCGAGGCGCTCTCCATCCCGCTGGCCGACGTAGATATTGCGCGAGAGCGCGGCGGCCAGGGCGTCCGGACCGGCGGCCAAAGCCTCCTGGTAGGCGGTGCTTCGGCCGAGAAATGCCTCGGCGAGCTTCTTCATCCTCTTGGGGACGGTCGTATCGCCCACGCCCATCTCGCGTAACGTCCTGTCGAGGTGCTTGAAGACTGTATCGATCAGGTGCTGCGCCATGTCGGGGCCAGGCGACGGGCAGGCCTGAAGACGACGCAACACCAGCACGGCGTGCAGCGTGAGGCTCTCGAAGCGACCTTCGAACGTGTCGGGCACCTCCAGATCGGCATAGAGCTCCGGCTGCCGCGAGGCCGTGACGATCGACGCGTAAAGGCGTTCGATGACGGCCTCGTTGGCGGAGCGGCGGAAGAGACCGAAGACCATGAATACAAGCCTTGCGCGGCGCACTGGCGGATGCGGATGAAGGCTGCCCACGGGCGAGACCGCCTGGCGGGTGATAGCAGGCGGCCACGCGTTGGCGCGGTCGTCCTTACCTTGCTTTCGTCACAAGCCGGGGTTAGGCATCGTGAACGTTGAACGCAAGTGAAACTTGCCTGTTCGAGTTCCGCTCGATCGGCTTGCGTTCGGCGGGGTCGCGTTGCCGGAGATCATCGTCGCCATGCAGTCCAGCAGTTCCGCCGCACGTGTCGACGGGCATCGCGCTCGGATCCATGGCCGTATCCTTGCCCTTGCTCTTTTCAGCGCGCCGCTGACTGGCTGTCTCGGCTACGATGGCGACATCCAGCACGGCTACCAGATGAATCAGCAGGCGCTTGCCGACGTGAAGCCTGGCCAGACCGCGGAACAGGTGCTCGTCACGCTCGGCACGCCGTCGACGACGTCGACGGTCGGCGGCGACGCCTGGTACTACATCGCGCAGAAAAGCGACCGTTCCATCGCCTTCATGAAAGCCACGGTCGTCGATCAGCGCATCTACGCTGTCTATTTCGACAAGGGCAAGAAGGTCACCCGCGTCGGAAATTACGGCATCCAGGACGGCAAGGTGGTCAACTTCGCCAGTGGCACGACGCCGACGGCGGGCGCCGACAATTCTTTCCTCTCGGGCCTTTTCCTGAACGTCAATCCTTTCGGCAATGCACTCCAGAAGAGCTGAGCGCCTGACGGCGGCGCCCTCGTTCAGGGTGCCTCGTAACTCGTGATCTCGATGCCGAAGCCCGCCAGCCCGACGTAGGGTCGAGGGGTTGCTGTGCGGAGACGAATCGAGGTGACGCCGAGATCGCGCAGGATCTGTGCGCCGAGCCCCACCTCGCGCCATTGTTGCGTTCGTACGGCGTCTGAGTCCTGGATCGGCATCGCGCGTCCGGTGCGGGCCGGAACGCCGGCGGCGCCATCACGCAGGTAAATGAAGATCCCGCAGCCCTCCGCCCGGAAGCGCGCGAAGACCTTCTTGATCTCCTTGCCGCCGCGAATGACGTCCTCGACGATGTCGACCCGATGCAATCGTGTCGGAATGTCCCTGCCGTCACCGATGTCGCCGTGAACGAAGGCGAAATGCTGCACGGTGTCGAAAGGGGTCTCGTAGGCATAGCCGGTCAAGGTGCAGCCATCCGCCTCGACGGGGAAGGTCGACACGCGCTCGACCAGCTTTTCGCGAGCTTGCCGATAAGCGATGAGGTCGGCGACCGATATACGCTTGAGCCCGTGTGCTTCGGCGAAGGCGATGATCTGCGCGCCGGCCATCACGGTCCCGTCGTCGTTGGCGAGTTCGCAGATGACGCCGATGGGCGGCAGCTTGGCGAGGCGGCAAAGGTCGACGGCGGCCTCGGTGTGGCCAGAGCGCATGAGCACGCCGCCCTCGCGGGCGATCAGCGGAAAGACATGGCCGGGCCGAACGAAGTCGGACGACCCCATGTTGCCGTTGGCGAGCGCGCGCACGGTATTCGTGCGCTGCTCGGCCGAAATGCCGGTGGTCAAACCATGGCGCACGTCGACCGTCACGGTGAAGGCGGTTCCGAGCGGCGCGTCGTTCGAGGCGACCATCGGCGACAGGTGCAGACGCTTGGCATCATCGCCCGTGATCGGCGCGCAGACGATGCCGCAGCAATGGCGGACGATAAAGGCCATCTTTTCCGTCGTGCAGAGCGACGCCGCGCAGACGAGATCGCCTTCGTTCTCGCGATCGTCATCGTCCGTCACGACGACGATCTCGCCGCGCGCGATCGCTTCGATGGCCTGGGTGACAGACTGCGTGCTGGGCGACAAGGACTCTCCGATCAGTCTGTCAAGGCCGGATGAAACAGTCCGACGCCTGCTGCGTCGGCATCATATAGGGGCGTCGTTCGCATATAGCGCCGTATCGGCTTCAGGTGGGACCCCTCGTTATCTGGTATCGGCGTTCGCGCCGCGCTGCCACTCCGTCCGGTCTTGAAGCGTCAGCGCAAGTCGGTCAAAGCGAAATCATCCCCTTTGTAGAGCAGCGTCGCCGCATGGCTCTTAGCGCAGCCATAGGCAAAGCAATCACCAAAGTTCAGTGCCGCGGGATGCCGACCGCGTCCGTACCTTCCATAAGCCTCGCTCGCGATCTTCGACTCCAGCGCGCCGATCGGGACCAGTCTGAAACGGAAAACCTCTAGGAAGTCCTCGACAAATCTTCCGGCGCTCTCGATCGTGAACGCATGCGAGCGACAAAGCCCGGCGATCGTTTCCCATTTCGACAGTCCGGAGTAGAGGCGGCGCTCTTCCTTGGCCAGCTTCGCGGCGAGGCTCAAAGCGCCTTCCTCTCGCGCCAAAATCGCGATGAGCGCCGATGCGTCCGCGAAGATCATGCGGTCTCGCCAGATAGAGTATCGAAAAATGCTTTGTCCGCCGCCTCGCCGGTCTTGGATGGCAGCGGGTGATTGGCATAGAAGGCCGCCAGACGGTCCAACGTCGTCTGGTCGCCGGCCAACCGGTCAAGTTGCGCCTGGACGGCGCCTTTCACCGCATCCTGCTTCGAGACATTGAGGCGGGTCGCCAATTCGGCGACCAGGCAGGACGTCGCGTCATCCTTGATGTAAAGAGGCATCGGATATTCTCCCGCGCTCAGGATATCCGGAACGTCCTTGCAGTCAACGTTCGCTCAACGGCGGGCAATCCACAGCTTGCGTGTCGAGGATCCGCGAAACTGGCCTTTCGGACACTCGATCTGTAAGGTTGGCGCGCAACTACCTTCACTGGAATCAGATCTTTGGCCGATAGTCCCGACGACAAGGAACCGCGCGCCCCGGGGTTCGACACCCGCCCGGTTTCCATCTCGGACGAGATGCGCAGGAGCTATCTCGACTACGCGATGAGCGTGATCGTCAGCCGCGCGCTGCCGGACGTCCGCGACGGTCTCAAACCGGTGCATCGGCGCATCCTGCACTCGATGCAGGAGAACAACCATCTGCCCGATCGGCCTTACGTGAAATGTGCCCGCATCGTCGGCGACGTCATGGGCAAGTACCATCCGCACGGCGACTCGGCGATCTACGACGCGCTGGTGCGCATGGCGCAGCCATTCTCGATGCGGCTGCCGCTGATCGACGGACAGGGCAATTTCGGCTCGGTCGACGGCGATCCGGCGGCCGCGATGCGCTACACCGAGTCGCGCCTCGCGCGGCCGGCCCTGGCGCTGATCGAGGACATCAATTCCGACACGGTCGACTTCCAGCCGAATTACGACGGCAAGGAAAGCGAGCCGGTGGTCCTGCCGGCACGCTTCCCGAACCTGCTCGTCAACGGCGCCGGCGGCATCGCGGTCGGCATGGCGACCAACATCCCGCCGCACAACCTCGGCGAGATCATCGACGCGGCGATCGCGCTGATCGACCGCCCGGACATGAGCCTCGAGGAACTGGTCACGCTTGTGCCGGGGCCGGACTTTCCGACGGGCGGTTCGATCCTCGGCCGCTCCGGCATCCACGCCGCCTACATGACCGGGCGCGGCTCGGTGGTCGTCCGCTCGAAGGTCGAGGTCGAGACGATCCGCAAGGAGCGCGAGGCGCTGATCGTCACCGAGATCCCCTACCAGGTGAACAAGGCGACGCTGATCGAGAAGATGGCGGAGCTTGTCCGCGAGAAGCGTCTCGAGGGCATCTCCGACCTGCGCGACGAGTCCGACCGCGACGGCATGCGCATCGTCATCGAGCTCAAGCGCGACGCCAATGCCGACGTGGTGCTCAACCAGCTTTGGCGCTTTACCGCCATGCAGTCGAGCTTCGGCTGCAACGTCATCGCGCTGAACGGCGGCCGCCCGCAGCTGATGACGCTACGCGATATCCTGGTCGCCTTCATCGACTTCCGCGAGGAGGTCGTCACCCGCCGCACCAAGTTCCGGCTCAACAAGGCGCGCGACGCCGCGCACCTGCAGGTCGGCCTTGCGATCGCCGTGGCCAACATCGACGAAGTCATCCGCCTGATCCGCACCTCGCCCGACGCGCCGGCCGCCCGCGAGGCGCTGATGACGCGCGCCTGGCCGGCGAAGGACATGGCGCCGCTGATCACCTTGATCGCCGATCCGCGCCACGCGCTGGGCGAGGATGGTTTGTACCGCCTTTCCGAGGCGCAGGCGCGCGGCATTCTCGAACTGCGCCTGCAGCGGCTCACCGCGCTCGGCCGCGAGGAGATCGCCGAAGCCCTGAACAAGCTCGCGGTCGAGATCGCCGACTATCTCGAGATCCTGCGTTCGCGCGAGCGCCTCTTCGGCATCATCAAGGACGAGATGCTGGCGGTGAAGACAGCGCATGCCACGCCGCGCCGCACCCTTATCCTCGACGCGGTCGACGGCGTCGAGGACGAGGACCTGATCGCCCGCGAGGATATGGTCGTCACCGTCTCGCACGGCGGTTACGTCAAGCGCGTGCCGCTCTCGACCTACCGGGCGCAGCGGCGCGGCGGCAAGGGTCGCGCCGGCATGCAGACGCGCGAAGAGGATTTCGTGGCGCGTCTGTTCGTGGCCTCGACCCACACGCCGATTCTCTTCTTCTCCTCGCTCGGCCAGGTCTACAAGGAGAAGGTGTGGCGCCTGCCGCTCGCCGCGCCGCAGGCGCGCGGCAAGGCGCTCGTCAATATGCTGCCGCTGGAGCAGGGCGAGCGCATCACGACTGTGATGCCGCTGCCGGAGGACGAGGCGGAATGGGCCAATTACGACGTGATGTTCGCCACCACGCGCGGCACCGTCCGGCGCAACAAGCTCTCGGATTTCACCTCGGTGAACCGCGCCGGCAAGATCGCGATGAAGCTCGATGCGGGCGAGGATATCGTCGACGTGCAGGTCTGCCGCGAGAGCGACGACACGCTGCTGACGACGCAGAAAGGCCAGTGCATCCGCTTCGCGGTGACCGACGTTCGCGTCTTCAAGGGTCGCGATTCCATGGGCGTGCGCGGCATCAGCCTGGGGCAGGGCGATCGCGTCATCGGGCTATCGATCCTCCGCCACGTGGACGTGGACGCGGGTGAGCGCCTCGCCTACCTCAAAAATCGCCGTGCCGTGGCCGGCGAGATCACCGCCGAGAGCACCACGGACGCGGTGGCCGACGAGGTGGCCGCTGAAGGGATCGAGCCGGAGGCCATCGAGCCGACGAGCCTGCCGCCGGAGCGCGTCGGCGAACTTTCCGCCGCCGAGCAGATCATCCTCACCGTCTCGGCCAACGGCTTTGGAAAGCGCACCTCGTCCTACGAGTACCGCGTCACCGGGCGCGGCGGCAAAGGCATCGTCGCGATGGCGGTCAACGCGCGCAACGGCAATCTCGTGGCGTCCTTCCCGGTCGACGACCTCGACGGTCTGATGCTGGTGACCAACGCCGGCCAACTCATCCGTGTCCCGGTCGACGGCATCCGCGTCGCCGGGCGCGGCACGCAGGGCGTCACGATCTTCAGGACCGGCGCCAAGGAAGAGGTCGTCTCGGTCGAGAGGATCCCGGCGGAAGAGGACATGCCCGAACAAGCCGGGGAGCCGGAAGTCGACGCGCCCGATGCGGACCCGGAGCCTGACGAGGGCGTGTAGGCCGCCAGCGCACCGGCCGACGCTCTGCCTAGGCCGGTGTTAGGGCTTGTGCTCCGATCGCCATTTGTCGACGGCGGCCAGCGCGTTCTTGATGTGATTTTCGGCACTCGAGTCGGTGTATTCCTCGATGATCTTGCCGTCCGGGGCGATCACGTAGGAGATGCGGTTGGCGAAGACCGCGCCGGCGACCGGCACGGTGAAAGCGGCGTCGTAGGCGTTGATGATCGTGAAGTCCGGGTCGGCGCCGACCGGAAACTTGTCCCGACATTCCTTCGCCGAGAAGTCGCGCTGGACGTTGATGTCGTCGCTGGACACGCCGATCACGCTGGCGCCGGCCGTCTTGAAGTTCTGGATGTTCTCGGCGAAGTCATGCGCCTCTTGCGTGCAGACGCTCGTGAAGGATTTCGGATAGAAGTAGACGACGACCGGGCCCTTCTTCAGGGCGTCGGCAAGCTTGAACTCGAATCGATTGCCACCCTGCGCGGCCTCCACGGTAAAATCGGGCGCCGCATCGCCCAGCTTGAGGGCTGCCCATGCCGGCGTCCCGCAAAGGCTCAGGCAAAGTGAGAGCGCGAGGATCGGAGGCTTCATCGGACGTCCTAATTGGCCGCTCGCGCTGATGCCGCGCATGCTTGTCTGACATAGCAGAAGCCAAAAAAGTTTGGCCTGGAAATCATGACGCTTGCGCATTGGCCATTAGTGAGACGTGAAGAGGATCAGGGAGCATGCCCCGATCCTCTTCCAAACTCGCCTACAGCCTAAAAGCGCTGAGGACGGGGACGCCACGGAAGAAGCCGATCGACGGGAAGATGCCGACGCCGAGAAATCCGCCGCCGAGGCCCGGATCGATGAGCATCGGGCGGATCGGACCAGGCGGTCCGTAGGTATAGCCGGGGGCGCCGACGTAGCCGGCCTTCACGGTCGCGGGCGCGAAGCGCTTGCCCGTGACATACAGGTTGCGAGAGTGCTTCATCGCGGCTTGGGCTGGTTGCGCGAAAGCCATCGCGGCGCCCGCCACCATCGCCAGTGCGAGGGCCGTTGTCTGAATGCGTCCGGTACGAACCATGTCGTCTCCTTGTAGATCCGGCTCGAAGTCGACGTCCCCTCGCGCGAGGCTGGAGCGTCGACCGCCAGAATGTTACTATGTCGACAATAAGGCGCGCGGCCAAGGAGTTCCTGACCTGAAAGCGTCCCGCGCTTGGCGGCCGTGGGGATGCGTGCCATATCCGCGACGATCGTGACCCGCACCGCTCTTTACACAGGATCTTTCGATCCCCTCACCAACGGCCACGTCGCCATTCTCGCGGCGTCCGCGGTGCTCTTTGATCGCGTCGTCGTCGCGATCGGCGTGCATCCGGGCAAGCAGTCGATGTTCACCGTCGACGAGCGCAAGGGTCTCATCGAGGGAAGTTGCGCGCCCGTCTTCGCGAACGGGGCAAGCACACTGGAGGTCGTCACCTTCGAGGGTCTCGCCGTCGAGGCGGCGCGGCGGAACGGCGCGAGCGTCATCGTTCGGGGTCTGCGCGACGGAACCGATCTCGACTACGAGATGCAGATGTCCGGGATGAACGCGGCGATGGCGCCGGCGGTCCAGACGATCTTCCTGCCGGCGCCTCCGAACGTACGTCACATTACCGCGACATTGGTCAGGCAGATCGCGCGGATGGGAGGCGACGTGTCTTCCTTCGTCCCGGCGCTTGTCGCCGCCGCGCTCGCCGAAAAGTTCGCCAGACGCTGATCAAGCCCGCGCGGGGCGAAACGTCAGAGGAAATCGTCCATCATGCTGTTTGATCGTCGCGCCCTGTTCGGTGCCTTCGCCGGTTGCGTCCTCCTGGGTGCGGCCGCCGGTGCGGTTCCCGCCGCCGATCCGGCCAACCAGGTGATCCTCACCACCAAGGACGGTCCGGTGAAGATCCAGCTCCGGCCCGATCTCGCGCCCAAGGCGGTCGCGCAGATGGAGAAGCTGACCCGGCAGGGCTTCTACAACGGCTTGAAGTTCCATCGGGTGATCGACGGCTTCATGGCGCAGACCGGCGATCCGACAGGGACCGGGGGTGGCGGTTCGAAGGAGCCGGACTTGCCGGCCGAATTCTCGAGCCAGCCCTTCGGCCGCGGCACCGTCGGCATGGCCCGCACCAGCGATCCGAACTCCGCGAACTCGCAGTTTTTCATCTGCTTCAAGCCGTCGTCCTTCCTGAACGGACAGTACACGGTCGTCGGTCAGGTGATCGCGGGCATGGACAATATCGACAAGGTCAAGAAGGGCGAGGGCGACAGCGGCTCTGTCGACGATCCCGACAAAATCGTCTCGATGAAGATGTCCAAATAAGTCTCAGATGCGCCAGGCGTGGCACGTCCGGTCGTGCCTGGCGTTCGCGCTCGCATCGGGCGCCCCGCCGGTTTGGGCCGCGCCCGACAATGTGCCGGGGGATGTGGCACGTTCGATCGCCGCGTGCTGGCATCCGCCGCGCGAGGGGGACGAAATCACGCTGCGGATGAGTTTCCGCCGCGATGGATCCGTCTTCGGCAAGCCGCGTATCACCTACATGAAGCCCGTTGGCGGGCTCGACGGCGAGGCCGCGCTCGCCAATTCCATCTACGCCGCGATCGCCGCCTGCTCGCCTCTGCGGTTTACCCCGTCCCTCGGAGCGGCTATTGCGGGCCGCACGTTCCTCATCCGCTTCGTCGCCCCGCGCCGTGAACAGCGTGCGGGGCTGCAGCACATTGGAGAAAACACATGGCCGAAGCCGGCAACATTCTGACGCTCGAGACGACGAAGGGCCCCGTCGTGATCGAGATGCGGCCCGATCTCGCGCCCGGCCACGTCGAGCACATCAAGAAGCTCGTCGGGGAGCACTTCTACGACGGCATCGTCTTCCATCGCGTGATCGACGGCTTCATGGCGCAGACCGGCTGCCCCAACGGCACCGGCACCGGCGGATCGAAATACGCCAATCTCAAGCAGGAGTTCAACGCCGAGCCGCACGTGCGCGGCACCTGCTCGATGGCGCGCGCGCAGAGCCCCGATTCGGCGAACTCGCAGTTCTTCATCTGCTTCGGCGACTCGGCTTTCCTCAACAAGCAGTACACCGTGTGGGGCAAGGTCACGTCGGGCATGGAGAACGTCGACAAGATCAAGCGCGGCGAACCCGTACGCGACCCCGACAAGATCGTCTCCGCCACATTGAGCTGACGCGCTGCCTCATGTGCCTGGCTAAGCGGAGCGGGAAGACGAACTGACCGCATGCGTGTCGACCTCTTCGATTTCGATCTGCCGCGAGAGCGCGTCGCCCTGCGGCCGGTCGACCCGGCGGAGGCCGCGCGTTTGCTCGTCGTCGACGGCACTCTCTCGGATCGCACGATTGGCGATCTGCCTTCGCTGCTCCGCGCCGACGACGTGCTCGTCGTCAACGACACGCGCGTGATCCCGGCCCGCTTGAGCGGGACGCGAACGCGCGCCGGCATTGGCGCTGGAATCGAAGCCACCCTGCACAAGCGCGAGGGCGAGGACGTCTGGCGCGCCTTCATCAAGCCGGCGAAGAAGGTGGCGGTCGGCGAGACGATCGCCTTCGGCGCCCAAGACGATCCGCTCGACGCCGTGCTCGTGGAACACGCCGGCGACGGCGAGGTGGTGCTGCGTTTTCGCCTGGCGGGCGGGGCGCTCGATCGTGGCCTCGAGCGGTACGGTTCCATGCCGCTGCCGCCATACATCGCGGCACGCCGACCGATCGACGCGCGCGACGGCGCCGACTACCAGACCCTCTTCGCGCGCGCGCCCGGCGCCGTCGCCGCGCCGACCGCGGGCCTCCATTTCACCCCGAGGCTCGTCGCCTCGCTGGAGGCGCGCGGCGTGACGATCCTGCGGCTCACTCTGCACGTCGGGGCCGGCACCTTCCTGCCGGTGAAGGCGGACGATACGGTGGATCATCGCATGCACGCCGAGCGCGGCATCATCGACGCCGCGACGGCCGACGCGCTCACCTCGGCGAAGCGGCAGGGTCGCCGGATCGTCGCCGCCGGCACGACCAGCCTGCGGCTCCTGGAGTCGGCGGCGAACGAGGACGGCGCGATCCGGCCTTTCGACGGCGATACCGCCATCTTCATCACGCCCGGCTACCAGTTTCGCGCCGTCGACGCGCTGCTCACCAATTTCCACCTGCCGCGCTCGACGCTGTTCATGCTGGTGGCGGCGTTCTCGGGTCTCGACACGATGCGGCGCGCCTACGCCCACGCGATCACCTCGGGCTATCGCTTCTACAGCTACGGTGACGCCTGCCTGCTGAGCCGCACGGAGGCGGCGTGACGACGTTCGGCTTCGATGTGCTCGCCACGGACGGCGCGGCACGGCGCGGCATCATCACGACGGCGCATGGTGCGATCCGCACGCCGGCCTTCATGCCGGTCGGCACCGCCGGCACGGTGAAGGCGATGCACCCGCGGGAGGTCCGCGCGCTCGGCGCCGACATCGTGCTCGGCAACGTCTACCATCTGATGTTGCGCCCCGGCGCCGAGCGGATCGCGGCGCTGGGCGGCCTGCACCGCTTCATGAACTGGCCGCATCCGATCCTCACCGACTCGGGTGGTTTCCAGGTCATGTCGCTGGCCAAGCTCCGCAAGCTCGACGAAAACGGCGTCACCTTCCAGTCGCATCTCGACGGCTCCAAGCACGTGCTGACGCCGGAGCGTTCGATCGAGATCCAGGGCCTGCTCGGCTCCGATATCCAGATGCAGTTCGACGAATGCATCCGCCTGCCGGCGTCGGATGACGAGGTCGAACGCGCGATGCGTCTGTCGCTGCGCTGGGCCGAGCGCTCGAAGGCGGCGTCGCGCCTGACCGAGGGCCAAGCGCTCTTCGGGATCGTCCAGGGCGGCACGTCGCCGGCCTTGCGTCGCGCGAGCGCGGAGGCACTGGTCGCGGTGGGGTTCGACGGCTACGCGATCGGCGGCTTGGCTGTGGGCGAACCGCAGGATGTCATGCTGGCGACCATCGAGGCGACGCGGCCATACCTGCCCGCCGACACGCCGCGCTACCTCATGGGCGTCGGCACGCCGGACGATCTGCTGGAGAGCGTCGCGCGCGGTATCGACATGTTCGATTGCGTCATGCCGACGAGAGCCGGGCGGCACGGGCTCGTCTATACGCGCCATGGCCGCCTCAATCTGCGCAACGCCCGCCATGCGGACGATCCCGCCCCGATCGATCCCGCCGCGACCTGCGCGGCGGCTCGCGACTATTCGCGCGCCTACCTCCACCATCTCGTCAAATCAGGCGAAATCCTCGGCATGATGCTGCTGACCGCGATCAACGTCGGCTATTACCAGGATCTGACGGCCGGCATGCGCGCCGCGATCGAGGAACGCACGTTCGAGAGCTTCCGCGTCGAAGCGAAGGAAGCATGGACGCGAGGCGAAAGCTGATTGTCTCGCGCCGGCAGCGATGAAACCGCCGTGCGGGTCAACGCAAAAAGGCGAAGCGCAATCCTGATCGGATCGGCCTCGCCTCTCGCAGCCCTCGCGATAGTCTCTCGCCTTTTTCCCGCAATCGGGACGGGCTCGTTGATGAGCCTCGACGGCGAAATGACCGATCCTCCCTCGACCTGGCCTCGCATGCCATGCTCTATCCGCAGACGAGCCATTCGCATGACGCGCGGGAACCTAGCTCAAGCGATCCGTTCTGTCACGACCTCGCGCGCGAGATTTTGCCGAATGTTGTCGTTTTTTGTGACCGCACCAGCTCAAATAAAAGGCATCCGAGTCGGTGCCCACGCGCGTGACGAAGAAACCTCTTCCGCAGCGTACTGCCCCGCCTAAAGATGCCGCGTCAGCGGAAATCGCTTCTTTCCTAGGCACCGAAAGAAAGCCGCCGCGATCGTCTGACGACATCGCGATTGGCGGTAAAGGCGGAAGGCGCGGTAGAAGGATAAGCGAGTCCGAACCCGGGATGATGGCGAGATGACAAAAGAATCCTACGGGACCATGCCGCCAGCAGGCGCGGCGGTTCCAAAGGGTCCTACTGTCGGCGCTCGTGTCCGAACCTGGTTCCTGACTGGCGTCGTCGTCGCTGGGCCGCTCGCGGTGACCGGCTATCTCGTGTGGTGGTTCGTCAACACCGTCGACAATGCCGTGCGCACCGTGGTGCCCTCGCGATTCTGGCCCGATGCCTACCTGCCGTTTCCGCTCCCGGGGTTTGGCGTCATCTTCGCCTTTCTCGGCCTGACTTTGCTCGGTTTTCTCGCCGCCAACCTTGCCGGCCGCACGTTGATCACGATCGGCGAGACGATCCTCAACCGCACGCCGATCATTCGCTCGATCTATCGTGGCGCGAAACAGATCTTCGAGACCCTGTTTTCCGCTTCCGGCACGTCGTTGCGACGCGTCGGTCTGGTGGAGTTTCCGACCAAGGGGCAATGGTCGCTGGTGTTCATCTCCTCGCCGCCTTCGTCGATGATCGATGCGGCACTGCCGGCCGAGAGCGAGGCGCGCCTTTCCGTCTTCCTGCCCTGCGTGCCCAATCCGACGACAGGCTTCTACTTCTACCTGCCGGCTCGCGACATCATCGAGATCCCGATGCACCCCGAAGATGCCGCCAAACTGATCATGTCCTGCGGCGTGATCCAGCCGGAAGGGCAGGCGGCGCTCGCCACGATGGCGGAGGTCGGGCGAATGGCGCATACGGTGGAGCCGCCGCGCGATCGCGTCTCTTCAGTCGAATAAGCCGGATTCACGAATTGGCCGTCTACACGGAAGTCTCGGACGAGGAACTCAGCGGCTTTTTGTCCGCCTACGATATCGGTCGCCTCACGTCGATGAAGGGCATCGCCGAGGGAGTCGAGAATTCGAACTTCCTTCTTCACACCGAGAGCGGTTCCGTCTTCCTCACCCTGTTCGAAAAGCGCACGGCGCTCGGCGACCTCCCTTACTTTATCGGCCTGATGGAGCATCTCTCCGAACGTGGTCTCGCTTGTCCGCAACCCGTGAAGTCGCGCGATGGCAATGCGTTGGGGACGCTCGCCGGCCGGCCCGCCGTCGTCGTCACCTTCCTGGAAGGTCTATCCGTGCGCCAGCCGACCGCGGACCATTGCGCGGCGGCCGGGGCGGCTCTGGCGGATCTTCATCGCTATGGCGCCGATTTCGCGCTGTCGCGGAAGAACGCACTTTCCCTCGAGGCATGGCGGCCCCTCTTCGATGGCGCGCGCGCCGGCGCCGAAGGCTTCATGGCGGGCCTGACCGCGCTGGTCGAGGCCGAGCTGATGTTCCTCGGCGCGAACTGGCCGCGCGGTCTTCCCGCCGGCGTCATCCACGCCGACCTCTTCCCGGACAATGTGCTTTTTCTCGGATCCCGTGCCGGCCTCATCGACTTCTACTTCGCCTGCAACGACGCCTACGCCTACGATCTCGCCATCTGCCTCAACGCCTGGTGCTTCGAGCCCGACGGCGCCTACAACATCACCAAAGGCGGCGCCATGATCGGCGCCTATCAGGCACATCGCGCGCTCGCCCCGGCGGAGATCGCCGCGCTGCCGGTCCTCGCGCGCGGCGCGGCCTTGCGTTTCCTGCTGACGCGCCTCGCGGATTGGCTGAACGTACCCGCCGGCGCTCTCGTCCAACCCAAGGACCCGGCCGAGTACGTGCGCAAACTGCGCTTTCACCAGCGTGTCGCGAGCGTCGGCGAACTCGGTGTCGCCGCTTGAGCGAGACGGCCGCGAGTCGTGTCTCGATCTGGACCGACGGTGCCTGCTCGGGCAATCCGGGGCCGGGCGGCTGGGGCGCCATTCTGCAGTTCGGCGCGGCGTGCAAGGAACTGCGTGGTGGCGAGCCCGACACCACCAACAATCGAATGGAGCTGACCGCCGCGATCGAGGCTCTGGGCTCGCTCAAGCGGTCGTGCGCCGTCGATCTCTTCACGGATTCGAGCTACGTGCGCGGCGGTATCACCGGCTGGCTGAATGGTTGGAAGCGCAACGGCTGGAAAACCGCGGACAAGAAGCCTGTCAAGAACGTCGAGCTTTGGCAGCGTCTCGACGACGCCGCCAAGCGCCACGAGATCGTTTGGCACTGGGTCAAAGGCCATGCCGGCGATCCGATGAACGAGCGCGCCGACGAGCTCGCGCGCGAGGGCATGAGCCCGTACAAGTCGCGATGAAGCGCCCCGCAACCTTCGTGGCGCATGGCGCTTTTTCGTTTTTTGCGAGGTCGAACACAATGACGGACAAGAAGCAGCAGCCGAAGACGGCGCAGCCCTTCAGCGACGAACTGAAGGATACGTCCTCGCCGGGCGTGGGCCGCGAGCCCAAGCCGAGGGCCGACGCGATCGACGATCCGAAGAAGAAAGCCGAATCACCGAAGACGACGCAGCGGACGGAGTAGCGCTCAGCGCGCGACCGCGGTGCCCACGAAGCCGGCCGCCATGGCCGCGTAGACGAGGGCCATGGAACGCTTCGTCAACACGAGTTCCCACCCAGGCGTGAAGCGCTTTGGCGTGATCGTGTAATCGATCACCGCCGCGAGTGCCGCCACGCTGATCGCGCGTCCCAGGAGCGTCGCGGGATCGCGGGTCGGACGCGCCGCCTGCCAGCCTTCGAAGAAGGTCGCCCAGAAGATCGTCGCGGTATGGTGGGTCGCGTAGCCGACGAGCGTGTGGTCGACATCAAGATCGCGCAGTCGCGCCGCCTTGTCACCGTAGGCCCAGTGGCTCGTTGCGTTGAGGGGCTGTGCCGCGCCCCGCCCCTCCGACCGGGCGAGCAGCGCGAGGGCGAGCGTCGAAGTCGCCGCCGCGACGCTGCCCGAGGCGACGGCTCGCACGAGGATCGATCCCAACATCACGAGGCGCCCTCGCGCCGATCCTTCGCCATGTCGCGCAGCGCCTTGCCCGAGAGCACGCTCATCAAGCCAAGCGCCGCGGCGGACACGAAGTGAATGGCGCCGAGCATGGAGAGATAGAGGAAGATCACCGACGGCGGACCAGCGCGCCGAGGACGATGACGCCGCCGAGCGCCGCGCCGAGCGCCAGGCCACCGGCGACGGAGGCGGCGACGACGGCACCCGTCAGAATGCTCGGTCGCGGCAGAAGCGTCAGCATGGAGTTCTCCTAGCGATCATTGCCTGTAGCGGTCGCAGATGTCGGTGCGCGCGGCCACGACGCTCATTGTCGCGCCGACGAACTGCCCCGCTGTCTAGGCGATCGTCTCCGCGACCAGCGTGTCGATGACCGCGCGAAGCGCCTGGTGGTGCGATCGCCCCGCTGACAGCGCGTCGCGAAACGCGCCGATCTGCCGGTCGGCGCTGGTCCCGCCTTCGAGGATCGCGCGCGTCTTGCCGACCCATTCGGTCGAGCCGAGGGCGTTCGCGTCCTCCTCCACCAGCTCCAGCATGGCCTCGAGGTGCTCGCGGACCGGCCGAGCGCCGCCGCCTCGCGCGTCGATAAGCTTGGCTTCGGCGCCGAGCCGTTGCACCTGCCAGATGTTCTCCGCGCAGACGGCGCGATCGAGAGCGCCGACGCCGGCGTTGATCTCCGGCCGTCGCGCGACGGCGCGGACCAGAGCCTGGTAGAGCGCGGCGATCGTCACGGCGTCGTCGACGCGCGTGCAGCCGTCGCAGATCCGCAGTTCGATCGTCGGATAATGGGTCGAGGGCCTGATGTGCCACCAGACGAAGCTCGCGTCCTTCATGACCTTCGCGTCGACGAGGAGATGGACGAAATGGTCGAACGCCGCCTGATCGGCGAAGATGTCCGGCACGCCCATGCGCGGCCATTCGGAAAAAGCGGTCAGCCGGAAGCCCTTGATCTTGGCCTCGTGCCCTTGCCAGAAGGGCGAGGACACCGATAGCGCGTAGAACACAGGCAGGAACGGGACGAGGCGGTTCATGATCGCGATGCGGTCGGCGTCTTTCACCTCGACGTGGATATGCGTCGCGCAGACGATGGATCGTCGCGCGATGATGCCGAACTCCGATTGTAGATCCTGATAGCGCTGCTTGTCCGTCGTATCCTGGTCGCGCGATTCGGCCAGCGGATGACTGCCCGACGCGATCAACGACAGACCATGGTCTCCGGCGATCGTCGAAAGCTTGCGGCGAAAACCGGCGAGTGTCGCCCGCGCCGCGTCGAAGCTCGTGCCGGGCTCGGTCTGTACCTCGACCTGTCCCTTCAGGAGCTCGTGCGACGCGGGTTCGACCTTGCGGCCCGCGGCCTTATGGAAGGCGTCGGCGGCCTTCTCGGTCGGGCTCTCGCCTGTCTCGGCATCGACGAGGAAGTATTCTTCCTCGATCCCGAAGCGGAATTCATCGTCCATGAAGAACGTCTCCAAATGGCAGGAGGCAGGGCATGCGAAAGCCGCACCGCGATCCACCCGCCTTTCGATCGACCTGAACTGTCACGCGCCAGGCGTGCCATTATCCAAGCGATGCGCGTGACGGCGTGGCTCAGGCGCTCTCGACGCGATCCCAGCCATCCATCCCGAGACGCTCCTGCGGGAGGAAGCGGGCCTTATAGGCCATCTTCTTCGAGCCCTCGACCCAATAGCCAAGGTAAAGGTGGGGCAATCCAAGCTTCCTCGCCCGCGCGATATGGTCGAGGATCATGTAGCTGCCGAGCGAGCGCACCTGATGGTCGGGATCGTAGTAGGAATAGACCATCGACAGACCGTCGGCGAGAACGTCGGTGAGGCAGACGGCGATCAACGTCCCTTGCGAGACGGAGCTCGCGCCGATCCTGTACTCGACGAGCCGCGTCTCGACGTGGCTGTCCTCGACCATCATCGAATAGTCGAGCACGCTCATGTCCGCCATGCCGCCGTCGGCGTGACGGGCGTCGAGATAGGTGCGAAACAGCGAATATTGCTCGGACGTCGGATCGGCGCGCACGACGGCGCCGCGCACGTCCTCGTTGCGTTCGAGAACGCGGCGCAGGCTCTTGCCAGGCTCGAACTCGTCGGCCTTCACCCGCACCGAGACGCAGGCGCGACACGCCTCGCACGCCGGCCTGTAGGCGATCGTCTGGGAGCGCCGGAAACCGGACTGGGTCAGCGTGTCGTTGAGGGCGACCGCGCGCTTGCCGATGAGGTGCGTGAAGACCTTGCGCTCCTCGCGGCGTGACAGATAGGGACAGGGCGAAGGGGCGGTGAGATAGAATTGCGGGGCGTCGCGCGGCTCTCTCGACACTCGTAGGTTCCATCCCGGATCAAGCGAAGCAGAGAGGCAGGATAACGCGCCTTCGCGAGTCCGCAAGGCGCACGGCGTCGCGCCGAGCCGGGTTCGTGTTTCTCGCCCAGAGTTTGAGCGGGAAAGCCGCCGCCTTGATCAGGTTGCCTGCCGACGCGCCCTAGCATCGCTCAAGGATCGCGGGTGATCGGGCCGGCCCTCGGGCGCGTCGGCATGAAGCCATTGCGCGCTCGAAAGATTAACGGTTCGCCCCCGAGGTCATCGTGCCCGCGCTTGTCACCTGACGTGCTTGTCACCTGACGTGCTTGTCACCTGACGTGCTTGTCACCTGACGTGCTTGCCGATCGATGAACGGGTCGAGCTTCTGACGCCGATCCTACGTTTCCAGGCTACGGCGATGGGCTAAGCCATACGCGATCGAAAGGCGAGGGTGGGCATCATGGATCAAGACGGCTCGCGGCCGCGACGTGAGACGCCGCTCGAAGAGGCGGAAACACTCGCGCTCGCCGGTTCCACGGACCTGTTTCTGCGCGCGCGGACGCCGGCATTCCGCAAGGTCGCCCTGGCCCTGGTCGCGGCCGGCTTCTCGACCTACGCGCTGCTCTACTGCGTGCAGCCGCTGCTGCCGGTCTTCTCGCGGGACCTCGGCGTCTCGCCCTCGATCTCGAGCCTCTCGCTCTCCGTCACGACCGGCACGCTTGCCGTGGCCATGCTCCTCGCCGGGCGGATCTCCGACGCGCGCGGCCGCAAGCCGATCATGACCGTGTCGCTGTTCGCGGTCGGCGCGCTGACGATCGGCTGCGCCTTCGCGCCGAATTGGGCGACCCTCCTCGTCATCAGGGCGCTGACCGGCATCGCGCTTGCCGGCGTTCCGGCCGTCGCGATGGCCTATCTCGCCGAGGAGGTGCACCCGTGCGACCTCGGCGGCGCGATGGGGCTCTACATCGCCGGCAACGCCTACGGCGGCATGGCCGGTCGGGTGCTGACCGGCATCCTCATCGACGTCACGCACTCGTGGCGCCTCTCGCTGGGGGTGATCGGCCTGTTCGGCATCGCCGCCGCGGCGCTGTTCACGATCCTGCTGCCGCCCTCGCGACGCTTCGAGCCGGAGGAGGGCGTTTCTCTGCGTCATCTCGGCGACGTCTTCGCCGTTCATCTTCGCGATGGCCGGCTGGCGCAGCTGTTCCTGGTCGGCTTCCTGCTGATGGGCGGCTTCATCACCACCTACAATTATCTGAGCTACCGCCTCATCGAGCCGCCCTTCGACCTGTCGCAGACCTTCGCCGGGTCGATCTTCCTCGTCTACATCCTCGGTGGGCCGGCGTCGGCGTGGTTCGGCCGGCTCGGCGGCCGCCACGGGCGCGGCCGGATGATGACGGCGGCTATGGCGCTGATGCTGGTGGGGCTGTTCCTCACGGCGACGCCGAGCCTGGTCGTCTCGATCGCCGCGATCGCTATCTTCACGGCCGGGTTCTTCGGCGCGCATTCGATCGCCAGCGGCTGGGTCAGCGACCGCGCCGCGACGGCGCGGGCGGCGGCCGCCTCGCTCTACCTCTTCGCCTATTATTCGGGCTCGAGCCTGTTTGGATCTCTGGGCGGCGTGTTCTGGTCGCGTTACGGTTGGCCCGGCATCATGGCGCTCGTCACCGTTCTGATCGGCGCGGCCCTGGCTACCGCGTCCCGGCTGTCGGCGCGCGAGGCACAGGAGCTGAAGGCGGATCGCTAGAAGCCGGTCGAAGTCGGCATGGCGCGCCTCGCCGACCTCCTACCTCTCAGGCCGCGGCGCTCATTCGGCGGCGACGGGATAGGCGTCGACGATGGCGTCCTCGGTGACGCGCGCGACGGGCTTTGGCCGATCGTGTCCGAACAGCAGCCGACCGAACATCCGGGTCAGCAGCACTTGCGCATCGTCCATGACGATGAAGATCGCCGGCACGAAGACGAGCGACAGCACGGTCGAGACGATCAGGCCGCCGATGACCGCGATCGCCATCGGCGAGCGGAACTCGCCGCCGATGCCGAAGGCCATCGCGCTCGGCACCATCCCGGCCGCCATGGCGATCGTAGTCATGACGATGGGGCGCGCGCGCTTGCGCCCCGAGTCGATGATGGCGGTGACGCGATCGACACCGGCCGCCATCTCCTCGAGGGCGAGATCGACGAGCATGATGGCGTTCTTGGTCACGACGCCCATCAGCATCAAAATGCCGATCACCACCGGCATGGAGATCGGCTTGTGGAAGATCAGCAAGCCGAGGATCGCGCCGCCGATCGACAGCGGAAGCGAGAACAGGATCGTCAAGGGCTGGGCGACGCTGCCGAAGAGCAGCACGAGGACGGCGAGCACCATCATCAGGCCCGTCCCCATCGCGAGCGCGAAGCCGGAGAACACCTCGTTCATGATCTCGGCGTCGCCGACCTGGCTCAGGGTCACGCCTTCGGGAAGGTGGCGCGCCGTCGGCAGCGCCATGGCCTGGCCGATCAGGTCGCCGAGCGCGTCCGACCCCTGCATGTCGGCCTCGACGGCGATACGCACCGAGCGATCGTAGCGGTCGATCGAGGTCGGACCGCGACCAAGCTTGAGATCGGCCACCGTGGCGAGCGGTACGGCGGAGCCGCCGCCGACCGGCACCCTCAGGTCGCGCAGCACGTCGAGGTCGCCCCTGACGGCATCCGGCAATTGAACGCGGATCGGGATCTGACGCTCGCCGATCGTGAATTTGGCGAGGTTCGCGCCTATGTCGCCGATCGTGCCGATCCGCACGGTCTGGGCGATCGCCGCCGTCGACACGCCGAGGTCGGCGGCGATGTCGGAGCGCGGCACGACACGGATCTCGGTGCGGTCGATCGGTGCCGTGGAGATGACGTTGACGAGATGCGGGAGCGCGGCCATCTCGCCGCGTAGCCTCGCCGCCGTCGCGGTCACCAGCGCCTGGTCGCGACCGCCGAGCACGAGCGCGAGGTCACGCTGGCCATTGTCGCGGATCGACCAGAAACGCAAATCGGGCTGATCGCGGAGGATCGCGCCGATCGCCGTCTCGATCTCGGCCTGGGAGCGGGCGCGTCTGCTCTTCGGCACGAGCGTCACCGTGAGACTGGCGACGCGAACCTCGCGTTTGGACGGAACCTGACGGCCGCCGTCGACGAAGACCGAGACGATCTCGGGCAGCGCCCCGATACGCCGGACCAGATCGTCGGTGACCGCCTTCGTGTCGCCAAGCCGCGCGCCGGGCGGGAGCTCCACGGAGAACTGCGTGCGGGCGTGATCCTCCTTCGGCAGGAAGCCGGCGGGAAGCAGGCGCGTGGAGGCGATCGAGGCGGCAAACAGCGTCAGGCCGAGGAGCAGCGTCACGAACTTGTGGCGCACCGAAGCGCGCACGACGCGCAGATAGGCGCGCATGACGGGTCCCTCCCGCTCGTCGTGGGCGGCGTGGGGACGCAGGAAGTAGGCGGCGAGCATCGGCGTGAGCAGGCGCGCGACGAGCAGCGAGAAGCCGACCGCCACGGCGATGGTGAGCCCGAACTGCTTGAAGTACTGGCCGGCGATTCCGCCCATGAAGCTGACCGGCGCGAAGATCGCGACGATCGTGGCGGTGATCGCGATGACGGCCAAGCCGATCTCGTCGGCCGCCTCGAGCGCGGCGTTGTAGGGCGTCTTGCCCATGCGGATGTGCCGCGCGATGTTCTCGATCTCGACGATCGCGTCGTCGACCAGGATGCCGGTCACGAGCGTGATCGAAAGGAGGCTGACGATGTTGAGCGAGAAGCCCAGGAGGTTCATCGCCCAGAAGGTCGGCAGCACCGACAACGGCAGGGCGATCGCCGCGATCAGCGTCGCGCGCCAGTCGCGCAGGAAGAGGAACACCACGAGCACGGCGAGCGCCGCGCCCTCCAGCAGCCCGTGCATCGCGGAATCGTAATTTCCCACCGTGTTCTCGACCGACGAGTCGATCAGGCTGAAGCGGGCTTCGGGGTGGGCGTGACCCAGCTCCTCGACCTTGCGTGCGACCGCCTGCGCCACGGCGGCGTCGCTGGCGCCCTTGGCTCGGGTGATCGCCAATCCGACGATAGGCTTGCCGTCGAGGCGCGCGAAGGTTCGTTGCTCCGCCGACGTGTCGACGATGCGGGCGAGATCGCCGAGGCGCACGTGTCGTCCCCCGGCGAGCACGATCGAGGTCTCGGCCAAGGTCGCGGTGCTGCGGGCGCCGGCCAAGGTGCGGATCGACTGCTCCTGCCCGCCGAGCGTCCCGCGTCCGCCGGCCATGTCGGCGCTCGTCAGCAGCAGTTGCGCGTTGACGTCGGCGGCGGTGACGCCGAGCGCGTTGAGGCGTTCGGGCCGCAGCTCTATGCGGATCTCCCGATCGACCCCGCCGAGGCGCTCCACGCCGCCGACGCCTCGCACGCCCTGGATCTGCCGCGCCGCCACGTCGTCGACGAACCACGACAGGTCCTCCGGCGTCATCGCGGGGGCCGATACGCCGTAGACGAGGATCGGCAGGCCGACGATGTCGACGCGATTGACGATCGGCTCGTCGATCGTTCGCGGCAGGTCCGTCCTGATCCGCGAGATCGCGTCCTTGACGTCGTTCAGCGCGCGATCCTCGTTCGTCTCCAGGCGAAACTCGATGGTGGTGCTGGACGTGCCCTCGGTGATGGTCGAGGTGATATGCTTGACGCCGCTGACGCCGGCGATCGCGTCCTCGACCCGCTTGGTGACCTGGGTCTGCAGCTCCGATGGTGCGGCGCCCGGCTGCGTGACGGTCACGGCGACGATCGGCACGTCGACGTTGGGCATCTGCGTGATCGGCAGGGCGGCGAAGCCGAACAGCCCGAGGGCCAGCATGATCACGAAGAAGACGATCGAGGGAAGGGGCCTGCGGATGGCCCAGGCGGATACGTTCAGGCGCATGCCGTCTTCGCCTCAGAGCCTGGCTGACGCGGTCGTCGGCGTGTTCGGCACGGTCCTGACCGCGTCCCCGGGCTGTAGGAACGATCCGGCCCGCGCCACGATAATCTCGCCGGCTCGCAGGCCGTCTACGATCTCGACGAAAGCGGCGGTCGCCAGCCCGGTCCTGACCTTGCGTTCGGCGACGCGGCCATCGACCACCGCAAGCACGCTCGCGCCACCGTCCTCGTCGTAGAGGAGCGCCGAGACCGGCACCGCCAAGCCATGTCGGCGTGCGACCTCGAGCGTACCGCGCGCGAAGGCCCCGATGCGAAGCGAGGGATCCGGATCGAGCGAGACGCGCACCTTGCCGAGGCGGGTGGCGCGGTCGATCTCGGGATATACGACGCGAACTTTGCCCCGCACGGTAGCGTCGCCACCGACGTCGATCAGCGCCGGCGCACCGTCCTTGAGGACGCCCAATCCCGTCTCCGTGACATCGCCCTCGAGTTCGACGATTCCGTGCGCGATCAGCCGGTACAGCGGTTCGCCACTCGTCGATGCCGTCATGCCCACGCGCGCCGACCTTCGGCTCACGATGCCGTCGACCGGCGCCTTCACCTCGGTGCGTCGCGATCGAAGATCGAGTTCGGCGCGCTGCGCCCTGACGAGGGCGAGATCGGCTTCGGCCATGGCGAGCCCGTTGCGCGAGGCGGCGAGCCTGCCGTTGGCCGAGCGCGACGCCGACGTCCGCTGTTCGAGCGTCACTTCCGTGGCATTGCCAGAGCGGCGCAAGGCCTGCGCGCGCTCCAGCGAGAGCCGCTCCTCCTCCGCCGTGGCCGCCGATTGGTCGATCTGACTGCGCGCCTGTTCGATCGCCGCCTGCGATCGCGCCAGCGAAGCGGCGTTCTGCGCCACTTGCACGTCGAGCATGTCTTGCGACAGCCGGGCGAGAACCTGACCCTTGACGACGCGGTCTCCCTCTTCGGCGAGAACCTGAACGACGCGGACCCCGTCGAGTTCGGGGGCGACCAGCACTTCGTCGCGGGGCACCAGCGTCCCCGAGACGATGGCGTGGGCGACGAGATCGCGCGGCACCGCCACGACAACGCTGACGACCGGCGCCGCGACGGTCGCGTCCGCCGCGGCCACATGTGTGGCGCCGGCGTAAGCGGCGGCGGAGAGCAGCACGACAAACCGGACGAAGCGGACGAAAGGGGCCAACGGGCACTCCTGAACGAGGATGACCGTTGTATAGAGCCGCACTATTGCGGCGAAAGCATTGCTGAACGAGATCGATTCAGCCGCGCTGACCGAGGCAGCCGGTCGCGCGACCGAGCATGATCGATCATCCGCGTTGAACTCTCTCCCTCTCCAGGAGAGCGTCCAACGCTTCGTGATAAACGAGCCTAGAGGCGACCGATCTGTTCGAGGCGATGGTTCACCTTCGGCAGTTCACTCGACGCGAGAGCGCGTAGCGCCGGATCGTCGCCGTTGGTCGCGTAATCGCGGTAGAGGGTGGCGAGTTGGCGCAGAGCATCCTCTTGGGTCGATACGTACAGCGCATCGAATTGGCGCCCGTCGAGCGCGTTCAGGCGATCCAGATCCCGGCGACTGGCCGGCAAGAGGCCGGCCCCGATCAAGGGTCCCTGAACGACGACAGGCGTCCCGGGTGCGATCGCTTCGGCCGGAACGCTGAGCGCGTTGCCTACGCCGGTCGTGACGCCGCCGGCGACATCCAGCGGAAGCGCCGCGACGGTGCCGACCGGGCCAAGCGGAGAAAGCGCCTGATTGACGCCGGCTCCGGCACCGTTGAGCGCGCCTCCGACCGGCGTGGTGACCACCGCGAGACCGCCACCGACTGCGACCGCCTCGCCGCGCGGCGTGTGCGTCTCAGCCCAGGCGACGAACGAATTGCCGGCGATCGTCTGCTCCTCGGCTTCCTCATGCGCGAAAACGCGAAGGCGCGAGTTGCCGGCCTTGTCGAGCGCGAGACGGCTCGACCTATCGAGGAAATCGACGTTCGGCCTCGCGTTTGTGACGAACGCGACGGTCTGCGGAGACGCCGCCATCGTCGGTGCGGTCGCGGCGCCAAACATGAGGCAGCTGGAGGCGAAAAGCAGTGCGAGCTTGGATCGTTTCATCGAAAAACCTTCAGTCATTTGAACCGACGCGCCAGCCGCGAAGTCTCCGCGTCAACGGAGTCTCTTCATCGGGGTTCCGGGACGGCGCCAAGCCGAGATGTTGACACGACGGGGGAAATCGAATGTCCGGAAGCGGCTCGACACAAGGGCGATCAGGACAAGAGGAGGACACCGAGCGCGGCGACTAGCGCCGCAGGCATGGTGACCAGCCCGAGCTTCAAGAAAGTCCAAGCGCTGACGTTCTCGCCCTCTCTGCGGATCGCGGTAAGCCACAGGATGGTAGCCAGCGAACCCGTTACCGACAGGTTGGGACCGAGGTCCACGCCTATCAGGATCGCGCCGGCGACGTTGTCGGGTACATGCCCGGCCTGCACAGCGGCACCCGCTAGCAGGCCGGCCGGCAGATTGTTCACGAGATTGGTGCCAATCGCGATGACGATCCCGGCAACCCAGCCCGCCATCATGTCCGAGTGTGCGCACATTTGCTGCAAGGCCCTGCCTAGAGAATTAGATGCTCCGGTTTTCTCGACCGCCTTGACGAGCACGAATAAGCCGGCGACGAGCGGCAGCACCGACCAGGAGATGCCCTTCATCGCCGCCCATGGCGCCTCGCGCTTGATCACCGCGACAAGGATGATCGTCAGCAGTCCGGCGACGAAGGTCGGTAGCCCAAGCCGCAGATCGAGTGCTGACGAGGCGATCAGCGCGGTGCCTGTCATGATGATGCCGACGCCAACCACCTTTCCTGCGGTCGAAAGCGACTTCACCTCAACATCTTCCTTCGATCGGTTCGCGCAGGTGCGCGCGCTGCGCCCACCGCAGAACCAGAAAGGTCATGACGATCGAGCCAATCGAGGCAACGCCGAAGCGCGCCAACCACCTCGATAGCGGTGGCATGTGGCTGGCGAACACGACAAGGTTGGCTGGATTCGAGATGGGCAGCGCGAAGCTCGCCGCGTTGGCGACCAGCGCGCAGATGAAGAGGTAAGGGAGCGGCTCTACTTTCGCGGCTCGGGTGGCGGCGCAGACCGCCGGCGTCAGCACGACGGCGGTTGCGTCGTTCGAGAGGAACGTCGTGACTATGACGCCGACGCCGTAGATCAGCAGGAACAGCCGGCTCGCCGAGCCTCTCGCGCCACGCACGGCGAGGCTCGCCAGCCAGGCGAACAGGCCCTCGCGCCGCGCCGCTTCGGCGAGCGCCATCATGCCGACGAGGAAGAGGTACACGTCCACGCCGTCGCGCACGCCGTCCCAGGCGGAGACAAGCGGCAGCAGCTTGCACACGACAAGCAGAACCGCCCCCGCAACCGACCAGGTTGCTTCCGGCCATCTGAACGGATGCGCGATGACGCCGACGATGGAGAGCGCGACGATGAACCAGGTCAGGACGGGAGCCGTGGCAAGCGTCGGTATCATCAGGTGAGTCCCAGGACGTCAGCGGAGAAGGTTTGTCGGGTCACCAAGCCTCGCCGTCGCGCCCGCGCCGTCCGCCTTCACCAAGCAGTTGTGGAAACCCTGGGAGGCGTTGCTTTGTTCGGTTCGAGGCGCTCCGTGTTGCCGAGACCAGCCGGTATCCGCGGCGACACGAGCCGCTACGCGCCGATCCATTCGGCCGACAGGCCTTCCGGCGCGAAGGTACCGCGGGCGCGTGTCTGAGCGCCATCGCGGCCGAGTTGCAGCATGTCGACGTCGATCAGCGACACACGTATCACGACGAACTGCCGGAACTGCTCTTCGGGCGATAGATGCGACTGATCCGACGGGCCGGCGATCGGCGTGCCCGGTCGAGCAAGCAGGCCGTAAGCCTTGCGGCCGTTGAGCGAAAGTGCGTCCCACCGGGCGCGGGCGATCTCGTCGTCGCGATGCAGTCGCGCCGCGCCGCGAAAGCGGACCTGGAGATGCTGCGAGGGCGACCAGGCGAGCAGGGCGACGCGACCGTCGCGCGCGATCTCGTCGACCTTGGCGGCGCGCGCGTCGCTGTGCATCTCGGCGCATGCCGCGGGCAGTCGCTCGAAGGCGCGCAGCACCAGCGTTCGCAAGCTGGGATGATGATCGTGCGACAGCGTCGCGAGCTGGATCTCGCGAAGCGCGCCATGATCGTCGATGGCTTCGGCGAGCATCGCGAGGCCGTCTTCGATGAACGAGATCGCGTCCTGTGGCACTGTGATGACGATCCTTCCTACGCTTCGTGCAGCGTCCTGTAGAGACCGCCGGCCGCCAGCAACTGATCGTGCCGCCCTTCCTCCGCGATGCCCTCCGAGGTCATCACGACGATACGGTCCGCGTTGCGGATCGTGGCGAGGCGGTGGGCGATGACGAGGCTCGTGCGGCCGCGTTCGAGATCGGCGAAGGAGCGCTGGATCTCGCGTTCCGTCGCGGTATCGAGCGCCGAGGTCGCCTCGTCGAGGATGAGGATGGGCGGATCCTTGAGAAAGATGCGGGCGATCGACAGGCGCTGCTTCTGGCCGCCGGAAAGCTTGACGCCGCGTTCGCCGACAAGCGTATCGAGCCCGTCGGGCAGGGCGGCGAGCATGTCGTCGAGCCGGGCGCGCCGCGCCGCCTCCGCGATGGCATCCGGGCTCGCGTCGAGGTCGCCGTAGGCGATGTTCTCGCGGATGGTGCCGCCGAACAGGAAGACGTCCTGCTGGACGATGCCGACCTGGCGGCGCAGCGAGGCCAGGGTCATCGCGCGGATGTCGAGCCCGTCGATCGTGATGCGCCCATCCTCGACGTCGTAGAAGCGCGGCAGCAGCGAGCAGATCGTCGTCTTCCCGGCACCCGATGGACCGACGAAGGCCACCGTTTCGCCGGCTCGGATCGTCAGGTCGAAATTCCTGATGATGGGACGCGAAGGTGTGTAGCCGAACGTGACGTTCGCGAAGCGTATCTCGCCCTTCAGCGCCGGTGCCGCGACCGCGTCCGGCGCGTCGGCGACGTCGGGTTCGGTCGCGAGCAGCTCGCGATAGCGGCGAAAGCCGGCGATGCCTTTGGGATAGCTCTCGATGACAGCGTTGATCTTGTCGAGCGGGCGATAGAAGACGCCGAGCAGCAGCAGGAAGCCGACGAACCCGCCGATCGAAAGGCCGCCACTGACGACATAGTAGGTGCCAGCCAGCATCACCACGATCTGCGCGAAGCGCATGCCGAGGTAGTTCATCGTCAGCGCGCCGGCCATGATCCTGTAGGCCTCGAGCTTGGCCGCCTTGTAGGCGACGTTGTCGGCGGCGAAGAGCCGGCGCTCGTGGTCCTCGTTGGCGAAGGCCTTCACCGCGCGAATCCCGCCGATGTTTTCCTCCAAACGAGCGTTGAACGCGCCTACGCGAGCGAACTGCGCGCGCCAGTTCGCTTCCATCGCCGTGCCGTAGCGCGCGCCGACGCCGATCACGAGCGGCAGGACGATCGCGGTGATCAAGGCAAGCTGCCAGTGCACGAGCAGCATCAACGCGAAGGCGCCGATCAGCGTCATGAGTGCGATGAACAGGTCCTCCGGTCCATGGTGCGCGACCTCGCCGATCTCCTCCAGGTCCTTGGTCACGCGGGCGACGAGATGCCCGGTCTTCTGGCCGTCGTAGAAGCGAAACGAGAGCTTCTGCAGATGGTCGAAGGCGCGGCGGCGCATCTCCGTCTCGATGTTGATGCCGAGCACGTGGCCCCAGTAGGTGACCACCACCATGAGACCGGCCGCGGCCGCGTAGATGAGAGCGAGCCCCACGACGGCGAGCCAGATCAGTGCCCAATCGTGATGCGGCAGCAGCACGTCGACGAAGCCCTTGACCGCCATCGGGAAGCCGAGTTCGAGCAGGCCAGACACGGTCGCGCAGCCGAAATCGAGGACGAAGAGGGCGCGATGCGGCTTGTAGTAGGCGAAGAAATCCTTGAGCAAAGGAAGAAATCCTTGAGCAAAAAACGTGTCCGATGCGTCGGTACGCAGAGCGGCGGTTGCGCCGATCCTGAGTTTCACGTCTGGGTACAGCGGCGGCGAAGCTTCTGCCAGGGTCGGTATCGTCACGCGCGCAGCCTCGGCGGCGCGCTTGCGCCAGGAAACGCTTGTCGGTATACCCGCGCTTCTCGCGACCGACAGGGGCGGCGAGATCAGGTGCGTCGGGCGCGTAGCTCAGCGGGAGAGCACTCCCTTGACATGGGAGGGGTCACAGGTTCAATCCCTGTCGTGCCCACCACGCATCCAAAGAATACTTCGGTATACGCTGTGTGTTTGCGCAAGTACTATTCGCCGAGCCAGACCGGCCTTTGTTTGTTGCTGAACGCCTCGACCGCATTGCGGAAATCCCGGCTGAGATAGCAGAGCTGCACGAGGTCGTCGGCCGGCGCGATGGCCGCCCGCTGCCGGAGCAGCGCCTGCTTGGTGGCGCGCAACGTCAGCGGCGCCAGTCCGGCGACCGTCTGCGCCATGGCGCCCGCCGCCGTTAACAGATCGTCAGGCTCGACGACGCGGCTGACGAGGCCGATGGCGCGCGCCTCGTCGGCTTCGATCAGCCGGGCTGTCAGCATCATGTCCTTGACGCGCGGCTCGCCCATCAGGGCGACGAGCCGGCCGAGGTTGGCGGCGGAGAGGCAATTGCCGAGCGTGCGCGCGATCGGAAAGCCGTATCTCATGTTGGCCGCGCCGATCCGCAGATCGCAGCATCCGGCGATGGCCGCGCCGCCGCCGGTGCAGGCGCCGGCGATGGCGGCGATCGTCGGCACCGGGCAGCGCTCGATGGCCGACAGCACCACTTCGATACGCGCCTCGTAGGCGAGCGAATCGGCGGCGCTCGACATATCCTTGAACTGGGCGATGTCGGTGCCCGCGGCGAAGGCCTCGTGGCCCGCGCCCGTGAGGATGACGACCTTCGTGTCCGCCCCCGGTGCCGCGCAGAGCGCGGCGAGGCCGTCGTACATCGCGTAGGTCAGTGCGTTGCGAGCCTTCGGCCGGTTGAAGGTCGCCGTCGCGACGCCGTCGTGGCGAGAGATGAGAAGGTCGTCTGTCATTCCTGTATCCTGCCCTGATTAGGCCGCCTCATCGTGGTGTACGCGCGCTCGTCGGCACACGACACATCGGAGCTACTGATGATCGAGTTCTACTATAACAGTGGCCCCAACCCGATGAAGGTCGCGCTTCTGCTCGAGGAAGCCGGTCTGGCCTACGTGCCCAAGCCGGTCGACATGCTAAAAGGCGAACAATTCAGTCCAGAGTTTCTCGCGATCAATCCCAACGGCAAGCTGCCGGCCATCGTCGATGGCGACGTCCGCGTCTTCGATTCGAACGCCATTCTCCTCTATCTCGCCGAGAAGACGGGCCGCTTCCTTCCGGCTGGCACGGCGGGGCGCGGCGAACTCCTTTCCTGGCTGATGTTCGTCGCGACCGGGATCGGCCCCTATTCCGGCCAAGCCGTCCATTTCCGGCATATCGCGCCCGCGCCGAAGGATTACGCCGTCAACCGCTACGTCCGCGAGGTCGAACGCCACTATGGCGTGCTCGACAAGCACCTGAGCGACCGCCGCTACATTCTTGGCGATGTCTACACGATCGCCGATATGGCGCTCTGGGGCTGGGCGCGCATGTTGCCCCGCGTGATCGGCGACCATGCCTATGGTGCGATCCCCAACGTCAAGCGCCTCTTCGACGAGATCTCGGGCCGGCCGGCCGCAAGGGCGGCGGAGACGTTACGCGCGAGCCACGCCTGGAAAGCGGATTTCGACGCCGACGCGCTGCGCTTCATGTTCCCGCAGAACGCCCCCCAAAACGCCTAAGCGTCGGCACTGGCAAGGCAATCGTCGGCCCTGGCAAGGCATCGCTTGAAAGGCGGCTTTCCCACCAGCCTCATGCTGAGGAGGCCTGAAGGGCCGTCTCGAACCAGCCTTTCTCCAAAGTTTTGGCGGTTCCAAGTTGCCTCCTTCTGGAGCCCTCGTGGTTCGAGACGGCGCTCCGCGCCTCCTCACCATGAGGGTGTTGAAGAGCTCTGTTCTTAAGCCTTGACCCGATTGCCTGGCGGCACGGGCGTCAGGCGCGGTCCAGCATCGCCTGCAGCCCGTCGAGATCGACGATGCCGCTGTCGAAGGTGGCGCCGGCCAGATGCTGGTGCGGACGCCCGGGCTCGCCGAGATTGCTGACCACGCTCGCCGCCCCGGTGAAGTCCTCCGAGGTCAGGTAGAGGCTCGGCGTCACCAGCACGGTGAGGCCGGCGGCGAGCGCCGCCTGCGTCCCGTTGGTGGAATCCTCGAAAGCGATGGCGTGCCCGACGCCAACGTGCAGGGCCTCGAGCGCCTCGTAATAGACCCCCGGATCAGGCTTCTTGCGGTCGACCACATCGCCTGCGGCGATCGCGAACCAGTTGATCGCGTCCTCGCCCAACGTCGAGCGCAGCAGCGCCTTGACGTTGACCGGCGTGGAAGTGGTCGCGATGGCGAGCTTGATGTCGCGCTCGCGCGCCTCGTCGACGAGCCGCTCGATGCCCGGGCGCAGCTTCAGCGCGCCCTTCGCCAGCAGGTCCAGGTAGCCGCGCGTCTTGGTCTTGTGCAGCTGAGGGAGCTTCTCGAGCACGTCGCGCTGCTCGGGTACGTAATCGGCGACGTAGCGCTTGATGCGCTCCTTGCCGCCGGTGGTCTGCAGGAGTTCGCCGTAGAGGTCGGGGCCCCAGTGCCAGTCGAGCTTGAACTGCTGGAACGTCAGGTTGAACGATTGGCGATGCAGCTCCTCGGTCTCGGCGAGCGTGCCGTCGACATCGAAAATGAGGGCCTGGAGCTTCATCAAGACAATATGCGTCGAGAACGCGATCGTGTCAGCCCGCCGCAAGACCGAGCGGCGCGTCGGACCGTCTCGCCGCATGCTCGGGGTTCGTGTGATACGCCACGATCGTCTCGACGACCTTCCTGGAGCCAAATACCAGCGGCGAGCGCTCATGGACATCCTTGGCGACGATGTCGAGGATGCGGCGGCTGCCGTCCGTCGCCATACCTCCGGCGTGCTCGACGAGAAAGGCGATCGGGCTCACCTCGTAGAGCAGCCGTAGCCGGCCGGAATTATAACCTTTGCGCTGGTCGCCCGGGTAGAGAAAGACGCCGCCGCGCATGAAGATGCGGTAGGCGTCGGCGACCATCGAGGCGATCCAGCGCATGTTGTGGTTGCGCGACAGCGGGCCGGCCTCGCCGTGCATACAATCGTCGATGAAGGCGCGCACCGCCGGATCCCAGTGCCGATAGTTCGAGGAATTGATCGCGTACTCGTGCGAATCCTCGGCGATGGCGAGCGGCTTGGCGAGCCGCATGAACGTGCCGTCGCGCGGGTCGAGGATGAAGGCCACCGTCGGCGCGCCGATCGACAGCACGAAGATCGTCTGGGGGCCATAGACCACGAAGCCGGCGGCGAGCTGGTTGCTTCCTGGCTGCATGAAGTGCGCGGCGTCGGATGTCGCTTCGGGGAGCGCCGGCAGGATCGAGACGATCGTGCCGATCGAAACGTTGTTGTCGATGTTGGAGGAGCCGTCGAGCGGATCGATCGCCACGACGAGCGGGGCGCCGTGCTTCAGGCGCTTGGGCTCGGCCAGTTCTTCCGAAACAAGGACCGCGACGGGCGCCGTCTCGAACGCTTCCATGAAGATCTTGTCGGTCAGCAGATCGAGCGCCTTCTGGACGTCGCCGTCGGAATTCTTCGAGCCGCCCAGTGGCATGGCCTCCGGCGAGAGGGGTCCCAGCGCGATCTGTCCGGCGACGCGCGCGGCGGCGCCGGCGACGACCCGAAGGGTCTCGGCCACTGGCTGGAGCGCCGCGTTACCGGCGACCGCGGCGGCCAGGTAAGCCTCGAGACTGCCGTCTTGCGCCATCTTCACGTTCTCCATGCTCCGCCGTGCCGCCCTCATCGGGCCGATACATCTCGCATAGACCGACCGCTCAGGAAATATGAAGGTGTTGAGGCAGCGGCCAAAAAAAGTTTAGGACAGTGTCATGCGTCGCCTCACCCTCAAGCAGCTTCAAACCGTGCGTGCCGTCGCACAGAGCGGGACGATTGCGACCGCCGCGGACATGCTGAAGCTGACGCCGGCCGCCTTGACCGCCCGGATCAAGCTGCTCGAAGGCGACGTCGGCCTGGCCTTCTTCGACAGAGCCGGAGGAAGGCTGCGCCTCACCGATGCGGGCCAAGAAGTGGTCAACACCACAGTGCGCATGGAAATGTTGCTCGCAGAGCTTGGCAACACGCTGGCCGCCCTCAAGGGCAAACATGCTGGCCGGATCTCCGTCGGCGTGGTGTCGACGGCGAAATATTTCGCGCCGCGCCTGATCGCCGCTTTCTCGCGGGAGAACCCGCGCATCGATCTCTCGCTATCGATCGGCAATCGACAGGAGACGATCCGGCAGTTGCGCGACTACGCCATCGACATCGCGCTGATGGGGCAGCCGCCGACGGACTTCCCCGTCGTCAGCCAAGCCGTGGGCCAGCACGCCCAGGTCATCATCGCGCCGCTCGACCATCCGCTGGTCGGGCGTCGCGCCATAACGAAGGCGGAGTTGGCGGATGAGAACTTCATCGTTCGCGAAGAGGGATCCGGTACGCGCACGGTGTTCGACTTCTTCTTCGATGGCGTGACGGTGCGGCGGCCGCACATGAAATTCGAGATCGGATCGAACGAGACCATCAAGCAGGCGGTGATGGCGGGCCTCGGGCTCAGCTTGATCTCGGCGCATACGATCGACGCGGAGCTGTCGTCCGGCCGCATCGCGGTGCTCGACGTTATCGGTCTGCCGATCGTCCGGAAATGGTTTCTCGTGCGCCGCGCGAACTGGACGCCGACGCCGGTCGGGGTTGCGATCTGGGATTTCGCCACCGCCCGCGCGGGGTCGTTCATGCCGGCGTTCGACCTCCGGCGCGCGCTCGAACCCGCATAGCCGGCGTCCGCCTTTAGTTCCCCGGAGGCCCGTTCGTACTTAGCGCTTTCAAGAAGATGGACACGAATTCATGAAACGCGGCACCCCTCGCGCCAATTGCATTTGTGTAACTAGCGCCGACACAGACGATCATGTGACGTTTCTGTGAAACGCATCGGAAGGTTTTACGATGATCACCAGGAATTCTTTTATCGCCCTCTTGACGGCGACGACCTTCCTCACGGCGGGGACCGCCTTCGCGGCAAATCAGTCAAATTCGACGGATATGTCGGCGCCGCAGAAGAGCGAGAACAGCGCCTTCGGAAAGCTCTCCGCCACAGGCGCCAAGGCGTATATGGAGGTCAACGCGGCACGTGTCGCGATCTTCGATGGTCGTACCGACGAGGCGAAAAAGCTTGTCGATCAGGCCGATACCGACATGGGTACGGCTAAGACGGACGATACGGCGTTCATCAAGGCCGAGGCCGACATGAAGGGCTCGCAGCCCGACGCGGCGGCAGGGAAGGGCGACACGGCAAAGGATAACGCCGCCAAGGCCGGGACCAACGATCAGGCGAACGCCGGCGACGCGAAAACACCCAAGCAGTGGCTGCCGGTCGATGGCGAGATGTCCGTCGACGAGGATCTCGCCGCCAACCCGACCAAGCAGGCGGCGGTGTCAGACGCCAACAAGAGCCTCGCCAAGGGCGACAAGAAGGGCGCCATGGAGAAGCTTAAAGTCGCCGACATCAACGTCGCTTACGCGCTTGCCGTCGTCCCATTAAAGCAGACGGTCGACGACGTGCATCAGGCCGCCACGCTGGTCAACGACGGCAAGTATTATGAGGCCAGCCAGATGCTGCGCCAGGTGCAGGATTCCACGCGCATCGATGTCGTCGACATCAATGGTGTTCCAAAGACAAGCGCCGCCGCCAACGGCAAGACCGCCGCGCCAGCCGCACACTGAGCCTCCTACGTTCGACGGGCTAAATCGAAGGGCGGCTCCAGGGTCGCCCTTTCCGTTCGCATCGCGCTCTCGACATCCTTCATGTTCACGTCGGGCTCGACAGCGGCGCGGTCGTCGGCTAATTGCGTCTGTTCAAACTCAAAACAGCGTACCGAAACGCTCGCCTCGCAAAGAGGCGGAACGGCAGGATCGATCGATGAACGTCATTCAGGAACTCGAGGCCGCGCAGGCCGCGAAGCTTGGCGCTTTGCGTGCCACCCCGGAGTTTCAACCGGGCGACACGCTCATCGTCAATGTCAAGGTCAAGGAAGGCGAGCGGACGCGCGTCCAAGCCTATGAAGGCGTCTGCATCGCTCGCACCGGCGGTGGCCTCAACGAGAGCTTTACCGTCCGCAAGATTTCCTACGGCGAGGGCGTCGAGCGCGTCTTCCCGATCTTCTCGCCCAATATCGATTCGATCAAGGTGATCCGCCGCGGCCGGGTGCGGCGCGCCAAGCTTTATTATCTGCGCGATCGCCGCGGGAAATCCGCGCGCATCGCCGAGCGCATGGAGACGCCCGCCGCGAAGGCCGCGCGCGACGTGGCCAAGAAGGAAGCCAAAGCCTCGGCCAAGGCGGCGAAGGTCAAGCCTGCCGCCGAGTAGTTTCGGCGGACGGCGGCACTCGAAGCCAGACTTTATCGATCGCGCGGCGTGCGTCGCCGCATACGGGTGAGCCGTCGTCAGGCGGCGAGAAGCCTTTGGACCTCGTTCACGAGGTCCTTGAGATGGAACGGCTTCGATAGGATCTTGGCTTGTTTCGGCGCATTGTTGTCGGGATTGAGCGCCACGGCGGCAAAGCCTGTTATGAACATGACCTTGATGTCCGGATCGAGTTCTGTCGCGCGACGCGCCAGTTCGATGCCGTCCATCTCCGGCATGACGATATCCGTCAGGAGCAGCTCGAAAGGCTCTTCGCGCAGGCGATTATAGGCCGAGAGACCGTTGTCGAACGAGGAGACGTCATAGCCCGCGTTCTGCAGCGCCTTGCTGAGAAACCGACGCATGTCGTTGTCGTCTTCGGCAAGCAGGATTTTGCCGCCCGCGATCACGTCAGTTTCGGTCATGTCGGGTTCCAAAAGTCGGGTAAATAGGCGCTCTCATCGTTAAGACGGCATGAAGCACCGGCGCAAATATGCTTTTTCGTCTGATCCTTGATGCCACGAAGCCGTGGCGTTGGACAGAGGCGCGGGGGAACGTCAAGGTGATCGGCTTGAAAGGCGTTTTTCGCACCACGACATGCGCGACGCACGCCGCGTGGGAGAACGCATGAGCACAGAAGGAGCGACGGGCTCCCCAACCCTCACCGATAACGAGGATCCAGACCTCGACCCGCCTTTCGACGTCTTGGAACCCCCCAGGCTGGACAGTCCGCTCGTCTTTTCCTCTCCCCATTCCGGCAGCGTCTATCCGCGCCGCTTCCTCGACAGTTCGCGTCTGGACGCGTTGGCCTTGCGCCGATCGGAAGATGCCTTCGTCGACGATCTGTTCGCCGGCGTCCCATCGCTCGGCGCGCCGCTGATCCGAGCGCGATTTCCGCGCGCTTATCTCGATTTGAACCGCGAGCCCTACGAACTCGACCCGCGCATGTTCGATGGTCGCTTGCCGAGCTTCGTGAACACGCGGTCCGTGCGTGTCGCCGGCGGGCTCGGCACGATCGCGCGTGTCGTCGGCGAGTCCCAGGACATCTATACCGCTCGGCTGAGCGTCGCGGAGGGGCTCGCGCGGATCGATCGCTTCTACAAGCCCTATCACAGACGGCTGCGCGCGCTTCTGGACCGCGCGCACCAGATGTTCGGCATTGCAGTCCTCGTCGACTGCCACTCGATGCCGTCTGTACCGACAATCGCGCCGGCGGGCGTCGACAGACGTATCAAGACCGATTTCGTCGTTGGCGACCGCTATGGGACGAGCAGCAACGTGTTTTTCGTGGAGGCGCTGGAGGGCGCGATGCGTGAATTGAAGTACGTCGTGCAGCGTAACAAACCCTACGCGGGCGGTTACATCACCGAGCATTATGGCGTACCGGCGAGCGGCTTCCATGCGATTCAAATCGAGATCAATCGCGGCCTCTACATGGACGAGCGTCACCTCGCGCGTACAGTCCATTTTCTCAAGGTTGCCACCGATCTGACCGTCATCGCGACGGCGCTCTCGTCCGCGATCAGCGGCTATGGCCTGAAGGCCGCTGCCGAGTAAGGTTTCTTGAAAAAGCGGCAGCCTGAACAGGCTTCCTCGAGAGCGATCCGCCAGTAAAGAAAGAGGCCGCTCGTGATGATCACAAGCGGCCCAAGTCTAGGGAGGAAACGCCCAAGGAGGGCATCGGCGACAAAAACCATTGCCGCACCGCAACAACATGCTCGTGCATCGCACCAAAAGCAAGACCTCATATCCGTTTAGCACCAGGGTGTGATAAATCCGCACAGGGTGATGCTAAGGAGCGATCTTCCCTCTTGAAAGTTAGGTGATGTCGCGTCGTCGATCACGGCACGTGACTTGGACGTCTCGTTCCGCAGAGAGCCTGCTCATGTCAGCGGTGGATTTCACGAATTTCGTTGAAACGCTTGGCGACGCCGCGAGTGAGACGATCCTGCCGTTTTTCCGCACGGCGGTCGGTACGGTGGACAAGAACAAGGGCGGTCGTTTCGATCCCGTAACGGAGGCGGACCGCGCCGCCGAAGTGGCGATGCGCCGAATGATCGAGGCGCAGTTTCCCGCGCACGGCATCATCGGGGAAGAGTTCGGGTCGATCAGGGCCGATGCGGAATACGTGTGGGTCCTTGACCCGATCGACGGCACGAAGGCCTTCATATCCGGGCTGCCGACCTGGGGCGTACTCATCGGCCTGCTGCACAGGGGCAAGCCGTGCTACGGCATGATGGTGCAGCCCTTCACGCGCGAGCGTTTCGTCGGCGATTGCACGGAGGCGACGTGGACGGGCAGCGGACTTGGTCCGGCGCGCGGCAAACGCAAGCTGCACGCACGCCGTTGCGCGACACTCAAAGATGCGACCGTCATGACGACCTCGCCTCTTCTCTACGGGGCTGACAAGATCGACTCTCTGCGTCGCATCGAGAGCGAAGCCAAGCTCGTGCGCTATGGCTGTGATTGCTACGCCTTCGCCATGCTCGCCGCCGGCCAGGTCGATTGCGTGATGGAAGCGGGTGTCCAGGCCTACGACATCGTGGCGCTTATCCCCATCGTCGAGGGTGCGGGCGGTATCGTGACATCGTGGACCGGAGGTGACGCCTCAGGAGGCGGCGACGTCATAGCGTGCGGCGACAGGCGGTTGCACGAGGAGACGCTCGCAAGGCTCCGGGCGGCATGACCATCTTGGAATGGGCGATCGAAGACCTTTGACAAGGCCGCCGATCTCGCGACCGGCGACCACACTCGTCCAACCTTGCGTTGAAGCTTACTCGGCGGCCTGCGCGACCGGCTGCTTGTTGGTATAGTGCGAGGCGATCACGTCCATGGCCGCCTGCACGCCGCCCTTCTTGTAAGAGATACCGGCAACCTCAAAGCCCATTTCGACACCCGCGAGCGCTCCCATGATCGTGAGATCATTGGTGTCGCCAAGATGGCCGATGCGGAAGATCTTGTCGGCGATCTTGTTGAGGCCGGCGCCGAGCGACATGTCGAACGTGTCGAGCACGATGCGGCGGTAGACGTCGCCTCCTGTGCCGTTCGGCATCATCACCGCCGTCATCACCGGCGAGAGGTAGCGATCCTCGCGGCAGAGATTTTCGAAACCCCACGCCTTGACGGCGGCGCGCGTCGCCTCCCCGAAGCGCATGTGGCGCGCGAAGATGTTCTCGAGTCCTTCTTCGTGCATCAGGTCGACCGCGACGTCGAGGCCATAGAGGATCTGCGTTGCCGGGGTATACGGGAAGAAGCCGTTCTTGTTGGAGGCGATCATGTCCTCCCACGACCAGTAGCCCCGCGGCAGCTTGGCTGTCCGCGATGCCTCGATCGCTTTCTGGCTGACCGCGTTGAAGGCGAGGCCCGGAGGGAGCATCAGGCCCTTCTGCGAACCGGCCACCGTGACGTCGATGCCCCATTCGTCATGGCGCAGGTCCGCCGAACCGAGGCCCGATACCGTGTCGACCATGAAGAGTGCGGGGTGGTCGTTCGCGTCGATGACCCTGCGGATGGCGGCGAGATCGCTGAGCAGGCCGCCCGATGTCTCGTGATGGACGACGCAGACCGCTTTGATCTCGCGGTTCTTGTCAGCCCGCAGCTTCTCGTCGATCTTCGCGGGATCGACGCCGGTGCGCCAGTCGGACGGGATGAAATCGGCATCGAGGCCGAGGCGAACAGCCATTTGGTGCCATAGCGTGGCAAACTGGCCGGTCTCATACATCAGGATCTTGTCGCCGGGGCTCAGCGTGTTCGACATCGCCGCTTCCCAGGCGCCGGAGCCGGACGCGGGGAAAATGATGACCTGACCCTTGGTCGTCTTGAAGACCGTCTTCACCTTCTCAAGCACGCGCTTGGCGAGGACTTGAAACTTGGGACCGCGATGATCGAGAACCTGATAGTCCATCGCCCGCAAGACGCGATCCGGGATTGGCGTGGGGCCTGGAATCTGCAGAAAATGACGACCGGCCTTGCGCGTGTCGCTGCTCATGATGACGACCTTCCTCCCGATATCTATTGTGCCTCGGGCGCCACGAAGCGCAAAATCCGAAACGTTGCCGGCATTTAAGATGGTTGGCTAGACCGATCAATCTTATTTTCTTTCGCGACCACCCGACGGTTTTTTGGAGCAACCGCTTCGCCTGTCGTCGAAGATCGCGGTGCTTCCGCCTGCTTTGTCGATGCCTGCCCGCATCCGGTATTTGCCTGACGCCTCGGGCAGGATCCCGCGGCCTGCCCCCGAGGCGCGCGTTCGGTTGAAAGGCGCCGGTAAACCGCTTAAGCCATGGCCCCATGGCGGCGGAACTGGCGATGACGAGCGGCGAAGCGAAGTCCAAGTGGAGACGGGTCGTCGTCAAGCTTTCCGGCGAGGCGTTGCAGGGCGCTCAAGGTCACGGACTCGATCCGTTCGTTCTCCACACGATCGCTGTCGATCTCGCCAAGGCGGCGCGACTCGGCGTCGAGGTGGCTGTCGTCGTCGGCGGTGGTAACTTCTTTCGCGGGATCCAGGGCGCCGATTCGGGTATCGAGCGCGCCAGGGCCGACTCGATTGGCATGCTCGCCACCGTCATGAACGCGCTGGCGCTCGAGTTCGCCATCGAGAAGGCCGGGATGGCCGCGCGTGTCCTGTCCGCCGTCCCGATGCCGTCGCTGTGCGAGCCCTACTCGCGCCAGGCGGCGCTCCACCACCTCGCCAAGCACCGCATCGTGATCCTCGCGGGCGGCACGGGCAATCCGTTCTTCACCACCGATACCGGCGCCGTGCTGCGCGGTGCCGAACTCTCCTGCGACGCGATCTTGAAGGCGACGCAGGTCGACGGCGTGTACTCCGCGGACCCCAAGCGCGATCCCGAGGCCAAGCGATATGCCACGCTGACGCACGACGAGGCGATCGCCCGCAATCTCGCGGTGATGGACACCGCCGCATTCGCCCTTGCTCGGGAGAACAGAATCCCGATAATCGTCTTTTCGATAAAGACGGACGGCGCGATCTGCGCCGCGCTCGAGGGGCGGGCGGTCGCGACGCTCGTCACGCCGTGACCGTTGATGTCCCGACCAGAGGCGCGCTTCTCCTCATCCCAGTAAGCGCGATGTCGCGCCGGGAAGTCCGACGCCGGCAAACAAGGTTCTCCGATGAGTGATCCTCTGGATATTCCTGATCTCAAACGCCGCATGCAGGGCTCGCTGCAGGCGCTCAGGCATGAACTTGGGGGCTTGCGTACCGGCCGCGCGAGCGCCAGCCTGGTCGAGCCGGTCGAAGTCGTGGCCTATGGGCAGCGCATGCCGCTCAATACTGTCGCGACGATCAGCGTGCCCGAGTCGCGCATGCTGTCCGTCCAGGTCTGGGACAAGAGCATGGTGAGCGCCGTCGAGAAGGCCATCCGCGACTCAAACCTCGGCCTGTCCCCGACCATCGAGGGCCAAATCCTGCGCATCCGCATCCCGGAACTCAACGAGCAACGCCGCAAGGAAATGGTGAAGATCGCCCATCGCTATACCGAGGAGGCGAAGATTGCCGTGCGCCATGTTCGACGCGACGGCATCGACACGCTAAAGAAGCTGCTGAAGGACAAGGACATCAGCGAGGACGACCAGAAGCGCCTGGAAATCGACGTGCAGAAGACGACCGATCATTTCATCGGCGAGATCGATCAGACTTTGGCGCTCAAGGAAACCGAGATCATGCAGGTCTAAGTTCGAGTATAGCCACGGCGGCTCAGTGGGGCGCGCGCTCGTTGCGCGAAGTTTGTCGGTTCAGCGCTACCGAGAGAGGCGTCAGTGCAACCTGGAAGGCAGATGCCTAGTCTAGCAGCGGACGAGGCGGGAGTCGGGATCGTCAGAGCGCCCGGCGTTCCGGCGCACGTCGGTCTCATCATGGACGGTAACGGCCGCTGGGCGTCCGCGCGAGGCCTGCCGCGCCTGGAAGGACATCGCCGCGGTGTCGAAGCCTTGCGCGCCGCGGTCCGCACAGCGATCGAGTTTTCGCTCGATTACCTGACCGTCTACTCCTTTTCCGCCGAGAACTGGAGCCGCCCTTACGATGAGGTGCAAGACCTCATGGGCCTGTTGAAACGCTTCATTCGCAAGGACCTGATCGAGCTTCACAAAGCGTTCGTCCGCGTAAAGGTCATCGGCCATCGCGACAACCTTCCGCCCGAGATACGCGGATTGTTGGAAGAGGCCGAGACGTTGACGAAGCTGAACAAGGGTCTGACCTTGGTGGTCGCCTTCAACTATGGCGGGCGGCAGGAAATCGCGGCGGCAGCCCGCGCCATCGCCCGGGCGATGGCCGAAGGCAGGCTCCGCGAAGCCGAGATCGATGCCGCGCTCATCGCCAGGCACCTCGACACGTGCGGCATACCCGATCCCGAGCTCATCATCCGCACGTCTGGCGAGCAGCGGCTGTCGAACTTCCTTCTTTGGCAGGCCGCCTACAGCGAATTCGTCTTCCTTCCGGTGCTTTGGCCCGATTTCGACCGCACCGCCTTCGCCGGCGCGATCGCCGAATACGCCGCGCGAGAGCGCCGGTTCGGCGGGGTCCCGGCGCCAAGGTCCGCGACCGTGAGGACAGGGTCGTGACCGCGCGCCACGCGGCGACAGGTTAGACGCCTATGGACCCCTCGAAGAGCGCGTCCGAGGCCGCGCCTGCCCAGCGCCGACTCGGCGACCTCGGCGTGCGCGCGGCTTCCGGTCTGGTGATGATCGTCGCCGCCCTTTGGACCGCGCGGGTCGGCGGGTCGATTTTCACGGGGTTCTGGCTCGCGGCGTCGATCGCCATTCTGTGGGAATGGCAGCGCCTGGTCGGTGGTCTGCGGCAGCCGTGGCGTCTTTTCATCGGAGGCTCGGCTCTGGCGCTGGCGACCATCTTGACCCGCGCCGATATCGCGGAGGCGTTCGCCGTCGTAGCTGTCGCGACTTGCGCCTGCGCCGCGCTCGCTGGCGGTGGGACGCGCACATGGGCGGCTTGCGGGATGATCTACGCCGGTCTGTTCATCCTCGCGGTCACGTCGTTGCGGTTCTCGTTTCCGTTCGGGGACAGAGCCATCGTCTGGCTCTTCGCGACCGTGTGGTCGACAGACGTCTTCGCCTATTTCGGTGGTCGTCTCATTGGCGGCCCCAAGCTATGGCCGCGCGTATCGCCGTCGAAGACATGGTCGGGAACCATGGTCGGCATCACGGCGGGCGCGGCGATCGGCTCCTTTGTCGCGCTCCGGCATCTCGCCTCGCCGAACGCGCTCGTTCCGGTGCTTCTCCTCAGCGTCGCCACGGCGGCGCTCTCGCAGGCGGGCGACGCCCTCGAGTCGAGCGTCAAGCGCCGCTTCGGGGTCAAGGACGCGAGCCGGCTCATCCCAGGGCACGGCGGCGTGATGGATAGGCTCGATGGGTTCATCGTGGCCGCGATCTTCGCTTTCCTGCTTGGCCTGCTGCGCGGCCTGCCATCCGTCGCCGGGGGCCTTTTCTATTGGGCCTGAACTCGCCTATGGATAAGATGATGGATCAAGTTGTCGGGTTAGGGCCCAAACGAGCGGCGACACGACCGCCGCGCGTCATCACGGTACTCGGCGCCACGGGATCGATCGGCCAGTCCACCGCCGAGATTCTTTGCGGCGCGCCGAACGAGTTTACCGTCGCGGCGGTCGCCGGGGGCAGGGACGCCTTGGCGCTGGCACGGATGGCGATCCGCCTCGGGGCCTCTTTCGCGGCACTGGCCGATCCGTCTGGCTTCGCGGCGTTGAAGTCGGCGCTGGCGGGCACCGGGATCGTCGCGGCCGCGGGCGAGGATGCCGTCATCGAGGCTGCGCTGCATCCCGCCGATTTGGTGGTCGGCGCGATCGCCGGCACGGTGGGCGTGAAACCCACCTTCGCCGCTCTCGAGGCCGGCCGGACGATCGCGCTCGCCAACAAGGAATGCCTTGTTTGCGCGGGCGCGGCCTTCATGCGCCAGGCGCGGGAGGTCGGCACACGTCTGCTGCCGGTCGACAGCGAGCATAATGCCATCTTCCAGGCCCTTGGTGACGCCGACGTCGCGTCCATCGAGATGATGACGCTGACCGCGTCGGGGGGGCCGTTTCGGTGCTGGACCCAGGAGGCCATCGCGACCGCCACGCCCGAACAGGCGTTGGCGCACCCGAACTGGGCGATGGGCCCGAAAGTCACGATCGACTCCGCCGGCCTCATGAACAAAGGCCTCGAAATCATCGAAGCGCATCACATGTTCGGGATCGAGGCGGCTCGCCTCGACGTGCTGGTGCATGCGCAGTCGATCGTCCACGGTCTTGTCAGTTTCGCGGACGGGTCGGTCACCGCGGGTCTCGCATCGCCCGACATGAAAGTGCCGATCGGCCATTGCCTCGCCTACCCGGAGCGTATCGAGACCGCGGCTCGTCGTCTCGATCTTGCCGCGGTCGGAACCCTGACGTTCGAGCGCCCGGATCTCGCACGTTTTCCCGCCTTGCGCGTCGCGCTGGATGCCTTGAGGACCGGGCAGGGCGTGCCGACGGTGATGAATGCCGCAAACGAGATCGCGGTCGAGGCCTTCTTGAGAAAGCTGATTTCGTTCGGCGATATCGCGCGCATTGTTGAGGCGGCGTGCGAAGCGGCCATCGCCGACGGAACGGCGCGTGAACCAGCGTCCGTCGCGGACGCGCTTGCCGTTGACCATATTGTCAGAGAAAAAACCCGCGCGACCCTGCCGCGTCTCGACGCCGACGTGATTTTAACGGATCAATAACCATCACGCCCATCGGTGAGCGCCGGCACGCGGCAGGCATGAGGCCTACGGCGACGAGGTGTCTACGCGGCGGATTTGCGAGTTGCTGGAGGCCTCTTTGTCCCTGTCGTCGATCTTCATAAACACCGTGCCGTTCATCGGCGTTCTGACGATCGTGGTCTTTTTCCACGAGATGGGGCATTTTCTGGTCGGGCGCCTCTGCGGCGTCAAGGTGGACGCCTTCTCCCTCGGCTTCGGCCCGGAGCTCCTGCATTACATCGATCGCAAAGGCACGCGCTGGCGCCTCGCGTTGTTTCCTCTCGGGGGCTACGTGAAGTTCCACGGCGACGCAAATGCCGCCTCGGTCGCTGACGAGGGGGCCCTCGCCGAAATGCCCGATGCCGAGCGCGCTGTCACCCTCTTCGGCCAGAACGTCTGGAAACGTTCGGCGATCGTGGCGGCGGGGCCGGTCGCCAACTTCATTGTCGCGATCTTCGTTTTTGCCGGGCTGTTCTATTTCGTCGGCAGGGTCGTCGTCGCGCCGGAAATCGGTGCCGTCCAGAACGGGAGCGCGGCCGCCGCCGCCGGCTTCCAGCCCAAAGACGTGATCGCCTCGATCGACGGGCAGCCGACCGAGTCCTTTGAAGACGTCCAGCGCATCGTCATGACGAGTCAGGGCGGTCCACTTGCCTTTGTCGTGAAGCGCGATGGCCTGGACAGGACGTTGATCGCCACGCCCGTCAGCAAGGTGACGCCGACGCCGCTTGGGCCGATGCGCAAGAACCTGCTGGGTGTCGCCGCCGACACCGCGGCGCGCAACGTCAGCATGCGGCACTATGGCTTCGCCGATTCCTTCAAGCTCGGCGTCAACGAGACGTGGTTCGTCGTGACGAGCACGGGAAGCTATCTCAAGGGTCTTGTCGCCGGGCGTGAGTCGGCGGACCAGCTTTCGGGACCGATCCGGATCGCTCAAGTGTCGGGGCAGATGGCGAGGCTCGGCATAGCGCCGCTGATCAATCTCGCGGCGATCCTGTCGATCTCGATCGGTCTGTTGAATCTGTTGCCGATCCCGCTGCTCGATGGCGGCTTCCTGCTGTTCTTCGCCTACGAGGCGATCCGCGGTAAGGCGCTGGGCGATCGAACGCAGCAGTTCGGCTTCCGAATCGGGCTCACGTTCGTGGCGGCGCTGACGATCTTCGCCGCCTATAACGATCTGTCGCGGCTGTTCACCCCGAAACAGGTTCCCGCAGTGGCTTCCACCGCACCCGAGAGTTCGAAATAACAGAGCGGGTGAAATGGGTTAACCATCGCTGTTAACGCTCTTCTCACGCTAAAGCGTGTCTTGATCGCCACGGCGGTATGAAAACGGGACGGGCGGACCGATCGGCGTTTTCAGGGTAAGGTAAAGCCTGTAGAAGCGAAGGCTCGGGTCGAGACGCAGAATGGTTGCCTGCGTCTTCGACGTCGGATGAGTACGATCCGACATCCGTCTCTCAGCGGGGGACGGTGAAATGAAAAGCGATGCGGGGGCCGGACCAATAATGCTGTTTTCTAAGGGTCATTTCCACCGGATCGCTCGACTGGCAACAGTCCTCTTGGCGCTGGTGGTGTTCCTTCCTTCCGCATTTGCCGCCGAAGTCGCCGTGCGCGGAAATCATCGCGTCGACTCTGAGACGATCCGCTCCTATTTCGCCGGCACCAGCACCGATGACGTCAACAAGGGCGTCAAGGATCTCTATGCCACCGGTCTGTTCTCCGACGTGAAGGTCAGCCGTGGGGGCGGCGGCGTCGTGATTACCGTCATCGAGAACCGTTCGATCAATCGCGTCGCCTTCGAGGGCAACAGCAAGGTCAAGAGCGAGCAGCTCTCCAGCGAGGTCACGTCGAAGACGCGTGGACCCTACAGCCCGACGATTGTCGACGCCGACATCGAGCGGATCAAAGACGTCTATCGCCGATCCGGCCGCGCCGCCGCGACGGTCACGGCCCGTACGGTCGATGTCGGCAACGGCAAGCTCGATGTCGTCTTCACCATCAACGAGGGCGACAAGACCGGCGTCAAGCAGATCAATTTCGTCGGCAACAAGGCGTTCTCCGGCGGCAAGTTGCGCGACCTCATGGACACGACGGAAATGAACTTCCTGTCGTTCTTCAAGTCGTCCGACGTCTATGATCCCGAGAAGATCGGTGGCGATCTTGAAATCATCCGTCGTTTCTACCTGAAGAACGGCTATGCCGACTTTCGGGTGATTGGCTCAGACGCTCGCTTCGACCCCAAAGCTGGCGGTTACATCGTCACGATCACGGTCGAGGAAGGCCCGCAGTACCGGGTCGGCAGTGTCAACGTCGATTCGCACAATCCCGCCCTCAGCAACGCGAGCCTTCTGCCTTTCGTGCGCCTCAGTGTCGGTCAGATCTACAACGGCGACCTCGTCGAGAAGACCGTCCAGGGCATGACGCGTGAAGTAAACCGCCGCGGTTTCGCTTTCACGCAGGTCAAGCCGCGTGGCGATCGTGATCCGACGTCGCGTACGGTATCGATCGTCTTCTCCGTGGACGAGGGACCGCGCGTCTACATCGAACGCATCGTCATCACCGGCAACACGCGTACCCGCGACTACGTCATCCGCCGCGAGTTCCAGCTGGGCGAGGGCGATGCCTACAACAAGGTCCTCGTCGACCGCGCGGAGCGCCGCCTGAACAGCCTCGGCTTCTTCAAGAAGGTCAAGATCACCAACGAGGCCGGCTCGACAGCCGATCGCGTGATCATCGTCGTCAACGTCGAGGATCAGCCGACGGGCTCGGTCTCGCTGTCGGGCGGTTATTCGACCACCGACGGCATCATCGGCGAAGTCGCCGTCACCGAGACCAACTTCCTCGGTCGCGGCCAGTACGTACGCGCGGCGCTCACCGCCGGCCAGCGCACGAGGGGTGTGGAATTCAATTTCACCGAGCCCTACTTCCTGGGGCGGCGCCTCGCGGCGGGTTTCGACCTGTTCGCGAAGCAAAGCGACGTGTCGCAATATTCCTACTACAACAACTTCGTGGCCGGCGGCACGCTGCGGCTCGGCGTGCCGATCACCGACGAGATCACCTTCTCGCCGCGTTACTCGGCGTTCCAGTCCACAATCTCGATCCCCAACAGCTCTCAATATCCTTACAACGACTGCAATAGTCCGATCTACGGCGTCACGCCTTCGACTCCCACGCAGAACAACGGCACGGCTCTCGCAACGCCTAGCTACAGTTGCTTGACCAACGGTGAGGCGTCTCTCGCGCTCAAGCAGGCCGTCGGCACCACGGTGACTTCGCTCGCCGGCTACACGCTGTCGTACAACTCGCTCGACAACAACAAGAGCCCGACCGAAGGCTTCCTGGCCGAAGTGCGCCAGGACATCGCCGGCCTGGGCGGTTCAGAGCATTATCTGCGTACCACCGGCGATCTTCGCTACTATCATCCGATCTACGATCAGATCATCGGCCTGCTGCACATCCAGGGCGGCGATCTCCGCTCGACCAACGGAGAGCAGTTGCGGATCGTCGACAACTTCAACCTGGGTCCGACCCTCGTGCGCGGCTTCGCACCCAGTGGTCTGGGTCCGCGCGACGTCTCGTTTGGTATCGATCCATCCGGAAATCCTCTCGGTGGTACCGAGTACTTCGGCGCCTCGGTCGAAAGTCAGTTCCCGCTGTATGGCGTGCCGCGCGATCTGGGCTTGAAGGGCGCTGTCTTCTTCGATGCGGGCACGTTGTTCGGATATAAGGGCGCCACGCAATTCGGGTCCGCGGTCAACAACCCGAACGGTGTCATTCCGGGTTTCAGCGCTCCAACCTATGGCCAGGGCAACACGATCACCGTCGGCGGCGACTCGACGACGATCCGATCATCGGCGGGTGCCTCGATCATCTGGGCCTCGCCGCTCGGTCCGATCCGGTTCGACTTCGCCAAAGCGATCACCAAGAACCAGTTCGACCAGACGCAGTTCTTCCGCTTCTCGGGTGGCGCCACGTTCTAGGCGATCTCGCGAACTCAAGGGCGGGGAGCGGCATGTCTCTCCGCGCTTGCACGATGCCGGATACGCTTGACGCGCCGTATCGGCCGGCAACCACAACAGGGCTTGCTCCAGCCCGAACCGTCGCGACACAATGAGCGATCTCGACTTCTTGCCCACGCCGGTGCCGCAATCATTACTGGTGCTCGCGGCGCACGCGGGAGCGACATCGACCGCTCGCGTCATGCGCCTCTTCACATCCGTCGCGGGTCTCGACCTGGCGACCCCGAACGATGTTTCGGTGATGGTGGAGGACAATCCTATCCAGTCGCTGGAGACGACGTGTGCCGGCGCCTGTTTCGTGGCGGCCAAGCATGAACGCTATGTCCCGGCCGCGACGATCGCCTTGCTCACGAGCGACCCGGCGCGTTCGTTTCGACGGGCGGCGGAACTGTTCTTCCCCCGCAGCGCGAGGCCTTCTGCTTCGTTCGGGCGATCGCGCATCGACGCGACCGCGATCGTCCATCGCGACGCGCGCCTCGAAGACGACGTGACGCTCGAACCCGGCGTCGTCATCGGGCCGCACGTCGAGATCGGCGCCGGAACGACGGTCGGCGCAAACTCGACGATTGCCGCCGGAGTCCGGATCGGCCGTGGCTGCGCGATCGACAGCCATGTCAGTATCACCCACGCGCTGATCGGCGACGGCGTCCTCGTCTACGCGGGCGCCCGCATCGGGCAGGGCGGTCCGCGACGGGGCAGCGGTAGCGAGAGCCTCCCGCATCTCGGCCGCGTCATCGTGCAGAACGCCGTCACGATCGGCGCGAACGCGACCATCGAACGGGGGCGTTTGGGCGATACGGTGCTCGGCGACGGCTGTAGGATCGAGGCGTCGGCCTTCATCGGACCGAATCGGATCGTCGATCGGCTCGCATTCGTCTCGCGATGAAAGGGCGCGACGACCGCGTTCCGTCGCACCGCGAAATGGGCTAGATCAGGCGCCCGGGCTCTTCGCGAGTCCTTCGAGCGAAGGTCAAGAGATGGACGACGTGGCGCAGAGCGAGGGCAAGAGCTACAGCCTCGAAGACCTGTTGACGTTCTTGCCTCACCGCTACCCCTTCCTGCTCGTCGATCGGATCATCGAAGCGAAGGGTGACGTCTCCTGCATCGGCATCAAGAACGTCACGGCGAACGAGCCGCATTTCCAGGGCCACTTTCCCGGTCATCCCGTGATGCCGGGCGTCCTGCTCGTCGAGGGGATGGCGCAGACCGCAGGCGCGTTCTGCATCGCCGCCCACAAGAAGGAGGGGGCGCCGCCGCCGCTGGTGTATTTCATGACGATCGAAAAGGCGAAGTTCCGCAAGCCGGTCGTACCGGGCGATCGCGTCGAGTTCCACGTGCAGCGCACCAACCGCCGCCGCAACATGTGGTGGTTCAAGGCGCGCGCTTTCGTCGAGGGGCAGTGCGTCTGCGAGGCCGAGTTCTCCGCTTTGTTGTCCGAAGAGGCGGTTGGCTCCGCTTGAACGCGGCCGACGCAGCGCCGCGCGTCCAGGGGGAAAAGATCGATGGTCAAGGCAGTGAGGGTCCATGAGTTCGGCGGACCGGAGGTCATGCGGCTCGAGGAGATCGAACTTCCGCAGCCCGGCAAGAACCAGGTGCTGGTCCGCAATCACGCGGCGGGCGTCAACTACATCGACACCTATTTCCGCACCGGTGCCTACAAGCCGCCGAGCCTGCCTTTCACACCCGGTAACGAGGCGGCCGGCGAGATCGTCGCGCTCGGCAAGGGCGTCAAGGATTTCCGGGAAGGCGACCGCGTCGCCTACGTCGATGCGCTCGGCTGCTACGCGCAGGAGCGCATCGTCGCCGCCGACCGCCTCATCAAGCTAACCAAGACGATCGCCTACGAGACGGCCGCGGCCATGATGCTGAAGGGCCTTACCGCGCAATATCTTTTGCGCCAGACGTACAAGGTCGGCGAGGGTGACGTCATCCTCGTGCACGCCGCCGCGGGCGGCGTCGGGTTGATCCTCTGCCAGTGGGCGAAGGCGCTCGGCGCGCACGTGATCGGCACGGCCGGCACGCCGGAGAAGGCCGCCTTGGCCAAGAAGGCGGGGGCGAAGCACGTCATCCTTTATCGCGACGAAGATTTCGTCGAGCGGGTCAAGGCGATCACCAAGGGCAAGCTGTGCGATGTCGTCTACGATGGCGTCGGCAAAACCACCTATCCGGGTTCGCTCGATTGCCTGCGTCCGCGCGGGCTGTTCGCGAGTTTCGGTTCGGCTTCGGGTAAGATCGAGGGCTTCGATATCGGGCTTCTCGCGACCAAGGGTTCGCTGTTTGCCACGCGCCCGACCTTGGCGACCTTCACCGCCGATCCCGATAACCTGCGCAAGATGGCGCGTGACCTGATGCGCGTCGTCTCCAGGGGTGAGGTGCGCATCCCGCTTCATGCCACGGCGCCGATCGAAGATATCGTCGCCGTTCATCGTTCATTGGAGGCGCGCGAGACCACCGGATCCACGGTGCTGACCCTCTGACGCCGGAATGCCGAAAGCCCGGCCTTTGGATGGCCGGGCTCCGGAGCGACACGAAGACTTGAAAAAACGAAGACTTGGAAACGAAGACTTGGATCAGTAGCGCGCGACGACCGGTGTGGCGAGTGGCGAGAACGTATCGAACTTGTAGCTGAAGCCGGCCTGGACGCGATTGTCCGTCTCGTGGTGGCGAACCGTCACGCCGCCGCCGGTCGAGTTCGACAGGACATCCGAGAAATGGCCGAAGTCGGTGTAGCGGTACTCGGCACGCAGCGAGAAGTTGTTGGTGATCGCGTACTCGATGCCGCCGCCGACCGTGTAGCCGACGCGGGTGCGCTTGTCGGAGTCGGTCAGCCCATTGAGAGTGTTGACGTAATTGTTGCCGAGATCGCCGAAGGCGGCACCGCCTGTGGCGTAGAACAAGGCGCGGTCGACCGCGACGCCCAGGCGACCGCGTACCGAGCCCTGGATGTTCTGGTTGGTCGAATTGGAAATGCCACCGAGGAGATAGTTGGTCTTGTAGTTGGATCCGTCGACGTCACCCTCGACACCGACGACGAAGCTCGAACCGAGGCCGCCGAAGGCCGGCATGCCGAGTGCGTAGTTGTAACCGACGTGAGCGCCACCGATGATGCCGTTCGGCTTGCCGCCCACCGAGGCCAAACCGCCGAGAACGGGATTGGAGGCGAAAGCGTTCGAGCGGCCGAATTCGTAGCCGACCTGGCCGCCGACGTAGAGGCCGGTCCACGTGAACAGGGGGATCACCGGCGGGGGCACGTAAACAGGGGGAGCCCGGCGCGAGGGGAGATCGGCCGCGAAAGCCGTCCCCGCGAGCGCGGTGATCGTCACCGTCGACAGGAGCAGTTTCTTGATCACAAGCTTATCCTTTGAAGATGCGGCGACAGTTCGAGACTTCGAACGTCGCATCAGAGAAAGCCGAAAGCTCTTCCCGAGCCCCGTGTCGCCATTTAGGCTTTCAACTGTATCTTATTCGTTACCGTAAGACGCTGTTCAGCAAGTACGCGCGATGGCGGCATTTATACTTAACGAGGGGATAATCATTAACCAACAAGTCCAAAAAGATCGTAAGCGTCAGCTCGCTCGACTTTAACTGAAACGAAGTCGCCGGATCGGAGCGGGCGGTGACTGCGGAGATGAACCTTGCCGTCGATCTCCGGCGCGTCACCCGTGCCGCGTCCGATGCCGCCGAGCGGGCCGCCCACGTCGACGAGCACCTTCAGGCGGCGACCAATCTTGGCTTGCAGCTTCCGGGCGCTGATCGCTTGCTGATGGCGCATGAAGCGATCGTATCGGCTCGCCACCACCTCGTCCGGCACCGCAGGTAGCCCCAGCGCATTTGCAGGAGCGCCCTCGACCGCCTCGTACTTGAAGGCGCCGACGCGATCGAGCTTGGCCTCGCTCATCCATGCCAGCAATATCTCGAAGTCGGCCTCCGTCTCGCCGGGGAACCCGAGGATAAAGGTCGAGCGCAGCGAGAGATCCGGGCAGATGCCGCGCCAAACCCTGATTCGCTCCAACATCCGCTCCTGATCGCCCGGCCGGCGCATCGCCTTGAGGACAGCCGGGCTCGCATGCTGAAGCGGCATGTCGAGATAGGGCAGGACCAGGCCCTCAGCCATCAGCGGGATGACCTCGTCGACGTGCGGATAAGGGTAGACGTAGTGCAGCCGCACCCACGCTCCGAGCGAGCCGAGATCGCGCGCGAGATCGTAGAATCTGGCACGCGCCTCGCGATCGCCGAACGGGCTCGTGGCGTAGCGCAGGTCGGCACCGTAGGCGCTGGTGTCCTGCGAGATGATGAGCAGTTCCTTGACGCCGGCCTTGACGAGCCGTTCCGCTTCGCGAAGGACCTCGCCGGCGGGACGCGACGCGAGCCGGCCGCGCAGATGCGGAATGATGCAGAACGAGCAGGTGTTGTTGCAGCCTTCGGAGATCTTCAGGTACGCGTAATGGCGCGGCGTGAGCTTCACGCCCTGGTCCGGCACCAGCGAAAATCGCGGGTCGTGCGGGGCGGGTGCCGCATCGTGAACCGCGTTGACGACGCTCTCGTAAGCCTGCGGGCCGGTGATCGCCAGAAGGTTCGGAAAGCGCGCCTTGATCGCCGCGGGCTCGGCACCCATGCAGCCGGTGACGATGACCTTGCCGTTCTTGTCGAGGGCCTCGCCGATCGCCGCCAGCGATTCGGCCTTGGCGCTATCGAGAAAACCGCAGGTGTTGACGATGACGAGATCGGCGCCGGCGTGCGTTCTGGCGAGTTCGTAGCCCTCGGCGCGCAATTGCGTGATGATACGTTCGCTGTCGACGAGCGCCTTGGGGCATCCGAGCGAGACGAAGGAAACCCGAGGCGGCGCGGGTGAAGCCGTTTTCGCGGAAGACATATTGATCGGCATGGCCGGACAAGTGTCACGATCGCGCCCGGCGCGCAACGAAAGCCGAACCGGCAGGCCTTCGAGAGCAAAAAAGAAAACCCGGCTCGAAAGCCGGGTTTTGTAACAGTCCTGACCTGCCTCGAAGCGAGCGATCAGTAGCGGGCGACAACCGGAGGCGCAACCGGCGTCTCGAACTTGTAGCTGAAGCCGGCCTGGGCCTTCTGGTCGATCATGTGATGCGACGTGGTGAAGGGCGCCGGGGCGTTGACGTCGGTGTAGCGGCCGAAATCGCTGTACCGATACTCGGCGCGCAGCGAGAACTGGGTGGTGATGGCATATTCCACGCCGCCGCCGACCGTGTAGCCCACACGGGTGTGGCTGTCTTCCTGGAAGGGAAGGCCGCCGATGTTGTAATCCTCGTGGAATTCCGCGAACGCGGCACCGCCGGTCGCGAAGAACAGGGCGCGATCGACCGCGATACCGATGCGGCCGCGGATCGAGCCGTCGATGTCCTTGCGAACGGTCTCGTAGAGCGGGACCGGGCCGGCGAACGCCGTGGTGCCCCGGAAGTCGGTGCCGTTGACGTCGCCTTCGACGCCGATCACGCCGCCGGTGCCGAGCAGGCCACCCGCGAGACCGCCGAAGATCGGCAGTGACTGAGTCGAGAAGTTGTAGCCGATATGGCCACCACCTTCGACACCGCTCGGGTTGCCGACATGGAACTGCTGGACGCCGCCGGTGATACCCTGCTCGCGAGCGTAGTCGTTACCGAAGCCGTAGCCGACCTGGCCACCGATGTAGAAGCCGGTCCACGAGAAGACGGGGATCGGCGGCGGGACGAAAACCGGAGGAGCCCGGCGTGAAGGCAGATCGGCCGCGAAGGCCGTTCCGCTGATGGCGATCATAGCCACCGTTGACAAGAGGACTTTACGAATCACGCTGGTGTTCCTTTCGGGATGCGGAATGCGATGGACGATGAATAACCCAAAGGCTCCGAGCGACAACCGGGAAAGGCGTTCTGACGACCCTCGAAAGGCCTTATCCGGAAGGGTGTTACCGGTCTGCAACGAATCTCGGCGGGAAAGGCCGCTTGTCTTAAAGACGCCTTACAAGCGGCAACGCGAGCGTCCCCCGTCCCGTTATCCTCGGCTTGCGACGTTGCCGAGGCCAGCGACCGCTTAGCCTTGCAATGATCGGGTGGCGGCCTACAAACACTTCGAAATCATGTCTGGAGACCGACCATGTACGCGAAACTATCGCCGACCGCGCTGCTCGCCCTCATCGTCTGGCCTCTTAGCGCCGGGCTGGTCCAAGCGGCGACTGACACATCAAATTACACAATCGAGGATGTGACGGCCTGCTCGCCGGACGCCATGCGGCTTTGCAAGGAGAAGCTGCCCGATCTCGATGCGATCCAAACGTGTATGAAGGACAACTACGAAAAGCTACGGCCGGCCTGCAAGGCCCGTTTCACCAAGGCGCAATGATCGCAAGTCGCTGACGGGATCGTTCGCGACTTTATGGCCCGCGCTTGTTCGTTGCCTGTATTCGCGGCCTCGCTTAAACCAACTCGGTGACATGGCGAGGATTACCGTGAAGCAAGTCCAGGCGCCAAATCCATCGTCCGCGATCGTCGCGGCCGAGCCCGGGCCTAAGCAGCGGGCGATGTCGTAATGCGGCAGCTGTTCGCACCGGGTGCCGACGCCATCTTCAGGCTGGCGATCCTGGTTGTGGTCGCGACTGTCGTCGGCTTGTTTTTCGTCTCGGCTGGCGTCACGTCTTCAGCCTACGTGACGAAGGTCGGCGTCGCGCCCGACCAGCCGGCGCCCTTCAGCCACAAACACCATTCCGGCGAACTCGGTATCGATTGCCGCTACTGCCATCAGCAGGTCGAATACCTTGCGTCCGCCGGCATCCCGCCGACCTGGACATGCATGACGTGTCACTCCCAGATCTGGAAGGACTCGCCGATGCTCGAGCCGGTACGCGCCAGCCTCGAGCAGAACAAGCCTTTGGTGTGGACACGCGTCAATCGGCTTCCCGACTACGTCTACTACAACCATTCGATCCATATCAGTAAAGGGATCGGCTGCTCCAGCTGCCATGGCAATATGAAGGAGATGCAGCTCACCTCGAAGGTGCAGACCTTCCAGATGGAGTTCTGCCTGAATTGCCATCGCAACCCGGAGAAGTTTGTCCGGCCGCAATCGCAGATCTTCAACATGTCCTGGTCGCCGCCCGAGGATCAGGCCACCGCCGGCCCTGAGCTTGTTCGCAAGTACCATATCGGCCAAGCGGACAAGATGACCGACTGCTCGATCTGCCACCGCTGATGAAGGATCGCGCGATGAAAACCTTCGGCGCGGACTCGAAGGTCGATCTCGAAGCGATCCGCGCCAAGCTCGAGAGCGGGCAGGGGCCCGCTTTCTGGAAAAGCCTCGACGCGGTGGCCGAGACGCCGTCCTTTCGTCGCTTCCTGGAGCGCGAGTATCCGTCGGCCGCGCATCTCGCGGAAGGACCGGACAGGCGCGGCTTCTTCAAGATCATGGCGGCCTCGTTCGCGATGTCGGGCCTCGCCGCCTGCGACCAGGTGGAGGACGGGCGCGCCTACGAGGTGCCCTACGTGCGCCAGCCCGAACGCATCGAGCCGGGCCAGCCTTTGTCCTATGCCTCGACGACGGTCATCGACGGTTTCGCCAACGGCGTGCTCGTCACGACGATCGACGGTCGCCCGATCAAGATCGAGGGCAATCCGCAGCATCCGTGGAGCCGCGGCGGCACGGACATCTTCGGCCAGGCTTCCGTGCTCGGTCTCTACGATCCCATGCGCTCGCAGATCGTGCGCTATCTCGATCGCCCCTCGGATTGGGACACGTTCCGCAACCGCATGCTCGGTCCGATCGCGCGGATGCGCGGCGACCAGGGCAAGGGACTGCGGCTGCTGACTGGACCCATGACATCGCCTTCGCTGATCGCGCAGATCCAAGCGATGCTCAAGGCGATGCCGCAGGCGAAATGGCACATGATGTCGCCGCTCGGCGGGGCGACGCTCGCAACCGCCAGTGAGGCCGTCTTCGGCGAGCGGCTCGATGCGCAATTCCACTTCGACACGGCGCGTTGCGTCGTCGCGATCGACGGCGATTTTCTTGACGCGGGTGCGGGGCAAGTTGGCCTGTCGCGGCGCTTCGCCGAGGCGCGAAGCGCCTCCGCCGCCAAGGACGAGCTGCTGACGCTGCATGCCGTGGGCTCGACACCGACGCTGACGAGCGCCAAAGCCGACTACCATCTCGCGGCCGAGCCGGACCAACTTCTGCAAATCCTCGCGCGGCTTGCCGACGCGGTGGGATCGCCGGCGGCGGAAACGGGCAAGGATGCCGCCACCCGCTGGATCGTCCGCGCGGCCGCCGCGCTCGCGGCCGCCAAGGGCGCAAGCCTTGTTGTCGCCGGCGCGACCCAACCGGTCGAGGTGCACGAGGCGGTGCATCGGCTCAACGCGACGCTCGGCAACATCGGCCGAACCGTAAGCTTTACCGAGCCGGTCCTGCCAAAGGCCGACACTCTCGCCGATCTTGTCACCGCGATGAACGGCGGCGAGGTTTCATGCCTGCTGATGCTCGACATCAATCCGGTCTACGAGGCGCCCGGCGGCTACAAATTCGCCGATGCCTTGTCCAAGGTTAAGTCGAAGATCCACTGTGGCGCCTACGTCGACGAGACGGCGCTTCGGGCGGACTGGCACTTGCCGCTCGCCCACCCGCTCGAATCGTGGGGCGACGCCCGCGCGGTGGACGGCACCGCGAGCTTGATCCAGCCGACGATCCGCACGCTCTACGAAGGCCGAACGGTGGGGGAACTTCTGTCGCTCCTTCTCGACGAGGAGGCGCGTGACGGGCTGACGATCGTCAAGAGCTACTGGCAGGGAAAGACCGATCCCGCGAGCTACGCCCCGGTCTGGAGCAAGGCTCTCACCGACGGTTTCCTGCCCGACAGCGCCGCCAAGGCGAAGACCGCCACGCCGAACGCCCCGGCAAGCCCGACACCCAAGGCCGCGGATGCGCCGAAGCCGGGCCACCTGACGCTTCTCTTCCGCCCGGACGCCAATATCCGCGACGGATCGCATGCCGCCAACGGCTGGCTGCAGGAGCTGCCGCGCCCGTTGACGAAGATCGTCTGGGGCAACGTCGTCGCGGTGAGCCCGGCCCTGGCGCAGCGTCTCTCCCTCGCCAACGGCGATCTGGTCGAGGTGGCGGTCTCGGGCGGCAGGGTCGAGGGCGCGGCCTGGATCCTGCCGGGTCAGGCGGACCAGACGATCACCCTGTCGCTCGGGTACGGCCGCAACGTGCCCGATCAGATCTTCGACCAGCTGGGCTACGACCCCAACCCGTTGCGTTCGAAGGATGATCCTTTCCAGGCTGGCGGCGCGAGCCTCACCAAGACCGGCCGAACCAGTGTCGTCGCGACGACACAGGACCACAACACGATGGAAGGCCACGACTTCATCCGCGTGGCCCGACCCGGCGCCAAGCCGCAGCGGGGCGATATGGACGCGCGCAGCCTTTACGGCGCGACGCGGCCCCTCGATGACCCGAACGGCGGCGCGGCCTGGGCGCCGCGCGCCTGGGGCATGGTGATCGACACCGACACCTGCATCGGCTGCAACGCCTGCGTTGTCGCCTGCCAGTCGGAGAACAACATCGCGATCGTCGGCAAGGAGCAGGTCGCGATGGGGCGCGGCATGCACTGGCTGCGCATCGACCGATATTATTCCTCGGCCAAGACGGCGTCCGATGCCGTCGACGGAACGCCGGCGAAGATGCTCGACGACCCCGATACGCATTTCCAACCCGTACCTTGCATGCAGTGCGAGCTCGCGCCGTGCGAGGTCGGCTGCCCTGTCGAGGCGACGCTGCACGACCACGAGGGGCTCAATCTCATGGTCTACAACCGCTGCGTCGGCACGCGCGCCTGCTCCGGCTACTGCCCCTACAAGGTCCGCCACTTCAACTATCTCGATTATACAGGGGGTCAGGCACCCTCTGTGCAGGCGCGCAACAATCCAGACGTGACGGTTCGATCGCGCGGCGTCATGGAAAAATGCACCTATTGCGTCCAGCGGATCGCCAGCGCCCGGATCACCGCCGGCAAGGCCGATTCCGGGATACCTGACGGCTCGGTTCAAACCGCCTGCCAGAGCGCCTGCCCGACGCAGGCGATCAGCTTCGGTGACCTGGCCGACCCCAAGGCCGATGTCCTCGCCAAGCGGCAAGATCCGCGTAATTACGACCTGCTTGGAGAGCTCAACGTGCGGCCGCGCACGACCTATCTCGCCGAGCGCGGGCCGGCGCTGGCGGCGACCCACGCCTCGACCGGGCAGGCCTCGAGCGGAAAGGACGGCTGACGTGACGAGCCTTTCCTCCGACTCGCCGAACCTGATCGCCCGCGACTTCATCGCCAAGGGACAGACCTTCGGCACGATCGGCACCGAGGTCGCCGATATCGCCTTCACGCATCCGATGCGCAGGCGCTGGTGGTACGCCTTCGCGTTCGCGATGGCGCTGATCGGCATACTCGTCGCGTCGCTCGGTTGGCTCTTCATCGAGGGTGTCGGCATCTGGGGCAACAACGTGCCCGTCACCTGGGCGCTCGACATCGTCAGCTACGACTGGTGGATCGGCGTCGCCTCGGGCGGCCTTTTCATCTCCGCGATGTTCCTGCTGCTCGGCGCGGAATGGCGATCGGCCTTGAATCGCATCGCCGAGACGCTGTCGCTGGTGGCGGCGGCCGCTGCCGCCGTGTACCCGATCGTCCATCTCGGCCGGCCCTGGTTCTTCTACTGGAATCTGCCGTATCCCAACACGTTGCTGCTCTGGCCGCAGTTCCGCTCGCCGCTGTTCTGGGATGCCGTCGACATCATCAGCTTCCTCGGCACGGCGATCGCCTTCTGGTACATCGGCATGATTCCGGATCTCGCCACGCTGCGCGACAAGGCCGTCGAACGCATCCAGCCCGACAAGCGCGGCCTCGTGCGGGCCCAGCTTTACGGTATCGTCGCGCTCGGTTGGCGCGGATCGGCGCTGCAATGGCTCCGCTGGACGCAGGCCTACCGGATCATCGCCCTTCTTGGCGTCATCCTGGTCGCGTCGTTGCAGACTGGCGCCGCCGTCATGTTCGCCGGTTCGGTCGAGCCGGGCTGGCACGACAGCCTGCTGCCGGTCGCCTTCCTACTCGGCGCGATCTACTCCGGCGTCGCCTTCATCGCCGCCATGGCGGTCGTCGTGCGCGGCATCTTCAGCCTGGAAGAGCTGATCACCCGGCGACACATCGAGGTGCTGGCGGCGATGCTGCTCGTCCTCGGCCTGCTCAATCTTTACTGCTACGCGGCGGAGATCTTCGCGACGCAGCTCGGCGGCGACACGTTCGAGGTGGCCGTGGCGCACCGTCGCCTCGTCGGTCCGCACGCGTGGGCGTTTTGGACGATCGCCTTCGCTTCGCTGGTCCCGGTCCAGCTCTTCTGGGTGCCGGCGCTTCGCCGGTCGCCGATCCTGCTTTTCGCGATCGGTCTCCTCGTCGCGATCGGCATGTTCGCCGACCACTTCATGGTCATCGTCGTCACGTTGCAGCACGATTTCCTGCCCTCCGCGTCGCATCCCTACGAGGCCGACTTCTGGGGCGCGACGACCTTCGCCGGCTCGGTCGGTCTGTTCATCGCCCTGATGTTGATGGCCTTGCGCTATCTTCCCCTCGTCTCGATCGTCGAGACGAAGCGCCTCGCCCAGCAGGCGCGATGGAGGTGGCGATGAGCCAACTCCATGCGGAACACAAGGAGGCGCCGCTCTACGCGATCAGTGCGGAGTTCGGGTCGCCCGAGTCGGTCGTCGCCGCCGCCGACGTGCTACGCCCAAAGCATTTCGGACGCCTCGAAATCTATTCGCCCGTGCCGATCGCCAACGCGGTGGCGGTCATCGGGCGGGAGGCGAAGCCGATACCGTACTATTTCGTCGGAGGCGCGGCGGTGCTTGGCTTCGTCGCGATGATGGGTATGTGCGTCTACGCGACGGCCTACGACTATCAATTCCAGATCGGCGGACGGCCTCTGTTCAGCTGGCCCGCGTTCGCCGTTCCCAGCGTGTCCTTCGCGATGCTTACCGGCGCCTTGGCGGCGTTCTTCAACATGACGTTCCTGACGCGGCTGCCGCTCCTCAATCATCCCTCCTTCAACATTCCCGGCTTCGGCCGCGCGACTCAGGATCGCTTCTTCCTGATCGTCGCCGCGCTCGAGACGCCACTTGATCCGGCGGCGATCGAGAAGGTGCTGAACGGCCTCAGCACCAGGCCGATCGCCGTCGCGCGTGTGCCGCGATGAGGGCCGTGTATGCGCTAGGGTTCGCGGCGCTCGCGCTGGCCGGATGCGACCAGGCCGACATGTACAAGCAGGGCAAGTCGAACACCTGGGATCGCAATGACTTCCTGCCCAACAAGAGCTCCATGCAACTGCCTGTGGCCGGCACCGTGCCGCGCGACGAGCCTCACCAAGTCGTGCCCCAGCCCGCAACCGTGACGGTGGCGTTGATCGAGCGCGGGCATCAGCGCTACGACATCTTCTGCACGCCCTGCCACGGCCTGGCCGGCAACGCCGACGGCATGATCGTGCAGCGCGGCTTCCCGAAGCCGCCGCGTTTCACCGAAGACCGGCTGATGAAGGCGAAGGCGCAACATTTCTATGACGTCCTGACGCATGGGAAAGGCGCGATGTATTCGTACGCCGACCGTGTGCCGCCAGCCGACCGCTGGGCGATCGCCGCCTACATTCGTGCCCTTCAGCTGGCGCAGCGGCCCGTCCTCGCCAACCTGCCGGCGGAAGACCAGGCGAAGCTCAACGTGTCGGGCAAATGACGCGGCGTCCCGCCATCGTCGCCGCCGTCGTCTGGCTGCTCGTGGTCGCGCTGATCGTCGGACTGTTCGCGGCCGGCAAGATACCGAGCCTGCCGAGAGCCTATGTCGCCGCATGGCTCCTGCTGATATCGCTTCCGCTCGGCGCGCTGCCGGTGTTGATGGGCCTCGAGGCCGCCGGGATCGGCGAAACCGGTATTTCCTGGGCCCTGCGCCTGCTGCTGGCGAGCCTACCGCTGCTGGCGCTGCTCATCGTGCCCGTCCTGCTCGAACTTCACGCCATCTACCCCTGGCCCGCGGCGCACGGTTCGCCATCGACGCCCGGTCTCGCGCACGCTTGGTTCAAGCCCGGTTTCTTCGCCATCCGCGCCATCGTATACCTCGCGATCTGGGTCGGCCTCAGCTTGTTCTTCCTACGGCCGGCGCCTCCCGGGTCGCATCATACGGTGGCGTGCGTGGGCCTGCTCGTCCATCTCTTCATCGGCACGCTTGCCGCTTACGACTGGTTCATGTCGCTCGACGCCGGCTTCGTCTCCTCGGCCTACGGGGTCCTCGTCATCTCCGCGCAATGCGCCTTCGCGATCACGGCCGCCGGCTTGATTGCGCTCGCCAGCGGACGCCGCGTGATCCTCGAGCGAGGTATCGTGCTGGCACTTCTCGTCTCCGTCGGTTTCGCGACGTTCGTGCAATTTACCGTCTATCTCGTCGTCTGGTCGGCTAATCTGCCGAAAGAAATCGTTTGGTACCAGACGCGCGCCCAAGACGCGCTCGGCCCCGGCTTCGCCACCGGTGCGCCGATCTTGCTCATTCTCGCCTTCCTGGTGCTGCTGCCGGAACCGTTCGCGCGGTTGCGCGGCGCGCTGGTCGCCGCTTTCGCGACGGTGCTGGTTGTCGAGGTCGCGGATCTTCTTCTGCTGGCCAGCCCGCGCGAAGGATTTACCGCCGCCTTCGTGCTGCTCGACCTCGCAATGGTCGGCGGGTTGGCTGGCCTGGCGGCGATCTGCGCCTTCGTGGTCGGCGGTCGCAAGCAGGTGCGGCATGGATAGGGCCCGCGGATCGCATGACGATAGAAAAACGAGCTTGCGTTGGGGCGCCATCGGCGTCGCCCTCGCCGCGGTCGGCGCGACCGCGCTGTTCACGCGCAAGCAAGGCGGCGGTGCGCCTACGGCTTCAAGCTCGGAATCCGCCGAGGGTCGCGGCCAGTCGGTGGGCCCGATCAACGCGCCCTCGCTCGAGGCGGGCTACGAGGTCGAAGACACCAACGTCCGCCTTCTCGTCAAGATCATGGTGATCTCTATAGTGCTTGGCATCGCCAGCCTCACCGGAGTCTTCTACATGTTCGCGCGCTTCAACACGCATCAGCGCGACGCCCGTATCGGTTTGACGACGGAGCAGAGCGCGGCCATCGCTCCGCCGCTGCCGCATCTGCAGGCCGAACCCTACCGCGACATCAACGCGACGATCATGGAGCAGCAGCAGCGCATCGAGACCTACGGTTGGGACGATTCCGCCCATAGCCAAGCGCATATTCCGATCGTACGCGCGATGCAGCAAGTCGTCGGCAAGTCGCTCGACGCCGACGCGCAATCCGATCAATCGACGACGCCTGGTACGACCGTGCCGATGCCAGAGCTCCCCGCTTTTAGCGCCGCCCAGCCGCAGAATAAGCCGGGTCATAGCGTGCAGGGCGAGGGGCGGCCCGGCGCGATCGCGCCGAGTTACGATCCCGGCACGACGACGGAGGCCAAGCCATGACGGTTGCGATCCTCACGAAGCAGAGTGCGGGATGAACGGCTCGGGTAATGGCCTCGACATCTGGCCACAGGCCGCTTCGCAGGCGGCCGTCCACGCCGATTACCTGATCCTCGGCTTCACGGTCATCACGTTGTTGCTCACCGTGCCGATCTTCATCTCGATCACCTTCTTCGCGTTCAAGTACCGCTCCGGCCGCAAGGTCAATCGCGAGACCTCGGAAAACCGCAGCGTCGTCATCGAACTGTCCTGGATGCTGATCCCGTTCTTCCTGACGCTGATCTTCTTCGTGTGGGGCGCGCTGCTGTTCTCCGAGCAGAAGAACGCGCCGGCCGGCGCGCTGCAGATCTCGGCGATCGGACGGCAGTGGATGTGGAAGTTCCAGCATCCCGGCGGTCAGTCCGAGATCAACGACCTCCACGTGCCGGAGGGCCAGCCTGTGCTGATCCGGATGATCTCGCAGGATGTCATCCACGCGCTCTACATTCCGGCTCTGCGTATCCAGATGGATACGATCCCGAACCGCTATACCGAGATATGGTTCAAGGCCGACAAGGTCGGCTCATACCATCTGTTCTGCTCCGAATATTGCGGGACCGATCATTCCGAGATGGACGGCACCTTGTACATCATGAAGCCGGTCGACTATCAGAAGTGGCTGACGCAATCGGCGTCCGGCTCCACGACGGTCGCCGCCGGCGAGGCTCTTTTCCAATCCTACGGATGCTCCGGATGCCACCAGGGCGGATCGACGGTGAAGGCGCCGTCGCTGGTCGGCCTGTGGCAGAAGCCGGTGCCGATGGAGCAAGGTGGCACTGTCGTCGCCGACGACACCTACATCCGCGACAAGATCCTCAATCCCAACGACAACAAGATCGCGGGCTACAAGCAGAACATGCCCGCCTACAAGGGTAAGATCCCGGAGGACGACCTCATCCGGATCGTCTCCTACATCAGGTCGCTCGGGTCGCGCGACCAAGCCAACAAGGATTCGGGATTATGACCGATTTCGTGATGCGCGACCGGGTGCCGCCGCCGGCGACCCTTCAGCGTCCAAGAGACTACCTGCACGATGCGCACACCCTGCGTTCGTGGTTCTTTACGATCGACCACAAGCGCATCGCGATCCTCTATCTCATCTCGATCACCGGCTTCTTCATCGTCGGGGCGATCGCCGCCGGCCTGATACGCCTCGCCCTCGTCGTCCCCAACGGGCAGATCTTCACCAACGACACCTACAACAAGCTCTTCACGATCCACGGCGTCGTGATGGTTTGGTTCTTCCTCATCCCATCGATCCCCGCGACGATGGGCAACTTCCTCCTTCCCTTGATGATCGGCGCCAAGGACCTCGCCTTTCCGAGGCTCAACCTGCTGAGCTGGTACATCTTCATGACGGGGGCGCTGTTCACGCTCGCCACCGTCGTGATCGGCGGCGTCGACACCGGCTGGACCTTCTACGCGCCGTTCTCGACCACCTTCTCCAACACCTACGTCGTGCCGGCGCTCATCGGCGTCATCGTCGTCGGCTTCTCGTCGATCCTGACCGGCCTCAACTTCGTCGTCACCGTGCACACGATGCGCGCGCCCGGCATGCACTGGTTCCGCATGCCGATCTTCGTATGGACGATGTACGCGACGAGCCTGATCTTCCTGCTGGCGACGCCGGTCATCACGATGGCGTTGATCCTGCTGGTGATGGAGCGCGCCTTCGGCATCGGCGTGTTCGATCCGGCTCTCGGCGGCGACCCCGTGCTGTTCGAGCATCTCTTCTGGTTCTACTCGCACCCGGCCGTCTACATCATGGTGCTGCCGGGCATGGGCGTCATGGCGGAGATCATCCCGGCCTTCTCGCAGAAGAAGCTCTTCGGCTATCGCTTCATCTGCTACTCGACCATCGCGCTCGCCTCGATCACCTTCTTCGTGTGGGGCCACCACATGTTCATGAATGGGCAGAGCGACTATGCCAGCCTGACCTTCTCGTTCCTGAGCTTCGCGGTCGCCGTGCCTTCAGCCGTCAAGGTCTACAATTGGACCGCGACGATCCATAAAGGCGACCTGCGCCTCGATACGCCGATGCTCTACGCGATGGGCTATATCGGGCTCTTCGTGCTGGGCGGCCTCACCGGGTTGTTCCTGGCGACGCTGGCGATCGACGAGCACGTGCACGACACCTATTTCGTCGTCGCGCACTTCCACTACATCATGGTCGGCGGCACCATGCTGGCCTTCCTCGGCGGCTTGCATTTCTGGTGGCCGAAGTTCACCGGGCGCATGTATCCCGAGGCGTGGGGGCGGGTCGGCGCGCTGCTGATGTTCCTTGGCTTCAACCTCACCTTTTTCCCGCAATTCATTCTCGGTTACCTCGGCATGCCGCGGCGCTATCACGTCTACCCGGCCGAGTTCCAGCTTCTCAACATCCTAAGCTCTTCGGGATCGACGGTTCTCGCGATCGGCTATCTTTTCCCCATGGTGTACCTGGTCTGGTCGCTGTGGTTCGGGAAGAAGGCACCGGCCAATCCATGGGAGGCGAAGGGGCTGGAATGGACGACGTCCTCGCCGCCGCCCAAGCATAATTTCACGACGATGCCCGTGGTCGACTTCGAGCCTTACGACTACCCGATCCAGGTCGGCGAACGTGGCTAACGCCGCGGCTGTCGGCGTCGAGCTCCACGAGCAGTTCACGGAAGTCGAGCAGCAGCGGCACGCCGCTTCGCTCGGCATGTGGTCATGGCTGCTGACCGAACTGCTGCTGTTTGCGGCGCTCTTCCTGGTCGCCTTGATCCTGCGCATCGTCCACCCCGAGTCGGTGCGGAATGCCGCGCATCATCTCGAATTCTGGATCGGCGCCGCCAACACCGCCGTGCTGATCGTTTCGTCGCTGACCATGTCGGCGGCGATCATGACGTCACGGCTCGGCTGGCAGAAGATCATGGTCTGGTGCATGTACGCCACCGCGGCGCTCGGCACGCTGTTCCTGATCCTCAAGGGCTACGAATATTACAAGGACTATCTGGACCATCTCACGCCCTTCATGGCGCGACCCTACGACCTCTCCGGCGATCGCACCTCGATCCTCTACGTCAACCTGTACTACGTCGCGACCGCGCTGCATGGGTTTCATCTGACGACGGGTGTCGGGATCCTCCTGGTCCTGGCCGTGCAAGCCAAGGCGCCTGGCTACCTCTCGCGCCACCAGAACCGCATCGAGGTCTACGGCCTATACTGGCACTTCATCGATTTGATGTGGATCATGGTCTTCACGATCATCTACGTGATGAACCGGTGAGGGTCGGCTCGTGAGCGCAGCCAAGCCAAAACGCGATAAGGGTGATGCGGACGAGCGCGATACTCCGGGCGGCCCCGATTTCAGGAGCGGCCTCACCGACGAGCAGAAGCGTCTGATCTGGGCGCGCATGCGCGTGCCGGTCTTCACGTTCGCGACGCTGATGGTGTTTCTCGCGATAAATCTCGCCGTGGGCTGGCTGCACCCGATCGAGAATGCCTGGATCGTCGAGGCACCGATCATGGCGCTGATGATCGTGGTCGTCCTCCTCTTCTCGATGGAGGTTATCCACGATCCGCCGCTCGTGCGCTTTTTCTCTGTGCTTGGCTTTTGTTGGGTCGCCATCCTCTTCACGATGACGCTGATCGACTATTCGACGCGTTAATGAGCGGCTAGCCCGCCATCGCGATCATATCGCGTACTTTTGGATAGACCTCGCCAGCCCATCGCCTGCCGCTGAAGACGCCGTAATGGCCGACGCCGGTCTGGACGTGATGGGTCTTGCGATATTGCCTGACGCCCGAGCAGAGGTCGTGCGCCGCCATCGTTTGACCAAGCCCGCAGATATCGTCGCGCTCGCCCTCGATTGTCAGCAGCGAGGCGCGCCGGATCGCCTTCGGGTCGATCCTGCGACCCGAGATCGTCAGCTCGCCCTTCGCGAGCCGGTGCTCCTGGAAAACCTGTGCGACCGTTTGCAGGTAGAACTCGGCCGGCAGGTCCATGACGGCGAAATATTCGTCGTAGAAGGTCTTCATCGTCGCGTATCTGCTCTCGTCGCCTTCGGCGAGCGCCTTGGCCATGTCGGCGAACGACTTCTTGTGCCGCTCCGCGTTCATGCTCATGAAGGCCGCAAGCTGCATGAAGCCGGGGTAGACGCGTCGACCCGCGCCCTTGTAGCACGACGGCACGCTATCGGTAAGTTTCTCCTCGAACCATTCGATCGGCTTCTCGTTCGCGAGCCTGTTGACCGCCGTCGGATTGATGCGCGTATCGATCGGTCCCGCCATGAGCGTGATCGAGCGCGGCTGGGCGATATCGCCGTCCTCCGCCATCAGCGCCGCGGCGGCGAGAGCCGGAACCGTCGGCTGGCAAACCGCCACCATGTGCGATCCCTCGCCGAGCACGCGAGCGAAATGCATCACCTGCTGGACGTAGGTCGACAGATCGAACACGCCGGCTTCGCGCGGCACGTCGCGGATGTTGTGCCAATCCGTGATGTAGACGTCGTGATCGATCAGGAGCGTCTGCGCCGTGGCCCGCAGCAGCGTCGCGAAATGGCCGGACATCGGCGCGACGAGGAGCACCTTGGGTTGCTGGGTCGCCACGTCTTTCCTGAAACGCAACAATGTCGCGAAAGCCGTGCTTGCCGCCTCCTCTTCGACGACGTCGACCAGGCGGTTGCCCTGCTGAACCGGTGTAATTCCGAAGGCCGGACGGGTCGCGGTCGTCCGCAACGCGGCGAAGACGTCGAGCTGTCCCGCCAGGTCTTTCAGGGTAAGCGGCAGGACGCTCGGCCAGGGTAGCCGAAGGGTCGTCGCCATCATGGCCGCGAACGGACGCATCATTTCGGCCAATGCCGATTGCGCCTCATATGCCTGATAGATCATATACTTAAACTCGATCGCCGCGCCCTCAATGGCGCAACATGAGATTCCGGCCTGCAAATTGCATGCAATCATTTTTATGTTGTTCCGCTTTGGGATCGCGGGAGAAAGCGGTTGGCGCAGACGACGCTTACCATAAGCAGCAAGAATTATTCATCCTGGTCGCTGCGCGGCTGGCTGCTTACGAAATTATCCGGGTTGGACTTCGTCGAGAAGGTGATGCCGCCCGACGATCCTTCAAGCCGCGCCGAGCTGTTGCTGCTGTCGCCGTCCATGCTCGTTCCCTGTCTCGAGCATGAAGGGCTCGTCATCTGGAACAATCTCGCGATCGCCGAATATCTGAACGAGGTCCGGCCCGAGGCCGGTCTGCTGCCAACGGAGCGTGTGCGCCGCGCGCGCTGCCGCTCCATCAGCGGCGAGATGCACTCTGGTTTCGCGCCGTTGCGCTCGGCCCTGCCGATGAACATCAAGGGTGATTTCCCGACCTTCAAGGTCTGGTCGCGCGCCCAGGCGGATATCGACCGCATCACTTCGATCTGGCGCGACTGCATCTCAGACTTTCATGGCCCCTACCTGCTTGGCGAGAAGCCGTGCATGGCCGACGCCCTGTTCGCGCCGGTCGCCACCCGCATGAAGACCTATCACGTGCAGGTCGACAGCGTCTCCGCGGCCTATCGCGACCTCATCCTCGACATGCCGGAAATGCGCGAATGGATCGCCGGCGCGCTGGCCGAAGCTATCGATATCGAGGATCTCGAGGTCGAGTTCTGAGACGTCACGTGTCCTCGCTCGACGTCTTCGTTCGCTAGCGGCCCTGCTCATACGACCGGCCCCTGCGTCTCCATCTTCCGGTACAGGCCAAGGACCCGCTCGAACCACTCGTGGCGCGCTTGCAGGTGAGCCATGCCGGTGCCGCGTTCGGGTAATTGCAGCGTGCCAAGCAGCCCCTCGATCTCGCGACGCGCCGACTGCTGCGATGCCGACAAGGCGCCGGTACGCATCGCTTCTTCGATCGGATCGAGGGCGGTCAGGCCGATCGGGAATAACTCGCGAAAGATCACCCGGTCGTGGAGCCCTTCCGCCGCACGAAATTTCAGCTCCATCGCCATGCGTCCGAGACTGATCGCGATCTGCTTGGCGTTGTTGGATTGCAGCGAGGCGATGCGGTTACGCACCAGCACCCAATCGATGATGCCCTGATCGACGAGGTGGCGCTTGCGACGCGCCTCGATGACGAGGTCGGCATAGTGGGCGACCGCCCCGCGCCGCGTCCGATCGTGGTGGACGCGGGAGAAGACATCGACGTCGATGTAGGAATCGTTGACCGGCGAGACCAACGTGTCGGCGAGAGAGTGCGCGAGACGCATCAGATAGGAGTCGGACGCCGGCGTGTCGATCACGACGAACTCGAAGGCATGCTCGACCTGGCCGATCGCGTCGGCGAAGGCGCCGAACTCCTTCGTCTCGTTGTCGCGCACGCTCTCGCTCTCGCCGCGCTCGAGCGCGAAATGGAAAGGCAGTTCGACGTCCCATGGGGCGCTTTGCGCCCAGGATCTACGATTCTCGAAAAAACGGGTCAGTGTCTGCTGGCGCGTGTCGAGGTCGATGGTGGCGACCCTGAAGCCGGCCTTCATCAAGGCGACGGAGAGATGGATCGACAAGGTCGACTTACCGGTGCCGCCTTTCTCGTTGCCCACCACGATCACGTGCGCCGAACGAAGATCGGGCGCGTCGATGTCTTCGAAACCCGTGTCGGCGGTCATGCCAATCCTCGAGACACCGCTAAACTTGGCGAATCGTATGTCGTCGAGCCTATGCCGTCACGCCGCAGGATGTCACGTGTCTCGGCGCCTACGCGCCGTAGAGCCAGTCGTAGCGGGACAAAAGCCGTCGCGCTCCCATGAGCCGCATCGACGCGTCGCGCGCCGAGGCGAGCGGACCGGCGAGGTGGTAGATGCGGCCAAGGCGCCGGGCTTCCTCCTGTACGCGCGTCGCCCGCGGCTGGCGTTTTCGTGAGTAATGCGCGAACGCTCGCGGCAGGTCGCGCGTGTCCGCGACCGCGTCGGCGAGTGCGGCGGCATCCTCGATCGCCTGGGCGGCGCCCTGAGCGAGGAACGGCAGGATCGGGTGCGCCGCGTCGCCGAGCAGCGCGACCGGACCGGCATTCCACGCGGGCAGGGCCGCGCGGTCGAAGAGCGGCCATGTCGTCCAGGCTGGAGCGCTCGCGATCAGCCCGCGCGCGCTCTCGTGCCAGCCGGCGAAATGCGCCCGAAGCTTCGCGGGATCGCCGGGCTTGGCCCACAGGTTGTCCGGATCGCCGGCGATGGCGTCGCGCGTGATCGCGACGACGTTGAGGCGCCGGCCGCCTTGCACGCCATAGTGCACGAGGTGCGCGTTGCCGCCGAGCCAAAGACCCGTCTCCGGGGCGGCGAACATCGTGTCGAGCGTATCCGCGTCGACGAGCGCGCGCCAAGCGGTGCGGCCCCGCTCGAGCGGCGGATCCGGAGCGTCCGCCGTAAGCTTCGCCCGTACGGCCGATCGTACGCCGTCGGCGCCGATCAGAGCGTCCCCTTCGAAGCTACGTTTCATCATCCCCTTTTTGGCAGTCACCGAAACGCCGGACGCGGTCACGCCGAACCCGGCGAGCGCCGTGCCGAGGTGAACCTCCACGGCCGGTTCGGCAGCCACCGCCGCCAGGAGGATACGCTGCAGGTCGGCGCGATAGGCGACGAGGTAGGGTGCGCCCCAGCGCGTCTCGGCGTCGGTCAGCGGCATGACGGAAAGATCGCGTCCACCGCGCGCCCCGCGCACCCGAATGGCGGCCGGGCGGGTTGATACGGCGATTACGGCATCCAGTAAGCCGAGCCTGCGCAAGATCCGACTGGCGTTCGGCGACAGCTGCAACCCGGCACCGACCTCTTCTATCGCTTGCGCCTTCTCGAGAAGCGTGACCTCGATGCCGACTCTCGCAAGGGCGAGGGCGGCCGTAAGGCCGCCGATGCCGGCACCGGCGACGAGGATGCGCTGGCTCGCCATGGATGATGCCGGATTAGGCCGCCTTGTCGGCGTCCGGCATGTAGCGGCACTCGGCCGGCTCGCAAAGCGCCTTCAAGTTCGGCTCATGGACGAAGCGCGTCGAGCAATAGGAACAAACGATGTCGCTCTCGCGGCCCATGTCGATGAAGATATGCGGATGGTCGAAGGGAGGCAGTGCGCCCACGCACATGAACTGCCGCGCGCTGACCTTGATCGCGGGCAGGCCCGGCTGGTTGTGGAAGTGCGGCGTGCCGTGCTCGTCCATGGCTTGATCCTTCTCTCGCCATGGCCCTATCGCGGAGAAGGCGCGCGGCGCAATGGCCTTGCCTCCCGCCGGGGATGACAAAGACGCCGTCATTCCATAACCCTCTAGGTCAAACCCGCAAGCACGTTTGAACCCGCAAGTCCACGAGGAGGCAAGTCCACGAGGAGGAGGCGTGGAGGTCCGCTCTTGATGCAGAAAATGATCGGCCCCGGCGGCGTCGCCATCGCCTATCTCGCCGAACCGGCGGTCGGCACCGATCGCGGCGAGCCGATCCTGCTGATCCATGGCTTCGCCTCAAGCCACGCGGTCAACTGGGTGTTTCCGCTCTGGGTCAAGACGCTGAGCGCCGCCGGGCGGCGGACCATCCTCTACGATGTCAGGGGCCATGGCCGCAGCGACAAGGTCTACGATCCGGCCGATTACACGATCGACGTGCTCGCCGACGAGGCTTTGGCCCTGCTTGACCATCTCGGCATCGAGAAGCCCGACATCATGGGCTTTTCCATGGGCGCGCGCATCGCCGCCTTTTTGCAACGCAAAGCGCCTCAGCGCGTGCGCTCGCTCGTGCTGGGCGGCCTCGGCTACAGCCTGGTCGAGGGCGGCACGCTACCGATGGGCATCGCCGACGCGATGGACGCCCCGGCGCTGGAGAGCCTGAGCGATCCCGCCCAGCGCATGTTTCGCGCCTTCGCCGACGCGACGAAGAGCGACCGCCGCGCGCTCGCCGCCTGCATCAGGGGGGCACGCCAGCTCATGGCGCGCGACGAGGTCTCCCGCATCGATTGCCCGACGTTGGTCGCGGTCGGCACGCTCGACGACATCGCCGGCGACCCCGAGACGTTGGCGGCGCTGATGCCGCGGGGCCGCGCGTTCCATATCGAGGGCCGCGATCACAACAGGGCGGTCGGCGACAAGACGTTCAAGCAGGCCGTTCTCGAATTCCTCGAAGAACGAGAATGAAACGCCTATATGCTTCTATCGAAGGAGGGATGGATCTCTCCGAGGGGTCAAGGATGGATGCTTCGATGATGGGCAACGCTCAGGCGAAAGCCAATGTCGTCGCGCTCAAGCCGCATGATCCGGTCTTCGCGCGCATGATCATCGAGGCGCAGGAGATCATTCGTCGTGAGCCGGAACTCGCCGGCTTCATCTACTCGACCATCATCAATCACGATTCGCTCGAGTCCGTGGTCATCCACCGCGTGGCGGCCCGCCTCTCCCACCAGGACGTGCCGGCCGACCTGATCCGTCAGGCCTTCGCCGAGCTTGCCGCCGAGGATCCGAGCTTCGGCGAATCCTTCCATGCCGATCTGCTGGCGGTGGTCGACCGTGATCCGGCGTGTACGCGCGTCATCGAGCCCATCCTCTACTTCAAGGGTTTTCACGCGATCCAGGCGCACCGGTTGGCGCACGCGCTATGGCGCGCGGGGCGGCACGATTTCGCGTTTTATCTGCAGAGCCGCTCGTCGGCGGTGTTCCAGACCGACGTTCATCCCGCCGCGCGGATCGGCAAGGGTGTCTTCCTCGACCACGCGACCGGCTTGGTGGTCGGCTCCACCGCGCTCATCGAGGACAACGTCTCGATGCTGCAGGACGTGACCCTTGGCGGCACCGGCAAGGAGGTGGGCGACCGCCATCCGAAGGTACGCCACGGCGTGCTCATCGGTGCCGGGGCCAAGATCCTCGGCAACATCGAGGTTGGTCATTGCGCGCGGATCGCGGCCGGCTCCGTCGTGCTGCACCCCGTCCCGCACAACAAGACCGTGGCCGGCGTGCCGGCGCGCATCGTCGGCGAGGCCGGCTGCGCCGAGCCGGCGCGCTCGATGGATCAGATCCTCGCCGCCAAGCCGGCGCTGGAAACCTCGGAGGGACGCTCGGTCATCGAGCCCAGGCGCTAGGTTCGGCCGAAGTTCGAACCGACCGTCGTTTGCGCCGGCCGGCTTTCTCTGGCAAGCCACGCCACCTTCGCGTTCACGCCACCTTCGCGTTGAGGAGATTTCGCCTTGGACAAGACCGAGATGCGCAAGCTTCAGGATTTCCTGCGCCGGACCTTCGGCAATGACGCCATTCGCGTGACGCCGGCCAAAAAGAACCCCGATAATGCCGACGTGCATCTCGGCGAAAAATCGATCGGCGCGATCGCGGTCGATGACGAGGATGGCGACCGTTCCTTCGCCTTCGACATGAAGATCCCGGTCGAGCGCGGCGTCCTGCAGGATTATCTTCGACGGTTCTTCGAGAACGACAAGCTGAAGATCGTGCCGCGCATGAAGAAGAACGATTCCGTCGAGCTGAACTCCGGCGAGGATTTCCTCGGCGTGATCTCCGCCGACGATCCGAAAGGCAAGAGCTTCACGCTGCAGATGGCGATCCTCGACTTCGATCTCGAGGATTTTTGACGCTTGATCCCGGCAACGCTCGACATCCCGGCATCGCTCAAAGCCCACCCTGTATGAGCCTGAGGTAGGGTCGCGCGCTCGGCGGAGCCTCGGGCGAGGTCGGCATCAGCGTCTCCTGCCCGACGGCGATCTTTTCCCGCAGATCGTGGCGGGCCGTGTCGACGATGCGCAGCGAGCGGAGCGCCATCGGTCCGACCGGCAGCAGACCGAACCAGACCGGCTCGCTCACCGGTTTGACCAGCCCCAGGATGCGCGCATGCGTCTTGCCGTGGTGGCGCAGCGGCAGGAAGAGAAGCTCCAGCGCACAGCTTTCCTGATCCTGCGGCGCAGCCGTCGCGCCGGCGACGACGGGGCAGGGACCGTCCGCGACAGTCGTCAGGACCGCGGCGAGGTTGTGACGTTCTTCCGCCCTCCAGAGGGACAGGAAGGGCTTGGCCTTGAGTTCCGTTTCGAACAAGCCGTTGACGCGTGTGCCCACAAGCCGGAACGGGAACCCGCCGGCAAGGTCGACATCGAGCATGAACGTGTCGGCCAGCACGTTGCGGATCCGCGCCGGATCGATCTCGCCGCGCTCGGGTGCCATGCGATCACCGCGCAAGCCGTTCCAGTAGGCGAGGAGTTCGCGTGTCGCCGGTTGTTTCATAGTGGCTCCCTCGACAGGGCCGTCTCGGCTGATGTCCCGCAAACTCCAGGAAATCGGCTCAAATCGGCACTCTCAGCATCCGAAATCTTGATCGTGAGCCTCTCGGAGCAGTCGATATGCCAAGGCGATGGCGATGCCGCCCTTCTCGCGCCGATCAGAGATGTTTGTAATCAAACATTACGGCTTACCTGCGTCAATGTGTCAGCATACCCGCCGCGGCGCCGAAACTGCCGCAAAATCAGATGAATATCGCGCGATGTGCCCGTGAAAGCAGCTTGCCCGTTCCTCTTTCCGGCTGGTTTGTAGGCGTTTGATCCTCGGCGGCGTGGGGGCTTCCATAACCCCCGCGATGTCGATGCGAAACGCGGTTTGCATGTTCGAGAAACGGGGGAATACTGGCGCGGCTGACGTTACTCGATGGAGGGACGGCATGATCGGTCGCGTAGATTGGCGGAGCGGTTCGCGGGTCGTCCTCCAGACCGCTCTTTTCATCGCGTGCTACCTCACCCTCTCGGCGGTCTGCCAGCGCGTGGCCGAGGACACGCTCAGCGCCGCCGGTAATCTCACGCTGGTCGGCATCGCTCTTCTCGTCCTTGGAGCCTCGGTGGCGATCGCGTGCGCCATCGCGAAATCATGCCCGACGGCCCCGAGAGCGACGCGCCTCGCATTGTTCGTCGCGCCAGTCGGGCTCGTCCTCCTCGGCGGCCTGTTCATCAAGACGAGCTACGCTGACGTTTCGATCGAACTCGAGGCGCTGATCCACGCGAACGATCCGCCCGAGCCGGATACGATGATCGTGCTCGGGCCCGATGGCTCCGACGTGCGCCTGAGCGGACAGCTCGGTCCCGGCGCCGCCGCACGGCTCGACGCGCTTCTGCATCAACATCCCACGGTCAAACGCATCCATCTGACAAGCGAGGGTGGCCTTGCCGATGAGGGCCAGGCGATCGGCGACGTCATCGCGGCGCACGCGCTAACGACCTTCGTTCCGGATTTCTGCGTCTCGGCCTGCACGCTCGCTTTCGTGCGCGGCACCGAGCGTCTGCTGCTGCCCAACGCGCGCATCGGGTTTCACGCCCCGTTCGAGGAAGGCTTGTTCGGTCTGCCGATCCAGGAGGATTCGAGCGCGCAGCGCCGCGATTATCTCGCCGCCGGCATCGATCCTGGTTTCGTGACGGCGGCGCTCGCGGTGCCGGCGGCCGATCTCTGGATCCCCGATCCGGAGCGGCTCGTCGCCGCACGCGTCGCGACCGGCGTTGTCGACACTTACCGCTTCCCCGACTCGAACCTTGACGGTGCCGCGAGTCAGGCCGGCGCCCGCGCCGTGGTGCTCCGCAACTTCAAAGCTCTCGCGGCCTTCGAGGCACGCGCGCCCGAGATCGTCGATCGGATCGCCGCCTGGTACTACGATGCGTACCGGAGCGGTCTGTCGGAGGGCGAAGTGGTCGAAGGCCTCACGCGCGCGGTGGGGCTTGCTGTCTCGTCCGCCTTGCGCGACGCGGACGACGCGACGCTGGTCCATTTCGGCAGGACGATATCCGATGCCATGGCGGCGGCGGCGCGCCGGGCGCCTGAAGAGTGCCTCGCGATCGGCAGGAACGCCGACCTGGTCAAGGCCACTCATTATCTTGGCGGGCCAGGCGCTGGCGGGCCAGGCGCTCTTGGTGGGTCGGGCGCTCTTGGTGGGTCAGGCGCTCTTGGTCGGCGGGAAGCAAATGCCGACCGGGTCGTGGACCTCCTGGTCGAGGCGCTGGCACATCCTTTGGGCGCGGGCGCGGTCAACCAGGGGGCTTCCAATTGGATGTTGCGCGCGGATAGCTGCGCGCAGGCGCGAGAGGCCTATGCCACCGTGCTGCGCGGCCCCGACAGCGAGGTGGCATCCTTCCTGCGGCGGGTGCTGACCGGCTCGAGCACGCAGGTTGCGCGAAGGTCCAGCCCGATCACCCGCGCCTCGCTGACGGGCGCCGCCCACTAGCGCCGCAACTCACGACGATCGCGGGGCGTTGAGTGACGCAGGCCGACATTCGGCCGCTGTTCTTCATTACCGAGAGGCCAGGAGGTCCACGATGCCGTTTAGCACACCTGTGCGCTCGACCCTGTTCGCCTCGACGATCGCGGGGCTGTCGGCCGGTCTCCTTTTTCTCGACGCCGCGCGTCCGCCCGCGTTCGCCGCCGGGCATATTTGCTCGTCCGCCTCGAGCCATGCCTCGCAAGGCTACGGGGTTGTCCGCTTCGCCAACACCTGCTCAGCGGGCGTCCAGCCCGCGCTGCAACTCGAGATCGCGAAGCTCCATTCCTTCGAGGCCGATTCGGGTGACTTCGCCGCCATCGCCAGGCGGGATCCGGGCTGCGCGATCGCCCTCTGGGGGGCGGCGATGAGCGCGCGCGGCAATCCGCTCGGCGGATCGCTCGACGACGCCAGTCTCGCCAAGGGCCGCGCCTATATCGACCGCGCGTCGGCGTTGAAATCGGCGAGCCCGCGCGAGCGCGGCCTCATCGACGCGCTGTCGACCTACTACCGCGCTTATCCCGACCAGATCGCGCGCGCGCGCGCCTATGCCGACAAGATGGATGCGGTGCACGCCGCCTATCCGGAGGACCCGGATGTCGCCGCCTTCGACGGTCTGGCGATCATCGAGGGCGTCGACCTGTCGGACAAGAGCTACAGCCGACAGAAGCGGGCGGGCGCGATCCTGGAAGCGGTGATGAAGGCCCATCCCGAGAACCCCGGGGCGCCGCACTACCTGATCCACGCCTACGACTACACCGCCCTTGCGCCGCTCGCCGTCCATGCCGCGGAGGTCTACCCGACGATCGCCACGGCCTCCAGCCACGCGCAGCACATGCCCTCGCACATCTGGAGCATGCTCGGCGCCTGGGACAAGTCGATCGACGCCAACCGCAAGTCCTCGTACCTCGCCGAGCCGTCGTCCGCGCATGGCGCCGTGAAGGGCGACATCGTCTTCGAGCACGCGTTCGACTTCATCGCCTACGCTCGCCTGCAGGAGGGCGAGGACCGTCACGTCGGCGAGGACCTCGCCGCGCTCAAGGCCAAGGCCGACATGCCGCTGATCGTCGAGGCCCGCTACGCGCTGGAGCGCGCTGACTGGCACGACGCCGAGTTGGTGCCTGTGCCGGCGAACGACGCGTTCGATGCGGCGCTGGCGCGCTTCACGCGTGCCTATGGGGCGGCGCGCGCCGGCGACGCGCAACAGGCCGCCAACGAGATCGCGGCCTTGCAGGCGCTGCGCGAGCCGGTGAAACAGGCGGCCGGCGAATATTGGGCGGTCTTCGTCGACATCTACGTCAAGACGGCGCAGGCGTGGCTGCTCAAGGATCAGGGCAGGGACGCCGACGCGTTGGCGTTGATGCAGCAGGCGGCGACGCAGGACGACGGTCACGAGAAGCACATCTATCTCGAGAACAAGATCCTGCCGGTGCGCGAGTCGCTCGGCGACATGGAATTGGCGCTCGGCCATCCCAAAGAGGCGCTCGCCGCCTACGAGGGCTCGCTGAAGCTCGCGCCAAATCGCTACAGGTCGTTCCTCGGCGCGGCGAAGGCCGCCGAGGCCTCGGGCGATACGGCGGCGGCGCGTGGGTGGTTCGGGAAAGTCATGGACCTGTCGAAAGAGGGTGATAAGTCACGTCCGGGCTTCGCCGAAGCCAGGGCCTATCTCGCCGCCAACGGCTGAGCGCCGGTTCATTCGTCGTGAGGTGCGCGATGCCGGCACCGTCTCTGGTCATGATCTTGGTACGCTCTTGAAGATCGAGATGCCGAACGTGCCCCATCGCGCCGTCGCGGCGACGGCGGAGGGCAAGCGGCTCAGCGAGGCCGATCGCGACGTCTCCTGGCGTCGGTTCGGCCCCTACCTCAGCGATCGACAATGGGGCACGGTCCGCGAAGACTACAGCGCCGATGGTGCCGCTTGGTCGTATCTTCCGCATGAGCAGGCGCGCAGCAAGGCCTATCGCTGGGGCGAAGACGCGATAGGCGGCTTCGGTGACGACAAGCTCAGCATCTGTCTTGGCTTGGCTCTATGGAACGGGGCCGACCACATCCTCAAGGAACGGCTGTTCGGGCTGACCAACGCCGAGGGCAACCACGGCGAGGACGTCAAGGAACTCTACTATTACCTCGATGGCACCCCGACGCACTCGTACATGCGGATGCTCTACAAGTATCCCCACGCGCGCTTCCCCTACGACGACCTCGTCGCGACCAACGCCAAGCGCGGTTTGACCGAGCGCGAATACGAGATCTACGACACCGGGGTCTTCGAGGGGAACCGATACTTCGACGTCTCCATCGAATATGCCAAGGGCGCCGCGGACGATATCCTGATGCGGTTGACCATCGACAATCGCGGTGACGCCGACGCCGTGCTGCACTGCTTGCCGCAAGTGTGGTCGCGCAACACCTGGACGTGGGCCGACGGCGTCAAGAAGCCGGTGATCGCGGCGACCGGCGACGCCAAGCTGATGGTGGTCCATCCCGATCTGCCGCCGATGCGCGTCGATTTCGATGGCGCGCCGACCCTGCTGTTCTGCGAGAACGAGACGAACACGCAGCGCCTCTACAAGGTGGGTGAAGGCTACTTCAAGGACGGCATCAACGACTACGTGGTCGATGGCAGGACGAACGCGGTCAATCCGGCCCGCACCGGCACGAAGGCCGCCGCGCATCATCGTCTGACGATCGACCCGCAAGGGCAAGCGGTCGTTCGTCTGCGCCTGCGCCCAGCGGAGGGGACCCGCTCCTTCGACGATTTCGACACCGTCATGCAACAGCGCCGCGACGAGTGCGACGCCTTCTACGCGGCCCTGCAGAGCGGCATCGCCGATGCCGATGCCAGGCTCGTCCAGCGTCAGGCTTTCGCGGGCATGCTCTGGTCGAAGCAATATTACGGCTTCGACGTCAGGCGATGGCTGGCCGGCGATCCCAACGAGCCGCGGCCGCCGGAAGAACGCCTCAGCGGCCGCGACGCGAGCTGGACGCACCTCGTCGCCGACGACATCCTCTCGATGCCCGACAGCTGGGAATATCCGTGGTTCGCCGCCTGGGATCTCGCTTTCCATTGCGTGACCTTCGCGCTGATCGATCCGGCCTTCGCCAAGGCGCAGCTCGTCCTGCTGACACAGTCGCGCTTCCTTCATCCCAACGGCCAGCTGCCGGCCTACGAATGGAAGTTCGGCGACGCCAATCCGCCGGTGCAAGCCATGGCGGCGCTGCAGATCTACGACATCGACCGGGCACGCTCGGGCGTCGCCGACACCACGTTCCTGCGCCGCGTCTTCCACAAGCTCATCCTCAATTTCACATGGTGGGTGAACAAGGAGGATGCGCAGGAGCGCAATCTGTTCGAGGGCGGCTTCCTCGGTCTGGACAACATCTCGCTTTTCGACCGAAGCGGCATGCTGCCGGAGGGCGGGCACCTCGATCAGGCCGATGGGACCGCGTGGGCGGCGGTCTACTGCCTGAACCTGCTGCGCATCGCCATCGAGCTCGCCTTGGACGATCATGTCTACGAGGACATGGCGATCAAGTTCTTCGAGCACTTCCTGCTGATCGCCGGCGCGATCCACAACAAGATCGGCTCCAACGATACGGGCCTCTGGGACGAGACGGACGGCTTCTACTACGACGTGCTGGAAATTCCCGGACAGCCGGAGGTGCCCTTGCGCATCCGCTCGATGGTCGGGCTGATCCCGCTGTTTGCCGTCGAACTCATCGATCGAGAGACGATGGAGCGACTGCCGGAGTTCAGCGCGCGGTTGAAATGGTTGTTCGACAACCGGCCCGGACTTTCCAAGCTCGTCTCGCGCTGGAACGATGTGAGCAGCAAGGATTATTCGCTGTTGGCGCTGATGCGCAAGCAGCGGCTGAACCGCGTCTTGACGTGGATGCTCGACGAGACGGAGTTTTTGTCGGACTTCGGCATCCGTTCGGTATCGCGCGTGCACCTCGATCATCCCGCCAGCGTGACGATCAACGGCGAGACGCACACGGTGCAGTATGCGCCGGGCGAGGGTACCACGCGCCTTTTCGGCGGCAATTCGAATTGGCGCGGCCCGATCTGGATGCCGGTCAACTTCATGATCGTCGTCGCGCTGCACCGTTTCCACACGTTCTACGTCGACGACTTCAAGCTCGAGTGTCCGAAAGGCTCCGGGACGATGATGACGCTGGCCGAGATCGGCCACGAGATCGCGCATCGGCTCACCAGATTGTTTCTGCGCGACAAGACGGGGCGGCGCGCGATCTTCGATGGCACCGCCCTGCTGCAGGAGGATCCGCATTTCCGCGACAACATCCTCTTCTACGAGCACTTTCACGGCGATACCGGCCGCGGTCTCGGCGCCTCGCATCAGACCGGATGGACCGGCCTCGTCGCGCTGCTGCTTCATCCGAGGCACGAAATCGATCCGGAGCTTGGCGAGCGTGCAACCGAAGCTGAGCGGGACGGTTCAGCTTAGCTAGGAGACTTCACCGATGGCCGAGCTCAACCCCAAAGACCCCGCCGGCGCCGCGCCGCCGGACCTTCATCCGCTTCCGAAGATCGGCTTTCCCAAATCTCTCGAAGGTCAGCCGGCGATCGTCACGGGCGCGAACTCCGGGATCGGCGAGGCCATCGCGCTGGGCCTCGCTCAGTCTGGTGCCGACGTCGTGGTGAACTTCGTCACCCATCCGGAGACGGCCGACGAGGTCGCGCACAAGATCGAGGGCTTCGGCCGCAAGGCGATCTCGATCAAGGCCGACGTCTCGAAGGAGGACGAAGTCCAGGCGATGTTCAAGAAGGCGATCGCCGAGTTCGGCACGCTCCACATTTCCGTCAGCAACGCCGGCCTGCAACGCGACTCGAGCCTTCTCGAGATGACGTTGGAGCAGTGGAACATGGTGATCGGCGTCAATCTCACCGGGCAGTTTCTCTGCCAGCGCGAGGCCGCTCGCGAGTTCCTGCGGCGCGGGGTCGACGAGAAGGTATCGGTCGCGGCCGGCAAGATGATCTGCATGAGTTCCGTGCACCAGATCATCCCCTGGGCCGGCCACGTGAACTACGCGTCCTCCAAAGGCGGCATCAAGCTGCTCATGGAATCCATGGCGCAGGAACTGGCGCCGCACCGCGTCCGCGTGAACGGCATCGGCCCGGGCGCGATCCGCACGCCGATCAACACGGCGGCGTGGAGCACGCCGGAGGCGTATCAGGAGCTTATGACACTGGTGCCTTACAAACGAATTGGCGAGCCCGACGACATCGCGCAGGCCGCGGTTTGGCTCTGTTCGGACCACGCCGATTACGTCACCGGCACCACGCTCTTCGTCGACGGCGGCATGACCCTCTATCCGGGCTTCGCCACCGGCGGCTGAGGCCGCGACGCCCGGCCCAAGGCGGCGGGCGGCTTCAGGTCGTCTCGGCCACGAGCTTGGCGTCGGCCGCCTTCCGAGCGTGCGCACCCAGCCGCGCCACCAGGTGATCCCCGACGCGCAGCGCGTTGGCGACGATCGTCAAGGTCGGGTTCATCGCGCCGACCGAAGGAAAGAAGCTCGAATCCGTCACGTAGAGATTATCGATCTGGTGCGTCTTGCAATTCGTGTCGAGCACCGAGTCGCGCGGGTCGGTACCGAAACGGAGGGTGCCGGCCTGATGCGAGACGCCGTCGATCTCGATCAGCTTCTTGAAGAACACCGAGCGATCCGCGAGCGTGTGCGTCTCGTTTGTGGCACGCATCATCGCCTCTGTCCTGGCGATCAGCTTCTCGTGCGCGATCATGTTGGTGTCGTTCAAGGCCAGCGTGACCTTGCCATCGCGAGCGAGCGTGATCCTGTTCTCCGGCTCCGGCAAATCCTCGCTCGACAGCCATAGGTCGATGGCGTGATGCGCCAGCATCTCGAAGGGCCCATTCGGCAGGAACTTGAGCCAGTTCGGTAGCGACTGGCCCCTGACCTGCTCGCCGTGCACCTTGCCGCACATCTGCACGAACCCCATCGGGTAAGCCCATTCCGGCGTGCCGAAGTAGAAATCGGTCGTCGCCAGCGTCTTCTGAAACACCGTATCGTTGCGCTGTTTGGAGACGCACAGCATCACCGACTGGATGTGGCGCATGTAGTTGCGGCCGACCTGGTCGGAGGCGTTGGCGAGCCCGTCGGGATGCGCCGCATTGGCCGAGCGCAGCATCAGCAGGGCCGAATTCAGCGCGCCGCACGCGACCACGACGATGTCGGCGCTGTAGCGCTCGGGCCGGCCCTCGCGCGTCACCGCGACGCCGGTGATCGTGCGACCCGACGCGTCCGTTTCGAGCCGATCGACATGCGCCCCGGTCAGCAGCGTGACGTTCGCGTAGTCCTCCAGCATCGGGTCGACGCAGCAGATCTGCGAGTCCGCCTTGGCGTTGACGAGGCAGGGAAACCCATCGAAGGCGCCGCAGCGCACGCAGGCGCTCTTCGCCGTGGGTTCACCCGTGCCGGGCTTCTGGTCGAGGAGGATGCCGAGCGGAAGGTGGATGGGGTTCAAACCTTGCCGCGCCCAGGCGTCGCTCAGCTTGGCGATATGCGGCTCGTGCTCGACACGAGGGTAGGGGAACGGCTTTGTCGCGTTCGGCTCGCTCGGGTCCTCTCCGCGCTGGCCATGCACGTGGTAGAGCGCCTCGGCCTCGAGATAGTAGGGATCGAGGTCGTCGTAGCCGATCGGCCAGGCCGGCGAGATGCCCGTACTGTGGCGCAGCACGCCGAAATCCTCGCGGCGCAGACGCACCAGCGCCGATCCATAGACCTTGGAGTTGCCGCCGACGTAATAGTGTATGCCCGGGTTGAATGGCTTTCCGGCCTTGTCGAACCAGGTTTCCTTCGACCGGTAGCGCCCTTCGCCGAACACGGCCTTGATATCCCAGTTGGCGGCTTCCCGCTTGAGGTAATCGCCACGCTCGAGAACGAGGATGCGCTTGCCTGTGGGCGCCAGCCGGCTTGCCAGTGTGCCGCCGCCCGGCCCGCTTCCGATCACGATCACGTCGTAATGGTCGGTTGGCATCGGTCTCAGCCTTTGATCGGGAATGCGCGAACGATATTGGGCCAGCGAAAACCTGTCGTCGCCGTGAGCTTTCGTCACGCTGCGACGTTGCACCCGCGCATCGCCACGAAAGGATAGTGCCTTGGGTCAGCCTCATATCACGCGTGTCGCCCGCCTCGCCATGATAACGGCCGACATCGAGGCTTCGGAGCGCTTCTTCACGGAGGCGTTCGATTGCGTGACGATCTCGCGCGGCGCGGGCGGCTCCGCCGAGGCGGAACTGCTGGGCCTGCCGCACGTGCGCATCCGCGAGACGGTGCTGCGCCTCGGCGATCAGGAGATCGCGCTTCTGGCGTTCGACCCGCCAGGCAAGCCCTATCCCGCCGACAGCACGAGCACGGATCTCTGGTTTCAACACTTCGCGATCATCGTCTCGAACATGGATGCCGCCTACGCGCGCCTGCGGGCCGTCGGGCAGTTCACGCCGATCAGCGAGGGCGGCCCGCAAGTGCTGCCGCCGTCTTCGGGCTCCGTCACGGCGTTCAAGTTTCGCGACGCGCAGGGCCATCCGCTGGAGTTTCTCAGCTTTCCGGACGGCAAGGGCCCCGAAGTCTGGCAAGCCAAGCGCCGCTCCGGGCTGTTCCTCGGCATCGATCATTCGGCGATCGCCGTCGGCGACACGCGCGAGAGCGTCGCTTTCTTCGAGGGTGCCTTCGGTCTGAAGCTCGGCGAGCAGACGGAGAACGAGGGCGTCGAGCAGGCGCGTATGGATGCCGTGCCCGATGCCAAGGTGACCGTATCCGGGCTCGACCCGACGCGGACGCCGCCGCACGTCGAACTGCTTGGCTACAAAGTCGGCGCCCGCCGGCCGATCGCGGAGGACACGACCTCGGCCGATCTCGCCGCCACCCAGTTCATCCTGGAAACCGACGATCTCGACGCCGTCGTGGAGGCGCTTACCGAACGCCAGGCGCGCTTCGTATCGCCGGGTGTCGTCGCGCTCGAGGACGGCGCCGCCGCCGTCATGGTGCTTGACCCGGATGGCCATCGTTTCGTCGTTCGGCAGCCATCCTAGCGCGAACGTGCCAGTGCCGCATGTCGCGGCCGCAATCTTCAGCGCGACAGAGTTGGTCTTCACTTCAGCCGGACAGGCTATGATCCCGCCTCGACTTCCGCGCGCGGGCGCCTGCGCAGCAGATAGGTGTCCATGATCCAACCATGCCGCCGTCTTGCCGCGTCGCGGCGCGCCAAGATCTCGTCCCTCACCGCCTCGAGCGGTCCGGAAACGAGGATCTCGTCTGGCGAACCGAGATAGGCGCCCCACCATATATCGATGTCCTTCTCCGTGATGCGCGCGAACGTTTGCTCCCCATCCAGCATCACGACGATCGAATCCGTGTCCGCCGGCAGACCGAACGCCAGCTTGCGGCCCGTCGTGACGAGCACGGGTCCGCCGATCGTGTTCAACGCGATGCGATGGCGCGCGGCAAGAACCTGGACGCTGCTGATGCCGGGGATGACCTCGTAGCAAAACACGAAGCCGCGCGCGCGTATCGCCTCGACGATACGAATGGTGCTGTCGTAAAGGGCGGGGTCGCCCCAGACGAGGAGGGCGCCGGTCTGGTCATCGGTCAGTTCCGAGCCGAGCAGGGCGACGTAGCGGGCCGCGATGGCGGCGTGCCAGTCGTCGACCGCGGCGCGATAATCTGGTGGCGCCTCGGCGCGCCTGGGCATCGCGAGATCGACGATGCGGTAGCTTCGGTTTTCAACGAAGCGGGACACGATCTCGAGGCGCAAGGCCCGCAATGCCGACTTCTCGTCACCCTTGTCGGGTATGAAGAAGACGTCGACTTCGTTCAGCGCGCGGATCGCCTGGATTGTCAGATGTTCCGGGTTTCCGCAGCCGATACCGATGATGACAAGCTTGCGCATGACGGGTTCCAGACCATCGTCGGGGCGCGATGGTGGCGCGGCCGGCTTGCAAGAAAGGGTTTGCGCGTACCAGCGGAAAACTCGCTGCCTACGCGATCGACCCAGCTTTGTCGCCTTTGCGTAAGCCGTTTGTGGCACCTTAGTTCTGCGCGGCTAGCGGGTCACGATCAGTCGCGCTCCGTCGCGATGAGCGCCGCGTCGCCACCGGCGGCGGCGGTATTGACCGTCACCGTCTGCTCCAGGGCGAAACGCGGGAGATAGTGCGGGCCGCCGGCTTTCGGGCCGGTGCCGGAGAGGCCGGTGCCGCCGAACGGCTGTGAACCGACCACCGCGCCGATCATGTTGCGGTTGACGTAGACATTGCCGGTCGTCAGCCGCGCGACGATGCGGGCGACGGTACGCTCGATGCGCGAATGAATGCCGAGCGTCAGTCCGTAGCCTTTGGCGTCGATCGCGTCGAGCACGGCGTCGAGGTTCGACGCCTCGTAGCGGCAGACGTGGAGGATAGGCCCGAAGACCTCTTCGTCGAGGGCGGTGGGATCGGCGATCTCGAAGATGCGCGGCGCCACGAAGAAGCCCCCGGCGGGCGCGTCGCCTTCAAGGTGGACGCGGGCCGAGCCTCGCGTCACGGCGCAATAGGCATCGAGGCGGGCACGCGCCGGCGCGTCGATCACCGGACCGATGTGCGTCGCCGGATCGCGTGGATCGCCGAGCCGCAGTTCGCGCGCGGCCCCGGCCACCATCGCGATCACCTTGTCGGCGATATCGGCCTGCACCAGCAGCAGCCGCAGCGCCGAGCAGCGCTGGCCGGCGGAGCGAAAGGCGGAGGCGATGACATCGTCGGCGACCTGCTCGGGGAGCGCCGTGGCATCGACGATCATCGCGTTGATGCCGCCCGTCTCGGCGATCAGCGGGACGATCGGGCCATCCTTGGCGGCGAGCGTCCGGTTGATGGCCCGCGCGACCGAGGTCGAGCCGGTGAAGACCACGCCGGCGATGCCGGGATGCTCGACGAGCTTGGCGCCGAGATCCCCATCGCCCAGCACCAGGTGCAGCGCGCTCGCCGGAACGCCGGCGGCATGCAGGATGCGCACCGCCTCCGCGGCGATCAGCGGCGTCTGTTCCGCCGGTTTCGCCACGACCGCGTTGCCGGCCATCAGCGCCGCCGCGATCTGGCCGACGAAGATCGCCAGCGGGAAGTTCCAGGGCGAGATCGCCACGAAGACGCCGCGCCCGCGCAGGGCCAGCCGATTGCTCTCGCCGGTCGGGCCGGGCAGGGCGAGCGGCTGCTCGAAAAGACGCCGTCCCTCGGCGGCGTAGTAGCGGCAGAAGTCGACAGCCTCGCGCAGCTCGGCGAGACAATCGTCGAGCGTCTTGCCGGCCTCGACCTGCAGGAGATGGATGAGGCGGCCGCGCGCGGCCTCCATCGCGTCGGCGGCCGTCTCGAGCGCGGCGGCGCGGCGCGCGGCCGGGGTCGCGGCCCAGGCGCGCGCGCCTCTCGAGGCCGCCGCTATCGCGGCATCGGCGACGTCGGGCGTCGCCTCGATGATCGTCCCGACGAGGGTCGCGCCGTCGATGGGGCTCACGGCCTCGCGCGCCGCGCCGCCTGCGGCGGCGTCATCGACGATCGAGGTGGCGGATACCGGCCGGTTTCCCGCCCGCACCTCCGCCAGCAGGCCGTCGAGCGCGGCGCGCGAGCCGAACTCGAGACCGGCCGCGTTCACCCGGCCGGGCGCGAACAGGTCCCGCGGCAAAGGCAGGTCGCGAAGCCGCGCGCCACCCTCGGCGACAAGCGCCTCCGGCCGACGCAGCAGCGCCTCGATTGGCACGTCCGGGTCGGCGGCCTGCGAGACGAACGAGGAATTGGCGCCGTTCTCCAGAAGGCGTCGCACAAGGTAGGCGAGCAGGTCGCGGTGACCGCCGACCGGCGCGTAGGTGCGACAGGCCGCGTCCGGATGGCCGGCGAGCAGGCGAGCGTAGAGGGCGTCGCCCATGCCGTGCAGGCGCTGGAATTCGTAGCCGCCCTCATCGCCGGCCCGCGCGATGATGCTCGCCACCGACAGCGCGTTGTGGGTGGCAAACTGAGGGTAGAGCCGGGGACGATGCGCGAGCAGACGCGCGGCGGCGGCGGCATAGCTGACATCCGTCATGCTTTTGCGCGTGAAGACGGGGTAGTCGGCGAGGCCGCGCTCCTGCGCGCGCTTCACCTCGGTGTCCCAGTAGGCACCCTTGACGAGGCGCACCATCAGCCGCCGATCGAGCCGCTCGGCCAAGGCGGCGACATGGTCGATCACGGCATGGCAGCGCTTCTGGTAGGCCTGGATCGCCAGGCCGAAACCGTCCCAGCCTTCGAGCGAGGTATCGGCCAGCACCGCGCCCAGCACGTCGAGCGAAAGCTCGAGCCTGTCCGCCTCCTCGGCGTCGATCGTGAAGTTGAGGTCGAAGCCCTTCGCCTGTCGCGCGAGGTCGAGCACCACCGGCACCAGTTCGCTCATCACCCGCTCGCGACCGACCGCCTCGTAGCGCGGATGCAGCGCGGAGAGCTTCACCGAGATGCCGGGCCGGTCCGGCAGCGGGCGGTTACCCGCGGCGCGGCCGATCGCGTCGATCGCCTTGGCGTAGCTGACGCGATAGGCGCTGGCATCGGCGGCCGTTCGCGCGCCTTCGCCGAGCATGTCGAACGAGTAGCGGTAGAGCCGGCCGGCGCCGCTGCCGGCGCGCGCCAGCGCCGCCTCGATCGTCTCCCCCAGCACGAAATGGCCGCCCATGATCCGCATCGCCTGGCGCGCGGCCTGGCGCACGGCGGGGACCCCGACTCGCCGCGCGAGAGAGGCCAGCACCCCATCCGGGGTTTCGCCCGGCGCGATGACGCGGGCGGAGAGACCGAGCGCCCAGGCCGAGGCGCCGACCAGCAGCGCGCCGGAGCGAGTCGCGTGCGTCGCGAAGCCGCCCTGGCCGAGCTTGTCCTCGATCAGCCGGTCGGCGGTGGCCGCGTCAGGCACCCGCAGCAGCGCCTCGGCGAGGACCATCAGGGCGAGGCCCTCCTTGGTCGAGAGCGAATATTCCCGCAGCATGGCCTCGACGCCGCCGAGAGCGCCGGCAAAGCCGCCGCCCTCCGCGCGAATCGCGCCGATCAGGTCCGTCGCCAGCACGTCGATCCGCGCCTCCTGCGCCGGCAACAGGCTCGCGTCGGCGAGAAGAGCGGGAAGCAGCGCGGCATCGTCCGGCGCATAGGGAGCCGCGAAGACGGGGAGGAGCTCGGACATCGGCGGGATCCCAGGATCGAGTCGGCGCACGATAGCATCGCGTCGCGCGATAATGGCCGCCGTCGCAGCGCCGCTTCGCCACGCTCGCGCCCGCTTGTAGTGGCCTTGCTTATGCAAAGCTCAGTGCCCGCGACCACGGCCCGGCCTCACCTTCGAGCGCCTCACCTTCCAGTGCCTCACGGCAAGGCTTCGATGAACATCCAGACGCCAGCCGCCGCCCCGCCTTCATCCGCGCGCAAGGCGCGAGAGCCGTTCGGCCTCACCGATCTCTTCAAGGTCGGCATCGGGCCGTCGTCGTCGCACACGGTCGGTCCGATGCGGGCCGGCGCCACCTTCATCCGTGGGCTCGCGCCGCACTTCGGCGCGGTCGCGCGGATCGTCGCCACGCTGCACGGCTCGCTCGCCTGGACGGGCAGGGGGCATGGCACCGATCGCGCGACGCTGCTCGGGCTCGCCGGCGAGTGGCCGGACACCATCGATCCCGATCAGGTCGAAGCCATCGCGACGGCTATCGAAAGACGCAAGGTCCTGCGCTTGTCGCAGGAGCGCTCCATCGCGTTCGATCCCGAGACTGACATCGTCTTCGACTTCGGGCCGCCGCTGGCGCGCCATCCTAACGGCCTCACCTTCGAGGCGCTCGACGCGGCCGGCGGAACCCTGCTGCGGGAAACCTGGTATTCCGTCGGCGGCGGCTTCATCGAGCGCGAGGGCGAGACGCTCGGCGATGGCGCGGCTGCGCCGGTGCCGTATCGCTATCACACCGCTGCCGACGTGCTCGCCTTGACGCGGGCGAGCAACCTGTCGCTCGCGGCGATCGCGCTCGCCAACGAGGCGGCGTCGCGCCCCGAGGCCGACACGCTGGCGTTCCTCGACCATGTGATCGCGATCATGATGGCCTGCATGGATCGCGGCCTCGGCCGGGAGGGTATCCTGCCCGGCGGCCTCAACGTTCGCCGCCGCGCCGCCGCCATGTACCGGCGCCTGTCCGATGGCGACCGGCGCAATCACCGCATGCCGCACGAAACGATGGATTATGTCTCGGTCTTCGCGATGGCGGTCAACGAGGAGAACGCGGCCGGCGGGCGCATCGTCACCGCGCCGACAAACGGCGCCTCCGGCGTGATCCCGGCCGTGCTGCGCTATTACCGCGATCTCTGCGGCGGCGATCGCGCCGGCATGCACACGATCTTGCTCACTGGATCGATTATCGGCGACCTCATCAAGCGCAACGCCTCGATATCCGGCGCCGAGGTCGGCTGTCAGGGCGAGGTCGGTTCGGCGGCGGCGATGGCGGCGGCTGGCCTCTGCGCGGCACTCGGCGGCACGCCCGAGCAGGTCGTCAACGCGGCGGAGATCGGGCTCGAGCACCACCTTGGCATGACCTGCGACCCGATCGGCGGTCTCGTCCAGGTACCCTGCATCGAGCGAAACGGCTTCGGCGCGATCAAGGCGATCAGCGCCGCCTCGCTGGGGCTGCATGGCGACGGCAGCCATATGGTCAGTCTCGACCAGGTGATCGAAACGATGCGACAGACCGGCCAGGATATGAAGGCGGAGTACCGCGAGACTTCGCGCGGCGGTCTCGCGGTCAACGTCCCCGAGTGCTGAACGGCCAAGGCGCGGCTTATTAGCCTAGGGATAGAGCGACAAGACTCGGCGCCGATGATATTGCGGGCACGCCGAAACACGGAGTCTCCGATGTCCGACCTGAAGCACGATCTCGTTCTCATTCCCGCGCTCTTTTGCGACGGCGGCCTCTACAAGGACGTCAGATTCCAGCTTGAGGAGACGATCAATATCCATGTGATCGCGGCGCCGCGCGATACGCTTGACGAGAGTGTCGCCGCCATACTGGCGCAAGCCCCGCCGCATTTCGTGCTCGCCGGGACCTCGTACGGCGCGAGCCTCGCCATCGAGATCGCGCTGGCCGCCCCCGAGCGGGTCAAGGCCTTGTGGATCATGGGCGCCGATCCCGCCGCGCCGGACGTCGCCGCGATGAACGGCCTCGTCCAGACGATCGAGACAAACGTCGACGGCGCGATCGACTATCTCTCAGGCGCCGTGGTCCTGCCCGCGCACAAGGAGCAGGCCGAGGCGTTCAAGGCGATGGCCAAGCGCGTCGGTGCGGCAGTCGCCGCTCATCAGGCGCGCTCCCTTGCCACCAAGCGTTCGGTCGAGGATATGGCCGCCAAGCTCACCATGCCGGTGCTGGCGATCTGGGGTGAGGACGACGCCATCGTCCCTGTCGCGAAGGGTCACGCCTTCGTCGAGCACATCCCGCTCTCGGAATGGCACGCGTTGCCCGAATGCGGCCATCTGCCGACCATGGAAAAGCCGACCGAGGTCGTGGCGATCGCCCGCGACTGGCTCGAGCGCAACGGCGCGGGTTCGCTCGTCGCCAACCATTAGGCCCAGCTGCCCCGAACCTACCGGTGAATGCCGCGGCCTGAGAGGTGCTACGGTTCACTGTCGCCGTCGATTCGGACGGTCAATTCACGGAGTCGTCATGCCCCTCATCCTTCTCATCATCGTTCTCGTGCTTCTCCTTGGCGGTGGCGGGTACGGCTACTACGGCGGCGGCCTCGGCGCCGGCGGTTTCGGGGGAATCGGTGGCCTGATCATCCTTCTTCTGATCCTGTATTTCTTCTTCGGACGCGGCGGACGCCGTCTCTGAAAGATCTTTTGTTCTCTATTTGTTTCTGATATCCTGCTCCAGGCCGATTAGATCCGACCTGGAGCAGCGCGATGATCCGTTTCGTCGAGACGTCCACAACCAAGCCCGTGGCGCAGGGCTCGCCCTTGGCGCGGACCATCAGTCCGGCCGTGGCAGAGGCAAGGCAACAAGCCGCGCCGCCTAAACCTGTGGTCCGGAAGAGTCGGAAAGCGTCGTGAGCGCCGTCACCTATTTCGTGGCGCTGCCTTTCACGCGAAACGAGGATGGCGAGATGGTACCTGGCGAGGCGCAGGAGCGTCAGTCGGCGGGAGCGGCGGTGCGAGAGGCGCGGCGTATGACGCTTGCGGCACCTGGCGCGGTCGCCTTCTCCAGGACAGGCGATCCGGCGGTCGGCGACTTCGAGGACGCCGTGGTGATCGAGCGCTTCGGCGAAGTACCGGATGATTTTCTCGGCGGCTGACAATGGGATCTCCGACCGCTTGCCTTACACGCGGCGGCGCGCGCCCCCATCTGCAATGGCCTAAAGAGGTGAGCCATGTGTGATGTGGAGCCGCAGCTGTCTGATACCGGCATCGATCTTCCCACCCCCCATTCGCCGCCGATCCCCCCGAAGCCGGAGCCGGACGTTCCTCCGGTACCGGAGGAGGAGCCAGGGGTGGGTGAACCCGTAGAGGAACCACCGGTCGATCCCGACGACCCGGCGAAGAAACCGATGATCATGTAATAGGCCATGGTGGCACTCTGACCCCCGCGCCATCACTCCATAGTGGGCCGCCTGCCGACGAACCCATCAGGTGAGACGGAGGTGGTGCGCGCCGAAACCGTGCTTTATGGCAAAGCAGGCCGCGCGGGGTTTCCTGCCCAAAGCGGCGTTCGCATCGCGCGAGGGTAAATGGCGGTTGGACGACACCTAAACCTGGATCGTCGCGCGTTCTGCCTGACGTCGCTCGGCGGGCTTGTCGCCACTGTCGTCCCTCTTGAGCCGTCCGCCGCCTCCGCCGCTGCCGATACGTTCACCATCCTCGAGGCCCGCGCGGGCGGCCTGCGACTGCTGCCGCTGGCCGAGACCGCGATCTGGGGCTATGGCGGCCAGGTGCCGGGACCGCTGCTGCGCGTCAGAAAAGGCGAGGAGGTCAAGGTTCGGCTTGTCAACAAGCTCGCCCAGCCGACCTCGATCACCTGGCACGGGGTCCGCAACATCAACGCCATGGACGGCGTCGCCGGGCTGACGCAGAAGCCGGTGATGCCGGGCGAGACCTTCGACTACCGGTTCACGCCGCCCGATGCCGGGCTTTTCTGGTATCACCCGCGCGTCTGGCCGATGGGGGCCGAGCAGAAGGATCGCGGCCTTTACGGCGTGCTGATCGTCGATGAGGCCGAACCGCCGAAGGCCGATGCCGACTTGCTGGTCGTGCTGGATGACTGGTCGCTTGATGCCAAGGCTCAGGTGCGCGGCGAAGACCTCGCGCAGGCTTCGGCTGGCGGCACGCGCGGCGCGCTGATGACGGTGAACGGGACGCCAGCGCCGGCGACGGCAAGCTTCCAGCCTGGCGCCCGTGTGCGGATGCGCCTGCTCAACGCATGTTCGGCGCGCATCTGCGTGGTGAGCCTGTCGAACGCGAAGCCAATGGTGATCGCGATCGACGGACAGCCGTCCGAACTCTTCGCGCCGATGCGCGGTACCGTGCCGATCGGGCCCGGATCGCGTTTCGAAGTAATCGTCGACCTTCCCGCCGAGGCCGGCGCGGATGCGTCGCTCGTGTTACTCGGCGACGGCGAACCTGATAAACCGCTCTTGATCCTGAAAACGGTGGGCGGGGCGCTGGCCGCGCATCCTGCTGTGACGAAGCTGGCTTCGAACCCGCTGCTGCCGACCCGGATCCATCTCGAGCGCTCGCTGCGCAAGGAGATCGTGATCGGCGGTGGCAAGGACGAAACCGCCTCGGCGAAGGGGGCGGTGCCGGCTGTCGCTCGGACCAAGGCCTTCGAGATGCAGCCGATCGGCGGCGCCGATAGGAACGGTGCGCCCCCACCCGCGCTTTGGAGCCTGAATGGTGTGTCGTCCGACGGTTTCTCCGGTAAACCGCTGTTCAGCCAGAAGCGCGGAGGCGCCGTGACGCTCACCTTCGTCAACAAGACGTCCTTCTTGCAGCAGATCCACATCCACGGTCACGTCTGGCGGTTGCTGCACGACCTCGATGATGGTTGGGATCCCTACTGGCGCGACTCGGTGCTGCTGGCGCCTGGCAAGACCAAGCACGTCGCCTTCATCGCCGATAATCCGGGCAAGTGGGCGATCGGTTCGTCAATCCTCGATCGGCAGGAAACGGGTCTGGCCGCCTGGTTCGAGGTCAGCTGAAGGCTTGGCTGCCCGTACCCGCTCGAACCTGCCCAGCCCCGCGTCGCCAAGCGCTGACATCCGAGTAGATGTCGTCAGCGAACGCCGACATTCGCGCACGCCGCTGTTGCCCACCGGTGACAATCTCGCGGCGGTCGTCGCCCGACGGCGACGCCGCAACCGTCAGTTCGCACCCAAAGCCGAGACGCGCGATCAAATCGCGATCTGGCGTCCGATCTCCACGACATTGTCGGTCGGCAGCCTCAGAAAGGCGGCATAGTGGACGGTGTTGCGCTCCATGACGCCAAAGAGCGCCTCCTGCCAGTAGGGCAGACCCTTGCCATCGTCGCGGTGCACGACGTTTTCGTGCGCGATATAGTAGGTCACGTCGTCGAGATCGACAGCACTCCCGCGTGCGGCCCAGGCGCGCAGCAGCTCCGGGATATCCGGCCGCTCCATGAACCCGTAGAAGGCCTCGCCCCGCCAGATATCGGGCGCGATCTCGGCGAGCGTCATGCGTTCCATGTCGCGCAACCATGGCACGTGCAGGATCGTCACGTGGAGCACGAAGCACTGCTTGTGCAGCGCCCGATTATGCTTGACCTGCCATGCCATCACGGGCGGCGTGTCGCTGTTGGTGCGGGTGAGGAATACCGCCGTGCCGGCCGTGCGAGGGATTTGGCCCGACACGAGCTCGGCGGTAAATTCCCCAATGGGGATGACCGAGGCTCGCATGCGGTCGGCGACGACGGTGGCACCACGATGCCAGATCATCATGACGGCATAGATCAGCCCCGCGAGCAGCAAGGGGACGTAGCCACCCTCGAAGAGCTTGGAGAGATTGGCGAGGAAGAATGCCGTGTCGACGATCAGGAAGAGCCCTGCCACGGCGCCAGCGGCGGCGAGGCTCCAGCCCCAGATCTCGCGCATCGCGATGAACAGGAGCACGCTCGTCATGAGCATGGTGAGCGAAACGGCGATGCCGTAGGCGGCGGCGAGATTGTCCGACTTGCCGAAACCAATCGTCAGGCCGAGCGTGACGATCATCAAAAGCCAGTTGACCACGCCGACGTAGATCTGACCGTAGCCCTCCGCCGAAGTCTGCCGAATGCGCAGGCGCGGCAGCCAACCGAGCAAGATCGCCTGACGCGTCATCGAGAAGGCCCCGGTGATGATCGATTGACTGGCGATGATGGTTGCCAGCGTCGCCAGCATGACGAGCGGGACGATCAGCGCGTGGGGACAGAGCCGATAGAAGATGTTTCCGTCGGCTGGGGCGCCGTCGACCACCAGCGCGGCTTGGCCCGCATAGTTGATGATGAGGGCGGGAAATACGGCGGCGAACCAGGCGAGCCGGATCGGCTTGGGTCCGAAATGCCCCATGTCGGCGTAAAGGGCTTCCGCGCCGGTCACGCAAAGGAACACGCCGCCCAATACGAGGAAGCCGGTGAGACCGTGGTGGAAGAGGTAGACAAGGCCATAAAACGGGTTCAACGCGGCGAAAATCGCCGGATGATGGAGAATGCCGGAGAGGCCCATCAGCGTGATCACCGCGAACCAGATCACCATGACCGGGCCGAACGCCTTGCCGATCTTCTGGGTGCCGGCCGGCTGGATCGCGAAAAGCCCGATCAAAATGACGACCGCCGCCGGCAGGATGTAGGGCTTGAAGACCGGCGTCGCCATGTCGAGCCCCTCGAGAGCGGAGAGGACGGAAATCGCGGGCGTCACGGCGCCATCCCCGTAGATCAGGGCGGCGCCGAAAAGGCCGAGGGCGATGATGATCGGACGCTGCTTGTTCTTGACGCCCAGGAGCGACATCAAGGCGAGGATTCCGCCCTCGCCATCGTTGTCGACCCGCATCGCGAAGGACACATACTTGACGGTTGTGACAATGAACAATGTCCACAGCACAAGAGAGAGCATGCCGACGATGACCGCGGGGCTTGGCTTCTCGCCCGCGAGGTCCAAAATCGTCTTGAAGGTGTAGAGCGGGCTAGTGCCGATGTCGCCGAAGACGATCCCGAGGGCCGCGAGACTGAGCATGCCCAGCGGAGCGCTTGGCGCATCGCCGACCGTCGCGGCGTGATGCGAATGAGCCGCGGGAAGAGCTTCGATATCCGACATGTCTGTTTGTTCCAGATCGCGTGCGGTCGACCTGGGCTGCAATCACCGCGCCATTTGCGACGCCCTTCAGTTCGCCGGCGGCGGTGGCACGGTGCCGGCCGGCCTGAAGCGTCGCACGAAGAGGTTGGCGGTCATCGCTCGCGCGACATGCTCCGCCATGCATTGGGTGCCGAGCGCGCTCAAATGGTAATTGTCGCTCGCCATCAGGTGCACCTTGGCGCGCGTTTGCGCGATGAATTTCATCGCGTCGTAGCGCTTTACGTAGAGCACGTTCTCATCCTTGGCGATCTTGTCCAGCGCGGCGCGGATCGCATAGTAGCTCTCGTCCTTGGCGAAGCGCGTCGTGTATTGCAGCCCGACAAGGACGACGTCGGTGTCGTTCGACTTCAGCCAATCGATCGTCGACTTCACGACATCGATGAATTGGTCGGGATCGACGCGGGCGAGCGCGTCGTTGGTGCCGAGCTGCCAGAGCACGAGGTCGGGTTTGGTCAGCGCGACCTCGCTGCGGATGCGGTCGGCGGAGGTCTGCGCGACTTCGCCCCCGGTCCCGCGATTGATGATGTCGACGTCGACTCCTTTCAGCGCCTCCTTGAGGATGTCTTCGAGCTGCACCGGGTAGCTCTTGATGCCCGAGTCGATGCCGAGAGAGGCGGCTGACGCCGAGCCGATAGCGAGGATCTGAATGGTTTTGTGGGCAGCCAACGCCTTGCCGACGTTGGGCAGCGGACCGTTGGCGGCAATGTCTTGCGCAGGCGCCTCGCACGAGGCGCTCAGAGCCGGCGGCGCGCCGGTGGCCAAGACGTCGTCGGCCGCGACCGATACTCGTGCCGCGGTCAGGGGGAGGAGGAGACAGCCGGCGAAGACAGCGCGGGAGACTTGGCGGCCTCGACCTTCGTTCGGGTAGCCCATTCGTGAACCCATGCGACAAACGCCATGATCGAGATCCCTACGATAAACAAAACCACGTCCGTCACAACACTGCCGCCGTATACAAAACGGACGATCTGTCCACAAAGGCTCAATACTGATCCGGCGCAGAAGACCTGCAAGCCGTTGCGCCCCATTAGCGAGAGGAAGCTGCCGACCGCCGGCATCCAACGCTGGATCACGCTGAAGATGCCGCCACCCACAGCGATGATGGAGAGTACGCTGAGAAGGCGGTCTGGCGACATGAACGTCTTGTCGAAGACGATGAAGAACAGGCTGAGGTTCGGCAGATGGAGTAGGTCGGGGTAGAAGCGCTGCGAAGCGATGACAAGGCCGACCAGCAGGATTGGCGCCGCAATCCAGCGCAGCACGGTCAGGTTGCGGCGTGCGAAGGACCCAAGATCGGTGTGCTTGCCGGCGAGCAGGAAGCCCAACACGTAGATGAGTTGCCACGCGAACGGCGAGAAAAACCACGTCCCCTCGATTGGCCACGACGGGATGTTCCAGCCTAGCGCCAAGGTCACGACATAAAGGCCAAGCGACAAGGGCAGGATGACCGCGGGAAAGACCCGGTAGACGATCGCGATCGCCGGCGCGGCGATCATCAGCACCACATAAAGCGGCAGGATATTGAAATAGCCGAGCTGATAGGTGAGAAGAACAAGGCCGATGTGCGCTTCGATGGGCTGGTGGAAGATGGCCCCAACGTTATGCCAATCGAGCAGGAATGGCGCATCGAGCACGACCGACGCGGCGGCGAGGATGAAGATCGCGACCTCCGTGATGAACGTCTGTGCCACGTAGATCGTGAAGGCGCGGCCCCAGAGCTTATAGATGACCGCCGACGTCGACATCGGACGCTTTGGATTTTCGATCGACAGCCGCATCGCCCAGCCGGCGAGAAAGACGAACAGCTCGGCTGAGTCCGAAAGCGTAAGATTACGATATGTGAAGCGCTCGAAGAAATTACCTGGAATGTGGTTCACGAAAATAGAAATGAGAGCGTAGCCGCGCCAGAAGTCGATACCGTTAGGCTGACGCATGAAGGGTCCACACGAATTTCGCGATATTCATCGTGTCCCAAGACAATGAGGCCGTTTGAGGAAATCCCCAGGCTCGACGCCCGTGAAGCCGCCATGTCGAAGCCCGTGAAAGACTAAGTCTCGAAGAGTTGCCGCAGCACGCGCGGCACCATTTCTGAGATGTCCTCCGAAATGAGCCCAGGCCCGAACAGGCGTGCCGCCTCGGCATGGACCCAAACAGCGGCGGAGGCGGCCTCGTAGGACCGCATGCCTTGCGCGAGCAGGGCGCAGATCATGCCGGCCAGGACATCGCCGGATCCGGCCGTAGCCAACCACGGCGCATCGCTCGCCGCGATCGAGGCACGCCCATCGGGCGTCGCGACCACCGTGTCGGGGCCTTTCAGCACGACGACCGCGCCGCTCACCGCCGCCGCTTCGCGCGTGCGTTGCGGCTTGGGCTTGGAGACATCAAGCAACAGTCCGAACAGCTTAGCGAATTCCCCATCATGCGGCGTCAGCACCACGGCGTGGCCGCTCGACTTGATCGTATCGAACAGCGCCGCCGGGTCGTCGCTGAAGCTTACGAGGGCGTCGGCATCGAGAACGATAGAGCGCGGTGTTTCGGTACCGGTTTGGGGCACTCGTAGGACAGCCATGACCTTGGCGCGGGTTGTCTCGCCGACCCCCAGACCTGGCCCGAGGACGACGGCGTTCTTGCGCTTGTCGGCCAGCAACGCCGCCAGGTCGGCGGCATCGTCAGCGACGCGCGTCATGACGGCGGTGAGCGCGGCCGCGTGCACGGCGAGGGCGTCAGCCGGCGTTGCGACGGTGACGAGACCGGCGCCCGCCCTGAGGGCTCCGCGGGCGCATAGCCGGGCAGCGCCCGTCTGCGCGACCGGGCCGGACACGACAACAGCGTGTCCGCGCGCGTACTTGTGCCCGGCCAGCGTCGGCAGAGGATAGCTCTCCATCCAGAGCGCCGGCGCGTTAAGGCTCGTTTTCGGCGCGATCTCGACGAGAACGGCTTCGGCGATCCCGATATCGGCGAGGGCAAGCGACCCGCAATTTACGCGTCCCGGCATCAGCACATGGCCGGGCTTCAGCCGGAAGAACGTGATGGTGTCGGTCGCTTCAACGGCGGTGCCGCGGATCGCGCCGCTCGTGCCATCGACACCTGAGGGCATGTCGACGGAAAGTACGGGTCCTCCCGAAGCTTTGGCCCAAGCGTTCACGCGCTCGATCAGCGTCTTGGCTGGCCCGTCGATGTCCCGCGAGAGGCCGGCGCCGAAAAGGGCGTCGACAATGATGTCCACCTTATCAAAGTCGATGTCTTCCGGTCGGGTCACCACGCCGGTCCACAGCGAGGAAGCCCAAGCGGCATCCGCCTTCAGACTGTCGCGCGCGACAAGCGACCCGATCTTGACGTGGCAGCCCGCGTTGGCCAAGAGGCGGGCTGCGACATAGCCATCTCCGCCATTGTTGCCCGGACCGCACAGGATCTGGACTCGCGTCGCCTCTCCGGCGATGCGGATCACCGCCTTGGCGATCGCTTCCCCGGCGCGCTCCATGAGCGCGGTCGAAGGCAGGACGGCGGAAGCGAGCTTGTCGACTCGCGTCATTTCGGCCGGTTCGAGCAGGGCACTCGGAAAGCCGGCCTGCCGAATGGCTCGGGTCGAACGCGTTACCGCCATACAAGATCGTCCTTGCGTCGCCGCGCCACCGTCAGTTGACAACAAATAAGGCGGTGGCTACCCCAATCTGTCACCCTCAACGCGCGGTCCGCGCCCAAGGCCATGAACCCTCGCAAAGCAAAATTCGGCATCGGCCAAGTCGTGAAGCACCGGAAGTATGCTTTCCGCGGCATCGTCTATGACGTCGATCCCGTGTTCGCCAATACGGAAGAATGGTGGGAGGCGATCCCGGAGGACGTCCGTCCGCGCAAGGACCAGCCCTTCTACCATCTTTATGCCGAGAACGCCGACACCGAGTACGTGGCCTATGTATCGGAGCAGAACCTTCTCGAGGACCATTCGGGTGATCCGGTCCGTCATCCACAGGTCGATGAGGTGTTCGTGCGGGCGCAGGACGGGGCCTACCAGATCAAGGTCGCACGTCTGAATTAGGTTTTGCCGAACGTCATCGCGCGGTGGCGTTCGTCGCCTTCGATGGCTCAGACGCTTCGGGCGTGACGACAATCCTGTCGAACGAGCCACCGACCTGCAGATGGGGCGGCTTGCCTGGAGATGCGTTCCGCGACACGGCGGGAAGAGCGCCGACCCGCAGATCGAGCCGGCGTTCGGCGAAGTCGAGTGTGCCGGTCGCCGTCACCGTCGTTTCGGACCCGTGCATCATCGCGTCTGCGACGGTGCCTTCACCGTCCGACAGACGCAGGGCGAAGCCCGCATCGTGGAACGGCGTTCGGCCCTTTTCGGCGGGGAGCAAGGCTTCGAGCGGCTCGCTGTGCGTCGTCCGCAGGCCCAGCCCGAGATCGGCGATGGAGAAGTCGCCTTCGCTCGCTTGCCCCTTCATCGATCCGCTGAGGTTGCCGATGAGGGCGGCCATGCTTGAGCCGTTCGTCTCAAGGTTTGCCGAGCCGGAAAACGTCCCGGTCGCGGCCTGTCTGCCAAGGAGGTCCCAGCCCAAGGTCGCGGCATCCGCGTTGGTGAGCGAGCACACACCGCGCAGGTTGAGATCGTCACCTGAGATGCCGACCGAAGCGCGAGCCCTCACGTCGCCGCCGTAGGCTTTCCCTTCCGCCAGCACGATTTCCGTGCGCTCGCCGCGCGTCATGATCGCCAGCGCGGCGTCATCGACGGTGAAGGGGGCGAGGAGAAGATGCGAGGCGGAAATCCGCAGATCGAGCGCGATCGGATTGCGGTGAGCGAGCATGAGAGGATCGTGTGTCCACTGACGCTTGGCGTCAAGCAATGGAGGCATGCGATCAAGGAAAGGCGCCAACGTCAGGCGGTCTGTCGCGAGCGTGCCGGTAACGACCGGCCTTGATCCGCCTTGAAAGGCCAGCGCGCCTTCGTAGTCGTTCCCGTCGAGGCGCAGGCGCAGCGCCGAGAGGTTCAGGGCTGAGCGGCCGTCGCGGTCGATGCCGAGCGTGACGTCGCTGTTCAGGGCCGAATTGGCGAAGGGCGCCGGCAGCGGCATCGCGATAGCGGCGAGCGCCAGGACTCCGCTCATCGAAGGCGCTCGTAAGGCGACATGACCACGAAAGTTGGAGAGGCCCACGACTACGAGATCGCCGTTGGCGGACAGGTCGAGCGGTGTCGATTGAACGCGTAATGCCAGCGGTGAGGGCTCGCCACGCATCAGGCTTGAGGGTTGCGCGAGCCAGATGGCGACATCAGCGGCGACCTTCTTGACGGAAAAGGATCCCGTGACCGTTGCCGGCGAGTCGAGGTCCGGCCAGTCGATCGTCACGTCGACATCGTTGAAATCCGGAAGGGGACCGAGCGCCTTGCTCTTCACCACTATCGCAGCGTCGACGAGGGTCACGATGCCCAGGCGTCCGCTCGGTGCCGGGCTGCCATGTGCGATCGGATGGAGGGTCCGTCCGATCATGCTGTCGGGCTGCGCCGGCCGCCCATCGAAATCGACCACGAGTTTGGGACGAACGAGCGTCGCGGAGCCGAGTTCGATGCGGCCAACGAGGAGTGGCAGGAGGCGCACCTCGCCTTTGAGTTCCTCGGCGTCGACCTGAAGCGCACCGGACGGATCGGCGAAATGCAGTCCCTTCATAACGATGTGCGGGCGCGGCAGGAGGTCGAAACGCCCGTGATCCTTGGAGGTGACGACAAGGCCGGTCGTCAATCCAACCTGCGTGGCGAGCTCGCTTTGCAGTGTCGCCCCTTGGAACAGGTAAGGAGCGCCAGCCTTTCCGGCGACTAGGAGGAGGACGACGATCAAGGCGAGCGACACGCTTGCGATCCGGCGCGAACGCGTGACCCTGATCGAGATGGCGGACGCCTTGTCAATCATGCCGCACGCACCATCGCCGCTCGCCGATGGACGGGCGCATCACTGCGCGGCGTCTTTTTCGGCTGACAGCATGAGCCATTCGTCTTCGGCTACGGACAAGGCCTTGGCGAGCTCGTTGCGCTGCTTGGCGAGCTGCGCGGCCTTCTGCGGTTGAGCTATGAAGGCATCGCGGTCGGATAGGGCCTTGTCGATGCGGCTGACGAGCTCCTGAAATTTCGCCATTTTCTGCTCGATTAAAACAAGGCGTTTCTTGACCGGCATCGCCTGACGCGCCTGCTGCGCCGGAGGTGTAACGAGCTTCTCGACCTTCCCCTTTGGCTTTTCAGTGCCCAGCACCATGGCCTTGTAATCGTCCATATCGCCGTCGAAGGGCTTTACACCGCCATCGGCGACCTGCCACAGGCGATCGGCGCAGGCGTCGAGAAGGTAACGGTCGTGGCTGACGAGAATGACCGCGCCTTTGTACTCGTTGATCGCCTCGATGAGAGCGGCACGAGAGTCGATGTCGAGATGGTTGGTCGGCTCATCCATGATCAGCAGGTGCGGACCGTTGAAGCTGCAGAGCCCCATCAGGAGGCGCGCCTTCTCGCCGCCCGATAGCATCGCGACCTTCGTATCCGCCTTGACGTTGGCGAAGCCGAGCTGGGCGCACTTGCCACGGATCTGCGCCTCGCTGGCATTTTTCATCAGCGGCTGCACGCACTGGTATGGCGTGGCGGTTTCGTCGAGATCGTCGACTTGATGCTGGGCGAAGAAACCCACCTCCAGCTTCTGCGAGCGTCGCAAGGTGCCGTCCATCGCGGCAAGACGGCCGGCGACGAGCTTGGCGAAGGTCGATTTGCCGTTGCCATTTGAGCCGAGAAGGCCGATCCGATCGTCGTCTGCGATGACAAGGTCGAGGTTTCTCAGGATCGGCTTGCCGTCGTACCCTGTCGTCACGCGGTCCATCGCGATGATCGGCGGCTTCAGCGGCTTTTCCGGCGAGGGCAGGATGATGGGCAGCACCTCGCCATCGACGAGGGCCGACACCGGCTCCATTTTGGCCAAAGCCTTTAGGCGGCTCTGCGCCTGCGTCGCCTTCGTGGCTGAGGCCCTGAACCTGTCGACGAACGCCTGCATGTGCTTGCGCTGCTCGTCTTGCTTCTTCTTGTGCTTCTGCTCGATCGCCTGTTGCTCTCGGCGCTGCTTCTCGAAGCTGGTGTAGTTACCCGTCCACAGCGTCAGCTTGCTGTGATTGAGGTGCAGAATATGGTCGCAGACCGCGTCCAGCATGTCACGATCGTGACTGATGACGAGGATAGTGGCGGGATAACGCTGCAAGTAGTCGATCAGCCAAAGCGTGCCCTCGAGATCGAGGTAGTTGGTCGGCTCGTCGAGCAATAGCAGGTCGGGTTGTGCGAAAAGCACCGCCGCCAACGCCACGCGCATGCGCCACCCTCCGGAGAACGCCGATAAAGGCCGCGCCTGCGCCTCGAAGTCGAAGCCGAGACCGGCGAGGATGCGCGCCGCGCGCGCCGGGGCGGAATGAGCGTCGATGTCGACAAGTCTGGTGTGGATATCGGCGATCCGCTGCGCGTCCGTGGCGGTGTCCGCCTCCTCGACAAGTGCCGAGCGCTCGATGTCCGCGGCAAGCACGAAATCTATCAGCGAACCGGGCCCGCCCGGCGCCTCCTGCTCGACGCGGCCCATCTTCATATGTTTGGGAATGGAGAGTGAGCCGAGATCCGGCTGCAACTCGTCCGCGATCATTTTGAAGAGCGTCGTCTTGCCGGTGCCATTGCGTCCGACAAAGCCGATCCGCGCGCCTTCGGGCAGGGCGGCGGAAGCCTTATCAAACAAGACACGCGGGCCGAGCCGCAGTGTTATTTCGTTAAGGTGAAGCACGCCCGGCTTTTCGCCTTTGTGTGACGCGAAGGCAAGGGTGCGGCGCCAGACAGACGTCGCGCTCGAAAGTCCGACAGGTGCTTCGGTATCGGGAACTCACCGCGCGCGGCTATGCTTTATCGCGAACAGGCTTACGAGAGGAGCGTTGTTGTGGCGGACGTTCATTATGTTGTGGTCGAGCACGACGGGGGCTGGGCCTACAAGGTCGGCGACGTGTTTTCTGAAACGTTCCGGACGCACGAGGACGCGCACGACGCCGCCGAGATCGCGTCCAAGGAGCAGCGGCGCGGTGGCGACGATGAGATGATCGAGTACCAGGACGAGAACGGCAAATGGAAGGTCGAGAGCGCGAAAGGCAGCGATCGACCAGCGGTGGATGTCGAGGATTGAGACCTGCCGTGCTCGAAGACCGAGCGGTGACGGTAGGCCGGGATAGGCTTGTCGCGCGTTGGCTCGACCTGACCAGGGACGTGCTTCCCAAAATGGCCAGACGATACAGGTGGCCAATCACCTTCGATCATTGTTTCATGCGCGTCTGCCTCGACGAGGCGCTCGGCACGCCCTGGACGATCGCGATCGCTCGTCCCGCGCTCCGTAGCATGAGCATCAATCAACTCGCCGCTGTCGTTGGCGTCGCTGAAGCCATCGTCGCGCAACCTGATCTACTTATCGAATTGAACCGAAAGAGCCTCGAAGGGCGACGCGGCACGAGGCACTGACTTCCGGTGGCGTCGCGATACTTTGCGGCGCCGTCGTCGAAATTTTGCTCCATGCTCGCGTTCGTCACGCCGACATCAATGCGGGGACGCGCACCGTCTCGACCGCTCGCGGCGTGATGGTCTCAGCGCGACGGGTCTGCTCCGCTGCCTGCAGGGCGCGTGTAACGAGGCTAGCGACCAGTGCGACTTGAGGAACGGCACGCATCATCGGTTCCGGCCGTGCGAGCTTCCATGCGCGCGCGAGAGGATAGAGCTTCAGATAGGGCATGTGATTGTCCGCGCGCAGCAGGAGAGCGATTCTGCCAGAATGGTCGCTGTCGACCTGCACCGAAGCGCCGACGATCTGGCGGTAGGGCAGGGATAGGGTGGCGGGTAGAGCCATGCCGTATTTCATGATCACTCGCCGGCTGGTGATCGTGTACTGAGTCGTACGTGCGGTCATGTAGGCGAGCGCCGTAAAGATCGCGGCCGCCACGGCCAGTCCGAGAAACAGGGGCACGCTGTTGTGGATCGCCTTGGCCAACGGGATCTGCTTAGCCCAGGCCTGATATGCGTCGAGCGCGAGGAGCGCCGCGACATAGAGAGACACTCCCCGCAAGTGGAAGATATCCCGCACGACGCATCTAAACGTCGGTTTTCCTTGCCAGACGACGAGTTCGCCGGGAGCGAGGCGATTGCCGCGGAAGATCTGTTCGTCGGTCACAGGAGAGCCTCCTTCAGGGGCACGGAATACATGTGGCCTCCAGCGAAAAAGCCGTTCACCCGATCCTCCTCGCGCGCCGTGATGGACGTCGGATTGCGAAGGATCGGCGCTTTGGCAAGCTGCGCCGCCAGGAGACAGTCGACGCGCAGTTCCTTGGCGCGGGCGTTGACGTGGCAGTAGAAGATCGGGACCAGGCGATGCTCTAGAACCTCGTCGAGCTTGACCTCGACGTAGCGCAAGATCTTCGATTCCTTGTCGACCCAGATATCGAACACCATGCCAGCCGGCTTGTAGTCGGAGCCGAACACGCGCATGCCGCGGGGATCAAGATCGGCGTCGACGCAGGTATAATCCGCCGCTTCTCGTAACGGCTCGAGCTGAAGAGTACCGTCGTGCATGACCCAAGGCGTGTCGCGCCGGAGCGTGTAGGAGCCGGGGCCGATACCCGCCAGGAGCGGATCGCCGATCGGATAGATTGGATCGCCGGGCGCGAAGCCACGTGGCCTCGCCAACAACTGGCGGCGCTCGTACTCCTGGGGGAGGACGGCGACGCCGCCCTCCATGAGCTCGTAGGTCTTCGACGGCGGCGGCTCGGGGAAGCCGATGATCCTATGCCCGATATCCGGTATAGCCGCCTCGAGTGGGTAGCCTTCGCGCTTGCTCTCCCTTTGAAGGTAGACCACGAGGCCGGCAAAGAAGAGCCCGAAGGCGACGAGGAGTGCCTGCGGCAGATCGATATGGGCCGTGAAAGATCCAATCAATTTCCCGCTCCCACTTCTAAATCGCGCGACCCGAGATTGGGCTTCTGCATCTGCTCCAGCGAGGCCCTGGTGATCTTCGTATCGGGATCGCTGTCTTTGGCATCGGGTTCATGACCGACGAGCCCGGGATAGTCCTTCAGCATGTTCACGCCGTTGAGCGGCTTGACCAGACGATAGTGACAAGTCTCGCATGTCAGCAGGGCGTTGCCGGGCTGCGGTCCGGTCTGAAAGGCCGGGATGACCGGTACCGACGTCTGCTTGATCAGTTCGCGCTGCTGCGGGATAATTTGCGCGAACGGCAGCATGAACGTCCTGTTGAGATCGCGGATCATGTTGAGCGAATAGTAGCCCACCCAACGATAGGGCGAACTCTGGCTCCAATCGGCGAAGGCCCGGGAATTGTGGCAGAAGCCGCAGTTGACGCCAATCTGCAGCGACATCTGCATCATCATCTCGTAGATCCGCACGAAGACGACGGTATCGGCCACGCGATTGGAACGGAGCGCCGTGACGGACTGGCCGGCGACGGGGTTGTCCTGCAGATAATATTCCGCGTAGCCGTTGTCTGGGAAGAACCGGGTCACGGTGTCGGCCGCCTCGTTCCAGGTATCCTCCTTGTCGACCGCTGGCTTGATGGGTGCCGCCGGTCGAGGAAACCAGGCTTCCTGTGGAACCGGTTGCCCTCGATGGCATGTGTAACAGGTCATGCCGGAGGGCTGGACGTGCGTCTTCCAGGCGGCATTGATGTAGCGCGTCATCTGGAACATGCGTCGCGCCGCCAGCTTCGTCGGCTTGGCGTCCGAGGCGAAGTTGTTCCCCTCGTGGCAGAAACCGCACCCCTGTTTGGGCGATACCCAACTGGTGATCGCATATTGCAGCCGCATGAACTCGGCCGCGCTGACATCGGTGAGGACCTTCACGTTCTTGTACGTATCGGTCGCCTTCGGACCTCCGGTGGCGGCCGGCGGTAGGGTTTCGGGAAGATCGACGTTGATCGGCACCTTCTCGGCGCGGCTGGCGAACTGGACCGAGGAGTTCGCGCGGAAACCCATCTGCGTTCCGTGGAAACGCATCGCGTGCCAATCGGGGATCGCCACGGCGAGGACGAAGGCGCCGACCGCGGCGACCGACCCCAAGGCAACCAGTTTCATGTTCATCGCGGCACCACAATGTAGGGCTGTTTCTGATCGATGGCCTTCTGAGGCACGGGCGGAAGCTGGCGATAGACCGCCGGATAGTCAGGCGCGATAGAATGTTTGACGCCCCACAGGTACCAATTGTCTACGACGGTGCCGGTGATCAGGATGCCGATGCCTCCGGTGAGCGTCGTCAGCGAGGCGAACCACCAGCCCCAGCGATGGATCGACTCCATCGTGGCGTTGAACCCCATGGTCCAGCGCCAGAAGAGCGAGGCGCGCTCGCCGGCCGTGCCGCGATCGACGATCTCGTGAGTTTCGCGGTCGCCGCCGAACTTTGTGACGGCCATAATGGTGCCCCCGTGCATGCCAAACAGCACCGCCGACCCGTAAAGGAAGGTGATCGAGAGCATGTGGAAGGGGTTGTAGAAGAGGTTGCCGTAGCGCACCGAGAAAGTCGCGGTCCAGTTCAGGTGCGGCACAATCCCGAAAGGCACCGCCTCGGACCAGTGGCCCATCAACAGCGGCCGGATGAAGCCGAGCACGAGATAGAGCCAAATGGCGCAGGCGAAGGACCACGGGACATGCGTGCCAAGCCCGTTGGCGCGAGCCCGCCTGTACATTCTTACCCACCACAATAGGATCGAGGCGGTGAGAAAAAAACCGGCCACGAGCCACCAGCCGCCGTCGCGGAGCGGCGGAAAGGCCAGGCCGTATTTGGATGGTGGCGGATTGAGCGCGAGGAATGGCAGGAGCTTGATGAAGCGCAGCACGTTCCAATCGACGTTCGCCAGCATGTTGAGGCCGATCACCTCGAACGCGACGAAGCCACAGATGATCGAGATAATACCTTCGGGCCCGAGTTCGATCGGCCCCACTTGAAGCTCACCGATGCGTCCGAAAAGCTTCGAGTAACCGGCGCGTTTCGGCTTGCCGAGGAGCGTCGGTGGCGACGGATAAAGCCCCCTCTCGAGAGGCCCTCTTAGTTCGATGGCGTTGTAGATGGTATGGAAGCGAGCCATTGGATAACCTGTGGTTTAAGGTTCGAACACCAACTACTTTGGATGGCGGCGAGGGCGTCCCGGCGAGGGCGGCGACGTCAGAACCCCTGCGCGGACCAGATCGGCATGCTCAGGTACCAGTTGAAGAAGTATGGCCATCCCTGCGTCCAGAACGGACCCGAGAGCAGGATGCAGACGCCGCTCCAAAACGAGGCATTGATTGCCAGTAACCAGCCGAGACGATGGATGCCGAGTTCGCCGATCGAGTAGCCGATGGTCTCGCGGAAGTAGATGCTCTCGTGCTCGCCGTACTTGACGGATTCGCCTTTGCCGGGATTTGCGGCGGAGAGGATCTCTCCCGAATGCATCGCCAGCACAAGACCGGTCGTGAAGAAACAGGTGACGGCCAACATGTGCGCGGGATTGTAGTGGAAGTGCAGGTATTGGTAGCCGGTGTTCGAAACCCAATCGAGGTGGCTCATGATGCCGTAGGGAAAGGCATAGCCCCAGGCGCCCATCATGATCGGCCGCGCGACTTCCAAGCAGAAATACGCGAAGATCGCGAAGCCGAAAGCGATTGGCACGTGCAAGCCCATGCCGAGCTTGCGGGCGATCTCGACTTGGCGCAATGCCCATGAAATGAAGGCGCCCAGCGCGCAGATCGTGATGACCTGCCAGAGTCCGCCATCCTTCATCGGCGCGGCGTGTAGCCCGTAGCTGAGATTTGGCGGAGCGATCGAGATCTTGAACGGTGCCCACGTTGGCCCGATGGCGGCGCCGTAGAAGATGAGGCCGGTGCCGATCAGCGAGAAGAAGATCGTCGTGACGCCGAAGAAGCCGACGTAGAACGGCCCGACCCAGAAATCGAAAAGCGAGCCGCCAATGAGCGTTCCGCCGCCGACCCTGTATTTCCGTTCGTACGAAAGAAGTGACATCGTAACGAGCTCCCGATCATGCCTATGATGCTGTGCGAATATTTGACGCTTACCGGCACTCGCACCGCTAGCTTGCATGTGTCAACTTAAACTGACATAAGAAAGCGTCAACCTTTTTCGACACTCGGCGGCAAACCGCCACATCAGGAGAGATGCGATGACCTTCTTGGTCGGACAGCGCCAAGCCTTCGCCGCACGTCGGACGACCGCGGCTTGTGTGCTGGTGGCGATGTTGGCGGGTGCGAGCAGCCAAACCTTTGCGCAGGACGTCATGATTCAAGTTGCGCAGTCCCCGGCTGGCGAGCCCATCGCTAACAAGCAGACACCGGGGCAAGCGCCTGGCGTGGACCGCACCCCCGTTTCGCCGACGGCGCAGAATGGCGGTACGACCAGTCCGACGTCAGGTGGGCAGATCGCGATCGGCGAAGTTCCGGCAGGATTGCCGACGGTCGACCAGCCTGCTGGGGCTGGCCAAGCGCCGCGTAAGCTCTCGCCCGGCAAAGGCCAGACAAGTTGGGATACCTACCTTTATGAAGGTCCCGGCTACCATTACTCCGTCATCGACGAAGTTGATCAAGGGCATCCTCTTCAGATCATCAACTGCAGCAATGAGTGGTGCAAGGTCGTCTTCGACGGCGGTCGGAGGGGCTATATCATCGCCGAAGTCCTCACCACTGGTGATCCGGCCAAAGCCGAACCGGGCTTCCTCCCCAATCCTGCCACCGCTATCATTCCGAATCCTCCCGGGCCTTGCTTTGACGCCCTGCAGACTGAAGGTAACGGCGGCACGCAACCGACGCGGTATTGCGAAAAAGCGAGCCAATAGGATCTGACCGGATTAGGCCGAGGCGCGACAGCCGGTCTCTTCCTTGAAGCGGTTCTTGGCTCCTAGTCTTCGCGGGTCCATTCGCCGCGTGCTCTAAGGATCCGCCATTGCTTTGCTTGCTAAACGTGCACCCCGTGGATACAAGCGCGGCGCTTCATACTCTCAGGCGGGACCCGCGCAGCCATGGCGATCGAGCACACCTTCTCCATCCTCAAGCCGGACATCACGCGGCGCAATCTGACCGGAGCGGTGAACGCGTTGATCGAGAAAGCCGGTCTCCGTATCGTCGCGCAGAAGCGCGTGCACATGACTTTGGCGCAGGCCGAGACTTTCTACGCCGTCCACAAGGCCCGTCCCTTTTTCGGTGATCTGGTGAAATCGATGATTGGCGGGCCTGTCGTCGTGCAGGTGCTCGAGGGTGAAAACGCAATCAAGGTTTACCGTGACGTTCTTGGCGCCACCGATCCCGCGAAAGCCGAGTCCGGCACGATCCGAAAGGAACACGCGATATCTGTTGGCGAGAACTCGGCGCACGGCTCTGACGCCGTCGAGACCGCCAGGATCGAGATTGCGCAATGGTTCTCCGGCAACGACATCGTCGGCTAAAGAAGACCCGCTTGATCACTAGTCCGCGATCGACGGACCGGCCGAACTGGGAACCGTAGGCAGGCGCTCGATGTCTTCTTTGGGGCGATGCCGTCCGTGAAGGGCGAAGAACAGAATCAGCAGCCCGGCCGCCGCGATCACGATGACGGCCACTCTGAACTTGGTCTTGGGGGTCAATCGCTATCCTCGCGCCACCTTGAGCTCACGAGAGTACAAGCCAAACGCTCTCTCAATCCGGTGGCATGATCAGAGGCGCGGGTTCTGGCGCGACGCGAGCCGCATGGACCCGATTGCCCTGGACGATCAGTCCGCCTCGCGCGACGCTAGCGAGCGCCGTCGGGTAGATGTGGTGCTCAAGGGCCAGGACACGCCTCTCCAAACTTTCCACATTGTCGCCGTCCAGCACCGGTACCGCCGCCTGCGCGATGATTGGACCTTCGTCCATCGTCGCGACGACGAAGTGCACTGTACAACCATGGATTTTCACGCCTTCGGCGAGCGCTCGATTATGCGTATCGAGCCCCCTGAAGGAAGGCAGCAGAGCAGGATGTATGTTGATCATGCGGCCATTCCATTGAGTCACGAACCAGGGCGTGACAAGCCGCATGAAGCCCGCCATGCAGACAAGATCGACGCGATGGATCTCCAATATCGCCTGCATCGAGCGCTCGAAATCCTCGCGGCCAGCATAGATCTTGTGGTCGACCGCCGCCACGGCAACGCCGGCCGCCTTTGCCGCGGCGAGGCCCGGCGCTTCGGGACGATCTGACAGCACCAGCGCGATCTCTGCTGGATAGTGGGGGTCGCGTGCCGCTTCGATCAGCGCTTGCATATTGGAGCCGCGGCCGGAAATCAGGATGGCGGTACGCCGGCGCGTCACAGGTTCAGAGTGCCCGTGTAGGTCACGCGTGCCGAGCCGGCTTCGACAAGCCGACCGATCGCGAGCGGAGCTTCTCCGGCTTCACGAAGCGCTTGCGTCACCGCTCCGCTGTTTGCCGCCGCGACGATGACAACCATGCCGATCCCGCAGTTGAAGGTACGCAGCATCTCGGCTTGCGCGATGCCGCCGCGCCGCGCGAGCCAGCCGAAGACGGGCGGTACGATGAACGACCCGAGATCGATTTCGGCGGTGCAGTGGGTGGGAAGCACGCGTGGTATGTTCTCGGGAAAGCCGCCCCCGGTGATATGGGCGAGGGCCTTGATGCCGGTCGTTGTCTCCAAGGCGGCGAGTAGGGATTTCACGTAGATACGAGTTGGAATGAGCAAGGCGTCTCCAAGATCGCTTTGGTCATCGAAGGGCGCCGGATCGGTCCATGCCAGGCCAGTGTCCAAGACAACGCGGCGCACGAGCGAAAAGCCGTTTGAGTGGATGCCGGAGGAGGGCAGGCCTAGAATGATGTCGCCTGGGCTGATGTCCGGCCGCGGGAGCAGCAGACCGCGCTCCGCGGCACCTACGGCGAAACCGGCGAGATCGTAATCCTTGCCTGCGTAAAGCCCCGGCATCTCCGCCGTTTCTCCACCGATCAACGCCGCGCCCGCCTCGCGACAACCAACCGCGATGCCCTCGACGATCTGCGCGCCGACCTCGGGATCCAGCCGCCCTGTCGCGAAGTAATCCAGGAAGAACAGCGGCTCCGCGCCCTGGACGACGAGGTCGTTGACGCACATCGCGACGAGGTCGATGCCGACAGTGGTGTGACGTCCCGTTTCGATCGCGATCTTCACTTTCGAGCCCACGCCATCGTTGGCGGCGACCAAGATCGGATCCTTGAAACCCGCTGCCTTTAGATCGAAAAGTCCGCCGAAGCCGCCGATCTCGGCATCCGCGCCCGGCCGCCGCGTTGTGCGCACCAAGGGTTTGATGCGCTCGACCATGGCATTGCCGGCATCGATGTCGACACCAGCATCCGCGTAGGTCAGCCCCGTGGGTTTGACTTGGCTCATCGGCGCTTTCGCTAGTATCGCTCGACCCCGCGCGAGCGCCGGGAAGTGCGACCGCCATAAGGGTCCGAGCCGTCGCGCGCAAGCCGTGAACCGCGACAGCCCGTCCGCAATGGTCAGCGTCTTGCACGGGAGGATTGACCAAACCGGGTCACAATCTCTAACTCACGTCCGATATCCACGGCTTCAGACCATGGGACAAACCATGCAAAGGCGGCTCGGTATTGGGTGGAAAGTCGGCTTTTGGGCCTTCGCGCTCGCGGTCGTCATCTTTCTGCTCTGGCTTTTCGACGCCGTCCTGCTGCCGTTCGTGATGGCGGCGGTGCTCGGCTATCTGCTCGACCCGCTCGCCAACAAGCTGCAACGCCTTGGCGTCGCGAGAATTTGGGCGACTACGATCATCCTGGTTGGATCCATCGTCGGCGTCATCCTTGTCCTGACCCTTTTCACGCCGATGTTGCTCAATCAGCTCGCGGGATTCGTGAAGGCGCTGCCGGATTTTGCGAAACGCGCGCAAGACCTCGCAACCTCGGCCAGTAACTCGTTCTCGCACGGTTGGGGCAGCACGCTTCTCACCAGACTCGGGTTGGATGACAGCGGCACAATGTCGGAGATCAAGGGCTCGGCAAGCGATCTCGTCAACAAGGGCGTGGCTTGGCTGGTAGGCTTCGCCAACGGTCTACTCTCGCGGGGGGCCGCCCTGCTCGATCTGCTGTCGCTGATCGTCATCACGCCGGTGGTCGCCTTTTACATGCTGCTCGACTGGCGCAAGATGGTCGGCACGATCAACAGCCTCGTACCGCCACGTAACCGCGCTACGGTAAGCGCCATCGCAAATGAGATCGATTTGGCACTCGCCGGCTTTCTGCGCGGGCAGTCTCTCGTCTGCCTCTTCCTGGCGGCGTGGTACGGGATCGGGCTATCGCTGATCGGCTTGAACTTCGGCCTGCTAATCGGCATCGTCGGCGGGCTGCTTGCGTTCGTGCCCTATGTGGGCTCCATGCTCGTGCTCGTACTCTCCCTGCTCATCGCGGTCGTACAGGGCTGGCCCAGCTGGCATTTGCCGGGCATGGCGCTCGGTATCGTGCTGATCGGCCAGTTCCTCGAAGGCAACGTGCTTTCCCCGAAGCTCGTTGGCGACAAGGTCGGACTGCATCCGGTCTGGATCATTTTCGCGCTGCTGGCTTTCGGTAGCGTCGGAGGGTTCACCGGCCTCATCGTCGCTGTGCCAGTAGCCTCCGCGCTTGGGGTACTTTTACGGTTCGCGACGAGGCGTTATCGCGACAGCGCGATCTTCACGGGCTTGATTCAAGGCGATCCACTGCCACAGAGCGCTCCTAATCAGACGATCGGCCAAACCTCGCCGGCGGTATTTCAGCCTGCCGCGCCGCAGCAGATCGCATGAAGCCTGACTTGAGCACGCCACCGCGTCAGCTCATCCTGAACCTGGAGCATGAGGCCTGTCTTGATCCTGACCAGTTTCTGGTCTCCGCATCGAACGCTAAAGCGCATGCGCTCGTCGAAGGTTGGCCCTCGTGGACTGACCGCACGGTCGTGCTCGCTGGTCCAGCGGGATCAGGTAAAAGTCACCTAGCCTCTATCTGGGCGGCGCGCAGCGAAGCGAGAGTTGTCTATCCGGGCGACCGGCTCAATATCGGCGAATGGCCCACGCCGTTGGTGGCGCTGATCGAGGATGTCGATCGTGCCGCTCATTCCGAGCACGAGCTGTTCCATCTTCTGAACATCGTGAACGAGAGCGCCGGCTGGCTCCTGATGACAGCACGCACCGCCCCATCTTTTTGGACGCTTACGACACCTGATCTCCTGTCGCGGCTGCGTCTCGCACCAATTGTCTCGATCGATCCTCCGGACAACGCACTTCTAAAAGCCGTCACCGTCAAGTTGTTCGCCGATCGTCAAGTTACCATCGATGAGGATGTGGTAGAATATGCCGCGTTGCATTGTGACCAGTCGCTTGAAGCAATTAGCGCCTTTGTCGCAATGTTGGACGACGATGCGTTAACGGCCGGACGACGTATCACCAAGTCGCTAGCCGCAAAAACGCTGTCGCGGCTGCAAGAGACCGACGTCTTTTGACGCAAAAGCCTACGCTGATAGGACAATCAAGGGCCGACGTAGCGGATCGATCGTCCGTGTGCGTCGGTAATCTTGAAGCCTTTCGATATCGGCACCCCGTCTGCGACGACGCGACTTGAGCTGCCGGATACCGATCGCCCTTCAAGGAGCGGCGCGTTCGTCTGCGGATCGAGCCGCGAGGCATCCATCGAAGCCAACTGCTGTTTAGCCTTCGATGAGATATCAGCGTCGCTTAGCGCCACAAATTGCGCCATGTTGTGCTTACCCGATTCCGGCCCCTCATATACCTCGATGCCCGTCTTCAAAACGATGGCGTCGCCAGGGTGAAGCGTCCTGTCATGCGCCAAGTCAGTTGTCTTCTGGCGTACGGGCTCAGAGCGAATAGCGACAAGATGCTTGTGACGATGAACAGGGAGAACTTCGAGCCCAGCGGGTGCGGCTCCTTCGTACGACGGTCCGTCGAAAGGCGCTTGTTGTACAGGCGCTGGAGTGGCACCGCCGAACAGTTGCTCAAAGAAATTTGCAGCATTGGCCTGCGTAGGCGCTACACCCGTCAGCCCCGCGACGCACGTTGCGACCGTCAACCAAGAAGCAAGTTTGTTTGAAACATTTGTCATCGAAGACCCCTCTTCGCAGGCATAACGTCGCAACATTCGCTTTGGTTCAATGCGTCAGTCATAAGTCATTCAGGCAAAGGCCGCGCTGCGCTCGGCCGTTGCAAGACGATCATATTCGGCACGAATTTTCGAGCCGCCGTAGACACGCTCAAGCCTCCGAACAGTGAAATGACCAAAAGCTATCGACTGGAAATGGTCGGCGAACGCATAATTGACCGCGGCGCCTCCGGCGGCACCAATCACGGGCAGGGCCTGGGCAGCCAGCTTCTCCGAAACCACGATCCCGAATCGGGAGCTGATCTGCCCAATGAATTTCACCAGGACTGGTGCCGCTGCTCGCTAGCCCCCTGCGCCAGGAAATATTTGCTGGCCTCGTCGATCGTTTTGGCAAGCAGGCCGCGGACGGCGAAGTAGCCACTCTCGGTAAAGTCATCACCCTTTTCGTGGGCACCGAGCGCGAACACTTCAAGGCACGCGAGGGCGACTTCCGGGTCGGATAAATCCTCACCTTCGTTACGCGCGATATCGGCGATCGACCGAAGAATGATGATCGTCGATATAGGAAGCTCGACGGGAAGGCTCGACAGGCCGAACACGCCGCCAGCGGCGCCCGATGCGGCCGCCGCCGCCTTGTGCAGAAGCCGTGTATCGCGCGGCTTCGACCGTCCAAGTGAGTTCATCGCAACGGAAAGGGCCTTCTGAATGGCTTTCTCGGCGGCTTTGTTGACCAGCGCCGACAGGACGCCTGGCACGAAGCGGCCTAAGGTGCCGAGCTGACGACCGACCGTGTTGGCGAAGCGGGTGGCAAGGGTTTGGTGTTCAAGCGCCCTCACGGCACGGCGCAACGCGCTTTCGTCCGCCTCGAGTAGGCCGGAGTTGTCGAGGTAGACGACCTCGCTGCGCTTAGCGGGCAAATTCGCATTCGAATCGCTCATTGGTCTCTCCAGCGGGCCGTGCTCTACGACGGCCCCAGGTTCCAAGTTCTACTCCGGCGTGCCAGAGCAACGGAAGAAGGCGGCGCTTGGTTCGCGAGCACCGCGCGGTTCTCCTCGCTGGTTCCTGTGCGCAATCCCTGTCACGACGCCGCCAACGATAAGGGCGTGCTTCCAGACCATTCTTAGTTTGACGACCGTTTGCGTTTGCGGGAGGGTCAGGATGTTCGTGCGCGCGAGACGTGCACTCGGAGGATAGCCATGCGTTTGTTCTCGTCGGTCGGCGTCGCCTTGGTCGCCGTGACTTTTAGCCTGACCGTCGAGGGCGCTTGCGCCGCTAGCGCGGTCCAGAAGGAGTGCAGCGAGAAGTACCAGGCCGCAAAGGGCGGCGGCACGCTCAACGGAATGACTTACAACCAATTCTACAGCCAGTGCGCGGCCGCAGCCAAGGCGGAGCCGGCGCCTGCGGCGGGCGCCGCGCCTGCGACGGCAGCAGCTGGCACTCCGCCGGAAACCAAGGCGGAACTGAAGGCCGAGAAGAAGGCCGAGAAGGAGAAGGAAAAGGCGGAGAAGAAAGCCGAGAAGGAGGAAAAGAAGTCAGAAAAGGAGAAGGAGAAAGCCGAAAAGAAAGGCGAGCCCGCACCGGCCCCCGTCGCCACGGCACCTGCGCCAACTCCCGCCGCTCCGGTGCCGACCACGACCGCCGCGAAGCCCGCTGCTTCCGCACCCATGGCGACCGGCAATGCCACCTTCCCGACCGCGATCTCGAGCGAGTTTTCGTCGATGAAGCCCGGAACCGCGCGACTCAAGACTTGCGCCAAACAGTATGACGCCAACAAAATCAACAACGGCAATGGCGGCCTCAAGTGGACCGAGAAAGGCGGCGGTTATTACAGTGAATGTAATAAGCGACTGAAGGGCTGATCTGGCCTCCGGCTAGGTGGATATGGCGTTCAGATGTAGCTGAGGGCCGCGCCGATGGTCCCGGCGATGCCCAGGCCGACAGCTGTACGATATGGCCAGCGACGGCCGCGCATGACGATAGCGATCGTCGCGAAAGCGATCGAGATGTGCAGAAGCGTAGCCGCCAGCGTCATGATCTGGTGCCGATGCTCGTGCATCGCGCTGGCGCGATTCTCCTCTTCCACCAGCCTCTCCAAATCTTCCGCCTTTCTCTGGGTGGCGCGAGACTCCGTCTCGTATTGCTTCGACTTGTCTTTGTAGGCCTCGATCTTGTCGCCGACCGCCACGTCGCCCGCGAGATCGTACTGCGTTTTCTTCAGGCTTTGGCGCGCGAAGAAGCCCCATTGATCTGTTGCCTGGTTCTGGACGATCGCGGCCGTCGTCTTGGCGTTGATGGCCTCGGTGGTTTCGAGCGTCTCGAGAGAGCCGATCGCGGCCGATAGTACGGCAAGCACGGCGATCGTGATCGAGACGCGCGCGAGAAACGCGTCTTTGCTTTCCGCTACATGATGCGCGTGTTCGGCATGCTCGTAAGATTCGGTCGGTGCATCGCTCATAGGCTCCTCCTCCTCTTCGAGAGCGTCTTGCATCGCTGAAATGCGATGGCAACACCAGGTTCACTCGCCGTTGGACAGGGCCGCGCGAGCGGACTTATAAGCGGCGGACCCGGCGTCGACGCCGCGGCCGGAAAAAGCCTGTACATGACCTCTCCCGAACCGTTCGCCGTAAGCGCCTTGCACGAAGACCTCAAGGACTCGTTGACGAAGCGGCGCACGATGATCGACTGCCAAATCCGTACCTTCGACGTAACCGACCAGCGCCTGCTGGCGCGCCTGATCGAGGTGCCGCGTGAGCGGTTCGTGCCCGATGAGGTCTGCGATCTCGCCTACTCGGATATCGGCTTCTCTATGAAGCCCACTGACGCCTCTAGCGAGGCGCGTTATCTACTGCCGCCGATGGTCCTGGCCCGACTGATCCAAGGCGGACGCGTGAAGGCGACCGACAAAGTGCTCGATGTCGCGTGCGGCGCTGGTTATTCGACCGCCATCCTGGCGGGATTGGCCGCCTCGGTCGTCGCGCTCGAGGCCGATGCCGCCACCGCCGATCTGCGCACGCGGGTCGATGGCTTCGGCCTCGGCCACGTTCTTTGCGTTGAGGGAGACCTCACGGAAGGCGCCACTCAAGACGCGCCTTTCGACGTAATCCTGATCAATGGAGCGGTTGAAACCAACCTGCAAGGCTTGCTCGCGCAACTTGCCGATGGCGGCCGCCTGCTGGCGATCAAACGGGATTTTGAAGACCCTACCGGCCGTGCCGCCAAGGCGATGTGCTTCGAGAAAAGGGGGCAAGATATCGGCTCCCGCTACCTTTTCGACGCGTCGGCTCCTGTGCTTCGCGCTTTTCGGCAAACACCGCGTTTCAGATTCTGATCCGAAGGACTTTGCTCTTGTTGCCTGGCGTTCCTTGGACGATGTCGCATTTTTGCTCCACCGACGCGTTTTTCGCCGGGCGGCGTTCCGAGCAAGCAGAATCCGATAAGGTGCCAATATGAAGTCTGGCTACCATCGGATCCTCCGAGACGATCGGCGCACGTACTTTGTCCGGCAAGCGTCAAGGAAAGGAGTGGAGGTCGCTCTGTCCGCGACCATGCGCACGAAAAGGACAGGCACCGCCGCCCGTGCTTCAGCCTTTGCGCATCCGCTGTTCGCGTTGGTCCTCATCGCATCATGGTTGGACCCAAACACCGGCCAAGCCGAGACGATATCGAGTGCGCTCGCGCGCGCCTACACGGGCAATCCGGACCTCAATCAGCAACGCGCGCAGACGCGATCAACGGACGAAGTCGTCTCGCGAGCCAACGCCGGCTTCCGGCCGACGATCGTCGGCATGGGGTCGTTTGGCTACAACAACCTAGATCAGTCGTTCGGCACGACGTCGAGCGCCGCGAATACCACCACGGCAACCACGGCGACCGGGACAACCACTGGTGCCGCGAGCGCCGCCGCCGGCGCGGCTTCGGGCGGCGGCTTGAGCTTTAATGGAAGCGCGTTTCCCAAGACCGCCTCCGTTTCCATCACGCAGAACATCTTCAACGGAAACCGGACCGTGAACGGTGTTCGGCAAGCCGAATCGCAGGTCTTCCAATCGCGCGAGCAGATCCGCAATACGGAGCAGAACACGCTTCAGAACGGCGCGACCGCTTACATGAATGTCTTGCGCGACACGGCCATTCTCGAACTTAACAAGAACAACATAACGGTACTCGAGGAACAGCTTCGCCAGACGCGCGATCGATTCAACGTCGGCGAGGTGACGCGGACCGACGTCGCGCAGGCCGAGTCGAGTCTCGCGACAGCGCGGTCCAATTACTTCACCGCTCAGGCAAACCTGCAGACGAGTATCGCCAATTACCGGCAGATCATCGGCGTCGAGCCAAGGCGTCTGGAAGCGGCTCGGCCGATCGACTCCCTCCTGCCGCGCGCGCTTGACGAGGCAATCGCGGTCTCTCTCGCGGAACATCCCGCGATCCAGGCGGCCTTCCACAATGTCGACGTCGCCCAGCTGCAGGTGCAAGTAAACGAGGGCATGCTCTATCCGACCCTCAACGCCGTCGCCACAGTCACATCGACCGATCAGTATGAGGGGATCCCGACCGCGCGACAATTCAATGCCTCGGTGCTGGGCCAGCTTACGGTCCCGATCTACAGCGGCGGCGACACCTACGCGTCGATCCGCCAAGCCAAGGAGCTGCTGTCGCAGGCACGCCTGCAAGCCGATTTGCAGCGCGATATGATCCGGGCGCTCGTTGTCTCGACGTGGGGCCAGCTCCAGACCGCCAAGGCTGTGATCCGTTCGTCTCAGGCGGCGGTGAAATCCTCGGAGATCGCTCTCGACGGCGTCCGCGAGGAAGCTAAAGTCGGCCAGCGCACGACGCTCGACGTGCTGAACGCGCAGCAGGTCCTGCTTCAGGCACGCGTCAACCTCGTGTCGGCACAACGCGACCGGGTTGTGGCGAGTTATGCGGTGGATGCCGCTACCGGGCGTCTGTCGGCGGCAAACCTGGGGCTGGCGGTCATCCAATACGATCCGACCATCCATTTCGATCAGGTTAAGGACAAGTGGATTGGGCTGCGTACGCCAGACGGGCGGTAGCCCCTCGCGTTTATGGCGATGGTGTCCACAAGCGAGCGGTGAACTCGCCTTGCCGGTTTCGCGGTTGCCGCACTAGATTAAAGCCCGATCGAAGGCGGGCGGCGCCTTCCAGATCGTTTGCGGCGAGACGTCGACCGGCGTATTCGCGTTCCGATGAAAGCGTCAGAGGCCATGAGCGCAGTCAACCCGATCGAGCCCGCACCGAGTCTTCAGAAGGCCAGTACGATGCCCGAGCAGCGTTCCTACGAGCCTTCCATGGAAGAGATCCTTGCCTCGATTCGCCGTATCATCGCAGACGATCAGTCTTTACCCAGCCATGGCGCCGTGGCGCCGAACGCGCCGCGTCTTGACATGCCACATGGGGGGCCGATGCGCTCCAGTCCGGCCGAACCGCCGCTGCCGATCATGGAAACAACGATCATGGCGGAAGCCAAGAGCGTGGCGCCAATGCCTGAGCCGGTGGCGTCGCCGGCCGAGCCCTTGGAGCCTCTCCAAGACCCGCGGGCTGAGACCCAGGCCGAACGGAGCAGTAAAGACTTCGAGTCACGGCACAATCTCGGCAATCCTCTCGCCACCGAACCCATGGCCCCCGCTCCGGGCTTCGCGACCCTGAGCGGATATATGGCCCATGGTTCAGTGGACGCGCCGCAGTTCGCCATGCCGGATGCGCCGGTCGAGCTCGCGCGCTATCAGGCGGCTCAACGCACGGAAGCCGCTCAGCCCGTGCCTGCCCACCCGGCCACGGAGGCTCGGGAATCCTTCGAGCATGACGAGAGAGCCGAGAACAGCTCCAACGCGCCTTCAGGAATGACTGAACATGACGAGACGCCTGCAAGTGGCATCGCGCTCTCGTCAGAGGTGCTTTTTTCGGCCGCGACAGACAATGCCGTGACCGCAGCTTTCAAGACCTTGGCCGCGACGCGCCTCGCCGATAATGCCGACGAATTGCTCGACATCGCGCGAGACATGATCCGCCCTCTTCTCAAGACCTGGATCGACAACAATCTTCCATCCATGGTCGAGCGTCTCGTCCGCGCGGAGATCGAACGCGTCGCGCGCGGCGGCCGCTAACTTCGCGAGTGGGATCGCTCGAGTATCGCATCGTGCGCGTACCCTTCGGTGGTGTACGGCCGGTCCTCTCGTTGACAGGCTGGACAAGGTCCGCTTTCTAGCGGCGCCTTCCTGAACTCACCGTCTCCGAAAGATCATGGAAAAAACGTTCGATCCCGCCGCCATCGAGCGCCGTATTTCGGCCGTCTGGGAGGAAGCGCGTGCTTTCGAGGCGGGACGGCCCGAGCGCATGAGCGCGGAACCGTTCACGATCGTCATTCCGCCGCCGAACGTCACCGGCGTCCTGCACATGGGTCACGCGCTCAACAATACGCTGCAGGATATTCTCTGCCGGTTCGAGCGCATGCGCGGACGCGATGTGCTTTGGCAGCCCGGCACCGACCATGCCGGAATTGCCACGCAGATGGTCGTCGAGCGCCAATTGGCTGAGCGCCAGCAGCCCGGCAGACGAGCGTTGGGCCGCGAGAAATTCCTCGACCATGTCTGGAAGTGGAAAGCTGAGTCCGGCGACGCGATCATCAACCAGCTGAAACGGCTTGGCGCCTCCTGTGACTGGTCACGCGAACGCTTTACGATGGACGATGGGCTGTCGCGCGCGGTGCGCAAGGTTTTCGTCGCCCTGCACAGGGAAGGTCTCATCTACCGCGACAAGCGGCTGGTGAATTGGGATCCCAAGCTGCTCACGGCGGTCTCCGACATCGAGGTCGTGCAGGTCGAAACGAAGGGGCACCTTTGGTATCTTCGTTATCCCGTGGTCGACAAGGCCGGCGTCGCGACGGGCGAGACAATCGTTGTTGCGACGACCCGGCCGGAGACCATGCTTGGCGATACCGGCGTCGCGGTGCATCCTGAGGACGAGCGCTACAAGCATCTCGTTGGCAGCAATGTGCGCCTGCCGTTGGTCGGGCGGCTTATCCCGATCGTGGCGGACATTTATTCCGACCCGGAAAAAGGTACGGGCGCGGTAAAGATCACGCCGGCGCACGACTTCAACGACTTCGAGGTGGGGCGTCGTCAATCGCTCGCGATCATCAACATTTTCGACGCGGAGGCCCGCCTTTCGCTCCAGGACAACGAAGCCTTTCTCGTGGGCATCGTCGATGCCGGCGAGGCCCGGTCGGCCGCCCTTCACCTGCACGGCCTGTCGCGGGAGGAAGCCCGCAAGCGCATTGTCGAGATGATGGAAGTCGCGGGACTACTCGACAAGGTCGAGCCGTACCCGCATGTCGTGCCGCACGGCGACCGCTCCAACGTGGTGATAGAGCCTTGGCTCACCGACCAGTGGTATGTCGACGCCAAGACCTTGGCGCAGCCGGCGCTCGCCGCTGTGCGCGAGGGGCGCATTCGGTTCGTGCCGAAACAATACGAAAAGACCTATTTCGATTGGTTAGATAACATCCAGCCTTGGTGCATCTCGCGCCAGCTGTGGTGGGGCCACCAGATTCCGGCCTGGTATGGACCCGACGAGACGATCTTCGTCGAGGAGACCGAGGGAGCCGCACTGACCGCCGCCGAAGCCCATTACGGCCGAAAGGTTGTGCTGAGGCGCGACGAGGACGTTCTCGACACATGGTTCTCCTCCGCGCTCTGGCCGTTCTCGACTCTAGGATGGCCTGACGGCGATAAGGACGTGGCGCGCTACTATCCGACCAGCGTGCTGGTCACCGGCTTCGACATCATCTTTTTCTGGGTCGCCCGGATGGTGATGATGGGGCTGCACTTCCTGCATCAGGTGCCGTTCCAAGACGTCTACATGCATGCGCTCGTCCGCGACGAGAAGGGTGCCAAGATGTCAAAGTCGAAGGGCAACGTTCTTGACCCGCTCGATTTCGTCGACGGTATCGGCCTGGCCGACCTGATCGCCAAGCGCACGTCGGGCCTCACGGACAAGAAGGATGTCGAAAGGGTCACCGCCGCCACCCGCAAGGATTATCCCGACGGCATAGACCGCCTCGGCGCGGACGCATTGCGGTTCACCCTTGCCGCGATGGCGGCGCAGGGACGCGACATCAAGCTGGTCGTGAAGCGCGTCGACGGCTACCGCAGTTTCGCGACGAAGATCTGGAACGCCGCCCGCTTCGCCGAGATGAACGGCTGCGCGCGCGTCCTAGCATTCGATCCACGCCGAACCGAAATCTCGCTTAATCGCTGGATCATCGCGGAGACCTCGAAAGCCCATGCGGAGGTGACGGAGGCGATCGAGACCTATCGCTTCAACGATGCCGCCAATGCCGCCTACCGCTTTGTCTGGAACATCTTCTGCGACTGGTACGTCGAATTGGCCAAGCCGCTCCTGCAGGCTGAGACATCCGCCAGCGCAAAAGATCGGAGCAGGGCGGAAACGCAAGCCGCGTTCGCCTTCGTTCTCGACGAGATCGTCAAGCTCCTGCATCCGTTCATGCCGTTCCTGACGGAAGAACTATGGGCGATTAAAGGGGCGGAGGGCCCAGCTCGGGTGAGTGTGCTGGCGCTGGCGCCATGGAGTGACCTGTCCGGTCTTCGGGATGAGGCGGCGGAGACCGAGATCGGCTGGATGATCGATCTCGTCTCTGAGATCCGTTCGGTTCGCGTCGAAATGGGCGTACCCGCCGGCGCCCAGGTTTCGCTTGTGCTGGTCGGCGCCGATGCCGAGATCGCGCGACGCGCCGACGCATGGATGGAAACGGTGAAACGTATGGCACGGCTTTCCGCCATCTCCGTCGCGGACGAGGCACCTCATCAATCGGTGCAGCTTCTCGTGCGCGGCAGCGTTGCGGCTTTGCCCCTGGCGGGCATCATCGACTTCGCCGCCGAAGGAGCGCGATTGAAGAAGGAGATCGCAAAGCTTTCGGGCGAGGCGTCTAAGATAGAGGCGAAGCTCGCCAACGAGGACTTCATGCGTCGCGCGCCTGACGATGTCGTCGAAGAGCAGCGTGAGCGTCTGTCTGAGGCGCAGAGCCGCCGCGCCACCCTCGAGTCCGCTTTGGTGCGGCTGCGCTGATGATGGCGGCCGAAGGCGACCAATCGCGTTTCGCGGTAGTCTGCCCAGCCGGCATCCTGACACAAGCCCGCTCCGAGAGCTGTTCGTCGGTTCACGGCGACACAGTCGTCACCAATCCGCGGCCTGTCCTCATGGCGACCTGCAGAGGTCTAGCGCGCTGATTTGTTGCGTCGGTGCCACAGCTTAGATTCGATCAAAGAAGCGAGCGGCGACCTACGGTCTCGAGTCGCTTTTCAGCCATAAACCGCTCGCTAATCTGACCTCAATTAAAGGTGAGATCATCGTGCCACCGCGACTTGTCGGGCAGTCGATTGTCTTACAGGCGCGGCGGCTCGCAGTCGTTCGGCAGATCCGTCAGTAGGCAGGACCGGTAGAGAGTAATGGACGTGCGCGTTTTCAGTAAGGCGAAACTGCCAAGTCGCCACGTCACGGAGGGTCCCGCGCGAGCGCCTCACCGGTCCTATCTCTACGCGATGGGCTTGACGAAAGAGCAGATCCATCAGCCTCTCGTCGGCGTGGCCTCTTGCTGGAACGAGGCGGCGCCCTGCAATATTTCGCTGATGCGTCAAGCCCAGGCGGTCAAGAAGGGCGTCTCCGCTGCGGCTGGAACGCCGCGCGAGTTCTGTACCATCACCGTGACCGACGGCATCGCCATGGGCCACCAGGGCATGAAGTCCTCGCTGGTGTCGCGCGATCTCATCGCTGATTCGGTCGAGCTCACCATGCGCGGCCATTGCTACGATGCACTCGTCGGGCTCGCCGGTTGCGACAAGTCGCTGCCCGGCATGATGATGGCCATGGTACGCCTCAACGTACCCTCCATCTTCATCTACGGCGGCACCATCCTGCCCGGCAATTTCCGCGGACAGCAGGTGACCGTGCAGGATCTGTTCGAAGCGGTCGGCAAGCATTCCGTCGGCGAAATGTCGAACGAGGACCTCGACGAGCTGGAGAGCGTCGCCTGTCCGTCCGCCGGCGCCTGCGGCGCCCAGTTCACCGCCAATACAATGGCGACGGTCTCAGAGGCGATCGGGTTGGCGCTCCCCTACTCGGCCGGCGCTCCCGCGCCCTACGAGATCCGCGATCGCTTTTGCATGACGGCCGGCGAGATGGTCATGGAGCTGATCGCCCGCAACATCCGCCCTCGTGACATCGTCACGCTCAAGGCTCTCGAGAACGCGGCGACAGTCGTCGCCGCCTCAGGCGGCTCGACGAATGCCGCGCTGCACCTTCCAGCAATCGCCAATGAATGCGGCATCAAATTCGACCTGTTTGACGTGGCCGAAATCTTCAAGCGCACGCCTTACATCGCCGACTTGAAGCCGGGTGGGAAGTACGTCGCCAAAGACATGTTCGAGGCCGGCGGCATTCCGATCCTGATGAAGACGCTGCTCGACAACGGCTTCATGCACGGCGACTGCCTGACCGTCACCGGCCGCACCATCGCCGAGAACATGGCCAAGGTTAAATGGAACGAGCACCAGGACGTGGTTCGCCCCGCCGATAGGCCCATCACGGTCACCGGCGGCGTCGTCGGCCTGCGCGGGTCGCTCGCGCCGGAAGGCGCGATTGTCAAAGTCGCCGGCATGCCGGAGGACGCGCTGATCTTCAAGGGCCCGGCGCTCTGCTTCGATTGCGAGGAGGACTGCTTCGAGGCGGTGCGCCTGCGCAAGTACAAGGAAGGCTGCGTCTTCGTCATTCGCTACGAGGGTCCCAAGGGCGGTCCCGGCATGCGGGAGATGCTGTCGACCACGGCCGCGCTTTACGGTCAGGGCATGGGCTCGAAGGTCGCGCTCATCACCGATGGCCGCTTCTCCGGCGCCACGCGAGGCTTCTGCGTCGGCCATGTCGGACCCGAGGCGGCGGTCGGTGGACCTATCGCCCTGGTCCAGGATGGCGACATGATTTCGCTTGATGCCGTCGCCGGTACCCTCGACCTGCATGTGTCGGAACAAGAGCTCGCCGAGCGCAAGAAGAAATGGACGCCGCGCGCGCATGATTTCGGTTCCGGCGCGATCTGGCGCTATGCGCAAACGGTGGGGCCCGCCGTGAACGGCGCCGTCACGCACCCCGGTCAGAAGGGCGAGACGCATGTCTATGCCGACACGTAATCGGCTTGCGCTGGCGCTTGCGCTGATCATCCTGGCTCCGACCGGCTTAGGTTCGGCTCGGGCCTTCGATGGAGCCTCTGGTTCGTCCGAGGACCGTGCGACGCTGCCTATTTTCAAGAATCCAAAGGCCGCGCTTCGCGCCGGTCTCGAAGGGGTGCGAAACGGCCACGCGCGCACCGCTGTTGCCGCCCTGCAATATGCCGCCGAGAGCGGCGAATCAGTAGCGCAATGGAAGCTCGGCAAGATGTACGCCGAGGGTGATGGGGTCCCGCATGACGACGCCAAGGCCTTCGACTATTTCTCGCAGATCATCGACAGCTACGATGAGGATGATGCTGATCCGCGCGAGGCACCCTTCGTTTCAAGTGCTTTCGTCGCGCTTGGCGTCTACAATCTGAACGGAGTATCTAAGACGCGGATCGCGCCCAATCCGGAGCGCGCGCTCGAGATGTTCCACTATGCCGCCGTGAATTTCGGAGATGCCAATGCGCAATACAACATGGCGCGCATGTATCTCGACGGGAACGGTACGGCGAAAGACGGCCGGCAGGCCGCCCGCTGGCTTTATCTCGCGGCCGACAAGGGCCATATCGACTCGGAGGCGGCGCTCGGTCAGCTTCTCTTCAACGGCTACGATGGCGTGCCGCCGCAGCGGGCGAAAGGCCTGATGTGGCTTTCGTTGGCGCACGACGGCGTCACCGACAGGATAAAGGATCAGTGGATCCTCGACCTCTACAACAAGGCCATGGTGGCCGCGACCGAGTCGGATCGCCAGGTTGCATCCGTATATCTAGATGATCATGTCAAGAGGCGTTAATAGAACGCGCTTTTGGCAAATCTGCGCGATCTTCTTGCTCTTTTAGCGAAGTCGCGCTGATCTACTTGCTGAAGAGACCAGCCGGACGAGATTGGCATAATTGGCCGGCTCTGCACCGTGCAGGTAAGCGGTCGTGCGCAAAGGCCTACTTCGCCAGCACTTCGACATCGCGATCAAGCGTCGAGGATACTTTGAAGGTGGTTTGGAACGTCTTCGCCTCGTGGCGGGCGATCGCGACATACTCTCCCTCCGCCAAAACAAGCGAGGGGAAGGCGCCGATCAGTTCGCGAATGACGTCGCCGCCTGGCGTCAGGATTGTGAAGGCGGTATTCGCCAACGCCTCACCGCCTTCCGTGTTCACCAGCTTGAGCGTCATGACGGCGGAGCGATGGCGTAGCGTCGCGTCCGTCAGTTTGCCGGCCTGAACCTTCAGGTCGGCGGAGACTACGGAATTGGTCCTGTTTCCCACGCCTGATTTCTGCGCGCCGGAGTAGCCGGCCGTGTCAAGCAAGGTCGACACGACATGGTAATTACCCTCCGGCACTCCGATCAGGTCGCCTGCTTTCGCGCCGGGAAGCACCAGCTTGGCTTCCGAGTTGCCGGCTTCCGGCACGTAGATCGAGACCGAAAGCTTCTCCGGATTGATCGGCTTGTCGCCGAGCATCCCGACGACGCGCAAGGCGCCCGCGTTGAGCACGAGCCGCTCGCTGGAGGGCTGGCTCGTGATCGTCACGCGACGTACGGCGCTGGCAAGATCGAGGGCGGCATGGACGATATACGTTCCCTGCGGCAACAAGAGAGACGGCTGCGCTTCGGTCGATGACGAGACGACGGCGTGACGGCCCTGGGTATCCGCCTTCTCGTCGAAGACGCGCCACTGAATTGGCCCTTTGGTGATCGGCTGGGCATCGCGTGGTGAGAGTATGACAGAGAGGTAGAGTTGGCCCTTCTTGAGTTCGGGCCGCGGCGCGATCGTTGTCGGCGCGAGATTGGCTGGCGGCGCGACCGCCTTTAGTTCTTGCGCGCAGAGAGGTCGACCTGCCGCGCACGCGCCTGCCGCCAACGTAAAAAGCCTGACCAGTCCTGCCCTCAAGGCGCGTCCTCGCTGATGAGGCCGCGCGCGGCGGCAATCAAGCTTTTCGGCGCGAAGGGATGGAAGCCGAATTCGACGATGTGATGGCCGGCGGAAACTTCGACACCGCGGAAGATCAGGTTCGCGCGCAGAATAGGCTGCGGCTTGCCGTCGACGAGCGCGGTCCAGCCGGGATAGAAGATGTCGTGCAGCACGACGATGCCGGGTCCAGGACTATCGACAGACAACGTCACCCCGTTATCGTGGTAGCTGGTGATTACCGCGCTCGCGGGGGAAGCCGGAGGACTTACCTCGGACGTTTGGTCGAGGAGCGTTTTCCCGCGAAGGAGCCCGACATCTTCCTGATCAATGAGAGCTTCGTTGCCGACGCTGAAATCCGGCATCGTGCCGTCTTCGATGATCGCGTCGCTGTCGATAGGTAGGGCGCGAGCGGCCACGTAGGCGCGCGGCGCGGTCGCGCGGTCCAGGCGATAGACGTAGAAATGATCGCCCGAGAAAAGCAACGATGCGCGCGGTCGGGGGAAATGGCGCGGTAAATCGACGATCTTCTCGCCGAGCACGAGATAATCGAGCCCAAGTAGACTTCCCAGCCGCGAACTGTAGCCGCGAAAGGTGTTGGGAAAGACGCGAAGAGTCGGGTCGACGGCGCTCTCGCCTGGGCCGATGGCGCGTTCGTAGTCGGCGATACGCAGGGGATTGTAGCCGACGGTGTTCTCGAGCTTGAAGACCATCGATGCGTTCTGCCAGGAACCGTTGATGCCCAGGATTTCGACACGCGGATGGTCGCCGGCGGCTTGCCGTCCGGCCAGCTCCGCCCGCAGGACAGCGAGTCCTCTCCCTTCGTCCGGATACAGCCCGGTATAGGCGCTGTAGGTGCTCGCCGGCTCCGCGTTGAGCGGAGAGTCGGCATTGAGCCAGACCAGCTGGGCGGCGGTGGCGCTGGTGAGGACGAGACCGACGAGGTGGCGGCGATTCCGAGCGCGAAACATAAAGAGGGCAAGCGCGGCCGCCGCCGCGAACCCGGTCGACGCGGCGAGATGAACGAGCGATCCCTCGAGATGTCCCGCCTTCCGCGCAAACGCCAAGCCCGACCCCATGAGCAAGGCGATGCCCATGAGCGTGGCGGCCAATTGAATCCACGTGATCGACGCAGGCGACGCGCGCCACGATGGGAATCGCGGCAGACCTTCCGCTATGAAGCGGTGGAGGAGATAAGCGGCACAGAGCGCCAGCGCGATATTCATCGGGAACGTGGCATCTGCCGGCCTGCGGTAAAGCGAGACGCCCGGTACCCAGTCGAAGATCACGCCGAAGAATGGCGTGTGGCGTCCCATCGCATAAAGGGAGGCGGCAATGAACAGAAGCACGAAGTACCTGGCGCCGCGTTCGACGAGACGTCCCATGGCCAAGCCGTGCCACACGATCAGCACGGCGGGGACGGTGCCGACGAAGAGGTAATCGATGGTTCGATCGGTCCAGTCGTTACCTGCCGCCGTCGCGGCTCCCGGACCCCAATAGTCGTAGACTCGATCAAGCGAGCCGAAAACGTCCGGCGATAACAAGGTCAGGAGATTGACCGGGTCGAACGAGCCTTCGAGTGCCATGCCGAAGGCGATGCCGGGGCGATTGCTGTTGTGGACGAACTGCATCGTGAGCAGGATAGGGACGATCATGCAGGCGAGCGTTACGAACCCCGCGCAGGCGATGATGGGTAAGCGGCTGCGTAGGTAGGCGCGTGTATCGTCCGCACGGAAAGCCTGGCGAAAAACGGCGCCGACCAGCGCGAGGCAGAGAAGGTAAGCGACTTGGTCGCGACCGAGCGCCATGAGGGTGGCAAGCAGGCCCGCAACAATGGCGTGCGCAAAGGAGCGGCGGTCGAGCGCGACGAGCAAGCTCCACAGGGCCAGCGGAAACCAGGCATAGGATATGATCATGCCGGTATGCTGCAGCCGTGACGACGCGGCGCCCCCGAGCATGAAGATCAATCCCGCAAGCATACCTGCGGCCGGATGCCAGCGCCAGCGCCGGGCAAGTCCAAGCATGCCGCTCGCGCCGAGAGCAAGATGCATCATGATGACCGCGTCGAAACTCTTCATCGACGCATCGGGGGCGAGGAGCGCGAAGAGCAACATGCTCGGCGTGAAGAGAAGCGACTGCGGATCGGCGACGGCAGGGTATCCGCTGAAATGGTACGGGTTCCAGAGAGGAAAGGTGCCGTGACGCAGCGCATCGCCAAGGAAGCGGAACATGGGGTAGAAGTGATTTTTCGAATCCCATGGCACGACTGTTCCATCGACCTGCCACCGAGTGAACGCGCAGGCGGCGACAGCGAACAGGCCAACGACGCCGAGCGCGAACGTGCGGCGCGACCATGTCGCAATTGTCAGGCGGTTCGAGACGCGCGGGTGATCGGCTTTCGTCGGCGCCGAGCGCGCAGCTTGCCCGCTGGTATCGAGCAGCGTCATGGTGGTTTCAAAACCATTCTTTGGAATGCCTCAAGGTAGTCTCTCTTCTCGTGGTCGCCGATTGCGGTTGGCGATGAACCGGCGCAGTGCGCGGGAGAAGGTTTGCGCCGGTGCGGAAAAGGATAAATGACCGTTCGCCGCCGCGCCTACCTTTTTGCTGCTGAACCGAGATGGTTGGATCCGCGATGAATGATTTCTAGACCTGTTGCGGCGCGGCGTCCCGCTCCTACGCCGTCTTTCGCCGCTATGTCTGAACCTTGCCCAGGTTGAAGCCTTCCCGCCACCAAGGGGTACGCTGACGAAAGCGTGATTTTGGAGCGGTTCGGCTTTATGCATCACGAGAAGGTCGCGCACTTCACCCGCATTCTGCTGAGCGCAGGCCGCGCGTGAGCTGTTCGCATCCTGCATTCGGCGAAATCCTTACGTCCATTCCAAGGCTGACACATGTTGTTTTATGAGCCGAAAGCGCGTGACCGGTCGATCCTGCCGCACGATCCTTTCAAGGCGCTGGTCGCGCCGCGGCCGATCGGCTGGGTGACGACACGAGGGCGCGACGGGTCTATAAACCTCGCGCCTTACTCGTTCTTCAACGCCTTCGCCGACAGGCCGCCGATCATCGCGTTCTCGTCGGCGGGCTACAAGGACTCAGTCACTTACGTGGAGCAAACGGGCGAGTTCGTGTGGAACATGCCGACCTTCGCGTTGCGCGATCTGATGAACAAGAGCGCCGCGCCCCTGCCTCTCGGCGAGAGCGAACCAGCCTTCGCCGACATCGAGATGACACCATCGAGGATGGTGGCGCCCCCGCATGTCAGAGACAGTCCGGCGGTCCTCGAGTGTAAGCTCATCGAGGTAAAGCGGCTGAACGACCGTCACGGTACCGCACTCGACTATTGGCTCGTCATCGGAGAGGTGGTTGGCGTTCACATCGACCAGCGTTTTATCAAGGACGGCATTGTGGACATGGCGGCGATGCAGCCCATCGCGCGATGCGGCTACAGGGACTACGTTGTCGCCGATCGCGTCTTCCAAATGGATCGGCCGCCGGACACTCCGCCCTTTCGAACACTTACCTGAAAACGAGACACAGCCGTAACCCGCTGAGTTAAGTCTCCCTTTACCATGATGTGCGAACGTTGACCCTGTCGAAACTTGGCGCGGTCGCTGTGTAATGATCATCAACGAATTTCGTATTTGGGCTCAGACCGCGTCCTCCACGAGCCGCGCGGATGGTGCGAGGGCCTTGGCGATGGCCTATCTTTATTCCGATTTCGACGCCGATCAGAAACGCGACGCGCTCGTCGTATTGGCCGGATTTCTCGACGATTGCTCGCCTCTCGTGCGTGGTGCTCTCGCGGAGGCCTTTGCATCGGCTTCGGGTGCACCGCATCACATCGTCCTCGCGCTCGCTGACGATCAATCCCCGATCGCCGCGATCGTCCTCGCGTCCTCGCCGATTCTCAGCGACGGAGAACTTATCGATTGCGCCGCGACATCTGATGAAATCTGCCAGAGCGCGATCGCATCCCGACCAGATCTTTCGGCGTCCGTAGCGGCGGCGCTTTGCGAGATCGCCGAAGCCACCGCTCTTGCCGTGCTCGCGCGCAACGGAACAGCCAACATCCGCGACTTCTCGATACATCGCATGATCGAGCGGCACGGCTGTCATGCCGAAATGCGCGAGGCTTTGCTCGTACGGGAGGGACTGCCCGCCGCCGCACGCCTCGATCTTGTCGCCGCGACAATGCGTGCGCTGGGCGCTTTCGTGATCGAGCGTAACTGGATGTCGGATGAGCGTGTCGCTCGCGTCACGCGCGAGGCCAAGGATAAAGCGGCGATTGTCATTGCCGAGACCGATCCGGCGCGGCGTGGCGCGCTCGATCTTGCCGCGCATCTCCGCAAAACAGGCGACCTCACGGTCGGCCTCGCTTTCCGGTCGATCCTCAGCGGACGTATTGACCTCTTCAAAGCCACACTCAGCGAATTGTCGGGCGCATCGATCGCGCGGGTTGACGGGCTCACGGACCAACCTGAAAGCGGCGGATTTGCCGCGATCTACCGACGAGCCGAGCTGCCGCTCGACCTCCTGCCAGCCTTCCGGATCGCGCTAGGTGCGGCGCGCGAGGCTGACTGGGCGACGACGCGAAGTGTTGGCCTTTCGCGTCAACTCATCGAGCGTGTGCTCACTGCGTGCGGTGCGATCAATGCTGGCGAGCTCGATAAATTGCTGGTTCTACTGCGCCGCTTCGAGGCCGAAGCCGCACGGGAAGAATCGCGTCGCGCGCCCGCCTCGGAAACAAAGCTGACAAACCATACGGCCTCGCGACGCCTTCATGAAAAGATCGAGCCGTTACTGCTGACCGATTCCAATATCAATGAAACGCATGCTCCATATCAGACCGGCCGTCGGCATATTTCCTCGCGCCGAGAGCCACGAATCTTGACCATCGACATGGCGGCGCTCGAAATGGAGCTCTGCGCGGCCTGAGCCAGTGTACGCCTGCTAATGCGCCCTCACGCGCCGCGGGCGAGCGCAAGTTTACGGGTTCATCAAGCCGACGGCTCGCGCGTAGTAGAGAAGCATGATTGTCTTGGCGTCCCTGATCGCGCCGGAATCGATCATCGCGAGGGCTTGATCGAGCGATGTCTCGATGACCTCGATATCTTCGCCTTCCTCGACAAGGCCGCCACCCTTGGCCACGCGGTCGCCTGACGTATAGGGCGCGGCAAAGAAGGTGAGTCGCTCGGTGAAGCTGCCCGGCGACATGTAAGCTTCAAAGAGACGTGTCGGCGCTCCGCTGAGGCGTATGCCCGTCTCTTCCTCCGTCTCCTTGACGATCCGCGTGAGCGGATCCGCGCCCTCCAGTTTGCCGGCGCAGGTCTCGATGATGTCTTCAAGGCCCTGCTGTAAAAACGCGACGCCCCGAAACTGGCGGATCAGGATGATTGTCCCGCGAGCCTTATCGAACGGAAGGATCGTCGCTCCATCGCCAGTGTTGAGGATCTCGCGGGTGAGATCGTTCATTGCGCCATCGGAGCGGCGCCTGCGAAACACGATCTTCTCGAAGATGCCGAAGCCCTTCGACAGAGTGCTGCGTTCGACGATCTCCGTCTTTTCGGTCAAGCTTCAATATCCAAACTGTTCGCGCAAGATGCGCTCATCGAGCGAATGGCCGGGGTCGTGCAGAAGGACGATGCCGGTCTGCTGATCCATGACGATCTCGACGTGCACGACGTTGCGCACTTCGAAATGGTCGGCCACCGCCGATACAGGGCGCTTGACGGACTCGAGGACGTCGATCTCTATCTTCGCGGTGTCTCGCAGCAAAGCGCCACGCCAGCGCCGAGGACGAAAGGCCGAAATCGGCGTGAGCGCCATCAGCGAGGTGTTGAGCGGCAGGATCGGGCCGCCGACCGAGAGATTATAGGCGGTCGAGCCTGCCGGGGTCGCTGCTAGAACGCCGTCCGCGATGAGTTCGGAGAGACGCTCCTGGCCATCGATCCTGACCGTCAGCTTGGCCGCCTGATAGGTCTGACGCGACAGGAACACCTCGTTGATCGCCCGACCCACGGAGACTTCGCCGGAGGCAGATGTCGCACGCATGACGAGCGGATGGATGATCGAGGTTTGCGCCTCGTCGAGCCGGCGCAGCAGATCGACGTCCCGCGGCTCGTTCATGAGAAAGCCAACCGAGCCGCGGTTCATGCCGAAGATCGGGATGCCCGTTTCCATGAAGCGGTGCAGTGTCTGAAGCATCAGGCCGTCGCCGCCCAGGGCCACGACCACATCCGCTTCTCGCTCCGGCGCGTTACCGTACAATGCACAGAGCGCGTCGCGTGCCTCGTCCGCCTCCGGCGTCCCGGCCGACAGAAAAGCGACCTTTTCGAAGCGATGTTCGGCGCCTTGACGGGCGAGCATACGAAGCTCCAGTGAAATCAGAGGCTCGTCATAGCTTTGGTGAAGGCGGATGGCAAAGTTGTCTCGGCGCGCCGCTCAATAGCGTGCCGCGAGACCATGACGGCGCCGATGATGACGGGAGCGAACCGTCGGGATAGCCTCCGCGACGGGTTCGTTGAGATAGAGCTGAATTTGGTCGCGCGATAAAGTCGCGACGCATTGTCCGCCGAAGGTGGGTTCGAAGCCGGGGCTGCAATAATACTCGGCATGAGCGCCAGAACCGGCGCTGGCCACAGCGAGACTCGCTACGAAGATCAGGGCGGCCAAGCGCATAAGTGGTCTAGCTCCAGGCCCAAGGCCGGCTTATCTTGATAATGTAACGCATATCGAGTGCTTCGGCCAAGCAAGCTGTGCCCTTGGAATCAGTCATTCGCGCTGGCTTGAACATCCAAGGTGTCGAGTATCAGGTCGGGACTACCCAACAAGCCGATCGCCGCCGCGCCGATCCCCGATTTCGATGCGATTGCGATATGGAGCGTTCGAGGATCGGCGATGAACTTCGCGATCGCCGCGCCGACCAGTCTAGCTTTCGCGTTATTGTTGGCGATCGTCGGCATCTTTTCCGTAAAGAAGTCGATTTCCGCCTCGCGCTCCTGCGCGACCGTCATGCCGTCATTGCCCGCCTTGTAGGCGAGGGCCTTTTGAGACAGGCCAGCGTTTTTCACCTTGATGTCCAAATTTCGCAGGAGCATCGCGACGATTGACGAAGACTGGATGTCCTTGTCAGACGAAAGCAGGCCTTTGCCGACGTTTACGAGGCGAGCACTTGCGGTAATCGCGCCCATGTCGACCCCGTTCATCGCGAGATTGCCAATCTGTAAATCCTGCGCGGCCGCTACATAAGTCGTCGACAGAGAACCGGAAAGAACAACATGCTTGTAGCCCATGGCATTGAAGCCGGCCGGATCGCCGGGTGGCACGTCGAACGAAACGTCGTCGATATCGAGCGCGGATTTCAGCGGGATCTCGTTGAGTTGACCCTCGCTCGCGAAAGCCGCGTGGTTCACCTGAAACTTGACGTGCATCGTGGTGGCGGGCCGGTCGTCGGTCTTGTCGTTCTTGGAGACGACATCGACATTGATCTTGTCCATGGCGATCGACGCCGGAGGCGTCATTGTGCTTGGCGGCGCAGTCGATCCCGTCGCGGGCGGAATCGTGAAGGCACCGACCGTCAAGGTGCCGAGCCCAAACACCATTCCCGGACCCTCAAGGTGAAAGCCGGCGAGAGCCAAGCCCCCAATCTTGCGATCGGCGAAATGGTCGATCGAGGCGCTTGCGATCGCGAAGGTCGTCGTGCCGTCGGGCGTATCGGATTTCGACGAGACGTCGGTCATTTCCAGCAGACCGAATTGGAAAGAATGCGCCATATCGTCGAACAAAGCCGCCGACTTGGCATCGGAGGGATCGGCTTTGGCGGCGGCGGACGAGGCGCTCGCGATATCCGTCTTCAGCGCCCGGCCTTTGGCGCCGACTTCCTTCAACTTGGCGATCGCGAAGGTCGAGTTCTGCGAGACATTGGTGACCTTGATGGAGTTAACCACGAACGCGTCGTAGAGCGGCTTGATCGGCTCAGCCTCGTCCGTGCGGACTGAACCGAAAACATGAGCGATCTGCGTCAGGTTGAGATCCGTAGCCTCCAGCGAGCCCGTCGTGCCATTGGTAACCGCCTTATCTTTGACCGAGAACGAGATTTCTCCCGCGCTCGCCGCGGCGACTTTGCCATCGACAACATTCGCCAGCAGGATATGCGTCATGCTCATGTGCTGCTCGGTTGCCGCATCTTTCTTGTCCGCGAGCAACTCGGGTATCACGACAGCGGCGGCGGAAAACTTCTTGAGGCGCGCTTCCGCTGTTTCGTTGCCGCCGCTGTCGAGAAGTGCGGCGAGATCGGCGTTCGACAACGACGTACCGGTCATCTCGATCCGCTTGACGCGGTAGGTTGTGGCTCCGCTGATGATCACCACATTATCGGCCGAGGTCGATCCCATCGGGGCGATTGCGGGTGGGTTGACCGCGACACGCGGGACCGCTGGCGGCTCGACGGGTGCCGGGGCAAGGGAGGGCGTCTCCTTGTCGTCGAAAGGTGACGCGTATGCCGCTGACATGAAGCCGAAGCCCGACCGTGCGAGCGGAAGGCGTAACGCGCCAATCGACACGAGCATCTTGCCGGATCGCAAGGTCACGCCGCGCAGGCTGACGTGTCCGGCAAAAGGCTCCGCCACGATCGCATCCACATGCAAGCCCTGGTGAGCCACCAGCGCGCGCTTGAGCATAGCCTGCGCTTCAAGCCTCGCGCCAATCTCCACCGCACAGACAAAAGACGTGCTCGTCACAAGAAGAACCGCAACGATCTTCGCGGACCGCCTTGCTTTAACGAGCTTGAAGGGCACGAGCTAACATCTCCCGGGTTTCGTCGCGACGAGGATTTCGGGGAAAACGGACGCGCTGCGCAAGGGATCGTCGGCGAGATAGTAAGCTCGCGACATTTCCGTCGCACGACGACCGAACCGTGGCGGCGCTCTTAAACCGCGAAGCTCGTCCCGCACCCGCATGAGGCAGTCGCCTGCGGGTTATGGATCTTGAAGGCGCGTCCCATCAGGTCGTCGACAAAGTCGATCTTGGATCCGCGCAGATACTCCAGCGAGGTCTGATCGATCACGACCGTGGCGCCATCGCGTTCAAGCACCAAATCATCCGCCTCGCGTCCGGTCACGATGTCGTAGGTGTACTGAAACCCTGAACAGCCGCCGCCGTCGACGCCGACACGCAAGGCCGCACCCGCGGCCTCGCTTGCCAGGATTTCCGCGACGCGCTTCGCCGCCGAGGCGGTCAGATCGACTTCTGTCATCGTTAGCATGATGGCGGGCCTGTTTACAGCGACAGCGGTGTGACGCATTGCATGCGTCTCGTACAAGAGATACGTGCGCCTCGCACTATCCGCAACAGGCGGGACCGATGCCGAGAGCGCTATATGCCGCCACGCCGGAGGAAAGCGCCGGTCGTCTGCTGCCGGAGCCGGCTTCGCCGACGCGCTCCGAATACCAACGCGATCGCGATCGTATCATCCATTCGACCGCGTTCCGCCGCCTGGCGCACAAGACCCAGGTGTTCGTGCCGCACGAAGGTGATCATTATCGCACGCGCCTGACGCATTCCATCGAAGTCGGCCAACTCGCCCGCGCGCTGTCGCGCTCGCTTGGCCTTGACGAAGACCTCGCTGAGGCGCTCGCCTTGGCGCACGACCTCGGCCACACGCCGTTCGGGCACACCGGCGAGGATGTGCTCGACGCGCTTATGGCCGGCATCGGTGGCTTCGATCACAATGCTCAGGCGCTGCGGATCGTCACAAAGCTTGAACGACGCTACGCCGCCTTCGATGGGCTAAACCTGACATTCGAGACGCTTGAGGGATTGATCAAGCATAACGGACCGCTCCTCCAATCCGACGGCACGCCGACCGCCGGCTACAAACGGCGGGGCATTCCTGGTATTTTCCTGGAGGCGGATGCCCTTCGCTCGTTCGGTCTCGATCGCTACGCCGCGGCGGAAGCGCAATGCGCGTCGGTCGCAGATGACATCGCTTACAACGCTCATGACCTCGATGATGGCCTGCGCGCCGGTTTGTTCGAGCTGGAGGCCTGTCGCGAGGTGCCTTTCCTCGCGTCGCTGCTCGACGATATCGAACGGCGATATCCGACGCTCGACGAGAGCAGGACCATTCACGAACTCAGCCGCCGGATGATCACCGGGTTTGTCGAGGACGTGATCCGCGAAAGTCGCGCTCGCCTGGTCGGCGTTGCCAGCCTTGAGGAGGTGCGCTCCCGTGGTTGCGCAATTGTCTCCTTCTCGGAGGTGAGGGCCGAGGCGGAGCGGGAGATCAAGGCCTTCCTCTGGTCGCACATGTATCGGCACGCCGACCTTGTGGTGATCCGCGAGCGCGCGGCCTCGGTCGTGCGCGACCTGTTCCTCAAGTTTCGCGAGAAACCCGCGTTACTGCCGCCGGAATGGGCCGCTTCGGCGAGCCCGCTTGATCATTCCGGACGGCGCGAGCGGCTGGTTTGCGACTATATCGCCGGCATGACCGATCGCTATGCGTTGGCTGAGCACCGAAAGTACTTCGACGTCACGCCGGAGCTTCGCTACGGGCCTCATGCACGTTGAGCGGAACAAGGCCGCGCGCGTCGAACCGCGCGGCGGAACAGCCGGGGCGCCAAGCTCTTCCTTCGTCTCGACCAGCAGCAGAGGAGCGCTCGATGTCGTTGCGTAAGCTAATCGGTTTCGCCGTAGTTCTTATCAGTTTCATGCCGGCGGCCTTCGCGGCCAACAGCACGCAAGGCGCTCCACCATCCGCGGAAAAAGAGGGAGGGGTCGAGGGAGATCCTCGAGGCGCTATCCGGACACTGAACGATTCGCATCCTGGGAAGAAAGACGGAAGCACGACCACTGTCGTGCCGAACCTCGGCGGCGAGGGCGACGTACCGATGCGCAAGGTACCCGAGGGCACGACGGGCGGCGCAACCACTCGCTGATCGCAAGCGAGGTTCATGCGTCGAGCGAGGAGCTACCGTGCGCGACGCGGCAATTGCGCCGCGGTGATCGTCGGAGCATCTGATCGGTACCCGGCCGCTTGTCCTCGGCTGCTGAGAGAGATGATCGAATGACAACCACGCTGTTTGACCCAATACGCATCGGGGCCATCGAGGCGCCAAATCGGATCTTCATGGCACCGCTGACGCGCGGCCGCGGTACCAGGGACCACGTGCCGACGCCCTTGATGGCGGAGTACTACGCTCAGCGGGCCAGCGCCGGTCTGATCATTTCGGAAGCGACCGGCATCAGCCAGCAAGGGCTAGGCTGGCCTTTCGCCCCGGGTCTCTGGAACGACGAGCAGGTGCGGGCTTGGCGCCCGGTGACGGAGGCGGTGCACGCAGCCGGCGGTCGCATGGTGGCGCAGCTTTGGCACATGGGGCGCCTCGTCCACCCGGATTATCTTGGAGGCGCGCAGCCGGTGTCGTCGTCCGCGACAACCGCGCCCGACGCCGCGCACACATACGAAGGCAAGAAAGCTTACGGCGCGGCGCGGGCGCTGGGCAAGAACGATATCATGAGCCTGCTCGCGGACTATCGCACGGCCGCGCGCCACGCGGTGGAAGCGGGTTTCGACGGTGTGCAGATCCACGCCGCCAACGGCTACTTGATCGATCAATTTCTCCGCGACAACTCGAACTTTCGGGACGACGAGTACGGCGGCAGCATCGAAAACAGGATCCGTCTGCTTAGCGAGATCACGCAGGCGGTGGCCGACACGATTGGGGCTGATCGTACAGGTGTACGCCTTTCGCCAAACGGTCCGATCCAAGGCGTGGACGACACTGATCAGGAGACACTTTTCGTCGCCGCCGCCGCGAAGCTGTCGTCGATCGGTATCGCGTTCCTCGAGATGCGCGAGCCGGGTTTCGAGGGTACGTTCGGCAAGGCAAGTACGGCTCCGGTGGCGCCCGCGATCCGCGCCGTCTTCAAGGGCCCGCTCGTGCTTAACTCAGACTATATAAACTTAGAGTCCGCTCAAGCCATGCTCGACGCAGGCACTGCCGACGCAATCGCTTTCGGCCGCACCTTCATTGCCAACCCTGATCTGCCGCGCCGACTTGCCGAGAACATCGCCTTGACGAAAGACGACGCTAAGACCTGGTACAGCCAAGGCCCTAGAGGCTATGTCGATTACCCGGTCGCCGGAGCCGGTATGGAAGACCTTAGCAAAGCTTCGTAGGAATTGCGGCGCATCGCCGGACTTGATGCGCCGCGCGAGCTTCGGTTCTACTGGATGAGCGCGAGAACCTTTTGCCCGGCTGGCCTCGCGAGTTCCTTGGCGTCGAGCGTGCCGTCGCCGTCTGGATCCGCCTTTTTGAAGGCCGAGTCGAGGAGCGCCATATACTCGCTCTTGTCGATGGTGCCGTCTTTGTCGGGGTCGGCGTTCTTGAATGCGGCCTTCGACATCATGCCCTTGGCCTCTTTCATATCGATCGTGCCATCGCCGTCGGGATCGAGCGCCGCAAACTTCTTGGCGGCTGCATCCTGCGCCTCGGCGAGACTTACCGTGCCGTCACCATCGGGATCGATCATCTTCATGTCGGCAGAGGTTTTGGCGTAGGCTGTCAGCGGCGCCGCGCAAGCGAGAGCACCCACAGCAATTACCAGGGCCGCGACGGATTTCATCGACGTCATACAGGTCTCCTTCGGAACGAATGCCGATCCTGCCGAGCAAATAACATGTCTGTGTCAAATCGGAGAAGCGCCCGATCCGCTGGTTACAAGTGCTTGAAAGTAAGTGTCTACGACACCCGCACAATTTAGTTGGAGAGTGGCGACAACTCCAATCTGCGCCCGAGGCGATCGAACAGCTCGCCCTTTCGAATGGTCAATCGATCCTTGATGACAGCGGCTTGCAGCGAAGCGAGACGCCGACGCGCCTCTACGTCCGGCATCGGGCCGCCGATTGATGCTTTAGCCGCAAAGGTTGCAACGCTGTGCCAATCGGCATCGGTTTCGCTGATCAGGCTCGCAAGCTCGTCCCACCTTACGTCAGGCCCGATGACGTGCACGTAGCTTGAATGAATTGGTACGATGGTCGTCGGTTCTTCCGCCATCAAGATCAGGAACATCGTGAACGGACCCTCGTGATCGAGGGTGGACGCCAGCCAGGCATCGAACGCCGTCAACATCATCTCCGATCCTCCCCCGTCGTTCGCACGGGCTCCTCCGCTTGATCGCTCGCACCACCGAAAATCAATTCGGGCGCCTTGATAACGCGCCGCAAGTCGCCGTCGCGGCGGGTCAAGCCGTGCCGGTCGAAGATTTCCAGGATCTGGATGGCCACCTTGCGGCCGTTGTTTACCCGGTCGCGAAATTCGGCGGCGGTGAAGTGGTTCGTCGGACTCGTTCTGGCGAGATCGTCAGCGATATGAGCCATCTCGACTACGGTTTCTCTCAAAAAGAACTGATCATGTGCCAACTCCATGAAGGCACCAGTCTGGACGAGTGCCTTGCACGTTCGCCGAACGATTGTTTCGGGCACGGTAAGCTCGGTGCCGATATCGCGGACGCGTGGAGGTCGGAACCGCTGCGCGGCGATCAGCGGCCTCATCTTGGCTTCGAGCACGCGGTCTTCCGCGCTGAGCTGAGCCACATGGCCAGGCAACTTGATCCAGTGTCCTTGGATACTGAGCCGTTTCTCGGCCACCAGCCGGTCGCATATCGCCACGAAAAGAGGCTTCGGCAGCGGTGGTAACAACATCAGGCGTAGTCGTTCGCCAGCGATCCCGGGCAGTTCGGGGTTTTCCGCGTGAAATGCCGCAAGCGTTGTGGCGATCTCCGCGACGAGATCGGTCCAGCGTGAAGGCATGTAAACGAAAGTTGCTGTTCCTACCTTCAGCGCCGCGAGATCGAGATCGGCTCGCAGCGAGAGCGCTTGGCCGTCCGTAAGGCCGCCGTCCGCCGAGAAGGCTGTCATATCCTCAAAGCCCGGTGCGAGCGCCAGCAGACGCTTCAGCGATCGTGCGTGATCGAAAGCTCGCAACGCATCGAGACGCGCGAGCCGCTCTGGTCCACGCCGCCGGCGAAGCGGAGCGCGGGGCTCGAGCACCCTGCCGCCACCGATCGTGTGCTGTGCGCTTTGATCGCGCAGCACGAAGCGGTCGCCGCGCCGCAGCGGTAAAGGACGATCGAGAAGGATCTGCGCCAGACCGGTCGTGCCCGGCCGCAAAGGCTGGTCGGCAAGCACGGTCACGCGCGCGCCGACATCGCTGGCGCCGCAATGGAGATGGACGGGCGTGAATTGGCCGAGCGTTCGGGTGACGCCAGCGAGCAGGCGGGTTTCCGCATCGAAGCGCGACGTCTGTCCGGCTTCTTTCTCTCCGCAAATCCACGTGCCGCGCGGAACATCGTCTTTACCAAGCCCGCCACCGCTTAAAGCAAGTGCGCAACGCTCTCCGGCAAGGCCCTGTGCCGTCTCGTGGTTTTGAGCATGCAACGAGCGCACGCGAGCCTTGCGGCCAAGCGGTAGCACCGTGACCTCGTCGCCGGTCCGGATACATCCGGCGAGCGCTGTACCGGTCACGACCGTGCCGACCCCATCAAGCGTGAACGCCCGGTCCACCGACATCCGAAAAATTCCGTCGAGGTCACGCTCGGTCCGAGCCAGCGCCGCCGCCCGCAACTTGGCGCGTAGAGTCTCGATGCCTTCTTCGGTCACGGAGGAGACAAAGAGCATTTCCGCCTTCGCCAGTGTCGATCCCGCAACCGCTTCGGCAATCTCGCGCGCGACCGCCGTACGGCGCGCTTCGTCGATGCGGTCACTTTTCGTAATTGCAATGAGACCCCGCGAAAGGTCGAGCAGATCAAGAATCTCCAGGTGTTCGCGGGTCTGCGCCATCGGCCCGTCGTCGCCGGCGACGACGAGTAGGGCGAAATCGATCCCAGCCGCGCCGGCGACCATGGTGCGCACGAACCTTTCATGCCCCGGAACGTCGACGAAGCCGATCGTATCGCCGGCTGTGCCGGGCATGTAGGCGAAACCGAGATCAATCGTGATGCCGCGCGCTTTTTCCGCCTTGAGCCGGTCGGTGTCGATACCGGTCAGGGCTCGCACGAGCGAGGACTTTCCGTGATCCACATGGCCGGCCGTGCCGACGATCATACCGCGGCGGGCTGCACGACTTCTCGATCTCTCGAGGCCCGCACGATCCGCACTTCATTGGCTTCGATCGCTTCGGCAGGCAGGACCGCGCGCACGGTCGGCAGGAAACGAGCGGCAAGCAGGCTGCCACGCCGGCTGGCGAGAGACAGATAGTACAAAGCTTCGGTTTGGTTTGCCGCGATACCTTGGCCAAGATGATAGGCGGCGCCGAGCATAGCGGCGCCATCACCGTCGCCGCCGTCGCTCGCGCGCCGCCACCAGAAAACGGCGCCGCTTGCGTCGCGCGCGCAGCCTAACGCGTTGTAAAGGATTGTGCCGAGGCGTGTCGCCGCCCCGGCGTAGCCCTTTTTCGCGGCGGCTTCCGCCCAGCGGCGTGCCTCGACGGGTTCCTGCGGCAGCATCTCGCCATCGAGCAGCATCCAGCTCAACATATCCTGCGCCTCGCCGTCGTCCTGCTCGGCCGCGGCGCGGAACCACTTGGCCGCAGCCCCGTAATCGCGAGCGACACCCAGTCCCTCGAAGTAGAGGCTGCCGAGGTTACGCTGGCCAAGTGGATCGCCGGCCCCAGCCGCCAATGTCAGCCAGCGCAGCGCAAGCGCATGATCGACCGCCACGCCGCGACCATAGGCGAAGCAGGCGCCGACATTGTTCTGAGCACGGGCGATGCCGGCTTGTGCGAGCGGGCCCCATATCGCGAGAGCCGCTCCATAGTCCTCAGCATCGGCGAACGCGCGCGCCTCGAGCAGCGGATCGCGCGCGTTGTGGCCCCGTTGGAACAGACGGGCAAGAACGCGCCTCATCAGCTCAGAATGAGGAAGGGGTTAAGGCCCGAGCGCCGCCATCCATCCTCGCGCAACATGATGTCAAGCCCGTAGGAGGCGACATCGTCGGCGACCGGATCGAGAAGGCCGTTCTTGGACTGAACCATGTGCTTGGCATAGCCACGACAGGTCTCGCAGACCTCAGCCGCAATGTCGCCGCTGCTGCCCTCGACCGAACGATATGAGATGCCCTTCGTGGCGCCACACGCGGTACACTTGACGCGAACATGATTCCACATCGCGCAACAGAGCGAACAGGCAAGATAACGGTTTCCTTGCGCATCGGGCCACTCGACAACAGTGCTCGAGGAAGGTGCGCCCCCGCAGCAGGGACAGATCGTTTCGCCGATATTGCGCAGACTCGGCGCGTCGAGTTGGGTGGCGTGAAGCGCATACCAGACTTGAAGAGCGGCGGCGACAAGTGCGCCTTCGGCGAGGCGCTCGACCTCGAACATGCCGTCGGCGACCGCCTGGATCATCCGTTCGCGTTCTCGCGGGCTTCGAGCGGCAAGGCTGCGAACGACATCAAGCGGCCCTGCCGCGAGAGGCTGCACGCCGAGTTCGGCGAGCAGCATGTCGAGTGCAACGGTCGCTCCTCGCTCGGCGGCGAGATCGCGACCCAGCGGCGGAAGCCCGTTGAGCAAAGCGATGCTGATGCCGTTCGCGAGCGGCGGGGATGGCGTCGCATTCGCAAGTTATCCTGCGCGATGGAGAGCGCGGCGAGAAATGCGAGGTAGTCCTCGATCGCGCTGCCCGCAGCCACGACGGCAAGGCGCGCCGCGCGCTTGGCAAAAAGCCTTCTTGGGTCCGGAAGCCTGACGTAGGGAGGGTCGCCGCCCGTCGTATGTCCCGTAAAGCTAGGATCAATTCCGCCGATTGTCGCCATTTACACATTCCGGCGTAATCAAGAGAAGGTCGCGCCACCCCTTCGATGTCGATCTATTCGGCGGCGTGGCGCGCTGTGCCATCCGACGGCTGAGCCTTGTCGCGATTGGCCGTAGCGCCGTCAGGCTGATTGTCGCTCGTGAGCTTGCGTAGCCATTTACGGTGATGGCGGTAGGCCCATCCGCCAGTGACCGTACCGCGCATCATGGCGCGGCTGGTCCCTTTGATCCAAATACCGGCATATATGTGCACGATGATTATAAGGATCGCGATGAGAGCCGCAGCGGAGTGCGCCGCAAGCGCCCATCTTTTCGTCTCGGTAATTGTGTAAGTGCCGAAGTACTGGTCCCAGATAACGATGCCCGATACGAACATGATGGTGATCAGGGCCGACTGGCCCCAAAATACCATCTTCTGCCCGGCATTGTATTTGCCGAGTTCCGGTAGCCGGTCATGCCGATTTGTCATCACGTCTGTGATGCGGCGCGACCAATTCAAATCGTCCCTGTTCGGTAGATTCATACGAAAAAATCTGACGAAAAGGATGAGAAAGCTGAGAAAAAGAAACACCCCAAACCAAGGATGAATGGCGCGTGTGTCCTGACCGCCCCCGAAAAGGTTGGTGAGAAAGAAGAGGCTCGGGTGGAACAGCGACAAACCGCTTAGCGTCAGCAACGTGAACAGCGCCGCCGTTATCCAATGATTGATGCGCTGGGTGGCGTTGTAGCGATCGACATAGACGATGGTCTCGTCGGCGACGTCGTGCACCTCGCGATGCATCTGAGCATCTGTCTTCATCAATGATCTCTCTTCGGAGGCTCTTCACCATGCGCCAGGCCAAAGGCGTCCGTCTCGTCAGCCTTCGCCACTTCGTCCGGACCTGCCGCCACATAATGGAAGAAACTGCCCACTGCCGCCAGCGCGAGACCGGCGAGGCCAACCGCCTTGAAGCCGCCCTTCCAAAGTTGAACGATCGGAGAGATCTTTGGATGGTCCGGCAGGTTGGCGTAGAGCGACGGCTTGTCGGCGTGGTGCAGGACGTACATCACGTGTGTGCCGCCGACGCCCGGCGGATCGTACAAACCGGCGTGCGCGAAGCCACGGGAGTTCAGGTCGACGATCCTGCTTTTGGCGAGCGTAATCATGTCTGCTTTGGTGCCGAAGGTGATGGCTGCGGTTGGGCAGCTCTTGGCGCAGGCGGGTGCTTGACCGACGGACACGCGGTCGACGCATAGCGAGCACTTATAGACCTTATGGTCCACCTTGCTGATGCGTGGAATATTGAAGGGGCAGCCCTTGATGCAGTACGTGCAGCCAATGCAATTTTCGGAGATGAAATCAACGATTCCGTTCTCGTATTGGACAATCGCGCCAGGCGACGGACAAGCCTTCAGGCAGCCCGGATCTGAGCAGTGCATGCAGCCGTCCTTGCGGATCAGCCATTCGAGATTCCCATCGGGATCCTCGTATTCGGTGAAGCGCATCAGCGTCCATACGGCCGGAGAGAGATCCTCCGGGTTCGTGTAGTTGCCGTGGTTGATCTGAATCGGTTGACGCAGATCGTTCCACTCCATGCAAGCAGCCTGACATGCCTTGCAGCCGATGCATTTGGACACGTCGATGAGCTTCGCAACCTCGACGACATCGCGCACGGTCGGCGGCTGCTCGGTGGATGCCGAGCGCCGACGGATATCAAGGGATTGATAATCGGCCATTGATCCCTCCTCTAGGCGATCGCCGGCGCGTCTGTGCGCTCGACATTGACGAGAAATGCCTTGAACTCGGGCGTGTTGGTGTTGGCGTCGCCGACGAAGGGAGTGAGCGTGTTGGCGCCGTAACCCGTCATCGCCTGGCCGATGAACCCCCAGTGGATGGGCACGCCGATCACGTGGACCGGTTTGCTGTCGCACATCAGCGGCTTGATCCGCTTTGTGACGACCGCCTTGGCCTTGACCGAGCCACGCTTCGACCAGACACGAACCCAATCGCCCTTGCTGATACCCTTCTCGTTGGCAAGCACCTCGCCGATCTCGACGAAAAACTCCGGTTGGAGAATGGCGTTGATCAACGCATGCTTGGTCCAGTAGTGAAAGTGTTCGGTCAGACGGTAGGTCGTCGCCGCGTAGGGGAACTCCGCCGCGGTACCGAATCGCTCCCAATCATCCTTGAAGACACGCGTGGCCGGATTTCCGCGAATCTTCGGCGCGACCAGGTTCACCATCGGCGACTCGAACGGCTCGTAATGAGCCGGGAACGGCCCATCACGCATCAGCGAACGGCACCACAGTCTCGCTTGCCCTTCTTCCGTCAGAATGAAGGGTCCGGCTCCCTTGCTTGGCGCAAGGGTCAGACCATAGTCAGGCACGTCGAAACCGATCCATTTCGAACCGTTCCACTCGATGAGTTTGCGGTTCTCGTCCCACGGTTTACCGTTCACGTCAGCCGAAGCGCGGTTGTAGAGAATACGGCGGTTGGCGGGCCAAGCAAAAGCCCAGCCCGGCGCGATCCCAGCACTGCCGGGGTCTGCCGTCTGCCGCTGGGCCATGATGTTGCCCTTCTCGGTGTAGCAGCCGGAATAGATCCAGCAGCCGCTCAGCGTCGAGCCGTCGTCCGTAAGCTGGCCGAAGCCGTCGAGCTGCTTGCCGGCGGCAATGGTCCGCGTGGGATCGAGCGGATCCTTTATCGGCGCCAGCGTATATCCGTTAAGCTCCTTGGCGAGTTCGTCCGGCGTCGGGCTCTCAGCGTCGAGGTAGGGCCAATAGGTATTGACGATCGGATCGCCGAACGTCCCGCCCTCCTTCTCGTACATCGTCCGTATTCTGGTGAAGATGCCGGCCAGGATATCGATGTCGGATCTGGTTTCCCAAGGCGCGTCCTGCGAAGGCGTATGCCATTGCAACCATCGGCTTGAATTCGACAGGGAGCCCTCGTCCTCGGCGAAGCAGGTCGTTGGAAGCTTGATGACTTCCGTCATGACCTTAGAAGGATCGATCGGGTTGTATTCGCCATGATCCTCGAAGAAATGCGCTGTCTCGGTCTCGAGCGGATCCATCGTAATCAGAAACTTCAGCTTCGCGAGCGAGGCGCGAACCTTGTTCTTATCGGGTATCGACATCAACGGGTTGAAACCCTGGCAGATGTAGCCGGTCATATGGCCCTGATGCATTGACTCGAACGCTTTGAGCACGTCGTAGGACATGTCGAGTTTCGGTAGCCAATCATAGGCGAAGTTGTTCTCGGGCGTTGCGGCCTTGCCGAACATCGCCTTCTGCAGCGAGGCGTAAAACTTGGGGTAGTTTTGCCAATAGCTGACCTGATTGGCGCGCAACGGCTTGAACTGGCGCTTCTTCATATAGGTCGGATAGTCGACCTCCTGGTCCACAGGCAGCGACAGGTACCCTGGCATCGTGTTCGAGAGCAGGCCGAGGTCGGTCAAGCCCTGAATGTTCGAATGCCCACGAAGAGCATTCATGCCACCGCCGCGAATGCCGATGTTGCCAAGCAACGTCTGCACGATGCACATCGTGCGGATGTTCTGAGAGCCGTAAGAGTGCTGCGTCCAGCCGAGTGCGTAAAGCGACGTCATTGCTTTATTGGGCGCTGACGTTTCGGCGATCATTGCGCAGATTTTAAGAAACTTGTCCTTCGGCGACCCCGTGATCCGCTCCACGAATTCCGGCGTGAACATCTTCACATGCTCGTGGAGCACGTTGATCACGCAACGCGGATCCCGCAGCGTCTCGTCGACCTTCGCGAAACCATCCTCGCCAATCTGGTACTCCCAGGTCGACTTGTCGTAATCGCGTTTCCCCTCGTCATAACCGGAGAACAGGCCGTCCTTGTACTCGTAACCGTCCTTGACGAGGTATGACGCGTTCGAGAAGTTCTTCACGTACTCATGCTGGATCTTATCGTTGTCGAGCAGGTACTTGATCACGCCGGAAAGGAAAGCAATGTCCGATCCCTGACGGATGGGGCAGTAGAAATCAGCGACCGACGCCGTCCGCGTGAAACGCGGATCGATCACGACGAGCTTGGCATTGTTGTGCGCCTTGGCTTCGACAACCCATTTGAAGCCGCACGGATGCGCTTCGGCAGGATTCCCGCCCATGACAATTACCAGGTCGGCGGACTTGAGGTCCATCCAGGTATTGGTCATCGCACCACGGCCGAACGAAGGAGCCAGACTGGCTACCGACGGGCCGTGTCAGACACGCGCCTGATTGTCTATGACAAGCATGCCCATGTTGCGGGCCCACTTATAGGTCAAGTAGCCCGTCTCGTTGGTGCTGGCCGAGGCCGCCAGCATGCCGGTGGTGACCCAGCGGTTCACCGTATTGCCGCCGGCATTCTTCTGGATGAAGTTCTTGTCGCGATCGTCTTTCAGAAGCCGCGCGACCCGGTCTAACGCATACTCCCAAGTGACCCGCTCGAACTTGTCCGATCCAGGCTTGCGGATCTCGGGATATTTCGCGCGCGTCTCGGAATGCACGAAGTCAAGCAGGGCGGCGCCCTTCGGGCAGAGCGTGCCTCGGTTTACCGGATGATCGGGATCGCCCTCGATGTGCAGGACCGAGGCCTTGGCGTTCTTCGAATGGTCTCCGAGACCGTAGACGAGAATGCCACAAGCCACGGAACAATACGGACAAGTGTTGCGCGTCTCGGTCGTACGCGAAAGCTTGTAAGGCCGAACCGAGGCTGCCAGCGCCTGCTCTGATCCGGCGAAGCCAAAAGCTCCAAGCGTCGTCGCGGCAATTCCCGCGGTCGCACCGCCGAGAAAGCCGCGTCGAGAAACCATATTCATGGGCACACCCCAGTTGGCATTTCGAACGATTCCAAGTGGCACAAACACAAACGTCATGAAAGGCAAAAATCGGCGAAGCGGGCCGTCCGAATGCCGCAGCCAGGAACCTTTTCCGATCGTTCATTTCTGGCGCGGAAATCGCAAAACAACCCGCCGCGTTTTACCAAAGCACGAGTCACGCAAAGCCGTGGGAGGAAGCACCTTTAGACGCTACTGTGGCGGATCGGTCATTGAGCTTTGAAGTTGTAGCGCTGCCCTGTCGATGCGACCGGCATCGCGGCGGAGGAGTGTTAAAGTGTCTGGAAAATCCGGCCGCCAAACTCGCGTGACGCAGCATGTCGCCAGCGACAATTACTCTGGTATTTGCCCAGAGGCCCTCGCGGCTATGCTCAAGGCGAACGAGGATCACGTGCCGGCCTACGGCGACGATCCATGGACAATGCAGGCGGCCAATGCCTTGCGTGCTCTTTTCGCGACGGACTGCGAGGTGTTCTTCGCATTCAACGGCACCGCCGCCAACTCGTTGGCTTTGGCAGCGCTGTGCCAATCCTATCATTCGGTCATCTGCTCGGCTTCAGCCCACGTCGAGACGGACGAGTGCGGGGCGCCGGAATTTTTCTCGAATGGATCGAAGCTTCTCGTTGCCGCGTCGCCTGACGGCAAGCTCACGCCCGAACTCGTGCGCGCACTCGCGATCGGCCGCTCCGACATTCATTTTCCGAAACCGCGCGCCGTGACGATCACGCAACCGACAGAGACCGGACAGGTCTACACGGTGGAGGAGATACGCGCCCTCTCGACAGTATGTCGTGACCACGGCTTGCGACTGCACATGGACGGCTCGCGTTTCGCCAACGCCTGCGCGAGCCTCGGCTGCGCGCCGGCCGACATCACCTGGCGCGCCGGCGTCGACGTGCTCTGCTTTGGCGGCACCAAGAACGGCATGGCCAACGGTGAGGCGATCCTCTTTTTCAACAAGGCGCTGGCCGAGGATTTCGAATATCGCTGTAAGCAGGCGGGTCAATTGGCTTCGAAGATGCGATTCCTCACGGCGCCGTGGGTCGGCATCCTGCAAAGCGGCGCCTGGCTTCGCAACGCTCACCACGCCAACGCCTGCGCCAAGCGGCTCGAGCGACAAATCCAGGCGCTCCCCAAAATCGGCCTGATGTTCCCGGTGCAGGCCAACGCCGTCTTCCTGAAGGCATCCGAGGCACGCCTCGAACGGCTGAGGGCGCGCGGCTGGCGTTTCTACACGTTCATCGGTGGGGCCGCCCGGATGATGTTTTCCTGGGACAGCGACGATGCGGTGGTCGACGCGCTGGCGGCCGACATCAGGGAGATCGGAAGCGAAGCTTGATCAAAGATCAGAGGACGGCTTCGATCAGCCCGAGGGAGCGCGCCTTCTCGGCTTCGATGTACCAATTACAAGGCGCCCGTCGCAGCACCTCTTCCATCGTGACACTCGATTCGAGGATCAGGTTTTCGAATCCTTCGTTCTGAATTTCGATAGAGGCCTCAATCTCGTTCAGGGTCGCTTTCAAGGTGGCGATGCAAGTCGTCAGAGGACCATTGATCTTGAGTTCCTTCGAGAGCTTTCGTTCGTGGATCATCAGCCGCGTTCCTCGGGTGAGATAGCGGTTTCGCTTCGCGAAGAAGCTCATGAAAGTCGTGCCGGCGGAGTAGATCGCCGCCTTGCCGAGAAAGACAAAGGTGCGCTCGGGCGAATGTTCGCTGGCGTAGCGTACATCCTCGCCCATCATGCGCGCCACTTCCGGGTCGCCGCCCAGCGTGGTGAGCTCGATGACGACGATGTCTCCGTCGGCTTTGTCGAATTGTCGGCGGAAATCCTTATACATGTCGTAGTCGACGGACCCGGACACCAGCACGGCCGGATGGGCGAAGGCGGAAGGCGCGAGCGACATGAACCTTGATCCTCAAACGCGTGCCCGGAGCTTGAACGACACGAGCACGTCGGATGCCACAGCGCGCGCGCCGAAGATACGTAGAACCCGGCATGTCGCGCTCGCTCTCGCGCTCACGCTCGCCACGTGGACCATGCCGGCAGCCTACGCGGCACCGGCAGTCGTCCATGACATGGTCGCGTTCACCAACTCGCCGTTCCCCTACGAAGGCACCGTTCCCGAGCAGGACCTGCCGTTCCTGCAACAGGATCCTGATGGCAGGCAGTTCCACTTGTCGCCACGTGGCGGCAAGCTCTATGCCGACTTAACTTACAGCGACCGGCGCTCCCTCCTCTTCATCCCGCCGGCATTCGACCCGGCAAAGCCGGACGCGGCGGTCGTCCTGTTCTTTCACGGAAACCTCGCGACGCTGAACGCGGTCGAATCGCAACAGAAGGTGTCGCGCCAGCTCGCCGCCTCGCGCATAAACGCGGTGCTCGTTGCTCCGCAAATGGCCATTAAGGCGCTCGATTCCAGCGCCGGACGTTTTTACGAGCCGGATTTCTTCCCAACCTACCTGCACGAGGCGGCCGTCCATCTCGGGGAGCTCTCAGGCGGTCGGTTCGACGCCGCCGCGATCGACAGATTACCCGTTGTGATCGTGGCTTTCAGCGGTGGTTACCTGCCGACCGCCTTCACGCTCCACTATGCGCAGCAGCAGAGCGGCACTCGGATTGCTGGCGTGATTCTGCTCGATGCCATGTTCGGTGAGATCCAAAAATTTGAGGACTGGATCCTGCGTGAACGAGACCGGACGTTCTTCGTCAGCGCCTATTCCAAAGCCTCGATGCCCCTCAATCAAGAGGTCGCCGCGGCGCTTCGGGCGCAGGGCGTCTCCGTCCAAGATGCGTTGACCGGACGGCTTGGTCTTGGTGATGTGATCTTCCAAGCTGTCCCGGGTGTGACGCACGATGATTTCGTGACCCAGGCCTGGACAGCCAGCCCCCTCGCCGACGTCCTTGCTCGCGTCAGGCTCGCCGAGAGCGCCGCCTCGGCGCGCTAGAACGGCCAGCCAGCGCTTGACGATCAAGGCTGGCGGCCAGACAAGGACGGCGGCGGTAGAGGTGAGCGCCGCAAATAGGAGACCGTATTGGCAGTCAATCCCGCCTGCGCCGACAAGGCGGCGATCGCCCGCGAAACCGCCAAAATGCTGCTCGAAATCGGTGCGGTTCTCTTCTTCAAGGAGGAGCCGTTTATCTTGACGTCAGGCAAGGCAAGCCCGGTCTACACCGACTGCCGCAAGATCATCGCCTATCCGCGCCTGCGATCCTCCTTGATGGATTTCGCCGCGGCGACCATCGTCCGCGACATCGGCTACGAGTCGATCGATACGATCGCCGGCGGCGAGACGGCCGGCATTCCTTTCGCGGCATGGATCGCCGAGCGCCTCGGATTGCCGATGCAGTACGTGCGCAAGAAGGCCAAAGGTTTCGGACGCAATGCCCAGATCGAAGGGAATGTCGTTGCCGGCTCGCGAACGTTGCTGGTCGAAGACTTGGCGACGGACGGTGGCAGCAAAGCCTTGTTTTGCAACGCGTTACGCGAGGCCGGCGCCAGGGTCGACCATTGTTTCGTGATTTTTTTCTACGATATCTTTCCCGAAAGTCGGGTGCTTATGCAAGACCTCGGCGTTCAGCTCCATTATCTGTGCACGTGGTGGGACGTACTTGCCGTGGCCAAGGAGAGCGGGCATTTCGAGCCGCACATTCTGGCAGAGGTCGAGCGATTTCTGCACGCGCCCGCGCAATGGTCCGCGGCAAACGGCGGCGCACCACAGCCCGTCGCGAAGGTATGATCGACCGCGCTAGTGTTTTGACCTTTGTTCGAAACACGTTAGGCGCACTACTCCCTGATCCGCCGCGCGCGCCCAGTCTTCTTGCCGCCGATGGCGGCGCGTGGGATGCCGAGCTCCAGCCATGAACATTTTCGCCATTTTCCACGACCGCGTCGCCACGATCCTGTCCGGCATCGTCGCCGATGGCCGACTGCCGGCCGATCTCGACCTGACCCGCTTCGTCGTGGAGCCCCCGCGCGATCCGGCGCACGGAGACCTCGCGGTCAACGCGGCTATGGTCTATGCCAGAGAGGCTAAGAGGTCGTTCGCCAATCCGCGCCAACTCGCCGTGGAAATTGCCGCAGCGCTTGCTGAAGACAAAGCGGTCGATCAAGCCGAGGTGGCGGGTCCCGGCTTCATCAACGTCAGGCTGAATGCCGCCGTCTACGCGCTGCTGCTGCGCGCCGCGCTCATCGACCCGGTTGGCTTCGCGCGCGGCGCGCCGACGCAAGGGGGCGCCATCAACGTCGAGTATGTTTCCGCCAATCCGACAGGCCCGATGCACGTTGGACACGGGCGCGGCGCGGTGTTCGGCGATGCGCTGGCGAAGCTGCTGGCTTTCGTCGGGCGCGCCGTGACCAAAGAGTACTACATCAATGACGCCGGAGCACAGGTCGACGTGCTCGCCCGCTCGGCCTTCTTGCGATACCGGGAAGCATTGGGCGAAGATATCGGGACGATCCCGGAGGGCCTCTATCCCGGCGATTACCTTGTGCCTATCGGCGTGACACTGGCCGCGCAGCACGGCGAAACCTTGAAGGGCCAACCCGAAGCCGAATGGCTTCCGATCGTGCGCGCCCACGCGATCGCCGCGATGATGGACCTGATCCGCGCCGATCTCGCCGCGCTCAACATCCACCATGATGTCTTTTTCTCCGAGCGCTCACTGACGCAAGGGGCGGGCGGCGACGAGGTCGCCGCCGCGATCGCATGGTTGCGTAATAAGGGGCTTGTCTTCGTCGGGCGACTACCGCCGCCAAAGGGTCAGCCAAGCGAAGATTGGGAAGATCACGAGCAAATACTGTTTCGCTCGACTGCCTTCGGCGACGATGTCGACCGCCCGCTTTTCAAGTCGGATGGTGGATACACCTATTTCGCGTCGGATATCGCCTACCACAAAGTAAAGATCGATCGCGGCGCCACCGAACTGATCGATGTCATGGGCGCGGATCATGGCGGCTATGTCGTGCGGATGACCGCCGCGGTAAAGGCGCTGTCGGACGGGCGAGCGGCACTCGACGTTAAGCTCTGCCAGTTGGTGAAGCTTGTTCGTGACGGCGAGCCGGTCAAGATGTCGAAGCGATCCGGCGATTTTGTCACGCTGCGCGAGGTGATCGACGAGGTCGGTGTCGATGCCGTGCGCTTCATGATGCTGTTTCGCAAGAACGACGCGCCGCTCGAATTCGATCTGGCAAAAGTGCGCGAGCAGTCGAAGGACAATCCCGTTTTCTACGTCCAGTACGCGCACGCACGGACCAAGTCGGCAGTGCGGCAGGCGCTGCATCGGTTTCCCGATCTTGACGTGTCGGCCGGTGCGCTTGCCCAAGGCGACATCACGCTGCTGGCGGATGAAGGTGAAGCAAAGCTAATGAAGCAATTGGCGCAGTTCCCGCGAGTTGTCGCAGGTGCCGCTATTGCGCATGAGCCGCACCGCGTCGCGTTTTACCTTCACGACTTGGCATCCTCCTTCCATTCGCATTGGACGCGTGGCAAAGATCAGCCACAATTACGCTTTGTTAATGAAGAAAGTAGAGAGATGACTTGTGTGCGTCTCGCGTTGGTTTCGGCCATCGGCGGCGTCATTGCGACGGGACTGGACATTCTCGGAGTGTCCGCGCCGGTTGAAATGCGCTGACGACGCGAGAGGTTTGGCGTTTGACGCCGGCCCCTCGTGGCGAGACGAAGTCGACGGTGCTCATCGAGGCGATATCCTCGAAGGCCGGCGAGGAGATTATGCGTAGAGCGATCGCAGATCGCGGCACGAGGTCAGAGTATGAGCGAGATCGTGGCAAGACAGCGCCCGTCAGTTGATCTGGACGACTTCGAGCGACGTCTGCGTCAGTCGCAGGGCGGTCCTAAGCAGGAGCAGGCCGCCCAGCAGCGGCCTGGCACGCCACATGGCTATGACGATGATCCGCTGACCGAACTGGCACGGCTGGTCAGTCAGCAGCATGACCCCTACGGTGATGTTTTCGCGCAAGAAGCGGCGCCGCGCCAGGCGCAGTCGGATGGGCGTCACGAGCCGGCTTTCAGCACGGCGATACCACGTCTATCGGCTGATTTCGCCTCCATAGAGGCCGGACTCCGAGGCGCGTTGGCGGCTCATACCGAGACCAATGCAGGTATGCCTGGCGGGTCCGTTCACGACTCGAACGAGTCTCGGCTTTATGCCAATCGCGAGCAGCCCTATCCCGATCAATCTTACGCCGTGGAACAGGATCAACAGGACTGGGCCGCGCCTGCCGAGCCGAGACAATCGGCACGCTCGCGGCGTCCCATCTACGCAATGGTCGCGACGATCGCCGTCGGCATCATCGGCATCGGTGTCGCTTTCGCCTACAAAGGCGCGAGTTCCAGCCCGCGCGAGATCAAGACGATCATGGCCGCCGCCGGTCCGACGAAAGTGCAGCCTCCAGCCGACGCGGCTGCTGGTCAGGATGGCCAGGCGACGGCTGCCTCCGACAAAAGCCAAAGCGTGCCGACCAAGCTTGTCAGCCGAGAAGAGCAGCCGGTGGATCTCTCGCAAGCTGTTCAGGACAATGCCGTGCGCAATGGCATGAACCAAGGTACAGACGCCTCAAGTGTCCCGGTACCGCTATCACCGAGCCAGGCACGCGATAGCGCGGGTCTAGCGGGCGGGTCGGCACCAGGCAACGGCGGTGACGCTTCAGCCGCGGCAATCGATTCCGGCTTCGGCGCCGGCATGCCCGCTCCAAAAAAGGTCAAGGTCGTGTCGGTCCGTCCCGACGGGACCATCATGCCGACGGGCGATGCCCAGCAAGTCCCGGCGATCGGCGATGCCGCGCCTAGGGCCGACGCGCCTGTCGCGCCTGTCGCGCCTGTCGCGCAAGCGACCGCGAAATCTGCCAAGTCCGCGAAGTCAACGTCGCGCGTCGCCACCAAGCCAATGAGCATTGCTGCGGCGGCCGACGCGAATGACACCGCGCCAGTCGCCAAGCCCACGAAGGCCACAAAGAAGACCAAGCCTCAGCGTGTCGCCTCGGCGGATCCGGAAGACAAGGTGGCCGCGCCCGATCAGACCGCACAAGGTCAGACGCAAGTCGACGCCGAGCCAAAGGTGAGCGGAAGCGGCGGGTTCGCCGTGCAACTCGCGGCACCCGGCTCGGAAGCAGAAGCGAAGGCGGCGACGTCAAGGCTCGGCAAGAAGTTCGCTGATGTGCTCTCCGGCCGCCATCTCGGCTTCCACAAGGCCGACAGCAACGGCCGCTCGGTCTTCAGGGTGCGCGTCAGCAGCCTCAGCAAGGAAGACGCGTCGGAACTCTGCGAAAAGGTGAAGTCCGAAGGCGGCTCCTGTTTCGTGGCGAAGAATTAGAGCTTTTGCTTATCTTTAGCCGGCGTCACAAACACGCCGGCTCGGTCCACACCCCAAATGTCAGGCCGCTGCCACTTCCGATATCCGCGTACCATCTGAACGGGCTTCTCGATGGCTAGAGCCTTCATCTGTGGTTGCCTCGGACTGTCCCTTACGGTCGAAGAACGTGCTTTTCTGAGGGACACCAACCCGCTCGGCGTCATCCTTTTCAAGCGCAACATCGACCATCCCGCACAAGTCCTTTCCCTTACGTCTGAGATCCGCTCGGCTCTTGGCCGCACTGACGCGATGATCTTGGTCGATCAGGAGGGCGGACGCGTACAGCGGTTGACGTCGCCGAATTGGCGCCGCTATCCAGCGGCCGCACGCTTCGTCGCCGTTCGCGACCTTGAGGAGCGGGCGGCGTTGATCCGTCTCACCGCGCGTCTCATGGCCGCCGACCTTGGCGCCGTCGGCGTCGATGTGAACTGCCTTCCCGTTCTCGACGTGCCCGTCGAAGACGCGCACGATGTGATCGGCGATCGCGCTTACGCGAGCGACCCGGCCGTTGTCGCCCTGCTTGGCCGCGCCGCCGCTGAAGGCATGCTGGATGGGGGCGTTCTTCCGGTCATGAAGCATGTGCCTGGGCATGGCCGCGCCAGAGCCGACAGTCATCTCGCTTTGCCGATCGTCGAGGCGTCCCGCGCCGCCTTGGCGGCGTCAGACTTCCGACCGTTCCGTGACAATCGCGACCTCCCGGCGGCGATGACAGCGCATGTCGTCTACAAAGCCCTCGATCCACAACGTCCAGCGACCATCTCACCTGAGGTGATCGGTCGAGTCGTACGCGGCGTCATTGGCTTCGACGGTCTGCTCTTCAGCGATGATCTGTCGATGAAAGCGCTACCGGGCACCTTCCGCGAAAAGGCGGAGAATCTGTTTGCCGCCGGTGTCGACGTCGCGCTGCACTGTAATGGCGAGCGCGCGGAAGCGTCCGATGTCGCAGCCGCGTCGCCGATGCTGACCGGCGCGGCGGCGGATCGTCTGGCGCGGGCGCGGGCGGCCATGCGAAGAACGCCGCCCGCCTTTGATCCTGTGGATGCGGCGGCGAAGCTCGACAGGATGCTTGCGGCCATCGCCTGAACGGCAGACACTCTTTCGTCCCATCGCGCCGGGATGGAGGCTTTCATGGCGGCGACGCCGCATCCTGACATCGAGGCGGGCTTCTGCACCGCGAGCGTCAATCCAGAGGAGCGGTTCGTCGTTGATGTCGACGGATATGAGGGTCCGCTCGACCTCTTGCTCGAACTCGCGCGGCGTCAGAAGGTCGACCTGCACAAGATCTCCGTTCTCGCGCTGACCGAACAATATCTCGCGTTCATCGAGTCCGTGCGCGGTCTACGCCTGGAGTTGGCGGCCGATTACCTCGTGATGGCGGCCTGGCTCGCCTATCTGAAGTCGCGCCTTCTGTTGCCGCAGGTGCGGACCGCCGAAGAGCCGGAGGCAGGCGATCTCGCCGCCAGCCTGGCCGAACGTTTACGGCGTCTGGAGGTCATACGGGCGGCCGCTCAGGCCCTTGAGGAGCGTCCGCGGATGGGGCGCGACATGCTGGGGCGCGGCATGCCGGATGCGACGATTATCGACGGCGGCGGGCCGCCCGAGTGGACCGCGACCATTTACGATCTGCTATCCGCCTACGCGCGCCAGCGCCAGAAACATGCGCTGGCGCGCATAACTCTGCGCAAGCGTTCCGTGTGGTCGCTCTGCGAGGCGCGCGAAGTCTTAGGCCGGATCGTGGGTCAAGTCGCGGATTGGAGCGTTTTCGATGATTTCCTCATCGGCTACTGCGTCACGCCCGAACTGCGCCGCACGGTGCGCGCCTCGGCTTTCTCCGCTGCGCTGGAGATGGTCAAAGGGGGCCAGCTCGCTCTGCGCCAGGACGGTCCTTTCACGCCTCTATGGATCAGGGATCGACCAGCTGAAGCCGTTGGAGCAGGGCGCGCGTGATGGCGGATATCGCGCGCCTTTTCCCGGAGGTCGAGCAAAAGCGTGGCGACCCCGCCGCCGAACGTTTCGCGGAAGGCGTCCGCATCGCCGAGGCGCTTCTGTTCGCCGCCGCCGAGCCAATGCCGGAGGCCGAGATCGCCGCGCGCATGCCGGAGGGTGTCATCGCGGCGCACGTGCTGTCGAAGCTGCGCGACGACTTCTCGACGCGCGGCGTCAAGTTGGTTCGTGTCGGCTCGAAATGGTTGTTCCGAACGGCCGATGATCTCGGCTGGCTGCTGTCGGCGAGCGGCCGCGAGGTCAAGAAGCTGTCGCGAGCCGCCCTCGAAACGCTGGCGATCATCGCCTACCATCAGCCTACGACCCGTGCTGAAATCGAGGATATTCGCGGCGTCGCGGTCTCCAAGGGGACGCTCGATGTCCTGCTGGAGACAGGCTGGGTGAGGCCGCGCGGCCGGCGCCGCGCGCCCGGACGTCCGATTACCTACGGGGCGACAGAAGCGTTCCTGCTGCATTTCGGATTGGAGACAATCGCCGATTTGCCGGGGCTGGACGAACTCCGCGGCGCCGGTCTTTTCGATGGTCGGCTGCCGGCCGGCTTCTCCGTTCCGCTGCCGACGGATGGAGCGCTGGGCGACGACGAGGACCCGCTCGAAGCGTCGGAGACAGAGGCCGGGCGGGATGATCACATCGACGCCTACGAGGAGGAGACCCAGGACGACAATCCACACGAGGGCGACTTCTTGGATCGAAATCCTTTCGCTTAGGGTGGGCCCGCTGACCTTGCACCCGCCTGTCCATTGGCCATATGCATCCGCGTGCCGGCTTGCCTCAGAGGCGACTATGACGAACTTCACTAGCTTTCAGCGCACCGAATCCATGGTCTTTGCCAGTCCTAATCTGCCAGCAGTGGCCTTCGCCGGTGTGCGGACACGCCGCATGATGGCGTTCGGTTTGGATTTCGGTCTCGTTTCGATCATCGCGATGCTGCTGTTCTCTGGGCTTTTCGTCGTGACGTTCGGGCTTGCCGCGCTCATCCTGCCGCCGCTATGGCCGTTCGTCGCGTTCTTTTACAATGGGCTGGCCGTTTCTGGCGCGCACATGGCGACACCAGGCATGCGGCTGTTTGATCTTGAAATGCGGGATGTTGCCGGACGACCCGTGTCTTTCATCATGGCGGGCGTGCATGGCGTTCTTCTATATCTTAGCTGGCTCTTTCCCGTCCTGTTTCTTGCCTCGCTGTTCACACGCGACAAGCGGTGTCTGCATGACATTGTCGCCGGTATCGTCGTTGTGCGCCGGCCGGGCTAAGGCGCGATCTTCCGCGTTGCACCTGAATAAAAATAAGCTATAAGCGCCACTTCGTTTCGGCCGGAGGCTGAACGGACGGTCGCGCGCGAGCGCGATAGGGAGTGCGCTTCCGTCGTCCCGTGTCTCCGCCTTCGTGGTTTACTGTCGGGCCTTTCCGGGGCTCGAAGGGCTCCGCGCCGGAACACAACAGAGGAAGGCACGTGAGATGTCGCTCTACGAGCACGTCTATATGGCGCGTCAAGACGTTACCGCTCAACAAGTGGAAGCTCTGACAGACGGTTTCAAATCGACAGTTGAGGGTCTCGGCGGCTCGTTTGCCAAGATCGAGTATTGGGGCGTCAAGTCCCTGGCCTACAAGATAAAGAAAAACCGCAAGTCGCACTTCACGCTGATCAATATTGTGGCGCCGCCTGCGGCAATCTCCGAGATGGAGCGTCAGATGGGCCTCAACGAGGACATCCTTCGTTTCATAACGCTACGCGTCGACGCGCACGAGGAAGGACCCTCGGCCATGATGCGCAAGCGCGAGGACGATGATCGCGGGGATCGCGGTGAGCGTGGCCGGGGTCCGCGTGGAGATCGTCCGCCGCGCCGTCCGCGTGAGGATACGCCAGAAGAGGGGAACGCCTGATGGCAACCACCGCCGGCGCTCGCCGCCCGTTCTTCCGTCGTCGCAAGACATGCCCCTTCTCTGGGCCGAACGCCCCCAAGATCGACTACAAGGACACGCGCCTTTTATCCCGCTACATCTCCGAGCGAGGAAAGATCGTGCCGTCACGCATCACGGCCGTATCCGCAAAAAAGCAACGCGAGCTTGCTCAGGCAATCAAACGCGCTCGTTTCCTCGGGCTTCTGCCGTACGTGATCCGCTAGGCTCAACCGTGATTTGAGAGCGGCGCTTCGGTGAAGCGTCAGCTCATATCGGCGGCGCGCTTCGGTGCCGCCGAAAGTTGATGCCCAGGCACCCTCGCGTGAAGGGCCTCTAACCGCTTCGAGCGGGACAGCGAAAGAACCATGCCCACCTACAAGCCTCGCGTTTCGGCCACCGGCCTTGCCGCCGCTCTTGGCGCTGGTCTTGCGGCCGCGCTGCTGTCCTTGATGCCGGCCTTGAAAAGCCCAGACGGTCTATCGCTTCAGATGGGCGCCATGCCCCCTGTGACGGTCTTGGCGTTCCTGATGGCCTTTGTCGCGCCGCTGCCGATTATGGTCGCATCTCTCGGCTTCGGCACGATTGCCGGCCTTGTCGCGGCAGTCGTAGGGGCGATCGCCGTCGGGATCGTCGATTTGCGGCCCGAGACGCTCGCTAGCTTGCATCTTCAGAAGATTGCCTCAGGTGGCGTTCAAACACTCGTTTTCGCCGTCAGCTATGGATTGCCTTCGTGGCTCCTCGCGCGCGCGGCGTTCCTGGCACCCCGCATCCCTCAGCCCGACGGCAAAGTCCGCGTTCGGCCAGATGAGTTGAGGCTTGGCTTTGTCATCGCCTGCGCCACGCTCTTCGCTGTGCTCGGCACAGCTCTGGATCTTGGAATAGCCATCACCGCCAAAGGCGGCTTCCCGGCGTTTCTGGATATCAGCGCGAAGCAAATCGAGTCGATCCTCAGCGCCAATAATTCGCTGCCAAAGGGTGTCGATCCACATAGCCTTGCCGTTCGCTTCGTTTTCGCCGCGATGGCTTTCATGGCGGCGGCGGAACTTCTGCTTCTCATTGTGAATCTTTGGCTGGCTGCACGGATAGCCCAACTTTCCGGACTGCTCGCTATGCCGTGGCCGGATATTCCAAACGCGTTTCGTGTTCCGCGGCCACTTGCGCTAGTGCTCGCGGTTGCGCTTGGTCTGTCCTTCGCTGGCGGCCCGGTCGGTATGAGTGGCGTGCTTGTCAGCGGGGCTCTGCTGATGGTGTTTGTCTTTCAAGGCTTGGCCGTAGTGCATGCTTTAACAAGAGGGAAGAGCTATCGCTTCCCTTTGCTCATCATCGTCTACCTCACCCTGATCTGGACCGTCGCGTTCTACGGGCTTCTCGGCCTTCTCGACGCAGGTTTCGCCTTTCGCGATCGGCAAAAGACCAGGATCAGGAAAGACCCGAAGCAACCTCGCTGATCAATACAAGTAGGCGACACAGGAACAACAACAGGAAATCGTCATGGAAGTCATATTGCTGGAACGCGTCGCCAAGCTCGGCCAAATGGGAGACACCGTCCGCGTGAAGGATGGTTACGCCAGGAACTTCCTTTTGCCTGGCAACAAGGCACTCCGCGCGACCGACGCGAACAAGAAACGTTTCGAGGGTCAGAAGGCGCAACTCGAGACGCGGAGTCTGGCCGCGAGGTCGGAGGCCGAGAAAGTCGCTGAAAGGCTGGAGGGAAAGAGCGCTACAATCATCCGACAGGCTGGCGAAACGGGCTATCTCTACGGTTCCGTCTCAACACGCGACATCGCCGAGGCGCTGACCAAGGAGGGCTTCTCGACCAATCGCAACCAGGTCGTCCTAAGGACTCCAATCAAGACGCTTGGACTGCATACGCTGCCGGTACAGCTGCATCCCGAGGTGGATGTGACGGTGACGATCAACGTTGCTCGCTCGCCCGAAGAAGCGGAACGGCAGGCCAGGGGCGAAGAGGTCAATGTCGTGGAGGAAAACTCGATGGACGATCTCGGCCTGGAGATTGGTGCCGCTTTGGCCGATAGCGATGGCAGCTTGGGCGATCGCTGATCGTTGTTATTGCTCAGGGTTGGGAGGCGAACGACAGGTTTGATGTATCGCTCGTGAGAAAGTCTTGGCTCCTTCGCCGAACTGGCATGTTTTTTTAAGGGTACGCGATGCAAGCCGGCCTTATGGCCGAGCTGGCGTTTGCGTTGCATAAAAAATATGCACACTAGGAGACAAGAGATGGCTGGGTTCAAGGCGGTAATGAAGTCGGGACATCCACCGACTCTTCTAGCGGCATTCCTGTATTTCGATTTCTGCTTCGCGATCTGGGTGCTGAACGGGGCTATGGCGCCTTTTCTCAGCGAAAGCTTCCATCTAACACCATCGCAGACGGGGTTCATGATCTCTCTGCCGATCCTCGCCGGCGCGCTGATGCGTTTCCCGCTTGGCGTCATTTCTCAATACATCGGCCGCAAGAACGCCGCGTTGATCGAGATGAGCGTCATCATGATCGCGATGGCGTTCGGCTACTTCTTTGTCGATTCGTTTGATAGTGCACTGGCCATGGGTGTGCTGCTCGGGATCGCCGGTGCCAGCTTCGGTGTCGCGCTTTCGCTCGGTTCGGGCTGGTTTCCTCCGGAGCACAAGGGCTTGGCGATGGGCATCGCCGGTGCCGGAAACAGCGGCACGGCCGTCGCTACGTTGGTCGCGCCCGTTGTGGCCAAGTACTATGGCTATCACGTCGCGTACGCCGGTGCCGGCTTTTGCATGTTGATCCCGTTTCTGGTGATGATGATCTTCGCCAAAGAGCCGCCGGATAACGAGCATCAGAGCGTTTTGGAGCATATCCGCTGCCTTTGGAGTGGCGACGGTTGGATGTTCAACTTGGTCTACATCATCACCTTTGGTGGGTTCATTGGTCTGGCGACCTTCATGCCGACCTTCTTCTATAACTCCTTCGCTATGACCAAAGTGCAGGCCGGAATCTACGCGACGATCGCAACCTTCATGGGAAGCGCTACCCGCGTCCTCGGCGGTTACCTCGCGGACAAGCTCGGCGGCATCGTCACCTTGTCGGTCGTATTCCTTGGCGCGATTGCGATGTTCCTGTCACTGACCACGACACCGTCGTTGACGGTGACCGTTATCTTGTTGATGGCCTGTTTCGCCTGTCTCGGCGCCGGCAACGGTGCCTTGTTCCAGTTGGTGCCCCTGCGCTGGCCGTTGTCGACCGCTGTTGTAGGCTCGATGATCGGCGAGATCGGCGCTTTGGGTGGATCAATCCTGCCAAACGTCATGGGTCTCTCAAAGCAACATACTGGCTCTTTTGCGACAGGTTTTGTGATTTACGCCTGCCTCGCCGGAGCGGTTCTGGCTATCTTGATGTTCGTCCAGCGTTATTGGGTTGGCAAATGGATCGGCAAGGGCGGCAAGGCACTCACCACGAGCACCGCGATGGCGCCTGGTGTTGGCGCCGACGGATCGATCGCTGTCTATTGAAGCTTTAGGATAGACGCTCCTCGTGCATTTGCTATTAGCGGCGGACCTTCATGGGTCCGCCGCTAACTTTTCTCGTCATGGCATGTCTAGGTTCATCTGCGGCAATGTGGTCATGTGACGGCTCGTCTCGTACCGCTTGTCTCGGCAGGTTCTGTCCGCATCTTTCTATTTATGTCGCGGTGCAATATGCATCGGCGCAATCGGTGCTATCGACAGCCGCCTGACCTCTCCGGAACAGCGAGAACGACATGCACAGCATCCTGGGCGACTATGTTCCTCTTGCGATTTTTATCGCAATCTCCGCGTTCATTTCCGGCGCTCTTCTCATTGCGCCTTTCTTAGTCGCCTACCAGTCGCCCGATCCCGAGAAGCTTTCAGCGTATGAGTGTGGCTTCAACGCTTTCGATGATGCACGGATGAAGTTCGACATAAGATTTTATCTTGTAGCCTTGCTGTTCATTGTTTTCGATCTTGAGGTCGCCTTTCTGTTCCCATGGGCCGCCGCGTTCAAGCGTGTGGGCACGCTAGGCTTTTGGTCGATGATCGTGTTCCTCGGCGTGCTTACGGTCGGTTTCGTCTACGAATGGAAGAAAGGAGCGCTTGAATGGGAGTGATTTCGACAGCGCCGCACACCACGCCATCGCCTGCCGAAGGCATACTGCGTCCGAAAGTCGACCCATCGACGGACCCTTACTTTCTCTCTTTGAACGATGAACTCGCCGATCGTGGCTTCCTCGTCACGTCGGCCGATGACCTCATCACTTGGGCTCGGACGGGCTCGCTGATGTGGATGACATTCGGGCTTGCTTGCTGCGCGATCGAGATGATGCAGGCGTCGATGCCGCGCTATGACATCGAGCGCTTCGGCTTTGCGCCGCGCGCCTCACCGCGCCAGTCCGACGTCATGATCGTTGCTGGCACGTTGACCAACAAGATGGCTCCGGCTCTGCGCAAGGTCTATGATCAGATGCCGGAGCCGCGCTACGTCATCTCCATGGGATCGTGTGCTAACGGCGGCGGGTACTACCACTACTCCTACTCGGTCGTCCGCGGCTGTGACCGCATCGTGCCAGTGGATATCTACGTACCGGGTTGTCCGCCTTCGGCCGAGGCGCTCGTCTATGGAATTCTGCTGCTGCAGAAGAAGATCAGGCGCACCGGGACGATCGAGCGTTAGACAGCTCTAATTCCGCCGCCAAAGAAAGGTTTTCGATGGAAGACGCTGCGAAAGGCGCGGATGCCTTGAAGCAACTTGCGGAGCATGTCACCGCTTCGGTCCCCGGGGCGGTCCGCGATCACTCGATAGCGTTCGACGAACTGTCTTTAACGCTGAATGTTTCCAAGCTGATCGAGACCGTGACCTTTCTTCGTGACGACGATGGATGTCGCTTCATCTGCTTCATCGATCTTACGGCGGTGGACTATCCGGAGCGCGAGCGCCGCTTCGACGTTGTCACGCATCTCCTTTCGCCGAAATACATCCGCAGGATTCGGATCAAGATTCAGGCTGACGAGCGTACGCCCGTACCGTCGCTTGTCGATGTTTTCCCGGCCGCGAACTGGTTTGAGCGGGAAGTTTGGGATCTTTTCGGCGTCTATTTCGCGGGCCACCCGGATCTGCGGCGTCTCGTGACCGATTACGGGTTCGAAGGGCATCCGCTGCGCAAGGATTTCCCGATGACCGGCTACGTCGAGGTACGGTGGGACGATGAGCAGAAACGTGTCGTCAACCAGCCGGTGACGCTCAATCAGGCGTTCCGCTCGTTCGACTTTCTTTCTCCTTGGGAAGGGGCCGGAGAGTACATCCTGCCCGGCGATGAAAAGGCCCAGGAGGGTCCACGATGACCAAAAGCGCGCCCTTGCCCGAAGGTCCAAAGACGGACGTGGCGGCCCCGCGTAATTTCTCCATCAATTTCGGCCCGCAGCACCCGGCCGCTCATGGTGTCCTGCGTCTTGTGCTCGAACTCGACGGCGAAGTCGTTGAACGTGTGGATCCACACATCGGGCTATTACATCGCGGCACCGAAAAGCTGATGGAGGCACGCACCTACATCCAGGACATCCCCTACTTCGACCGGCTCGACTATACCGCGCCGATGAATCAGGAGCATGCCTTCTGCCTCGCCATCGAGAAGATGATGGCGATCGAAGTGCCGCGCCGCGCTCAACTGATCCGCGTCCTCTACAGCGAGATCGGACGCATCCTGGGTCATTTGCTCAACGTTACGACGCAGGCGCTTGATGTTGGCGCGCTGACGCCGCCGCTTTGGGGCTTCGAGGAGCGCGAGAAGCTGATGGTGTTCTACGAGCGGGCGTCCGGCGCTCGTCTGCATGCCAACTACTTCCGGCCGGGCGGTGTGCATATCGATTGCCCCAAGCAACTCATCGAGGATATCGGCGCATGGTGCGAGACCTTCCCCTCGGTCCTGGCCGATCTTAATAGCCTTTTCATCGAGAACCGCATCTTCAAGCAGCGCAACGTCGACATCGGCATCGTCTCGCTGGAGGACTGCTGGCGCTGGGGCTTTTCCGGGCCGGTGCTTCGCGCATCCGGCGCGGCCTGGGATCTGCGAAAGGCCGAGCCTTACGAATGCTACGAAGAGATGGAGTTCGATATTCCGGTCGGCACGCACGGCGACTGTTATTCGCGACAGGTTGTGCGCATGAAGGAAATGTCCGAATCCGTACGGATTATGAAGCAATGCGTTGACAAGCTGCTGTCGCCGACGGGGCAGGGGCCGGTGAAATCGAAAGACGGCAAGGTCGCGCCACCGTCCCGCGCGGAGATGAAGCGCTCGATGGAGGCGCTCATCCATCATTTCAAGCTTTATACCGAAGGCTTTCACGTCCCGCCGGGTGAGGTCTACGCAAGCGTCGAGGCCCCGAAGGGCGAGTTCGGCGTATATCTAGTGTCGGACGGAACGGACAAGCCTTACCGCTGCAAGATCCGCGCGCCCGGTTTCGCGCATCTTCAGGCAATGGATTTCCTCTCGCGCAAGTCTATGCTGGCGGATGTCTCGGCGATCCTTGGCTCTCTCGATATCGTTTTTGGTGAGGTCGATCGATGAGAATGTCGAAGCAAGATACAACCGGCATCACCGGGCTGGTCACCGCGAGCCTCGCTGTGATCTCTCGGGTTGAGAGCTTCTATCGGCACCAGCGTGCTTGTTTAGATGCTCAACACACCCTCGGGCACAGCGGCGGAGGAGCAAGCGCCTCAGGCGCGTGCGGGGTGGCCTAGATGTCGGTTCGCCGCCTTGCGGAAGTTCAGCCCGAAACCTTTGCCTTCTCTAATGAAAACATGATCTGGGCTGACCGGCAGATCGCCAAATATCCAGAAGGGCGGCAGGCCTCCGCGGTTTTGTCGCTGCTCTGGCGCGCACAGAAGCAGAATGCTTACTGGTTGCCGAAACCGGCGATCGAGGAGGTGGCGCGCATGCTCGGCATGCCCTACATCCGGGTGCTCGAGGTCGCGACCTTCTACACGATGTTCAACCTCGCCCCGGTCGGGCGCTTCTTCATTCAGATGTGCGGCACGACGCCCTGCATGCTCGCGGGATCTGACTCGATTAAGCAGGTGCTCGCCACGCGCATCGGGCCGCAGAGCACGGTGTCGGCGGACGGCACCTTCTCCTGGCTTGAGGTCGAATGCCTCGGCGCCTGCTGCAACGCGCCGATGGTGCAGATTAATGACGACTACTACGAGGATTTGAACCCTAAGAACTTCAACGAGCTACTCGACGATCTCGCCGCCGGCAAGCCGGTGACCATCGGCTCGCAAATCGGGCGGCGGACGTCAGAGCCGGTCGGCGGATTGACTTCGTTGACCAGCCTCTACGGCGTTGATGGCTGGCATGGCAAAGACAGCGGGATCCATCATGGAAGCGTCCACGGCAATCCGCCGCCGCACTCCGGCCAATCATTCGATACGCGCACTATGGGACCCTCGCCGACACACGAAGCCGCCACGCGCCGAACCGAGCGTTCGGATCATTCCATCGCCACGCCGGATCAGACTGTAGATACCGGCAATAGGCGAACGGAGGCGGCGGTATCGCTCGATGGTCACAACAGAGAAAAGATGACTCAGGCCGAGGCCAAGAACGCGCCGTCCGATGCGCCGTCGGTGCCGCCCGGGCGTGAGCCGAAATCAAAGGACTGATACGATGCTCCAGGACAAGGACCGCATCTTTACCAACCTCTACGGCTTCGGCGATTGGGGTCTGGAGGGCGCGCGCCAACGTGGTGCGTGGGACGGTACCAAAGGCCTCATCGAGAAAGGCAAGGACTGGATCATCAACGAGATGAAGGCGTCCGGCCTGCGTGGTCGCGGCGGCGCCGGCTTTCCGACGGGTATGAAATGGTCGTTCATGCCGAAAGCCGATCCGGCTCGGCCATCGTATCTCGTGGTCAACGCCGATGAATCGGAGCCCGGCACGTGCAAGGATCGCGAGATCATGCGCAACGATCCGCACCTTCTGATCGAGGGCTGCTTCGTCGCCTGTTTCGCCATGGAGTCGCATGCCTGCTACATCTATATCCGCGGCGAATACATCCTTGAGAAGGAGCGTCTGGAGGCTGCCGTCGAGCAGGCCTATGCGGCCAATCTCGTCGGCAAGGACAACGTCCACGGCTGGCCCTTCGACATCTACGTTCATCACGGTGCCGGCGCCTACATCTGCGGCGAAGAGACGGCGCTTCTCGAGTCGCTTGAAGGCAAGAAGGGCATGCCGCGGTTGAAGCCGCCGTTTCCCGCCAACATGGGCCTTTACGGCTGCCCGACGACCGTGAACAACGTAGAGTCGATTGCCGTGGCGCCGACGATCCTGCGACGCGGCGCGGCCTGGTTCGCCGGCTTCGGCGCCAAGAACAATGCCGGCACTAAGCTCTTCTGTATTTCCGGACACGTAAACAAGCCGTGCAATGTAGAAGAGGCAATGTCGATCCCATTTCGCGAGTTGATCGATAGTCATTGCGGCGGCATGCGCGGTGGCTGGGACAATCTCCTGGCGGTTATCCCGGGCGGCTCGTCCGTCCCGCTGGTGCCGGCCAAGGAGATCATCGACGCGCCAATGGACTTCGATACGCTGCGAAACCTCAAGTCGGGTCTCGGCACGGCTGCGGTGATCGTCATGGACAAGTCGACCGACATCGTCCGGGCCATCGCGCGCATTTCGTATTTCTACAAGCACGAGAGCTGCGGGCAGTGCACGCCGTGCCGCGAAGGGACTGGCTGGATGTGGCGCGTCATCAGCCGCATGGCCGAAGGTAGGGCGCAAAAGCGCGAGATCGACATGCTGCTCGAAGTGACGACCCAAGTTGAAGGGCACACGATCTGCGCGCTTGGCGACGCGGCGGCTTGGCCGATCCAGGGCTTGATTCGACATTTCCGACCTGAGATCGAGCGTCGCATCGATCAGTACGCGTCCAATCCCCACATGGAGCCTATACGCGATTTCGGCATTGCGGCGGAGTAAAATCGTTTTGGAGCGGACCAAGTGACCAAACTCATCGTCGACGGAGTCGAGATCGATGTCCCGCCGGAATTCACGCTGCTCCAGGCGTGTGAGGCGGCGGGTGCGGAGATCCCGCGCTTCTGTTTCCACGAGCGGCTCTCGATCGCCGGAAATTGCCGGATGTGCCTCGTCGAGGTCAAGGGCGGTCCGCCTAAGCCTCAGGCTTCTTGTGCGGTCGGCGTCAAGGACCTACGTCCCGGCAAGAATGGCGAACTACCGGAAGTGTTGACGAAGTCGCCGCTGACGCGAAAGGCCCGCGAGGGCGTGATGGAGTTTCTTCTCATCAATCATCCGCTCGATTGCCCGATCTGCGATCAGGGTGGCGAGTGCGACCTGCAGGACCAAGCGATGGCGTACGGCGTGGACTCAAGCCGTTTTGCCGAGAATAAGCGCGCGGTCGCCGACAAGTATATCGGCGTGATGGTCCGCACCTCGATGAACCGCTGCATCTACTGCACGCGATGCGTCCGCTTCACCGCTGAGGTGGCGGGCACCGGCGATGTCGGCGCGACAGGGCGCGGCGAGGACATGGAGATCACGACTTATCTCGAGACCGCCATGCACTCGGAATTGCAGGGCAATATCGCCGATCTCTGCCCAGTCGGCGCATTGCTGCCAAAGCCGTACGCGTTCAAGGCGCGCCCTTGGGAGTTGACCAAGACGCCGTCGATCGACGTGATGGACGCGCTCGGCTCGAACATCAGGGTCGACACGCGTGGCCGAGAAGTCATGCGGATCCTGCCGCGCGTGAACGACGCGGTCAACGAAGAATGGATTTCGGACAAGACGCGCAACGTCATGGACGGCTTGAAGACACGCCGGCTGGATCGTCCATTCGTCCGCCGGGACGGCAAGCTCGTGCCTGCGACTTGGCCAGAGGCCTTCGCCGCCATCGCCGCAAAGATGAAGGATGTCGCGGCAAACCGCATTGGCGCCATCACCGGTGATCTCTGCAGCGTCGAGGATATGTTTGCCTTGCAGGCGCTAATGACCTCCGTCGGGTCGCCCAATCTCGATTGTCGGCAGGACGGCGCCAAGCTTGATCCGGCGTATGGCAGGGCTTCCTACACGTTCGGCTCGGTAGAAAACATTGAAAGGGCCGGCGCCTTGCTGATCGTCGGTTCGAACCCACGTCGCGAGTCTCCGGTGTTGAACGCGCGTATACGCAAGCGTTGGCTCAAAGGCGATTTCCCGATCGGTGTTGTCGGTGAGAAGGTCGATCTCACATATCCGTATACCTACCTAGGCGCGGGGACCGATACGCTGTGCGAATTGCCAAAGGAATTCGCCGAGGCGTTTGGCAAGGCCGAGAAGCCGATGGTGATCGTTGGGCAGGGCGCTCTCGCGCGCGCCGATGGCGCGGCGGTACTCGCGGCGGCGGCCAAGCACGCGCCCGTATCTGTCCTGCATACAGCAGCGGCGCGCGTTGGCGGGCTTGATGTCAGGCTTCGTGCCGGGCGAGGGCGGCCTCGACGCGGCCTCGATGGCGAAGGCCGGCGGTGTCGACGTGCTCTTTCTTCTCGGTGCCGACGAGATCGCGATCGAGCCGGGTGCTTTCGTTGTCTACATCGGCACGCATGGCGATCGCGGCGCATCGCGCGCCGATATCGTTTTGCCGGGTGCGGCCTACACCGAGAAATCCGGACTTTACGTCAACACCGAGGGCAGGGTGCAACTTGCCGATCGCGCGAACTTCCCTCCGGGAGAGGGACGTGAGGACTGGGCAATCCTCCGCGCCTTATCTGATGTTATAGGACACAGACTGTCGTTCGACTCGCTTTCGGGCTTACGCGCGAAGCTCTACGCCGCGCATCCGCACATGGCGAAGATTGATATGATCGCCGAGGCGCCCGCCGCCGCATTTGGCGGCTTGACTTCGGCAACTTTCAGCCGCGAGCCATTCGTCTCGCCGATCGTCGACTTCTTCCAGACCAACCCGATCGCGCGGGCGTCTAACACGATGGCTCAAGCGTCTGCGCTCCTGCAGATGCCGATGCAACAGGCCGCGGAGTAGACCTATGTCCTTCTGGCTGTTGGCGCTGATGTTCGTGAAGAGCCTCGTCATGCTTGTGGTTCTTCTCGTGTCGATTGCTTACATCCTCTACGCCGATCGCAAGATCTGGGCGGCGGTGCAGTTGCGGCGCGGGCCAAATGTCGTCGGGCCTTGGGGCCTGTTCCAAAGTTTCGCCGACCTCCTCAAATTCGTGCTGAAGGAGCCGATAATTCCGGCAGGCGCCAACAAGGGCGTTTTCCTTATGGCACCCTTTGTCATGGGCCTCCTCGCCCTGGCGGCGTGGGCGGTGATTCCGGTCGCTAATGGTTGGGCTATTTCCAACCTGAACGTCGGCACGCTCTACATCTTCGCGATATCGTCGTTGTCGGTATACGGCGTCATCATGGGCGGTTGGGCATCAAACTCGAAGTATCCCTTTCTGTCCGCGCTCCGATCCGCGGCGCAGATGGTGTCGTACGAGGTTTCTATCGGCTTCGTGATCGTCACGGTGTTGCTCTGTGCCGGCACGTTGAACCTTACCGGCATTGTTCAGGCGCAGGATACCCGCTGGGGTATTCTGGGCTGGTACTGGCTGCCGCTCTTCCCGATGTTCGTGATCTTCTTCATATCGGCACTTGCCGAGACGAACAGGCCGCCGTTCGATCTCGTCGAGGCTGAGTCGGAACTCGTCGCCGGCTTCATGGTGGAATATTCGTCGAGCCCCTATATGCTGTTCATGCTCGCCGAGTACGTGGCGATGATGACCATGGCGGCTCTCCAAGTCATCCTTTTCATGGGTGGATGGCTGTCGCCAATCCCCTTTGCGCCGTTCACTTGGATTCCGGGCATTTTCTGGTTTCTTCTGAAAATACTGCTCGTCTTCTTCATGTTCTCCATGGTGAAGGCCTTCGTGCCACGTTATCGCTACGATCAGCTGATGCGTCTTGGTTGGAAGGTCTTTCTCCCGCTCTCCCTTGCCATGGTAGTCCTCACCGCCGGTGTGCTCGAAGCGACCGGCTGGGGCGGAGTGATGGCGCGCTGAGCCAGCTCGAAGGTTATCGACAATGAAAATCGACCAAGCCGCTAAGCAGCTGCTCCTGAAGGAGTTCGTCGCTGCTTTCGGTATGTCCATGCGCTATTTCTTCAAGCCGAAAGCGACGCTGAACTATCCGCATGAGAAGGCGCCACAGTCGCCGCGCTACCGGGGCGAGCATGCGCTACGCCGTTATCCCAACGGCGAGGAGCGGTGTATCGCCTGCAAGCTCTGCGAGGCGATCTGTCCCGCGCAGGCCATCACGATCGAGGCGAGCCCACGCCGCAATGACGGCACGCGCCGCACGACGCGCTACGATATCGACATGGTGAAGTGCATCTACTGCGGCTATTGCCAAGAGGCCTGTCCCGTGGACGCGATCGTCGAGGGGCCAAACGCCGAGTTCTCGGTCGAGACCAGGGAGGAGTTGTACTACGACAAGGAACGGCTTATCGCCAACGGTGATCGCTGGGAGCGCGAAATCGCGCGTAACATCGCGCTCGACTCGCCTTACCGTTGACGGTCTCCAGCATGACGATCATCGAGAAAGTCGCCGCATGAGCGTTGTGCCGTTCTTCTTCTACTTCTTCTCGGTCGTTCTGATCGCGTCGGCGACGATGGTTATCGCTTCGAAAAACCCGGTTCACTCCGTCCTTTTCCTCATACTCTCCTTCGTCAATGCGGCCGGGCTTTTCATCCTTTTAGAAGCAGAATTCCTGGCGATGATTCTTGTGGTGGTCTACGTCGGCGCGGTCGCCGTTCTGTTCCTCTTCGTCGTCATGATGCTCGATGTCGACTTCGTCGAGTTGCGGCACGGGTTTCTCAAATATCTCCCCGTGGGCGGGACGATCGGCTTTATCGTCGCGCTCGAACTCGTCTTCGTCGTCGCGACCTGGACGTTCGGGACGGGGACAGGTTCTCAAGGCCTTTCTCCCACCCCTGACGCGCTCCCGAATACTGTCGCGCTTGGCGAGATCATTTACACGCAGTATCTGCTGCTCTTTCAGACGGCTGGCCTCGTTCTGCTGACCGCAATGATAGGCGCTATCGTGCTGACGTTGCGCCACAAGCCCTTTATCAAGCGCCAATCGATCCCCGAGCAGAATGCGCGGTCCTCGGCGGCCGTCGCACTGCGCACGGTCAAGTCGCGTGAAGGCGTCTCTTGAGAGGCAATCTATGATTGGGCTGAGCCATTATCTCACCGTGGCGGCGATCCTTTTCACGCTCGGCGTCGCGGGTATCATCCTCAATCGCAAGAACATCATCATCATCCTGATGTCGGTCGAACTGATCCTGCTTTCGGTGAACATCAACCTCGTCGCATTTTCAAGCTTCCTGCATGACATGACGGGACAGGTCTTCGCGCTGTTCATCCTCACGGTTGCGGCCGCTGAGGCGGCTATTGGGCTCGCGATCCTGGTCACTTACTATCGAAACCGCGGGTCTATCGCGGTCGAAGACATCAACGCGATGAAGGGCTGAGCATGATTACCGCCATCGTCCTTCTGCCGCTCATCGGCTTTCTCGTCGCCGCCCTCGCCGGCAAGGAGATCGGCGAACGCGCTTGCGAGGTTCTGACGACGAGCCTGTTGATGATTGCCGCGATGTTTTCCTGGATCGAGCTGTTTCGCTACGCCCTCGGCACACATCCCGAAAGCGTATCGTTGCTCGGCAATTGGTTCACCGTCGGCACGCTCAAGGTGGACTGGGCGCTTCGCGTCGACGCCTTGACGGCAGTGATGCTGGTTGTGGTCAACACCGTCTCCGCGCTCGTCCATCTCTACTCCGTCGGATACATGAGCGACGACCCGTCGAAGCCGCGCTTCTTTGCCTATCTCTCGCTCTTTACCTTCACCATGCTGATGCTGGTGACGGCCGACAATCTCGTCCAGATGTTCTTTGGGTGGGAGGGTGTCGGCCTCGCCTCGTATCTGCTGATCGGGTTCTGGTACGAGAAGCCGACGGCGAATGCCGCCGCGATCAAGGCGTTCGTGGTCAACCGCGTCGGCGACTTCGGTTTCCTACTTGGCATCTTCACCGTATTCTACATTACGAAATCCGTTTCGTTCGATACGATCTTCGCCGCCGCGCCTGGTCTTGCTGGCAAGAGCGCGCACCTCTTCGGCCACGATTGGCCGGTGATGGAGGTCGCCTGTTTCCTCCTGTTCATGGGCGCGATGGGCAAGTCCGCGCAATTCCTGCTGCACACTTGGCTTCCAGACGCGATGGAGGGTCCAACGCCGGTCTCCGCGCTCATCCACGCCGCGACGATGGTCACCGCCGGCGTGTTCATGGTCGCGCGCCTCTCGCCGCTTTTCGAGCAAGCACCCGGCGTGCTGAGCTTCGTTACCATCATCGGCGGCACGACCTGTTTCTTCGCGGCGACGATCGGGTGCGTTCAAACGGACATCAAACGCGTCGTCGCTTATTCGACCTGCTCGCAGCTCGGCTATATGTTCGTCGGCCTCGGCGTCGGCGGTTACGGCCTCGGCGTCTTCCACCTCTTCACACATGCTTTCTTCAAAGCGCTGCTGTTCCTTTGCGCCGGCTCGGTCATCAATGCGATGCATCATGAGCAGGACATGCGTCACATGGGGGCGTTGCGCACCAAGATCCCATTGACCTTCTGGTGCATGACCATCGGGTCGCTCGCGCTGGTCGGATTCCCACTCACCGCCGGCTGGTATTCCAAAGACGCGATCATCGAGGCGGCCTACGCCTCGACGCGGACGGGGCATTTCTACGCCTACATTCTCGCGACGGCCGCGGTCTTCCTTACCGCGTTCTACACCTTCCGCTTGATCTTCATGACCTTCTTTGGCGCGCCGCGCTGGGAAGTGGCGCACGAACATGCCGACAATACCGGCATCACCGACAAGGAAGGCGCGAAGGCGCATCTCGAGCCGACCAACAGGCCCGAGACAGGCGGACACGATCACGTCACGGCGGATCATCCGCACGCGGCGGCCGCCCACGGCGTCAAGCTCCATTCCGACCATGTCGCGGATGAAGGCCATGAGTTTGTGCCGCATGAGTCGCCGAACACGATGCTCATACCGCTTTACGTGTTATCTATCGGCGCGCTCTTCGCCGGCATGCTCTTCGCCAGCCGCTTCATCGGCGACCATCAGGCCGCCTTCTGGAAAGGTTCGCTGTTCTATGGGCGGGACAACCACATCCTCGAGCAGATGGAAACGGTGCCGGTTATCGTCAAGCAATTGCCGTTGGTGATGTTGATCTGCGGCTTCGGCCTCGCGTGGTTCGGCTACATCTACGATCTTGCCGCGCCGGCCCGCTGGGTGCGCGGCAACCCGGCCGTGTACGCTTTCCTTTCGCATAAGTGGTACTTCGACGAGCTCTACGAACACATCTTCGTCAAGCCGGCCTTCTTCATCGGGCGCCTGTTCTGGCATGGCGGCGATCAGGGAATCATCGACAGGTTCGGGCCGGACGGCATCACTACGGCCGTTGTTGGTGTCACCAAGCAGGCAGTGAAGCTGCAGACAGGCTACGTCTACAACTACGCATTCGCTATGTTGATCGGTGTCACGGTCATCATCACCTGGTTCCTCGTCGGGGGGCTACGCTGATGTTCGGCTTCGGCATCCTATCGGGCCTGCTTATCCTCCCGATGGTGGGGGTCGCCTTCATTCTGGTGCTGCGCGGCGAGGATGAGGCGACTCTCGAGAACGCGCGTTGGGCGGCGCTGATCACGACGATCGTCACCTTTCTGCTGTCAATCTACGCCTGGGCGCATTTCGACACGAGCACCTCGGCATTCCAATTCGTCGAACAGCGAAACTGGTTTGGCTCCGGCCTTGTCTACAAGCTCGGCGTCGATGGCCTATCGTTCCCTTTCGTCGTGCTGACGGCGTTCCTCATGCCGTTCTGCATCGCCGCTTCATGGCGGTCGATCACCTTTCGCGTCAAAGATTTCATGATCGCCTTTCTGGTGCTCGAGTCGTTGATGATCGGAGTCTTCTGCTCGCTCGATCTCGTGCTTTTCTATCTTTTCTTCGAGGCCGGTCTGATCCCGATGTTTCTCATCATCGGGATCTGGGGCCACGGGAGACGTGTCTACGCGGCATTCAAGTTCTTTCTCTATACGTTGACCGGATCTTTGCTGATGCTGCTCGCCATCATGGCGATGTACAGCTACGCCGGCACGACCGACATCACGGTCTTGTTGAAGACTCACTTTCCGGCGTCGATGCAGACATGGCTGTTCCTGGCCTTCTTCGCCTCCTTCGCCGTGAAGATGCCGATGTGGCCGGTCCACACCTGGTTGCCTGACGCTCACGTCGAGGCACCCACAGCGGGTTCGGTGATCCTCGCCGGCATCCTGCTGAAGATGGGGGGCTACGGCTTCATCCGCTTTTCGCTGCCGATGTTCCCCGATGCCTCGCAATACTTCGCGCCTCTGGTGTTCACGCTCTCGGTCATCGCGATCATCTACACCTCACTGGTCGCGTTGGTGCAGGAGGACATGAAGAAGCTGATCGCTTACTCGTCCGTCGCCCATATGGGCTTCGTGACGATGGGCCTGTTCTCCTTCACCGAGCAGGGCATTCAGGGCGCGGTGTTTCAGATGGTCTCGCACGGGCTTGTGTCGGGCGCGCTCTTTCTCTGCGTCGGCGTCGTCTACGATCGCATGCACACGCGCGAGATCGCCGCCTACGGGGGGCTGGTTCACAGGATGCCGCGCTACGCCACCGCGTTTCTCATCTTCACAATGGCCAATATAGGTCTGCCCGGTACGTCCGGTTTCGTCGGCGAGTTTCTGACCATGCTCGGCACATTCCGGGTCAACAGCTGGGTGGCGCTCTTCGCGACCCTGGGCGTGATCCTGTCAGCGTCCTATGGCCTGTACCTTTATCGCCGCATCATCTTCGGCGTGCTGACGAAGGAAAACCTCAAGTCCATTCTCGATCTCAATCCCCGCGAGGCCGCTATGCTCGGGACGCTCGTGGTGCTTACGATCTTCTACGGTTTTCACCCGTCGCCGATACTCAATGCGTCCGGCCCGAGCGTCGCCGCTCTGGTCAAGACTCATGAAGCGGATCTCGAAACGACGAAGAAGAAGCTGGCGCTCGCCAAGACAAATCGGCTCGCCCTTGCCGGGAGCGCCGCGCCATGAACGGCCCGCCACTCGAGCTCCACCCGCTCCAGTTCACGCCGATGTCGCTCAACCTCGCGCACAGTCTGCCCGAACTGATACTCGCGGTCGGCGCGCTGTTCCTGCTGCTTTTCGGCGCGATCCGCGGAAAGGAGTCGGATGGTCCGGTCACCGAGATCGCCGTGGGCATTCTCGGCCTTGCGATCGTCGTTCTGCTGATCGGCACCAAGACGCGGGGCGTAGTCTTCGATGGTGCCTTCATTGATGACGCCTTCGGTCGATTTATGAAGGTCGTGGCGCTCGCAGGTTCGCTCGTGACGCTGATCATGGGCCAAAGCTTTCTGGCGCGCGAGCGGATCGACAAGTTCGAGTACCCAATCCTGATTATCCTGGCGACGCTCGGCGCGATGATCCTCATCTCCGCTACGGGGCTGATCACGCTCTATCTCGGGCTCGAGCTGATGTCGCTGGCCCTTTACGTGATCGCCGCCTTCCATCGCGATAACCTGAAAGCCTCCGAGGCTGGACTGAAGTATTTCGTTCTCGGCGCGCTGTCCTCCGGTATGCTGCTTTATGGCGCCTCGCTGCTCTACGGCTTCTCTGGGACCGTAGAGTTTGCCGGCATCGCCAGGGCGATCGGCGGACAGGCGCAGATCGGCGTCGTCTTCGGACTGGTATTCCTCATGACGGGCCTCGCCTTTAAGATGTCGGTCGTCCCATTCCATATGTGGACTCCGGACGTCTACGAAGGGGCGCCGACACCGGTGACAGCCTTCTTCGCGACGGCGCCGAAAGTGGCAGCCGTGGCGATTACCACACGCGTGATCATCACCGCCTTCCCGGGCATAACGCACCAGTGGCAGCAGATCGTTATCTTCATTTCGATCCTGTCGATGGCGCTTGGGTCGTTCGCGGCAATTGGCCAGACCAACATCAAGCGCCTGATGGCGTATTCGGCGATCGGGCACATGGGTTTCGCTCTCGTTGGACTCGCCGCCGGCACACAAGAAGGTGTGCAGGGGATCATCATCTATCTTGCGATTTACGTAACGATGACGCTCGGCACCTTCGCCGCGATCCTGTCGATGAAGATCAACGGTCGCAACGTCGAAAACGTGGGCGACCTGATGGGTTTGGCGAAGACCCATCCCGGCATGGCGTTCTTCCTGGCGACGATGATGTTCTCGATGGCCGGCATTCCGCCGCTTGCCGGGTTTTTCGCCAAGTTCTACGTCTTCAACGCGGCGATCAACGCCCATCTCTACGGCTTGGCTGTCGTTGGCGTTCTTTCGAGCGTGATTGCCGCCTTCTACTATCTCAGGATCGTCAAGTTTATGTACTTCGACGATGTCGGCGTGCCGTTCGATCCGCAGTCGCGTACCTTGCAGGCGGTATTGACGGTCACGGGCATTATGGTGCTCGGCCTATTTCTCTATCCGCCGCTCTTTGTTGGAGCAGCTACCGCCGCGGCGCGATCCTTGTTCTGAATGACGGCCTTTGACGTTCCTCCGCGTGGGTAGTGCCGGTCCCTATCGGGTCGAGAGCTTCGATAGCCTTGGTTCGACCAACGACGAGGCCATGGCTCGCCTGAAGGCGGGCGATCCGGGTGGACTTTTCATCACCGCCGTGTCGCAGACGGGCGGACGCGGGCGGCAGGGGCGACACTGGGTGTCGCCGCCGGGAAATCTTTACGCAACGCTGGCGCTGGCGGATCCCGCGCATCTCGCGGTTGCGCCGCAGATCGGCTTTGTCGCCGGCGTGGCGCTCGCGACTACGCTGCGGCAGCTTCTCGGCGGCGATGAGCGCCTCAAGATCAAATGGCCGAATGATATCCTCTACGACGGCGCTAAGCTGGCTGGTATCCTGCTGGAAAGCGCGACGCTATCGGGAGGACGGATCGGCTGCGTCATCGGGTTTGGCGTCAACTGCCTTTCACATCCGGCGGGACTGCCCTACCGTGCGATCAACATAAGCGCGGTTGGGCATCGAATCGACGCCGCCACGGTCCTGATCGCTCTGGCGATCGAGTTGGAAAGGCAATTGGCGGTCTGGGATCGAGGACGCGGCTTTGCGCTGATCCGTTCGTCCTGGCTCGCGCAAGCGGCCGGGCTCGGCGAGCATATCGATGTTGCGATCCCGCGTATGGTGAGACACGGCCGTTTTGAAGGGATTGACCCAGCGGGTCGGCTGATGCTCGCAACCGCGGACGGCCTCATCCTGGTTGACGCGGGCGACGTGTTTTTGCCGGCTGCTTCTTTGGGGTGAGGCGAGACAAGAAATAACGCCGCTGGGCGGCAGAGACGGATACTCGGAAGGCAATCGAAGGATGGATGAGGTTTTGGAGGAACTGGTGTTCGTGCCGCTCGGCGGACTAGGCGAGATTGGTATGAACATGGGGCTGTACGGTTACGGTCCGCCGCGCCATAAAAAATGGCTGATGATCGATTGCGGCATCTCCTTCGCGGGGCCGGAGCAGGCGGGTATCGATATCATCGTGCCCGATACGCGATTTATCGAAAAGATGCGTGATGACCTTGTCGGCATCGTGATCACCCACGCGCACGAGGATCATATCGGCGCGGTCGTCGATCTTTGGCATCGTCTCGGCGCCCCGCTTTACGCGACGCCTTTCGCCGCCGGCCTGCTCGAGATGAAGAAGCTGAGTGAGCCCGGGGCGCCGCGCATTCCGATCCGCACCGTCGTCCAAGGCGGTCGTGTCGAGATTGGCCCGTTCTCTGTCGAGTTCATCCCCGTGGCGCATTCGATACCAGAAAGCTGCGCGCTCGCGATCCGCACGCCGGCCGGGACCGTCCTTCACAGCGGCGATTGGAAGATCGACGAGTACCCCGGCATCGGTCTGCCCACCGACAAGGCGAGACTTCAGGCGATCGGCGAAGAAGGCGTCCTCGCGCTCGTCTGCGATTCGACAAATATCCTGCGCGAAGGGTTCAGCCCGTCAGAGAAGGATGTTGGAGCCAACCTCACCGATATCATACGCCAGGCGCCGGCCCGCGTGCTGGTCACGACATTCGCCTCGAACGTCGCCCGCATGCGTGCGGTGGCACTTGCCGCCATGGAGGCCGGGCGCCAAGTCGTGCTGGTCGGGCGTGCGATGGACCGTGTCGCCAGCGTGGCCCGGGAATGCGGCTATCTCGACGGCGTCCCGCCGTTCCTATCGGCGGAAGCCTTCTCGCACATACCGCGCGAAAAGATCGTGGTGCTTGCCACCGGTAGCCAGGGCGAACCGCGCGCCGCTGTTGCCCGCATTTCGGAGGACGAGCATCCAGCCGTCAGCCTAGCACCGGGCGATATGGTAATCTTCTCTTCGCGCACCATCCCGGGTAACGAGCGCGAGGTCGGCCGCATCATCAACAACCTCATCAAACAGGGCATCGAGGTCGTGACCGACGCAAAGGCCCTGATCCACGCTTCCGGTCATCCCCGGCGTGGCGAGGTGGCTCAGTTCTACGATTGGATTCGCCCGACGATCGCCATTCCCGCGCACGGCGAAGAGGTGCACCTGACCGAGCATTACGCCTTCGCCGTCGAGCGCCAGGTGCCGCACGTCATCAAGGCGCGCAATGGCGACGTGGTAATGCTGGCGCCTGGCGAGCCCGGCATCGTCGGCCAGGCGCAGCACGGCCGTATGGCCAAGGACGGCAACATCCTTACATCGATGGACGACGAGGCCTTGCGCGAGCGCCAGTCGCTCGCCTTCGCAGGCGTGGTCACGATTGCGCTCGCCGTCACCGCGAAAGGCGAAATGGCAGGCACTCCCGATGTCGTCACCAACGGTCTGCCCGCAAAGACCAAGGATGGATCGGCCATGGACGCGCTGGTCGACGCGGTCATGTTTCAAACATTCGACAACCTTCCCAAACAGCGCCGACGCGATGCCGACACGGTGTCCACTGCCATCGAGAAGGCGGTGCGCGGCGCCGTGAACCACGCTTGGGGGAAGCGCCCCTCCGTGCATGTTCTCGTGGTCGAGGTTTGAAGAACGATGATAGGGCGCCTCAACCATCTTGCCATAGCGGTTACGGACCTTGATGCCGAAACGAACCGGTACCGTGATCTGCTCGGCGCGACGGTGACGTCCCGCAAAGCACTGCCGGAACACGGGGTGACGGTCGCCTTCGTCGATTTGCCAAACACCAGAATCGAGCTTCTTGAACCTCTGGGTGAGCATTCGCCGATCGCGACCTTTCTTGCGAAGAGCGGCGGTGGGATCCACCACGTCTGCTATGAAGTCGAGGATATCGTGGCCGCGCGCGATCGTTTGATGGCGGATGGCACGCGTGTCTTAGGCGATGGCACGCCGAAGATCGGTGCGCATGGCAAGCCCGTACTCTTCCTGCATCCAAAGGATTTCTCTGGGACGCTCATCGAACTTGAACAGGTTTAAAGACTAGCTCTTTCCGTGGTGTTTGACCTCGGAGACGACCCAGTCGCCAGCGCTGACCGCGCAGGCGGTAGACTGAATAGATCTGGCCAGATCAGTCGTTTTCAGCGTGCCGATAAAGTCGCGGCAAATCTTCGTGTCGGCCGAAAACGCCTGTCCAACCGGCGTCAAGGTTCCCTTATCGCCGCTTGTCGCGTTCTCCCAATGGACCGCGCTACCGTTCCCCTGCGGATCGAGCGCGGTGGCGAGTGCCGCCTTTTCGCGACGGCGGTCCTCCTCGTCGAGAAGCTGCCCGAAGGGCACCTTCGAAAGTGATCCCGTCACGTCGTCGTTTGCCGGCAGCAGCGAAGACATGGGAAAGGACATCGAGCAGCCGCCAAGCAGCGACAGGCTCAAGAGCGCGGCAGACCCAAGCCAACCACGACAAAAGCGCGCGAAGGCTACCGAGCGGCACGCTGCTGGATTATGTTGAGCGCGGTGTGACACGAATAGACCTAGGCGCGGAAACTTCACGGGGACGTTACCGGTGGACCTCTTAAAAACCCGTGATGCTTCGCTCGCGGACGATCCTTTCGCTCTCTTCGAGGCGTGGGAGCAGGAAGCATCGTTAACGGAGCCTAACGACCCAAACGCGATGGCCATCGCGAGCGTCGACGCGAGCGGTCTGCCCGACGTCAGAATGGTGCTGCTTAAAGCCTGGGATGCGCGCGGCTTCGTTTTTTATACGAATTTTCAAAGTGCCAAAGGGCGAGAAATTCTCACGTGCATGAAGGTGGCTGCGTTGTTCCATTGGAAAAGCCAGCGCCGACAGGTCCGCATCCGCGGGCCGGTCGAAATCGTTTCCGACGAGGAAGCGGACGCATACTTCGAGAGCCGGGCGCGCGGTAGCCGGATCGGAGCTTGGGCAAGCCAGCAGTCGCGGTGTCTTTCCTCGCGCGCCGCGCTTGAGGATGCGGTCGCGGCTGTCGAGGCGGCATATCCGCAAAACGTTCCCCGGCCGCCGCACTGGAGTGGTTTCCGCATCATGCCGCTTCAGATCGAGTTCTGGTCGGATGGCGCCTATCGTCTTCACGACCGTTTCTTGTTCGCGCGCGAGAGCCTCGCCAGTGCACTGTGGACGAAGACAAGGCTTTACCCGTGACTGATTCCGCGGCGTTGCCGTCGCAGGATGGCCGCCTCTATCCGACGCGCCCTGTTCTCGCGGCGAGCCTCGCCGTCCTCCGGGGTGATCGCGTGTTGCTCGCCAAGAGGACCGCGCCGCCGTTGGCTGGTCGTTTCACCCTTCCAGGCGGTCTTGTCGAGCTTGGCGAGACGTTGGCCGAAGCGGCCGTTCGCGAACTGCGCGAGGAGGTCGCGATTGAAGCGCGTATTTTGGGATTTAATCGACACGTCGAACTTGTCGAACGCGATGTCACCGGTGCGGTGTGTCGACACTTTGTCATAGCATCCTTCGTCGGGCTTTGGATCGCCGGGGAGGGGAGCGTCGGCCCCGAAGCCGATGAGGTCATCTGGGCAAGCCGCGATGAGATCGCGTCGCTTCCGACCACGGCGCACCTGCCGCGAATCCTCGATGCTGCCTGGGCGATCGCCCAGCGTCATTCGTGAGAGCCGCCTCCTTATATGCGCTGGTGTTCGGTCTGGCGTTCATGAGCGTTGACGCCGCGGCGGCTCAGCCCACTCAGCATGGGGGCAAGGCCGCCAAGCCTTTCCTTCCCGCCGAAGCACCCCCCGTTGCCCCCGCACCTCCGCCGGAGACCAAGCCATATGATCCGCAGTTGATGCGGCTCGCCGAGATTTTGGGCGCGCTGACCTATATGCGCGGCCTCTGCGGCGATAGGGACAGCGATGAATGGCGCTCGCGAATGCAAGCGCTGCTCGATGCCGAAGGCGTGCCCGCGTCCCGAAAAGATCGCCTCGCGGGCGCCTACAACAAGGGACTCGAAAGTTACAGCATCTCGTATCGAACCTGTACCCCAAATGCCCATAGCGTTATCAGGCGTTATTTAAGCGAAGGCGAGCGGATCGCCAACGAGATCCAAAACCGCTACCGCGCGAGTTAGCGCTCGTATCGTCAAGCGCGTATGAGGGATGGTCAGCGCCACCGCTCTTTCGAAAGACCGACCAACGATGTCCATGATCGCTTCCGTCAGGCGGCAACTCACCCCGATCCATCCAGAGGGTTTCAAATTCATCGCGATCTTCGCGGTGGTCACCTTAGGCCTCGCTTGGCTATGGGAACCGCTGGGTTGGATCGGCGCGTTTCTTACTGCTTGGTGCGTCTACTTCTTCCGCGATCCTGAGCGCGTGACGCCGGTCGACGAAAACGTCGTCGTCTCTCCCGCCGATGGCACGATCTCCGCGGTCGGCTACTACGTCCCACCGCCGGAGTTGGGCCTCGGAGCGGAGCCGATGCAGCGCATATCCGTCTTCATGTCGGTGTTCGACTGCCACGTCAATCGGATGCCGGTCGCTGGCCGGATCGCGAAGATCGCCTATAAACCTGGGCTGTTCGTCAACGCCGATCTGAACAAGGCCAGTGACGACAATGAGCGCAATTCGCTGATCATCGAGGGGGAACGCGGCCGGTTCGGCGTCGTGCAAATCGCTGGTCTGATCGCGCGACGCATCGTGTGCTTCTCAAAACAAGGCAATACGCTTGGCGTCGGCGCGCGTTTCGGGCTCATTCGTTTCGGTTCGCGCGTCGACGTCTACTTCCCCGAAGGCGCGCGCCCCTTGGTCACGTTGGGGACAAAGGCCATTGCGGGGGAGACGATCCTGGCTGACTTCGCCAGCGAGGCGGCAACTCGGGTTTTCAAGACGCAGTAAAGGGCGCCCGCGGTCAGGCGGGCGCCGGCCGGATTAGAATCGGTGATAGAAGCCGCGGCGATAGCCGTGCCCATAGAAGCCGCGACGGAAACCGGGACGATAGAAGCCGCCGCCGTAGAACCCCCCACCCGGATAGCAGAAACCGTTGATCCCGCGATGGCGGAACGGGCCGCAGCCGCCGGAGACAAGCGTCACCTCCGGCTGCGCGGCGCTGACCAGCGGCAGGGGGGCGGCTGAGAGACCGCCAGTCGGCACCGCGCTCGCGGGGATCGCGCCGGCGAAAGCCAGGCCGCCCGCCGCGAAAGTCATCAAGATCATGTTACGCATCGATCAACCTCCTCTGTTGATGTGACCAGAACGGAGAAACCAGTTGAGCCCTACGCGGCTCGCCGCGAAAACCTTTCCATCGCCGCTGCGACGCGTAGGGAAGTGTCTTCGTCGTCGTTCATCTGTTCGACAAGAAGGTTGTAGCTACGGATGATCGTGTCGGAGGCTTCAGATGATGACCTCATCAAGGCCACCGCCAAAGGCGACAAGGCTGCTTTCACGCGGCTCGTGAAGCGGCATCGATCGCGCCTTCTGGCGCTGATCACCCGGACGCTCGGCAATCGCGCTGGAGCGGAGGATATAGTGCAGGACGTCTTCACGCGCGCCTGGGTGAACGCGCCGAGTTGGCAAGCCCGCGACCAAAGCCGCGCCAGCTATGCCGCGTGGCTCTCGCGTGTCGCTGTCAACCTCGCGATCGACCAGATGCGAAAGGCCCGCCCCGTCACGCTCGATGGTATCGAGGAGCCGGAAGACCCGAACCCGCAGCCCGAGAGCGTCATGATGGCGAGGGAGCGAGCCGTGAAGATCCGGGTGGCGATACAGAGACTTCCCGAACGCCAGCGGATGGCGCTGAGCCTCTCCTATGACGCCGACCTTTCGAACGCCGAGGGTGCGACGGCCATGGAGACCTCGGTTGGCGCTTTCGAACTTCTCCTCGTGCGCGCACGGCGCACACTACGGCAGACCCTGAGTGACGAGTCATGAACCTTATCTCCTTTGAAGATCATCTGGACCGTTACGGGGGCGATCTCGCGCGCTGGCCGGCTGAAATCCGCGCAGCCGCCGTTGTCTTTCTTGAGGCGACGCCCGAGGCACGAGGGATGTTGCGCGCGATGGAGGATGTCGAGGCTGTGCTTCGGGCTAAGCTCACGCCTTTATTTGCCGTCGATAGGATTGCGGCGATAGCGACACGGGAAACTCAGCTAAGCTCGCGCCGATGGCTTACGCGCAAGGCGGCAGGGTGGAGCGCGGCGGCCGTATTCGCCTTGTTCCTCGGGTGCATGCTCGGCGGTATCGTGCCGCAACAGCACGATGAAAGCCCCGAAGTCGTCGTGGCGGCGTCTCTCGACGCTTCGGGAGCAATCGATGTGGATTAGTCGACGCTGGCTTGAAGTGGGACTAGCGGCATCTTTGCTCCTTAACGTTTTCCTTGTGGGTATCGAGGCGGGTCTCGTCTTCATCGGACATCGTGGGGTTCGATCGGCCGGGGGGATGTCCGGCCCCCTCTTGAAGCCGGCTCACATCCGCGCGCTGCCAGCCGAGGACAAGAAAATATTCGACGCCGCGATGGACTCGCACCGCGAGGCAATCCGCATCGCGCGCAAGCAGCACAGGGCGGCGCGCCTCGCAATCGAAGCGGATATCGTTGCGTCGACTTTCGACCGAGCGAAGGTCGCGTCTGATTTTCGAGCCCTGCGAGACGCGAATGGCACGGTCCAGGAGGCCGTGAACAACGCGCTGATCGACTCGCTTGCCAATCTTTCACAGCAATCACGCGCGGACCTCGTCGGGCATGACCGTCCGGATCGCGCCAGGGCGACGGGAACTCCGCCCTGAGCCTTGTCGCGATCCTGCGCGAGCCATATGGTCCGCGCCGATGACGCGCTTCCGCCTCCACACTTCAGCCGACGTCGAGAATGTCGACGGCTACGATGCGCTTGGTGAACGTCTGAAGCCATTGCGGCGCCGGCGCTTCAAGGCTGTGCCGATCCGCATCATAATCCCGAACTTGGTAACGCTCGCGGCTCTCGCTATGGGCTTGACCTCGATACGCTTTGCGATCGAAGGCAAATTCGAGATTGCGGTAGTCGCCATAATTTTTGCGGCGGGCCTCGACGGGCTCGACGGACGCATCGCGCGGGCCCTTCGCGGCACCTCGCGCTTTGGCGCCGAACTCGACTCCCTTGCCGATTTTATCGATTTTGGGATCGCGCCCGCCCTGATCCTGTATCTCTCGAACCTGCAGGAGATCAAAAGCTTCGGCTGGTTTGCCACGCTTGTTTTCGCCATAGCCGCCGCGCTTCGTCTCGCGAGATTTAACACGATGCTCGACGACACCGACAAGCCAGCGTGGCACGGCAACTTCTTCGTCGGTATGCCGGCGCCGGCGGGAGCTATCATCAGCCTGCTGCCACTCTATCTCCACCTGTCTTCCGACCTCACCTCCGGGATTAGAATACCCGTTGCCGTCGAGATCGGTTACGTCATCCTCATCGCCTTTCTGATGGCGAGCCGCATTCCGCATTTTTCCGGCAAGAAAATCGGCCGCATTCCACGCGAATATTTCATGGTGGTTCTGTTCGGGATTGCCGCGGCGCTTGTCCTGCTCGCCACATTTCCTATGGAGATGATGATCGTTTTATCGCTGGGCTATATGGGCACCATTCCTTTCGCGATTAGACGCTATCGGCTATACGAACGCGCCGATCTCGAACGTGATGATAGCGGCGCCGGGATCGCGCCTGCCGTTTAAGGCGGTTCAGTGGGGTCAAATCCGGACATTTTGCTGGATCGCTGCCGATCGCCTATGCGCCCGGTTCACAACGGCTTACTAAGGCACTACGGTCCGCGCGATTTTGGCGGCAGCTGCGCAAACTCCCTATCTAGGGCTCCTGCGGCTTATGGCTTGAACAGACCGGCAAACGTGATCGGCTTCATCGCCGCCGGCATAGCAAGGATACTTATGTCGAAAGAAGAACTGCTCGAATTTCCTGGCGTGGTCGAGGAGCTGCTCCCGAATGCCACGTTTCGTGTGAAGCTCGAGAATGATCACGAGATCATCGCCCACACGGCCGGCAAGATGCGCAAGAACAGGATCCGCGTCTTGGCAGGCGATAAGGTGCTCGTGGAGATGACGCCCTATGATCTGACCAAGGGCCGCATCACCTACCGCTTCAAGTAGGCGGTTGTGAGCGGCCAGACAGCGGGGAAATCGCGATCCAGGCTGGTGCTGGCTTCGGCCTCGCCGCGCCGCCTCGCGCTCTTGCAACAGATCGGGGTCGAGCCCGACGCCTTGTTGCCGGCAGACATCGACGAAATGCCGAGCAAGGGCGAGTCGCCGCGCTCCCTCGCCGTCCGTCTCGCGGACGAAAAAGCTAGCGCTGCGGCGCGTGTCCTGCGCACGAGGCCCGATTTGGCCGGGGCCTATCTTATCGCCGCCGACACGGTGGTGAGCGTAGGGCGGCGCATTCTTCCAAAATGCGAACTGGCCGACGAGGCCGAACAATGTCTTCGGCTCCTCTCTGGACGGGCTCACCGCGTCCACACGGGCCTCAGCCTGATCACGCCAAACGGATCGAAGCGCCGCCGCCTCGTCGAGACCCGCGTGCGCTTCAAGCGACTGACGCGTGCGGATCTTGACGCCTACGTCGCCGGCGGCGAATGGCGCGGCAAGGCCGGAGGCTACGCGATTCAAGGCCGAGCCGGCGCCTTCGTGATCAAGCTCGTTGGATCCTATACGAGCGTCGTCGGTCTGCCACTGTACGAGACGATGAGCCTCCTTGGCGGCGAAGGCTTTGTCGGTTCCGCCGGGTCGGTTTCGCCGATCGTCGCCGAGCCTTAATCTGAGGGAGAGATCGGCATGGCCGAGAAGCTTCCATTCGATCAGGTCGACCACGGCACGAAGCCGTGCCCAATTTGCGGAAAGCCGGCGCTTGAGGACGCCGCGCCGTTCTGCTCAAAGCGTTGTGCCAACGTCGATCTGCACCGCTGGCTTGGCGGTGTCTACGCGGTGCCGGACGATGAACCGGGACAGCCGGAACTATCGCCCGACGACGAGGCCTGAAGGTTTTTTTTGCGCTGCGAGAAGGCTGGCGTCTTGCTGCAGCCATTGAACTTCATCGTCCTTGCGGCGTGGCCGGCTTGGCTTTTGCGACGGCCGTTTCACCGACGGGCCGACGAAGAGGATGGCGGCAACGCTCTTCCAAGCCTTCTTGACGATCTCCGACCTTCAGAACGCCAGCCGCAAGCCGATGATGGCCAGCGTGGCCGCCATGATTGGGCGCAAGACACGGTCTGGCGCACGGCTCGCCCATTGGCTTGCGATGGCGATGCCCGGCAGCGAACCGACCAGTAGGGCACCGAGAAGTGGCCAGTTGATCGAGCCGAGATACCAATGGCCCAGCCCAGCAATCAGGGTAAGTGGCACGGCATGGGCGATGTCGGCGCCGACAACATGCACCAGCGGCGCGCGTGGATAAAGCGCGATCAGTACGGTCACGCCAATCGCGCCGGCACCGATCGACGAAATCGAGACGAAAACGCCGAGGAACAGGCCTAGCACGATGGTAAGCGTCGCTCGTTGCAGGTCCGAGAGAGCGTCGATGAACGGCGCGAGCCGGTTCAAGACGGCCTTGCGGAAAATGATCGCCACCGCCGTGAGCACGAGCGCGATCCCGACCACGTTGGCTAGCAAGCGATCGTGGCGTGGGTCACCGTTGATGCCGATGTGCCGGAGATAGAGAATCGTCGCGATAGTCGCCGGAACGCTTCCCAGGGCGAGCCGGCGCACGATGCGCCATTCAATTGTCCTGTTGAGGCCATGCACGAGGACCCCGCCACTCTTGGTCACGGCGGCATAGAGCAGGTCCGTTCCGACCGCCGTGACAGGCGAGACGCCGAAGACGAGCACAAGGATGGGCGTCATGAGAGAACCGCCGCCAACCCCGGTGAGGCCGACGAGAACGCCGACGACGAAGCCCGACAGCGAGTACATCCAATAGTTATGAAGCAGGACGAACAAGACGATTGTCCTTGCAATGCTTGTGCGCACCCAAGGCATGTGGGATCGATTTGATGAGCGCGTCAACTTGGATATAGAGCCGCTTTTTACAAGCGCTTCTTAGGCGACATCACGACCGTCGGGTTTTGCGGTGGGAGCATGTCTTACACGACGCACGAACCGGAGATGTTCAGCGTAGGAACCCAAGCAGCGCCTCTACGCATGCTTGCGGGTTCTCCTCGGGTACGAAATGTCCGGATTTCACCGGCACGCCGCGCACATCATGTGCGAAGTCGTGCCATACCGCGAGAGGTGAAATGCCGGAGGCCGGGATGCCGCTCTCGCCCCAGATGATCAGCAGGGGAACGCTTATCTTGCGACCGGCTTCGAGATCTTGCTCGTCCTGCAGGCGATCAATGAAGGCGCCTGCGCGGTAATCTTCGCAGCTCGCGTGGATGCGTTCTGGCGCGAACGCCGCGCGGTAATGCTCCAACGCTCGCGGATCGAAGGCCGAGAGATCCTTGCCCTCGGTCCAACTCGACAGCGTCTGGTCAAGGTAGAACGCGGCTGATGCGCCGATCATCGTCTCGGGAAACGGTGCCGGCTGCGCGAGAAAGAGCCAGTGATATTTGTTGATGGCGCTGGCGGCTTTACCCATGTCGCGAAACATCGAGGCGGTTGGAATGATGTCAATTACCGCGACCTTCTCGAGGAGTGTCGGATGATCGTAGGCGAGTCGATAGGCAACGCGTCCGCCGCGATCGTGGCCGACAAGCCGAAATCTGGCATGTCCGAACGTTCTCATGACGGCTATCGCATCCTTGCCCATCTGCCTTTTGCTCATGGCCGCGCCGTCGTGGCCTGGTCCGAAATCCGGAAGGAAAGAGGAGCCGTACCCGCGAAGGTCCATGACGATCAAATGGAAGTGTTCCGCAAGGCGTCCAGCGATCCTGTGCCACTCGACATGCGTCTGCGGATAACCGTGAAGCAGCAGCAGGGGCGGTCCATGCCCAGCCGAGCGGGCGAAAATCGCGCCGGCCTCCGTTTCGATCCGATGCGACTCGAAGCCCGGGAAAAGGTCGACGAGGTTCGACATCGCGGCGCACTCTGATAGACGTGAGATCGCCGGAACGCGCGCGAGGACGCTGACGCGCAGGCCGGTCGAATCCTTGACACCTGGGTACCTCAGCCCTGATATCCAGTCGAACGTTTAGATCGATCGTCCAGGAGCGCTGATGTTAGACGTGATGACGCAAGATGCCGATCTGGCCTCGGCTTCCGTCAAGCCGAAGCTCCGCATCTTCCTCTGCGCGCCGCGTGGCTTCTGCGCCGGCGTGGTGCGTGCGATCGATGCCGTCGAGCGCGCGTTGCAGATCTACGGCGCGCCCGTCTATGTTCGCCACGAGATCGTTCACAACAAATATGTGGTCGAGGGATTGAAGGCGAAAGGCGCGGTTTTTGTCGAGGAACTCTCCGAGGTACCCGATACCGACAAGCCGGTGATCTTCTCAGCGCATGGCGTGCCGAAATCGATTCCCGCAGAAGCCGGCCGCCGGAATTTCCTCGCGATCGACGCCACGTGCCCTCTCGTGACGAAGGTCCACCGCGAAGCGCAGTCGCATTATAAGCGCGGTCGCCAGATCCTGCTCGTCGGACATGCCGGACATCCGGAGGTTGTTGGCACGCTAGGCCAACTGCCACCCGCATCGATCCTCCTCGTGCAGACGCCGGAAGATATAATGTCTCTTCAAGTCCGCGACGAAGCCAATCTCGCCTACGTAACGCAGACGACCCTCTCCGTCGACGACACGAAGCAGATGGTCGACAAGCTGCACGAGCGTTTTCCGCAGATCGTCGGTCCGCAACGTGAAGACATCTGCTACGCCACCACGAACAGACAGGAGGCCGTCAAGCGCATCGCGCCCGTCGTCGATGCGCTGATCGTAGTCGGCTCTTCGAATTCATCGAATTCGCAGCGTCTCAAGGAAGTGGGCGAGCGCTCTGGATGCCCGCTCTCGCGACTTGTGCTGCGTGCCGAAGATGTCGAGTGGGACTTGTTCAAGGACATCAAAACACTCGGTATCACCGCCGGCGCCTCCGCACCCGAGGTTCTCGTCGAGGAGATCATGGACGCTTTCGCCGAACGCTTCGAACTCGTCGTCGAGATCGTATCGACGGCGGACGAGAGCGTCTTCTTCCCGCTTCCCCGCGAATTGCGTCCGGTCGCCTGAACCTAGGCCGCGACGCGCACTGCCACGGTCCCGATCCACGCGTCGAGGTCGCGCGCGGCACGCTGGCTCAGCATCCTCTTGCGGGCAAGGCCTTTCTCAGGTCCGCGCAGGCGCTTGCCGGTTTCGCCGACAAGAGGATCGGTTAGCGGCGGAAACAGCCCGAAATTGACGTTCATAGGCTGAAACGACTGCGGACCGGCGTCGATACTTTCGATATGTCCCCCGGTGATGTGATTGAGAAGTGCGCCGATCGCTGTCGTCGCAGGTGGCATCGTGAAAGCCGTACCGAGCCGTTGCGCCGCCGCCATGCGTCCGGCGATCAGGCCTACCGCAGCACTCTCGACGTAGCCTTCGCAGCCGGTGATCTGCCCGGCGAAGCGCAGTCGCGGCGCCGCGCGCAGACGCAGCCGCTCGTCCAGGACTTTCGGCGCGTTAAGAAAGGTGTTGCGGTGTATACCGCCGAGCCGCGCGAAGGAGGCGTTCTCGAGCCCGGGTATCGTACGGAAAACAGCCACTTGAGCCGCATGCTTCATCTTCGTTTGGAAGCCGACCATATTGTAGAGGGTGCCAAGCGCATTGTCTTGGCGCAACTGCACCACCGCGCAGGCCTTCACGGTCGGATCATGCGGGTTGGTCAGCCCGACAGGCTTCATCGGCCCGTGCCGCAAGGTTTCGCGGCCACGTTGCGCCATGATCTCGATCGGCAGGCAGCCATTGAAGTACGGCGTACTCTCGTCATAGACGGATGTCGTGCATTCGGCTGCGAGAAGCGCGTCGATAAAGGCCTCGTACTGTGGACGCGACAGTGGACAATTGATGTAGTCGGCGCCTGTGCCGCCCGGACCAGCCTTATCGTAGCGCGACTGAAACCAGGCTTTGGTCAGATCGATCGTCTCACGATGGACAACTGGAGCGATCGCGTCGAAGAAGGCAAGGTCGCCTTCGCCCGTGAGCGTGCCGATTGCCTCGGCAAGCGCGGGCGCCGTCAACGGACCGGTCGCGATGATGACCTGGTCCCATTCGCGCGGCGGAACGCCGACGACCTCTTCCCGTTGAAGCGAGATCAGCGCATGTCCCGCGACCCGCGCGGTCACATCTTGCGAAAAGGCCTCACGGTCGACGGCGAGTGCGCCGCCCGCCGGTACCTGATTGGCGTCCGCGGCACGCATGATCAGCGAGTTCATGCGACGCATCTCGCGATGCAGAACTCCGACGGCGTTCGTCTCCGAGTCGTCGGACCTCAGCGAATTGGAACAGACCAGCTCGGCTAGAGCGCCGCCCCGATGGGCCTGCGTGGCGCGCGTCGGCCGCATCTCGTGCAAGATGACGGGCACGCCCGCTTCGGCGATCTGCCAGGCCGCTTCCGTTCCGGCGAGGCCGCCACCGATGACATGGATCGGCGCGGCGAGGAGGTGAGAATTACCAGTTACCATCGCCGTACGTTAGGCAGCCGCGCGCGCGTGGACAAGTCCTGTGTCGCGGACAAAGAAAGACCCGCCGGATGGTCCGGCGGGTCTTCGTCGTTCTCTAGAAGCGGCTCGGGCCGCTCGACTCAGTAGCGGGCGCGAACGATCGGCGGTGCGGTAGGCGCGACGTACAGCGGAACAATCAGACGGAGCCAGCCGCGTGTCTCGAAGCTTCCGGCAAGATGAGCTCCGTTCACGTTGTTGAGCACCGAGCGTGTGACGATTCCCGTTAGGCTGAACTGGCCGAAGTCGTAGGCGATCAAGCCACCGACTTCGATCTGCGAGTTTCGGCCGCCCGAGAGGACGCGGTTGTCGGTGTCGATCGCGCCGAAGCCGGTCGCGCCGATCGTGAACTTGCCGAAAGACTTCTCGACAGTGAAGTCGCCGGCGAAGAGATCGTTCGTCTTCTGCTGATTACCGAGGCTGAACGAGAAGCCGGCGTTTTCAATGAAAGTTAGGCCACTGAAGAGATTACCACCGAATGGGCCACCAGAAGCGGGAACGATGTACTGCAAGCTCTGCCGTGCGTCGATCGCACCTTCCGTACGGCCACCAGACGGGCCGCCGACACTGCCGGGGAGGACCTCGATGTTTTGGCTCGGATCAGGCGAACGACCGAGCACGAGCAGACCGCCTGTAAGGCCGCCGCCGAAATCGTGGGCCAACGCGGGACCAGCGGCGAAGGAGAAGGCGCCGATCCGATCAGCACCACCACCATCGAGCGCGATAAAGGGCGTCGCGACAAAGAACTCGACACGCGTGTTGTAGAACGAGAAGGGCGTCGACCAGATGAAGACTGGAATATTGACGTTCAGGCTCGCGCCAGGTGCGCCGAGATTGGCGCCGCGAACGTCGGAACGACCATAGTCGTCGAGATCGGCGAAGAACACGCCTTCCGGCAGCGGAGACACGAGCGAGACGCCCATCGTTTCGCCGGGCTGAAAGTAGCCGGCGAACGAGGCCGAGGCGGACATCGTGAAGGCGAGAGCCGCCGTCCCGAGTGTGACCAGGAGTTTGTTTTTCATGACGAAGCCTTCCCCCAAAATTATTAGTCCCGAAAAACCACACCAGCGGAGGTCTTGGGCCCCCAGGGTCCGCCGCTCCGTTTGGTCGCTTTGTGGTCGTCCGATTCTGATGAACCATGATTGGCGGGATAGACCGAGATGACCAGCGTTTTCACGTGCCATCAATTCGTTACAAAATGTACGTTGCGCAAGCGCCACACACATTCAAGTGGTTTGAACAAGGGGTGGTGGAAAGGAGTTCAATCGAAAGGCGTTCAAGATTGGCATCGTTTTCACGATGGGCAATGTCGATCCTTAGCCAGCGGGGACGACACAAACGTCGTCCCCGTCGCATAATCAATAACGGGCGCGAACAACCTGCGGCCCCGCTTGCGGCGCGACATACAACGGAACAACTAAACGAAGCCATCCGCGCGTCTCGAAGCTTCCAGCGAGATGCGCTCCGTTCAGATCATTCAGAACCGAGCGTGTCACGATCCCAGTGAGGCTGAACTGGCCGAAGTCATAGGCAATCAAGCCACCGACTTCGATTTGCGAGTTCCTGCCGCCGGAAAAGGGCTTGTTGTTGGTGTCGATCGCCCCGAAACCCGTGGCGCCGATGGTGAACTTGCCAAACGACTTCTCGATGGTCAGATCGCCCGCGAACAGATCGTTGATATAGGCTTTGTTCTGATCGAAATCGGTCGAGAAGCCGGCGTTCTCGATGAATGTCAGGCCGCTGAAGAGACCACCGCCGAACGCGCCGCCGTTGGCTGGAACGGTGTACTGCAGGCTTTGACGGAAATCCGCGCCGGCATCGTGACGACCACCAGTCGGGCCGCCGACCGTCGGCGGAAGCACTTCGATGTTCTGGCTGGGGTCTGGTGTTCGGGCGAGGACGAGGAGACCTCCGGTCAAGCCGTTGCCGAAATCATGGGCCAGAGCCGGGCCGAAAGCGAAGGAGAAAGCGCCGATCCGGTCAGCGCCGCCCCCGTCCAAGGTGATGAAAGGCGTTGCGAAAAACAACTCGACGCGAGTGTTGTAGAACGAGAAGGGTGTCGACCAGATGAAGACAGGGATGTTCACGCCAAGACTTGCGCCCGGGACGCCAAGGTTGGCGCCGCGCACGTCCGAGCGGCCGTAGTTCTCGAGATCGGCGAAGAACACACCCTCCGGTAGGGGTGAAACAAGCGAGACTCCCATCGTTTCACCAGGCTCGAAGTAACCGGCGAAAGATGCCGTCGCGGATAGCGCCAAAGCGAAGACCGCCGTTCCTAGTGTAGCAAGAGTTTTACTGTTCATGGTCTTGATCCCCAATGACTTATGATTGACGCAACGCGCCACATGAGCAAAAACTTGGATCCACCGCGTCTCTGCACAGTAATGGTCGAATTGTCTTCGTCTGCTTCCGATGAGCTATGATCGGCACTGCGCGGCAAGAACGCCAGCAATTTCGATTGCCGCTAAATCGTTCAGAAATGAGCGTTGTTTCTAGGCAACAATCGATTTTCTGCTCTGTGCAGAACAAGGTGACTCGTGAGAGGCCTATAACCCATTCTATATATGAGTAAAATTCATGCTTGTCTTTTTGAAAAGAGCATTGTCGCGGCTCGGAAGTGCCTCTTTCGGTAAAAGTCGACTCATAGATTTGTCTTTAAGACCAGTCCGTCTTGCGGCGAAAGACATCCAACTTTGGACGGAGGTGAAGTGATATTGGTTCGCCGCGAGTATAAAGAAAGCGAATAAGGAGGTCACGCGACTTCCAAGCGGAGGTGAGGATGCGGTCGCGATCGTCCGGCGTCGTTGGCTGGCCGCGTTCGATCACTCCGCCGCGAGCTTCTGCCTCTCCGGTCGGCGAGCCAGAAGCTCGCGAAGGAAGAAGCCGGTATGGCTCTTTTCTGCCGCGGCGATCGTTTCCGGCGTGCCGACGGCGACAATCTCCCCACCGCCGTCGCCGCCCTCTGGACCGAGGTCAAGCACCCAGTCTGCCGTCTTGATGACTTCGAGATTGTGCTCGATGACGACAACCGAGTTCCCGGTGTCGACGAGCTCGTGGAGAACTTCCAGCAGCTTGGCCACGTCATGAAAGTGCAGTCCGGTCGTGGGCTCGTCGAGGATGTAGAGGGTCCGACCGGTGGCCCGGCGCGACAGCTCCTTGGCGAGCTTCACCCGCTGCGCCTCGCCGCCTGACAAGGTGTTGGCCTGCTGGCCGACCTTGACGTAGCCAAGCCCGACGCGCGCCAGCGTCTCCATCTTGTCGCGGATCGGCGGCACCGCCTTGAAGAGGACCGCCGCCTCCTCCACTGTCATGTCGAGCACGTCGGCGATCGACTTCTCGCGATACTTCACCTCCAGCGTCTCACGATCATACCGCCGGCCCTTGCAAACGTCGCAGGTGACATAGACATCGGGCAGAAAGTGCATCTCGATCTTGATGACGCCATCGCCTTGACAGGCTTCGCAGCGTCCACCCTTGACGTTGAACGAGAAGCGACCGGGTTGATAACCGCGAGCCTTTGCCTCCGGTAACCCGGCGAACCAGTCGCGGATCGGCGTGAACGCACCGGTGTAGGTCGCGGGGTTCGATCGCGGCGTACGCCCGATCGGTGACTGGTCGATGTCGATGACCTTGTCGAGGTGTTCGATTCCCTGGATCGAGTCATGCGGCGCTGGGTGCTCGTAGGCCCCGTTCAGCCGTCGCGCCACTGCCTTGTAGAGCGTGTCGATGATCAAGGTGGACTTGCCGCCGCCGGAGACACCGGTGATGGCGGTGAAGAGCCCCAGCGGCAACTCCGCCGAAACGTTCTTCAGGTTGTTGCCGCGCGCGTTGACGATCGTCAGCTTGCGCTTCAAGTCCGGCTTGCGGCGCTTGCGCGGCACGGCGACTTGCTTGGCCCCGGTGAGATATTGGCCAGTCAAGGATTTCGGGTCGGCCATGACCTGCGCCGCCGTTCCCTGCGAGACGATCTCGCCGCCGTGGATGCCGGCGCCCGGACCTACGTCGACGACATAGTCGGCGGTCAGGATCGCGTCCTCGTCGTGCTCGACGACAATGACTGAATTGCCGAGATCGCGCAGCCGCCGCAGGGTGTCGAGCAGCCGCGCGTTATCGCGCTGGTGCAAGCCGATCGAGGGCTCGTCCAGCACGTAGAGTACGCCGGTGAGGCCGGATCCGATCTGCGAGGCGAGACGAATGCGCTGGCTCTCGCCACCTGACAACGTACCGGAGGCGCGGTCGAGCGAGAGGTAGTCGAGCCCCACGTCGACCAGGAACGACAACCGGTCGCTGATCTCCTTGAGGATGCGCTTGGCGATTTCGTTGCGCTTGTCGTCGAGCTTGCCGGGGAGGGCCTGAAACCAGGCGTGCGCGTCGCGCACGGAGAGCGCCGTCACATCGGCGATCGGGCGCATGTCGATCTTCACGGCGCGCGCCTCCGGCCGCAATCTGGTGCCGCCGCAGGCCTCGCAGGGGGTCGCCGACATGAAGCGCCCGATTTCCTCGCGCGCCCATTCGCTTTCGGTCTCCTTATAGCGCCGCTCGAGATTGCGGATAATGCCTTCGAAAGGCTTGTTCACGTCGTAGTCGCGAACGCCGTCGGCGTAGGAGAAGCGAATGCTCTGACGCCCGGACCCGTAGAAAAGCATCTGCTGGATTTCGAGCGGCAGCTTCTCGAACGCCAGATCGAGCCGGAACTTGAAATGGCGGCCGAGCGCCTCCAGCGTCTGCATGTAGTAAGGTGAGGTAGACTTGGCCCAGGGCGCGATCGCGCCGCGACGCAAGGAGAGCCGAGGATCGGGAACTATGAGTTCGGCATCGATGCGCTGCTCGACCCCCAGTCCGCCGCACTCGGGACAAGCCCCGAATGGATTGTTGAAGGAGAACAACCGCGGTTCGATTTCGGAAATCGTGAAGCCGGACTCCGGACAGGCGAACTTCGACGAAAAAAGGATGCGTCTCGGCCGACCCTTTTCGTCGACCTCAGATGCGTACTCGGCGAGGGCAATGCCATCGGCGAGATCCAGCGCTGTTTCGAAACTCTCCGAAAGCCGCGAGCGGATGTCGTCCTTCACGGCGATGCGATCGACGACCACGTCGATGTCGTGCTTCAGCTTCTTATCGAGGGTCGGCGCGTCGGCGATCTCGTAGAACGCGCCATCGATCTTAAGGCGCTGGAAGCCCTTCTTCATGAAGTCGGCGATTTCCTTTCGGTACTCGCCCTTGCGCCCACGGATCACCGGCGCCAGCAAGTAGAGCCGCGTGCGCTCGGGTAGGGCGACAACACGATCGACCATCTGACTGACGGTCTGACTCTCGATCGGCAATCCCGTCGCGGGCGAGTAGGGGATGCCGACTCGCGCCCACAGAAGGCGCATGTAGTCGTAGATCTCGGTCACGGTGGCGACGGTCGAGCGCGGGTTCTTCGAGGTTGTTTTCTGCTCGATCGAGATCGCCGGTGAGAGGCCGTCGATCTGGTCGACGTCCGGCTTCTGCATCATTTCAAGAAATTGCCGCGCGTAGGCGGAAAGCGACTCGACGTAACGGCGCTGTCCCTCGGCATAGATCGTATCGAAGGCGAGCGAAGACTTTCCCGAGCCCGACAGACCCGTGAACACGACCAGCTTGTCGCGCGGGATCGTCAGGTCGACGTTCTTGAGGTTGTGCTCGCGCGCGCCGCGCACCGAGATCGTTCGGCCTTCCAAGTGGAGCGGTGCTGCGGGTGGGGAACGCGGCACGTCAGCACCTGTTTCGGCCTTGCCGGTGCTGGCCTTTGGCTTCTTCATTCGATCGGGGTCTCGAGAGGACTCGCCTAGGCCGCCTAACCTAGCCTCCTGGCGGCAGGGACGCCACCCTGGCGGCGATCTTGACGCGACCACGGCGTACGACGTCAAAGCTCCGGTCCTTAACGGAGCAAGCACGATCCTGGTCGTACGCTACCCGGCGCGACAATGGCGGTGCTTCACGACCGCTCGGCGAGCACGGGCGACGATCCGTCCCCGCAACGCCGGTCCCGTGAAGTTCGACCGACGATGCTGCTTTGCCAAGCGTCAACCGCATGCTAGAACATAAAGTGAACAGATCTCGCGGTGAAGTCTGGAAGAAGTGGCGCACTCGTTGACAGGCGGCGTGCCTTCGCGTTCCGTGCCGGTTCGAGGTTCGATAGTGCGGAGAGCGTCTCATGGCGGGCAGCGTCAACAAGGTCATCCTGGTCGGTAATCTCGGGCGCGATCCCGAGGTGCGTCGAACCAATTCGGGCGACGCGGTCACCAGTTTCTCGATTGCCACCACGGAGTCCTGGCGAGACAAGTCAACCGGCGAGCGCAAGGATCGCACCGAGTGGCACAATGTCGTAATTTTCAACGAGAACCTCGGGAAGATCGCCGAGCAGTACTGTAAAAAAGGCTCGAAGATCTACATCGAAGGCCAGCTACAGACGCGCGAATACACCGATCGCGATGGTAATCAACGTAAGTCGACGGAGGTGGTTTTGCAGCGCTTCCGCGGTGAGCTCACCCTGCTCGACAGCAAGGGAGGTGCCCGAGACGCGGATGACGCAAGCGACGCAAGCGGCGGCTTCGGTCGCTCCTCGCCGATGCAGCGGACCCCTGACCGGCGCCCCGCGACCGCGGGCGGGGGCCGTATGAACGACGTCATCGACGACGATATCCCGTTCTAGGCCGGCACCGGTGAACATGGCAGCTGAGGCAGCATTTCGCGCGCCTACTGTCGGCGACCGGAAGTCCCTTTGCGCGATGCTGGCCGCGGCGTTCCAGGACGATCCGGTGATGAGCTTCATCTTCCCAGATCCCGCCGACCGGCGCATCAGGATGCCGAGACTTTTTGCCATAATCTACGACGGAGACGGCGCACACGGCGCTCGCTACATGACACAGGGTTGGGAAGCCGCGACGCTATGGCGTGCGCCGGGCCAAGGCCGTCTCGGCCTTGTCGAGAAGCTACGTCACGGCCTGCCATGGCTCCATGCCGCCGGCTTCAATCTGCCGCGCGCGCTCGCCGTGAGCGCCGCCAGCGACGCCAATCACCCGAAGGAGCCGCATTGGTACCTTCATATCGTCGGCTGTAATCCGGCACATCAGGGCAGGGGCTTCGGCCGCGCGGCGATCCAGCCGGGTCTGACGCGCGCGGATAGCGACGGTGTCGCCAGCTATCTCGAGACGGCCAACGAGCGAAATCTTGCTCTTTATCGCAGCCTAGGTTTTGAGGTCACCCACGATTGGCGGGTGCCGAGCGGACCCTTGCACTGGTCGATGCTTCGTCCGCCGCGAGCCATCGCTTCATCATCATGAGCGGCGCGGGCGCCTCAGCACGGAATCGACATCAAGCCTAAGGTGCCGAACGAGACTCAAGGTGACGAATGCCGCGCCCTTCCGAAGACGCCCTCATCGCTCGCTACCTCGCCCCGCTCGCCGGCGCCGGCGCGCTGGGTTTACGGGATGACGCCGGTCTGGCAACGCCGCGTCAGGGCTACGATCTCATCGTCACGAAAGACATGTTGGTCGCTGGCGTGCATTTCTTCGCCGACGATCCGCCCGATACCATCGCGCGCAAGGCGCTGCGGGTGAACCTCTCGGATCTTGCCGCGAAAGGAGCGGTGCCCCTGGGCTTCATGCTCGGCCTCGCCTTGCCGGGCGATTGGACGGAAGCCTGGCTTGCCGCATTCGTCAACGGCCTTGAAGAGGACGCACGCGTCTACGGATGCCCGCTGATCGGCGGTGATACCGTCGCGACGCCTGGGCCGATCACCTTGTCCGTCACCGCCTTCGGCGAGGTCCCCGTCGGCAATATGGTGCCGCGCACCGGCGCGCGCGTCGGCGACCTGCTCTACGTCACCGGCACGATCGGCGACGCCGCGCTGGGTCTGAGATTGCGTCTCAGGGCAGACGAGGATGCCGCCTGGATCGGCATGCTCGACGAACCGACGAAAGATGTTTTATGCGGCCGCTATCTTCTGCCGGAGCCGCGTCTTTCGCTTCGGCCGGCGCTGGCTCACGCGCGCGCGGCGATGGACGTGTCCGACGGCTTCGTCGGCGATCTCACGAAGATGCTGGCCTTGGAGACGCTGACCGCTTCCATCGAGGCGGCCGTCGTGCCGCTGTCGGGGGCGGTGCGTGCCGCCATCGCGCTCGAGCCGAGATTGCTCGCCATTGCCCTGACCGGCGGCGACGATTACGAGGTGATCTGCGCGGTCGCTTCCGATCAGCGCGCGGCCTTTCTCAGGGCGGCGCGCGAGTCGTGCGTTCAAGTGACAGCGATCGGCGTAGCAGTCGCAGGCGGGGAAGGCGTTCGCGTTCGAGGCGCCGATGGCTTCTCGCTCGATCTCGACACGCGCGGCTTCGATCATTTCACTTGAACACAACAGTCCACCGTTACGTTGGCGCTGCGCATCAAGGTTCCGCCAGCGCCGACATAGGCCACGTTAGCGTTGTGTGGACTACGTCGCAGCAGCCTCCAGTGCCGTCCACCGCGCCGAGAAAAGATGTCCTCCGGGGCGTCTCAACCTCTTACTTTTGCGGGGGTCTCAAGCGGAGTCTTTACCGTTTTCGTCAATTGCGGACGCTCGGTCTTTCTGCCTATGGTCCGCGCCACAAAACGCGGCGGCCATGACCGAGCATAGAAGCGCACTGGGAGAGACGGCACGATGAACGGTCTTTGGTTTGTCATCCTCGGCGGCTTGCTTTCCCTCGTCTATGGCGTCGTTACCGCGGCGCAGCTTCTTCGCGCCGATGCCGGCTCAGCGCGCATGCAGGAGATCGCCGGCGCGATCGCCGAGGGCGCGCAGGCGTATTTGCGCCGCCAATACCTCACGATTGCCGCCGTCGGCGTTGTCATTTTCGTCGTTTTGGGCCTGCTGCTCTCCTGGCCGGTGGCGATCGGCTTCCTGATCGGCGCCGTCCTGTCTGGAGCGGCAGGCTTCCTCGGCATGAACGTGTCCGTAAGAGCCAACGTGCGCACCGCGCAGGGCGCGTCGCTGTCGCTGGCGCGCGGCCTCGACATTTCCTTCAAGGCCGGTGCCATCACAGGCATGCTCGTCGCCGGTCTCGCCCTGCTGGGCGTCTCGGTCTACTTCTACATTCTCACGGTAGGCATGGGCGCGCAGCCCAATAGCCGCGAGGTGATCGACGCGCTGGTCGCGCTTGGATTTGGGGCCTCGCTGATCTCGATCTTCGCGCGTCTCGGCGGCGGCATCTTCACCAAGGGCGCCGACGTCGGTGCCGATCTCGTCGGCAAGGTCGAGGCCGGAATTCCGGAGGACGACCCGCGCAACCCCGCGACGATCGCCGATAACGTGGGCGACAACGTCGGCGATTGCGCCGGCATGGCGGCTGACCTCTTCGAAACCTACGCCGTCACCGTCGTCGCCACCATGGTGCTCGCCGCCATCTTCTTTGGCCAGCAGCCAGTCTTGAAAATGGCGATGCTCTACCCTTTGGCGATCTGTGCGACCTGCATCGTGACTTCGATCATCGGCACCTATTTCGTTAAGCTCGGCGCCAACAATTCGATTATGGGCGCGCTCTACAAAGGCCTCATCGTCACCGGCTTGCTGTCGATCGTCGGTCTTGCCATCGCCACCTATTTCACGGTCGGCTTCGGCACCATCGGCACAGCCGATACGCAGAGCCTTACCGGCTTGCATCTGTTCTTCTGCGGTCTCGTCGGTCTCGTCGTGACGGCGCTGATCGTCGTCATCACCGAGTACTACACCGGGACGGGTAAGCGCCCGGTGGTTTCGATCGCCCAGGCTTCCGTCACCGGCCACGGCACGAATGTCATACAGGGCCTCGCGGTCTCTCTCGAGTCGACCGCGCTGCCGGCGCTGGTGATCATCGGCGGCATCATCGCGACGTTTCAACTCGCCGGTCTTTTCGGGCTCGCGATTTCCGTCACCACAATGCTTGGCCTCGCCGGCATGATCGTGGCGCTCGACGCTTTCGGTCCGGTGACAGACAATGCCGGCGGCATCGCCGAGATGGCCGGCCTTCCCAAGGAGGTTCGTCACTCGACCGATGCGCTCGACGCTGTCGGCAACACCACCAAGGCCGTGACCAAGGGCTACGCGATCGGCTCGGCCGGACTCGGCGCTCTGGTGCTCTTCGCCGCGTATAGTCATGATCTGTCCTACTTCGCGGCCAACGGAGACAGGTTCCACTACTTCAAGGGTATCGGCGCGATCAGCTTCGATCTCTCCAATCCCTACGTCGTCGCCGGTCTGATCTTCGGTGGATTGATCCCCTATCTTTTCGGCGGCATCGCCATGACGGCCGTGGGTCGCGCGGCCGGATCGGTCGTCGAAGAGGTGCGCCGCCAATTTCGCGAAGATCCCGGCATCATGGCCGGCACGTCGCGCCCGAACTACGCCCGCGCGGTCGACCTCCTGACCAAATCGGCGATTAAGGAAATGATCGTCCCTTCGCTGCTGCCGGTGCTCGCGCCGATCGTCGTTTATTTCGGCGTGCTGTTTATTTCCGGCTCGAAAGCCTCCGCCTTCGCCGCTCTGGGCGCTTCGCTGCTCGGCGTCATCGTCAACGGCCTCTTCGTCGCCATATCGATGACATCGGGCGGCGGTGCGTGGGACAATGCCAAGAAGAGCTTCGAGGACGGCTTCATCGACAAGGACGGCGTCCGGCACCTGAAAGGCGGGGACGCCCATAAAGCGTCCGTGACCGGCGACACGGTCGGCGATCCTTACAAAGACACAGCCGGTCCCGCCGTCAACCCGGCGATCAAGATCACCAACATCGTGGCCTTGCTGCTGTTGGCGGTACTAGCCCGTTGATCACCTGTCGTTGCCGCGACTGGGCGTTTGTTACGCGCCCATCAGCGCTCCGACGTGGGCGGCGACGGACTTCGAGAGTCCCTCCAAATCGTAGCCGCCTTCCAGAAGCGAGACGATTTTGCCGCCGGTATGGCGGCGGGCGACATCCATCAGTTTCTCGGTGATCCAGACATAATCTTCCTCCGTGAGCTTGACGCTGCCGAGCGGATCCCGCCAGTGCGCGTCGAAGCCTGCGGAGATGATGACAAAATCCGGCGCGAAGTCTTCGAGACGCGGCAAGATCCGCGTCTCCATCGCCTCGCGAAATTCATCCTTGCCGTCGCCGGCTCGCAACGGCGCGTTGACGATCTGGTCATGCGCGCCACGCTCGTTGATGGCGCCGGAGCCGGGAAACAGCGGCATTTGATGCGTCGAGCCATACATGACAGTCGGGTCGCTCCAGAAGATCGCCTGGGTGCCGTTGCCGTGATGGACATCGAAATCGACGATCGCCACTCGCTTCGCCCCATGCATCTGCTGCGCGTGCCGGGCGGCGATCGCGGCCGTATTGAAGATGCAAAAGCCCATCGGCGTCGTGATCTCGGCATGGTGACCGGGTGGACGCGTCGACACGAAAGCATTCTTGTTCTGTCCGACCATGACCGCGTCGACGGCACGTGTCGCGCCACCGACGGCGTGCATCAACGTGGCCCAGGTGCCAGGACTCATGACCGTGTCGCCGTGATCAAGAGCGAGCGAGCCGTCCTTTGGCGCGGCTTCTTCGAGCGCCGCGACATAGGCGGTCGGATGAACGCGCGTGATCGTTTCGGACGCACCCCAAGGCGCATCCTCGCAGATCAAACCGTCGAAGCGCGGTGCCGCCAACTCGTTATCGATGGCGCGGATCCGATCGGCCCGCTCCGGATGATTTGGGCCGGTGTCATGGTCGAGACTCGATTTGTGCCGAAGAAGAAGAGTGGTCACGGGAGTTCCTGCGCGAGCGGCCATAGGACGATCGGCAAACAAGGCAGGAGCGTGGCATTAGGTTCAGGTGAGGGGCGATTAGCGGCACGTCCGGTCGTGCGCGTGCCGCAATCCTAAAAGCGGGTCGATAATCGGCTTTGGTCAGGCCGCTTTGGCAGCCAGCAACGCGGCGCGCTTCTCGGCGGCCTGACGTTCGATCCTCGGCGCTTCCTCGCTGATCTGAAGCGCTGCCGCCACGGCCGAGATTCCAATCTCGCGATACAGGCGAGAGAGAAGATCGTGCGGCTCGTTGTGGGGGACGGACCTGGCGACGTTCGACAGAATAGGTTCCATGGCGATGCGTGCTCGCGATTACTGACGGTCGTAGGACAAGACCATCTTCTTCGTACGAGCATCCGTCAGGGCGGTTAATGGTCGTTGAAGGCCGAGTTCATGCTTCTCCTGAGTCTCGACCCATTTCGAAACAAGCTCGAACCCATTCGCCGGTACTGAAGAGGTAGAAAGTACACCTTGCGCCTTCCGTGATTCCATGGACCATCGAGACAAAGCGCCGTAAAGGCCGGCCAATACATGGGGATCGAAATGCTCGGATTGATGCAGGATTGGCCGCTGTTGCTGCACCGGATCGTCGATCACGCCGCGATCCAATTCGGCCAGCAGGAGATCGTCACGCGCTCCGTCGAAGGTCCGATCCATCGTAGCACTTACGCGGATCTACGCACCCGCTCGCTACGCGTTGCAAAGCGGCTCGCTGCCGACGGCATCAAGCTCGGCGAACGGGTTGGAACATTGGCCTGGAACAGCGCGCGCCATTTGGAAGTCTGGTACGGGATCGCGGGGATCGGAGCCATCTTCCACACGGTCAATCCGCGCCTGTTCCCCGAGCAGATCGCCTGGATCATCAATCACGCCGAAGACCGCATGATGATGGTCGACCTCACTTTCGTGCCGATCCTCGAGAAGCTCGCCGATCAGCTCACGACGATCGAAAAGTACGTGATTTTGACGGATGCGGCGCACATGCCGACGACCAGCCTTCGCAACGCGGTCGCCTACGAAGATTGGCTGGCGGAGGTCGACGACGATTTCCAATGGCTGGCAGTCGACGAGAACACGGCTGTCGGCCTGTGCTACACGTCCGGTACGACCGGCTCTCCCAAAGGGGTCCTCTACTCACATCGCTCCAACGTTCTGCACGGGATGCAAGCCTGCAGTGCCAGCGCGCTCGGAGCGAATTGTTTCGACAGCTTCTTGCCGGTCGTCCCGATGTTCCATGCCAATGCTTGGGCGACCGCTTACGCTCTGCCGATGGCGGGCGCCAAGATCGTCATGCCCGGGCCGAAACTCGACGGCGACTCCGTGTTCGAGCTTATGGACATGGAAGGCGTGACTCAAAGCGCCGGTGTTCCGACGGTTTGGATGATGCTGATTGCCACGATGCGTGCCAAGGGTCGCAAGCCGAGCGCGTTGCGGCGCATCCTGATTGGAGGTTCGGCCTGTCCGCGGGCGATGATCGTCGCCTTCGAGAAGGAGTTCGGCATCGAAGTCTACCATGCCTGGGGCATGACGGAGACGAGCCCGCTTGGTACCATCGGAACGCTCAAGCCGAGCACCAAGGATCTCGTCGGCGACCGCCTGTATGATCAGAAGGCGAAGCAAGGAAGCGCGCCTTTCGGCGTCGAGATGATCATCTCCGACGACGAAGGGAAGCATCTACCTTGGGATGGTAAGACCTTCGGCAAGCTTAAGGTCCGCGGCCCCTGTATCACAAAGAGCTACTACCGCCGCGAGGAAGAAGAGGGCGTTCTCGACGCCGAAGGCTACTTCGATACCAACGACATCGCGACGATTGCGCCGGACGGCACGATGACCATCACCGATCGCTCCAAGGACGTCATCAAGTCTGGTGGAGAGTGGATCTCGTCGATCGAGATCGAGAATCTCGCCGTCGGCCACCCTGACGTCGCCGAGGCTGCCGTCATCGGCATGCATCACCCCAAATGGGACGAGCGGCCACTGCTCGTCGTCGTTCCCACGAAGGGCAGGACGCCGCAACGTGACGATGTATTGGCCTTCCTATCCGACAAGATCGCCAAATGGTGGATGCCCGACGATGTGCAGATCGTCGACGAGATCCCCCACACGGCGGCTGGTAAGATCAACAAACTTGGCTTGCGCCAGCAGTTCAAGGATAAGGAGTACCGTCTACCGATGTAGTCGGTTTAAGTTTGTCTGCGAGACAATGCGTCGCCTGGTCCTTGAAGATCCGTTTTCGCGCGCGGCGATCTGGAGCCGAAATCTCGCGGTTTTCGCCTTGCTCGTGGCGATCATCGGAATAGGCTTGGCGCGCAAGGGCCTCGATCCATCAGCCTCTCTCGCCATCGAGGGCGCGGCGATGGGTGTCGCGGCCTTGGCCATCCTATTCGCTCTCATTGCCATAGTCGTCATCTGGCGCACAGGTTTCCGAGGGCTTGGGATCGCGTTAGCCGGAATCCTCCTGTCAGCATTTCTTCTCGTCTATCCCACCTATCTCGCCGTCCAGGCGCGTTCGATACCGCTCGTCACCGACATCTCGACCGACATCGACGATCCGCCGACGTATCTCATGACTGAGAAGGCTGTCACCGCGCGTCAGGGGTCCAAGCCGCCCGCCTCGATCAGCGCCGCCGAGCGTGCCTTGCAGAGAAGGCTTTACCCGGATCTGCAAACGCTCACTCTCGACACAGAGGCGGCAGATGTCGACGCTATCATCCACAAGCTCATCAAACGCCGCCACTGGGCGATCGCCGACGAGACGCGACCAGTCAACTTCGCCACAGGTCACATCGACATCGTGGTGAAATCCTCCCTCATGGGCTTTCCGGCAGACCTCACCGTCCGGATCAAGGGTGTCGGTAGCAAGACGCAAGTCGACGTTCGCTCCATCGCGCGGGGCGGCTGGCAGGAGCCTGGCTCCAACGCCGCTCGCGTCATCAATCTCATCAACGATATCGACGCGGCGAACGACGAGACCTGAGTCAGTCTGGAAGTGTGTACAAAGCGTCCATGCAGGGCTGCCTGTCGGCATGTACGCGTCCTCTTGCGTAGAGATCTTCCAAATGGGCCAGGACGGACAGTGCGGCGGCATTCGCGAGCCGCGGGTCGATACGCTCGTAGACTGCCGCGACGATCGACGGGATCTTCTGGTCACCGGCGCGTAGCCGCGACAGGATCGCGCGCTCGCGCTGGTGGCGGTGATGCCGCAAGGCGCGGACGAAACGCGTTGGTTCTTCCACCGGGCCGCCGTGGCCTGGCCAGTAGATCGCGTCCTCTCGTCCACGAAGCTTCGCGAGAGAGGCCATGTAGGCCTGCATCGAGCCACTGGGGGGCGAAACGATCGTCGTGGACCAGGCCATCACGTGGTCGCCGGAGAACAAGGCTCGCTCCTCGGACAAGGCAAAGGCGAGATGGTTCATCGTGTGCCCAGGCGTCGCGACGGCCTCCAGCGTGAACCCAGGGCCGTCGACCCGGTCCCCTTCGGAGAGCACCCGGTCTGGCGTGTAGTCGAGATCGTTCGAGGCTTCGGCGGACGCGGCCTCTTCGTCGCGCGGGGGTCGAAAGTAGTGGTGCGGGGCACAGCCGACGATCGGCGCGTTCGTCGCGGCCTTCAGCAGGCGAGCGCCGGGAGAGTGGTCGCGATGCGTGTGGGTGACGAGGATCCACGCGATGGTCTCGCCGGCCAGCGCGGCCAAAATGGCCGCGACATGTTCGGGCGAGTCTGGCCCGGGGTCGATCACCGCGACCTCGCCGTGGCCGACGACATAGGTGTTCGTTCCCCTGAACGTCATCGGCCCGGCGTTCGGCGCGACGATCCGTCGAACAAGCGGCGATAGCGTCACGAGTTCATCGGCGGCTGGGTCGAAGTCCAGCGTGATAGGAATCGCTTCGCCGCTCATATCGGCTCGTCCTGCTCCAGGACGTCACCAACCTCGAGCTGTGTCGTCGCGGGCGCGACGGGCAGGAAAACCTTGGAGAGGGCGTGATACACGCTGTCCTTGCACAAAATCTTCGATGCCGCGTCAGCGATGAGCGCCGCGACCATGAGCGGTATGACCATGCTGTGATCCTGCGTCATCTCGGACACGATGACGAAAGACGTGATTGGGGTCTGCACGACGCCAGCGAGATAGGAGGCCATCGAGACAAGCACGAGAGCGCCGATGGGGATGCTCTGAAAGACGGCGTGGAACTCCGCCCCGAGCCCTGCGCCAATCGACAGAGAGGGTGCGAAGAGGCCGCCAGGTATGCCGCTCACCGCGGAGAACATCGTCGCCAGCAACTTCAACGGCATATACAGCAGGGTGACGTGGCCCTGGTCATGCAGGATCTGGCGCGCTTCAGAATAGCCGGTACCGTAGGAAGAGTGCGAGCCCAGCAAGCCGCAAAGCGCCACGCCGAGCCCGCAGAGCATCGCGAAGGGGATGGGGTAGGCGATGATGAAGCGCCTGATGCCTCGCATGGGATCGCCGGCGATACAAAGGATCAGGATGCGGCTGAACCCTCCGCCGAGCAAGCCGCCGACAATGGCGCAGAAGGGGACGATCAGCCAACCTCTTCCCAGCGGCATGGTCGCGTCAGTCGTCCCGAAGTAGGTATAGTCCCCCTGGATCGCCAGCGAGATTACGCCAGCGGCGATGATGCAGCCAATGACGAGCCCGCTCGCCTTGGCCTCGAAGGAGCGGCTTAGCTCCTCGATACCGAAGACAATGCCCGCCAGCGGTGTGTTGAAGGCGGCGGCTATGCCGGCGGCGGCGCCGGCGAGGAGAAGATTCTGATGATAGACGATTGGCGCTTTGCGTCCGATAAAGCCCATGATTGACGCGCCGACTTGAACGGTCGGGCCCTCCCGGCCGATCGAGGCGCCGCAGAGCAGACCGAGCATCATGACGACGATCTTACCGAAGGCGACGCGGAGGGAAACGAGAGCGTTTCGCTTGACCGGATCCTCGATCTTGCGCGCGGCGATCACCTGAGGAATGCCGCTCCCTTGAGAGTTCGGAAACACCGTGCGCGCAAGGAAAACAGCGAAGCCGAAGCCGATCGGGCAAATGAAAACGGCGAACCAGGGAGAAACCACGATGACGGCGTGGAAAACGTCCTGCGCCTTGTCCGCTAAGATCGCCATGACGACCGCGATGGCGCCGACACAGAGACCGCCGAGCAGGAATATCGCGCGGCGCACGAACTGATCGACCGCGAGACGTGAAAAGCCCAAACGACGAAAGATGTTGCGGCGCTTGGGCTGTTGCGTCGATGTCAAAGCGGATCCGGCGGCCAACGAGCGATGTCAGCGCTTATCCGGTTCCGCGCCTTGAACGGCAAGTCTCTTTTTACGGTAAGAAGCCTAAGGCTCAGATGCCGCCGTACCACTCATAGCCCTGATCCTCCCAGTACCCGCCTTTGCCGTCCCCGAGGTTCTTGAAGCTCGACACGAGCTCGATACCGCGGATGTACTTGGTGTTCTTGTAGCCGAGCTGTCGCTCCACCCGCAGTCTTACCGGCGCACCATGCTCGACCGGCAGGGGCTGCCCGTTCATGCCGTAGGCGAGCAAGGTTTGCGGATGGGCCGCGTCCGTCATGCCGATCGAGCCGTAGAATTTGGAGGCGCCGCCGCCGTCCAACGCGTTTTCGTCCTGCACGGGCTCGGTGGTGTAGTCCGTATTGTAATTGTCAAAGCAATGGAACACGACGTAACGCGCTTCCGGTCGCGGCTCGACGAGATCGAGCACCTCGTGAAGGGGCACGCCTGTCCATTGACCGATGGCGCTCCAGCCCTCGACGCAATCGTGCCGCGTGACCTGGGTTCGCGGCGGTAGCGCACGAAGATCGGCGAGCGTGAACGATCGCGGTTTGGCGACAAGGCCTCCAACGCTCAACGCATAGCTCGCGAACTTCGCCGCGGCGAGCTTCTTGTAGGCGGGGTCCTTCGGGTCGATCGAGCCGTTCGGCTTGAAAAAGGCGCTTATGGCGGAGGGCTCGTATTCCGGCGCCAGTTGCTGCCCCAACAAGGCGCGCTGGCTCTCGTAGGTTAGATCGCTGCCGACCTGAAAGGCGTCCTCACCCTGCTTCGTATTGGCGATGCGGTCGCAACCGGACAAAGCGAGACCAGCCGCTCCCGCCAAGAAAAGACGGCGATCGAGCTTTGCGCTCATGACGTTGGATCCTCATTGACGGCGGCACGCCCGGTGATCATCGAGCGCATGTTGTTGAAGAGGCCGGAGACCACGACCATGACGACATGGACGAGGACGAAGGCGACGAGCGTCCAAGCCATCAGGAAATGGATCGTGCGCGCGCTCTGTCGACCGCCGAACGCGTAGCGCAACCAAGGCAGGAGGGCATCCATACCCGGCGACATTTCGAGCCCGGCGAGCACGAGAACCGGCAGGACGATGAAGAGGATGACCGCGTAAGTGATCTTCTGCAGCGCGTTGTACTGTGGCGCATCCGCTCCATGCGAGAAGCGAAGTTTGAGATGGGTCATGATGTCGTGCGGAATCGATCGATAATCCCGCAGACGCGGGATGAGGTCGCGCGCGATATGGCCGCTGACAAGTCCGTAGATCAGGTAGATCAGCCCGTCAGCCGCAAGAATCCAGGCGAACAGAAAATGCCACTTCCGGCCGGTCGCGAGGTCCTGGACCGCCGGCAGCGTGAGCCAACTCGGAAAAGCGCGGGCTGATGCGCCATCGGGCCCTTGCGAGACGCCGAGCACGCCGGTCGTATCGAATGTGTGCCCGAGCACGGACGTCACGCCCTTCGATCCATCATTGTCGATGTCGAGGATGAGCCGGCCCGCGCCTGTCGCGTTTGGATCGAAGGTGGTGGTGTTTCCGAAGTTCAAGCTCGGATGGGCATTGAAAATCTGCAGACCGCTCATGAAAAGGATGACGAACGAGACGACCCAAACCCAGTGTGTGAGCCGCACCCACACGCTGTGCCTGAAGATCGCTCGACTTCGCCGCGGCGCTTCGGCGGGTTGGATGCCGACATTTCCTACGGTCTGATCAGTCATTCTGCTTTGTCTCTGCGTGGTGTGCGTTGTCGGCGCTCAAGGTTGCGTGTCGCTTTGGTCGGGAACGGGCCTACGACCATGTGAAGCCGCGGGTTTGCTTGCTTTTTCCCAAGGGCGCCTCCTTAGCTGAATGTCTTATCAACCGGGAGATGACCTTGCGTCGCTTGCCCACGTTTCTGGCCGTTCTCGTTTCTTTGGTGTTCCACCTACAAATGTTCGGCGATACAGCTTCCGCCCAAACCGCGAACTCCAACGCCAAGAAAGCAGAGCGGCGCATCGCATTCGTCGTCGGGAACGAGAGCTACGCCGCCGGCGCCCTACCGACTGCCGCCAACGACGCGGGCTTGATCGCGCAAACGCTGCAGGCCGCCGGCTTCGAGGTGGTCGGAGCGCGCGACCTCGACGCCGAGACCTTGCGCCAATCCTACGCCGAGTTCCTGAAACGCGTCGGCGATGCCGGTCCTGACACCGTCGCTTTCGTATATCTCGCTGGCTATTCGCTGCAGTATGGCAACGATAACTATTACGTGCCGATCGGTGCGAGCGTTTCACGCGATCTCGACATTCCTATCAGCGCCGTCCGTCTTTCCGACCTCAGTGGGCCCCTTGACGCGCTTAACATCAAAGCGCGTTTCATGGTCTTCGATGTCGCTTACAAGTCGCCCTTCAAGTTAGAAGGAGCGCCTTTGGCGGGCGGCTTGGCCTTGATCGACGCAAGCCCTGGATCGTTGATCGCCTATAATGCCGCGCCGGGCACGATCGCCGCGCCCGAGAAAGGCAACTACGGCGTTTACGCGCAATCGCTCGCCGCCATGCTGCGCGAGGGTGGGTTGCCGCCGGACGAAATCTTCGATCGCGTCCGCCTGCGCGTGAACGAGCAGACGAAGGGCGCTGTCGTACCGTGGGATTCCACGAAGATCGATGCGGCCTTCCGTTTCTTCGATCGTGGCAAAGGCGCCCCGCCTGCCGCCGCGACGCCGGATCAGATGTCCGCTTTGCAATCAAAGCCGCTTAAGGACCTTCCCGTTCAGCAAGCCTACAATGCGGCGATTGCGCGCGACACGCTGCAGGCCTATACCGAATTCAACACGAGCTTCAGCGACGATCCCCTGGGTAAGCGCGTGCGCGTCCTGCTCGCGGTCCGTCGCGAGGAACAGACCTGGCGCCGGACGATATCGATCGATACGCCGGATGCCTATTGGTCCTATCTCAGCCGCTATCCGCGCGGCGCGCATGCAACGGCGGCGCGGTTGCGCCTCCAGACGCTTTCGGCGGCCATCGCGCCGCCGCCGACCTATCAGGCGATCACCTACGACGTGCCGCCTCCGCCGCCCGGCGAGGCCGTCTACACCGACCAGCCTGTCGTCTCTTTCGACGACCCCTCCTACGGTTTTCCGCCGCCGCCCCCGCCGCCGGACTATTGGCTGCCGCCGGTGCCAGCCGCGTTCCTCGATCTGCCGCCGCCTCCGCCGCCTGTGGGGTTGTTCTTTCTCCCGGTTCCGGTGTTCGTGCCCTTGCCGGACTATTATGACCCGCCGCCGTTCGTGGCCTACCCCATCGGCAACTACTTCTACGGCGGCACCTTTGGCGGCGGTGGCGGCGATCATGGCGTCGCGATCGACAAGAACGGGGTGGCAAACAACATCCATCGGGCGATACCCATCGCCGCTCTCGGGGCTGCTGCCGTTGGAGGCGCGATCGCCGCGCATCTCGGCGTCGGATTGCCGGGCGCGGTGGCGCAGCGAAGCATCGCGCTCGAGCGAAGTGGCATCACCACGCCAGCGCAATTGCGCGACGAGAGGGCGCGCGCGACCTCCACGAGTCGCGCTCGCACTGGTGCGACCGGCGGCGTTTCGGCGAATCAGCGTCTTCCAGGAGCTGACGGCCGTGCCTTGCCCGCGGCTGGTCGCCAAGAACCGGCCAACACGTCCCGCAAAACCAGTGGTGCGGCGGCGACCCGGGCCGCCGGTCAGCAAGCTGGCGTCAATCGGGCGGAGGCGGCGCGATCCGCCCGCACCGGATCTTCTAATGCCGGCCGCACGGCCGGAGGCGGCGCGACGCCCAACCGGAACCGCGTGCCGAGGGCGAACGACCGCAATGCCGTCGTTCAACGGGCGAAGGACGCGCGTCAGCAGCAGCGGACGCAGCCACAGCGTGCACGCGTTCAGCAGCGGCAGAACGCGACCCGCCAGCAGGCACAGCGTCAGCGGCAACAAGTCCAGCAGCGCCAGCAAGTACGGCAAGCGCCGCAGCAGTTCCGGCAAGCGCCGCAGCAGTTCCGGCAAGCGCCGCAGCAGTTCCGGCAAGCGCCGCAGCAGTTCCGGCAAGCGCCGCAGCAGTTCCGCAGGCGCCGCAGCAGTTCCGACAAGCGCCGCAGCAGTTCCGGGGACCGCAGCCTGGCGGCTTTGCCGGCTTCGGCGGTGGTCGTCCGGGTCCGGGGGCATTCGGCGGCGGCGGGGCTCGTCCGGCGCCTGGCGGCTTCGGTGGCGGGCGCCCCGCCTTCGGCGGCTTCGGCGGTGGCCGTCCCGGACCGTCATTCGGTGGCGCTCGTCCCGGCGGCGGCGGTCGTCCCGCCCCAGGTGGGGGCAGGGGCCGTGGTGGTTTCGGCCGGCGCTAGGGCTTGCGGCTTCATCCCGATCTGCCGAAGATCTGGATGATGACGGATCACTGGAAGTTGCGTCCCTTCGGCAAAACCTGCCGGAGGGCCACCTCCGGGTCGGCCACCTCGCTGAACAAGCCGGGCAGCATCTCGCGCTCGGGTCGCTTGGGGCGCGGCAGCAGCACCGGCCGGCGAATCTCGTCGGCGCGCGCCAGGCTTGAAACCTCCGGTCCCTGGCTCGACAAGAGGCCGAGCAGGCGGGTCAGATCCTCCGCTTTTTCCGTCACGACGTGCACGACGTCGCCGTCGCGCTGCACGCGGCCGGTCACGGCGATGAAGCGGGCGCCGATGATGATCGGCCGCAACGGCTCGAACACCTTCGGCCAGACGATGATGTTGGCGACGCCGGTCTCGTCCTCGAGCGTGAGGAAGATCGTACCCTTGGCCGAGCCCGGCCGCTGTCGCACCAGCACCAGCCCCGCCACCGTGACGCGCTGGCCCGCCGGATGGCTCGCCAGTGCTTCCGCCTTGATCATCGCGCGGGCAAGAAGCTGCGCCCGGACAAAGGCGACGGGATGCGCCTTCAGGCTCAACGAAAGATGCCGGTAATCCTCCACCACGTGCTGCCCGAGCGGCATTGGCGGCAGCTTCGCCTCCGGCTCGAGGTCGACGAAGCTGATCGCCTTCAGCAAAGGCAGATCGTCCTTGTCGCCGGCGCGGTTGAGCCCGCGCACGATCCACAGGGCCTCACGCCGGTCGAGGCCGAGCGAACGAAAGGCGTCCGCCTCGGCGAGTTTCTCGAGCACTGAAGGCGCCAGTTCGGCGCGCAGCCACAGGTCCCGCACGGAATCGTAACCCGCGCCGCGCCGCTCGACGAGCCGCCGCATATCGGTCTCGCCAACGCCTTTCACCTGCCGGAAACCCAGCCTGATCGCATGATCGCCGATGATGTGGCAGGCGCGGTCGGCGTGTTTCTGATGAACGCGCGGGCGCTCGGTATCGCCGGTACCAGCAGCAGGAGACAGCGGCCGCTCGACCGCTTTCTCCTCCCCAAGAGCGGGAGGTGACCCTGTGTCGCGAAACAGCGTGCAGTCCCAACCCGAGAAGTTCACGTCGACCTCGGCGATGGGCACGCCGTGCTCGCGCGCGTCGCGGACGATCTGGGCGGGAGCGTAGAAGCCCATCGGCTGGGCGTTGAGAAGCGCGCAGGCGAAGGCGTCGGGGTAGCGGCACTTGAACCAGCACGAGGCGTAGACGAGCAGCGCAAAGGAAGCCGCGTGACTCTCCGGAAAGCCGTAGGTGCCGAAGCCTTCGATCTGCTTGAAGCAGCGCGAGGCGAAATCCTCGGGGTAGCCGCGCGCGATCATGCCCTTCACCATCTTGTCGTAGAAGGTCGAGATCGTGCCGACGCGCTTGAAGGTCGCCATCGCGCGGCGCAACTGGTCGGCCTCGGACGGCGTGAAGCCGGCCGCGACGATGGCGATCCGCATCGCCTGCTCCTGGAACAGCGGCACGCCGAGCGTCTTGCCCAGCACCTGCTCGAGTTCGGGCGAAGGATAGGTCACCGTCTCCTTGCCGATGCGCCGGCGCAGGTAGGGGTGCACCATGTCGCCCTGGATCGGACCCGGCCGGACGATCGCCACCTCGATGACGAGGTCGTAGAAGGTCTTCGGCTTGAGGCGCGGCAGCATCGACATCTGCGCGCGGCTCTCGATCTGGAAGACGCCGATCGTGTCGGCCTTCTGGATCATCGCGTAGACCGCCGGATCCTCCTGCGGCAGCGAGGCGAGGGTCTCGGCGCGGTCGTAATGCTTGGCGAGCAAATCGAAGCAGCCGCGCAGGCACGACAGCATGCCGAGCGCCAGCACGTCGATCTTGAGGATGCCGAGCGCGTCGAGATCGTCCTTGTCCCATTCGACGGTGGTGCGGTCGGCCATAGCGGCGTTGGCGATCGGCACCACCTCGTCGAGGCGCGTGCGGGTGATGACGAAGCCGCCGCTATGTTGCGACAGATGGCGGGGGAAGCCGGAAAGTTCGCGGGCGAGCGCGAGCGCCTTGGCAAGGCCGGGCTCTGTCGGCTCGAGGCCGGCGCGGCGCGTCTCGTCCTCGTTGACGGCGGCGCCCTCGCCGAAGCCCCAGATGGTGCCAGACAGCGCGCCGATCGCATCCTCCGACAGGCCGAACACCTTGCCGACCTCGCGGATCGCCGAGCGGGCACGGTAGGTGACGACGCTCGCCGTCAGCGCGGCGCGCGTGCGGCCGTAATGCTCGTAGATGTACTGCATCACCTCCTCGCGCCGCTCGTGCTCGAAGTCGACGTCGATGTCGGGCGGCTCGCGTCGGTCGACCGAGATGAAGCGTTCGAACAGCAGGTCGTGAAAGGCCGGGTCGACTTCGGTGATACCGAGGCAGAAGCAGAGGGTGGAATTGGCCGCCGAGCCGCGCCCCTGGCAGAGGATGCCGCGCGAGCGGGCGAAGCGCACGATGTCGTGCACGGTGAGGAAGTAGGGCGCGTAGTCCATCCGCGCGACGAGCGAGAGCTCGTGCGCGATGGCGGTGGTGACGTGCTCGGGTACGCCGGAAGGGTAGCGCCGCGCCGCGCCCGCGGCGGCGAAGGCGGCGAGCGCGTCCTGCGGCGTGGCGTAGCCCTCGCGCAGCTCCTCGGGATAATCGTTGCCGAGCTCGTCGAGCGAGAAGGTCAGTCCGTCGAGGAAGCGCAGCGTCTCGCTTACCGCCTCCGGCGCCTCGATGAAGAGACGCCGCATCTCCGTCGGCGGCTTCAGGTGGCGCTCGGCGTTGGCGGCGAGCTTGCGGCCGGCCGCCTCGAGCGTGACGCCGTGGCGCACGCAGGTGATGACGTCCTGCAGCTCGCGCCGCGCCGGATCGTGCATCACGACATCGTTCGTGGCAATGAGCGGCAGGCCGAGCCTGTCGGCGAGCTTGCGGCGCCTGGCGAGGTCGCCGCGCATGTTCGTGCCATAGGTCATGCTGGCGCCGAGCCACAGACGGTCCGGGCAGGCGGCGGCCAGCCGCTCCAACGCCGATCGTTTGTCGTCGGACTTCGATTTCGAACGCGCCGCTTCGAGCCGGCCGACAGGGGATAGTTTGCCCGCTGATGGTCCACCATCATTGCGGGGCGCGGAAGGCAACGCCGTAATGACATCGTCGGCGGCCGCTTCAAAACAGGCATCCGCGTAATCCTCGAAATGCCGCCCGGCGGCTTTCGCGTCGGCGTCGGGCTCGAAGGTCGAGGCGGGCAGGGCGATCAGCTGCAGCCCCTCGTTCCATTCGAGGAGGTCGGCGAGCTCCAGCATGCAGCCGCCTTTTTGCGCGCGGATATTGCCCTTGGTCAGCAGCCGGCAGAGGCGCCCATAGGCGGCACGATCGCGCGGATAGGCGAGGATGTCCGGCGTGCCGTCGCAGAAGACCAATCTGGCGCCGGAGAGGACCCGCAGGCCGTTCGACTGGTCCTTGTTGTGGCGCAGGAAAAGGTGCGCGCGCACGATGCCGGCAAGCGAGTTGCGATCGGCGATCCCGATTGCGGCGAGGCCAAGCGTGATCGCCTGCGCGACGAGTTCTTCCGGATGCGAGGCGCCGCGCAGGAACGAGAAGTTGGTGGCGACGCCGAATTCGGCGAACCCGTCAGGTTCGGCGAACCGGATCACGGGCCGTATCCTTGTCCATCATGCGAAAAACCCATGCAGGAACCAGCGCGGCTCGGATGTGTCGCGGTAGAGGCCCTCGCGGTAGAGCCAGAAGCGTTGGCCGTCGGTATCCTCGGCACGAAAATAGTCGCGGGTATGGCTCGTATCCGTGCCCTGGCCCCGCTTCCACCAGTCCGGCCCGATCCGCTCCGGTCCTTCGATCGCCGCGACATGGTGCGTCACCCGGCGCCAGCAAAAACGCAGCGGCGGCCCGTCCGGCACCCCGGCGATCGTGTCGATCGGCTCGGGGCGATCCAGCAACCGGATCGGTCGCGCGGGCAAGATCGCGTCCTCCTCCAAGCCCTTGAGGTTCTCGACATCGGCCATGTCGGCGAGCGCCAGGACCGCTGTGGCGCCCCGGCGTTTCACGGGTATCGCGGTCGCGGCGGCGACGGCCGTCGCCGCCCTTTCGGGCCGATGAGTGTCGGCGAGAACAAGCCGCGTGACCCTGCCGAGACCGAAGCGCGCCCCGAGCCGATCGACCAGATCGGCGATATCGGAAGATTCCGTTGCCGCGCCCCAGCCGGGCTGCGCCTGATCGAGCCGCTCCGCCGAAAGAGCGGCGAGCTGGACAACGTCGAACCCGTAGCCGGTATCGAGCCCGTCCTCGCCGGCGGCCTCGATCCGCTCGCGAAACAGCCGCGCCATGACGAGCGGATCGCGCAGCGGGCGACTGGTACCGGCAGCAAGATGCTTCACCATTCCGTCGACGCGAAACAGGCTGACATCGAGTTGGCGCGCGCCCTCGCCATGGCGCGCCAGCAGACCGCAGAGATCGTAGGCCAGAGCCTGGATCGTCGCCTCCACGTCCTCGCGCCGGGCGATGCCTTCGGCGAAGCGGCGCTCCGCGACGAAGGCCGGCGCCTCAAAGCGCGGTGAGATCGGATCACGCGCACGGCCGAGCAGCACGTCGAGGCGATGGTGGATAGCGGTGCCGAACCGCGCGGCGATCGGCGCGCGTGGGCGCAGGAGCAGGTCGCCGACACGGCGCAGGCCGGCCTGGCCCAGTCGCGCGATCAGCGTTTCGTCGAGGCGCAGTGCGGCGAGCGGCATCGGCGCGAACAGCTTGGCGCATTCGGCCATGCCGGTCCCTTCCGTGACGAGGCGGCGGCCATTGCCGTAGCGGGCCAGCGCCCAGGCGGCGCCTGGCGTTGCGGCGATGGCGACACTGGCCGAAAACCCCTGCCGGACAAGGCGGCCGACCATCGTGTCCATGAGCGCGACCTCACCGCCGAAGAGATGCGCGGCGCCGGTGATGTCGAGCATCGCGGCATTCTCGCCGTCAGGCGCCGCGAGCGGCGTGAACAGGCGGCACCAGTCGACGATCCCGTCGCGGGTCGCCAAGTCGCCCTTCGTGTCGGCATCGCGGATATCGAGGCGGGGGTGCATCGCGCGGGCATCGGCCAGGGCGATGCCCGGCTTCAGCCCGAGCGCCGCCGCAAGACGATCGACGGCGACGAGGCGGAACGCGCCTTTCACTTTCGTCACGGTGGCGATGGGAGCGATGTCGTCAGGCGACGCGAGCGATCTGCTCACCGACGTCATAGCGTGCCGACGCAGGCGATCGGTCGAAAGCCGGGGTATATGGAGGGAGAGGTAACGCATCACAAAACCATGCCTCTTCGTGATTCCAGACGAGGGGCCAGAACTTTTCCCAATCGAAGCCCGAACCGGCATTCGATCCGCCGGACGGCCCCGCGCGGATGCGGGCGAGGCGGACCGACCAAGCGGCGCGGCCGGGCAGGGGCGTGCGGTCGGCGGCCGAGGCCGCGTGCCGCCCCGGCGCCGCCTTGATCTCGAAGCGCGTGCGCGCGGCTGAGGAGATCGCCTGCGCCATGCCGCCCGCGCCCGGCACCAGCAGGCCCGGTGTGCCGCTCTTCTGCGCCGCCAGCACCAGACGGCGCGAGGCGACGAGATCATAGGCCTTGGTGCGCCAGAGATCAGCGACGACGACGCCGGCGCGGCACTTGAGCGCCTCCTCCATCGCCCACAGACTGTCCTTGCCATTGGCGGTGCGCACGACGACCAGTTGTTCGGGATCGAGCCCATGCGCGCTCAGGCCGGGCGCGTAAGGCGCGCCGTTCTCCACCAGCGCCGCATCCTCGACGATCCACACCACCGGCGCGCTCTTGGCCATGATACCGGTGTTGGTCTCGTTCTTGGCGGCGGCGAAGCGGACCGCCAGGGCCAGCGCGAAGCCGGATGCCGCGCCCGCATCACCGGGGCGCGCCGCCACCACCTCGTGCAGGGCGCCACGCGAGAGGCCGCCTGACAGCACCTTGTCCAACGCGAGACCGCGGCCGAGCGGTACGGGCCCGGTCGCCTTGCCGCCGAATCCCAGAGCGAGGGAGCCGTCGCCCTCGATACGGGCGATGGCACCGCGCAAAAGATCCACCTGCTCCGACCTGCCGCCTCGCGACATCGGCTCACCTCGCTACACTGTTCCGTTTTTGTTCTTTCATTGATTCCCGGACTCCGATTGCGAGTCAAGCGATCAGAATCGAAGGCAGGATACCGGTCTCCTGGCTTAGTCGCGTCCCGTCGTTCGAGTCTGGGCTTGCTAGCGCTCGATCAAGAGGAGCCTTTCATGCCAGCCTACGGCGACTTCCAGAACGAGATCTATTTCGACGCCGGCCTTCTTCCAGCTTTACACGCCCAAGGACATCGGGGTCGCCGAAAGCCTCGTGCGTCGCGCCGAAGCGGCCGGCTTCAAGGCGCTCGTTGTCACGCTCGGTACCTGGCTGACGGGCTGGCGACCGCGTGATCTCGGCGGCAGTCTCGCGTGCGGCGCTAGGACGAGGGCAGGGCGCTCGCGCGACGTCGCAGCACGTCGGCAAGCGGGTCGCCGGCCCTGAGATGCGTCTCCACGTCCGGCCACGCGATCATGCCGGGATGCGGACAGCGTCGGTAGAGCTTGGCGTCGTCGGTGATGACGAGCGCATGCCGCGACAGCTCCGCGAGACGCGGATCGGCGCCGCGTCCGGGGTGGGTGTCACGTCCGTGGAGCTCGCTTGATTCCAGCAGGACACGGACCAGCGCCTTGACGTAGGAGGGCACGAACAGGTGGTCGAGAGCCCGCCGGTACTCGGTCTCGAGTTCGGGTGTGATCGCCAGCCTGAAGTCGGTGCCGGCCAGGGCCTTGGCCGGATCGAGGTTGAGCAGGGCGATACGGTTGACGGCGCAGCCGTCGATGAACACGCGCGTTGTCATCGCGAAGGTCGCCGGGATCCGCTCGTTTCGCGGAACGGACCGGCGACAGCGCGACTTGACACGCGACAAACGCGGGGGACGCCAATGGAGCCGATGAAACCCATGAAGCCGATGAAGGGCATGGAGCCCATGAAGCCGATGGAGCCCATGAAACCAATGTCGTCGGGCGAGGCGTGGTGGCCCGAAGATCTCGGCAAGCCTTCCTCGTCCGGCTCGCAGAATGGCATGCGCTACGCCTTTTTCCCGGACAAGCGGCGTCTGCTGATCGAGCAGAACGGCGAGACGACGACCTACGACAGCGGCTCCCATCGGATCAACGGCGTCTCGCAGCAAGATAGCGGCGAACGGTCGTTGGCGTTCAGCGACGACAAGGGCACCGTAAAGCTGGACGAACTCACGAAGGTGGACTGACAGGCGATGCGGCACGTGAACGGCAAGGACGATGAGCTTATCGCCGATATGGCGCGGCGCCACGACGTCGGTGTCGACGCGGTCCTGACGCTTCGGGACGCGCTCGAGCGCGGCCGCGGCGAGCAGGCGCAATTCTCCCATCCCGAGCTCGGCGGCATGGGCCAGTGGTCGAGCCATGGCATGATCATGGTCGGCGACATGTTCAACACCGGGCTGAAGGCGCGGGTCGACGCGCTGTGCGTCGAACTCTCCGGCCTCGTGCGCGAGGGAGCGATCGCGACCATGCCGGCGCCCGAGGGCTCGCGGCGCGGCGGGGACTGGTGGCCGGACGGCTGCGGCACGCCGAGTTCCAGCGGCAGCCAGAACGACACGCGGTACGCCTATTTTCCCGAGACGCGGCGGCTGGCGATCCAGCGCGGCGACGCGGTCGAACTCTACGCCACCGGCGACCATCGCATCTTCGGCGTGTCGCAGCAGCAGAGCGGCGGCGAGGACCCGCGTTTCACGAGCCAGCTCGGGACGGTACGGCTTCACGAGCTCGAACGCGTCGATGACGTCGCGGCGCGTGCGCCGAAAACCGAGCCGGAGGCACGTCGCGAGCGGCCTCGGGCGGACGCCGGTCAGCCGGTCGCGGGCAAGGCGTCGGACGACGTCTTCGCCCATATCGAGCGCCTTCACGATCTGCACCGCAAGGGCATCTTGGACGCGACCGAATTCGCGGAGAAGAAGCGGGAGCTTCTCGCCCGGATCTAGGGGATCCCGGCACGTCGACGTCAACGCGGATGATGGCAGGAGTCGCGGATGCGGGACGCTCGATCCGACATTCTGATCTATGGGGCGACCGGCTTCACCGGCCGTCTCGCCGCGGAGCATGCCGTATCGCGCGGGCTGCGGCCCATCCTGGCGGGGCGCACGGACGTCGCCCTCGCGCCGTTCGCGGCGCGCCTTGGCCTCGCCTGTCGCGTCTTCGCTCTCGCCGATGCGCGGCGGCTGCGCGAAGGCCTGGACGGCGTCGCGGCGGTCCTGCACGCCGCCGGGCCGTTCTCGGCCACGGCGCGGCCGATGGCCGAGGCCTGCCTCGCCACCGGCACGCACTATTGCGACATCACCGGCGAGATCGACGTGTTCGAGGCCCTGGCGGCGCGCGACGCCGAGGCCAAGGCCGCCGGCGTGATGCTGCTGCCCGGCGCCGGCTTCGACGTGGTGCCGAGCGATTGTCTCGCCGCCCATGTCGCCGCGCGCCTGCCGGACGCGACGCGGTTGCGCCTGTCGATCGGCGGTCTCGCGAGCGTCAGCCGCGGCACCGCGAAGACGATGCTGGAGGGCATCGCGCAGGGCACCCGCGCGCGGGTCGGCACCCGCATCGTCACGCGGCGCGCCACACCCGAGGCGACGGCCGATTTCGGCGCCGGCCCGCGCCGCACGATCGGCGTCAGCTGGGGCGACGTCTCCACCGCCTGGCGCTCGACCGGCATCGCCGATATCGAGGTGTTCTTCGAGGCGACGCGCGACATGGAGCGGGCGGCACACCTGCCGGGTTTCGCCAAGGCGATCCTCGGCACCGGCCCGGCGCAGAGGCTGCTCAAGGCCCAGATCGACCGGCGCATGCCGCCCGGCCCGTCGCCGGAGGCACGGGCACGCGGGCGCGCCATCATCGTCGCGGAGGCCTGGAACGCCGCCGGCGCCCACGTCGTCAGCCGCCTCGAGACGCCGGACGCCTACGCGCTCACCGCCGAGACGGCGGTCGAGATCGCCCGGCGCGCCGCGACCGGCCAGGCCGTGCCGGGCACCCAGACGCCGGCGACGGCCTACGGGCCGGACTTCGTGCTGGCTTTCGAGGGCGTGCGCCGGCACGACCTGTGAGCGTCACAACAATTTGCACACTTGGTTACATTTCAGCGTCATAAGCGTCATAGCGTCATGCTTTCTGTTCGGACCAGCGAGAAACGCAACGATTACAATGGGATGCAGCAAAGCGTGCGAAGAACCGATGCGTCATGTCTCTGGCTCCTCATGCGTCATGAAGCGTCATGCGCCGCCGTGCCCCGAGGCATCGGTCGCAGCTACTAGGTAAATATACCTTCAGGCAGGCGAGATCAAGGGATTTGCGGTGCGCGCCGAGGGACGGCCGGCTTCCCGCGGCATGCGCCCGCCGCCCCATGAGCCTCATGCAGAGGAGGCGCGACGCGCCGCATGGGCCTCATGGTGAGGAGGCGCGAAGCGCCGTCTCGAACCACGCGACGTCGCCGCTGGAGCCCTCGTGGTTCGAGACGCGGCTGCGCCGCTCCTCACCATGAGGGTGCTGAAGCGCGGGTCGAAATGCCAGACGCGAAAGCGTATCGCGAAAGAGGCCGCGAGATCGTCGATCAACACCGAGTCTGACGATCCAGCGGCTCGACGGGCGGCTGGGTGGCGCGACGCAGTGGCGCCTCGTCGGTCATGATGTTGCGCGACTTGAACTCCGGCGGGCTCGCCCAGGTGAGATATTCCATCAGGCCGGGATCGCCATCGCCGACCGGCCACCAGGGCATGTCGAGGTAGCGGTCACGGCTCTTGATCCAGGACGGTGGTCGAAAGGGTGCCCAGCGCTTGAAGAGATATTCCGCGATGCCGCCGACGAGGGCGTCGTAGCGCCTGTCCTCGAAACGCGGCGGCTCTCGAGCCGCGTGCCGTAGGCGACGGCGGCGGCGCCGATCGCGTCGAGCGCTTCGAGCAGGGCGAGGCGATCGAAGGCGTTTTCGGGCGACATAGAGCCGGGTGCTTTCACGTTCGAGCCGGGTTCGATGATAGTCGACCGCAAGCCTATCATCGGCGGAGCCCCTGCGATGGAAAGAGAGAGCGAGATCGAGGCGACGATGCTCCGCCTCGTGGCGGAGCGCGGGGCGGACAAGACCATCTGCCCGTCGGAGGTCGCGCGTGCGCTCGGCGGCGCCGGCCCGGACGCTTGGCGGAGCCTCTTGCAGCCGGTCCGCCGCGCCGCCGTGCGCCTCGCCGGGGAGGGCAAGGTCGCGATCCTGCGCAAGGGCGCGCCGGTCGCCGACCCGGAGACGATGCGGGGTGTCTATCGGCTCGGGATGCCGCGCAGGCCGGTGACTGATCGACCTACAATGCGAAGATCGCCAAACCGGAAATCGCGTCCCAGCCCGTTCGAACTTTGACGAGGGGCAGCTTTGCGCCCACATAGACGCACAAGCGAGGGTGTCTGGTGGAAACCAGCCGAGCGAAGATCGTCGGCCGTCTACGCGACGAGGGCTGGATGCTCGAGCGGCATGGTGCGGCGCACGTCCTTTTCGTACACCCGACCAGGTCGGGCGCGATCAGCGTGCCACAGACAGGTAAGCATCGGCGTGGCGCGATCGATCGCCAATCGCCAGAGGCCGCGGACGAGGCCGCAAGGGCGCTCACGGCTGCACGGCCATGGGGGACACCGTCGGTTCCGTCATCGGCAACGCGGCCGACGCTTTGAACGCGGACAGCGGTGCCGGCGCCGAGCGCGATCGAGCCCGTGGATGCTGCCTTAAGGCGGATGCTGACGACCATCCCGCTGATGGACATGCCCGTCGAACGATCTCGAGCGTCGCCGCGATCGACAGTGCCCGGCAAGCTCGCGCTGGTAAAGTTGGGGAGCGGGGTGCTCATTCCGGTGGGGGAGAGATCGCGATCCTGCGCAAGTCGCCGGTCTCCGGAGACCATGAGGGGCCCAATGCTGCGACGAGGTGAAGCTCGACCTAGATCCAGCGCGGCAGCTTGTCGGGCGGCTAGCAGGAATGGCGCGGCAGCGCCTCGTTGATCATCATGTCGTAGCCCCTGAACTGGCCGGGGCCGGCGAAGGCGGTGTGATCGGACTTGAAGCGTCGAAATACCTATTGATTAGGATCTTCTTTTTGGCAGCAACTCGTGGAGAGAGGCGCAGCTTCTTTATTCAAGACGGTGCCAAGCTGGGCGTCGGCGCGGTAGCCTTTCGGTTTCAACTCCTGCCCATACTCGCCAGAGCGCTGCGGAAGCGACTTACGTCCATCTCATAGCAAGCAGCACAAAGCCAATGTGGTGGTTCCCGACGAGCGTGTCACGGCTGCTTATGCCTAATCTCGCCGTCTTGGTTGCGGTGGCGATCATCTTGAGCAGGCCAGGTGCTCTGAGCTGTTTCATAATCGAGTTCCTTTCCATTCTGTAGGAGAGAGTAAATGACGATACTTGGATCAACCACAAAGAAGGAGAGAGAACATTTTCCCTCAGCTGCACCCGCTCGTCCCGCCGCACGTATCGCACTTCAGACACGTCCCGTTGCGCACGAGCGTGAAATTCCCGCATTCGCCGCAGGCCTCGCCGGTGTAGCCCTTCATCCGCGCGAGGTTGCGTTTCTCGGCGGCGGTGGCGAGCGGGGCGGCCTCGGCGGCGTAGAGTTCGGCGCCGAGCGCGTCGGCGACGTGGCGCAGCTCCACCTCGAAATCGCCCTTCAGAGCCACGTCGCCCTTCAACATCACATCGCTCTTCAGCGCCACGGCGCCCTTGCTCGCGAAGCCGGTCGGGCCGGGCAGCGGGCCCTGGAACGAGCCGCCCTGCACCAGCATCAGCTTGTCGGCCTTGGAGCGCACGAAGCCCTTGGAGACGAACTTCGCCGTCGCCGCCGGCACCTCGGGCGGGGGCGCGGCGGCCTTGCCCTGCGTCTCGCCGCCGCCCAGCACGTCGTGACCGATCTCGCTGGGATCGACATGGGCGAGGTCGTTGCGGCCGATGTAGGAGATGGCGAGTTCGCGGAACACGTAGTCGAGGATCGACGTGGCGTTCTTGATCGCGTCGTTGCCCTGCACCAGCCCGGCCGGCTCGAAGCGGGTGAAGGTGAAGGCGTCGACGTATTCGTCGAGCGGCACGCCGTATTGCAGGCCGACCGAGATGGCGATGGCGAAATTGTTCATCAGGCTGCGGAAGGCGGCGCCCTCCTTGTGCATGTCGATGAAGATCTCGCCGATGCGTCCGTCCTGGTACTCGCCGGTGCGCAGGTACACCTTGTGGCCGCCGACCACGGCCTTCTGCGTATAGCCCTTGCGGCGGTCGGGCAGGCGCTCGCGCTCGCGCACCCGCTCGATTCGCTCGATCACCCGCTCGACGATCTTCTCCGAGATGGCGGCGGCGCGGGCCGGCAGCGGCGCGGCGAGCACCGCCTCGATCGCCTCGTCGGCCTCGTCCTCGTCGTCCTCGATCAGCTGGCTGTTCAGCGGCTGCGAGAGCTTGGAGCCGTCGCGGTAGAGCGCGTTGGCCTTCAGCGCGAGGCGCCAGGAGAGCATGTAGGCCTCCTTGCAATCCTCGATCGCCGCGTCGTTGGGCATGTTGATCGTCTTCGAGATCGCGCCCGAGATGAACGGCTGCGCCGCCGCCATCATGCGGATGTGGCTCTCGACGGAGAGGTAGCGCTTGCCGGTGCGCCCGCAGGCGTTGGCGCAATCGAACACCGGATAGTGCTCGCTCTTCAGGTGCGGCGCGCCTTCCACCGTCATCGCGCCGCAGACGTGGATGTTGGCCGCCTCGATTTCGGCTCTGCTGAAGCCGAGCCAGGCGAGGAGGTCGAAGGCCGGATCGTCCATCCGCGCCGCCGGCACCTTCAGCGCCTTGGCGAGGAAGTCGGCGCCGACCGTCCACTTGTTGAAGACGAACTTGATGTCGAAGGCGCCGGCCAGCGTCTTCTCGATCTCCTCGAGCTTGGCCTCGGTGAAGCCCTTGGCCCGCAATGTCGTGTGGTTGATGCCGGGCGCCTGGCGCAGCGAGCCGTGGCCGACGGCGTAGGCCTCGATCTCGGCGAGGTCGGCCTCGCGGTAGCCGAGCGCGCGCAGCGCGTCCGGCACGGCGCGGTTGATGATCTTGAAGTAGCCGCCGCCGGCGAGCTTCTTGAACTTGACGAGCGCGAAGTCCGGCTCGATGCCGGTCGTGTCGCAATCCATCACCAGCCCGATCGTGCCGGTCGGCGCGACGACGGTGGTCTGGGCGTTGCGGTAGCCGTGCCGCTCGCCGAGCGCCACCGCCTTGTCCCAGGCGGCCTTGGCGTGGACGATGAGCGACTGGTCGCGCAGCGCCGTGCCGTCGAGCGGCACGGGGGCGATCGACAGCGCCTCGTAGCCGTCGGCGATGCCGTGCGCGGCGCGGCGATGGTTGCGCATCACCCGCAGCATCGCGTCGCGGTTCTCGTGGAAGCGGGCGAACGGCCCGAGCTGCCCGGCCATCTCCGCCGAGGTGGCGTAGCACACGCCCGTCATGATCGCCGACAGCGCGCCGCAGATCGCCCGGCCCTCGTCGGAATCGTAGGCGATGCCCGACGACATGAGGAAGCCGCCGATGTTGGCGTAGCCGAGGCCGAGCGTGCGGTAGTCGTAGGAGAGCTGCGCGATCTCGCGGCTCGGGAACTGCGCCATCACGACGGAGATCTCGAGCACCACGGTCCACAGGCGCACCGCGTGCTCGTAGGCGGCGAGGTCGATGTTGCCGGTCGCCGCGTCGCGGAACTGCAGCAGGTTCAGCGAGGCGAGGTTGCACGCCGTGTCGTCGAGGAACATGTATTCGGAGCAATTGTGGACGACGATGCCGTTGGCGACGAAATGATGCGTCGTTGGCTCGGTCAGGTCGAACACGGGTTCGTCGCCGATCGGCTCGAGGCTGACGAGCCGATCGTCCATGTGGTCCGCGTAGGCCGCAACGGTGCGGTTGACCTGCGCCAACGCGTCCTGCTTCGGGCTACCGGGGAGGAAGCCGATCTCCTGCTCGAAGACGACGCGCGAGGATCGGGTGACGCGCAGGCTGTGCATCTGCTGGACGGGATAGCTCGCGGTTCCACCGCGCCCGTCGGGCAGCATCGCCAGGAGCTCGCCGGCGCGGCGATTGCGGTAGAGCTTCGCCTTGATGCCGAAGCCGAGCAGCAGGCGCTGGACCTGCTGCAGCAGAACGAGCGACGCAGAGTCGAGGGCGACGTGCTGCGACTTCTCACCGTAGCTCGCCACCGTCCCATCGGCGGTGAAGAGCCCGGCGATGATAGGCTTTACGGACTCGCGGTCGAGTTCGAAGGCGGCGTCCGCGAGCGCCTTGCGTGACGAACCGGCGTTCAGGACGGCCAACTCGGCGCAGGCCTCGCGGACGGCTTTCGCGCTGGTGCCGAAGCGCAGCGTCGACTGCGGCTGGCTGATACCCGTCTCGCGATGCGCCCGCGCATCGTCACCATGCTCCTTGCGATAGGAGGTTAGGTCCGCATGGACGCGTTCGGCGACGTCGCGCTCGCCAGGAGACAGGGTGACGAGGATCGTCCCCTGCGCGCCCATCGTGCAGCCGTCGCCGATGGCGAGGCCGAGGAAGGCACCGAGGCGGGGATCGAGCGTCCGCGTCCCGAAGACGGGACGCCCGAGCACGATCTTGTCGTCCGACGTGAGGTCGCGCGCGGCGACATCGCCGCGGTTCTTGGTGAGCACCTTGTGGTCGGCGGTCAGCTTCAGTTCGAAGCCGGCCTTGGTGGTGAGGAGATAGACCGGCTTCCGCCCGGTCAGGAAAGCAGGCCGGATCGCGTGGAGCGCTCCGTCCGATCCCACAACCTCGGACGGCGCGGAGATGAGGCTGTCGATGCGCTTCATCCCCGCCGCGGTCGCGACCAGTGTGTCGCCGGTCACGCACGGGTTCGAGGCGACGATGGCGCCGCCGGCGGGGCAGGTGTGCCAGTCGTTGATGGTGGTGTGGTACTGCAGGCCGGGGTCGGCCGAGGCCCAGGCGGCGTAGCCGATCTTCTCCCACAGCTCGCGCGCCTTCAGCGTCTTCGACGCCTTGCCGCTGCGCCGATGGGTCAGCGTCCAGTCCCCATCCTCCTCCACCGCGCGCAAAAAGTCGTCGGTGATGCGGACGGAATTGTTGGAGTTCTGGCCGGCGACGGTGAGGTAGGCCTCGGAGTCCCAGTCGAGCGTGTAGGTATCGACGTCGATGTCCTTGAAGCCCTGGCGGGCGAACTGGATGACCTTCTTGATCGAGGCGTCCGGCACGAAGGCGCGGCGGGCGAGCTTGATCTCCTTCTTCAGGGCCGGGTTCTTCTCCGGGTTGAAGCAATCGTCGCCGTCGCCCTGGCAGTTCACGCAGGCCTTGAGGATGGCCTTCATGGCCTTCTGCATCGTCTTCGAGCCGGTCACGAGCGCGGCGACCTTCTCCTCCTCGCGCACCTTCCAGTCGATGTAGGCCTCGATGTCGGGATGGTCGGCATCGACGACGACCATCTTGGCGGCGCGCCGCGTGGTGCCGCCCGACTTGATGGCGCCCGCCGCGCGATCGCCGATCTTCAGGAAGGACATCAGTCCGGACGACTTGCCGCCGCCCGACAGCTTCTCGTTCTCGCCGCGCAGCTTGGAGAAGTTGGAGCCGGTGCCCGAGCCGTACTTGAAGAGCCGCGCCTCGCGCACCCAGAGGTCCATGATGCCGCCCTCGTTGACGAGGTCGTCGGCGACGGACTGGATGAAGCAGGCGTGCGGCTGCGGGTGCTCGTAGGCGGAGGTGGAGGCCTGGAGCACGCCGGTGCGGTAGTCGACGAAATGGTGGCCCTGGCTCGGGCCGTCGATGCCGTAGGCCCAGTGCAGGCCGGTGTTGAACCATTGCGGCGAGTTCGGCGCCGCCATCTGCTTCGCCAGCATGTAGCGCAGCTCGTCCATGAAGGTCTGCGCGTCGTGCTCGCTGTCGAAGTAGCCGCCCTTCCAGCCCCAGTAGGCCCAGGTGCCGGCGAGCCGGTCGAAGACCTGCTTCGACGACATCTCCGGCCCGGTGCGCTCGGCCTCCGGCAGCGCGGCCAGCGCCGCCTCGTCGGGCACGTGGCGCCAGAGGAACGACGGCACGTCGTTCTCCTCGACCTTGCGCAGCCGCGCCGGGATGCCGGCCTTGCGGAAATATTTCTGGGCGATGACGTCGGCCGCGACCTGGCTCCACGCCGTCGGGACCTCGATGCCGTCGAGCGAGAACACCGTCGAGCCGTCCGGATTGCGGATCTCGCTCTTCGTGGCCCTGAACGCGATCGACGCGTAGGGCGACTGGTCGGCGGTCGTGAAGCGGCGTTCGAAGCGCATGGCATTCCTGTTCGGAGTCTAGTGGCTGTTCGCGCAAGATGACCCAGGTGCGTACCAAAGATAGTATGCCTTTGGAGTTATCCCCGCAAGATGTGCTATAAACGCTGCTAAAAATTAACGCATCGTTAATGCTTGACCGTTGCTTTGTAGGCGCCGCGCTGGACTCTCCCAGTCGAAAACACGATTCCGGCAAGAGTCTAGATGCCTTGCACTACTCTCCAGCAAAAAGAGTCGACGCAGCGCGGGCGGACACCAATCGGGAAGCCAGGAACGTAGGCGTCACATCGACGATCCGGGCGGCAAGGAGTCGATCGGCCACGAGTCCGGCCGCCACATCGTCGCGATCAAGCGCGAGAAGAAGGCCGACCTCGCGGACGAGGACTTCGCGCACATGAAGAAGGTCGTGTCCTACGTTCACCGTCACGCGGCGCAGAAGCCGTCCGGCAACATCGCGCACAGCCGCTGGCGCTTTTCGCTGATAAATGCGGCGACGCTCCGCTGAAGCGAGGCGCGTCCGGCCCGAGGTTCTAGCGAAGCCGTCCCGTGCCGATCGTCTTGCGCAGCGCCGCGTTCATCTTGCTCTGCCATCCGGCGCCGAGACCGCGATAGTGCTCCACGATATTCTGATCGAGGCGGATTGTCACCGAAGTTTTCGGGCTGCCTCCGACCAGTGGCCGGCCGCGCACTTCATGTGAACCTTTCCCGCCTTGACGAACGAAACTGCACCCAGCGTCCTTGAGCAGCGCACAGAGCGCCGGATGGGTTACCGCTCATCTATCGAGCAAAGTCACGCTCGTGGCGGAAGTCGATAGAAGAGCCCGTTGCGTGCTCGCCGATTAAGTCAGGAGCGAGATCGCGCGCGATCTCTACAAACTCATCAACGGAGCTAGCCTCGACATTAAGGCCGGGGATTTCAGAGGAGAGCACATAATACCTGCTCTCTTGCGTGTCGTAACCGATATGCACGACATAGCTCATAGAACCCTCCATGGTTCACAAAGCCGAGTGACCGCGGTCCGCGACCAACGCGAGGTAAATGGGGCGCCCTCCTTGGCCCATTTTAGCTGGCATTAGGCAGCAAACGCACTCGATGTGACGAAAGGTATGTCACTTCCCCGTTAAGAGGAAGTGCCTAGGACGTACATAAGCGGACGCGGCAAGCTCTAGCTCGGCACGGCGCTCTCTGTGGCGTGAAGGGCGTATGGATTGCCGAAGGTCTTGCCTGTGGTTTCATACACAGCATTTTAGGATGGGGAGGGCTTGGCCCCTAATGATGGCCAGTCCAGTGCAGCGCGTAAATGCGCGATCGTCGAAACATGACCGGCCTTTCTCTTCCCCCTCAGTCGAGCTTGTAGAACACCACCAGGGACTGCTGCGGGTGGTCCTTGTAGGGCGCGACCTGGTAGTACAGCACGCCCTCGCCGGAGGGATCGCGCTTGCCGAAGGCGATCTTGGCGCTGGGCTGGTCGGCGTCGCTCGGCTTCACCTGCGCCCATTCGGCGCCGTCCCACGCGCCGATCGGCGCGTTGGCGTCCTTCTGGTGGATCGCGTTGAAGACCGCGAGCGTGCCGAACGGCGTCTTCGCGGTCTTCTCGTCGGTCGGGAAGGTGACGTCGTTCAACCCGACCGCCGGCTTGTCGGTGGCCGCGAAGGTGACGCTGCCGTCGGCGGTCTTCTTGACCTTGATGGTGATGGCGTCCACCGGCTGGAAGTCCGCCTTCATGTGCTGCAGCTTCTCGTACTGCGCCGGGGTCACGCCCATCTTCGGGTTGTAGGGCAGGGGCTGGCCGGACTTGTTGCTCGTCACGTAGCGCTTGAACCAGTCCATGTTGTTGGCGACGGCGTTCTGGAACTGGCGGTCGATGGCCTGGTCCTCGGGCGCCACGCCGAGCCGCATCACGTGTCCCTCGATCGTGCCGTTCTTGGGGAGATAGGCGTCGAGCGGACCGTCTGCCCAGGCCAGGCTTGGCGCGGCGAGGTTCGATGCGGCGAGCGCCGCGGCGCCGAGGATGGCGCCGCGAACGAACGTCGGGCGTGAGAACATCTTATATCTCCCTTGATCGTCTCTCGTGGACGTTATCCGTGCAGTGGCACGAAAGCCGCCTCTGCCGCAATCGGCCGAGCGGGGCGCGGGCGCGGCTTCGCGCGCGAGCTTCGCCTTGTTTTCCCCCGTCTGTAAGCCTAAGTCTTCGGCAAGGCGAACGCACGAGGACGCGCGGAGAGTACCATGGGCAGCATGTCGCTAATTCATTGGATCATCGTCGGCGCGGTGCTGCTGCTGTTCTTCGGCGGCAAGAACAAGATCTCCGACGTGATGGGCGATGTCGCCAAGGGCATCAAGAGCTTCAAGAAGGGCTTGAACGAGGACGACGAGCCCAAGCCAGCGCCGGTGCCACGCCCGCTCGATCAGCGTCCCGTCGAGCCGATCCGCAGCCTCGACCAGTATCCCGCGTCCTCGCCGCAGCCCGTCGCGCATGGCGAGACGACCGAGCCGCGCAAGGTCGGCTGAGGGGTTCGAGCGCCATGTTCGATTTCGACGCCGGCAAGATCCTCATCGTCGGCATCGTCGCGCTGATCTTCATTCCGCCCAAGGACCTGCCGCGCGTCCTCCGCCAGGTCGGTCAGTTCGTCGCCAAGATGAAGCGCATGGCCGGTGAGTTCCAGGGCCAGTTCATGGACGCGATGCGCGAGGCCGACATGGCGGACCTGCGCAAGGAGGCGCAGAAGCTCGCCGACAGCGCCAAGGTCGACGTCGGGCTCCCGAGCATGCAGGATCTGCGTCGCGACATCGAGGCGAAGCCGATCATGCGGCCGCTTCCCGCGCCGGAGCCCGCGGCGGACCATGGCGCGCCCGCCTTCGGCGCCGGCGACACGGCGCTGGACCTGCAGCGCGACGTCGAGGATCGCCAAGCTCCGGTCGCGTCGCATCCCGCTTGAATCGCAAAGACTGCTGATATTCGCGGCATGCGGCAGCAAACTCCACCAGTGCCAGCACGCTGGAGTTCCTGATTAGCCCTCAAATGAGGGCGACAAGCGATGGCCCGAGTCGCAGGATCGTCGAGGACGAACGGGACGTTTCAACATGCCACAGATGTTCGATTGGATTTTCTTCGCCATCGTCTTGCCACCTCCCATGTTACTTGCGTGGGATTGGTATAGAGAGCGGCAGCGGTAAGACACGCAAGGGCTGGCCGTGAACAATACTAGAGGCGGTTTGTAGATCCGCAGCCGCACCATCGCCGCTGGCTCTGCTCGATCCACGGGCGGTAATTTCCCAGCTTGGTCTATGCGATACACCCAGCCTGACTTTTGCCGTGAGTTGGTGTGTAACAGCGCCGGGTCCCATGCCGGGTCCTCCGGGGAGGGGCGCAAGCCCGCTGACGCGCCGCGATGACAGATGCCGATATCGAGGCGACCAAGGCGCCTCTCATGGAACACATCGTCGAGCTGCGCACGCGCCTGATCCGCGCGCTCGGCGCGTTCATCGTGATCTTCATCGTCTGCTTCTTCTTCGCCAAGGACCTCTACAACCTGCTGGTCGTCCCCTACACGCATGTGGCGGGACCCGACGCGCGGCTGATCTACACCGCCCCGCAGGAATATTTCTTCACGCAGATCAAGGTGGCCTTCTTCGCCGCCGCCTACCTCTCGTGCCCGATCATCTTCACGCAGATCTATGCCTTCGTCGCGCCGGGCCTCTACAAGCACGAGCGCAACGCCTTCGCGCCGTACCTCTTCGCGACGCCGGTGTTCTTCGCGTTCGGCGCGGCGCTCGTCTATTTCGTGGTGATGCCGAACCTGCTGCACTTCTTCCTCGGCATGGAGCAGTCGAAGCAGCCGGGCCGCGCGCAGATCGAGCTTCTGCCGCGCGTCAGCGAATACCTCTCGCTGATCATGACGCTGATCTTCGCCTTCGGCCTGATGTTCCAGATGCCGGTCGTCCTGACGCTGCTCGGCCGCATCGGCGTCGTCGACACGGCCTTCCTGCGATCGAAGCGGCGCTACGCGCTGGTCCTGGTGTTCATCGCGGCGGCGATCCTGACGCCGCCCGACGCGTTCTCGATGCTGGCGCTCGCCGTGCCGGCCTACGCGCTCTACGAGGGCTCGATCCTCTCGGTCGGCTTCATAGAGCGTCAGCGCGCGCGCGAGGAGGCGAAGCGCGCTTAGACGGTGCGGCCTCCAGCTCTTTCGCCGACGCGTCGGCACCGAGCGAGACCGGCAGCGCCACGACCCCGCGCAGCCCGCTCGACTGGCGCCAGACGATGGCCTCGCGCGCGACCGCGAGGCGAAGATCCGGGAAGCGTCGGAGCAGGGCGTTGAGCGCCACCTTCGTTTCCAGTCGCCCCAGCGCCGCGCCGAGGCAATAGTGCAGGCCGAAACCGAGCGCGAGATGGCGATTGTCCTTGCGCGTCACGTCGAGCGTATCGGCGGCCTCGAAGGCCGTCTCGTCGTGGTTGGCCGAGGCGATCAGCGCCATCACCAGATCGCCCTTGGGTATCGTCACGCCGGCGAGCGTCACGTCCTCGGTGGCGAAGCGGGCCGTGCCGTACTCGACGGGATTGGTGTAGCGCAGCAGTTCCTCGACCGCGCCATCCATCAGCTCGGGGCGCCGGCGCAGCAGCGCCATCTGGTCGGGATGATCGAGCAGGGCGAGCAGGCCGTTGCCGATGAGGTTGACCGAGGTCTCGTGGCCGGCGAACAGCAGCAGGAAGATCATCGCCACCAGTTCGTCGCGGCTCAGCGTGTCGCCTTCGTCCTCGGCCGCCATCAGGCGGGCGATAAGCCGGTCGTCCGGCTCCGCCCGCTTGAGATCGATCAGCCGTTCGAAGAACGCCACCAGCCTCGGCATCGCCGGAAGCCAGCGGATCGCACGCTTCACCGGCTGGTCGTTGACCTCGATCAGGCGCGTGATCTGATGGTGGAACGTCAGCCGCCAAGCTTCGGGTATACCGAGCATTTCCGAGATCACGAGGAGCGGCAGCGGAAGGGCGAGCGCGGTCACCAGGTCGATCTGCCCGTGCCGGGCGGACAGCGCGGCGGCATCGTCGAGCATGGCCTCGACGCTGCGGGTGATCGAGCCTTCCATCTCGGCTACGGTTTTCGGCGTAAAGGCCTTCGAGACGAGCTTGCGGAGCCTCGCGTGGGCCGGATCGTCGGCGCAGATCATCGCCTCGCCGACGAGCTTGATCAGTTTGGGCGCGAGGCGGCCGCCGAAGCCGAACAGCGGCGGCCTGGCGGCTTTGCGCGGATTGTTCGAGAAGCGCGGATCGCGCATGACCTGCACGGCGTCGGCGTAGCGCGTCACCATCCAGCCGGGTCCGCGCGTCGGGATATTGGCGCGGATCACGGGAGATTGCCGCCGCAGCATCGCGTAGTAGGCGTAGGGTTCACCGTGCCTGGACGGATTCCAGCTTTTCGCTCTCAAATGACGTTCCTTCGCGGTCGGTCGGCTACATGCCGTAGGTCACGCTCGTCGTGCCGGCCTCTTTGAGGTTGCGGTAGCGCGCCAGCGCCCAGAGCGGGAAGAATTTGGGATAGCCGCCGTAGCGCAGGTAGAACACGCGCGGGAAGCCGACCGCCGTGTAGCGCACCTCGTCCCAGAAGCCATCCGCGCCCTGGCTGGCCGCGAGGTAGCCGACGCCGCGTCGCACCGCCTCGCCGTCGCTTTCGCCCACGGCCATAAGGCCGAGCAAGGCCCAAGCCGTCTGCGACGCCGTGCTCGCGCAAGGCTTGTACGCGCCGTAGTCCAGCGCGTAGCCGTGGTCGTCCTCGCCCCAGCCGCCATCCGCGTTCTGGATCGCCTCCAGCCAAGCCACGGCGCGGCGGATCGCCGGGTGACGGACGTCCATGCCGACGGCGTTGAAGGCGCAGAGCGCCGACCATGTGCCGTAGACGTAGTTGAGCCCCCAGCGGCCAAACCAGCTCCCTTCGGCATGCTGCTCGTCGAGCATGAAGGCGACCCCGCGTCGGACGGCGTCGCTGGAGGCGATCCGCTCGCCGAGCTGTCCCAGCATGGAGAGGCAGCGCGCCGTGACGTCGGCCGTCGGCGGATCGAGCAGGGCGCCATGGTCGGCAAAAGGAATCTGGTTGAGGTAGAACGAGGTGTTGTCGACGTCGTAGGCCGCCCAGCCGCCATTCGAGCTCTGCATGCCGAGCACCCACTCGCGACCGCGCGCGATCGCCTCGTCGTAGCCGCGCGTTCCGCCTTCGCCGCGGGCGCGGTCCATCGCCATCACGACGACAGCGGTGTCGTCGAGGTCGACGTAGAACCTGTTGCTGTACTGGAACGCCCAGCCGCCCGGCCTGAGGTCGGGGCGCCGGTAGGCCCAATCGCCTTTGAGGTCGAGCACCTGGTGCGGGATCAACCAGTCGAGCGCGCGTTCCGCGTCGCGCGGCTGATCGGGCAGCGCCTCCAGCAAGGCATGCGCGGAGAGCACCGTATCCCAGATGGGCGAGAGACAGGGCTGACAGAAGCCCTCCGCGCCGTTGTCGGCCATGAGCTTGGCGAAAGCCGCTCGCGCCGCGATCATGTCGGAATGATCCTCGGGAACGTCCATCAGCCTGAACATCATCAGGGTATAGGCGATCGAGGGATAGATCGCGCCGAAGCCGTCCTCGCCGTTCAGACGATGGCGCACGAAGGCCATCGCCTTGTCGATGGCCGAGGCGCGCGTCTTGGCGGGGAAGAACGGCTCGGCGACGTGCAGCACCTTGTCGAGCGCGTAGAAGGCGGCGCCCGAAAGCCCCGTCTGGTTGGCCGTCCGGGGCCAGTGCCGCACCTCGTTGGGGGGAACGAGGAAAAGCTCGTCGATCGTGACGTCGCGCGGGTTCCTGGCGCGCGGCTTGAGCGCCATGACGACGAGCAGCGGGATCAGCGTCGCGCGCGCCCAATAGGAGATCTTGTAGATGTGGAAGGGAAACCAGCCCGGCGCGTGCATGATCTCGACCGGCATCACCGGCACGGCGCGCCAGGGCACGATGCCAAACAGCGCCAGGAACATCTTCGTGAAGACGTTGACGTTGACGGCGCCGCCGGCCTCGAGGATCGCCGCGCGGGCGCGCGCCATGTGCGGCGCGTCGATGCTGTCGCCGATGATCTTCAGCGCGAAATAGGCCTTCACGCTCGCCGAGACGTTCGTCTCGCCCTTCGCCAGCATCGGCCAACCGCCGTGCGGCTCCTGCAACCGGCGCAGGTATGCCGCGGTCTTGCGCTCCATCGCGAGATCGGGCTCGCCGAGGAAGTGCTTGACGAGGATCGCTTCCGCCGGGATCGCGGCGTCCGCCTCGAGATCGAACTGGAAATGACCGTCCTTGTGCTGCACCCCCAGCAGCGCCTCGGTGGCCCGGGCGATGGCCCTGTCCGTGGCGTCGCGCTTCCCGTCGCGCGAGGGCTGGACATCGTTCTTGGTGTCGAGGGCAAGGAACATCAGGCGGAGGTCTCGTTTCTATGCGCGTGATCGGGCAAGCCGCTCGATGGCTCAGGTATCGGTCGATAGAATGGCTGACACCTTTGCTCGTTGCATAAGCAATGCCTCGACGGTTCGATCAAGGCGCGAGCCATACCAGAGGCTAGGGGCTTGTATGCGCGGGACTTGCGCGCGCCACCGCTTCGACGTTCGGGCGGATGGTCCCGACGGGCGGACGCGCCACGCCGAGCTTTGCCGGTCGATCGCGCCGCCGCCGGCGAAACAGCGCCGCGCGGCAGTTCATTCGATGTCATCGATGTTCCTCGCGCGTCCTCGATCCAATGCGCCAAGTGGCCTCGCGTTTGCGACGACGCCAAGCCCGGGTCGGGCGGGAGATCGCACATGTCGTTGAAATGGCTCGGACTGGTGCCCTGGCTTGCGCTTCTCGTCGGCATGCCGTTCGTCAACAGGGTCGAGCCGTTCATCTTCGGCTTGCCGTTGCCGCTCGCCTGGGCGACGGGATGCACCGTGCTCTCCGCCGCCACGCTCCTCGTCGTCTACCGGCTCGATCCCGCCAACCGCGCGCCCTGAGATCCGATCATGAACATCGCGACGATCCTCATAGCCGTCACCATGGTGGGCGCGCTGGTCCTCGCCTTGCGCGGCGCGCGGGGCCACGCCTCCGGCCTCGAGAGCTGGAGTGTCGGTGGCCGGAGCTTCGGCTCGGTCCTCGTCTTCCTGCTGATGGCGGGCGAGATCTACACGACCTTCACCTTCCTCGGCGCGTCCGGCTATTCCTACGGCAAGGGCGCGGCCTCCTATTACATCCTCTGCTACTTCCCGTTGGCCTACATCGTCTCCTACTGGCTGCTGCCGGCGGTGTGGCGCTTCGCGCGCGCCAACGCGCTCGTCTCGCAGGCCGGGTTCTTCGCCGCCAAATACGACAGCAAGCCGCTCGGCCTGCTCGTCACCTGCGTCGGCATCATCGCGCTCGTGCCCTACCTCGTGCTGCAGTTGAAGGGCCTGGGCATCATCGTCTCGACGTCGAGCTACGGCGCCCTGTCGCCGGCGTTCGGGATGAGCGTCGGCGCGGCGGTCATCGCCCTCTTCGTCGCGGTGTCGGGCGTGCACGGGCCGGCCTCCATCGCCCTGATCAAGGATCTGATGATCCTCCTGGTGGTGGTCTTCCTCGGACTCTATCTCCCCTACAAGGTCGCCGGGGGCATCGGCCCGATGTTCGCGGGCATCGAGAAGGCGCATCCGCACTACCTCGCCTTCGCGCCGCGCGGGCAGAGCGTCGCCTGGTTCGATTCGACGGTGGCGCTTACCGCCTGCGGCTTCTTCATGTGGCCGCACAGCTTCGCCTCGATCTACACCGCGCGGGACGAGCGGACGCTGCGCCGCAATGCCGTCGTCGCGCCGCTCTACGGCCTGCTGCTGCTGTTCGCCTTGTTCGTCGGGTTCGCGGCGCTGCTGCGCGTGCCGGGCCTCACCGGCAAGGACATCGATCTCGCCTTGTTCAAGGTCGCGTTGACCGAACTGCCGCCGGTCGTCATCGGCCTCATCGGCGCCGCCGGCGTGCTCACCGCGCTGGTGCCGGGCGCGATGATGCTGATGGCCGCCTCGACGACGCTGGCGCGCGACGTCTACCCGCTGGCGCGCGGCGGGGCGTCCGACGGGGAGGTCGCCATCGCCGCGAAGATCTTCGTGCCGGTGGTGGCGGGCGTCGCGCTCTATTTCGCTCTGACCGGCGGCGACACGATCGTCGCGCTGCTGCTGATGGGCTACGCGCTGGTGACGCAGCTCTTCCCCGCCCTGATGGTCAGCCTGGCGCCGCGCCGGGTCTTCACCGCCTCGGGCGCCTTCGTCGGCATCGGCGTCGGCGTGGCCATCGTCATGGTGACGACGATCACCAAGACGAATCTCGCGACGATCGCGCCGGGCCTGCCGGGCTGGGTGCTCGACCTCAACATCGGCGTCGTCGCGCTTGGCGCCAACGTGCTGACGGCCTTCGTCGTCAGCCTCGCGACCGGCCTCGCGTTCGCTCGCGGCGGCGCTCGCGTAGCGGCGGAGTAGGGCGTCGACCCGCGATACCGCTCTTGCCCCCGCCATGATCGCCATGCTTCATGCCGGCATGACAACGGACGTTCCCCACCTCGACCTCTCGACAGAGACCAGCGGCCTCACCGGCCTCGAGCAGCTGCGCGCCTGGCGGGCGTCCGGTCGGCGGCCCGGCATCGGCCAGACCCTCGACTTCGAGATCGTGACGATCGAGGACGGGCTCGTCGTCTTCGAGGGCACGCCGGGCCTCGCGGCCTACAACCCGATCGGCACGGTCCACGGCGGCTACGCGGCGACCCTGCTCGATTCGGCCTGCGGCTGCGCCGTCCATTCCAAGCTGGCGCCCGACCAGCTCTACACGACGCTCGAACTGAAGGTCGCCTACCACAAGGCGATGAGCGCGCGCACCGGCAAGGTGTTCGCCGAAGGCAAGGTCGTGTCGATCGGCCGTCGCGCCGCGTTCGCGGAGGCGCGCCTCACCGACGCGCAGGGCAAGCTCTACGCGTCCGCCACCTCGAGCCTGCTGGTCATGCAGCGCTGAAGAGCTGACCTCATGCCTTGTCTGAAGATGCGACCTCTGAAGATCCCATCCTACCTTTGAAGATCTCATCCTACCTTTGAAGATCCCATGCGACCCCTGAAGATCCTGCCATCCGTCCTGTCGAGCGACTTCGCCAAGCTGGGCGAGGAGGTGCGCGCGATCGACGCCGCCGGCGCCGACGTGCTGCACCTCGACGTCATGGACGGTCACTTCGTGCCCAACATCACCTTCGGGCCGGACGTGGTGAAGGCGATGCGGCCCTATACGGAGAAGCCTTTCGACGTCCACCTGATGATCGCCCCGGCCGACCCTTACCTCGAGGCTTTCGCCAAGGCCGGCGCCAATTCGATCCTCGTCCATGCCGAGGCGGGGCCGCACCTGCACCGCTCGCTGCAGACGATCAGGGCGCTCGGCCGCGAGGCCGGCGTGGCGATCAATCCCGGCACGCCGGTGGAGGCGGTGCGCGACGTGCTCGATCTCGTCGAGATCGTGTTGGTGATGACGGTCAATCCCGGTTTCGGCGCGCAGACGTTCCTGCCGTCCTGCGTCGAGAAGGTGCGCGCGGTGGCGGCGATGATCGCCGGCCGCGACATCGCCATCGAGGTCGACGGCGGCGTCGACGCGACGACCGCCGGCGCTGTCGCCGCCGCCGGGGCCAGCCGCCTCGTCGCCGGCAACGCGGTGTTCCGCGACGGGCCGGACGGCTATCGCAGGAACATCGAGGCGATCCGCCACGCCGCGCTGATCGCGCGCGGCGAGATGATCTAGCGGGGATGCCGATGGCCGAGCCCGCGCGCGTAACGATGCCGGCGCCCTCCGCGGCGCTCGAGCCCGGCGTGGTCCGCGTCGAGCGCTCCACGCTCGGCGTGCTGGCCAAGGTCGCGCGCGACCCGATGACGGCGATCCCCGCGCAGGCCTATACCGAGCGCATGGTCATCACCCGCAACTTCGGGACGATCCGCGCCTATGTCAGCGATCCGGCGCTGATCCACGAGGCGCTGGTGCGCAACGCCGACCGCCTGCACAAGAGCGAGGACATGAAGCGGGTGCTGGGCACCGCGCTCGGCGACGGGCTGCTGACGGCCGACGGCCAAGCCTGGCGCTGGCAGCGCCAGGCGATCGCCCCGGCGTTCCAGCACGAGCGCCTGCAGGCGCTGCTCTCGTCGATGATCGCAGCGGCCGAGGCGACGCGCGACCGCTGGCTGGCGCTGCCGGCCGGTTCGATCCTCGATCTCGGCCACGAGATGATGGTGACGACCTTCGAGATCATCCTCGACACCATGCTCTCCGGGCCGGAAGGCATGGATGTCGCCGGCATCGAGCGGGGCGTCGCCGACTTCCTCGGCGCCACGCCATGGATGTTCGCCCTGGCGATCCTCGGCGCGCCGCGCTGGCTGCCCTATCCCGGTCGCGGCCCCGCTCTGGCGGCGACGCGGACCATGCGGGCAGCGGTTCTCGAGCGCGTGGTGGAGCGGCGCGCCGCCGGGGCGGGTGCCGACGACCTCCTCGGACGGTTGCTGGCGGCGCACGATCCCGAGACCGGCCGCGCCCTCGACGACGAGCAGGTGGCCGACAACATCCTGACCTTCATCGCCGCCGGCCACGAGACGACGGCGATCGCGCTTGGCTGGGCCTTCATGTTCCTCGCGCGCAACCCCGCTTGCGCCGCGCGCCTCGTGGCCGAGATCGAGGCGGTGACAGGCGGCGGACCGGTGCTGCCCGGCCATGTCGCCGACCTCGCCTACACCCGGCAGGTGGTCAGCGAGACGATGCGGCTGTATCCGCCCGCGCCGATGATCGCGCGCGCCGTCGCGCGGGAGATGGACATCGGCGGCACGGTGCTGCCGGCCGGCTCGATCGTCTACGTACCGATCCACGCCGTCCACCGCCACCGGGCGCTATGGGCCGAGCCCGAGCGCTTCGATCCCGATCGATTCGCGCCGGACGCGGTGCGCGCCCGCCATCGCTTCGCCTACCTGCCGTTCGGCGCCGGCCCGCGCATCTGCATCGGCTCGCAGTTCGCGACCATGGAGGCGGTGGCGATCCTCGCCGTGCTGATGAAGGCCACCCGGCTCGCGCTGTTCGAGCCGGTGCCCCCCGCCAAGATGCGGGTGACGCTGCGGCCCGCGACGCCGCTGCGCATGCGGGTGGCTGAGCGCGTGCCGGCCGCCGGGTGACCGGCGCCTTTGACGGTTTGCGGCAGGTCTTCCGTCGGCTCTCCACGCAGCGGGGGCGAACCGCCTTTGCGCAGTACGAGACCTCCGTCCCGTCCAACCAGAACGCGATCGACGCCGTCCCGGGTTGGAGCACCGCGCTACCGTCCGAGTACCAGGCAGTCGCGGGCAAGCTTGGAACCTACAACGACGACCGCATATTCTGGGCGGCCGAGTGCTTCGGAAATCTTGCGGGCGCAAACGTCCTTGAACTCGGACCGCTGGAGGCCGGACACACGCTTCAGTTGGAGCGCCTGGGTGCGCGTGTCACCGCCATAGAGGCAAACAAGCTCGCCTTCCTGCGCTGCCTCGTCGTCAAGGAGATCGTCGGGCTGCAGGCGCGTTTCAAGCTCGGCGACTTCATCAAATGGTTGGAGGCCTCGCAAGAAACCTACGACATCATCATCGCGTCGGGTGTCCTCTATCATCTGCATGATCCGTTGCACTTCATCGAGGTGGCGGCCAAGAGGAGCGCTGCTCTGTACCTGTGGACGCATTTCGTCGACGACGAGATGATGCCGCTCGGCGACCGGCGGCGCGGCATGATCGCCAAGCGACCCACACGCGTCGACTTCCACGGCGTGCCGATGCGTCTTTACAGGCGCACCTACCGAAAGGCGCAAGCCAAGGATAGTTTCAGCGGTGGCATGGCCGACGCTCACAGCTGGATGCACCGCGACGATATCCTGGCGGCGTTGCGGGCGGTCGGCTTTTCGGACATCCAGACGGCCCAGGAGCAGGCCAATCATCAAAATGGGCCATGCTTCAGCGTCTTCGCCCGCCGCGTTTAGAAAGCGCCCCGCACCAGCGACGATCGCGCTACGCGACCGGCAGCGGAGGATCCTTGCGGGCGAAGACGGAAAACGCCGGACCGTATAGATGGTCCGGCTCGTCATGCTCGACGGCCAGCGTGGAAAAGCCGAGCGCTTTCAAAGCGGCAAGAATATCGTCGCGGTGCAGCCAGTAATGCTGTTCCTCCATACCGCCACAGAAGTCGGCGTTGGTCTGAACGTTTTTGTAGGTCTCTAGATAGAGACGAACACGCACGTCGCCGAGCATCTCGATCTTGGTCGGCTTCAGGTTCTCGTCCGAAAAGCACATGGTCCAAAGGTAAAGGCAGGTGGTTTTCTGGCCGATCGCCCGAAGCAGACGGAGCGGGTCGCGCATATGGTACAAGATTCCGGACGCGACGATGAGATCGTACGTGTCATCGGTCGCCTCCAGCCACTTGATGCCGTCGCCGAGCATGAACCGCGCGTTGCGGAGGCCGCGGATCTCCTTCGAGATGAGGCATCGGAGAAACGCGGTCCTGTTGGCTTCTATCGCGAGGATGTCGGCGCCGGCGCTCTCAAGCATCGATGTGTGGCCGCCATCGAGGGGCCCGAGTTCGAGCACATGCTTGCCTGCGAGCGGTCCAAACTGCTCGATCGCCCAGAGGATCCGCTGATCCTCGAACAACGGCACACGCCCTGCGGCCAACGATAGTGCCACTGGAAACGCGCTGTTCCAGCCGGTCACGGCGTCGATCGCGTTCTGATGGGTCGGTAGTCTCTCTTCGTAGGCGGAAAAAATCGGGCTGGCGGCTAAGCCCCTCCCGGCCGTCTTGGCACCGGATTTCGCTCTAGCCCAAGCTGGCATTTTCACGATCCTACGGTCTCCTTCTGCGATTGAGCCGGACCGTTAGACCACAAGGCGCACCGGCCGCAAATCCTGTGTCAGCAAAGCCAGCGCCCCGCGACCCGAAGACAGCCCACCGACGAAGTCGGTAGGCCTTCTATTGGGCCATTGGATCGCCGTCGTCCCTTGAAAGCGCGCCCGGCGCGCGCCACAAGCGTGTCTCGCCGCAACAGGGCACGCCGATGATCCCCCGCTACTCCCGCCCCGCCATGGTCCAGGTTTGGGCGCCGCAGACCCGCTTCAAGATCTGGTTCGAGATCGAGGCGCACGCCTGCGACGCGATGGCCGCCATCGGCGTGATCCCGAAAGAGAGCGCCGAGGCGATCTGGGACAAGGCCGGGCACGTCACCTTCGATGTCGCGCGCATCGACGAGATCGAGCGGGTGACGCACCACGACGTCATCGCCTTCCTCACCCATCTGGCCGAGTTCATCGGGCCGGAGTCGCGCTTCGTCCATCAGGGCATGACCTCGTCCGACGTGCTCGACACCTGCCTCGCCGTGCAGCTCGCGCGCGCCTCCGACATCCTCATCGCCGACGTCGACGCGCTGCTCGCCGCGCTGAAACGCCGGGCGATCGAGCACAAGATGACGCCGACGATCGGCCGCTCGCACGGCATCCATGCCGAGCCGGTGACGTTCGGCCTCAAGCTGGCGCAGGCCTATGCGGAGTTCGCCCGCTGCCGCGAGCGGCTGGTGGCGGCGCGCCAGGAAGTGGCGACCTGCGCGATCTCCGGCGCGGTCGGCACCTATGCCAACATCGACCCGCGCGTCGAGGCGCATGTGGCGCAAAAGATGGGCCTCGCCGTCGAGCCGATCTCGACGCAGATCATCCCGCGCGACCGCCACGCGATGTTCTTCGCCACGCTGGGCGTCGTCGCCTCCTGCCTGGAGCGCCTCGCTATCGAGATCCGCCATCTGCAGCGCACCGAGGTGCTGGAGGCGGAGGAGTTCTTCGCCGAGGGCCAGAAGGGCTCCTCCGCCATGCCGCACAAGCGCAACCCGGTGCTGACCGAGAACGTCACCGGCCTCGCCCGCCTGGTGCGCGGCATGGCGCTGCCGGCGATGGAGAACGTCGCGCTCTGGCACGAGCGCGACATCTCGCATTCCTCGGTCGAGCGGATGATCGGGCCGGACGCCACCGTCACGCTCGACTTCGCGCTGGCGCGGATGACCGGCGTCATCGACAAGCTCGTCGTCTACCCGGAGACGATGCGCAAGAACCTCGATCGCCTCGGCGGCCTCGTCCATTCGCAGCGCGTGCTGCTGGCGCTGACGCAGAAGGGCGTGTCCCGCGAGGACGCCTACGCGCTCGTGCAACGCAACGCGATGCCGGTGTGGCGCGGCGAGGGCGCGTTCCTGCCGCTGCTGAAGGCCGACCCGGATGTGTCAAAGGCGCTGAGCGCGGCGGAGCTGGAGGCCCTGTTCGGCCTCGGCTACCATCTGAAAAACGTCGACGCGATTTTTGCGCGGGTGTTCGGCGATGCCGGTCAGTAGTGGAAGCGGCACTGCGCGATGAACAGTCCATCGTGCGAGGGCCTGTAGACCAGGCGATGCCGCTGATCGATGCGGCGTGACCACCAGCCGGACAGTTGGCCGCGCAACGGTTCCGGCTTGCCCCTTCCGGCGAAAGGCGTGCGCGCCGCCTTCTCGATGAGGCTGTTCAGTCTGGCGAGGATCTTGCGATCGGTGGACTGCCAGAAAAGGTAATCGTCCCAGGCGCGCTGTTCGAAGACGATCCTCAATCGAGCAGTTTGCGCTCGACGCCTTTGCCGGCATCGAGTTCACGTATCGCTTCATTCAATCGCTCGGCATTCGCGGGGCTACTCAGCAGGTATCGGGTCTCTTCATACGACGCGAAATCCTCGAGCGACATCAGCACCGCGGCCGGCTTCCCCCGGTCGCGGGTGATCAAAACGGGCTCATGGTCGGCCGCCGCCGTGTCGATCATGCCGGCAAGATTGCGCCTCAACGCGCTAAATGATGTAACTTTCATAATTGGACGGTACATGATCGGGTACAAAGCGCAACGAGTCACTACCGCCGCGATCATGCCGCTAAAATACGATGTTGAACTCGATCTGCGGGACCACGAGCGTGGGCGTGTTGTGGCCGGCGACGCTGAGCGCCACCCCCGCCACGACGCCGAGATTGTTCGACAGCGAGTACTCGAACGCGGGCGCGATCTCGGTGACGTCCGCCCCGCCGCTCGCGAACGAGACGGGCGTGCCGTTGGTCTCCACGCCATGGACGTGGTTCGTCGTGTTGAAGCCATGGAAGACGTCGAAGGCGAAAACGAACTTCTGGGTGAAGCCGTACTCGATGGCGGCGCCGAAGGTGCCGCTGATCCCGGACGTCCCGAACCCGTCGAACGCGCCGTCCGTCCCGAACGTGGTGAAGCCGTGAAGACCCACGCCGCCGAGCGGGACTTCACCGTTGGCGTAGACGCGGATGCGGATCGGATGTTGGCTCTCGCCGAACAGGACCGATTGGCCGATCAGTCCGAGACGCGCCCGGTAGGTGCCGTTGCCGAAGCCGTCGGAGGCGTTGGCGAGGTTCTCGTAGCGCCCGCTCGGGATGTCCAGGCCGAGGCTCGCGGTGATCGCCGGTAGAGCGGTCTCGCTGTTCCCGCGCAGCAGGAGGTAATCGAGGTCGACCGCCGTGTCGCCGACCTGGCTGCCGCTGCTGAAGCCGCGCTGATCGGCGATCGCCGCCGTCGTCGGTATGACTTGGACCGTGAACTCGTTCGTGACGCCGTAGCGGATCGAGGTGGCGGTTTCGAGGGCGGTGATCCTGTTGGCGCTGACGCTGGTGCCGCCCTTGGCATCGAAGGCGCCCGGCTGGATCGCGTAGAGGATGGTCGGCTGGATGGCCAGGGTGCCGGCCTTGCCGACGGCCGGGTTCGGGGCCAACAGCGACCCGATGAAGTAGGGATCGATGCCGACGGCGGCGGGCGAGGACGAGGCCGCCATCGCGGGTGTGGCCGGCGCCAGAACGAGCAACAGCGTCGAAGATCGAAGCAGCTTGCGCCGGTGTGGCATCGCGGTCCCGTCGCGACCGCGCGGCGCGATCGTGCGCAACGCTTCGCAAGCCACGTGCCCTCAGGCAAGTCGGAAAGTCGTGGGGAGGCCCGTCTCGTCGCCGGTGCGGCGCGCGTGGGTCAGCCCGCCTCGATGAGCCGGATCGCCTCCTCGCGCTCGAAGAGGTGGAGCAGCACGCGCACGGCGCGGCCGGTCTCGCTCGTCAGCGCCGGGTCGCGCTCGACGAGCGTCTGCGCGGCGTCGCGCGCCGGCGGCAGCAGGCCGCCGTGCACCGCGAGATCGGCGAGCCTGAAGCCGGGCGCGCCGGACTGGCGGGTGCCGAGCACCTCGCCCTCGCCGCGCAGGCGCAGATCCTCCTCGGCGAGCAGGAAGCCGTCCTCGCTCTCGCGCAAGATCGTGATGCGCGCCTGCGCCGCCTCGCTCAATGGCGCCTTGTAGAGCAGCAGGCACACCGAGGCCCCGGTGCCGCGCCCGACGCGGCCGCGCAGCTGATGGACCTGCGCCAGGCCGAAGCGTTCGGCATGCTCGATGACGATGATGGTGGCGTCCGGCACGTCGACGCCGACCTCGATGACGGTGGTCGCCACCAGCACCTGTGTCGTGCCGGCGGCGAAGGCGGCCATCGCCGCGTCCTTCTCCGGGCCCTTCATCTTGCCGTGGATCAGCCCGACCTTGGCGCCGAAGAGCTGATCGAGAAGCGCGGCGCGTTCGGTCGCCGCCGCGACGTCGAGCTCCTCGTTTTCGGCGACCAGCGGACAGACCCAGTAGGCGCGCTTGCCGGCATCGATCGCCCGACCCAGGGCCGCGACCACCTCGTCGAGCCGCTCGATCGGCAGCGCGCGCGTGTCGATCTTCTGCCGGCCCGGCGGCTTCTCGCGCAAGGCGGACACGTCCATGTCGCCGAAGTAGGAGAGCACCAGCGTGCGCGGGATCGGCGTCGCCGTCATCACCAGGATGTCGACCGCCTCGCCCTTGGCCGACAGAGCGAGGCGCTGGTGGACGCCGAATCGATGCTGTTCGTCGACCACCGCGAGGCCAAGGTCCCGGAAGGCGACGCCCTCCTGGATCAGGGCGTGCGTGCCGACGGCGATGTCGATGGTGCCCGTGCGCAGGCCCTCCAGCGTGCGGCGGCGCTCGGCCGGCGTGTCGCGCCCGGTGAGGATCGCCATGTGCAGGCCGGCCGTGGCGGCGCGCGGCGCGAGGCCGGCGAAATGCTGGCGGGCGAGGATCTCGGTCGGCGCCATCAGCACGGCCTGCTTGCCGGCCTCGACGACGTCGGCCATCGCGAGCAGGGCGACCAGCGTCTTGCCGGAGCCGACGTCGCCCTGCAGCAGCCGCAGCATCTTCGCCGGCGCGGCGAGATCGGCGCGGATCTCGGCCAGCGCCGTCTGCTGCGCGCCGGTGAGCGCGAAGGGCAGGGCGGCCTCGATCGCGTCGGCTTTGCGCCGCGAGGCGGCGTTGGCGCGCCCGGTCCGCACGCGCAGGCGCTTGCGCATGAGCGCGAGGGCGACCTGATGGGCGAACAGCTCATCGTAGGCCAGCCGCAGGCGGCCGGACGACTCCGGCGCGATCGCTTCGGGCGTCGCCGGACGGTGCACCGAGGCCAGCGCCTCGGCGAAAGTGGGACATCCTCCTCCGCGAAGCGGGGGAGGGGGACCGCCGGAGGCGGTGGAGGGGGCGCCGTGCGCATCGCTGTATCTCGTACGCGCCGTAGCGCCCGCGCCCCCTCCACCATGCTTCGCATGGTCCCCCTCCCCCGTCTTCGACAGGGGAGGATAGCTTGCCCATTCCGGCAGGTGCGGCAGGCGCGCCAGCGCGCCGTCGATCGCCTTGCCGAGCACGCGCGGGTAGAGGCCATCGGTCAGGCCGTAGACCGGCTCCGTCAGCGCCATCGCGGCGAAGCCTTCGGCGTCGACGACGCGATCGGGATGCACCATCTGCCGGTGGCCGTCGTAGAGCTCGAGCTTGCCCGACACCCAGCGCTCGGCGCCGAGCGGCAGCATCTTCTCGATCCAGGCGTGGTTGGAGAGGAAGAACACCAGCAGCACGTCGCCGGTCGCGTCCTCGATCAGCACCTTGTAGGGCGCCTTGGAGCGCGGCGGCGGCGCGCGATGCTCGGTCACCTTGCCCTTCAGCGTCACCACCCGGTCGACGGGCGCCTCGGCGATCGGCGGCTGGTGGCGCCGGTCGATGACGGCATGGGGCAGGTGGAAGAGCACGTCGACGATGCGCGCCGGCCCACCGGGGTCCCAGCAGCCGGTCCAGCAGCAGACCGGTCTTCGGACCGATGCCGGGCAGGTTCGAGGCGGCGGCGAACAGGGGGTTGAGCAGATCGGGGCGCATCGATCGATGATGTGGCGGGACGCGCGGCTGGCAGCGCTTCGGGCCGACGCTATATGTCGCTTGGCCCCGCAGCAATGCGGCCGCCTTCAGCAGACCTCGAGGATCAACATGTCAAGCCAAGGCCTCGACGATCGCCGCCGCCGCATCCTGTTTCGGGCGTGGCACCGCGGCACCCGCGAGATGGATTTGTGCATGGGCCGCTTCGCCGACGCGCGCCTGGCCGAATTGCCCGACGAGGATCTCGCCGATCTCGAATTGCTGATGGAGGCGCCGGACCGCGACGTGTTCTCCTGGCTGTCCGGTGAGCTGGAGACCCCGACGAACTACGACACGCCCGTATTTCGCAAGGTTCGCGCGTTCCACACGCACGAGGCGCCGCTGTATTCGTGACGGGCGGCTCCCCGCACGGTCTTCGTCTTGGCCGCAATGCCATGACGGCTGTCGTTGGCGATCGCGCCGCTCGGCCTTTCGACAGGCATTCACGCCGACAGAATTCCGCTATTCTCGGCATCCGAGCGACCGGATCTTGGCGACCGGATCTCGGCGACCGGATCTCGGCGACCGGATCTCGGCGTAGATGGCGGGACAGGCTCGGCCATGAGTAGAGGTTCAGCGCTCGGATTCATCGCGGCTGTCCTTGGACACCTCGAGGATCGTATCGGGAGAATCGATGGTTCAGCGCACAGGCGCACTCGTTTCCTTTACGCGGCGTCAGGCGCTCCGCGCCGGCTTCGGCGGCTTCTGCCTGTGCTGCGCGCCGAGGCTCGGGTGGGCCGACACGGCGACGATCGCGGAGGTCGCGCCCGGCGTCTTCATGCGGCGCGGCGTCGACCAGGACGCCACGGGCGACAACCGCGACGCCATCGCCAACATCGGGTTCATCGTCGGCGATGACGCCGTGCTCGTCACCGACAGCGGCGGCAGCCTCGTCGATGGTCAATGGCTCCGCGCCCAGATCAAGACCAGGACCGATAGACCGATCCGCTACGTCGTCATCAGCCACGTGCACCCGGACCACGCGTTCGGCGCCGGCGCCTTTGCCGAGGATCGGCCGGTGTACGTCGGTCACGCGAAGCTTCCCGACGCGCTCGCGCGGCGCGGCACCTTCTACCAGAAAGGCCTCGCCGACATCATCGGCGCCGACAAGGTCGGCCCCGTCGTGATGCCGACCCGAACGGTCGCGACCGACGATAGGATCGACCTTGGCGGTCGCACGATCGCCTTGCACGCGCATGGGCCGGCGCACACGACCTGCGACCTGTCGATGGTGGACACGAAGACCGGGCTGCTGCTTCCGGCCGATCTTCTCTTCGTTCATCGCGTCCCTTCCCTCGACGGAAGCCTGCTGGGATGGCTTCGAGAGCTCGATGCGCTGAAAGCGATCGGCGCGAAGACGGCCGTCCCCGGCCATGGGCCTGTGCTCGTCGACTATCAGCCGTCAGCCGAGGCCCTGCGCGGCTACCTCGTCGCGTTGCGCGATGGCGTGCGCGCCGAGATCAAGAAGAACGACGCCTCGATCGAGACGGCCGTGCGGATCGTCGGCCAGTCGCAAAGGTCCGACTGGCTGTTGTTCGACGATTACAATGGCCGCAATGTCACCGAGGCCTATAAAGAATTGGAATGGGAATGAACAAGGGAGCAAACGTCATGAAGTCCGCTCGGATCTCCGTCCTTACACTTGGCATCGCGCTCGCCGCCACCGGCGCCACCGTCCTCCCGAGCCATGCCGGCTTCGGCGACAACGACCAGGAGCGCCAGGGGCGCTGGGTCGATATCCAGAAGACGATCTTCGGCGACAAGACAGCGAAGGTCGATGACGCGGCGGTCAAGCTCGACGCGCCCGTGCGCGCCGACGACGCCGCGCTGGTGCCGATGACCATCACGCTCGCCAAGCCCAACGACGTGAAGGGCCTCTACCTCGTCATCGACGACAATCCATCGCCGGTCGCGGCGCATTTCACCTTCGGTCCGGACGCCGACCCCAAGGAGATCAAGCTTCGCGTGCGCGTCAACACCTACACCGACGTGCACGCCGTCGCCGAGATGAAGGACGGCACGCTGCTCGAGGCCACCAAGTTCGTGAAGGCGTCCGGCGGCTGCTCGGCGCCGATGGGCATGAGCGACGAGGAGGCGATGAAGGGCATGGGCGACATGAGGCTCAAGGTGGCCGGCGACGTGCAGGCCAACAAGCCCGTCGACGCGACGCTGATGATCCGCCATCCGAACTTCAACGGCATGCAGATGAACCAGGTCACGCGCGACTACACGCCGGCCCGCTACATCCAGAACATCGACGTGACCTACGACAACAAGCAGGTGTTCAAGCTCGACACCGACATCTCGCTCGCCTCCAACCCGGTCATCAACTTCGACTTCGTGCCGTCCGCCGCCAAGGGCGACCTCACGGTTGCCGTCAAGGACAGTCAGAACGGGCAATGGACGAAGAACTTCAGCGTCCCGAACGTCAGCAACTGATGCGCTGGCGGATCTTCCTCGCCGCCGCCGGCGTGCTGGCCGCCGCGCCGGTCCTCGCCCAACCACCCGCCGTCCGGCCCGGCGACGTGCCCGAGCCCGCCGGGCTCTACCAGGGTGCGATGCACGGCTACGTGCCGAACGCGATCAAGGGCGGCACGGTGCTCGACACGCCGGCTTTCGTCGCGCTGATGAGCGCGAGGCACCCGCTGCTGATCGACGTCGCCGACAAGGATCGCAAGCCTCCGACCATGGCGAAGGACACGCCCTGGCTGCCGCAGCATCGCTCGATCCCCGGGGCGGTGTGGCTGCAGGGCGCCGGAAACGCCACGGCGGACCCGGCGTTCGACGCCGCCTTCCGTGCCCGCTTCGCCGGCCTGACGGGCGATGATCGCGCCAAGCCGATCGTCGTCTTCTGCCATCCCGATTGCTGGGCCAGTTACAACGCCGCCAAGCGCCTGGTCGCCCTCGGCTATTCCAGCGTCTACTGGTATCCGGCGGGCATGGAGGGTTGGCAGGACGCGCACGACACCAGCGTCGTCAAGCCCGACGCCGCCTGGACGGCGTCCCTGCCGAAAGACTTGACGCAGTAGGCAAGCCCGCCCGCTCTCCCGCCAGGATCCCAACTATGCATGTCACCCGCCGCTCCGCCTTAACCGCCATCGCGCTCATCGCGGCCGGCCTCGCCGGCCCCGCCCTCGCCGGCCCCGCCCTGGCGGACGGCAACGCGCCGCGGCCGTTCACCCAGGAGGCTTTCGACGCCGCCCAGAAGGCCGACAAGCCGATCCTCATCGATGTCTACGCCACCTGGTGCGATGTCTGCGCGCGGCAGATGCCGATCCTCGACAAGCTGCGCGACGACCCGCGCTACAAGGATCTCGTCACCTTCAAAGTCGATTTCGACACGCAGAAGACCGTGTCGCGCGCCTTCAACGCGAGGGTGCAGAGCACCCTCATCTGTTTTCGCGGCGCGAAAGAGGTCGGGCGCTCCGTCGGCGAGACCCAGCCGGAGTGGATCGACGATTTGCTGGCGAAAAGCCTCGCGAAAGGAACGAGTTAGGTTAATTTTGTGTTAAATTTACCACGAGTGCCGAGTTACAGTTTCGGCGTGGACCTTTCGGGTGCCGAAGATTGTTCCTTGTCCAGAATGCGAACGAGGGGGCTAAAATGGACAACGGCACGATCAACAGCGGCAATCTTCTGCGTCTCATCGGCATCATGGCGATCGGCGTCGGCGTTGCCTGGGCGCTGCAGACCGTCGGCTTCGGTGGGGAGGCCTCGGTTCTCAACAAGATGATGTGGGTCGTCGCGGCCGCGTCCGTCGCCGGCGCGGGTTTCGGGTTGATCGTCGCCTCCGGCGCGCTGCAGGACGAGCAAGGGCGCGCCGCGCGGGCGTAAGCTCTTCGCGACTCGCCTAGCGTTTTTCTCGACTTGCCTTGCTTTCTTCTCGATATGCTTTGCGTTTTTCTCGACTTGCCTTGAGTGGCGAGACTGTTTAGACACTACCCTGTGGCGCGGCACCTGATGGTTCCGCGCCACTACCTTTTTGGATCGCGAGATCCGTGTTTTCGCGCGAGGTCGTCCATCGGACCGCGCGGCTGCTCGATCGAACCCTCATGGCCAACCCTTTCCAGTTCCTGCAGGATGTCCGCAACGAGGGCGCCAAGGTCACGTGGCCGAACCGCCGCGAGACGACGATCACGACCGTGCTCGTGGTCATCATGTGCGTCTTCGCCAGCCTGTTCCTGTTCACTGTGGATCAGGCCATTCATCTCGGCATCAACCTGATCCTCGGCTTCGGCCATTAGACGAGACTAGTCTTTTCTCATGAACATGCGCTGGTACATCGTCCACGCCCACTCGAACTTCGAGAAGAAGGTCGCGCAGTCGATCCGCGAGCAGGCGGCGCAACGCGGTCTCGAGGGTAAGTTCGACGAGATCCTGGTGCCGACCGAGAACGTGGTCGAGGTCCGCAAGGGGCGCAAGGTCAACTCGGAGCGCAAGTTCTTCCCCGGCTACGTGCTGGTGAAATGCGATCTGTCCGACGACATCTACCATCTCATCAAGAACACGCCGAAAGTCACCGGCTTCCTCGGTGCCGACAAGAAGCCGGTGCCGATCCCGGACGCGGAGGCCGAACGCATCAAGGGTCAGGTCGCCGAAGGCGTCGAGCGGCCGAAAACGTCGATCACCTTCGAGATCGGCGAGAACGTCCGCGTCGCCGACGGCCCGTTCGCCTCCTTCAACGGCACCATCGAGGAAGTCGACGAGGGCCGTTCGCGCGTCAAGGTGGCGGTATCGATCTTCGGCCGCGCCACGCCGGTCGAACTGGAATACACCCAGGTCGAGAAGGTGGTCTGACAGTTTCTGCCTCCTCCCGCGTGCGGGAGAGGATATCCCCGTGGGAGACGAGCCAGCGTCGCACCACGATCAGAGGAGTAGGTCATGGCCAAGAAGGTAACGGGTTACATCAAGCTGCAGGTGCCGGCGGGTTCCGCCAATCCCTCGCCGCCGATCGGTCCCGCGCTCGGTCAGCGCGGCCTCAACATCATGGAATTCTGCAAGGCCTTCAACGCGAAGACCGCGCAGCTCGAGAAGGGCATGCCGATCCCGGTGATCATCACCGCGTATCAGGACAGGTCCTTCACCTTCGAGATGAAGCAGCCGCCGGTCTCCTACTTCCTGAAGCAGGCGTCCGGCATCAAGTCCGGCTCGGCGACGGTCGGCAAGGGCGCCTTCGTCGGCCAGATCTCCAAGGCGCAGATCGCCGAGATCGCGACGAAGAAGATGCCCGATCTCAATTGCGCGACGGTCGAGGCCGCCAGCGCGATGATCGAAGGTTCCGCCCGTTCGATGGGCCTCGAGGTGGTGGGGTAGTCCGATGGCACATGTCGCGAAGAGAGTCGTCAAGGCCCGCGAGGGCGTCGACCGCATCAAGCTCTACCCGCTCGACCAGGCGGTTTCCATGGTCAAGGAGCGCGCCAGCGCGAAGTTCGACGAGACCGTCGAGATCGCGATGAACCTCGGCGTCGATCCCAAGCATGCCGACCAGATGGTGCGCGGCGTGGTCAACCTGCCCAACGGCACCGGCCGGACCCTGAAGGTCGCCGTGTTCGCGCGCGGCGCCAAGGCCGACGAGGCGAAGGCCGCCGGTGCCGACATCGTCGGCGCGGAGGAACTCGTCACCATCGTGCAGGGCGGCACGATCGATTTCGATCGCTGCATCGCCACGCCGGACATGATGCCGCTCGTCGGGCGCCTCGGCAAGGTACTCGGCCCGCGCGGCATGATGCCCAACCCGAAGGTCGGCACGGTGACGATGGACGTGACCGCCGCGGTCAAGGCCTCGAAGGGTGGCGCCGTCGAGTTCCGTGTCGAGAAGGCCGGCATCATCCAGGGCAGCGTCGGCAAGGCGTCGTTCGGCGCCGAGCAGCTCGTGGCGAACATCAACGCCTTCGTCGACGCCGTCTCGAAGGCCAAGCCGACCGGCGCCAAGGGCACCTACCTGCAGCGCATCGCGATCTCCTCGACGATGGGGCCGGGCGTGAAAGTCGATCCATCGAGCGTGGCGGCGGGTTCTCCCGCGTAAAACTGCCGGAAACGAGATTTTGGGACTTGGCAAGCCCTATTTGAACGGATAGAACGATTTTTCGGAGCTGGCGTTGCGCCGTTCCGAAAACCCATAAGAGATATCTCGTTGCGGTTCACAAACGGCTCAATGCTTTTCGTGTCGTGACGAGATTGGAATGGCCGGAGGGCGGGGACGTGTCCCGTGCCCTAACCGGCCATGTCCTGTCCTAGACTGCCGGCGCGCTCTTCCGACGTCCCTTACGGTCCGTCCAACGAGCGCTTAATAGCCCGAAGTTCGCGCTGGTTCCACCGGCCGAATGGAGGAAGCCAGCATAGACGGGGAAAGCCGGATTTCGGGTCGTCGGGCGCCAAGCCCCGCGGCCTTTCGATTTTGGTTCGATCCCTCTGCCGGGCCGGCGCAAGCCGAACCGGGGACAGGTGCCGCGCCGCCTCCGCCACCATCTGGTGGCGCTCAGGCGGTTTCTGCAACCGGCGGGCCGCTTTGGCCCGCGCCAGGAGAAGTCATTCTCCAGGAGACGCACTTTGGACAGAGCGGAAAAGAAGGAAGCCGTCGCCTCGCTGAACGAAGTCTTCAAGACGACGTCGGTAGTGGTCGTGGCTCATTACTCCGGCCTGACCGTGGCTCAGATGCAAAATCTGCGTAAGCGGATGCGCGATGCTGGCGCCAAGGTTCAGGTCGCCAAGAATCGTCTCGTCAAGATCGCTCTCGAAGGTACGTCGAGCGCGTCGATCGTCGGTCTGATGACCGGTCCCACCCTGATCGCCTATTCGGACGATCCGGTCGCCGCCCCCAAGGTGGCGGTCGCCTTCGCCAAGGATTTCGACAAGCTCGTCATTCTCGGCGGCGCGATGGGGACGACAGCGCTCGATCCCAACTCGGTCAAATCGCTCGCGACCATGCCGTCGCTCGATGAACTTCGCGCGAAGATCATCGGCCTCGTCCAGGCGCCCGCGACCAAGCTGGCTCAGCTGCAGACGGCTCCGGCCGCCAAGCTGGCCCGCGTCTTCGCCGCCTACGCGGACAAGGACAAGGCCGACGCTCCCGCCGAAGCGGCCTGAGCGCGAAAGCGATCGCGACAAGACTTCCATTGAACCAAACATCGAACGTGAAGGACTAAACCCATGGCAAACCTCGAAAAGATCGTCGACGACCTCTCCAGCCTCACCGTGCTCGAAGCCGCCGAACTCGCCAAGATGCTCGAAGAGAAATGGGGCGTTTCCGCCGCCGCGGCGGTTGCCGTCGCGGCCGGTCCGGCCGCCGCCGCCGCCGCTCCCGTCGAGGAGCAGACCGAGTTCACGGTCATGCTCACCGCGATCGGCGACAAGAAGATCGAGGTCATCAAGGAGGTGCGCGCGATCACCGGTCTCGGCCTCAAGGAAGCCAAGGACCTCGTCGAGGGCGCTCCCAAGGCCGTCAAGGAAGGCGTCAACAAGGACGATGGCGCCAAGCTCAAGGCGCAGCTCGAGAAGGCCGGCGCCAAGGTGGAGCTCAAGTAAGCTCGACTTGTCCCGCGGTCCCACCATCATCTCCGGCAGACGCGCCCCCGCGGGCGTGCCTGTCCCAACGATCCGGAAGGCCTGACGGCCTTCCGGTTTTCGCGTTCGCCGCTCGCGGCCCTTCGAAAGGGCCGAGGAGCCTAGGGATGTCGATCCATCCCAGCCGACGCGCCCACTTCAATGCGTCCCAACGGGACGCGCGGCGAGTCCCGTGGCGGGGCCGTCTTAGACAATGCGAGGAACTTCATGGCCCAGGCAGCAGCGCAGACGTTCAGCGGTCGCAAACGTGTTCGCAAGGTTTTCGGGCACATCAGTGAAATCGCCGAGATGCCGAACCTCATCGAGGTCCAGAAGGCGTCCTACGACCAGTTCCTTCTCGTCGATCAGCCGGAGGGCGGCCGTCCCGACGAGGGCCTGCAGTCCGTCTTCCGCTCGGTCTTCCCGATCTCCGATTTCGCCAACACCTCGCTGCTCGAGTTCGTGAAATACGAGTTCGAGCCGCCGAAATACGACGTCGACGAGTGCCGGCAGCGCGGCATGACCTACGCCGCCCCGCTTAAGGTGACGCTGCGCCTCATCGTGTTCGACGTCGATCCCGACACCGGCGCGAAGTCCGTCAAGGACATCAAGGAGCAGGACGTCTACATGGGCGACATGCCGTTCATGACGATGAACGGCACCTTCATCGTCAACGGCACCGAGCGCGTGATCGTCTCGCAGATGCACCGCTCGCCGGGCGTCTTCTTCGACCACGACAAGGGCAAGAGCCACTCGTCGGGCAAGCTGTTGTTCGCCGCCCGCATCATCCCCTATCGCGGCTCCTGGCTGGACATCGAGTTCGACGCCAAGGACATCGTCTACGCGCGCATCGACCGCCGCCGGAAGATCCCGGGAACGTCGCTGCTCTATGCGCTGGGCATGGATGGCGAGGAGATCCTCTCGACCTTCTACAAGACGATCAGCTACGACCGGGTGAAGGACGGCTGGCGCTTCCCGTTCCAGGGCGATCGCATGAAGGGCATGAAGGTGTCCGCCGACCTGATCGACGCCGACACCGACGAAGTCGTCGTCGAGGCCGGCAAGAAGCTGACCGTGCGTTCGATCCGCCAACTCGACGAGCGCGGCCTGAAGTTCCTCAAGGCGACCGACGAGGATCTGCACGGCCAGTACATCGCCAGCGATCTCTACAACCCGCAGACCGGCGAGATCTTCGCCGAGGCCGGCGAGGAGATCACCGCGAAGTCGCTGCAGGCGCTGATCGACGCCGGCTTCGAGGAGCTGCCGCTGCTCGACATCGACCACATCAACATCGGGCCCTACATCCGCAACACGCTCGCGGTGGACAAGAACCACTCGCGCGAGGAGGCCCTCTTCGACATCTACCGCGTCATGCGCCCCGGCGAGCCGCCGACGCTGGAGACGGCGGAGAACATGTTCCACTCGCTGTTCTTCGATCCGGAGCGCTACGACCTCTCGGCGGTCGGCCGCGTGAAGATGAACATGCGCATGGACCTCGACGCGCCAGACACCCAGCGCGCGCTGCGCCGCGAGGACATCCTCGCGGTGGTGCGGGCCCTCGTCGACCTGCGTGACGGCCGCGGCGAGATCGACGACATCGACCATCTCGGCAACCGCCGCGTCCGCTCGGTCGGCGAGCTGATGGAGAACCAGTACCGCCTCGGCCTGCTGCGCATGGAGCGCGCCATCAAGGAGCGCATGAGCCAGGTCGACATCGACACGGTGATGCCGCAGGACCTCATCAACGCCAAGCCGGCGGCCGCCGCCGTGCGCGAGTTCTTCGGTTCGTCGCAGCTCTCGCAGTTCATGGATCAGACCAATCCGCTGTCCGAGATCACCCACAAGCGTCGTCTGTCGGCGCTCGGGCCGGGCGGACTGACCCGTGAGAGGGCCGGCTTCGAGGTGCGCGACGTGCACCCGACGCATTACGGCCGCATCTGCCCGATCGAGACGCCGGAAGGCCCCAACATCGGCCTCATCAACTCGCTGGCGACCTTCGCCCGCGTCAACAAGTACGGCTTCATCGAGAGCCCCTATCGCCGCGTCAAGGAGGGCCAAGTGACGATGGACGTCGTCTACCTCTCGGCGATGGAGGAGTCGAAGTACTACGTCGCCCAGGCCGACGCGCCGATGGACAAGAGCCATTCGCTCACCGAGGACCTGATCGTCTGTCGGCACTCCGGCGACGTGATGATGGTGCAGCGCGAAAAAGTCGACTTCATGGACGTGTCGCCCAAGCAGCTCGTCTCGGTCGCCGCCGCGCTGATCCCGTTCCTTGAGAATGACGACGCCAACCGCGCGCTGATGGGCTCGAACATGCAGCGTCAGGCCGTGCCGCTGGTGAAGGCCGACGCGCCGCTCGTCGGCACCGGCATGGAAGCCATCGTCGCGCGTGATTCCGGTGCCGCCATCGCGGCGCGCCGCACCGGCTACGTCGACCAGATCGATTCGACGCGTATCGTCGTGCGCGCCACGGAGGAGACCAGCGCCGGGCGCCCGGGCGTCGACATCTACCGGCTGATGAAGTTCCAGCGCTCGAACCAGTCGACCTGCGTCAACCAGAAGCCGCTGGTGCGCGTCGGCGACTTCGTGCGCAAGGGCGAGATCCTCGCCGATGGTCCCTCGACGGACCTCGGCGACCTCGCGCTCGGCCGCAACGTGCTCGTCGCGTTCATGCCGTGGAACGGCTACAATTACGAGGATTCGATCCTCCTCAACGAGCGCATCGTGAAGGACGACGTGTTCACGTCGATCCACATCGACGAGTTCGAGGTGATGGCCCGCGACACCAAGCTCGGGCCGGAAGAGATCACGCGCGACATCCCGAACGTGTCGGAGGAGGCGCTGAAGAACCTCGACGAAGCCGGCATCGTCTACATCGGCGCCGAGGTGCAGGCTGGCGACATCCTTTGCGGCAAGATCACGCCCAAGGGCGAAAGCCCGATGACGCCGGAGGAGAAGCTGCTCCGCGCCATCTTCGGCGAGAAGGCCTCCGACGTCCGCGACACGTCGCTGCGCGTGCCGCCTGGCGTGCAGGGCACGATCGTCGAGGTGCGCGTGTTCAACCGCCACGGCGTCGACAAGGACGAGCGCGCCCAGGCGATCGAGCGCGAGGAGATCGAGCGTCTCGCCAAGGATCGCGACGACGAGCTCGCCATCCTCGACCGCAACGTCTACGGCCGCCTGATCGACCTCGCGCACGACCAGAAGGCGATCGCCGGGCCCAAGGGCTTCAAGCGCGATACCGTGCTCTCCAAGGAGATCATGGAGGAGTACCCGCGCTCGCAATGGTGGACGTTCGCGCTCGACGACGATGCGGTGATGGCCGAGGTCGAGGCCATGCGCAAGCAGTACGACGAGGCCAAGAAGGGGCTGGAAAGCCGCTTCCTCGACAAGGTCGAGAAGCTGCAGCGCGGCGACGAGCTGCCCCCCGGCGTGATGAAGATGGTCAAGGTCTTCGTCGCGGTGAAGCGCAAGATCCAGCCCGGCGACAAGATGGCCGGACGCCACGGCAACAAGGGCGTGGTGTCGAAGATCGTGCCGCAGGAGGACATGCCGTTCCTCGCCGACGGGACACCCGTCGACATCGTGCTCAACCCGCTCGGCGTGCCCTCGCGCATGAACGTCGGACAGATCCTCGAGACGCATCTGGGCTGGGCCTGCGCCGGTCTCGGCAAGCAGGTGTCCGACGCGGTCAACGCCTACATGCGCTCCAACGACACCGCGGGCGTTCGCGCCAAGCTCGTCGAGCTCTACGGGTCCGACGAGGGCCTCAAGGAGCTCGATGACGAGACGTTGATGGAAGTGGCGGAAAACCTGAAGCGCGGCATCCCGATCGCCACGCCGGTCTTCGACGGCGCGCGCGAGAAGGACATCGTCAAGATGCTCGAGCAGGCCGGCCTGCACGGGTCCGGCCAGTCGGAACTCTTCGATGGCCGCTCCGGCGAGCCGTTCGATCGTAAAGTGACGGTCGGCTACATATATATGCTGAAGCTCCACCACCTCGTCGACGACAAGATCCACGCCCGCTCCATCGGACCGTATTCGCTCGTGACCCAGCAGCCTCTCGGCGGCAAGGCCCAGTTCGGCGGCCAGCGCTTCGGCGAGATGGAGGTCTGGGCGCTCGAGGCCTATGGCGCCGCCTACACCCTGCAGGAAATGCTCACGGTGAAGTCGGACGACGTCGCCGGGCGCACCAAGGTGTACGAGTCGATCGTGCGCGGCGACGACGCGTTCGAGTCAGGCATACCGGAAAGCTTCAACGTGCTGGTCAAGGAGATGCGGTCGCTCGGCCTCAACGTCGAGCTGAATTCCGCGCCGAAGCCGCTGGAGGAGCTGCCGCCCACCGCCCAGGCGGCCGAGTAACGCGAGCACGAAAAGGCGCGGGGCAGCTACCGTCCCGCGCGCGATTTCTTTCCTAGCGTTCGGCCGAGGGTCTCAGACCGGCCGTTCGCGCACCAGGAGACGATTATGAATCAAGAGGTCATGAATCTCTTCAATCCGGCCGTCCAGCCGCAGGCGTTCGACCAGATCCAGATCTCCATCGCCAGCCCCGACAAGATCCTGTCGTGGTCGTTCGGCGAGATCAAGAAGCCGGAAACGATCAACTATCGTACGTTCAAGCCGGAGCGCGATGGCCTGTTCTGCGCGCGCATCTTCGGGCCGATCAAGGATTACGAGTGCCTGTGCGGCAAGTACAAGCGCATGAAGTACAAGGGCGTCATCTGCGAGAAGTGCGGGGTCGAGGTGACGCTGTCGCGCGTCCGGCGCGAGCGTATGGGCCACATTTCGCTCGCCGCGCCGGTCGCGCACATCTGGTTCCTGAAGTCGCTGCCCTCGCGCATCGGCCTGCTGCTCGACATGACGCTGAAGGACCTCGAGCGCATCCTCTATTTCGAGTCCTACATCGTCCTCGATTCCGGCCTGACGCCGCTGAAGGAGCGCCAGCTCCTCAACGAGGAGGATTATCTCCGCGCGCAGGACGAGTATGGCCAGGATTCCTTCACCGCTCTGATCGGCGCCGAGGCTATCCGTGAAATCCTGCGCCACATGGATCTGCCCGGCATCGCCGAGCGCCTGAAGGTCGAGATCTCCGAGGCGACGACAGAGCTTAAGCCGAAGAAGCTCGCCAAGCGCCTGAAGATCATCGAGGCCTTCATGCACTCCGGCAACAAGCCCGAATGGATGATCCTCACCGAGGTGCCGGTGATCCCGCCGGACCTGCGCCCGCTCGTCCCGCTCGACGGCGGCCGCTTCGCCACCTCCGACCTCAACGATCTCTATCGTCGCGTCATCAACCGCAACAACCGCCTCAAGCGGCTGATCGACCTGCGCGCGCCCGACATCATCATCCGCAACGAGAAGCGCATGCTTCAGGAGGCGGTCGACGCGCTGTTCGACAACGGTCGACGCGGCCGCGTCATCACCGGCGCCAACAAGCGCCCGCTGAAGTCGCTCGCCGACATGCTGAAGGGCAAGCAGGGCCGCTTCCGCCAGAACCTCCTCGGCAAGCGCGTCGATTATTCCGGCCGCTCGGTCATCGTCGTCGGTCCGGAGCTGAAGCTCCACCAGTGCGGCCTTCCCAAGAAGATGGCGCTGGAGCTGTTCAAGCCGTTCATCTACTCGCGCCTCGACGCGAAGGGTCTCTCCGCCACCGTCAAGCAGGCGAAGAAGCTCGTCGAGAAGGAGAAGCCGGAGGTCTGGGACATCCTCGACGAGGTGATCCGCGAACATCCGGTCATGCTCAACCGCGCGCCGACGCTGCATCGTCTCGGCATCCAGGCGTTCGAGCCCAAGCTGATCGAGGGCAAGGCGATCCAGCTGCATCCGCTCGTCTGCGCGGCCTTCAACGCCGACTTCGACGGCGACCAGATGGCCGTGCACGTCCCGCTGTCGCTCGAGGCGCAGCTGGAAGCGCGCGTGCTGATGATGTCGACCAACAACATCCTGCATCCGGCCAACGGCATGCCGATCATCGTCCCGTCGCAGGACATCGTCCTTGGCCTCTACTACGTCACGCTGATGCGCGACGGCGAGCCGGGGCAGTACAAGGCCGCGACCAAGACCGAGCCAGCGTCTGGCGGCGTGTTCTCCAACATCGGTGAGGTCGAGGCCGCGCTGCAGGCCAAGGCCGTCACGCTGCACACCAAGATCAAGGGCCGTGCCTGGACCTACGACGCGGAGGGCAACCGCGTGCCGAAGATCTTCGACACGACCCCAGGCCGCCTCATCCTTGGCGAACTGCTGCCCAAGCATCGCAAGATCCCCTTCGACGTCGCCAACAAGCTGATGACGAAGAAGGAAGTGTCGACCGTCATCGACGTCGTCTACCGCCAGTGCGGTCAGAAGGAGACGGTGATCTTCTGCGACCGGATCATGGCGCTCGGCTTCCGCGAGGCGTTCAAGGCCGGCATCTCCTTCGGCAAGGACGACATGGTCGTGCCGGAGACGAAGCCGAAGATCATCGAGAACACCTCCGCGCTCGCGAAGGAATACGAGCAGCAGTACAACGATGGCCTGATCACCCAGGGCGAGAAGTACAACAAGGTGGTCGATGCCTGGGCGAAGTGCTCCGACAAGCTCGCCGAGGAAATGATGCTGCGCATCTCGTCGGTGCAGAAGGACGAGCACGGCCGCGACAAGCCGATCAACTCGATCTACATGATGAGCCATTCGGGAGCGCGCGGTTCGCCGACGCAGATGAAGCAGCTCGCCGCCATGCGCGGGCTGATGGCCAAGCCGTCGGGCGAGATCATCGAGACGCCGATCATCTCGAACTTCAAGGAAGGCCTGACCGTCCTCGAGTACTTCAACTCGACGCATGGCGCCCGCAAGGGCCTCGCCGACACCGCGCTGAAGACGGCCAACTCCGGCTATCTGACGCGCCGTCTCGTCGACGTGGCGCAGGATTCGATCATCACGATGACGGACTGCGGCTCGCAGGGCGGCATCAAGATGCGCGCGATCATCGACGCCGGCACCATCGTGGCGCCGCTGTCGATCCGCATCCTCGGCCGCACCACCACCGAGGATCTCCTCGAGGCGGACGGCAAGATCATCGTCGCCGCCGGCACGATGATCGAGGAATGGCACATGGACCGCATCAACGCGGCCGGCATCCAGGAGGTGAAGATCCGCTCCGTCCTCACCTGCGAGGCGAAGAACGGCGTGTGCGGCAAGTGCTACGGGCGCGATCTCGCCCGCGGCACGCCCGTCAACATGGGCGAGGCGGTCGGCGTCATCGCGGCGCAGTCGATCGGCGAGCCGGGCACCCAGCTCACCATGCGCACCTTCCACATCGGCGGCGCGGCGCAGATCGCCGATTCGTCGTTCATCGAGTCGAACTTCGATGGCGTGCTGCGCATCCGCAACCCGCATATCGCCCGCAACGGCGAGGGCGACCTCATGGTCATGGCGCGCAATGTCGCCCTGGTCGTCGAGGGACCGGACGGGGCGGAGCGCGCGGTGCATCGCGTGCAGTACGGCGCCCGCCTCAAGGTGGAAGAGGGCGACAAGGTCAAGCGCGGCCAGCGCCTGGCCGAATGGGACGCCTACACGCGCCCCATCATGACCGAGATCGACGGCGCCATCGGCTACGAGGACATGGTCGAGGGCCACTCGATGACCGAGACCATCGACGAGGCGACGGGTATCGCCAAGCGCATGGTCATCGACTGGCGCATGAACCAGCGCTCGTCGACGTTGAAGCCGGCGATGATCATCAAGGGGACGGACGGCAAGATCTCGAAGCTCGCCCGTGGCGGCGAGGCTCGCTACATCCTGCCGGTCGACTCGATCATCTCGGTCGAGCCGGGCGCCACGGTGAAAGCCGGCGACATCATCGCGCGTATCTCGATGGACTCGGCCAAGACCCGCGACATCACCGGCGGTCTGCCGCGCGTCGCCGAGCTGTTCGAGGCGCGTCGTCCCAAGGATCACGCGATCATCGCGGAGATCTCCGGCATCGTGCAGTTCGGCAAGGACTACAAGAACAAGACCCGGCTGGCGATCGTGCCGCACGAGGAGGGGGCCGAGTCGGCCGAATACCTGATCCCGAAAGGCAAGCACATCCATCTCCAGGACGGCGACGTCGTGGAGAAGGGCGACTACATCGTCGACGGCAACCCGGCGCCGCACGACATCCTGGCGATCAAGGGCGTGGAGGAGCTCGCCGCCTACCTCGTCAACGAGATCCAGGAGGTCTACCGGCTGCAGGGCGTGGCGATCAACGACAAGCACATCGAGGTGATCGTCCGGCAGATGCTGCAGAAGGTCGACATCGTCGATCCCGGCGACACCGAGTTCCTGGCCGGCGAGCAGGTCGACCAGTACGACTTGGAGGCGGCCAACGCCAAGGCGCTGGAGGAGGGCGGCAAGATCGCCTCCGGCACGCCGGTGCTGCTCGGCATCACCAAGGCCTCGCTGCAGACGCGCTCGTTCATCTCGGCCGCGTCCTTCCAGGAGACCACCCGCGTCCTCACCGAGGCGGCGGTCAACGGCAAGGCCGACACCCTCGAGGGCCTGAAGGAGAACGTGATCGTCGGCCGGCTGATCCCGGCCGGCACCGGCGCGGCGATGGCGAAGCTGCGCAAGATCGCCGCCACCCGCGACGAGATGATCATCGCGGCCAACGCCGACCAGCAGCCGCAGGTCGCCTTCCCGGCATTGCCGGCGGCCGAGTAGGCTTCGCTCACGAAGACCAAGGGAAGGGCTCGCGGTGACGCGGGCCCTTTTTCGTTGGCGGGCGGTGCGCCAGTCAGACCACCCTCAGAGGAGAGGGATCAACGCTTTGATCGCGGCGATGGCTCGAGCGGCCGTGACGTTGTCAGCTTTTCTGCTCGGCCTGACCTCCGAAAACCAGCCGGACCCTGCGGGGACCAGATCTGTATCCTGGCGATAGAGGGGGTCGAGCGCTTTGGACCAGATCTCGACGAAAACTGTCCCGACCATCTGCAGTGCGGCGGTCTCCTCGCCTCCATAGGTCTCGACGATCTGGCCGAGCAGTTCGGTTTGTTCAAAAGCGTGCCGACGCATCAGATCGGCGATACGTGTGCGCAGGGCGACATCCATAATCTTGTCCGCGATGGTTAAGCGGGACGCATAATGCAGATATCAAGCTGGCCAGCATTGCCACTATGACAGACCGAATGCATGTCGCTCCTCGCGTGCCGCAATGCACGATGACGGCCACTTCCGCGTTCTACGGCCAGCGTCCCCTATCGCGGTGACGCCGTTGCGGCGACTCTCGCCGCCCTCAAGAGACTTCCATGCACATCGGTTTATACGACATCCCCGGCCGCGCGATCGGCGCGGCCGCGGCGACGACCGCCGTCCTCGTCGTCGGCTCGAGCTGCTACTTCACGGTCAATCCCTCAGAGCGCGCTTTCGTGCGCCTGCTCGGCACGCCGACGACGAGCGCGCCCTATCAGCCCGGCCCGCATTTCAAATGGCCGTTCATCAGCGAGGTCGACGCGCTGCAGGTGTCGCAGACGTCGCTGCCGTTGAAGGAGTTCCGCGTCGTGACGATCGACAACCAGCCGGTCGACCTCAAGGTCGACATACAATTCAAGATCCCGGACGGCGACGTCGCGCGGCTGCTCTACGACATGGGCCGCACCGGCGCCGGCGATATCGACGATCCGATCCGCGACGTCGTCCAGGACCGCGTGTATCGCGTCTTCTCCTCGAAGAACACGAACACGATTTCCGCCAACCGTGAGCCGATCCAGGAGGAGGCGCAGAAGTTCGTCGGCGAGGCCCTGCGCAACAACTTCGGTATCGAGCTCGTCTCGCTGCAGATCCCGAAGATCGCCTTCAGCGCGACTTTCACGGAGAGCAACGCGCTCGCCGTCACGGCCAAGAACCAAGCGATCCGCGAAGAGAACCAGCTGAAGGTCGTCGGCTACATCGCCGACCAGCGCGTCCGCGAGGCGCAGGGCCGGCGCGACCAGCAGATCGCGCAGGCGGAGGGCGAGGCGCGCAGCACGGAACTGCAGGCCACCGCGAACGCCAACGCGACGTTGACGAAGACAGGGGCCGCCGCCAAGGCTCTGCTGCTGCAGGCTGATGCCGATCGGCAGGCGGCGAGCCTGCGCGGTTCGGGTGACGCGAGCGCGCGCAAGGCCATGATCGAGGCGTCCGGCGGCACGCCGATGTACGTGGCGATCCTCCAGGCCGAGGCGCAGAAGAACTGGGGCGGCGCCTATCCCAACGTCCTCGCGCTCGGCGACAAGAGCGTCGTGCCGCTGCTGCTCGACACCGCGCTGAGCCGATCGAGCGTCGGCGCTTCCGATACCAAGTGAGCGCCGCAAGCCGGGGTTAACCGCGATCGCGATCGTCGCGAGCGGTTGGCCTCGAAAAGGGAGAGATGGAGCACGCTTTGCAGTTCAGGGCGTAGTGACTTGGCGCGTGCCCTCAGCGAACGAAGACGTTCGAAAATGGCACGCCGACGGTCGATCTCTTGAGGGGTGTATTCATGCGTATCAGTGCGAAACGTTTCGGAATCGGATGTGTCGCCGCGGCGCTCTCGCTGGGGCTTGTCGGTCAGGCTGTCGCCGGTCCCTACGGCTACGACGAGGGCTACGGCGGCGGGGCGGGATACGGCCTCGGCGCGGTGGGCGCTGGCGTCGGCCTCGGCGCGGGCCTGGCGACCGGCGCGGCGCTCGGCGTCGGGTCCGGCCTTGGATTTGGTGGCTACGGTGGCGGCTCCGGCCCAGGTTTGGGCGGTGGCTACGCTGGCGGCTGCGGCGGCTGCGGCGGATCCTACGGCTATGGCGGGCCGCCACAAGGCTACGCGTATGGTCCGGCGCCCGTTCCGCGCACCTATCTCGTGCCCACCACCGTCTACCGGCCCGTCACCCGTCGCTACTCGGTGCCGGTGCAAAGCTATCGCCTGGAGCGGCGCGTGCGCTACGTGCCCGTCACGACCTACCGCCCGGTCGCCCAAGACGTTCCAGTGCCGGTGACCACGTACCAGACTTACAATCGCACGGAGGCGGTGCCGACCACGGTCTATCGCCCCGTCCATCGCCTCTGTAACTGCTGACGCTTCGTCCCCCGACGCAAAAAGGGCCCGCGATCGCGAGCCCTTTCTTCGCCGACCGTATGAGGACGAGACGCTACTTCTTCTTCGAGATCTGCGAGTTCGTGTCCGCTCCGGGTGCGGCGCCGACCGTGCCTGGCGAAGCAGTGGCGCTCTTGCCCTGCTGCGCCTGCACGCCGCCTGGATCGGTGGCAACGCCATCGGCGTTGACGTTCCCCATTGCGCCGGTCGTGCCGGGCGACTGCTGCTTGGGATCCGCCTGCTTGTTCATCGTTTGCGCCTGCGCCACCCCGATGGTCAGGGCTGTGAGCGCGACGACGGCTATGATTGCCTTCATTGGTTTTCCTCCGAAGCCGGAATTCTTCCCGGTCGCGCCATAAACCGAGTGTGCGACGGTGTGTTCCGTCGCTCGGCCTTTCGTCGCAGCCAGGTCCGCGTCCCTTGCGGCAAATGAGAGCGCGGGCGCTCGATCGACGTGCCGTACGGCGCCATGCTCGAAGACGACGGCCCGGTCAAGGCGCCCAAGCGCTAAGCCGACGTTCCGTCGCGCCGAAGCTTTCGCCGAGCGGCGACGATGCCGAAACACAGTCAAACGCTTTCCGCGACGAACGATTATTTTCGCCTTAATGAGTTTTTAAGGTTTCTCCTGTTCGCGTGGGGGAGTGTTCGATGTCGGAGTTCAACAAGCGGACGCGCCGCTGCGGCAGCGTCGGCCTCGCCGGAGCCATGATCCTGGGCTCGCTGTTATCCGCGCAGGCTCAGGAGGCGGCGCCGGGGGCGCAGCCGGTTCGCGCGGGGTGCTCCGGCTTTCTGTGCGTCTTCGCGCCGCCCGCTCCCGCCAGCGCCGCCCGCTCCCGCTCGCCGCGCTCCCGCGCGCCGGCCGCCGAGCCGGTCGCCGCCTCGAGCGGGGACACGATGTCACCGCCGTCCGCGAAAGAGGCCGCGGCGCCGGCCAGAGCGAAGCCCAAGCTGGTCCGTCCGATCACCATCAGTGCCGACGCGGCGCAGGCACCGCGCCTCCACGCTCTGGCAGCCTCGATGCCGAGAGAACGGATCAAGGTTGTCGCGAGTCCGGGCTCGGGTGCCGATTTCACTGTCGCCACCGCTTTCGATCCGCACGAGGGCGCGGCGATCGCCAAACTGTTCACCGAGGACTTGCACGTGGTCGCCGGCGGCGCCATCCGCTCGCTCGTCGATCTCAAGGGCAAGGTCGTGAGCTTCGGCGCCGACAAAAGCGTCTCGCAGGCGGCGGGCCGCAAGGCGTTTCAGGCACTTGCCATCAATGTCCGCGAAGCGCCGCTCGATGTCGACAACGCGCTCGACGGGCTTTCCACCGGCGATATCGATGCGGTCGTCATCCTCGCGCCGCAGCCGGTTCAGCGCCTCAAAACGCTTGCCGGGACGGGCTTGCACCTCGTCGCCTGGCCCGACGGTGGTGCCGTACCCGATGGCGCGGTCGCCGCTTCGATCGACGGCGCCGATTATCCGGGTCTCGCCAGGCCAGGTGAGCGGATCCCCGCGATCGGCGTCGACGCGGTGCTGACCGCGAGCCCCAAGGCCGCGCGCTCCACCGCCGCGAAGAGCTTCCTGGTCGCGTTGTCCCAGCATTCGACAGCGCTTTCCAAGCACGGCTTCGACTTGCTCAAGGCCGATCTCGAGAGCCGCGCCAATCGGCGCGTCGCAAGTGCGGAGCGTCGCTAACCATCGAAATGCGGCGCGGCTGAGGGACCGGCATCCGACGCTTGCGTGGCACGACGACTGACCTATGCTTGGCTCATCGAGCACGTCGAACAGCCAGGGCCCGCATGCGCACCTTCCTAGCCAAAGCGTCTCGTCTAGCAAAAGCGTCTCGTTCAGCAAGAGCGTCTCGTCCAGCAAGAGCGTCTCGAAGAGGCTGGGCGCTTGGTCTCGCCGCCGCCACGGGGTGCTGGCTGCTCGCGCAGGCGCCAGCGAGGGCGGAGATGTCGTTCCGGGCTGTGCAACTCGGGGCTGGCGGCCCGGCAATGATCGCCGCGACCGGGCAGATCACCGAGAACACGCCGGGTGAGTTTCTCTCCTTCCTGCAGCGCAACAGCGACACGCGGCGGCCGGTCGTCTTCCTCGACTCGCCGGGCGGCCGCGTCCTCGCCTCGATGGAGTTCGGCGCGCTGTTGCGCAAGGTCGGCGCGGAGGCCGTCGTGGCGCGCATCGAGCCCGACGGACAGGGCGGGGCGGCGATCGTCCAGGCGCAATGCTTCTCGGCCTGCGTCTACGCTTTCATGGGCGCCAGCAAACGGGTGGTGCCAAATGCCAGCCAGATCGGCATCCATCGGATGTTCGCCTACGAGGACGGGCTCGACGCGAGCGGTACCGCGGTCGTGCGGCATCGCCGCTACGACAACGGCGACATGCGATCGTTCCTGATGCGCTACAGCACGGCCATGGGGATCAGCCCGAACCTCATCGCCGCCGCCGAGCACATCCCGTCCGACAGTCTTCGGATCCTCTCGCCAGCGGAGATCCGCCGCTATCGGCTCGGCAACGCGAGGCGCTGACGGCGCGGCCCGCGCGCCAGCGGAACGCCCGTTTCCCCGTCTCGTGTTCTTGACTTGCCGGCGTCGGTTTCGTATCGCACCGGTCTCGCCGCGCCGGCTTTGCGGGGGAGTAGCTCAGTTGGTTAGAGCGCCGGCCTGTCACGCCGGAGGTCGCGGGTTCGAGTCCCGTCTCTCTCGCCAAAAGGCTGGACGCTTGCGAGCCGACGCTCAGATGAGCGGGCGCCGTCCCGAGAGGCTCTGGTCGACGCGACCCAACGCCATCAGCCGATTCTCGTCGCGCACGTGCAGGAACCTGTCTTCGATATCGATCGTGCCGTCCTCCTTGATGCGCTGCAACGTCTTGTTGGTGTGCACCAGAGACAGGCCGAGCGTGTCGGCGATGTGCTGCTGTCGGATGGGCAGGGCGACCGAATTGTCCTTGACCAGCCCGACGTCCCGCGCCCGATCGAAGAGGTGCCAGAGCAGATAGGCGATGCGCTCGAAGGCGGTGCGCTGGCCCAGCGTCAGCAGTTGCTCCTCGAACGACCGTTCCTGGCGCGCGGCGAGCCACGTCATGTCGAAGGCGAGGCGGGGGTGCTCGGCGTAAAGATCCCAGAGCTTGTCGCGGTCGAAATGACAGAGGGTCACGTCGGTCAACGTCTCGATGCCATGGCTCATGGAATCGTCGAGAGTCGCCTGCAGGCCGAGGAAATCGCCCGGCAGCCCGTAGTTGATGATCTGGCGGCGGTGACCTTCGAGCGTGCGGTAGCGGAAGACCCAGCCCGAGAGCACCGTGAACAGGCGCTCGTTGCGCTCGTTCTCCCGCACGATCTTCACCCCCGCGGCGGCGAACTGCTCACCGGCCTTGAAGCGCTGGATGAAGGTGACTTCGCTCTGGTTGCGATCCTTGAAGACGTCGAGTTGACGAAGCGGACAGGCGAGACAGGCGGTCGTCGCCACGATCGGCTTTGCGGTCGCCGGCGTGGCGAGTGCCAGATCCATGTCATGTCCCCCGTGGTCTCGGTGACCCGCCGCGGATCGCTGATCTGATCTCGCCGACTCCTAGGCCGCGCGTCAACCGCGCTTTCGCGGCCTAGAGACGATCGGCCACCGGATCGTTGCGTGTCGGTGTCGGCAGCTTGGGCGGATTGCCGAGCCGCTTGTCGAGGTAGAGGCGCACTTCCTCGATCAGCGGGTCGACCCGGTTCTCAAAGAAATGGTTCGCGCCGGGTATGACCGCGTGTTCGATGATGATGCCCTTTTGCGTCTTCAGCTTCTCGATCAGGCCCATCACCTCTCGCAACGGCGCGACGCGATCGATGTCGCCATGCACGAAGAGACCCGAGGACGGGCAGGGCGCGAGGAACGAGAAATCGAAACGGTTCGCCGGCGGGGCGATCGAGATGAAGCCCTCGATCTCCGGCCGGCGCATCAGCAGCTGCATGCCGATCCAGGAGCCGAACGACACGCCGGCGACCCAGCACGAGCGGGCCTCCGGATTGTTGGTCTGCACCCAATCGAGCGCGGCGGCCGCGTCCGACAACTCGCCGGCGCCATGATCGAAGCTGCCCTGGCTTCGCCCGACGCCGCGGAAGTTGAAGCGGAGCACCGAGAAGCCGCGCTCGGCGAACGCGTAATAGAGATTGTAGACGATCTGGTTGTTCATCGTGCCGCCGAACTGCGGATGCGGATGCAGGATGATGGCGATCGGCGCGTTGCGCTTGGCCGCCGGATGAAACCGCCCCTCGAGCCTGCCGCCCGGCCCGTTGAAGATCACTTCTGGCATCGGTACTCCAATTATCGAGGCCGGAACGAGCGCCGACATGACCGCCTTGATCTTGACGACAATCAAGATGCTCCGGCGCCGGCTCCCTTGACGTCCAAGGGCGCGGCGCATAGACCGTTAGAATAATTCTAACACCTTGCGCGCGCTTGCTGATGCCTGGGCGCCGCCCCTTCGACGGGGTGCCGCTCGGCATGACGCCAGCCTTCTAGCATGCGGGCCAACGCTTCTTGCAAGGTGTTTGATTGTAAGCGCAAACCGCGATGGCGGCCCGGAGCCTAGGATAGCATTGGTGAAGACGTCTCGCGCCTACCTTGACCATAACGCGACCACACCGCTGCACCCGGTGGCGCGCGAGGCGATGGTGGCCGCCTTCGAAGCTTACGGCAATCCTTCCTCAATCCACGCCGAGGGGCGCGCGGCGCGCGCGATCATCGACGATGCCAGGCGAGCGGTCGCGGCTCTGACCGGCGCCGCCACCGAGGACGTGATCTTCACATCCTGCGGCACCGAGGCGCTCAACATCGTCCTGACGCCTGACGTCGAACGCGACGGGCGCCCCTGCGATCACCTGCTGATGAGCGCGGGCGAGCATCCGGCCGTCCTCGCCGGACATAGGTTCGGCGCCGCCGCCGATGTCGTGCCGGTCGATCGCGATGGCGTACTCGACCTCGGCGCGCTGCGGACGGCGCTGGCGCGCCTGTCGGACAAGCGCGTGATGCTGGCGATCCAGGCGGCCAACAACGAGACGGGCGTGATCCAGCCGGTGCGGGCGGCGGCCGATCTGGTGCACGAGGCCGGTGGGTTCGTCGTTTGCGACGCGGTGCAGGCCGCTGGCAAGATCCCCTGCGACATCAAGGCCTTCGGCGCGGATGCTCTGGCGATCTCCGCGCATAAATTCGGTGGCCCGAAAGGCGTCGGCGCCCTTTGTTTCGGACCTTCGCGTCACCATCTCAGTCGCGGCGTCGTGCGCGGCGGCGGTCACGAACGCGGCCTCAGCGCCGGCACCGAGAATATCGTCGGCATTGCCGGCCTGGGCGCGGCCTGTGGGTTGGCCGAACAGAACAGGCTGCTGGCAACAGACGCGATCGCGGCGAAGCGGCGATCTGTCGAGGAGGCGGTGCTAGGGGTTTTGCCAGGCGCGGTGATCTTTGGCGGAGCTGTCGAACGCTTGCCGAATACGGTCTGCGCGGCGGCGCCCCGCTTCGATGCGCAGGTGCTGTTGATGAGCCTCGATCTGAACGGGGTGGCGATCTCGGCCGGCTCGGCCTGCGCGGCCGGCAAGGTAAGCCCCTCGCATGTGCTGAGCGCGATGGGCGTTCCCGCCGCTCTGGCGGGGAGCGCGTTTCGCGTAAGCCTCGGCTGGACGACGACGGACGCGGATATCGACGCCTTCGCGAGCGCTTTCGCGCGGGCCGTCACGACGATGAGGCCGCGCATCGCGGCCTGACGATTGAGACGGGCGAGGCCCGGCATGGAGAGTATGGATGGCAGCCGTTCAGGAGACAGTCGACCACGTCAAGTCGCTCGACGTCACCGAATACAAGTACGGGTTCTTTTCGCAGTTCGAGATGGACAAGGCGCCTAAAGGGCTTAGCGAGGATATCGTCCGCTTCATCTCTGCCAAGAAGGGCGAGCCGGACTGGATGACCGAGTGGCGCTTGGAGGCCTATCGGCGCTGGCTGACGATGGAGGAGCCCACTTGGGCCCGGGTCGGCTATCCGAAGATCGACTTCCAGGATCTCTATTATTACGCCGCGCCAAAGAGCGTGACCGGTCCGATGTCGCTCGAGGACGTCGATCCCGAGTTGCTGAATTATTACAAGAAGCTCGGCATCCCGCTCCACGAGCAGGAGCTTCTCGCCGGCGTCGAGGGCGCCAAGGAGCGCCGCGTCGCCGTCGACGCGGTGTTCGACTCAGTCTCCGTCGTTACCACCTTCAAGAAGGAGTTGGGCAAGGCCGGAGTCATCTTCTGCCCGATCTCGGAAGCGGTTCACACGCATCCGGAGCTCGTGAAGAAGTACCTCGGTTCGGTCGTGCCGACCTCCGACAATTATTATGCGACGCTCAACGCGGCGGTCTTCTCCGACGGCTCCTTCGTCTACATTCCGCCGGGCGTGCGCTGCCCGATGGAGCTGTCGACCTATTTCCGCATCAACGAGGAGAATACCGGCCAGTTCGAGCGCACGCTGATCATCGCCGACGAGGGTTCCTACGTCTCCTACCTCGAGGGATGCACGGCGCCCAAGCGCGACGAGAACCAGCTGCACGCTGCGGTCGTCGAACTCGTGACGCTGGATGATGCCGAGATCAAGTATTCGACCGTCCAGAACTGGTATCCGGGCGACAGCGAGGGCAAGGGCGGCATCTACAACTTCGTGACCAAGCGCGGCGATTGCCGCGGCAAGAACTCGAAGATCTCGTGGACGCAGGTCGAGACCGGCTCGGCGATCACCTGGAAGTACCCCTCCTGCATCCTGCGCGGCGATAATTCTCGCGGCGAGTTCTACTCGATCGCGATCTCCAACGGGAAGCAGCAGGTCGATTCAGGTTCCAAGATGCTGCACCTCGGCAAGAACACGACGAGCCGCATCATCTCGAAGGGCATTTCCGCCGGCCACTCGCAGAATACCTACCGCGGCCAGGTGTCGGCGCATCGCAAGGCGACCGGCGCGCGCAACTTCACGAACTGCGACTCGCTGCTGATTGGCAACGAGTGCGGGGCGCACACCGTGCCCTACATCGAGGCGCGCAACGACTCGGCGCAGTTCGAGCATGAGGCGACGACGTCGAAGATCTCCGATGACCAGCTGTTCTACTGCCAGCAGCGCGGCCTGTCGGGAGAGGAGGCGACGGCGCTGATCGTCAACGGCTTCGTGCGCGACGTGCTGCAGCAGCTGCCGATGGAATTCGCGGTCGAGGCGCAGAAGTTGATCGCGATCTCGCTCGAAGGCAGTGTGGGCTGACGCCCTGTTCGGGGTCGCACCTGCGGCCCCGACCGCGCTTGGATGCCCGGTCTCGGGGCGATGCAACGTCGTAGACCTGATGCAAAATCGTAGACATGACGAACGATTAAGACGGACCACCAATGCTTGAAGTTAGAAACCTCACCGTGTCGATCGGCGAGCGCAAGATCCTCGATGGCATGAACCTTACCGTCAGGGACGGCGAGGTCGCCGCCATCATGGGGCCGAACGGCACCGGCAAATCGACGCTCTCCTACGTCATTGCCGGCAAGCCGGAGTACGAGGTCGAGGCTGGCGAGGTGCTGCTTAACGGCGAGAACATTCTCGAGATGGCGCCGGACGAGCGTGCCGCGAAAGGCGTGTTCCTGGCGTTCCAGTACCCGGTCGAGATCCCCGGGGTCGGCACCATGACCTTCCTCAAGGCCGCCCTGAACGCGCAGCGCAAGGCGCGCGGCGAGGACGAACTGACGACGCCGGCTTTCATGAAGAAGGTGAACGACGCCTCCGCCCTGCTCGGCATGGGCAAGGATATCCTCAAGCGTGCCCTCAATGTCGGTTTCTCCGGCGGCGAAAAGAAGCGCATGGACATCCTGCAGATGGCGCTGCTGGAACCGACGATGGCGATCCTCGACGAGACCGACTCCGGACTCGACATCGACGCCATCCGCATTGTCGCGGAGGGTGTCAACAAGCTCCGTTCCGAGAAGCGCAGCTTCCTGCTGATCACGCACTATCAGCGCCTGCTGAACTATATCGTCCCCGATACCGTCCACGTCATGGCCGGCGGCAAGATCGCCCGCACCGGGGGCAAGGAACTGGCGCTGGAACTCGAGAAGAGCGGTTACGGCGAGTTCGTCGCGAAGGCAGCCGCGGAGTAATCATGCCGGCACGTATCGTCTCCTCCCGCACGGACGCGGAAGTCGCGCTGGCCGACGCTTTTGGGGCCGCGAAGATGAGGCTGCCCGGCTCGGAGGGCGTGCGCCATCTGCGCGAGGCCGCGTTCGGTGCCTTCGCGAGCGCCGGCTTGCCGCATCGCCGACTCGAGGCATGGCACTACACGGATCTGCGCACGATCATGCGCGAGGCGCTTCCCGTCGCGCCGAAGCCCGACGCGCACGCGCTCGGGCCGATCAACCAGGAGCTTGCCGGGCGCCCGAGCCTCGGCGGCGGTCGCCTCGTCATGGTCGATGGCACTTTCGTGCCTGCTCTGTCCGACGCCCTGCCGGCTGGCGCAACCGTCCGTTCGCTGGCCGACGTGCTGGGCGAAGGTCGGCCGGACTTGATCGAACTGCTCACGGCGGCGGATTTCGGCTCCGGCGATGCCATCCTGGCCCTCAACGCCGCCATGATGCAGGACGGTGTCGTGATCGAGATCGCGCCCGGCGCCGACCTGCCCGAGCCCATCGAGATCGTCTACGCGACGGCGAACGAAAAGCCTTTCGCGCGCTTCTACCGCTCGCTCGTCATCGTCGGCGAGGGCGCGAAGGCGCGCATCAGCGAGTCGTCGCTTGGTCGCGGCGGCCGCAGCGGACAGACGTTCGGCTGCCTGATCTTCAAGGTCGGCGATCGCTCCGAGGTCGGGCACACGACGGCGATGACCCGGACGGAAGCCGGCAGCGTTCGCCTCGAATCCTTCATCGCCGATCTGGGCGAGGCGGTGACCTTCGACTCTTTCGCCCTGATCGACGGCAAGGGTCTGGCGCGGCGGCAGATCTTCATGCGCTTCACCGGCGATGGTTCGAAGGCCAAGCTGCGCGGCGCGTCGCTCCTGCGGGGCCGCGAACATGCCGACACGACGCTCGATGTCGTCCATCGCGGTCTCGGCTGCGAGGGGCGTGAGACGTTCCGCTACATTCTCGACGACGCGGCGGTGGGCGTCTTCCAGGGCCGCATTCGCGTCGAGAAGCAGGCCCAAAAGACCGACGGCAAGATGATGAGTCGCGCCTTGCTGCTCTCCGACGACGTCGCCATGTACAACAAGCCGGAGCTGGAGATCTTCGCCGACGATGTCGCTTGCGGCCACGGCGCGACGGTCGGCAGCCTGAACGAGGACCAACTCTTCTACCTGCAGGCCCGCGGCATCAGGAAGCCGGAGGCCGAATCGCTGCTTCTGGAGGCCTTTGCCGCCGAGATGGCGGATGAGATCGGCCACGAGGCGCTCACCGCGATCTTCCGCGCGGAGATCGCGCATTGGCTCGACGAGCGCGCGCGGGCGGGGAAGACAGGTTTGGGATTTTAGGCTGAATCCTGTCTCTTCTTGCTAGAACAGGAACGTAGCCCGACGCGGTCAGCCCACCCACCTTCGGTGTGCCTCATTGTTGCTCGAGGAGCCGGTGCTAGGAGCGACCGCGTCGTGCTAGAAGAGCTGGAGAAGATATGTTCTTATGACAACCTTCGTAGTGCTCGCGCCCGCCTCCAGTTTGTCTCTAACCGACTTAAAAGCAGCCATGGAGCGTGTCTTTCCTGATCGTTTCTTCGAAATTGCCCCTGGCCAATATGTTGCGGTGGCGTCTGATTTGAGCCCGGTCCAGATTGGTGAACGCCTGGGCTCCGGGGGCCAGGTTGGGCAGTTCGTCGTATTCTCGACGGGCGGACATTACGGCTGGCATCGAACAGATCTTTGGGATTGGCTGAAGGCGAAGGCCTCCGAATGAGTTCTCTCGATCAGGAAAGTGGTCTCGGCGTCAGCTCGGGCACCTCCCCAGTCGAAAGCAACTCGACGAATGCTACGGTTCGCGTCGTAGAAAAAGCGGTGAGTCAGCTTGAGCTTGCACGTACCTATATCGAGCGCGATCTTGATCAAGCGCGCTCGGAGATGCGCGACGTTCGCGACCGACTTAAGGCGGTAGAAGTCAAAGTGGACGCGCTACCGTCCAAAATCTGGATCGGGAGCGTCGTGATCGGCGCAATGACAATTTTGTCGATCATTTTCGGTGCAGTAGTCGCTTTGGTCCGCATCCTCGCCCACTGAGCTGCGGCTAGACGTCTGCTGCCTAGATCGGCTTTTATCATTATTTGGATGACCATGACCCACGAGAATATGAATACCAGTCTGGATGTTCACGCCATACGCTCGGACTTTCCGATACTGTCGATGCAGGTATACGGGAAACCGCTGGTTTATCTCGACAATGCCGCCTCGGCGCAGAAGCCCAAGCCGGTCGTCGACCGCATGGTCCAGGCGACTTACTCGGAATATGCCAATGTCCACCGCGGGCTGCACTACCTCGCCAACGCCGCGACGGATGGGTTCGAGGCGGCGCGCGAGAGCGTGCGCTCCTTTCTCAATGCCGAGTCGCTCGAGGAGATCGTCTTCACCAAGTCGGCGACCGAGGCGATCAACATCGTCGCCGCCTGCTACGGCCGCGAGCACATCAAGGAAGGCGACGAGATCGTCCTCTCGATCCTGGAGCATCACGCCAATATCGTGCCGTGGCACTACCTGCGCGAGCAGAAGGGCGCGGTCCTGAAGTGGGTGGACTGCGACGACGAGGGCAACATCTCGGCGGAGGACTTCATCCAGGCGATGGGTCCGCGCACGAAGATGGTCGCGGTGACTCAGATGTCGAACGTCACCGGCACCGTGTTGCCGATCAAGGCGATCGTCGCGGCGGCGCACGAGCGTGGCATCCCCGTGCTCGTCGATGGCTCGCAGGGCGCGGTGCACCTCGACAACGACGTTCGCGATCACGGCGCCGACTTCTACGTGATGACCGGCCACAAGCTTTACGGGCCCACCGGTATCGGCGTGCTCTACGGGCGCAAGCCCTGGCTCGAAAAACTCCCGCCGTTCCTCGGCGGCGGCGAGATGATCGTCGATGTGACGCGAGACGGCGTCACCTACAACGATCCGCCGCATCGCTTCGAGGCCGGCACGCCGCCGATCATACAGGCGATCGGCCTCGGCGCCGCGCTCGACTACATGCGCGACATCGGTCGCGACAAGATCGCCGCGCACGAGAAGGCGCTCGGCGACTACGCGATGGAGCGGCTCGGCCAGATGAATTCGCTGAAGATCTTCGGCAAGGCGAAAGGCAAGGGCGCGATCGTCTCGTTCGAGATGAAGGGGGCGCATGCCCACGATGTCGCGACGATCATCGACCGCTCCGGCATTGCGGTACGCGCGGGTACGCATTGCGCCATGCCGTTGCTGCAGCGCTTCGGCGTCACCTCGACCTGCCGCGCGTCGTTCGCCATGTACAACACGATGGAAGAGGTCGATAAGCTCGCCGAGGCCTTGTTGAAGGCCGAGGGCCTCTTCGCGTAACGCTTGAGGATAGGTCTGATGACTGGAACCGGCGATGAGTGAGACTGACGCGGAAATTCTGCCGAACGTGCCGGATTGGGTCTTCGATCCGGCGATCGACGAGAGCGAGCGGGCGCGCCTGCAGGACGAGATCGTCGCCGCCTGCAAGACGGTCTACGACCCCGAAATTCCATGCGACATCTACGAGCTTGGCCTGATCTACAAGGTCGACGTGCCGGAGAACCGGATGATCGCCGTGCGCATGACGCTCACGGCGCCGGGTTGTCCGGTCGCCGGCGACATCATGCAGTCCGTCGAGGAGGCGGTGAGCGGCGTTCAGGGCGCGATGGGCTCGACGGTCGACCTCGTCTTCGATCCGCCGTGGGACCAGGGGCGCATGTCGGACGAGGCGCGGATCTCGCTCGACATGTTCTAGTCGCGCGGCATGCGCGCTCTCGATAACGGTTCATGCTCGACGAAGATCATGCGCTTGCGGAAAGCCAGCGGGCTTTGCACAAGAAGCAACGGCTTCAGCGCTTCGATCGACGTGGCGAAGAACGGTTCGTGGAGGGTTCGCGCCGGATTGAAGGTCCAAGTCGGGATGCTGAGCGTCCACCGTCGCGCGAGGTGTTCCGCGACGGCGGCGAGAAAAGCGTCGACGTGGGCCTTGCCCGTAAGCTCTGGCTCGGGCTCGATCATGGCTTGGCGGCGTGCCGGTTGCGTGTAGAAGGTGTCGAGAAAGCCCGCCATGGCCGCGTCATAGGCGCTCGGGTCTTTCGCGCTCGCCCGTGCGACTTCGATCAAGGTAGCGCAGCGTCGCACGTTCGGCATCCTTGCTTTCCTCGATCAGGCTTTGCGCGGCCAGGATCAGCTTGGCACTCACCTTCGCCTCGGGATAATAGCGCGAAGCATCCCGGATCAGATCGTCACGCGTCGCAAGTCCGATGATCGAGATGAGGTTCTCGACAGGACCCGCCGTAGACGGCGAGATCGATCATCTTGCCCGCTGTTAGCGCGGCGATGCCAAGCTTTGTGAGCCCCGCAGGGAGGTCTTCTCGCCGCAAGAGCACGCCCGCTTCCTATTTCTCGACGTCCGGATTCTACACCTTTTAAGCAAACGCGAAGAGGTCCATATTAGGATCGCAGATGGAGACCAAAATGGCTCGCGCCCGCTTCGCCGTAATGTCGATGACCGATGCCGCCGCCGAACGCGCGCGCGGCCTGATCGCCAATGCCGGTCGCCCGGTCGCCGGGCTGCGTGTGGGCATCAAGAACGGCGGCTGCGCGGGCATGTCCTACACCGTCGAGTTCGCCGACGAGAAGAACCCGCTCGACGAGGTCGTCGAGGACAAGGGCGTGACGCTTCTCGTCGATTCGAAAGCCCTGATGTTCCTGCTTGGCACCACACTCGATTTCGAGACGACGAAGCTCGCCGCGACGTTCACCTTCCGCAATCCGAATCAGGTGTCCGCCTGCGGGTGCGGCGAGTCGGTGTCGATCACGCCGGCGGCGATGGACGCGCTCGCTCAGTAGGGCAGGTCGAGCCGGCCGCCCGGTAGCGGCGTGGCGATGCCGGTGGTCATCGGAAACGTGATCGGCAGCGCCCGCGTATGCCGCGCGGCGAGGTAGGCGAAGGCCTGCGCCTCCATCGCGTCGGTCGACCAGCCGCGATCGTCGGCGGTCTCGACGGGGCAGGGCAGGCGATCGGCGAGTTCGCGCATCAGCGTCGCGTTGCGCCCGCCGCCACCGCAGACGATCGCCAGGCTCGGCTCGGGCAGCGCGGCGACCGAGGCGGCGATCGTCGCGGCGGTGAACGCCACCAAGGTCGCGGCCGCGTCTTCTGTCGCGAGGGCATCGACGGGCGCGCGCGAGAAGGCGTTGCGGTCGAGCGATTTCGGTGCCGGTTGCGCGAAATACGGATGCGCCATCAGCCTGCCGAGCACCGCGAGATCGACGGTTCCGCGCGCGGCGACGGCTCCGTCGCGATCGAGCGCGACTCCTGTGCGCTCCAGCATCAGGTCGTCGAGGAGCGCGTTGCCGGGGCCGGTATCGCAGGCGATCGGGTCGGCGCCTGCCGCGATGTAGGTGATGTTGGCGACGCCGCCGACATTGATGACGACGACCGGGCCCGCGAGCGCCTCGCGCTCGACAAGGGCCTGATGGTAGACAGGCACCAGCGGCGCGCCCTGGCCGCCGCCCGCCACGTCGGCGGCGCGGAAGTCCGACGCGACCTTCATGCCGAGCCGCGCGGCCAGAGCCTGGCCGTCGCCGATCTGTACGGTGAGCTTGTCGCCGGGGCGGTGCAGCACGGTCTGGCCGTGAAAGCCGACGAGATCGATGCTTTGCCGCGGCACGTCGTATACAGCGAGGAAGGCCTCGACCGCGGCGGCGTGGCGCTCGGTCACCATCGCTTCGGCCGCGCCGAGTGTGCCGGGCCGGGCGTCGCGGTCCGTCAGGACAGTGGCATCCACCAGCGCGCCGCGCAGGATCGCGCGATCCGCGTCATCGTAGGGAAAGGACGCCCGCGGCCCGAAGCGGATCGTCCGCTCGCCGTCGGTCTCGATCAGCGCGACGTCGATGCCGTCCATCGACGTCCCGCTCATCAGGCCGATCACCTGCATCAGTGCTGCTCCGCTCATGCCATGAAGACATCATGTCGGGGCCAGCTTGCCAAGCACTCGTTAAGGTCAGGTGGATGGGGGTCAGGTGGATGGGGGCGCGCTCAACGTGTAGCCGCGCTCGCGCGCGGCGCGCAGGCCCAGGAGAGCGGCGTGCACCGCCCGCTTCCACGTCTCCGACTCGGTTGTCTGGTGATCGAGGATCGTGCGATGCGCCTCGTCGGTCGGGATCAGGTTTTGCTCGAGTTCGGACGTAAGGTACGCGTGCGCGAAAAGCTCGGCCACCTGACGTTCCGCGACGGTCGCCTCGGCCATGTCGGTCTTGCTGGATTCAAGCATCGAGGTCTCCCAAAGCGCGTTTCGCCACGCAAGCTAAGGCGGCATCCCGAACCGGCCCAGCCCGGTCTCTTGACGCACCCTTGGTTTTCCCGGAAGCCGTAGCACGTCCGCCCAGAGGTCGCTTGTGTCCGCCTTCAGTCCATCGTCCGATTTCCTGAAGATCCTGAGCGAACGCGGCTTCATTCATCAGTGCTCCGACCTCGCCGGCCTCGACGCCAAGGCGAGGAGCGGCGACCTCGTCGCCTACATCGGCTTCGATTGCACCGCGCCCTCGCTGCACGTCGGCTCGCTGCTGCCGATCATGCTGCTGCGCTGGCTGCAGAAGACCGGCGGCAAGCCCATCGTGCTCGTCGGCGGCGGCACCACGCGCGTCGGCGATCCCTCCGGCAAGGACGAGAGCCGCAAGCTGCTATCGCTCGACGACATCGAGCGCAACAAGACCGAATTGCAGAAGGTCTTCGCGCATTTCCTCGCCTTCGGCGAGGCCACGACGGACGCGCTGCTGGTCGACAACGCGGACTGGCTGACCGGCCTGAAGTACATCGACTTCCTGCGCGACGTCGGCCGGCACTTCTCGGTGAACCGCATGCTCGCCATGGATTCGGTGAAGCTGCGGCTGGAGCGCGAGCACGAGCTGTCTTTTCTCGAGTTCAACTACATGTGCTGCCAGGCCTACGATTTCGCCGAGCTGTCGCGCCGCCTCGGCGTCACGCTGCAGATGGGCGGCTCGGACCAGTGGGGCAACATCGTCACCGGCATCGACCTCGGCCGGCGCATGGGCACGCCGCAGCTCTACGCGCTGACCGCGCCGCTGCTGACCACGGCGGCGGGCGCCAAGATGGGCAAGACGGCGCAAGGCGCGGTCTGGCTCAGCCCGGATCTGCTGCCGGTGTTCGAATACTGGCAGTTCTGGCGCAATTGCGACGACGGCGACATCGGCCGCTTCCTGCGGCTGTTCACCGAGCTGCCGATGGACGAGATCGCCCGGCTCGAAACACTGGGTGGCGCCGAGATCAACGACGCCAAGGGCGTGCTGGCGACGCAGGCGACGGCGATGCTGCACGGCCGCGCGGCGGCGGAGGCCGCGGCGGAGACCGCGCGCCGCACCTTCGTCGAGGGCGCGATCGCCCAGGACTTGCCCAGCGTCACGATCGCCAAGGCGGAACTCGCCGCCGGCCTCGGCGTGCTGACGGCCTTCCAGAAGGCCGGCCTCGTCGCCTCCGGCGGCGAGGCGCGCCGCCAGATCAAGGGCGGCGGGCTGAAGGTCAACGACGCGACGGTGAGCGATGAGCGCGCGGTGCTGCGTGAAGGCGACCTGCGCGATGGCGCGATCAAGCTCTCGCTCGGGCGCAAGCGGCACGTGCTGCTGAAGGTCGCGTAAGGGAGCGGCCGTCAGGCATCGCGCTCGCGATACACCGCCAGCGTGGCCACCAGGCTGATCGCCGCCGCCGCCGTCATCCAGAAGCCCGGCGCCGCCTTATCCGCCGTCAGCTTGATCAGGCCCTCGGATACAGCCGGGGTGAAACCGCCGAACAGCGCGGCGGCAAGGCTGTAGGCGAGCGAGAAGCCGCTGGTGCGCACGGCGGCCGGCACGATCTCGGTAAGGGCGGCGACCATCGCGCCGTTGTAGCCGGCGTAGAGGAACGACAGCCACAGCTCCACCGCGAGCATCTTCGCGAAGCTCGGTTCGGCGGCGAGCCAGGCGAGCGAGGGATAGGCGGTAATGATGGCGAGGATGGCGAAGCCGAGCAGCACCGGTTTGCGCCCGACCCGGTCCGACAGCGCGCCCATCACCGGCAGCCAGACGAAATTGGAGAGCCCGACCGCGAAGGTGACGACCAGCGCGTCGAGTGTGCCGAGCGCGAGCACCTGCCGCCCGAACGTCGGCGTGTAGACGGTGATGAGGTAGAACGACACCGTCGTCATCACCACAAGCATCATGCCGAGAAGGACGACGCGCCAGCTCCGGACGAGCGTACGGGCGATCGTGCGCGCGTCCGGCCGCGAGGTTCGTGCCAGGAAGGCCGGCGTCTCCTCGAGGCGCTGCCGGATCACGAAGATCATCGGGATGATGAGGCAGCCGATCGCAAAGGGAATGCGCCAGCCGAAGGCGGCGATCTCGGCCGGCGTCAGCAGCGTCGTCAGCACCGCGCCGAGCAGGGCCGCGACCATGACGGCCACCTGCTGGCTGCCCGACTGCCAGCTCGTATAGAAGCCGCGCCGGTTGGGCGGCGCCATCTCGGCGAGGTAGACCGAGACGCCGCCGAGCTCGACGCCGGCCGAGAAGCCCTGCGCGAGCCGTCCCGCCAGCACGATCAGCGGCGCGGCGTAGACCAGGCTCGGCGACACGCTCGCGAACTGTCGGTAGCCGGGCGTGATCGCGATGAGCACCGTGCCGATCGCCATGATCGACAGCGTGACGATGAGGCCTTTGCGACGCCCGACCCGATCGACATAGGCGCCGAGCACGATCGCGCCGAGCGGTCGCATCAGGAAACCGGCGCCGAACGTGACGAACGTCAGCAGCAGACGGCCGACCTCGTCGTGCAAGGGGAAGAACGCGTCACCGATCGGCTTCGCGAAGAAGCCGAACAGGAAGAAGTCGAACATCTCGAGGAAATTGCCGCTCGTGACGCGCAGGATGGTGAGAGCGGGGGATGCGGTCCTTTCGCAAGCTTCGTCGGAACGATGGCTTGTTTCGCTGACCATCGGCGTTATGCCTTCACCTTCTCTGAATTGTTTTCCGGTCTCTTTTTACTAAAACAATCATGAACTCGAGAGGTTTACCGTAGCTGCGCAAAGCTAGGGACTATATACGCTTGCCATCACCCGAACCGCGCCGCCTCCTCCGCCGCGCGAAACAGCGCCTGCGCCTTGTTGCGGCACTCCTGCAGCTCGCTCGCCGGGTCGCTGTCGTAGACGATGCCGGCGCCGGCCTGCACGTGCATCGTGCCATCCTTGACCACCGCCGTGCGCAGCACGATGCAGGTATCCATCTCGCCCGAGGCGCCGAAATAGCCGATGCATCCGGCGTAGATGCCGCGCTTGTCGGTCTCCAGCGCGTCGATGATCTCCATCGCCCTGACCTTCGGCGCGCCCGACACCGTGCCGGCCGGGAAGCCGGCGGCGAGCGCGTCGAGCGTATCGCGTGCCGGGTCGAGCCGCCCCTCGACGTTGGAGACGATGTGCATCACGTGGCTGTAGCGCTCGATCGCGAAGCGCTCGGTGACGCTGACGCTGCCGATCGACGCCACCCGGCCGACGTCGTTGCGGCCGAGGTCGAGGAGCATGAGGTGCTCGGCGCACTCCTTCTCGTCGGCGAGCAGGTCGGCCGCCAGCGCCTCGTCCTCGCTCTTCGTCCCGCCGCGCGCGCGCGTGCCGGCGATCGGGCGGATCGTCACCGCGCCGTCGCGCACCCTGACCAGGATCTCCGGCGACGAGCAGACGATCTGGAAGCCGCCGAAATCGAGGTAGCAGAGGAACGGCGCCGGGTTGACCCGCCGCAGCGAGCGGTAGAGCGCGAAGGCGGGCAGGGCGAACGGCGCCGAGAAGCGCTGCGACAGCACCACCTGGAAGATGTCGCCGGCGGCGATGTAGTCCTTGGCGCGCGCGACCATCGCCAGGTAGCGCTCGGGCGAGGTGTTCGAGGCGGGCGCGATCGGCGCGCGCGCGCTGGCCGGTCCGCTCGCCGCGCCGTGCGCCAGCGTGCCTTCGAGCGTCGCGATGATGCCGGCGATGCGGCCCTCGGCCTTGGCGTAGGCGACGTGAGCGTCCTCGCCTATCACCGGCGCGCCGGGGTCACGACGGAGATCTCGTCGCGCACGGTGTCGAAGACGACCATGATCGTCGGGCGCATGAACAGCGCGTCCGGCACGCCGATCGGGTCCGGCTTGGCCGGCGCCAGCCGTTCCATCTCGCGCACCATGTCGTAGCCGAGGTAGCCGAAGACGCCGGCGGCCATCGGCGGCAGCGTCTCCTCGGCGTCGGCGATCCGCGAGGCGGCGAGCAGGGCGCGCAAGGCCTGCAGCGGCGGTTCGGGGCAGGGGGTGTACGCGTCGGGGTCCGCCAGCGCGTCGAGGGCCATCTCGGCCTGCCCGGCGCTGGCGCGGAACATGATGTCGGGATCGAGCCCGATCATCGAATAGCGCCCGCGCGACGCGCCGCCCTCGATCGATTCGAGCAGGAAGCAGCGGCCGCGCCGCCCCGCCGCGAGCTTCAGGTAGGCCGAGACGGGCGTCTCGAGGTCGGCGATCAGCCGCGCCACGACGAGGCACGGCTTGCCCGCCGCGTGGCGCGCCGCGAACGCGTCGAAGCCGGGTTCGAGCATCAGCTGCCGCTGTCGCCGCCGAGCGCGTTCTGCAGCGCCTTCTGGTTGATCTTGACCCCGATCTCGCCCTGCGCCTCGGCGAGATATTGGGCGATCACATCGTCGACGACGCCGTCCTTCACCTTCTGCATGAGCTTGGTGAAGTCCGTGTCCGCGGGATTGATCGGCGGCACCTTGGCGGCATCGATCTGAAAGATCACCCGCCCGCTGCCGGGGTCGGACGCCGATCCGGCCTTGTGCGCCGCCACCTCGAAGATCGCCGCGGCGACGACAGGCGGCAGGTCCGGCGCGCCGCCGCGCGCGACGTTGCTGGCCAGCATCACCTGAAGCTTGCCGTTCTCCGCCGCGACCGCCGCGAGCGGCTTGCCGCCGTTGACCGCCCCCACGAGCTTGTCGCTGAGGGCGGCGAGGCGGCGGGCGACCTCGTCGTTGTGCCACAGCCCCGCGACTCGTGGCTTGATGGCGTCGAGCGGCAGCTTGCGCGACGCGTCGATCCCGGCGACCTCGTACCAGGCATAGCCGCCGTCGGCGGTCCGCAGCATCTCCGTATCCGATCCGACATCGGAGGCGAACGCCGCCTTCAGCAAAGCCGGCCCGTCGACGAGCCCCTCGATCGGCTTATGCGCCCTGTCGTAGCCCTGCGCGTCGATGGCATCGATCGTGCGCGGCGCGAGACCGGCGGCCGTCGCCGCCTCCGTCAAGGTCTTGCCGGCGGAACGCTGGTCCTCGACCTTGTCGCGCAGCTTGGTCGCCTCGGCCTTGGCGCGGACGACCGCCAGTTCGTCCTTGAGCTGCGCGGTGACGTCGGCGAGCGGTTGCTGGCGCATCGGCAGGATGCCGGCGACGTGCACGAGCACAGGGCCGAACTGCGTCGCGACAGGGGCGCTCGTGCCGCCATCCGGGAGCGCGAAGGCGGCGTCGGCCACCGGCTTCTCGTGCAACTCGCTCTTGGCGACGGTGCCGAGATCGACGTCGGGGCCGCTCTTGTTCTCGTCCTTGACGAGCTGGTCGAAGCTCTCGCCGGCCTCGAGCTTTGCCTTGGCGGCCGCCGCCGTCTTGCCATTGGCGAAGACGAGTTGCTGCACGGTGCGTTTCTCGGGCACGATGAAGCGGGCGTCCTTCATCTCGTCGTAGCGGGCCTTGACGTCGGCGTCGCTTACCGCGTCGGGCTTGACCAGGTTGACGGGAACCACGGAGAGGACGACGAGCTTGCGGTACTCCGGGGCGACGAAGCCGCCGGGACGCTCGTCGTAGTAGGTCTTAAGCTCCGCGTCGGTGGGCGCGGGCACCGTGCCGGCGGCGCTCTGCGGCAGCACGAAATAGGTAAGGTCGCGCACCTCCGACTGGTAGCGGTGGATCGCCTGCGCCACCACTTTCGGCACCTCGAGGCCGCCGACGACGGCGTCCGACACGTCCTGGCGCAGGACAAGGGCGCGCTCGTCCTTCACGTAGCGGGCCTCGGTGAGGCCGTTGTCGGTCATCAGCGTCTGGAAGCGCGCGCGGTCGAAATGGCCGTCGGCGCCCTTGAACATGTCGTCGTCGACGATCATCCGGGCGATGTCCGCGTCGCCGACGGCGAGGCCGAGCTTCGCCGCTTCCTGGTCGAGGATCGTGTCGCTGAGCAGCCGCGAGAGCACCTGTCGATCGAGCCCGAGGCGCTTGGCCTCCTCGTTGGTGATGCCGCGCTTGGCCTTCTGCTGCATCTGCTGCAGCTGGTTCTGGTAGGCGTCGCGGTATTGCTGGACGGTAATGCGCGCGCCGCCCACCGAGGCGAGCTGGTCGGCGTCGTAGCCGGTGAACCGATCGCCGATGCCCCAGACGGCGAAGCTGAGGATGATGAAGCCGAGCACGATGCCCATGATCGTGCGCCCGAAGAAGTTTTGCGAAAGGGCGCGCATTTGCGTGAGCATGGCGGTGTCGGTCTCGTAGGGCGGAGCGGCCGACTATAAATTGGCGAAAACGGCAAGTCCATGAAGCGGACGGCTCCGTTCGCCTGCCGCGTGCGGTGTTGCGCCTTTGCGGATCGGGCCAGCCGATGGTAACGGGTCCGTCGGCAGCGCGCGATCCATGGCCGCTCGCCCCCGGAGGACAAGCCGACCATGGCGCGACGACCGAGACCGCTGGTAGCCGGGAACTGGAAGATGAACGGCCTGAAGGCCGATCTCGCGCAGGTCCGGGCGATCCGCGACGCGGTCGAGGCCGGAGAGGCCGGCGAGGCCGAGATGCTCATCTGCCCGCCGACGACGCTGATCGCGGCGGCGGCCGATATCGCGCGCGGCTCGGCGCTGGAGATCGGCGGCCAGAATTGCCATAAGCACGAGAGTGGCGCGCACACCGGGTCGGTCTCCCCCGGCATGCTGGCGGACGCCGGCGCCACCTACGTGATCCTCGGCCATTCCGAACGGCGCGCCGATCATCACGAGACCAACGCGGCGGTCAAGGTGAAGGCGGTGACCGCCATGGCGGCAGGCCTCGCCTCCATCATCTGCGTGGGCGAGAGCAAGGCCGACCGCGACGCCGGTCGCGCGCTGCTCGTCGTGCGCCGCCAGTTGCAGGGCTCGCTGCCCAACAACGTCACGGCCAAACTGCTCGTCGTCGCCTATGAGCCGATCTGGGCGATCGGCACCGGCATCACGCCGACGGCCGACGATATCGCCGAGATGCACGCCTTCATGCGCAAGGAGGTCATCCACCTCATCCCTGACGGCGGCGACACGATCCGCCTGCTCTACGGCGGTTCCGTCAAGCCGAGCAACGCGGCGGCGCTGCTGGCCGTGCCCAACGTCGACGGGGCGCTCGTCGGCGGCGCCAGCCTCAAGGCCGACGAGTTCATGGCGATCGCCGCCGTCTACAAGAGGGCTGTCTTGGCGGTCGGCTGAGCCTGTTCTCGCGCGCGTTGCGAACGTAACCGACTTCTTCTATGAACGTCTGCTCTTCGAAGACTTGGCCGATCGCATAGGCGAGCCGCCACTTCGCTTTCCGCCCTCAAGACGCCGCGCCGTTCCGCCGCGCCGGCCTCGTTTGGATAGACCGCTCGATGCAGACCGTGCTGATCGTCATTCACCTCATGATCGTCGTTGCCTTGACGGCGGTCGTGCTTCTGCAGCGCTCGGAAGGCGGCGCGCTTGGCATGGGCGGCGGCAGCGGGTTCATGACAGGGCGCGGCCAGGCCAACGTGCTGACGCGCGCGACGGCGATCCTGGCGGCGTTGTTCTTCGCCACCAGCCTCGGCCTGACGATGCTTGCCAACTATGGCCGCTCCAACAAGTCGATCCTCGAGGGCGTCGCGCCGGGCGCCAGCCAGCCGGCCTCGACGATCCCGCCGAAGGGGCAGGGCAGCGTGCTCGATCAGCTCCGCACGCTGGAGAACCAGCGCGCCAACAAACCGGCCGACGGCGCGACGCCGGCACCGCCGCCGCAATCCTCGGCAACGCCGACGCCACCGCGGGTCGCCGCGCCCGCGCCAACCGCTCCGGAGTCGAGCGTGCCGACAGCGGCGCCCGTGGAGCCGACCGGCATGCCGTCGAGGCCCGCGAAGGATGCCCACTCCGCACCGGTCACGCCGGAGTCCGGTGCCGCGCCGGCCGCGGCCAAGGCGCCAAGCAACGGGACGACCGGCGGCAAGTAGGCCGGCCAGCTTCGATGACGCGTGCCTGTTGCCGCATTGCAGCAGATCGTGTTGACGATAGGACGCGGCGTCTTTTTTGGGCTCCCCAATCGCGGCGAAAGCCATTAAGGCTCGTGGCCCATGGCCCGCTACATCTTCATCACCGGCGGCGTGGTGTCCTCGCTTGGCAAGGGACTGGCGTCGGCGGCGCTCGGCGCGCTGCTCCAGGCGCGCGGCTACACGGTGCGGCTGCGTAAGCTCGATCCCTACCTCAACATCGATCCGGGGACGATGAGCCCCTATCAGCATGGCGAGGTCTTCGTCACCGATGACGGCGCCGAGGCCGATCTCGACCTCGGCCATTACGAGCGCTTCACCGGCCGCCCGGCCGTGCGGGCCGACAACATAACCACCGGACGCATCTACCAGGACATCATCGCCAAGGAGCGACGCGGCGACTACCTCGGCGCGACCGTGCAGGTGATCCCGCACGTGACGAACGCGATCAAGGAATTCGTCCTCTCGGACAACGAGACGTCCGATTTCGTTCTGGTGGAGATCGGCGGCACTGTCGGCGACATCGAGGGCCTGCCGTTCTTCGAGGCGATCCGCCAACTCGGTAACGACCTGCCGCGCGCCCACGCGATCTACGTGCATCTGACCCTGTTGCCCTTCATCCCGAGCGCCGGCGAGCTGAAGACCAAACCGACACAGCACAGCGTCAAGGAGCTGCGCTCGATCGGCATCCAGCCCGACATACTGCTCTGCCGCTGCGACCGGCCGATCCCCCCGGAGGAGCGCCGCAAGCTCGGCCTGTTCTGCAACGTGCGCGAGGAGGCGGTGATCGAGGCGCGCGACGTCTCCTCCATCTACGACGTGCCGATGGCCTATCATACCGCCGGGCTCGATCGCGAGGTGCTCTCCGCCTTCGGCATCGAGCCGGCGCCCAAGCCCAACATGACCCGCTGGAACGCCGTGACCGAGCGGCTGCGCAACACCGATGGCGACGTGACGATCGCCATCGTCGGCAAGTACACCGGCATGAAGGACGCCTACAAGTCGCTGATCGAGGCGCTGACGCATGGCGGCCTCGCCAATCGCGTCAGCGTCCATCTCGATTGGATCGAATCGGAGATCTTCGAAGGTACCGATCCCGCGCCGCACCTCGAGCACGTCCACGGCATCCTCGTACCGGGCGGCTTCGGCCAGCGCGGCGCCGAGGGCAAGATCCTCGCCGCTCGCTTCGCTCGCGAGCGTCGCGTGCCCTATTTCGGGATCTGCTTCGGCATGCAGATGGCGGTCATCGAGGCGGTGCGTTCGCTCGGCGGCATCAGCGATGCCAACTCGACGGAGTTCGGTGCCACGAGCGAACCGGTCGTCGGCCTGCTGACCGAGTGGATGCGCGGCAACGAGCTGCAGATCCGCGCGCGGGAGGGCGATCTCGGCGGCACGATGCGGCTCGGCGCCTACAAGGCCACGCTGCGCGAGGGCTCGCGCATCGCCGGCATTTACAAGAACACTGAAATCTCTGAGCGCCATCGGCACCGCTACGAGGTCAACACGGCCTATCGCGAGAGCCTGGAGGAGCACGGTCTCTGCTTTGCCGGCATGTCGCCGGACGGGCTGTTGCCGGAGACGATCGAATACCTCGACCACCCCTGGTTCATCGGCGTGCAATACCATCCAGAGCTGAAGTCACGCCCGTTCGAGCCACACCCGCTCTTTGCCAGCTTCATCGCCGCCGCGAAGGAGCAGAGCCGGCTGGTATGAGGCTCGTCTCAATGCGTCCCGCGATGGCGGACGCGGCAAGGCCAGGGCTAAGGCTCGGTTTTCTCTTGCGGCTTCACACGGACGGGCCGCTGCAGGAACATCGGGACGTGGTCGCCCATGCCGCGTACCGGGCGATCGTCGCTGTCGCTGTCGCGCGAACGCTCCGCGCGGCTCTCGCCAGCCGGCCTTCGGCCGGACGCGCCCGCCTCCGCCGGCGCGCTTGCCCGCACCCTCGCGCTGGCACGCGGGCTGTCCCGGTCGGGCCGCGCCGGGCGATCCCGCCTCGGTGCTTGCGCGTCGGGTTCGAGCCGCGCGACGGGGGCGGCCTCCTGCGCGGGCCGCGCCGATCCGCCGTGGCGGCGAGAGCGCGGCTTCACGGCGTCCGCCGCCTCGCTAGGCTCGCGCGGCGGGCGGACGTCACGGCTGTCGCTCGGACGCCCCGACCCGCCGCGCGGGCGCCGCGCGGATGGTCGCTCGCGATCGGGGCCGCGCGAGCGTTGCTCGTCGCCAGCGCCCGGTTCTTCCTCGGGTAGATCCCTCAGGGTCACGCCATCCGCCCAATCGACCTTGCGCGCGATGACCTTCTCGATCTCGGCGAGATACTTTTCATCGCCGCGCGAAACGATCGACAGCGCGGTGCCCTTGCGGCCGGCGCGACCCGTGCGGCCGATCCGATGCACGTAGTCTTCGGCATGTGTCGGCACGTCGAAATTGAACACGTGGCTGACATCGGGAATGTCGAGGCCGCGCGCCGCCACGTCGGAACACACGATCAAGTCCACCGCGCCGGTCTTGAAGGCGTCGAGCGAGAGCATGCGGGCGCGCTGGTCCATGTCGCCGTGCAGGGCGCCGACCGAGAAGCCGTGCTTGTCCAGCGATTTGTAGAGGATGGCGACGTCCCGCTTGCGATTGCAGAAGATGATCGCGTTCTTGAAACCGTCCGCGGTCTTGATCAGGCGCCGCAAGGTGTCGCGCTTGGCGCCGCCGCCGTGCGAGGCGACGAGGCTCTGGGTGATCGTCGCCGCCGTGGTCGCCGCGCGCGCCACCTCGATGCGGACCGGGTTCTGCAGGAATTGCTCGGTAAGGCGCGTGATCTCCGGCGGCATGGTCGCGGAAAAGAACAGCGTCTGCCGGGTGAACGGGACGAGCTTGCAGATGCGTTCGATGTCGGGGATGAAGCCCATGTCGAGCATGCGATCGGCCTCGTCGATGACGAGAATGTCGATGCCGGTCAGCAGCAGCTTGCCCCGCTCGGAGAAATCGAGCAGGCGTCCGGGCGTGGCGATCAGCACATCGGCGCCTCGGGTGATCTTGGTTTCCTGATCGGCGAAGGAAACGCCGCCGATCAGAAGGGCGACGTTGAGCTTATGGTTGGCACCGTACTTGACGAAGCTCTCCTCGACCTGCGCCGCGAGTTCGCGCGTTGGCTCGAGAATGAGCGTGCGCGGCATGCGCGCCCTGGCCCGGCCGCTCTCGAGGCGCGAGAGCATCGGCAGCACAAAGGCCGCCGTCTTGCCCGTTCCGGTCTGCGCGATGCCGAGAATGTCGCGTCCCTTGAGCGCGTATGGGATCGCGTTGGCCTGAATCGGCGTCGGGATGGTGTAGCCGGAGGTCTCGACCGCGCTCAGAACCTTGTCGCTGAGGCCGAGATCACGGAACGTCACGACCTCCTGGGTCGCCGGTGCCTGAATGACAGGCGCGCCCGAAGCAGGGTCCGTCACCACATCCCCGACCGTCTTTTCGCCGGGGGTCTCGCCGTCAAAATCTTGCGATGTCATAGAAGTCCTGGATGGGCGCCCGTGTCGGCCGCGTGGCCCAACAAACAACCGTCGCTGCGTAGAGGCTGACGGTAGAGGTCACAGACGTAACGCCTGCGGGATGGCAGGCCGCGCGCGGAAGCCTTTAAACAATTGACAGCCCAAAGGGTGTCAAGCCTTGCGACCACGCATGTCGGCTTAAACAAACGAAAAAGCAAGCTTCGCCGTTCGGCACGGGAAGGCTGAGCCAGACGAGCATGCATGACATGTTGTCGCAGGCATGGGTCGGGCGCGCTCAACCCATGGCGCGGACCTGCGGCTCCGCTCGCGCCTCGCGCGGAAGATCGATGAACATGTTCAGCAAGACCACGTCGTTCAGAACGGACATGCGCTCTTTCGGCTTCAGCCACGCCAACGCGTCCCGGACCGTCTCGGCATCGTTGAGCTTGGCCTCGGCCATCGCCCAATCGGGTGTGATGTCGCCCCGCTTGCGTTCATGAGCCGGCTGGAAGGCCGCGTGAGCGGCCTGCAGGTGCGGATCGTCGTAGAGCAGGGCGAGCCCGTCGGGCGCCTCGTCCGGCGCACCGCCGCTCTCGGCGAGGATGACGGACGCGCGGGCGACGACGGACGGTTTCACCCGTTCTTCCGGCGTCGTCAGAAGGCCAAGCCTGCGCAACGCGAGACCCACCGACAGAAGTCCTGTCGCCCAGGACAGGACGATCGCCAGGATGAGGCCGGCGATCGTCGGCGACATCCAGGCGACGAGCGAGGGTGAGATCAGCAGGCCGCTGATCAGCGTCAGCACGCCGAAGACGACGTGCGAGCGGTGGCGGCGCACGATGGCCATGAAAGGGATCGAGCCGTCATCGCGGCGCTGCGGATTCCAGCCGGTGTCGGAGCCAAAGACGATGTGCACCACGTGCCCCGTCTGGATCAGCATCATCACCGGTGCCAGCAGGGCCGACATCAGCACCTCGAACAAGAACGACAGCACCAGCCGGATCGCGCCGCCGCTGCCGCGCCGCGTCTTCGTCTGGATCAGCGACAGCAGCAGGCCGAAGACCTTCGGCATCAGCAGGACGACCATCGTCATCGCGAACAGTTCGAGCGAGCGCTCCGCGTCGAAGCGCGGAAAGGCCGGGACGAGCGTGAACTCGTTGGTGAAATATTCGGGCTTGATGTAGCTCGCCTGCAGCACGAGGATCATGCCGACCAGCAGCTGCAGCATCCACAGCGGCGAGGCGACATAGGCGAAGATGCCGGTCGCGAAATGCTGGCGCGAGGCGAGATGGAGCCCGCGCGCGCCGATGATGCGGGCATGCTGCAGGTTGCCCTGGCACCAGCGCCGGTCGCGCGCGGAAAGATCGATCAGCGAGGGCGGACTTTCCTCGTAACTGCCGTCGAGAACGGGCAGCATGTAGACCGCGTAGCCGGCGCGGCGGATCAGCGCCGCCTCGACGAAATCGTGCGAGAGCACATGGCCGCCGAACGGCGGCTTGCCCCTGAGGTGGGGCAACCCGCAATGGTCGGCGAACGCCTTGGTGCGAATGATCGCGTTGTGGCCCCAATAGTTGCCGTCGCGGCCCATCCAGGTCGATAGACCGGCCGCGATCACCGGGCCGTAGATGCGCGCCGCGAACTGCTGGACGCGGGCGAACAGCGTGTTGCGGTTGATGATGAGCGGCAGCGTCTGAATGATGCCGGATGCCGGGTCGGCCTCCATGGCGGCGGCGAGATTGACGATGGCATGGCCGAGCATGAAGCTATCGGCGTCGAGCACGACCATCTGCTCGTAGTGGCCGCCCCAGCGCGTGACGAAATCGGCGATATTGCCGGCCTTGCGCGCGTAATTGTCGGGCCGGTGACGGTAGAAGACGCGCGCGTCGGGGCCGAGGCGTTCGCGCATTCGCAGGAACGCGCGCTCCTCGGCGATGAACACGTCGGGATTGGTCGTGTCGGAGAGAAAGAACCAGTCGAACGCCGCGCCCAGGCTCGTCGCCTGTACGTCCTCGTGCATCGCGCCGACGGCGGCGAAGACCCGTTCCGGGCTCTCGTTGTAGATCGGCATCACGACCGCGGTCTTCGTCGCCAGCGCCGCCGGTATGCCGAGGGGCTTGGGCGCCAGGAACAGCATCCAGAGAAAGCCCACCGCCGAACTCGTGAAAGCGAGCGCGATCCAAGAGAAGTTCGCGACGAACAGGACGAGCAGGGCCCACTCGAACGTCGTCGTGCCGCCGAGCGACACGACCTTGTACATCTCGTAGGCGCCGTAATACGTCAGGAGCAGCGCGCCGCCGAAGATCAGCAACCTGGCGAGATACGTGCCTCCTTTGGCGTTCGAACTGGCGCGACGGCGGAGCGTCTTGTCGTAGTGGCGCAAGCTCTGCGTCGGCATCGCGAGCGGCGCCTCGGGCGGCATGGCGGCCCGCACCTGTGCCTTCGTGACGATACGGTCGCTCGCGCGCGTCATGCCGGTGTCCATCGATAAAGCCAGGTTTCGCTGACGCGTTGGCCCTTCGCTTCGAGCACGAGCCGCAGCTCCGACGCGTTGGCACCGGCGGGATCGAGTTCGAACAAGACGCGGTAGGCCTTCTTCTCGTAATCCATGAACGTCTTCACCATCGTGATCGACCCGCTACCAGCGGTCAACGTGGGCGCGAGACCGTCCGTGCGCGTCGCGTCGACCAGAATGTCGCCCTGGAATTCGACGAAGAAGCGCTGGTGCTTGCCGAAGCCGCCGGAACGCGAGTGAAGCGTGCGCGCGAGATCCGGTCGCGTGGGCGGGTCCCAGCACCAGAACTGGCGATAGGCGAAGGAGGGCTCGGTGCCGGCCTTCAGCGGGTCCTTGGGTCGCCAGAAGCAAAGGATGTTGTCGTTGGCGTCGGACTGCGATGGGATCTCGATGAGCTGCACGCCGCCTTCCGCCCATTCGCCGAGCGGCTCGATCCACAGGGAGGGACGCTTCTCCCAATGGTTCTCCTCGTCGTCGTAGTCCTCGAAGTCGCGGTCGCGGATCAGCAGGCCGAAGCCTTTCGGCTTGTTGTCGATGAAGGTCGAGACCTGCAGCGTGTCGCGATTGGCGACCGGGCGCCAGACCCATTCGTCCGCGCCGGTCAGCATCTGCACGCCGCAGACCTCGCTGACGTTGGGCCGATAGTCGTCGAACGTCTTGTGGTCGAGATAGCCTTGCAGATGGGTCGCGCTCATCGACGCGAGCCCGTAATTGTCGATCTGCGCGCGCGGGAAGAACGTGCATTCCGTATCGATGATCGTCGCTTCGCCGGGCCGGATCGTGAAACGGAAGGCCCCGGTGACGCTTTCGGAATCGATGAGGGCGGTGACCACCATGAGACCGGACACGAGGCTCGGCTTCTCGATCCAGATCGCGCGAAAGATGGGCGTCTCCTCGCCCTTCGGATCGGCGACCTTCATCGCGAGCGCGCGCGCCATCAGGCCCGCGACCTGCCCCTCCGCCATGGCGTGGAAGAAGTTGGCGCCCTGAAAGCTGGCGATCTCGCCGAACGCGCGGCTCTTGCCTTGCGGGACCAGGACCCGGAAGCCCGAGAAACCGATGTCGCCGATCTTGTTGGACGGCTTGAGCTTGCCGAAATCGAACAGCTTCGGATCGTAGACGATCCGGAAGGCTTTGCCCTGCGCGACGAGGAACAGGTCGATCCTTATGTTGGTCTGGAAGCCCCGATGAAGCGGCTCGATCACGAAACCGACATTCTCGTCCGCCCAGATCCGCGCCTCCGGTTTGAGGTGGATCTCGGCGTATTGCTCGTGATCCAACGCGCGGAATGGGTCCGGCAGATCGGTGGCGATCGGTTTGAACGGCTGTCTGGCGAGCGCACGCGCCATGTCCATCACCGACCCGGCGGAGAAGTCGACCGGCGGCCCGAGCATGACGCCGGGCCCGGCGACCGGCGGCGGCGCGAGGTCAGGCGCCGGTCCGGCGGCCGGTGCGCCGTTTGCCTGCGCGACGCCCTGGCCGTCCGAGATCGCCGCCGACATGGCGGCGCCCGCCCACGAAAACGCCGCCGAACCGGCGGCGCCTGCCAACGTCCATCTGAGCACGTCACGACGTTGATACATCAAGTTCTTCGCCGACCCTCGGACCCCATTCGGAAACAAAGCCATACATTGCTTACCATAACATTCTCAGGGCGCCGCGCCCGCCCGACACGATCTTTTACCTTGCGTGCACCATCGCTTATTCGCGAAGGAAGGACCATACGGAGTACGCAATGGTTGATCGTTCAGCGCCCCTGGAAGCCGAACGCCGTTGTCTCGCCATCGTCCTCGCGGCTGGCGAAGGCACGCGCATGCGATCGACGCGGCCGAAGGTGCTGCACGAGATCGCCGGACGCTCCATGCTGGCGCATTCGCTGGCCGCGATCGAACGCGCGGGTATCGCGTCCGTCGCGCTCGTGGTCGGTCCTGCGGGCGGCGATGTCGCCGCCGAGGCGGCGGGCGCGCGCGCCTACACGCAACATGAGCGTCGCGGCACCGCGCACGCGGTCCTCGCCGCCCGCGAAGCGATCGCCGAAGGTCATGACGACATCATCGTGGCCTTCGCCGACACGCCGCTGGTGCGCGCGGAGACGTTCGCGCTGCTGCGCGACCGCCTCCGCGAGAGCGGCGCCGCCATCGTCGCGCTCGGCTTCGAGGCGGGCGATCCGACGGGCTACGGCCGGCTCCTGACGGAGGGCGCGGCGCTCGTCGCCATACGCGAGGAGAAGGACGCGAGCGCCGGCGAACGCGCGGTGACGCTCTGCAACGCGGGCCTGATGGCGCTCGATGGGCGCGTCGCCCTCTCGCTTCTCGACTCGGTCGGCACCGACAACGCCCAGCGCGAGTTCTACTTGACCGACGTCGTCGCTCTCGCGCGGGAACGCGGCCTCGGCACAGCTATCGTCACGGTGAGCGAGGACGAGGTTCGCGGCGTCAACGATCGCGTGCAGCTTGCCCGGGCGGAAGCCGTCATGCAGGCGCGGCTGCGCGCGGCGGCCATGCGCGAGGGCGCCACTCTCGTCGACCCGTCGAGCGTAACGTTCTCTTTCGACACGCGGCTCGGCCGCGACGTTGTCGTCGAGCAGAGCGTCGTCTTCGCCCGCGGGGTCAGCGTCGGCGACGACACCCGCATTCGTGCCTTCTCCCATCTCGAAGGCGTGACGATCGGCGAGCGAGCCGTGATCGGACCGTTCGCCAGATTGCGGCCCGGCAGCGTTCTCCACGACGACGTCCACGTCGGCAATTTCGTCGAGGTCAAGGCCTCGATCCTCGCCGAAGGTGTGAAAGCCAACCATCTGACTTACATCGGCGATGCCGAGATCGGCAGGAAGACCAACATCGGCGCCGGAACGATCACCTGCAATTACGACGGTTTCCGGAAGTTCAAGACGATCGTCGGCGCCAACGCTTTCGTCGGCGTGCAGAGCGCGCTGGTCGCTCCGGTGACGATCGGCGACGGCGCCTTCATCGGCACCGGATCGGTGGTGACCGCCGATGTCGCCGCGGACGCGCTGGTCATCGCGCGGGCGCGCCAAATCGAGAAGCCGGGCTGGGCCAAGACCTTCCGCGAGGCTCAATCGGCGCTCAAGGCCGCCGCCTCGAACACCGGCGCGGCCTCGAAGACCGGCGGGGCGAAGACGCAGAGCTCGAAAGGCTGAACCATGTGCGGCATTGTCGGCATCCTCGGCCGTGAGCCGGTCGCGGAGCAACTCATCGAGTCGCTCAAGCGGCTGGAGTATCGAGGCTACGATTCCGCAGGTGTCGCGACCCTCGAACGCGGACGCCTGACGCGCCGGCGCGCCGAGGGCAAGCTGAAGAACCTGCAGGCGGTGCTGCGCCGGGATCCGCTGGAGGGCATGATCGGCATCGGCCACACGCGCTGGGCGACGCATGGCCGCCCCACCGAGGTCAACGCGCACCCGCACGCGACGGGCAAGGTCGCCGTCGTCCACAACGGCATTATCGAGAATTTTCGGGACTTGCGGAGCGAGCTGCGCGCGCGGGGCCACGTGTTCGTCACGGAAACCGACACGGAGGTGGTCGCCCACCTCGTCACCGATGCGATGGATCGGGGTCTGTCGCCGGCGGAAGCGGTGGCCGTGAGTCTGCCGCGGCTGCGCGGCGCCTTCGCGCTGGCCTTCCTTTTCGACGGACATGACAACCTGCTGATCGGCGCCCGTCAGGGCGCGCCCCTTTGCGTCGGCTATGGGCAGGGCGGCGAGGCGGGCACGATGTACCTCGGCTCCGACGCGCTGGCGCTGGCGCCGTTCACCGACACTCTGACCTATCTCGAGGAGGGCGACTGGGTCGTCCTCACCCACGACAAGGCGATGTTCTTCGATGCCGGCCACCTGCCGGTCAAGCGCCCTCGAATCAAGACGCTGGCCTCGGCCTTTCTCGTCGACAAGGGCAACCATCGCCATTTCATGGCGAAGGAGATCCACGAGCAGCCCGAAGTCGTGGCCTGGACGCTAGGCCACTACCTCGACATGTCGGCCGGCAGGGTCGCCTTGCCGTTCGAGCTCCCGGTCGACGTCGGCAAGATCGACAAGCTGACGATCACCGCCTGCGGCACCGCCTACATGGCCGGGTTGACCGCGAAATACTGGTTCGAACGGTTCGCGCGATTGCCGGTGACGATCGAGGTCGCGTCCGAGTTCCGCTACGGCGAGGTGCCGATGACGCCGGGTGGCCTGACCATCGTCGTCTCGCAATCGGGCGAGACCGCCGACACCCTGGCCTCGCTGCGCTACGCCAAGGCCAATGGGCAGACGATCGTGTCGGTCGTCAACGTCGCGACGTCGACGATGGCGCGCGAGAGCGACATCGTCGCGCGAACGCTGGCCGGGCCGGAGATCGGTGTCGCGTCGACGAAGACCTTCACCTGCCAGCTGGCGGTGCTCGCCTGCCTCGCCCTTGCCATGGGCCGCGCGCGCGGCACCCTCTCCGAGGCGGACGAGGCGCGGCTCGTCGGCGAGCTCAGCGCCGTGCCGGGGCTTATGGTCGAGGCCCTGAAGCGTGAAGCGGTGATCGAGCATCTCGCCCACTCGCTCGGCAAGGTGCGCGACGTGCTCTATCTCGGACGCGGCACGTCCTATCCGCTGGCGTTGGAGGGCGCGCTGAAGCTGAAGGAGCTGTCCTACATTCACGCCGAGGGCTACGCCGCGGGCGAGCTCAAGCATGGGCCGATCGCGCTAATCGACGAAGACATGCCGGTGATCGTCATCGCGCCGCATGACGCCGTCTACGAAAAGACGGTCTCCAACATGCAGGAGGTCGCGGCGCGTGGCGGCCGGCTGATCCTGATCGGCGACAGCCGCATCGAGCGGGATTTCGGCGCCGAGTCGGAGGAGCGCGTCATCATGCCCGACATGGCACCCGATTTCGCCGCAATGGTCTACGCGATCCCGGTCCAGATGATCGCCTATCACACGGCCGTCTTCATGGGGAAGGACGCCGACCAGCCGCGCAACTTGGCGAAGAGCGTGACGGTCGAGTAGGTTGAACCCTTCCAGTCCAGGCGCTTCGAGGACGGTCCTATGGCGATCCATGACGACACCTTGCAATCGAGGCGGACCCATACCTCGGAGGACGTCGCGCCGGGACCGTCGGCCAATCTCTACGACACCGATTTCTACAGCTGGACGCAGCGTCAGGTGACCTTGATCAAAGGCGAGCGTTTCTCCGAGGCCGACGTGTCGAACATCGCCGAGGAGATCGAGACATTGGGACGAGCGGAATACCATGCGCTTCGGTCGTCCTATCGACTTGTCGCCATGCACCTCCTCAAGATGGCCTACCAGCCGACGCATCGCAGCGACAGTTGGACCGCGACAATCGTGCGCGAGAGGAACAACATCGAGGATGTCCTGCACGACAATCCCGGACTTCGCCCGAAGCGCGCCGAGGCTTTCGCTCAGGCCTACGCCGGAGCGAGGCGCGAGGCGGCAGCCGAGACGAAGCTGGCGCTCACGACCTTCCCCATCGATCCACCGTTCACGATCGGACACGTCGAAGACCACGGCTTCTGGCCGTAGCGGATTGGACGTTCGGCGAGGGAAAGACGGCGATGCGCACGAGCCATCAAACCAGAACGTCCGATGCGCAGGGCGATCTGTACGTGTCCGATTTCCATCAATGGGCTCTTGCCCAGGCAAATCTCATTCGCGCCGGTCAACTGGAGATCGCCGACCTCGCCAATATCGCCGAGGAGATCGAGTCGTTGGGACGCACGGAACGTGCGGAGCTCGAATCCGCATACCGGCTGGTATGCCTGCACCTTCTCAAGCGCATGTACCAGCCGCAGCGCAAGACGAGGAGCTGGACCCTGACGATCGTTCGCGAAAGACTGCATGCGGAGCGCGTGCTGCGCGACAATCCGAGCCTGGGGCACAAGCGCGCCGCGCTTTTTCTCGACGCCTATAAAGACGCCCGGAAGGAAGCGGCGGCGGAGACCCGTATGCCGATCGCCGTCTTCCCCGAGGCGCCTGCGTTCACGCTGGAGCAGCTGGGCGACGAACATTTCGGGGTCTAGGTCGCGTCGCTCGATCGGCCGCCAATGGCGTTTCTCGCGTCATCGACCATAGCGCTGGCGACCCATTTCGCCTTCCTGTAGACCAGCGCCTTCGCCGCCGACCTTCGAGCTCCCCTATGCGACTCTCCAAGTTCTTCATGCCGATCCTCCGTGACAATCCCAAGGAGGCGGAGATCCTCTCGCATCGGCTGATGCTGCGGGCCGGCATGGTGCGGCAGGAGGCGGCGGGCATCTATGCCTGGTTGCCGCTGGGGTTTCGCGTGCTGCAAAAGATCGAGCAGATCGTCCGCGAGGAGATGGATCGCGCCGGGGCCGTCGAAATGCTGATGCCGACGCTGCAGCTCGCCGACCTTTGGCGGGAATCCGGCCGCTACGACGCCTACGGGCCGGAGATGCTGCGCTTCACCGACCGCCACAAGCGCGAGATGCTGTACGGGCCGACCAACGAAGAGATGATTACCGCGATCTTCCGCTCCGGCGTGAAGTCCTACAAGGAGCTGCCGAAGAACCTCTATCACTTCCAGTGGAAGTTCCGCGACGAGCAGCGCCCCCGGTTCGGGGTGATGCGCGGGCGCGAGTTCCTGATGAAGGACGCCTATTCGTTCGACGTCGACGAGGCGGCGGCCAGGCGCTCCTACAACCGGATGTTCGTCGCCTATTTGCGCATCTTCGCGCGCATGGGCGTGACCGGCATTCCGATGCGCGCCGAGACCGGGCCGATCGGCGGCGATCTCAGCCACGAATTCATCGTGCTGGCGGAGACCGGGGAGTCCGCCGTCTTCGTGAACCGTGACGCGCTCGACCTGCCCATTCCACCCGAGAGCGTCGACTATGACGGCGACCTCACAGGCATCGTCGAGCAGTGGACGACGCTCTACGCCGCGACCGAGGACGTGCATGACGCCGCGCGCTTCGCGGCCGAAACGCCTGAGGAGAAGCGCGTCGCCACGCGCGGCATCGAGGTCGGGCAGGTGTTCTACTTCGGCGACAAGTACACCAGGGCGATGAAGGCGCTCATCGCCGGCCCGGATGGTGCCGAGAGGCCGGCCCAATGCGGCTCCTACGGAGTCGGCGTCTCGCGGCTGGTCGGCGCCATCATCGAGGCCTCGCACGACGACAAGGGTATCGTCTGGCCCGAGGCGGTCGCGCCCTACCTCGTCGGCATCGCCAACCTGAAGGTGGGCGATCCGGCCACCGATGCCGCCTGCGAGCGCATCTACGGCGAGCTTACGAAGGCGAAGATCGATGTTCTCTACGACGACACGGACGAGCGCGCCGGCGGCAAGTTCGCCAGGCTCGATCTCATCGGCCTGCCGTACCAGGTCATCGTCGGCCCGAAGGGCCTGGCCGACGACATGGTCGAGGTGAAAACCCGCAAGACCGGTGAACGCGAGACGCTCCCCGTCGGCGAGGTGATCGCGCGCTTCGCCGGGACGATCTGGGTCTAGCCCCTGACGTTGCTCTTGGTATCGGCGGCGCGTTTGCGCTCCTGCAAGATCGCCAGGATCGCCTCGTATTCCTCAACGTAGGCGGCGGGCGTTCCGGCGTTCGCCGCCGAGGCTTTCGCGGCGGCAAGCGTGGCGGCGACTATTCTGTCAGTCTCGTCGGTAGTCATGCGGGCTCCTTAGGCAGAGCTCATATGGGGAGGGCGCGCTCCTGGTGAGAGACGATGCGCCTAAAGACCGTCGATCACCGTACCGAGCGCCAGGAACACGTAGGCCGCGAGCACGAACCAGATCGCGTGCGCCGACACATATTCGATGCGTGTCTGCGTACCGGCAATCCCGACCAACGCCAGGACGAGCGCGATCAGCCAGGTGAAATGATGCGGCTGCTTGGTGCGGAAGAACCAGCCGCGCGATTTCGATCTTCCCCGCGATCGTAAGGCCATGCGACCCACTCCTGTCTAAGAGTATAAGCTTTAGCGAACAACACGGGCGCCGTCATGCGCCTATCCGGGAATTCTCTCGCCCTCGGCAGCGGTCGACCTCGACCGGAGCCTCATTGCGACCACACGCATACGCGTATAGAGCGGCGGGAGTCGCTCACGATCAAATGCGTTTGACCAGATGACCAGCAGTTCAGCGCCCTCGGCGATCGTCGCGTCGCGCAAAACCTCCGGCACCGCGCCTTTCGCGTCCTTCGAATGGATGATCGCCGGTCGCTACCTCCGCGCGCGCCGGCAATCGGGTTTCGTCTCGGTCATCGCGCTTATTTCCTTTCTCGGCATTATGGTCGGCGTTGCCGCGCTGATCGTCGTCATGTCGGTGATGAACGGCTTTCACAAGGAGCTGCTCGACAAGATCGTCGGAGTGAACGGCCACATCTTTCTGCAGGCCGCGGACACGCCGTTGACCGATTACGCCAAGGTCGCCGCCGACGTGAAGAAGGTCTATGGCGTCGCCCTGGCGATCCCGATGGTCGAGGGCGCGGCGGGCGTCTCGTCGCAGTTCAATCAAGCCGGCGCCCTGGTGCGCGGCATCAACGAGGCCGATCTCAAGGAGTTGCCCGGCATCGCCGGCCACGTGAAAGTCGGCACGCTCGAGGGCTTCGATAAATCCGGGGGCGTCGCGATCGGGCAGGGATTGGCGGAAAGCCTCAGCCTGCGGGTCGGCGACACGATCACGATCCTCACCTCAAAGGGCGCACAGACGCCGTTCGGCGTCGCCCCTCGCATCAAGAGCTATCCGATCACGGCGATCTTCCAGATCGGCATGGCGCAGTTCGACAATCTTTTCGTCTACATGCCGCTCGCGGAAGCGCAGGCCTTCTTCAACCGCGACAAGGAAGCGACCGTCATCGAGATCTTCCTGAAGAATCCGGAGAAGATCGACGAGGAGCGCCAGGCCATCGATCTCGCCGCCCAGCGTCCGATGATCATGACGGACTGGCGCGAGCGCAACAAGACCTTCTTCGACGCGCTCCAGGTCGAGCGCAACGTCATGTTCATCATCGTCACCCTCATCGTGCTGGTGGCGGCGCTCAACATCATTTCAGGCCTGATCATGCTCGTGAAGGACAAGAACGCCGACATCGCGATCCTGCGCACGATGGGCGCGACGCGCGGCTCTATCATGCGGATTTTCCTGATCACCGGCACGTCGATCGGCGTGGCAGGCACGCTGGCCGGCTTCCTGCTCGGGCTGGTGATCGCCGAGAACGTCGAGGCGATCCGCGGCGGGCTGAACTCGCTGCTGCACGCCAACCTGTTCCCGGCCGAGCTCTACTTCCTGTCGAAGCTTCCCTCCGTCGTCGATCCGGGTGACGTGATCACCGTCGTCGCGATGACGCTGACTTTGTCGATCCTGGCGACGCTCTATCCCTCTTGGCGGGCGGCGCGTCTCGATCCCGTCGAGGCCCTGCGTTACGGATGAGCCATCCCGCCCTGGCGCTGCGCGGCGTCGAGCGCGTCTACAAACAGGCCGGCGCTCCGCTCGCCATCTTGCGCGGCGTCGACTTCGAGATCTTCGCGGGCCAGTCGGTGGCGCTCATCGCGCCGTCCGGCACCGGCAAGTCGACGCTTCTGCACGTCGCCGGCCTGCTCGAGAAGCCCGACGGCGGCGAGGTCTACGTCGGCGGCGTGGCGACCGCCACGCTCGGCGATCCCGCGCGCACGGCTCTGCGTCGTTCGGAGATCGGCTTCGTCTACCAGTTCCATCATCTCCTGCCGGAGTTCTCGGCGCTCGAGAACATCGTCATGCCGCAGATGATCGCCGGCCTGACCAAGGAGCGCGCCCGCGCCCGCGCCGAGGAACTGCTCGCCTATCTCGGCCTCGCGGCCCGGGCGGGCCATCGGCCGCCCGAGCTCTCGGGGGGCGAGCAGCAGAGGGTGGCGATCGCCCGCGCCGTGGCCAACAGTCCCGGCGTTCTTCTCGCCGACGAGCCGACCGGCAATCTCGATCCAAAGACCGCCGATCACGTCTTCGGCGCTTTGAGCACGCTGGTGAAAGCGACGGGGCTCGCCGCGCTGGTGGCCACGCACAACATGGAAATCGCCTCGCGCATGGATCGGCGCGTGACGTTGGTGGACGGCGTTGTCGTCGAGCGCGTCTAGAGGTCGCCGAGGTCCTGGCCGAGGTCTTCCAGGCGCTTCTTCATCGCGGCGACCATCGCCTTAAGACGTTGGTTCTCAGCAAGTAACCGGCCGGCGCGATGATTTTTCGCCTCGATTTGCTCGATGCCGTCGTCGATGAACTCAACTCCGATGGTGCCGGCGTCACGCCAGATCATCCGCGCGCGATAGGTCCGGCTCTTCTGCGGTACCTCGAGATCGAACTGGGCGGGGATCGTCAGAGCCTCGCTGATCTCGATCTTCGCGCCGCTCGCCGAAATGTTCTTGATCGTGCACTCGATGGTAGTGTTCTGGTTATTGAAGATGATGCGCGCGCGCAGGAACGCGCGAACCCTTTCACTTCGTCTCACCTCGGCCATCATTGTCACGGCAGCGTCCTTGGGCTTAATAGAACACGGTATAGCGAAGGCGCGTTAAGAGATCGCATACAAGATGGGGCAGCGGGTGCGCGTGCGTTTAGACCAAAGACGATGATGAGAATCCGTCTCGCTAGAATTGTCTCATGCATCCTGCTCGCGGCTCTCGCGGCTGGATGTGACAAGTGCGGCAATCGCTTCAAGTTGAACGCGCCCAGCGTCCAGAAGGCCTGCGGCGCCAATGCCGACCCATCCGGCTGACGCGCCGCTCATCGTCACGGCCCACATCGACGATGCGTCCTTCAAGATCCTGAACGGCTTGAGGCGTCGGCATTTTCCGGCGAAACTCAACGTGGTGCCCGCGCACGTCAGCCTGTTCCATCAGCTGCCCGGCGACCAAGCCGACGCAATCATCACGGCAATCGACGAGGTCTGTCTGCGTCACACCAGCTTCGACCTCGACCGCAGCGCGCCCGTCTTTCTCGGTCGCGGCGTGGCGATCCGCTTCGAGGCGGAGGGCCTCTCTCGAATTCACGCCGACCTGTCGACAGTTTGGCAAGCGTGGCTAACGGCTCAGGATCGGCAGGCCTTCAAGGCCCACGTGACGATCCAAAACAAGGTCGAATCCGTCAAGGCGCGCGCTCTGTATGGGCAGATGCGTGACATCGAGATCGGGCCGTGCCGCGTCGAGGGCCTCGATGTCTGGCGCTATCTCGGCGGCCCCTGGGAGCCGGTCGCCTCGTCGCGCTTCGGTGACCTACGCCGCGCCGGCGTAGGCGCGTAGCGGTTGCGTCGAAGGCCGCACCATCGCCGAGATGATCTCGAGAATATCGGAACCGGTCATCAGGCCTGGGCGAACGACGCCGTCTTGCGTGAAACGCGACAGGATGAGATCCGACGCCGGCGTGCGCTGGGCGAGACGCATCGTCCAATCGCCAAAGAGCCGCGTCTCGACCGTGACGCATTCAACGAGCGTCACTTCGCCGTGGCGCTGGTCTTCCATGATCGTCTTGAAGGCGGACCAAAGCGCGTCGCGCCGTCCTTCGAGCGCCTGGAAAAACCACATGTCGTCGAACGCCAAGGCGCCGGTCAGCTCGCGACGCGCGTTGTTGCGTCGCGAGGTCGCCAGGATTTCCTGCAGGGCGTGAAGCATCGAGCCGGAGGAGGGATCAAGCCTGTTTTCGCTGTAGTAGATCAGGCGTGCCAACATCGCATCAGCCTCAATAGGGGGAGATCACCGCGTACGGCGGCACGTTGTAGAAGGGCGGCTGGGGCGGCGTCGTGTAGACCCGCACCGGAAAAGGCTTGTTGTAAGGCGGTATGATCACGGCTTTGCCGGTGAGCGCCGATCGCTGAAAAGGGTAGAACGGCGTCGGCGCGGGGTACTCCTGGTAATGCTCCGCTCCAGCGGGGAGAGTGCCGGCCGCGAGGACCACGAGGGCCGATAAGGTCGTCTTGATCATGCGTCGCCCCGTGGTCCTCTAGACCATCCTGTAAGTGATCAGGAACGCTTAACGCCGGGATCTTGCTGCCGACATCGTTAAGATTCGATGAGGGGATGGATGCCTTCGAAGACGATTTGCGCCCCATGCGAGGCCGCTTTCGCCACATCCGCCGCGTTTCGTACGGTCCATGTCGTCAGCGGGACGGCCGGATAACGTGCTGCCGCGTCGGCGACGTGATCGATAGACCAAGAGATGAAATCGCAGCGCGCGATCAAACTGGGATCCCCGCCGCCGTCCTCGGAAGGTCCGACGAGACCGACGGGGCAGGGTGCGACCCGCGCAAGACAATGGGCGACGATCGCCGCGTCGAAACTCTCGAGGGCGATCGGTCCGGCGTAATTGGAAACGATCTCGAGAGCCCGCTCCGCCAGCCGCAGATCGTCGTCCGGCGCGCTTTTGATCTCGATGACGATCGGCACGCGCCCGGCAACGGCAACCAAAAACGCGTCGAGAGTCGGCATTCGGTCGATGGTTTGCCCCAAGGCCATTCGGGACAGCACGGCCGAATCGTGGTCAGCGAGGCGCCCGAAGGCGGTGGTTAGCCGTTCAAGGCGATCGTCGTGGAAGACCATGGCCTCGCCGTCGCGCGCGCGCTGGATGTCGCATTCGATGCCGTAGCCCGCCGCGATCGCCGCCTCGGCGGCGGCAATCGAGTTCTCGATGGGACCATCCGGCCGGCCGGGCGCGTGCAGGCCGCGATGCGCGATCGGCCTGCCGATCAGGCGGCGCAAGGCCTCGCGCATCAGGCGATCGCGAACATCGCCTCGACCTCGACGGCCGATCCCAGCGGCACCTCGGCCACGCCGATCGTCGAGCGGGCATGACGCCCTTTTTCGCCGAGCACCTCGACGATCAGGTCGGACGCGCCATTCATCACAGGGGCAATGGCGCTGTAGCCCGGCGCCGTGTTCATGAAGCCGCCGAGTCTGACGCAGCGCTCGATGCGGCCAAGGTCGCCGAGCGCCGCCTTGGCCTGAGCCAGCACGTTGATCGCGCAAAGCCGCGCGGCCGCCTTGCCGGCTTCCGCCGAAACCGACGCCCCGATCTTCCCCGTGTGCTCGGGCGCGATCTTGCCATCCGGACCAAGCGCGAGCTGTCCCGAGATCACGAGCAGCGAGCCGGTCACGACGTACCCTACGTAATTCGCCACGGGGGCCGCCGGCGTCGGCAAGGTGATCCCGAGTGAGGTCAGACGGTCATCGATCGCGCTCATTCTACGTGTCCTGTACGATGGGGCCGGGAACCTCTATGCGGTCAAGGCCTCGCGACGCAAGACGCGTCGTCCCCCCGCGAGCGCCCGCCTTGAGGTGAGCGGCCATGGCTTTCTCGCCGCGACGATTCTAGGCTACCAGCTTCCATCGAGCGCTCGCGTCGCCAAGGACATCAACCGATGATCGCTTCAAGAAACAGGCTTTCGATTGGGACCGCGGCGCTCTGCCTCGCCTTGTGCCTTGGCGCGCTGGCCTCGCCCGGCTTTGCGGAAGGGCCGGCGCTAGCGCCGGGCAAAAGCATCGCGGATCCGGTTGTTCCGCTCGTCGCCCATCGTGCCAGCTATACGCTGAGCCTCGCTCAGTCCAAGGGCAGCAAGAGCCCGACCTCGGCGCGCGGCCGGCTCTATTACGAGTTCAGCGGCTCGGTGCGCGACGGGTACAGCCAAGTCTTTCGGCAGATGACCGAGATCCAGCCCGCCGAAGGCGCGACGCGGCTCTCCGACATGCGCTCCGCCACCTTCGAGAACGGCAAGGATTTCTCCTTCTACGTGAAGACGATCTCGGACGACAACGCGCCCGACATTGTCGGCGGGCAGGCCGTCAAGAAAAAGAACGACGTGCTCGATATCACGCTGAACAAGCCGACCGCCGAGACCATCGACGTCGATAACGCGGTCTTGTTCCCCACCGAGCACCTGAAGCGCATCATCATCGCCGCCAAGGCCGGGCAGCAGATGCTTCTCGTCAAGGTCTTCGACGGCTCCGACGACGGCAAGAAGGTCTATGACACGACGACGATCATCGGTCGGCCCATCGTCGGTGCGGCCGACGAGGTTCACGTGGCCGGCATGGATCGGATGCAGCGCTGGCCGGTCACCATCAGCTATTTCGAAAACGGCAAGAAGGACGAGGATCCGATCTACACGCTCGGCTTCGAGCTCTATGAGAACGGCATCTCGCGGTCGCTTCGCTTCGACTACGGTGATTTTTCCCTCGCCGGCACGATGACCAATCTCGAACTCCTGCCCGCGCACGCGTCGCCCTGAGTCGAGCCCGCATGGTGGCGTTCCGACCGGCGGTCGACGATTGAGCGGTTCAGGCTTCGAGGACGTGCGCGCCGAGCCGGGTGAGCGCCGCGCGCAGGCCGTCCTCCTCGATGTCGACGACGTGGTCCGCCGCCGCCGCCAGCGCGCTCGGCGAGGGCGCGGCATCCCGGCGGGCTGCCGCCTCGACGCGCTCGATCGGCCCCTGCTTGAAGGTCAGCCGGCCGACGCAGCGCCAGCCCAGATGCGCGTTGATGCGCGCCAGGACCTGATCGCCCATGTGCTGCAGTTCGAGCGCGAAGCCTCCTTCGACGCGGATGACCAGTGTCGCCGGCTGCGGTGGCGTCTCGGGCAGACGGCCGGGCGGACGTGGCGGCCAGTTGAGCTTGATCGGCCGCGAGTTCGCCGCGAGTCGTTCGCCGACGATGTCGCCCCAGTGCAGGATCAGATCCGTTTCGGAAAAGCCCTGCCGCGCGAGGACCGGATGGATCACCGCCCCGACGAGGTCGGCGAGCGGCCGCGACCAGGAGCGTTTCCGTGACGAGTGAGGTTGGGGCTTCATCGACATGACGGGACGGATTATGCCGCCTGTCGAGGCGAAGGGGAAGCTGTCCCCGCCCGCGCACGCCGATCTTCTCCTCGCCTGGTACGATCGTCACCGCAGGATGCTGCCCTGGCGGGCGCTTTCGGGCGAGGACGCGGACCCCTATGCCGTCTGGCTCTCGGAAATCATGCTGCAGCAGACGACCGTCGCCGCGGTGAAAAGTTACTTCACGACGTTCCTGACGTTATGGCCCCGCGTGACGGATCTCGCCGCCGCTCCCGTCGAGGACGTCATGCGACGCTGGGCCGGGCTCGGATACTACTCCCGCGCCCGCAACCTGCACGCCTGCGCCAGGGCGATCGTCGCCGCCGGCGGAGGCTTCCCCGACACGGAGGCCGGGCTGCGGGCGCTCCCCGGGATCGGCGCCTATACGGCCGCCGCGATCGCCGCGATCGCCTTCGGTCGGCGCGCCGTGGTGGTCGACGGCAATGTCGAACGCGTGATCGTCAGGCTCAACGCGATGGAAGTGCCGATCCGCGAGGCCAGGCCGGAAATCCGGCGCCTCGCCGACAAGCTCACCCCTCAAGCGCGCTGCGGCGACTATGCTCAGGCGATGATGGACCTTGGCGCGACCATCTGCACGCCGCGCCGGCCGGCGTGCGTGCTCTGCCCGCTCCGCGAGGCTTGCGTCGCGCGCCGCACCGGGCGGCAGGACGCGCTTCCCGCCAGAGCGATCAAATCGGAGCGGCCGGTGCGCCACGGTTCGGTGTTCTACGTGCGCCGGGGACACGAGGTGCTGGTGAGGACACGGCCGGACAAGGGGCTGCTCGGCGGCATGACGGAATTTCCAGGCAGCGCCTGGAATGCGTCCGGCGATCTGGAGGGCGCCGCCTCGCCGCTCTTTGCGCGTTATCGGCGCGCGCTCCTGCCGGTCGAGCACGGTTTCACGCATTTCACGTTGTTCCTGATCGTTCACGCCGCGGAGGTGGCGCCGAGCGAGCGGGCGCCGGACGGATGCCGATGGGTCGTCGAGGCGCGCATCGATGACGAAGCGCTGCCCTCGCTCATGCGCAAGGTCGCAAGCGTCGCTCAAGCGACGCTCGGCGAGAGGGTCGAGCGTGAAATCTAGCCGCTCAGGACCGTGCGCCTTCGGAGCCCGAGCTGGACGCTGGCCGGATTAGCTTCCGAGGCTGGCCTTGGCACGCTGCCACCAGCCCGAACGTTTCGGCGCGGCTGGGTCGAGTTCGGAAGAGACCGGCGCCGGTTTTTGGGCTTGCGCCGGCTCGGCCTGTGCCTCGGGCGCGGAGGCTTCGGTCAAGTCCGTCGCCGCAAGCGCTTCGGGAGAGGATTCGCTGTGCGCGGGCTCCTCTATAGGCTCCGCGACGGGCGTGATTTCCGCCACAGGTACCGTCGTCGCGTCCGAAGCACGATCCGCGTGGCTCTCGCCGACCGCGGGCCCGTCTGCCTTGGCCTCGCTCGGGGCGTCCTGCAACGCCGCGTGCGGCGTCTGATCGACGCCAGGGAGCTCGGCCATCGTGGCGTCCACGGCTGAGGCCACTTGAGCCTGCGCCTCCTCGGACAGTTCGCCCTCGATCCTCGGCCGATCGCCGCGGGCGCGGCGCCCACCGCGCCGCGAGCGCCGGCGCTTGCCATCCCGGCCATCGACGCGCGGACCCTCTTCCTCGCTTTCGCCGTCGACGACCGGAGGCTGCTCTCCCTCTTCCGCGACCGGCAACGGCAGCGCGCCTTCCATGTCGGCCACGAACGATAGCGCGTCGTCGGCCGGCTGCGGTGCGTCTTCGGTGATGCCGGAGCTTTCCCGGTCGCGACCGCGGCCACGGCGGCGACGGCGCTTGCGGCGGATGTCGCCATTCTCGTCTTGCGTCTCAGCACCGGCGTCGGACCCGGCGGTTTCCTGCGCCGCGAGAGACTCCCGCGCCGCGCCGATCTCCTCGCCGCCGTCGTCCTCCTCTTGCACGTCCTCGGTCTCGGGTTCGCTGATCGCCGGGATGAGCTTCGCCGGCTGGATGATGCCGGTGGCGAAATCGCCCCGCTCGACGGCACAATAGGTCATGCCCGTCAGGTGCTCGTCGGCGTCGACCGTGACCGTCGCGCCGAAACGCGCCTCCAGATCGGCGAGGTGTGCCCGCTTCTGGTTGAGGATATAGAGCGCCACGGTGCCGCGCGCTCGCACGATCACGTTGCGCGAAGCATCCTGGATGAGGGCGTCTTCAAGCACGCGAAGGACATGCAGCGCGATCGACGACGTCGAGCGTACCATGCCGGCGCCGGCGCAATGCTCGCACATGACCGTCGAGCCCTCGAGCACGCCGGTGCGGATGCGCTGACGCGACATCTCCAGCAAGCCGAAATGCGAGATGCGGCCGATCTGGATGCGGGCGCGATCGTTCTTGAGCGCCTCCTTCATTCGCCGCTCGACGGCGCGATTGTTGCGGCTCTCCTCCATGTCGATGAAATCAATGACGATCAAACCGGCGAGATCGCGCAGTCGCAGCTGGCGGGCGACTTCGTCAGAGGCCTCGAGATTGGTGCGGAGCGCCGTGTCCTCGATGTTGTGCTCGCGGGTCGAGCGCCCGGAGTTGACGTCGATGGCGACGAGCGCCTCGGTCTGATTGATGACGATGTAGCCGCCAGACTTGAGCGTCACATGACTCGAGAACATCGCGTCGAGTTGCGCCTCGGCGCCGGCTTTCGCGAAAATCGGGGCGGGTTCGCGCCAGGGCTGGACGTTCTTCGTGTGGCTCGGCATCAAAAGCCGCATGAACTCCTTGGCTTCGCGGTAGCCGTCCTCGCCAGCGACCACGACCTCCTCGACATCCTTATTGTAGAGGTCGCGGATCGCGCGCTTGATAAGCGATCCTTCCTCGTAGACGAGGGTCGGCGCGGTGGAACTCAACGTCGTCTCGCGCACCGTCTCCCACATCCGCATCAGGTACTCGAAATCGCGCTTGACCTCCGGCTTGGTGCGGGCGGCGCCGGCCGTGCGCAGGATCACGCCCATGCCGTCCGGCACCTCGAGTTCCTGCGCGATCGACTTCAGGCGCTGGCGGTCGCCGGCGTCGGTGATCTTGCGGGAGATGCCGCCGCCGCGCGCGGTGTTGGGCATCAGTACGGAATAGCGGCCGGCCAGCGAAAGGTAGGTGGTGATCGCGGCGCCCTTGTTGCCGCGCTCCTCCTTCACGACCTGGACGAGCAGATTTGACGACGCTTGATGACTTCCTGGATCTTGTATTGGCGTCGCGAGCGATGGACGCGGACGGGGACCTCCTCCATCGCGTCGCCGCCAAGCTGCTCGACGTGTTCTTCCTCGTCGTGCTCGTCCTCATCGTCGTCGTGTTCGGCGGCGCGATCCTCGTGGCTCGCCGGCGCCATCTCCGATCGATCGTTTAGATGATCACCGGAGCTTCCTTGAAGGGCGCTTTCATGCAAGTCGCGCACTTCGGTCGTCTCGCTCGAGCCGATGTCGATCTCGGCATCGCTCTTGGCCTCCTCGGGCGCGACCGTCGCCGGTGCGATCGCCGCGGGTGCGGCCGTCGCGGCAGGCTGCTCTCCTTCTTGGCTCTCGTGTGCAAGCGCGCCCGGCTGTCGCGTCGCGCCGACCGGCTCCGGGGCGACGTCCACCGTGGTCTTTGCATCCTCGACGTCACTCTCGGCGGCGGAATGGACGATGCTGGCACGCTCGATCAAGCCGGCGGTGGGATCGTCGTAGGGCGGCGTTTCCGAAGCGTCCCGCTCGATTGGCCTCGTGGGATCATGCGACGCCTCGTCCGGGTTCGCTGCGTGGTGCTCGGCTTCCTCCGTGACAAGATCGGTTCGACCCGCATGCTCGGCGGCGCCATCGTGCTCCTCGTCAGACGAGGCATGTTCACTCACCGACTCGTCGTCCGGACGGTGGGCGGCGGCGGCATTGCGGTCGCCACCGCGTCGTCGACGGCTTCGCTTGGGCTTGCGCTCCTCTTCCTCTTCTTGCTCGTCGTGCATCTCGGCTTCGAGGAGCGCCTGACGGTCGCTGAAGGGGATCTGATAGTAGTCCGGATGGATCTCGGAGAAGGCGAGGAAACCATGCCGGTTTCCGCCGTAATCCACGAAGGCCGCCTGCAGCGAGGGTTCGACCCTTGTTACCTTGGCTAGATAGATGTTGCCGCGCAGCTGCTTCTTGTTCGCCGACTCGAAATCGAATTCCTCAACGCGGCTGCCGCGTAGAACGACGACCCGGGTTTCTTCCGGATGCGCCGCGTCGATGAGCATTTTGTTGGCCATGAAAAACTCGTGGGAGCGCGGGCCGGCCGACGCGACAAGGCACGGCCGAGGCGACGCTCGGATAGAGGAAAGGGGAGCGCCGTGCCGCAAGACGCGGCTTGGCTGTCGGTGGAATGTCGCGAAGCGGGGTCGGCGAGGCGCCACGACCGTGTTTGAACGAGCCGGTGCGCGAACGAGGGAACGGCGGAACGCCGGCAGCGCGTCGCACATGAGCGAACGCGGCTCCCTCGATCGACGACCCAAGTTCTGGACAGATCATGTCCCTATAAAACCTATACGCGGTGCCGAAGGGCGCCGGAGGGGTCAGGTACGCGGCGGTACGCCGTTGACGATTCGGTTCGCGCGCGTCTGAAGCAAGATCGATGATCTCGGCTCCGGAAGGCTCGAACCGGACAACCGAGGCTGTCTTCGCCAAAACCAAACACATTTTGTTCATACGGAACGACACAGGCTTTTGCAAGCGGCTCTGTGACAGATGAGCCACAGCCCCGATCCGTGACGCTTTGTGGCGCTTATCGACTGTTAACCCGTGCGCGTTAAAACCATAGACTTCAACGCGCCGGATCTCCTCGATGCTTCTCCGGCGTCCGGCAAAGCGGGATAGCCTATGAGCGACGACCGGGACAATCGACGGGCGCTTCGGCGTGCGGCTGTCGCCCTGATGATCGCGTTACTCCTTCCAGCCTGCGGTGCCGCTGCGCGAGCGCAGGGCTTGATCGGCGTACGCGCGGTGGCGGCGGCGGCGCGTCCATCGACAGCCAGGGCGAGCGCCGCCCACCTCGAAGCCAGCGCGGATGGCGCTAAACTCAGCTTCGATCTGTCGAACGGCATTGACGCGACGGCCTTCGTCCTGCCCGATCCCGACCGCGTCATCATCGATCTGCCGCAGGTTGATTTCGTCGACGATCCGTCGGTCGGTCGCCCCGCCACCGATCGCCGGGGCCGTGCCAAGAAGCAGGGTCTCGTGACCTCCTACCGATTCGGCCTGCTTTCGCCGGGTCGCTCCCGCATCGTCATCGACCTCGGCGCCCCCGCACGCGTGGTCGCCACGGTCCATAAAGTCGGCGACCGGTCTCGGCTGACGATCGAACTCGCCAGGACGGATCGGGCGAGCTTCCGCGCGGCGGCGCGTGTCCAGGCGAACCCGGTCGTCGCCGGCTTCGCGCCAAAGCCTCTGGTCGCACCCGGCAAGGCGACCATCGTCCTCGATCCCGGCCACGGCGGCCCGGATACTGGCGCCATCGTCAACGGGGTGATCGAGAAGGAGGTCGCGCTATCCTTCGCCAAGATGCTCGCGTCGAAGCTCGAAGCGACTGGCGGCTTCAACGTCGTGATGACGCGCGCGAGCGACGTGTTCATCCCCTTGAGCGAGCGGGTGCGGATCGCGCGCGGCGCCAATGCCGCTTTGATGATCTCGATTCATGCCGATACGCTGCCCGAGACTGCGGACGTGAGCGGCGCGACCGTCTACACTGTTTCGGACAAGGCGTCCGACGCGTACGCCGCGAAGGTCGCCGCGAAAGAAAACGACGCCGATGCCGCGAGCGGCGTCGACGGCCATACCGATGTGGCGGATGTCAACGACATCCTCTTCGATCTTACCCGTCAGGAGACACGCGCCTACAGCCACGTCTTCGCGCGCACGCTCGTCAACTACTGGAAGGTTGCCGGCCGCCTGAACAAGAACCCGCAGCGCGCCGCTGGGTTCGTCGTGCTGAAGGCGCCGGACGTGCCCTCCGTGCTGCTCGAACTCGGCTACCTCTCGAGCCAAGCCGATTCGGCTTCTCTCACCTCCGAGGACTGGCGCGACAAGGCGACGAGCCGAATGGCCGAGGCGATCGGAGACTATTTCTCCGACCGCAACGGCGCGGGCAAAGCCGCCGCGGGCGTCGCGATGCCGCTGCCGCGAATGACGGCGGATCTGAGCGGCGTGCGGAAGTAGACGGGCCGAACTCGAACCTTCGGTGCTGTCGCCGGCGACGCGGACACACGCCGGCGCAAAGCGGACGGCGCTCCGATATGACGGACGCAAACGACCATAAATCCCATCGGGAACACAAAAACGCCTCACCATCCCGCGACGACAGTGCGGCGCCAAAGTCCGCCAGGATGTGACGCGTGGCGGCACGATCCGGCCGCCCGAAAGGCCTGCGAAGCATGCGTCTGATTGCCCGGTTCTTCGGCTTGATCTTCGCGACCGGCACGATCGTCTTCGTCGTCGCCGCGGTCGCCGCCACCCTGGTCATCTGGAAGTACGAGAAGGACCTTCCAGACTACACCCAGTTGAAGAACTACGAGCCGCCGGTGATGACGCGCGTCCACGCCGGCGACGGCTCGGTGCTCGCCGAATATTCCCGCGAGCGACGCCTCTATCTGCCGTCCTCCGCAATCCCGGCCTTGGTGAAGGAAGCCTTCATCTCGGCGGAGGACAAGAACTTCTACACGCACAACGGCGTCGACCCCGAGGGGATCGTGCGTGCCGCGCTCGTGATGGTCCAAGGCGGTCGCCACGTGCAGGGTGCCTCGACCATTACCCAGCAGGTCGCCAAGAACTTCCTGCTGACCAACGAACGATCCTTCGACCGCAAGATCAAGGAAGCGCTGCTCTCCTTTCGCATCGAGTCCGCCTACTCGAAGGAAAAGATTCTCGAGCTCTACCTCAACGAGATCTATCTCGGTCTCGGCAACTACGGGGTCGCGGCGGCCGCGCTCAACTACTACGGCAAGTCCGTGCACGAACTGTCGGTCGCCGAGGTGGCTTATCTCGCCGCTTTGCCGAAGGGGCCGAACAACTACCACCCCTTCCTGCATCGCGATAAGGCCACCGAGCGCCGAAACTGGGTGATCGACCGCATGGTCGAGAACGGCTACGTCTCCAAGGCGGATGGAGAAAAGGCGAAGAACTCGCCTCTCGGCGTGACGCCCCGGGTGCTTTCGCCCAATACCTATTCCGCCGGCTTCTTCGCCGAGGAAGTCCGCCGCGAACTGGGCGAGCGCTACGGCGAGAAGAAGCTGTACGAAGGCGGCCTGTCCGTTCGTACCACTCTCGACCCGAAGATGCAGCAGATCGCCCGCAAGGCGCTGGTCGATGGCCTCGTGCGCTACGACGAGGCGCACGGCTTCCGCGGCCCGATGCGCCACATCGAGACCGCCGGCGATTGGGGCCCACCCCTGGCCGACGTGCCCGCGCTGGGCGACGTGCAGCCCTGGAAGCTCGCCGTCGTGCTGGACATGAATGGTAACGATGCTCGCATAGGCCTGCAGCCCGCGCGCGACCCGGACGGCAGTGTCGCTCGCGAGCGCGTCACCGGCACGATGCTGCAGGCGGGCATGCATTGGACGCGCGGCAACGGCCGCAACGGTCTGACCCCCGGCGACGTCGTCTACGCCGAGCCGATCGACGGCAAGCCCGGCGACTACCGCCTGCGCCAGATTCCCGAGGTCGGCGGCGCCATCGTCGCGATGGACCCTTATACCGGCCGCGTGTTCGCGATGGCTGGCGGCTTCTCCTTCGACCAGTCGGCCTTCAACAGGGCTACCCAGGCGATGCGCCAGCCGGGTTCCTCGTTCAAGCCGATCGTCTACGCGACGGCGCTCGATAACGGCTACACGCCCTCGTCCATCGTGCTCGACGAGCCGATCTCGATCGATCAGGGGCCCGGTCTCGGCATGTGGACGCCGCAGAACTTCGAGGGCAAATCGGGCGGACCGCACACGCTGCGCTACGGTGTCGAACACTCGATCAACCAGATGACGGTGCGCCTCGCGCGCGACGTCGGCATGCCGCTGATCGTCGAGTACGCCAAGCGGTTCGGCATCTACGACGACCTGCCGCCCTACCTCTCGATGTCGCTCGGCTCCGGCGAGACGACGCTGATGCGCATGACGACCGCTTATTCCATGCTGGCCAACGGCGGCCGCAAGATCAAATCGACGCTGATCGACCGCATCCAGGACCGCTGGGGCCATACGATCTACAAGCACGACGAGCGTGTCTGCGAAGGCTGCAACGCGCCCAAATGGGACGGGCAAGAGGAGCCCAAACTCATCGACAAGCGCGAGCAGGTGCTCGACCCGCTGACCGCCTATCAGATCACCTCGATCATGGAAGGCGTGATCCAGCGCGGCACGGGGCAGGTGATCCGCAGCGTCAACAAGCATCTTGCCGGCAAGACCGGCACGACGAACGACGCGAAGGACCTGTGGTTCGTCGGCTTCTCGCCGGATCTCACCGTCGGCGTGTTCATGGGCTATGATAGGCCGCGCTCGCTGGGCGATTCCGCGCAGGCCGCGCTCTACACAGCGCCGATCTTTCGCGATTTCATGGCGATGGCTCTCAAGAACAAGCCCGACATCCCCTTCCGCGTGCCGCCGGGCATCAAGCTGATCTCGGTCGACGCGCGCTCCGGCCAGCGCTCGAGCGGTTCGGGATCGATCCTTGAGGCGTTCAAGCCCGGCACCGCGCCTCCCGAGGGCTACGCGCCCGGCGAAGCGTCGCCGCGTCAGCTCGATCCCGGCGCCGATGCCGACCAGGTCGTGGGCTCGGGCACCGGCGGCCTGTACTAGACCGCGGCCCGGCTTCCTGTCAGGAGAACGCGAACTTCTCGCTTCGCCCGGATGGCCGTAATGAGTGACACCTACATTCCCCCAAAGATATGGACCCCGGACAAGGCGAACGGCGGCCATTTCGCGAGCATCAACCGACCGGTCTCCGGCCCAACGCATGAGAAGGCGCTGCCGGTCGGCCGGCATCCGTTCCAGCTCTACTCGCTGGCCACGCCCAACGGCGTGAAAGTCACGATCATGCTGGAAGAACTTCTCGCGGCGGGACACGCGGGCGCGGAATATGATGCCTGGCTCATCAAGATCGGCGACGGCGACCAGTTCGGCGACGGGTTCGTGGCGGTCAACCCTAATTCAAAAATCCCGGCTCTGATGGACCATTCGACTTCGCCGCCGACCCGCATTTTCGAGTCGGGCGCGATCCTCCTCTACCTCGCCGAGAAGTTCGACGTCTTTTTGCCCAAGGATTCGACTCGCGCGGAGTGCCTGTCGTGGCTGTTCTGGCAGATGGGCAGCGCGCCCTATCTCGGCGGCGGCTTCGGCCATTTCTACGCCTATGCCCCGACCAAGATCGAGTACGCGATCGATCGTTTCGCGATGGAGGCCAAGCGCCAGCTCGATGTCCTCGACAAGCGCCTCGCGGAGAACGAGTATCTTGCCGGCACTCAATACACGATCGCCGACATCGCCGTCTTCCCGTGGTACGGCGGCCTGGCGAAGGGTTGGCTGTATAGCGCCGCCGAGTTCCTCCAGGTCGAGACCTATGCCAACGTCCAGCGCTGGGCGGACGCGATCTTCGCGCGACCCGCCGTCCAGCGCGGCCGCATGGTCAACCGAACCTTCGGCGAACCCTCGACCCAGCTGCACGAGCGCCACGACGCTGGCGACTTCGAGACGAAGACGCAGGACAAGGTCGCGCCGAAGAACTAGCGACGCCCGCCGCGTTCGCGGACGGGCACAAGCCCAACGCTTTTCAAGGAGTGGATGAACCCAATGCGTGCCGAAGCCGAAGCGCTTGTCGACAACATCAAGCAGTCCATGGGACTGCTGAGGAGGCATCTTTGACGTCGACGCATCGACGCGCCGCCTCGCCGAACTGAACGCCAAGGTCGAGGATCCTTCCCTCTGGAACGACGCCGACGCCGCGCAGAAGATCATGCGCGAGCGCACTGATCTCGAGGAGCGTCTTGGCTCGATCGCCCGTTTCGAACGCGACCTCGAGGACGCCGCCACGCTCGTCGATCTTGGCGAGATGGAAGCGGATGCCGCGACAGAGAAAGAAGGCATCGACCAGCTGAAGGCGCTGAAGCTCGACGCCGAACGGCGCCAGATCGAGGCGCTTCTCTCCGGCGAGGTCGACCCCAACGATACCTATATCGAGGTACATTCCGGCGCTGGTGGCACGGAGTCCTGCGACTGGGCGCGTATGCTGTTTCGCATGTACGCGCGGTGGGGCGAGCGACATAAATTCAAGGTCGAGATCATCGAGGAGACGTCGGGCGACGAGGCCGGCATCAAGTCGGCGACCCTACTCGTCAAGGGCCACAACGCGCACGGCTGGGCCAAGGTGGAGTCCGGGGTGCATCGGCTCGTGCGCATCTCGCCGTTCGACTCCAACGCGCGCCGGCACACCAGCTTCGCCTCCGTCTGGGTCTACCCCGTCATCGACGACAAGGTCGACATCGACGTCAAGGAATCCGACTGCCGTATCGACACCTATCGCTCCTCGGGCGCCGGCGGCCAGCACGTCAACACGACTGATTCGGCGGTGCGCATCACGCATCTTCCATCGGGCATCGTCGTTGCCTGCCAGGGCGAGCGCTCGCAACACAAGAATCGCGCGACGGCGTGGAACATGCTGCGCGCGCGGCTCTATGAGGCGGAGATGACGCGCCGCGAGGCCGAGGCCAGCGCGACCGAGGCATCCAAGACCGAGATCGGCTGGGGCCACCAGATCCGCTCCTACGTCCTGCAGCCCTACCAGCTTGTGAAAGACCTTCGCACCGGTCATACCTCGGGCACTCCCGACGAGGTCCTCGACGGCGAGCTCGACAGCTTCATGGAAGCGGCCCTGGCGCAGAGAGTGTATGGCGGCGGGCCTGACGCAGTCGAGGATGTCGACTAGCAGGGCGAGCATGTCAGAACCTAGGCCAACGGCTCGGCGTGAACCGGCCTTCAACCTGCCCGGCGTCGTGCTCGCCTGCTGCCTTGTTCTGCTCGGCATCCACGCGGCGCGAAACCTCATCAGCACCGAGGCGGACAATCGGGTTGTCGCGCTCTTCGCCTTCGTCCCGGCGCGTCTCACGCTCGCGTTGCACCTGATGCCGGCACGCCTGTCGGCAGCCTATAACGCGATCGCCGATCGCGACCCCGTCGTCACCGCGCAGATCAACTTCCTCATCGGGGATGGGCAGGCGCGCTGGTGGACTTTGCTGACCTACGCGTTCCTCCACGGCAGCTGGGCGCACGTTGGCTTCAATTGCGTCTGGCTGGTGGCTTTTGGCAGCGCGGTGGCGCGCCGCTTTTCGAGCCTGCGGTTCATGGTCCTTATGACTGTTTCCGCCGTCGCCGGCGCGATGGTGCAGTATTTCGCCGACATGGTGAGCTTCCAGATCGTGCTGGGCGCATCGGCGGCGGTGTCGGGCGCCATGGGCGCGGCGACGCGCTTCGTCTTCAGGCCGAGCGACGAACCGGGGCGTCTCTTCGATCGGTCCGCTCTGAACGAGGCGTTCCGTCAGCCAGCCCTCAGCCTGCGGCAAACCCTGACGACAAAGGCGGCTCTGGCCTTTGTGATCTTCTGGTTCGCGACCAATCTTCTGTTTGGCTACCTACCGGCGCTTGGCGGCATCGGCGAGGGACCGATCGCCTGGCAAGCGCATATCGGTGGATTCCTTGCCGGTCTGCTGCTGTTCCCCGTGCTTGATCCGAGAAGATCCGCGCCGGCGAGCGGTGCGGAAGATCGTCCCGACCTTTCGGTGGAAACGCCCACGGACTGAGGCGGGGCGCGCCGTATGAAGTAAGCCACGCCGCGCGGTCAGATGGTTCGCTACGAGGCGGTCAGATGGTTCGCTACGAGTTCAGCGCCAAAGTTGTCTTGAGGACGTTCGCCAAATCATCCATTCGAAAAGGTTTTTGCAGAACCGGTCGATCGGCGTGAGCATGGGGGATACCCGAGCGGCCATAACCCGTGGTGAAGATGAAAGGACATTTGCGCGCCGCGAGCAGGTCCGCGACGGGATCGATTTTGTCTGAACCGAGGTTCACATCGAGCAACGCGCAATCGATCGGCTCGCGGGCGATAAGATCGAGAGCCTCGCTCACCTGCGAGACTGTACCGGCGAGCGCAAATCCGAGTTCATCCAACATGTCTTCCAGAGTCAGGGCGATGAATGGTTCATCCTCGACAATCAGGATGCGAGACTTGATGTGATCGTCTTCGCTCATGAACGCCGCTACGACCCCTGCTCGGCTGAAAACCTGGCCGGAAACTGCCCGCAACGCGCGGTAAAGTCCAGCCCAAGTCGCACTAAGATTTCGGCCAAAAAATACGTCTTTGTCGAAATGTAGACTGTCTATGTCTTTTATTTACAAGCTTTTGCGGGATGCGCCGACGGCGATGGGCAAAGCGATCGCCGCGACGAGCCAACCGAGGATCATCAGCATCCCGCCCACGGGTGCCGCGAGCGGCAGGGGCGCGATGTCGGCGAGGGCATGGACGGCGAGTTCGCCAGAGAAAAGGATTGCGCCCAGCGTCAGCAGCGAAGCGGCGACAAGGATCGCCCGGGTGCCGGCCGATGGCGTGCGTGTGCAGAGCGCGATGATCGCGGCCGCGTGAAACAACAGAAAGTACGCGGCGGTCGTCACGTTGGGATTGCCCGATCGATGCGCGCCGGCCGCCGCGAGGCCCACGCCCGAGGCGCCCATCAAGCCAGCCAAGGCGCTCAGACACATCGACCATCCACGCATCGGGTCCTCCGTCGAACAGGCTCCTTTGACCGACCGCGACGACCGACGCGTGGCGAGGTGCGGCACTTATAGCCCAAGCTCGATCCTGTAACGGAAAGTCGCGGGGCTCTCGCGGGGCCAATCGACGCTTCAGAGCTGGGGGGCGGCGACCTCGACCGAGGCGAAGGCGCCGGCCCGCGTCGAGGGACGAGACGGCAGCAGCACCGCCTTCAGTCTCAGGAACGGCTTTTCGATGTTTCGCCATGAAAACAGCGCGAAGCCGAACGTGAGCGAGATCGAGAGGGCCGAGACGACGGCAAGGTGGGACAGGCCGGACAGCCCGGCCAGTCTATCGCCAAGCGCGAAGATGACGGCTTGCGTGATCGGGTAACCGTAAAGGTAGATGCCATAGGAGCAATCGTCCTTCACCAGCCGATCGAACCAATCGAAGCGGCATGCGCCAAGATAAAACATGACGTAGGTGAGAAGGACGGCCGCCAGCGCGTCGCAGATCCCGAGGATCATCAGCCCGAAGTATGCCGCGCCGCAAACGGCGCAGAGCGTCGAATTGATAGGGATCGCCGCGGCATTCAGCGCGAAGAGCATGCCGAGCGCGAACATCACGACGAGGAACCAGCTCTGGAAATGAGTCGCGCCATAGCGCGCGGGCAGGCCGAGTTCCGGAACCGCTGAGACGTATCCAGCGGCGATGACGCAGGCGATGATGATGATGGATACGGTCTTTGTCTTGTAGAGGAGGCCCGTCATCATCAGCACACCGATGAGAAGGTAGCAGCCGAACTCGGCGTGCAGCGTCCAAAGGTTGACGTTGACGACGTCAGGCAGCGGGTTGTGCGTGAAGACGCCGGGAAGCTCGTATTGTATCCTGCCGACGATATTGCCGAAGTAGCTGTAGGTCTCCGCGTTCATGAAATAGTCCGCCGGCGCCATCGTGGTGACGACCGGGCCGAGGATGAAGGCCGAAAGAGCCACTTCGGTGCAAAGCGCCGGCAGAATACGAAGAGCGCGCAATGTGAAGAATCGGCGTGTGTCGCGCGTGCGGAGCGCGCTGCCGAGGACGAGGAAGCCGCTGAGCGCGAAGAACATCGCCGTCAGCGCGAAAAGGCCGGGTCGCAGCGCCTCGATGGCGTACTGTCGCGTCGTCAGATGACCGGCGGTCGCGAGCAGATCGCCCTTGGCGTAGCCGATATTACCGTTGCCGCCGAAGGCGAGCACGTAGCTGTGAAAGCCGAGGATGATCACCGACAGCAGATGGCGCAGGAAATGGAAGCCGGGCCGCATCGCGTGACCCTGTTGTGGCGCGGGCGCCTTGGCACTCATGGATCTTGTCTTCCCAACGAGGCGCGGGCTGCGTGCAAGCGGCCCCGCTTGATCCTGCCTCCCAAGACTTTGCGATTTGGTAAATCACGACGGCTCGATACGTCTGCAACATGGCTCTACGGCAAGGCGGACGTCGGTCGCGCAACCGTGTCGGCGACGCGCGGATGGCGGATGACCTTGCCGGCTTGGTCAAAGGCCAAGACGCGCGCCGCCTCCATGCCCCACACGGCCCCGATCATGAAATAGATGAAGCGCCAATGGTCGATGTCGATCTGTAGGCCCTGCAGGAACGCGCTCGTAAGGGCCGGGACGACGACCTGGGCCTCGCGCAGGTACGGCGTGCGCCGAAGCGTGAGCCTGATGCCGATGAAACTCGTGAACATGATCAGCAGAAGGAAGAAGATGCCGCCGATCCAGCCCGCGGAGGCGAACGCGCCTATGAAAGAATTGTGCGGGTCCAAATCGAAATAGAAGGCGAATCGATGGGGACCGAAGCCGAGGGGGCGCTCGATGAGCATCGGGATCGATCGAATCTGGTTGCCGAAACGGCCGGTCGCGCCGCCATCGTAATCCTGTTCGAGTTTGGCTCGGTCCGACACGACCTCCCGCAAGGTCGCGTCCGACATAATCAGGGCGGCAGCCGCCGCGACGAGAACCGCCATGACGACCGCGGCCGACACGAGATTGCGACGCACCTTTCGATCGTCGGCGGTATAGTAGGTCACGACACCGAAATAGGCCGTCGCGAAGACCATCGCGCCCCAGGCGCCGCGTGACAGCGGCAGGAAGACGCCGCCGAATATCGTGAAGGCCAGCGCGAAGAGGCCCAGAAGGCGGCGGCCGCGGGACGAGCTCACGACGACCGTCTGCATGAGGCAGAGCACGCCGAGAACGCTGTAGGATCCGAGGACATTGGGATCCTTGAACGGCCCGGCGATCCGGTTGACGATCAAGGCGGTGTCGTGGAAGCCGGGCAGGCTGAAATAGCCGGCCGCCGCCCACGCCGCCGCGAAAATGCTGCTGATCGTGTAGGCGGTAAGCGCCAACCTCAGGCGCGGCTTGGTGTTGCGCGTGAAGACGATCGCGAACATGATCGCGCTGCCGAAAAGATAGAGCGTCTGCAGCGTATAAACCGTCGCGGTGGCGCCCACGCCGTCCTCCGCGGGCGCGGGTCGGTCCGACAGATAAGGCATCAGCGACAGCATTTCCGCCGTCAGGAAGATGCCGACGATGAAGAAGAAGGCGAGCGTCACCCGCGTGATCACGAGATGCCCGAGGAGCACGGTCGGCAGCAGGGCGAGAAAGACGATTTCGTAAGGTGACGGTTCGAAGAAGGAGACGCTACCGATCGCCAGCATGAGGAAGAGCAGGCTTCTCAGGATCGTCTCGCCGCGCACGACGAGGGGCAGCGCCGGCGCCGGCAGGTTCGCCGTGGTCACGAGCGCCTCCGGACGCGCTCGTGCTTGCGCAACATGTCCGCGCGATCGTTCGTCACGCGCACGTCGAGTGGCATGCGCGCGAGAAGACGCCCGCTCGTTTGGCACGCGTGCGCCTGCATGCTCGTAAAAAACAAAGTCGGATGATCGCCAATCGTATCGAAGTTGCGGCTTGGCGACCGGGCATCGAGAACGGAGGGATAGTTGATGAGCGCCGTGTCGCCTGCTTTGCACCAATCACCGAACAAGGTGCGCCCGGCGAGAAGCAGACGGGCCGGCTCCCAATGGAGAAGGTCGTCCGAGCTTGCGTAATAGAAGCCTTCGACCGGGAACGCGCCACCGGCCGCGGCTTGGAAGAAGGCCAGCCACTTTTTGCTCGACGCATGACGCACCACGCTGCCGACGGCGTAGCTGAACGGAGCGATCACCTTGCAAGGCTTCGGCGCGGGGGCGCCGCCTCGACGATAGGGATCGACATAGCGCACCGTGAACGCTGCGCCGTCGTAGGCGCGCCAGGATGCGGAATCTGATGGGTTCGATGATCGGAACAGGCAGCTACCGGCGTCCTGACCGAGCCATCCCGTCGTCGACACGAAGGCGTAGACGAAACGGCCATCGCCGAACATGTTCGATGGTTCGAAGAAGCCGCGGTGACGGCCTTGGTCGACGTCCTGCGTGAAGGGCGCCGCCGCGACGACCTCCGGGCGCATCTTCGTGAAGGAGGTGCCCCCATCGGTGGAATGGAACGCGAGGATGGTGTTGTACCAGCAGGCGAGGCTGTCCTTGAAGGCGCAGCGCTCGTGCTCGTCGGCATGGTACTCTTCGTGGATCAAGGCGCCGACGTCGCGGCCGTCGCGCGTCCAGGTCGACGCGACATAGAACCGATCGGCGAAATGGGCCGGATCGCCGTCGAGCGGGCTGTCGAGAGAAACATGGCAATCGATCTTGATGTGATCGAGGTCCGGGCCGCGCAGGGGACGATTGACGAAGTGGAGCGCGAAGACGACCGTCTGCCCCGCCGCGTCGCGAAACGCGCGGGGGTTCATGTCGGGCTGATCGTTGGGCGCGCACGCGTCCAGCGCCGGATTGTAGACCACCGACGGCGCGCCGGCGATCGTAACGACGGGCTCGGCGGCATCGGCCGGCGCGATCGTCACGAGCGACATCAGTGCCGACGCCAGTGCGATGCGGCTCCGCCACCTCGCGTCGCGGGAGAGACGACGCATCGCGATCAGTACGCGTTCTTCGACTTGAGGAGCGCGATCGGCGTCGCGATGAGGACGTAGAAATCGAGGAAGATCGACCAATTCTCAATGTAGAACAGATCGCATTCGACACGTTTCTGGATCTTCTCCGGGGTGTCGGTCTCGCCGCGCCAGCCATTGATCTGCGCCCAGCCGGTAATGCCCGGGCGCACGCGATGGCGCGCGAAATAGCTGTCCACCACCTCGTCGTAGAGCGCTTCGGCCGCCTTGGCGTGAACGGCATGTGGCCGCGGTCCGACCAACGACAGATTGCCCTTGAAGACGACGTTGAAAAGCTGCGGCAGTTCGTCGAGCGATGTCTTGCGAATGAAGCGGCCGACACGGGTCACGCGCGGATCGTTCCTCGTGACGAGCTTGTCGGCTTGCAGGTCAAGCTGTTCGGCGTACATCGAGCGGAACTTCAGCACCTCGATCAGCTCGTTGTTGAAGCCGTATCGCTTCTGGCGGAAGAACACCGGACCGCGCGAATCGAGCTTCACGGCCAGGGCCGTAAGGAGCATCACCGGCCCCAGCAAAAGAAGGCAGAGGAAACCAACGAGGCGATCAAAGATCGTCTTCACGACGATGTCCCACTCCGCGAGCGGCTTGTCGAAAAGATCGATGACCGGTACCTTGCCGATATAGGAATAGGCGCGCGGCCTGAACTTCAGCTTGTTCATATGCGCGGCGAGCCGGATGTCGACGGGCAGCACCCAAAGCTTGCGCAGCATCACGAGAAGACGCTGCTCCGCCGAGATCGGCAACGTGAAGATCACCAAGTCGAGCGGCGTGTGGCGCGCGAATTCGACCAGGTCGTCGACGTTGCCGAGCTTTGGAAAGCCGGCGACGACATCCGGCGAGCGCGCGTCGGTCCGGTCGTCGAAGATGCCGAAGATGTGAAGCTCCTCGCTCCCTTGGTCGGCGAAATCCTGCAGCAGCTGCTTGGCAGCGGGACCGCCGCCGACGATGACGGTGCGGCGCGATAGCTTGCCCGTGCGGGTGAGATGGTTCGTCACCAAAGAAAGGCCGAAGCGCTCGACCGACAGCGCCAAGAAGCCGGCGAAGGCCCAGTGTGCGAGCCATGCGTCTCTGTAGAGGGGAGCGGTCTTGGCGAGATAGCAGGCGCCGAAGGCCGCGCCGAAGACGCCGAACCAGGAGACCGCGATGCGCAACCCGAAACGTGTCGGCGTGCGCAGCGCGGCGGTGCGGTAGCTGCCGAGCGACTGCATGACGAGCACGACCAACACGGCGAGGAGCGGGATGGCGAGGAGCGGGATGATCTCGAACCCGTCGGTGCGCGCGACGACGACCGCGTAGGTGAGTGCGCCTACAAAGGTTGTGAGCGCGAGTTCGCCGAGCCGAACCAGACCTTCGAGTATCGTCGTGGAGATGACACGACGCCCGCGATGGAGCGCCATGGTTTCGGCGAGCGCGTCGAGTTCTCGAGCATGGGGATTGACGCGTATGACCGGCGCGGTTGCCGACGGCGCGACGGAGCGGAGATCCTGGGCCGAAAAGGCAGCCATGTCACGTACCTCTGCAAGGCGTCATGAAGGAACGACGATGGACTGTTTGGTCTCCGACGACGTGGCGTCGCGCCGCGCGAAACCGTCGCGGTAGCCGGCCAGAACGGAGTCCGCCATGATCGAGATCGAGAAACGCGTCTTGACGAAGCTCGCGAGCTGCTCAGCCTGCTGCGCAAGGAGCGCGGGCTCCATCTCGATCGCCTGCTGCATCGCCGCCGCCAGGATTACGGCATTGTCACTGGTGATCAGGCGATGCCGGTAGGGTCCGAAGATTTCGTTGATCCCGCCGACGTCCGTCGCAACCATCGGGATCTGCGCGCCCGCCGCTTCGAGTACGATGTAAGGCAGTGATTCGGCGCGGCTCGGCACCACCAGCATGTGCCCCAGAGTAAAGGCTTGCCGTGCCGGCATCGCACCGGGGAAAGACACCTGCTCGGCGATCCCGCGCGACTTGGCCTGGGCTTCCAGCTTGGCCTGATCTGGCCCGGAACCGACGAGAATGAGTTTCAAGGGGCGCCCGAGCCGTTGCGAGAGCATGGCCGTCGCGTCGATCAGCGTATCGATGCCTTTGGCCGAGCGCAGCTCGCCGACATAGACGAAGTCGGCGGCGCTTGGCGCAGGCTTGACCGGCACGAATTCAGCCTGGCTGATCCCGTTCTGCACGATCCGAACGTCAGCCCGCGTGTCGCCGACGCGCTGATGGAAGCGGTTGGCGATGAAGACGCTCTCGAATAGCAGCACGTCCGTGCGCCGCGCGAGCATCGTCTCGACGCCCATGTAGAGCGCCTGCACCACGGGCGTGGCGACATGGTTGAAGCTGCCGCCGTGTGGCGTGTAGCAGCGTAAGGCGCGGCCTCTCCTGACGAACGCCGGAAGCCGGGCATAGAGGCCGCCTTTCGACCCGTGGCCGTGGATGACGTCGATGGCGAGCTTGCGCGCGTGGGCCTCGACCTTGAAGACCGCCGCGATGTCTTGAACGTGCGGCTGCCGCAACATCGGGATCCGCTCGATGCCGAACTTGAGAATGGGTTCGAGCGCCTGGAGATTGCGCTCCGCGCTTTCGCCGCCGGTGAGCGAATCGACGATCAGCCCGACATGGTGGCCGCGCGAGACCTGCTCTCGCGTGAGATCGAGAACGTGGCGGAACAGGCCGCCGAGGGGCGCGCGAAGGACGTGGAGGATGCGTAAGGCGCCATCCGAAGGATCAGACGTTTCATTCATGCGGCAGACTTTGCGCCGGCAGGTCTAAAAAAAACGTTCGCGCACGAAGATCGTATCGCCAGGCTTCACCGGCTGATCCACGGGCACGCTTGCCGTCACCGGATGGCCGTCGACGACGCGCGTCAAATCGACATCGTACTTATTGGCACGCGGCGTGAACCCGCCCGCGACCGCGATGGCGGTTTCCGCCGTCATGCCAGCGATATAGGGATATTGACCGGCCGTCGTGACTTCGCCCAGCACGAAGAACGGCCGATAGGCGTCAACCTCGATCGATACCTTCGGTTCGCGGATGAAGCCGTCGCGAAGCTTGCTCTCGATGCCGCGTTCCAGCGCGACCGTCGTCAGCCCTTGCGCCCTGATCGAGCCGATCAAGGGCATCGACAGGTTGCCCGAACTGTTGACCGCATAGGTGTTGCTGATGGCGTCCTGGCCGAAGACGATGACGCGCAGCCGGTCGCCGCTGGCGAGGGTGTAAGGGACATCGGCCTTGAAGTCGGCGTACCCGTTCGGGCGCGGCGCGCAGCCTGCCAAGGCGACGGTTATCGCCAAGCAAAAAGCGTTGATCCACCGTCGCATGAGCCCGCCGCCAGTAAAGAAAGACGAGCGTCGTGCGGACGCTCAACTAGATCGAAGTTTTAGGCCGACGTGGTTAACAAACTCTTTTCCAGTAAACTTTCAAACTCGATTAACCGTGCTTCAACTTTAAACACGTTCTCTCTTATCGTCAGCGAACGGCGAGACGGTGAATGACGCGTAGCTTTGATAGCCAGCATGGCTCGACGGATGGGATGGATGAGGTCGATCTTCGCGCCCTCGGCGGAGCATTGCGCCGCCGCCGCGGTGCCATCGCGACCGTCACTTTCGCGGCCTTCGTCCTTGTCGCGATCTTCGTCTCCGTGGTTACGCCGCGCTACACGGCCGAAACCCAAATCCTTCTCGAGAACCAGGAGACGTTCTTCACGCGTCCCGATCGCGTCAACGTTCAAACGGAACAGGCGCTCCAGTTCGATCCCGAGGCTGTCGCGAGCCAGGTCCAGCTCATCAATTCGCGCGACATCGCGCGCCGCGCGATCAAGGACCTGAAACTCGAAGGCGACCCCGAGTTCGATCCGCAGGCGCGTGGCCTCAATCCGCTGAAGCGCGTGCTGATCCTCCTGGGTCTCATGCGCGATCCCACGCGAGAGGCGGTGGATCAGCGGATCGTCACCGCCTTCCTGGACAAGCTTACCGTCTACTCGCCGCCGAAGACCCGCGTCATCTCGATCCAGTTCACGAGCAAGGATCCGGACCTCGCCGCGCGCGGCGCCAACGACATCGCGGCGCTCTACCTCAAGGAGCAATCAGCGGCGAAACGAGGCACCGCCAGAGACTCCGCGGACGCGCTCACCGCGCAGATCGCCGATCTTCGCCTCAAACTCGCCAGCGCCGACGCCGAGCGCGAGAACTATCGCCTCAAGTCCGGTCTGCTCGCCGGCTCCAACAACATGACGGTGTCGGGCCAGCAGCTCGCCGACATCAACACCGATCTGTCGAAGGCGCGCACGGCGCAGGCCGACGCGCAGGCCAAGGCATCGACAATCCGGGATCTGCTGCGCGCGGGCAAGGCGACCGACGTTCCCGACGTCATCAACAACGATATCGTCCGCCGCATCTCCGACCAGCGGGCGACGGCGCAGGGGCAGCTCGCGTTGCAGTCGCGCACGCTGCTGCCCGGTCATCCGCAGATCAAGGCTCTCACCGCTCAGGTCGCGGAATTCGATATCGCGTTGAAGAACGCCGCCAGGCAGGCCGCGGCGTCACTGGAGAACGACGCCAAGATCGCCGGTGCCCGCGTCGCCAATCTCGAGACCGTCTTGGCGCAGCAAAAGAAGATCGCCGGCGTGGCCAACGTGGACCAGGTCCACCTGCAGGCGCTGGAACGCGCCGCGCAAAGCTACAAGGACCAGCTCGAGAGCTCCACCACGAAGTACCAGGAGGCGATGGCGCGCGAGTCGTCGGATGCCACGCCAGCCGACGCACGCGTGATCTCGCGCGCGGTGGTGCCCCAGGAGCCGTCCTATCCGAAAAAGCTGCCGTTCATCATCTTCGGGACAGTCGCCGCTTTCGTGTTCATGGTGGGCTTCGTCGTGGCGGCCGAACTCCTGTCCGGGCGCGCCTCGCTCGACGATCGTCATGCGGGCGTCGCGGGCGTGGCGTCCGACGACGGCGATCTCCCGCGCGAAGACCGGGCCGCCGCCACGTCGGCTGACACGCCCGTCGAACCCGCTCTCGCGCGGAAAGGACGAAAAGCACCGCTGACGCAGGATGACGACCTCGTCTTCGCGCCCGTCGAAGCGAAGGTCGCGGGGGCCAAGCGCACGCGACGGTCGAGGCAGGCGGCTTTGGCGTCCGTGAAAGCCATGATGAGCGCGGGCGTGCTCGGCGCGGTCGCCCGTTACATTCAAGCGTTCGGCCAGCCGGCGGATACATCGCGTCGGCCCGACCAGCCGTCAGCGACGCTCCCGCGGGCGCGCTCCAGCCGCTATGGTTGGGAACCCGACATGATTGATCGTCAGGGCTCCGAGCCGTCCACGCTCGGTCCGGCCCCGGAGACCTCGCCCGAAGACCACGCCGTCCTCGCGCGACGCATCGTCGCCGCGCATGTGCCCGGCCGCGGCCTGCATGTCGTCGGAACAAGCCTCGGCGCCGAAGGTGAGGCGAACGGGATCCTGCTCCGTCTGAGCCGCACGCTCGCGGAGAAAGGCCGTACGATCATCGTCGACCTCAATCGTTCGCCGACGAAGCTCGCCGAACTCGCTCGCGGGGAAGGCACTGGCGACGGTCGCGCCAAGATCATGGGCCTGATCGGGCTCGCCGAACTGCTGTCTGGCGACGCATCCTTCGCGCAAGTGATCCATCGCGACAAAGGCTCGCGGCTGCACTTTATTCCCGCCGGACGGCAGGACGCCGATTTCCGCGACTTCGACCTGATCCTCGACGCGCTGTCGGAGACCTACGATTTCATCGTCCTGCTGACGCCGGCCTATCCGCAAAGCGAGATCGCGAAGATCATGGCGCCTTACGCAGACTTCGTCGTGCTGGCCGCCGCGAGCGAGCCCGATCTCGCCATGCTGGCGAGGCTGGAGGCCGAACTCACCGAGGCCGGCGCGCAGGAAGTCCTGGTTGCCGCGATGAGACCGAACGACCCGCACGCGGCGCAGGATGTGGCCTAGCCGCTTCTTCTTCGCTTGCCGCTAAGCCATCGCGAGGCGAGCGCGCACGATCTTGGCCCACGCGAGCAGCTTGGCGTTGCCTTTGATCGCGCGCTTGATGCTCTGGCGCGTCTGATGGAACCGCGTGAGGACGTGGCCGGCGACACTGACGGCGAGCGTGGCATCGAAGAGTGTGATCGGTTCATCGCAGAGCGCCGCCTTGTATCGCGCCCCGCCGATGCCGAGATCGAAGCGCGTCAAACCATCGGCGCAAGCCTTGGCGATCACCCTCATGAGCAGAAGATCGCCCGGGCTCGTCTTGGCGACCTCGTCCGACGCGTCGAAGGCGTTGAACATGCCGCTCCATCGCCCTTGGCAGCACGCGCCGCCGTATACGGCGACGATCCTGTCACCGGCGCGGAGCGCGTGCAGTTCGATGCCTTGGCCGCCCGGCACGCTCGCGGCCTCGATGAAGGCGCGCATCTCCGGCGAAGCGAACTCGGACGCGATTTTCTGGGCGCGGAAGCGCGCGATCTTCTGCGCGAGGAAGGCGTCGATGATCTCCGTCTGCTCGGCTCGCGTGGTGGCGACCCGATGCGTCAGCGGGCCCAGATCCGCGAGCCTGCTCTCCTTCTTGCGGAGCTTCTTGCGCGTATCCTTGGAGAGCTTGGCGACGAACAGCGTTTCTCCCGTCGGCGGCAGTGCCGTCCCGTAAGCCGCGCTCGGGCTCGGCTGATGGCGAAGGAGCGCCAGGGGATTGTCTCTGCCGCCCCACTCGAACGGCTGGTTGTCGAGAATGAAAGCGTCCGGCTTTTCCCGTCCGGCGGTACGCGCCGCTTCGCGGAGAAGGCGGATCGTCTCGGCGCGCGTCCAGGTCTCGCCCGCGCGCACCAGCGGCATGTTGAAGTTCGAATCCTTGCCGCCGAGCCAGATGGCGACGCGCAGCGGACCCCGCTTGACGAGTCCCAGGCAGAGCAGGGCGTTAGGTCGTTGATCGCGTCCGCGCGCCAGCACGTAGAAAGGCGTCACGCCGGCTTTGCGCCCCAACGTGGCGACCCAGGGCAGCATCCAGGCCCTCGTCTGATAGATCGAGCAAGGCGCCTCCGACTCCAGCGAGGCCCACGCGTCGAGAACGGGTCCGGCGGTCCGGTGGACCTCGACACTGGCGAAGATGCGCGTCCGCGCCAAGGGCGCGGACTTGTCGACCGCCACGCGCAACGCCTGATCCATCTGCATCGCTTCAGCTCCGAACGACGCGAGGAGCCTAGCAACGATTGCTCAACGTCCCCTTGCCAGAATGGGTTAAGTGTTTGGAGCGGACCTTTGACGGGAACGGTGAAACAGCGGGTGATCGGCGCCGGCTTCGCGGTCATCAAGGCGACGCGCCTGCACAAGACCTTGGCGCCACTGACACGCGGGCAGGGCGCGATCCTCATGCTGCACCAGGTGCGCCCCTGGCAGGCGCGCGGCTTCGCGCCGAACCGGCTGCTCGAGATCGAGCCGAGCTTTCTCGACGCCGCCCTGAGCCGTATTACGGCGCTCGGCTTCGATCTCGTGAGCTTGGACGAGGCGATGCGCCGGATCGAGAGTGGCGGACCACCCTTCGCGGCGCTGACCTTCGACGACGGGTACGCGGACAATGTCGCGCACGCGCTCCCCATCCTCGAACGGCACCAAGCCCCTTTCACGCTCTACGTCACGACGGGCTTCGCCGATCGGACGGCGCGGCTCTGGTGGATCGAGTTGGAGGACGCGATCCGTGCCTTGCCGCACATCGCCGTCTGCGTTGGTGGCACGCTCGTTTCGATGCCGAGCCGGACCGACGAGGAGAAGACCCGCGCGTTCCACCACCTTTACGGAATCCTACGCGGCGGTCCCGAGGCGCGGCTGCTCGACGTCGTCGCGACGCTGATGGCGCAAGCCGGTCTCGCCTCGCGCGCCATCGCGAACAGGCTCTGCCTCGATTGGACGGCAATCACCGCACTCGCGAAACATCCGCTGTGCGCGATCGGCGTCCACACGCTGACGCATCCGATGCTCGCCAAGCACGACGATGCCTTCGCCCGATATGAGATGGCCGAGAGCCGGCGATTGATCGAGCTGCGTCTGGGCCAGCCGGCCCGGCACTTAGCCTATCCCGTCGGCGACGCGACATCGGCGGGCCCGCGCGAGTTCGCGTTGGCGGCCGAACTCGGTTTCAGCAGCGCGGTGACGACGCGTCCGGGAATGATCTTCCCCGCGCACCGCGATCATCGCATGGCTTTGCCGCGGTTGTCCGTCAACGGTCATTGGCAGAGCCTCGACAGCCTCGAGGTGCTGCTCTCGGGCGTGCCTTTCGCGCTCTGGAACAAAGGCAGGCGGATGGTTGCCTAGGTGCGGTCGAACCAGCCTTCGTGCGTCATGCCGTCGTCGGGACGCTCCATCCATTTGATCAGCGGCATCAAAGGCAGGATCCAGCCCATGCCGAGGGTCGCGTAGAGCAGCCATTGCAGCAGGTCGGGCGCGCCCTGAACGAAGCGGGCCTGGGCCAGCGCCATCGCGACCAGCGCATAGACCACGACGAAGGCGAGCGTCGCGATCACCCCAATGAACTTGCGCAGCCGGCGACGCATGACGTTGGTTCCGAGAGGGCGACAAAGGGCGCGGACGCCCCATCTGGACTTCAAGTGTGCTTCCGCCATAACTGAGCGCTCGGCCAAACTCAATGCGGCAGGGCAGCTCGTACCGCCGTCTCAGTCCGGATCCAAGATGTCCCTCGCTCATCCTCTTACCGATACGCGCGCCGACACGCCCGCGAAAGGCTCGAGCCTCGGGCGGATGGCCATCGCGCACGTCAGCGGCCGCACGGGTGCGGTCTCCCACTGGCTGTGGAGCGTGGCGGCGTTGGTGTTTCTGATGGTGGTGGTCGGCGGTGCGACGCGCCTCACCGAGTCGGGGCTCTCCATCACGGAGTGGAAGCCGGTCACCGGCGTGATCCCGCCGCTCGGTCATGCCGCGTGGCTCGCGGCTTTCGACAAGTACAAGCAGATCCCGCAATACGCTTCGCTGTTTCCCGACATGACGCTGGGCCATTTTCAGGCGATCTTTCTGATGGAGTGGACGCACCGGCTGATCGGCCGGTTGCTCGGCCTCGCGCTGTTCGTGCCGCTGGTGGTATTCTGGATGCGCGGCATGCTCGCCCGCCGCCTGAAGTGGCGAATGGCCGGGATCGTGGCGTTGGTCGGGCTGCAGGGGTTCGTCGGCTGGTGGATGGTGTCCTCGGGCCTGACCGGCCGGGTTGAAGTCGCGCAGGAGCGGCTCGCCACGCATCTGCTGCTCGCCTCCTTCACCTTCGCCGCGCTGGTGTGGCTCGCCGTCGCGCAGAAGCCGGCCGCTGTGTTGGAGCGGGTGCCGGCCACGTTGCGTCACCTCGCGACCTTGGTGATCGTGCTGGTGCTCGCACAGATCGGCTTTGGCGGCTTGGTCGCCGGGCTGCGGGCTGGCGAGGCGTACAACACCTGGCCTCTGATGGAGGGGCACCTGATCTTGCCGGCCGACGTGCTGGGCGCGATGTCGCCGCTCTGGCGCAATCTCGTCGACAATGTCGCGCAGGTGCAGTTCCAGCACCGCATGACCGCCTATCTGCTGCTGGCGGTCGTAGTGGTTCAAGCGATACTGACCGCCCGGCTTATGCCCGCCTCTTCGGCCAAACGGCGTTCGGTGGCGCTTGCGGGCCTCGTCGCGGCTCAGGCGATCATCGGCATCATGACACTGGTGCTCGTCGTGCCGATCTGGGCTGGGCTGTTGCATCAGGCGTTCGCCATGGTCGTGCTGGCGATGGCGGTCGTACACCGGCAGCGGCTCGGGGCGAGCGACCTCGCGCATGCTCCTGCGAAAGCGAACCGACATGCCTCGGAGCGGCGGGATGCCTTAGCGCCTAGCGGGGCGGCCTCGCGTCTCTAGACAAGCGCCTGATCGAGGTCGGCGATGATGTCTGCCACGTCCTCCAAGCCGATCGAGAGGCGCACCACGTCCGGGCCGGCGCCGGCCGCCACCCGCTCGCCGTCCTCGAGCTGGCGGTGGGTCGTCGAGGCCGGGTGAATGACGAGCGATCGTGTGTCGCCGACGTTGGCGAGATGCGAGAACAGCTTCAGTCTCTTCACGAGCGCGACACCCGCTTCGTAGCCGCCAGCGAGTCCGAAAGTGAAGACCGCGCCGGCACCGGCAGGGCAGTAACGCATCGCCAGCGTATGTCCCGGGTCGTTCTTCAGCCCGGCGTAGCGCACCCATTTCACGCCGGAATGCCGGGAAAGATGTTCCGCCACGGCAAGCGCGTTCTCGCAATGACGCTGCATGCGCAGCGGCAACGTCTCGATGCCGGTCAAGATCAGGAAAGCGTTGAACGGCGACAGCGCGGGACCGAGATCGCGCAGGCCGAGCACCCGGCAGGCGATCGCGAAGGCGAAGTTGCCGAACGTCTCGCCGATGACCATGCCACCATAGCTTGGCGAGGGTTGCGACAGCAGCGGGTAACGCTCGTCTTTGAGCCAGTCGAACGTGCCGCCGTCGACGATCACCCCGCCGATCGAGTTGCCGTGGCCGCCAAGAAACTTGGTCGCGGAATGGACGATGATGTCGGCGCCATGCTCGAACGGGCGCACGAGGTAGGGCGTGGCGAGTGTGTTGTCGACGATCAGCGGCACGCGCGCGCGTCGTGCGGCGCTGGCGATCGCCTCGATGTCCGTGATGTAGCCGCCGGGATTGGCGATCGATTCGATAAAGATCGCCTTGGTCTTGTCGGACAGGGCCTCGACGAAGCTCTCCGGTTTGTCGGGATCGGCCCATTTGACGTTCCAGCCGAAGCTCTTGAAAGCGTGATTGAACTGGTTGATCGAACCGCCATAAAGCCGGCGCGAGGCGACGAACTCGTCGCCCGGCTGCAGCAACATCTGAAAAGCGAGCAGTTGCGCGGCATGGCCCGATGCCACCGCCAGCGCGGCGCTGCCGCCCTCGAGCGCGGCGATGCGCTCCTCCAGCACCGCATTGGTCGGGTTGGTAATGCGCGTGTAGATATTGCCGAAGGCCTGCAGGCCGAACAAAGAGGCCGCGTGATCGACGTCGTCGAAAACGAAGCTGGTCGTCTGATAGATCGGTGTCGCGCGCGCCTTGGTGGCCGGGTCGGGCTGGGCCCCCGCATGGATGGCCAAGGTGGAGAATCCGGACGCTTTCGGCATGTCGCTCATCTCTCCGTCTCGGGCTACAGGCGCGCGGACCCAAGCTAACCCAAATGAGAGCGGATGCCGTCTTGTTGCATCGTCTTCCGGCTTGATCAGGCGATCAGGATGGAAGAGGCCCCCGCCCGCGTCCGCTCTGACACACGTCAAGTGCTCGGACAGTCTGTCTCGTCGCCGGACCGAATATGCGCGGCTCGCCGACTCTAAGCGAGTTCGGCCAATCGCAGCAGCAAGTGCCTTGCGATGATGCCGATCGATGGCTCGCGGATGATGCCGCTGTGATTGCCTTCCAACCGCACCACTTCCGTAAGCCGGGCGATCTTCCGCCAGGCGGCGCCGATCTGGCGCAGATGGTAGAGCGGCTGCGTCTTGGTCTCGTACACGATCACGCGACCGTCGTATGGCGCCGCGATATAGTCGATTGTCGCCCGGTACATCGCGTGGATGAACGCCGTCTGGTCGACATTCCAGCCTTTTGCATCGAGCACGCCCCGCACGGGGGCGGCATCCATCGTCTCGACGCTCTCAAGGCCGGGACCATCTTGCCCGGTCGATCCGATGCCGAACCGCGCGGCCATTTTGAAATTGATTCTTTTCCAGATCCCGATCGGCGACCAATCCTGTTCGACGTCGTCGCGCATCCAGCACGGCACGTTGATGAGGAGCTTCAGCATATAGAGCGGATGCCATGGCCTGAGGCCAGCACCCGTGTTGCACGGCGCTCCATCGAGCGCCACGAGGAGCGGCACCTCGCGACCAAGGCGGCGCAACTGCCGGGCCATTTCCAGCGCGACGATCGCTCCCGCCGACCATCCGGCTAAAATCATCGCGCCCTCGGGCTGAAATGCGCACAGCAAGGCGACATAGTGGCTCGCCATTCCTTCGATCGAGGCGGCGAAGCGGCCGTTCATCCGATCCCGCGGCACCTGAATGCCATAGCAGCAGCGCGTGCCCATAAGCGTTGCGATGCCTCGCAGACCGACGACATCGCCGCTGATCGGGTGAACCCAATAGATCGGGAGGCGCGCGTCGCCTTCGTTGAGGGTCACGATCGGGCTGACACGCTTCACCGCAAGCCGCCAGATCGGATCGACCGTGCGAGTGGCTCCTAGTGCGGAAGCTTGCTGATTCGACACATGGTTCATGACGCCTCGACCGAAGACGGCGACAATCCGACCGGTCATCCCGCCGCGTCAACTCGATTGTGGATTTGGCTTGGTCCTTGGTTAATCGCCGTCAGCTTTGCCGTATGGGAAAACAGCGCCTAACCGCTGTTGCGTAAGCCCGCCGCGATCCCGTTGATACTTAGGTGTACGCCGCCGCGGATATCCTCGTCCTGGAGATTGGCGCGAAGCATTTTCAAGAGCTCGACCTGAACATGGTTCATGGGATCGAGGTAGGGAAAGCGATTGTTGATGGAACGCTCGAGCAGCGGGTTCGATTCGAGCAGCCGGGTCTGTTGCATGATCGCGAACAGATGCTTGATCGTCAGATCGTGTTCCTTGGTGATCGCGTCGAAGATGCGCTTGCGAAGCGCCAGATCCTCGACGAGCTCCGCGTAGCGTGAGGCGACGGCGAGGCTCGCCTTGGCAAGCACCATGTCCATGTTGGCAAGCTGGGTGCGGAAAAACCCCCACTCCTGATACATCTTCTGCAGAAGCTCGATCTTGCCACCTTGCGCGAGCCACGCGTCGACGGCCGAGCCGAAGCCGTACCATCCCGGCAACATCACTCTGCATTGAGCCCAGCTGAACACCCAGGGAATGGCCCGCAGATCCTCGATTGCGCGTGTTTTCTTGCGCGAGGCCGGGCGGCTGCCAAGGTTCAGGGTGGCGATCTCGTTGATGACGGTCGAACCCCAGAAATAATCGGTGAAGCCTGGCGTCTCGTAGACGAGCTTGCGATAGGCCGCGTAGGCGAGATCGGAAAGCTTGCTCATCTCGTCGCGGAATTCCTGCGGCGGCGGCGTGAGCTTGGAGTCGATCAGCGTCGCCTCCAGCGTCGCGGCGATCATGATGTTGAGGTTGCGCCGGCAGCTGTCCTTCGTCGCGTATTTGGAGGAGATGATCTCACCTTGTTCGGTGATGCGGATCTGCCCGGCCACCGCGCCGGCGGGCTGTGCCAGGATCGCGTCGTAGCTCGGGCCGCCGCCGCGTCCAACCGAGCCGCCGCGGCCGTGGAACAGGCGCATCCCAATGCCCGCCGCGGCGAACGTCTTCACCAGGGCGATCTCGGCCTTGTAGAGCTCCCAGCCGGAGGTGACGAACCCGCCGTCCTTGTTGGAGTCGGAGTAGCCCAGCATGACCTCCTGCACGCTGCCGCGCGAGGCGATGATCTTGGCGAGATGCCTGTTCTTGAAGACCTGCTCCATGATCCCGGCGCAGGCGCGAAGGTCAGGGATGGTTTCAAACAGCGGCACGAGGTTGACGGCCGCGTTGCCCTCGCGGTCGATCAGGCCGACTTCCTTGAGCAGCACGGCGAGTTCGAGCAGGTCGGAGACCGACTCGGACATCGAGATGATCGAGGTATGGATGATCTTCTTGCCGTAGCGCTTCTGTGCCGCGACGGCCATGCGGAAGACCGCGAGTTCGGATTGCGTCTCCTCGGTATAGGTCAGGAAGGGCGACGTGAGCGGACGCGCCGTATCGAGCTCGCTTTCGAGAATCGCGATGCGCGCGGTCTCGTCGAGGCCGAGATAATCCGTACCCGGCACGACGGCTTCCAGGAGCTCGGCGATCGTTCGCTCGTGTACCGCCGAGTTCTGACGCAAATCGATGCTGGCAAGATGGAAACCGAAGCAATCGACCGCGCGCAAGAGTCTGTGCAGGCGACCGCGCGTGAGAATGCCTGAGCCGTTCTCGACGAGCGATTGTCGTATCGTCTCGATCTCGGCCGTGAAATCCGCGGGACTGTCGTAGGGCGGGGCGCTGCTCGGCGGCTTCCCCTCGAACCTTTGCAGCGTCGCGGTGAGTCGCTTGGTCATGCCGTTGACGGCGCGCCGGTAGGGCTCGTTCTGCTGCGCCTCCCGACCGTCGTCGCCGAAATCAGCGAGGATTTTCAGTGCGGGCGTGACCTGCACGATATTCTCGCTGAGCGTCATCTCCTTGCGCAGGTTTTGCAGCTCGTCGAGGTAATGCTGGATGATCTTGGTGCCGTGCATCCGCGCCGTCTCGGCGACGACATCGGCCGTGACGAACGGATTGCCGTCGCGATCACCGCCGATCCAGCTGCCCATGCGCAGGAAGGACGGGATCGGCTGCGGCTCGTTTGTCTCGCCGTAGCCCTCGATTTGGTGCTCCAGCGCCTGGTAGACGCTGGGCAGCTCCGCGAGCATCGAGTAGTCGTAATAGGTCAGGCCGTTGGCGACCTCGTCGATCACGGTCAGCTTGCGACGGCGCAGCAGGCTTGTCTGCCATAGGGAAAGCACCGCCTCGCGCATGGCCTGGCGGATCTGTTCGCGTTCCGCTTCGGTGATGTCGCGCTCGTTGAAGTGGTGGAGCCGCCGCGCGACGGCCATCTCCCAGGTCTGCGTCGACCGGCGGCGCACCTCGGTGGGGTGCGCGGTGAGAACGGGGCTGATGAACGCGTTTTCGAAGAAGGTCTGCAACTCGCCGCGCGTGATGCCTGCCTCCTTCGCATCATCGAGCGCCCGTCGGATCGTGCCGATGCGCGGCTTGGAGCCGGCGATGGCGTGGGCGCGGGTGCGACGGCGGTGATGGGCGTCTTCCGCGATGTTGGCGAGATGCGAGAAGTATGAGAACGACCTGACTACCAGCGTCGCCTGACGGGCTGTGAGCGCGCCGAGCGTTTTCTCGAGCGTCGCGGCCTCTTTCTCGTCGCGGGTCCGGTGGAACCGCACCGACATTTGGCGGATCTGCTCGACGATGTCGAAGATCTCCTCACCCTGCTGATCGCGGATCGTGTCGCCGAGCACGGCGCCCAGGAAACGGATATCCTCGCGCAGTGGACCGTCCTTGTCGGCGAAACGATTGAACTCGGCGAATTCCGCCGTCTCCGATTTCAAGGTCAAGAGGACTGCTCCGCTCTAGGGCGCGACGGCAGGGCCGGCGCAAGACGTTGGAATGTGGCGATCCCGCCGTTCGGCCCAGCTCTACAGACCGAGGCCGGGTTCCACCAGAGGAACAGGCATGTTACGGGCCAGCACATTTTACGGAGACAATGCGGTGAAACTCATCCTCGACCGGCTGGCCGAGCGGCGCGCGGAAGCCGAGGCCGGTGGCGGGCCACGTCGAGTCGAGGCGCAGCATGCCAAGGGCAAGCTGACGGCGCGCGAGCGTATCGAGATGCTGCTCGACGAAGGCTCGTTCGAGGAGTTCGACATGTTCGTCCAGCATCGTGCCGTTGATTTCGGCATGGACGCGCAGAAAATACCCGGCGATGGCGTGGTCACAGGCTGGGGCACGATCTCTGGCCGCACGGTGTTCGTCTTCGCCAAGGACTTCACGGTGTTCGGCGGTTCGCTCTCCGAGGCGCATGCCAACAAGATCATGAAGATCCAGGATATGGCGCTGCGCAATCGTGCGCCGATCATCGGCCTTTTCGATGCCGGCGGCGCCCGCATACAGGAGGGCGTGGCGGCGCTGGGCGGCTACGGCGAAGTGTTCCAGCGCAATGTCCTCGCGTCTGGTGTCATCCCGCAAATCTCGGTCATCATGGGTCCCTGCGCCGGCGGCGACGTGTACTCGCCGGCGATGACCGACTTCATCTTCATGGTGAAGGGCACGAGCTACATGTTCGTCACCGGTCCGGACGTCGTGAAGACGGTGACCAACGAGACGGTGACGGCGGAGGAGCTCGGCGGCGCCTCGATCCATGCCGTGCGGAGTTCGGTCGCCGACCACGCCTACGAGAATGATGTCGAGGCGCTGCTGCAGATGCGTCGCCTGGTCGACTTCCTGCCGGCTTCCAACGTGGCGGGGGCGCCCGAATGGCCGGCCGCCGAAGCCCTGGCCGACGATCTCTCGCTCGATACGCTGGTGCCCGACAACCCCAACAAGCCCTACGACGTCAAGGAGCTGGTCCTGAAGGTCGCCGACGACGGCGACTTCTTCGAGATACAGGCGGCGCATGCCAAGAACATCGTCTGCGGCTTCGGGCGGGTCGAGGGGCGCACGGTCGGCTTCGTCGCCAACCAGCCCATCGTGCTCGCCGGCGTGCTCGATAGCGATGCCTCCCGCAAGGCGGCGCGCTTCGTGCGCTTCTGCGACTGCTTCTCGATCCCGATCGTCACCTTCGTCGACGTGCCGGGCTTCCTGCCGGGCACGGCACAGGAGTACGGCGGCCTCATCAAGCACGGCGCCAAGCTGCTCTTCGCCTACGCCGAGGCGACCGTGCCGAAGCTCACGCTGATCACCCGCAAGGCGTTCGGTGGCGCCTACGACGTCATGGCGTCGAAGCACCTGCGCGGCGACCTCAATTTCGCCTGGCCGACCGCGCAGATCGCGGTGATGGGCGCCAAGGGCGCGGTCGAGATCATCTTCCGCGCCGACATCAAGGACGCCGAGAAGATCGCCGCCCGCACGCGGGAGTATGAGCACCAGTTTCTCTCGCCGTTCGTGGCGGCCGAGCGCGGCTACATCGACGAGGTGATCATGCCCCACGCGACCCGCCGCCGGGTGGCGCGCGGTCTCGCGATGCTGCGCGGCAAGACGCTCGAGAACCCATGGAAGAAGCACGGCAACATTCCGCTCTGATGCCGACAACTCATCAATGAGCACGAGAAGGAGCATTGTTATGGCCGATGAACGGCGCCGGCGCCCATCGAGCGCGCAGGATATCGCCGAGGCGGTGTTCAAGCCGACGCCTCCAAAACTGATGGAGCGCGAGAAGGCCCCACCGTCGATCCCAGGCGCACGCGAGCTTGTCTCTTTGCGCATCGACCAGGACGTGCTGGCGCACTTCCAGGCGGACGGCCCGGGTTGGCAGGACCGGCTCAACGCGGCCCTGCGGTCGGCCGCCGGACTCTAGTCCGAACGTGGCGGCGGCAAGAACCTCAGCCCAGCGCTCCGAAGGCTTGGCTCGTATGATGGAAGATCTCGAGATCCTGCTCGAGCAGGCCCTCGACATCGTGATTGCCTCTGAGCCGATCGCCGAGCTCGCGCACCTTCGCGTATTCGGCCATCACGGGGATGCTCTCCGGGCTGACGCCGACCATGTCGGCGAGCGCGTGCGAGAAGTCCGCCGCCTGCGAGCGCAAGCCGATGATCTCGAAGTCCGAAAGCACCTGGAGCGCGGGGGCGATCGACGCCTTCGAGACGCGATCCGAGGGTGTTGCTGCCGTGAGCTGACGCACGAAAGGGCTCGACAGCGGACCGAGCACCTCTTCCGGCGCTTTCCTGAAGAGCCGCTTCACCGACGCGCTGTCGAAGTGTTCGATGTCAGCCAGATAGTTGATCACCGGCTCGAACGTCAGGGCATCGCGCGCGCCCAGTAACTCCATCGTGCGCTCGGTGATGTTCTTGAGCACGACGAGACGCTCGGCAAGTTCGTCGTAGGGATCGCGAAAGATGACGACCGAGCGGAATCCCTTGGTCAGGTAGAATTCCACGCTTTTGACCAGCAGGCGACCGCCGATGAAGGACGACTGACCGCCGTTAATGCAGAAGACCTGTTCCGAGGTCTCGCGACCCAGCCGGTCTATGCCCTTGTACCAGAACTGAAAACGATTTTTCAGCGCGTCGTCGATCCGCCAGAGCGGAAGCAGGTGCGTCTCGAGGCGAAAGATCTTCGTGTCCGACAAGAACTCGGGCTGCGGGCGGCGGTAAACCAGGATGCCGCTTCCGGCGTCGACGATCTCGAGGTTGGCCAAACCGCTCAAGCCCGGAACGATCGCCTCGTCGATTTTAAATCCGCACAAGCCGGTGGCGTGACGTCCAGCCGCGACGACCGCCTGCCGGACATCGTTGGCTTGCATCTTCGCCAACTCGACTCCGTCGGAGTTGATCTGGATCGTCGGAACGGTTCCGCCCGTGTCGGGCACGAGGTAGCACACGACGTACGATCCGCCGTCGACTTCAATACCGAAGAGCATCGAGCGACCTGGCCCTCATCTGGGGAATGTACTTCCAAACGAAACCCATTGCGCTCGCCTTACAGTCGTGAGGCGAAGCGATCAACCCGCGCGCCTTCCGACGGTGCGGTCACCATTCAAAAGAAGAGGCTCGCAAGCTCATAGACGAGCGCACCCACTCCAAGTGAGCGCCGCCATGGATTGACGCCGCGGATGACCTCGTCGAGCGCCCATATCGTCAGGCCGGCGACCTTCGCGAGCTTGACGACGAGCCCGACCTCGCCGGTGGGGTGGAGGACGATCTCGATCGAGAACGCCGCCAGGAAAGAGCCACAGCGGCCAGTTCGGGGCCTGGGCCACCACGATGCGGCCGGAGGTACGATCCTCGAAGCACCATCGTATGGGGCCGGCAGGTTTCGCGCGCGGCGTCTGTTCGGGATCGGTGATGGTCATGATGTCGAAGCCGATGCGAGCGCGCGGCGCAAAACTAGCAGAACCGTCGCGATAAGCGACCTCCTTGGGTCTATGAGGAGGCCCCCGTGTCGAACCTTGGACCACGGAACGCACCCCCATACGCCGGCGCGAGCCTTGTCTCACGCGACAAGGAATCGGTAGCGGATCGCCGCCTTGAACGTGTCGCCCGGCCGCAGGATGGTCGATGGGAAATCCGGGTGGTTCGGCGCGTCGGGGTAGGCCTGTGCCTCCAACGCGAGTCCGGCCGTCATCCTGTATGTGCCGCCGTGGCCGACCAGCGTGCCGTTAAGGCTGTTGCCGGTATAGACCTGCACGCCGGGCCGGTCGGTCTCGATCTCCAGCACACGGCCGGTGGCGGGATGCGTGAGCCGCACGGCGAGCCGCATCGTCCCATCGGGACCGTCGATGATGAAATGGTGATCGTAGCCTCGCGCCACCATGAGCTGAGGGTCGCTGCCTCGAATGCGTGAGCCGAGACGAACGGGAGCTCGGAAATCGAAGAGTGTGCCGGCGACCGGCGCGCGTTCCCCGGTCGGGATCTGCCGCGCGTCGGTGGGGAGATAATGCGAAGCCGGTACCTCGAGAAGATGGTCGCAGATATCGAGCGCCGCCGCGCCCGCCAGGTTGAAGTAGGGGTGGGCGCTCAAGTTGACGGGCGTCGGCTTCGTCGTCGTCGCGCTGAGATCGAGATGCAGAGCATCGCCGGCCAACGTGTAGGTCGCGCGTGCGCTGAGGGCGCCCGGGAAGCCTTGATCGCCGTCCGGGCTCTCGAGAGCGAACTCCGCCCTGATGGCCGTCCTGTCCACGAGCGTCCAGAACATCTTCGAGAACGCCTGCTTGCCCCCGTGCAGCGTGTTTTCGCCGTCGTTGACGGAGAGTTGATAGGTTTCGCCATCGAGCGTGAAGCGGCCTTTGGCGATGCGGTTCGCGTAGCGTCCGAGCACGGCGCCGAAGGAACCGGCCTTCAGCACCATGTCCGCGCGATCGAAACCGAGCAGCACGTGATCGCTCTTGCCGTCGCGATCGGGGGCCTCGATCGACAGCATGCGCGCACCGTAATTGGTGAGCCCGACCGTCAGTCTGTCGTTTCTCAGCCGGAGCAGGCCGACCGCCGCGCCGTCTGGAGCGTGGCCAAGGATCTCGTCGAACATGTCGGTCATCGTCGCTCGCGAATTCAGAGGGCGTCAGACGATTGGGCTGGGCGTCGCTCGGCCACGCCGAAGCCTGCGCTCGCGCCATAGAAAGAGACCGACCGTACCCGAGATCACGATGATTGTCGCCGCCGCCGCCATCGACATGACCCGCATGATCCGCAGCGTGTAGATCCCGGAGGCCGGGTTCCAGCCGTAGCAGAGAAGCAGGGCGTGGGCGGCAAGTGAGCGCGGCGCGGCGCCTGTCTCGGTGAGCGCGAGCTTGAGGTCGAAAGGGTTGAGCGCGAAGGGGCTGAGGATGCGCTTGGCGTGTCCACCGGCATCGATGAGGATGAGACCGGCCGGATGCGCGAACTGCTTATGCTCCGCGTCGAAGGGCGCGACCAAGCCGACGCTAGCCCGCATGTTCTGCAAGGCGGGCGTGTCGTTGGTGAAGAAAAGGCCTCCGGTTCGCAGGCTTGAGCCCCTGGTATGCTCGTCGCGAAACGTTGCCGCGTCGGCTTGGGTCTGCGCGCTGTCGAGCGCGACGGAAATCACGTTGTAGTCCTGTCGCAGGCCGAGTTGCATCTTCGGAAGCGTCTCCGCGAGCTGGTCGAGGATCACGCCGCACAAAGATTGGCAGCGGTAATCCGTGAACAGCAGCAGCGCCGGCTTGCCGGCCAAGGCCTTGCCGAGCGTCTCGTCGCCGCCTGGGCCGTGCAGCATGGCCGTCGCAGGCATTGGCGTATCAGGGATCAGGTGGAACCCCGCATCGGCGAGATCGTGTCGGGTCAAGCCCGCGCGGACGTTGGAGGCGGGCAGCGACGCGACGACGGCAAGAAGCATTGCCATGAGCATCGTTCGGGTTCGCATGCCTACATCTCTCGTGGACGCAGCCTCTTAGCCCGCGCCTCGGGGGTCGGCAATGTGACACGCGCTGCCGACATCGCGCGATCAAACGATTAAGGCACTTGTAGGATGAAGAGGAACCGCCGTCCTTCGACCCTCGTTCGGTACCGAACCTCACTTTACGCGAAAAAAGGAAATCGTCATGCGGTGCGGCACCTTTCGCATTACAGCTTCAGCCATGGCCGGCCTCGGAGCGTTCGTGCTCGTCGGTGCTGTTCCGACGACCGTGTCTGCCGCCTCCCGCCACCATGTGCGTCGTGCGGGTGTGCACTTCACGCACGCGTCGGCGCGGGGCGATTATCAGGCTCTCGTCAGCGATGGTCCGGGCACCGGCTTCGGCTTCCATCGCCTGCCGTTACCCTACAGCGTCGCCGCCGTGCGGCGCGAGGATCGGCAATCGCGCGCGGTGCGTGAAGCCGTCGGGGCGAGTGCACTCGACTCGACGGGGTTCCGGGCAGGTTTTCCCGGAGATAGTGTCTACGGCGCCGGGACCGGCGCGGCGTATGGTGTCTTCAACGGCGCCGACGGCTATGGTTCGCCTTATTTCGCTGGATACTACGGCCCGGGCGACGGCAAGGACTACGGCGTGTTCGGTCACACCTACGCCAACTGATCCAGGATGCTCGCTGCCGCGTGGGCGGGAGAGATTGCGCGGAAACACGGTAATTGATTGCGTGTGAAGGTGCCCTGCCGTTTCACGTAGCGGCGGGTTGCGGCTTTCCCTTGCCGGACGGCGACGTCGAGCGCCAGCCCCGCCCGTATGTGCGCCAACAGCGGCGGTACGCCATGGGCCCGCATGATGGGCAGCATGGGATCGAGCGCGCGGTCCGACAGAAGCCGCACCTCGTCCAGGGCTCCCGCCGCCATCATGGCGTCGAAGCGCCGTTCGATCGTGTCCCGCAGATTGTCGCGCTCCGGCGTGATCGCGACCGCGATAGCCTGTTCGACATCGATGATCGGCTGCGATCGACGCGACTGGAACGCGGCCAGGCTTTCTCCTGTCGCTTCGAATACCTCGAGCGCACGAAGCAGGCGCTGAGGATCGGTCGGCTTCAGGCCTGCCGCCGTCGTCGGGTCGCGATTGGCAAGCTCTCGATGCAGGCTTCGCGGATCACGACTCATCGCCCACCCGCGCAGGGACGTGCGGACGTCGTCCGGCACAGGCGGTATCTCGGAGAGACCTTGCGTGAGAGCCTTGAAGTAAAGCCCCGTGCCGCCTACGAAAATCGGCATTGAACCTATCGCGCGCGCGCGGACCAGCGCCGCTTTGGCATCGGCAAGCCATAGACTGACCGAGTAGTTCGTCGCGCCGTCCACCGTGCCGAAGAGGGCATGAGCGACGCTGCGCTCCTCTTCGGCCGTCGGACGCGCGGTGATCGTGCGCAGATCGCGATAGACCTGCATGGAGTCCGCGTTGATGACGATCCCGCCGAGGCATTTGGCGATGCCGATCGCGAGCGCCGACTTGCCGCTCGCGGTCGGCCCTGTAATGAGGATGGCCTCGACCGCGCGGCGTTTGATCATGGCTCCTTCTTCGGCCCACATCCACGTTTCTTCTTCGGCCCACATCCACGTCATGGCCCAAATCCTGACCTGGATCAGCCATGCAGCTTGCCCGGACATTGCCGCGCCGGCTAGCGGCGAACATCGTGAACAATATCTCGGATCGCCGCCGGGCGGCGACAAAGGTTGTCGGACCCAATCGACGGGAGCGGCGCCCGGCGAGCGACTGTCCGGGTCCATCCCGCATCGTCGCGATGAGTGCCTCGGGTGATGCGTAACGCCATCACGGACGTTGCCGGCCTCTCCGTTGGGCACGCGCAGGACGCGCGCATCGGCTCCGGTGTCACCGCAATGGTCTTCGACGAGCCGTGTGTCGCCTCCGTCTCCGTAGGCGGCGGCGCCCCTGGGCTGCGCGATGCCGCGCTGCTCGAACCGGGCATGACGGTGGAGAGGGTCGACGCGCTGGTGCTCTCAGGCGGCTCGGCCTTCGGCCTCGACGCCATGGGTGGCGTTCAGGCCTTTCTGCGAGAACGGGGCAGGGGTTTGCGTGTCGGCGCCGCCAACGTTCCGATCGTGCCTGGCGCGATCCTGTTCGACCTCACCAATGGCGGCGACAAGGCCTGGGGCCCGGAGCCGGTCTACTGGCATCTAGGCTTCGCCGCCGCCGAGATCGCCGGCCTAGAGGTTGCGGTCGGCAGCGTCGGTGCCGGACTCGGCGCGACGACCGCCCTTCTGCAAGGCGGCCTTGGGACGGCCAGCGTCGTGACGTCGGGCGGCTTCACGGTCGGGGCCTTGGTCGCGGTGAACGCGGTGGGGTCCGCCACCATCGCTGACGGGCCTTACTTCTGGGCGGCCCCCTACGAGAAGGCCGCGGAGTTCGGTGGGCGCGGCTGGCCCGCGCCGTTACCCGCCAATGCTTCGGCCCTTCGAATAAAGGGCGTGGAGCCGCAGAACACGACGATCGCCATCGTCGCGACAGATGCCGCCTTGACCAGAGCCGAAGCCAAGCGGCTCGCAATCATGGCGCAGGACGGGCTGGCGAAAGCGCTGCGTCCTGTGCACGCCGCCATGGATGGAGACACCGTCTTCGCCGCCGCGACCGCTCGATCCGGGCCAGCGCCCACGTCCTTCGATCATGTCGAAATCGGCACGCTAGCCGCCGATTGTTTGGCGCGCGCCGTCGCCCGCGCTATCTATGAGGCGCGGGCGCTGCCCTTCGCCGGCGCAAAACCGAGTTGGCGCGACCGCTTCGGCTGACCTTGGAACAAAGGACGGGATGCCGCGGCAAGGCGGCGCCCTTCGAGACAATGACCTCGACCGAGCGCATCGACACGTTTGTGGCCATCCGCGATCCCTCCCAAAGGATGACGGCGCGCGCCCTGTTGCTCGGCGATCGTATCGACGCCTCCGGACTCGAACGGGCCGACATGATCTCCGCCAATCCCCTTGCCTTCCATGCGGGCGCGTCCGGCTTTGTCGTCCTCTACAGGTTCGGCGTCGCGGTGATGATCGGGCTCTCGCCGTTGGAAGAGGACGAGGTCCTCAATCAAGTAAAGGCACGGCTCGCCGGGCCGCACGCCCATGTCGATGACGAGACGGCCCTGCTCGAGGTGTCGCCCGAACTCGAGGACAAGATACCCCCTGGTGGAACGATCGGCATGCGCGACCTGTCACCGGCGCGCCTTCTCGTCGTGGCCGACGCGCTCGCCAAAACCGTTTCGCTCGGCCGCGACGAACGCGAGGTCAACGCGGTCTTCGACGTGATCGAGCCCTTCGCCGCCAAGCTCTTTACGACCGGGCGTACGCCGCGACGACGGCGGTCGATGCTGAAGCTCATCGGCCAAACGCTGCTCGTACAGCATCGCGTCTCGGGACGCGTCGCGGTCGGGGAGAAGCCGGACGTGCTGTGGGATCGCGCCGATCTGGAGCGGCTCTACGCCAGGCTCGAGGACGAGTACGAATTGAGTGAGAGAGCCGAGACCCTCAAGCGCAAGCTCGATGTCATCGCCGAGACGGCGCGCGCCCTCACCGATATCATCGACGCCGATCGCGCGACGCGGCTCGAGACGGTGGTCGTGCTGCTCATCTTGACCGAAATCCTGCTCACCATGGCCAGATCGTGTTCTGGCATCATTGAGGACGCCATGACCGAGCCTTCGAACGGCGATGTCGCCAATGCCGGCCAGATCGCCTACTGGAACGAGGTCGCCGGGGCGAAATGGGTCGCGAACCAGGATCGCCTCGACCGCTTGATGGCGCCGTTGACCGACGCGCTTCTCGCCGCCGCGGCGCCGCGCCCCGGCGAAAGCGTGGTCGATGTCGGCACCGGTTGCGGCGATCTCGCGCTTCGCGTTTCGGAACGCGTCGGAGCGGGCGGTCACGTGCTCGCCGTCGATATCTCGCGGCCGATGCTCGCGCATGCCGAGGCGCGCAGGCGCCGCCTTCCGCCCGGCGATCACGCGTCGATTGACTGGCGCGAGGCCGACGCGATGACGCATCGGTTCGCGCCTGACAGCGATCTTCTCGTTTCGCGTTTCGGCGTCATGTTCTTTGAGGATCCGCCACGCGCCTTCGCCAACCTGCGCCGGGCCATGCGCCCGGGCGGCCGATTCGCCTTTCTCACGTGGCGTCGCCGCGCGGAGATCGAATGGATGCAGGCGCCGCTCGATTGGGTCGCGAGCATCCTTCCGACTCCGGAGGATGTGCCCGGGGAGATCGGCCCGTTCGCGCTCGCGGATGCCGAAGCCACACGCCAAATGCTCACCCGCGCCGGCTTCGGGGCGGTGACGGCCACGCCCGTCGATCGCGAGTTGGTGCTGGGCGCGGCCGAACCCCTTGCCGACGATGCCGACCGAGCCGCGATCGACGATGCCATGATCGTCCTGGCCGACACGGGGCCGGCCGCGCGGCAGCTTCGGGAGGCGGAGCCTGCCGTCCGCGCCGAGGCTTTGGACTTCCTGCTCGCGGGTGTCGGACGGCATGTCCGCGACGGGCGAGTCCTGCTCGGTGGCGCCTGCTGGATCTACAGCGGCACCATCGGCTGAGTACTCCCGTCAGGAGCGCTTGGCGGCCGGAGGGAGACCCCGCTGCCTGAGCAGCTCTTTTTTTGCGGCGATCACGTTGGCCGTCGCCTTGAGCATCTCGGGACTGTCGGGCTCGTGCTCACCGACCAGATCGCAGAATGTCGCCATCGCCGCATTGAAAGTCGTGCAAGCGTCGGCCGCTGTCGGCTCGGTGTTCGTGTCGACCGCATGCCCCGGGGCTCGCGCCGTCGCGGCGCAATCGGCCTGCGCGTCGCGGCTGCACTTCCTGTTGAGCAAGGTCTCGCGCCGCATCAGCGTGCGCTCGCCGGCCTTGGTCGAGGCGGGCTCCGCCGCGGCGGGAAGAGAAAGCCCCAGCAGGGCGGCGACAAGCGGCATCCCGAACGATCGTCGCATGACATGCTCCCAGGCAAAGCTTGCGCGAGCGACCATAGAGGCTGGCGAGCCGGAGTCGAGCGCGACGCCGGGCCTATGAGGATATCTTTCGGATAACGCGTGACGCTTCTGCGCCAGAAGGCCGCCGCGCGTCCGAAGCTGGAACAGTTAGAGCCGAACGTTATTTCGTGTGGAGCTTGCGGCATATGGCTGAAGCGGAGGACACATGTCTGACCAGATCAAGACGCCCGGCTTCAGCCGACGTAACTTCCTTAGCGCGTCCGCCACGAGCGCGGCGCTGCCTCTCGTTGCCGATGCGTTCAATCATCAGGCGAAGGCTGACGCGGCAGGCGCGCCGGTGTCGCCGCTTGTGCCCATCACACTTCTGGTGAACGGCCAACGGCAGGATCTCGCGCTCGACGTGCGGACAACCTTGCTCGACGCTCTTCGCGAGCATATCGGGCTGACCGGTGCCAAGAAGGGTTGCGACCATGGTCAGTGCGGCGCCTGCACCGTTCATGTCGACGGCCAGTCGGTGAACGCCTGCCTGTTGCTGGCGATATCGGCGCAAGGCAAGGCGATCACGACGATCGAGGGCTTGGCACAGCCAAACGGCGACCTTCACCCTGTCCAGCAGGCCTTCATCGATCATGATGCGTTCCAGTGTGGCTACTGCACCCCTGGTCAGATCATGTCTGGTGTCGCGTGCATCAACGAGGGGCATGCCGCATCGGAAGGCTCGATCCGGGAGTACATGAGCGGCAATCTTTGCCGCTGCGCGGCCTATCCCAACATTGTCGGCGCGATCGTCGACGCCAAATCAAAGATGGGAGCCTGAGCGATGCGCCCATTCTCCTACGTTCTCGCCAACACCACGACGGATGCGGTCATGGCCGCCGCCTCGACCGGCGCGTCTCACGTCGAGGCGCCGACGCAATTCCTGGCCGGCGGGACCAATCTCCTCGATCTGATGAAGCTCGACGTGATGAACCCGACTCGTCTCGTCGACATTGGGCCGCTCGCGAAGGATCCGCACGCCAGCCGGATCATTGTTTCCGATAAAGGGCTCAGGCTCGGCGCGCTGGTGCGCATGTCGGAGGCCGCCAATCACGACGCGATCAAGCGCGATTACCCGGTGGTCGCGCAGACGCTCTCGCTCGCGGCGAGTTCCGGGCTGCGGAACATGGCGAGCCTCGGCGGCAACATGCTGCAGCGGACACGCTGCACTTATTTTCGCGATACGGCCTTCGCGCAGTGCAACAAGCGCAACCCGGGCAGCGGCTGCGCGGCGCTCAACGGCGTCAACCGCGACCTGGCGGTGCTTGGCACGAGCGAGGACTGCATCGCGAACTATCCAGGCGATTTCGCTCAAGCCCTGATAGCCCTCGATGCGGTCCTGGAAGTGCAATCGCAAAGCGGCTCGCGCGCCATGGCGTTCGCGCAGCTTCACAAGAGGCCGGGCTCGACGCCGCACATCGAGACTTCGCTGAAGCCAGGTGAACTCATCACGGCGATCAACATACCGGCACCCGGAACACGTCGCTCCGTCTACATCAAGGTACGCGATCGGGAGTCCTATGCCTACGGACTGGCGACCGCGGCTGTCGTGCTGGAGATGGAAGGCGACAAGGCGCGGCGGGTGCGCATCGCGCTCGGTGGCGTTGCCAGCGTTCCATGGCGCGCGGTCGAGGCTGAAGCCGAGTTGAACGGCAAGCCGATCAATGAGGAAACCGCCGCCCGAGCCGCGGAAGCCGCCTTCGCTGGCGCGAAGGCACATGGCGACAATGCTTACAAGATCCCGCTCGGCAAGGCGACGCTCGTACGTGCCCTGCTCCACGCCGCGACGATGGAGATCTGATCATGACTTATGCAGCACCTCAGCCGCAGGCCAACATGGGCCAGCCTGTTCCGCGTTACGACGCCCGTCTCAAGGTGACCGGCGAGGCGACCTACGCCTCGGACGCGGACGTGAAGAACCCGGCATACGGTTACCTCGTCGTAAGCGCGATCAGCAAGGGATCGATCAAGAGCATCGATCAAAGCGAGGCCCGCAAGGTCGACGGCCTGATCGAGATTTTCTCGCATGAGAACATGTCGGACGACGTCAAGCAGATGCCGTTCAACGAGAACGGCGGCCCCGCGCAGACGACGATCGTCCCGCTCTCCTCGCCAAAGATTTGGCACGACGGCCAGATCGTCGCGCTCGTCGTCGCCGATCGCTTCGAGGCGGCACGCGACGCGGCCGATCGTTTGAAGGTCGCCTACGATGAGGAGACGCCGTCCGCGACGTTCGGCTCAGCCGGGACTACGGAGAAGCCGCTCGCGGAAGCGAAGACGAAGAAGTCGCATGAAAACCCTGCGGTCGGCGATTTTCAGGCCGCGTTCAAAACGGCGCCTGTCACCGTCGAGGCGGACTACGCGACACCGACGCAACACCATAATCCCATCGAACTCTTCACCACCACGTGCGCGTGGGAAGGCCAGAATCTTACGATCCATGAGCCGAGCCAGTCCGTGACCGGGCTGTCCCATGGCGCCGCCTCGGAGCTTCAGATCGACCCGGCGAAAGTGCGCGTCCTCAGCCGCTTCATCGGCGGCGCGTTCGGTTCCAAGGGGTCGATCACGCCACGAACCGCGATCGTCGCCGTCGCGGCCAAACGGCTGAACCGGCCGGTTAAGCTTGTCGCGACTCGATCGCAGGGCTTCACCATCGCGAGCTACCGTGCCGAGACGCGGCACCATCTGAAACTCGGCGCCACGAAAGACGGCAAGCTCGTCGCGTTGTCGCACGAGGGATGGGAGATCAGCTCGCGGCCTGACGATTACACCGTCGCGGGAACGGACGCGTCGACCCGCATGTACGCGTGCCCGAACATCGCCAGCGCCGTGAACGTCGTCAGCGCCGATCGCAACACGCCGGGCTTCATGCGGGCACCGGCCGAGAGCGTCTACATCTACGCGCTCGAATGCGCGATGGATGAACTCGCGGAAAAGCTTTCGATGGACCCGGTCGAACTGCGCCGCATCAACGATACGATGAAGGAGCCCATCAAGGGGCTGCCTTATACGAGTCGCTCGATGATGAAGTGTTTCGACGAGGCCGCGAAAGCTTTCGATTGGAGCAAGCGCAGCCCGACGCCGGCCCGAACACAAGACGGCGAATGGCGCATCGGTTACGGTTGCGCCATGTCGTGCTATCCGACGCAGATGGCGCCGGCGTCCGCACGGGTGCGTCTGGAGTCGAATGGGACCGCTCATGTCGGTACCGGGGCGCAGGAGATCGGTAACGGGGCCTATACCGTCATCGCGCAGACGGTGGCCGTGAAGCTCGGCATCGATGTCGACAAGGTGAAGGTCGAACTTGGCGACTCTTCGTTGCCGGCGGCACCGGTCGCCGGGGGGTCGATTACGACGGCGAGCGTGTGCAACGCGGTCGCGATGGTTTGCGACAAGATCCTCGCGCGTCTTGCCAGCGGCAGGGATCAGGGTGGGGGCCATGCGATGAAGGAGGGTCGTCTCGTCGCCGCCAACGGCGACAAGGAAGACCTCTCGGCGGCTTTCCAGCGAATCGGTGCGGCCGCGATCGAGGATTACGCTGAATTCGTGCCGCAAGGCTCCAAGCCGGGTGCGATGGCTTCCGTCTACAAAGGCTCGTCGCCGATCGTCGGCGGCACGAAAGGCAAGGACAAGATCATGTTCGCGTTCGGCGCCCAGTTCGTCGAAGTGCGCGTTCATGCTCGCACGAAGGAGGTTCGCGTGCCGCGAATGGTCGGCGCCTTCGCGGCGGGCCATATCGTCAATCCGCGTACGACGCACAGTCAGTTGATGGGCGGGATGATCTGGGGCCTGTCGCAGGGTTTGCTGGAGCAGACGGAGATCGACGTTCGGAACGCGAAATACGTGAATACCAATCTCGCGGATTACCTCGTGCCGGTGAACGCCGACGTAGGTGTCGTCGACGTCATCCTTGTCCCGGAGACCGACACGGAGGTCAATCCGCTGGGCATCAAGGGCGTGGGGGAACTCGGCATCGTCGGCGGCGCCGCGGCGCTGGCGAACGCTGTCTACAACGCGACCGGCACGCGGGTTCGTGAGTTGCCGATCCGCATCGAGAAACTGCTATCGGCCTAATTCATTCGGCGCGCTCCTCGAGATTGGGGCAGGCTGTGCGCCAGATACCATAACGCCAGGGCGTGTACCAACGCGCGCCCTGGCGCGGTCGTTCTGGCACTGGGTCGAAGCCCGACGTTCCCCAAGGATGGCACCGGCAGATACGTGCCATGCCCATCCATCCGCCTCGCCAAAGACCGTGAAGCTGGATCGCCTCGTCGGTGTAGCTCGAGCAGGTCGGGAGGTGGCGGCACTGCCGCCCGGCCAAACCCGATATCGTCAGCTGATATGAGCGTATGGCCAGATGCGCGAGACGTCGCGGCAGATTTCGGGCGCTCATCTCGCATTCCGCTCGCGTGTTGCATCCATACACTGGCGCTCTGTCACAAAGGGACCATACTCCCCAGTAGATGAATCTCTCTTTGTGCAGGTGATTAGGTGGCCTTTTCCTCCGCTTTCAGGCTGCTCGCGGGCTTCGGCTTTGCGTCGCTCGCGGCCAGCGCTTACGCGGCCGATCTGCCGAGCACCGCGTCGCCACCGATCTTCACGCAGCCCAATCCTGGTTTCACGGTCACGATTGGCGCTGGTCCCGATGTGGTGAACCAGTTTCCCGGGGCGAAGACCGTGACCGTTCTCCCGAGCATCCATCTCGGCTATCGCAAATTCGGCGAAGCCGATCCGTTTTACACGCCCGACGATTCGTTCGACATCGCGGTCTACGAGAACCGCTATTTCCGCGTCGGCCCCGCCGCCAACTACATCAACCGTCGCGGCCTGTCGGATGGCAACGGCAACTTCCGCGGCCTGCCCAACGTCGACGGAACATTCCAGCTTGGCGGTTTCGCCGAAGTATTTCCCATCCCGGATCATGTGCGTATCCGCGGCGAGATCCTGAAGGGCGTCAACGGCAGTGATGCCCTGACCGGTTCGGTTGGTGGCGACCTCATCCAGCGATTCGGTCCCATCGAGGCGTCGATCGGACCGCGCGTCGGATTCGGCGACAATGATTTCGCCAACGCCTATTTCACCGTCACGGCCGCCCAATCCGCCGTCAACGGCCTCGTCGCGCCTTACCAGGCCCATGGCGGCGTCACGTCGGTCGGCGGTCTCGCTACGGTGCGATATTTCTTCACCAACGAGTACAGCCTGCTGTTCTTCGGCGGCTACAACCGTCTGGCCGATAGCGTCGGTGCCAGCCCGATTCCGGCCGTGCTCGGATCGAAGGACCAGTTCACCGCTGGCGTGACGTTGAACTACACGTTCAACTTCAAGGGCTTTGGCATTCTCGGTTACTAGGCACGTTAACAGAGCCGGCCGCTTTCGCGTCGATCTCGATGGCGGCCTGCGCCGCCGCCTCGAAGGCGAGCAGCGTCGAAGCGTGACGCGCCTTGTAGCCTCGCACCGGTTCGAGGATCTCGACATCGGCCCACTCGCCTTGCGGAGGCGGTCCGTCTTGCTTGAGCATGGCTTTGACTTGATCGCGTAACACGCTGAGTTCTAGCGCGCTCTTGCCGATTACGTGGCGTCCGACGATCGCGGCGGCCGCCTGACCGAGCGCGCAAGCTTTCACATCCTGCGCGTAGTCGATGACCCTGCCGTGGGCCATCGCCATATCGACGATGACGGTCGACCCGCAAAGCTTCGAATGCATGCGGGCGCTCGCTTGCGGATCAGCGAGGCGGCCGAGCCGGGGAATGTTTCCGGCCAGTTCGAGAATACGCTGATTGTAGATGTCGCTAAGCATCGCTGCCTTTACCGGAAACGTTTCATGACGGAGCAAGACGCTTCCTATATAGGGGCAGAGATGCGCCGCGCGAGATGCTGGCGTCTCGCAAGATTGGCCGCAAATCGGAACGCCAGGCCGCCAACCTTGGATCTTCATCCCTAACGCCCCTGGAGGCACCACGTGGACGATGTGGTTAAGCCCTTTCGCGATCATCGCTCTGCTCAGGCGACAGCCCCCAACAGGCCGACGCGCGCGGAGGCGGAAAACGCGGTGCGCACCTTGATCGCCTATACCGGCGACGATCCCGCACGCGAGGGACTGGTGGACACGCCGCGTCGCGTCGTCGCCGCGTTCGACGAGTTTTACAGCGGCTACGCGGCCGATCCCGCGAGCGTGCTCACGCGTGTGTTCGAGGACGTGCATGGCTATAGCGACCTCATCATTGTGCGCGATATCCCGTTCGTCTCCCATTGCGAGCACCACATGGTGCCGTTCACCGGTCGCGCGCAGGTCGGATACTACCCGAGCGGGGAGGGGGTCGTCGGTCTGTCCAAGCTCGCGCGCATGGTCGACATCTACGCCAAGCGCCTGCAGACGCAGGAGGCGCTGACCTCGCAGATCCTGGACGCGCTGGAACTCAACCTGCGGCCGCGCGGGTGCGCGGTGATGATCGAGGCCGAGCACATGTGCATGGCGCTTCGAGGTGTGAAGAAGCATGGGACATCGACGGTTACGACTCAGTTCGCGGGATGTATGAGAGCCGACGCGGCCGAGCAGGTCCGCTTCCTGACCCTGGTCCGCCACGGCCAAGGTCGAGCCTGAGCCCCGCGCATGGTGACGCTAGGTGCCGCCAAAATCGATGAGACGACCGACTTTCTGCCGCGCTTCGATCATGACGGTCTGATCACCTGCGTCACGCTCGACGACCGCGATGGTACCGTCTTGATGGTCGCGCATATGAACGCGGAGGCGCTACGCCTCACCCTCGAGACCAACATCGCGCATTACTGGTCGCGCTCCCGCAAGAGCCTCTGGCGCAAGGGCGACACGTCGGGACAAGTTCAGGCGGTCGTCGAGTGCCGAACGGATTGCGACCAGGACGCGGTTCTGATGCGAGTCGTCCCCGGCGGCAATGGCGGGGCGTGTCACACAGGACGGCGCTCCTGCTTCTATCGTACCGTGACGGCGGGCGCGGATGGCTGGGTTCTCCGCCACGACTTGCGAGAGGCCTTACCGTCTCAGATCTAAGTCCGCGATCAAGCTGTGGCGATGTACTCGCGCAAAGCCGATTGCTCGGCCTCCATCTGCTCGAGCCGATATTTTATCGCGTCACCGACAGAGACGATCCCCGCTAAACGTCCACCGGCGATCACCGGCATGTGCCGGAAGCGACCGGACGTCATCTTCTGCGCGACGCGAATGACGCTTTCGTCTTCCGTCGCGGTGACGACATCCCTCGTCATGAACCGTGAGACCTGCGCGTCCATTGCCTCGCTTCCATGATCCGCCAATGCCCGCACGACATCGCGTTCGGACACGATCCCTTCCATCGCCCCTTCTTGTCCGGTGATAAGGAGAGCGCCGATGTGCTTCTCCGCGAGGATCTTGACGACGTCGCGCATTTTGGTGTCGGGCGGAACAGCAAAGACATCACGTCCCTTCTTCGACAAGACAAGGCCGACTGTCATTGTTGCCTCCTTGCACCTCTGTCGCGATGACGCGAGCTGGCTTGCGTCAAAGATGCATCCCGGTCGAAACAGGCGCAAGCCAGAATGTGGCATCCTTCGTCCGCCAAAGGTATGGCGGGGAGCGGTCATAAACCGTGACGTCCACGAAGATGCGCGCTGGAGTGTCGTCGATCCCCGCGATGGAGTAGTGGTGAAGCCGAAAGGAGCCTCGCATGACGAATGCAAAGCTTGTCGAACCTAGTGATGCTCCGAACCACCACGATCACGATCGTGCGCAATCCTCCGCCGCCAACATTGCCCTCATGGATACCTTGGGAGATCTCGGCACGCGTCCGAACGAGCTCGCACAGTCGCCGCAGCGCTTCATCAACCGTGAGTTGTCCTGGCTCGAATTCAACCGCCGTGTCCTGCAGGAGGCATCGAACCGCAACCATCCGCTGCTCGAGCAGCTGCGTTTTCTGTCGATCTCGGCGAACAACCTCGATGAATTCTTCATGGTGCGGGTCGCCGGCCTGCGCGGGCAGGTACGGCAGGGGGTGACGGAAGCCTCGGAGGACGGGCTGACGCCGGTCGAACAACTCGTCAGGATCCGCGAAGGCGTCACCCATCTCGCCGCCGAGCAGCAAAAGCGCTGGAGCGAACTCCGGCGCGACCTGTTCGAGGCGGGGATCGTTCTGGCAGACCCGATGGAACTCACCTCCGCCGACATGGCGTGGCTAGAGGCGCATTTCCACTCGCAAATCTTCCCGGTATTGACCCCGCTCGCGGTGGACCCCGCCCACCCGTTTCCCTTCATCCCGAACTTCGGCTTCTCCATCGCGCTGGAGCTCGTGCATCCCGGCGACAGCAAGATCCTCAAGGCACTTATTCGCCTGCCGTCGCGGAGCGAGCGATTCATTCACCTGCCGGCATCGGAAGGGAGCGCGGCTCGGTTCGTCTCCTTGGAGACTCTGGTCGGTCTGTTCACGCAATCGCTGTTCCCGGGCTATTCGCTGAGAGGCTCGGGCGCCTTCCGGGTGATCCGCGACAGTGATCTCGAGATCGAGGAAGAGGCCGAAGATCTCGTGCTGCTCTTCGAGTCGGCGCTGAAGCGCCGCCGCCGCGGCTCGGTGATACGTCTCGAGTACGACAGTCTCATGCCTCCCGCCCTGCGCTCGTTCGTCGCCGAGGAGATCGGTGTCGTTCCGGACGAGACCTTCGTGCTCGACGGCATGCTGGCGCTTAACGAACTCGCGGAGATCGTCGGCCTGGACAGGCCGGATTTGAAGTTCAAACCCTACAACCCGCGCTTTCCCGAGCGCGTCCGCGATAATGGCGGCGACTGCTTCCTCGCGATCCGGCAGAAGGACCTGGTCGTCCATCATCCCTACGAGTCCTTCGACGTCGTCGTACAATACTTGAACCAGGCAGCTCGCGACCCAAACGTGGTGGCGATCAAGCAGACGCTCTATCGCACCTCGTCCGACAGCCCGATCGTGCGCGCACTCGTTGAAGCGGCCGAGGCTGGCAAATCGGTGACCGCCCTCGTCGAGCTCAAGGCTCGCTTCGACGAGGAGGCCAACATCCGCTGGGCGCGCGATCTCGAGCGCGCCGGCGCGCAAGTCGTGTTCGGCTTCATCGAACTCAAGACGCACGGCAAGCTGTCGATGGTGGTGCGTCGCGAAAGCGGGGCGCTGATCACCTACTGTCACATCGGCACGGGAAATTATCATCCCAATACGGCGAAGATCTACACGGATGTCTCCTTCTTCACCGCCGATCCGGCAATCGGCCGCGATGTCTCGCGCGTGTTCAACTTCATCACCGGTTACGCGGAACCCGACGGGCTCGAGCGCCTGGCGGTGTCTCCAGTATCCTTGCGCGAGAGGTTCATGCAGAACCTCGAGGCGGAGGTCGCCTTCGCGAGAGCCGGCAAGAAGGCGGCGGTTTGGTTGAAGTGTAATTCGCTCGTCGACCCCGGCATAATCGACGCGCTCTACAATGCCAGTCAGGCGGGCGTGCAAATCGATTGCGTGGTGCGCGGTATCTGCTGCCTGCGGCCCGGCGTGGCGGGGCTGTCCGAGAACATCCGCGTGAAGTCGATCATCGGCCGCTTTCTGGAACACGCGCGGATCTACTGCTTCGGCAACGGACACGCGCTTCCGCATCCCAGGGCGCTCGTCTACATTTCCTCGGCGGACCTCATGCAGCGAAACCTCGACCGGCGCGTGGAGATCATGCTGCCCGTGCTCAATCCGACCGTGCACGAACAGATCCTCGATCAAATCATGGTCGCCAACATGCTCGACAACCAGCAGTCCTATCGCGTATCGCCCGACGGTTCATCGACGCGCATCGACCCGCCGGCAAACGAGGAGCCCTTCAACGCTCACTCCTATTTCATGACCAATCCAAGTCTCAGCGGGCGCGGCAAGAGCCTGAAAGAATCATCACCGCGCACGCTCTTCAAGCGTCTGGAGACACGTTCAGCGGAATGACAGCAGCTGGTGAAGACCCGGCGACACGTGCGCCTCTCAACCGTCCGGTCGCGATCGTCGACATAGGGTCGAACTCGGTTCGCCTTGTCGCGTACGATAATCTCGACCGGGCGCCATCTCCCGTCTTCAACGAGAAGTCGCTTTGCGCCCTTGGCAACGGCGTTATGACGACGGGTCGATTGCCCAAGCAGGGCATGGACAAGGCGCTCGTCGCCTTACGTCGCTTTCGTACGCTGATCGAGATCATGGGCGTCACGGATGTCCATGTGATTGCGACGGCGGCAGCGCGCGATGCGAGCAATGGCGTGGAATTCCTCTCTGCCGCGCAGGACGCGCTCGGTGGCGTCGAGGTGTCGCTGCTCTCGGGTCCACGCGAGGCGAAGCTCAGTGCGCTCGGCGTGATGTCCGGCGTGCACCATCCAAGTGGAATGGTCGGCGATCTTGGCGGCGGCTCGCTCGAGTTGATCGACGTCGAGAATGGCGCGGCAGGCGAAGGCGTGAGCCTGCCGCTCGGCGGATTGGCTCTGATGGATGCCTCGAACCGGTCGCCCAAAGCCGCCGCGAAGATCGTGCGAGACGCTCTCGCCAAATGCGATTTGCTTGACGCGTTGCAGGGCCGGACGTTCTACGCGGTCGGCGGAACCTGGCGCTCGCTTGCGAAGCTGCACATGGGACAGCGCAATTACGCGCTGATGGTCATGCACGGTTACAGCATACCCGCGCGAGAAGCGGCCGAGCTTGCCGATCTCGTCGAGCGTGTCGACACGAATTCGTTTCTGGCGATCGAGTCGGTGAACGCCGCGCGGCGGCCGCTGCTGGCCTACGGCGCGGTCGTACTCGCCGAACTGATCCGCCGGGGCAGGCCAACGGAGATCGTCATATCGACCTACGGCGTGAGGGAGGGCTTGCTCTACGAAGCGCTCGAGCCAGCCCGTCAGTGTGACGACCCGCTCCTCGTCGCCGCCCAGAAGCTGAACGGGCTGATGGCGAGATCACCGCACTACGCCAGTGAGCTAATCGAGTGGACGAGCGCCTTCGTTCGCGCGGCGGGAATCGACGAAACGCTTGACGAGACCCGTCTGCGCGCGGCCGCCTGTCTCCTGTCGGAGGTGAACTGGCGGGCGCACCCCGACTATCGCGGTGTCCAGAGCTTCAATCTCGTATCGAGCGCCATTCTGCCTGGGGTGGATCATGCCGGCCGCTCCTTCCTTTCGCTCGTCGCGACGCTGCGCTATGTCGGCTTGGACGAGGTGGGGCTGCAGTTCCGGGATTTGATGCCGGCTCAGATGATCGAGCGGGCGTCGCTGATCGGGGCGGCTCTAAGAGTGGCGTCGGTGCTCTCCGCCGGAATGGATGGCGTCCTCGGCGCGGCGCCGCTCACAGTCACCAAAGGCAAGGTCGTACTGACGCTGCCGCGCCATCTGGCCGATCTCTCCAACGAGCGTCTTCAGAACCGTGTGAAGAGTGTCGCCAAGCTGTTGGGCCGCGATCCTTCCATTACGATCGCGGCGTAGATACAAGCGGCATCTCACGCCGGCTCCGCATTCTCCTGCCATTCGAGTGTGACGACCTTGCCGCGCTCCAGCGTCAGCGCAAGTCGGCCGTGTTTGAGCTCGATAGCCCTGGTGCCGAACAGGTCACGTCGCCATCCCGCGAGTGCGCCGACCGCGGCCTTATCGTCGAGCGCGATCGCCTCGAGATCCTCGACGGTCGCGATCATCTTGGCGGCGACACCGTGCGTTTCGCTGACTTGGCGCAGCAGAACCTTGAGGAGTTCGACCGTCGCGCCACCGCCGGCAGATCGACGATCGCGGTCGATCTTGGGTAGCGTCTTAGGATCACGCGCCAGGCCACGCTCGATCGCCGCCAAGATATCGACGCCGGCCTTCGAGCGCTCCATACCTTTCGGAAAGGCGCGCAACTCGCCGAGCGCCGCGGCCGTCCGCGGCGCGGCGAGGGCCACCTCGATCATGATGTCGTCCTTGAGCACGCGTGAGCGCGGAACGTCGCGGCCCTGCGCCTCGGCCTCGCGCCAGGCGGCCAAATCCATCAACACCGCGAGATCGCGCGGCTTGCGGGCGCGATTGCGGAAGCGCTCCCAGGCGCGGTCGGGGTGTTGCTCGTAAGTCGAAATAGCCGTGAGCGTCGCCATCTCGTCGGCGAGCCAACTCATGCGTGCGGACGCCTCCAGCTTTCCCAGCAGGAATTTGTAGATGTCCCGAAGGTATGTGACGTCGGCTATGGCGTAGACGATCTGCGCCTCGGACAGTGGCCGGCGCGACCAATCGGTGAAGCGCGAGGACTTGTCGAGCGAGACCTTGGTGACTGTTTGTACCAGGTCCGAGTAGGAGATTTGATCGCCGAAGCCGCAGACCATGGCCGCGACCTGCGTGTCGAACAAAGGCGTCGGCACCAACTTGGCCAGGTTCCAGAAGATCTCGACATCCTGGCGCGCGGCATGGAAGACCTTGACCACACTCGCTTCAGCCATCAGCGCGAACAATGGCGATAGATCGATGCCCTCGGCGAGCGCGTCGACGGCGGCCGCCTCGTCCTCGGAGGCGAGCTGCACGACGCATAACATCGGCCAAAAGGTCGTCTCGCGCAGGAACTCGGTGTCGACCGTGATGTAGGATTGAGTGGCGAGGCGGCTGCAAAGCTCCGTAAGGTCGTGCGTCGTGTCGATCAACTTCATCGAGTCTTTCGTGGAGAGCCAGGCTCCGGAGATTGGACCGCCACAGTAGAAGCAGAGCGCAGGACGCCGCAAGCTGCGAGAGTGCGGCGTGCCTTGGTATTGCTTGGAAGCGGCGCCGTGCGACACCTGGCTTACGTGCGGCACCTGCCTTAGAGGACGCGTCATGGCTATGCTTGCGCGAGTCCGCCCGCATTGATTCGAGCTTGGCTATGGTCGGCAGGGCCTTGCCGGGGTCTGCGGCATACTGTTTCCTACGCCTTTGCATGTCGTCTCGCTGCCAATCGCACTAGAGCGTAAGGCGGTCGACCGCAGCGCCCACGCGTTGCTTGACAGAGACCATATCGCGTGCGGTTCTCCGGCGCTCTTCGCCCCGCGGCGCCTTCCCAACCGAGACAATCGTGAGCATCCACCGCTACCGTTCGCACACATGTGGCGCCCTTCGAGAGAGCGACGCCAGTCAGACGACCAGGCTTGCCGGCTGGTGCCACCGCATACGCGACCACGGCGGCGTCCTCTTCATCGACCTGCGCGACCACTACGGCATGACGCAATGCGTGGTGGACCCGGACTCGCCGGCTTTCGCACAAGCCGAAAAGCTGCGCTCGGAATGGGTAGTGCGCATCGACGGCGCGGTGCGCACGCGCCCCGTGGGGACCGACAATGCCGAGATGGCGACCGGCAAGATCGAGGTCTACGTCTCTGAGATCGAGGTGCTGGGTCCCGCGCTTGAGCTTCCGATGCCGGTCGCCGGCGCGCAGAACTATCCTGAAGAGATACGCCTCAAGTATCGGTTTCTCGACCTGCGCCGCGATAAGCTGCACCAGAACATCATGTTGCGTGGCCGCGTCATCGATTCGATACGCGCGCGGATGAAAGGGCAGGGCTTCTTCGAGTTTCAGACACCGATCCTCACGGCATCGAGCCCGGAGGGTGCGCGCGACTACCTCGTGCCCTCGCGCGTCCACCCGGGCAAGTTCTACGCGCTGCCGCAGGCTCCGCAGCAGTTCAAGCAATTGCTGATGGTGGCGGGCTTCGACCGCTACTTCCAGATCGCCCCGTGCTTCCGCGACGAGGACGCCCGCGCCGACCGCTCGCCGGGTGAGTTCTACCAGCTCGACATCGAGATGAGCTTCGTCACGCAAGACGACGTCTTCGCCGCTGTCGAGCCGGTGCTGCGCGGCCTCTTCGAAGAGTTCGGCGGCGGCAAGCCGGTGACGCAGAGCTTCCCGATGATCAGCTTTTCCGCAGCGATCAAGGCGTTTGGGTCGGACAAGCCGGACCTGCGCAATCCGCTTCTCATCCACGATGTCACCGCGGCCTTCGCCGGCTCGGGCTTCGGCGTCTTTGCCAAGCGCATCGCCGCCGACCCGGAGACGCGGGTGTGGGCGATCCCCGCTCCGAAAGGTGGCTCCCGAACCTTCTGTGACCGCATGGATTCCTGGGCGAAGAGCGAAGGCCAGCCCGGCCTCGCCTACATTTTCTGGCGCGACGGCGAGGAGCTCGGTGCGGGACCGGTGGCGAAGAATATCGGGCTTGAGCGCAGCGAGGCGATCCGGCTAGCGTTGAACGGGCGCGCCGGCGAGTGGGCGCAGCTGCCGACTCCGGAGGGCGACCAGTCGGCCGAACGCTTTCCCGCCGAGATCGCCGCGCCCTATCGCGCGCTACGGCCCGACGGGCTCGCCACGGGCGACGCCGTGTTCTTCGTGCTCGGGCGCCCCGAGGTGATGTACAAGTTCGCCGGCCTGGCGCGGCAGCGGCTCGGCACCGAGCTCGGGCTCGCCACGACGGGCTCATTCGAGTTCTGCTGGATCGTCGACTTCCCGATGTACGAGTGGAACGAGGACGACAAGAAGATCGACTTCTCGCACAACCCGTTCTCGATGCCGCAGATGGAGCACGACGCCTTCCTGGCGCTCGATGGGGCCGACCAGAAGCGCGTGCTCGGCCTCAAGGCCTACCAGTACGATATCGTCTGCAACGGCGTGGAACTGTCCTCGGGCGCGATCCGAAACCACCGGCCGGACACGATGCGCAAGGCTTTCGCGCTGGCCGGCTACGACGAGAGCGTGCTCGAGGAGCGCTTCGGCGGCATGTACCGCGCCTTTCAGTACGGCGCCCCGCCGCACGGCGGCATCGCGCCCGGCGTCGATCGCATCGTGATGCTCCTTGCCGGCGAGGAGAACCTGCGCGAGATCGTGCCCTTTCCAATGAATCAGCGCGCCGAGGACCTGCTTATGGGCGCGCCCAGCGAGGCGACGGCTAAGCAGCTGCGCGAGCTGCACATCCGGGTAGATCCACCGGAAGCCAGGTAGGCCGAGCCTTCCATTGATCGCGGTGCAGGATAAAAGCTGAGCGATCCGAGCCGATCGTCTTGGATTTGGCCCGCATCGCCGCCGCACAGCATCCGCGGCGGCGCCGCGCGGGCGATCACCGTCGATCGTGGAAATAACGGCCGGTCGCGCCTGCGGCCATCCTCTCACAGAAAGGCGGACGCGATCGGTACCGCACGCTCGATTCTACTGCTCGAGGAGCGTCGCCGGCATGCGCGCTTCCGGGATCGAGCGATCCCCGAGGATCTCGACACCCGAGCCCGGCTCTAGCCGGAAGGGCTTTTTGGGATCGCGCGAGAGCAGATCTCGGTCACCCAAGCGTTGCACGCAGGGGTTTGGTTCGGGGTTGAACAGTAGCCGGAGAACGTCCGGTCGAGAATAGTGCCCTGCGGGGTCGGCGGCGGATTTCGCCAACACAATGTCGCCGATGTCGATCGTCGCGAAGACGATGCCCTCAACGTCCGGCGCAAGCGGCTCGTTAAGCGGCGCGCCGTCGGGTCCGTAGATCATCGCGTGCCCGCCCCCAACCTGCAGCAACTGCCGCTTTACCGGCGTGTCGCACATGAGCTCGACCATCGCCGGCGACACGACCCCGCAGGGCGCGATTACGAAGCATTGAGCTTCCGCGGCGTAAACCTGACTGACGGCGTTGTTGAGGACGGGGCCGAGCGCGTGGGCCGCACCGGTGTATAACGAGAAACTCGGCCATGCGGCCACGTGGATCTGCTCGTTCTGCGCGTACATCGCGAACTTGGCGAGAGGATTGAGGTGCTCCCAGCAACAGAGCCCACCAAGGCGTCCCAGGGCCGTGTCGTGAACCCTGATGTCGCTGCCGTCGCCTTCGCCGAAAACGGTGCGCTCGACGTGGGTCGCCTTCAGCTTTCGGCGCGATTGGATGAGGGTTCCGTCCGGTCCGATCAGCAGTTGGGCGATGTAGAGGCTGCCGGCGCACCGTTCGCTGTAGCCCATCACGAGGTGAACGTCGTGAGCCTTCGCCGCGGCCGCGATGCGCTTGACCTCGTCGCCGTCGGCCGTAATGCAGTTCTCGAAGTGACGACGGACGAACTGCATGCCCCAGGCTGGTGAGTCCAGCCAGATCCACCAGGGATATCCTGGGATCCAGCACTCGGGAAATGCGACGAGCTTGGCCCCGGCTTGCGCCGCTTCGGCAATAAGCTGGATCGTCTTCTCAACCCCCGCCTCCTTGTCGAGGAAGGCAGGCGCGGCCTGGACGCAGGCGACTTTAAAAGGCTGGCTGTCCATGACGTCGTCTCCATCGCGATTACACGCCAGATGGCGCTTCGGAAACATAGACGCGGTGCCAAGAGGGGATCTTTGCTGGATCGGACCTATCTCTTGACTCTAGCGGTCCAGCGCCTACCGCAAGGCGGCACAAAAGCTGCGAGCGTAATCGCGCGGTCGGTGGACTGGCAATTCTTGATTGGCGGTCCCCCGACTGATCCTGCGTCGCAACGGGCATCGATCCATGGAGACGATCAAGCTGACGACGGCCGGCGCGGAGACCCGCCACAGCCTGGAGTATTGGATTGACGTTATATGTGCCTCGTTCGTCGAGCTCGAGTGCGTCAGCCTGGAACGCGAAGGTTTCTTCGGCTCCATCGAGAACACGACGGTCGGCGAAGCGCAGCTCAGCAACATCCGCGCCGCTCCCCAGCGCGTCTCGCGCAATGCCGCGACGATCGGCCGGTCTGACCGCGACTACTTCCTCCTCAGCCTGCAGACGGCCGGGCGGGGCCTAGTCGAACAGGATGGTCGCCAAGCTGCCCTCGGTCGCGGCGACTTCACCCTTTACGATACAACGCGCCCCTACGATCTCCGCTTCGACGACGGCTTCGGCCAAATCGTCCTGCGCTTGCCGAGGCAGATGATCCTGCAGAGCTTGCCGGCGGCCGAGAAGCTGACGGCCATCCGCATTCAGGGCGGCACGGGCGCCGGCCTCCTCGCCTCGACCTTCCTCGGCGAGCTTCAGAGGCAGGTGGCCTGCTTTGGAACGACCAGCGCGCTCAGGTATCATGCGGTGATCGTTGATCTGATTGCCGCGGCCTTATCGGAGCAGGTCGAGGCGAGAGCTGTCTTCGACGACGCACGCCACCTGTTGCAGGTCCGGATCGCGCGCTTCATCGACGACAACCTGCGCGACGCCGGCTTGACGTGCGAGGTCGTCGCCGAGCGCCACCGGATCTCCGAGCGCTACCTCCGCAAAGTCTTCGCTGGCGTGGGCTTCAGCGTCGCCGAGATGATCTGGGACAAGCGCCTGACCGTGGCCAAGCGCGACTTGTGCGACCCTCTGCGTTCCCACCTATCGGTCTCATCGATCGCCTTCGACGTTGGCTTCAAGGACACGGGTCACTTCAGCCGCGCCTTCAAGGCCAAGTTTGGCGTGACGCCCCGCGCGATGCGGGCAGCCCGAGTTGGTGCGACGACGTCGGGATGACCATTGTGGTCGAGCGCCGCGCGCTGGTGCCATCGGCTCTTGTGTCGACGCGGCTCCTCTCGATGCGAGGGTGCGGGTACGACCACCTTCCACGTCGCACGCAGACCCTCCGCGTTCTCTCTCAGGTGAGCCCACCTCGCGATCTTGCGTCAGCGGCGCCATGTGGCATGACGGTGGGAGGATAGCGCCGCCGGTCGGCGCGACGAACGACGCTCGAACAAGGAGGTGTCATGACCATCCACACCAAGCCGCAGAACCTCGTCAAAGGTGCCACGGGCGATTGGGAGATCATCGTGGGCATGGAGATCCATGCGCAAGTGGTGTCGCGCTCCAAACTCTTTTCGGGAGCCTCCACGACGTTTGGTGGCGCGCCCAACGCGCACGTTTCGCTCGTCGATGCCGCGATGCCGGGAATGTTGCCTGTGATCAACGAGGAGTGCGTCGCGCAAGCGGTTCGCACCGGGCTCGGGTTGAAGGCGCAGATCAACAAATGCTCGGTTTTCGATCGCAAGAACTACTTCTATCCCGACCTGCCGCAGGGCTATCAGATCTCGCAGTACAAGGATCCCATAGTTGGCGAAGGCGTGGTGATCGTCGATCTCACGCCGACCGAGCAGTTCGAAGTCGGCATCGAGCGACTGCACCTCGAGCAGGACGCCGGCAAGTCGCTTCACGACCAATCGGCCACGGACTCTTTCGTCGATCTCAATCGTCGGGCGTCGCGCTGATGGAGATCGTCTCAAGACCTGACATGCGCTCGGCCGAAGAGGCAAAGGCCTACGTGTCGAAGCTGCGCACGATCCTGCGCTATCTCGGCACCTGCGACGGCAACATGGAGCAGGGCTCGCTGCGCGCCGACGTCAACGTTTCGGTGCGCCGCCCCGGCGAGCCGCTGGGAACGCGGTGCGAAATAAAGAACGTGAACTCGATCCGCTTCATCGGGCAGGCCGTCGACGTCGAGGCGCGGCGCCAGATCGAGATCCTGGAGGACGGCGGAACGATCGTACAAGAGACGCGGCTCTACGATCCGGCAAAGGGTGAGACGCGCTCGATGCGCAACAAAGAGGAAGCGCACGACTACCGGTATTTTCCCGATCCCGACCTGCTGCCGCTCGAGTTCGACCAGACCTACGTCGACAAGCTCGCAGCGGAACTGCCGGAGCTGCCGGACACGAAGAAGGGCCGATTCATGGCGGATTACGGCCTCTCTCCCTACGATGCGAGTGTTCTCGTCGCCGACAAGGAGACCGCGGATTTCTACGAGTCGTGCGTTTCCTTCGGCGGCACCAAGCGCGATGCGAAAGCGGTCGCCAACTGGGTGAATGGCGACGTCGCGGCCTTCGCGAACTCGCAGAACCTGCCGATCCATCGGTCTCACATCACGCCCGCGCAGATCGCCGGATTGGTCGACCTTATTGGCAGCGGCACGATCTCGGGCAAGATCGCCAAGGATGTTCTCGCTATCATCATCGACGACAGGATGGGCGGTGATCCCGCGGCGATCGTCGCCGAGCGCGGCATGACCCAGGTCAACGACACCGGCGCGATCGAGGCTGCGGTCGACGCGATCATCGCGGCAAACCCGCAGAAGTCCGAGCAGGCGAAAGCCAAACCGACGATGCTCGGCTGGTTCGTGGGGCAAGTGATGAAGCAGACCGGTGGTCGCGCCAATCCACAAAGCGTCAACGAGATGCTGAAAGCCAAGCTCGGCATTTAGTCATCGGGTCCATTGCGAATCATCGTTGCGATCGGAAGCGCGCCGAGAGGTGTGCGATCTTCTCGCTCCCGAGGAAGTGTTTCGTGCTTGTGCACATAAAAATGCGCGCGGAGCCCAGGGTTTTCGACGTTGTGGCAAGGCGTAAATACAGCGCTTACCCGATCGCTCTCCCAAAATACTCAGAAGTGTTTCAGCAAACGATCTCGGGAAATAAGTTTCGTCTCGATAGGATCGCTCAGGTAGTGGCAGTGAGAGTGCCAAGGGATTGGTAATGAACGGTAATCCAGCAACTAACTGTCGCGCGCCGTTGTCACGAGATCGTTTGCCTCCCGCTACTCTCCTTCGAGCTCAGGAACTTTTCGTTTGACCCTAATCCTTACTCGATGATGACGAGATTGGCGTCGACCGGAAACGGACGACATCGATAGTCCGTTCCGCGCGAGCGCACGACATCGCCTCGCGTGGGATGCGCCCCTTGCACACGTAAGCAGGACCGCTACGCTTTCCTTCGCTCACTGCAAGAAAATGTGCTGCGCAAGTACAGGGGACGATCAATGGTGAAGGCAACCACCAAGAAAACGACGAAGAAGACGCCCGTCAAGAAGGCTGCCGCCAAGGCAACGAGCAAGACGCCGGCGAAGAAAACAACGACAAAGACCGTCACGGCGAAAGCCGCGCCGAAGAAGGCTGCACCGAAGAAAACGGCGCCGAAGACATCCTCACCGAAGACATCCTCACCGAAGACATCCTCACCGAAGACATCCTCACCGAAGTCCGTGGGGAAGAAGACCGAGACCAAAAAGACGGTTGTGAAAAAGGCGCCGGCCAAGAAGATCGCGGCGAAGAAAACCGGCGTAGCGAAGAAAACACCAACCAAGAAGAGCCCTGTCAGCAAATCGCTGACAAAGAAGGCTCCGGCTAAAAAGGGCGCCGTGACGAAGACTTCGCCTGCGAAGGTGTCAGTCAACAAGACGGCGCCGAAGCCGCCGCGCAAGACAACGCCGCGCAAGCCGAACGTCGAGACGCCTCCGCCGCCGACCGAATCCACCTGAAGAGGGACGATCGATGGAGACGGAAGTAGATTGTGGGTCGAATGTCTGGCGCGCAAAGACTTCCGCTTCGACGCGGAATGAATAGCCTGGCGTGCTAACGGGTCGCCGTCCCTATGGGCGGACTGGTCCTGGCAACGAGGCATTTGGTTGCGTAGTCTCGCCAGGTATCATCGCCCGCGACCCCCGCCAGCTTCATGGCTTGCCACTTCATCCCGCAATCGCGCATACGGCCTCGCGTCGCGGTCGGCAGATGAAATTGCGGATAGCTTCCGTCCTTGTCGGCCACTGCGGGGGTTGGCACTTTCGGCGTGGGGATTGTACCGGTCACATCGCTTGAATCGTGCGGGTCGGGCGGCGCGCTTCTATGCGGGGATTTTCGTGGAGACGGCGACGCGGCGTGGCCTGGTCCCGCCAGGCTTGCGACGCAGGCAGCTAACATGATGAAAGCCGCCAGACGCCGACGCAGAGTGATTTCAGCTCTCCCGCCAGCGAGACACCTCAATGAGAGGCCGTCTCCTTCTTCACGTCTTTTTTCGGCTTATGCTTCTTCGCCATGGATCCAGAAGCGTCAGCCGTCGCGGTCGGGTCGCCTCCGGGTACCTCCTTGGCCCGAGTGAACGTCTCGGTCTTGCAAAGAAATTTAAACAGACAGCCACGCAGGTCGGCCTGATCGTTTTCTTCCTTGTCGGTCTTTACCTTGAATGTGACGTCATAAAACTTGCCGTCTTCCGGGTTGTACGCCTTACCGGTCCAGTGATCGTCGTCGGACTTCATGTTGATCAGGATGTCTATGCCGATCAGCGGCTTGTTCTTCTTGGCCGGATCTTTGTTCAGCTTGTCGATCTTTTGCGAGCCGTCGGCTTCGGTCGGCTCTTTGAGCCAGACCATCGTCCCGCAATAGACCGAGGCGTTTTCGGCGCAGGAATGAACCTTGATGATCGACTCCTCCCCGTCGGTATACCAGATGCCCTGAGGTTCGATCGGACCGGCGAGCGCATACGACGCCGTACCAACCAAAAGGGCGACCGCGAGGCTCAGCGCAGCGATCGTGCCCTGAGTACCCGTCGTGACACGGGGCCGAATGGCCTGAGACATTATCGTCCTCCGACGGGCGCTCCTGCCCGCTGCTAATCAACAAAGTCGATTGGCGGAGACGGAGGGATTCGAACCCTCGATAGGGCTTTACAACCCTATAACGGTTTAGCAAACCGCCGCCTTCAGCCTCTCGGCCACGTCTCCGTAGGGTCCGAAAGCGACGCATTTAAGATGCCGCGAGGGTCCCCGGCCGAGATATGCCCGAGGCCTTGAGCGATGGCAAGCGGGCGGGCGCGACATGAGCCTGCTTCGGGCCGGGACTTCATAGGATGAGAAGCATTGCCTGACCGCCCAAACAATCGCCGGGAAGCTCTGATGGCGCGGCGGCCGCCGTCGACATGTCGGCGAGAACCGGGAATGCTGCTCAGCGCAGTCAGACCACCGTAGACAAAGAAAAAGCCGATGGAGCAGGTGCTCGATCGGCTTCTAAGACGAAGCTTACCAGCTGCGGCTCGCTTGCTACTGGAAGGGATAGTAACGAAGCGAGGTCAAGATTGCCTGATCTTCGGCTCGGGCGGATCGCAGCGGTGCCGCGGCGGTCGGAGTGCCGGTTGCGACGGTTGTCGCGGCGAAGAGTTGGCGAACGGTGTACTGGTAGTTCACGCCGACGCGGACCTCACCGAAGTTGCCCTTGTAGAGCTTGTCGTTGAAGCCGACCAGGAACTGATAGATGCGGTGGGTCTGGCCGCCGCAAGTACCACCTTCGACCTCGCAGCCGTAGTTGTTGACGCCGCCCGTCAGACCATAGCCGACCTCGCCGCCGGCACCGTTGGACGAAAACTCCCGGTTGACCTGCTCAAAGCCGGCAAAGCCGAAGAGATCGAAAGAGGGCGTGACATGATAGGTCAACCCGGCGAGAGCGTCGGCCGCGCCGAGCGCCTTCAGCGAGCCGTTGCCGTTCACCGTGGCGTCCGGCAGCCCAGAGGACGTGTAGCGGCCGATGCCGCGGCCAATCAGGCCGCTGATCTGACCATCAAGCGTGCGCGGGATAAGCGGAACGATGAGGCCCGCACCTATGCCGTAACCCGTCGTGTTCTGGTTCGAGGAGGCCGCGTAGCCTCCGGGGACGGCGTTAGTCGAAGGGGCGAGAGCGGCGACGTTGTTATAGTTCACGTTTGTCAGCAGGTCGCGGTAGAGGCCGAAGGCTTCCATGTGGATGTCGCGGTCAGCAAGCCGCGCCTCGTAGGCGACCTTGCCAACAACGTCCGGGACCTTGTTAAGCGAAAACTGCTGGTTAAGACCCTGCTGACCCAACGCGCCGCCGGTGCCCACGACGAGGCAATTTCCGTTCGCGACGCCGTTGCCCGGAATGGAAATGCTGTCCTGGCCGGCGATACCGCCGACAGCGGGTGCCGCAAGAGCTGCGGCATTGGAGTTCTGGACGATGTTGCCGCAGCCGCCGTTGCCGTTGATGTTCGCGGTCTGCGAGGCTTCGGCGTCGAGCGAGATCCAAAGCTTCTTGTTGAAGTCCTTGGTGATGCGGATCTGCGGCATACGGGCGAACTCGAAGCCGGGGATAAAGCCGGCGTCGATCTGCGGCGGCGTCACCTCGTTGCGGGGCGTGATGCCCTTGGAGTTCAGCGTTACCAGCGACCAGGTCTGACCAGCCAACACATGGAAGCCGTAATCGCTGCTGTCTAAGGTCGAGTAGAGATGACGAATGCGCGGGACATAGCTGTAAGCCTGGATGTTGTTGGAGTTGACACCCGCGCCGAGGAAGTCGAACTCGCCGTAGCCGGCCACCAGCAAGCTTTTCGAGATCGGGGCCTCGATCAACAGCGCGAAACGCGTCTGACGATTATCGAGGCGGTTTTCATTGGTATGAGCTTCGCCGCTGTTGTTGAACGGAATGTTATTGAAGCCGGTCAAGATGCCGGCGCCGGTGGTGCGGGTGCGCGACACGCTTTCCATCGCGACGAAGCCGCCGGGCGTGATCGTCAGCGAGCCGTATTGCATCTTCTTATCGGCGGTGACGAACACCGGGGTCGCGCCTTCCGGAATGGCGGCGAAAACCGGCGGCGGCGGGGCGGGGGTGCGAGCCGCCACGGCCTTGACCTTCTGCACTTCGCGGCGGGTTTCAGTACGCGTCGCGGAGACCGAACCGCGCAGCTCGCGGATCTGAGCCTTGAGCTCGGCGATCTCTTTCGCCAGCTCGTTGTTGGACGTTTCGGCGTGAAGCGCGATCGGCGAGCACGAGAGAAGAAGAGCGGCGGCGAACCCGACGCCGAGCGTGCGAGTCCTTTTCTTGGTCAGCGAAGCGGCAGCGGCCACTCCAGTCGCGTTGTTCGATGTCACGAAAGCGCCCCCGATGAATTTGCGTCGTGCGCCAACGTGTCCCCCGCCAGCGCGCAGGTTCGATATAGCTCGGCTATGTGACGATTTGTGATGAAAAAATGCCTCACCGCGCCGCGATGAAGCTGCATCAAGCTCGCAAGGCCGATGATCGGCTTCAATCTTTTTCTTAGAAAGCTTCGATAGATCAATAAGTTGGATCGAGCGATCGTTAAACAAAAGTGAAATGCGTGAAGTGGCGCGCGGAAATCGATCGTTTGGGAACTGTGGCAGAAAGAACACGACAGACATGGCTGCCACCGTCGTTGCTCTTGCGCGCAGGGCTCCTCCGCAAGCCTCACGCTGTCCGCTAGTCTTACGCGAGGAAAGCTTCGATCCTAGCGATCGACGCCTTATCGGCTAGGATTGGCGCGTGACCTTGGCCAGGCACGACCATTATCTGCGACAGAGGCCAACGGCTGTCCATTTCCGTGAGGGTTTGCGCTGACAGCAAGTCGGAGTTTTCGCCGCGCAAGGTCAGGACAGGCAAGCCGCGGAGCAGATCGAATTGAGACCAGCTATCGGCGATCGGCTTGTCGAGATCGAAGGCATCGAGCGTTCGCGCGATCCGCGGATCGTAACGCAGCCGCAAGGCACTTTCGTCGGTGCCGAAGGTCGTCGTCGCGAAGATGCGCCATTCCGCTTGCGTCAGCCCTTTGAAATCCATCGCCGCTCCGACCTTCATGAGCCTGATCGCCTCGTCGAAGTTCCTCGGCGTGACCATCGTGCCGACGTAGCCCTTGATCCGCCGAAGACCGGCAGGCTCGAGGACCGGGCCGATGTCGTTGAAGACGGCCGACGCGATCATCGCGCGATGCGTCGCCGCCATCGCCATGATGTTCAGACCGCCTCGGGACGTGCCGATGAAGTGGGCCCGGTTCACGCCAAAAAGCGAAAGGCCTCTCAGCATATCCGATCTCTCGGTCGCGAGATCGTAATGGCGCCAATTCGGATCGTGATCCGAAAGCCCGCGCCCTCTGTAGTCCAAGGCGATGACGCGCCTTGGACGAGGAGATGCGAACGCAAGAGCCTGGGCGAGCGTCGTGAAGTCGACGGCGCCGCGCGTCAGGCCGGCGAGACAGACGACGGGCGTACGCCTCGTTTCCTCTGCCGGACGGAAGTCGAGCGCGTGAAGCGCGAAACCATCTTCCGAGGTGTAAAAGCGACTTTCCACAACGCCTGTCATGTGCTGCCCCGGAGCCGGCTGGCGGTGAAGGTTTGATTCATCATCACAAACCTTAACCGCGGCCATAAAGCATCTCTTAAGGCAAGTCGGCGAGCATCACGATGTCCATACAATTCAAGGCTTTTCCGCAATGGATCATTCTACCTGCTGCGAGCATGCCAGGATCCTGGTGGTGGAAGACGAGCCGCTACTGCGGATGTTCAACACGGAGATGCTGAGCGAGGCGGGCTTCGACGTCGTCGAAGCGTGCGATGCCGACGAGGCGCTGCGCTTGCTCGCGCAGATCGGCGACATCAAGGTCGTGTTCACCGATGTCGAGATGCCCGGGCACATCGATGGTTTCGCGCTCGCCGAGCGCATCGAGACGCTTTGGCCCTACATCAAGGTCGTCGTCACGTCGGGACGACGTCTGCCGACCGCGTCGTTCGTCGCGCCGGCGCGATGCTTTATCCAAAAACCCTATGCGGTGAGTGAGGTTCTCGGATTGATCGAGGCCTTCATGCAGCCCAAGCACTGAACGCTGCCCAATCACTGAAAGCTGGCGTTTGGTCGTTCGGCCGCATCGTGGTCAGAGCTTAGCCTCGTGGTCGAGTTTGGCCGCGGTGCGGGCTTGATCCGCAAAGATGGCCTTGTACATTTCCACATTTGCCATGACGCGCTGAACGTAATTGCGCGTTTCGGTGAAGGGGATGCGTTCCACCCAGTCGATCGGGTCCACACCCGGCTGACGGGGATCGCCATAGGCGTCGATCCACTGCTTAACGCGTCCGCCGCCAGCATTATAAGCGGCGAAGGTCAGGATGTACGAGCCGCCCTGTTCTGACAGCAGCTCGCCGAGATGAGCGGCGCCGAGTTGCGCGTTGAAAGCCGCGTCTGTCACCATGCGATTGTCGTCGAAGGGCAGGCCGGCCTTGAGCGCGGTATGCCGCGCTGTCGCGTCGATCATCTGCATGAGCCCCTTGGCGCCCGCTTTGGAAACCACAGTAGGAAGGAACGCGCTTTCCTGCCGGGCGACCGAGTAGACGACGGAAGGTGCGGCGGAGTTCTGCAAAGCCAGGTACGGCGGAATGCCATAGGTCGGAAAAGCCAAGGGATCAGCCGGTACCCCGTGCTGCCCCATCAACTTGCCGATCGTCAGCGCGAGATGCGCGTCCCGCTGCTGCGCGATCACGGCGGCGAGCGCCGCCATCTGGCTTTCGTCCTTAAGGCTTGTCGCGGCATCGGCAGCAAGCGCGTAGGCGGCGTCCTTCTCGCCCGCCGCATACAGCAGCTCGATGGCGCGAACCGCTTCCGCACGATTGTCGCCGACCGCCGCGTGGGCCGGCTCCTGGATCGGGTCGGTCGTGATACGCAGCGCTCGGCGGGCAAGCTGGCCATAGTAGGTCGATGCCTCCTGAGCCGCCGCGCGATAGAAGGTGTCAGCCGTCGCGACGGAATCCGGTTCAAGCGCGCTCTCGGCGGCCCGGCCCTGCCAGTAAGCGATGCGCGCGACGGACGTCGGCGTTTCCGTCAGCTTCGCCGCTGTCGCGAAATGCGCGGCCGCTCGCTTTGGATCGTTGAGGAAGCGAAGCGCGATCCAACCGGCGTGGAACTCGGCGTCCACTTTAGCTTCGCGCGAGAGAGCCGAATGATTTGCGCAAATCGCGTAAGCCGTCGCGGCATTGCCGGCGTCGAGGAGCTTGCGGGCTAGGACGCGACGCTCCGTCCACCATTCATCTGGGTCGATGAGCAGCACGGGATCGCGCGGCGCGCTCTGCATCAGCGCCGCCGCCTCGTCGATCTTGTCGGCACGACGGAGCTTTTGGATTTCGGAGAATATTAAGCCTGGATCATTCTTGAACAGCGCGGGGACGGCAGCGATGCTCTTGTCCGCCTGAATGTCGGCGATGACGGCGGCCCGCGCTTTGGCGAGCGCGAACACGTCAGGCCCGGCGACGAAAGCCGCTCGCAGCCCGGACACCACCTGATCTTTGTAGAGGAGCCGATCGGCGCGGTACTTGTAATCGCCCTTCGTGAGGTCAGCCCCGAAGTCCGCCTTGAGCCTCGTTTCGAGACTCGGGGGCAAATCGCTTTCACGAAAGAGCGCGCGCGCAAGCTTGGTGCCGTCGCTAACGCGGCCATCGCTCTTGAGGGCTTTCGCCAGCGCGAACTTGCCAATCTGCGTCTCGGGCGCGGTCTGCGTGAAGAACGCCTCGATCGTCTTCGGATCCTGCACGATGAGCAAACGCGCTTCGGCCTGATGACGGAACCACGTCTGAGCTGGCCAGTCGGGGTGACCGGCGGCGAAAGCCTGTAGACGGCTCAGACCGATCTTCGGCGCGATGTCGTGCAGGGCGGTCCATTCGAGCGCGGTGCGAACGAGGGGATCCTTAATCTGCTTGGCTGCGACATCGCCTGCAGCCAGGTTGTCGGCGTGATAGGCGGTCAGCGCCTCCTCTATGCCGGCCGGGTTGTAGCCGATTGCTTTGATGCGCTCGTCGGCGATGGCGATGGCATAGGCCTGCCTGAGCGCGGATGCGTCCTGAGCGGCAAGCGGCTTCTCGAGAACCGGGCCGGCGCCGTAGGGCGAGCTCTCTGGAGCACCAGGCAGGTCAGCGAGGCTCGGGTGAGGATAACGTTTCGGCCAATGTATGCCGCGCACGGCGGAGACGATCTCGCCTCCCGCTTGATCTAAGCCCTGTCTGATGTCCGCGAACAGATGCATCCAGTGCGGCAGGCGCGCATCGGCGACGCGCGTCGGGGCGAGCGCCACGACACAAAGAGCCATCGACCCGAGCAAGATGTACCCGCCACGCTTACCGATCATGCCCGACTTTCGTAGGCTGCTTTCGAGGATTTCGAGCGCCTTGTCCTATCAGGACAGCGCATACTGCTAGGAGTTGGTTACCCGAGCGTTAGGACCGCAAATCATGAGCGATCCCGACCTTTGCGTTATGATAGCGAGTCGCTATCTCTGCCGCTCGGCGGTAAGGAGCCAGAGGAATACGGCCGCCCTAGGGCGGCACGAAGGGGCGGTCATGACGTCGGGAGCAAGGTTCAGGGGATCGATCACGGCTCTGGTGACCCCGTTCCGATCCGGAGCGTTCGATGAGGCGGCGTTCCGTGCGCTCGTTGATTGGCAGATCGAGAGCGGGACGCATGGCTTCGTGCCGGTGGGTACGACGGGAGAGGGTCCGACCCTTTCGCACGCCGAGCACCGCAGGGTCGTCGAGGCCTGCGTGAAGGAAACGAGAGGGCGCGCGCCTGTCATCGCCGGGGCCGGGTCGAACAGCACGGCGGAGGCGATGGATCTCGCGCGTTACGCCGAAACGGTCGGAGCCGACGGCGTGCTCGTGGTGACGCCCTATTACAACAAGCCATCCCAGGAGGGGATGTACCATCATTTCAAGACGATCAACGACGCCGTGGGCATTCCCATCATCATCTACAATATCCCGCCACGGTCGGTCGTCGATATGTCGATCGATACGATGAAGCGCCTCTACGAGCTGAAAAATGTCGTCGGCGTAAAAGACGCGACCGCGTCGCTTGCACGGACGGCGATGCAGCGAAGCGTCCTTGGTCCAGACTTCATTCAGCTCTCGGGCGAGGACATGACGGCGCTCGCCGTCATGGCACACGGTGGGCATGGATGCATCTCCGTCACCTCGAATGTCGCGCCGCGCCAGTGCGCGGACATGCAGGACGCCTGTCTCGCCGGCGACTTCAAGACCGCGCTGCGCATTCAAGACAAGCTGACGCCGTTACATGCCGCGCTGTTCGCCGAGCCTAATCCGGCCGGGCCGAAAGCCGCCCTGGTCGAACTCGGCCGCATCGCCGACGAAGTGCGATTACCGATGCTGCCGGCGAGCGAGACCGCGCGAGCCCTGCTGCGCCAAGCGATGGTTCACGCGAGTCTCTTGAATTGAACAACGCGCGCCTCGCCGAAAGTCTGTCGCCTTGACCGTGCAATCGGGCGGGACCTTCAGGGTCGCCGCCGACAACCGGCGCGCACGCTACAATTACGAAATCGGCGAGACGTTCGAGGCGGGAATCATGCTGTCCGGCACGGAAGTGAAGGCGCTTCGCGCCGGGAAGGCGACGATCGCCGAGAGCTACGCCTCCGTCGAGCGTTCCGGAGAAATCTTCCTGATCAATGCGACGATCCCTGAATATCTTCAGGCTAACCGCTTCAACCACGAACCCAAGCGGCGGCGCAAACTCCTGCTTCACGCCCGCGAGATCGCCAAGATCGCGCAAGGGGTAGAGCGCGAAGGAATGACCATCGTCCCGCTCAAGATCTACTTCAACGAGAAAGGCAGGGCGAAGATCGAGATCGCTTTGGCCAAGGGTAAGCAATTGCACGACAAGCGCGAGACGGAAAAACAGCGGGACTGGAACCGCGAAAAAGGCCGCCTGCTGAAGCAGAACGGCTGACGCTCAGGAAGGCGTTTCATCCAGGCACGCACGAACTGCCGCGAAAACGTTCAGGAACATCGTTTCGGTGAGCAGACCGGTGTTCGTATTGTAGCGTGAGCAATGGTATGAATCGAAAAGGGCAATCGATGGCGCATCGACATTCCTAAGCTCATGGCGACGCGCGTGCGCGAAGGGAGCAGATGCGAGCTTGACGCCGAAAGCTCTTAGAACGCTGTCATGGGCGATGCGCCCGAGGGCGACGATCGCGCGCAGATCATGCAACGTCGCGATGCGCCCGCGCAAAAACCGCTCGCACGTTCGGATTTCAAGCGGAAGCGGCTTATTCTGGGGCGGTACGCAACGAACCGCATTGGTCACGGCGCAATCGATGAGGTTCAAACCATCGTCTACACGCCGGTCGTAAGTTCCTCGGGCGAAGCCGAGCGACAGAAGCGTGGCGTAGAGCAGTTCGCCGGCGAAATCTCCGGTGAAGGGGCGTCCCGTTCGATTCGCACCGCGCAGACCGGGCGCTAGTCCAACTATAAGCAAGCGCGCTGATGGCGAACCAAAGGTCGGCACGGGCGCGTTGAACCAGGTCGGCTCGGCTTTCCGAGCGTCATCGCGGAAGCGAGCCAAGCGCGCACATAGACGACAGTCGTGCTCCGGCTCGGAGTCGCGTTCAAGAGCGCTCCCTATGCAAGCGACGGCGGGATCAGCGATCAATCACAACTGGTCCAGATGAGGATCATGAGGATCACCCTGTACCGATGCGGACGGCACCGCAGGACCGCGGCGATCCTGATAGCGCTGGATACGCTCGCTCGGATCTCGGCCGATTTTCGCCGACAGATGGATGAGGTCGAGGAACTCGTCGGCTTGGCGGCGCAGTTCGTCGGCGATCATCGCCGGCTGCGTTGAATTGGTCGATACTACGGTGACGCGTACGCCTTTCCGCTGTACTGCTTCGACCAAAGACCTGAAGTCTCCGTCGCCCGAGAACAAGACGATGTGATCGAGATGGTCCGCCATCTCCATGGCATCGACAGCAAGCTCGATGTCCATGTTACCCTTGACTTTGCGACGGCCCAGCGCGTCCACGAATTCCTTCGTCGGCTTGGTCACGACGGCGAACCCATTGTAGTCGAGCCAATCTATAAGCGGACGGATTGAAGAGTATTCTTGATCTTCGACGAGGGCGGTGTAGTAGAACGCGCGGATAAGTTTACCTCGGCTATGAAACTCTTTCAAAAGCCGCTTGTAGTCGATATCAAAGCCAAGTGCCTTGGCGGTAGCATATAGATTGGCGCCGTCTATAAAAAGAGCGATCCTATCGAATTCGGCCATAAGTATATCTCGTGTCTTTCTCTATCAGCTTTAACAGGGATATTGCAACCTTTTTACGCAAGCGCTCGACGGGCGGGCCGAATACGCGCCGCATCCTTGAGTCAGCAATGGATCCGCTTCAGCATTTCGTCAAGTTCTGACAACAAAAGCGGTCTTGAAATCGGCCGATTTGCGATATCTATCGACGCAGGATACTCAAAGATATGTTGCTTAGACCGAAATCGATGCGTATGCCGCGCGATCCAGGTTTTAAAACTATGAAAGGCGGCAAATGGCACGCGTTACGGTTGAAGATTGCGTCGACAAGGTTGAAAACAGGTTCGAACTCGTCCTGATTGCCGGTCATAGAGCGCGTCTGATCGCTTCCGGCTCAGCTTTGACCATCGACAGGGACAACGATAAGAATCCAGTGGTTGCGCTTCGCGAGATCGCGGAGATGACGCAGGCTCCAGAAGATCTGAAGGAGGATTTCATTCATTCCCTTCAGAATCAGGTAGAGGTGGACGAGCCCGAAGCTGAGGTCGTTCCAGCCCTTTCATCCGCTCCTGCGATACTTCAATCGGATGTCGCGACAGAGGTGCAGTTCGATCGCATGACGGAAGAAGATCTCTTGCGCGGTCTTGAGGGGCTGGTGCCGCCGGCTGCAACGGATGACGACGGCGAATAGCGCGATTGCCTCGAGCGTATGCGTTTATCGCTAGTGGTGTCGTTTGAGCGAGCGTAGTCCGAGGAGCGATCAGTGTCGCTGATCGACAGGCCGGAACCGGAGGTCGAGACGCCACCACGATGATGCGCCAATACGAGTTGGTCGAGCGGGTCCGCCGGTACAACCCGCGGACCGACGAGGTCCTGCTCAACCGTGCGTACGTCTACGCGATGCAGGCGCATGGCGCTCAGGTGCGCGCATCCGGCGATCCCTACTTCTCGCACCCTCTCGAGGTTGCGGGAATACTTACCGATCTTAACCTGGATGACGCGACAATCGTGGCGGCGGTGCTGCACGATGTCATCGAAGATACGGAGGCGACGCGCGAGGAGATCGACAGGATCTTCGGGCGTGAGATCGGTGAACTCGTCGACGGGCTTACCAAGCTCAAACGCCTCGATCTCGTTTCGAAGCGAGCGATTCAGGCGGAGAATTTCCGTAAGCTGCTGTTGGCGATCGCGGCCGACGTGCGCGTGCTTCTGGTCAAGCTCGCCGATCGTCTTCACAATATGCGTACGTTAGGTTTCATGCCTTCCGAAAAGCGTGCGCGGATCGCCGAGGAGACGCTCGAGATTTACGCGCCTTTGGCAGGGCGCATGGGCATGCAGCGCCTGCGCGACGAGCTTGAGGACCTTGCCTTCCGCCACATCAAGCCGGACGCCTATGTCGCCATAGAAGCGCGGCTCGACGACATTGGCCGCAGGAACAACCTGCGTATCGTCGCGATCGAGGAGGAAATCACGTCCGCCCTCGCCGCCGATGGCATAAGAGCCGAAGTGGCCGGGCGACAGAAGCAGCCCTATTCGGTCTGGCAGAAGATGGAGCGCAAATCCATCGCGTTCGAGCAGATGTCTGACATCTTCGGCTTTCGCATCATCGTCGCCACGGTGGCGGAATGCTATAGGGCCATAGGGGTGCTGCACACCAAGTGGCCGACCGTGCCGGGCCGCTTCAAGGACTACATTTCGACGCCGAAACCGAACGACTATCGCTCCATCCATACGACCGTCGTTGGACCCGGGCGGCAGCGCGTCGAACTGCAGATCCGCACCCAATCCATGCACGACATCGCCAGCAACGGCATCGCCGCTCACGTGCTCTACAAGGATGGCGTGGCGCGCGGCACCGACACGCTGACGAACGAGAGCAAGGCGTTCCAATGGCTTCGCCGAACGATCATGTCGCTCGCCGAGGGCAGTTCGCCCGAAGAATTCCTAGAGCATACCAAGCTGGAACTTTTTCTCGATCAGGTCTTCTGCTTCACGCCAAACGGTCGTCTGATAGCTTTGCCCAAGGGCGCCACCGCTATCGATTTCGCCTACGCCGTGCACACGGACGTGGGGAACTCCGCCTCGGCCACCAAGATCAATGGCCACGTGGCGCCGCTCCTCAGTGAACTGCAGAACGGGGACGAGGTGGAGATCGTGCGTCAAGAGGGGCAGGTTCCGCCGGCGATCTGGGAGACGCTGGTCGTGTCCGGAAAAGCCCGTTCGGCTATACGACGGGCCACGCGCGAGGCGATGCGCGCGCAATATGCCGGGCTAGGGCGCCAGATCGTGACGCGTGCCTTCGAGCGGGCAGGTCGTCCTTATATCGAGGACCGCCTCAGGGCGGCTCTCCCGCGATTTGCGCGTTCAAGCGTCGACGACGTTCTCGCGGCCGTGGGACGTGGCGAGATGTTCTCCGACGACGTGATGAAGGCGGTCTATCCGGACATCTTGGACGAGCGCAGACCCGCGCTCGCGCGGGCGCGACACCAGGGTGGCTGGTTCGGCACGCGGACAAACGCCAACGTGCTGTTCCATCTCCCGGGCGTTGGCGCCGAGGTGGACTGGAAAATTATGGCGAGGGGCGGCCTTCATCCTGATTTGCCAGTCCGTTTTGCACCAAACGGTGGCGCGGTGCCCGGTGATCGCGTCGTTGGCATTCTGGATCCCGATGTCGCGATCACGATCTACCCGATCCAATCGCAGGATCTGACCGCTTACGATGATCAATCCGAACGCTGGCTGGATGTGCGCTGGGACATCGAAGAGGGTGATCGCCCCTTCTTTCCCGCCAAGCTCCAGATCATCGCGATCAATGAACCAGGCACGCTCGGCGCGATCGCCACAGTCATCGGCGAGAATGGCGCGAACATCGATAATGTCGTGATGAACCCGGTTTCGCCGGATTTTCGCGAGATCGTAGTCGACGTTGAGGTTTCGGACCTGAAACATCTCACCACGATCGTCTCGCAGCTGCGTGCGCGACCGATCGTGAGCAAGGTCGAGCGGGTGAATGGCTGATCGCAAATTGCGTCTCGGCGTCAATATCGACCACGTCGCCACCGTGCGCAACGCTCGAGGGGGCGCCGTGCCGGATCCGGTCAGGGCAGCCAAGTTGGCGATCGCGGCTGGTGCCGACGGCGTCACGGCTCATCTGCGGGAAGATCGCCGCCATATTCGTGACGAGGACATCCGGCGCTTGAAGGCGGAGATCGACGCGCCGCTCAACTTCGAGATGGCCGCGACGGACGAGATGGTGGCGATCGCCATTGCGACGCGCCCGCACGCAGCTTGCATCGTGCCGGAAAAGCGGAGCGAGCGGACGACGGAAGGCGGCCTCGACGTCATCGGCGGCCACGACCATCTGCGTATCGCCACCACCGAACTCACGAAAGTCGGCATCCGCGTGTCCCTCTTTATCGAGCCGACGTTGCCGGCCTTGCATGCGGCGCGATCGATCGGCGCGCCCGTCGTGGAGCTCCACACCGGTGCTTGGTGCGATTGCCTTGCGCATGGCGAGCTGGATCGGGCCGCGCACGAGTTCGAACGGCTGCGGCTCGCGGCGCGCGAGGCTCATGCGCTCGGCATCGAATGCCACGCCGGGCACGGCCTCGATTATGACACCGCCAGCAAGATTTCCGCCCTGACGGAGATCATGGAACTCAACATAGGTCATTTTCTGATCGGCGAGGCGATCTTCGTCGGCCTTGAGGCGGCGATTGGCAGGATGCGCGCGGCGATGGAGAGTGGTCGGGCGGAGGCGGCGTTATGATCGTCGGGATTGGCACCGATCTCTGCGACATCACGCGAATCGCGGACTCCCTGGAACGTTTCGGCGATCGCTTCGCACATCGTTGTTTTACTGAATTAGAGCGCGCTCGCTCCGACAAGCGTGTCGACCGAGCCGCCTCCTTCGCGAAGCGTTTCGCCGCGAAGGAGGCTTGCGCCAAGGCGCTCGGCACCGGTATCCGCCTTGGCGTAGCCTGGCGCGACATGGGCGTGGTGAACCTGCCCTCTGGAAAGCCGACGATGGCGCTGACCGGCGGGGCGGCTAGGCGCCTTGCCGCTTTGACCCCCCCGGAGCATGTGGCCGTCATTCACCTCGCGATCACCGACGAGCATCCCATGGCGCAGGCTTTCGTTGTCATAGAGGCCGTGCGACGCTAACGGGTATCCAAACTTTCAACCTCAGAGGGACTGCCCTGCACAGCGCTGTACCCCTTGAAGGCCTCATGCTAAGCACCGGCCGCTTCGGCTGGAGCAATCCTCGCGGCGCCGGCATCCTAAGAGATTGAACTACGATGAACCCTGCAGGACTGGACAGCGAGCGCGCCGACGTGGACAAGCCAGCCAAGCAGCAGGGTGGATTTTTTGAGTTCGTGAAGGTCGTCTTCCAAGCCTTGCTGATCGCGCTCGTCGTGCGCACGTTCCTGTTTCAGCCGTTCAACATACCCTCGGGCTCAATGATCCCGACCCTTCTCGTCGGCGACTTCCTCTTCGTGTCCAAATATTCCTACGGCTTCTCGAAATTCTCATTTCCGTTGAGCCCGGACCTGTTCCAGGGGCGCATTCTGGCCTCGCCGCCGAAGCAGGGCGACGTGATCGTCTTCAAGCTGCCGCGCGATAATACCACCGATTACATCAAGCGGTTGATCGGCCTGCCAGGCGATACGATTCAGATGAAGGAAGGTCGGCTTTTTATCAACGGTACGATGGTGCCGCGCGAGCCCGTCTCGAAGTTTCATACCGAGGATTATTACGGCCGCGAGACGGATGTACCGACCTATACGGAGACGCTGCCGGACGGCGTCAAGCACACGATCATCGAGATCCAAGGTGATACCGGCTTCAACGACAATACAGAGATGTTCAAGGTTCCGCCGAACAGCTACTTCATGATGGGCGACAATCGGGACAACTCGACCGACAGCCGCGTACCGCCGGATCAGGGCGGCGTCGGCTATGTACCCTACGAGAATCTGATCGGTCGCGCTGAGCTCATCTTCTTCTCGGTGAAACAAGGCGACGCGGCTTGGAAGATTTGGGAATGGCCGTGGACCGTGCGTTGGAACCGGCTGATCAAGCCGATTCATTGACGCCTGCGCGCAACCCGCAAGAGAAACGACGAGACGATATCGGCAGTCTCGAATCAGACCTTGGCTACGCCTTCTCCGACCGCAGGCACCTTCAACTCGCCTTGACTCATGTCGGCGCGACGACGGATCGCGGCACGTCCTATCAGCGACTAGAATTCCTGGGAGACCGGGTCCTGGGTCTCGCGGTCGCCGCAATGCTTTTTGAAACCTTTCCGGACGCTGACGAGGGTGAACTATCGCGTCGACTGGCAGATCTCGTGCGCAAGGAGAGTTGCGCCGCGGTCGCGACGTGCTGGTCGGTCGAACCGCACATTCGGCTGGGAGCGGGGGAACGCGCTGGCGTCGCTCTACGCCGTGCGATCCTCGGCGATATTTGCGAGGCGATCATCGGCGCGGTCTTCGTCGATGGCGGCTTCGCGCAAGCGGAGGCGCTCGTGCGACGCGGGTTCGAAGCGCGCATGCTTTCGCCTGGCCGTCCGCTGCGCGATCCGAAGACCGTCCTTCAGGAATGGGCTCAGGCCAAGGGTCTACCAGTGCCGCTTTACCACGAGGTAACGCGAACCGGGCCAGATCACGCGCCTGAGTTCACAATCGCGGTAATCGTCGACGCTTTCGCCGAGGCGAAGGCGTGCGGGTCCTCGAAGCGTGTCGCCGAGCAGGCAGCGGCGGCCGCTTTCATAGCGCGCGAGAGACTCGTGACGGAGAATGGGTCGTGAGCGACGCGCCTTCAGGTACGGAGGCCGTCGCGACACCGACGCTTTGCGGTTTCGTCGCTCTGATCGGAGCTCCCAACGCTGGCAAGTCGACGCTGATCAATCAGGCCGTCGGCACAAAGGTCTCGATCGTTTCGCGCAAGGTGCAGACGACGCGGGCACTGGTGCGCGGGATCGCGCTCTCCGGCGCCGCACAAGTTGTTTTCGTCGACACGCCGGGCATCTTCGCGCCGAAACGCAGGCTCGATCGCGCGATGGTTTCGACCGCCTGGAGCGGCGCCGGCGATGCCGACGTGGTGGCGCTCCTTGTCGACGCGCGTCACAAGAAAGGCGATCGCGAAGACGAAGAGACCACCGCCATCATCGAAGCGCTTGCCAAGGTGAAGGCGCCGAAGGTTTTGATCCTCAACAAAATCGACACGGTAGAAGCAGAAAGCCTTCTGGCGCGCGCCGCGGACCTAAATCGCCAAGCGATCTTCGGCGACACGTTCATGATCTCCGCCTTGCGTGGGCACGGTGTTCCAAAACTAGTGTCGCGTCTCGGCGAGATGATGCCGCCGAGCCCTTGGCTCTACCCGGAGGACCAGGTTTCCGACGCGCCGATCCGGTCCCTCGCGGCCGAAATCACGCGCGAAAAGATATTTGAGCGGCTGCACGACGAGTTGCCCTATCAATCGACCGTGGAAACGGAGAGCTGGAAAGAGCAGGCCGATGGCTCAGCGCGCGTCGAACAGACGATCTACGTGGCTCGCGAAGGGCACAAGAAGATCGTCATCGGGGAGGCCGGGCGTACGATCAAGGCGATAGGCAGCGCCGCGCGCAAGGAGATCATGGAGGCGGCGGAGCAGAAAGTGCACCTGTTCCTCTTCGTCAAGGTGAGACCCGACTGGACTGACGATCCCGAGCGTTATCGTATGATGGGCCTAGATTATCACTCATAGGCGGCGCTTCAGTAAATCGTCCGCGCCGACGTCGCTTGGCTTTTAGTCTACATCGGCTAAGACGTTTCGCGGCAGATTTGGGGCATGAGGCGCGATGAAGTGTCGGACCTAGAGGACGACTACGTGATCCGCAATCTGGCTTACGAGCTTTGGGAGAAAGCGGGGCGACCGCCGGGCAAGCATCTCGACTTCTGGGAGCAGGCAAGTCGAAAGATCGGCCAGGCCATTACCGCGGGGAGCTCAAAGGAGAACGCCGGGCGCTTATGTGCCGACGCTTTACCGACGCGCGATCATGGGGACGGCGAAAACCGCTAAGCGCACTTCGCCCACGTAACGTGAGGTGGCTTATCTGCCCGGATCTGTCCGGCAACCCTCGCGCACCTGTTGTTGTTGACTGGTTCTCAGAGGGAGCGGGTCATGGCGGCTGAAGTGCGGACGACGGAAGCGGCTGTTCCGATGGGTTTGACGCAGGTCGAGGATGGCGAGGCTAAAGTCCTCTTTATCCGAGACGCCGACGGTCTACGTGCATTCCAAGCGACATGTCCCCACTACGGGGCGCCTCTGGCAAAGGGTGAGATCTGTGGCGCCACGCTGTACTGCCCCTGGCACAAGGCGGCCTTTGGTGTCGGCGACGGCTCGTTGCTCGAACCCCCGGCGCTTGCCGGCCTGGCGCGATACCCGATCCGCAAAGAGGGCGAGACCATCGTCGTTACCCTTGAGCCGCTGGCCAGATCGAACCCTGATCCCCATGCGCATGACGCGCGAACGTTCCTGATCGTCGGGACTGGCGCTGCCGCGGTGGCCGCCGTGACGACCCTGCGGAACGAGGGTTTTACCGGCCGCATCGTTATGGTCGGGCGAGAGGCTGGCGAGCCCTACGATCGACCCAAGCTTTCCAAGAACTTCCTGGCAAAGAAAACCGAGCCGTCGAAAATGGCGTTCGAGCCCGATTTCTACGGATCTCGCGATATCGACTTCGTGATGGGCCCGGCTGTGCGGATCGATCCGGCGACGCGCGGCGTCACGTTGCGGGACGGGTCGGTGCTCACCGGCGACGCGATGCTGGTGGCGACGGGGAGTCGAGCCGTCGTGGCGCCATTCGTCGGCGGCGACCTCGCCGGCATACACACGTTGCGCAGCTTGTATGATGCGATTGCGCTAAGCGCCGCGGCTGAAACGGTGCAATCGATCGTGATCGTCGGCGGTGGTTTCATCGGCCTTGAGACCGCCGCGTTTCTCACAAAACGCGGCCTGCGTGCGACGGTCGTGTCGCCGGAGCCGCTGCCTCTCGCGAGCAGGTTCGGCGAAGCCGTGGCGCATGCCCTCCGAACCTACCACGAGGGTACGGGTGTTCGCTTCGTTCAGGGTAAGGTCGCCAGATTCGAAGGGAAGGGGGCCGTAAGCGCTGTGAGGCTGGAGAGTGGTGATGTGATCACGACCGATCTCGTGTTGATCGCGGCCGGCGCGGCGCCCGAGACGGAGGCTATCGTCGGCGTGATGAAACGCGAAGACGGTGGTATCGAGGTCGATGCAAATCTTCGGGTCGCGAAGAACGTGTGGCTGGCTGGTGATATAGCTGCCTTCCACGAGAGCAACAGCGGTAAGACGGCGCGCATAGAACATTGGCGTCTCGCGGAGCAGCAAGGGGTCTACGCGGCGCGCGCGATGCTCGGCGCCGAACTGCCCTTCGAGGCCGCGCCTTTCTTCTGGAGCAATCAGGGCGACAAGCGCTTGGATTATGCCGGCTACGCTCCCGATTGGGAGGACATCCTCATCAAGGGCGACGTAGCGAAACTTGATTTCATCGCCTTTTATGTCCGCGCTGGTCGCGCCGGCGCCGCCTGTGCCGTCGGCCACAACGCGGAGATGATCGCCTTCCTTCATCTTTATGGCGAGAAGCGTGTCCCGCCTGCGGTTGACCTCGCCGCCATCGATTTGGCCGCGATGGTCTGAGGCGGGTCGATCTCGTTGACTTCGCCGATGCGAAAACCTAAACGCAAGCGCGTCGTCCGATGGAAGGCACCAAGGCGCAAGCAAACCTTGGGGGATAGTTCAACGGTAGAACTACCGACTCTGACTCGGTCAATCTTGGTTCGAATCCAGGTCCCCCAGCCAAACTGGCCTTTCAGGGCTTCAAGTCCGCCGCAAGCATCTGCGGCGAATGGCATTTCGCTTCCGTTGATGTGCTTTCGCGGAGGTTGCGACGCCCGAAGCGCGCGGGCGAAGTCAGGCGATTGCCCTAGGTGTCGCACGCATGCGGCGATCGCGCCGCCTTTCCCACGAAGCCTGTTCGGCGGCCGGTATTGCCGTGCCGCGGCGGCGGTACATCCAGCCACCATAGGAGACTAGACGCATGGCCGAGTGGGACTCGCAAACGCGCGATCGCCAGGAACGGCTCGATGCCGGGCGGCGCTTCGCCAAGGGCAAGATGGTCGCCGCGAATGACGCAACGAAACTCATGGAGGCGATCGTCCGACCGGGCGATCGCGTGTGTCTGGAAGGCGACAACCAGAAGCAGGCCGACTTCCTCGCCGGGGCCCTCGCCAAAGCCGACAAGAGCAAGGTGCACGACCTTCATATTGTCCAGTCCGGCATCGTGCTCGCCGAGCACCTCGACCTCTTCGAGAAGGGGATCGCCACCAGGCTCGACTTTTCCTACGCCGGACCGCAGAGCCAAGCCGTGGCGCGCGTTCTGAACGGCGGCAAGGTCAAGCTCGGCGCCATCCACACCTACATCGAACTCTTCGGCCGCTACTTCATGGATCTCACGCCAAAGGTGGCGGTGACGGTGGCGCGCCAAGCGGATCGCGACGGCAACCTGTACATGGGCCCGAATGTCGAAGACTCGCCCGTGGTCGTCGAGGCAACCGCCTTCAAGCAGGGCATCGTTGTGGCCCAGGTCAACGAGGTGGTCGACAGATTGCCTCGTGTCGACGTGCCCGGCGATCGCGTCGACTTCGTAGTGGAAACGCCGCGCCCCTTCTACGTCGAGCCGCTATTCACCCGCGATCCCGCCCAGATCACCGAGACGCAGATCCTGATGGCGATGCTGACCATCAAGGGGATCTACGCGCCTTACGGAATCAAGCGTCTCAACCACGGCATCGGCTTCAACACGGCGGCCATCGAGCTGCTGCTGCCCACCTACGCCGAGAAGCACGGGTTGAAGGGTAGGATCTGCACGCATTTCGCGCTGAACCCGCACCCGACCCTGATCCCCGCCATCGAGTCCGGCTGGGTGAAGCAGATCCACAGCTTCGGCTCCGAAGTCGGCATGGACAACTACATGAGCGCGCGCCCGGACGTGTACTTCCTGGGCCGCGACGGCTCCATGGCGTCCAATCGCATGTACTGCCAGGTCGCCGGTCTCTACGCCACGGACCTGTTCGTCGGGGCGACGCTGCAGATCGACCTCGACGCCAACAGCTCCACGGTCACACAGGACCGGATCGCCGGGTTTGGCGGAGCGCCCAACATGGGGTCCGACCCCCACGGCCGACGTCATCCCACCGAACCCTGGCTCAAGGCGGGGCGCGAGGCCTCCGACGCGCACTCGGCGTTGGCACGTGGGCGCAAGCTGGTGGTGCAGATGATCGAGACGTTCGGGAGCGGCATGGCGCCGTCCTTCGTCGAGAAGCTCGACAGCCTGAACCTGGCGGAGAAGCTCAAGATGGAGCTGGCGCCGGTCATGATTTACGGCGACGACGTCACCCACGTGGTCACCGAGGAGGGCATCGCCAATCTGCTGCTGTGCCGCGGCAAGGATGAGCGCGAGCAGGCGATCCGCGGCGTTGCCGGCTTCACCGACGTCGGGCGCGGCCGCGACACGAAGATGGTCGAGGCGCTGCGCGCCCGGAAGGTGATCGTGCGTCCCGAGGACCTCGGCATCAACCCGCTCGACGTGAACCGTTCGATGCTGGCGGCGCGCTCGGTCAAGGATCTCATGACATGGTCGGGCGGCCTCTACGATCCGCCGGCCAAGTTCCGCAACTGGTGAGGTGCGCCATGGAAAGCTACACGATCAAGCACAAGGCCGATCGCCCTCTGAAGGGTGGCCGAAAGGACGCCCTCGTCGGCGTGGTCGCGTCCGGCAACTGCGAGGCTTTGTTCGAGCGGACGCTCGCCGACGACCAGGTCGAGGTCGAGATCGCGACTGCCGTGACCGGCTTCGGCGACGTCTGGCACCTCGTGGTGGCGCGCTTCGTCGAGCGCGCCTCGCCGGGCGGCGCGCGCATTTCGATCAACGATGGCGGCGCCACGCCCGACGTGGTGACGCTGCGGCTGCTTCAGGGCGCCGCGATGATGGAGGAAACGTGATGGTCGAGATGCCCGTGAGCGCCGAGGCGAGCTGGTTCCAGGCCACCGCTCGACAGAGGATCGCCGGACTGCTCGACGACGGCAGCTTTGCCGAGTTGCTGCCGCCCACCGATCGCGTCCGTAGCCCGCATCTCGCCGCCTTCGACCTGCCGGCGGCCTTCGACGACGGGGTGATCGTGGGCCGGGGCAAGCTGGAGGGCGTCGACGTACTGGTGGCCGCGCAGGAGGGGCAGTTCATGGGGGGCACCTTCGCCGAGGTGAGCGGCGCCAAGCTCGTCGGCCTGCTGCGGGCGGCGCGCGACGGCGGCGAGGGGATGCCGCGCGTCGTGCTTTTGCTGCTCGATAGCGGCGGCGTGCGCCTTCAGGAGGCCAATGCCGGCGAGCTGGCGGTCGCCGAGGTGATGCGCGCCGTCGTGGAAGCGCGCGCCGCCGGCGTCGCGGTGGTGGCGGCGGTCGGCGGCAGGTCGGGCGCCTTCGGCGGCGCCGGGCTGACCGCCGCGACCTGCTCGGCGGTCGTCGTGTCCGAGCAGGGCCGCATCGGCGTCACCGGACCGGAGGTGATCGAGACCAACAAGGGTGTCGAGGAGTTCGACTCCAAGGACAAGGCGCTCGTGTGGAGCGTCGTCGGTGGTCGCAACCGGCGGCTGATCGGCGGCGCCGACGCTTACGCCGAGGACACGTTCGAAGGGTTTCGTGTGGCGATCGCCTCTGTCCTGAAGAGCGTGCCGCCATTCGAGCTTCGCACGATGCGGGCCGAGGGGAAGCGCCTCGCGGCGCGGCTGAAGCGTTTCGCGACGTGCGAGGCCGCGACGGACATGTGGGCGACGCTCGGCGTGCCGCACCCGGCGGAGGTTCGCGACCTAGACGAACGGGACTTCATCGAGCTCGCGAAGAAGCACGGGGAGATGGCGCATGACGCTCGATGACGTGTTGAAGAGCCTGTTCCCGAACGGTCACTCGGTGCGACGCCATGGCGACATCGTGACGGGTCACGGTCCCCTCAGGGATGGCGGCGACATCAGTGTAGTCGGCATCGTGGACGGGGCGCCGCTCTCGCCCGACGACGTCGTGCCGCTCGCCGACCACGTGCTCGACGCGGTGCAGGCCGGCGGCGGCACGCCGATCCTGGTGCTGGTCGACACGCAGGGGCAGCTGATGGCCCGGCACGCCGAGATGGTGGGCCTCAACGAATATTGCGCTCACCTTGCCAAGTGCCTGCTGCTCGCGAGCAGCAGTGGCCATCGCACGATCGGTTTCGAGTACGGCAAGGCGGCTGCCGGCGCGTTCCTGGCGACGGCGCTCGCCACCGACGTCCTGGTCGCCGTCGAGGGCGCCTCGCCCATGGTGATGGACCTGCCCTCGATCGCCCGCGTCACCAAGATCCCTGAGAAGAAGCTCGTCGAGATGGCGAAGTCGACGCCGGTCTTCGCGCCGGGTCTCGATCCGCTGTTCAAGACCGGGGCTGTGACGACGATCTGGGACGCGAAGCGACCCTTGGACGCGCAGCTCGTCGAAACGCTGAAGAGCGCGACCATGACGGACGAGCGGGACGCACTCGGCAAGGAACGCGGCGGACGCATGGTCGCGGCGGACGTCGCCCGGCGCGTGATGGCGGCGCTAGGAAGCGCGACGTGAGCATGTCGATCAACGTCGGGAATGCCTCGGCACGACCGCGGCGGCACGATCTCGTCTCGGTGGCGCGCGACGACTGGTCTCGGGTGGCCGCGACCCGCCCCGCGCACCCGACCCTCTCAAGCGCCCAGGCGGCCCTGGTGGCGCATTGGGGTGACGCGGGATGGCCGGTGATCGTGCGGCGCGCGACGCACGATGATGCGCCCGGCGGCTTGCCGATCGGCCTTCCGCAGCCGCCGTCCCTCGGCAAGGCGCGCGTTGCCCTGTCGGTGCCTGCGGGCGTGCCCTGGCGGCGGGTCGACGGTGTGGCGCTCGCGGACGTCCGCCATACCGCACCGGTCGCATGGCGGGAGGCGATCGACGCGATCGTGTCTCTCGGGCACTCCCTTGCCCTGGTGCCGCACGTGTTCGGCGCGCTGCTGTGGCAGAGCGTGACGGGCATGGCCTACCTCAATGCCGCGTCCGACCTCGATCTGCTGTGGACGGTCGCTGACGCGGCCACGCTCGCGCCCCTGCTCGAGGGGCTGACGCGGATCGAGGCGGCCTGCCCCGTGCGGATCGACGGCGAGGTGCTGACGCCGGACGGCGGCATCAACTGGCGCGAGCTCGCGGCGGCGCGCCAGGGCGGGGCCGAGATCGTCCTGATCAAGTCGACCGAGCGCGCCGGCTTCGTGCCTTTCGCCTCGCTCTTTCCAGGGGAAGCCGTCCCGTGCTGCTAAAGCATTGGATTGCACCTTGGACGCAATGGCGGCACCACCCCCATCATTCCGGACGAAGCGGAAGCGACGATCCAGAACCGGTGTCCGACCATGCCAGTCGTCGAGGAACGCCGGTTCCGGAGTCGGCTGCGCCGCCCCGGAATGACGCGGCATGATACTCTCCAAGGCTCTAGGCGATCTCGCCACCCTCGAGGTGCGCGCGTCGTCCGACGCCGGACGCGTCGCCGATTTGGCGCGCGCCGCCCTGCTCGACGAGCTGGCGACCTGGCCCAAGCCCGGCCTCGTCAGCCTGGTCGACACCGGCAGCCATCGCGACATGGACGCCGGCACGCTCACCCGCAGCGCCGACGCCATCCATCCCTTCTTCGCCGACCTCGCCCGCGCCGGGGAACAGCGGGCCTGCATGACCGAGCTCCGAGTGATCGGGCTCGCGGCGGAAGCCGCCATGATGATTGCGACCGGCGGCGTCAACGCGCACCGGGGCGCCATCTTTACACTCGGGCTGATCTGCGCCGCCGAAGGTGCGCTTCGCTACGTGCCGGGGCCGGCCGAAGTGCGCCTCGACACCGTTCGCGCTAGGTGGGGCGAGGCGATCCTGCGCGGTCCGGGGTCGACGCGGAGCCATGGTGGCGCCGCTGCGCTGCGCTTCGGCGTCGGCGGCGCCCGCCGTGAAGCGGCGACCGGCTTCCCGACTCTGCGCGTCGTCGGCTTGCCGGCCCTGCGCGAGGGTCGCCGCCTCCGGCCGGCGGACGCGGAAGCGGCGCGGGTGCATTGCTTCTTCGCCCTGATGAGCGAGCTCGACGACACCAACCTGCTGCATCGCGGGGAGGGCGCCGGCCTCGCGTTCGCGAAGCAGGCCGCGTCGTCGTTCCTCGCGGCGGGCGGCGTCGGCGCAGCCTCGTGGCGGGACGAGGCCGCGTGGGTCCACCACGCCTTCGTCGCCCGCGACCTCAGTCCCGGCGGTTCCGCCGACCTGCTCGCCGCCACCCTGTTCCTCGACGCGCTGGAGACGCGATGACCGCCCTCGCTATCCTCTGTTCCGGCCAGGGTCGGCAGGGCCGGGGTATGTTCGACCTCGTCGCCGATGCGCCCGAGGCGCGCAGCGTCTTCGAGGCCGCCGCCGCGGCGCTCGGTGGTCGCGACCCGCGCGAGATCGCCGCAAACGACGGCGACGACGCGCTGCATGCCAACGCGACCGCGCAGGTCCTGTGCTGCGCCCAGGCGCTCGCGGTCTGGGCGGTCCTGAAGCCGAAGCTCGACACCCCCCTCGTGGTCGCCGGCTACAGCGTCGGCGAGGTCGCGGCCTGGGGCGTCGCCGGCGCGTTACAGCCCGCTGTCGTGTTCGATATCGTGGCACGGCGCGCCGCGCTGATGGACGAGGCGACCGACGCGCCATCCGGCCTGCTCGCCATAAGTGGGCTGTCCTCGGTGGCGCTCGACACGCTCTGCCGCGACGCGGGCGTCCACATCGCCATCCGCAACGCGCCGGACCGTGTCGTCGTAGGCGGTCGCGGCGACGCGCTCGAGCGGGCTGAGAAAGCCGCCGACGCCCAGGGCGCGAACGTAACGGCGATCCCGGTCGATGTGCCCTCCCACACGCCGCTGCTGCGCGGCGCGTCGGAACGGTTCGGTACCTTCCTCCGCGACCTCGGCGGCGTGCGGACACCCGACATCCGCCTCCTCAGTGGGATCGACGGCGCGGCGGTGTTCGATGTCGGCGACGGCCTCGACAAGCTTGGCAAGCAAGTCGCGCAGACGGTCGATTGGGCCGCCTGCATGGAGGCGTGCCGCGCCACTGGCGCGACGCGCGCCCTGGAACTCGGCCCGGGCGACGCTCTCGCGCGCATGATGGGGAACGTCCTTGGTGAGCGCGACAGCCGCAGCGTCGCCGAGTTCCGCACTCTCGATGGCGTTATCCGGTGGGAAAGGTCCTGAAGGGGCTCGGCAATACCAGCGCCGATCGTCGGCGAACCTGAGGTCCCCCCAGGCATGTCTCCGGCAATGTGGGGCGCGGGCCTTGCAAATCGGAGCCATTCGGCTCGTGTCTAGCCTCGGTTTGACGCGTCGTCGCAAGAGCGTTTTATCTGATGTGGTTCCGAACTTCTTCCTGAAGCCAACGCATCGGCGATGCCCGCTGATGCCGTCGTCGCGACGTCGAGAAGACGAGCCTCATCCCAGCCTTCCCTCGCCCCGGCTGACATGCCGCTTAGAATTGTGACTACCGCGTCGGCCACGATTGCGGCGGTCGCCGGATGCGTCTGAACGACATAAGCTTCGATGCGGGCCCAGCAGGCCTGCTTGCGCTGGCGAGCCGCTGATGTGCTTGAAGCGCCCTCGGCGCCACGAGCCGCTTCAAAGACCAGGCAACCCGGCGCGCGTGGACAAGCGGCGTACAGGCGAGCGGCGGCCCTCAGATAAGCGCGGATCGCCTCTGCGGGTGTTGTCTCAGGCGAAACGAAAGCGTCGAGCCGTAGCCCCTCCGCGACGTAACGGTCCATGACCCGCTCGAACAGGGCGGCTTTGCTGCCGAAGGCGACATAGAAGCTGGGAGGATTGATGCCGATGGCTTCCGTGAGCGCCGCGACACCGACCGCGTCATAACCCTTCTCATGAAACAGCGCTTCCGCCGTTGTCAGAGCCTGATCCACATCAAAGCCCCTAGGACGACCTCGTGTCATTTTCATATCGCTCGCTAGAAATCTCGTCGATGCACCCTTGATGGCGCTCGATCGAGCTTTAAGTAGTTAGCACTACAGAAATAAACAGGAGGCGCTTCATGACTGATTTTGGAGGGAAAAACATTCTCGTCCTTGGTGGTAGTCGCGGCATCGGAGCCGAAATCGTGCGGCGCTTCGCTTCAGATGGCGGCCGTGTCGCCTTCACCTTCGCCGCTTCGATCGAAGCGGCCGAGACGCTTGGCCGTGAGACAGGCGCGCAGGCAATAAACGCCGATAGCGGTGACCGCGCGGAGGTGGTGAAAGTGGTGGGCGAACGCGGCGCTCTCGACGTTCTCGTCGTTAACGCCGGCCTCTTCATCGGTGGCGATCCCTTGACGATCGACGCCGAAGCGATCGATCGCCTGATCGACGTCAATCTCCGCGCGCCTTACCACGCCGCGGTCGAAGGCGCCCGCATCATGCGCGATGGTGGCCGCATCATCTTCATTGGATCGACAAACGGCGACCGTACGCCGTTCGCCGGCGCGGCTGCCTACGGGATGTCAAAGTCCGCCCTTCAAGGCTTGGCGCGAGGTCTGGCGCGTGATTTTGGACCGCGCGGCATTACAGTCAATGTCGTTCAGCCTGGGCCAACCGATACTGAGATGAACCCGGCGGACGGGCCGACGCGGGACCTGATGCACGGTTTCATGGCCATCAAGCGACATGCGACTGGGCGTGAGGTGGCCGGCATGGTCGCCTATCTCGCGAGCCCGGAGGCGGCGATCGTGACGGGGGCGATGCATACGATCGATGGCGGTTTCGCGGCGTGAGGTGCTTCCTCGCTAAATGCAAAATAGGTTTCATTGATAACAAGGACATCGGAGAAATGAACGTTGGTTTTATCGGCCTTGGCGCGATGGGTCGCGCGATGGCGCGAAATCTTGTGAAGGCCGGCTACAGCGTACGTGCTTGGAACCGCTCTCCCGGCGCGGGCGCGGGCATCGACGGCTTGGCGATGGTGTCGACCCCGGGCGAAGCGTTCCAGGCGGACGTGGTTTTCACCATGTTGTCGGACGATGCGGCGATCCGCGACGTGCTCTCATCCGATATTTTGAAAGGCGCCCGCGCCGGCACTGTTCATGTTGTAACCTCGACCATCTCGGTCGATTTCGCCGAGGAACTCGCGGCCATACATGCGGAACTCGGGATTGGCTATGTCGCGGCGCCTGTACTTGGCCGGCCTGATGTCGCGGCGGCGGCGCAGCTCAACATCCTGGCCGCCGGTGCTAGCGAAGCGGTCGACAGGGTGCGGCCGCTGCTCGACAGTCTCGGGAAGAAGACGTGGGAGTTGGGCACCGAGCCCAAGCGAGCGAACGCGGCCAAGATCGCTGCCAACATGATGATCACCATGGCAATCGAGGCGATGGCGGAGGCGGTCGTGCTCACCGAGAACAACGGTCTCGCGCCGGAGTCCTTTTTCGAGTTGATTCTTGAAACGCTGTTTGCCGGTCGTGCCTACGAGAGCTACAGCGCGAAGATTGTGCGTGGCGACTACGAGCCGGGCTTCCGCATGCGGCTCGGCCTGAAAGATCTCACGCTTGCCACCGCCGCGGGCGCCAAGACGGGACGTGACCTCCCCATGCTCAACGCGGTGCGCGATTGCATGGCGGCGGCTGTTGCTGCCGGCATGGGTGATAAAGACTGGTCGGGTATCGCGGATTACACGCGGCATCATGGACGTTGATGCGAGGCCGCCTATGGCGCGGCGGACCAGCCGGCGCGGAGCAATGTCAAACCGTCTTATGCCGCGGCGCGGAAGCGGCATGCTTGTCTTTCTGCAGGCGCAACAGGCTTGTTCCGGCCGCGACGACAGTCACAATCGCGGCAATGAGCAGGTCGATTGTCTCGGCGTTCTTCGACGTGAGTCTGAACGTCACGGTGGCTAGAGTGGCGCCCACCGTCAGACCGACAAGGCGCGCGGTGGCCAGCATGCCCCCGGCCGCGCCCGCACGCCGCCGTGGCGCCGAGGAGAGCATCGTGCGATTGTTTGGGGCCTGGAAGAACCCGAAGCCGAGACCACAAAGCGCCATGCGCCAGACGATGTCCAAGGTCGACGCTTGCGCTGGCAGGATCGCGAGAAGCGCCAGACCCACCGCTAACACGGCGAGACCACCGCTTCCGAGGATCGCCGCGGGCACGCGGTCGGACAACCGTCCCGCCAAGGGTGCCGCCAGTCCCAAGGCGACCGGCCAAGGCGTGATCAGCAGACCGGTTTGCACCTGATCGCGATGAAGCACGGTCTCGAAATAGAAGGGCAGGGCAAGGAAGGCCAGCATGTAGGCGGTGAAGGAGCAGATCGACGTCGCGACCGATAAAGCAAATATCGGGATTTTCATGAGATCGACAGGAATCAGCGGCTCCGCAGCTCCGACCTGACGTCGCATCAAGAAAAAGGCCGCCACCACGGCGGCTGCCAGCTCCATCGCCGCGAGTAAGTCCTCGCTGCGGCCATGGGTCAAGGTATCGACCCCGATAAAAAACAAGCCGAATGTCAAGGCGTTGAAAACGGCGCTCCATTTATCGAAGCTGCGCTCGGAGAGATCGGAATAGGGCAGGACGCGCGATGCCAGCGCGATGTTGACGATGCCGATCGGGACGTTGACCGCGAAAAGCCATTCCCAAGAGCCAAGCGCGAGTATGGCCGAGGCGATGGTCGGTCCGATCGCAGACGCGATAGAAACAACGAGAGCGTTCAAGCCGACACCCCGACCGAGTGAAGCCTGGGGGTAGGTGAAGCGCAAGAGCGCGCCGTTGACGCTCATGATGCCTGAAGCGCCGAGCCCCTGCACGATACGCGACATCACGAGCGTTGGCAGCGTGTGCGACAAAGCGCAGGCGAGAGAACCTGCGGTAAAGATCACCAAGCCGACCTGGTAGACACGTCGGTAACCCACGCGTTCGCCGAGCGAGGCAAGCGGCAGCAGTGTCACGACCAGCGCCAATTGGTAGGCGTTGATGACCCAGATCGAGGCGGCAGGAGTCGCGTGCAACTGCTGCGCGATTGTCGGCAATGCGATGTTGGCGACCGCGGAGTCGAGCACGGCCATCGTGATGCCAAGCCCGATAGCCAGCATGGCCCAGTAGCGCAGGGGTTTCGGCAGTCCGTCCGGGTGTATTATCGTGGTCAGGGCTTGTGCTCCATATGTCATTCCGGTGCGGCCGTGCGCTCCTGAAGCTGCCGCTCTATAGCACGCGCGATCCGCCCGGAGCGTTGGCCCAAAGCGTTGGAGCAACCCCGCTCCATTCCGCCCTAAGCCGCTCCCGATGGCGTGCGAACCAGGATAAGATGACGACCGCGGGCCCGGACTCGATCGCGCCCCCGTCTAGGAGCGCGACCGCGCGGTCCGCATCGACAACCTCTACAAGAATATCCTCGTCCTCATCGTCGGCTCCGTGGATGCCGCCGGCATCATCAAGGTCGGCCTCGCCGCAAAAGGCGGTCACGCGCTCCGATGAGCCGCCCGGCGATGGCAGGAATGCCTGCGCGGCGACGATCCGCTTCACCGCGCATCCGGCTTCCTCGGCAGCCTCGCGGCGCGCGGCCTCTTCGTCGCTCTCGCCTTTGTCGACCATGCCGGCCACGACCTGCAGCGGTCTCGGCGCGAGACCGGCGACGAACGAGCCGATCAGGAATTGGCGTATCAGCAAAACCCTGTCGGTGCGGGGATCGTATGGCAGGACACATACGGCGCGACCACGCTCCAGCAGGTCGCGGTTGAGAGGCGCCATAGCGCCATCGAAGCGACGCACGTGCAGCGCGTAATGATCGATCCGCAAGAATCCGCCGTAGGCGGTCCGGATGCTGTCGACTTCGACGTCGACGTGGTCGTCGCCCGTCGTTGGGCGCTCTGTTGTCATAGGTGATTGCTCCTTGCCCGAGGAGGGCGGTGGCGTAAGCGTGGGCAATGACCGCCCGTTTGCCGATCTTCAAGCAGGGTCGCTTCGATTGCGCACATGTTGGGCGCAAGCAAGACATGTTCGGTATCGTAGGCTCCTCCAGCGACGCATCTGCTCCTCTCCCAGCAGATGGACGGCTCGATATGAAATTTCATGCGTGAAACGAAGCCAAGAGACGTTTCCGGCAGGCAGTGTGATCGCAACTTGGCGTTCAATGCGCGGCGATCCACGCTGTCATCCGGTCGAGCATGAGATCGAGGACTTCGGTGTCGGTCTGGCCGGAGCGCTTTGGAACGTGGAAGGTGTGGTCTGCGCCCTTTACTGAAACAAGCGTCGCGGCATCACCTAGATCCTCGACGACCGTCGCGATGCGCGGCGGCGGCGCGAGCGCGTCGCGGGTGCCCTGGAAGAACAGCATCGGGACGGTAACGGCCGCGAGATGATCCGCGCGCTCAAGCGAAGGCCTGCCCGCGGGATGCAGCGGAAACCCGAAAAACACAAGGCCTCGAATATGATCCAGCGGGGCTGATGCCTGAGCCTGCGACGTCATCCGTCCGCCGAACGATTTGCCGCCGGCAAACAGCGGCAGGTCTTTCGCCAGCAGAGCCGCCACGTTGACGGCGGCGCGGACCGTCGCCTGCGCGACGGTCGGGTGGTCCGGTCTCTTCAACCCGGCTTCCATCGATGGAAATTGATAGCGCAGCGTCGCGACACGCCGTGCCGCAAGGCCTTCCGCGACGTCTCGCATGAAGGAGTGGTCCATGCCGGCGCCAGCGCCATGCGCCATAACAAAGAAGGCGAGGGCGTGCTCGGGAATGTGCGAAAGGGCCGAGACAGTCCGACGTTCATCCAAACGGATCGCGAGCGCCTCTGTCTGCAGGCCCCGTCCACTCAGCATTGGACAAGATCGACGACAAGCGTCCAGTCCGGTCGCGCCGGCGCGATGGCGATCTTGCGAGCGTCAGGTCTGTTTCTACCCACTTGATACGAGCTGTTGGGCGAGCCTGTCAGACGTCTAGGCCGCGATAGTCGCGGCGCCGACCAGTTTCCGCGCGTCCATCGCGCTTATGGGATGACCGAACGCGTAACCTTGAGCGTATTCACAGCCGAGCTGATACAGCTCGATCGCATCCGACTCGGTTTCGGCACCTTCCGCCACCACTTCCATCCCGAGATCATGGGCAAGCGCCACCATCGAGCGCAGGATCACCGGCTTGGCGCCCTTGGCGCTCGTGCTGTGCACGAAGGAGCGATCAATCTTGATCGTGTCGAAAGGGAAGCGCTGCAGATAACTCAGCGACGAGTACCCGGTGCCAAAATCATCCAGCGACAGACCCGCGCCGAGTTCGCGGATGCGCGTCAGGATCTGCGCGGCATATTCGGGATTCTCCATGACCAGACTTTCGGTCAACTCAAGTTTGAGACTGCCGCGAGCGACATCGCAGCGCGTCAACACGGCCTTCACGTCGTGTAGAAGGTCGTGCCTGAGAAGCTGGCGCGAAGAAACGTTGACCGACGCAAAGATCGGCGGATCGACGTCGAGCGCCCGCTGCCAGGCGGCGAGTTCGCGTGCCGTTCGTTCAAGTGCGAAAATGCCGAGATCCACGATCGAGCCGGTCTCCTCGGCGATCGGGATGAACTCGGCCGGGCTCAGTCGACCGAGGCGAGGATTGTCCCAGCGAAGCAGAGCCTCGAACCCCGCGACGGTACGGTCCTCCAGCCTGACGACGGGTTGGAAGAAAACCTTCATCTCGCCGCGGTCGAGCGCGCGGCGCAGGTCCGCTTCGAGCGTGAGCCGGTCGGAGCGCAGAGCGCGCATCGCGGGTTTGAACACCTCGATGCGATTGCCGCCGCTCTTCTTGGCGTGACGCATCGCGATCTCCGCGTCCTTCAGCATGTCCTCGCGACGTGGGTGCAGTTGCGGATCGAACAAAGCGAGGCCGATGGAGGCGGTAAGCGGAATCTCGCGATCGGCGAAGGTCACAGGCGTCGACAGGGCGCGGCGTACGACGTTGGCAAGTTGGATCGTCTGCTCGGCGTCATTTTCGGAGATAAGGATTGCGGCATATTGATCGCCCGACAACCGAGCGATCGTGTCCTGAGGCTTGAGCAATCGGCTGAGGCGGCGCGACAACGTCAGGAGGATTGAATCGCCGGCCGACAGACCTACCGTCTCGTTGATCTGCTTGAAGCGATCGATGTCGATGCAGAAGACCGTGGGGCGCAGACGCGGATCATTCTGCGCGAAGGTCAGCGCCGCCTCGAGACGATCGAAGAAAAGCTCGCGGTTCGGGAGACCCGTGAGATTGTCGTGCACCGCGTCATGCAGGAGGCGCTCCTCTGCGACCTTGCCTTCAGTGACGTCGGACAGCGTGCCGATGATTCGGATCACCTCCCCGTCCGGCCCGACGACTGGGCGCGCGCGCATCGCGTACCAAAAGTAATGGCCGTCGGCCGCGCGGAGCCGAAATTCTTGGTTGATGCGTCCGCGCCGCTGCTCCAGCATCGTGTCGAGACAAGCGCGGTATCGGTCCCGCTCGAAAGGATGAAGCACGTCGAGCCATCCGGCGGCAGGTCCTTCGAGCGTGCCACGCGCGAGACCGAGCTGCGCTTCGACCTCGGGGCTGACAAAGACGCGGTCGGCCGGGACATCCCAGTCGAAGATCACGTCGCCGCAGCCCGTCAGCGCCAACGCCTTGCGACCCGAGTCGGACACCGAGCCGGCACCAAGGCCACCGCCGGCGAAGGCGTTTTGCATGATCGTGAAACCAATCAGCATGACGATCAGCACGAGCCCTCCGATCAGCGCCGGAGACACGAGGTCGTTGGTCAGAGTCCCGGTAACGGTGAAGCTCGCGCAGATCACCCAGGCAAGCAGCAGGAACCAAGTCGGGATCAGCATGACCGCGCGGTCGTAGCCGTGGGTCGAAAGGTACAGCACCAAGACGAAGCCGACACCGGCGATGGTGGCAAGGGAGATGCGAGCGACGCCTGCGGCCACCGGCGCATCGTATACGGCGAAAGCGATCAGGGCGACGAGGAAAATCAGCCAGGCCGCCGCCACGCGGGAGGCGCGCACGTGCCAGCGGCTGAGATTGAGATAGGCGAAGAGAAAGACGAGCAGCGTCGCCGACAGCGTTGTCTCGGCGCCGGCACGCCATACCCTGTCGCTAGTGCCCGATGTTCCAAACAGCTTATCCCAGAAACCGAAGTCGATACACACATAGGCGAGCACCGCCCAGGCGAGCGCCGCGGCCGCGGGGAAAATGACCGCGCCCTTGACCACGAACACAATCGTAAGGAATAGGGCCAGCAGCCCGGCGATGCCGATGACGATACCCTTGTAGAGCGTAAGACTTGTGACCTTGTCTTTGTAGCTGTCGGGCTCCCACAGGTAGAGCTGCGGCAAGTTCGGGGCGCGGAGTTCGGCGACGTAAGTGATGGTCGCGCCGGGATCGATGGTGAGGCGAAAGACGTCGGCATCAGTCGAGTCCTCGCGTTCCGGCGAGATGCCCTGGCTGGCGGTGATCGCCGAAATGCGGGTTGCGCCAAGATCCGGCCAGATCACGCCGGAGCCGACCAATCGAAAATGCGGCGCGACGATCAAGCGCTCGATCTGCTCATCTGTATCGTTGGTCAGAGCGAACACGATCCAATTAGGTCGCGTGCCGGCGTTCTTGGCCTGAACTTCGATGCGTCGGACGATGCCATCCGCGCCGGGCGCGGTCGAGACGAGCAGGCGATCACCCTGCGAAGAATATCGCTCGACCGCCTTGGTCAGATCGATGGCCGATGTCTCGAGCGGGACACGTGTGGCTTCAATCGCCCGAGCGGTCGCCACGCTGCCGGCCAGCGTTAGCAGGGCGAAGAGGAGTCTAGCGAGATAGGCGAGCAGCGTCACGAACTCTCAGGACATGGAGGCGCGTATATCTCAGCCGGAGGCGCGAGATCATGCGCCCTGAACGCGCAACACTTCGAAGGCCATGTCGAACCGCCATGTAAAAAAGCGTAGAGCTTGAAGTTAGTCTCGGCAAGCACCGTTACGATAGAGACCATCAAAGCCGATCGCGCCGGGGCAGCCTCAGTGAAACGGGATCAGATTCGAGCAGGGCGAACAGCAAATGATCTTGCCAGACTCCGTTGATGCGAAGATAGGCGCGCGCCATGCCTTCCTGCTGAAAACTCGTTCGCTGAAGCAGCCGAATGGAGGCCTTGTTCTGCGACAGACAGGCCGCTTCGATCCGGTGTAGGCGTAACGTCGCGAAAGCAAAGGCTGTCGCGGCGCGAACCGCGCGCGCCATCCATCCCTGTCCGGCGAAAGGTTCGCCCATCCAGTAGCCGAGAGTGGCGGCCTGCGCGACACCTCGCTTGACCTGGCCGAAGGTGAGACCGCCGAGCAGGGCGTCATCACAGTCCCGAAAAAGAAGAAACGGATAGGCGTCGTCATTCTCGATTTCGGTCGCGTGGCGACGCAGGCGCCGCCGAAACGAGGCGCGCGTGAGGTCGTCGGTGGGCCAGGTCGGCTCCCAAGGCGCGAGGAAATCGCGCGAGAGAAAGCGAAGCGACGCCCATTGGTCGAAGTCGTGCGCATCGGGAGGGCGGAGATAGACCCCATCACCGCGGATGAAGTTGGCATTGTCGCTGGCGGACCCGATCCGGAAAAGCGCCATCAGGGTTTACCCGAACAGAGCCGGCTGGCGATCTGGTCAGGGTCGGGGACTTTGGCGACCGGCCCGATCGAAGCGATCGTGGGCGGAGACCGCAACGCGCGAGCGCCGGCGGCGCGTACATCCTCAAGGCCGAGCATTTCGACCCTGCCGATCATCTCCTCGCGCGAAAGCACGCGATCGAACGCCAGCAACTGGCGCGCAACCTGTTCCGCGCGGGACGAGGGAGACTCGAGCGCGGCGAGAAGAGAAACCTTCATCTGTGCCTTAGCGCGGCGTATCTCGGCCTCCGACAAATCCATCGTCGCGTCCATGAGAGCATCGAGCGCGACAGGCATAAGCTCGGAGACATCGCGGGCGCTCGTCGCGGCATAGAACCCGAAGAGGCCAGTGTCAGAATAGGCCCAATGGAACGTGTAGATCGCGTACGCGAGGCCTCGTTTCTCCCGGATTTCCTGGAAGAGCCTCGACGACATGCCACCCCCGACCGCATTGGCAAAGATCTGCAGGGCGTAATGGTCGGGATGATCGTAGGCGAGCCCTTCCCAACCGGCGACGATATGCGCCTGTTCGAGCTTGCGTTTGATCTTCTTTTCGCCGCCGACGTAGCGGGCCGCCATAGCGACGGAACCACTTTTGCGGGCGTTGAGCTTGGTGAAGCAGGCGACCGCTTCATCAACAATCCGCGCATGCTCGACCGCACCGGCCGCGCCGACCACCATGCCACCACCTTGGTAATGGTGCGCGAGATAGCCGCTGATCGAGTCGCGATCGAAGGCGGCGACGCCACTCGGCGTACCGAGGATCGGCCGGCCGATCGGCTGCCCTGGAAAGGCGGAGGCGTTGAACAGATCAAAGACGAGATCGTCGGGCGTGTCCTCTACCGCACCGATCTCCTGCAGGATTACACCTTTTTCGCGCTCCAGCTCGTCAGGGTCAAAGGTCGACTCCGTTAGAATGTCGGCGAGGATATCAAGCGCGAGGCCGGTATCCTCGGCGAGCACGTGCGCGTAGTAAGCGGTCTGCTCGACGCCGGTCGCCGCGTTCAGGTCACCACCCGCCGCTTCGATCTCCTCGGCGATCGCCTGCGCGGAACGCCGCCGCGTCCCTTTGAACGCCATATGTTCCAGAAGATGCGAGAGACCCTGCTCGTTGCTGGCCTCGTGTCGCGAGCCGGCGCCGATCCACACGCCCAGCGAGGCCGTTTCAAGGTGCCCCATTCGATCTGTCACGATCCGCAAGCCAGAAGGCAGGGTGGTGATATCGAGACTCACGAGGCGCTCTTCATGGCGCGGCCTTGATCCACCCGCGCGCGGATAAAGCGCTCGATGGACGCCTGATCGTTTGGTAGGACCTCGAAGCGCTCCGGCCTTTCGAGAAGGTCTGCCATATGGGCCGGTAGCGGCGGTCGCAGGCCGATGGCCCGCTCGATGGCATCTGGGAACTTCGCGGCATGCGCGGTCCCGAGCACGACCATCGGCGTTGCCGGATTCTCTTGCAAGGCTTCGCGCGCGGCGTGGATTCCGACCGCCGTATGCGGATCGACGAGTTCGGCGGCCTGATGCCAGCAGCGGGCGATTTCGGCAGCCGTCTCGGCCTCGCTGGTCCGTCGCGCATCAAACTCGACCCGTATCGCGCGTAGGGTCTCCTCTGGAATAACGAAGCCACGCGATTGCCTCAAGGTCTCCATCTTGTTGCGGATACGCGTACCATCCCGGCCGTTCGCCTCGAACAGCAGACGCTCGAAATTTGACGAGATCTGGATGTCCATGGATGGCGATTGCGTTTGTTGAACGCCGCCCATCTCGTAGGCGCCGGTCTCGAGCGCCCGAACGAGGATATCGTTCTCGTTGGTCGCGATCACCAATCGTTCAATCGGCAAGCCCATCCGCTTGGCAATCCAGCCGGCGAGAATATCGCCGAAATTGCCGGTCGGCACCGTGAACGAGATTTCGCGATGAGGCGCGCCCAGCGCGACGGCGCTCGTGAAATAGTAGACCACCTGTGCGAGGACACGCGCCCAGTTGATCGAGTTCACGCCGGAAAGTCCGTACTCGTCTCGGAACGCCGCATGATTGAAGAGTGCTTTCACCACGGCTTGGCAGTCGTCGAAGGTTCCCTCCAATGCGACGACGTGGATGTTCGCGCCTTCGACCGATGTCATCTGACGGCGCTGCACCTCGCTGACGCGGCCATGTGGATAAAAGATGACAACATCGATATTTGGCAAGCCGCGAAACGCCTCGATCGCGGCGGCGCCGGTGTCCCCGGAGGTCGCGCCAATGATCGTCGCGTGCTGGCCACGCCGCAGCAGCGCGTGTGCCATGAAGCGAGCGAGCAGTTGCATCGCAAGATCCTTGAAGGCGAGCGTCGGGCCGTGAAAAAGCTCTAGGATAAAGAGGTTGTTGTCGAGTTGCTGTAGCGGCGCTATCGCGCTGTGGCGGAACCCAGCGTAAGCCTCATCAATCATGCGCGAGAGCGTTGGCTCGTCCAAGTCGTCGCGCACGAAGGGCATCAGAACTGCCTTTGCCACTTCGCCATAGGATTGGCCAGCGAAGCTCGCGATCGTTTCATGCGACAGGCGCGGATAGGTTTCGGGGAGATAAAGGCCGCCGTCCCGTGCGAGGCCGGCGAGCATCGCCTCGCTGAAGGAGAGAATCGGGGCTTGCCCCCGCGTGGAAATGTATTTCACGCCCTTCTTCCGCAATCGCTGAATGACCAATCCATGCCTAGCATGGACCGGCATGCCTTGCTTCAGGCGTGATGTCCCGCCCAAGCTCCTCGCCGGCGCGTCGTGACAAGCTTTTCCATGCGAGACCGATGAAGACTCCCAACAAGCCAAGAGCGAGGCCGAACCACGTCATCGCGTAGGAGAAATGATTATTCGGAATATCTAAGACCGTCGCGCCGCCGCGTGGCCAACCACCAGGATTCGGCGCGGCATCAGCATCGACGGTGAAGGGCGCCGCGTCCCTCAGGCCGAGATGGCGCGCGATCTCGTTTGGATCGCGGGTAAAGTAAGTGCGAGTTTCGGGATCGTCGGCGGGCGTGAAGGCGTTGCGCGGCTCAGGCCCGCGCATCAGCCCGACAATCGTGACGGCGCCATCCGGATCGCCCGCCAAATGGCTCGACTTGTTCTTGCGTTCGCTTGGCACCCAGCCGCGATTGACGAGAACGACGCCGCCGTCACTCAGACGCAACGGCGTCAGGACGAGGTAGCCGGCGCCCTCGGGACCGCCGCGAAACACCGGTGTTTCTTCGTCGTTGGCGAAGGTGCCGGTCAGCATTACGCGGCGGTACTCGTAGTCGGTCGGATTGAGCGTCGGCCAAGTGGACGGCCGTGGCAGCGGCACGGGGGCCACCTTGGTGCGTGCCTCGATTGTCGAGATGATCGTTTCTTTCCACGCGAGACGCCGCAGCTGCCAGATGCCGAGACCAACAAACATACCGCTCGCGAGAAGCGTCAGTAGCGCCGGCGCTACCAGGGGGCGTAACCGGGCGATCATTCGAATCGGCCCTGTTCCGCCTTGTTCGCGTACTGCAACGACACGAGTAGCCCCTTGATGGGTCTGATCAGGCCTATGATCAGGGCCGTTCCGACAAGAAGCAAAAGAACATACGCCCAGAAGGGCGGCTCGAAGGCGACTTGCATGTAGACACCGGCCAGCAGCAGCAAAGTGCTTCCGATGAAAGAGGCAAAGAACGCGGGCCCATCGCCCGGATCGGCGAAGGTGAGATCAAGTCCGCATTGATGGCAGATTGTTGCAAGGTTCAAAAATCCGGCGAACATCGCGCCTTTGCCACAACGCGGACAACGCCCGCGCAAGCCCGTCATGAAGGGCGACGGCGGCTTTCGCTCCTCGGGTACGGTGGTCTCCGGCAGCGTGTCGTTCCAATCAAAGCAAAGTGTGGCGGCACTCGTTCGCCGCCAAATCCATCAAGATCAGGCGATTACGGGCTGACCTTGTCGATAACGGCGCCCCATGAGCCCCACACGTAAATGCAGGCGAATAAGAAGAGCCAGACCACGTCGACAAAGTGCCAGTACCAGGCGGCAAACTCAAAACCGAGATGCTGCTTCTCGGTGAACTGACCAACGAAGACGCGCGCCACGCAGACGATCAGAAAGACCGTTCCGATGAACACGTGAAAACCGTGGAAGCCGGTGGGCATGAAGAAATTTGAACCCATCGCCGACGCGAAGCGAAAGGGCGCGTGCATGTATTCCCATACCTGCACGCAGGTGAAGAGGACGCCGAGCACGATCGTCAGGATCAACCCCTGCTTGACCGCCGAGCGATCGGAGTGCAGCAGCGCATGATGCGCCCAGGTTATCGTGGTGCCCGAGGTCAGCAGGATCAGCGTATTGAAAAGAGGGAAATGCCAGGCGTCGAGCGCCTCGATTCCCTTCGGCGGCCACACTCCGCCAATGGCCTGCGTGCGAGCGTACTCGATCGCGTCGTGGGGATAGAGAGCAATATCGAAATAAGCCCAAAACCAGGCGACGAAGAACATGACCTCGGAGGCAATGAAAAGGATCATGCCGTAGCGATGGCTGATCTGCACCACGCGCGTATGGTCGCCGTGCTGCGCCTCGTGCACCACATCGGTCCACCAGGAAAACATCGTGTAGAGCACGCCGATGAAACCGGCGAAAAACACGTACATGCCGAGCGGCGAGAGCGCCTTCATCCAGGTGATCGCGCCGACCGCCATGACAAAAGCACTGATCGAGCCGACAAGCGGCCACGGGCTCAGCGGAACCAGATGGTAATCGTGGTTCGGTTTGGCGTGCCCTTCGGCCATCTCTTCTTCCCTTAAGTTGCCGCGATCGGTTAGCGGGTTCGCCGCCAGGCGGTCAAGGTTCGCTCCACCGTACGGAGCCTAGAGCTTCGGTTTCGCCGATCCATCTTTGTTGTCGGCGACGGCCTGTTTCTGCTGGTAAAACGTGTAGGATAGCACGACCTCGTCGACGCCGTTCATCGTCTCGTCCTTCTCCAGCGCCGGATCAAGGAAGAAAACCACCGGCATCTCGACGGTTTCGTGCGGTCGCAGCGTTTGATCCGAGAAGCAGAAGCAGGAAATCTTATCGAAATAGGCGCCCATGCTCGGTGGGCCTATATTATAAACCGCCCGCGCCGTGATCGTCCGGTCGCTTTTATTTGTCACTTTGTAGAACACGGTCGCGGTCTTGCCCGTGCGGAGATCCATGGCCGCATCCTCGGGTTCGAAGGTCCAGGGCAGTGCGCCTCCGACGTTCGAATCGAAACGAACATGCATCTCACGCTTGCCCTTGAGAAGCGTCGCCGTATCCACACGGCGAGGCGTCCCCTCATAGCCAGTAAGCGAGCAGAAAGCGCGATAAAGCGACGGTGACTCGGCAACGAGACCGGTCATCAACGCGATAGCCAATACGGCGGCAACTGGCGCGATGTGACGTCGGCGAGAACGATCCTGCGTCATCAGATTGGCCTGTTAAGCATGTTGGCGCCGAGTTTGGCGAGCGTCACGACGAAGATGAGAACCGCGAAAAGAGCGATGGCGAGCCCGATCGCGATATTTCGATTGCGCCGGCTTCGCTCCTGCTCGGGCGTAAGAACAATGCCATCGTTCCGGTCGCGTTCGCTTAAGGCCATGGGACGATCTTGACGATCATGAGCGTTCTCTCGCCGATGATCTCGGCGAACAGCAGGAAGAGGTAGAGGATCGAGAAGCTGAATAGCGCGTACGCCGCCCGGTCGGCGCCGGCACCCTCGCGTGTCACGTAGACGCGCCAGGCGAGAATGGCAAAAGCCAGCCCGAGCAGGATCGACAGCGCGCCGTACGCGATTGTGGCAAATCCCATCGCGTAAGGAAGGACACCCACAGGGGCGAGCAGCAGCGAATAAAGCAGTATGTCGCGACGCGTTCTATCTGCGCCGAAGACGTTCGGGAGCATTGGGACGCCCGCTTTCGCATATTCCTCGGACTTGACGAGCGCGAGAGCCCAGAAATGCGGCGGTGTCCAAACGAAGATCAGCGCGAAAAGCGCAACACTCGACCAACTCACGCTGCCGGTCACGGCGGCGTAAGCGACGATGGGTGGAAACGCGCCCGCGGCGCCACCGATCACTATGTTCTGAGGCGTCGAGCGCTTGAGCCACATCGAGTAGACGACGACATAGAAGAAAATCGTAAAAGCGAGGAGGCTCGCGGCAAACCAGTTCGCTACGATCCCAAGCGTGAAGACCGACAACACGGACAAGACAAGGCCGAAGACGAGGGTCTCGGGCGCGGTGATCCGACCCATCGGGATCGGGCGGCGGCTGGTCCGCCGCATGAGGGCATCAATGTCGGCGTCATACCACATGTTCAGCGCGCCGCTCGCGCCGGCACCAACCGTGATCGCGAGAAGGGCGGCCAAGGCTAGGACGACATTGATGTCGGGAGCGGCAATCAACATGCCTGCGATCGCGGTATAGACGACAAGCGACATCACGCGCGGCTTGAGCAGGGCGATGTAATCGCGCGGTCCCGCCGAAGAGATGAAGGGCGCGTCGGATACTTGGCTGAGGAAGCTCATGATTTCCCGATTAAAGGTGTACGATAGCCAAGGTCGCCGGCTGGGTCCGGGGCGCGATGGGATTTCGCCCCATCAATAAAGTAGAAACGGCGCCGGATCGACGCCGTCTCTCGCTTAAAAGCGGCCTGCCATCGCCCTCTCTCGTTAGTGTCAGTGGCCGATGTCGGTGATGCGCGGAAGCGTTTCAAACTGGTGATAAGGCGGCGGGGACGAGAGTGTCCACTCCAGCGTCGTCGCGCCGGCACCCCATGGATTGTCACCGGCTAGCACCTTTTTCGCGAAGGCGTCGTAGATGACGTAGAGGAACAGGATGACGCTAGCGAACGAAAGATAGGCGCCATAGGACGAGATCTCGTTCCAGAGATGATAGGCGTCCGGATAGTCGATGTAGCGACGCGGCATTCCCGCGAGGCCGAGGAAGTGCTGGGGAAAGAACGTTACGTTCACCCCGATGAACATCAGCCAGAAATGCAGCTTACCAAGCGACTCGTTGTACATGTAGCCCGACATTTTCGGAAACCAGTAGTAGAACCCGGCGAAGAGAGCGAATACAGCGCCAAGCGAAAGCACATAGTGGAAATGCGCGACGACATAGTAAGTCTCGTGCAATGCGCGGTCGATACCGGCGTTTGCAAGCACGACGCCCGTTACGCCGCCGACCGTGAATAGGAAGATGAAGCCGGTCGCCCAGTACATGGGCGTTCGGAACGAGATCGAACCACCCCACATGGTCGCGATCCAGGAGAACACCTTCACGCCGGTCGGCACCGCGATCACCATGGTCGCGAAGACGAAGTAGCGCTGCGTCGTAAGCGAGAGGCCGACCGTGTACATGTGGTGAGCCCACACGACGAACCCGACAACGCCGATCGCGACCATGGCGTAGGCCATGCCGAGATAACCGAAGATCGGCTTCTTCGAGAAGGTCGAGATGATGTGGCTGACGATGCCGAAGCCCGGCAAGATCAGGATGTAAACCTCGGGGTGCCCAAAGAACCAGAACAGGTGCTGGAAGAGCAGCGGGTCGCCGCCGTTGGCCGGATCGAAGAACGTCGTGCCGAAATTACGGTCCGTCAGCAGCATCGTGATGGCGCCGGCGAGGACCGGCAGAGAGAGCACAAGCAGGAAGGCCGTCACGAGCACGGACCAGGCGAAAAGCGGCATCTTGTGCAACGTCATGCCGGGCGCGCGCATATTGAAGATCGTCGTGATGAAATTGATCGCGCCAAGGATCGACGAGGCGCCGGCAAGATGCAGCGACAGGATCACGAAATCCATCGCCGGCCCAGGCGAACCCGTGTTGCTCGAGAACGGCGGATACATGACCCAACCACCACCGAAGCCCTTACCGCCCGGCGAGCCTTCCATGAAAGCGGAGATGAAAAGCAAAGAGAACGAGGCCGGCAGCAGCCAGAACGAGATGTTGTTCATGCGCGGAAAGGCCATATCAGGCGCGCCGATCATGATCGGGACGAACCAATTGCCGAAACCGCCGATCAGCGCCGGCATGACCATGAAGAAGATCATGATCAAGCCATGGCTTGTGATGACGACGTTGTAGAGGTTCTTGGCGGCATCGACGGCGTTGGCCGGGTCGGCACCCTGCATAACGGCAAGATGATTGAAAACCTGGATGCCGGGGCTTTGCAGTTCCATCCGCATCAGGATCGAGAAGAAGCCGCCAATGACGCCCGCCGTGATCGCGAAGATCAGGTAGAGGGTGCCGATATCCTTGTGATTGGTCGAGTACATGTAACGCCGCCATCCGTGCGGAACGGCGTGGTCGTCGTGATGACCTGAGACTGCAGTGTCCATTTTGGCTGTCCCGAACTCGATTTTGTCATGACATGGCGAAGCCACGCCGAGGGAACGTTGATTATTACTGAACGCCGGCTAGACGGACCGGAGCCGCGCCCCGCGTCGTTGCGATTTTCGTGCGAACGCCATCCGTGTCGTTGGAGGCGAAGTCCTTCTTCGCCTGAGTCAGCCACGCGGTGTAGGCCTTCTCACTGACCACCTTGAAAGAGATCGGCATGAACGCGTGGTCCTTGCCGCAGATCTTCGAGCATTGACCGTAGTAGACGCCTTCCTTCTCAGCCTTGAACCAGGTCTCGTTCATGCGGCCCGGCACCGCGTCGACACGGGTGCCGAACGACGGAACGACGAAGCCGTGAATGACATCGGATCCCGTCACGAGGACGTGCACCGTCTTGCCGACAGGGACGACGGCGGCATTGTCGACGGCTAGCTGGCGCAATTGGCCAGGCTTGAGGTCGTCACCCTTGACGAGATACGAGTCGAACTGAAAGCCGCCTTCCTGGTCCTTGGGGTATTCATAGCTCCAGAACCACTGGTGGCCGGTCACCTTCAGCGTCATGTCGGACTTGGGAATGACGAGTTCGTTGGTCAGAAGCTTCATCGACGGAATGGCGATCACGAACAGGATGAGTACCGGAGCGATCGTCCACGCGATCTCGAGGAATGTGTGATGCGTGGTCTTGGAAGGCACCGGATTGGCCTTCTCATTGAAGGCGATCATGATGTACGCGAGCAATCCGGCGACGAAGAGCGAGATCACGATTATGATCGGCAGAAGAATGTCGTTGTGAAACCAGTGGATCTCACGCGCGACGGGCGTAACCGCTTCCTCGAATCCGACCTGACCCGGGACGGCATAACCGTCCGCCAATGCCGCTCCAGCTCCGAACGTCGCCAGTAGGACTGAAGCCGCGACGCAACGCGACACGGTCTTCTCGATGATCTTCATATTCGGTCCCATTCCCGAGCTTCAACTTGATCGCGTACGCCGGTGGCAAGTCGACGACTGCCGACCCCAAGGGACGCTCGGCCAGCGCCGCGGATGGAATGACATCGGCATTGCCACTACGCTGGTGGTTCCAAACCATAAAGATGATCTGAGCGCAATACGATCGGCTCGCGGTTCACGCGTCATAAAAGCGCGACGGCGGGCTCGCTTCCGTCTCGCTTTTGCCGTAGCGCTCGCATTGGCAAACGCCCTGCAAAATCGTCGTCCGCGGAGCGCGTGCAGGAAAGAGGATCGTCCGTCTGATGAACGTAAGAACCGAGCTGTCGAGACTGGTGTTCCTGTGCGTCGGCTTCGTCGTTCTGCCGGCGATAGCGACGCTCGCTTCGACGGAGGCGAGCACGGCGCAGGGGGTCGTGAAAGCCAAGCACGGCGACTGGCAGGTTCGATGCGAGACGCCGCCTGGTGCCTCGAAGCAGCAATGCGCGCTTGTCCAAAGTATCGCCGCGGAGGATCGACCGAACATCGGGCTCATCATCATCGTCCTGAAGACCGCCGACGGCAAGAATCGCCTACTTCGTGTCATCGCACCGCTCGGCGTGCTACTCCCGTCCGGGCTCGGTCTCAAGATTGACGATGTCGACATCGGCCATGCGGGTTTCGTCCGCTGTCAGCCGTCCGGCTGCATTGCCGAGGTCGTGATGGAAGATAAGTTGATCGATCAACTTAAAAACGGCAAGAATGCCGTGTTCATCATTTTCCAGACACCCGAGGAGGGTATCGGTATTCCGCTGGCGCTCGCTGGATTCAAGGAGGCTTTCGATGAGCTTCCCTGACGAGGAGTGCCGCGCGGCGTTTAGGGGATCGGGTCATGGACGTCAGTTCGCGTAAGGAAATCGAAATGCGCCGTGCGAAGGTTGGCCACGGCGTTTCGCCGGGGCGTGTCGCGTCGCTCGTGCTTCTTGCCATATCCGTCGTTGGCATCTCGGCCGGCTCGGTCCAGGCTGCCGACGACGAAGATTACGGCTTGAACCCGAGCTGGAGCGACAAGCTGAGTGACAGCATGAAAGAGCAGATCACCAAGGCGCAGAAGGCCGTCGGTCTCGGCAAACCCCTGGGTCCGGCGCCGGTCGAAAACCCGTCGGGTTGCCCTTCGATCGCCATCTTGGATGGCACCGAGGCGCAGCGCGTTATGGCGCCGGGCGCGACCGGAAACCAGGGCCTGAAGTACCAATACTCTCTCTACGATGTCGCACGCGAATGCACCATGGCCGGTGGTCGCATGTCTGTGAAGGTTGGCGCGGGTGGCCGCGTTCTGCTCGGCCCGGTCGGCGCCGCCGGGCGTTTCGACGTGCCCATCAGGGTCGTGGTCTTCAGCGAAATCGAGCACAAGCCGGTCGAAAGCAAGCTGTTCCGGGTTTCCGCCGCCGTGGGAACCGGGCAGGCGGGTGCGCCCTTCCAGTTCGTGTCCGACAGCCTCGTAGTGCCGATCGCCACGGGGCGCACCGGTAATGACTACAGCATCAAGGTCGGTCTTGACGGCGCCGGCAGCGCGGACGCCACAAAGCCAGCTCGCCATCGCAAGAAGAAGGATGTGGCGAGCGTCGCCCAGTAGGCGCGCGAAGGGCCGCCGCCCCGGCGCATGACACTCTATTTCGCCTACGGCTCAAATATGGACGAGGCGGCGCTACGGGCGCGCTGTCCGAAAGCGCGACTGATTGGCAACGCCTGCTTGCCGCGGCACCGCTTCGTGCTGATGACCGATGGCTACGCCTCGATCCGCGAAGACGCGGGCCACGAGGTTCACGGCGTCCTGTTCGACCTTGCCCTCTCCGACATAGACCCGCTCGATCGATACGAGGATGTCGCCGGCGGCCTTTACATCAAGGTGTATCATCAGGTGACGCGCCAGGACGGGCATGCCGCTCGCGCTCTGGTGTATATCGGTACCGATCAAAGCCAAGGCGGTGAGCCGGTTCCGGCATATATGACGGGGATACTTGCCGCTGCACGGGCGGCGGCTTTGCCACCGCACTACGTCGCGATGCTCGAGCGCCTGTCTTCGTCGCCGTCACGCGACCTCCGCTGCCAAGTTTGACCATCGCGCGCTGCACCGGCCTCGTATCTCTGCGCGCTCAAGTTTCCGCATGGCGCGCCGCCGGTCACAGCATTGGCCTGGTTCCAACCATGGGCGCGCTCCATGCCGGCCACATTCGGTTGCTCGAAGTCGCGAAAGAGGCGGCAGATCGCACGATCGTGACGATTTTCGTCAATCCTACGCAATTCGCGCCCGGCGAAGACTTCGATGCCTATCCCCGCGATCTCGAAGCAGATTGCGCCCGAGTCGAGGCAGCGGGATGCGATCTCGTCTACGCTCCTGCTTTGCAGACTATGTATCCCGCTGGTTTCGCGACGTCCGTCGCGGTTGCCGGTCCTGCCATCGCGGGCCTCGAAGATCGTTTCAGGCCGACCCATTTTTCCGGCGTCGCGACGATCGTCACCAAGCTGCTGCTCCAGGCTGCTCCGGACGTCGCCTTCTTCGGCGAAAAGGATTTCCAGCAGCTCCGCGTGATCGAGCGCGTGGCTCTCGACCTCGACCTGCCCGTGCAGGTTCGCGGCGTGCCGATCGTCCGGGAGGTCGACGGCCTCGCTATGTCGTCGCGCAACGCGTATCTCACCGCCGAGGAGCGAGCCAAGGCTCCCCTATTGTACGAGACGCTTTCGCGTGTGGCTGGGGATGTCGCGCGAGGTTGTCCCATAGACTCCCGCCTCCTCGCCGCGGACGCGACGATCAAGGCCGCAGGCTTCAGGGTCGACTACGTCGAAGCGCGCCGCGCGCACGATCTCGGCTCATTCGTCGCCGACGAGCCCGGTCGCCTGCTGATCGCGGCGTGGCTTGGTCGCACGCGGCTGATCGATAACGTCCCCTTGAATGAAGGCACGCTCGACGACCGACCCGCTTTACCGATTGCTTGAAAGACGCCATGGCTCTTCCAAGGGGAAGAGCAAGGGGCATCGCGATGTTCAACGACCTTCGGCAATTGGACGGCAAGCAGCGAAGCGCGGTCGCCGCCAGCTATCTGGGTTGGACCCTCGACGCTTTCGACTTCTTCATTCTCGTCTTCGTCATCAAGGATGTCGCCAAGAGCTTCTCCACCGATGTCACGACCGTCGCCTGGTCCCTCTTTCTGACGCTCGCCGCTCGCCCCATCGGCGCGCTCATTTTCGGTCTGGCCGCTGACAAGTTCGGCCGGCGACCGACGCTGATGGTCGATATCTTGCTGTTTTCGGTCCTTGAGTTCGCGTCGGGCTTCGCGCCGAACCTCGTGACGTTCTTCATCCTGCGCATCCTCTTTGGAATCGCGATGGGCGGCGAATGGGGAGTCGGATCCTCTCTGACGATGGAGACCATCACGCCGAAATCCCGCGGGATGGTCTCGGGCATCCTGCAGGCCGGGTACCCGAGCGGATACCTTTTCGCCTCGATCGTGTTCGGTCTGCTCTACACGACACTTGGCTGGCGCGGCATGTTCATGGTCGGCGCGATACCCGCCATTCTGGTGCTCTACATACGCTCCAATGTCGAAGAATCGCCCGTCTTCCTCGCTCAGGAGAAGAAGGCCGTGAAACCAAGCATCGTCGAGGTGCTGAGCGCGAACGCGGGCCGCTTCATCTTCGCGATCGCGATCATGACGTGTTTCAACTTCTTCAGTCACGGCACGCAGGATCTCTACCCCACATTCCTTCGCGTGCAGCGCAAGTTCGATCCGCACGTGACGAGTGCCATCGCCATCACCTTCAACATCGGCGCGATCTGCGGCGGCATTGCCTTCGGCACGCTCTCGGAGCGAATCGGCCGCCTGCGGGCGATCAGCATCGCTGCTTTGATCGCGCTGCCGGCCATACCGTTCTGGGCCTTCGGTTCGACCCCCTTGATCCTCGCGGTCGGCGGCTTCCTGATGCAGTTCGCGGTGCAGGGCGCGTGGGGCGTCGTTCCCGTCTATCTTAATGAATTGTCGCCCAACGAGGTGCGCGGAACGTTTCCCGGCTTCGCCTACCAGATCGGCAACCTGATCGCCGCCGTGAACGGGCCCTTGCAGAGCACCATCGCAGAGGCGCGCGGCAACGATTACGCGTTCGGCCTGTCGATTGTGGTGGGGACGGTCGCGATCGTGCTGGCCACCCTGGCCTTTTTCGGGCCTGAAGTGAGGGGTGCCGTCTTCGCCGGCGCGAAACTTACCGAACGGCCGGCCGATGTCGAACCGAAGGGGGCGGCTTGAGCGAGGGGGAACGCACGCTCGCCTTCCGCGTCGAAGGGAAGGTGCAAGGTGTTTTCTTTCGTGCCTACGCGCGCGAGAACGCGCGCCGCCTCGGCGTAACGGGCTGGGCGATGAACCGCGCGGACGGCTCCGTCGAAGGGGTGATTCACGGTCCGGGAGCGGCGCTCGCCGAACTGGTCGGCCTTCTACGCCAAGGGCCGCCGGACGCTAAGGTCGAGAAGATCGATGTGCGCTCCGCGAGCCGCGAGGGCGCCTCCGATCCACCGGCAGGCGCCTACGCCTTCTGAAGACCAGCCGGTCCGTAGTAGCTGCAGGTGTCGCCCGCGGAATCGCGAAAGCGCTCAACTTCGCGAGATCCTTGCAGCGCGGCGCGACCTTGACCCAGATCCAGCGAGCAAGATTTTCCATCGTCGCCGGGCCGAGATCCGGGACTTCGTCCAAAATGCCGTGATCAAGTCCGTCACGCGCCTCGTCGAGTGCCCGCTCGAGCAGCGTCAGGTCCATGATCATCCCGGTCGCGGGGTCGGGCTCGCCACGCAGCGTCACCTCGCCCCTGTAAGAGTGCCCGTGAATGCGGCGGCTGGAGTCTGTCTCGATCGAACGCTCGAGCGTATGCGCCGCGTCGAACCGGAACTGCTTCGAAAGCTCGAACATCAGGGTATCCCGATGACCTTGTGAGTTTGCAGGCGAAGGCGCCAGCGCGGATGCGCCAGGCAGTAGGCGACGGCCTCCTTCGTATTCTCCCGCCGCGCGGCGCCGTCCATCGGCTGTAGCCAGAAGTGTTTGAACGCCGGTGAACACGACGTAGGGCGTCCCGCCGCCGCCGCGCCAAGTCGTGGCGATCCTGGTCGAGACGGCGTCAGCGGTCTCGAACCTGCCGCCGCCTTCACCGTCGATGCCGATGAAGTCGGTATCGCAGAAGCTGCAGGCCGACGCGGCCCGGTCCTCTTCCCTGCCGCTCCACAAGTTGCAGCCGGCGAAACGACAGAATACCGCGGCGCCGCCCGCCTGTCCGCCTTTCCCCTAAAAGATGTAGAAAATCTCCTTGACCGTATAGGTCATGCGACGGCCCGTGGTGTCATAGACTTGAAAGCCGGTGCCATCGAAGGCAGTGATCGCCGCTACGCGGGTCCTGTCCTCGCATCCGACACGCGCGTTAACAGGGATCGGGCGCATGTTGGTGTCGACGACGAACGAAATCGCGGGCTATCGGGTCACGCGCCATCTCGGCCTCGCGCGCGGCCTGACGGTGCGCTCGCGCAGCGTCGTCGGTAACATGCTCGGCGGGTTCCAGGCCTTCTTCGGCGGTAAGATCGGCGTCTACACCAAGCTCGCGGAGATGGCCCGTCAGCAGGCCTACGACCTGATGTGCGAGCACGCGCGGGAGGGCGGCGCCAATGCGATTGTGGCGATGCGCTACGACGCCAACGAGATCATGGACGGCATCACCGAGGTGCTGGCCTACGGCACGGCCGTTTGGGTCGAGCCGGCATGACGCGTGTCAACGAGCCTGGGCCTTGACGGGCACCATCGCCGCTGATTGCGCGAGCGTTCTGCGCCTCTTTCAACACACCCCAAGATTATTGGACTTGGCCGACCCTCACAATTTCTGTGTGCCCCGACACACGCGGGCAGCTATTGAGTCAGCGCGAGAGCCTACACGATGGTTTAGTTGGCAGGAGAACCAATTGGAGGCCTCGCCCGGAATCGAACCGGGGTGCAAGGATTTGCAGTCCTCTGCGTAACCACTCCGCCACGAGGCCCCTCTGCGCGTCGGCGGCGGCCCGGCGCAGCGTGGCTATAGCAAAGGTCGGCTCGGTCGAGCAATGGCCTAGGCGGTGAAAGCGATGCGCATCCGCCGGGAGCGCGAGCGCGCTGAAACGCTTCTACGGCAAATATCGACTTTGCAAACCGCGTCTCACTTGCTATAGGCCCACCTCGCTCCGGCAGTCCCTCAGCGATGGTCCCTGATAGCTCAGCTGGTAGAGCAGTCGACTGTTAATCGACTTGTCGCAGGTTCGAGTCCTGCTCAGGGAGCCAAGTCTTCCTAGATCGCCAGTCCTCGAAGCTCCCTGCCCAGTTGACGCAACTTCCCGCCATCAATGTTCCATCTCGCCCGCTCAATCGTCTTATTGTAAGGCGTCCCCTCAATGCGTCGAAGTCTCCCGATAATGGCCAGTCACGTAGTAATCTAAGTCGTGAGTAATCTGTTCGATATCTTCTCGCGCGTTCCGAATAACGGCCTTGTATTGATCCAGCGTAGAGTCTTCCTCCGCATCCTTTAAGCTTCGCGACAGTTCGGCAAGAACATCGACGACATTTTGAACCTTGTCCATCATCCCATCCGGCCGCCTTGCAAGGCGACGCACCGAATATCATTTTTAAGGAATGTTGCATTGGTCTTGGTGCTTCCATAGTGTCGCATCCAAGCTTGAGGTTGGTCAGAGTGGTCGACTTCGTCACCGCCGCTTCGGTGTCCTCTGCAACGTGATACCCCGCACCAGCGCCTCGCCACCAAAGCGCGCCCGCACGGCATCGATTGCCCGCGCCGTCGCCTTCTGGCGTGCCAGCGACGTGTCGACCAGGTCGGCGCGGTCAGCGTCGGCGGCTGGGCGCAAGTCGGAGGCGCCGAGTCCGATCAGGCGATAGCTGGTGCCGTCGAGCTCGGGCAGCAGCAGGGCGCGGCCGGCCTCGAAGAGGCGCGCCGCGAGCTGCGTCGTGGCGATCGGCGCGCGCGAGCGGGTCTTCAGCTTGAAACGACTTGTCTTCAGCTTCAGCACAACGCCGCCAGCCGCGAGATCGCCGCTTGTCAGGCGCGACGCGACTTTCTCGCAGAGATGGAAGAGCACAGGCAGTAGCTCGTCGGGAGTGGCGAGGTCCTGGCCGAACGTCGTCTCCGCCGAAACGCTTTTGGCTTCGCGCGATGTCGCGACATGGCGCGCGTCGATGCCGTGGGCCAGGCGCCACAGGCTCGAGCCCTCCGAACCGATACGGCGGGCGAACTCTCGCTCGGTGCAATCCTGAATGTCCCCGATTGTCGTGAAGCCCAGCAGGCCAAGCCGGTTCTGCGCCACCGCGCCGACGCCCCAGATCGCGCCGACCGGCAGCGGCCGCAGCACGCGGAGGGCGTCGTGCCGGCCGATGATCATGTAGCCGCGCGGCTTGTCGAAATCGGAGGCAAGCTTCGCCAGGAACTTGCAGTCGCTAAGCCCGATGGAGACGCTGATGCCGATCTCCGCCTCAACCTTTGCGGCGAAGCGCGCGAGTGTGAGCGCCGGCACCATGCCGTGCACGTCCCGCGTGCCGCCGAGGTCGAGGAACGCCTCATCGATCGAGACAGGCTGGACGAGGGGTGTCAGTTCGCCCATCATCGCGCGCACCTGCCGGCCGACACGCGCGTACTTGGCCATGTCCGGCCGCACGATCATGGCCTGCGGGCAGAGTTTAAGCGCCTTGAACATCGGCATCGCGGAGCGCACGCCGTAGGTCCGGGCGATGTAGCAGGCGGTCAGGACCACGCCGCGCTGACCACCGCCGATGATGAGCGGCTTGTCGCGTAAGGATCGGTCGTCGCGCTTCTCGATACTGGCGTAAAAAGCGTCGCAATCGACGTGGGCGATCGACAGACTCTGGAGTTCCCGATGGGCGACCATGCGCGGCGAAGCGCAGGCCTGGCAACGCGAAGGTGCCGGCGGCGGATAGGCGAAGAGGCAATCTCGGCAGAAGCCGCCCGGCATCAGGCGTTGTCGCCCGATCGCGTCAGCGCCGCCCGGATCGCGTCGATCGCCGCCGGATCCCGGCCGACTTCCGCCGCGAAGGCAACGAGGCGTCGCTCGTCAGCCGCAAGGTAGTCGAGTAGGTGCGCCGTGAAGTCCGGCGTGCCGGCGGCGCACCGCAGCGTATCGATAGTGATACCGGTCTCCGCGAAGAACCGGCTGAGGCGCTCCGCATCGGCGGCGAGGTAGGTCATGGCCTCCGCGGCAAGCTGGTCCAGTGTGTCCGATTCAAGCGCGGCGGCGTTTCTGCTGTGGACAGAAGCCTCCAAGTGTTTCTTCACCCTGCAGGTTTTCCTTTCATCAAGGTGTGCGGTCTATAGTCTCCTAGAAGATGGCGACCGTCTAATTCGAGGAAAGCATCGTCGCGCGGGATCAGGGTCGAGCAATGCCGAAAAGCGTTCTGATCGTCGAGGATAACGAATTGAACATGAAGCTGTTCAACGATCTTCTCGAAGCCAATGGCTATACCACGATACAGACGCGGAGCGGCGTGGAGGCTGTCGATCTCGCCAAGACGCATCATCCCAATTTGATCCTCATGGACATCCAGTTACCCGAAGTCTCGGGCCTCGAGGTCATTCGGTGGATCAAGGATGACGAAAGCTTGAAGCACATTCCCATCATCGCGATAACCGCCTTTGCCATGAAGGGCGACGAGGAGAAAATACGGCAGGGAGGTTGCGAGGCCTACCTTTCGAAGCCGATCTCTGTCGTTAAGTTTTTGGAAACTGTCCGGACCTATCTCTCCGATCCAGTCTGAGTAAAGGGTTCGTCGGATGTCAGCGCGTATCTTGATTGTCGACGACTTCGCGCCGAATCTCGCCCTGCTTGAAGCCAGGCTGACGGCCGAATATTTCGATGTGATCTCCGCCTCGAATGGTGCGGACGCGCTCGACATTTGCGCGCGAGGTGACTGCGACATCGTTCTTCTCGACGTGATGATGCCGGGAATGGACGGTTTCGAGGTCTGCCGCCTCCTCAAGCGCGACCCTCTGACCCATCACATACCCGTCGTGTTGGTCACGGCACTCGACCAGCCAGCCGACCGCGTTCGCGGGCTGGAAGCCGGCGCCGAGGATTTCCTGACGAAACCGATCGACGAGATCGCGCTGATCGCCCGCGTGCGCTCGCTCACGAGGCTGAAGGTGGTGCTCGACGAGTTGCGCGGTCGCGCCGCGACCTCTACGAGCCTTGGCATGCAGGACCCGATCCTCGCCGCAATGCGTGAGGACGTGCGCGGTGCCAACATCCTGCTGATCGAGAACCGCGTTACCGCCGCGCGCCTGGTGAGCACAACGCTGAGCGCCCAGAACGTCGACATAGAGACCGATCCCCAGGAGGCGCTCTTCAGGGGCGTGGAAGGCCGCTACGATCTCTTCATCGTCTCGCTGGCGCTTCAGGGTTACGATAGCTTGCGGCTTTGCTCGCAGTTCCGATCGCTGGAACGCACACGTCACGTTCCCATCCTGATTCTCGCGGAGGCGGAGGATCGCCCCAGGCTGCTACGCGGACTCGATCTCGGTATCAATGACTATGTCCTGCGGCCGGTCGACAGCAACGAACTTCTGGCTCGCGTACGCACTCAGTTGCGCCGCAAGCGCTATGCGGACCGGCTTCGCGACAACGTTCAGGCGTCCATCGAAATGGCCGTCGTCGACATGCTGACAGGCCTCCACAATCGCCGCTTTTTCAACACCAACTTCCCGGTTCTTCTCGAGCAAGCCGGCCGCAGGGGCAAGCCCCTCTCCTTGATGATCCTCGACATCGACCATTTCAAGCGCGTCAACGACACGCACGGACATGATGCCGGCGATCAGATCCTGCGGACCTTCTCAGCAAGGTTGCGTAGCGTTGTCCGCGCCAGCGACCTCATCTGCCGTTTGGGCGGTGAGGAGTTCGCCGTGCTGATGCCGGACACTGATCTCGAGGTCGCGGGTCGCGTTGCCGAACGCGTCCGCCGGATCATGGAACACGATCTCTTCTGCCACGCGCCGGATCGCCCGATGATACCGGTCACCGTCTCTATCGGCCTCGCCGAGCGTACCGGCGAGAACGATGCGGAGAGCCTGATGCGCCGCGCCGATGGTGCCCTGTATCGCTCGAAGGGGGCGGGGCGAAACCGGGTCACGGCCGACGCCGCTTAAGACGATCGCTGCGAAAAAGCGCGACGATTCATGGTGAACAAGTTTTCAACGCGACTTGCCCGATTCGCGATTTGCATTTCGCTGCCGTCAAGCTAAACCTTGCGTGGTCGATCCGGCAATGCCCAGCGGGCATCAAGGCGAGACAATCGAGGAAAAGCACGGCGCGTTGCGTATCGACGTGTTGGACTTCGAAGAGATACCCTACGGAGTGCTCAGGTCCGCCGCATCTCCTGGGTCCGTGGGGTCGGCCGGCTGGTGGGTAGTGAGGAGTGGCCTCCTCGCGCTACTCACCGCCGGCCACCATCTTTGCAACGCTCTGATCGTCTCGTACGGGAGATTGCGTCGCATCAAGCGACAGCCGAGGCGCTGCTAAGCCGGACATGCGCCGTCACGAGAAGATTACGGCGTTTCGGAGGGGCCAACTGCTGACGGCGGCTTTCGGCCGCCATTCCGATCCGCTACTTAATCTTCGTCTCCTTGAACTCGACGTGCTTGCGCGCGACCGGGTCATATTTCTTGAAACTCAGCTTGTCTGTCTTCGTCCGGGCGTTCTTTTTCGTCACGTAGAAGTAACCCGTGTCGGCGGACGACAAGAGCTTTATCTTGATCATTGCAGCTTTGGCCATGGCACTTCTGATCTCTGGCGGGCCTGACGCGAGCCAGACTTAAGCAAAAAAAGCGGACCTGCCGCAAGGCCGTCCGCGATGGACCGCACAATAAGGAGCACCTTCGATCTGTCAAGGATAGCATCGCTCAGGAGAAACGAGGTCGCCGCGTTGACCGCCCGATCGTCCGAGCGCCCATCTGTATGACGTATACAAGGATGAGAAATCCCGCGGCCCAGAAGAAACCGGACGGGGAGACTAGGTCCAGGCCCATTCCAACTAGCGGCGGACCGGCCAGCATTCCGAGCGCGTAGATCATCACGTAGGCGGAATTTGCTTCCGCCAATTCGGCGCCTTGATATTTCGCGCCAAGCTGGGCGAGACCAACGGGATAGAAGGCGCCGACCACTCCACCCCAGACCAGCAGACCGACATCGAAAACGATGATGTTCCTGGTGCCTTGCAGCGCTAGGAAACACGCGCCGATGAAGCCGACGATACCGAGAACGGGAAACAGCTTTCGACCATCCAGGTGATCCGACAAAAAGCCGATCTGGATCTGAAACAGGCTGTTACCGAGAATGAACAGGCTGGAGAAGAGCGCGCCATCGCCGATCGTCAATCCCGATCGAAGCGCATAGACTGGCAGAAGACTGAGCCCCGCGACCTCGATCGCTCCATGCAGAAGGGCGGCCAAGGCGGCGGCAGGGGATTCGCCAACGAAGGTGATCAGCGATTTCCGACTGTTCGACTCGAGCGACGGCGCGTCGCGCGCATTCAGCATGAGAGGAAGCGCGGCCCCGACGAAGAGCGAACCGCCGATGTAGAAGGGCAGGTTACCTACTGTTCCGACAAACGTCAGGATCAGGGGTCCCACGGCGAAACCTACGGCAAGGCTCGTCACATAGCAGCCAATCGCCAAGCCCCTCCGCCGCGCCGGCGCGGCGCTGGTGATCCAAAATTCGCTCAGCACGAACATCACCGTGACAGCGGCGCCGATGCCAAAACGCAGCGCCAACCAAACGAAGTAGTCATCGGTGAGCGTGAACCCGACGAGCATCAGTCCGCCAAGCACCAGAGCCGCCATGAGCAGCCGTGCGACCCCGCCGAATCGGGCCATGTAGGGGATGAAAGGGGCGCAGGCGAATGTCGCAAGGCCGCCAGCGGCGGTGTTGAAGCCGACAGCCCTGGCGCTGAACCCTGATCGGGCGAGCCGGACCGCCAAAAGCGCGATGCTCAGAGAAAGGCCGCACCCGACGATCGTCGCGACGGCGATCGCACAGGCCAACGTTCGGGCGGAACCGGCTGCTCCGATACGCCGCGGATGAGAGGTCCCGCGCGTCAGGCGGCGGAGCGTTGCTGAAAGGAGTGGACCTCGTCATCGCGTCCTTGCGCCAGACTTGCATGCGCGGTCTCGAAACCGTGCATGCGAAGCGCCCATTGATAGGCAATCAGCGCCCCTTTGAAGATCGGCAAAAGCCATAGCGAAAGGACGACGCACAGCGTCGGCCAAAGGAGAAAGTGGAACGTCATCGGCAGATCCGGCCAAATTTCGTCGACCGCGAACATCGCCGCGCCCAAGATATGGCCGACGACGAAAATCGTGAGGTAAGGCGGAAAGTCATCGGCCCTGTGATGGTGAAGTTCCTCGCCGCACACCGGACAGGAATCGTTCACCTTCAGGTAGGCGTGAAGAATCCGTCCCTCACCGCACGCGGGGCACCGTCCGCGAAGACCTCTCTTGATCGCCGCCACAGTTTCGCGATGCGGCGCGCGTTTTATCGACTCCTCAGAGCCGTTCAGTTGGTCGGTCAGGCTCATTTACTATCCCTGCCGCGCTGGCTTTTGCCCCGCGGCACCGCACGTCGTTGTGCGAGAAGACATTCAAACGTTACGTCGGCTTCTTCCAGGAGACCGAACGTCACGCGCTGAACTACCCGCCCCGATGCCGTCCTTGCGTCGGATCGCTCTCATACCGCCATTTCGCCTGCCACCGAGTTCGAATCTCAAAGCGCCCGCGAGAGGCGCGGCTTCGACCAGCTTGACTGTGACAGGATCTCCTAACTGCAGGGTCTCACCGCTTCGCGACCCGACCAGAGCATGCAACGACTCTTCGTATCGGAAAAACTCATCGCCTAACGTCGCGGCGGGAATAAAGCCATCCGCTCCCGTATCGCTCAGCTTAACGAAAAGTCCGGCTCTGGTCACCCCAGCGATGCGGCCTTCGAAGGTCGCACCCACCTTGTCGACGAGAAAGGTCGCGATGAGCCGATCGATCGTCTCGCGTTCGGCTGCCATGGCGCGCCGTTCGGCCGCCGAGATCCGCTCCGCAACTTCGGCGAGATCGTCGACCCCCCAATCAGGAAGACCGTCGTCGCCGAGCTTCTCGGCGCGGATGAGAGCGCGGTGCACCACAAGGTCGGCGTAGCGACGGATCGGCGAGGTAAAATGCGCGTAGCGGCGCAAGTGAAGGCCGAAATGTCCGTAATTCTCCGCGCTGTATTCGGCCTGCGCCTGCGAGCGCAACACGACATCGTTGACGATCTGCTCGTGCTCGGTGCCGCGGACCTGGGCGAGGATGCCGTTAAACTGAGCCGCGGTCATCATTTGGCCCTTGGCGAGCTTGATCCCGATCGTTTGCAGGAACTCGGCGAGGTTGTGCAGTTTCTGGATCGATGGCTCGCCGTGCGTCCGGTAGATGAGCTTCTGGCGTCGGCTCTCCAGCAGTTCGGCGGCGGCGACGTTGGCGAGGATCATGCACTCCTCGATCAGCCGGTGGGCGTCGAGCCGCTCCGGCACGACGACGCGGTCGACCGTGCCGTCCTGGTTGAGTAGGATCTTGCGCTCGGGAAGATCGAGATCGAGTGGCTTGCGCGCGGTCTTCGCTTGCTTCAAGGCCGCGTAGGCCGCGTAGAGAGGGCGCAGAACCGTGTCGAGCAGCGGCGCGGTCGTCGCGTCCGGTCGCCCGTCGATCGCGGCCTGAGCCTGAGCGTAGGCGAGCTTTGCGCGCGAGCGCATCATGATCCGGTGTAGCGTGTGCTGGCGCTTCCCACCGCCCGCATCGATGACCATGCGCATGGCCAGGGCTGGACGGTCCTCGCCCACGCGAAGCGAGCAGAGATCGTTGGAGATGCGCTCCGGCAGCATCGGCACGACGCGATCGGGAAAGTAGACGGAGTTGCCGCGCTCCAGCGCCTCGCGGTCAAGTGCCGAGCGCGGGCGCACGTAGGCCGCCACGTCAGCGATGGCGACGGTCAGGATGAACCCGCCGGGGTTGGCGGGATCGAGATCTGGCGTGGCGTGGACAGCGTCGTCGTGGTCCTTGGCGTCAGACGGATCAATCGTCACAAGCGCCAGCGTCCGCCAGTCTTCCCTGCCGTCTGGGGAGGCTGGCGCGGCCGCGTCGGCTTCCGCCAGCGTCTCTCGCTGAAAGACGCTCGGAATCTTATGGGTGTGGATGGCGATGAAACTGACCGCCTTCTCGCTCGCGAAGGCGCCGATCCGCTCGCGTACTTTCGCGTCAGGCGGCCCGAGCCGGCTGCCCTTCAGGATGTCGACGGCAACGAGATCGCCATCGCGAGCGTCGCCCTCGTCGCCCGCCAGGACGCGAAGCGCACCGCGGTTGGCGGCTTTCTTGTCGACCGGAAAGATCTGGCCGCCGGTTCCCGGCCCCGTCTTGTAGATCCCGAGAATCTGGCTGCGCGCTTTCGCCAGGATCTTAACGACACGCCCCGCGTAGGCCGGTTCGCGCCCGGTCGCACCGACGTTGAACTCGGTTCGCAGCAGCGCGCGGTCGCCAACCCCCGGCGCAGGCGTCCCCACCCGCTGCTTGCGAGGCACGTGAATGACGATGGTCGGCGGCGGACCCAAAGCCTCGTCCCAGTCGGCGGGCTTGGCAAGCAGGTCGCCGTCGCGGTCGCGCGTGAAGATTTCGGCCAGGACGGTGGCGGGCAAGCGGCCCGTTTGAGTCAGGCTCTTGCCCTTTCGCTGCACGGCACCTTCCGCCTCAAGTTCCTTCAGAAGATGCTTGAGCGCGATCCTGTCGGCGCCCTTCAGTTGAAAGGCGCGGGCGATCTCGCGCTTGCCGATCTTGCTCGGGATCGTCTCGCCCATCGTTTGGCGTTCGCGGGCGATAAAGGCAACGATCTCTTCGCGCGAGGGGAGGGGGGCCTGAGGCGCGGCCACCGTCTTCGCACGCTTGCTCATGTCACGCTGCTTTTTGCGCCCTGCAAGCGGGAGAAGACATCGTCGCGAAGCGGCGCAAAATTCCAAGGATGCGGCAGACGCCAAGCGCGGTCATCGACCTCCGCTTTGTCGACCCACCTTCTCTCGCGAGCGCGAGAAGGAATGCGCACTCCTGTCATGCCTTGCTCTTCTTCGAGGCGGACACTGTCTTCTTAGCGGCGGTTTTTTTCGCCGGCGCCTTCTTGACCGGTGACGCCTTCTTAGCGCCCGGCTTCGTGCGCTCGGTGGTCGCGAGCTTCTTCTGCGGCGCCTTGCGCTTGGGCGAGCCCGCGCCTTCCTTGTCCTCGACTAGGCGAATCGCCTCTTCGAGGGTGAGACTTTCCGCCGACATGTCGCGTTTCAGCGTCGCGTTCGTCTTACCGTGGTTGACGTAAGGACCGAAGCGGCCCTGCCGCACGGTGATAGCGCCACCCTGTGGATGCTCGCCGAGAAGACGGCCCTGCGCGCTGGAGCCACCGCCGCCACCCTCCTTCGCCGCGAGCAGTGTAATTGCCTCTTCCAGCGTGAAGGTCGTCGGGTCTGTATCCTTCGGCAGCGTCGCGTTGACTTTGTTATGGCTGACATATGGCCCGTAGCGCCCCGCCTTGAGCGCGACCGCGCCGCCGCTGGGATGATCGCCAAGCATCTTGGACGGCGCGCTCTCGCCGCCGCCGAAGCGCCGGCCGGTGAGCCCGCTCTCCTTGGCGATGATGAGATCGATCGCGCGGTTGCCGCCGATCTCGAGCACGTCGTCGTCCTTGCCAAGGTTGGCGTAGGTCTTCCCATGCTGGACGTAGGGCCCGTAGCGGCCCAACGCCGCCAAGATAGGTTCCTTGGTCTCGGGATGCTTGGCAACCTCGCGCGGCAGCGCGAGCAAGGCGAGCGCCTGCGTGAACGAAACTTCCGAGGGCACGAGCCCTTTCGGCAACGAAGAGCGCTTGGGCTTCTCGCCATCCCCCAGCTGAATGTAAGGGCCGAAGCGGCCATCGCGAAGCGTGATCTCCTGCTCCGACGCGGGGTCAAGACCGAGCACCTTGGGACCGCCGGCCTCGCCCTCGGCGGCGTCGCCGGTCTGGTTGAGCTGACGCGTGAACTTGCATTCTGGATAATTCGAGCACCCGACGAAGGCGCCGAACTTGCCGAGCTTCAACGAGAGCTGGCCGGTACCGCAGACTTGGCATTGCCGCGGTTCGCCACCATCCTCGCGCTGCGGGAAGATGTGCGGGCCAAGCACCTCGTTGAGGTTATCGAGCACTTCCGTCGTGCGCAGGTCCTTGGTCCCGGCGACGGCGTGCGAAAAGTCGACCCAGAAGTCGCGAAGTACCTGTTTCCAGTCGATCTCGTGGTTCGAGATCCGATCGAGCTTCTCCTCGAGGTCGGCGGTGAAATCGTAGCCGACATAGCGCGCGAAGAAACTCTCAAGGAAGGCGATGACGAGCCGGCCCTTGTCTTCCGGCACCAGGCGCTTCTTGTCGAGCTTGACGTACTCGCGCGCCTTCAGCGTCTGCACCGTCGCGTCATAGGTCGAAGGGCGTCCGATGCCGAGCTCTTCCATTCGCTTGATGATGGTCGCCTCGGTGAAGCGCGGCGGCGGCTCGGTGAAATGCTGGTCCGCCTCGACCTTGTCCATCTTGAGCTTCTCGCCCTGGCTCATCGCCGGCAGCCGACCATTCTCGTCGTCGTCAGACGCGGCGTCGTCCCGGCCTTCCTGATAGAGCTTCAGGAAGCCGTCGAACTTTATGACTTGGCCGTTGGCGCGAAGGTCGAGTTTGCGGCCGTTTGCCTCGGCAATGATATCGACGGTCGTCCGCTCGAGATCGGCCGATTCCATCTGGCTGGCGATCGTTCGCGTCCAGATAAGATCGTAGAGCTTGGCGAGGTCCGGCTCGACCGCCCGCGCGATGTGCTTGGGCAGGCGGGACAGCTCAGTCGGACGGACCGCCTCGTGGGCCTCTTGCGCGTTTTTGGCTTTCACAAGGTACTTGCGCGCGTCCTTCGGCACGTATCGCGCGCCGAACTCCTGGCTGATCACGCGCCTCGCGCCGCTCACGGCCTCAGGCGCCATGTCGACGCCGTCGGTCCGCATGTAGGTTATGAGGCCGACCGTCTCGCCGCCGATCTCGACGCCCTCGTAGAGACGCTGGGCGATCTGCATGGTCCGGTTAGGCGCGAAGCCGAGCTTGCGCGAGGCCTCCTGCTGCATCGTCGATGTCGTGAAGGGCGGCGATGGGTTGCGGCGTGCCGGCTTCGCCTCGACTTTGGCGACGGCGTATGCGCCCTTGTTCAAGACCGACTGGAGCTCGCGCGCTTGTGCCTCGGTCCCTATATCGAGGCGTCCGAGCTTGTCGCCATCGGCTCCAACCAGGCGAGCGCTAAACGGATTGCCGTTCTTCGTTTCAAGAGACACGACGAGCGACCAGTACTCGCGCTTGACGAACTTCTCGATCTCGAGCTCGCGTTCGCAGATAATTCGCAGCGTGACCGACTGCACGCGCCCGGCGGAGCGGGCGCCCGGCAGCTTGCGCCATAGGACGGGAGAGAGCGTAAAACCGACGAGGTAGTCGAGCGCGCGGCGGGCGAGGTAGGCGTCGACGAGCGCGGCGTCGATCTCGCGCGGCTTGGCCATCGCTTCGCTCACCGCCGCCTTGGTGATGGCGTTGAAGGTGACGCGCGAGACCTTGACGTCCTTAAGCACCTTCTTGTTTTTGAGGACCTCCAGCACGTGCCAGGAGATCGCTTCGCCCTCGCGATCGGGATCGGTCGCCAGGATCACGCCGTCGGAACCCTTGACGGCCTTGGCGATGTCCGCCATCCGCTTCGCCGACTTCACGTCGACATCCCAGATCATCGCGAAATCATCATCCGGATCGACGGAACCGTCTTTCGAGGGAAGGTCGCGGATATGACCGTACGAGGCGTAGACCTCGTAGTTTTTCCCCAAATACTTGTTGATCGTCTTAGCCTTGGCCGGCGACTCGACGATGACGACTTCCATTCAGGACATTCCTTCGCGCTACGCGCCGGGCGTGAGCACTTTAGCGAGCGCCGTAGGTCGCGTGCTGAAATATTGAAAGCGCGGCCGCTTTGTGGCGGCCGCCTCGCCTGGCGCGAGACGCGATATGGGGTCGCCCTCCCAAGCCGCCAAGCACGGCCTCGCCCCAACCAGTGCGGCTTCCGCGAGAGCGGGGGGCGTTCGCGCCTAAAGCGCCTTCAGGACGTTTTCAGCGCTCGCCTTGTCGGCCTCTCCCGGGTTAGCGTCGATCGCGAGGCTTCTGACAATGCCGTCCTCGACGATCATCGAGTAGCGCTGAGAGCGGGTGCCGAGACCACGTTCGCCGAGATCGAGCGTGAGCCCCAAAGCCTGAGCGAACTTGCCGCTGCCGTCGGCCAGGAAAGTCACCTTACCTTCGCCGCCGGTGTGCTTCGCCCACGCGCCCATTACGAAGACGTCGTTGACGCCGGTCACGAGGACCTCATCGACGCCTTTCGCCTTCATGGCGGCGACGTTCTCGATGAAGCCGGGCAGGTGGTTCATGCTGCAGGTCGGCGTGAATGCGCCAGGGACCGCGACGAGTACGACCTTGCGATCTGGAAAGATCTGCTCGCTCGTGCGGGGCGCGGGGCCATCCGCGGTCATCACGTAGAAGGTGGAGTCGGGCACGACATCGCCGACCTTTATCATAGCGTACCTCCGTATCGGACTTGCGACGAACGTCACGCCTTCGCGCTTACTGGGTCGGGGCGTTGACGTCGAGCTTTTCCGTCACGACTAGGTTCGCTCCGCCTTTTCTGGTGAGGATAAGCGCAACCGGGACCGTCACGCCCTGAGGTTGAGCAAGGCTTTGCGAGGCTACAAGGCTCCAGCTGCCCTTGCCGCGTTTGCGGGTGTCGAAATAGAAGCCTTCCGGAGCGTCGGCAAAAATGTCGTCGAGCGGATTGGCGCCGGTCCAGGTCAGGGTCCACGTGGGCTTCGTCGCTCCCTTGTCCGGCGCGATCGCCAAGTCGGCCTTTTCCGCAGGAGAGACAGAGTGCGGGACCTTCGTAAGCGCCGAGTCGACCAGGGTGGCGTCCGCGCCGCCGCCTTGAGGATCGAGCTTGAGCATCGCGTCGCCGTGCGCCGGTATGCAGATCTTGTTGCAGACGGCGTATGCCACATCGACGTGGAGGACGGCGGGCTTGCCCGCGTTGGCTGGCTTTACCCTGATCGGGAAGACGACATGGTTCTCGTAGCCAAATGATTCGAGACCGTCCGCGCTGATGCGGGAGGGCGCGGGAAACAGCACGTCCGCCTTGGCGACGTTCTCGGATCCGTTGAAGCTGAAGACAGGGGGCACGCCGGCGTCCCCGGGCTGCTTCCAGTAGGTGTGCGAACCAGCCGCCATTGAGATGTCGATGCCAGCGACATAGGTGCCGTCCTTCAGGCCGGGCGCGGCGAGCATTTTCAAGCTAGAGGCCTCGAAGCCTGCCGGCGTCTGCGCAATCGCGGGACGCTGCGCGATGCCGGAAACACACACGACCGCAAAAAGCCGCGCACATGACCAAAAAGGCGAGGCAGGGTGGAGAGTTTTTTGCTTCAATGTCATCGATCTCACCATAGGCGCTTAAACAGATCGAACGACAAGGCTTGAGAGCAAGGTTCACATAAAGGGACCGCGGAGATGCGAGCGACAAAATCTGCGAGATCACTGCTGGGTGGCGGCTTCCATGGTAACGATCGCTCGGACACGCACGTTGGTTTTCTCGATGGACAGATGCTTGTCGCCATGCCCGGGATGGTCGACGAACGGTTCGTCCGCTCGGTCATCTATATCTGCGCCCATTCGGAAGAAGGCGCGATGGGCATTGTCATCAATCGCCTGGCCAGCGCGGTCAAGTTCCCCGAACTGCTCGTCCAGCTCGACGTGATCGAGAAGGAGGACGTGATTCGCCTGCCGCGCATGGCGGGTTCGATGCAGGTGCTCAAGGGCGGTCCGGTCGAGACGGAGCGCGGCTTTGTGCTCCACACGAACGATTTCTTCATCGACAACTCGACCTTGCCTATCGACAAGGGCGTCTCGCTGACAGCCACGGTGGACATTCTGCGGGCCATCGCCAAGGGCGCGGGGCCTGATCGTGCGGTGCTGGCGCTCGGCTATGCCGGCTGGCAGGCGGGACAGCTCGAGGCCGAGATGCAGCACAACGGATGGCTCAACGTGCCGGCCGACACGTCAATGATCTTCGACGCGGCTTTGGAGTCGAAGTACGAGCGCGCGGTTCATTTCCTCGGCATCGACCTGGCACGCCTGTCGAGCCAAGCCGGCCACGCCTAACGTCGCTTCGCACGCTTTGAAGGCCGACGATCGGCGGTTAACAGGGCATCAACTTCGTCTCGTTATCCTGGCCGATATGGTTGTTCGCACGCGTTTCCGACACTTGGCCTATCCGATCGCGCTGTACTGCATATCCGGCGGGATAGGCTGCTATTTCTTCTGGCATGCGATCAACGGTGATCGCGGGCTCAAGGTCAGCACGGAATACGAGAAGTCGATCGCCATGCTCAAGACCGAGCTTGCCGCGACCAAGCTGGAACGCGCGCAATGGCAACAGAGGATCGCGTTGCTGAGCGGAGCCGCGATCGATCGCGACCTCCTTGATGAACAGGCCCGTGTCACGCTGGATCGGGTGGGCAAGAACGATCTCGTCATCTTCCTGCCGCCCGTTCGATAAACGAGGATCGGCAGTCGCGAGGATCGTCGCGCCGGACAAACGGCGCCAACGATCGTCCGACGGCCCGCTTTACTCCGGCGGACGCGATTCCGGCTGTGTTCATCTAGCCGACGTTAGCGGTGACCTTCCCCTCGCGAAGGAGCCGATCTCATGTCCAAAATCACCGTCTTCTACGGAGCTGTCTCGCTCCTGTACGCCTCCGCTACTCTGGCGTTCCCCGTAGGCGCTGCCGCGCTGCCGCTCTTCAAGCCGAGCGCGCTCGCCAGGCAGCCGCAAGCAGTCGAGAAGATCGATTATTCCTACGATGGCCGGAACTACTGCTTCTATCCGGACGGTTGGCGCGGCCCGGGCTTTTATCTTTGCGGCTCTCCCTATCGTCGCGGCTTCTACTTCGCGCCGAGCTTCTTCAGCGGCGGACGAGGCGGCTCTGGAGGCCTTCATCGTGGTCGCGCCCTTGGCGGCGAGGGTTTCCATCGCGGCGGTAGTCATGGCGGCGCTAGTCATGGCAACGGCAAAGACGGCGGCGGCAAGCACGGTGGTGGCAAACACGGTGGTGGCAAGCACGGTGGTGGCAAGCACGGTGGTGGCAAGCACGGTGGTGGCAAGCACGGTGGTGGCAAACGCGGTGGCGGCAAACACGGCGGTCGTCATCGATGATCGGTAAGACACCACTGGCCTCACCCCGGGATGCGCCGATTTCGCGGGGCTGCCATGCCGCAGCCTGGGCCCGAACCGTAGTAGTTGCTTGATTACAATAGCTTGCGCGACATAAGGCACAGGCTACATCGTCTCGCCTTGGAGGATCAAACGCGCTAGGTCTCTTGCTTGCTTCATCGAGCTTGCGTGAGAGACCTAGGCATGGCCGACATCGCGGCAGCACCGGCACTTCATCATTTCGTGCCGCCTCCGGCATCCGAGTTCACCAAGGAGCAGGAACTCACGGTCTATCGACGGATGCTTCTGATCCGCCGTTTCGAAGAGAAGGCCGGCCAGATGTATGGCATGGGCCTGATCGGCGGCTTCTGCCATCTTTATATCGGCCAGGAGGCGGTGGTGACGGGCTTGATGCTTGGCGCCAAGCCGGGCGACCAGACCATCACCGCTTACCGTGACCATGGCCACATGCTCGCCTGCGGCCTCGACCCGAGGGGCGTCATGGCGGAACTCACCGGGCGGCGCGGCGGCCTGTCGAAGGGCAAGGGCGGGTCGATGCACATGTTTTCCAAGGAGAAGCATTTTTACGGTGGTCACGGCATCGTCGGCGCGCAGGTGCCACTTGGCACCGGGCTCGCCTTCGCCAACCGGTATCGCGGCAACGACAACGTCTGCTTCACTTACTTCGGCGACGGGGCCTCGAACCAGGGGCAGGTTTACGAGGCCTTCAACATGGCCGAGTTATGGAAGCTGCCAGTCGTTTACGTCATCGAGAACAACCGCTACGCGATGGGAACCTCGATCGAGCGCTCCTCGGCGCTCACCGATCTTTCCAAGCGCGGCCAGAGCTTCAACATTCCCGGTTTTCAAGTCGACGGGATGGACGTGCGCGCCGTCAAGTCGGCGGCCGAACTCGCGCTCGATTGGTGCCGCGAGGGCAACGGCCCGATCATTCTCGAGATGCAGACCTATCGCTACCGCGGCCACTCGATGTCGGACCCCGCCAAATACCGCACCAAGGACGAGGTGCAGAAGATGCGCGAGGAGCACGATCCGATCGAGCAGGTGAAAGCGCGCGTGCTCAAGCAAGACTACGCCAGCGCGGACGATCTCAAGAAAATCGATCAGGATATCCGCAAGGTCGTCGCCGAAGCGGCCGACTTCGCCACCCACGATCCCGAGCCCGACCCTTCGGAGCTCTGGACCGACATCCTGCATTAGGTCGAGGACGACATGGCGACGAATATCCTGATGCCGGCCCTGTCTCCGACGATGGAGCAGGGGACCTTGGCCAAATGGCTCAAGAAGGAAGGCGACAGCGTCAAGTCCGGCGACGTCATCGCTGAGATCGAGACCGACAAGGCAACGATGGAAGTCGAGGCGGTCGATGAGGGTACGCTTGCCAAGATCCTTGTGCCCGACGGCACTGAGAACGTCGCCGTCAACACGCCGATCGCGGTGATCACGGAAGACGGCGAGGATATTTCCGCGACCGCCCCGACAGCGCCCGACGCTTCGAATATCGATCCGTCGAACGTTGCGAACACGCGCCCGGGCACCGGGGCGGACGCTTCGCTCGAGAGCCTGGGCGGTGAGAAGCCGGCCTCGATCGCCAAGACCGTATCCGACGCGCCGCTGCCGGTCGAGGTCGCCTCCGCGGGCGCGCCGGAGATCCCCAAAGGCACCAAGATGGTGCCGACCACTGTTCGCGAGGCGCTGCGCGACGCCATGGCGGAGGAGATGCGCCGTGACGGCGACGTCTTCATCATGGGCGAGGAGGTGGCCGAGTACCAGGGCGCGTACAAAATCACGCAAGGGCTGTTGCAGGAGTTCGGCGCCAAGCGCGTCGTCGACACGCCGATCACTGAGCACGGGTTCGCCGGTCTCGGTGTCGGCGCGGCCATGGCCGGCCTCAAGCCGATCGTCGAGTTCATGACCTTCAATTTCGCCATGCAGGCGATGGATCAGATCATCAACTCCGCCGCGAAGACGCTGTACATGTCGGGCGGCCAAATGGGCGCGCCGATCGTCTTCCGCGGCCCTAACGGCTGCGCCGCGCGCGTCGGTGCCCAGCACAGCCAGGACTACTCGGCCTGGTACTCGAGCGTGCCTGGGCTGAAGGTCGTCGCGCCCTATACGGCCGCCGACGCCAAAGGCCTGTTGAAGAGCGCGATCCGCGATCCAAACCCGGTGATCTTTCTCGAAAACGAGATCCTTTACGGCCAGACTTTCGACGTCCCGGAGGGCGACGACTTCACGGTGCCGATCGGCAAGGCGCGTGTCGCGCGCGAGGGCAAGGACGTCACCATCGTCTCCTTCTCGATCGGCATGACCTACGCGCTCAGGGCGGCCGACGCGCTCGCGGCGGAGGGGATCGAGGCCGAGGTCTTAGACCTGCGCACCTTGCGTCCGATGGATACCGAGACGATCCTCGCCTCGGTGCGCAAGACGCATCGCTGCGTCACGGTCGAGGAGGGTTGGGCGCAGTCCGGCATCGGCGCCGAGATCATGGCGCGCATCATGGAAGGCGCCTTTGATGACCTCGACGCGCCAGTCATGCGGATAAGCGGCAAGAACGTGCCGATGCCCTACGCCGCCAACCTCGAAAAGCTGGCGCTGCCCAACGTCGACGAGGTCGTCGCGGCGGTGAAGGCCGTCTGCTACAAGTAAGTTCGAGGCCACACCGATGCCTATCGACATCCTAATGCCCGCGCTCTCCCCGACGATGGAGAAGGGTAACCTCGCGAAATGGCTGAAGAAGGAGGGTGACGTCATCAGGTCCGGCGATGTCCTCGCCGAGATCGAGACCGACAAGGCGACCATGGAGGTCGAGGCGGTCGACGAGGGCGTGCTCGGCAGGATCGTCGTGCCCGAAGGCTCCGCCGACGTGCCGGTCAACCAGGTGATCGGGACGATCCTGGAGGAGGGCGAAGACGCGACCGCGATGACGGAGGTCGGCGCAGCCGAGCCGGCGCCCGCGAGCGCGACACCGAACGCCGATGCCCGGATCCTGCGCGGCGAACGGCCCGGCGCGACGCCGGGCGCCCCGGACACACAGGTCCCGACAGCTGTGGCGCCGACACCCAAAGCGAACGGTCACGATCCGGGCGCACGGATCATTGCCTCGCCGCTCGCCCGCCGCATCGCCAAGCAGGCCGGACTCGATCTTGCCGACATCGCGGGCTCCGGCCCGCATGGCCGCGTCGTCGAGCGTGATGTCCGCGCCGCCGAGAAGGCCGGCCCTAAGTCGGAAGTGGTGGAAGCGCCGAAGCCTCAGGCCGCTCCCGCGCAGACTTCCGGCAAGATACCCGACGTCCGCAACGCCGCCGCGCCGTTGGCGTCCGACGCGACCATCAAGAAGATGTTCGAGGTGGATAGCTTCACGGAAACGCCGCACGACAACATGCGCAAGACGATCGCGCGCCGCCTCGTCGAGGCGAAGTCGACGATCCCGCACTTCTATCTCTCTGTCGACTGCAACCTCGACGCCCTGCTGGCGCTGCGCGAGCAGATCAACGCGTCGGCCGCGAGGGACAGGGACGGCAAGCCGGCCTTCAAGGTCTCGGTCAACGACTTCGTCATTAAGGCCCTGGCGCTCGCCCTGCAACGCGTACCGCAGGCCAACGCGACATGGACCGAGGGCGCGATGCTGCTGCACAAGCATTCCGACATCGGCGTCGCCGTCTCGATCCCCGGCGGCTTGATTACGCCGGTGATCCGCAAGGCGGAGCAGAAGACCCTGTCCGTCATCTCCAACGAAATGAAGGACTATGCCGTCCGCGCCAAGGCCCGCAAGCTGCGGCCCGACGAGTACACCGGCGGCACCTCGGCGGTGTCCAACCTCGGCATGTTCGGCATCAAGACCTTCTCGGCCGTCATCAACCCGCCGCACGCGACGATCCTCGCCATTGGCGCCGGCGAAAAGCGGGTCATCGTCAAGGATGGCGCGCCGGCCGTGGCGACGATCATGAGCGTGACGATGTCCACCGATCACCGCGCCGTGGACGGCGCCCTGGGCGCCCAGCTGATCGACGCCTTCAAGACCCTGATCGAAGCCCCGATGGGCATGCTGGTGTGAGACGATCAAGCGACGCGTCGCCGCGCATTTCCCCTCCCCCTTGCGGGGAGGGGTCAGGGGTGGGGGTCACCCCGTTCTTCACGGATTCAGAACGGAGCGCTGACGAGACTGTCCAAGCCTCCGGTCCGCACACGCTGACCCCCACCCCCGACCCCTCCCCGCAGGGGGGAGGGGAAAGTCGCCTGGTTCCGAGTGCTTCGGGACTGTCTCGATGAGCTTTCCGATCTATCAGCCGGAACGTCCACTCCAAGTCAGGCGCGCGAGAGCCATGCGCAAGGCGATGACGGAGCAGGAAAAATGGCTGTGGTGGGCTCTTCGCCATCGATTGCCGGATCTTAGATTCCGGCGGCAGTTCGTCATCGGGCCTTATATCGCCGACTTCTGCTGTCTGTCCGCCCGGCTTGTCATCGAGGTCGATGGCAACCAGCACGGCGGCGATGAAGCGTTGGCTTTCGATGCCCGACGAACGACGTTGATCAAAGCTAAAGGCTTTCGCGTCCTTCGTTTCTCGAACCTAGACGTTGCGCGATCCCTGGATTCTGTCCTCGACACGATCGTGGCGACAGCTGCGGCGGAGCCCACTTTTAATGGCTGACACATACGACATCATTATCATAGGTGGCGGGCCCGGCGGCTACGTGGCGGCGATCCGCGCGGCGCAGCTCGGCATGAAGACCGCCGTCGTCGAGCGAGAGCATCTCGGCGGCATCTGCCTCAACTGGGGCTGCATTCCGACCAAGGCGCTGCTGCGCTCGGCTGAAATCTATCACTACCTCCAGCACCCAAAAGAGTATGGTCTGACGATCGAGGGCAAGGTCGGCTTCGATCCCGGCGCGGTGGTCGGACGCTCGCGCGGCGTGTCGCAGCAGCTTACCGGCGGCGTCGCCTTTCTTTTGAAGAAAAACAAGGTCGACGTCATCTGGGGCGAAGCGACGATCCCCAAGCCCGGCGAAGTCGTCGTCGGCACGATCTCGAAGCCGATCGTCCAGCCGCAGAACCCGCCGCCGAAGACGACGCTGGGAAAGGGCACGTACAAGGCCGAGCACATCGTCATCGCCACCGGCGCGCGCCCGCGCGTGCTGCCGGGGATCGAGCCGGACGGCAAGCTCATTTGGACCTATTTCGAGGCGATGGTGCCAAACGCTTTCCCCAAAAGTATCATCGTGATGGGCTCTGGCGCGATCGGCATCGAGTTCGCCTCGTTCTACCGCACGATGGGCGTCGACGTAACGGTCATCGAGGTGCTGCCGCAGATCCTGCCGGTGGAGGATGCGGAGATCGCCGCGCTCGCCCGCAAGCGCTTCGAGAAGCAAGGCATGACGATCCTGACCTCGACCAAGGTAACCAAGGTCGAGAAGGGCGCCGACGCCATCACCGCGACGATCGAGGACTCGAAAGGCAACGTGCAGACGATCCGCGCCGAGCGGCTGATCTCCGCCGTCGGCGTCGTCGGCAACATCGACAAGGTCGGCCTCGACGAGCTCGGCGTGACGCTCGACCGCGGCCTCATCAAGATCGACGGCTATGGCCGCACCAACGTGCCCGGCATCTACGCGATCGGGGATGTCGCCGGGCCGCCGATGCTGGCGCACAAAGCCGAGCACGAGGGCACGATCTGCGTCGAGGCCATCGCCGGGAGAAACCCCCACGTGATGGACAAGGCGATGATCCCCGGCTGCACCTATTGTCAGCCGCAGGTCGCCTCCGTCGGCATGACCGAAGCCAAAGCAAAGGAAGCCGGCTTCACGCTGAAGATCGGTCGCTTTCCGTTCATCGGCAACGGCAAGGCGATCGCGCTCGGCGAACCTGACGGCATGGTCAAGACGATCTTCGACGCCAAGACCGGTAAACTCCTCGGCGCGCACATGGTTGGCGCCGAGGTCACCGAACTCATCCAGGGCTACGTCGTGGCGATGAACCTCGAGTCGACCGAGGAAGAGCTGATGCACACGATCTTCCCGCATCCGACCTTGAGCGAAATGATGCACGAGAGCGTGCTCGACGCCTACGGGCAGGTCATCCACAAGTAGCGGCCCGATCGACTAGAAGGCGCAGACGAGCGCCAGGCCGCCGATCATCACCAGGGCACCGACGATCCTGGGCCAACTCGCCGTGTGCTGCTTGAATCCGACGATGCCGTAATGATCCATGGCGACGGATGTCGCGATGGCCGCCGTCACCGTCAGACCGATGAAGATCGATGCGCCGAGCTTCTCTGCGAAGAAGATCGAAGCGAGAACGTAGACCGCGCCGAAGAGGCCGCCGGTCCAGGCCCACCACGGCACGCTCGCGACCGCGCCGCTCTTGGGCAGGGCGAGACCGACGAAGGGCGCCACCGCGAGATAGAGGATGGCGTTAGCTAACGTCACGATCAGCGCCGCGAGGATAGGCTGGCCGAGCGATTTCGCCAGCGTCGCGTTCGACCCCGACTGAACCGTGTTGAGAATACCGCCGAGCAGCGCGACCACGCCCATGATCCAGATCATCGTTTCCTGTTCTCCAAAGCCGCCGCATGAAGCTTCGACGCCGAATGGGATGTTTTGGCGGACCGCGAGCGAGGCGTAACAGCGCATACGCCCCGCAGCGGCGCGATGCCGCTCCGTCGCAGGCACCATAAGCGCGTTGCCTCGTTATCGAACGTCAGGAGACGCGCGCATGGTCAAGGCCCTCATTTTCGATGTCGACGGGACGTTGGTCGACTCGGTCGCGATCCACGCGAAAGCCTGGCAGGACGCCTTCGAGGAGTTCGGCCATTCCGTGCCTTTCGAGGAACTTCGCGGGCAGATCGGCAAGGGCGGCGATGAGTTGATGCCGGTGTTCCTGTCGCCGGACGAGATCGAGGCGCAGGGTGAAAAGCTCAAGGCTCGTCGCTCCGATATCCTGACCGAGCGCTACCTGTCGAAGATCAAGGCGTTCCCCAAGGTCCGCTCACTCTTCGAGCGCTTGCGCGGCGATGGCATCCGGATCGTGCTGGCCTCGTCGGCCAAGGGCGAGGAGGTCCAGATCTACAAGGAGCGCGCCGACATCGTCGACCTGGTCGAGACCGAGACATCGAGCGACGACGCCGAGCGCTCCAAGCCTCACGGCGACATCTTCCAGGCCGCGCTCGACCGCATGCCCGGCATTGATCCCGCCGACGCGATCGTGGTGGGCGATACGCCCTACGACGCCCAGGCCGCCGAGAAGGTGGGTCTTCGCACGATCGGCGTGCTCAGCGGCGGCTTCTCGGAGCGCCTGCTGCGCGAGTCGGGCTGCTTCGCGATCTACCGCGACGCCGCCGACATGCTGGCGCGCTACGACGAGGTTCGACGGGACATCGGCACGTTGTAGCCGGTAACACGCGAGGCACGCCGTGCTGCATTGCGGAAGTTCTGTACCCATCTGAAGTGTAAGAGGGTAGCCTAGTCGCACTTGTCGGAGCCTTATGACCATGCTGGACGATTTCGTCCAAGAAATGCCGCGCCACCCTGAGAAGGCGCATCGTCCGGATCAGCCGCAGCTGAAGAAGCCGGACTGGATCCGTGTCCGCGCGCCCGGCTCGGCGCAATTCAATGCTACCGACGCTATCGTCAAGCAGCATGGCCTCGTCACGGTCTGCCAGGAAGCCGGCTGTCCGAACATTGGCGAATGCTGGTCGAAACGGCATGCCACCTTCATGATCATGGGCGATACCTGCACGCGGGCTTGCGCCTTCTGCAACGTCAAGACAGGGCTGCCGCGTCCGCTTGACCCGCTGGAGCCGGCGCGCGTCGCCGACGCGGTAGCGAAGCTGGGGTTGGCGCACGTCGTCATCACTTCGGTCGACCGCGACGATCTCGCCGACGGCGGCGCCGACCATTTCGCAAAGGTCATCGCGGCGATCCGGGCGCGTAGCCCGGCAACGACGATCGAGATTCTCACACCGGACTTTCTCCGCAAACCTGGCGCGTTGCGGGTGGTGGTCGCGGCAAAGCCGGACGTGTTCAACCACAATCTTGAGACGGTCCCCTCGAAGTACCTGACGGTGCGTCCGGGCGCCCGCTACTTTCACTCGATTCGGCTGCTGCAGCGCGTGAAGGAGCTCGACGCCTCGATCTTCACCAAGTCCGGCATCATGGTCGGACTGGGCGAGGAGCGAAACGAGGTGCTGCAACTCATGGACGACCTGCGCAGCGCCGACGTCGACTTTTTGACGATCGGCCAATACCTGCAGCCGACGAAGAAGCACCATTCTGTCATCCGCTTCGTGCCGCCGGACGAGTTCAAGTCGTTCGAGACTATTGCCTTGACCAAAGGATTCCTGGTGGTCTCGGCGACACCGCTGACACGCTCCTCGCATCACGCCGGCGAGGACTTTGCGAGGCTCCGCGCGGCGCGCGCCTCTGCGGAGGCGCGGAGAGGGACGATTGCTACCAGCCCTGATTGAGCGGCAGGACGCGGCAGGGCGCGCCGGGTCCGTCGGCGGTTGCGTTGGGACCGCGGATCAGCAGGCACTCGGACTTGGCGAGAACCCGCAGCATCGAGGAATCCTGGATGGCGTTCGGCGTCGCCACCAGCATACCGTCCGCCCCGTTCGTCAGTGACGCGCGCAGGTAATCCTGACGCTGATCGTTGGCAGGCAGGGCGGCGCCGAGCACGGCGGGCTGGCTTCTGTCGGCATCGGCATCGGGCGCGCCGGCCAGAGCCCGCAACAGCGGCACGAGGAACAGCACCGCGCAGACGATCGATGACACCGGATTACCGGGCAATCCCAGGATCGCCATCGACCCCATGCGCCCGTGGATCAACGGCTTACCCGGCCGCATCGCGATGCGCCAGAAGTCGAGATTCATGCCCTGCTTTGCGAGCGCCGGCTTGACGAGATCGTGGTCGCCGACGGACGCGCCGCCGAGCGTGACGAGCACGTCGGCCTTGGCGTCGCGCGCGGCCTGAATCGCCGTCTCCAGTGCCTCAAGCGTGTCGCCGACAATGCCGAGATCGAGCGCCACGCCGCCCGAGGCTTCGACGAAGGCGGCAATGGCGTAGCCGTTCGAGGCGACGATCTGGTCGGGCCCGGCCGCCTCGCCCGGCGCCACCAGTTCGTCGCCGGTGGCGATGATCGCCACCAGCGGTCGGCGCGTCACTGGCAGAGTGGGATGGTTCATCGCCGCGGCGAGCGCGATCTCCGCAGGTCCGATACGAGTGCCTGCCGTCAGCAGGATCTCGCCTTCCGCGAAATCGAGCCCGGCACGCCTGATATTTCGACCCTTCGCCGGTCGTTCCCGCGCGGCGATGCTTGACCCTTCGATCTCGGCCATTTCTTGAATGAGAACCGTATCAGCGCCGTCGGGCATGGGCGCGCCGGTGAAGATGCGCACCGTCTCGCCGGCACGCATCGTACCCGGGTAGCGGGCGCCTGCCTTGCTCTCGCCGACAAGGCTCAAGGGTTTGGTCGGATCCGCGAGATCATCGAAGCGCAGCGCGTAGCCATCCATCGCCGAGACATCGGTCGGCGGCTGGGTGCGCAGCGCCGTCAGGTCGCGCGCCAGCGTACGGCCCCGCGCCTCGCGCAGCGGCACTATTTCCTCCGTAAGCGGCGCTACTGGCGCGAGGATGCGAGCCAGTGCCTCCGCGACGGACAGGAAAGGCTGTTTGCTCACGCTTTCCAATCCCCCGAGGCGCCACCGGATTTTTCCCGCAAAGCGATCCCCTCGATGCGCATGAAGCGATCGACGGCCTTCAGCATGTCGTAGAGGGTCAGGCAGGCGATCGAGACGGCGGTCAGCGCCTCCATCTCTACTCCGGTCTGGCCCGAGACCTTGGTCAGCGCGGTGACCCTGAAACCCGGCAATTCAGGATCCGCCTCGATCTCGACGCTTACCTTCGTCAGCGCGAGCGGATGACAGAGCGGGATGAGGTCCGCCGTGCGTTTCGCCGCCATGATGCCGGCGAGCCGCGCCGTCGCGACAACGTCGCCCTTCTTGGCGCCACCCGAGAGCGCGAGGTCGAGGGTCGCCGCTTGCATGACGATACGGCCTTCGGCGATGGCGATCCGTTGCGTGACGGCCTTCTCCGAAACGTCGACCATGTTGGCCGCGCCCGTCGCGTCGAGATGCGTGAGGATACTCATCTCAGCCGCTTGTCGCGAAGCGTTCGATCGCCGCCGCGGCCGGCGCCCCATGCAAGAGGTCGCGCGTCGCGGTCGCGACGTCGTGGTGGCGCATCAAGCTCTCGCCGACGAGGAAGGTTTGGATGCCGGAGCGGCGCAGGCGCAGGCAATCGGCGTTCGTGACGATTCCACTCTCGCCCACGAGGATGCGATCGGACGGCACATGCTCCGCGAGCCGCTCGCAAACCGTGAGCGAGACCTTGAAGGTGCGAAGGTCGCGGTTGTTGATGCCGATCAGTCGGGAATCCAACCTCAAGGCTCGCTTCAATTCCGCCTCGTCGTGCACCTCGACGAGCACGTCCATGCCAAGGTCGTGTGCCACGTCGCGCAGGTCGGCGGCTGTCGCGTCGTCGAGGCAGGCCATGATGAGCAGGATGCAATCGGCACCGTGGACGCGCGCCTCGTAGACCTGGTAGCGCTCGAACATGAAGTCCTTGCGCAGCGCCGGAATCGCGCAGGCCTCGCGGGCGCGATCGAGGAAGATCAGGTCACCTTGGAACGAGGGCCGGTCGGTGAGGACCGAAAGGCAAGCCGCGCCGCCCGCCTGGTAGGCCTGGGCCAGCGTGGGCGGGTCGAAATCGGCGCGGATCAGGCCCTTCGACGGACTGGCCTTCTTGATCTCGGCGATCAACGCGAGACCGCCCGCCTTATGCTTTGCCTCGATCGATTGGGTGAAGCCGCGAACCGGCGCGGCCGTCTCCGCGCGCGCGATCATCGCGGCTTCCGACACCTTCGTTTTGGCCTCGGCGACCTCGCGGCGCTTGTAGACTTCGATGGTCTGGAGGATGTCGGGCATGGGTGTTCGTAGCTGACTCAGCCGGCGCTGGCGAGGGCGCCGGCCTGCGATACCCGAACGAGCCTGTCGAGCACGCGCCGGGCCTCTCCGGTATCGAGTGCGGCGCAGGCAAGATCGAGACCGGACACGAGGTCCGGCGCGCGGCCGGCCACCACAAGACCGGCCGCGGCGTTGAGGCAGGCGATATCTCGATAGGCACAGCGCTCGCCCGACACGACCCCGAGCAGCGCGGCGGCATTGTGGGCGGCATCGCCGCCCTTAAGGTCGGCGAGCGCGACGCGCGGCAGGCCGACATCCTCCGGTACGATCGAGAAGCGGCGTATCTCGCCGCGCTCCCAGGCCACCACCTCGGTGGGACCGGTGGTGGTGATCTCGTCGAGCCCGTCCGATCCGTGCACCAGCCACGCGCGCTCCGCGCCGAGTGCGCCGAGCACGCGGGCCAGCGGCTCCAGCCATTCCGGCGCGAACGTCCCGATGAGCAGGTGCTTGACCCTTGCCGGGTTCGACAGCGGACCGAGCAGGTTGAAGATCGTCCGCGTACCGAGATCGGCGCGTACCGCCGCGAAATGGCGCATCGCCAGGTGATGCGTCTGCGCCGACATGAAGCCGATCCCGGCCTCGGCGAGGCAGCGCTCTATCGCGACGACCCCAAGCCCGACCGCGACGTCGAGCGCGGTCAGGACATCGCTGGACCCGGAGCGAGAGGACGCCGCGCGGTTGCCGTGCTTGGCGACCGGCACGCCGCAGGCGGCGACGATCAACGCGGCCAGCGTCGAGACGTTGTAGGTGCCGTGCCCGTCGCCGCCGGTGCCGACGATGTCGATCGCGCCAGGCGGCGCGGTGACCCTCAGCATCTTGGCCCGCATCGCGGTCACGGCGCCGGCGATCTCGTCGATGCTCTCGCCGCGCACGCGCAAGCCCATCAGGAAGGCGCCCATCTGCGCCGATGTGGCCTCGCCCGACAGCAGGTGATCGAACGCCGCCTCGGCTTCGGCGCGCGACAACGTCCGCCCGGCGGCGATCGTCGCGAGCAGGGGCTTCAGCGTCTCCATCAGGCCGCGTCGGCCTTCTGTCGCTTGCCCGCCGCGTCCGCCCGCCCGTGCCACGCCGCGGCGAGATCGAGGAAGTTCTTCATGATCGCCCGGCCGCCTTCCGAGGCGATGCTCTCGGGATGGAACTGCACGCCATGGATCGGCAGGCTGCGATGGGACAGGGCCATGATCAGCCCGTCCGTTTCGGCGGTGACTTGCAGGTTGTCGGGCAGGGTGGCGCGCTCGACCACCAGCGAGTGGTAGCGCGTCGCTCGAAAAGGACCGTTGAAGCCGCGAAAGATCGTCCGCGCGCCATGCTCGATCGTCGCGACCTTGCCGTGCACGGGCTTGGGAGCCCGCACCACCTCGCCGCCGAACGCCTCGCCGATCGCCTGGTGGCCGAGGCAGACGCCGAACATCGGGATGCTCGCGCCGGCCTCCTTGATCAGATCGAGACAGATGCCCGCCTCGCGCGGCGTGCAGGGGCCCGGCGACAGCACGATCGCGTCGGGCCGCCCGTCGATGATCTCGGCGACGCCCGCCTCGTCGTTGCGCACGACCTCGACGCGGGCACCCAGCGCACCGAAATCATGCACCAGATTCCAGGTGAAACTGTCGTAATTGTCGATGAGAACGACGCGAGGGTTCGCCATGTCAGCCATATCGGTCTGCCTGGCCGGAGAGGTCAAGACCGCCGGAGAGATGCCGAGGCGCGACCTCCCGCATGCTCGTTTGCGCGACAACGATCGTGCGCGAACAACGCCAGTGCGGCCCAAACGATCGTCAGCTGCCGACATCGAAGACGCGCGCATAAGTCCGATATATCTAGCTGATGAAATGCACGTCGCGTTACATTTCAGCGTCATTAGCGTCATAGCGTCATAACATTCAAAGCCTCACTCATCCGATCCTTTGAAGGTAGAAGTACCTTAATGGATTTATCGCGGCTCTTCAACAGGCGCGACAGGCTTGTTGCGCTTGAGATCGCGTCGCCACAGCACGCAGTCTGTCTGCACGTCGGATGATATAGGTCGTGGCGCAACAGCAAGGATTCGCCATGTCGCGCCCCATCTTCCTCCTCGCCGCCCTCATCACCGCCATGCCATTGGCCGCCCGGAGCGTCGCCGCCGATCCAGCGGCGCCCAAAAGCGCCGAGCCCGGCATCATCGTCTCCGCGCCCTGGTTGCGTGCGACGCCGCATGGCGCGCCGGTCGCCGGCGGCTACGCCACCATCACCAACAAGGGCACAGCGCCCGACCGCCTCGTCGGCGCCAGCCTGCCGATCGCGCCGAGCGGCGAGATCCACGAGATGTCGATGGATCACGGCGTGATGCACATGGCGCGGCTCGACAAGGGCCTTGAGATCGCGCCGGGCGCGACGGTGACGCTGACGCCGGGCGGCTACCATCTCATGTTCCAGAAGCCGACGGTCCAGCTCAAGCAGGGCGAGAGCCTGAAGGGCTCGCTGACCTTCGCGAAGGCCGGTACGATCCCCGTCACCTTCGCGGTCGCCGGCATGGCGGCGAAGAGCGCGCCTGGGATGTCCGCTCCCAAGGGAGACATGCAGGGCATGAAGGGGATGGAGATGAAGGGCATGGACATGGACATGAAGGGGCATTAAGCCCCTATCGCTTTTTCGCGAGAAGCCGACAGACCTTCCGATCGGCGCGCGAAGTTGTCGACCCGCTATCCGCTTCTGCCGCTTCGTTTGATCGCCGAGGGGAATTCAGGCACAACGCCAGCATAGCGACGGCCGCTTCGGCGATACCTATAGCCAGTTTCGGATCTCCCCATGTTGCCTCCTCTGCGCGTCGGTGTCGCCGGCCTCGGCAATGTCGGGGCGGCGGTTCTGCAGATCCTTTTTGGACAGCACGACGCGCTCGCCGCACGGTCCGGACGGGCGATCGAAATCGTCGCCGTCAGCGCCCGTGACAAGGCGCGCTCGCGCGGCGTCGAGCTTCGCGGGTTGGCCTGGCACGATGACCCCTCATCGCTCGCCGCGAGTGCCGAGATCGACTGCTTCGTCGAACTGATCGGCGGCGAGGGCGGTGCGGCGCTCGCCGCCACGCGCGCGGCGCTCGCCGCCGGCAAGCCGGTGGTGACCGCCAACAAGGCGATGCTCGCCCGTCACGGTCTCGCGCTGGCGGAGGCCGCCGAGGCGGGAGGCGTGGCGCTGAAGTTCGAGGCGGCGGTTGCCGGCGGCATCCCGATCGTCAAGACGCTGCGCGAGGGCCTCGCCGGCAACACGATCGATCGCGTCTACGGCATCCTCAACGGTACCTGCAACTACATCCTCTCGCGCATGGAGGCCGAGAAGCTCTCGTTCGGCGACTGCCTCGCGGAAGCGCAGCGGCTCGGCTACGCGGAGGCCGACCCGACGTTCGACATCGGCGGCTTCGATACCGCGCACAAGCTGGCGATCCTCACCTCGCTCGCCTTCGGCACAATGATCGATGCCGACGCGATCGCCGTCGAAGGCATCGAGGCGATCACGCTGGCCGACCTGCAGGCCGCCGAGGATCTCGGCTATCGCGTCAAGCTTCTCGGCGTGGCGAAACGCACGGAGTCGGGCATCGAGCAGCGCGTCCACCCGACGATGGTGCCCAAGCACTCCGCCATCGCGCAGATCATGGGCGTCACGAATGCCGTGGTCGTCAACGCCGACGCGGTGCGCGAGGTGATGCTGTCGGGTCCCGGCGCCGGAGGCATGGCCACCGCCTCGGCGGTGGTGGCCGACATCGCCGACGTGGCGAAGGGCGACCGGACGCCGGCGTTCGGTCTGCCCGCGCACCGGCTGAGGCCGCTTGAGCGCGCGGCCATCGAGACGCACGAGGGCGGCTATTATCTCCGCCTCGCGCTCTACGACAGGCCGGGCGCGGCGGCCGCCGTCGCCATGCGCATGGCCGAGAAGGGGATCTCGCTGGAGAGCATCGTGCAGCGCGCCCGGCCGCGTGGTGTCGACTCTGAGATGCCGGTGCCGGTGACGTTCATCACGCACGCGACGCCGGAGCGGGCGATCCGCGAGGCGATCACCGCCGTCGTCGCCGACGGGCACATCGCCGACAAGCCGCAGGTGATCCGGATCGAGCGCGAGTAGCAGAACAGTCGCGTGCCGCCTTAGGGTTTCTTGTACGCCGGCAATGTAACCGGAGGAGCTTCTAGAAACTCGGGAGAAGATCTTCTCGCTTAACCAACATCATCAGATGACCGGAAAAAGGAAGGTGCTTCGCTCCTACTTCAGGAACAGCCTTCGTGGCAGCCCGCTTTGTCGGATCATCTGAGCTAGCGTTCCCAGCGGATTGTCATCCTTCAGCGAATGAGGCGCGAAATCGACAAATTGGACTTGGCCGCCGACCACGGCGCGCCAGCGCTGGTGACTGCCGCCATCATGACGGTGAAGCTCAATCCGTGCTGTTTGATGATCGCGAGAAATTCAGCGAACGTGCACTTCAGGCGGGGCAAGGAAGCGGAAGCTGCTTCGTCTGCGTCTCCCAGCCCATGAACCGGCCGAGCCGAGACGCTGCGACGTGGAAACGCCACGATAGCCGCGTGAACCAGGGAGATCGCCGGGTCAAAAGTCGTGTGCGGCTCGGCTCGGCCTCTCGCAAAGCGTCCTCGATGTAGGTGTGCACAGCCCAATACAGCTGCACCTTCACGTCCTCGACGGATCGGCCGACTGCCGGAAGATCGAAATCGATGCAGACCCCCTGCCAGCGGTCATCGCTGCCCTCAATGTAGCAGAGGAAGGTCTTCGGCCGTGTCCATTCCATAGATGCATATACGTGAGGCCAGTGCCATGATTGTCAATCTAACCCGTGTGGCACGAAAACCCCCGCAGTCTTGCGACGCAAGCGAGCCGGGACGTTACAGCGGCTCGAATCTCGCCTAATCGAAACCTATGACAGGTCGCCTCATGCTCGGCGTCGATCGTTCGCTGCGCGGGCGGCCTTGGGTCAGTCGGCTCGATATGGCCGGCGAGGCCCGCGCCCTCGCCATCGCGCAGCTCTGCGGCCACGGCGATCTGCTCTCGCGCCTTCTCGCCGGTCGCGGCGTCGAGCCGGACACAGCGGACGCCTATCTCGCGCCGGCGGTGCGCGACCTCATGCCGGACCCTTCGAGCCTCAACGACATGGACCGCGCGGTCGCGCGCTTCGCGATGGCGATCGCGGCGGGGACGACGATCGCGATCTTCGGCGACTACGATGTCGACGGGGCCGCCTCGGCGGCGCTGCTCGCCGACTATCTCACCGCCTGCGGTGTGCCGCACATGATCCACATTCCCGATCGCATCTTCGAGGGCTACGGCCCCAACATCGAGGCGATCCGCTCGCTGGCGGGGCGTGGGGCTGGCCTGCTCGTCACGGTCGACTGCGGCACGACCAGCCACGCGGCTCTTGCGGAAGCGCGCGCGCTCGGCCTCGATCCGATCGTCCTCGACCATCATCAGGCACCCGAACTGCTGCCCGAGGCGATCGTCGTCAATCCCAACCGTCTCGACGATCTGTCCGGCCTCGGCCAGCTCTGCGCCGCCGGCGTCGTCTTCATGACGCTGGTCGCCTTGCAGCGCACGCTTCGCGCACGCGGTTTTTTCGCCGACAGGCCGATGCCCGATCTCCTCGCCACCCTCGATCTCGTCGCGCTCGCCACGGTCGCCGACGTCGCGCCGCTGACCGGCCTCAACCGCGCCTTCGTCAAGAAAGGCCTCGCCGTCATGCACGCGCGCAGCCGGCCGGGCCTGCGCGCGCTGTTCGATATCGCGGGGGCGGACGGACCGGCCAGCACGTACCATCTCGGCTATCTCGTGGGGCCGCGCATCAACGCCGGCGGGCGCATCGGCGACGCCGCGCTGGGCGCGCGGCTGCTCACGCTGACCGACGAGGACGAGGCGACCGCGATCGCCGGCACGCTCGACCGGCTCAATCGCGAGCGGCAGGCGATGGAGGCGACCGCGCTGGACGTCGCGGAGGCGGAGGCGCTGGCGCAGGTCGGGCTCGACGATCAGGGCGCCGCGGTCATCGTCGTCGGCGGCTTGGACTGGCACCCCGGCATCGTCGGCATAATCGCCGGGCGCCTGCGCGAGAAGTTCGGGCGGCCTTCGTTCGCGGTCGCGCTGCATGCCGGCGGCGGCACGGGGTCCGGCCGCTCGATCCTCGGTGTCGACCTCGGGCGCGGGGTGCGGGCGGCGGTCGAGGCTGGCGTGCTGGTCAAGGGCGGCGGCCATGCCATGGCGGCGGGCGTCACACTGGGGCAGGGCGGCCTGGCCGCTTTCCGCGACTTCATCGCGGCACATCTCGATGCCGCCGCGCGGGAGGCGCGTGCGGAGGAGGCGCTCGCGATCGACGCGACGCTGACGGCCGCTGGCGCGACACCGGATTTGATCGTCGACCTGGAGCGGGCGGGCCCCTACGGCGCCGGCAGCCCCGAGCCGGTGTTCGTCCTGCCATCGCACCGGATCGTCGACGTGGCGCCGGTCGGCACGGGCCACGTGCGCTTCCGGGCGCAGGCGGGCGACGGCGCCTGCATCGACGGAATCGCGTTCCGCGTCGCCGACGAGCCGATCGGCAAGGCGCTGCTCGACGCGCGTGGCACGGCCATGCACCTTGCCGGAACGCTGACGCTCGATCGCTACGGCGGCCGCGAACGCGTGCGTGTCCGGCTGGTGGACGCCGCGCCGGCACGGTGACGCGTGCCCCGCTAGGTTTCCATGCGGATTTCGCTGGCGTGCTCGCTCAGGAAATGCTCGAGCCAATGGATGTCGTAGGCGCCGTTCTGGATGTCGGCGTTGCGGACCAGCGTACGAAACAGCGGCAGAGTCGTCTCGATTCCATCGATGATGAACTCGTCGAGCGCGCGGCGCAGACGCATCAAGGCCTCGCCGCGATTGCGACCGTGGACGATCAGCTTGCCGACAAGCGAGTCGTAGTTCGGCGGGATAGTGTAGCCGGCATAGACGGCGGAATCGACGCGTACGCCGAGGCCGCCCGGCGGATGATAGTAGGTGATCTTGCCGGGCGAAGGCCGGAAGGTCGTCGGATGCTCGGCGTTGACGCGGCACTCGATCGCGTGGCCGCGGAGGACCACGTCGTCCTGCTTGATCGAGAGCGGCGCGCCGGCGGCGATCTTGATCTGCTCGTGGACGAGATCGAACCCGGTGATCATCTCGGTGACCGGATGCTCGACCTGGATGCGCGTGTTCATCTCGATGAAGAAGAACTCGCCATTCTCGTAGAGGAACTCGATCGTCCCGGCACCCGAGTAGCCGAGGTCGCGCATCGCCGTCGCGCAGATTTCGCCGATGCGGGCGCGGTCTTCGTCGCCGAGGGCGGGCGAGGGCCCTTCCTCCCAGACCTTCTGGTGGCGGCGCTGCAGCGAACAGTCGCGTTCGCCGAGATGGATGGCGTTACCCTGGCCGTCGCCGAGGATCTGAATCTCGATATGACGCGGCTTCTGCAGGTAGCGCTCGAGGTAGACGGCATCGTCGCCGAAGGCCGCCTTGGCTTCGCTGCGCGCGGTGGCGAGGGCGTTCGGGAGATCCTCGGCCGTCAGGGCGACCTTCATGCCGCGGCCGCCGCCGCCCGCCGCCGCCTTGACCAGCAGCGGAAAGCCGATCTCCTGGCCGACCCTCAGGCCCTCCTCGTCCTCGGTGATGGCGCCCTTCGACCCCGGCACGCAGGGAATGCCGAGGCGGATCGCCGTCTTCTTCGCCTCGATCTTGTCGCCCATCGTGCGGATGTGCTCGGCTTTCGGCCCGATGAAGCCGATATTGTGTTCCGCGAGTATCTCCGCGAAACGGGCGTTCTCGGACAGGAACCCGTATCCCGGATGCACGGCCTCGGCGCCGGTGATCTCGCAGGCGGCGAGGAGAGAGGGAATGTTGAGGTAGGAATCGCGGGCCGGCGGCGGCCCAAGACACACGCTCTCATCGGCGAGCTTGACGTGCATGGCGTCGGCGTCCGCCGTCGAGTGCACCGCCACGGTGGCGATGCCAAGCTCCTTGGCGGCGCGCAAAATGCGCAGGGCGATCTCGCCGCGGTTGGCGATGAGGATCTTATCGAACATCGCGGTCCCCGCCGATCATTCGACCACGAAGAGCGACTGCCCGTATTCGACCGGCTGACCGTCGTCGACGAGGATCTGGGTGATCGTGCCACCCTTCGGCGCGATGATCTCGTTGAAGGTCTTCATCGCCTCGACGAGCAGGATCTTGTCGCCGGCCTTCACCACCGATCCGACGTCCACGAAAGGCGCCGACTCGGGCGCCGGCCGCAGATAGGCCGTGCCGACCATCGGCGACTTCACTGTTCCGGGGTGATCCGCGACCGGCACGTCGGCCACCACGACCATCGGCGCCACGGCGCGCGCGGGATCCGCGACGGCGTAGGGCATCTGCATCATCGTCGTCGCCATCTGCCGCGCGACGCGGATCTTGAGATCGCCCAGCTGGTACTCGATTTCGCTCAGATCGAGCCGCTTGGCGATGTCGGCGAGGCTCTCGACCAACGCCGTCTGGCCAATCTCGGGCGCTTGTTTGTCGGCGGCTTTCATGATGCCTTGGCGTCGGGCGTCGCGTCGTCCAGGAGCGCGCGCAGAGCGAGATCGTAGGACAGGGCGCCAAAGCCGAGGATGACGCCGCGCGCGACGGCGGAGATCAGCGAATGATGCCGGAAGGTTTCGCGCGCGTGGACGTTGGAGAGATGCACTTCGATGACCTTCGCTCCCGTGCCGACGATCGCGTCCCGCAACGCGATCGACGTGTGCGTGTAGGCGCCGGCGTTCAGGATGACCGGTTCACCCGCCTTGCCCGCCGCCTGGATCCAGTCGACGAGATCGCCCTCTTGATTGCTCTGCGCGAACCTGAGGTGGACGCCATGTGCACCCGCGAGAGCGCCAAGTCTAGCCTCGATGTCGGCGAGGGTGAGATGCCCGTAGGCGGCGGGCTCCCGCGTGCCAAGCAGGTTGAGGTTGGGTCCATTCAGGACATGGATCGTCCTAGACGTCATGCGCGCCGCACGGATCGCGCCGATGCGTCAGGAACACAACGACTTGCCGCACTTGCGCACGTTGCCGATCGCTTTGTTGAGATCGTCGTAGCCGACAGCTCCGACCTGCACGTCGTCGCCGATGACATACGACGGCGTTCCGTTGAGCGAGAGCGTCTTGGCGAGCGTGTCGGAGCCTTGGATCGCCGTGCGGATCTGAGGCTCGGCCGAGTCCTTGGCGAGCTTGCCCATGTCCGCGCCCATGTCCTTGGCGACGGACAGCGCCTGCTCCTTGCCGACAAGGCCGCGCATGCCGAGCAGCTTGCGATGATAGTCCCAGAACTTGTCGCCCGGGAACTGCTCATGCGCGGCGCCGGCGATGATCGCGGCATCCACCGAGTTTGGAGACAGGATCGGGAAATCACGAAGGATGACACGGAGATCCTTGTTGTCCTTCATCAATCGATCGAGGTCCCCGAGCGCGCGCTTGCAATAGCCGCAATTGTAGTCGAAGAACTCGATGAGCGTCACGGCGCCTTTGGGGTTGCCGATGACGAAGCCGTCGGGCGAGTCGACCAGCGGACCGGCCAATTCCTTCAACGCCTTCTTGCGCGCGTCCGCCTCCGCCGTCTTCTCCTTGGCGTCGAGTTCGGTGATCGCGTCGCGCAACACCTCGGGATTTTGCAAGAGGTAGTTCTTGATGATCCCTTGGATCTCGGTCGTCTGGTCGGCGGAGAATTGAGCGGCGGCCGCCGGCGTACCGCCGAGGCCCGGAAGACATCCCAACGCGAGGGCGACGAGAGGGCCGCGCAAGCTCACCATGCGATCAATCCTTTGTGGAACGTAGGTCGGACGGCACGACCCGGTGTCGACCAGAATGCCGCGCCACGTCTTGCCTGTAATCGTGGTGAGATCAAGTCTCCCGCGAAGGCGGTGGCCTCTTCCTTGCGGCGATCCGATCTGGCACGCTGCGCGATCAGCGAAGCTTGCTTCGGCGGCGCGGCCTGAAAGGAACACATGAGCGACATCTGGGCGCGCAAATCCATCGACCTTCTTCAACAGGAAGCGTCGGGAGAGCACAGCGAGGTCGGCGGCACCTCGCACGGACTCAACCGCTCCCTGACCCTGACCAGCGTGATCGGGCTGGGCGTCGGTGCCTGTATCGGCGCCGGCATCTTCGTCCTCACCGGGCAGGCGGCCGCCGAATACGCCGGCCCGGCGATCATCCTGTCGTACATCCTCGCCGGGATCATCTGCGTCTTTGCCGGGCTCTGCTATTCCGAGATGGCGGCCTGCTGCCCGGTCGCGGGCAGCGCCTATACCTACGCCTTCGCGACGATGGGCGAGATCGTCGCCTGGATGATCGGCTGGGACCTGATCCTCGAATACGCGGTCGGCGCCACGACGGTCGCGATCGGCTGGTCGGGGTATGTCGCGAGCCTGCTGAAGGACGTCGGGCTGGAGCTTCCGGCCTCGATCGCCAAGGCGCCGTTCGCCTTCGACCCGCACACCAGCACCTGGTCGCGCACGGGCGCGATCCTCAACGTGCCGGCGATGTTCATCATCGTCGCGGTCTCGATCATCCTCATCGTCGGCATCAAGGAGTCGGCGCGGGCCAACAACGCCATCGTCGCGCTCAAGGTGGCGATCGTGCTGCTGTTCATCGGCGTCGGCATCTGGTTCGTGAAGGAGAGCAATTGGGTCGTCGCCGGCAAGAACCCGGGTGGCGCCTTCATCCCGCCCAACGACGGGCACTACGGGCAGTACGGCTGGAGCGGCATCCTGCGCGGCTCGGCCGTCGTCTTCTTCGCCTACGTCGGCTTCGACGCGGTCTCGACCGCCGCCCAGGAGGCGGAACACCCGCAGCGCAACATGCCGCTCGGCATCATGCTCTCGCTCGCCATCTGCACCGCTCTCTATATCGCGGTGAGCTACGTGATCACCGGCATCGTGCCGTTCGACAAGCTCAACGTTCCCGCGCCGATCGCGGTCGGCGCCGACGCCATCGGCTACGCCTGGCTCGGCCCGATCATCAAGGTCGGCGCGATCGCCGGCCTGTCCTCGGTCATCCTGGTGCTGCTGCTCGGCCAAAGCCGGGTGCTCTACTCGATGGCCTTCGACGGCCTGCTGCCGAAGGCGGCCGCGGCGATCCACCCGCGTTTCCGCACGCCCTACATCGTCACCGCGATCACCGGCAGCGTCGTCACGATCCTCGCCGGGACCCTGCCGATCGGCCTCGTCGGCGAGCTCGTCAGCATCGGCACGCTGTTCGCCTTCGTCGTCGTCTGCGTCGGCGTGCTGGTGCTGCGCTTTCGCGAGCCCGAGCGGGAACGGCCGTTTCGCGCGCCGTTGATCTTCCTGACAGCGCCGCTCGGCGCGCTCGGCTCGGTCTTCGTGATGGCGGGCCTGCCCGGCGACACCTGGATCCGCCTCGCCGTCTGGCTCGTCATCGGCCTGGCGATCTACGTCTTCTACGGCCGCCACCACAGCCGGATCTCGGACTGACGAGAACCACGATCGGGCGGCTCCGACTCTTTGAAGTGCCCGATCTGGAGACCACTACCATGACCAGCGGTTTGGAGATCGTCGCCGAACTTCCGCCGATGCATCCCGGCGAGGTGCTCCGCGAGGAATTCAGTTCTGGATGAATCTGCAGGCTCGCTATGAGCTCGAATGCGCCCGCGTCGCCATCGGCGACGCGCTCGAGCGCATCGAGCCGATCGGACACGCGGCCTGAGCTCGGATCAGAGAGTGCGCCATCGTCATACCGGAGATCCAAGATATGGTCCCGGAGAGTAGACGTAAGATCCGACAGCGTTGGCCGTGGCTCGCGACCGATACAGCGGTCCATGGCCGGTAAGCCGCATCTACGAGCGTCGCGATCGCTTCGACGTCCGCTACCCTCGCGCGCCTCAGCGCCACCACGACCTCACGCCGCCTTCTTGACCGCGATCGCGGCCAGGGTCCGCAGTATCGTGCGCGTTCCCTCGAGCCGCGTCTTCGGGTTCTCGAAGTCGCGGATGAAGACGATGCGCATGTCCGGGCGCACCTTGGCGTCCGAGCCCTGCTCGGAGACGAAGCGCACGAGCCCCTGCGGATTGGCGAACGCGTTGTCGCGGAACGCGATGATGACGCCCTTGGGACCGGCGTCGACCTTCTCAATATGGGCGGCGCGGCAGAGCGCCTTGATCGACACGAGCTTCATCAGCTGCTCGACTTCCGGCGGCAACGGGCCGAAGCGGTCGATCAGCTCGGCGGCGAAACCCTCGATCTCGTCGTCGGCCTCAAGCAGCGCCATGCGGCGGTAGAGTTGTACACGCAATTGAGGATCCTCGACGTAATCCTCCGGGATGGTGACGGGCGTTCCGGTCTGTATCGAAGGCGACCACGAATCCTGCGCCGGCACGTCGCCGATGCCCGATTTCAACGCCTCGATCGCCTCCTGCAGCATCTCCTGATAGAGCTCGTAGCCGACCTCCTTGATGTGGCCTGATTGTTCGTCGCCCAACAGATTGCCGGCGCCGCGGATATCGAGGTCGTGACTCGCCAGCTGGAAGCCGGCGCCGAGCGTGTCGAGCGAATCCAGCACCTTCAGCCGCTTCTCCGCCTGCGCCGTCAGCGTCTTGTTGGGCGGCAGCGTCAGCAGCGCGTAGGCGCGCGTCTTCGAGCGCCCGACGCGCCCGCGCAGCTGGTAGAGCTGGGAGAGGCCGAACATGTCGGCGCGATGCACGATGAGCGTGTTGGCGCGCGGGATGTCGAGGCCGGATTCGACGATCGTCGTCGACAGCAGGATGTCGTACTTGCCGTCGTAGAAGGCCGACATCTTCTCCTCGAGTTCGCTCGGCGCCATCTGCCCGTGCGCGACGACGACCTTCGCCTCCGGCACGCTCTGGCGCAGGAAGGCCGCCGCCTCCTCGATGTGCTCGATGCGCGGACACACGTAGAAGCTCTGGCCGCCGCGATAGCGCTCGCGCAGCAAGGCCTCGCGCACGAGCAGTTCGTCGAAAGGCGAAACGAAGGTGCGGACCGCGAGGCGATCGACCGGCGGCGTCGCGATGATGGAGAGGTCGCGCACGCCGGTCATCGCGAGCTGCAGCGTGCGCGGGATCGGCGTCGCCGAGAGCGTCAGGACGTGCACCTCGGCGCGCATGTCCTTCAGGCGCTCCTTGTGCTTGACGCCGAAGTGCTGCTCCTCGTCGACGACGACGAGGCCGAGGTCCCGAAAGTCGACCTGCTTGCCCAGCACCGCGTGCGTGCCGACGACGATGTCGATATCGCCGGACGCGATGCCGGCGCGCGCCGCCTTCAGGTCGGCGCTGCCGACCATGCGGGAGAGCTGCGCGATCTTCACCGGCAGATGCGCGAACCGCTCGGCGAAGTTCTTGTGGTGCTGGCGCGCGAGCAGCGTCGTCGGCACGACGATGGCGACCTGCTTGCCGTTGATGGCGCAGGCGAAGGCCGCGCGCATCGCGACCTCGGTCTTGCCGAAGCCGACATCGCCGCAGATCAGCCGGTCCATCGGGTGGCCGGACGCGAGATCCTCCAGCGTCGCCTCGATGGCGTTGAGCTGGTCCTCGGTCTCGTCATAGGGAAAGCCGGCGCAGAACTCGGCGTAGAGCCCGTCCGGCGGCACCAGCTTCGCCGCCGCCTTGGTGGCGCGCGCGGCGGCGATCTGAATCAGACCCGCGGCCATCTCCAGCACGCGCTTGCGCATGCGCGCCTTGCGCTTCTGCCAGCCCGCGCCGCCCAGGCGATCGAGCTGGACCTCGGTATCCTCGGACCCGTAGCGCGACAGGAGCTCCAGGTTCTCGACCGGCAGGAACAGCTTCACGCCGTCGGCGTAGTGCAGCGCGATGCAATCGTGGCGGACGCCGCCGGCCTCGATCGGCTCGAGTCCGGTGTAGCGGCCGATGCCGTGGTCGGCGTGGACGACGATGTCGCCGGCCGTCAGCGCGCCGATCTCGGTGAGGAAGTTGGCCGCGCGCTTGGCGTTCTTGCGTTTGCGCACGAGCCGGTCGCCGAGGATGTCCTGCTCGGAAATGACGGCGATATCGCCCGCCTCGAAGCCCTGCTCGATGCCGAACACGGCGAGCGCCGCCTTCTTCCCCTTGAAGTGCAGCGCGTGCGAGAGCGTCGCGACGGTCTCGGTCGCGGTCAGCCCATGGTCGGCGAGCACGCCGGCGAGCCGCTCGCGCGAGCCGTCCGACCAGGCGGCGATGATGACGTGCTTGCTTTCGCCTTGCAGGGCGCGAACGTGGGCGGCGGTCGCCTCGAAGACGTTGGCCGCGTCGTCGGCGCGTTCGGGTGCGAAGTTGCGGCCGGCCCTGCCGCCGACATCGACCACGAGGCCGCGGCCCTCCGGTTGCGCGTGGCTGGACATCCGCACCACGCTCTTCTCGGCGAGGCGCTTCAGCCAGCCTTTCTCGTCGATGTAGAGCGCGGCGGGTCTCAAGGGCTTGTAGGCGGAGTGTGCCGGCGCCGCATCGTGCTTGGTCTTGCGGGCGTCGTAATAATCGTCGATTTGCGCCAACCGTTCGGCGGCGGCCTCCTGGATCTGGCTGTCGAGGATCAGCGGCGCGTCGCCGGTATAGGCGAAGATCGTGTCGAGCTGGTCGTAGAAGAGCGGCAACCAATGTTCGAAGCCAGGGCCGCGCCGCCCCTCGCTGATCGCCTCGTAGAGCCCGTCGCCGCGCGTCTGGCCGCCGAACTCGGACGTGTAGGCCTGCCGGAAGCGCTTGATCGCCTCGCTCGTCAGCTGCACCTCGCTCATCGGGACGAGGTCGAGGCCCTTCATCTGCCCGATCGTTCGCTGCGTCTCAGGGTCGAAGGTGCGGATCGACTCGAGGGTGTCGCCGAAGAAATCGAGCCGTACCGGTTCGGTGAGAGCGGGGGCGAACAGATCGACGATGCCGCCGCGCACCGCGTAATCGCCGGTGTCGTGCACCGTCGAATTGCGGACGAAGCCGTTGATCTCCAGCCATTGCACCAGAGCGTCGATGTCGATGGCATTGCCGGGCGCCGCCGAGAACGTGTCCTTCGCGACCTTGGCGAGCGGCGGCACGCGCTGGAGCAGGGCGTTGATGGTCGTCGAGAGAATGCGCGGCCGCTGCTCCGAGGAGCGCGACTTGGCAAGCCGCGCCAGCGCGGTCATGCGTCGCGCGGAGATGGAGGCGTTGGGGGACACGCGGTCGTAGGGCTGGCAATCCCAGGCGGGAAAATCCAGCACCTCGATGCCGGGCGCGGCGAAGCCGAGCGCCTCGTCGAAGGCGCGCGCGCGTTGTTCGTCGCGGGCTACGTGGACGAAGACCACCGCGCGCTTCTCCGCCTCGCGGGCAAGCGCGTAGGTCAGTTCCGCCACGCAGAACGCGTCGAAACCTTCCGGCACGGACGATAGGGTCAGCGAGCCGCCCTTCTTGAGTTCGGCGACGGCGCGTTTGAGGTCTGTCACGATCGACTGGTGTTGGGCACCGCTTCGTTGTGGAACGGGCGGGGGCGGGAGTCGAGCGCTGCCGGTGCCCTCATTGGAAACGACCGGCGCGAACGAATGTCGCCTGGGGGCTGCGCTGATTGGGTTTGCGGGGATCATCGGGCTGCGCTTGGTGGCGGCCGACCGCGACGATGCATTCCATCCGGTAATCGTCCGGTATGGCGAGATCCTTGACCGCGCGCGGCACGTCGAAGCCGCCCATCGCATGGGCGGTCCAGCCCATCAGCGCGGCCTGCAGGGCGAGGTAGGCCCAGGCCGATCCGGTATCGAAGGAATGATTGTAGTTCTCGCGCGCCGGCTTGTCGCCCTTGGGCGGGATCGTCCGCTTGGAGATTATGGCGATCAGCACCGAGGCCCGACCGGCCCAGCCCTTGTTGCCGTCGAACAGCGGATCGAAGAAGAACGCCCAATCCGGCGTGTCCCGCTTGGCGTAGAGAAAGCGCCAGGGCTGTTGATTGGACGACGAGGGCGCCCAGCGCGCGGCCTCGAACAAGGTCGAGAGCTCGTCGTCGGAAATCGTCTGATCGGTGAAATCACGGGCGGACCAGCGCTCGAGGAAGATCGGACTGATCGGATGATCGGCCGTGCGGCCGTTGCTGGTCGTCATGAGGGCTCCGGGGCACGGGCGCCATCAAGACAAAAAGCGCGTCCAGCGCAAGCACCGGACGCGCGTGTCGCCATTTCCGATTCAGCGAACGACGGTGGTCCTGCCCTTGGTGCTGACCTTGGCGAAATGCCTGAGGCCGAACTTGTGGGCGATCTTGCCGCGGCTCGTGAAGCGATGCGTCATCGTCAGGTGCTTGGTGCCGCGTTTGGCGATATGGAGGCGACGATGCTTGCTTGTCGCGACCTTGCTCGCCACCGGCTTGCTCGTCGTGGTCTTGGTGGAGACCGTCTTGGTCGAAGCCGTCTTGGCCGGGACAGTCTTGCCGATCACAGTCTTGCTCGCGCCGCTTTGTACGGCGACGGGCTTGGTGGCGACGGGCTTGGTGGAAACCGTCTTGGCGGCGACGGGCTTGGCGGCGACGGGCGTGGAGGCGCTGGTCTGGGCGGACACGTCGCCGATCCCGGCGGCGGCGATGACGAGACCGAGAGCGGCGGCGATGATCTTGGAACGATTGGTCATGGTAGGCTCCGTTTGGTTGAACCCGCTCGATTGAGCGTGGAGAAACCCTAGGCCCCGCCGACTGAATGGAATGGGAAGAGAACGTTCACCCGATCTTCACCGCGCGACACCGAACGCCTACGCGCGCAGCAATTCGAGCGCGCGGGTTCCAGACACCGCTTGGCCTTTCGGGAGCGCCCAGAAGTTCGCCTCTCGCGACACGGCATCCGCCAAGAGCAGATGATAGGCCTGCTTCGGCGTCGCTATCGCGCCGAGCGTCGCCAGGTGATCCGTGACGAACTGCGTATCGAGCAGGCGGAAGCCGCCGGCCCGGAGGCGGGCGACGAGATGCACCAGCGCGACCTTGGAGGCATCGGTGCGCCGGTGAAACATGCTCTCGCCGAAGAAGGCCGCGCCGATCGCCACGCCGTAGAGGCCGCCGACAAGCATGCCGTCCGCCCACGCCTCGATCGTGTGCACGCGGCCGAGATCGTAGAGTGCGCTGTAAAGCGCCCGAATGCGGGCGTTGATCCACGTGCCTTCGCGGCCGGGCGAGGTCTCGGCGCAACCGTCGACCACGCCCTCGTAATCGGTGTCGACGCGGATCTCGAAACGGTCGCCGCGAACGGTCTTGGCGAGGCTGCGGGTGACGACGAGGCCATCGAGCGGAAAGATGCCGCGTTCCTCGGGATCGACCCAAAAAAGGTTGGGGTCCGTCGCGCTCTCGGCCATCGGAAAGAGCCCGATCGAATAGGCCCGCAGCAAGATATCGGGCGTTATGTCGAAGCGATCGCGCGCGCGGGCCATGGATCGAAGGTGAGCATCAGCCGCTGAACCGTCAAGCCGCCAGTCTCGAAGCGGCAGGCCCAAGTGCGGTTCGGGTCATTCTCAGATCGCCTGAGCGCGAGGCTTTCGCTCGTCTTCCTCCGGCTTGAAACGGCGCGCGAGACGACCGATCGTCGAGCCCTGGACCAGCACCGAGAAGAACACCACCGCGTAGGTCGCGGCCAGGATCAGCTCCTGGTAAGGCCCCGCCGGGATGGACAGAGCGAGCGCGATCGAAATGCCGCCGCGCAGGCCGCCCCACCACAGGATCGGCAGCGTCCCTCGGCCGAGATTATTGATGCGCGAGAGGACGATGAGCGGCGCGCCGACCGAGATCAGCCGGGCGAGCAGAACGATCGGGATGGTCGCGACAGCGACGATCATGATCCGGCTCTCGTGCCAGACGGCGATCGCCTCGAGGCCGATCAGCAGGAAGAGGACCGAGTTCAGGATCTCGTCGATGATCTCCCAGAACTTTACGACGTAGTCTTTCGCGCCGTCGCTCAGCGCGTACTCGACGCCCTGGTTCCCCACGATCAACCCGGCTAGCGCCATCGCGACCGGACCCGAGACGTGGAACCCCTGAGCCAGCGCGTAGCCGCCCATGACCACGGCCAAGGTCACGAGGACCTCGGCGCTATAGTCCGACATGCCTTTCAACGTGTAGAGGGCAAGCACGCCGACGAGCGCGCCAAAGGCAAGGCCCCCGCCCGCCTGGATCGCGAAAAGTGCGCCCACCTTGCCGAGCGTCAGACTGCTCTGGCCGGTCGCCGTCGCGAAGAGGATCGTGAAGACCACGACGCCGACTCCGTCGTTGAACAGGCTTTCCGTCGCGACGGTCGCCTGAATGGACGGCGGCAGCCACGCATCCTTGAGGATGGCGATCACCGCCACCGGATCCGTCGGACTGATCAGCGCGCCGAAGACCAGGCACCAGATCAACGGCATATCCGGGCCGGTCAGCAGCAGCAGCCCTTTGAGCCCGAGTCCGACGAGAAGGGTCGAGAACACCGTGCCGAAGCTCGCCAGGGCGAGAATCGCCCAGCGTCCGTCGCGCATGTCGCGCCAGTCGATCTGGAACGCGCCGGCGAAGAGCAGGAACGACAGCATGCCATCGAGCAGCGTCGATCTGAAATCCAGACCGTTGACGAAGCTTTTAGCGATATGTTCGAGATGCAGGCCGGGCGCGATCCTGGAGGCGACGATGATCAAAGCCGAGGCCAGCGCGCCGAGCATCGTCAGACCGATGGCGGAAGGCAGGCGGACCAGGCGGGTGTTGATCGTGCTGAAGATCGCCGTCAGGACGACGACGATGGCGGCGGCATCGAAAGGCGAAAGGTCGAAGCCGGCCAGCGCGGTATTCCAATTGTCCGAGGTGCCGGACTTTATGGGCGGGCGCCGGTCCCGAGGCAATCCCTTCAGGCGGGCAGGACCGGCGGCGGGCCGATCCTGCAGCGGTTGACGAAAGCTTTAGGTGCGATGGAAGCGTGCCTTCGGAGCGCCTGAAATCTGCCGCTCGAAGAGACCGCCCATCGCGCCGGTCCCTCTTGCTCGACGCCACGCTCACGGTCTAAAGAGGCGTGGCGTAGGAGTGTAGCTCAATTGGTTAGAGTACCGGTCTCCAAAACCGGGGGTTGTGGGTTCGAGTCCCTCCTCTCCTGCCAGCGCATCTTCTTTCCGAAGCGTCGTCACGGCGCCATCGCGAAGTCTCATCCTCTGATACCGTAAGCTCTGCCGTGAGCGCTCCATTGGAGCCTTGTCGGGCTGCTGAGCGCATGTGGGCCACTGGTGCCGCTGGCTCGCTGCTTGCTCCGCGCCGACATCGTCGAAACCGGAGACCGATCGATGCTGTTCAGGCTTGGCTGCGAACTTGGCTATTGGACGAGTGCACCGACTCCGTTCGTCTTCAACATAGAGGCGCAGAATTTCGGCCGTCAGATCGTCGAAGAGGAGAAGCTCACGATCACGCCGCATGTCGAGCCTGATCGCTGGACGATGCCTGAGAGTGGAAACCGCTATTTCCGGGTCAACGCGCCGGCCGGCCCTCTGAAGCTGGAGTATACCGCGCTCGTTCGTTGGGATCCCACCCTTGAGGATCCCGACCACGTGACCGAAGTGTCCCTCACGGATCTGCCGCTATCGGTTTTCATCCACCTCTATCCGAGCCGCTATTGCCAATCCGACAAGCTGGAGCGGTTCGCCCGCAGCACCTTCGGCAAGCTCGATCCCGGCTACGCGCGCGTCAACGGCGTCTGCAACTGGATCCACGACTACGTCGCCTACGAGGGCGGCTCGTCCGACGCGCTGACGTCGGCCTTCGACACCGTCACGCAACGCGCCGGCGTCTGCCGCGACTTCGCCCATCTCGCCATCGCCCTTTGCCGCACGCTCGGCATTCCGGCCCGCTACGCGAGCGTCTACGCCTCCAGTCTCTACCCGCCGGACTTCCACGCGGTCTTCGAGGCCTACCTGCAGGGCCCCGATGGCGGCGGCTGGTATCTGTTCGATCCGACACGGCTGGCTGACCCCGCCGGTCTCGTGCGGATCGGCGTCGGACGCGACGCCGCCGAAGTGGCGTTCTGCAGCCCCTATGGCGCCACCGATTTCAGCAAGCCGGAGGTTTGGATACGACCTGTCGAAGCAGGGACGGAACGGACCACGCAAGCCGTTCGCTCCCAAAGCTTGGCGTGATCAGCCCGCGGTCAGGTCGAGACCCTTTTCGCGAAGCCACGACGCGAGCTTCATGTTGACGCGCTCCGGCGCTTCCTGCTGGACCCAGTGCGACACGCCGGGCAGGCGCTCCAGCGTGAAATCGGCGACATAGGGCTCGTAGCCTACCGTCAGCTCGAGACCGAGCGCCGTATCCTCCTCGCCCCAGATCATGAGGGTCGGCGTCGTGATCACAGGGGTCGACGTTTCCCGCATCATGCCGGCCGCGTTGGCGCGATAATAGTTGATCATCGCCGTCATCGCGCCGGGCCTGAGCGCATTGTCCTGGTAATGGCGCAGCACCGCTGGCGGAAACGCCGCCTTGTCGACCGCCATGCCGGCGAAGGCGCGGGCGACCGCGCTGGCGCCGCGCGCCGTGAGAATTCGCTCCGGCAGGATCGGCAACTGGAAGAACAGCACGTACCAGGAGCGCTTGCGCTGCGCCCAGGAGCGCTTCAGCACCGCGCGGAAGACCGCCGGATGCGGCACGTTCATGATGACGAGCCCGTCGAGCGGGCGCACCCGCCGGATCGCGAAAGCCCAGGCGATCGCCGCACCCCAGTCGTGGGCGACCAGCAGGCGCCGCCGCGCGCCGTAGGCATCGAACAGGGCCGCCGCATCGGCGATCAGGTGCCCGATCCCGTAGGCCGCGCGTCCAAGCGGACGGCTGCTGTCGCCGTAGCCTCTCAGGTCCGGCGCGATCGCGTGCCAGCCCATCGCCGCGAGCGGCTCGAGTTGGTGACGCCACGAGAAGCGACTCTCGGGAAAGCCGTGCAGGCAGAGCGCGACGTCCGGCCCCTCGCCCGCCTCGTCGACGGCGAAGGTCAGGCCGTTGGCGGCGACGCGCGTGGTCTTGATGGGCATCGCGCCAGACTAGGCGCTTACTTCCAGTACGTCGACGGGATCGGATGTCCGAGCTTCGGCTCGCGCCGGGCGCCGAGCCGCGTCTGCAGGAACAGCGTAACGGGCCGCTCGATGGCGACATGGATCGCGAGGGCGACGATGGCGGCCGACGGTAGGTCGGCGAGCACCAGCGGCCAGTATCCCAGCGGCCGCGCGAGCCCGAGCAAGAGATAGCCCTTGCGCGCGAAGACGATGACGAGAGGGTGGAAAAGGTAGAGGGCGTAGGAGGCGTCGCCCAGGAGGCAGAGGAACGCCAGCGGCCGGCTCCGCGTGTCCAGGACCGGATCGGCCAGCACGATCGCGCCGAACACGAGCGCCATGGGCAAGCCGCAGCCGGCAAGACGTGCGAACCCGTTGGCCTTGACGGCGAGATTGGCGAACCCCTCCATGCCGGCGAGATCGAGCGACAGGACGACGAGACCGAGAGCGACCAGCGGCGGCACGTAGGCTCGGCGCAGGTGGATGCCATGCTGGCGCGCCAGCGCGATGCCCATGCCGATGGCGAACTCGAGGATGATCGGGTCGCTCCAGTAGGCGAGGGCGGTCTGCGTGGGCCGCGCGATGGCGCCGAGAACCACGATCGCGACGAGGGCGGCCGCGACGCCAAAGACCGCCAGCGTCCGCCTGAACGCAACGAACAGCGCGAAGACGACGTAGAAAAACAGCTCGTAGTTCAGTGTCCAACCTTGTGCCGCGAGCGGGCGCGGCTGACCATCCTCCGGACGCGCGAAGGGGATGAAGCCGAACGAGGCGACGATCTCGGCCAAGCCCGGAAACGCCTGCTTCCCGCGCCAGGCGACCAGCGCCAGGATGCCGAGAACGATCGAGCTCAGCAGCCAGTAGAGCGGGACGATGCGGATGATGCGCCGCTTGAGAAAAATGCCCGACGCGCCGGGTGTCGCGAAGAGACGACCCGAGGCGTGGACCATGATGAAGCCTGATATGACGAAGAAGAGATCGACGCCGGCATCCCAGGGCAGGGCGTGCGTCTGCGCGAAGGCGAGGCCGGCCTTGGCCGCCTCGTTCAGCGCGTCGTCCTGGGCGTGGGCGAGCACGACCATGAGCGCGGCGACGGCCCTCAGGATCTGGATCGCGCCAATCTGCTTCATCGTGCCCTCTACGGACTTCGCCGCCGCGTCCGACGGGCGTCGCGACCACGCTACGCTTGGGCCTTTAAGAGAGATTGAAGCGGCTAGCCGAGCGTCGCCGAAGTGCTCGCGCCCGTTTGACTGACCGACGGGCGGGACCGATAGCGCTCCAGCAGCGCGGTCCGGAGATCGCCGACATCAAAGGCCAGCATGGCGAGCGCATAGACGCCGACGCCACCCAGCGCCGTCATGACGAGGGTGGCGGCGCAGGGGCACATCGCGCGCATCGGGCCGATCGCGAGGATCATCGCCGCCGTCCCGACGAGTGCGCCGCCGATATCGCGCGGACGCGGCCACATCGGTTCGAGCGTCGCGAGGAAGGCGATCATCGTGACGAGGCTGGCGCCGCCGCCGATCGACTGCGCGATGGCGAAGCTGGAGGCGTCGGCGGATGTCGGCAGGAGCAGGATCGCGAGACAGTTGGCGCAGGCCGAGACAAGGCCGCCGATGATCAGCGGCATGGTGCGATGAGCGATCTGAAAGGCCGGCCCCACACAATATTGCGTCAGCGCGAAGCAGAGCATCGCCGGCAGGATCAGCGTGAAGTAACGGCTGAAGGTCCCGCGAAACGCCTCGGGAATCAGCAGGTGCTCGAAGCTCGGCAGCACCAGCCAGCAGCCCACCACCGTCGGCAGGATGACGGCGAAGAGGATGCCGATGTTGCGAGAGACCTGCTCACGCGCCGCGGCGGCCCCGCCGGTCTTCTCGGCGCGGACGGCGACCTGGAACAGGAGCACGTCGAAGCTCGCGCCGATCGCCCCGACGATGCGGATACCCATGTCGAAAGCCAGGGCAAGCTGACCAGCCTGCGCGAAATCATGGACCTGCGAGAGGATGGCCCGGTTTGCCGTCGTCGCGGACTGGTAGAGAACGTTCGCCATGACGATCGGGATCGCGTAGGCGGCGAAACGGATCGCGAGATCGCGGTCCGCGACACGCACCGTCGCCTCGCGGTCGTGGAGCGCGCCGCGGCTCACGATCAGCGAGCCGCCGATGCTCAGGATAAGGCCGAGGAGCGCCATCTTGGCTGAGCCGAACCACCAGGCGCCGCCGACCGTGAGGCTGATCGCCAGGAGATTCTTGGTGGTCACGAGGACGGCATAGGCGCGGTTGGCGAAGCGGGCACGCACGAGCGCGGCCGAGAACTCGAAGAAGCCGTTGGCGACCGCGACACTGATGGCGAGCGCGAGAAGCGTGCTCGGCAGTGCCATCTCGACCCCCGAGATCGCGATGATCAGCGCGGCCACGACGCCCGTACCGGCGATGACGACGAAAATCAAATTGAGGGTCGCGCGGATCTCCGGTCGGATCGCGCGATCCTTTTCGGAGTAGAAGCGTGTCGCGCTGAGGCGGATCCAATCGAGACCCAGGGTCTGCATGAGGATGCCGATCGACATCGCGAGGGCGTAATGGCCGTATTCGTCGGGTCCGAGAAAGCGCGCGACAAGGATGCCGATGGCGAAATTGAAGATCGCGTTGACGAGAAACGGGATCGCCATCATCGGCGTGGACGCCGTCTACGCTCATCGCCGCGCGAGCCGGAACGCAAAACAAGACCCGAGAAGGTTTTCATCATCGCCCGCGCTTCAACCGCGCTCGACACTACGAAGGTCGGGTTAACGCCCTCTTGCGTGCTGTCCGGCCGGTAGCCATTCGACACATGGACAGATCGCTACATTTTCCCGAGATTGCCTTGGGCGTCGGGGCGCGCGCCTGATGGAGCCATGATGTTCAAGGTTATGATCCTGATCTGCGCCGTCGCCGTAGATCGAGGCGCGTGCACGCCGGACACCGCCGTCGATATCGTCCGCGGTCCGCCGGCGCATTCGCTGTCCCAGTGCATTCACGAGAGCCAGACGACCTTGGCGCGCACGACCCTCGCGCCGGAGGCGGGAAAGCAATACATGAAGGTCGTCTGTGCCAGCGATCAAAATTCCTGATCGGGCCGTCGGCGCGAAATCATGAGGTGAGGTTCTTGGCAGGCCATCGGCTTCTGACGTTCACGGTTCTGTTTCTTGCCGCCGCCACGCCGGTGCGCGCGCAGATCGCGGACGGCGCCACAAAAGCCGATGCCGAGCGCGCCCTGCAGGCGTATCTGGCGGTCTGGTCGAGCGAGGAGAGCTTCAAGCCCGCGACGGTCACGCGCTTCTACGCGCCGCATGTCGTCTACTACGGGAAGTCGTTTTCGCGGGCGCAAGTGCTCGGCGACAAGGAAGCCTACCTTCGGCAATGGCCAATCAGGCATTATCGGGTCGTGCCTGGATCGTTCACCGCGACGTGCGATCCGGCCAAGACGCTCTGCAAGGTCACGGCCGATATGGTCTGGCACCGCGTCAGCCGCACCGGCCAAGTCTCGGACGGACGGGCCCGACTGACGTTCGATTTCATACCCGTGGAGGGCGGCCGCAAGATCGCTCGCGAGGCCGCCCACCTTCTCTAAGCCGAGCGTCCGGTCAGGGTTGACGGCCACGCTGACTTGAGGGCGCGCGCGACGGACCGGGTCGTCCGCCGCCCGGCGCGCGGCGATCGCCACCACGGTTCTGCCCGGGCGCCCCGTGCTTGTGATCGAAGGTCCGAGCGCCGTCGCCCCTTTGTCCATCGGCGCGCGCGCCGCCGCGGCTTGGCATCCCGCCCGGCTTGCGGCTGGGCTGGTGCTGGCGCGGCGGTCGCTTCTCGACGGGCGCGAGCGGCGCGTTGGGATCACGCCGGTCCTCGGAGGGGATCGTCTGGCGCGTCAGTTTCTCGATCGAGCGCAGGAACGCCCGCTCCTCGCCGTCGCACAGCGAGATCGCGCGCCCTTCCGCGCCGGCGCGCGCGGTGCGCCCGATGCGATGGACGTAGGACTCGGGGATGTTCGGCAGGTCGAAGTTGACGACGTGGCTCACCGCGTCGACGTCGATACCGCGCGCGGCGATATCGGTGGCGATGAGGATCTTCGCCTGGCCGCTCTTGAACGAGGCCAGCGCCCGCTCGCGCTGCGCCTGGCTTTTGTTGCCGTGGATGGCCACGGCGGCGATGCCTTCCTCGCCGAGATGGCGCACCACCTTGTCGGCGCCGTGCTTCGTGCGCGTGAAAACCAGCGCGCGCTCCATCGCCTCCTTGCGGATCAGGTCGGCGAGGACGTAGCGCTTGCGACCCGTCTCGATGAAGATGACACGCTGATCGACGCGGTCGGCGGTCGTCGCGACGGGCGTGACGGAAACCTTGATGGGATCGCGCAACAGGTCGCCGGCCAGCGAGCCGATCTCATTGGGCATCGTGGCCGAAAAGAAAAGGCTCTGGCGCTGCTTGGGCAGCAGCGGCACGATGCGGCGCAGCGCGTGGATGAAGCCCATGTCGAGCATCTGGTCGGCCTCGTCGAGAACGAAGATCTCGACCTTGTCGAGGCGAACGGTGCGCTGCTCGAGATGGTCGATCAGGCGCCCCGGCGTCGCCACGAGGATGTCGACGCCGCGCATCAGCCGATCGATCTGGGGCCGGATGGAGACGCCGCCGAAAACGGTCGCGACCACGAAACCGAGGTTCTGGCCGTAGACACGGAAGCTCTCGGCGATCTGGCTCGCGAGCTCGCGCGTCGGTGAAAGGATGAGCGCGCGACAGGTGTTGCGCTCGGGCCGGACGCGTTCGGCGGCCAGCCGATGCAGGATCGGCAAGGCGAACGCGGCGGTCTTGCCGGTACCGGTTTGAGCGATGCCGAGCAGATCCTTGCCTTGCATGACATGTGGAATAGCTTGCGCCTGGATCGGGGTCGGCGTGACGTAATTTTCCGTCTCGAGCGCTTTCAGGAGCGGCGCGGCGAGACCAAGGTCGGTGAATTGGATCAAGGTGTTCTTTCAGGACATGACGCAGCAGTCCGCAACGGCGGTCGATGCGATCAAAGAAGGGAGATGCCGTGCGTGACCGGCTTCGGTCTGTCGGCAGGTGGCGGTTCGCGTGCAGCCGATCCGAGAAGGATACGATAAGCGGCAGACGATCACGCGGCCAGGCGCCGAACCGTCTTCGGACGGGTGACAGTCCTATGCTTCGGTTTTCAATTTAAATCAAGCTTTTTGCCGCTGCGGCACACACGAATTAGTTACGGGAAGGGGGCTGACAGGGCGCGGGAATCAGGTAATTCTCTTTCTTGTCTTCAACCAAACGAAAGGAGGTGATCCAGTGTCTCAAGGTCATGTCACGAGCCGGCTGGAAGTCTCCGACAAGTCTTCGGGTCTTGTCTGAGACGAGGCAGCTGCATCGCTGACCTTGCTGGGATCGATGATCGCTAAAACGATCTGGTCATCCTCCACGATGAAAGCCCCGGTCCGCCGGGGCTTTTTCTATGGTGTTCGCCACGGATCGGTTCGGCACGTGCGCCAAATCGATGATGGCGAGGATGTCACGGGACCGGCTCTTCGCGAGCCTTCATGGTGTATTCCACAGCGAGGCGTGCTTTGCGCCTTTCGGACGGCAATGGGGGTGATATCGTCGTCGAGCTTTTCTACGGGTGATTCGGGCTGAGCGGCAGCTTGACGCGCGAGAAGGCGTGTTTCGAGGACGTGTACCTTGGCCAGCAAGGATCAAAATACGGCGCACCGCGACATCGAGCCGTCCGAGCAGGCCGGCGAGAGCCTCGATCTCGTCGAAGTCGCCGGTCGGATCAAGTGGTTCGATGTGTCCAAGGGTTACGGCTTCATTTTGCAGGACGGCGGCGGCCCGGACGTCCTCATTCACGTCACGACGTTGCGGCGTGACGGATTCCAGACCGCCAGCGAAGGCGCGCGTGTGGTCTGCGAGGCTTCCGTCCGTGCCAAGGGTCTTCAGGTCTTTCGCGTGATTTCCATGGACGAGTCGACTGCCGTACATCCGGCACAGATCCCCTCCCGCACGCATGTTCAGGTGACGCCGAATGGCGGCTTCGAGATCGTCGTGGTCAAATGGTTCAATCGGACGCGCGGCTTCGGCTTCGTGTCGCGCGGCGACGGCACCGAGGATATCTTCATCCACATGGAGACGCTGCGCCGCTACGGCATCGCGGAGTTGAAGCCCGGCGATTCCCTGCTGGTGCGTTTCGGCGACGGACCCAAGGGGCTGATGGCCGCGGAAGTCCGGCTGCTCGAGGCAGCCTTGCCATCGTCGCATTAGCGTGGTTTCAGCCGTCGCGGGATGAGGGCGGGATGAGCGGATTGGAACGGCCATCATGCGTGCTTTGAGCGCTGGGCTTCACGCTTATATACTTGCGGCGGTGCTGATCCCGACCTTCGCCAGGGCTGACGGGCCGGTGCTCCCCCTCGAGATCGAGACGTCAAGCGGCCGTCATGTTTTCAACGTCGAATGGGAAAAGACCGACGCGGAGCGCGAGCGAGGCTTGATGGACCGAAAATCCATGGCCGCCGACCACGGCATGCTCTTTGATTTTCGTCCCCGCGATCAACCCGTGATGTTCTGGATGAAGGACACGTTGATCCCGCTCGACATGATCTTCATCGGCCACGACGGCCGGGTTGTCTCGATCAAGCACGATGCCAAGCCGATGGACGAGGCGATCATCAAATCCGGCGGCCCGACGACGGCTGTTTTGGAGGTGAACGCCGGCGTGGCGGATAAGATGGCCGCAAAGGTCGGCGATCTGGTCAAGCACACCATGTTCGGGAACTTGGCGAAGCCCTGAGACAGGCCTCGGAAGAACGCGTCTTTTCGTCAAAGCGTCTTCAGGAATTCCACGAGGTCGCGACGTTCTTCCTCGCCGAGCTTGCGGCCGATCACACCACGGCGGCCGGGCGCGTCGTCAAACTCATGGCCCGTGTTCCGGTCGCCGCGAACCGACGTATCCACCAAAGTCCCGCCCGAAATCGGGTCGGTGCGCAAGCCGACGTCGACAGGGTCGAACTCGCGCGAACCGATCGTGAAGGTCTTGGGCCTGTCGACCACCGGCTGCAGAAGCGCGTAGAGTGTCGGCACCGACCCGTTATGAAGGTAGGGCGCGTTGGCCCAAATGCCGTCCAGCGGTCGCGCCTTGTAGGCGAGCGGCGTCCGGATGCCGTTGGGCAAATCACCGTCCATGACCCGGCGGCGTTCGGGGCTGACCGGCGGCGTTTGTGTGTCGTACCAGCGCTGCACGGATTTTTCGACGAGTTCGCCGAGCGCGGGTCCGAACGCGTCCGACGCCAATGCGAGATCGGCCGGCACCTGCACCTTTCGATCGGCGAAATCGGCCGCCTCGGCCGGATCCGTGCCGATCTTGCTGATCGGCACCACCACGAGCTTGACGGCGTGCGGTCCGAAATCCTGGCGCAGCTTGGGGTCGTAATAGGCGGGCGTATTGACAGGGGGCAGATGGCAGCCCTGGCACAGGCTCGCGTACAGAGCCGCGCCCCTGGGGACACGAGCCTGGTCGACGGCGGGGAAGATCTCCGGCCATTTCGGCGAACGCAGGCCGGCGCTTCCCTCCGCGAACGTCGGCTGCCGGTTGCCTTTCACCGCCATCTCCATCGCGAAGATGTTGTCGAGCGGCATGTTGGAACGGAGGGTCGGCTTCGGCTTCGTCGTCAGATCGACCTGTACGCCGAGGCCGAGCGCCTGGCCGGCGTTGCGTATCATCGGTTGCTGTATCGATGAATTGAACTGCACCCAGTCGAACCAGGACGTGTCCCAAAGCTGAGGATAGCGGACCGGCGCGGTCGTCGGCGCGTAATTGGCGTTTATGCCGAGGCCGAGCGCAAAGAGCTGATTGCCGATCCGATTGAGGGCGTCGAGACGGCCGATGCCTTCCGTCACGCTCCTGCTGGCGATGGTCGTGTCGAGCTTGCGCACCTCGTCGTAGCCCTCGATCACCTTGTCGAGCGTGTCTCCGAGCTTCTTCTTCGCGGCGGGCGACGCGTCCCTGCCGATCAGGCGATCGGAAAAGCGATCGAAGCGGAAGGGGAGATAGCGCGTCATGTAGAGCGACAGCGCCAAGCCCCGGCGAATGGCATCGATGCTGATGAGCGCGCCGGCCCCGTCCACGTAGATGGCCGTGCCTTTGTAGGTCATCCGCCCGGTATGGCAGGCCGCGCAGGTCAGCCCGATCGTCGTCATGTCCTCGTTCGTCTGCGGGTTCGTCCAGTGCGCGCGTGTGGTCGCGTTGACCATGGGCGTTCCGTACTCGAAGCCGATCGGCAACGTCTTGCCCGGTACGTCGGACGGAATGAAGCCGAACCGGTCAAGGTAGTCGCTGTCGGACAGCAGGCCCGGCGACGAAAGCGACAGCACCGGGCGCTCGAGCGCCATGAACCATTCGTAAGGAATGCCGAAGGTCGTCGAGCCCTGCGCGGCGTAGTGAAAGAAGGCGCGTTGATCCCGCGACCAGTTCTGGTCGAGCCAGAGCGTGTGCCGCACGGGCGGGACTATCGGCAGAGGCACATCGAGCTCGCGATGCGCGAAGAAGCCTCCGACGGTCGCGACCAAGCCGACGAACACGACGCACAGGCTTAGGACCTTCCACGGGTGATGTCGCACGAACTCTCCGTCCCGCCCGAAAGCCAAGACGCCTCGCAATCATTGTCGTTCAGGTAATCGCGATCGACGCGGCATCAAGACACCGTGCTCACCGCGGGATTGGACCCGGACTGAAGCCGGCACGCTTGTAGCGCTGGATCGCGAGATCGAGCGAAGACAAGAACGCGGACCTGTCCCGCGCCGAGAACGGACGCGGTCCGCCGGTGATCTCGCCGGCCGAGCGGAGGGCATCCATCAGATCGCGCGTCGCCAGCGTGGCGCCGATCGACGCTTCGGTAAACGCCTTGCCGGTCGGCGACATCACGCTTGCTCCCGCCTTCACGCAGCGGGCGGCGAGCGGAACATCCGCCGTCACGACGATGGCGCCCGAGCGCGCCCGCGCCGCGATCCAGTCGTCGGCGACGTCGGGGCCTTCGCCGACGAGGACACGGACGATCCAATCGACCTTCGGGATCGCGATCGGCGCGTTCGCGACGATCGCAACCTGCAGCGCGTGCCTCTCGGCGACGCGATAGATCTCGTCCTTCACGGGACACGCGTCGGCGTCCACCAGAATGACAATGGTATCGGCGGACGTGATGTCGATGCGGCACTCTCCCTGATCGACGCCCGCAGACGCCTAGCGCTGCCCGAACTTGGCGCTGGAGAACAGGTCCTTGAACTCGCGCGGCTGCGACCGCCAATATTGTCTCGGCGCGCTGACGCTCGCGCCCAATCTCGCGGCGGCGTGCCAGGGCCAGCGTGGATCGTAGAGCATCGCGCGGGCGAGCGACACGGCATCCGCCGCGCCCTCGTTGATGATCGCCTCGGCCTGTTCCGGCTCGGTGATGAGTCCGACGGCGATCGTCGGCAGCCCGACGGCCGCTTTCACTTGCTCGGCGAAGGCCACCTGATAGCCGGGGCCCAGCTTGATGGCCTGGAGCGGCGAGACACCGCCCGACGAAACGTGGAGCGCGGCGCAGCCACGCGCCTTCAGCGCCCGCGACAACGCGATCGTCCCTTCGATGTCCCAGCCGCCTTGCACCCAATCGGTCGCCGAGAGGCGCATCCAGACCGGCAGCGCCTCCGGCATGGCCGCGCGAACCGCGTCGAACACTTCGAGCGGGAAGCGCATGCGGTTGTCGAGGCTGCCGCCGTATTCGTCCTCGCGTTTGTTGGCGATGGGCGAAAGAAACTGGTGGAGCAGGTAGCCGTGCGCCCCATGCAGCTCGATCCCCTCGAGGCCCAGCCGCTCGGCGCGCTTGGCGGTCGCGACGAAGCCGGCCTTGATCTCTTCGAGTTCGTCGCGCGTCAGAGCGTGCGGCGGATCCTCGTCTTCGCCGTGCGGCGAGGCGGACGGCGCCTCGGTCTTCCAGCCGAGCGGGCCGTCGGGCGCGATCTGGTGACCGCCGTCCCACGGCGGCATGCTTGAGGCCTTGCGGCCGGCGTGCGCCAGCTGGATGGCGACCTTGATCGGCGAATAGGCCCGGATCGCCTGAAGCACGCGCGCGAGCGCCGCCTCGTTCTCGTCGGAGTAGAGTCCAAGGTCGTAGGGCGTGATGCGCGCTTCCGGTGAGATGGCCGTCGCTTCGAGGATCATCATCGAGGCGCCGGACAAGGCGAGGTGGCCGAGATGGATCATGTGCCAGTCGGTGGCGCTGCCATCCTTGGCCGAGTACTGGCACATCGGCGCGATGATGATGCGGTTGTCGAGGTGGACGGACCCGATCGCCAGGGGATCGAAGAGGTGGCTCATAGAGGAGGCTCCGGCGTTTGAAGCGGCTGCCGCGTGGTTCTACGTCAGTGACCGCGCGCGAAGCGAGTCACGTGCGGGATCGCCACAGCAAGCACACCGGAGCCGTGCCGAACAGGTTTGGCGCGCCGAGAGCGGCATCTTTCCTTGCCTCAGATGGTTTGCCTGCGCCGCCTTGATGCCGCAATGCAAGGAGATGTCCCATGCCGACCCTTCAGGCCGAGCGAAGCCCGAGACCAGCGCCGGAGACGCCCGGCGCCGTATCGCGAAACCCCGCGACCGGCGAAATCATCGCGCGTTACCCGTTTCAGACGGAGTCTGAAATCGAGGAGACGCTGGCTACGACCCACGCCGCTTTCCTCAAGTGGCGCGCCATACCCGTCGAGGCTCGGGCGATCGTCCTGTCGCGGCTCGCCGAGGTGCTCGAGGGCGAGGCCGCCGCATTCGCCGACCTGATCACGAGCGAGATGGGCAAGACGCTGAAGGAAGCGAAGGCGGAGGTGCTGAAATGCGCCAAGACCGCCGCCTATTTCGCCGAACACGGCGCCAGGATGCTCGCCGACGAGCGTGCGCCGGTCGAAGAAAGGGAGGCTTACGTCTCGTACCTGCCCACCGGCACGATCCTTGGCATCATGCCTTGGAATTTTCCGCTCTGGCAGGCGATCCGCGCCGCCGTGCCGATCACGCTCGGCGGCAACGCGTTCTTGCTGAAGCACGCGCCCAACGTCATGGGCTGCGCCTACAAGCTGAGGGAGGCGTTCGAGAAGGCCGGCGCGCCGAAGGGCCTCTTTGGCGTGCTGAACGTCGACAACGACTCCGTCGAAGGTGTCATCAACGATCCGCGCATCTCTGGCGTCACCCTCACGGGCAGCGTTCGCGCGGGTTCGACGGTCGCCGCCCAGGCCGGCAAGGCGCTGAAGAAATCCGTGCTCGAACTCGGCGGCTCCGACCCGTTCATCGTGCTCGCTGATGCCGATCTCGACGCCGCCGTTGAGGCAGGTTTCAAGTCGCGCTTCGCCAACGCCGGCCAGGTCTGCCTCGCCGCGAAACGCTTCATCCTGGAGGCGCCGATCGCCGAGGCATTCACCCGCAAGTTCGTCGAGGCCGCCCGTAAAGCCAAAGTGGGCGATCCGACCGACGGCGCGACGACGTTCGGACCGATCGCGCGCGCGGATCTGCGTGACCAATTGCACGATCAGGTCGAGCGCTCGATCAAGGACGGCGCCAAGTTGGCGCTCGGCGGCAAACCGGTCGCGGGGCAGGGCCATTTCTACGAGGCGACCGTGCTCATGGACGTGAAGCACGGCGTCACGAGCTTCGACGAGGAGACCTTCGGGCCCGTCGCCTCCATGATCGTCGCGCGAGACGCGGAGCACGCGATCGAGATCGCCAACGACAGCGAGTTCGGCCTCAGCAGCGCGCTATGGACGCGAGACATCGACAAGGCGCGCGCGATGGCGCGACGGCTGGAGACCGGAGGCGTCTTCATCAACGGCTTCACCGCGTCCGACCCGCGCGTGCCGGTCGGCGGCGTCAAGAAGAGCGGGTACGGCCGCGAACTGTCGCATTTCGGCATTCGCGAATTCGTCAACGCGCAGGTGGTTTGGATCGAGCGGGCCTGAACCCGACTCCACCTGATGCGCGGAGGCCTAGTCCCTCTCGATCTCCGCTACGAGAGCAACCAGCCAGGCTTGCGCCTTGCCGAACTCCTCCCAAGGAGGGCTGTCGAGCGGGAAGTGCATGCCCATGACGACGCTGATGATCGCGTTCAGGTGCGAAAGCCTGACGCGGTCGTTCGCCGTGACGGCCGGCGCCCGCTGTGCCTCGATCAGCTCTTCACGGAACGCCGAGAGGCAGTTCGTCAAGCGCGACAGCTCATGATCGTCCTTGTGCGGCTTTTGCTCCAGGACGCGCGCGAAATGCTTCATCGCCTGGTGTCCCGGATGCGACGTCACGCCCTCAGGCATGCACCCTCTCTTCGACCTTCCGGCGTCCCGCCTCGATATTGCAGGTGATCGATTTGGTATTATGGATGCTGACGTTGGGATCGCCGGTGATCGCGAGAAGCACATTGGCGATGTCACCCCGCGCGTAGCCCTCCCAGCCGAAGACCCAGGGCATGCCGATCTGGTGGATCGTCTTGCCGCCGATCGTGAATGGGCGGACTCGCTCCGTCACCATCGCCTTGACCTCGATCGCGCCGCGCAGGGTCGAGAGCGTCGTCCACCCGAGATGCTCGATCCCAAGCTTCTTCGCCAGCTCCGGCGAGATCTCGACGAAACCTTCCGGCTGCAGCTCCGCCGTATGCGGCATGATCCGCGTGGGAATGCCGCCGCAATGCAGCTCGGTGAGCCGGTACGTCGAGAAGATGTAGGGGAAGCGAGGGTCGCACGGCGCGTGCAGCTCGTTGCCGGGACGCTGCCACAGCTTGGCGACCGGGTTCATTTGGCGATTGGGATGCAGCTCGTTGGCGACGGGGCTTTCGGTCGGCTCGTAATGCGTCGGCAGCGGACCGTCCTTCAGCCCGGAAGGCACGAACAGCATGCATTGCCCGTCCGCCTCCATGATGAAGGGGGCGTCGCCGCCGAGCGCGTCCATGCCTTTGGGATCTTTCGACCAGTCGGGGCGATAGTCCGGGCGCTTCGTCGGCTCGAAGTCCGGGACGTCCGTGCCGGTCCACTTGGCCTCCGCCTCGTCCCACCAGACGAGCTTCTTCCTCTCCGACCACGGCTTGCCGTCGGGATCGGCGGAGGCCCTGTTGTAGAGCGTGCGGCGGTTCGACGGCCAGGCGAACGCCCAGTCCTGGTGGTTCGTCTCCGTATCCGGCGTGTCGGGCCGGCGCGAGCGGGCCTTGTTGACGCCTTCGGCGGGATAGATGCCGCAGTACATCCAGCCGCCGCAGGCGGTCGAACCGTCGGCCTTGAGGTCCTTGTAGGTCGCGACCTGCTTCCCGGTGGCGACCTCGTAGCCGTTGATCTCCTTGAGCACCGCTTCGGCATCCGGCTCGTCCTTCGGCCCGCTGACCGGGTAGGCCCAGGTGATGATCTGCATCGCCCGGTCGCGCTTCTCCGTGCTGCCGGCGTAAAGCTCCTTCAGGCGGCGGCCGAGATGATAGATGAACCAGAGGTCCGATCGACTGTCGCCCGGCGCCTCGCACACCTTGTCGTGCCATTGCACCATGCGGCTCGTGTTGGTCACGGTGCCGTCCTTCTCGCCGGGCAGGGCGGCCGGCAGGAAGAACACTTCCGTCGCGATGACGTCGGGTGAGAGCTCGCCCTTCTCGTTGAGGCGGCTATCCTTCCAGAAGTTCGCCGTCTCCGTCAGCGCGAAGTCGCGCACGACCATCCATTCGAGCTCGGCGAAGCCGCGCGCGACGAGGTCCGAGTTGACCGCGCCCACCACCGGGTTCTGGCCGAGGATGAACTGCCCCTTCACGATGCCGTCCGACATCGCCATGGTCATCGGTTCCTGCGAGGAGTCGCCGACGAGTTTCGGCAGCATCTCGTAGCAATAGCCGTTCGCCTTGGTGGCCGCCTCGCCGTACCAGGCCTTCAGAAGACTGGTCGCGTATTTCGGAAAGTTCGACCACCAGCCCGTCGAGGGCGTCTCGGTGGCGACATAGTCCTCGAACGTCGCGTGGTTCTGAAAGACGTTCGGCTGCGGCAGGTAGGTCGGCAGCATGTTGTAGAGCGTCGGGATGTCCGTCGAGCCCTGGATGCTGACGTGGCCGCGCAGGGCCATGATGCCACCGCCAGGGCGCCCGATGTTGCCGAGCATGCCCTGGATGATCGAGCAGGCGCGGATGATCTGCACGCCGACGGAATGATGGGTCCAGCCGACCGCGTAGCAGAACGATCCGGTCTTCTCGCGCCCCGAGTTGCGCGCGAGTTCGTCGGCGATCGCCAGGAACGTGTCGCGCGGGCAGCCGGTGACGCTCTCGACGAAGTCCGGCGTGTAACGCGCGAAATGGCGCTTCATGATCTGGTAGACGCAACGCGGGTGCTGGAGCGTCTTGTCCTGCGGCGGCGGGCTCTTCGTCATGCTCGACGTGTCGGCGCCGTCCTTGTTTTTGGTGGCGACGGCGTGCTCGGCGATGCTTGGCGCCACGACCTTGCCCTCGTACTGCCAGCTGTCGTCCTTGTAGGACGAGGTCGTCGCGTCGAAGCCGGAGAACACGCCCTCGTTGTCCTCGGTGTCGCGATAATCCTCATCGATGATGTGGGCGATGTTGGTGTAGGCGAGCGCGAACTCCTTGAACCAGAGATCGTGCTCGATGAGATGATGGATGATCCCGCCGAGGAAGGCGATGTCGCTGCCCGAGCGGATCGGCGCGTGGATATCGGCGAGCGCGGAGGTGCGGGTGTAGCGCGGATCGACGTGGATCACCTTGGCGCCGCGGCGCTGCGCCTCGACGACGAAGCGAAACGCGATCGGATGGTTCTCCGCCATGTTGGAGCCCATGATCACGACGACATCGCTGTTCGCCAGATCCCACAGCGCCATCGTGGCGGCGCCTCTTCCAAACGACGTGCCCAAACTTGGGACGGACGACGAATGTCAGATGCGGGCCTGGTTCTCGATGTTGACCATTCCCAGGCCGCCACCGAACAGCTTCTTGATGAGGTAGTTTTCCTCGTTGTCCATCGTGGCGCCGCCGAGCGAGCCGAGGCCTAGCGTCTGGTTGATGACGCGCCCGTCCGGCAGCGTCTCGGCGAAGGTCTCGTCGCGGGTCTTCTTCGTGAGTTGAGCGATGCGCTCCATCGCCCACGCCAGCGGCTTGACCTCCCATTCCTTGGCGTAGGGCGCGCGGTAGAGCACGCTGCTGACGCGCTTGGGGGACAGCAGCATGCCGAGCGTGCCGGCGCCTTTGGGACAAAGCGTGCCCTGGTTGATCGGGCTGCGCGGATCACCCTCGATATGGATGGGTTTGCCATCCTTTGAGTAGATGAGCTGGCCGCAGCCGACCGCGCAGTACGGGCAGACGCTGGTACCGATACGATCGGCTTCCTCGAGGCGCGGGCGCAGCTCGCGGGACGTGGTGCTCTTGGCGGCGTCGCTCATCACGTTGCCGCCGGCGAACTGCCGCGGAAGGCTCCAGTCCTTTATGAAGAGAGACAAACGACTGGTGAGTGTCTGGCGTAGCGCCTTGGGCATTTGTTGCTCCGGCTCGCGGCGCTCATATGGCGCACAGGTAGATCGGGAAATCGCAGCGCGCATCATCGCTCTAGTCTATACGCGAAAGTTGGTCGGCTTGCGTAAGACTAGGGCGGTGAGACGATGCGAACAATGGATGGTATCGTCACGCTCGTGCAGGAGAGCCGCTTCCAGCTCATCGACGACCAGGGCATCGGCCACCTTTTCGTGCTTTCCCACAGCGCATCCGCGGAACCGTCACAGCTCGCGCCGCTTCAGAAGCAAAGGGCGCGGGTGCGGGTCAGCTACAAGGTGTCACCGACCCTGATCGCCAACGTCGCCCACAAAATCGCCTTGCAGCCGTCAGCCTCGTGAAAGGCCGTCCATGACCGTGCATCATCGCGCCCAGGCCCACGCCGAGTCGAGCCTCGATCATGTGATCCCAAATGAGTCGGAGCTCACCGCCGGCGTGCTGATCGAGGCCGGCAAATCCTACGGCTTCTTCACCGACACGACGGTCTGCATCGGCTGCAAGGCCTGCGAGGTTGCCTGCAAGGAATGGAATAATCTGCCGGCCGACAGCGTCGGACTCACCGGGCAGAGCTTCGACAACACGGGCACGCTGTCGGCCAACTCCTGGCGCCACGTCGCCTTCGTCGAGAAGAGCGGGGCTGGCGGTGTCCGCGAGCAGGCGCAGACGCCCTTTCAGAGCGGCTGGCTCATGATGAGCGACGTCTGCAAGCATTGCCACAACGCGCCCTGCATGGAGGCCTGCCCGACAGGGTCGCTGTTCAAGACCGAGTTCGACACCGTCGTCGTCCAGCAGGACATCTGCAACGGCTGCGGCTACTGCGTGCCGGCGTGTCCCTTCGGCGTGGTCGCGCTCAGCCCGGTCGATGGGAAAGCGCACAAATGCACGCTCTGCTACGATCGCCTGAAGGGTGGTCTTGAGCCGGCCTGCGCCAAAGCGTGTCCGACGGACTCGATCCAGTTCGGCGAGCTCGGCGATCTGCAGGCTCGCGCCCAACAGCGCGTCGAGGTCCTGCACGATCGCGGCGTCGAGAGCGCCTACCTTTACGGAACGCCCGGCGCGCCCGGCGCCACCGGCGATCTCGGGCATCTCAACGCCTTCTTCCTGCTTACCGATCGGCCCGAGGTCTACAATCTCCCCGCCGCGCCGACGCGCGCGTCCAACCGCGTGAAACCCAGCCTTCTCGCCGGGCTCGCGACCATCGGCGGCCTGGTGGTGCTCGCGGCGACGATCTTCTCGAGCGAGGCCTGACATGACGCGCGGCGACCTTGCGGATCGCGTCCCCGCGCCGGGTGAGGCACCCGGGACCTGGGAGGGCCAGACCTACTACGGCCGCTCGCAGGTCAAGCCGGCGCCCTTCGAACCATGGGTCGTCGGCGGCTACATCTTCCTGGCCGGTCTTTCCGGCGCCTCCGCGATCCTCGGCACGCTTGCCCATTTCGAGGCGAAGTCGCGCCCGAGGCGACAGCGTCAGGCGAGAGAGCCGATGGTCAGGCGCTCGCGCTACCTGTCGCTGCTCGCGCCGACGATCGGCTCCGCGCTGCTCGTCTACGATCTGCACACGCCGAAGCGTTTCTACAACATGCTGCGCATCGCCAAGGCGCGCTCGCCGATGTCGATTGGAACCTGGATCCTGATGAGCTTCAGCGCTTTCGCCGGAGTGAGCGGCACGAGCCAGTTCGTCGCCGACCTCAAGCCGCGCTGGCGCTGGCCGTCGCGCGTGGCGGCGGCCGCGCAGGTCCCGGCGGCAATCGCCGGGGCGGGGCTGTCGACCTACACGGCCTCGCTCATCGCCGCCACGAGCACGCCGTTGTGGGCGGCGGCGCCGCGCGCCACCGCGATGCGCTTCGCCTCGTCGTCGATCGCCACGGCGGCCGGCGCGCTGGCGCTCGGCGAGGCATCGCCACGGGTGCGCCGATCTCTCGACAATCTCCTTCTCGCCGCGCTGACCAGCGAACTGGTGGCGGGCATCGCCATCGATGCGCGCTATCGCGAGACGGGGATCGAGGACGGGCGCTCGGGTCGCTGGGGACAGATCGAAAGGTTCGGCGCGACAGGTCTTGGGGTCATGCTGCCGATCGCGCTGCTGGCCGCCGCGCGTTTTTCGGGGCGAAAGCCGGGGCGGCTTGCCACCGCGGCCGGCTTGGCCGCGGTGGCGGGCAGCGCGGTGATGCGCACTTCCGTTCTCGGCATGGGCGCCGAGTCCGCGCAACGCCCGGAAATCAGCATGCGCTTTGCCCAGCCTGACAATTTGCCCGGGACATGAGCCTTCGCACGCCGCGCTTTCTGGCACTCGGGTATGGCGGAGCGGGGCATCTTGGCGGTATAAGCCTCGGATGACTGCCACGGGGTATAGCGCAGCCTGGTAGCGCGATAGTTTTGGGAACTATAGGTCGCAGGTTCGAATCCTGCTGCCCCGACCATTCACGGCCTGCGATTGCCATGGGATTGATGATGAGCGCGCGTATCTACAAGCCGTCGCCCTCCGCGACGCAATCTGGCAAGGCCTCGACGAAGCTTTGGGTCCTCGTCTACGAGCCGGAGAGCGCGATGCAAACCGAGCCATTGATGGGCTGGTTCTCGTCGGGCGACATGAAACGCCAGATCACGTTGCGTTTCGGCACGAAAGAGGAGGCGGTGGCCTATGCCGAGCGCGAGGGCCTGGCCTACAGGGTCGAGGAACCGGCGCCGGTGCGGCAGAAGGTTTTCTCCTACGCCGATAATTTCAAGGCGTCGCGTCGCGGACAGTGGACGCACTGAGCGTTTCGGCTCCGTAGCTCAGCTGGATAGAGCAGCCGCCTTCTAAGCGGCAGGTCGTTGGTTCGAACCCAACCGGAGTCGCCAAACTCAGAGCTCGTCAGCGTTCGGCTGAATGTGGTGGAAATCGCATCTCGCGCAGGGTCCAGCGCCTGCTGTCCGATCCATGTGAGCGTGATCATCGACAGCGGCTCGGCCTCGATGTGCCAGAAGGCCGTGGCCGGTCTGCCGCCGAGCGCCGAGCGGCTACCTAGGCGATGACCGCGGCGCGCGCGACCGCGGCATGGGCGACCGCTATGATCGTGCCGCGTCTCTCGATCGTTTTCGCCATCCAGCGCGCCACCCGCTCGTTGAGGGCGCGGATCGATTCGCCGCCATGGCCGGCAAAGGCCGGATCGGCGATCCAGGCGGCCACCGCGTTGGCTTCGGCGTGCGCGATGGCGGCAAGTGTCTCGCCACGCCAGCGTCCGACATCAAGCTCGCAAAGGTCGACGTCCACTTCCGCCTGCAGGCCGAGCGCGGACGCCGTCTCGCGCGCGGCGATTGCCGGCGAGCGGAAGGCGGCGTCATGCTTGGGCATCGCCATCCATTGATCGCGCGCGGCCTTCGCGCCTTTCTGCGTCAATCCCTCTCCATTGGGGAATGCGGCACGGCGCGTGGCCTCCGTCTCGGCGTGCGTGATGATGATGAGACGCACCGGCATATTCCGTCCTTGCCAGACAAGGTGGTTGCCTGGCGACCTCCTCAGTTCAGGCGAAGCCGCTTCTCGGCGAGCCCGAACAGCGGACGCCAAAGCAACCGGTTGAACAAGATGACGAACACGCTCATCACCGCGACGCCGAGGACGATTTGCTGAAAATTTCCTTTCCCGGTGGCGATTGCGATGTAGGAGCCGATCCCCTGCGCGATCTCGGTGTGATCGCCGGACCTGACGTACTCGGCGACGATCGAGGCGTTCCAAGAGCCGCCCGAGGCGGTCAGCGCGCCGGTCACATAATAGGGGAAGATGCCTGGGATCATCACCTTGATCCACCAATCCCAGCCGCGAATGCCGAAGCTTCTGGCGGCCTCCTTCAGGTCGTTGGGATAGGCCTGGGCGCCGGCGATCACGTTGAACAGGATGTACCATTGCGTGCCGAAGATGATCAGCGCGCTGAGCCAGATGTTGGGATTCAACTTGAAGGTGACGAGGAGCAGGACCGCCAGGGGGAACACGACGTTCGCGGGAAAGGCGGCGAGGAATTGCGCCAGGGGCTGGATCCTGCTGGCGAGCTTCGGCCGCAAGCCGATCCAGATGCCGGTCGGCACCCAGATCATCGTCGCCAGGATGATCAGCACGAACACGCGGATCAGCGTGTAGAGGGAGAGCAGCGCGGCCAACCCGACGTCGCTCCAGCTCAGGGCCGTCGAGACGAAGCGCGCGATCATCACTACGCAATAGGCGGTGACGAGCGTCACGCCGGCATAGAAGACGATATCGACCGTACGGCTTGGTTTCCGTGGGCCGCTTGTCCGCGCCTTGCCGGGCGATGGCAGGTTCAGCTTCAGCAAGGCCATGCGCCGGAACAGGCGCGCGGAAACCATCCAGAGCGGGCGCAGCCAGCGCGTCCGCACGAACAGGTCCATGACCCAGGAGCGTTCCTGCTGCGGGTTGGCCAACAGTTCGACCGTGAAGCGGGAGGAGAAGGCGACGAGCGGCCGGAAGAGCAGTTGGTCGTAGGCGAGTATGACGATGGCCATCATCGCGACGGCCGCGAGGATCGCGCCGTAATCGGACCTGGAGTTGGCGAGATCGATGTACGACCCGATCCCCGGCAGCTTGGTCGTGTTGTCGCCGACGGCGATAGCCTCCGATGCGACTACGAAGAACCAGCCGCCCGACATCGACATCATCATGTTCCAGATGAGGCCGGGCATGGCGAAGGGGGTCTCCAGCTGCCAGAAGCGTTGCCACGGCGTGAGATTGAAGCCGTTCGCCACTTCGATCAGGTCCGGCGGCACGTTGCGCAGGGACTGATAGAAAGAAAAAGCCATGTTCCAGGCTTGGCTCGTGAAGATCGCGAAGATGCAGGCGGCCTCGTAGCCGGCGACCGAACCAGGAAACAGGTTCACGAAGAAGACGACCAGGAATGCCAGGAACCCAAGAATTGGAACCGACTGGAGAACATCGAGAAGGGGTATCAGGACCTTCTCCGCTCGGGCGCTCTTCGCCGCGATCGTCGCGTAGCTGAAGGTGAAGAGGAGCGAGAACCCCAAGGCTATGAACATGCGCATGATGGTGCGCAACGCGTAGTAGGGTAGGTACCACACGCTCAGGTGAATTCCGGTCGCGCCGGGTGCCTGCAGCGGCAGCAAGGCGCCTTTGCTGGCGTGTACGATCGCAATCAGGATCGCGAAGATCAAAGCGAGCGCGAAAAGATCGAATTGGTTCGGCAATGCGCGTCGCCCCAGCGATGTGAAGGCGACGAATCTGGGCATGCTCGACATCCATCAGGCGAAGGCCGCTCTCCAACCACCTATTTTGGTGGCAGGCAAGTCACGCGCGCGATCCGTGGATCGCGTCTCTCGGTGAGATCGAACTCTTGGGCGCACAACGTCCGGCGGCGGTCAGCACGCCGTCGCGGCAAGACCCTTAGATCGAGACGCTGACCGGACCGTGAAACAGCTGCGGGGACAATCTCGCTTTCCGGCCTTTAAGCATGTTAGGTAGTGAGCGGCGTTGTTAACAGGGCGTTTGGGACTGGGGGATAAGTTGAAGGGATGAGTTCCTGCGTTGACAATCCGTCCCGGCGTTTGCTGACCATGTTGGCTGCGGTCGCCGTCACGTTGGTGACGCTCGGATTGGCCGCCTGCGATTCCGACGTCCCGACCAGCCCCTATCCCTCCCCGCTCGCTTTCGCGATCCAGGGCATCGACGTGTCCAAATATCAGGGCGATGTCGACTGGAATGCGGTCTCGAACTCGGGCGTCCGCTTCGCCTGGATCAAGGCGACCGAGGGTGGCGACTACATCGACGAGAAGTTCCGGCAGAACTGGGCGATGGCGCAGGCCGCGGGCGTGCGACGCGGCGCCTATCACTTCGCCTATTGGTGCCGTCCGGCCGAAGAACAGGCGGCCTGGTTCCTTGCCAACGTGCCGAACGACCCGACCGCGCTTCCGCCGGTCCTCGACGTCGAGTGGAACCCCACCTCGAAGACGTGTCCGCGCAAGCTTCCGCGCGAGCAGGCGCTGAGTTACATGCGGACGATCCTGCAGGCGATGGAGCGGGCCTACGGCAAGCGCCCGGTCATCTACACCTCCGTCGATTTCCACAAGGACGTGCTCCAGGGAGAGTTCGCCGACTATCCGATGTGGGTGCGCAGCGTAAAAGCCTATCCTTCGGTCCGCTACGGCGATCGCCAATGGCACTTCTGGCAGCACACCGCCACCGGCTCCGTCCCGGGTATCCACGGCTACGTCGACCGCAATTGCTATTACGGCAGTCTCGATGATTGGCAGAACTGGCTGACGCGACAGTCGCAAGGACAAGGTTGAGCTTCGGCTCATTCGGCGAAAAGAGCCGCGCCGGCCTTCAGGAAACGCACGGGATTGACCGGCTCGCCGTTGATGCGCGTCTCGTAATGAAGATGCGGGCCCGTCGTGCGTCCCGTCATGCCGACCTTGCCGACGATGTCGCCGACCGCGACACGCTGGTTGACTGAAACGCTGGTCGAAGCGAGATGCGCGTAGCGGGTCGTCAGGCCGCCACCATGGTCGATTTCGACCATGGTGCCGTAGCCGCCTTCCGATCCGGCGATCGTGACGATGCCGGTCGCGGTGGCGGCGACCTTGTCGCCATACGTCTCGTGAAGGTCGATGCCCGTGTGCATCGCGGGCCGGCCGAAGAACGGGTCGAGCCGAGCGCCGAACGTCGAGGTTACCTCGAGAGGTCCGTCGACCGGTTGGCGCAGCGGTACGCGATCGATGATCGCGCTCAGGCGGTCGTATTGCGTCGCGGCGTCACGAACGAGTTGCACGGACTGCCCGAACTCCACGGAATTGGCGTTCGAAGGCAAAGGTACGAAAGGCCCACCGATATCGCTTTGGGAATGCCCCTGCCAGCGGCTGAGTGGCAGGCCCGTATCGGCCAGCGCGAGTTGCATGCGCTCGACGGCGCGGATCGCCGGATCGCGAAGACGAGCGACGATTCCAGCCTGCCGATCCTCCACGCGCGAAAGCGCGGTCGCGAGCCGATCCATGCGCGATCGCGTGGCTTGCGCGTCACCATCGTAGCTCTCCTGCAGAGAACTCGAGTCCATCGACTTCTCGAGCCGAAGGTCGGGCGAGGCGGGCTGCGAAGTCTTCGTCGAAGAAAACGGCGTCGCGGTATCGAACACACTCAAGTCCGACGGAATATCGGCTCGCGGTGCCGGCGGCGTACTCGTCTCGCCTTTTGCCAGCGGCAGTGACGAGCGCGCCATGGAAGAACCGGGAACGACGTTGACGACGAGACTGTCGATGGTCGCCGCCCTCGCCTCGAGCCGCGCGCCGCGTTCGCCGAGCTCGCGTATTGTCGTGTCGAGGGTGTGACGATCGATCAAAGCGCGGCTCGTCTCGCGATCAAGCTCGGTCTTCAACGCGGCGATACGGTCTTCGTAGGCGTACTGCATGTCGGTTTGGCGCGCCATCAGCGAGGCGAGAAGCCTGTCGTGGAAGACGACGTAGAGCGTCGCGCCGAGGTACCAGATGGCGAGGAGGGGGATCAGGCCGAGAAGGGCACCGCCGATCCAGCGGTTCATCCGAAGCGAGCGCGAGCGCCCAGCCCATCTCAGGGTCAAGGCGACGTCGGAGGGTCGGCTCCCGTATGTATGGTCTGAAGCCATCGGCGATCTCGGTAGGACCAGCCGAGAAGACGACGTTAAGGTTAATATCGAGCTAAGCGTCCAAGGACTGGCCGCTGGCCGATCCGGTCCTTCTCGAAGAGCGTTTGGCGGGTCCGCATTGCCTCGGCTCTGTCGTGAAGTTAAGCTACTCCGGCCAGGGATGCCTCAATGCTTAATTCCGTCATTGCGCTCCTTCTCGGCTATTTAGCCGGCTCGATCCCCTCGGGAGTCATCGTGACACGGCTTGCCGGGGCGCAGGATCCACGCGGCGTCGGCTCGAAGAACATCGGCGCGACGAACGTGCTGCGAACAGGCCGCAAGGACCTTGCCGCGCTCACGCTGATAGCCGACGCCCTCAAGGGAATGATCCCCGTTCTCATCGCGGCACACTTCGACAACGGCGCACCGCCCGTCCACCTGGCGGTGGCCACCGCGCTCGGCGCCTTCTTCGGTCATCTCTTTCCGCTCTTCCTGGGCTTCAAGGGCGGCAAGGGCGTCGCGACCTTCATCGGTTGCCTGATCGGGTTGGCTTGGCCTGCCGCGCTCGTGTTCGCCGTCGTCTGGCTCGCCACCGCCTATGTCACCCGGTTTTCCTCGGCGGCGGCCTTGGCCGCCAGCGCGGTGACACCCCTCGTTCTCGCGTTCCTCGGCCGCAACGAGGGTGCGACGCTTTTCGCGTTCCTGGCCGGCGTGCTGTGGCTCAAGCACCGAGGCAATATCGAGCGTATGCTCGATGGCACGGAGAGTAGGATCGGCCGCAAGAAGACCGTGCCGGCGGCATGACGCCGGGCGACACGCGAGAGCCCTTCAGCGAGGCGCGGCGTTTCGCCTGGCTTCGCCTCTGGCGGTCGGAGAACATCGGGCCGCGAACGTTTCAGACTCTGCTCAAGCGCTTTGGTTCGGCCGAAGCCGCGCTGGAGGCTCTTCCCGACCTGTTGAGGAACAGCAATCCGGGCCGCGCGATCCGCATCGCGTCGGTGGCCGATATCGAGCAGGAGCTGGAAACGGCCAAGGGCCTTGGGGCTCGCTTCCTCTGCCGGGACGAGGTCGGCTATCCGCCGCTGCTGCGTGAAATCGATAGCGCGCCGGCCGTCATCGCTGTCCGCGGCCAAGCTGGCGTTCTCGCGCGCCCGGCGATCGCCATCGTCGGCTCGCGCAACGCGTCCGCCGCAGGCCTCGCCTTCGCCGAGCGGCTCGCCCGCGGGCTCGCGCAGGCGGGATACGTCATCGTCTCGGGTTTCGCGAGAGGCATCGACAGCCGGGCTCATCGCGCCAGTCTCGCGACGGGCACCATCGCGGTGCTCGCCGGCGGCCACGACAGGCTTTATCCCGCGGACCAAGGCCCCTTTATGGAGAAGATCTTGGACGATGGTCTGGCACTAAGCGAGATGCCGTTTGGCTGGGAGGCGAGAGGGCGCGACTTCCCGCGTCGCAATCGGCTCGTCTCCGGCCTGGCGCTCGGCGTCGTCGTCGTGGAGGCGGCACGCCGTTCGGGATCGTTGATCACCGCGCGCTTCGCCGCCGATCAGGGCCGCGAGGTGTTCGCCGTTCCCGGATCGCCGCTCGACCCGCGCGCCGAGGGCACCAACGATCTCATCCGTGACGGCGCGACCTTCTGCGCGGAGGTCGACGATATCCTGCGGGCCCTGGCCGACCGCGTGCCGGGCAGGGGCGACCTGTTCTCCGAAGTCGACAAGCCCGATCAGGCACCGCTTTGGGATGAGCTCGACCTTTCCGGACCGCCGGAGCGGCAACGCCATCCAACGCGCCCTGCAAGCGATCTCTTCGCGCAACAAGCGGGCAAGGCTCCCGGCCGTCTCGCCGAGGAGCAGAGCGCGCCGGAAGCACCGCTCGATCGCGTCATCGAGGGTCTCGGGCCGGCGCCCGTGTCGATCGACGAACTGGCGCGCGCCGTCGACCTGCCGATCCGGGCGGTGCGCTCCGCTCTGCTGGAGCTGGAGATCGCCGGCCGGATCGAGCGGCACGGCGGCGGCCTCGTCTCTCTGCTGATGGTCGGCTAGAGCAACCTCCGATGCCGAGGACTCACTCCGGCGGAGTGGCGCTTTAAGCCAGACGCATGAGCGCCGCGAGCGACTTCGATCTTCGCCCAACGCTCGATCTTCGTCCGACGCTCTACGCGGGAACGGACGGCTGGCGCTCCTCGCCGGGTTCGTCTTGCGCCGGAACGCTGTCCGGCACCGACCCGTCCGTCGGCAGATCGTCGGGCGCCTCTCGCGCCGCGCCCTCCGTCAACGCGCGATCGAGATCGCCGAACGAGCCGAGCGAGAACCGGATGACCGGCTTCACGACGCGCGCGGTATTTAGAGCTTCGAGCGCGTCATTGACCAACTCGAACGGAAAGAAATCCACCAGCTTCTCGATCGGCAGCTGTCCCGATCCATGCAGCGTCACGAGCTCGGCGACGAGTTCGTCCATGTCGATCTGTTCCAGTGGAGGCATCACGAGCCCCGCGTTGTCCGCTGAATGGTCGTCCCGCGGGAGCATTCGCCCTGACGAAGGGTCGATGATCACGCGTGTCCCGCCTGACGCAAGGCTGTCGAGACAGGCTTGACGCGCCGCCGCGTGACCGATGGTCTCCAGCGCGAAGCGTACGCCGTCGCCGGTCAGGCTTTTCACCACCGCCGCCAAATCGCCGTCGGTATGTACGGCCACCGTCGCGCCGAGCGCCGTCGCCAGGTCGCGGCGCGCCTCGCGCGGATCGGCGACGATGATCATGCTGGCGCCGCGTGCCCTGGCCATCATGGTGGCGGCGAGGCCGGCGGCGTCCGCCCCCGTTATCACGATGGTGTCGCCGGTCTTGAGCGCGAGGACGTTCGCGACGGCCGCCGCGCCGAGGAGCATTTCGCCGGGCAGCCCCGCCAGCACTTCGAGCGGCGCGCCGACCGGCAGCTTGATCGCGCTCGAGGCGGAGCAGAGCAGGTGCGTCGCGAACGAAGATTGTCCAAAGAAGAAGCCGTTCACGAGGCCGTCTTCGCCAGAGAACGGCGCCGATCCGTCCGATCGCCGACCCGCTAGGTCGAGAGCGCCGAGCTCGCGAGCGACCGCGTTGAGGAGAACAGCGTCACCCGTTTGCAGGCCTATAACGGTCTCGCCGACGCGTTCGACGATGCCGGCGCCGGCATTGCCGGGGACGAAGGGCAACGGCATCGGCAGCCGACCGGCCAATGCCGCGCCGTCGGCTTGCGTGATCCCGCTGGCGACGAGACGCACGACGATCTCGCCGGCACGCGGTTCGTCGAGATCGAGCCCCTCGATGACGAGAGGTACCCCGTGGGCGCGCACGACGGCCGCTTTGACTTTCAAGGCTCATCTTCCCGAAGAGACGTCCTGGACGATATAGGATTCTGGTGGCGAAGATCATCTCCGCCGGCAACAAAGCAGATTTGGCCCGCGCGAGCACTGAGGCGCCGAACTCCAGGGACAGTCGATGCCGGATCAGCAAGCAAGCATCAGGGTCGGGATCGGCGGCTGGACGTACCAGCCATGGCGCGAGACGTTCTACCCGCGCGAGGTCAAGAAGACGGGAGAACTCGCCTACGCCAGCCGCCAGGTGACGTCTATCGAGATCAACGCGACCTACTATCGGACACAAAGCCCGAAGTCCTTCCGCCGCTGGGCCGACGAGACACCCGACGACTTCGTCTTCGCGGTGAAGGCGAACCGGTACGCGACGAATCGCGGCGATCTTGCCGATGCGGGCGAGTCGATCACCCGCTTCGTGGAGAGCGGCCTGACCGAACTCGGGCCCAAGCTCGGTCCCTTGCTGTGGCAGTTCGCGCCGGCGAAAAGGTTCGAGCCGACGGAAATCGCGGGCTTTCTCGAGTTGCTGCCGCGCGAAGTGGACGGCGCGGCCTTGCGCCATGTCGTGGAGGTTCGGCACGCGACGTTCGTATCGCCGGTCTTCGTCGCGCTCGCCCGTAAGCATGGCGTGGCGATCTGTCTTGCGCTTTCCGAGGACTACCCGCTGATCGCCGATCCCACGGCCGATTTCTGCTATCTGCGCCTGCAGACGACATCGGCGGAAATGCCCGAGGGCTACGACAGGGGGACGATCGACAGCTGGGCGTCACGCCTGCGCGTCTTCGCCGCCGGCGAGCTGCCGCCCGACGTGCCGATGCTGGCGGAGCCACCATCCAAGCGGAAGAGGGACTGTTTCGTCTATATGATTTCCGGCGCTAAGGAGCGAAACCCGGCCGCCGCTGCCGCCTTGATCGCCGCCCTGCCGCGCTGAACGGAAGAGCTCAGCTTCTTCCGAAGAGATCGGCGACCTGGTGGCGGATATCGCCCCAGGCCGAGCGTGTCTCCGATGGCTGCGGCGTCACGATCACCGTCGCGGTCATGCCGGCCGCCAGGGTCATGGCCGCAGGCACCGTATCGATGGCGACGCGCACCGGAATGCGCTGCGCCAGCCGCACCCAGGTGTAGACCGCCTGCACGGAGGGAAGACCTTGCGTGCTGACGGTCGCGTTCTGATCCGAGATGCCGCGCGTGACGCTCTGCACGTGGCCGCTGATCGGTTGATCGTAACCCATGAGGTAGACCTTCGCGGCATCGCCGACCTTGAAGCTTCCCATCTTGGTTTCCTCGAAATAGCCGGTGATCCAGAACGAATCGCTGTCGACGATCGAGATGTTAGCCGAGCCGACGTTGGCGTAGTTGCCGACGCGCAGCTGCAGGTTGGTGACGTAGCCGTTGACCGTCGATCGCACGTCGGTGCGATCGAGGTTGACCTTGGCCTGTTCGAGGTTGGCGAGCGCCGTCTGATAGGCGCCTTGCGACACGGAATAGCTGCCGGCGTACTGCTGTTTCTCCTCGATCGAGGTCGACAGTGTGGTCAGCTGCTGGCGCCTGGCGTCCTGCGCCTTCTTGACGTCGAGGTCGGCCTTCTTGCTCGCGACATCCGCGTTGGCCATGTCGAGCGCGACCTTGAAGTTCGCTTTGTCTATGACGTAGAGCAGGTCGCCTTTGTGGACGAACTGGTTGTCGCGCGCCTCGAGTTCGACGATCTGCCCCGCCACTTGCGGAGCGATCGTCGCGACCTGCACGCGAACCTGCCCGTCGCGGGTCCAGGGCGCGACCATGTAATGCTCCCAAAGGCCGATGGTGGCGATAAGCGCCGCCGCGATCAGCAGGCTGGTCAGGAAGACCCGGATGGCACCGCGTGCGCGTTTGAACATGGCGTGAGGCCTCTCAGACGATGATGTTCAGGGTTGCGAGGATGCAGATGTAGACGGACGCCTCGGCGAGGAGGGGATGCCAGAACCATTTCTGAAAATTCAAGCGCACGAGGATGAGCCTGACTGGGAGGAAGACCAGTCCGGCGATCAGCGCGTATTTCACGAAAGGCGAGATCAGCAATCCGGCGACGACGAATTCCCTCATGGCTTGCCGCGCGCAAAGTCGGTGTGAAGCAGCAGCCTGGCTTCGCTGGTCGTGACGAGCGCGGTGCCGTAGAGCGCCGCGGCGGCATGAGCGAGATCGAGCCCGGCGCGGCCTTCCGCATCCTTGGCGGCCGCGAGATAGTCGCTCGCGAGCGCGAACGTTTCGGCGGGTTCTAGGCTCGGCAAGACTTTCCGCGCCCTGGCGTCGAGAGCCGGATCGACCGCGGCGCGCGCACGGTCGATGCTGCGCCAGGCACGTCGGACCGCGAGCGAGAGGTTGCCGATGTTGATGAGACGACCCAGTATCTTCCGTCTCGCCAAGGTCACCGTCTCATCGCGCTGCCACGTCCTGAACTGAGCGAGCCGATCGTATTGGAGGCTCGCGCGCGGCTGCTCCTTGTGCTTTTCATCCGCCAGCGCCTTGCGCAGCGCGTCTCCTGTGGCGAGGGCCAGCCGCAGCCTTCGGCGCGCCGGATTTACGGGTAAAATCAATAGAAAGGTCAGGAAGATCGCCAGCCCGGAGAGGGCGAGCTGCGTCGCCATGTCGACAAAGGTCGGCGGATCGATCGTCTGGACGTTGGAAGGCGAGATCAGCACGATCGTCTGGACGCCGAAGATCAATCCGGCGCCCCCCATACCGATCTTGACGAACCAGCACATGGCCAGAACGAGCGGTGCGAGCGCGAGGATGAAAAGCGGATAGCCGGTGATCATCGGGAAGATGAAGAACGTGTAGATCGTACCCGCGATGACGACCGCTGGCATGCCGAACAAAGCCGATTTGCCCATCACGTTCGGATCGGGCTGGACCGCGCCCAGGGACACGAAAACCGCCGTGAAAAGGATCGCGGTGTTGGTACCGGGGATGCCGGAAGCGATCGAGAACACGGCGACGATGCCGATCGCGGCGACGACACGAGCGGCATTGATGGCTACCGCGACCCAATCCTGATGCACCGGGATCTTCGCGTCGCGTCGCGGGCGCCAGCCGGTGCGAAGCGATCGCGTGCCGTCGCGCACGTTGCCAAGGCACTCGATCATGAAGAAGATGCGGTCGAGCACGAAGGCCTCGACGATCGACAGCGATCCCGCCGCGATCAACGGGGCGACCAGCGCCTCGATGACCGGCAGGCATTTTTCGGGGCTCTGCGACCGCAAGGCTTTGCGCAGAATGGCGAGCGCCTCGTCGATAACGGTGGATGGTCGATCGAGATGCGCGAGGCCGACGCCGATGGCCTGGCTGGCCGAGATCATCTCGAACAAGCCGAGCAGGGCGCTGCGTGCGCCTCTCGCGCGCGCGCGTCCGTTCGGCTTCTCAGGTGTCGCAAAGCTGATCTCGCTGCGCAACGGCATCAGTGTCGCGCTCATCGCGATGCAGTCGGCGGGGCTGGGCGGGCGGCGTTGGTCGATCGCGGCCAGCGCCATGGCCAACGAGTCCTTCGTCGCGCCGCGCAGCTTGGAAATCAACGATCGCGATGCCTCCGGCCCGGCGAGGAGGGCGTTCGTCAGGGCAATCGCGGCTATGCCCACGACGATTGCCGCGACGCGATTGACGGAGCTCGAGAACGCCGACGTCGGCGCGTCGATGTTCTGGATCGAGATGATCGCGATCGTGTAGCCGCCAAGGATGCAGGCGTAGGAGCGGAAGTCGCGCAGGATGCTGCCGAGCGCCGTCTGCAGCGCCATGATCACCGCGAAGCTCGCCAGCAACATCGTCCGGTCCTGCGGGAACAGGGCGGTGAGAATGACGGCCACGATGACGCCCGCGATCGTCGCGGCGAGTCGGTAGATGGCTTTCGAGAGCACCATGCCATGCGTCGGCTGCGCCAGAATCAGCACGCACACGCCGGCGCTCGAAGCGCCGTCGAGTTCAAGGAAGAAAGCCGCATAGTAGGCGAGCGCGAGCGCGACCCAAGTGCGGAACGCGAACCACGCCGTTCCCTCAGGCCACGGGATCCGAGGCAGATTGAAGAGCGGCTCCGCCTGGCCGTGACGCTGTAATGACGGGGTGGCGGTCACACGATCTCCTCACGCGACCAAGCTTTTCGAAGAATACAAGCGCAAGCAAATAGCGGCCCGACATTCATCGAGCCCTCCGGCAGCATAAAGCTTGAGCCGCTCTGGGCGCCACATCTAAGAAGCCGATTCGCTTGTCAAAGATGGCGCGGTGCGGCCTGCCTCTTGGCGAAGCAAGTGACGTCGTTGGCGTAGCTCGATGCTCGCTCGTCAGATCGCGAGCGCGATTCTGACCGGCACGTGATCCGATGGCTTGTCCTCCCCGCGTCGCGCCTTGTCGATCGTCACCGATATGAGCCGGTCGGCCGCCTGTGCGGAAAGCAGCAGATGGTCGATGCAAATCCCCTTGTTTCGCTGCCAAGCCCCGGCCTGATAGTCCCAGAACGTGTAGAGCCCGGCCTCGTCAGTGGTGGCGCGCAGCGCGTCCGTCAGTCCAAGATTGATGAGGGCACGGAAGCGCGCGCGCGTCTGCGGCAGGAACAGCGCGTCGCCGGCCCAGGCCTCGGCGTCGTAGACGTCGCGCGGCGTGGGGATGACGTTGTAATCGCCCGCCATGACCAGCGGCTCCTCAAGCGTCAGCAGGAAACGGGCGCGGTCGATCAGGCGGTCCATCCAGGTGAGCTTGTAGGGGTACTTGTCCGAGTCCACCGGGTTGCCGTTCGGCAGGTAGAGGCAGCAGACCCGCACCGGGTGCGCCTCCGCCGCGATGATCGCCTCGATGTAGCGTGATTGCTGGTCGGCCTCGCCGCCGGGCAACCCGCTGACCGCCTCGATCGGCCGCTTGGAAAGGATGGCGACACCGTTGAAGCCCTTCTGACCGTGCACCGCCGCATTGTAGCCCTCGGCCTCGACCTCGGCGCGCGGGAACTGCTCGTCCGTGCATTTCAGCTCTTGCAGGCACAGGACGTCGGGCGAAACCTCGCGCAGGTAGCGCAAAAGGTTCTCGAGGCGCGAACGCACCGAATTGATGTTCCACGTCGCGATCTGCACTCGAGTCCTCTTAGCCGAGAGCCGCCTGCCAGCTGTACAGGCTCAGCCCGGGATGGAAAGTGGGATCGTCGCGCAGCACGTGACGCCAGCGCTCGATGAAGATCGCGCGCTCGCCGCCGTAGACGTCGAGGCGGCGCAGCGTGGCGCCGCCGCGGCTGGCTGATTCCTCGTGCATGATGTGGACGAAGGGATCGACGATCGTCTGCCATCCGCGCGCGTTCAACTTGAGGCAGAGATCGATGTCGCTGAGTTCGATGGGCAGGCGATCGGCATCGAAGCCGCCGACCGCGAGGAATTTCTCGCGCGCGACGGCGAGACACGCGCCGGTCACGGCGGACACTTCGTGGACGGCATGATTACGACCGGCCCAGCCGGGATCGTTCCCGGCCGCCAGCGCTCCGAAGTGTCCGGCGCTCTCGCCCATGCCGACCAGCACGCCGACATGCTGCAGCCGTCCGTCGGGGTAGGTCAGCTTGGCTCCGACCGCTCCGGTGGCGCCATCCATCGCGTGCGCGGCAAGCCTGTCCAGCCAGCCGTCGCTCAGCACCTCCATGTCGTCGTTGAGAAACACGAGCACGTCACCCCGTGAGGCGGCGGCGGCCCTGTTGCACAGAAGGGAAAAATTGAATGGGCCGGGTTGCTCGACGAGCAGCACGTCCGTGGCGCGCGCGAGGTCCGCATGAGCCGCTAGGGTATCGGGTGAGACGCTGCCGTTGTCGACGATGACGATTTGCGTGCGGCCGGAGAAGACCCCGGACTTTGCGTGGATGCTTGCCACGAGCCTGGTCACAAGAGCCGGATTGTCTCGCGTCGGAATGATGATGGCGACTGTCGCGCTCGTCGGCGCAATCATCCGCGCCCCGCGTGCGCGCGGGGTAAGAGCCGCCGTCTCGATCATCATGCGCCGGAGCGGCTTGACCTCGTGCGGTTCGAGCGCGTCGAGGACGCGCTTCGGGACAATGCCGGATCCGAGGAAATCGCGGCGGTCGTCGGCATGCCAGCCACCGAAACCGCGAACGAAGACAGACGCGCCGAGGATGGGACACGCGCTCTGAAGCCGAGGTGCCCACCCGGGCTTCAGATCGAGACCCAGCCTGCCGGTCTCGTCGCGGACGAGCGCGTCGCCGTAAAAGAGCCGAACCTCGGGCTGGCGTCGCGCCTGCTCGGCGAGGTAGCCTAAAGCGAAGGGCGTAAGGCGATCGCCGGCTTTGATGACGCCGGTCAGGGCAGCGACGTCGAACGCTTCGTGCGACACGATGCGCCAGTTGGCGAAGACCTGCGCTCGCAGCGACTCGCGGGTTCGCGCCACCCCATCGTCGTCGTCGTCGATCAGGACAAGCTGGATCGTGGCCGCCGTCGTCCAATCGAAGCGGGGTCGATCGATACCCTCGAGATCAAGCGGCGACTCGTGCCCCCTGCGCCAAGCCGCGTAGGCCGGGAGTGGGACTGACCCTGTCGCCCAGGCGAGATTGACGTCGGATTCGGGGTGCCATCCGATGAGCTTCGTCAGGATGGCACTGCGCGTCTGTCTCTTGCGCCATCGCAAGCCGCTCGCGACGACGCTCGGCCATCTTAGCGGACGCACGCGCTCGATCGAGAAGGCGAAGGCGCCCACCCGGTTCGTTGGACTTACAGCCACCCGGACAGTGCCCGGCGGCATGCGGCCCAACCAGCGAGCGGATCCACCGATCGGCCCGGCGGCAAACCGGTCGACGAACGTTCCGTCCCTCTGGCAGAAGCGAAAGATCGGCCGCGCCGGCTCGTCCCACATGCTGGCGCGATAGATGATCTCGATCCAACGACCACGCAGGCGTTCGATGCGCAGGATCGTCAGGTCGAGCCACGGCTCGGCAGTGATCGCGACGAAGCGGCCGGCATGCCGTTCGACGTCTCGAGCGGGTTCCAGCACAGGCGTTTGGGACCTCGACCTCATGCCGACGCGGCGATCAGAGCCGATGGTCGAGAACCGATGCGCTCAGCGTCACCCCGCACATCCATGTCATCACAGCTAGGACCGAGACGAGGATTAGGTTGGTCCAACGCAACGGATAGGTGAAGTCCTGCGGCAGGGAAGGTGGGACGAAGACCGCCAGATAGATCTGCTGGCGTATGGACGCGATTCGGGCCCTCTCGACGCCGTCGCGGGCGAACCCGTACATTCGGACGGCGAACTGGTGCTTCAGCTCCAACGTCTCGAAGCGCGCGACGGTCCCGGCCATGTTGTTTGCGACGGTCTTGTCGCCGGCGATCTCATCGTTCAGCTTGGTAATCTGCATGTTGTCGCTGTCGAGCTTCGCACGAAGGCTCGCGATCCCTGGCGCGTTGGGTCCCTGCAGTCGCAGGGCGACGAACAGCTTGCCCTCGAATTCGATCTTGTCAGACATCAACTGCATCAGCAGTTTGGACGACGAGAGGCTGGACTGAAGGGGATCGATCAAGTGCTCCGAATTGCGGAAAGCCGTCAGATCCGCCAGCGAGAATCGAACTTGTCCTTCCGCGCGCCGCACCTCGTCCTCGGCGGTCTTGATGGCATCCATTCGTATCTTGAGGGACATCGAGTTCGCCAGCGCCGTGCTGGACTTGAGGATCGCGTCGACAAGGGTAAGCGCATCCTCGCGACTGAAAGCGCTCACGGAAACGGTAACGATCCCCGAGGTCGTCTCAAGGTATACGGACACCATCTTATTCCAGTAGTCCGTCAACTTCTCGGCGGTCGCGTTCGCGGGCAGCCGCGACCAGAAATCGGCGTAGGGACGTTGGAAGATGCCGCGAACGTCCAGGGTATTGCTGACGTCATCGACGATGGCGCGGCTGTGGATGTAATTTCCGATGATCGCCGCGTCCTCGCCGCCGAGATCCGGGACTTTGACGGAGAAGCTGGAGCTTCCGGAGGATGCGGAAGAGCCCGACGACTTTCCTTCATCCATCTTCATAGACTGGGCAACCCCGCCCATGGCGGTGGCCTGCCGAACCGCGAACCGCGTTTCGGCGACATATTGATCGCTGGCGACGAAGAAGAGATAGACCGCCGTCACGAAGATCGGCAAAGCGATCACGATGACCGCGCTCCAACGCAGTAAGCTGTCCTTGCTTATGGTCCCGAGATCGAATTTTCGCGAGCCTCGAAGCTGGAACTCGCCACGCGAAAAGGAAGCGATTTCGCGCAAGGTGATACGGCGGATCGGCTTGAGGGCACGCGCGACGAGTGTCTGCCGCGGCGCGATGTCGAACGAAGGCGCGAGGAACACCTCTTCCTTCGGCTTCGGCTCGCGAAGATCGGTCATGACTTACGCGCAGGCGTGATGCTGGCCGAGACCGACCAGGGCAGGGAGCTGGAGATCAGCGCGACAAACACTACAACGCCCCCTTGATCAGCTTCAGCGAGAGAAGCACCGCGCCCCACATCGCCAGACTCCCGCCCACCACGTAGATCATGTCGAGCGTGCGCATCGGGTAACGAGGCTGATCGGCCGGCACCGGCTGGACGAACGTGTTGATGTACATGAGCTTGAGCTCATTCGCGAGATGCGCCTGTTCGAGCGCGGCGAGGGAACCCGCGTAGATGCCCGCAGCGATCGTGTTGTTGAGTTTGGCATAATCCAACCGTGACATCGATCCCGCGAGCACCTTGTCGGTGGCATCGGGTGCGTCAGTGTCGTTGGTCATCTGGTTCTGGAGCTTGCCGAGCTCCTCGTTGGCGGCATCGATCTTCGTCTTCATGCTCTTCATTTGCGGCGCGTCGGCAGAGACGAATTTCAGCTGAGCCTGGTACTCCTCCTGAAGTCTGATCGACTGTTGTTTGACTTGGCCCATGAGATCCATGAGTGCGGTAGATGCGGCTTCGGCACTGAGAATACCTTCCGCGTTGCGAGCCTTTTCCAGATTCGCTCGCGTGATCGATAGATTGGCCTGAGCGCGCTCCCTTTCCGACGAGGCGAGCGCGATGGCGTCGGCGAGCATAGATTTGTTCATATCATTGACGAGCTGCTCGCTTGCCTCGATAGCCGCACGCGAAATCGTGACCGCGTCGTCCGGCGAAAACGCCTGCACGGTGAAGATGACGATACCTGCCGGCATCTGCACTTCGAGCGAGAGATGCCGCTTCCAATAACGCACTCTTTTCTCAATCGAGGCATTCTTCTTCATGCGAGACAGGAAATCGATGTCTGGTTTGCTGTAGAGTCGGTCGAGACCCACGCTCTTGTTCAAGGCCGTGACCATGGCCCGGCTCGTCATGTAATTGAGAATGATCTGAGTATCCTGCACGATCAGCATGCCGGGCGAGCTTGATAGCGAGCCGATGCTTTCCATCGAGCTTGGCATGCCACCACGAACCGTGAAACGGGCCTCCGCCGTGTATTGGTCCGAGGCGATGAAGAAGAGGTAGATCGCCGTCAGGACGGTCGGCACGGCCACGATGCCGACGAATGTCCACACTTTGATCAGCCGTAGAAGGCGATCACCGCGCTTGGCTCCATAGCCGCCGGCCGTCAGCGAGCGCCGCTTCTTCGTCGAGAAGCGGGCGCGCCGCGCCGCCTCGCTCAGCGCCTTGGCGACGAGTGCCGCCCGCTCCTTGGACGAGAAGACCGCGGGCGTCTGGGTCAGCCCATCATCGCTCATCGGGCGCCTCCGAAAGCCGGGATCGATCTCGTGAAGGAGCCGCCGTCGGTTCTACGTGGCGTAGGGGCCGGAGCACAGAAGAACATCTCTCATTCGTTGAACATCTGGTTTTCGAAAGCTAGGCGACAGAGCTGGTATGGGGTGTCGCAAAGACGAGGTGTTTTTAAGGCGTCGACGGGATCGGGAGGCTGGGACGCTCTCGCCACCAACGCCTTCGCCGATCATCGCCAAGCATGGCTAACAGACTCGTAACATCCTGCAAATGAACGATTTCTCGCCTCGCGGTCGCTTCACGTTAGCATTCTGGAAACCGCATACGTGCAAGCGTATTTGGGCCGGCGGTGTGGCGCCGATCCCACAGGTGCTCGTTTGCCTCTCAGCCATCGTTCACGATCAGGCGTCCTCCGCGATCTCTCGCCGCGGTTTGTGCGGCTCGTCCTTCTCGGCGCCGTGCTCTCCGCCGTTGGACTCGGAGGCTGCGCGCAAAGCCCGCAGCAGGTCGCGGCGGCGTCGCACGGCAAGGAGTACTTCCCTTCGTCCGTCTACGGTCCGGCAAGCCGAAGGGTCGTCGCGGACGGACAACCGATCCCGCGCGGCGGCGGCCAATATCTTGTCGGCAAGCCTTACGTCGTAGCCGGTCAGACCTACTATCCAAGCGAGCGCAAGATCGTGCAGGTCGGAAACGCCTCATGGTACGGTGACGCCTTTCACGGGCGACTGACAGCGAACGGCGAGATCTACGACCGCGATGGCTTCACGGCCGCGCATCCGACGATGCCGTTGCCGAGCTACGCCCGTGTGACCAACCTGCGCAACAACGCCTCGATGATCGTCCGCGTCAACGATCGCGGTCCTTATGCCTCGAGCCGCGTGATGGACGTGTCGCGCCGCGTCGCCGAGGCGCTCGACTTCAAGCGCTCCGGAACCGCCAAGATCAAGGTCGAATACGTTGGCCGCGCCAGCCTTGATGGCTCCGAGGATGCCAAGCTTTACGCGACCTTGCGGAACGACGGGCCGGCGCAGTGGCAGGGCGAGCCGGCGATGGCAGCGCGCGAACAGCCGGCCCCGCGTGTCGCCGCGCTTGCGCCGAACGCCTCGGCGCAGCGCGCCTTGCACGCGGAGGAGCGTCGCGCGGAGCGGACCGCGGCCGCCGATGCGGCCCCGGTCATGCGGCCGTCGCGGCGCGGGCAAGGTGAGATCCAGCGACCGGCGACCATGCGAGAGGCGGTTTCCCGCGAACGCACCGAACGGCAGGTCGCGTCATCGGAGCGCCACGGTCAGGCACCGCGACCGCCCACTCGACTCGCCTCCGCAATGCCCCATCTGCCGATCCACGACCTGCTGCCGCCCGAGCGCCAGGGGCGGCCCTCAGCCAAGCGCGGCGGCGCGCATGGGATCGTTCCGCCGGCGCGGCCGATCGATCTCGCGACGATACGTGGCGCCGACAGCCAAATCGGGACGCGCCACCGGGCTTCGGATCTTCGCCTGGCACGCGCGCCAGAAGGCTGACGCGACGGGACGCCGGGCGCGACTAGGAAAAGAGTCGCATTGGTTGTCTACTCGCGATAGCCGATCGTAGTGTATCTGGTCCCAACATCGAGGCTGCATTGCGTCCGCGCTTCTGGTTGCGCTCCTACCCGTTGTCCGGTCTCGCCCTCGCCCTGGCTATTCCGATCACCGGCTACGCCGAACCGCTGCAAACCAGCGTGCCGCATGCGATCCTGATCGACGCCGCCACCCGCAGCGTCTTGCTGGAGCGCGGCGCCGACGACCCCGTGACCCCGGCTTCAACAGCCAAGATCATGACGGCCGAACTGGTCTTCGAGCGTTTGAAAGACGGCACGCTCCAAGCGAACCAATTGTTCACGGTCAGTGAGACGGCATGGCGGCAGGGCGGGGCGCCATCGCGCGGATCGACCATGTTCGCCAAGCTCAACAGCCAGATCTCCGTGGAAGACCTGTTGCATGGATTGCTGATCGACTCGGCCAACGACGCGGCCATCGTCCTCGCCGAGGGTCTCGCCGGTTCGCAAGGGGCCTTCGCCACCCTGATGACGAAACGAGCCAGGGAGCTCGGCTTCCAGCATCTCACCTTCACCAACGCCTGGGGCGATGCCAATCCGGACGAGAAGGTCACGGCGCGCGAGATGGCGCTGCTGTCCGCCTACGTCATCGAAACCTTTCCCGACCTCTACAAGATATTCGGCCAGCGCGATTTCCTGTGGAACAACATCAAGCAACCCAACCGCAATCCGCTGTTGACGATGGACATCGGCGCCGACGGCCTGAAAACCGGGAACATCGACGAATCCGGCTACGCGATCGTCGGCTCGGCGGTGCAGAACGGTGAGCGGAGGATCGTCGCGTTGTACGGCGCGCGAACCGCCTCCGAGCGCAAGGAGGAAGCGCGTAAGATCCTGCAGTGGGGCTTCCGCGCCTTCGATACGCGCAAGATCTTCGCGGCCGGGAGCACGGTCGGCTTCGCCGACGTCTACGGGGGCACGAGCCGTAGCGTGCCCGTCGTCGCCGACAAGGACATCGTGATGCTCGTTCCGCGCGACTCCGCCGAGAAGCTGAGCGCGAAGATCGTCTATGCTGGTCCTCTGATGGCCCCCGTCGAGGCCGGCGATACGCTTGCGAAGCTTAAGCTCTTCAGGGGAACGACGGAAGTCTTGAGCGTGCCGCTGCGCACAGGCGCCGCGGTTCCCGTCGGCACCTTGTCGGCGCGCGCCTTCGATGCGGGGCTGAGCTACTTCGGTGACCTGTTCCGGAAATACGTGCTCCGCTCGTGACGAAGAGGGCTTCGAGACGCGGAGCCTTCATCACGATGGAAGGCGGGGAGGGCGGGGGCAAATCCACCCAGGTCAGGGCTCTCGTGACCCGGTTGAACGCCGCCGGAATCGAGGCGATCGCCACCCGAGAGCCGGGCGGTTCGCCGACAGCGGAGGCGTTGCGTGACGCGTTGCTCGCCGGCACCTTCGAGCGACTGGGGCCCCGCGTCGAAGCGTTGCTCTTCGCGGCGGCGCGTATCGATCATCTCGACCATACAATCAAGCCGGCCCTCGACTCCGGCACTTGGGTCGTCTCCGATCGCTTCGCCGATTCCACGCGGGCCTACCAGGGCACCATGGGAGAATTGGCGCCACGCTTCCTCGACGTGTTGGAGCGCGTCACCTTGGCTGGAACGCGGCCCGACCTTACGCTCGTCCTCGATCTCCCCGCCAGTGTCGGACTAGCGCGCGCCGATGCGCGACGCGGTGCGGGCGCGGCGGACCGCTTCGAGCGGCAATCAGAGAGCTTCCACCATTCTTTAAGGCAGGCTTTTCTGGAGATCGCCGCCAGGGAAGCCGAGCGCTGCGTCATCGTCAACGCGACCCAGTCAGCGCAAGAGGTGGAGCGAGCAATCTGGGACGCGGTCACGCACCGCCTGGAGCTGCCGGCGATTATACCGAAAGACTGATCGGTACCCTTGCCTTACTCGACGGCAGCTTTACCTGTTCAACATTGCGTGGGAACTGAAAGACCGGAGGAGCAGGGGGTTGATCGAAGCGAGCGACGAGGCGGACGGCATCGCAGGCGTGCGTCACCCGCGTGCCGCCCGTCTCCTTATCGGCCATGCCGATCAGCAGCGCGACCTCCTCGACGCTTATCGATCAGGACGATTACCGCACGCGATCATCCTCGGCGGGCAGGCAGGTATCGGCAAGGCGACACTTGCCTGGCGGCTCGCGCGTTTCATCCTCGCGCACCCGTCGGCCGAGACGCGGCCGGTCCGCGATGCGCTCGATCTCGGCGTTCCAGCGGACTCCAAGGTAAGTGCGCAAGTGGCGTCGCTTTCGCATCCTGACATCAGCCTGCTGAGGCGCGAGGTGAACGAAAAGACCAAGCGCTTCTACACGGAGATCCGCGCCGACGACGTGCGGCGGGCGATCGGGCTTTTTCAGCGGGCCTCCGGCGCCGGCGGCTATCGGATCTGCATCGTCGACAGCGCGGAAGATCTCAACCGCTCCAGCGCCAACGCCCTGCTCAAGCTCATCGAGGAGCCGCCACCGAAGTCGCTCTTCCTCCTGATCGCGCACCGCCCCGGCTTGATGCTTCCCACGATCCGCTCGCGCGCAAGGCTGATCAGGCTCGGCTCGCTCGATGTCCAGCAGGTCGCCGGGGTCATCGCGACACTCGGCCCGCCATGGTCGACGCAGCCGGCCGCCGACATCGCCGCCGCCGCCGGCCAGGCGAAAGGCTCTGTCCATGACGCGCTTCGCCTGCTCGGTCATCGCGGCGTCGAGCTCGACGCGATTGTCGGGCGCCTGCTCGAGCGCCTGCCCTCGATCGAGTGGCGGGAGGTGCACAAGCTCGCCGACCAAGTCGCCGGGCGTGACGGGGAGGCGGCGTGGGCGACCGTGACGACGACGATCTACGATTGGCTCTCCGACGTCGTGCGCGCAGGCGCGACGAAGCCGCGCCATCTTCCGGCTCGCAGGCTTGCCCCCTATGCCGAGGTATGGGAGAAGGTCGCGGCGCGCGCCCGCGAGACGGAAGCTCTCAACCTCGACAAGCGCCCGCTGATCCTGACCATCTTCTCCGATCTCGCGGCGGCGGTTCGCGCTTCGTCGGCCGAGGCTTCGGGATGACACGAGCTGCCATGTCCGACCGCCCTGACGCCGACCGTCCCACCTTTTCCATCTCGACCGCGGCGCCCTATGCGAACGGGTCGCCGCACATCGGTCACGCCTACGAGTTGATCATTGCCGACGCGGTCGCGCGCTTCAAGGCGATCGATGGCTACGATGCTTTCCTCGTGTCCAGCATGGACGAGCACGGCCAGAAGATGCATCAGGCCGCCGTTCGCCAGGGCCTCACACCGCAAGCGCTCGCCGATCGGACGGCGACGGAGTTCGAGGCGATGGCCGACCTCGTCGAGGCAAACGTGACGGAGCGCGTGCGCACCACGCAACCACGCCATCACCGTGCCTCCCAGGCGATCTGGGATCGGATGCAGGCCAGCGGCGATATCTATCTTTCCAAATATCCTGGCTGGTATTCGGTCCGCGATGAAGCCTTCTTCGACGAAGACGAGCTGACGGTGGATGCCAATGGCGCCAAGCGCGCGCCGGGCGGCGCGCCGGTCGAATGGGTTGAGGAGGAGAGTTACTACTTCAAGCTTTCGGCCTATGCCGAGCGGCTCCTCGCCTTCTACGCGGCCAATCCATCTTTCATCGTTCCGGAAAAATATCGCAACGAAGTCATCGCCTTCTGCGAACGCGGCCTCAATGATCTGTCGATCAGCCGCTCGACATTCGATTGGGGCATCCCGGTGCCAGGCGATCCCAGACACGTGATGTACGTCTGGGTCGATGCGCTGACGAACTACCTGACCGCCGTGGGGTGGCCGGACGAGACCTCCCCTCGTGCGAAATACTGGCCGATGGACGTCCACGTTGTCGGCAAGGACATCACGCGATTCCACTGCATCTTTTGGCCGGCCTTCCTGATGTCGGCGAACCTGCCGCTACCGAAGCAGGTCGCCGTTCACGGCTTCCTTTTCAACAAAGGGGAGAAGATGTCCAAGTCGGTCGGCAACGTGGTCAATCCGGCATCGCTGGTCAGCGAATACGGTGCCGACCCGCTGCGTTATTTCCTGCTGCGCGAGGTGCCATTCGGGCAGGATGGGAGCTACTCACACGAGGCCATCGTCCAGCGGATCAACGCCGATCTCGCCAACGATCTCGGCAATCTGGCGCAACGATCGCTGTCGATGATCGCCAAGAATCTTGGGGGCAGGGTACCAGCCGCCGGCGCCCTGATCGCGGCGGATCTCGCGATACTCGATGCGGCTCGCGCGCTTCCGGCGAGCGTGAGGACGGCGATGGACGCTTTCACCATCCACCTCGCTTTGGGACAGATCTGGAAAGTCGTGGCCGATGCGAACCGCTATTTCGCGGCCGAGGAACCGTGGTCTAAGAAGAAGACCGATCCGGACCGCATGGCGACTGTGCTCCTGGTGACAGTCGATGTTGTGCGGATGGTCGCGATCATGGCCCAGCCCTTCATGCCGGTCGCCATGAGCAGGATGCTCGACGCGCTCGGCGCGGATGTCGGCAGCCGCCATATCGCCGCGATCGGTGCCGAGTGCGGTCTCAAGACCGGCGCCGCGCTACCGGCGCCGGCGCCGGTGTTTCCGCGTTACGTGGAGAAGGAGGAGACCGCGCCGGCATGAGCACTATCGCCACGATCATAGACAGCCATTGCCACCTCGACTTTCCCGATTTCGCCCAAGAGCGCGAGGCGATCTTGGCGCGGGCGCGGGCGGCCGGGCTTGGCCGAATGATCACGATCTCGACCCGCATTGACAAGGTCGACCAGGTAAGGGCGATCGCCGAGGCTTATGACGACGTGTTCTTCACAATTGGCACGCACCCGCACCAGGCCCATCTCGAGCCCGAGGTGCCGGCCGAACGCATCGTCGCGCTTGCCCGCCATCCGAAATGCGTGGGCATCGGCGAGGCTGGACTCGACTATCATTACGATCAGGCGCCACGCGACGTGGCGGCCCGTGTCTTCCGCACTCATATCGCGGCGGCGCGTATGAGCGGACTGCCGCTGGTGATCCATGCGCGCGACGCGGACGAGGATGTGGCCGCGATCCTCATCGAGGAAATGGGGAAGGGCGCGTTCAAGGCCCTGCTCCATTGCTTCACGGCCGGTCCGGCCCTCGCGCGCACTGCTCTCGAACTCGGCTTGTTGATCTCGTTTTCGGGCGTGATTACCTTCAAGAGGTCGGACGCTCTAAGGGCGATCGCGGCGAGCGTTCCTCTTGATCGGCTGCTGGTCGAGACCGACGCGCCTTTTCTTGCGCCGATGCCGTATCGGGGCAGGCGCAACGAGCCGGCCTATGTCGTCGAGACGGCGCGCACGTTGGCCGAACTCCAGCGTGTCGGCTTCGACGATATCGCCGCGATCACGACGGCCAACGTTCTCCGCCTGTTCGATAAGATGCCTGCACCTCTGCGGCAGGCCGCGTCCGCGTGAGCGTCACCATCACGATACTCGGCTGCGGCTCATCTGGTGGTGTCCCGCGCGTCGGTCAGGGCTGGGGTGCCTGCGATCCCGCAAACGCCAAGAACCGCCGGCGTCGTTGCTCGATCATGGTCGACAAGACAGCCGAAGCGGGCGCGCGGACCCGTGTGCTGGTCGACACGTCACCAGACCTTCGTCAGCAGCTGCTCGATCTCGACGTCGATCATATCGACGCGATCCTGATGACGCATCCGCATGCCGACCACACGAATGGTATTGACGACGTCCGGCCGCTCGTCATCAAGGCGCGCAACCGTATCGCGATGCATATGGACGAGTCGACCGCTGCCGTCGTGCGCAAGACCTTCAGCTACATCTTCGAGACGCCGTCGGGCAGCAATTACCCGCCGCTCCTCGATGAACGTCGGGTCGTGCGCGGCAAGCCGATCCTTCTGGAAGGGCCGGGTGGAGCGATCGAGGCCGTCCCGTTCGTGGTTCATCACGGCGAGATCGACGCGCTGGGCTATCGTTTCGGGGCCACCGCCTACACGCCGGACCTGAACGCGATTCCGGATCAGAGCGTCAGCTACCTTGAAGGTCTCGATCTATGGATCGTGGATGCGTTACGGTACACGCGCCACCCGAGCCATTTCTCGTTGCAGGAGACCCTCGGCTGGATCGCGAGGCTTCGTCCCCGTCGCGCGGTTCTTACGAACCTCCACACCGATATGGATTTCGAGGTTCTGCGTGCCGATCTGCCCGTAGGAATAGAGCCTGCCTACGACGGCATGGTTCTGAGCTTATAGAACACAACGTTCACTGTTCATGTTCCATAATATCGATTATGCGAATGCAGGAAGAAGCCGGCCGGCACATCGGCGATTACGGCAGGATGCCGATAAATGTACCGAACATGCGATGCGGCGGTCCGGCTTGTCGCCTGATGCCGTTAGTTTCCTGGGAGAGTGGCTACAAATCAGCGCAATTTAGGTAGCCATCTCCGGAACGGGCTGATAGCACTTGAGTTACGCGGGGCTTCTTCCATTTCTTTCGGGTCAAAACACCCAATGCGGAACAGGCTAGCGGCGTTTGCTGCTGGTCTTTTTCATGTTGGCGACAACACCGGGTTTGCTGCGAGTCCGGAACGGGTTCGCTTGGAAAGCTAGGCACGGCGATCATGGGCGGATACGAGCAGGCATATCATGAGCAAAGGTAGAGATTTCCGGGGGCCGAAGAAGCGCGGCTTCGACGATGACGGCCCCTCCCCTTACGACGCGCCGCGGGTTTCGAGAACGCCGCGGCCGGCTTTCGGTGGTGCGCCAAGCGGCTTCGGAGGCGGCCCGGACCTCGGGGGTTCGAGCGCTCCATCCGCCGCAACCGTCGACGCTGTCGTGAAATGGTTCAAGGGCGACAAAGGTTTCGGGTTCGTCGAGCTGGCCAATGGCGCCGGCGACGCTTTCCTCCATATCGGCGCTCTTCAATCGGCGGGTTATGAGACGGTGCCGCCAGGCGCGAAACTCAAGGTGTCCGTCGGCAACGGGATGAAGGGCGCTCAGGTTACGCGGGTCTTCGAAGTCGACACTTCTGGTGCGTCCGAACGGGCGCCGCAACGTTCGTTCGGCGACGCGCCGGCGCGTCCGCAGAGGCGCGCTCCGGATCCTGCGACGGCCGTTCAGGTCTCCGGCAGCGTCAAGTGGTTCGACGACAATAAGGGCTTCGGCTTCGTGCAGTCGAATGATGGCGGCAAGGACGTGTTCGTGCATATCTCGATCCTCGGACCTTCCGGGATCCAGCATCTCGCCGAGGGGCAGGCGGTAAACATGCGGGTCGTTGACACGCCGAAAGGCCGCGAAGCACTTTCGATCAGTTTGGGGTAACGGATCTGCCGCGATAGCGGCAGGGATCACGGGGCGGGTTCGCAGATGCGTCTTCCTCCCCCGTCTTATCCGCTTGCGTGGTTCGCCGATCTGTGCCGCGAGCTTGTTCGTTCTCACCCCAGGCGCTTTGCTTCATCCCGCCTGGCGGCCTCGTCCAAACGTAAGGAGCGCCCGTGCAACAGTCGCCCACACCCCCTACGTTCGACGCCCAGGGAAGTCCGCCCCTCGCCATCAACGCGCCGGTCCGACGCCTGATCGCGATCATGGCCGCTTTAAGGACGCCGAAAACCGGCTGTCGTTGGGATCTGGAGCAGACGCACGCGTCGATCGCGCCGTACGCTCTCGAGGAGGCCTACGAAGTCGTCGACGCCATCGAGCGCGGCGACATGGACGATCTTCGCGACGAGCTCGGCGATCTGCTGCTCCAGGTCGTCTATCACGCGCGCATTGCGGAAGAAGCCGGCGCTTTTTCTTTCGACGATGTCGCCGATGGTGTCGCTCGCAAGATGGTGCGACGGCATCCTCATGTTTTTGACGTTGTGGAGAAGAAGCCTGCCCTATCGGGTGTCGACAAGATTTGGGAGGCGATGCGCGCCAAGCGGGAGGCAAAAACGTCGAAGGATGCCACGAAGGGGCTTCTCGGCGCGATCATGGCGACCGACGAGGAACGCAAGACGCAAGCGGATGCGCCGAGTGCGGTGCCGATCGCGTCCTGGGACGCGATCAAGGCCGATGAACGCCGGGCCAAGCACGATGGCGCTACGGGTGCTGTGTCCGTGCTGGCGGACACACCGAAGGCCTTGCCCGGTCTCACGCGCGCCGTCAAACTGCAGAAGAAGGCTTCGGCCGTCGGTTTCGACTGGGGCGATGCCAAGCTGGTGCTTGCGAAGTTGCGCGAGGAAATCGACGAGATCGAGGCCGAACTCGACGGCGGCGGAACGGATGCTGTCAGCGAAGAGATCGGCGACCTGATCTTCGCCGTGGCGAACTTGGCCCGCCACGCGGGCACCGATCCGGAGGCTGCGGTTCGCGGCGCGAATGCCAAGTTCGAGCGGCGTTTCGCCTTCATCGAGAAGGCGCTGGCGGCTAAGGGCTCCTCGCCGGCGGCGTCCACTCTCTGCGAAATGGACGCGCTCTGGAACGAGGCCAAGACGGCCGGCATCTGAGCCGTCGCGCCTTTCAATGCGCGAAGCGGTTTCGCACCTGGTCGGCGCGTTCCGCGGCGACCCGGACGGTCAGGCGCACGCCACCCAGTTCCGAGTCGTGGCGCGCCATGACTTCGGCGTGTTCATAAAGCCAGGCAAGTCCCTGCCCGTCCGAGGCGTCGAGATCGACGTCGAAGACGGGGCGCCCCTCGGCGAGACGATGCTCGATCTCGGCGGTAAGATCGTCCTCGCCCTGCCCCGTCAGAGCCGAAACGATGATCGGTCGCATGTTCGACCCTCTACGACGCGCGCTGTTGAACACAGCCGCGGCGCGGTCGGTGTCGAGCAAGTCGAGCTTATTCCAGATCTCGAGCAGCCTTTGGTGATCGTTGGAATCGATACCCAGGTCGCCGAGGATCGCCTCGACATCAGCCGACTGGGCATCCGTATCCTCGTGCGAGATGTCTCTGACGTGCAAGATGACGTCGGCTTCCACAACCTCTTCTAGGGTGGCGCGAAAGGCCGAGACGAGCATCGTCGGCAGATCGGAAATGAAGCCCACGGTATCGGAGAGGATCACGCGCGCGCCATGCGGAAGGTCGAGGTTGCGCAGCGTCGGATCGAGGGTGGCAAACAGCATATCCTCGGCGACAACGCTTGCCCGTGTAAGGCGGTTGAAGAGCGTCGACTTGCCCGCGTTCGTGTAGCCAACGAGCGCGACGATCGGGTAAGGCACGTCGCGGCGCGTCTTGCGGTGCAGCGCGCGCGTGCGCTTGACCTTCTCGAGGTCAGCCTCGATCCGCGTCATGCGCTCCGAGATGAGGCGGCGGTCGGTCTCAATCTGGGTTTCACCGGGTCCGCCGAGGAAGCCGAAGCCGCCGCGCTGCCGCTCGAGGTGGGTCCAGGATCGCACGAGCCTCGACTTCTGATACGCGAGATGGGCGTGCTCGACCTGCAGCGCGCCTTCCCGCGTCCGGGCGCGACGCCCGAAGATTTCAAGGATCAGACCGGTACGGTCGATCACCTTTGCCGCGAAGGCTTTCTCCAGATTGCGTTGCTGAACGGGAGAGAGCGTACAATCCATGACGACGAGCGCTATGTCCTCCGCCGCGACACGCGCCGCGACCTCCTCCGCCTTGCCCTTGCCGATGAAGGTGGAGGGGCGAGCCTGCCGAATGCTGACGATCATCTCGCCGATCACATCAAGGTCGATCGCGCGGGCCAGTCCCCCCGCCTCCGACACGCGTGCCTCCGGCGCTCTCGTATTCAGACGGGTTTTGGCCGGCGCGGTGGCTCTCTGCACCCTCTCATCGAGATAGGGCCCCAAAACGAGCGCGCGGGTAGAAGCCGCACGATCGGACTCCGCCTTGTCGTCCGTCAAGACATCCGACTTGCTCAACCCATTCCCTATCCGCCTCAGCCGGTCGCCGCCGCTTCCTCGCCGGGCTCGAACATCTGGATCGGATGGCCAGGCATGATCGTCGATATCGCATGTTTATAGACGAGCTGTGAATGTCCATCACGCCGCAGCAGTACGCAGAAATTGTCGAACCACGTCACCACGCCCTGGAGCTTCACGCCATTAACCAGGAATATCGTCAACGGCACCTTGTTTTTCCTGAGATAATTCAGGAAGGTATCCTGTAAATTCTGCGGGCGCTCTGTCGCCATAGGTTGGTCCCCGGTTTATTTTCTTGGTGCTCGAAGGCACTGACGGCAAGTCTTTTCCCGCTCTCAAGAAGGCGGCATTTGTTGGTTTTAGATCGAGAAGATGAAGGCCCGCAAGTGGCTGAAGCTTCCTGGGCCCTCCTTTAGCCATTCTCCGGACGTCCTCGAGATGGTTGCCGCGCCGGCCAGCTTAAGCCATCGCATATCTCAGCAATGCCGGCTCGAGGGCAAATCAAGCTTAGATATGAAGGCCATGGCCGAAGACGCCGACCAGCGCACCGGCCATGATGCCCCAGAACGGCGAGGTTTTCGTCAGAAACACCAAGCCCGCGACCGCCGCGACGATCATCAGGCTGAGCACGCCCTCGAAGCTTGCCTTGATCATGATCACGCCGCTCGCCAACATGAAGCCGACGGCGATAGGCGCCAGCGCCTTTCGCGCCAGAGCGATCCATTCGAGCGCCGCGTAGCGCGTCATGAGCCTGCCCAGGACCAGAGCGAGCGCGGCGGATGGCAGGACGACAGCCAGCGTCGCGACAAGCATGCCGGGGACGCCGGCCATGTGCCAGCCGATCATGCTGACGATAAGCACGTTGGGGCCTGGCGCCGTTTGCCCGATCGCGACGAGATTGGCGAAGGTGGCGTCGTTCATCCAGTGCATCGCGCCCACCACCTGGCGATGGATCTCCGGCAGTGTCGCGTTGGCGCCTCCGACCGAGAGCAGGGACAGCACGCCGAAGGTCCGTGCCAGCTGTCCTATGATGCTCATGCCCTTCGCCTGCGCACCAATGCCGTGGCGAGGGATGCGGGAATAGCCACGGCGAGGATCAGACCCATCGGGAGCTGGAGGAAGGCCGCGGCAAGGCACACCGACGCCGCGGTGAACCACGTGACCGCGTCCGGCTGAAGACCCTTGAGGATCTTCAGGCTCGTGCCGAGCACGAGGCCTGCGGCAGCGGCCGCGGCGCCCGACAGCCCCGCCTTGACCTGGGGGACGCTCGCGAAATGTGTGTAGAGGGTCGCGAAGCCGACGAGGATCAGCAGAGGCGCGCCAAGGAGGCCGAGTACGGCGGCCACAGCGCCGGCCAGCCCGCGATGACGATCGCCAAGCATCGTTGCGAGGTTGACCGTGTTAGCGCCCGGCAGCGTGCTGGAGACGCCGAACATCTCCGCGAAATCGCGCTCGCCAAGCCAGCCGCGCTCGACGACCAGCACGTGCCGCGCGAAAGCGGCGACGCCACCGAAGCCCAGGACGCCAATTCGAAAAAAGCCCGTGAAGAGCGACCAGACAGTCGGACCGAGCTCCTCCTCCGGCTCGGCCTCGGCGTCAGCCCGCGCGATCAATCGATTCCCAGCGACTTCAGCTTGCGGTGTAACGCCGATCGCTCCATTCCGATGAACTCGGCCGTACGCGAGATATTCCCGCCGAAGCGGCTGACCTGTGCCATGAGGTATTCTCGCTCGAACACTTCGCGCGCCTCACGCAGCGGCAGGCTCATCAGCTTCTCGCCACCTGCCCCGGTCGGCGTCGCCGGTACCAGCGCGCCGACCTCGGAAGGTAGCATGTCGGCCGTGATCTCCGCATCGGCGTCGCCGGTCGCGAGGATCATCAGCCTTTCCACGTTGTTTCTCAGCTGGCGGATGTTGCCCGGCCAGTCGTGCGACTGGAGGATCGCCATCGCGTCATCGGCGATCCTGCGGCGGGGCAGGCCGGCTTGCGTGGTGATCTGGTCCATGAAGAAGGTGATCAGCTCCGGGATGTCGTCGCGCCGTTCGGAGAGGGACGGCACGCGGATCGGCACGACCGACAGGCGGTGGAACAGGTCCTCGCGGAAGGCGCCCTCGGCGATCAGGCTCGCCAGGTCTCGCGCGCTCGAGGAGATGATGCGCACGTCGACGCTCACCCTCGCGGCGCCTCCAACGCGTGTGAAGTTCTGCTCGACGAGAACGCGCAGGATCTTGCCCTGCGTCTCCTTCGGCATGTCGGCGATCTCGTCGATGTAGAGCGAGCCGCCATGCGCCTCCTCGAGCTTGCCGACGCTGCGGCCTTCGCCGGCAGCCCCTTCGGAACCGAAAAGCTCCTGCTCCATCGTCTCGGGCGCGATCGTCGCCGCGTTGATGACGACGAAGGGACCATTCAGCCGCGCCGACGCCTCGTGGATCATGCGGGCGGTGAGTTCCTTGCCAGCGCCGGCGTAGCCCGTGATCATGATGCGGGAGTTGGCTGGCGCCACGCGCTCGATGACCTGGCGCAGCTGGTTCACGGAGGTCGACTTGCCAATCATCTTGTTGGTCGTGCCGCCGCGCACCTTGAGGTCGCTGACCTCACGTTTCAGGCGCGAGTTCTCAAGCGCGCGCTCGGCGATCAACACCAGGCGATCCGCCTTGAACGGCTTCTCGATGAAATCGTAGGCGCCCAGCTTGATGGCGGATACCGCCGTCTCGATGTTGCCGTGGCCAGATATCATCACGACCGGCAGGCTCGGGTTTTCCTGCTTGAGAACCTCCAGCACCTGCAGGCCGTCGAGTTTCGAGCCCTGCAGCCAGATGTCGAGAAAGACGAGGCTCGGTCGCCGCGATCTTACCGCCGCCAAAGCTTCGTCGGAATTCTTCGCGGTCCGGGTCCCGTGACCCTCGTCGGACAAGATGCCCGATACGATTTCCCGGATGTCGACTTCGTCGTCGACGATGAGGATGTCGCTCGCCATGGGGTCTAAGCCGTTTCGTTGGCCGCCGCGAGGGCGGGTTCCGCGGGGACGGCGTCTTGCGACGCCTCACGATTGGGAAAGTGGAGGTGCACGCGCGCACCCTGCCCTCCCGGAGCGTCGAGCAGTTCAAGCCCGCCGCCGTGATCTTCGAGTATCTTCGCGACGATCGGCAGGCCTAGACCGGTGCCTTCCGCTCGCGTTGTCATGTAGGGCTCCAGAAGCCGCTGGCGCTGTTCGCGCGGGAAACCTTTGCCGTTGTCGATGATGTCGATCTCGACGCTGGCGCCGATCGTCATCGATACGATGATGCGGCCCTTGAAATCCTGCGGCTCGCGCGCGGCGATGCCTTCCGTGGCGTTCTTCACGATGTTAGTCACCGCTTGCGAGATCAAGCGGCGATCGAACCGCATGATCACCGCGTTGTCGGGCAGACGATCCTCGAAAGCGATCTCGGTGTGCGCGACCCGCATCAGGAACAGCACGCGTCGCAGGCATTCGGACAGATCGTCCTTCTCGAGCAAGGCTTTCGGCATACGGGCGAAGGACGAGAACTCGTCGACCATGCGCTTGATATCGTCGACCTGGCGAACGATCGTATCCGTGCACTGATCGAAGATCTCCTTGTCGACGGTAATCAGCTTCCCGTACTTGCGCTTGATACGCTCAGCGGAAAGCTGAATTGGCGTCAGGGGATTCTTGATCTCGTGCGCGATGCGGCGCGCCACGTCGCCCCAGGCGGCGGAGCGCTGCGCGTCGAGCACGTCGGTGATGTCGTCAAGCGTGACGACGACGCTCTTGTCGCTCTTGGCCGAAGGTTCGCTGGTGACGCGGACATTGAACAAGCGGTCCCTGCCCTCGCGTGAGAGCTGGACCTGTCCATGCACGAGCTTGTGCTGACTGGTCTGCGCCTCGCCGAGGATCGCCGCGATCTCCGGAACGACGCCTTCCACCGTTTGACCAATCAAGGTCTGCGCGTCACCGCCCGGCACGATCAGGTGCTCCGCCGAGGGATTGAGCGTCGTGATCTTGCCGGCCGGATCGACGCCTATGACAGCGACCGGGACGCCCGATAGCACGGCCTCGGTGAAGATGCGCCGCTCGTCGATCAACGTGCTGGCGGCGACAAGGCGATTTTGCTGCAGGCGCAGCTCCGAGGTCATCTTGTTGAAGGTTTCCCCGAGATGGGCGAGATCGCCCTCCGAGCGATCGATCTGCACCTGAGTGAAGAGGTTCCCGGAGGCGACCTGATCGGTCGCGCTGATCAGCCGCCGGATCGGATCGACGAGGCGATTGGCGAACGAGAGGCCAAGCCAAGTCGCCGAGAGCAGCATGATGAGAGCGATAGAAACATACATCGTCGCGAAAGCAATCGAGATCGCGCTGCGGTGCCGGTCGAAGGCGTCGTAGCGGACCACCAGCTGCTTGGCCTGTTTGGGAAACTCGACGGTGAAACTGTCGACGGGCCGCGCGGCATAAAGGTAGGTGTCGGGAAAGAGCGTCACCGGACGCAAGGCCACGAAGGTGCGCTCGCCGTCGAGGAGGAGACAAAGCGGCTCGTTCTTCCTGGCATCGGTGAAATCCTGCGGCGATGGCTTCACGATCGCCGTACCGAGCGCGCCGAGCTTGGAGTCGACATTGGCGCGCTCGATCATCGTGCCGTCAGGCTTCAGAAGCGCTGCGGCGCTGAAGCCGAGAAACTTAGCCCGAGACGCGAAGTAGTCACGCAGGATCGCGCGGTCGACGGTCAGAAACGCCTTGGCACTATCGAGATCTTGCGCGGTAAGCCTTGTCTCCTGGAGCAGGGAACGGCACTGGGCCTCGCGATAGAGTGTGGCGGCCTCGATCGTATTCTGCACGAAGCCGCGGACATCCTGCATGAAAGCGGGGTTGAGGCTGCGGTCGAGCGTGATCGAGCCGACGAGCGCCATAAGGATCACCGGAACGGCCGCGATGATCGAGAACAGCCCGACGATGCGCATGTGAAGTCGCGCGCCGGCGACGCCGGCCTTCACCGCCGCGAGCAGGCTCCAACCCTCGACAACGACGAGGATCGCCAGCGTCAGGATCGTCACGATATTGGCGATAAACAAGCCAAGCACGACGCTGGGCGTCGTCGGCACCGGCGTGTAATCGGAGAAGATGAGGAAGCTGCACGTCGCGACGAAGAGCGCGAGCACCACCGCCACCGGTCCGAAGCGTGCCAGGGTATGACGCGAGCTCGCGATGACCTCGGTGTTCGATGCTGTCATGCTTCGACGATTATCCGCGTGCCTCACGCGCTGGCGACAGCCTCGCGCGCACGGACCATGAAAGCCCGCGTTGCCCGATCAACTCTATCGGGTAATGCACACCTGTTGCAAGATTACGACAAATCGACGGCGCTCGGGGCGGTGCGCTCCACCTAGCGCGGCGAACGCATGAGCCGAATGTCGAGGTCGCGTATCTTCTTGCGCAGGGTGTTGCGGTTGAGACCTAGAAGCTCGGCCGCCTTGATCTGATTGCCACGGGTGGCGGCGAGAGCCGCCGAGATAAGCGGCTGTTCGAGTTCGCGCAGAATGCGATGATAAAGTCCCGGCGGTGGTAAACCCTCGCCGTGCACGCTGAACAATTTGGATAGGTGGCGTTCGACCGATGTCGAGAGCGGCAGGGCTTCGCCGTCGAGTGTTGGCATCGCCGCGAGCGACGATGATTTGCTTGGCTGGTGGGGCGAGAAACCGCCGGCATCGGCCGACAGTTCAAGGTCGACCAGATGTTCTCCGATCGACTCCTGCGGATACAGGGCGGCGAGCCGGCGGATCAGATTTTCGAGTTCGCGTATGTTGCCCGGCCAACGATAGCGTTTCATCCGCTCGAGTGCGCCGACCTCGAGGTGTTTGGCTGGCAGCCCCTCTGCCGCGGCCTGGGTGAAGAAGTGCTGCGCGAGATCAGCGACATCCTCGATGCGCTCGCGAAGCGGCGGCAGACGCAGCGGCACGACGTTGAGCCGAAAGAACAGATCCTCGCGAAAGAGGCCCTGCCCTATCAAGATCCGCAAATCCTTGTTGGTGGCCGCGATGATCCTGACGTTCGTCTTGATCGCGGTTCGCCCGCCGACCGTCGTATATTCGCTCTGTTGAAGGACGCGCAGGAGACGCGTTTGCGCCTCCATCGGCATGTCGCCGATCTCGTCCAGGAAAAGCGTGCCGCCTTCGGCTTGTTCGAAACGACCGGCCGATCGCTGATTGGCGCCGGTGAACGCGCCCTTCTCGTGGCCGAACAATTCGCTCTCGATCAGGTCGCGTGGGATCGCCGCCATGTTGATGGCGACGAACGGGCCCTTCTTGCGCTTGCCGTAATCGTGCAACGCGCGCGCGACGAGTTCCTTCCCGGTGCCGGACTCGCCGGTGATCATCACCGTCAGATCCGTCGCCATCAAGCGGGCAAGCGAGCGGTAGATCTCCTGCATCGCCGGCGAACGCCCGACGAGGGGCATGTTGTCCAGATCTTCCGGCAGGACAGCCTTGGCGCGGTTCTTCGGCTCGGCCAGAGCGCGCCCGACAATCGAGACCAGTTCGCGAAGATCGAAGGGCTTGGGGAGATAATCGTAGGCGCCGCGCTCGGACGCCTTGATCGCGGTCATGAACGTGTTCTGCGCACTCATCACGATGATCGGCAGTTCCGGCCGAAGCTTCTTGATCCGCGGCAGCAACTCGAAGGCATTCTCGTCCGGCATGACGACATCGGTGATGACGAGATCGCCGTCGCCGGCCTTGATCCAGCTCCACAGCGTTGCCGCGGTCCCCGTTGTCCGTACGTCGTAGCCGGCGCGCGAAAGCGCTTGGCTCAACACGGTGCGTATGGCCGCGTCGTCGTCGGCGACAAGTATATGACCCGGATCCATCGCTTACTTACCCGCTCACCGCCGCGGCCCTACGCGTCCCGCTCGGACAGCTTGTCCGGTGCGTGCATCGGCATGAGTACTTTGAACGTCGTGCGGTTCGCGTGCGACTCGCATTCAACGATGCCCCCGTGGTCGCCGACGATTTTCGCAATCAAAGCAAGTCCGAGGCCAGTCCCCGTCGGCTTCGTCGTTACGAAGGGATCGAAGAGGCGCGGCATGATCTCGGCTGGTATTCCGGGACCGTTGTCACGAACGCAAAACTCCAGCGGCAGGCTGACCGGCGTATCGGACCCGTTGATCTTCAGGCGTACGCCAGGGCGGAATGCCGTACGCAGTTCGATTTCGCCATCCGCGCGGTCGGTTCCGATCGCCTCGGCGGCATTTTTCGAGAGATTCAGGAAGACTTGGATGAGTTGATCGCGCGAGCCGAGGATCGGTGGCAAAGAGGGATCGTAGATTTCCTTGAACCGAATGTGCCGGGCAAAGCCGGCCTGGGACACTTTCTTGACGTGATCGAGCACGGCATGGATGTTGACGCTTTCGTGCTCCTCGGGAGGGACCGCTGGAAAACGGCTTCATGCGGTCGACGAGCTTCACGATACGGTCCGTCTCATCACAGATCAGTCGAGTCAGCATGCGATCGTCATCGCTGGCTTCCGTCTCGATCAGTTGCGCGGCGCCACGGATGCCCGACAACGGGTTTTTGATCTCGTGCGCGAGCATCGAGGCCATTGCTGACACCGACCGCGCTGCATCGCGCTGGGCATGCTGGCGATTGAGCTTCTCGGCAATCGAGCGTTCGCGAAGCATGACGACCATGGTGCGGCTCAGAGGCATTAGCGGCGTTACGAAGATATCGACGAGGCGTTCAACGCCGAGGCGCGGCAAGCCGAGGTCGACGCTATACTCGTTGATTGCCCCACCCTGCTCTCTGATTTGCTCGATTAAAGTCAGGAGCGAAGAGCCGACGGGCAGGAGAGACGCAAGTACCTGTCTGCGTGGTGCCGTAAGGCTCGTACCGAAGAAATCCTCCGCGGCCGGGTTCGCACTGTCGATAATGCCTTGGTCGTCGACCGTAAAAATCGGGTTCGGCAGCGTGTCGAGAACCTGCAACGCGGCAAGGGGCGGGACCGCCTCGGACAGCGACGTCGCCTGAGGCGTATCGGCCTTGGTGCCCGATTTGGTGAGCAGTCGAAAGGAGCGACGGGCGCTCATGCGGCCAACTTCATGCCGTCGTTGTCGAAAACTTCGTGCAACAACCGTAGCGCAAGATCGGGTTTGTCACTGGTGACAAGCGCGCGATGAAGCGAGTTGCCCGAGCCACAACCGGCATGCGCCGCGTAGGCGGCGAGGTGTTTGCGCGCGTGACGCACTCCATGCGCCACGCCGAACAGTGAGAGCAGCGTCGTATAATGTTCGATCGCGACGTCGCGACGGACCTGCGGCGCCAGCGGAGGTCTTGCCGTCCCGGTCGCCAAGGCATGAGCGATGTCCCCGACGAGCCAGGGGCGACCGACGGCGGCGCGACCGACCATCACGGCCGCCGCGCCCGACTCCGCCAGCATCGCTCGCGCATCTTCGATACCGTTGCAATCCCCATTGGCAACGACAGGAATAGACACGGCCTCGGTCACGGCGCGAATAGCCGCCCAGTCTGCCCGGCCATTGTAGAACTGACAACGCGTCCGACCGTGAACCGTGATCATCGCCACGCCTTCCATCTCGGCTCGGCGCGCGAGTTCTGGCGCGTTGCGCGAGGCATCATCCCAGCCAAGCCGCATCTTGACTGAAACGGGTATGGAGACCGCCGTGATAGCCGCCCGAACGAGTTCAATAGCTATGTCGAGGTCGCGCATCAACGCCGATCCAGCCAGACCGCCGACGACCTTCTTCGCCGGACAGCCCATGTTGATGTCGACCATCGTGGCGCCCTGGTCTTCGGCGAGCTTCGCCGCCTGGGCGATGAGCCCCGGCTTACAGCCGGCGATCTGAACCACATGGCACGCGATGCCGCCGCCCTGCGCCTTTGCTCTCGTGGCGCCATCGCCGTCCAAGTAGAAGGCGCTGTCGACCATCTCGCATATCGTGAGGCCGGCGCCGTATTTTTGCGCGGCCCGTCGCATTCCTAGATCGCTGATGCCGGACATCGGCGCCAGAAGCGCAGCCCCGATTTGCCCCCTCGCGCCTATCTTGCCTTCTAAATGTGCAAATTTGTACATGCACACATCGTAGTCAAAATCTGCGGCGCGGCAAGTTGAAATCGTTTCGCGTGAGCGGAAGTGTTCAGCCGGTCTCGGTTTGACCTCCGTCAGCTTATTGGACATGAACGAACGTGCTTTGCTTTTTCCTCCTGCTTCAGCCATGACGACCGAGCCCACCGCGGCGATCCTGGTGGTCGCGGCAGGACGCGGTTCGCGCGTCGGCGCCGCTCTTCCGAAGCAATATCTGCGACTGGCCGGACGCCCGCTCCTCACGCACACGTTGCAACGACTGCTTGCGGCCGATGCGACCGCGCGCGTGCTGGTCGTCACCCATCCAGACGATGCTGACTTCTACGCGGCCAGTCTCGCTGAGATCGCGTTGGGAACGGAAAGGGTGCTGGAAGCGGTTCATGGAGGCGCGTCCAGGCAGGATAGTGTGAGAGCCGGACTGGCCAGTCTCGCCTCTCTTACAGTGCCGCCGTCGATCGTTCTGATCCACGATGGCGCGCGACCATTCCCGTCGGCGTCGCTGATCGCTCGCGCGAGGGCCGCGGCGGCTAAGAACGGGGCGGCCGTGCCAGGTTTACCCATTACCGACACGATCAAGGAAGTGGACGATGCCGGCCGCATCGTCGCGACTCCGCGTCGCCAGGCGCTCCGCGCCGTACAGACCCCTCAAGCCTTTCGCCTCGACTTGATTCATGCCGCGCATACCGCGGCTTACCTCGCAGGCGCCCGCGATTTGACGGATGACGCGGCAGTGGCAGAATGGGCCGGACATCCGGTCTACGTTTTCGAAGGAGATTCCGGCAATATGAAAGTGACAAGCCCCGAGGATGTTGCGACCGCCGAGGCACGCCTCATTCGGGATTGCCCCGACGTTCGCATGGGCCAGGGCTACGACGTGCACGCCTTCGGGCCGGGTGACCACGTCTGGCTTGGCGGGCTCAAGGTGCCGCACTCCAAGGGTCTCATCGGCCATTCGGATGCCGACGTTCTCTCACACGCGATTACCGACGCGCTTTACGGCGCGCTCGGCGACGGCGATATCGGCAGCCACTTTCCCCCGTCGGATCCGCGCTGGAAAGGCGCCGATTCGTCGATTTTCCTCAAGGCGGCCGCGAAGGCGGTGCGAGTACGCGGCGGCATGATCGCCAACATCGACGCGACGGTCGTCTGCGAGACGCCGAAAGTCGGACCGCACCGCGACGCCATCCGCGCGCGGATCGCCGAGGTTGTCGACCTTCCGCTCGAACGCGTCGCGGTGAAAGCGACGACCTCCGAACGGCTCGGCTTCACCGGGCGGGAGGAGGGAATCGCCACCCTCGCCATCGCCACTGTCCGCCTGCCGGTGCCGGCATGATCGCTCAGGCGACCATCATCGCGGCGGCCAATGTCCTCAAGCTGTACAAGGAATGTGGTCTGACGATCGCCACCGCCGAATCCTGCACCGGCGGCCTCGTCGCTGCCGCCCTGACGGCCACCTCCGGCTCCAGCGCCGTGCTCGATCGCGGCTTCGTCAGCTATTCGAACGCGGCCAAGACGCAGTCGCTGGGCGTGCCGCACTCTCTCCTGAACGCCCATGGCGCCGTCAGCGAACAGGTCGCGCGGGCAATGGCGGAAGGCGCGCTCCACAATTCAAATGCCGATGTCGCCGTCTCGATCACGGGAATCGCAGGCCCGGGCGGCGCCTCCGAGGACAAGCCGGTCGGCCTCGTCCACTTCGGCGTGGCCCGCGAGCATATGCGAACGCTGACGATCGAGCGCCGGTTCGGCCCGATCGGGCGCGATGGCATCCGGGCCGAGTCGGTGATCGTCGCCCTCGATCTCCTACGCCAGGCGGCGGGCTGATGCGCTAGGGTGGCCGTACACCTCGTTGGCTCGCTTCTCGAACGAATCCGCGAAACGGCGGAACGCCTGGTCGAACATGCCGCCCATCACCACGCCGAGCATGCGGCTCTTGAACTCGTATTCGATGTGGAAATCGACGTGCGAACCGTCCGTGCCGGGCACGTCTCGGAAAGCCCAACTGTTCTTGAGATACCGAAACGGCCCGTCGATGTACTCGACAAGGATGTGCTTGCCGGGTCGCTCGCACGATACTCGTGTCGTGAAGGTCTCGCGGATCGCCTTGTAGCCGACCTGCATTTCCGCGACGAAGATGAGCGTGTCCCGCTCCTGCGTCTGGCGCAGCACGCGCAGCGCTTTGCAAAGCGGCAGAAACTTCGGATATGCCTCGACGTCCGAGACGAGGTCGAACATCTCCACGGCCGTGTGTTGGACGCGTCGCGTCGTATCAAAGGAAGGCATCGGCCCTCATAGCACGAGGCCTCCTCCTTGAAAGAGGGCAAGCCGTCGCCCCAGTCCTATTCCCCAATGATGTGAAGGACGATGGCGCGCCGATGCGGGGCTTCGCGATGCTCGAAAAGGTAGATGCCCTGCCATCTACCGAGCACCATGCGGCCTTCCACCACCGGGATCGAAAGCTGCGTCTGCGTCAGCGCGGCCCTGATATGCGCCGGCATGTCGTCAGGGCCCTCGACCGCGTGGATGTAGTCGGCGCCCTCCGGCGCGACATCTTCGAAGAAACGCTTCAGGTCGGCCTGAACATCGGGATCCGCGTTCTCCTGAATGAGCAGGGAGGCCGACGTATGTCGGCAGAAGATGGTCACCAGTCCGAGCGTGAACTTCTTGCCGTGCAGGAAGGCTTGCACATCCTCCGTGAACTCGATGAGACCTTTCCCGCTCGTCTTGATGGTCAGTGTCGTCGTTGCCTGTCGTGTCATGGCGTTACCGATCTCGAACTCGAAGCCGTCTGGAGAGAACTTAGACCGAACAAAAAGCGCTTGTTCACTCTTTGTCTTAAGATGTTCTTCGTTGTATAGATCGACGTGACGGGATTCGGGGCAAGTTCCAACGCGCTTCGTCTGATGCGATCTTTCCGAACGGAGCCCATGCGAGTGATGGCGTGCTGACGAAAAAACAAAGCGAACTTCTCCGCTTCATCAACGAGCGCCTGAAGGAGAACGGTGTTCCGCCTTCTTTCGACGAGATGAAGGAGGCGCTTGATCTGCGCTCCAAGTCGGGCATTCATCGGCTCATCATCGCGCTCGAGGAGCGTGGGTTCATCCGCCGGCTGCCGAACCGCGCGCGAGCGCTCGAAGTGCTGCGGCTCCCTGAATCCTCCACACCTTCGGGGATGGCGCGTGGCAGGCGTTTCGAGCCGTCGGTCATCGAAGGAACACTTGGCAGGGTGCGCCCTATCGCGTCCCAGCACCCCGACGATGACCGCGCGGTGGTGATGATCCCGGTGATGGGCCGCATCGCCGCCGGCACGCCGATCACCGCGCTGCAGGCGAAGAGCCACACGATAGGCCTGCCGCCGGACATGCTGCCCTCGGGTGAGCATTACGCGCTCGAAGTGCGTGGCGACTCGATGATCGAGGCCGGTATCTTCGACGCCGATACCGTCGTCATTCGACGCCAAGACACCGCCGAGACCGGCGACATCGTCGTCGCGCTGATCGACGACGAGGAGGCGACGCTGAAGCGCCTGCGCAAACGCGGCGCGTCTATCGCGTTGGAGGCGGCTAACCCGGCGTACGAAACACGCATCTTCGGGCCGGATCGCGTGCAGATCCAGGGCAAACTCGTCAGCCTCATCCGACGGTATTGATAATCTCCATAGCTATGCCGATCCATAGCTATGCCGATGCCCTCAGTCGTCGGAGCGTCCGTCATCCTTGGGCGTCGCGGTCGTTTGCGGCCTGAACGTCCAGTGCGGTTTCGGCGCGGGAGACCAGGGGCGGTCCTCGTCCGGCGCACGCGCCGTCCGCACGATGAACCGCTCCGATCCTTTATCGGCCTTCAACGTCACGGCCCCTGTACGCCGTAGCGAATCGCGGTCGATGACAAGCGGCGCCGCGCAGCCGGTCGGCGCGAACAGCGGCGTCACGACGATGGTCGCGCGCATGCAATCCTCGGCGAACGCAGCCTGTTCGAGATCGACCGCGACCGCTCGCCCGTCGGCGAGTCGTGCCACGCAGCCCGTCTTGTCGCACGCTTCCTTGAGGATCACGCTTTTTGCGACGCGACCATCGGCGTCGGCGCGTAACCATTGTTCCGCGTCGAAAGCGCTCGGGCGATTGCCGATGACGGCCAGACGACCGTCGGCCTGGCGCACCGCCACGGCATCGCCGCCCTGCGCGACCGCCACATCAAAGCTTGGCCCCGTCGCCGCGCCCATGAGGCCGATCGCAACGAACGGGACCGCCGTCAATCTGAGGAGCGTTGTGCGCCAAAGCACGGCGGAGAGAACGCCCATCGCCAGGAACGCAAGCGACCAGGGCGCGAAGGCCGGCAGGTGAAGGCTCGAGCCGGGTAGCGACCCGACGAGCCGCGCGGCCCAAAGAATGATGGCGATGCCGATGCCGACGTAATGCCAGACGAAGGCGTCGAGTCCGAAGGGGTAGAGCAGCGTGCCGAGCAAGGCGCCTGGAACGGCAAAGACCTCGATGATCGTCAGCGTAAGCGGATTGCCGACCAGCACGTACGGGTTCAACTCGTGAAAGTCGTAGGCCATGAATGAGGCCGTGGCGCTCGTCGCGCAGAAGGTCGCGAAAAGAGCCTGTCGCAATCCATGCTCGCGATGCCGCGACCAGCCGCTCCTTGCTTTGGCTGGCACGACGATTTCGTTCGCACCCTCGCGCAGCCTGGCCGCCGCGCGAGCCTCGTAGACGGCGACGAGGGCGCCGACCGCGGCGAAGGACAGCTGGAAGCTGGCGCCGAGTAAGGCCTCCGGCTGGACGACAAGGACCGCCAGGGCGGCGAATGCGAGATTGCGCATCGTGAGCGCGTGTCGGTCGAGGAGAACGGCTCCCAACATGATAAGCGTCATGAACAAGGCGCGCTCGGTGCCGATCCGCGATCCTGTGGCGATGTCGTAGCCGATCGCGGCCACCATCGCCGACGCGGCCGCCCACTTCTTGATCGGATAGTTCAGCGCGAGCGTTCGGCTCAGCGCCAGCATTTGCCGCAGGCCCAAAAAGAAGATGCCGGCGACGAGCGTCATCTGCACGCCCGAAATGGTGATGACGTGAAAGATGCCGGCCTCGCGGATCAGCGTCTTGGCGTCTTCCGACAGCAGGTCGCGCTTGCCGGTCACCATGGCCGCGGCGATCGCGCCTGAATCGCCGCCGACGATCGTGTCGACGCGCCGCGCCAACTGGTTGCGGGCACGGTCGAGCGCCATACCCGCGCGCAGCCAAATGTCGGGCGGCTCGGGCGCTTCGGCGAGTTCGATGCGGCCGAGCACGTTGCCGACGGCGCCGATCCGGGCGAACCAGGCGTCTCTCGCGAAATCGTAGCCGCCGGGCTGCGCCGCGCGGGATGGCGGCAACAGCCGCGCCTTCACTTCGACGAAGGCTCCCGCCTCGACATCTGGCGTGCGCCGCGTCGTCAGGCGGATGCGATATGGCGTCTTGTCGACGTCGAGGCCGTCGCTCGCGCTGACCCGCAGCACGAAGCGGGCGCCCTCGCGGCGAAAATCCATCTCCTCGATGTAGCCCTGTACCGACACGATGCGGATGCGCTCAAGCACGGGAGCGGCAAGACGCGCGGTGCGCCATCCGGCCGAAGTCATGCCGCCGAAGAGCGCCGCGGCGCCGATCAGGCATACCATCACGCGCCTGTGGCCCCGCGTCAGGACGGCAAGGACCGTGAGCACCAATGTCGCTCCGGCGCAGAGCGGCAGGTAAGGCTCACGATCGGCGATGAAGTAGAGGATGACCCCCGCGCCCGACGCCACCGGAAACCAGAGGAACAGCCGGCGGTGTTCCGCCTCCGTCGCGATCGCGTCGCGCAGCGCCTCGCGCACCACGCCGAGCCGCCACGCGCCCAGGCGACCGCCGCCAGAGGCGGAAGCCCGCCCATGTAGCGCGGACCCGGCTGTATCCGTCATCGCGACACCTGATGAAGGCTGCGGCCGAAGACGCCTCGCCAAGCTTGACTTTGACGCATGCTACACGACAAACGGCACGATTGAAGCGCCTGCACGGCGGCGGCGCTATTCGGCACGGGACGATGTGAAATGGCCGATGAAGTCGTCACGCGCTTCGCCCCCTCCCCGACCGGCTTCCTGCATATCGGCGGCGCGCGCACGGCGCTTTTCAATTGGCTCTACGCCCGCCACTACGGCGGCCGCATGCTGCTGCGCATCGAGGACACGGATCGCGACCGCTCGACGGCGGATGCCATCAAGGCGCTGATCGATGGTCTGGATTGGCTCGGCCTGAAGTGGGACGGCGACATCGTCTACCAATTCTCGCGGGCGGCGCGGCACCGCGAGGTCGCTGAACAGATGCTCGCATCCGGTCATGCCTACCGATGCTACGCGAGCCAAGCCGAACTCGAAGACATGCGCGAGAAGGCCCGCGCCGAGAAGCGACCGCCGCGCTACGACGGCCGCTGGCGCGACCGCGATCCTTCGGAAGCTCCACCCGACGTTAAGCCGGTCATCCGTCTGCGCGCGGCGCTTGAAGGCGAGACCGTCGTCGAGGACAAGGTGCAGGGCCGCGTCACCTGGGCCAACAGGGATCTCGACGATTTCGTCCTGCTACGGTCCGACGGCAATCCGACCTACATGCTCGCCGTCGTCGTCGACGACCACGACATGGGGATCACCAACGTGATCCGCGGCGACGACCATCTGACGAACGCCGCGCGGCAGACGCAGATCTTTCAGGCGCTGGGTTGGCGCGTTCCGGTCATGGCGCATATCCCGCTGATCCACGGACCGGATGGCGCCAAACTCTCCAAGCGGCACGGCGCCTTGGGCGTCGATGCCTACCGGTCGATGGGCTATCTGCCACACGCGGTTCGAAATTATCTTGTGCGGCTCGGATGGTCGCAGGGCGACCGAGAGTTCTTCACCACACCGGAAATGATCGCGGCCTTCGACCTTCCCGGCATCGGCCGCTCGGCCGCGCGTTTCGATTTCGCCAAGCTCGAAAGCATCAACGGCCATTACATGCGGGCTTCGAGTTGCGAAGCGTTGCTCGACGCGCTCGAGCAGGCCCTGCCCTACCTACCCAGCACGACGATCAAGAGCTTCGACGCGCCGATGCGCGCTAAAATGCTTGCCGCAATGCCTGGGTTGAAAGAGCGGGCCCGGACCTTGGTGGAGTTGCTCGAAGGCGCGGCTTTCCTTTTCGCGAGGCGTCCGCTGACGATGGACGACAAAGCCCGCGCGCTCCTCGCGGATGGGAGAGGTCATATAGACGCGTTGCTGCCACGCTTCACGATCCTGTCGAGCTGGACAGCCCTCGCAATCGAGACGGAAGTGCGCCGCTACGTCGCCGAGACAGGCGTTAAGCTTGGACAGGTCGCTCAACCCCTCCGCGCCGCCCTTACCGGCCGCTCCGTGTCGCCCGGCGTGTTCGACGTCTTCGAGGTGCTCGGGCGCGATGAGAGCTTGGGCAGGCTGAAGGATCAGGCGAAAGCCTGACGCGCCGGGACCCTCGCGCCAGCCTAGAGATTTTGTCGTAACGACGGCACGATCGAGGCCCGGCCGCTTGTGGCTAGAAAGGTGATGGTCTAGTCACACTAGCCATTCCGATCTTTCGACAAAAGTCGACCTGGCAGAGCGGACCAGAACCTAAGCGACGATTTCAGAAGGTGTTTTGCATGAGCACAGCGACCGGATCCATCTCGATCGGCGGGAAGTCGATCAGCCTTCCTCAAAAAGACGGTGTTCTCGGTCCCTCTGTCCTCGATATCTCGAAGCTCTACGCGCAATCGGGCATGTTCACCTACGATCCCGGCTTCACGTCGACGGCGAGCTGCGAGTCGCAAATCACCTTCATCGATGGCGACAAGGGCGTTCTGCTCTATCGCGGGTACCCGATCGAGCAGCTCGCCGAGCAAGGCTCATTTCTCGAGACCTGCTACCTCCTTCTTTACGGCGAGCTTCCGACCATCGAGCAGGCGAAAGACTTCGAAAACCGCGTCCAGCGCCACACGATGGTGCACGAGCAGATGTCCCGCTTCTTTCAGGGGTTCCGCCGAGACGCGCATCCGATGGCGGTCATGGTCGGCTCGATTGGGGCGCTGTCGGCATTCTACCACGATGTGACCGACATCGCCGATCCGAAGGTGCGCCTCATCGCCTCGATGCGGCTCATTGCGAAGGTCCCGACCCTGGCGGCGATGGCGTACAAGTACACGATCGGTCAGCCGTTCGTGTATCCGAACAACGAGCTCGATTACGCCTCGAACTTCCTCAATATGTGCTTTGCGGTCCCTTGCGAAGAATACCAGATCAATCCCGTCATCGCGAAGGCGCTGGACAAGATCTTCATCCTGCATGCCGACCACGAACAGAATGCCTCGACCTCGACGGTTCGGCTCGCCGGTTCGTCGGGCGCCAATCCGTTCGCGTGTGTCGCGGCAGGCACGGCTTGTCTCTGGGGTCCCGCGCATGGCGGCGCGAACGAGGCCGCGCTCAAGATGCTGGCCGAGATCGGCTCGGTGAAAAATATCCCGAGGTTCATCGAGCGAGCCAAGGACAAGAACGATCCGTTTCGCCTGATGGGCTTCGGCCATCGCGTCTATAAAAACTACGATCCCCGCGCCAAGATCATGCAGAAGACCTGCCACGACGTGCTGGCGGAAACTGGCATGGGCGACGATCCGCTGCTCGAGGTCGCCATCGAACTTGGAGCGCATCGCTCTCTCCGACGATTACTTCATAGAAAAGAAGCTCTACCCCAACATCGATTTCTATTCGGGCATCACACTGAAGGCGATGGGCTTTCCGAACTCGATGTTCACCGTACTGTTCGCCGTCGCGCGCACCGCCGGTTGGATCGCGCAATGGAAGGAAATGATCGAGGATCCGCAACAGAAGATCGGACGCCCGCGTCAGCTCTACACAGGCGCCGGAGTTCGCGACTACGTGGCCGCCGGAAAACGCTGAGCATCGCGGTCGCGTCTTGGTTGACTGCGGAGCAACGCCTGGGACCAATCGTCGGTCTTGTTGGGTGTCGCGTCATGGACGATCTGTCCTGCGTGGTGCCTTTGCAGGAGCAGCAGCTTGACCCCCGACCCGAACGAGATCGACGAAACTGAAACGAGGACGGAGGCGTCGATAGGGGAAGAGCCCGACGTCGATGTCATCGTCTCTGGCGCTGGCGCCTCAGGCCTTGTCGCGACGATCGCTCTCGCCAAAGCGGGTTTTTCGGTTGTCTGCGCCGGCGTGTCCGACACGACCCCGAATGGGCGCACGGTGGCGCTCTTCGAAGGTTCGTTGCGCTACATGCGCGCGATCGGCGTTTGGGATCGCGTGGCCGCCGCGACCCAGCCGATCCGCGCCATCCGGATCATCGACGATACTGGCGCTCGGCTGACAGTGCCGCCGTTGACGCTCGAAGCATCGGAGATCGATCTTTCAGCGCTCGGCAACAATATCGAGAACGACAGGCTTGTGGCCGGACTTCTTGCCGAGGCGGAACTGCTACGCAATGTCCGGCTGACGCGAAGCTTTCTCAAAACGTTCAGCTTCGCCGACGGCTATGTCCAAGTGCGCGATGAATCCGGCCGCGCCTTCCGCGCGCGGCTCCTCGTGGCCGCCGACGGCCGTAAATCACCGGCGCGCGCCGCCGGGGGAATCGCATCGCGGACCTGGCGTTATCCGCAGATCGCGATCACCAGCCTCTTGTCGCACAGAAAGCCGCATGAGGGTCTCTCGACCGAGTTCCATACACGCGGTGGGCCCTGCACGCTCGTGCCGCTGCAGGGCACGCCGGACCACCCCCATCGTTCCTCGCTTGTGTGGTTGATGTCGCCGCGCGAGGGCGAGCGTCGGCGCGCGCTCGATGACGCGGCGCTCGCGCTTGAGCTGCAGCACCAAACTCGATCGATCCTCGGGCGTCTCACGTTCGAACGCGCGCGCGGTTTCTTTCCCATGGGCGGGCTCAAAGTCACGCGGCTCGCGGCCCATCGCATCGTTCTCATCGGCGAAGCCGCGCATGCCTTTCCACCGCTCGCGGCGCAGGGCCTCAACCTGAGCCTCCGCGACATCGCCCAGCTTCTCGCAACGGTGCAGGCCGCCCGGGCCCGCGATCTCGACATCGGCTCGACGGCTGCGCTCTTGCCCTACGAGCGCGCGCGGCGCCGCGACGTCGCTTTGAGGACGGCCGGCGTCGACGTGCTCAATCGCTCGATCATGACGGACTTCGGCCCCGTCGACGCGGTTCGCGGTATGGGGGCGGTCGCTTTGCGGATGATAGGCCCGCTCCGTCGCGCGGTGATGCGTGAAGGGATCCTGCCGCCGGGCCCGATCATCGCGGCTGTGGTGGACGAGCGCGTTTAGCGGCCGGCAGATACGAAGCCCTATCGCGCGGCGAAGCATGCTAAGGCTCTGGTCAAGGCCGTTTCATCGCTGGGGGTTTTGTATGCGCGCACCGCTATCCGTGATTATGCTCGCGACCCTCGCTGTGCCGAGTGTCTCGCTGGCCCAGTCGCCGCCCAACGTTTCGCCGAGTGCGGTCGAAGGTGGCACCTTTAAGGTGGACCCTCATCACACACAGGTCGGCTTCAGCGTCCTTCACATGGGGTTCAGCTTCTACACAGGCCGCTTCTCCGATGTGTCCGGCGATCTGACGCTGGACCCTAAGCTCGCGGCGGCAAGCACCGTGCGCGTTTCGGTGCCAGTCGCGAGCGTGTCCACGACGAGCGCGAAGCTCGATGAAGAGCTCAAAGGTGCCGATTGGCTCGATGCCGCCAAGTTCCCGACGATGACCTTCAAGTCGACCACGGTCACACCGGACGGCAAGGGACAGGCCAAGGTCATGGGCGACCTGACACTGCATGGCGTCACGAAATCGGTGAACCTCGAAGTCCGCTTCATCGGCTCGGGCGTCAATCCCTTGGACAAGAGGTACACGGCCGGCTTCGCGATATCTGGTGACATAAAGCGCAGCGATTTCGGCGTGACGAAATACGTGCCGCTGATCGATGACACGGTACATCTCGCGATAAACGGCGCCTTCGAAAAGTAGTGGCCGTGTTACGAGAACGCGCGCGATCCAGCGATGATTTCGCCGTCCTGGAACCGCGCTTTACGATGCGCGGATGAACAGGGGTCAGACCATGCTGCAGGATCGGCTCAAGCCGCTTCTCGAGGTCAATGATGTCGTCCAACGCTATCGTACGGGATCCGGCGAGATCGGCCCACTCGTCCTCGACCACGTATCTTTGAAGCTTACGTCGGGCGAGATCGTCGGTCTCCTTGGTCGCTCCGGCTGCGGGAAGTCCTCCCTATTGCGGATCGTCGCCGGCCTCGCTTTCCCATCCGAGGGAGCGGTGACCTACCAGGACGCACCGGTCACCGGGCCGGTCGATGGCCTCGCCATGGTGTTCCAGAGCTTCGCGCTGTTCCCCTGGCTTACCGTTCTCGCAAACGTCGAGATCGGTCTGCGCGCCAAGGGCGTGTCCGAGGACGAGGCCAGGAAGCGCGCGCTGAAGGCGATCGATCTCATCGGTCTCGATGGTTTCGAATCCGCCTTCCCGAAGGAGCTTTCGGGCGGCATGCGCCAGCGCGTCGGTTTCGCCCGCGCCCTCGTCGTCAACCCGAAAATCCTCTTGATGGACGAGCCCTTCTCGGCGCTCGACGTGCTCACGGCCGAGACGCTGCGCACAGATCTGCTCGACCTGTGGGTGGAAGGGCGCATGCCGACCAAGTCGATCCTGATGGTCACGCATAACATCGAGGAGGCGGTGCTGATGTGCGACCGTATCATCGTGCTGTCTTCGAACCCCGGACGCATCGCCGCCGAGATCGCGGTCACACTCCAGCACCCGCGCAATCGTCTCGACCCGGAGTTTCGTCAGCTCGTCGATAAGATCTACGCGCTGATGACCAAACGTCCGGCTATCGCGGCGGCCACGCCTTCGGGACGCGAAAGCGCTTTTCCGGGGCTCGGCCTCGGCATGGCGCTCCCTCGCGTGTCGACGAACACCATCGCCGGCATGATCGAGGAAGTGCATGCCGCGCCCTACAGTGGCCAAGCCAAGATGCCGGAACTCGCCGACAGCCTGCAGATGGAAGTCGACGACTTGTTTCCCGTCGCCGAGACTCTGCAGCTCATGCGCTTCGCGGAGATCGGCGATGGCTCGATAAAGTTGACGTCGGCCGGCATGCGTTTCGCCGACATGGCGACCGATGCCCGCAAAAAGCTCTTCGGCGATCATCTGCTGGCCTATGTTCCGCTCGCCGCGCGCATCAAGATGGTGCTCGATGAGCGGCCATCGCACGCCGCCCGTTCCTCGCGTTTCCTGGAAGAACTGGAGGATTTCATGTCGGATGAATATGCCGACCGGACCTTGAAGAGCGTCGTGAACTGGGGTCGCTACGGCGAGCTTTTCGCCTACGACGAAGGCTCGGAGACGCTGAGCCTGGAAAATCCGCAGTAGCGAGGACAACGCCATCAGCGCAGGACGCGGCGGGTCGCCCACGCCATGAGCTTCAGCCAGACGCCATAGGGTAGCACGCCAGCGGCCTTGGCCGGCCAAGCGAGACGCTTCGGGAAGGCGATCTCGAAACGAGCGCGTGCCAAGCCCGCGGCGATGTGCTCGGCGGCGGCCTCCACGCCCATCAGGAATGGCATCGGGTAATCGTTCGGCGCGGTCATCGCGGTGGCGATAAAGCCTGGATTGATCACCTGGATCGTCAATCCTTTGGCCGCATAGGTCAGGCGCAGCCCTTCCGCCATGTTGATCATCGCCGCCTTCGCCGCTCCGTAGGCGATCGACCCGGGGATGCCGCCGTAGCCCGCGAGAGAGGCGACGATCGCGATCTGTCCACGTCGTCGTGGCAGCATGGCCGCGAGCAGAGGATCGAGACAGCGCACGGTCCCGCCGAGGTTCGTCTCTATGGTCTGCCAGACGAGGTCGGTATCGAAGCGCTCGCGTTCGCGAAGATGATAGACGCCGGCGTTGAGGATCGCCAAGGCGATCGGCCCGCGGTCGCGCTCAATCGCCTCGACGATCGCGGCCATCCCAATGGCATCGGTGACATCGCCGGGATAGGACACGATGAGGCCGCCCGCCTCGGTTGCCAAAGCCTGGAGGGCTTCGCTACGGCGTGCCGTCACCGCGACGGAGAACCCGGCTCTGGCAAGCCGCAGCGCCAGGGCGCGGCCGAGGCCGGCGCTGGCGCCGGTGATCCAGACGATGCCGTCCCCGGGCTTGGCGATGAAAGCCGCGCTGCCATGAAACATGTGGAGCATATCCTTCGCCGCTTGGAGCGGATTGAGGAACCTCTTTCACGCAAAACGCGCTACTTATCCCTGCGGCTCTCCAACCAAGAAAGACCCATGCCCGCGCCCTCCGTCATCGACGCCATCGGCAACACGCCGCTCATCAAGCTGCATCACGCTTCTGAGGCGACAGGATGCAGCATCCTGGGCAAGGCCGAATTCATGAATCCGGGCGGGTCGGTGAAAGATCGCGCCGGGCTCGCCATTATCCAGGACGCGGTCGCGCGCGGCGTGCTGAAGCCGGGCGGCACTGTCGTCGAGGGCACGGCCGGCAACACCGGGATCGGCCTCGCGCTCGTTGCCAATGCTTTGGGCTTCAAGACGGTCATCGTCATTCCCGATACGCAGAGCCAGGAGAAGAAGGACATGTTGCGCCTGCAGGGCGCGACGTTGATCGAGGTGCCGGCGGTCCCTTACAAGAACCCCAACAATTACGTGAAGCTGTCGGGACGATTGGCCGAGCGCCTCGCGGCGGAACTGCCGGAGGGTGCGATCTGGGCCAACCAGTTCGACAATCTCGCCAATCGCGAAGGGCACCGCCTGACCACCGGACCCGAGATCTGGGCGCAGACCAACGGCACGGTCGACGGCTTTACCTGCGCGGTCGGCACCGGCGGCACGCTGGCCGGCGTCGGGCTCGCTCTGAAAGCGCAAAACCCGGAAGTCAAGATCGCCATAACCGATCCGATGGGATCCGCCCTCTTCGAGTTCTACAAGAACGGCACGTTGCGCTCGGAGGGCAATTCGATCACCGAAGGCATTGGACAGGGCCGGATCACCGCGAACCTAGTGGGCGCCCCGATCGACCTCGCCTATCAGGTGAGCGATGAGGACGCGCTGCCGATTGTCTTTGATCTTGCCCAACACGAAGGCCTGTTGCTGGGCGGCTCATCCGGGATCAACGTGGCCGGCGCGATGCGGCTCGCCCGCGATCTCGGGCCTGGTCATACGATCGTGACGATCCTCTGCGACTCGGGCACACGCTATCAATCCAAGTTGTTCAATCCGTCCTATCTGCGAGAAAAGAACTTGCCCGCACCGGCTTGGCTGAGCCAGCGGCCAGCCATCGATCCGGGCTTCGTATGACATGGAGAAAGCGGGGACCAGCGAGCCGATCATGGAGAAATCTTTGACGTCGACCAGGACCGATACTTTCGTCACGGCAGCTTGGCTCGCGGCGCACCTCGCCGACCCTGGCCTCGTGGCGGTCGAAGCGAGTTTCTACCTGCCGACAGACGGCAAGGACGCGGACGCGCTCTTCGCGCAGGCGCACATACCTGGCGCGACGCGCTTCGATGTCGACAAGATTGCGGACCAAACCAACCCTCTTCCGCATATGCTACCTGACGCCGCAACCTTCGGCGCCATGGCAGGTGCCCTTGGCCTCAGCGAGGCGATGACCATGGTCGTCTACGACGACACCGATCTGCTCGGCGGCGCGCGCGCCTGGTGGATGCTGAAGCATTACGGCGCCCGCGATGTCCGTATCCTCGAAGGAGGTCTACGCGCTTGGGTCGCCGGCGATCATCCGGTCGAGATCGGTCCCTTCCGGCGCTCCAGGGCGACATTCACCGCCACGTTCGACGACTCGACGGTAGTGGACGCGAGGCGCGTACTTGATGCCGCAACGACCGGCGTTGCTCAAATCGTCGATGCGCGCGCCGCGGTGCGATTTGAAGGATCGACGCCGGAGCCACGTCCAGGCCTGCGCTCGGGGCACATACCGAACGCGCGAAACGTGCCTTGGCGTGAGATGGTCGACGCATCAGGCCGCCTGCGCGCGCGCGACCAGATCGCCACCGCCTTCACGAAGGCTGGGGTCGATATCGACAGGCCAATCGTTGCGACCTGCGGCTCGGGCGTTTCGGCCGCCGTTCTCATTCTTGGACTCGACCAGCTTGGCCAACGCGATACGGGGCTTTACGACGGATCCTGGTCGGAATGGGGATCAAGAAGCGATTTGCCTGTCGAGACCGGACCGGCAAAGGTTTGATCCTCACTCATCTTTCTCGAAGACGTTTCTACAGCATGGTCGGCGACGATTGGGACCGTTCGTCGGATGCCGTGATGGCACAGCGGGTGCTACGTGATCGGTCTCTGCGTAGCCTGACGCCGAGGGGCATCCGAGGGAGCTGGCCGCAGAGATGAAAAAGATTGAAGCCATCATTAAGCCATTCAAGCTGGACGAGGTCAAAGAGGCTCTTCATGAGGCGGGCGTTTCCGGCATAACGGTGATCGAAGCCAAGGGTTTTGGCCGCCAGAAAGGCCACACCGAACTCTATCGCGGCGCCGAATACGTCGTCGATTTCCTGCCGAAGGTAAAGCTTGAGGTCGTACTCAACGATGCATCCATCGACGCCGTCGTCACAGCAATCCGCAAGGCGGCGCAGACAGGTCGGATCGGCGACGGAAAGATTTTCGTATCCGCTATCGAAAGCGCAGTACGCATAAGGACCGGAGAGACCGGGTCGGACGCGATCTAACTACTTGAGACGAGAGCTTTTGTACAAGTTGAAGGCGCGCACTGGGCGCGCCTTGCTTTAAACCATTGTCAGGCAGCTTTAGCCCGCGATGCCGATTCCGTCGGAACGGAAGAGATCGTCTTCAGTATCTGCGAGGCGATCTGGTAGGGGTCCCCTTCGGAATTTGGCCGACGATCCTCGAGATAACCTCTGTATCCGTTGTTCACGAAACTATGAGGCACGCGGATCGAAGCGCCGCGATCCGCGATGCCGTAGGTGAACTCGTGGATCGACGCGGTCTCGTGCTTGCCTGTCAGGCGCATCTCGTTGTGCGGCCCATAGACGGCGATATGATCCTCGCGGGCATCAGCGAACGCTTTCATCAGCTTCTCGAAATAGTCCTTGCCGCCGACGCTGCGCATGTATTCCGTCGAAAAGTTCGCGTGCATCCCTGAGCCGTTCCAGTCGGTGTCGCCCAGCGGCTTGCAATGATATTCGATGTCGATTCCGTACTCTTCGCAAAGGCGCTGCAGAAGATAGCGGGCGACCCACATCTCGTCCGCGGCACGCTTGGAGCCCTTGCCGAAGATCTGATACTCCCATTGGCCTTTCGCCACTTCGGCGTTGATGCCCTCATGGTTGATGCCGGCGTCGAGGCAGAGATCGAGATGCTCCTCGACGATCTTGCGAGCGACATCGCCGACGTTGGAATAGCCGACGCCGGTGTAATATTTACCTTGCGGCGCGGGATAGCCGGCCGCCGGAAACCCAAGCGGACGACCATCCTGGTAAAAGAAGTACTCTTGCTCGAAACCGAACCAAGCGCCCTCGTCGTCGAGAATTGTCGCGCGCTTGTTGGAGGCATGCGGCGTCGTGCCGTCCGGCAGCATGACTTCACACATGACGAGGATGCCGTTCTTGCGGGTGCTGTCGGGAAAGTGACGAACCGGCTTCAGGAAGCAATCCGAGCTGCCGCCCTCCGCCTGCTGGGTCGAACTTCCGTCGAAGCCCCACATGGGTAGCTGTTCCAACGTCGGGAATCCGTCGAACTCCTTGATCTGCGTCTTCCCACGCAGGTTCGGCGCCGGCGTGTAGCCGTCCAACCAAAGATACTCGAGTTTATATTTGGTCATCCACCGTCTCTCTTCAGATGCGAAATCTCTGATCGTACCCAAGGCTTTGCCAATGCGGGCCGCAACTAATTTGCAGATTTTATGCCATAGACGAGGTGTCGGACCCTGCACGAAGAGCAGGTGCGTCGGCGACAAGCCCTCTTCGCGGTAGAGACTTTCTTCCGGTGCGAGACTGGCAACGGATCACTCGCGAGTCTATCACTCCGCCCGCTCCGGGAGCGAAGCCCTGTCGACGACAGGCTTGCCGATCACAATCTCGGAGCGGTTTGACCGCGCCTAGCGCACCCTCCCGAGGAGAACGCCCGAAATGAAGACCGCAGCGGACGTCTTGAAGACGATCAAGGACAACGACATCAAGTATGTCGATTTGCGGTTCACGGACGTTCGCGGCAAGTGGCAGCACGTGACGTTCGATCAAACGATGATCGACGAGGACATCTTCGCCGACGGGACGATGTTCGACGGTTCATCGATCGCCGGCTGGAAGGCGATCAACGAATCCGACATGACGCTCATGCCCGATCCGACAACGGCGGCGATGGACCCGTTCTTCGCGGCGCCGACCCTCTCGATCATCTGCGACGTGCTCGAGCCTTCGACGGGTGAGCCTTACGAGCGCGACCCGCGCGGCATCGCCAAGAAAGCCGAGGCCTATGCCTCGTCCGCCGACGTCGGCGACGCGGTCTACTTCGGACCGGAGGCGGAGTTCTTCGTCTTCGACGACGTGCGCTTCAAGGCCGACCCTTACAATTGCGGATACATCCTCGACTCGAGCGAGTTCCCCTCGAACTCGGATACGCCCTACGAGGGCGGCAATCTCGGCCACCGGATCCGCATGAAGTCCGGCTATTTCCCGGTGCCACCGCAGGATTCCGCGCAGGATATGCGCGGCGAGATGCTGGCGGCCATGGCCGCGATGGGCGCCCACGTCGAGAAGCACCATCACGAAGTCGCGTCCGCCCAGCACGAGCTCGGTCTGAAATTCGGGCCGCTGACGCAGATGGCCGACCATATGCAGATCTACAAATATTGCATCCAGAACGTCGCCCAGAGCTACGGCAAGACGGCGACCTTCATGCCGAAGCCGATCTTCGGCGACAACGGCTCGGGCATGCACGTCCATCAGTCGATCTGGAAGAGCGGCAAGCCGATTTTCGCCGGCGACAAGTATGCGGACCTTTCGCAGGAATGTCTGTGGTACATCGGCGGCATCATCAAGCACGCCAGATCGCTGAACGCCTTCACCAATCCATCGACGAACTCTTACAAGCGGCTGGTGCCGGGCTATGAGGCTCCCGTTCTTCTCGCCTATTCCGCGCGCAATCGCTCGGCGTCTTGCCGTATCCCCTACACGACGAACCCCAAGGCCAAGCGCCTCGAGGTGCGCTTCCCAGACCCGATGGCCAACCCCTATCTCGCTTTCACCGCCATGCTGATGGCCGGCCTCGACGGCATCAAGAACAAGATCGATCCCGGCCCGGCGATGGACAAGGATCTCTACGATCTGCCCAAGGAGGAACTGAAGTCGATCCCGACCGTGTGTCGCTCGCTGCGTGAAGCGCTGGAGAACCTCGAGGCCGATCATGCCTACCTGACGGCAGGCGGCGTCTTCAACGACGGCTTTATCGAGAGCTACATCGAGTTGAAGTACCCCGACGTCCTGCGGCTCGAAATGACGCCCCATCCGGTCGAATACGAAATGTATTACTCGTACTAACCCGTTATGAGCAGATGTGCTCGGGCCACGCACTGATATCCCGGATTTGCCTAAGGATAAGGCAGATCAAAGCGTCGCTCGATTAGAAGGAAGCGGGGCGCGTCGTCCAAGTGCTCGATCGCGCGGCAGCGGACTTGCTGCCGACGCCAGTCGTCGCACGCCTCCGCTCGAGCATGGAGCCGTAGACCCTCGTCAAGCGCTCGACATGGCAATCCAGCGTCGGGGGCGCGGACCAATAGGCGTCGTAGGCGGCGCCTGACATGGCGACCGCAACCGCGCCGTCGTTCAGAACTCTCAGCGCGTTCGCGAGATCGTCGACGTCGCCACTTTTGAACCAGCGCCCGGTGACGCCGTCCTCGACCTCTTCGCGGCCCGCGCACGCATCGCTGACGATCACCGGAACGCCGAGCCCCTTGGCCTCGAGCACGGTAAGCGGCTGACCCTCGTACCACAAAGACGGGAAGACCAGAGCGCGTGCCGCACGCATCGTCTTGTGAACCTCCGCGGGCGCCATCCAGCCCAGCATGCGGGCCTCCGGATAGCGCTCGGCGATCTGTCCGGCGAGAGGGCCGTCGCCCACGAACGTGGGGACCATCCCAATCTTGCGAGCGGCCTCGGCGAAGACGAACGCGCCCTTCTCGGGCGACAGGCGGCCAACGAAAATGATGTCGCCGCTCGCGCCGTCGCTCTTCGGGCCGAGATCCGCGACCGAGACCGGATTGGACACGCGATGGAGGATCGCGGAGGGCGGCAGCAGCGGTTTCACCACCGCCTCCTGGAACGACGAGATCGCGATGTAGTCGGTGAAGGTTTCCGGTAGGTGGGCGACGTGCTGGGCCGCCACTTGTCGCAGATTGCGCCAGATCTTGCGTGGATAACTTCGCGAGTCGCAGTTCGTCGTCCAGCATGCGACGGACATCGGCTTGAGCTTGCAAACTCGGTGTTTCTGATAATTGTAGAAGCCGCCGTTTGGACAGAACTGAAAATATTCGTGGATCGTGTAGACCGCCGGAAGGCCGGACTTGGCGATCGGGCCGGCAATCGACGGCGACAGGGCTTTCGCCCATCCGTGCACATGGACAATCGTGCTGTCGCGCGGCACGCTTTCGAGAAGCTCTCCGAGAGCCTTCGCCGCCTTGAGGTTCCAAATGCCCTGGATCGCGGCGTCGAGCTTGGAGGGATTCCCTACGAGATCGCTCTGATCAAGACACACCGTCTCGATGCCGGCTTCGACGAGCTGCGGCGAGATCGGCCCGACGGCGGCGAAAATGATCGGCCGATGGCCCTGTCTTTTGAGTCCAACGGCGCTGTCGAACGCCACTTTCGCCTGACCGCCGGTGATCGAGGCGTGATCGAAGCAGATGACGACGGTGAGCTTTGGATCGACCATGCGCAGGCTCTTTGGCTTCTGTTCGCCGAGCCTAGCCATCATTGACTTAAGAATGAGTGAGTTGTTCCCCAGTATGTTTTGCTTATGTTCTCTCGAACTCGGCCTCCAGCATTAGGCTACAATCCGCGAATCGCGATCGCTTCCACCACTGCTTCGGAACGGACGATAAAGAATGGCGACTTCCCGTGATCTCTTCGGCGGCGCGGCCGCGCGCAAGCTTCCTCCGGCCGAGGCGCCGGCACGGGCGCCGCGCGCCGGCACGCTGTCTGAAGCCGAGTACACGGCTGCCTCGATCGAGGTGCTCGAGGGTCTCGAGCCGGTGCGTCGCCGTCCCGGCATGTATATCGGCGGCACGGACGAGGCGGCGCTGCACCATCTCTTCGCCGAGGTACTCGACAACTCGATGGACGAGGCCGTCGCAGGCCATGCCACCTTCATCGACGTTTCGTTCGATGGCGAAGGCTACGTCAGCGTGATCGACAACGGACGCGGCATGCCGGTCGAGCCGCACCCGAAGTTTCCAAAAAAATCCACTGTCGAGATCATCATGACCGTCCTGCACGCGGGCGGTAAGTTCGACTCGGGCGCTTACCAGACATCGGGCGGCTTGCACGGTGTCGGCGTTTCGGTCGTCAACGCGCTCTCTGTCGATCTGGAGGTCGAGGTCGCCCGGGCGCAGACTCTCTATCGGCAGACGTTCTCGCGAGGCTTGCCAACCTCCAAGCTGATCACCGTCGGCAAGGTTCTGAACCGGCGCGGCACGAAGGTCCGTTTCAAGCCTGACCCGCAGATCTTCGGACCGGATGTCGGCTTCAAGCCGGCGCGTCTCTTCCGCATGGCGCGGGCCAAGGCCTATCTTTTCGGCGGCGTCGAGATCCGTTGGCACAACACGGCGCTGAACAACGAAGGGGGGATGCCGCGCGAGGCCGTGTTTCACTTTCCCGGCGGCCTCAAGGATTATCTCGCACAGGACACGGCCGGCAAGGCGCTCGTCACCGATCAGGTCTTCACCGGCAAGGTGAGCAAGCAAGGCGGTCACGGCTCGCTCGAGTGGGCGATCGCGTGGTTGGCCGACGACGACGGCTTCGTCCATTCCTATTGCAACACGATTCCCACGCCTGATGGCGGCACGCACGAGGCAGGCCTCCGCACCGCCCTCCTCCGCGGCCTTCGCGATCACGCCGAGCGGATCGGCCAGGCCAAGCGCGCGGCGGTGCTCACCGCCGAAGATGTGATGGTCTCCTGCGCGGCGCTGATCTCGGTCTTCATCAAGGAGCCTGAGTTCCAGGGCCAGAACAAGGGCCGCCTGATGACGGCGGAGGCATCGCGCATCGTCGATCAGACTGTGCGCGACACGTTCGACCATTGGCTTGCCGGCCTGCCGTCGCAGGCGACGCGCCTGCTCGACTGGGCGGTCGAGCGCGCCGAGGAACGCCTGCGCCGCCGTGCCGAAAAGGACGTCTCGCGCAAGACCGCCACCCGCAAGCTGCGGCTGCCTGGCAAGCTTGCCGATTGTACCAACACGCAGGCCCAGGGCTCCGAGATTTTCATTGTCGAAGGAGACAGTGCCGGCGGCTCCGCCAAGCAGGCGCGTGACCGCGCCAATCAGGCCGTTCTGCCGCTACGAGGAAAAATCCTCAACGTCGCCAGCGCGACGCGCGACAAGCTGGCGGCCAACCAGCAACTCGCCGATCTAATGCAGGCGATCGGCTGCGGAACCGGCGCACGCTACGCGCAGGCGGATCTGCGCTACGACAAAATCATCATCATGACGGACGCGGACGTCGACGGCGCCCACATCGCCTCGCTGCTGATCACGTTCTTCTACCGCGAGATGCCGAAGCTGATCGAGGGCGGCCACCTCTACCTCGCCGTGCCGCCTCTCTTCAAACTCAAGCAGGGCGCCACGCATGCCTACGCGCGCGACGAGCGACATCGCGACGAGTTGCTGAAAAAGGGTTTAGGCGGCAAGGGCAAGACCGAAACTCAGCGCTTCAAGGGCCTGGGAGAGATGAACGCCAACGAACTGAAGGAGACCACGATGGATCCGCGGCGGCGCGATCTTTTGCGCGTCGAGATCGTCGCGGAAACGCGCGAGCGCACCAGCGATGCCGTCGAACGCCTGATGGGCAACAAGGCTGATGCGCGATTCGCCTTCATCCAGGAACGCGCGGCTTTCGCGGCGGAACTCGTCGACATCTAAATGGGGTTACGGCAAGCGCGTGGTCGAATTGCAAGATTGATCGATCCTATCAATCTCCTGTTTACCTCGCGCTCGCATTCTCAGCCCTCGTGACGCGTTGGCGAGGTGCGAATGATGATGGTCGGGTTGAAGGGTTTTCTGAAGGATCAGCGCGGCACCACATTCGAGGGGATCGCCTTATCCGTCTCGATTATCGCCGTCGGCTTCGTGGCTTCGGCCGATATGCTCGATTACATCACCAAGTCACGCTCTAACGCGATGATTGCGCAAAGGGCCGCTCCGGTGACCACGGCCAGCACCAATCTCGACGAGACGCCAACAGGGACACTGCCGAAACTGATTTCGCGCTCCGTCCTCGATCCATGCACGGGCGTGGTCCGGTAGAAGCGGTCGACTTTTTCAGGGCGTTTGCTCAGGGGCACCGAGGCCGAGAGTCCGCTGCATCAACACCACGTCCAGCCAGCGCCCGGCCTTCCAGCCAACGTTGTCGAGCCGACCGGCGTGGTAGAACCCGCAGCCCGCATGCAGCCGGATCGATGCGATGTTCGCGCTATCGCCGATGACGGACACCATCTGGCGAAAGCCGGCTTGTTCGGCACTGACAATCAACCTGTCGAGCAGGGCTTTGCCGCATCCACGTCCTGTAAGCGTCGGATCGACGTAAACGGAATCTTCGACCGTCGACCCGAAAGCGGGGCGCTCGCGAAAAGCCGCGGCGTAGGCGTAGCCGCCGATCCGTCCGCTTATCTCCGCAACAAGGAACGGAAAGTCGTGGCTCGCGATGGCGCGGTAGCGCGCGGCCATCTCCGACACGTGCGGCGGTTCGGTCTCGAACGTACCGGTTCCGTGCAGAACGGCATGTCCATAGATGGCGGTGACCGCATCCATGTCGCCGGGTTCGGCGGCACGCACGACGATGTCAAAACCGATCAGTAGAAGCCGCCTGGATCCCGGCCGCCCGCCGCGTCCGGGAAGAAACTGCGCGCCGGCGGGGCGCGGTTGGAATCGCGGCGCGTCGGGGTGTCGGGCGCGGCGGCAGGATCGATGTCGCCATCCTGCTCGGCCTGACGCCGCTTCGCCGCGCGGGATTGGTCCTCGGCGTGGCGGCGCTTCTTGTCGGGCTTCACTGGAAGGTCAGCGTTAGGTGGCGGCGGTTCCGGATCGGCTGATGCCGTCTCAGGCGCCTTCTGGATCTCTGTACCGCCTTTGCAGTCGGTCAGCCAGACGTCGTAGACCGGGTGCTCGATGCCGTTGAGTCCCGGGCTCGAAGCGAACATCCAGCCGGAGAAGATGCGCTTGTACTGCTTCTTGGCATCGATTTCGTCGACCTGCGCGAAGGTGACGGTCTGCGGCGCTTCCGTTGCCGGACGCGTATAGCAGGCGCGCTCGGTAATCTGCAGCGAGCCGAACTGCACCGTTTCGTTGGACGCCACCTCGAAGGAGATGATGCGGCCAGTGATCTTGTCGAGGCCGGAGAAGACGGCAGTCGGATGCGTGATCCGATCGGCAAAGGCATCGTTGGCGGATAGCCCGATCAACGCCACCCCTAAAGCGGGACCGATTATTCTGTGCAAGCGCATGAAGCAGGTCCGAACAGCTTTAGCCGGGAAGGCCATTGGCCACCCAACACGAAACTCCGGCCGCATTGCGGCTACTCGGCGGGCGTTGCGGCCGCCTCGGCAGCCATTGTCTCGCGCAGACGGCCCTCGACCATGTCCCAGCGCGTGCCGAAAACCGAATCGCACATCGCAGGGCTGCCGAAACCGTCGGAAAAGCTCACGTTGCCCTTTGCATGATGCTCACCGTGCGCATGTGAGGAGATAAGATTGCCGAACGCGCCGACGAAGCGAGGCATCCGCGCCGCGATCTTCGCTTTCGGAAGCAGTACGGCGAAATCGTAGCCGGAGTGCTCGTAGACGCCGCCAATCGCGCCGAGGCCGGCAATCATCGTATGGAAGACGATATCGGAGCCGCCACCACCGATCAACGCCAACGGCAGTAGATACGGCAGAACGATCTCCAGGAAGAAATCGGGCGCGCTCATGTAGCAGGCGCTGATCCCTTTGCTGGCGCCGGTCGAATGATGGACCGAATGCCGAAGCGTCCGCATCAGGCTTGGGCGATGCAACAGGTGACGGTGGGTGACGTATTGCACGATGTCGTGGCCAAGGCCCATCGCGAAAAGGCTGAGCACGAACCGCCATAGCGCAAGGTGCTGCTGGCCAGCGAAGGCGAGACCTGACGCCTGCAGCGCCATCATGCAGGGCAGCAGGATGAACACCTGATTGAACAGCACACGCGGCATGAGTTGGCCGTAGGATTTGCGATCGATCTCGCGCACCTTGAACCGGCGCAAAGAGCCTGTGCGGTCGCATCTTTCGAATGCGTAGCCGACCCCGTGGAATACGACCATCTGGACGGCCCAGACGAACAGGGAGAGCGGCAGCCACCAGGGAAGAAACTGAGACGACATGGTCAGAAGCCCCACGCGCCGGCACGATCCGTGCGGCGCATCGCGCCATGCGGCGCATCGCGGTTTGTGTTCAGGCGACCGGCCATGCGGCCATTCCCGGCTCAGGCCGATCGCGTTCACGCGTCGTTACAGACCGTCGCCTCTTCGACAACACACACTCTGTTACGAAACGAAATATGAAGGGCCTCTCTCTGTCCAAGCAGCACAGGTGGCGTCGCAAGCAGAAGCGGTGTTGCCGATTTATCGCGCGTTGGAGAACTACGAGCGAACTCACCTTCGCCTATCTCTTGACGCAAAAGCCGGCGTAAGTTGCGCAAACAACCAGGCGGTCGCCATGATCAAGTTCGCGCCCACTTCGAAGACTTACGTCGTCAAGACCAATCGCGAGACGATCGGCCTGGTGGCCGTTGCTTGCGCCATGACGTTCGCGCTGGCTTATGCGGTACATTCCCGGCCGGTACCCTCCGTGCCGCCCGTAAACCAGGAATGGACCGGCCAGCTCGCCGATCTCGCAGGGCCGACGACCATCGTAAAAGAGCCTTTGCGATCGGCTGATCTCGTCGTGCCGCAGTCGCAGCTCGCGCTTCCCGCAATGCCCGCCAAGCCGGTCGCCAGACGCGGCTGCGACGAGCCTTGCCCCAAGACGCCGCTGCCGCCGCGTCGGGACGCGGTCAAAGCGATCGCGCCGATCCACGTGGCGGCGCAGAAAGACACGGGATTTCTGACCACCTTGAACCCGCTCAACCATGTTCCCGATGCGGTGACGCGGCCATTCAGCTATGCAGGCGATGTTGTCGCGGGCTGGATCAAGCGGTTCTGATCTTCAAAGACCTTCGAGGTATAGCCGACCGAGCAACGGCCCGAAATAGATAGGTAGCGCCCCCTCGCTGACCGGGTCGAAGAGGGAGTGCAGATCGTCACTGATGTTGGCGACAAGCGATGTCACGATATCGGTGTTTGCCAATCGGGCGAGGTCGACAAGCCGCTCGCTCGAAGCTGCGGCACCCGCGTTGCTGTCGACGTCCTGATATTTCAAGCTCGTGGAGGCCATGCTCGGTCCAATCCCTCGGCGATGAGTGAGACTGGCGCGATATGGTTAAGAGAGCCTTAACACGTTCAGGTTTTTAGCGCTTCGCTACAGCGAGGCGGCGATGATGGATTGCGCGGTGCGGGACGAACGGGCTGACCGCTTGCCCTGCATGGCGAACCGGCTATGGTGCGCCGAAATTCGTCCGCGTCCCCCCGTTCGGATCAGCACACCATGACCTTGCTTCATCTCGCCATCGGCAGCCGTCGCGGCTTCGCCAAGACCGCCGCTTTGAGCATCGCGACGCTCGCGCTGGCATCTCTCTCGACCCGTGCTTTCGCCCAGGACCCGAAAGTCCCGGTCGACGAGTTGATGGCCAAAGAAGCCCTCCCCGACATCGTCCAAGGCAAGGCCGACGCGCCCGTCACGATGGTGGAATACGCCTCGATGACCTGCACGCATTGCGCGCATTTCCACGCCACCGTCTATCCGGCGCTCGTGAAGAACTACATCGATACCGGCAAGGTGAAGTTCATTCTCCGCGAGTTTCCGCTCGACCCGCTCGCCACCGCCGGGTTTATGCTGGCGCGGTGCGAAGGGCCGGATAAGCGCAATGCGGTAACCGACCTGCTTTTCGACCAGCAGCAGAACTGGGCCTTCGTTGACAAGCCTCTCGAGGCGCTCGCCAACATCCTAAAACAAACAGGCATGACGAAGGATAGATTCGAGTCGTGCCTCAAGGATCAGAAACTCTATGATGCCGTCGATCAGGTACGCGATCGTGGTTCGTCAAAGTTCGGTGTCACGGCTACACCGACCTTCTACGTGAACGGCGAGAAGGTGACGGGAGAGGTCAATCCGAGCACGCTTGCCAAAATCATCGATCCGCTGCTCGCCAAGAAAAGCTGACACTTAGCTGCCTTTCTGCTTCTAAACTATGAGGTTGGACGGTCGTGCGTCTTTCGTCTTTCGCGCACAGATTAGTGTCAGCATAGACTTGCACGTGCCGATCAATCGCGCAGGCTGAACACAACGCGAATCGCCGGTGTGTCATGCAGTTCGAACGATTGCGCCTTGTCGGGTTTAAGAGCTTCGTCGAGGCGGCCGACTTCATCATCGAACCCGGGCTGACGGGGATCGTCGGTCCGAATGGCTGCGGCAAGTCGAACCTCGTCGAGGCCCTGCGCTGGGTGATGGGGGACAGTTCCTACAAGAGCATGCGCGCGTCCGGCATGGACGACGTGATCTTCGCCGGCGGCGGCGCCAGGCCCGCGCGCAACGTGGCCGAAGTCGCGCTGGTGCTCGACAATTCCGCGCGAACCGCGCCAGCCGCTTTCAACGATACGGACGTGCTCGAGATCACCCGCCGCATCGAACGCGAGCAGGGCTCGACCTACCGCATCAATGGCCGCGAGGTGCGGGCGCGCGACGTCCAGATCCTTTTCGCCGACGCGGCGACAGGGGCACGCTCGGCCGCTCTCGTCCGGCAGGGGCAGATCAGCGAAATCATCAATGCGAAGCCGCAGGCGCGTCGCCGCGTTCTCGAGGATGCCGCTGGAGTCGCTGGCCTGCACACTCGCCGTCATGAGGCCGAGCTACGGCTGAAAGGCGCAGAGGACAACCTCGCGCGCATCGACGATGTCATTTCGCAAATCGCCGCTCAGAGCGACAGCCTCCGGCGACAGGCGCGGCAGGCGTCGCGCTACCGTGAGTTCCAGGATGAAATCCGCCGCGCACAGGCGATGGCGATCCTGATCGACTGGGAGGATGCCAAGCGTGAGGTCGACGACGCGCGGGCGCGCTTCGCCGCCGCCTCTGCACGCGTTATCGAATGCACGCTCGCGCAGGCCGAGGCGGCGCGCCATCAAGCGGTCGCCGCGCACGCCCTGCCCGTTCTGCGCCAATCCGAGATCGAGGCGAGCGACGCGCTTCAGCGTAAAGTGATCGCGCGCGAGACTCTGGACGGCGAAGAGCGCCGGGCCAAGGGCCGGCAAATCGAAATCGATCGGCGCATCAAGGAAATGCGCGTTGATATGGCGCGCGATGTGTCGGTCCTGGCCGACGCCTCCGGCGTCCTGGCGAGGCTTGATGCCGAGGAAACGGAGCTGAAGGCCGGCCCGAGCACGCAGGCACTTGAGGCGACGCTGAGTACCGCCCTTCGGGACAAGGAAGCGGAACGGGCGAAGGCGGAAGCGCGGTTGAGCCAGGCTCAGACGGAGCGGGCCGATGTCGACGCGCAACGACGAGCGCTTGAGAGCCGCCGCAGCGATGAGGCGGCACGGCTTGTTCGGCTGGGCGGCGATCTCGCGGAGGCTTGCGCCGCGCGCGAACGCCTGTCGGGCTCGCTCGATCTCGCGCGCGATCTCCAGGGCGCGACCGCGACGCTAAAGCTTACCATCGCGACACTCGCCGCGGCGGAGGCGGCGGCGCATGAGGCGGAGCAGACGCTCGCGGCGGCGCGCGAGGCCGATCAGTCCAGTCGAGTGCCGACCATCGACGCCGATCGCAAGACGCAGCGTCTCGAAACGGAAGCCGAGACCCTCGCCAAGCTTGTCGAAAGCGCCGTCGATGCGAAATGGCCGGCGATCGTCGATCAGATTCGCGTCAGCAAAGGCTACGAACTGGCGCTCGGCGCCGCGCTCGGTGACGACCTCGACGCATCCTTCGACGAGCGGGCGCCGGTGCACTGGGCGGAGCTCGATGGTGGAGCCGACGCGCCTCTGCCAGACGGCATCGAGCCTTTGTCGTCTTTCGTGCAAGGGTCGCCGGCTTTGGCGCGTAGGCTGGCGCAGATAGGGCTCGTCGCCAAAGCCGACGGGAAGACACTGCGAAAGCGGCTTGTTCCGGGCCAGCGGCTCGTTTCGTTCGAGGGCGACATCTGGCGCTGGGACGGCTTCACGCAGGCCGCCGACGCACCCGCGCCTGCCGCCCGACGTCTGGCCGAGCGCAATCGTCTCGCCGAGGTGCGCGTTGAGGCAGAAGCCGCGCGTCGGGCGTATGAAGGTTTAAGGAATATCGCCGATCGGGCTCAAACGGCGCTGCGCGACGCGGCCGCGCGTGACGTCGCCGCGCGCGGCGAGCTTCAGACCGCGCGGCGGGCACGCGATAGTGCGCGCGACACCCATGTCGCCCTGGAGCGCCGAGAGGGCGACGCACGCGCGCGCCTGCTGGCTCTCGATGTCAGCGAGGGCGTGGCGCTCGCCGCGCGTGATGAAGCTCGAACGCGGATATTCGCCATCGAAGAGGCGATCGCGATCCTGCCTGCGACCGCTGATCTGGCGGCTGTTATCGAGACATTAGCAGCAGAGACCGCACAGCACAGGGCCGACGAGACCGAGACGCGATCTTCCCTCCAAAGCGTGGTTCGTGAACGCGAGATCAAGAACCGCCGTCTCGACGCGATCGCGGCCGAATGTCAGTCCTGGCACGGCCGTCGCGAACAGGCCGAGGCGCACCGCGTCGATATCGAAGCACGTCTCGAGACCGCGTTGTTGGAGCAGGAGGCATTGGCCGCCGCGCCGGACCAATTCATCCTGGCCAGGCGCAGGATTTTAGCCGGCATCGAGGCTGCCGAAGCCGCGCTCCGCGTGACGAGTGACGAGCGCGCCCGTGCGGAGATGAAACTCGCCGAGACCGACCGCGCGGCGCGAAGCGCTGTCGAGGCGATGACGACGGCGCGCGAGGAAAAGGCGCGCGACGAAGCCCGCGGCGAAGCCGCGAGGCAGCGCCTCGACGTGGTCGTGCGCACCGCGGCGATCGAACTCGAATGCGCGGTGGAGGTGTTGCCAGAAATGGCCGGCATCAAGCCGGGCGCCCCGCGCCCTTCGGCAGCGCAAGTCGCGGCGCGGCTCGAACAGCTGAAGCAGGATCGCGAACGTTTGGGCGCGGTCAACCTGCGCGCCGAGGAGGAGCTTGCCTCGATCGAGGATCAGCGCGGCATGCTCGACAAGGAAAAGAGCGATCTCGGTGAAGCTATCCGTCGCCTACGTCAAGCCATAAGCACTCTCAACAAGGAAGGCCGCGAGCGGCTGCTCGGCGCCTTCGAAGTGGTCAACGGCCATTTCAAGGACCTTTTCACGACCTTGTTCGATGGCGGAACGGCGGAACTGCAGCTCATCGAATCCGATGATCCTCTCGAGGCGGGTCTCGAGATTGTGGCGCGACCGCCAGGCAAGAAGCCGCAGGTCATGACGCTGCTTTCCGGCGGGGAACAGGCGCTGACCGCGATGTCGCTTATTTTCGCGGTATTCCTAACCAATCCATCTCCGATCTGCGTGCTCGACGAGGTCGACGCGCCTCTCGACGATTCCAACGTGGAGCGCTTCTGCGACCTGATCGACGAAATGCGCCGCAAGACGCAAACCCGCTTCATCACCATTACGCACAATCCCATAACGATGGCGCGGATGGACCGCCTGTTCGGCGTGACGATGGCCGAACGTGGCATCAGCCAATTGGTCTCCGTGGACCTCGCGGGCGCCGAGACCTTGCTTGAGGCGGCAAGTTAAGCACTGGAGCCCGTCGACCCTTATTTGACGTAACCAGCTGATTTAACATGCGTTTGCTACGCTTCGCGCCTGTTTTGGAAGCTTGACACTCTACGACCTCGACAGTACAAGCCGCCGCAAGCACGACGCGGAAGGCCTTGCCTGGCGCATGGGAGAGCCTTTTGGCTGAAAGCTCGGACGAGGGGTCAAGCGAAAGCGCCATGCGCGCGCGTCTCGATAAGCTCTCGTCCTCGCTCGACGCCCAAGACAAGCGAGAGGTTCGACGCTCGGCGCCCATCGAGGACAAGAGCCTCGCGGGAGCCATGAGCCTCGGTTTTCGCGTGCTTACCGAGTTCGTGATCGGCATTCTCGTTGGCGCCGGCATTGGATGGCAACTCGACAAGTGGTTGAACACGTCGCCGATTTTGCTGATCGTCTTCTTGACACTCGGCACCGCGGCGGGGTTCTGGAACGTCTACCGCATCGCGGCAAAGCCGACCGGGCCAAGCCGCAATACCTGAAGGGCTCCGGCACAAGCCGGCATAAGGAAAAGATAAAGTGGCCGCAGAGCAGACGATCGACCCGATCCATCAATTCCGGATCGAGCCCATCATCCCGATGCACATCGGCAAGATCGACATCTCGTTCACCAATTCCTCGCTGTTCATGATGATCGTGCTTGCCTTGGCTTGCGTCGTGATGCTGGCCGGCACGGCCGGCAGCCGGATCGTGCCGGGCAAGCTGCAGTCGGCGGCCGAGATGGGCTATGAGTTCGTCGGCAACATGATCAAGCAGACCGCAGGGCAGGAAGGCATGCGTTTCTTCCCCTTCGTCTTCGCTCTCTTCCTCTTCGTGCTCTTCTCGAACGTGATGGGACTGGTCCCCTACTCCTTCGCCGTGACGAGCCAGATCGTCGTCACCTTCGCGCTGGCGATCCTCGTCATCGGCATCGTCATCGTCTACGGGCTTATCCGTCACGGCACGCACTTCCTGCGCCTTTTCGTGCCGTCGGGCGTCAACGTCTTCCTGCTTCCTTTCATCGTGCTGATCGAGGTCATCTCGTTCATCGCGCGGCCGATCAGTCTCAGTGTGCGTCTTTTCGCCAACATGCTGGCCGGACACATCACGCTGAAGGTCTTCGGCGCGTTCGTCACGGCGCTTCTAGGCGCTGGCGCCTACGCGATCATCGCTCCGCTTCCTCTCGCCATGACCGTCATCCTGACCGCCTTCGAGCTTCTCGTCGCCGGGCTTCAGGCCTACGTCTTCGCGATCCTCACTTGCGTCTACCTGAACGACGCAATTCATCCGAGCCACTGAATAAACATCCAACAACAGATCGGTCGCTCGTCTAAAACCCTCGGAGCTTTTCTTCATGGATCCTACAGCAGCCAAGTACATCGGTGCCGGTCTCGCCGCCATCGGGATGGGCGCCGCCGCCATCGGCGTCGGCCTCATCTTCGGACCGTTCCTTTCCGGCGCGCTTCGTAACCCGTCGGCATCGGACGGCCAGTTCGGTCGCGCCTTCATCGGCGCGGCGCTGGCCGAAGGTCTCGGCATCTTCGCCTTCCTCGTCGCGATCCTGCTGCTTTTCGTGATGAAATAGATCGCTCGGCGCATCCGGCTCACGGATGCGCCGTTTTCCGGATTCAACGTCTTCGGCCTTGCGCTCACGGCGCCGGCCATTCGAGATCACCGTTCCATGGCGACACCGATACCTCAAGGCCCCGAGTCGACGGGCGGTCACGAAGGGGCATTCCCGCCGTTCGACCCCGCGACGTTCACATCGACGATCTTTTGGCTCGTCGTCACCTTCGGCCTGCTTTACCTTCTCATGTCGCGGCTGGCGCTGCCCCGCGTGAAGGCTATCTTGGCAGCGCGCTCGGAAAAGATCCACGCGGACCTGCGCGCGGCGCGCGGCATGCGCCAGGAGGCCAACGAGGCCGCCGCCGGCTACGAGAAGACGCTGGCCGAGGCAAAGGGCAGATCCCAGGCGCTCGCGGCCGAGACCCGCGCCAAGGTCAAGGCCGAGCAGGAACTCAAGCGCAAGTCGCTCGAGACCGACCTCTCACACAAGCTGCAGGTCGCCGAAACGCAGATCGCCGAGCAGCAGGCCGCCGCCATGGCCAATGTCGGTCAGATCGCCAACGAGGCGGCCGCGGCCATCGTCCAACACATCACCGGCGCGCCAGCCGATCCCACCGCGATCGCCACGGCTATCGCCGCAGCCAAGGTCTAGTCGCAATGGACGCGGAATTCTGGGTTGCCGTCGCTTTCGTGATCTTCATCGGTGGTGCCATCTATTTGGGTGTGCACTCCAAGCTCGGTGCCGCGCTCGACGATCGCGGGATCCGCATCCGGGAGGAACTCGCGGAGGCCGAGCGTCTGCGCAAGGAAGCCGAAGCCGTGCTCGCCTCGTTCGAAAGCAAGCGTGTCGAGGCCGAAAAGGAAGCGGCGGAGATCGTCGACCAAGCGCGTCTCGAGGCCGAGCAGATGGCCACGGAGGCCGAAGAGCGGATGGCCGATTTCGTCAAGCGTCGCAGCGCTCAGGCGGAGGCGAAGATCGCGACCGCCGAACTGCAGGCCATGGCGCATGTGCGTGCCGCCGCCGCCGATGCCGCCACCGCCGCCGCGGAAGTCGTGCTGAAGGATCAGGCGAAGGCAGGCTTGGCCGACCGGCTGATCCAAGCAAGCATCGGCGATATCAAGCGCTTGGCGAATTAAGAAGCTTCAGCTGGCTTCATCCGCATCCCGCAAAGCGGCGGAAATCCTCAGGCGAACGTCATGATGGGCGCGTCGACCGCAAGCGAGTCGCCCTCTCTCGCCTCGATCGTCTTTACCGTCGCGTCGCGCTCGGCGCGCAGCACGTTTTCCATCTTCATCGCCTCGATCAGGCAGAGCGCCTCGCCGGCTTTAACCGTCTGCCCCTCCTTGACGTTGATCGCCTTGACGAGGCCGGGCATGGGGCAGAGCAGCGCCTTCTGATCGTCGGCCTCCTCGCGCTCCAGCATCAGAGCGACAAGATCGGCTTGCCTGAAAGTGAGGACGCGCGCCTTGCTGCCATAGCCACCGTGCGCGAGTTCGTAGCCGTTCAGGATTGGACGCGCCGCAATGATGATCGGCTGGCCGCCGACGGTCCCGGTCCATACGCGCTCGGCCGGCACCCAGTCGCTCGCGACATGCACCAGATCGCCGTTGTCGAACCTGACGGCGAGGCCGTCGCCGGACGTCACCTCGACGTCGTGGCGCGCCTTACCGAGCAAGACCGCTCGGCGTCCGGCATAGATCGGATGCGGCCGCGTCCGGCCGCTCATGGCGGCACGGCGACGGTCGAGCGCCAGATCGATCGCCAGCGCGACGGCGACGAAGGTCCGCGCCATCTCGCCGTCGGGCTCCGGCGGCGAGAAGCCGCTGGGGTACTCCTCCGCGATAAAGCGGGTCGAGAGCCGGCCCTGCTTCCAGCGCGGCCGCGCCATCAAAGAGGCGAGAAACGGGATGTTGTGGCGAATGCCTTCCAGTACGAAGGCGTCTAGCGCCTCGGCCTGTGCGGCGATGGCACCGGCCCGGTCCGGCGCGTACGTCACCAGCTTGGCAATCATCGGATCGTAATGGATCGAGATCTCGCCGCCTTCGACCACGCCGGTATCGACGCGAACGATGCGCTCGCCAAATCGCCCGGTCGCCGGCGACTTGTAGCGCGTCAGCCGGCCCGTCGAGGGTACGAAGTCGCGGACCGGATCCTCCGCGTAGATGCGCGTCTCGACAGCCCAGCCTCGAAGCTTGACGCGAGACTGATCAAGGTCGAGCGGCTCGCCAGCGGCGACGAGGATCATCTGCTCCACGAGATCGATGCCGGTGATCAGCTCCGTGACCGGGTGCTCGACCTGCAGCCGGGTGTTCATCTCCAAAAAGTAGAAACTTTTGTCCTGGCCGGCGACGAACTCGACGGTACCGGCGGAATCATAGTTCACCGCCTTGGCGAGGGCCACCGCCTGCTCGCCCATGCGTTTGCGCGTCGCCTCGTCGAGAAGCGGCGAAGGCGCCTCCTCGACGACCTTCTGGTTGCGGCGCTGGATCGAGCATTCGCGTTCGCCCAGGTAGAGCACGGTGCCGTGCTTGTCGCCGAGCACCTGGATCTCGATGTGACGCGGATTCTCGATGAATTTCTCGATGAAGATCCGGTCGTCACCGAACGAGGACTTCGCCTCCGAGCGCGAGCGGGCGAACCCTTCCGCCACCTCGTCGGCCTTGTGGGCGATGCGCATACCCTTGCCGCCACCGCCCGCCGAGGCCTTGATCATCACCGGATAGCCGATCGCGTCGGCGATCCTCACCGCCTCCTCGGCGTCCTCGATCGTGTCGAGGTGTCCCGGAACGGTCGAGACGCCCGCCTCGGCGGCGAGCTTCTTGGAGGTGATCTTATCTCCCATCGCCTCAATGGCGCGCGGGTTGGGCCCAATGAAGACAATGCCGGCCGCCTCCAGCGCCGTGGCGAAACCGGCGCGCTCGGAGAGGAAGCCGTAGCCTGGATGCACCGCCTCCGCGCCGGTCGCCTTGCAGGCGGCGACGATCTTCTCGATATCGAGATACGATTGCGCGGCAGGCGGCGGCCCGATCAGCACCGCCTCGTCGGCCATGGCGACATGCAGCGCGTCGCGATCGGCCTCGGAATAGACCGCGACGGTGCCGATCCCCATGCGCCGCGCGGTCTTGATGACCCGGCAGGCGATCTCGCCTCGGTTGGCGATCAGGATCTTCTTGAACATCGGCACGTGCGAGTTGGAGGCTGGCGCTTGGTAGTGGGATGGCGACGCGGCGGCAAGTTCGCGGACGCGCGCTTGTCCAACGGACAGTCCCTCATGCCTACTAACGCCCCGGACTGGTCAGCACTGTCGACTGTCGGCCGATCGTGCGCCGGTGGCTGCGGGCGCCAAGGCGCGTCAGGATCTCGTAGCCGATCGTGCCCGCACGCGTCGCCAGATCGTCGATCGAGATCTCCGAACCCAACAGCTCGACGGAGTCCCCGCGCTCGATCATCGGGGCGTCACTCACGTCGATGACAATAAGGTCCATCGATATGCGGCCGACAATCGGGCAGAGCGCGCCGTCGACGCTCACAAGTCCGCGCGACGCGTCGTTGCGGCCCATCGCGCCGCAGGGAATGCCGTCGGCATAGCCTGCGCTTATCGTGGCCAGGCGGGACGCCTTCGGCGCGGTCCAGTGACTGTCATAGCCGACGCTCGCACCGACAGGAACCTCGTGCACCTGGATCACCTTGGCCTCGAAAGTCACGACCGGGCGCATGGGGTTGGCGCGGTCGGGTGTCGGATTGCCGCCGAAGAGCGCGTAGCCAGGACGCACAAGATCATGATGCGCCTCCGGCCCGTAGAAGATGCCACTTGAATTGGCGAGCGAAGACGGTACGCCCGGCCACGCTTTACGCAACGTGTCGAAAGCCGCGACCTGCCTGCCGACGTTGGCTTCGTATTCCCGGCGTCCCGACCAGACGAAGTGGCTGAGCACCAGAGACACATCGAGCTTGACCGACAGCTTCGCGGCGGCACCGATATGGTCGGCCACCAAGCCCAGCCGGTTCATGCCGCTGTCGAGCTGCAGCGCGCAAGGCGAACGCGTCTTCGCCGTCGCCTCGATCCAGTCTTCCATCTCGAGCAGCGAGCCGAGGACCGGCCGCAACCGCGCCTTCAGAAAAAGCGGGGCGGTACGCGGCATCAAGCCATTCAACACGTAGATTGTGGCCTCGGGGGCCAGCGCGCGGAGGTCTTGCCCCTCGAAGACGTGAGCGACGAAATAGGTCCGGCAACCGGCGCGCCGCAGCGCGCCCGTCGTATCCTGCAGCCCAAGGCCGTAGGCGTTGGCCTTGACCACGGCCGCGCACTCGGCCGGGCCGGCGATATCCTGAAGGAGCCGCCAATTCGCGGCGATCGCGCCGAGATCCACGGTCACAGTCGTGCCGGCCTGCTCGGCGGCAATATCGCGCCAATCGGTCACGGGGGCGAGCTGAGGCCTCAAACAGCCACCTCGGAGCGAATGCGCATCATTCCTTTGAGCTTATCTTGATTTGCTGAGGGATGCACTGGGAGATGATCCCTCCGCGCCATCCTGGAGAGGCGTGTCATTTTCACCTCGACCGCCGCATCCTCTGTCGCACGTCGAAAAAGAAGCTGATCGTACCTGCCAAGCGACCGTCAATGCGCCGGCAGATGATCTTCGGCGGCAAGGTTGGAGAAGCGGGTGAGTTCGGCTTCGAAGGCGAGTTCGACCGTCCCTGTCGGCCCGTGGCGCTGCTTGCCGATAATGATCTCGGCCTTGCCATGCGCGCGTTCCATGTCGCCCTGCCAAGTCAGATGCTCCTCGCTGCCGACGCGAGGCTCCTTGTTGCGCAGGTAATATTCCTCGCGAAACACGAACATCACTACGTCGGCGTCCTGCTCGATCGATCCAGATTCGCGAAGGTCGGAGAGCTGCGGGCGTTTGTCGTCGCGGGACTCGACCTGACGCGAAAGCTGGGACAGCGCCAAGACCGGGACGGCAAGCTCCTTGGCCAAAGCCTTGAGACCGGTGGTGATCTCGGTCAGCTCCTGGACGCGATTGTCGCCCTTGGACTTAGAGCCCGACAGCAGCTGGAGATAGTCGACGACGAGCAGATCGAGGCCGCGTTGACGTTTCAAGCGCCGCGCCCTCGCGACGAGCTGGGCGATCGAGATGCCACCGGTATGGTCGATGTAGAAGGGGATCTGCTGCATCTCGCGCGCCGCTTCGGCGATGCGGTGGAATTCATGTTCGGTGATGTCGCCGCGGCGGATCTTGTAGGAGGCGACCTGCGATTGCTCCGCGATCATGCGGGTCGCGAGCTGGTCGGACGACATTTCGAGCGAAAAGAAGCCGACGATGCCACCGTTGACGGTCTCGTGCGAACCGTCCGGCTTCTGTCGGAATTCGTAGGCCTTGGCGATGTTGAAGGCGATGTTGGTGGCGAGCGCCGTCTTGCCCATGCCGGGGCGGCCGGCGACGATCACGAGGTCGGATGCCTGCAAGCCGCCCATGATCTTATCGAGGTCGCTCATCCCGGTGGAAATGCCTGACAGGCCGCCGTCGCGTTCAAAGGCTTTGGCCGCCATATCGACGGCGGAGGTGAGCGCGTCGGAGAAGCGCTGGAAGCCGCCGTCGTAGCGGCCCGACTCGGCGATCGCGTAGAGCTTGCGCTCGGCCTCCTCGATCTGGTCGCGCGGGCTGACGTCGACCGGCGCGTCGTAGGCGCTGTTGACGACATCCTCGCCGATCAGGATCAGGTCGCGCCGGGTCGCGAGGTCGTGGACGGTGCGGCCGTAATCCTCCGTGTTGATGATCGCGGTCGCCTCGGCGGCGAGCCTGGCGAGATAGTGCGGGATCGTGATGCCGCCAAGGTCGGCGTCGCCGAGGAAGGTCTTCAGCGTGATCGGCGTCGCCACCTTGCCGGCACGGATCAATTGGGAGGCGACGTCGTAGATGCGTCTGTGCACCTCCTCCGAGAAATGTTCCGGCTTGAGGAAATCGGAAACACGGTCGTAAGCGTCATTGTTGATGAGGATAGCGCCCAACAGCGCCTGCTCCGCCTCGATATTGTGCGGCGCGACGCGGAACGTCGCTTCCTTCTGGTTGAGATGCCTGACAAGCGGCGAGACGCGGCCGCCCGCGTGATCCGTGAGGCTCATGCTGGTCAATCTATCGGAGGGTTGTGGGGCAATCGGTACGCCGCGCGATCGCAAAAATGTTGTGCCACGCGATAACGGCACGCACGAGTCGAAACGCGAAGAATCTTACCGATTTGTGAATAGCGGTAAAAACAGCCGTCTGGGAAGAGCGCGCTTATCGGCGCGCTTGAGCGTTGCCGAACACGCTCAGAAGTGCAGCTTCAAGCCGACCTCCGCACCCGTGCCCTGGGCATTGCCATTGTAGTTCTGCACTCGGGTTTGTCCGGCGTTGTCGTTGCTGCCGTTCCATTTCATGCCGAGGCTCAGCGGGCTGACCGGCGCGGATGTCTTCGCGCCGGGTTCGGCGACGGGCTGGGCTGGCACGCGCGGCATCTCGGTACCTGCCGCATGCGACGCCGAGGGGCCGGCTTTTTTCTTGGCCGCGCCGTTAAGCGGCTTCTTTAGCCTAGCACTCGCTGGAGCAGGCGATTGACCGGAGGGCGCGGCCAGCGGCCCTTCGAAAGCGCTCTGCGCCCGCGTCGCGCTGGAGAGGCCGACAAGAAGCACTGCCGTGAGGAAGGCCAGACTTCGCATTGCCTCGTCCCGTTCAGATCGCGAACGCCAGCATCGGTAAAAACAGCAGGATTGGCAACGCGCGGCCTGTCAAAGGATCGTGACGCGATGCCGGGAAGCATGCGGCGCGATGGCTTGCGAGCGAAATCCATTGCGGTGCGTTATTCGCCGCCACAGCCGCGAAGAGGCCCATGACCAAGGAACATCCAAGATCCGGACCCACGATCATGTGGTTCCGCAACGATCTCCGTCTCGCCGACAATCCCGCTCTCCACGAGGCAAGCGCGCGAGGCGGACCACTTCTGTGTGTCTTCATCCTGGAGGAAGACAATGGCCTTCGCGCGTTGGGCGCCGCTTCGCGTTGGTGGTTGCACCACTCCCTCGCGGCCCTCGGCAAGGATCTCGAGCGAAACGGCGCCAGGCTCGACATCTTCGCCGGCAATGCCGGCGAGATCATGCCGGCGCTCGCCGCGGCCGCAGGAGCGCGGGCGCTCCTGTTCAACCGCCGTTACGGCGCCTCGGCGGCAAGACTCGACGAGACGATCGAGAAGGCGGTCAGCGGCGAAGGTTGCGAGGTCGCGACCTTCAACGGCCGCCTGCTGCACGAGCCTTGGGAGATCAAGACCAAGGCTGGCGGCAGCTATGGCGTCTACACGCCGTTCTGGAAGGCATCGCTCGAGATGAAGGATCCGGGCGAGCCGGCACCGCGCCCTCGCTCCTTGAAGAGCGAGCCCTACCCGATTTCGGCGCCCAAACGCGCCGCGCTTGAAAGCCTCGATCTTCTACCGACCAAACCGAACTGGTCGGAGGGCTGGGACGACACCTGGACGCCGGGCGAGGCCGGCGCGGCGGCGCGCCTTCGGGTGTTCCTCAAGAGCGATCTCACCGACTATGCCGAGGAACGCAACCGGCTCGCGTCGGAAGGGACGTCAAGGCTGTCGCCGCACCTGCGTTTCGGCGAGATCTCGCCGCGCACGATCCTTGCCGAGATCAAGAAGGTGGAAACGAAGGCGAGCGCAAAGGGCGCGAAGGTGTTTCTCGCCGAGATCGGTTGGCGCGAGTTCGACTATCACGTGCTGCACCATCATCCCGATGTCGCCGTCAAGAATCTGCACAGCAACTTCGACAAGATGCCTTGGGAGAAGGTCGCCAAGACGGACCTCGATGCTTGGAAAAAAGGACAGACCGGCTATCCGGTCGTCGATGCCGGCATGCGCGAACTGTGGACGACCGGCTACATGCACAATCGTGTGCGGATGATCACGGCCTCGTTCCTGATCAAGCACCTGCTTTGCGACTGGCGGGTCGGCGAACAATGGTTCTGGAATACGCTCTGCGACGCGGATCCGGCGAACAACACGCTGAACTGGCAATGGGTCGCGGGCTCGGGCGCCGACGCCGCGCCCTTCTTCCGGATTTTCAACCCGGTCACTCAGGGTGAGAAGTTCGATCCAGAGGGCGAATACGTCCGCCGCCACGTACCCGAACTGGGCAAGCTGAAAGGCAAGGCGATCCACTCGCCCTGGACTCTGAGCGATGCCGACTTGGCCGCCGCCGGCATCGAACTCGGCAGAAGCTATCCCCGGCCGATCATCGACCATAAAATCGCCCGACAACGCGCGCTCGCGGCCTACGAGAAGGTCAAGACGTAGACGGTGTCTCCGAGAGGCGCGCGGCATAGCGAGCCATGAGGTCGACTTCGAGGTTCAGGCTATCGCCGGCCTTGCGCTCGCCCCAGGTCGTGACGGCGAGCGAGTGCGGAATGAGAAGCACCGAGAAGATGTCGCCCTCGACGCTGTTGACGGTAAGCGACGTGCCATCAAGGCCGATGGAGCCCTTTTCCGCGATGAAGCGGGCCAGACGATGAGGCGCCTCAATCGTGAAGCGGCTCATACCGTCGAAAGGCTCGACGGCGAGGATCGTGGCGATGCCGTCAATATGGCCGGTGACCAGATGGCCGCCGAGTTCGTCGCCGATCCTCAAGGAGCGCTCCAGGTTCAGCCGGGTCCCGACCACCCAGGCGCCCGCGCTCGTGCGTGTCAGCGTCTCGGCGCCGACATCGACATCAAACCAGGCGCCGCCGCCTTTTCCTTCGCCGATCGCGACGGCGGTGAGGCATGGGCCGTTGCAGGCGATGGACGCCCCCAGCGCGATCGTCTCCGGCGCATAATGGCTGGCAATACGAGTACGCCGGAGATCGCCGCGCGCCTCGACGCTCTCGACCGTACCGACATCGCTCACGAGACCGGTGAACATCAGACCACCTTTAAGTAATGACGGAGCTTATCGACGCCGACGTCACGCGTGCGCGCGAGCGAGAAACGCGCCGGGTCGGCCAAGGCCGCATGGGCACGCGCGCTGAGCGTTACGACGCCCTCGCCGCCGAGTGGACGCGGCGCGGTGAAGATCAACACATCGTCGGCAATCCCGGCTTCGATCAGCGCGGTCCCGACCCTCGGGCCGCCCTCGCTGAAGATGCGCGTCAAGCCCCGCGCCGCAAGGAGGCCGAGCGCCGCACCGATGTCGAGGCGACCGCTCGCATCCGGCTGGACCGCCGCGATCTCGACGCCCGCCATGCCGTCGAGCAGCGAGGCGCGTTCCGCGCGCGCCGCGGCGGTGGTGATGATGAGCACGGGTACGTCGTGGGCGGTCCGCAGGAGCCGTGACGCGGATGGCGTCCGCAGCCGCGAGTCGAGCACGATGCGAAGCGGCTTCGCCGTGACGCCGGGCAGCCTCACGGTCATGAGGGGATCGTCGGCGAGGACTGTCTCGATCCCGACCATGATCGCGTCATGCATCGCACGCATCATGTGGATGACACCGTTGGCCGATGCGCCCGTGATCGCGAGGCGCGCATCGTGCGGCCCGCCGGCGACGTAGCCGTCGGCGGTCTCGGCGAGCTTCAACGTCACCGCCGGACGCCGCTGCGTCATGCACGTAAGGTGGCCCAGATGATCGCGCGCGGCCGCCTCGGCACAGATGCCGCCTAAAACCTCGAGACCGTGACGGGCGCAGTAGGCCGCGCCAGCGCCGGCGACGAGAGGGTTGGGATCGCCGATCGCGTAAACGAGCCGCGCGATACCAGCGGCAACGATCGCCTCGCAACAGGGAGGCGTGCGGCCGTGATGGCTGCAAGGCTCGAGCGTGACGTAGAGTGTGGCATTTCGGGCGGCGGCGCCGGCCTGCGCTAAAGCGACGATCTCCCCGTGCGGGCGCCCGCCATCGCCCGTGCACCCACGGCCCCTGATGGTACCGTCTTTGACGACGAGCGCGCCGACCGATGGGTTAGGCGCCGTGCGGCCAAGGCCGCGCCGGCCTAGCGCCAGAGCCGCGTTCATGAAGCGCTCGTCGTCGATCACCGGCAACGGTCCTGGCACATACAGATTTCGTCGACTCGCGACGACGACGTTGAGGTCGGGATACTAGTCGTTCTCACACCCCGTTCGGTGCCTTGACCTTGGGGCGGCTGGTGCCGGTGTCGTCAGTCGGCTGGGCGAGTTCGTCGATCAACATATTGAAATCGCGGGTCTCGCGGAAATTTCGATAAACCGATGCGAACCGCACGTAGGCGACGCCGTCAAGGGCGCGCAGCCCTTCCATCACCAGTTCGCCGATTCGATCGGTGGTGATATCGCTGTCCCCCTGGCTTTCCAGCTGGCGGACGATCCCGTTGACCATGCGCTCGACGCGATCACCGTCCACAGGCCGCTTACGCAAGGCGATCTCAAGCGAGCGCATCAACTTGTCCCGATCGAACGGGACGCGTCGACCTGACTTTTTCACTACGGTAAGTTCGCGCAATTGCACGCGCTCAAAGGTCGTGAAACGTCCACCGCAATCGGGGCAGACGCGGCGCCGACGGATCGATGCGGCATCGTCCGTCGGCCGCGAATCCTTCACCTGAGTCTCGAGGCTGCCGCAGTAAGGACAGCGCACGCCGACCTCAGTAGATTGGGAACCGCTGCGTCAAGGTCGCGACGTCTTCGCGGACCTGCGTCTCGATATCCCTGTTGCCCTCTTCGCCATTCTTCGCGAGGCCATCGAGGCACGTCGCGATCAGCTTGCCGACCTGCTCGAACTCAGCCGTACCAAATCCGCGCGACGTCGCCGCCGGCGACCCGAGGCGAATGCCCGATGTCACCATCGGGCTCGCGGTATCGAAGGGCACGCCGTTCTTGTTGCAGGTGATGTGCGCCCGGCCAAGCGCGGCTTCCGCCGCCTTGCCGGTGATGCCCTTATCGCGCAGGTCCACCAGCATGAGATGGTTGTCCGTTCCGCCGGTGGTGATGGCGTAGCCTTGTTTCACCAGTGTCGCCGCGAGCGCCTTGGCGTTGTCGATCACCTCCTGGATGTATGTCTTGAACGTCGGCTGCAGCGCCTCTCCGAACGCGACGCCCTTGGCGGCGATCACGTGCATCAGGGGCCCCCCCTGGATGCCGGGGAAGATCGCCGAATTGAACTTCTTGGCGAGGTCGGCATGGTCGGTGACGATCAGGCCGCCGCGTGGGCCGCGCAGCGTCTTGTGCGTCGTCGTGGTGGCGACATGGGCATGCGGGAACGGCGAAGGATGGAGGCCGGCCGCGACGAGACCGGCGAAATGCGCCATGTCGACCATGAAGTACGCGCCGACCGAGTCGGCGATTTCGCGGAACTTCGCAAAGTCCCAGTGACGCGGGTAGGCCGATCCGCCAGCGATGATCAGCTTCGGCTTGTGCTCCTGAGCAAGCCTGGCGACAGCCTCCATGTCCAAACGGTAGTCGTCCGTGCGAACGCCGTAGGACACAGGCTTGAACCACTTGCCGGACACGTTGACCGGCGAGCCGTGCGTCAGATGACCGCCCGCGGCGAGATCGAGCCCCATGAAGACATCGCCCGGCTGCAGAAGCGCGAGAAACACCGCTTGATTGGCCTGGCTGCCTGAGTTCGGCTGAACGTTTGCGAAACCGACGCCGAAGAGTTGCATGGCGCGCTCGATCGCCAGCTTCTCGGCAATATCGACGTATTGGCAGCCGCCGTAATATCGGCGCCCCGGATAACCCTCCGCGTATTTATTGGTCAGGATAGAGCCCTGCGCCTCCAGAACGGCCTTCGAGACGATATTCTCGGAGGCGATCAGCTCGATCTCGTCGCGCTGACGGCCGAGTTCCTGGTCGATGGCCTTGGCCATGGCGGGATCGACGGCGTGAAGGTTCGCGTTGAAAAACGTCGTCGATTCTCTGAAGCCGGCGTCAGACTTGGTCATGGTTGCCCCTTGGGAAAGATGAGCCGGTTGAGTTCGGCTAAGTTGTTGTGCGTGAAGCGGTGCGCCACACTAGCACGCTACTTCGAGAGCGGGAAAGACCGGAACCCTCTAGATAAAGTTCAGGGTCGCCAACAAAAATTGAGCCGGGCCTAGCCTCGCAACAAAAAACCCGCCGACTATCGCCGGCGGGTCTACAATTTAGAGCATCATTCGACTATCGCTCGTCAGGCGCCGCATCGAGCATGTCATCGCGGCGGTAGCTCGTGTTGCTCACCTGGGGCTCGGGCCTACCGATCGAACCGGTCACGCTCGGATTGAAGCCATCGCGCTGATAGATGTCCTCGCGGAACTGCACGAGGCCGTTCGGGCTCGCCCAGGCGGTAATGTACACCCAGTAGACCGGCACCGGCTGCGCCAATTTGACGTTGACCTGCTGACCGGAGCGAATCGCCTCGTCGATCTGCGTCCGGCTCCAGCCGGGCGTATCCTTCAGCAGCCATTCCACGTAGTCGCGAACGTTCTGCACGCGAATACAACCGGAGGAGACGAAGCGGTTGTCGTCGCCGAACACGCCCTTCTCCGACGTGTCGTGCATGTACACGCCATAGGGATTGTTGATGTTGATACGGACGACGCCCAGCGAATTGTCCGTGCCGGGATCTTCCCTATAGCTGTAATTCGTCGCCTCGTTGGAATGCCAGTTGACCGAACTCGGGGGGATCTCCTGCCCGCTCTTGTTGATGACGTGGATGTGGTGTTCGCTCAAATAGTTCGGATCCGCCACCATCTTGGGGATCATGTCCTTTTTGATGAGTGACGGCGGCACGTGCCAGTAGGGATTGAAGTTGATGTCGAGCGCCCGCGTCTGCATGACCGGCGACTGGCGATCGATCCGGCCCACGCCGGCCCGGTGATGAGTGGCGACGACACCATTCTCGACGGTCTCGACCGACTCGGCCGGGATATTGGCCATCACGAAGCGATCACCGAGATTGCCGGAAAATGCCTTGAGACGAACGAGGTTGATTTCGAGTTGGTGGAGCCGCATGTCGGCGGAGATGTTCATCGCGGCAAGCGCTTCGGGGCCGACGACGCCGTTCTCGATGAGGCCCTGGCGTGCCTGGAAGTGCTTCACGCCGGCATCCACGTAGGAATCGAAAACCGGCGAATTACCCGAAGATGGATCGAGGTCGCCCGAAATGATGAGGCGCCGACGCAGCGCGACGACGGCCTGGCCATTTGCGCCAAGACGCAACGTGCGCCCGGTCGGCACCTTCTGCCAACCGCCGTTCTGGACGATCTGCCGGTATGTCTCGATGGCCTTCTCGGTCGCGTTGAACGTCGCCTGCGACAGCACGGGGGTCGTCGAACGCTGCACAGAGAGGCGGGCATCGGCATCGTAGCCCTGCGCCCATTCGGCCTGACCGCCGAACGCGTCCGCCGGATCGGCGACGGCGCTTCTGTCAGCGGCAACGCCGACCAGGGCAAATGCGCCGGCCATCAGCAAAGAGCGGAATGCGACATGCGAAAACGTGAGATGTCCTGCCACTTTTGACTCCGAAAGCCCGGCGCGACGGCTGGGATGTTGGCGCATGGCAACGTATCACGCGCCTTTTAAGGACTTTAATAACGCTAGCGTCTTCCGGGTTAATCAAATGGAAACGGGCGGCCATTTTGTGGCGGCAATGCGGGTCGGTCTCCTTGCACGCGTGCATTTGGCGGCCTGTTGCCATCAGAGCACTAATTGCCCTTGCTGAAGCAGAGCGCCGAACGCAAGGCGCCCGGCGCAGCTCAGGGGAAGCTGCCCGGGCGCCTGAAAATTCGCTTCAGTTCAAAGGCGGAAGCGAATCTGGTCGGTCCAGAAACGCTCGAGGCGTGCCAGCGACTGGTTCAGCGCCGAGAATTCGCCGCTGCTGATGCCGCCGATCTGCTCGACCGTGGCGATGTGCTTTTCGTAAAGACCGCCGACGATCGTGTGAACGTCACGACCTTTTTCGGTCAGGCTGATGCGGACAGAGCGACGGTCGAGGCGCGAGCGGGAGTGATGGAGATAGCCCATCTCGACCAGTTTCTTGACGTTGTAGGAGACGTTCGACCCGAGATAATAGCCACGGGTGCGTAGCTCGCCGGCGGTCAGCTCCTTGTCGCCGATGTTGTATAGGAGCAGGGCCTGGACCGAGTTCACGTCGGAGCGACCCCGGCGATCGAACTCGTCCTTGATCACGTCGAGCAGCCGACGATGCAGGCGCTCCACCAGTGTCAGCGCCTCGAGGTAGGCTGGGCGGACTTCGGCGTGAGCCTCGCCGCGCGTGCGGATCACGTCCGTCTTTAAAGCTGTCGTCATGGTCTTCCCCTCGATCGATGGCCGGGTGCGGCGCTGATGAATGATCTATAGGCGCGACCGATGAAAACCGCTTTAAACAACAAACTGAATCGCAAGTTTACAAATCGGCGTAAACGAAAGATGAAATGCCGTAAGCGATAGTATGAATAAATTGTAGCTTATTTATACTTCCAGGCCTATTGAGTTTCGATTGGAAGTTGCTTGTAGTTAGCTCGACTGACGGGGGGTTCGACGATCTTTCCCGCTTGCCACGTCAGGGCGAAATAGATCAGAATCAGCATGACGTCGGCGAAGACCCAGCTCACGCCGAACATATGCCTGACACTGACCGCGACGAAGATCTGAGAGACGGCCGCGAGCAGCCAGAGCACGCCGCCCCAGGGTGTCGCCAGCCATAGGCCGACCGCGGCGAGCAGGTCGATGACGGCAAAGAACATGATGGCGCCCGACTGCATCATCGAGAGGTCGTCGAAGATCTCGGTGGCCGGCAGCAGGAACTGCGACCATTGCCAAAGACCCTGAAGGATCCACATCGCCGCGAGCAAGCGCATGAAGATCACGAGGATCAAACCCCAGCGGGTCTCGATCTGCTCGCGCGCGCTCATTCCGACACGGATCGGGGCCTCGCTTTCGTAGGGATCGCGCCCACTGGCGGAAGCCGCGCTCATGGGGTCGCGTTCGCGCCGTGCTCCGGTTCGACAAGGTCGCTCGCGGGCCCGATCGGGACGATCCCCGTCGGATTGATCCAGGGATGACTGCGATAATAGTGGTTCTTGATATGGTCTGGCCGGAAAGTCGAGGTCACGGCATCGATGGCAAAGAGATCCGCGAGATAGGCTGAGAGGGCCGGGTAATCGGCGATGCGGCGGACGTTGCACTTGAAATGCCCGACGTAGACGATGTCAAAGCGCAGCAGCGTCGTGACCAGCCTGATGTCGGCCTCCGTCATCTGGTCACCGGTCAGGTAGCGCTGCGCGGCGAGGCGATGGTCGAGCAGGTCGAGCGTCGCGAACAGCGGCATGACGGCGGCCTCGTAGGCGGCCTGCGTGGTCGCGAAACCGGCCTTGTATACGCCGTTGTTGACGGTGTCGTAGACCAGCTTGTTGACCACGTCGATCTCGTGGCGCAGATCGCTCGGGTAGTAATCAGGGCCGACGGCGCCGATGCCGTCGAAGGCCGAATTCATCATGCGGATGATATCGGCGGATTCATTCGAGACGATGGTGTTGGTCTGCTTGTCCCAAAGCACAGGGACGGTGACGCGACCGGAATAGTCGGGCTTGGCGGCGGTGTAGACCTGGTGCAGGAACCGGGCGTGGTGGATCGGGTCGGGGATCACGCCATCCCGCTCGTGGAAGGTGATGCCGTCCTCGCGCATCAGCCAGTCGGTGATGGAGAGGCTGATCGCGTCCTCCAGGCCCTTCAGCTTGCGCATGATCAGGCAGCGCGTCGCCCAGGGGCAGAAGTAGGAGGCGTACAAGTGGTAGCGCCCGCGCTCCGCCCTGAACCCGCCCTCCCCGCTCGGTCCTGCCGCGCCGTCCAGCGTCACCCAGTTGCGGAACACCGAGGCATCCCGCTCGAAGCGCCCCTCGTACTTGTCCTGGTTGTAGCCCCTGTCGTGCCAGACGCCCTCGACGAGCACACCCATGTCTTGTCTCTCGCTTGCCGCGTCCGCTCGACAGCCGCGCCGAAACCCGCGACCGAGCCGACCCCGCGCAACCCCGGTTTTACGTCACGCGTCCACGGTTCCGGACGGTATAGCTGCATCTCTTGGAAAGTCGAACCGCGTCAGAACGAGGCAGGAACAGCTCGGCCAGGAATCCACCCAAGATCCAGGGCGTCGACGGTCATTTCACCGGACTCGAGATCCGCTAGGTCGATCTCCGACGTCCACAGTCGACGTCGAGGGGCGGAATACCGCTCCCCGACTTACGTCGTCTGGATTTGCTCTTGGACCTCCCACGTCCACACGTTCGAGCCGTGGAACGTTACCAACGTCCGCCGCGCACGCGCTGCGAAGAGTCGGAGGCAGGCGAGCTCGGCGCCGGCGCCATCTGCGAATCGTCGAAGCGTCGTTGCTCGACGGACTGGCCTTGAGCCGACGGTGCCAAGGCATAGAAGTCCTCGGGAACGGAACGCCGTGCGTCCTGTGCCAGGACAGGTGTGGAGGCGGAAAGAACGAGGGCCGCGATGGCGCCGATGATATGCTTGGACATGACGATCTCCGGTGACTTCAGGCACTGCTGTGTGCCAACAACTGAGAGATGCGCCTTGCCTGAGTGATGCGGTATCGCCTGTCTTCTTCTTAGTCTTATGCGCATGACGTATGAATGACCCCGAACCATTACGCCGATGTCCGGAAAGGCGCGGACTGAGGGTGGCGGAGCCGGTCGTTCGAAGCCGGCTCTTTCCCGACCAGGGCGGGCGGGCGCGCTTGCGAAGTCTGCTTTGACGGCGACCATGTAAGATCGCCGTGGCCGTTTGCGCTGCGCCACGCTACTGTTTTGCTCGTGAGAGACCTTTTCGCTTTGAAGCTCTTCACGCGCGTCGCGCGGCTCGGAAGCTTTTCAGCCGCGGCGCGGGAGCTCGGACTGTCCCAGCCGCACGCCTCTCGGATCATCTCCGAGCTCGAGGCGGAACTCGGCTCGCAACTTCTTTCGCGGAGCACCCGCGCCGTCGTGCTCAACGATCTCGGAGCCGAGTATCTGGCACGCATCGACCCGATCCTTGATGCTTTGGAGGAAGCGGACCAGAGCGTACGCGGTGGCGACGTGCTCCAAGGCACACTTCGCGTCGGTGCGCCGACGAGCGTCGCGCTGAGGGTCTTGATCCCTCTCCTGCCACGCTTTGGGGAGAAGCAGCCCGCCTTGCACGTTCATGTCATCATGCAGGACAAACCACAGGACCTCGTGCGCGAAGCCGTCGATGTCGCCATCCGCGTCGGGCGACTCGGCGATTCGAGCGCCACTGCCAAACTGCTCGCGAAGACGCCACGCGTCATCGTCGCAGCACCGGCATACCTCGAAAAGACCAGCATGCCCCGCGCGCCCGAGGACCTGACCAACCACCGTATCGTCGGCGGCCCCGCAACGTCGGTCGCAAGTGCGTGGCGGTTCGAGCGCGGAGGGCGGACCGTCACGGTGGACCTCGAGCCGCATCTGTCGACGAGCGAGAACGAAGGCGCGGTGAGGGCGACCGTCGCTGGTGGCGGTGTCACCTCGACGACCGCTGAGTCCTGCCGACAGGAGCTGCTCGAAGGCAGGTTGGTTCGCATCCTCACGGAATGGACGATGGAGCAGATCCCCATCCACGCCTACTTCCCGATGGGCCGCGCGACACGGGCACCGGCTCGCGCCTTGATCGACTTCGTCGTGCAGGAATTGGGCGGGAATGGACACGCTCTTGCGAATGAGAATTGACCAGCTGAGACTTGGAGAGCGGGGTGCCGCCCAACCACGAGTTACTTTCGCGCCATCTAGGCCGGCACCCGTCTCGTCCTGACCGTCGTCCCTGTCGTGCCAGACGCCGTCGACGAGGACATCCATGCCGTTCTCGATCGACAACGGAAGCTTGCGCCGAAACGGAGCGCGTTCGCGAGCGGACGGCGCCGCTGTCGGTCCGTGTCGGCGAGGCGCTCCATCTCGCTTGCGAAATCGAGCCGCCATTGCGCCCTCGTCATCGGGCGGCCACAGCGTCATTTGCGGGACGATGGTGGCGTAGAGGCGCGCGGTCTGGCGGTCCCACGGCATCGCCGCCGCCGCGCGCGCCTTGGAGAGGATGCGCTTCAGCCGCGCGCGCACCCGGTCCGGATCGCCGCTATAGAGGACGGGTCGCGCCGGCTCGCCCCCGAACAGTCGAGCTGCCGGTCGCCGAAAATGAGGCGCTCGGCCGAGATCGTTGGTCATCGTGTGAAAACACCATCGACAGCGCCACCGTCGATCTTCGGTTTGAGGTCCGCGCCCAAACGGGAGATCGCGGCGGCCGCCCAACGGTCCATCCCGGGAGGCCATCGGTCGAGCGGATAGGTTCGATGTCCCACACGCAAATGGCGGTTGCGGTGAAGGATGGACGTTGGTGCCGAAGGTTGCCGCGTTGACGCCCTGCTCCCTCGCCTATAAGGTATTGCTACCTTTGCGGCCTGCGCCCTCACAGCTCCTGAGGCCGACGCATCCTGACGCTAAAATGCGCGGGCCGCGATGAAAACCTGGAGCCCCGCCATGACCACCGGCCCGCGTCCCGAGACCTCCCTCGGCCTGCCCTACCTCGGCCTTACCCACCGCTTGCGCCGCAACCGGCGCACCGACTGGGCGCGGCGAATGGTGCGGGAGAACGTGGTCACCGCCGACGACCTGATCTGGCCGCTGTTCCTCGTCGAGGGCGAGCGGCAGCGCGTCGCCGTGCCCTCCAGCCGGGCGTCGAGCGGCTCAGCGTCGACGAGGCGGTGCGCGCGGCGGTGACGGCGGCCGACGCCGGGATCCCCGCCCTCTGCTTCTTCCCGATGACCGATCCGGCGGTAAAAGACCCGCGCGGCCTGGAGGCGACCAACCCCGACAACCTGGTCTGCCGGGCGCTGCGGGCGATCAAGGCGGAGGTGCCGCATATCGGCCTGATGACGGACGCCGCGCTCGACCTCTACACCACGCACGGCCACGACGGCGTGATGGCCGGCGAGGAGATCCTCAACGACGCGGGAAGACCTCGTTGCGCCTGTTTATTGGATCGGGTCTCCGTAGGCAAACGTGGCCTTTCCAGAGTTGGCGCGGCGCAGCTACAATGCGGCAATGATCTACGACACGCTTAAGCTCTCGAAGGCTCTACGCGTCAGCTTCACGCCGGAGCAATCGGACACGCTCGCGACGGCTTTCTCCGAGAGCACCGAAGATAGTGTCGCAACCAAGCTCGATATCGCGGGTCTCAAGACCGAGATCGCCGATCTGAGGACCGAGCTGAAGACCGAGGTCGCCGATCTCAGGACGGAGCTGAAGACTGAGATCGCTGGGCTCAGGACCGAACTGAAGACCGAGATCGCTGGGCTCAGGACCGAACTGAAGACGGACATCGCCAATCTGCGTGTCGACATGGTCCGTTGGATCGTCGGCGCGATCGCGTTCAACCTGCTCGGCACGATCGGGATCATGGTCACGGTGGCCGAGCTCGTTCTCAAGGCGAAGTAACGCAGGCGATGCGTTCTCGGCTTGTATGGCATCGGTCGCTGACGCATGACGCATGCTGACGCAAAGATGCGGATGTTCACTCGCCACATCGTTCTGGAGTCTCGATTATGACCACCGGCTTGCCTCGCGACATCACTCAGTCCCTCGGGTTGACCCATCGGCCCCGGCGCAACCGTCGCACCGAGTGGCAGAGGCGGTTGGTGCGCGAGAACGTCGTCACCACCAACGACCTGATCTGGCCGCTCTTCCTCGTTGAAGGCGATGGCGAACGCGTACCGGTGCCTTCCATGCCGGGCGTCGAGCGGCTTTCTGTCGACCAGGCGGTTCGTGCGGCGGTCGAGGCCGCCGAAGCCGGCATCCCGGCGCTGTGCTTCTTCCCGATGACGGATCCGGTTCGAAAGGACCCGCGCGGCAATGAGGCGCTCAATCCGCAAAACCTGGTCTGCCGGGCGCTGCGCGCCATCAAGGCAGAGGTGCCGCATATCGGCCTGATGACGGACGCCGCGCTCGACCCCTACACCTCGCACGGCCACGACGGCGTCATGAGCGGCGAGGAAATCGTCAACGACGAGACCGTTCACCTGCTTTGCGAGCAATCCCTCAACCAGGCGCGTGCCGGCGCCGACATCATTTCGCCCTCCGACATGATGGACGGGCGCATCGGCGCCATTCGCGCCGCGCTCGACGGCGAGGGCTTCGAGCACGTGCAGATCATGTCCTATGCCGCGAAATACGCGTCCGCCTTCTACGGGCCGTTTCGCGACGCGATCGGCACCAAGGCGGTGCTTGTCGGCGACAAGCGCACCTATCAGATGGACCCGGCCAATTCCGACGAGGCGATACGCGAGGTTGCCGCCGACATCGAGGAAGGCGCCGATATGGTGATGGTCAAGCCGGGCATGCCCTACCTCGACATCATCCGCCGCGTGCGCGAGACCTTCGAGGTGCCGACTTTCGCCTACCAGGTTTCGGGCGAATACGCGATGATCATGGCCGCCGCACGGAACGGCTGGATCGACGGCGACCGCGCCATGATGGAGAGCCTGGTGGCCTTCAAGCGCGCCGGCTGTGACGGGGTTTTGACGTATTTTGCGCTGACGGTCGCGAAGCGGCTCAAGGCAGGCGCCGCATGAAGCTGGCCTGCTCTAGCGTACCGCTTGATTGAACAGGATGCGCCGCTCCTCATCGGTCGGAGGTTTCGAGCGGCGCAGATCCTTGCCGAGATCGACGCCGCGTCGGACGGCCGGACGGTCCTTCACGGCCTTCCGCCAGCGCGTGACGTTGGGCAACGTCTCGAGCGACTGGCCGAGCGGCTTGGCGATCAGCACCCAGGGCCATGCCGCCATGTCGGCGATCGAGTAGGCGCCGAGGATATAGTCGCGTCCGTCGAGACGACGCTCCAGCACCTCGAGGCATCGACGGTACTCGCCGTCGTAGCGCTCAAGGGAATACGGGTGCTCACCTTGCGCATAGTTGACGAAATGGCTGAGTTGGCCCGCCATCGGGCCGAGATTGCCGACCTGCCAGAAAAGCCATTCCATCAACGCGGTTCTTTCGCGCGGATCGGCCGGCGCGAAGCGACCGGCGCGCTCCGCCAGATGCAGCAGGATGGCTCCCGATTCGAAAACCGATAAAGGCCCACCGAGCGCGTCGTGGTCGACGATTGCCGGCATTCGGCCGTTCGGGCTGATCGCCAGGAACGCGGGCGCGTGCTGCTCGCCGTGCTGGATGTCGACCGGAATCATCCGGTACGCGAGTCCGGTTTCCTCGAGCATGATCGCGATTTTCCAACCGTTTGGCGTCGGCCAGTAGTAAAAATCGATCATTCCGCGACCTCTCGCATCGACCGGGATGCGCTGTCCTCGCTCAGACCGACGATGTCTTCTTCATCCAGCCCGACCTCGCGCAGCACCTCGACGGTGTGCTCGCCATAAAACGGCGCACCGGCACGCATCATCTGCGGCGTAGCGGAGAAGCGCGCGGCGGGCCGCGCCTCGCGGATCAGCCCGGCGGCGGGATGCTCGCTCTCGACGACGATGCCGTTTGCCGTCATCTGGGGGTCCGTCAAAGTGGCGGTGCGCGTCAGAACAGGCGCGCATGGCACGCCAGCCGCTGTGAGGGCGGCGAGCGCATCGGCAGCCGAACGGTCGCGAAGCGCCTCCTGGGTTAGCGTCAGCCGCTCGTTGATGTTGCGCTGGCGAAGTTCGACCGTGAGGAAGCGCGGATCCGCCAGCCATTCCGGCTTGTCGAAAGCCCGCGCAAGCGCCTGCCACTCGCGGTTCGACTGCACGGCGACGCTGATCGGGGTGTCGGCCGTCTCGTAGATGAGATCGGCGAAACTCGCGGCCTCTTGTTGCGGCGTATCCTCGCCGACGAAGGTTTGGCTCCCCATGTCTGACGCCCAAAGGAAGGCTGTGACAGCCTCCAACATCGAAAGCCGGATATGCTGACCCTCGCCGGTGCGTGTGCGGGCGAAGAGCGCGGCGGTGATCGCCTGCGCCGCGACGATGCCGGTGAGCTTGTCAGGCAGGATGGTGCGGACGAGTTGCGGCCGCTTCTCGTCCGATCCGGCCTGGACGGAAGCGAGGCCGGACAGCGCCTGCACCAACGGGTCGTACACCGGCTTGTGCGCATACGGGCCCTCCTCGCCGAAGCCGGAGATGGAAACGTAGACGATCGCCGGTGCGACCGCGCGGATCGCCGCCTCGCCCACACCGATACGCTCCGCGACCCCGGGGCGGAAATTCTGCACGAAGACATCGGCCTTGGCCGCGATCCTCAGGATCGCGGAGCGGCCCGCATCCGTCTTGAGGTCGAGGACTACCGAACGCTTGTTGCGGTTGTTGTGCAGGAACGAAGCGGACATGCCGCCGCGCCGATTGGCGCCCGCCCGCGTATGGTCGCCGCCAGCGGGGTTCTCGACCTTGATCACGTCGGCGCCCTGATCGGCCAGCATCATGGTCGCGAGTGGACCCGAGATCATCGACGTCAGGTCAACGACGCGGATGCCGTCGAGCGGGCCAGGCATGATCCAATCTCCACTACCCTCTGTGCCGCGAACGGTACCCAGGCGAACGGGGTTCCACGGCGCGGATGAACGGCGGCCGCGCGGCATTGGAGCCAAAGCGCGTGCTCTTTTAGGGTCGCGTCCGGTCCCCTCACTGGTATAGATGGCGCTTTACGACTGGCGCGGACCAGTCTTCAGGAGCTGATAACGATGTCCGCCGACCGTTGGTCGCCGCAGAGCTGGAGGGGCAAGCCCATCCAGCAGGCGCCCGAGTTTCCAGATCTTGCCGCGCTCGCCGACGTGGAGCGCCAGCTCGCCAGCTTCCCGCCGCTGGTTTTCGCCGGCGAGGCGCGCAAGCTGAAGAAGCTGCTCGCCCAGGTCTCGCGCGGCGAAGCCTTCCTGCTGCAGGGTGGTGATTGCGCCGAGGCCTTCGCCGAGCACGCCGCCGACAACATTCGTGACTTTTTCCGCGTCTTTCTGCAGATGTCGGTGGTGACGACGTTCGCCGCCGCGATGCCGGTCGTCAAGGTCGGACGCGTCGCCGGCCAATTCGCCAAGCCGCGCTCGGCACCGCTGGAGACACTCGATGGCGTGTCGCTGCCAAGCTATCGCGGCGACATCGTCAACGGCATCGCGTTCGACGAGGCCTCCCGCGTCCCGGACCCACAGCGCCAGCTTAACGCCTACCGTCAGTCCGCGGCGACGCTGAACCTGTTGCGCGCCTTTGCCTCGGGCGGCTACGCCAACCTCGAGAACGCGCATCGCTGGATGCTCGGGTTCGTCAAGGATAGCCCGCAGTCGGCGCGCTACCAGGAACTGGCCGACCGCATTTCCGAAACCATCGGCTTCATGCGCGCCATCGGTCTTGATCCCGAAAGCCATCCGGAGCTGCGCCAGACCGAACTCTACACCTCGCACGAGGCGTTGCTGCTCGGCTACGAAGAGGCGCTGACACGAGTTGATTCGACGACCGGCGACCATTACGCGACCTCCGGTCACATGATCTGGGTCGGCGATCGCACCCGCCAGCTCGATCACGCCCACGTCGAGTACGCCCGCGGCGTGAAGAACCCGATCGGCCTCAAGTGCGGCCCGACATCGAAGCCGGAAGAATTGCTGCGGCTCATCGACGTGCTCAACCCTGGGAACGAGGCCGGCCGGCTCACGCTGATCTGCCGCTTCGGCGCCGACAAGGTCGGCGAGTGCCTGGCGCCGCTGCTTCGGGCCATCAAGCGTGAGGGTCGGGCTGTCGTCTGGTCGTGCGACCCGATGCACGGCAACACCGTAAAGGCGAGCTCGGGCTACAAGACACGGCCGTTCGAGCGGATCATGGGGGAGATCCAAACCTTTTTCGCGGTTCACCGTGCCGAGGGCACCTATGCCGGCGGCATCCACCTCGAGATGACCGGCAAGGACGTGACCGAGTGCACCGGCGGGGCCAGAGCCCTCTCGGACCTCGACCTGCACGACCGCTACCACACCTACTGCGATCCTCGGCTAAACGCCGAGCAGGCGATCGAAGTGGCTTTCCTCGTGGCCGAGCTTTTGAAGAACGAGCGCATCGCCCGCGGCATGCCGGCTGTCCGCGCGGCCGAGTGATGGGACACGAAACCTTCAGGCGAGTGTCACCTGAGCTCAATCGGTGGTCTCCGCTCTTCGCTCCGGATCAGCCGGGATGACGTCGCCCATCGTCCGTTTCGCTCCTTCGCCGACAGGGCGTATCCACATCGGCAACGCACGTACCGCCCTGCTCAACGCGCTCTTCGCCCGCAAGCACGGCGGCCGTTTCATCCTGCGCTTCGACGACACCGACGCCGAACGATCACGGGAAGAACATGTCGAGGCGATCGGCGTCGATCTCGCCTGGCTCGGCATCGTGCCGAACGAGACGGCTCGGCAGTCACAGCGTGTTGCGCTCTACGCCGAGGCTGCCGAGCGGCTGAAAGCGGCGGGCAAACTCTACCCGTGCTACGAAAGCGCGGAAGAGCTCGACCGCCGGCGCAAGCGCCAGCAGGCGCGCGGCCTGCCGCCGGTCTACGATCGTGCCGCGCTGGACCTGACCGCCGAAGACCGTGCCAAGCTCGAGGCCGACGGCCGCCGACCGCATTGGCGCTTCATGCTCGACAGGATCGATGTCGCCTGGGACGATCTCGTGCGCGGTCCGAGCCACATCGATTGCGCCTCGCTCTCCGATCCGGTGCTGATCCGCGCGGACGGCTCGTATCTCTACACGTTGCCCTCTGTCGTCGACGATCACGCGATGGCCGTCACCCACGTCATTCGCGGCGAGGATCACGTCACCAACACCGCCGTGCAGATCCAGCTCTTCGCGGCACTCGGCGGAACGGCGCCGGCCTTCGCACATCATAATCTGCTGACCACCGCGAGTGGCGAGGGACTCTCGAAGCGCTCCGGCGCCTTGTCGCTGGAGGGCCTGCGCGCGGACGGCATCGAGCCGCTGGCAGTGGCGTCACTCGCGGTGCTGACGGGCTCCAGCGATGCCGTGCGCCCTGTCACGAGTCTCGATGAGCTCGGCACGCTGTTCGATCTCGGGCATATCTCGCGCAACCCCGCCCGCTTCGATCCGGCGGAGCTCGCGCAGCTCTCCGCGCGCACGTTGCACGGCTTGCCCTTCCTCGATGTCGAGGCACGCTTGAGAGCTATCGGCATCCATGGCGACAAAGCCGAGACGTTTTGGCTGGTCGTCCGCGGCAACCTTCAACGCTTCGGCGATGTCGCCGGCTGGTGGCAGGTCATCGAAGGCCCAACGGAGGGGATCAGGGAAGACCCCGCGTTTCTCGACGAGGCGGCGGCACTTCTGCCGGCAGAGCCTTGGGACCAGTCCGTATGGGCAAACTGGACCGGATTGGTGAAGGCCGGGTCCGGTCGCAAGGGCAAGGCCCTGTTCCATCCCCTGCGGCTCGCTTTGACCGGTCGCGATGCCGGACCGGAACTCGCCGCCCTGCTGCCGCTCATCGGCCGGGCTAGGGCTGCGGCCCGACTTGCCGGACACCCGGCTTGACGGCGTCCTGGTCCAGGCTCGGTGCGGCCGCATCGCCCGGCGCTTTGTCACTCGGCGTCATACCGTTCAGCGTCTTGGCGTCGTCTGAAAGCACCATTGCGGTCGCAGGTTTCTGCAAGAGCGACGATCGCGTCTGCGAATCGAGCTTTGGCCGCGAGAGCTCGTCGGATTTTTCTGGCGTGACCACGATGTCACCCTTGTGCGCGTGACCGATGACCTCCTCGGCGTTGGCGAGCGCTTCGGCCCAGCTCTTGCCGGCCGGTCGGCATGAGCAATCAGGCGTGAACGTCTTGCTGTATTTGAGCGCGTTCGGCAGGTCCATGTAAGGCTTACCGTCGATGCCCATGGCCGTCCTGATGTCCGCGCTTGGGGTGCGGGTGAAGACGACGGCCTGGGTGCCCGGACAAAGCGCGGTGCACATTTCGTTCAGGCTATCGTCACCGCGTCGCGCGGACACCCCGAGCGGGAAGAAACCGCCATCGCAGGTGCGCACACAAACGGCCTGCGAGCCGCCGCGCGCGTGCGGGCCACCCTCGTCGTCGGCGGAGTCCTGCGGCTGGTCACGGCGCATATCGGGGAGCGGAGGGGCCGGCTGCTCCTGGCCGCCGAAAAGCGACTCGAAGAAACCGCGCGGCTGCTGCGGCTGCGGCGAGCCGCCTCGGCAATAGGCATTGTATCGCGCGACGAGGTCGGCGCGCTGTCCGCCGCCGCCGCTGGCGGCCTGCAATTGCCCGAGGTTGGCCTGCATCTGCTGAATGCGTTGATTGAGGCCGCCACATTGCGGATTTCCGCCGAAGAACGAGGCGAGACCGCCGCAACCAAGCTGCTGCGCGTAGGCCTGCGTCCGCGCGAGTTCCGCACTCTGTCGCCGCGCGGCCGCCGCGTAGCGGTTGCCGCCGCCGCGATCCGACTGTGCGATTTGTTGCTGGAGACGCCCGCAATCGATGGTTTGCGCTTCAAGCGCTTGCGGTATCACCATACCGGCGATCAGAACGAAGCCGGCAAGAACTTCGGCCGCGCGAAGCTTTTCATTTGCCCGGCTGGTGGGCCGCACGACAACGAACAGGCGCATTCAATCCTCGAAGTCGGCGAATCAAGCCCGGCCCGCAAAGCCGGAGAATGTCGCACCTGAGCGCCTATGACCATTGCTTCATGGTTCAAAAATGGCCTGGGTGGCACCTCGCTCGATTTGCGAAAGCAACCGCCTCTTTTGCAACAGTAGGGCACGCCCATATAGATCGCAGCCGCCAGGGAGTGGCACGGAGGCGGGACATGGACGGGTTCGCGATCTTTTGGAAGACGCTCGGCCTGGCCTTCTTGTTACCGGTCACAGTCGGCATCGGGACCGGTTCGGCACTTGCCGACGGCCCCGACAAGATCTTCAGCGAGAACACGAAGTTCCACCTTCTCACGCCGGACGCCAAGCTGACGACCTATGCGATCGACGATCCGATGATCGACGGTGTCGCTTGCTACTACACAGTGCCATCCGTCGGCGGCCTGAAAGGGTCTCTCGGCCTTGCCGAGGAGGTATCGGACATCTCGCTCGCTTGCCGCCAGTACGGCGCGATCAAGTTCAAGGAGAAGTTCGCCGAAGGCGACGTCGTGTTGGCCGAGCGCCGATCCTTCTTCTTCAAGCACATGCAGATCGTGCGCGGCTGCGACAAGAAACGGAACGTGCTCGTCTACATGGTCTACAGCGATAAATTCATCGATGGCTCGCCCAAGAACTCGACGTCCAGCGTTCCCGTCATGCCTTGGGGGGCAGCGACGGACACGCCGAAATGCGCAGACTTCGCGAAAGACTGAGCCAACATAAGAGGCCGGCCCGGCCGACCTCTACCTTGATCCTGTCCGATCACTTCTTCCCGGGATCAGATGAAGTCTGATCCTTTTTGTTAGCCTCGTGGTGCCCGACGGCGCATCCCGCAGCGGCACCCATCTTCCCATGGCCGGCCATATGCCCGGCGACACCACCCACGAGAGCACCCTTGATGCAGCCTTTGGCGTTCGCGCCCGTGGCGCTCAGGGCCGCGGCGGTCATCAGCAGTCCGGCAAAAAGATGCTTCATGATCAATCTCCTATGGATGGGGCGGCGTAATCGCGACAGGCGCTCCAGCGTTTCAAGCACCTGCGGGTCTGAATGAAAAAGGGAGCCCTCAGACTCCCTTGTCGCTCTCGTCCTTGCGTCGGCTCTAATGCGAGGTGTCCTGCGCGGCGGTCTTGGCCTTCCTATTGGCCATATGGTGGCCGACGGCGCAACCGGCGGCGGCGCCCATCAGGCCATGATGGGCCATATGACCGGCGAGACCGCCGGCTAGGGCGCCCTTGATGCAGCCCTTCGCGCTGGCGCCGGTCGCACCCAGCGAGAGAGCGGCGGTGGCGAGCAGCAGCCCGGCAATAGCGTTTTTCATGATCGAACTCCGTGTTGACGCACACTAAACCGCGCCTTCAGCGGAGCGTTCCGGAGATTGTAGGAGGATAAGGGTGTCAGTCCTTGCAGTTCACGATGAACGCGCCCGGCTCCATCTTCGCCGGCTTCACCGAGCCGATCGAGGCGGTGATGTCGTCGGCGCGGCCGAACGAGATTGATACCGCCATCCCGTGCGCCTCGCACCAAGCATCCGCGATGACGCGCCCGCAGGCCTTGTTGGCCGCCAGGCAATCGTCGAACCCGTAGCCGTCGGACGCAGGGATGACGAGCATGTGGTTGGTCTCAGCCTGCGAGGGAAGCCGGCTGGCGGACAGCACGATGAGGGCGGCTGCGAGGGAGGCACCGATCTGGGCGATCTTGCGGTAGTCGGACGCGATGGCGGACATGCGGAACTCGACACGTTCGGTTGGAACGCGACGATCGTGCACCGGCGATGCTGAAGAAGCGGTTAAGAGATGGTAGCGGCCGCCGCTCGAATTCGCGCGTCAGGGTAAAGCGGGTGTTGAGGATTCGGGTGAAGCGCTGGGCGGAGCGATCGCCTTGACAAGCTGCCTGTCCGCCGTTCTGTCGGCACCTCACGGAGAGGGCTCATGGACCTGCGGTTCCACAACACGCTGACGCGCCGCAAGGAGGTGTTCACCCCCTTCGATCCGGCCAACGTGCGCGTCTATGCCTGCGGCCCGACCGTCTACGACAACCTGCACATCGGCAACGGGCGCATGCTGATCGTCTTCGACGTGCTGTTCCGAATGCTGCGGCATGCCTACGGCGCCGACCATGTCACCTACGTGCGCAACATCACCGATGTCGACGACAAGATCAACGCGCGGGCCGCCGAGCGCGGCATCGACATTCGCGCGCTCACCGACGAGATGATCGCGATCTTCCACGCGGACGCGGCGGCGCTCGGCTGCCTGGCGCCGACGATCGAGCCGCGCGCCACCGACCACATCGCGCCGATGATCGCGATCATGGAGCGACTGATCGCCAACGGACATGCCTATGCCGCCGACGGCCACGTGCTCTTCGACGTGCCGACGATGCCCGACTACGGCCGCCTCGCCAACAAGAGCATGGACGAGCAGATCGCCGGCGCCCGCGTCGAGGTCGCGCCCTACAAGCGCGGCGCCACCGACTTCGTCCTGTGGAAGCCCTCGTCGGCGGAGGAACCCGGCTGGGACTCGCCCTGGGGCCGCGGCCGCCCCGGCTGGCACCTCGAATGCTCGGCGATGAGCTGGCGGCACCTCGGCGAGACCTTCGACATCCACGGCGGCGGCATCGACCTCGTGTTCCCGCACCACGAGAACGAGATCGCGCAAAGCCGCTGCGCCTTCGGCCACGACCTCATGGCCAAGGTCTGGATGCACAACGGTCATCTTCAAGTGGAAGGTGAGAAGATGTCGAAAAGCCTAGGCAACTTCGTCACTATTCGTGATTTGTGGGCTAGCGCGGACTTCGGCGGTCGCCCTTGGTCGGGCGACGCTCTGCGCCTCGCCATGCTACGCACGCACTATCGCTCGCCGATCGATTTCACTCTGAAGGGCCTGCAAGAAGCCGAGCGCACGATCGTCGACTTCGCCAAGGTCTGCGCTGGCGTGGTCGCGTCCGCCCCGAGCGAACGCTTCCTTGCCGCGATGGCGGACGATCTCAACACGCCGAAGGCTTTGACCGAACTCTATGTGCTGCGCGGGAGTGATCCGGCCGCCCTGCGGGGCGGGCTCGACCTGCTCGGGATCAAAGCCGAACATCCAGAGGCGGCATCGCTCTCGCCGAGGATCGAAGACCTCCTCGCACGGCGCCTTGAGGCACGCGCGAGCAAGAATTGGAAGGAATCCGATCGTCTACGCGACGAACTCGCGGCCGTCGGCGTTGCGGTCAAGGACAACAAGGATGGAACGACAACCTGGGAGCGAAAGCCGTGAGGATGTTGCGATGAGCGCGGAGACGCACCAGGCGATGCTGCGGCCGATGCTGCCGGCCGACGTGCCGGTGCTGGCGGTGATCTTTCAGGACAGCATCGAGACGCTGACGGAAGAGGATTACGACGAGGGCCAGCGCAATGCCTGGGCGGCGGAAGCCGACGACGAGCAGGCGTTCGGCGCGACACTCGCCGGCTGCCTGACGCTTGTGGCGACGATCGCCGCCGCGCCTGTCGGCTTCATCGCGCTTGAGGGCAAGGACACCATCAAGATGCTCTACGTGTATCCGCGCGCCGCGCGCCGCGGCGTCGCCACCCTGCTCTACGGCGCGATCGAGAAACTCGCGGTCGGACGCGGCGCCAAGCTGCTTACCGTCGATGCCAGCGACACCGCGAAGCCCTTCTTCGATGCGCAGGGTTTCGAGCCGCAGCGGCGGCAGACGGTGATGGTCGGCGACTTCTGGCTCGGCAACACGCGGATGCGGAAGACGATCGGCACCTGAGCGGAACTCAGCCTACGACGCGCGCGGCGTCTCGAACTCCGCCGCCCGATACTCCCGCGCCATGCCGTCGAGGACGGCGTTGATCATGCCGCTCTCCTCGCGGCCGAAGAAGGCGCCGGCAACGTCGACGTATTCCTTGATGACGACGCGAGCCGGAATGTCCCTGCGCTTCTTCAATTCGTAGGCCCCGCCGCGCAGCGTCGCGCGCATCACGCTGTCGACGCGGGTCAAAGGCCAGCCGGCCACGAGCGTCCTGTCGATCGTGCGGTCGAGCGGACCCTGATCGGCGAGTACGCCGGTGAGGATGTCGCGGAAGAAGGCCAGTTCGGCCTTGTTGTACTGGTCGCCCTCGATCTCGCCGCCGATCCAGTAGGTTTCGAACTCGGCGAAGATGTCCGGCAGCGTCTTGCCGGTCACGTCCATCTGATAGAGCGCCTGCACGGCGGCGAGACGCGCGGCCGAGCGTTCGCGCGCGGCCATCAGGCGTGGTCCCGTTTGTTCTTGATCTGCCAAAGCGCCAATGCGGCCCGCGCGGCGTCGCCGCCCTTGTCGCCCTGCGCCGGGTCGGCGCGGACGATCGCCTGCGCCTCGTTCTCGACAGTGAGAATGCCGTTGCCGAAGCACAGCCGCCAATCGACGGCGAACTGGGTCAGTGCCCGCGAACTCTCGCCCGCGACGATCTCGAAATGGTAGGTCTCGCCGCGGATCACGCAGCCCAGCGCGATCGCACCCGCGTAGGCGCCATCCTCCACCATCAGCGCGAGCGCGATGGGGATTTCGAGCGCGCCCGGCACCGTGACCACCTCGATCGTCGCGTCGGCCGCCTCGAGCGCGCGTGTCGCCCCGGCGAGGAGCATCGCGCCGATCTCGTCGTAGAAGCGCGCCTCGACGATGAGGAAGCGGGCGCCGTTGACGGAAACGGACGCGTGCGGGGATCGACGCGGTTCAGCCATAGGCGCGTGGCGGTCTCTCTGGATGCTGAGCTTGGGAGCGCCTGGGTAGCAAGGGCGCCGACCGAGAGCAAGCGTTCACGCCGCCTCGATCTCCGCCGCCATGTCGCTCTCGATCTGCTCGAGGCTGCGCCCGTTGGTCTCCGGCACATATCTCCAGGCGAAGGCGATCGCGCCGAGCGTCATGAGGGCGAAGAGGCCGAAGGTACCGGCGGGCGTCAGCAGGCGGATGAGATCGAGGAACAGCAGGGCCACGACGAGGTTCGCGCCCCAGTTCGCCATCGAGGCCACACTCATCCCGCGTCCGCGGTAGGCTAGTGGGAAGATCTCGGCGATGAGCAGCCAGAACACGGGGCCGAGGCCGATCGCGAAACCGCCCACGTAGACCGCCAGAGCGACCGCCGTCACCATGCCGAGCGTCTGCGACTGGCCGTTCGCGAAGGCAATCGCCAGGACCACCAGGCAGATCGTCATGATCGTCAGGCCAAAAAGAAGCAGCTTGCGACGACCGGCACGATCCATCAGCAGCAGCGCCGCCACGGTGATCAGCACGTTGACGACGCCTACGCCGACAGTGGCGAGTATCGCTGCCGCGTTGGAGGCGAGGCCGGCCTTCTGGAAAGATCGTCGGAGCGTAATAGATGACCGTGTTGATGCCGGTGACCTGCTGGAAGACGGCGAGGCCGATGCCGACGATCAGCGGTCGACGCGCTCGACGCGCCTTCAGGAGAGCGGAAAGCGAGATCGCGTCGCGCTCGCGCTGGACGTCACGTCTCAGCCCATCCATCTCGGCCGCGACCCGCGTGTCCGAGCGCATCGCGCGCAAGACGACCGCCGCCTCGTCCATGCGCCCCCGCCCCGCGAGCCAGCGCGGACTTTCCGGCATGAACGCCATACCGGCGCCCAGCATGAGACCGGGCACGGCGCCGAGGCCCAGCATCCAGCGCCACGTGCCGCCGACATCGCTGAAGGCATAGTCGACGAGGTAGGACGCGAGGATGCCGAAGGTGATGCAGAACTGATTGAGCGAAACCGCCGCGCCACGCTTCTCTGCCGGCGCCATCTCGGAGAGATAGAGGGGCGTCAGCATCGAGGCGACGCCGATCGCGATGCCGAGGATGAGGCGCGCGACGAGCAGCATCCAGATCTGCGTCGCGGCGGCGCTGAGCAGCGAGCCGACGGCGAACAAGGCGGCCATGACGATGATCACCGGCTTGCGCCCGAACCGATCGGTGAGGCCACCGCCCATCGCCGCGCCGGCGACGGCGCCGACGAGCACCATGCTGGTGACGACGCCCTGCATCGTCGGCGACAGCGCGAACTCGTTCCTGATGAACAGCAGAGCGCCTGAGATCACGCCGGTATCGTAGCCAAACAGCAGACCGCCGATGGAAGCGACGGCCGCGACGACGAAAAAACGCATGTTTCACTCGTTTGGGCTCGGAGCAGACGCGTTAACCGTAACGCGAGGCGCGCGATAGCAGCCTAACGGTGTAGATCTCCGACATACATTGTAGAAGCCTTGACATACGCGCCCGTCGCTCTCCTTGAATTGAGATCTTAGGAGATCCGAGGATGAAGCGATGAAGTTGGTGCGCTACGGGGCGGACGGCAGGGAGAAGCCGGGCCTCGTCGACGAGGACGGCCGCATCCGCGACCTCAGCGGCATCGTCGCCGATATCGACGGCGAGGCGCTGTCCCCGAAGATGCTGGCGCGTATCGCGCGGGCCAAACCTTCCAAGCTGCCACTGGTGCGCGGGCGGCCGCGGCTTGGCTCCTGCGTCGCGCGGCCCATCAACTTCATGGCCATCGGCCTCAACTACTCGGACCACGCGCACGAAATCGGCATGGACTTCCCCAAGGAGCCGGTCTTCTTCCAGAAGGCTTCGAACTGCGTCTGCGGCGCGACCGACCCGATCATCATTCCGAAAGAATCCGATAGGCTCGACTGGGAGGTCGAAGTCGGCATCGTCATGGGCGTTCGCGCGTCTTACGTCAGCGAACGCGCCGCGCTGGACCATGTCGCGGGGTACTGCCTCTCCAACGACGTCAGCGAGCGCGGCTTTCAGCTCGATCGCGGCGGCACGTGGACGAAAGGCAAAAGCGCGGCGAGTTTCGGTCCCCTCGGTCCGTGGCTCGTCACGCGCGACGAGTTCGCCAACCCGCAGCGGATCGCGCTTTGGCTCGATGTCGATGGCGAGCGCATGCAGACCGGCACGACCAAGGACATGATCTTCTCGATGAAGGCAATCGTCTCATACGTGTCACGCTTCATGGTGCTCGAGGCTGGCGACGTGATCATCACCGGCACGCCGGCCGGCGTCGGCCAGGGCATGGATCCCAAGCGCTTCCTCAAGGCAGGCAATGTCGTGACGCTCGGCGCTGAGGGTCTCGGCGAACAAACGCACGAGGTGGTGACGCGCAGGCGAGGAACATAGCCGATCGCATCGAACTGCGGCGCGGAGCGAGCGACGTGGTTTGTATCTAGACGATCTCCAGCACCATCGCGTCGCTGAGATCGCGTCCGTATTCGTCCTTGGCAAAAACCCGCAGCGCGTATGTGCCGGGGCGCAGACCGAGCGGCAGCGGCGCCTCCCAGAGGTGAGAGGATGGTTGCGGCGTCACCCATTTCTTGATCGTCGGCGCGTGCCGCTTGTAGACCTGCACGATGAACGGATCGGGTCGCGCGACGCGCTTCATCGAGATCGGCTTGCTGCCATTCAGAGTGAAGGCGACGCTCGTGCGCGGGCCGCCGTCGAAGATGTTGACGCTCAAACGCGTACCGTCCGCCTGCGCGGCGGTGATCGGCGAGCGCAGCAGCGACTCCATTGGTACTTCGAACATGACTTCGCCGTCGTCCTGGTGGAACTGCGTCTCCAGGCTGATGCGCATCTGACGCCGCGCCGGTTCGGCGGCTGGCACGTAGCGCGTGGTGTAACGCGACCCATCGATGGACAGCACGTGGAAACCGTTCGGCGTCCCGTCGTAGCTGTCGGCCGAAGCGATGCCGCGATGATCGCGCGGGCCGCTCCACCAGGAACCGCTGACCGCCGTCAGCACGTGGTGGTGATGGCTGTCGGGCCCCGCAAAGCCCTCCGCCTGACCAAGATAATGGTGCTCCGTCGAATGCGTGTGGCCCGAGAAGCTGACCGTTGGACGACCGCTCAGCAGCTTCAGGAGATCGCTGGCGTTGACAGTGCTCTGGTTCGGCGTCGATCCCAAATAGGTCGTCAGTGGAATGTGCATGATGACGACGATGAGCCGCTCCTTCGGCGTCGCCTCCAACAGGTTCTCGACGAACGTCAGCTGATCGGCTGGGAAGAAGCCGCGATAGGCGCCGTGCTCACCCGGCTTGCCGGAGCCGGCGCCGAGGTAATCGACGTTGTCGAGCATGATGAAGAGCGCGTCGGCGTATTCGTGCGCGTAGTAGGTCGCGCCGAACACGCGCTTGTAGGTGTCGCGGGAGCGTTTGGCGTCCGGCGGCTCGTAATCGAGATCGTGATTGCCGCCGATATTCCACCATGGGAGGCCGATCGTGCCGATGATGCGATTGTAGCGATCGTACATCGACAGATCGTCGAACATCAGGTCGCCGCAGGTGACGCCGAAGGCGGCGTTGGCGCCGATCACCCCGGCGACAACGTCGTCGCGAACGAACTCGATCTCGGCCGTCGACTCGGGCTGTGGATCGGTAAACAGCATGACCTCAAAGACCTGGGGCTCGGGGACGCGGGTGAGCTGGAAGTCGATCGCGGGAGGCAGCGGGCCTGTCGGATTAAGGCCCGCATAGCGAAAGTTAAGCGCCCCCGGCGTCCCTTCGGGATCGTAGACGTAGGAGAACAGCGGCAGCTTGGTCGCGGCATCGACCGGCACGCGGAAACCGGACGGCTTGACGATGAAGATCGCCTGGCCTGGCTCGACCGGAAGACTGTAGTGCCCGGCCGCATCGGTCCGGGTGATGTCGCGCCCGTTGGAGACGAGCACGTTCCGCACGGGTGCGCCCTTGGCGAGGGTCGGCCCGGGTCCGGCGACGATCTCGGTGACGGTGCCGGTGGCGATGACCTTCGTAGCAGCCGTCGAGGTGGCGCCCGCTCCGGTGGAGAGCGGCTGCGTTTCGGCCGCGGCGCTCCCCGCAACGAGCGTCACGGCCGCGCCGCCTACCACGATATCGCGTCGCGTTGGGTGCTGGACCAAGACCTTGCTCCTGAGCTCGATTGGGCGGCGAGCCAAGCAGCACAACGCGAAGCGTGCATGACAGCAGCTACGCCGGTCCCCGAAAATGAAGCACTTCGTCGGACGGGAAATCGTATAGCGCGCCCGTCTCGGTCCACGACGGCAGGCAAAGCGCGACGATCTTCGGCGCCAGGTCCTCTGGCGTGCGCAGCGTCATCTTGTCCTCGCCCGGCATCGCCTGGGCACGCATGCGCGTGCGCAAAGGCCCTGGGTTGACCGCCATCACGCGGATCGGCGTCAGGGCGCTCGTCTCAGCCGCATAGGTCCGCACGATCGCGTCGACGGCGCTCTTGGAGATCGCATAGGGACCCCAGAAGGCCTTGAAGTCGGTGCGGTGGCCGGCGCCAGAGCTGAGCAGCACGACGCGTCCGGCATCTGACGCGCGCAACAGCGGATCCAGCGAGCGAATCAGGCGCATATTCGCGGTGACGTTGACCGCGATGACGTTGTCCCATTGTTTCGGATCGAGATGGGCGATGGGCGTCAGCGGTCCCAGTACGCCGGCGTTGCCGACGAAGATGTCGAGCTTGCCCCAGCGCTCGTGCAGAGCGGCGCCGAGACGGTCCAGCGCGGCGTAATCCTTGATGTCGCAAGGCACCAGTGTCGCCGACGAGCCGGCCGCCTTGATCGCGTCATCGAGTTCTTCCAGGGCGCCCTGGGTGCGCGCGAGCGCCACGATATGGGCACCGGCTTCGGCAAGCGCGACGCAGGTGGCGCGGCCGATCCCGCGCGACGCGCCTGTCACGAGCGCGACGCGGCTCAAAAGGGGCTTATCGGGCGTCATGGGAAGCGAGGCGCTTAGCCTGCCTCCGCCAGCAGCGACAACTGGCTACGGTGCTCGCCTATGACGTCGGTCAGATAGGTCGGGTAGTCGCCGGTAAAGCAATGGTCGGTGAACTGCGGGCGGATTGGATCGCGGCGCGTCTCGCCCATCGCGCGATAGATACCGTCGACCGAGAGAAAAGCCAGCGAGTCGCAGCCGATGTAGTCGCGCATCTCGTCCAGGGAATGCGTCGCGGCGAGAAGCTTCTCGCGCTCGGGTGTGTCGATCCCATAGTAATCGGGATGACGGATCGGCGGCGAGGAGATGCGGAAATGCACCTCCCTGGCACCGGCTTCGCGCATCATGCGCACGATCTTCAACGACGTGGTGCCGCGCACGATCGAATCATCGATGAGCACGATACTCTTGCCGGCGACGACGGATTTGTTGGCACTGTGCTTGAGCCGAACGCCGAGTTCGCGCGTCGACTGCGTCGGCTGGATGAAGGTGCGCCCGACGTAATGATTACGGATGATGCCGAGCTCGAACGGGATGCCGGACGCGCGCGCGTAGCCGATTGCGGCCGGGACGCCACTGTCGGGCACCGGAATGACGACGTCGGCCTGCGTCGGCAATTCGCGGGCGAGTTCGGCGCCCATCGCCTTGCGGATGTCGTAGACGGGACGGCCATGCACCACCGAGTCCGGGCGCGAGAAGTAGATGTACTCGAAGATGCAGGGGCGCGCCTGGATGCGCGGGAACGGGCGCAGGCTCTCGACGCCGTTTTCGCTGATGACGACGATCTCGCCATTATCGACATCGCGGACGAACCGCGCGCCGATGATGTCGAGCGCGCAGGTCTCGGAGGCAAGCATGTAGTGACCATCGAGTTCGCCCAACACCAACGGGCGAATGCCGAGTGGGTCGCGCGCGCCGATCAGCGCCTTGTTGGACAAGGTGACGAGCGCGTAGGCGCCCTCGAGTTCGCGCAGCGCCTCGATGAAGCGCTCGATCACCCGTGTGCGCCGGCTGCGGGCGACGAGGTGCAGGATCACCTCGGTATCGGACGTCGATTGATAGATGGCGCCATCGCGGATCAGCTCGCGCCGCAGCGTCAGGCCATTGGTAAGGTTGCCGTTGTGCGCGACGGCGATGCCTCCGGAGTCGAGCTCGGCGAAGAGCGGCTGCACGTTACGGAGAATCGTCTCGCCGGTGGTCGAGTAGCGCACATGGCCGACGGCGGCGGCGCCGGGCAGGCGGGCGATCGTCGAGGCCTTGGAGAAATGATCGCCGACGAGGCCGAGGCGCCGTTCGGAATTGAAACGATTGCCGTCGAAGGCGACAATGCCGGCCGCTTCCTGGCCGCGATGTTGCAAAGCATGAAGGCCGAGAGCGGTGATCGCGGCGGCATCGGGATGGCCGAAAATGCCGAAGACGCCACATTCTTCGCGAAGGCGATCGGCGTTGATGTCGAATGCGTCTCCAAATTGATCGCTCGCCGAGCGGCCAGAGAAATCAGGTTCGGGAGTTTGCATCGCACCTCGCTGTCCCGGCCTTGCGCATCATTCAGGCAAGAGCCGGCTCGAACGTCAAAGCCCGAGCGTGTTTAGCGTCACGAAACCTAAATAATCCCTATCCGTCGAAAGACCAGCGATAGTTCGATCGACCATCGATATCAGGGTCCTTTTCCACCGCTGCCGCCGCGCGGCACCGGAAGCGGCGCTGGCGAATCGGAGTCGGGCGCGGCAGTCGCCGGCGCGGTCTTCTCGTCCGTGGCGTCGGTGTCGGGCGTCTCCTCGCCCGGCGTTCCGGCCTTGGGCTTGATAATCTTGCTCAGCAGATCGTGCGGCAGCATCGCCGTCATGTCGTCGCCGACGCTTTGCAGTACCGGCCGCATCTTGGCGTTGCGCATCCATTCCGGCTGCTTGTCGAGCGGGTCGAGCATGGAGAAGAAGACATAGGCGATCACGCATAGGACGAAGCCGCGCGCCACCCCGAAAAGGAAACCGAGCGAGCGGTCGAGCGCGCCGACTTTGGAGTCGAGGATCGCGTCCGACAGATTAACGGTGACGATGGAAACGACGATAAGCGCGACGAAGAAGATCGCGGTGGCCGAGGCGATGGAGGCCCAAGGCTCTTTCGCGATGTAGGGTTTCACGTAGGGGAGAAGATAGGGATAGAGGTAGGCGCCGGCCGCCGCCGCCGCGATCCAGGAGGCGATCGCCAGAACCTCGCGCGTGAAGCCGCGCAACATGGCGAGCAGGGCCGAAACGAGGATGACGACGATCAGGCCGAGATCGAGATAAGACGGCATTAGGATCCGGACCCTCAGGCTGGCATCGGCGTCGCGGTCACTTCGCGCGCGACGCGTCTTTTTATGCGCGCCTTATAGCGAAGCCCGTACCTTCCGTCACGCGGTTCGCCGGCTGTCCCCTTCAACCCAAGAGGACCTGTGGTCCGATGGAGACCGCCGCGGCGCCGCGATCGCGGCAACGAGCGCCCCGATATGGTCGCAGACTGTCGCCGTAAGCGTCTCGGGCGCGACCCCCTCGCCGGGCTGGACGACGCCGCCGACGCTCTTGGGTCCGACCGCCGCCTTGAAGCCGAGCTTGGCCGCCTCCTTGAGGCGCGCCGAGGCGTGCGCAACCGGCCGAACGGCACCCGAAAGGCCGACTTCGCCGAAATAGACCGATTGTGGCGGCAGCGCCTGCCCCGACAGGGACGAGACCAGCGCGGCCGCGGCGGCGAGGTCGGCTGCCGGTTCGCTGACCCTGAGGCCACCGGCAATGGTGAGATAGATGTCGTGCTGCCCGAGCCGCAGCCCGGCATGCGCCTCCAGCACGGCGACGACCATCGCGAGGCGGCTCGTGTCCCAGCCGACGACGGCGCGGCGCGGCGTGCCAAGCGAGGTCGGCGCGACGAGCGCCTGGATCTCGACCAGCAACGGGCGCGTGCCCTCCATGCCGGCGAACACCGCCGCGCCCGGTGTCGCCTGCTCATGCGCGGTGAGGAACAGAGCGGACGGGTTGGAGACCTCGGCAAGGCCGGCACCGGTCATCTCGAATACGCCGATCTCGTCGGTCGGGCCAAAGCGGTTCTTCATCGAGCGAAGGATGCGGAAGTCGCGGCCGCCCTCCCCTTCGAACGAGAGGACCGCGTCGACCATGTGCTCGACGACACGCGGCCCGGCGATCTGCCCGTCCTTGGTGACGTGGCCGACCAGGACCACCACCGCGCCCGTCGTCTTGGCGAAACGGATCAGCGCCTGGGCGGAGCCGCGCACCTGCGTGACGGTGCCCGGCGAAGATTCCACGGCATCGGTCCACATCGTCTGGATGGAATCGATCACGACCAGAGCCGGGCGGGGACCGTGCGAGAGGGTGGCGACGATATCCTCGACGCCTGTTTCGGCGGCAAGCTCGACCGGCGCGCGGCTGAGCCCGAGCCGCATCGCGCGCAGGCGCACCTGGTCCATCGCCTCCTCGCCGGAGATATAGACGACGCGCCGCCCTGCCCCGGCCACCGCCGCGCAGGCCTGGATCAGCAGCGTCGACTTGCCGATGCCGGGCTCGCCGCCGAGCAGCAGGACCGATCCGGCGACGAAGCCGCCGCCGGTGACGCGATCGAGCTCGTCGATGCCGGTGCGGAGCCGTCGCTGCGGCGCGTCGGCGGTGCCGAGTTCACCGAGCGAGAAGATCCGCCCCTTTCGCGCGCCGCGTAGCGCCTGCGCGCCGATGCCGGCCGCCGCGGAATCCTCGCTCATCGCGTTCCAGGCGCCGCACGCCTCGCAGCGTCCCTGCCATTTCGCAGTGACATTGCCGCAGCCCTGGCAAATGAAGGTGGTTTTCGCCTTGGCCATATCAGCGTAGGTCCGTGGGGTGGGTCACCACGGAAGACTAGAACAAATCATGATCAAATGGAAGAGATCGTTGACATTGCGCCGCCGTAAGGTGGCAGGCCGAGATCAGCCGGTCGGCACGATCAGTACGCCCGATGTCGAGCGGACCGCGGCGCCGACGAGGAGCACGCGGAAGGTCACGCCGGCAACGACCCTGCCGTAGTATAGACGCGGCGGACTTGGTATGGACGCGGCGGACTTGGTATAGGCGCGGCGGACTTGGACCTCGTGCGACGGATCAGTCCTTCATCGGCCGATCTCGCCTCAGGAGCGCGCCTTGAGCGCGCCGAAGCCGGCGTAGAGCGCCTGCGTGCCGAGCTCCTCCTCGATGCGGATCAGCTGGTTGTACTTGGCGATGCGATCGGAGCGCGACAGCGAGCCGGTCTTGATCTGCCCGCAGTTCGTCGCCACCGCGAGATCGGCGATCGTCGCGTCCTCCGTCTCGCCGGAACGGTGGGACATCACCGCCGTGTAGCCGGCGCGATGGCCCATCTCGACCGCGGCCAGCGTCTCGGTCAAAGTCCCGATCTGGTTCACCTTGATGAGGATCGAGTTGGCGACACCCATCTTGATGCCCTTGTGCAGGCGTTCGGTGTTGGTGACGAATAGGTCGTCGCCGACGATCTGCAGCTTGCCGCCGAGGCGATCGGTCAGCAGTTTCCAACCGTCCCAATCGTCCTCGGCCATGCCGTCCTCCACCGAGACGATCGGATAGGCGCCGACAAGCTTCTCGATATAGTCCACCTGCTGCTCGATCGAACGCGTCGTGCCTTCGCCCTCGTAGTGATAGGTACCGTCCTTGAACCAGTCGGTCACCGCGCAATCGAGCGCGAGGCCGATGTCCTCGCCGGGCTTGAAGCCGGCCGACTCGATCGCCTTGACGCAGAAGTCGAGCGCCGCCTCGGCGGACGGAAGGTTTGGCGCGAAGCCGCCCTCGTCGCCGACGTTGGTGTTGTGACCGCCCTTCTTCAGCGCGCTCTTCAGCGCGTGGAACACTTCGGCGCCGTATCGCACCGCGTCGGCTATGGAATCGGCGCCGATCGGCATGATCATGAATTCCTGAAAGTCGATCGGATTGTCGGCGTGGGCGCCGCCGTTGATGATGTTCATCATCGGCACCGGCAGCGTGCGCGCCTGGGTGCCGCCGACATAGCGGTAGAGCGGCAGGCCGACGACGTCGGCGGCGGCCTTGGCGCAGGCGAGCGAGACGCCGAGAATGGCGTTGGCGCCGAGCTTTGCCTTGTTGGGCGTGCCGTCGAGCGCGATCATCGTCTCGTCGATATGGATCTGGTCTTCCGCGTCGAAGCCGCCGATGGCATCAAAGATATCGCGGTTCACGCTCTCGCAGGCCTTCTGCACACCCTTGCCGCCGAAACGGCGCTTGTCGCCGTCGCGCAGTTCGACCGCCTCGTGCGCGCCGGTCGAGGCGCCCGACGGCACGGCGGCGCGGCCCATCGAGCCATCCTCGAGTCTCACGTCGACCTCGATCGTCGGATTGCCCCGGCTGTCGAGTATTTCGCGAGCGACGATGTCGACGATGGCCGTCATGAGATATCCTTTCGGGCGTCTGCGTTGCGCCGAGTGTCTTCGCGCTTGCATGCGCCGTTTACGCCGAAGGTGGGCGCGGCGAAAGCGTCGTCGGCCAAACGGGACCCGCAATTATTTTGCCACGCTTGCGAAAAAGCGCTGATCGCGCCACGCGCCAGAGCGACGGTTGCCTCCGTTGCGCCGAGATGCCTCGTTAGGGCTCGCGTGATAGGACCGATTTCGTCGATGTCGAGGCTTGTAATCATAGGCGCGCTGGCGCCGTTGCTCGTGCTTGGGGTGCAGGCCCGAGCCGATTGGCGCTCGCCCATATCCGGCGCGAAGCCGATCCTGCCGACGATCTTCACGCCGCAGCGTTACGTGATCGGCACCCTGACGATCACGCCCGCGTCGGTGCCGCGACCCGCGCCGGCGAGCGTGACGCCCAGCCAGCCCATGTGGAGCCTGCCGCTGCTCGACCGCAAGCCGAGCGCGGAGGAGAAGGCGGTCGACATCACGCCGGAGCTGCAGGACGCCATCCTGCGCATCGAGCCGATCTACGATCCGACGCGCCTCGAGGGAGCGGACGCCTTGATCGGCATGACGATCTCGGCGGGAACCGCGTCGATGGACAATGTCTTCGCCGACCGCTGGCGGCGCGCCGACACCGATGCCAACGTCAACGCCAAGGCAGCCTATATCGCGTCGGTCTGGAGGAGGAGCGATCGCCAGCCTTGCGACGCCTTCACGAAGAACCGCACGCACGCGTTCGGCGATCCCGCGCTGACGGCGATGGACGCGGACGATTGCCGCGCCCTGCTGGAGCAATCGTCAAAGGGGTTCGACGACACCGCGCCCTCCCCGATCGTCGCGGCACACATCGATGTGCCGGTCTTTGCCGCGCCGCTGCCGGGCTCGCGCCTGTCGAGCCAAGACTTCTGGGCCGTGCGCCGGGCGCGCATCGCGGACATCCAGGCGCATCTGCAGCGCAAGTGGCGGTCCGGCGCGACACCGCAGGAGATCGGCCTTCGCTAAGGTCCTCTTACTTGTCGGCGCGGCGACCGCGTGACAAATACCATGGCATGTCAGACACCTACGATCCCAAGCTCGCCGGCGGCGTGCTCGGCCGCCATGCCGCGCTCCCCGCCTCGCCCGAGGAGGCCGAGCTCGAACGCGTGGCAAACCCGCATCCCGACACCGCGTATCTCGCGCGTTTCACCGCGCCGGAGTTCACCTCGCTGTGCCCGGTCACCGGTCAGCCGGACTTCGCCCAGATCGTCATCGATTACCTTCCGGGCGAATGGCTCGTCGAATCGAAATCGCTGAAGCTCTACCTCGGCTCGTACCGCAACCACGGCGCCTTCCACGAGGATTGCACGATCCGCATCGGCAAGGATCTCGTCGCCCTGCTCGGCCCGCGCTGGCTGAGGATCGGCGGCTACTGGTATCCGCGCGGCGGCATCCCGATCGACGTGTTCTGGCAGACCGGCGCGGCGCCCGATGGGCTTTGGGTGCCGGATCAGGGCGTGGCGCCCTATCGGGGGCGTGGCTAAACCAACGACGGAGCACCGGATCTGGCTGAAATCGAGCCCTTCTACTTCTTACTGGAAGAAGCGCCGGCTGGCTCCGACATCGTCACTCGGTTCTTGACGCTAGGACGCTCCCGCATCCTTGCGTACCATTCCTGAAGCGTCTCGCACTCCGCGGGCACTCGCAACTTCAAAAGCTCCGCAAAGACCAGTCCGGCGATGACCGTGATGTCGGCCATCGAGAACGCCTCGACGGCAACGAAAGATTGTCTCTGCAAGACGCCATCGAAGTATCTCATGCCACGCGAGGCTTTCTCGCGCTGGTGGAACCCCCACTCGGCGTTTTGATAGCGCTCCACCTCGGGTCCAAGGCCCGGCGTGGCGTGATGAAAATAGACACTGATGGCGTCGAGCAGCTCCAGCTCGGCGCGTTTGTTCATCATGTGGATCAAGCCTCTATCGCGAGGTGTCCCGCCCGTCAGCGTCGGAGCGCCGTCGAGCGCGTCGAGGTATTCGGTGATCGCCGTGCATTCGGCGATGAAGGTGCCGTCGTCGAGTTCGAGCACCGGCAGGGTGCCTGAGTAGTTCTTCACCAGGAACTCGGGCCTCTTGTGCTCGCCCTTCCAGAGATCGACCGACACGAACTGGACCCGCGACCGCAGATTCTTCTCGGCCAAGGCAATCCGGACGCGAGTCGGATAGGGGCCGGTCGGCCAATCGTAGATCTTCATCATCGATGTTCTTTCACCTGCCACATCGTCATGATTTTCGCGCGAACGTGCCTTGCGTAAGACGCGACCGCTATCGCAGGCTGCGCGAAGCATACGATCTGATGGAGGAAAGCGTCACCCTCTCGGCATCGGCCGCCAGCCGGGCGGCGCCACCTCGAAGGTCTCGAACATGAAACCCGGCGCGACGGTGCAGCCGACGAGTGTCCAGGCGCCGAGGCTCGTCGCGGTCTGCCAATGGCCGGCGGGCACGACAAGCTGCGGGCGCTGGCCCGTGGCCAGGTCGGAACCCAGGTGGTGGGCGGAGGCGTCGTGGCCGTTGGGCGACATCGTGATGACCATCGGGGCGCCGGCATGCCAGTGCCAGGTCTCGACCGCATCGATCCGGTGCCATTCCGACACCTCGCCGACATCGAGCAGGTAGTAGATCGCCGTCGAGGCGGCGCGGCCGTCGATCAGCCGCGCGTCGCGGAACGTCTCCCGGTACCAGCCGCCTTCCGGGTGCGGCTTCAGCTCGAGTCGCGCGATGACGTCGGACGCTTTCATCATGGTGTCTTCACCCGAGTTTGAACCATAGGGTCGCGAAACCGAGGAACGAAGAGTAGCCGACGACGTCGGTGACCGTCGTGACGAAGGCGGAGGAGGACACCGCTGGGTCTATCTCGAAATATTCGAGCACGAGCGGCACGAGAATGCCGCCCAGCGCGCCGGCGACGAGGTTCGTCAGCATCGCGCCGGCGATGACGAATCCGAGCCCGCTTTCATGGAACCAGAGGGTCGCGCCGATGCCGGTGATGACACCGAAGGCGACCCCGTTCAGCGCGCCGACCAGCAGCTCGCGGCCGATCACCCGCGCCGCGTTGAGGCGCGACAGCTCGCGGGTCGCCAGCGCGCGGATCACCACCGTCATCGTCTGCGTGGCACCGTTGCCGCCCTGGCTGGCGACAATCGGCGCCAGCACGGCCAGGGCCACCATCTTCTGCAGCTGCTTGTCGAACGAGTCGAGCACGAAGGACGCGACGAAGGCGGTGATGAGATTGACGAACAGCCACAGGAAGCGGCCACGCGCGATCGACCAGACGCGATCCGACAGCGTCTCGTCGGCGGACACGCCGCCCAACGCCTTGATCTCCTGATCGGCCTCCTCGCGGATCACGTCGACGACGTCGTCGACGGTGATGACGCCGACGAGCCGCTCGGCCTCGTCGACGACCGGCGCCGAGACGAGATTGTAGCGCTCGAACAGATCGGCGATGTCTTCCGCCTCGTCGGTCACGCGGACGCGGCGGCGATCGGTGCGCATCGTGTCGCGCAGGCTGGCGTCAGGCTTGGCGCGCATCAACGCGTCCAGGAAGACGTTGCCGAGAAGCCGGTGACCGGGATCGACGACGAACACCTCGTAGAATTGGTCCGGCAGTTCGTCGGCGTCGGCGTCGCGCAAGTAGTCGATCGCCTGGCGCGCCGACCAGAACGGCGGCACGGTGACGACGGTCGTCTGCATCAGCCGGCCGGCCGTATCTTCGGGGCAGTCGAGCGAGCGCTTCAGAGCGGCGCGGTCGATCGCCGGCAGCGCCTCGAGGATCTCGTCGCGATCCTCCTCGTCGAGATCTTCGAGCAGCGCGACGGCGTCGTCGCTCTCCAGGTCCTGGACGTAGAGCGCGACGGCGGCGTTCGGCAGATCCTCGATGATCTCGTCGCGGATGGTCTCGTCGATCTCGGTGAGCGCGTTGAAATCGAAGTCGCGCCCGAGGATCGCGATGAGCGCGGCACGCGCCGCCGGCTCGAGCCTCTCGATGAGGCCGCCGAGATCGGCCTCGTGCATGTCGCCGACGAGCCGCCGCAGAGCCGCGTGGTCGCGCGCTTCGATGGCGATCTCGACGGCGTCGACGAAATCGGGCTTAAGCTCGCCCTCGTTGTCGTGCGAGGTTGCGGGCGTCGGGGCATCTTCGACGTCGCTCATCCCTGGTCCCGGCTCGTGCCCCTGCTCGGTCGGTCTTACGGGTGGGTCAAAGCCAAGGCTAGTCCCGCTTGCTCATCTCGAAACTCGTCGGCTCTCTGGCTGTACTCGCCTTATCAGCGGGCCTCGCGCACGCGGACCCAGCGCTCGGGGCGAGCGCCGGGTCGGCACCCGTCCCGAAAGCCTGCGGCGCGGACGCGCTCGGCACCAGCCGAACGCTCGCCGTCGGCACCAAGGGCGGACTCGAAGTCGGCGAAAAGTCCTATCCGCGCACGCTGCCGCTTGCCGATCACGAAGTGGTCCTGACCTTCGACGATGGACCGGGCGCCACGACGCCGGCCGTGCTCGAAGCCTTGGCGCACGAATGCGTCAAGGCGAGCTTCTTCATCGTCGGCCGCATGGCCGAGGCCCAGCCGGCGCTGGTGCGGCGCGAACTGGCGGAAGGCCATACGCTTGGCCACCACACCTATTCGCATCCGGCGCGCACGCTGCGGCGCATGGGCGCGGAGGCCGCGGAAGCTGATGTTGTTCGAGGCTTCAAGGCCGACGATCTCGCCGCCTACGGCGTGGCCGGCGACGCGCCGCGCGTGCCGTTCTTCCGCTTTCCCGGCTTCGCCGACACGCCGGTGCTCAATGCCTGGTTGGCCAAGCGCGACATCGGCGTCTTCGGCGCCGACCTTTGGGCGCTCGACTGGCTCATGCTGACGCCGCAAGCCGAGCAGGACTACCTGATGCGCCAGCTCGACAAGACGCACCGCGGCATCATCCTGCTGCACGACACGCGCTCATCGACGGCTCGTATGATGCCGTCGTTCCTGCGCGCGCTGAAGGCCGGCGGCTACCGCGTGGTGCATATCGTGCCCGGTCCCGGCGCGGCCGAGACGATCCCCGCACCGCCAGGTTGGACGTCGGAGACGGACCGCATCATCGCCCAGGTGTTCGCCAGGGAGGCACAAGGCGGCCCCGCCGGCCTCGCCTTCACAAATCGGGAAGAGCGGAGGCGCGAGGGGCACGGTTTCGCGCGCGTAAACTTCAGGACGGCACGGACGGAAAATGTCGCGTCCAAGCACCGGAGGCTTGGTGCGGCCAAGAGGACTCGAACCTCCACCCCTTTCAGGACTACCACCTCAAGGTAGCGCGTCTACCAGTTCCGCCATGGCCGCGCGGCGCGTCACAATCGTGCCGCGAGCGCTGGTCCGTCTAACAAATCACCCCGATGGTGACAAGCACGCTTGTCGCGAACCGATTGAAATGTGCCGGCGAGCGCGGGATACCGGATAGGGGAGTTTCGCCATGAATCCTATGCTCGACCGGGCCGAATCGTTTTGCCGCCGCTTCGGCCTGCGCGTACCTATCCTGCTCGCGCCGATGGCCGGCGCCTGCCCGGCCTCGCTCTCGGTCGCTGTCGTCGAAGCCGGCGGCATGGGTGCCGGCGGCGCGCTGCTATGGACGCCGGAGGAGATTGCCGCCTGGGCGCGCGAGGTGCGCGCCGGCGGCAACGGCGCGTTCCAGCTCAATCTCTGGATCCCGGATCCGGCGCCGGCGCGCGACCTGGACCACGAGGCGCGCGTGCGCGCTTTCCTTGCCGACTGGGGCCCGAGCGTGCCACCCGAGGCGGCTGACGCGACGCCGCCGAATTTTTCCGCGCAATGCGAGGCGCTGCTCGCCGCGGGAGCGCCGGTCGTCTCGTCGATCATGGGTGTCTTCCCGCCCTCTTTCGTCGAGAGGCTGAAGGCGCGCGGCGTATCCTGGTTCGCCACCGTCACCAGCGTCGCGGAGGCGCGCGAGGCGGCGCGCTCCGGCGCCGACGTCATCGTCGCGCAGGGCGCCGAGGCCGGCGGCCATCGCGGCGCCTTCCAGGCGGCCGAGGCCGAGCGACGGGCGGTCGGCCTGCTCGCGCTGCTGCCGGCGATCGTCGATGCCGTCGATGTGCCGGTGGTCGCGACCGGCGGCATCGCCGACGGGCGCGGCATCGTTGCCGCCCTGGCGCTTGGCGCGAGCGCCGTGCAGATCGGCACCGGGTTCCTGCGCTGCCCCGAGGCCAAACTCAACCAGGCCTGGGCCGACGCCATTGGCGCGACCGCGCCGGAAGACACGATGCTGACCCGCGCGTTCTCCGGCCGCGCCGGACGCAGCGTCGCCACGGCTTACGCGGCGGCTGCCGCCGCGCCTGACGCGCCGGCGCCGGCGCCCTACCCCGTCCAGCGCGGCCTCACCGCCGCGATGCGGGCGGAGGCCGGCAAGGTGGGCGACATCGGCCGCATGCAGGCCTGGGCCGGCCAGTCGGCGGCGCTTGCCAAGGCGATGCCGGCGGCCGAACTGGTCCAAGTGCTCTGGGACGAGGCGAAAGCGATCCTCGCGTGATCCCGGTCCGGTCGGAGCCGAAGCGGCTGGCCTCGACGCCGGCCCAGCCGATGTTCCGCGCTGACGGAGCGGCTGTGGAATGGTGCCTCGCCACAAGCTTGATCGACTACCCCGAGGCGGTGGACACGATGGAGCGGCTGGCCGAGGCGATCGCGCGCGGCGACGCGGCGGAGCGGATCTGGCTCGTCGAGCATCCGCCGCTCTACACCGCGGGCACGTCGAGCGGCGACATCGACGCGGCGCGCTCCCGCTTGCCGATGCACAAGACCGGGCGCGGCGGCCAGGTGACCTATCACGGCCCCGGCCAGCGTGTGGCCTACGTGATGCTCGATCTCGCGAAGCGGCGCCAGGACGTACGGGCCTTCGTCGCCGCGCTGGAGCGCTGGATCATCGACACGCTCGCGGCTTTCGCCCTTCGCGGCGAGCGTCGCGAGGACCGCGTCGGCGTCTGGGTCTCGCGTCGCGACAAGCCGCCGGGGCTTGATGGCGCACGCGCCGAGGACAAGATCGCCGCCATCGGCATCAGGGTGCGTCGCTGGGTGACGTTCCACGGGATCTCGCTCAACGTCGAGCCGGATCTCACCCACTACGCGTCGATCGCGCCATGCGGGATCGCCGAAGCGCATCTGGGCGTCACCAGCCTCGCCGATCTCGGCCATCTGGTGACGATGGAAGAGGTCGACACGGTCCTGCGCGCGGCCTTCGCGCCGATCTTCGGGCCGACGGTGGACGCTTGCCCTATCCTGAAAAGCGTATGAGCGCGGAGACGGCCTATCGCGAGGGATAGGAGGGCTGCTGCTCGCCGTTCGGGTTTTCCAGGACACCGAAGATGTTGCGCAGGAAACCTGGCGTGATCGCCGACAGAGGGTTGATGCTCAGGGTGGGCGAACTGGCGAGACCGGAGATCTTGAAGGTGATGGCGAGCAGGCCCTCGTTCGATTTGCCGCCAAGGAAGACGCCGAACACCGGTATCTGCGAGAACAGGTTGTTGATGGCGTAAGCCGGCACGAAGGTGCCGTTCATCGCGACCTGGTTGTGCGAATAGTCGAGCCAACCATCGACCGACAGACCGATTTCGGGCCCGTACATCGTGGCATCCTTCAATTCGAGACGGCTACCTTGCCGCGAGAAGTTGACCTTCAACCGTTTGAAATCGACCGCCGCGCTGTTGATACGTCGCGCCGCGTCCTCGTCCTGACCCGGCGCGCTGACGGTGGCGCTGCGGGCGACGAGGCTGCGCAAAGCCGGCTCGTCGCGCAGGATGAAGTCGCGTATCTCGAGATATCCTTCGAGCGTCTCCTCGCCCAACGTCATTTTGGCGTCGAGATCCCCACCCTCCATATGTTGATAGAGATCGACGAAGGACACGAGCGCGCCGGCGTCCTTGGTGAAGATCTTGACCTTCTGGGAGGCGTCCATCGAGCCGTAGACCGCGTTGCGGCCGAAACGGCCCTGCGCGCTGAACTGACGGATCTGTGTGCCGCGCCGCGAGAGCTTGAGGTCGACGCCGCTCATCACCTCCTTGTTGAAGCCGGTGAGGAGTCCTGATTTCAGGTCGATATCGAAGCCTTTGAAACTGTCCGCCTCGGCCTTTTCTGCCTTGGCGCTGCGCGAGACGGCGTTGGCCTCGTTTGTCGGCGTTGTGGTCAGCGCCTTGATGAAAGGCCGCGCGTCGATCGTCGAGCCTCGGATCGTCAGCTTGAACATGTCGTCGCTTTTACCGACATCGAGTTTCATGTCGTCGCCAGGCGAGACTTTGAACGAGGAGAAACGGGCCGCTTGGAAACCGTTCCCCGCATCAAGCTCGACCGTCCCGCGGGCCTGCAGGGCGCCGACGTCGATCGTCAGGGGCTCCAGCATCATCTTGTTCTCGTTCGGCACCGTCGCGAAGCTGATCTTGGCAGGCTTGCCGGCCGGTTTGGAGAGGCCGAGATAGGCGGCGGTGATCGCGGTCTTCGTGAGGTCGAGGTCGACCTGCGCCTTGATCTTGGAGACGTCGCCGAGCGCCGCGTTGACGCGTGCCGTCAATGGCCCGCTGAGTCCAGGGGTCGCCGGCATGCCCAGCTTGCCGCGCGCCGCGTCGTCGAGCGTCACGGTGAAGACCGCGTTCGGCACGCCGAGCCCGGCGCGCGTTATCTCGAATGTGCCGGGGCCGCCGAACAGACGCGCCTGCCCGTTCGCCTTCAATGTGCCGGCGTCGACGACGATCGAGACAGTGCCGTCCTCGATCCCTTCTTTGCCGATCAGCCGCTCGGCGGTGAAATTCGTGACCTTGGCATTGACGCGCAGGGCTTCATGCGCCGAGTCCGTGCCGGGCCCAAGCAGGACGTCCTTTTCGAGGTGCCCCTCGATCCGGCCGTGCAGGGTCGTCGGATCGAGAGGGATCGAGGCGTATGGCTTGAGCGCGGGACGCGAGAGAAGGGAGGTCACCGCCTCCACTCGTCCGGAGAGGTCCGCCACAACGAGCGCCGGCGTCGGATGAACGTCGGAATCATTGACGGCGAAAAGGCCGTTGGTGATGGCGAGCGTCTGGCCGTCGGCGTCGATCGTGCCGGACGTGAGATCGAAATGCGTCGTGTGGCCGGTCACGTGCCCGTGCCCCGCGCCGTGCGTGATCTCGGGAACGCCATTGAGCAGGATGAGCGATCCGTCCTTCAGCGTGAAATCAAGATCGACGGACTGGTCGGCGGGCGCGAGATCGGCGCGCATTCGTTTGAGATCGTCACCGTGATAATCGATCTTCATCGTGGCTTTCGACACGATCCCGCCGGTGAAATGGGTGATGAGCCAGGCGCGCACCTGCGCGGCCATGAAGGCAGGCCACAGTCGCTGTACGATAGGCACCGGCGTAGGGTCGATCGAGGCGCCGATGCGGATATGCGGACCGCTGACCCAATCGACCACGCCGGCCAGCGCCAAGCCGGCCGTGCCGCTGCGCAGCGAGAAGCGATCGATGTCGAAACGCTTCTGATCGAGCTCGAGGCGCCCGTCCAGGGCGACCTCGTCGATCGCCACCGGCTCCTGCCCCTTCCGATCGGGTCCGAGGACGCCGGGCCCGGCGGTGGCCATTCTCACCTGCCAAGCCTCGCCTTCGTTCAGCGGCGGCGCGATGGAACCGGCCATCTTCAGATGCGTCGTTCCCGCGACGTAGTCGACTGGATCGATCTCGATGTGGCGCGCGGCGCCGTTCCAATGCAGCTTGGCGTGGATATCGTCGACGAAGACCGGCTCTTGGTCGGGATCGTCGAGCCGGTAGAAGCCGGGCCCCATCGTCACGCCACCCGCGGCCATGCTCAGCGTATTGTCCGACGTCATCGCGAGATCGAGATTCATGCCGATCGGCATGTTCGTCTCGACTCCTAACGAACGGGATCCGGCCGCAAGCTGCAGCTCGTCGATCGACAGACCCGCCGCCCGTAGCTTGAAGCGACGGTCGGACCCGGGCGACCCACTGGCCGTGGCGGCGACGGTCCAGCGCCCGTTCGGACCTTCGGCGGAGAGATCGAAGTTGGTCGCGCCGTGCGCCTTCTCGAACTTGAGATCGAGATCCTTGTAGACGACCTCGTCCTTGTTGATCTGATCCTCGATGACGAGCGTACCGCGCGCGATGCCAAGGCGATCGACCGCCGCGATCGCGCTCTTGGGGTCGGTCAGGACATCGAGAAACTGGCGGATGGCGGCGCCGGCCTGTCGCATGACGATCGCGCGTCGCGAGATCGCCGGCTTGTCGGCTTGGGACGCTGGTGGCGTGTCGCCTGTCAGGTGCGATGCGGGAGGACGTTGCGGGTCCGGCGCGCTATCGTGGGCTGGGGCGTCTGGCGTCGCGGTGACGGGCGGGTCACCGGCGGCGCGATCCAGCTCGAAGAAGGGCTTCGAGGCGTCGCCGGCGGCTAAGGCGAGCGAGCCGTTCCGCAGCAACGCAAGCCGCAGCGTGACGTCGAACACCTCCAATCGGCGGGGCAGGACCTTGCCGACCATCAGCGCGAAAGGATCGATCGACACCTCGGCTTTCGGCGCCGTGAGAATCGGCTGACCGTCGGGTCCGCTCACGGAAAGCCTATCGATCGCCAGCGTCGGGCCGAACCCGCGCTGCACCAGCGAGGCATTGCCGAGAACGAAATGCGCGCCCCTGCCGAAACGCTGCTGCAGGGCGCCCGCGATCTTGTCGCCTAGCCCTTCGATCTGAATCGGACCCTGCTGCAGGCGCACGGTGAGGATGCCGGCCGCGATCACGGCGAGCACGACGACCGCCGCACCGAATTTGCAGCAGGTGAAGGCCGCACGCCACAACGTAAAACGACGCCTCGCGGGCCGACGCCCCAGTATGGCGGCCTCACCCCCGCAACGATCGCCGCGCCCCGGCCGGCCGGCAGTCTTGGAGTCGGGTGGATCGGCCAACCTTATGGATCCTCGAGAGCGCGCGACTGGCGAAGCGATTCGGTGCCGACTATACAATCCGGCGCGACCGGGATCGCGTCTAGAACACCGGTGAATGTCCCGCTTTTTGGGTCGAAAGGAAGGCGATTATGGATCACAAGCTTGAACCGGGCGAACCAGCTCCCGATTTCTCGTTGCCCGATCATTCCGGAAAAACGCTGACACTCGCGTCATTCGCGGGCAAGGCGCTCGTCCTGTACTTCTATCCCAAGGACGACACGTCAGGCTGCACGGCCGAAGCGATCGACTTCAACGCGAAGGCCGCCGCCTTCGCCAAGGCCGGCGCCGCGATACTCGGCGTCTCGCCGGATCCGGTGAAGAGCCACGCGAAGTTCAAGACGAAGCACGATCTCGCAATCCCGCTCGCCAGCGACGAGGCGAAGGCCACGCTCGAGGCTTACGGCGTCTGGGTCGAGAAATCGATGTACGGCAAGAAGTACATGGGTGTCGAGCGCACCACCGTGCTCATCAAGCCGGACGGCACCGTCGCCAAGATTTGGCCGAAGGTGAAGGTGCCGGGGCACGCCGACGCGGTTCTTGCCGCCGCCGAGGCGCTTTGACCGACGTCTAGGCCGACCATTGGTGCACGTTTTGCATAAAGTCGCGAACCTCAGGAGGGGACCGAATATCATGGTGGACGCCGTAAAACCCGCACAGGTCGTGCAGGCCATGATCGAACTCGGAGCGGCCAAGACGAGGCTGTCCGTGAGCGAACTCTTCGTCAGATCCATGCTTGCCGGCGCTTTCCTCGGAGTTTCGACGACCTTGGCCTTCACGGCCGCCACGCAGACCGGCATGCCGATCGTCGGGGCACTGATCTTCCCCGTCGGCTTCTCGATGATCGTCGTGCTCGGGCTCGACCTGATCACCGGCAGTTTCGCGCTCCTGCCCCTCGCCGTCATGGCGAAGAAGGCGACGTTGGGCCAGCTCGTCGCCAACTGGGTCATCACGTTCATCGGCAACTTCGTCGGGTCGTTGATCCTCGCCTCCCTGATGTACCTGTCCCTTTCCAAGGGCGGTCACGACCTTACCGATCCCATCATCGCCAAGGTCACAGCTGCCGTAACGGCTCGCTCCGCCGGCTTCGCCAACCTCGGCACCTACGGTGTCGTCACGGCCTTCGTGCGGGCGATGCTCTGCAATTGGATGGTATGCTTGGGCGTCGTGATGGCGCTGTGCGCGTCGACGTCGGTCGGCAAGATCCTCGGTTGCTGGCTGCCGATCCTTATCTTCTTCGCGCAGGGCTTCGAGCACGCGGTGGTGAATATGAGCCTGTTCCCGCTTGGCATCATGCTGGGCGCCGGAACGACGACGGGCCAGTACCTGCTTGTCAACGAACTGCCGGTCACCATCGGCAATCTCGTCGGCGGGTTCCTGTTCACCGGACTCGCGCTCTACCTCTGCTATCCGACCGGGTCGGCGGCGCGCGGACAGGACTCGATCAGCGACGCGCGGGCGGTGCCGGCCGAATAGCGAACGAGTCGATACTGAGCCGACGGCCGGCCTTGTGCCGGCCGTTTTCATTTGGACGCCGGTTCCGTGCAGATCGCGATGGAGCCATGATTTTTGACTCGTCCGCCTGTTTTCCAGATAGATCATCATTTTCATGACGAGCGAGCCCGCGCCCAGCTTCAATCATCGCCATCTGCTCGGCATCGAAGGGCTCACCATCCCCGACGTCAACGCACTCCTCGACCTTTCGGAGGAGGCTGTGTCGATCTCTCGGCAGATCGAGAAGAAACGTTCGACGCTGCGCGGCCGCACGCAGATCAACCTGTTCTTTGAATCGTCCACCCGCACGCAATCCTCCTTCGAGCTGGCGGGAAAGCGGCTCGGCGCCGACGTCATGAACATGTCGGTCGCGACCTCCAGCGTTAAGAAGGGCGAGACGCTGATCGACACCGCGATCACGCTGAACGCCATGCGGCCCGACATCATCGTCGTACGCCATCATCACGCCGGCGCGGTGCACCTGCTGGCGCGCAAGGTCGATTGCGCGGTCGTCAACGCCGGCGACGGCGCGCACGAGCACCCGACGCAGGCGCTGCTCGACGCGCTGACGATCCGCCGCAACAAGGGCCGCATCGACGGGCTCGTCGTGGCGATCTGCGGCGACATCCTGCATTCGCGTGTGGCGCGCTCCAACATCATCCTCTTGACGCTGATGGGGGCGCGGGTCCGCGTCATCGCGCCGTCGACGCTGCTGCCGGCCGGCATCGAGAACATGGGCGTCGAGGTCTACCGCGACATGAGGAAGGGCCTTCGTGACGCCGATATCGTCATGTGCCTGAGGCTGCAGCGCGAGCGCATGCATGGCGGCTTCGTACCTTCGCTGAAGGAGTATTTCCACTTCTTCGGCCTCGACGAGGCGAAGCTCGCGATGGCCAAGCCCGACGCGCTGGTCATGCATCCCGGCCCGATGAACCGCGGCGTCGAGATCGGCTCCGCGGTGGCCGACGGCGCCCAAAGCCTCATCCGCGAGCAGGTCGAGATGGGCGTCGCCGTTCGCATGGCCGTGCTCGGGGCGCTCGCCCAGCACCTGCCGAACGGGGGAAACGCATAATTCTATTGGGTCGACAGATCTTTTTGAGTTCTATGATCATGATCACAGTAGCGGATCTACCGCGTCTCCATCCAAGAGAAGTCTAGGATAGAATTTGGCGCAATAAGCTAGTCGACCGCTATCCTAATACTCGATGAGGACGGCGCGAAGGTGAATTCATCACCTCAGATCGGCTTGAGGAGCGCAAGGGCATCCTCGGTCTATTCACTTCCACCGTCCCAACAGTCGAGAAGTACGCTGCTGTTGACCGCGATCCAACGGTCGAGCTGGTCCTCGTCGCTCGACGCGAGGCGATATCCCGCGCGGTATCGGAAGGGCTTCAGGGAGTAGGATCCCATCGCATCCATTTCGACCTTGGGCGCGGGCGACACCTTAACCCCCGCCGCGTGCCGCGCATCGTCCCGCTGCGAAATGAAGACGATGCAGGAAAGCCCGGTTCGCTCCGGCCGCGGGTTCGCCATGCCGTAGGTCGCCTGTCCCTCCAAGCTCTGTTCCAACGAGGACGTCACAATAGCCGCCTGACCAAGACCGCAATAGTCTTGTTCCACACTACCATTCTTGCGCGCCGACGAAAAGAAGCGCTCGCGATGAGATCTCTAGACCGCGGCCCAAGATTTATCGCCGCGTGGTGGTTGGTGAACGCTTCAGGTAGAGGCCGTGAGCGTATAAGACGCCTGCATGACCACTACGCTTTCCGGCTCCCTCGCTCTCGTCAATGCGCGACTCATCGATCCCGTCGCCGGGACGGAGGTGATGGGCGGCGTGCTGGTCGAGCAGGGCTACATCCGCCAGGTCGGGCTCAATGTCACCGCCTCGAGCCTGCCCGGCCAGGTCCGCACCATCGATTGCCGCGGCGATGTCGTCGCCCCAGGGCTGATCGACATGCACGCTTTCGTCGGCGAGCCCGGCGCCGAATACCGCGAGACCATCGCGACGGCGACGGCGGCGGCGGCGGCGGGCGGCGTCACCTCCATCCTCGCCCTGCCCGACACCAACCCGCCGGTCGACGATCCGGCCGTCGTCGACTTCCTGTTACGTCGCGCCCGCGACACCGGACGCGTGCGTATCCTGCCTTCGGCGGCGATCACCAAAGGCCTGCGCGGCGACGACCTCGCCGAAATCGGCCTGCTGCTCCAGGCCGGCGCGCTCGCCTTCAGCGAGGGATCGCGCTCGATCCGCAGCGCCCGCATCCTGCGCCGCGCGATGGTCTACGCGCGCGATTTCGACGCGCTGATCATCCATTTCGCGGAGGACCACGATCTCGCCGCCGAGGGCGTCATGAACGAGGGCGAATACGCCTCCCGCCTCGGGCTGCTCGGCATCCCGCGCGAGGCGGAGACGATCATCCTCGAGCGTGACATGCAGCTCGTCGCGCTCACCGGCGCGCGCTATCACGCGGCGATCGTCTCGACCGCCGCCTCGCTCGACATCATCGCCAAGGCCAAGGCGCGCGGTCTGCCGGTGACCTGTGCCACCTCGATCAACCACCTGACGCTGAACGAGAACGACATCGGCGACTACCGCACCTTCCTCAAGCTGGCGCCTCCGCTGCGCCGTGAGGAAGACCGGCTCGCGCTCGTCGAAGGCGTCGCCTCCGGCCTCGTCGACGTCATCGTCTCCGACCACAACCCGCAGGACGTCGAGGTGAAGCGCCTGCCGTTCGCCGAGTGCGAGCCCGGCGCGATCGGCATCGAGACGATGCTGTCGGCGGCGCTGCGGCTCGTCGTCTCCGGGCAGGTGCCGCTGCCGCAGCTCCTCAAGGCGATGTCGAGCCGTCCGGCCGAAATCCTGCGGGTGCCGCAGGGTCGGCTCGAAGCCGGCGCGCCCGCCGACCTCATCCGCTTCGACCCGGAGGAGCCCTACGTCGTCGATCCATTACTGCTTCGCTCTCGCTGCAAGAACACGCCGTTCGACGCGGCGCGCATGGAGGGTCGTGTGAAGCTGACGCTGGTCGCCGGCGAGACGGTCTTCGAGGCCAGCTAGACGCGTTACCCCGCCGCGCGCTCGGCCGAGCGCAACGTGTTCGACATCAGCATCGCGATCGTCATCGGGCCGACGCCGCCCGGCACCGGCGTAATGGCGGCGGCGTGCTTGGCGGCGCCGGCATAGTCGACGTCGCCGACGAGCCTGGTCTTCGGCTTGCCTTGCGCGTTGAGGCCCTCGCCGGGCATGCGGTTGATGCCGACGTCGATGACGATGGCGCCGGGCTTGATCCAATCGCCCTTGACCATCTCGGGCCGGCCGACCGCCGCCACGACGAGATCGGCGGCGCGCACGACGCCCGGGAGGTCCTTGGTGCGCGAATGCGCCACCGTCACCGTCATGTTCTTCGACAGCAGCAGCTGCACCATCGGCTTGCCGACGATGTTGGAGCGCCCGACGATCACCGCGTTCATGCCGTCGAGCTTCACGCCAAGCGCCGCGGCCGCCTTTTCGACCAGCACCAGCGAACCGGCCGGCGTGCACGGGACCAGCGCGCGCTCGATCGAGCCGATCGCCAGCAGGCCGACGTTGGTCGGATGGAAGCCGTCGGCGTCCTTCTCCGGATTGATCGACTCGAGGATCTTGGTCGAATTCATGTGCTCGGGCAGCGGCAGCTGCACCAGAATACCGTGGATCGCCGGATCGTTGTTGAGGTCATCGATCAGCGCGAGCAGATCGGCCTCGGAGGTCGTCGCCGGCAGGTCGTGCTGCACGGAGTGGAATCCGCACGTCTTCGCCGCCTTACCCTTCGCGCCGACGTAGACCTGGCTCGCCGCGTTCTCGCCGACCAGCACGACGGCCAAGCCCGGCTTCACGCCCCTGGCGGCGAGCGCCCTGGTGCGCTCCGTCACCTCGGCGATCACCTGCTCGGAGGCGATCTTGCCGTCGATCACCCTGGCACCGTCGGTGGCGGTCCGGATCACGCCGGCATCATGGGTCTCTGAGACGGTCATCGAGCTTCCTCGCGGGATGTTTCTTCTTGAAGGTCGCCGTTTCTGTCAGGTTTGCCTGAGGCTGCCAACCTCTTCCATCGACACAAAGAATGAGCCGGCGCCAAGGAATATTTGGCACCGGCTGAACTCATGTGACGGCCACCGCCCTGGGCGTCAGAAGACGTACTTGAGGCCGCCTTTGCCGCCATAGAATTGCGCCTGGCCGGAGAACTCGCCGTCGAAGGTCGCGAAAATCGAGGTCTGTGATCCGATCACCAGCTCGGCACCGGCCTTGACCTGCGCGGCGTCGCGCGAGGGTCGGGCGCCGTCGACGAGAAAAGTCGCCGCCGGCAGGTTGATCAACCCGGCGATCTCGTTGCGCTCGGGCGCGAACTCATGGACGTAGGCGACCTGCAAGCTGGGCGACAGGATCATGCCGTTGCCGATCCTGGTCACGGCCTGGTAGCGCGCGCCGACGAAGCTCGGCACCGAGGCCGTGTCCTGCCCCTGGACGTTGAGGCCGAGCACCGTCGGGCCAGCGAGATTGGTCTCGTTGAAGCCGTTCGAGCGCAGCTCGGCGAGTTCGAGCGCGACGAACGGGGTGAGGAGCCCGCCGAAACCGAGGCCGTCGACATGGCGGCCGAACTCGAGCCGGGTACGGAACTCGTGACTGTCGAAGGTGCCGTGATCGGTCTCGCCGCCGATGGCGCCGAAACCGGTGACGCTGCGGGTCTCGTGATTGGTGAAATACGAGAAGCTGTTTGACGAGGCGCCGTAGAACGGCCCGAACTCGGCGAGATCGTAGAAGGCGACGTGTCCACCCGTCGTCGAGCCGGACGTGGCACGGCCGCCGACATTGAAATCGCCGCTCGTTCCGCCAATCGCGATACCGGCGATGTAGTTCGGCAGGATCTGGTAATCGACGCCAAGCGAACCGCCGTAGATCGTGTCGTTCTGGGCGGCCGTGCCGAGGCCGGTGCTGCCATGAAGGTCCTCGGCGCCGCCGAAGCCGGTCGCCCAGGCGCGCCAGCTGCGCGGCGGGAGGTATGGCGCGACGGGCTGCACGGCCCGGCTCGGCAGATCGGCCAATTCGCGGATCGGCGATGTACCGCCTTGCGAGGGTGCCAGCGCAAGGAAGCCCGCCGGCGCGTTGGTCAGCGTGATGCTGTTGGCCGCGCCGAAGCCCGCGCCGTAGAAGGTCGTCTGATCGAAGATCGACGAGGTGAACTCCGACACGGAGCGGTGCGTCACTTGCTGCGCCGCCGTGATGCCCTCGCCCGAAAGCGAGTCGAGTACGGCGCGCCCCTGCGCGGCGGTCGCGATCGTCTGCAGGTTGCCGATGATATTTGCGCCGACCGCCGAGACCGGGAACTGGTTCGCCACCGTCAGGCCGGCACCGACGTTGTTCTGGTTGCCGGTCTGCGCGACGGCGTTGAAGGGGAGCGCCGTTAGGGTGAGGACGGCGGTCGGATCGCCGACGATCGAGACGGAACCAGCGAAGAAGGCGAGGTTCGTCGTCACGCTGGCGAAGTTGCCGGTGATCCCGCCTGCCGTCTGGTCGGTCAGGATCGTGTACTGCGTGGTTGGCTGGTAGCGCCCCGGCGCGAGCGAGAGATTGACCGTGCCGTTGAGGTTCGCGGTACCGGTCACGTTCGTGGTGTCGTTGGCGGTCGGTGTGAGGCGCACGTTGTAGTTGGAGCCGGCCGCGAAGGTGAGGCTGCCGTTGACGGTCGCCGCGCTGCCGACCGGCGTCGTGCCGCCCGGCGCGAACGTAGCGCCCGCGGTGACGGTAGTCGTGCCGATGACGGCGCCGTTGGCGTTGAGCTGGCCGCCGCTGGCGATCGAGGTGTTGGTTGTGACGATGTCGGTCGGATCGAGGGTCAGGGTGCCGGTCAAATTTCCGAAGTAGCCGGCCGCCGCGTAAAGGTTGATGCGGGTCCAGTAGCTGAGCGACGTGCCGTAGAAAGCGGCGAGCGCGTTGTTCTCGGTGTTCTGGATGATCTGATTGATCGTGTTCGTCGTCAGACTCGCGTTGAGTCCGCCACCGTTGGCGGTGCCGGCTTGAGCCGACGGCGCGATCACCTTGGCGGCGGCGGTGTTGCCGCCGTAGAGCGGCGCGAGCAAGATCGACGCGTCTGGGCCGCCGGCGGCCGCCGCTTCCTGCGGCGCCTGGGCGAGGGTCAGCGTCGGCAAGCCGTAGGTGAGGTTGGCGACATAGGCGGCCGCCGTGGCGGCGGACGGCACGTAGGGATCGTTGGCGGTGTTGACCGCGCTCGTCGAGCAGGCGGCGATGGTGGCGCCGCAACCGGCTGCCGCACCCCGCGTCGTGAGATACGTCTGTATCTCAGGCTTGGCGGCATTGTAGAGCGTCGCGAGATTGAAGCTGTTGGTGGCGGCGCCCTGAACCGTCGTCGCCGTGCCGTTCTGATAGGCGGGATTGGTGAACGCCTGGGCGAGATCGTAGGCGGAGAACGCCCGGCTGGCGATGATGTCGAGGGGATAGTGCACGCCGAGAACGATACGGCTGTTGCCGTAGGCCGATGCGCGCGCCAGCATATTTTGATAATCCTGCGGCACGAGCATGCCGATCAGGACGGATTCGGTGAAAGCGTAGTTCGTGTGACCGCTTGGAAACGATGGGTTGGTAGCGAGACCGCTGAGCGCCGCAGAGTCAAACTGGTTGATGCCGGGCGCCGTCGCCGTCGCCATCGGCGCGATCTGGACGGGACGCGAGTCGCCGTAAGTGTCTTGCCCCGCCTGCTTGTTGGTCACGCCGCCGGAAATGTCATAGACGCTGTTGGTCGCGTTCGGCAGTCCGTTCGCCGTCGGCAGCGTGGAACCAGGCGCCGCGACGGCGGGGACGGGAACGTAGTTCGCCGGCGTGGTCCCCGGATTTGTGGCCGCGCCATTAGCGAAATAGTTCTTCGCGACCCCGAGATCGGAACTCGTGAAGCTATTGTAGGCGGTATTGAGCAGGGTCGCCGTGTTCGCGAGTATCGCCGTCGTGGCCGCCCCGGCGCCGATCGGCGCGACGCCCATCTGGTAGGCGGCCCCAAGCACGACGCCGAGACCGCCGACCGACTGGATCGGTATCGTCGGGGTCGTCGTAGCCGCGCCGGGGGTCGGATTCACCGTGGCTTGAGCCGGAAGCCCGCCCGCGAGGTTGGCGGCAATGCCGTAAGTGGCCGTCGTGCCGTTGGCCAGCGTGATGGTGTTGGAGCGGGCGCCGAGCAGGTTGGCGTCGCTTACGGACAGCGCCTGAAACGCGGCATTGGCGTTATTGTTGGTGGCGATCGCCTGCGAGAGGTTCGTCGTCAGGGTTTGCTGTCCGACAGCCGTGGCGTTCAGGTTCAGAAACGGCGACAGCAGGTTCAGCACATTGTCGCTGGATGTCGTGGTGTTCGGCACCGCCTGCGCATTTGCGGAGCTCATCGAGAGAGCTGTGGTCGCGAGAAGCGCGAAGATGGATGTGGCCGGATTCAAGGTTCGCATCGGTGTACCCCCAAGTACTCGGGGCACGCCTAGTGACGCTACATTCAAGGAATATGTCAGAAATGTTGGCTCGCGCAGTAAGGGTTCTATGCTGCAAAAATGCCACGTCGATGTCGAGCCACGCGAGTCAACGCGCTGGCGGTCGAGCTGAGGCAGTGTAGGAGAAGGTTGCCGCATGGGTCGCGGAAGCGCCGGGCGCCAGGTGGATCATCGAAGGCTTGGTGAAAAGATCGCCGTCGGCGTCCGTGAAGTCGCCATGCCCGGTCCATGCCTCGATCGAGAGGAAACGCCCAGCCGGTCGCGACCATAGGGCGAGATGCCGAAAGTTCGTCAGCGCTATGTCGATCGCGGCACCGGATGCGTGCGCGAAGCGCAGGCTTGCGCTCCGCGCCTCGAGGAAACAGAGGGCCTCGGCCCCGAGTAACGCCGGGAGGAGCGCGAGCCGCCTTCCGTCGAGCGGCACGAGCCGAGTCCGCCGCGTGAAAAGGCCGTCGCTCGATATGAGCGGTACCTCGGCGACCTCCCGCTCGGCGAAGTCGATCGTGTAATCCTCCATGGCGCCACCGGCGAAGGGCCAGCGGAAACCCGGATGCAGGCCGCAGGCGTAGGGCATTGGCCGCGAGCCGGCGTTGCGCACGGTCACCCGCGTCGTCAAAGCCGCGCCTTCGAGGATGTATTCCAACACGAGCGACCATTCGAAGGGGTAGAGGCGCCGCGTCGCCTCGTTTGAGATCAGACCGAGCCTGACGTCTGCCGGCCCTCGCCCGAGAACCTCGAAGGGCATCGCGCGGGCGAACCCGTGCAGGCCGAGCGGATAGTCCTGATTGTCGACGACGATACGAGAGCCCCGCGTCCAGCCGACGACCGGGAACAGGATCGGCGCGGTCTCCGACCAGATCGCCGGATCGGGCGACCACAGCAGCGGCCTGCCGCCGACCGTCCAGGCGCGGAGCTCGGCGCCGCGCAAGGCGATCGCGGCGCTCGCGTCGTCGTTGGCCAGCCGAATCTCGCTCATCCGGGATTCGCGTCGTGAGACGCCGTCGTTACCGTCACGACCCCTCGCGGCTTCATAGGGGCGTCGCCAGCAACGGACAGCGCTCCGGCACGTAGACCGTCACGGCAAGCGGCTTCTGGGTGAACAGCGCGGGCGTCTGCGTAACGAGTTCGCCGTCGGCGTTCACCGGACGTGGATGGCGGGTGATCACCTCGAATGTCGAGCCTCGCGCGGTGCGGACCTCGCGAACGGCGCCGTGGCCGCCGCGATGGAAGCTCGGGATCATCAAGGCCATGCGCCAGGTTCGCGCGAATTCCAGCGAGTAGAGGTTGAGGCTTCCGTCATCGATGCGCGCGTCCTGGGCGATGATATTGCCGCCGCCATAGAAGCGACCGTTGCCGACGGCGATCTGCAGGGTCCGCACCATGATCTTCTGATCCGCGATCCGCAGCGTCGCATGAAAGGGCGATGCCTTCATCAGCACGTTGGCGGCGGTGAAAGCATAGCTCAATCGGCCAAGGCGACGTTTGCGGTCGCTCGTGAGATGCTTCGCGAGGTCGGCCGCGAGGCCGATGCTGGCGACATTGAAGAACGGGCGACCGTTGACCTCGCCGATATCGACCTTGTGGGTGAACGCCTCGACGATCACGCGGGCGGCGGCCTCGACATCAACCGGAACGCCGACCGAGCGGGCAAAGTCGTTGGCGGTGCCGAGTGGAAGCACGCCGAGTGGGAGACCAGTTTCCATCAGCCCGCGCGTCGCGGCGTTGATGGTCCCGTCGCCGCCCGCGACGATGACGCAATCGACGTGATCGCGATGCGCGACGATGCAGGGGGACAGGTCGCGTGATCGCTGACAGCGCGCCTCGACGAAGGTGATCCCGCCCTCCCGCAAGCAGCTCGCCGCCGCGGCGTCGAGGCCCGCACGCCCGAGGCGGCTCAGAGGATTGACGACCAGCAGGGCTCTGCGCGTCACGCGGGGCGGTTCCCATGGCGCCACGCGCCGCTTCGCATCTGTTTACCGCCGCGAGACGATCTCCCGCAAACAGGCCGGGAGACCGTGCGACTTGGCTTCCAGACCTGCGTGCTAGCCTGCCTTTGCGACGCAAGCTATGGTCCAGCTTCGTGGATGATCTTGATCGCACCCAACGCAGGATGAACCGTGCCGATGACCCATGCGAACGATTTCTGCATGCGCCGTATACTCTGCGTCTTCCCCCGTTATGAACCGTCGTTCGGCACGTTCGAGCACGCCTATCATCTCACCGACAAGACCAAGGCCTTCATGCCGCCGCAAGGCTTGCTGACGATCGCGGCGGCCATGCCGGCGCACTGGCAGGTCCGCTTCGTCGACGAGAACATGGGCGCCGCGACGGTCGAGGATTTCGATTGGGCGGAAGCCGTCTTCGTCTCAGGCATGCACATCCAGCGACGTCAGATCGACGACATCAACCGCCGCGCGCACAATGCCGGCAAGGTCACCGCGCTTGGCGGCCCTTCCGTTTCGGCCTGCCCCGACAATTACCCCGATTTCGATTATCTCCACGTTGGCGAGATGGGCGATGCGACCGACGCCCTCTTCGCCGCGCTCGGTGACAGCGTCACGCGACCGCAGAGCCAAGTCGTGCTGAAGACGAAGATCCGGCGCGAGCTCAGCCAGTTTCCGATGCCGGCCTACGAACTGGCACAGATCGACAAGTACATGCTGGGCTCGATCCAGTTCTCCAGCGGCTGCCCATACAAATGCGAGTTCTGTGACATCCCAGGCCTCTACGGACGCGTGCCGCGCCTGAAGTCCAAGGAGCAGATCCTCGGCGAGCTCGACAAGCTGCAGGCCTTCGGCGTCACCGGCTCAGTCTACTTCGTCGACGACAACATCATCGGCAACCGCAAGGCGATCAAGGAGCTGCTGCCGCACCTCATCGAATGGCAGAAGAAGAACGGCTACCTCATCTCGTTCGCCTGCGAGGCGACGCTGAACATCGCCCGCTCGCCCGACGTACTCGCCATGATGCGCGACGCCGGCTTCGACGCGATCTTCTGCGGGATCGAGACGCCCGAGCCGGATGCCCTGCTGCAGATCGACAAGGGCCACAACATGGTCATGCCGATCCTCGACGCCGTTCGCATCATCAACGATCACGGCATGCAGGTGGTCTCCGGCATCATCCTCGGCCTCGATTCCGATACGCGGGAGTCCGGTGAGAAGGTGCTGAGCTTCATCGAGACGTCGAAGATCCCGATGCTCACGATCAACCTCCTGCAGGCGTTGCCGCAGACACCATTATGGGAGCGGCTCGCCAAGGCCAACCGCCTCGACGAACGCGAGGACCGCGAATCGAACGTGCATTTCATGATGCCCTACGACGAAGTGTTGGGCATGTGGCGCGCTTGCATGGAAAAGGCCTATCAGCCGGAGGTCCTGTTCGATCGCTACAGGGAACAGCTGAAGGTGACGTGGCCCCATCGCATCAAGCGACCGAACTCTCCGCAGCGCGTCAACAAGGCGATGATCCTGAAAGGCCTGACGATCCTGCGCAACGTGCTCTGGCACGTCGGCGTCAAGGGCGATTACCGGCTCACGTTCTGGAAATTCGCGTTGCCGTTACTGTTGCGCGGCAAGGTCGAAGCGCTGCTGAACTACTGCATCCCGGCGCATCATTTGATCATGTTCGCCCGCGAGGCCTGTTCGGGCCGCGGCAACGCCTCGCATTACTCGACGAAGCTGCGCCAGCCTGAGCAGGCTCTGCTCAACGCGGCGGAGTAAGCACGATTACCTGCGGAGATCGACGGCATGCGGAGAAATGTCGGGAATTGAGCTGGAGCCATAGGATCTAAACAGCGGTGCACCGCCAGATTTGCTTGCATGTAACGCGACGATAGAGCGCAAGCCCCACAATTTGCCATAGACTAAAATTACTGAGGGTGATTCGGGCGTCATCGGAGGCATGTTCAGCTGGACCGGCGGCGCCCTTAAACAAAAACGAGTCTGTCGGCGATGACGACCAGCCTTGCGTTGCGAGAAGACGATCTCTGGGCGAAAGCGTCGCGAGACAGCCTTCAGAGGATGACCGATCTCGCGCGACGGGTGCTCAAGGCGCGTTTCGCGATACTCTCGACCTTCAGCGAGGATCGCCAGGTTGTTCTTTGTCACTCCGGCATGCCGGAAGACTGGATGGCGGCCCCGCTCGACGAAACGCCTTGTCACATCACGCGAATGTCTGAGATGGCGATCGTCGCCCGGTCGGTGCGCGAGCATCCGTTGCTGGGGACCGTCAAGAGGCCCGAGTGCATCGTATCCTACCTCGGCGTCCCGATCCGGCTCGACGACGGCTTCGTCGCGGGTACCTTTTGCGTCGCCGACGCCGATCCTCATGATTGGAGCGATGACGATCTCGACCTCATTGGTGAGATGGCCGCCTGTCTCGCGAGCCAGATCGAGCTTGATCTCGAGAACACGCGGCGCGAACGGGCGGAAACGGCACTGCGCGAGGGCCAGGCGCGGTTCTCCATCGTCGCCGACAACATTCCCGCGCTCGTGTTCGAGCGACGAAAGGTCGACGCGAGCGGCGCGACCTACACGTTCTTTGGCTCTAGTAAGGCGGATACTGCGGTCAGCCGGCTCATGGCGGACCTCGGTTTCGCGGGCGATCTCGCGTTCGTTCACGGCGACGATCGCGAGAATGTCCGCGCGGCGCTCTTGCGCAGCACCGTCGAAGAGACGGACCTCGATCTCACGTTCCGCGTTCTCGGGGAAGACGGATCCGTGCGATGGCTGCGCTCTCAGGCGCTCGTGCGGCGCGGCGCGGTCGACGGCGGGGTTTGTTGGGACGGGATCTGCTTCGACATCAGCGATCTTGTCGCCGCGCGGGAGAGCGCCGACGCGGCGCGCGGCGTCAGGGAGGCGGTTCTCGTCGACGTCAGCCACGAGTTGCGGGCGCCGCTCCAAGCCATCGTCGGTTTTTCCGATTTTCTGACGATCGAAACCCGGCCTGACGTCGTCGCGGCTCACGCGAAGAACATCGGGATTGCCACGCATTCGGTGCTCGCGATCGTCAACCAACTGCTCGATACGGCCGGCGCCAAGGCGGCCGGTACGATCGAATCGATCGCCCTGCGCGAGTTCGCGGAAGCCTGCCTGAGCCTGATAGGCCCGATCGCGGTGGAGAAGGCGCTGACGACCGAACTGGTCATCGAGGACGGCTCACCCGTCACTTTCGCGGCCGACAGCCAGAAGCTTCAGCAAGCGCTGCTGAACCTGTTGAACAACGCCATAAAGTTCACGGACGTCGGTACCATCACGCTCCGCATCGGCCTTTCGGCGGGAGCCTTGCGCTTCAACGTGATCGATACCGGAATCGGCATCAAGGACGAGGAGCGCGATCGCCTCTTCCAGCGGTTCTCGCGCATCGATCGAAGCCCCTCGAGTCGCGACGGGACCGGGCTCGGTCTGGCAATCACCAAGATCCTCGTGGAGGGCATGGACGGGACGATCGGCGTCAAAAGCAACGCCGGTCCAGGAACGACCTTCTGGTTCGACATCCCCTTTGCTCCCGCACCGCCCGCTACAGCGCCTGCCGTCCTGGCTTCAGGGCCGGACGGGTCCGAGCAGGTCGAGGCGGGCGCGGGCGCGCGTATCCTGTTGGCCGACGATCTCGACCTCAATCGCAAGCTGATCAGCGACATGCTGTCGATCGAAGGCTATGTCGTCGACTGCGTCGCCGACGGTGCCGCCGCGGTCAAGGCGGCTTCGGAAAGCCGCTATGACCTGATCTTGATGGACATGATCATGCCCGGTATGGACGGTGTCGCCGCGACGCGCGCCATACGGGCTCTCAAGGCTCCGGCCGGCGAGACGCCGATTGTCGCGCTGACGGCGAATTCGTTCCGCGACCAGCTCGACGCGTGCCTCAGCGCGGGCATGGATGGCACCTTGACCAAACCGATGTCGATGGACGCCCTCACCCAGGCGGTTTTCGCCTGGACACGTGGGCGCACCAAGGCCGCCTGAACAGAAGCGGCTTAGAAGGTAAAGGCGTCTTGAACAACAGGCGCTTCGAACGAAGGACGCTATTTCACGTCGAGAGGCTCGACCGGCCTGTAACGGCCGCAGATCGCCTTCGATCGCGCGACGATCTGCATCGACTCGGCCGACATCCGCGCGGCTTCGGCGATGGACACCATGATCCACGCCGCAGACGGATCAAGCGAACGCGCTCCAAGCGCGGGGCATCCAAGCTTCGAGACCTCCCGGACGGGAGACCTGAGGATATCAAGCGAAACGGGCATATCCGGTCGATCCTTTTGACGCGGAAAGGACACCGTGTCCCGGCTCGATCGAATGCGAACCGCGATAAAGATGCTATATCGCTTATCGGAAGCCGTCCAGACCATCCAGCGTCGTGCCGTCTCGCGAATACGCCCTGGTCGGCCTTCGACCTAATATCCTTCCCGAAGGTCGCTCCGACCGAAGGATCGCCCCTCCCAACGATGTCGAAGCGCACATGACAAACAGCGGATCGCGGCCATCGCATCGCCCCCAGGTTGCCGCCCTGCCCGTCCGGCGCAGCACGGATGGCGCCGAAGTCATGTTGATCACCTCGCGCGAGACGAAGCGCTGGATCGTGCCGAAAGGTTGGCCGATCAAGGGGCGCAAGGATCATCAGGCCGCGGCGCAAGAGGCGTTGGAAGAAGCCGGCGTCAAAGGCAAGATACGCAAGCACCCGATCGGCGCTTACACCTATCAAAAACGCGTCGCGGATGGGGTCGAAGCCTGTCACGTCATGGTCTACGTGCTCGACGTCGAAAAGCAGGTCAGCGCGTGGCGCGAGAAGGATCAGCGCGAGCGACGATGGTTCTCCATCGACGAAGCCGCCGAGAGCATCTCGGAGCCAGCCCTGGCCAACATCATCCGGCGGCTGGGCGAGATGCCGGCGCATGCGTCGGTGCTCTAGATCTTCTAGACCTAACGTCCGCGGGTTGGATGGTGAGCGCGTCGGGGTTCGAACCCGAGACCCTCTGATTAAAAGTCAGATGCTCTACCGGCTGAGCTACGCGCTCGGAGGGGTGCCGTGGAGGTAGACGGATAAACACGCCAAATCAAGCGAAGCGGCCGGACATTCGGCCGCGCGGGGCTCGTGGACCCGCAAGCTCCACGCCTCAGCCGACGACGCGCAGCACCATGACGAGAAGGATGAACACGGCGATGGAGACCAGCGTCGTCAGGCCGATCTTCATCAAGAGGCGCGGCGCCACGGGGGCGCCGGGATCCGTGCCCGGCGCGACGTCGCCCGTTTCCGATTGAGAGCGCACGCCGATCGGCAACACGGCGAACAAAACGGTGAACCAGATCGTCAGGTAGACGGCGACGGCGAGCGCGGCAGGGATCGGCAGGGAGGGCATGACGAGCCTTTTCAACGCGTTGGGAAAGCAGCGCAAACCTTTGTTGCAGCAGAGCAACGTCGGCTTGCAAATCGCGCCGCGCGAAGGCGCGGCCATTGCCAAACCACCCCGCGCAATCGGACAATGTTACGGCATTCGGACGACATCCACCGCTAGGATAGCACAATGAACCGACGGATCCTGGCCTTCGCTTGCGTGGCAGCCGCGCTGCTCGCCAGCGCGCCGGCCAAGGCGGACCTCTTCGACTTTCTCACCTCGCCTTTCACGACGCCGGCCGGCACGGTCGCGCCGCAGAAGGAGGTCGTCTCCTATGTCGGGCACCAGCCGCCCGGCACCATCATCATCTCGCTGCCGGAGCGTCGTCTCTATCTCGTGCAGACCGGGGGCACCGCGCTCAAATACGGCGTCGGCGTCGGCCGGCCGGGCTTCACCTGGAGCGGCGTCAAGACGATCGCGATGAAGCGTGAATGGCCGGATTGGACCCCGCCCTCGCAGATGCTGCGCCGGCGCCCCGATCTCCCCCGCCACATGAAGGGCGGCATCGACAACCCGCTCGGCGCCCGCGCCATGTACCTCGGCGGCTCGCTGTTCCGCATCCACGGCTCGAACGAGCCGGAGACGATCGGCCAGGCCGTCTCCTCGGGCTGCATCCGCATGACCAACGCCGACGTCACCGATCTCTACGACCGCGTGCATGTCGGCACACGAGTGATCGTCGAACGCTAAGGCGCTCCGATCCTCGCGGCTGAAGCGGAGCGACAGGCGCTACGCCGCGAGCTCGTAGAGCGTCGCCGCGGCCGCCATGTCGCGCCAGCGGCGTTCGCGGCGGACGATCGCCTCCGCATCGATGCCCCAGAAACGCGTCTGGTGATCCTCGTCGACGCACGCCGCCGCCCAGGCGCTCTCCGCGTCCATCGCGCCGCGCGCCGCGGCGAGCGCGATCAGCACCGAGCCGGTAAGGCTCGTCATCACGCTCAGCGCCGCGAGGCGAAGCACGCCCGCCGGGCCGCCGGCGATCATCTCGACGGCGGCCAGCACGGCCCCGCGCGCGGCGAGCGGCTGCTCGACGTACGTGATGCCCTCGACGCAGATGAAGCGCGCGTCGAGCGTGTCGCGCGCGAAGGCGAGAACGGGATCCCATGCCTCGCTCTGCGCCGCGACCAGCGCGTCCGGGTCGCCGGCGCGGTAGCAGACGAGATCCGTCTCCGCGAATTTGGCGACCTCGGCAATGGTCGCCGGGAGCGTCCGCGCGACGCCATCGATCGCGGAATTGGCGAGCCGCGTCAGCGGCATCGTCCCGGGATCGACGATCTCGCCCTGCCCGCGCCACTCGGCGGCGAGAGCCTCGGCGAGCGCGTGCGTCGGCACCAATAGGGTTGCTCGTGCCGGCGTGCGGATCGGCTTGCCGTCGAGGCGCGGACCGAAGCCCTCCGCCGACGACGCGACGGAGACATCGGTGTAGAAGCGTCGCGGCAGCGTCTTCTGGAGATCGCGCCGCGCCATCTTGACGGGGTCGACAGGCTCGTTGGCCGCGGGCGCCAGATCGTGCCTCAGATCCTCACTCATGCATCCTCACGCACGCATCCTCATCCATGCATCCTGTCCATCGCCATCGCTATCGCTTCCAGCGCGTCCATGTCGCCGGCGATCGCCGCCGCTCCGGAGGTAAGCAGCGCGGCTGGCTCGTGGTAGCCCCAAGCGACGCCGATCGGGCGCACATGAGCGGCGACAGCCATCGCCATATCGTAGGTCGTATCGCCAACCATCGCCGCACACTTCGCCGGTATGCCGCTTTCGGCGAGAGCGGCGCGCAGCATGGAGGGGTCTGGCTTGGAGGGATGCTCGTCCGCCGTCTGAATGGTGGCGAAGAGCCCGCGCCACCCTTGCGTCTCCAGCAGCCGGTCGACCCCGCGCCGCGATTTGCCGGTGGCGACGCCGAGCCTCACGTCCTCACGCCGCTGGAGGCGCGCCAGTAGATCCCGCGCGCCCGGGTAGAGCACTTCCGCGAACTCAGGCCTCTGGCGCAACGCGGTCCAGGCCTCGCGATAGGCTTCGGCGAGACTTGCCGCCGGCCCGTGCGGCCCGACCAGCGCGCGGAACGCCTCGATCAGCGACAGGCCGACGACGGAGAGCGCCTTCTCGCGTGTCGGCGCCGGCAGGCCATGGGCCGCGAACGCCATCGCTTGCGCCTCGACGATGTCATGCTGGCTGTCGACGAGCGTGCCGTCGATATCGAAGACGATGAGGCGCAAGCGGGCTCCGGCCTAGACGTGTCGGCAAGCTAATGGGTTCAGGCCTTGCCCTTCGCGCAATCCTTCACGAAGGCTTTGAGCTCTTCCTTCCTCAGCCCCTTGGCGAAGCCGTCCATGCGGCATTGTTCCTTGGCCGCCAAGTCCGGGCGCTGTTTGACGACGCATTCCATCATCGCCTTGCGCTTGTCGTCGCCCTTGAGGCCCTTCGAGTCCGCGTCGGCCTTGCATTCGGCCCGCACCTCCTTGCCTTTCGGCCGACCTTGCTTGTCGAGTTCCGGAGCCGCGGGCGATGCGGGCGATACGGCCGATGGCGCTGGAGCGGGCGCGGGCGCCGTCTGGGCGAACGTGCGATCGGTAAAGAACAGGCTCATGCAAAGGGCGAGCACCGGTGATGCGAGTTTCATAACCTTCATTCTTCTGACTCCCAGTCTGCCGCCAAACGGCACGCAGTGAAACGCGGCGGCACCGCGAATCCTTCGCGCGCGCACCCGATTTCTCTTTTTAGCCCACGGCGCGGACATTCGTCCGCGGCGCGGAACCATGCCTAGCCAAGCGATATCGTCAAGCAACGATCTGAACTCATCATGAATAGACCCGTGACTCCATGTAGAAAACAAATATTTCCACCCTTGCGTAGGGCACCTACACTTTGCTCGTTTTCTCCTGCGCAGGCTTGTCTAGGCTTGACAAACATTTTATAATGGGAGGAAGAACGATGCGCGACGAGATACTTGCGGGCGCGGACCTCGCGCCGGCGACCGCGGCCGGTGACAAGGGCGTGCTTGCCACCAAGGTTCAACGAATTCAATCTCGTGAGACGCTTTGCCCGGCATCCGCTCGCTCACCCGTACTTAGCCGCTCATCCACGCCTAGAAGGTCGAAAAGGATCGTCATGCGCCTCATCCGCTCCCTCGCTCTCTCCATTCTGCTCGGATCGACCGCGATACCGGCGACCATGCTGCCGGCCGGCGCGCAGATCGTCCTCGCGATCGGCGTCCCGCCACCGCCGCTGCCGGTCTACGTCCAGCCGGTCATTCCGGCGCCGAACTACTTCTGGACGCCGGGCTATTGGGCTTACGATGAACTCGGCGGCTACTTCTGGGTGCCCGGCACTTGGGTCCAGGCGCCGCGCCCGGGGCTGCTGTGGACACCGGGCTACTGGGCCTTCGCCGATGGCGTATACGGCTTTCGCCCCGGCTACTGGGGCCGTGAGGTCGGCTTCTACGGCGGCGTGGACTACGGCTACGGCTACGGCGGCGTGGGGTATGGCGGCGGCTATTGGACCGGCGATCGCTTCTTCTACAACCGCACGGTCAACAACATCACCAACGTCAACATCACCAACGTCTACAGCCAGCCGGTGGTCGTCAACCAGACGAGCCGCGTCAGCTTCAACGGCGGCCAGGGCGGCCTGAGCGTGCGCCCGACCGCGCAGCAGCAGGCTTTCGCGAGCCAACCGCACGTGCAGCCGACAGCCGTGCAGCAGCAGCATGTCCAGACCGCTTCGCGCGATCCCGTGCTGCGCGAGACGCAGAACAACGGCAAGCCTCCGGTCGCCGCCACGTCGCGCCCGAACGAGTTCAAGGGCCCCGGCGTGGTGCAGGCGCAGACGGCCGGAAGCCGGCCCGCCGGCCAGGCGATCCCGACCGGCGGCGCGGCCGGGCGTGGGCAGCCTGGCGCGCCCAATCGCGCGCTACCGGTGCCGGGTGCGACCGCGCCAGCCGCGCCCGTGAGGAACGCGGCACCCATCGCGGCAAGACCGGGGCAGCCTGCCGCCGGCGTGCGCAACAACGCGGCGGAACGGCCGGCGCCCGCGGCGAAGACTCTCATCCGCCCCGAGCCGGCGCCAGTCGCGAAGACGCCCGGCCGGCCCGCCCCGGCGCAACGCGAAGCTCGGCCGCCCGCGGAACCGCGCCAGCAGGTCCGGCCGGCTCCCGAGCGTCAGCCACAGCCGGAGCAGCGCCAGCGCGTCGAGCAGAGAAGCGCGCCGGCAGCGGTGCGTCCGCAGGCACCCGAACCTCGCCAGCCGCCGGCTGCAGCCGCGTCAGCCTCAAGCCCCGCGTCAGCCTCAAGCCCCGCGTCAGCCGCCGCAGCAGCAGGCGCGGCCGTCGGGCGGCGGCGGAGGTCAGCCGGCACGTCCCAAAGGTGAGCACGGGAAGGAGGGTGAACCCGGCCGCCCTTGAAGCATGCCAAGCGAGCAAGCATGCCAAGCGAGCAAGCATGCAAGCGAGTGCGGGCCTACCCGCCCGTGACCGCCTCACCCGCGCGGTCGCGGGTGAGGCCCTTCGCCGCGAGTTCGTCGAGGTAGACCGCCCATTTGGCGCTCCGGGCGCAACCGAGTTCGTGCAGATAGTCCCAGGTATAGATGCCCGTCGCGTGCATGTCGTCGAAGCTCAGCTTCACGGCATACGTGCCGATCGGGTCGCAGCCGATGATGGCGACCTGGCGCTTGCCTGCGATCGTCTTGCGCTCCTTGCGGCTGTGACCCTGCACTTCCGCGCTCGGGCTCATCACGCGCAGGTACTCGGCCGGCAGCTCGAAACTGCCGCCATCCTCGAAAGAGACCTTGAGCTCGCGCCCTTTGTCCCTCACCTTGAGCTCGGTTGGCCAGATCTTCGCGGGCCCTGCGACATGCGCATCCGCCATATCTTGTCTCCGTGACGTATCTTACCGACTTCAAGGCGCTATATGAGCCCGATGACTCCTTCCGCCAACGTCTACGCGCACACGCTCGACCAGCACGCCAGCGAGAACAAGGCGCCGCTTGTCGATCCGTACGGACGCCACATCGACTACATACGCGTGTCCGTCACCGACCGATGTGATTTCCGCTGCGTCTACTGCATGGCCGAGGACATGCAGTTCCTGCCAAAGCGCGACCTCCTCTCGCTGGAGGAGCTGGAGCGGCTATGCGAGGCGTTCATCGCGCGCGGAACAAAGAAAATCCGGCTTACCGGCGGCGAACCGCTGGTGCGGCGTGATGTGATGACCTTGATACGCGGCCTCTCGCGCCATCTCGACAGCGGCGCCCTGCGGGAGCTGACGCTGACCACCAACGGGTCGCAGCTCCATCGCTACGCGCGAGACCTCGCCGACGCGGGCGTTCGGCGCATCAACGTCTCGATGGACAGCCTGGAACCCGCAAGCTTCGAGGCGATCACCCGGCGCGGCGACCTAGGCGTGGTGATGAAGGGCCTCGACACGGCGCAGGCCGCTGGGCTTGCGATCAAGATCAATATGGTCGCGCTGAAAGGGGTCAACGACCACGAGATCCCTTCCATGCTCGAGTGGGCGCACGGGCGCGGCATGGACCTGACGTTGATCGAGGTGATGCCGATGGGTGAGATCGGCGAACACCGGATCGATCAATACCTGCCGCTGTCGCGCGTGCGGGCCAATCTGATGGACCGCTACACGCTGACCGACATCGCGTACAAGACGAGCGGCCCGGCACGGTATGTCAGGGTCGAGGAGACCGGCGGCCGGCTCGGCTTCATCACCCCGATGACGCATAATTTCTGCGAGAGCTGCAACCGCGTGCGCGTCACCTGCACCGGCACGCTCTACATGTGCCTCGGCCAGGACGACGCGGCGGACCTGCGCTCGGCCCTTCGTGCTTCGGAAGCCAACGACCTGCTCGACGAGACCATCACCAAGGCGATCGCCCGCAAGCCGAAGGGCCACGACTTCATCATCGACCGCGACGTCAACCGTCCGGCGGTGGGACGGCATATGAGTGTGACAGGTGGCTAGGCCGCACGGCGGTTGAGGACGACTGGAAGGCTCAGCGTTGCGAAAAACCTGATTAAGGTTATATTACCGAGCAAGCGTTCTTCGCTATATGACGCTATGACGCTTATGACGCTGAAATGTGACGAGGTGTGCAATTTTTCTGAGAGGTTCCGACCTCTCATTCCATGACGATGCGCGGCGCGGTCCTCAGCCGCGTCCCCTCGAGGCCGGCCTTAACCTTGCCCGCGATGTCGCGGTAGACGACCCCCGTCGGGCTGTCGGGCGCGACAGCCGTGGTCGGACGGCCGGCATCGGCCTGTTCGCGGATCGAGAGGGCGAGCGGCACCTCGCCGAGGAACGGCACGCCCATTGCCTCCGCCTCGTGCCGCGCGCCGCCGTGCGCGAAGATCTCGCTGCGGCCCTGGCAGTGCGGGCAGACGAAATAGCTCATGTTCTCGACCACGCCGAGGATCGGCACGTTGGTCTTCTGGAACATGGCGATACCGCGCCGCGCGTCGATGAGCGCGAGGTCCTGCGGCGTCGAGACGATGACGGCGCCCGCGAGCGGCACGCTCTGCGCCAGGGTGAGCTGCGCGTCGCCGGTGCCGGGCGGCATGTCGACGACGAGGCAGTCGAGCTCGCCCCAATCCACCTCGCGCAGGAGCTGGTTTATGGCGCTCATCACCATCGGACCGCGCCAGATCATCGCCTCCCGCTCCTCGACGAGGAAGCCGATCGACATGGCCTTCAGGCCGAAGGCGCGCATCGGCTTCAGCATCTTGCCGTCCATGTCCGGCTTCTCGTTGAGGCCGAGCAGGCGCGGCAGCGAGGGACCGTAAACGTCGGCATCGAGGATGCCGACGCGCCAGCCGTGCGAGACGAGGCCGAGCGCCAGGTTGACCGCCGTCGTCGACTTGCCGACGCCGCCCTTGCCCGACGCGACGGCGATGATGCGCTCGATGCCGGGAATGGCGATGTTGCGCGCCGGCGCCGGGCGCGGCGCGGCGGGGCCGGCCTTCATGGCGGAGGCACCGGCCGCCACCGGCTTCGGCGTACCGGGACCGCCCGGGGGCATCTCGGCGGTCAGGCTGATGATCGCGTTGGTGACGCCCGGCACGGCCTTGATCGCCTTTTCCGCCTCGACGCGCATCGTCTCCATGGCGGTTGAGAGGCGCGGGTCGCCGGTCAGAGCGAGGTAAACCTTCGTGTCGCGGATCGTCAGCCCGGCGATACCGTTGGTCCGCGAGACCGATGTCCGACCGTCCGGCCCCGCCACCGTGCGCAGCGCGTCGAGGACATCTTGTTCGCTGACCATCGTCGGTACCTTTCGATCGCGCGCCTGAAGACTGCGCCTCATATAGGGCCTGCTTGCGCGCGCGCGCCCGATTGGGCAAGGTCCGGCGCGATCAATCGGGAGAGCGCTGCTGGTTTCGTTGCGGGGAAGGCCTCTCGTCTTCATGATGACGCGAGGTGCCGTCCGTCACATCTGCGCGGCTCTGTTGGTCGCGGTCTGCTCCCCGGTCGTCTGTGCTGCCACGCAAGGCCTGCCCAGCCATCTCACAATCGCCAGCGAGGGCGCGCGGCCGCCCTACAATTACTTCGACGGCGACACGCTGGCCGGGTTCGAGATCGATCTCGGTCAAGACCTCTGCCGGCGCATGGCGGTGTCCTGCGCCTTCGTGGCGCAGAACTGGGACGACATGATCGAAGGCCTGCTGGCGCACCGCTACGACGCGATCATGGCCGCGATGGAGATCAACGACCAGCGCTCGCGGCAGATCGCCTTCTCGACGCCCTACGTGCGCATGCCTTCGGCCTTCCTGGTCCGCAAGACGACAGACCTCACCGCCGATACGCCCGAGGCGATGGCCGGGCGGCGCATCGGCGTGGAACAGGGCGGCACCCACGAGATGTTCTTGAACAAAGTGTATCGTGAGGCCCGGGTTAAGCGCTACGGCTCGCTCTCCGACGCGATCCTCGATCTCGAGGCGGGACGGGTCGACGCGGCGATCGGCGACAAGGACGCGATCGTCACCTTCCTGAAGACGCGGCGCGACGCGAGTTGCTGCGAGATCCTCGCCGACGTTCCTCGCTACAAGGCCTATTTCGGCGACGGCATCGGGATCGGCCTGCGCAAGGAGGATGTCGCGCTGAAAGCCGCGTTCGACAAGGCGCTGGCGGACTGCCGTGCGGACGGCACGTTCGCGAGGATCAGCGCGCGCTACTTCGACTTCCCCGTCGACTGATTTGTTCAAACGGAGCTGAAAGCATGGCGAAACTCTCCTTCCTCGGCCTCGGCGTGATGGGCTTTCCGATGGCCGGACATCTCGCCAAGGCGGGCCACGAGGTGACGGTCTACAATCGCACCGGGGCAAGGGCCGACGACTGGGTCAAGGCGAACGGCGGCCGAGCCGCCAAGACACCGAAGGCGGCCGCGGAGGGCCAGGACGTCGTCTTCTGCTGCGTCGGCAACGACCAGGACCTGCGCTCGGTGACAATCGGCGAGGACGGCGCCTTTCACGGCATGGGAAAAGGCGCGCTCTTCGTCGATCACACCACCGCCTCGGCCGAGGTGGCGCGCGAGCTTTCGAGTGCCGCCGAGGCGGCCGGCTTCGGCTTCCTCGACGCGCCCGTGTCGGGCGGTCAGGCCGGCGCGGAGAAGGGGCAGCTCACCGTGATGTGCGGCGGCACGGCGGACCATTTCGCGAAAGCCGAACCGCTGATCCGAGCCTATGCCAAGGCTTGCAGCCTGATGGGACCGGCAGGCGCCGGCCAGCTCACGAAAATGGTCAACCAGCTCTGCATCGCCGGCATCGTGCAGGGGCTGGCGGAAGGACTGCATTTCGCCGAGCGGGCCGGCCTCGATCCGGAGGCGGTCGTCGCGGTCATATCGAAGGGCGCGGCGCAGTCCTGGCAGATGGAGAACCGCACCAAGACGATGGTCGCTGGCGAATACGCGCACGGCTTCGCCGTCAACTGGATGCGCAAGGACCTGGCGATCGTTCTCGACGAGGCGCGCCGCAACGGCGCCAGCCTGCCGGTGGCGGCGCTCGTCGATCAGTTCTACGCCGATATACAGGCGATGGGCGGCGGCCGCTGGGATACGTCGGCGCTGCTCGCGCGTCTGCCGAAGAAAGAATAGTGCCTCATCGCTTGAGCAAGCCGCGCGCGACTTGAGGCGTAGCTCGCGCTCGGACACGCTTTGCGGCGGAACGTTCGCACATCTTCAACCATGCTTTCGCACGACCGCGCCTTCGTAAGGCGTTGTTATTGCCAACGCCGGCATCTTTTGGCTTCCTCGAAGCGCGGGAGGCTGGCGCCATGTTGGACACGATACGCGATCTGATCTCTGGGCATGGACGATTGCCGGTCGAGGTCGCGACGCTGGACGACAGCCAGGACCTCTACGCCGCTGGCCTCACCTCATTTGCCGCCGTGCAGCTGATGCTTGCCCTCGAAGACCGATTCGAGATCGAATTTCCCGAAAACATGCTCAACCGACGAAGCTTCGCCAGCATCGACGCGATCGCCGGCTGCGTGCACCAGCTTTCGGCCGCGGCCGCCTAGATGAATATCCTCGACACCTCAAGTGTCGGCATGACGCTCGCCGAGCGTGGCGCGGCGGCGGCCGAGATCGCCGGGCTGCACGCCGCCGACGTCGACGGGGCGGGTCGTTTTCCGGCAGAGGCCGTCGCGACGTTGAAGATGGGCCGCCTGCTCGGCGCCATGCTGCCGCTCGATTTCGGCGGCGAGGGCGCGAGCCTGAGCGATATCGCCAACATCTGCTCCGCGCTCGGTCAGCAATGCTCGTCCACCGGCATGATCTACGCCATGCACCAGATCCAGATCGCCTCGTTGCTGCTGAACGCCGAGACGAGCGAGTGGCACCGCGCCTTCCTTTGCCGTGTCGCAGACGAGCAGATGCTCCTGGCCTCGGCCACATCCGAGGCCGGTGTCGGCGGTGATGTCCGCCGCTCGCTTTGCGCGGTCGAGCGTGACGGCGAGACCTACCGGCTGTCGAAGAACGCTTCGGTGATCTCCTACGGCGCCCAGGCCGACGCGATCCTCGCGACGGCGCGGCGCTCCGCCGAAGCGCCCGCGTCCGATCAGGTCTTGGTGGTCGCCATGAAGGACCATTGCGCGCTTCATCGCACCTCGGTCTGGGACACGATGGGGATGCGCGGCACCTGCTCCGACGGCTACATCCTGACGGCGTCGGGGCCTGTCTCGCACGTGCTGCCCAAGCCTTTCGCCGAGATTGCCGCGCGATCCATGCTCGGCACCTCGCACCTGCTCTGGGCGGCGCTGTGGTATGGGATCGCCCTCTCGGCCATGCACAAGGCGCAGGCTTTCGTTCGCGCGGATGCCCGCAGACAGCCGGGCGAGACGCCGCCGGGCGCACTCCGCGTCGCCGAGGCCGCGGCGCAACTTCAGATGATGAAGTCGATGACGCGCGACGGGCTGGAGCGCTTCGAGGCGGCGCGGCAAGAACCCGAGGACATGACCTCGATTGGCTTTGCCGTCGCCATGAACAACATCAAGGTCGCGTCCTCGCGCATCGCCATCGAGATCGTCAACACGGCGATGATCGTCTGCGGCATCGCCGGCTTCCGCAACGACACGCCCTACTCCGTCGCCCGCCAGTATCGCGACATCCTGTCGGCGCAGGTGATGATCAACAACGATCGCATTTTCGGCAACGTCTCGAAGATGCTGCTTGTCCACCGGCTCGATGGCGAACTCGTCGCCTGAGCCCTTTCGCTGAGATTTCGCCATGTGCACGATATGCGGTACGTTTCTCGACGACCTTTTCGCCAAGGGGTTGCTCATCGACATGGGCGTCGACGGCCTCTACGGCCGCGGCGGCACCTTCGAGCACGTGATCGAAGGCTTCGCGGCGCTTATCACCCGCTTCGGCAAGGATGCGCGACCGGAGGTGTTGCGCTTCCCGCCCGGCATGAATCGCCGCGATCTCGAGCGCTCCGGCTACCTGAAGAACTTTCCGGATATGGCGGGGACGATCCACAGCTTCGCCGGGGGCGACCGGGAGCACGGCATGCTTCTCGACCGTCTGCACGCCAACCTCGACTGGACACAGGACCAGGCCGTGACCGCCGTGTCGCTGGCGCCGGCCGCGTGCTACCCGCTCTACCCCGTCGTCGCGCGACGCGGCGCGCTGCCCGAGGAAGGCGGCATCTACGATATCTACTCCTACTGCTTCCGCCACGAGCCTTCCAAGGATCCGGATCGGATGCAGATGTTCCGCCAGCGCGAATACGTGCGCATCGGCACGCCGGACCAGGTGCGCGACTTCCGCGCCTTGTGGATGCACAAGGCAGAAGAGATCGTCGCGCTGCTCGAGCTGCCCTACACGCTTGAAGTCGCCAGCGATCCGTTCTTCGGCCGCGCTGGGCGCATGCTGAAGGCGAGCCAGCGTGACCAGGAGCTGAAGTTCGAGCTGCTGATCCCGATCAATGAGGGCAAGAAGCCGACGGCCTGCATCAGCTTCAACTATCACCAGGACCATTTCGGCCATAACTGGGACCTTCGCACGAACGAAGGCGCCACCGCGCACACGGCCTGCGTCGGCTTCGGCATGGAGCGCCTAGCGCTCGCCCTCTTCAAGACGCACGGCCTCGATGTCGAGATGTGGCCGCGCCAGGTGCGCGACGCGCTCTGGGGCTGATCGATGCTCGCCAAGGCGCCGATCGCCGTCTTCCCTTCGCTTTCGCCGGCCGATTACCGGCCGCACGCGCTGCATGACGGCAGCCGCGACTGGCCGGAAACGAATTGTTACATCGACGTTTGGATCGAGATCCTCAACGCGATCGGCGAAGATCCGACATCGGCGCTGGGCTTCACCGCCGCGCAGGATTTCGAGGGCGACCACTTCACCTTCACCAAATTTCCGCTCGAGGATCTCGCCGAACAATTCGGTCTCGAAGTCGGCGAGATGGCCCTCTACGACACGCTGGAAGCGCATGTCGTCGAGCAGACGCGACGCGGGCGTATGGTTCTGATCGAGGTCGACGGGTACTACCTGCCGGACACGCGCGGCATCTCCTACCGGAGCGAGCACACCAAGACCACGATCGCCATCAACCGCATCGAACCGGGCCGGCGCGCGCTCGATTATTTCCACAGTTCCGGCTTCCACACGCTCGGTGCCGACGATTACGCGGCCGTGATGACGGTCGGCGCCGGCGAGGCGGCGCTTTTCCCGTATGCCGAGTTCGTGAAGTTCGACCGCCGCAGACGGCTCGACGCGACGACGCCGCTGCGCATCCTTCGCCGCCATCTCGCGCGCCGGCCGCTGGAGAACCCGGTCGCGATGTTCCGCGAACGCGTGCGCGAGCAGGTCATGGCGGCGGCCGAACGACCGAACGCGTTCCTGCACAAATATGCCTTCAATACGGCCCGCCAGCTCGGTATGAACTTCGAGCTTCTGGGCGCTCATCTCGCGTGGCTCGACGCCGAAGGCGCGGGACGGGCCGGCTTTGGACCCTCGATCGAATCGTGCAAGGCTCTGTCGTCCGGCGCGAAGACGTTCCAGTTTCAGCTGGCACGCGCCGTCGCCCGCAAACGCTTCGATAGGATCGAATCGGCGCTTGACCCCCTGGTCGAACATTACGCGCGGATCTTCGAGGGCCTGGACGGCCTCTAGCTGGGCTCTTCCGTCGGTATGACGCCGCCTTTGATCGGTGACTGGTCCTTGGTCCAGACCGCTCCTGGGGTATGGCGCGACACCGGAGCCATCGAACCGACCGCCGAGTGGCTCCCGGCCATCGTCCCCGGCACGGTCGGCGCGTCCTTGCGGGCGCTCGGCCGGTGGCGGCCGGACGACGCGGTCGGCTTCGACGCCTACGATTTCTGGTATCGTGCGACGATCAGCGGCGAGGGTCCGGCAATCCTGCGCTTCGATGGGCTCGCGACCATCGCCGAGGTCTACATCGACGGCGTGCTGGTGCTCGCCTCCGACAACATGTTCCTTGCGCACGCAACGACGCTGGCGCTCACGGGTCGTCACGATCTACACATCGCCTTTCGTTCGCTCGACGCACACGTCGCCGGCAAGAAGGGTCGGGCGCGCTGGCGACCGCGCCTCGTCAAGCCACCGGCGCTGCGCTTCGCACGCACGCTGCTACTTGGCCATATTCCTGGATGGGGACCGCCGGTGCACGCCGTCGGGCCGTGGCGCGGCGTGTCGCTGGTCGACGCGGGCGCGCAACGTATCGTCGAGCGACGCATCGAGGCGCGTTTCGACCGCGATGGCGAGGGGCTGCTCGATGTCATGATCCGGCTCGCCACGCCCGTCGACGGATGGGTGACGGCGCGATGCGGTCTCGTCGACTTCGTACTCGTCGACGACGGCGATGGTGTCCTGCGCGGCCGCGTCGAGATACCGGACGTCAAGCGCTGGTGGCCGCACACGCACGGCGAGCCGATGCTTTACACCGTGCAGGCCTTCGTCGGCCAGGAAACCTTCGAGCTCGGCAAGGTTGGCTTCCGCACTATCAAGGTCGACCGCGATGCCGATGGCAAGGGCTTCGGCCTCCTCGTCAACGAGGTGCCGGTATTCTGCCGCGGCGCCTGCTGGACCAATGTCGATATCGTCGCCCTGCCCTTCTCGCGCGAGGCCTACCTGCCGCCGCTGATGCTGGCACGCGAGGCCGGCATGAACATGATCCGCGTCGGCGGCACGATGGGCTACGAAGGCGATGCGTTTTACGCGCTCTGCGACGAACTCGGCCTGCTGGTGTGGCAGGATTTCGCCTTCGCGAACTTCGACTATCCCGCGACCGACGATGGGTTCCGCGCTTCCGTCGTCGAAGAGGCCGAGCAGTTCCTCCTGCGCACGCAGGCGTCACCCTGCCTCGCGGTTCTGTGCGGGGCGAGCGAGGTGGCGCAGCAGGCCTCCATGTTGGGTATGCCGGCGGCGCTGTGGAGCAACGCGATCTTCGACGGCGTGCTCCCCGACGCGGTGGCGGCGCTGCGCCGCGACGTGCCCTACACGCCGCACTCACCCTGGGGCGGCGACCTGCCCTTCGTGGCGCACGAGGGTATCAGCCATTATTACGGGGTCAGCGCGCATTGCCGCCCCCTCGAGGAGGCGCGGCGCGCGCACGTACGCTTCTCCGCCGAGAGCCTCGGCTTCGCCAACGTACCGGACGTCGCGCCTTTCGCGCTGATGCCGGACGAACCGGCGATCGAGCATCCCAACTACACCGAGCGCTTCGCCCGCGACGTCGGCGCGAGTTGGGCCTTCGAGGGCATCCGCAATCATTATTGCGAGGCGCTCTACGGCATCGACATCGCGTCGCTCCGCCGCGATGATCCCGAGCGCTACCTCGCTTTCGCGCGCGCGACGAGCGCTGAGGTGATGGAGGCCACTTACGCGGAGTGGCGGCGGGCGGGTTCGCCGACGCGCGGCGCGCTGGTGTGGTTCCTGCGCGACCTTTTTCCTGGCGCAGGCTGGGGCGTCATCGACGCGCTGAACGAGCCCAAGGCCGCTTACTTCGGGCTGAAGCGCGCGTTCAAACCGGTCACGGTCATCCTCAGCGACGAGAACCTCAACGGCCTCCTAGTCAGCCTCGTCAACGAGACGGCCTCGCCCCGTCAGGTGAGACTCACCCTGACCTGCCTGCGCGACGGCGAGACGGTGGTGATGCGGGCGAGCGTGGACCTCTCGCTCCAGCCGCGCGCTACCGTTGCTCTGGCGGCGACGACGCTGTGGGGCGGCTTCTTCGACACGACCTACGCGTTCCGTTTTGGCGAGCCCTCGCACGATGTCACCGTCGCGCTACTCACCGAGGCGGAGGATGATACCCTCATCGCCGAGGCTTTCCACTTTCCGCTCGGGCGCGGCGACGCGCGTCACGCTCTTGGGCTCGGGGCAAAGCTCGTCAAGGATGGTACGGAGCATGTCATCGCCGTTGCGACGCGACGCTTCGCGCAATCCGTACGCATCGTCTGCGAAGGCTGGCGGCCCGACGATAATTGGTTTCATCTCACGCCGGGTCTTACGCGTACAATATCACTTCGGTCGATCAGACAATCGGACGGACGGCCCAAAGGTGTGGTCACCGCCTTGAACGGCAGTGACGTCGTTGGCTTCTTCTAAGCATGCTCGCGTTCGCGAAGTGCGAAAGCATGCTGCAACCGGCTTCCTTGACCGCGCGTTCTCGCCGATACAGAGGTCGGCGGATCATCGAGGCCGTGTTCCTCTCGAGAAAAGGAGATCGCGATGATCGGGCATTATATCTGGGTAATCATCATCGGCTTCATCGCGGGGCTGATCGCCCGCTTCATCATACCGGGCCCAAATAACCCGAGCGGCTTCCTCATGACGACGGTACTCGGTGTGGTCGGCTCCATCATCGCGAACTTCATCGCCGTGAAGGCGGGCTGGATTGGGCCGGGCGAAGGCGGTCAACTCCTGAGCGGTGTGGTCGGCGCCGTCATACTGCTGCTCATCTACCATTTTATCGCAAGCCGCTCCGCGACCACGACTGTTTGATCGAGCCAAACTCGATAAAGAAACCGCTCACGAGGGAAAGAGGCGGCATCGAAACGCCGCCTCGATCAGGTCGGTCGACTACTTGGCCGAGTTGCCGCCTGTCGCGGATGGCGGAATGACCGGCATGGAATTGGGCTGCGGCACCGGCGCCGGCACTTTCATCCCCGGATCCACGTTCGAATTCGGCTTTATGACGCCATCGGACTTGTTGAGCTTCGTGCTCAGGCTTTCGCTCCGGCCGCCCGCCGGTGCGGACGCGCCGCCCTGGATAAGCTTGCCATTGCCCGAGGAGGACGGCACATCGGTTTGCGCCAAAGCGGGTGCGGTCGCCGCCAGAATGAGCATCGCGGCGGCGGTGCGAGTCATGACGCGCATGGTACGTCTCCCTTTTGCTTGTGTCGCAAGCGAACGTCATGCGCTCGGGCATCGTTCCGGGCTCAGCTTGCCGGGCTCAGCTTGCCGGGCTCAGCTTGCCCAACCGCACGGCAGAACGTGTCAGCGCCGGCAAAGAGAACAAAGCCGCTCACAACATTGGAAACTGGAACTTTTGCTCCCTCGCATACGGCCGCAAGATGACCTATCTGGATCGCACAACGGAGCGAAAATCGTTCGAATGTCGAAAGTGGTCACCGCCAACACGCTCGCTACCGGCCATGTCGTGTTCCTTGGGACCAACGATACTTGGGTGACGGACTTAGATGCCGCTGTAATCTATCCCGACGCGGTTTCCGCGGAGGCTGGCATGTCGCTCGCGAGGCGTGACGCCGCCGCCTCGATCATCGTCGAGCCATTCGTTACCGACACGGGGCTGGGCGCCGACGGCAAGCCATCGATGACGTTGCGCGACTCCATTCGCGCGCATGGTCCCACGATCAGATATATGCCCGCTGACATGGCTGGCGCTCGAGGACAGAATGTACCGCTACGATGAATTCGATACCGGCTTTGTGGCAGAACGCGTCGACCAGTTCCGCGATCAGGTGGAGCGCCGGCTCGCCGGCACGCTGAGCGAGGAGCAGTTCAAGCCGCTGCGGCTGATGAACGGCGTCTATCTGCAACTCCACGCCTACATGCTGCGCATCGCCATCCCCTACGGCACCTTGTCGTCGAGGCAGATGCGCAAGCTTGCGCAGATCGCCCGCGTCTACGACAGGGGCTATGGCCATTTCACGACGCGCCAAAACCTTCAGTTCAATTGGCCGGCCTTGAAAGACTGCCCGGCAATCCTCGCAGAACTCGCCAGCGTCGAGATGCATTGCATTCAAACCTCGGGCAATTGCATCCGCAACACGACCGCCGATCAGTTCGCCGGCGCCGCCTACGACGAGATCGAAGATCCACGACCCTACGCCGAGATCATCCGGCAGTGGTCTTCGCTGCACCCGGAATTCTCTTTTCTGCCGCGCAAGTTCAAGATCGCGATGACCGGCGCGGCGAGCGATCGTGCGGCCATCCAGGTGCACGACATCGGCTATCAGATCGTCAGGAATGACCAGGGCGAGGTCGGCTTCGCGGTCTATGTCGGCGGTGGCCAGGGTCGCACGCCGCTCATCGCCCATCGCATACGCGAGTTCCTGCCGAAGGCCGACCTGCTCGCCTACACGAACTCTATTTTGCGCGTGTACAATCTCGAAGGGCGTCGCGACAACAAGTACAAGGCGCGCATCAAGATCCTCGTCCACGAAAAGGGGGTCGACATGATCCGCGACCTCGTGGAAGCCGACTTCGCCGAGAACAACGATGCCGGCCTGACGCTCCCGCAAAGCGAGATCGATCGTATCGTCGCCTATTTCGCGGTGCCCGACCTGCCGGCGTCGCCGGCCCGGTCAGAGGCGTACGAGGCGCGCCGCGAAAGCGACCCGGTCTTCGCGCTGTTCGCCAGGCACAACGTCTTCCCGCACAAGGTGCCGGGCCACGGCATCGTCACGATCTCGCTGAAGCCGGTCGGCGGCATACCCGGCGACGCCAGCGCGGCGCAGATGGAGCTGATGGCCGATCTCGCGGCGCGCTACTCGCACGACGAGCTTCGCGTGTCGCACGAGCAGAACATCGTGCTCCCGCATGTGGCGCTCGACGACATCCCCACGATCTACGACGCTCTCGTGGCGCACGGGCTTGGCTCCGGCAACGTCGGCCTCGTCTCCGACATCATCTGCTGCCCCGGTCTCGACTATTGCGCCCTGGCGACGGCGCGCTCGATCCCGGTGGCGCAGCGCATCTCCGAGCGCTTCGGTGCGCCGGAGCGGGCCGCCGAGATCGGCGACCTAAAAATCAAGATCTCCGGCTGCATCAACGCCTGCGGTCATCACCATGTGGGGCATATCGGCATCCTCGGCCTGGAAAAGGCTGGCGTCGAAAGCTATCAGCTGTCGCTCGGCGGCACCGCCGACGAGACATGCGCGATCGGCGATATCACCGGACGCGGCTTCTCGTCCGAAAAGATCGTCGACGCCGTCGAAACCGTCGTCGAAACTTACCTGAAATTGCGCTCGGCGCCGGACGAGGATTTCCTGCACGCCTACCGCCGCATCGGCATGAAGCCCTTCAAGGAGGCGCTTTATGCCGATGCTTGATGGGGTTCATCTCGGCGACATGAGAGAGGATGCGCGTGCCGGTCACAGGCGCGGCAAGCCCAAGGTCGAACGCGTTATGGACATGGCGTCACCGGAAGCGGGCGCCGGTCTCTAATGGCCTATTTCACTAAGGGAGCCTTCGCGCACGACGCCTGGGCGACGCGCGAACTCTTGGCTGGCGCCGACTTCAAGGCGCTGCGTTCGACCGGCGCCGCTTTGCCCGCGCCACTCGGTCTGACGCTCGATCCCGGCTTCGCCGTCGAGACGCTCGCCGGCGAACTCGACGCGGTGGCGCTAGTCGCGATCGCCTTCCCGCGGTTTACCGACGGTCGCGGTTATTCCATGGGTTGGCTCCTGCGAACGCGGCTCGGCTACAAGGGCGAGATGCGCGCGATCGGCGATGTCCTGTTCGACGAGATGCAGCTGATGGTACGATGCGGCTTCGACAGTTTCGACATTGTCGATCCTTCGACGCTCCGCCTGCTCGAGAGCGGGCGGCGCGCGTCGTTCGACCGCTTCTACCAGCCCGGGCTTGAACCAGAGCTGCCCGCCGGCACGCGTCCTTGGGCGCGTCGCCCCGCGTAGCGGCCGCTGGAACCTTGCCATCCGCCGCCTGTTTGCCGGTTCCTCAATCGCGGACCCTCGCGGTCCAAGGAGACCGGTGATGCCGAGCATCAAACAGGCGAAGATCCTTATCATGGCAACGGACGGCTTCGAGCAGTCCGAACTGTTCGTGCCGCTTGAGAGATTGCGCGCGGCCGGCGCGACCGTGCATATCGGCGCTCCGAAGAAGGGCGAGATCAAAGGTTGGGACAAGGAAGACTGGGGCAAAAGCGTTGCGGCCGACTTACTGATCGACGATGTCGACGCCGACGATTTCGACGCACTGGTTCTTCCGGGCGGTCAAATGAACCCGGACGCGCTTCGCGTCAATGAGAAGGCTGTCGAACTCGTGCTAGATTTCCTGGACTCCGAGAAGATCGTGGCCGCGATCTGTCACGCGCCGTGGATGCTCGTCGAGGCGGACGCCGTCGAAGGCCGCACGCTGACCTCGTGGCCCTCGGTAAAGACCGACATCGAGAATGCCGGTGGCGACTGGGTCGACGAGGAGGTGGTGGTCGACGACAACATCATCACCAGCCGCTCGCCCAAGGACCTCGACGCCTTCGTCGCCAAGATCATTGAGGAGATCGAGGCCAATGACCACGGCGACATGCGCCGATCCGCCTGACCCATCCGGGACTGAACACGACGTAGGTAGACCGCTCATATTGTTCGTACGACTGAGCGCGGCCACACTATCAGCGGGGGATCCGATGCTGGTCGAACTAAACCCAGAAAAAGTGTGCTTCCTCATCGTCAAGCTTCGCGAGTTCGGAGTTCAAGCGGAGCCGAACCTCGGCGGCGGTTCCGACGCGACGGATGACGGTTTCGTGGCCGTCTTCGAAAACGAGGCGGATCCGTCCTCCGTTAGTGAGGCGGAGGGTTTGATCGAGGCCATGAACGTCGACGAACAACGCGAGTTGATCGCCTTGAGCCTTGTCGGGCACGGCGACTACGGCAAGGAAGAGTGGAAGGATGCGATGGCGGCCGCCGGTTCGCACCCGGAGCCGACAATATCCGCGTACCTTTTGTCGAACCCTACCGTGTCGGATGATCTCGAAGAGGGTCTCTCGATCTTCGGGTTCTCGTGTCAGGATTTCGAGACGGATAGGCTCTAGTACGGTCGCCGGTGGCAATGGGCTTTCGTCGTACAGATTGCTGCGGGCAAGTTGGCGATAGGATCCCGGGATGGCCGCGCTTCCTCGGAAACGCTTGATGCGAGAGTGGTGCAGAGGATGTGGCGCAACCCGGCCAGCAGTGGCTCCTGAGCATCGGACATCGCATTTAGAACCGCCCGCATTTCGCGCTCATCGCCTAGCCGCGCGAAGCGATTTACGGCAAATGCCGTGAAGCCGCCCAGGCTCATTCCATAACGATCCGCGGCGACGCGCATCTCCACCGCGAACGAGCGGCCGATGCTCGACACGGCGGCATCGGCGAGCCTCTCGTCGGCGCATGTCCGGATGATCTCTTCGATCTTCATGTCTCGCCTCCAACGTTCCGGCCCGACGCGGCGTACACGCACAAGGAACGTCGCGAATACAGCCTTGTCGGGTGGGACGACTGATAATGTACGGCGAACCAGTCGGAAACATGACCCGTGAGGTAAGTCGCTGCCTCATTCTCGATATGGCTCCGATCCTCAATCGACGGAACGGCAGCATGTTATGTTCGCTCGGCGGATCGGCATACGAACGTCATGAAGCGGCGGACCTCTTGCGGATCGGCGAGACGGTAGCGCGCCTGCGTCGGCTCGTCCGCGCCACCTACCTTGATGGAACAGCCGCCAAGATCGTTGGTCGTCGCGAAGCCATACTCGTCGGTGAGATCGTCTCCCATGAAGAGCGGCAATCTTCCCTCGAAGGGCGGCGTTCGCATCAAGGCAGCGATCGCCGTGCCTTTGTGGCTCGCCGCGGACTTCACCTCCGCGACCATCTTGCCGCGTTGGACCATCAGATCGCGTCCGGCGACCGCAGCGTCAAGCGCGCGCCTTACCTCGTCCGCCAGGTCCGGTGCCTGCCGGTAATGCACCGCCAGGGTTGCCCCCTTATCCTCGAGCATGAGACCAGGGTGCGCTTCGACGACGGCGCGCGCCACTTCGCGGACCTCGGCCAGGGATGACGCCTCGGCGATATCGCGGCGGCCATCGCTGTAGCGGAGATCCCCGCCGTGAACGCCGCCGAGCGGCAGAACCATCGGCGCGACGATGCGATCGAGATCGGCGACCATTCGACCGCTGACGAGCGCCACGGCGCCGCCCGCGGCCGTCTGCAGATGCCGCAGCAGCGCGAGCAGCGCGACGTCGGCGACGACATCCTCGGGCCGCTCCCTGAAGTCAAGCAGCGTGCCGTCGACATCGAGGAAAAACGCGGTTCTGGCCGCGCTGATCGCATCCCACCAATCTTGTCGACCGCTCATCGTGTATCCTTGCGCATGCGCCGAGGTTGGGCAGAGGGAAACGCTTTGATGACAGAAGGCGGCATGGAAGGCGACGGTGCGTTCAACGAGAAGGAGCGTGAACATCGGCAAGCCCTCGTCGAAGCCAGCATCGATCTTGTGCGCGCCGGACTCAACGCCGGCACCGCGGGCAACATCTCGGTCCGCTACGACGCGGGCATGTTGATCACGCCGTCCGGCACCCCGCCCGCTCGCGTCAGCCCGGCGATGATCGCGGCCATGCCGCTCGATGGCGAGAGCGGGCATGAGGAGCGTTGGGTCGGCCCGAGCAAGCCTTCGAGCGAATGGCGGCTGCACCGCGACATCCTTTACCACCGACCTGACATCGGAGCGGTGGTCCACACCCATTCGATGTTCGCGACGGTTCTGGCGACACAGCACCGCGCGATCCCAGCCCTGCACTACATGATCGCCGTATTCGGCGTACCGACGATCCGCTGTACGCCCTATGCGCCGTTCGGCACCCAGGCGCTCTCCGACCTGATCGTCGAGTACCTTGGCGCCGGACATGGCGTGCTGCTTGGAAACCACGGCATGGTCACAACCGGCGTCACCCTTGACCAGGCGATGTGGCGTGCCGGGGAACTCGAGGCATTGGCAAAGATGTATTATTTGGCCTCGGTCGGCGGCGCGCCGATCATCCTCTCGAAGGAGGAGGTCCAGCGCACGATCGAGCGCTTCGCCACTTACGGGATGACAGCGCGCGCCTAGCGGCGACCTACCAGATTCCGGTGTTCTTCATTGATGTCCACGGCTCGGCAGGCTCTTTCGCCGGTCCCTTTTGCAGCAGCTCGATCGAGATATTACCGGGCGATCGAACGAATGCCATGTTGCCATCGCGCGGCGGCCGATTGATCGTCACGCCGCCCTTCATGAGCTTATCGCAGGTGGCGTAGATATCGTCGACCTCATAGGCGAGATGGCCGAAATTGCGGCCCTCCTTGTATGTCTCGGGATCCCAGTTGTAGGTCAGTTCGACTTCCGGCGAGCGTTCCGACCTCGCGCGCCCCTCATCGCCGGGCGCGGCGAGGAATACGAGAGTGAAACGGCCCTTCTCGTTGTCCTGCCGTCGCACCTCCTCCAAGCCCAGCTTGTCGCACCAGAAGTCGAGCGCGGTCTCGATGTTCTCGACGCGAACCATTGTATGCAGATATCTCACGTTGGCCTCCGTTGCCGATGAAATGACGCTTCGCCAACGCGGGCGCCGGCTGGTCGATCCAAGAGCGGAACGATCGGGGTCTAAAGCGGAGCCGGCATCCGCGATGTCCGCGAGCGAAGCAGCCGTAGGATCCCCGCGGTCGCGAGAAGCAACACGGCGCCGGAGGCGCCGGCGATAAGCTCGGCATGATCCGGGCGAGAGGCGATCCAGGCGAGGACGATCGGGGTGAATGTGACGATCCGCTCGCCAAGCCAAGCGACGCTCCGCTCAAAGATCGGATCGGCGATCATCATTTCGCCCGCCACCCATCCGAGCAGCGCCGCCCCGGCGGTCACCAGGACCGGAAAGCGCTGGAGAAGCCTGAGCATGAGGGTGGAGCCAAAGACGATCAGCGGCACGGAGAGGCCAATGCCAAAGACGATCATGGGAAGCGAATTCTTCGCCGCCGCCGCCACGGCGACGACATTGTCGAGTGACATGACAGCGTCGGCGATCGCTATGGTGCGCACGGCGCCCCATAGCGATGTGGGGCGCGCGATGTCCTGCTCCGCGCCATCCTCTCGCAGCAGGTTGAAGGCGATCCAGAAGAGAAGCACACCGCTCACGAGCTTGACATAAGGCAGCCGCAGCAATGCGACGATGAAGATCGTGAACAGGATTCGCATCGAGACGGCGGCAAGCGATCCGCCGAGAACCGCCCATTTGCGCTTCTCCCGCGCCACGCCCCGGCAGGCCAAAGCGATGACGACGGCATTATCGGCCGAAAGCAGGACGTTGATCCAGATGATCTGCAGGCCCTGCAGCACCAGGGTCATAAGGTCGGCCATCGCGCGTCTACGTCTTTCGAGCTCAACCGAGATTGCCGTGCTTCATCGCACAACCCGCCGACGGGCCAAAGGCCGCGTTCGCCAGCCTCGCTTGGTCCGGCGCTGACGGCGCAAGACATCGTTAACGATCGCGCTTTACCGATGAGGTGACGGATGCCGCGCGTCTTGCCGTATCCAGAGCGTTCGGAGTTTTCTCCTTGAACCGGCTTTTTCTTACAGGGCTCTACGCCGTCCTAGCGCTGATCGCGACGGCGCTCCCAACATTGGCGCAAACGAGCGATGCGATCGGCGACGTGCTCGGAAACGCGGACGCCGGCAAGCCGACAGTCGCCAAGCCCGCGCACGACTTTTCCCCGCAAGCCATCTCCGACCTCCTAAAGCAGGAAGACGCCAAGAGCGACAAGCCCGTGCCTTCTGCCGGAGCCGTGCCTTCTGCCAGAGCCGTGCCTTCTGCCAGAGCCATCGCTTCTGCCAGAGCCCTGCCTCCGGCGAAGACCCTGACAGCGGTGAAGACACCGCCTCCGATCAAGTCTTTTGGCGTCGGCGTTTCGCGTCCGCTCGACGTGCCGGTCACGATCTCGCGCGCAGCGCCTGATCCGGCGCTGGCGACTCCCCGCGCGCCGCTGACGCCGGAGGCGATCAACACGGCCAAATTCAATCGCGCCAACGAGCTGTCAAAGAGCATCGATCCCGTCGTCCTCAAGGCGGAAATCCTACTCGACCGCGCTCACGCGCCGCCAGGCGTCATCGATGGGCGTTACGGGTCGAATTTCGTCAAGGCGATCTCGACCTTCGAGACCGTGCGCGGACTCCCGGTCGACGGCAAGTTGACCCGTCGCGTCTGGGACGAGCTCGGCGGCGACAGTGCCGCGCCGGTGCTAGGCAGCTATACGATCAAACCGGAGGACGTGGTCGGTCCGTTCTACCCCGATCTGCCAGCCGACTACGCGCTCCAAGCGCAGCTGCCCGACCTCGGCTATCGCTCGGCCAACGAAATGTTCGGCGAGCGCTTCCACATGGATCGCAAGTTCCTGAGGGCCCTGAACCCGGGCATCGACATGGAGGTGGCCGGCAACACGATCGTCGTCGCGCAGGTCGAGACCTTGCCACTCGCCTCGCAAGTCGCCCGCATCGACGTCGACAAGGCGAAAGGCCAGGTGCTCGCCTTCGACGATCAAGGCAGCTTGATCGTCGCCTATCCCGCCACGATCGGCAGCGACGAGCTTCCTTCGCCGTCGGGCTCGTACGTCGTGCGGGGCATCGCTCCGCATCCGACCTACACCTATGACCCGGTCAAGAACTTCCAGCAGGGCAACAACGTCAAGAAGCTGATCCTGCCGCCCGGCCCCAATAATCCGGTCGGCGCCGCCTTCATCGCCTTGTCGAAGCCGACCTATGGCATCCATGGCACGCCAGATCCTTCGAAGATCGACAAGACCCGATCGCACGGCTGCGTGCGGCTGACGAACTGGAACGCGCAGGAGCTGGCGGGAATGGTGAAGCCCGGGGTGCCAGTCAACTTCATCGACAAGCCGGAGCCCGCTACAGATCCGGAGCCCAACCTCGCGGCGATGCTAGGCGCGAACCCGTCGATGCGTTGAGCTGTCGACTTGGCGTGGCCGCGCCCGTGCGGGCGATCTTAGCGGAAAATTTACCGCCATCGGAGACGATGGGATCGACATTTACGGAACATTATATGCCAGGCCCATCCCGTCTTGCAGGTTCGATCGCAAGGTTGGCGCGCCTGCTTGCTTCCGCATTGGCCGCAATAGCCGTTCTCCCTGCCGATGCGAGCTTGGCGGCCACGCGAACGTTGAAGTTCGGCTACATCCTCACGCCCGACTCCCAGCTTGGCAAAGGCGAGCAGGTCTTCGCCGCCGAGATCGCCACACGCACAAACGACCGCTACGCCATCGAGAACTACCCCAATGCCATGCTCGGCGGCGAAACGGCGATGATCAAGGACGTGCAGCTCGGCGCGCTCGACCTCGCCTTCATAACGGGCGCACCGTTGCCAAAAGTCGTGCCGGCGGCGGGCATCTTCAACATTCCATTCCTCTTCCATGACGCCGCCGCGGCCCGTGCGGTACTGGATGGGCCGATCGGCGAAGGATACCTCAGGATGTTCGACGGCGCCGGCGTCGTCGGCCTCGCCTGGGGCGAGAACGGCATGCGCCAGCTCACCAATTCGAAACGGCCCATCAAGGCACCCGGAGATCTCAAGGGCTTGCGGATCCGACTGCCCCAATCCGACGTCATGGCCGCGGGCTTCAAGGCGCTTGGCGCCGAAGTCGAGCAGATCCCTTTTCCGGAGGTCTACGGCGCCTTACGCGGCGGCCGCGCCGACGGGGAGGAGAACCCCATAGCCACCATCCTGTCGAGCCGCTTCTATGAGGTCCAACATTACCTGACGCTCTCCTCCCACGTGTACGATCCGGCGATTATCCTGATGTCTCAGGACGCTTTCGACGCCCTGTCGGACGCCGACAAGGCAGCGTTCAGGGAAGCCGCCCGCCTCGCCGCGCGGGAGTCTCGCGTCGCCGCGACCACGGCGGAGCAAAACGGGATCGCGGCGCTGAAAGCGTTCGGCGTGAACGTAGTTCAGGATGTCGACAGGGCCGCCTTTCTCGAGGCGGTCTCGACGGCATCGCCCGTGTTCGATCATCTGTTCGGACATGAGGCGATCGAAAGGCTCAGGAACGCGGCGGCCGCGGCGGCCGCGCCTTCTCCCACCCAAGCATCCCGATGACCATCAAGGTTCGCGTCGTCGGTGCTTTCCTGATCGTCCTGGCTCTTCTGGTCGCGCTCGGCGCCAACTCGCTCCTTGCGATCACGGCCGTCCGTCACGAGGCTGAGAAAGTCGACGTTGGTCTCTTGAGGACCACTGGGCTGATCGAATTCAATTTACGCATCCGCGCGACACTCGCGCGCGGCAACATCTACGTCTTGAGCGAAGCGCCTTTCGACCTTGAGCTGCTCAATAACGCGGCGCACGATCTCGCGAAGGCCACCGAGTCACTCCCTCATCTGTTGGCGAAGGAGAAGAGCGTCTCCCTCGCCAATCTCACGCGCGACACGCAGGCCTATCTTCGTTATCTCGGCTCGATCATGACCTTGGTTGGCGCCCGACAGAAGCAAACCACCGAGGCAGGCGTCGCCTTGACGGATATGCAGGTTCTGGCCACGGCCATAGCCGAGCATGCTGGGTCCGACGAGGACGCGACCCGGGAGTCTGTTCGCCTGATCGCCGCCGTCGAGGCAGCCGGGGTATCGATTTTCCGCTATCATTCATCTCGCGAGCCTGCGGAGATTGAGGCGGCCAGGCGCTGGCTCGAGCTTGCCAAGCAAGCACTCCAGATTCTTCGAAAAGACCAGCACGCCAGCGCGCGTGTATCGCGCTTCGTCGGTGCCATCGAACAGCCGATGGTCAGCTTCGAAGCGGCGTTGCACGGGCTGGAGAGCAGCACGATAGCGGTCGCCGTCGAGTCAGCGAGGTGGAAAGAGGCCGCCGACCTGTTGCTCGCGGACGGCACCAACGCGAGGATCGTCGGCAGCACGGAGCAGCGCGCGGCCGTCACGCGCATGCTCGACGCGATCTCGGGCGCGCGAACGTTCGACCTGGTGGCGACCGCGTTCGCCGTCGGCGTTGGGACTTTCCTCGCCTGGGCGCTGGTCCGCAGCATCGCCGCGCCGCTCGTCGTGATCACCCAAGCCATGCGCAAACTCGCGGCCGGCGCGCTCGAAACAAGGATCCCGCTTGCCGCCCGCGATGACGAGGTCGGCGCGATGGCCAATGCCGTGAGCGTCTTTCGCGACGGGCTGGTTCGGGTGCGTACGCTCGACAAGGAGAAGGAAGAGGAGCAGCTGCTCAAGCAACAAGGCTTCCAACGCATAGAGGCGCTGAATCGCTCTTTTCAGTCCGAGGTCGGCGCGCACATCCTGTCGCTCGCCGAGGCCGCCGGGACGATGGCGCATACCGCCAAAGACCTCCGCGAGATCGCCGCACAAACGAACGATCGCTCGGTCAAGGTCGCGGCGGCGGCTACCGAAGCTTCGACCTACGTACGCCGCGTCGCCACGAGCACGGCCGAGGTCTCGGCTTCAATCAACGAGATAAGCCAACAGGTCACGACATCCACGCAGATGGCGAACGAGGCGGTCCTGCGAGCGCAGGATGCCGACGTCAACGTGCGCGCCCTGGTCGCCGGCGCGCAGAGAATCGGCAACGTCGTCGGCCTCATCCAGGCTATCGCGCACGAGACCAACCTTCTCGCCTTGAACGCGACGATCGAGGCCGCCCGAGCCGGGGAGGCGGGACGCGGGTTCGCCGTCGTCGCGGGAGAAGTCAAACAACTCGCCGTCGCGACCGGCAAAGCGACGCAGGAGATCAGCACTCAGATCAGCGCCATTCAGGAAGCGATGCAGTCCGCCGCAAGCACCATCGACGAGATCAGGCAGACGATCGGTGGCATGGACGACAACACGGCAAAAATCGCCAGCGCGGTGCAGGAGCAATCCGCCTCGATCAGTCGCATCACCTCCAACGCGGCGCGAGCCGCCGCCGAAACGGACGCGGTAACCGCCAATATCGCTAACGTGATCCAGGCTTCAAGCTCGACGGACGCGGCGGCGCAAGACGTCTTTACCGCAGCCGCGAGCATGGCGACGCGTGCCGACGCGATGAACGAGAAAGTCGGCGACTACCTTACGCAGATGCAGACGATGCGCTCCCGATAGCCTCGGGCAAGGAGACCATCGAGGCGTCGTCAGGACAAATGTATTCTGTCGATGCCCGCGCATCGTCGCGCCCGCGAGAGGCCGAACGCGGCCATTGTGCCGCGCCGCGCGGTCGGACGTTGCTCGATGCGCGCCCGGTGGCTAGTTTGGCTGCATGCTGACAACACCCGTCGTCCGTATCGTCCAATCCATTGCGGAGATTGACCCGGCCCAATGGGACGCTTGCGCCAACCCCGTGCCGCGGATGGCTACATCGGCGCGTGAGGCGGATGCGACGGATGGGCGAACGACCGTCGAAGGAGAGCGCTTCAACCCCTTCATCACCCACGCCTTCCTGCTCGCTCTTGAGACCTCGAAGTCGGTCGGCGGGCGAACCGGTTGGATGCCGACCCACGTCATCGTGGAAGACAAGACCGGCCGCGTGATGGCGGCGGCGCCCTGCTACATCAAGACTCACTCGATGGGCGAGTACGTGTTCGATCACGCTTGGGCGGACGCTTATCATCGCAACGGGCTCGATTATTATCCCAAGCTGCAGGTCTGTGTGCCGTTTACGCCCGCCACCGGGCGGCGCCTATTGGTGGCGGCGGACGCCGAGCCGTTGGCGATGGAGACGCTGATTGCCGGCCTGCAGGCGTGGCGCGCCAAGATAACGGCGTCCTCGGTGCACGTCACCTTCTCGACGAAGCCGGAATACGACGCGATGGGCGTGGCGGGGATGCTGCAGCGCACCGGCCAGCAGTTTCACTTCATCAACGAGGGCTACGCCGACTTCGACGCGTTCCTCAACAGTCTCGCGTCTCGCAAGCGCAAGATGATCCGCCGCGAGCGGCGCGACGCTCTGGCGCCCGGCATCACCATCGAGGCCTTGACCGGTCTGGCGATCCAGCCCGCGCATTGGAAGGCGTTCTACGACTTCTACACGGACACCGGCGCGCGCAAGTGGGGTCGCCCATATCTCACCCGCGCCTTCTTCGAGACGGTCGGCCGGACGATGGCGGACCGCATCCTCCTTGTAATGGCCAAGCGCGAGGGCCGCTACATCGCCGGCGCCATCAACTTCATCGGCGACGACGCGCTGTACGGGCGCAACTGGGGCTCGATCGAGGAGCACCCGTTCCTGCATTTCGAAGTCTGCTACTATCAGGCGATCGACTACGCGATCACGCACGGGCTGAAGCGCGTCGAGGCCGGCGCTCAGGGCGAGCACAAACTGGCGCGCGGCTATCGCGCCGTGCCGACTTACTCCGCTCACGACATTCCCGACAAGCGCTTCGCCCAGGCGATCGACGACTACCTCGCGCGTGAGCGCATCGCGGTCGACGCGTCGCTCGACGAATATGCCGAACTGACGCCTTTCAAGAAAGGAACGCCGGCAAGCGGAAAGGACGTCTGATTGGGGCGTCGGGGCTTCCCACCTCTTCAGCTGAAGGCTCGCGCGACGCCGCGGGATTTGGCATAAGATCGGCGCATGAGCACCCTACCCGCCTACGACGACCAGAACATTTTCGCCAAGATCCTGCGCGGTGAAATCCCGTGCCACAAGGTCTTCGAGGACGATATGGCACTGGCCTTCATGGACGTGATGCCGCAAGGCGACGGCCACGTGCTGGTGGTGCCAAAACAGCCTGCGCGCAACATGCTCGACATGCCGCCGGACGCGCTCGCGGCAGTGATGCCGCGCGTGCAGAAGGTCGGCGCGGCGGTGAAGAAGGCCTTCGCGGCGGACGGGCTGACGCTGATCCAGTTCAACGAGCCGGCGAGCGGGCAGACCGTGTTCCACCTGCACTTCCACCTTATCCCCCGCTTCGAGGGTGTCGCGTTGAAACCGCATGCCGGAGCGATGGCGGACGGCGCTGTACTGAAGGCGCACGCGGCGAAGATCGCGGCCGCGCTGTAGTCGTCTCGCCGTCGATCAGGCGCGAGGCGACGACGGACTGCGGCACGTGTGCCAACAAGGCGATTATTGAGCCCCTATCACCCGTTTAGGGGATGCTGGCACCCAGAAATCAGATGATCTTCGTCGCTTCACGCGAGTGATGGAGACGATCCATGCTGACGAAATCGATCGATATTGCGAACGTACCAGGCGCCCGATCGCCCAATGATGCCGGGTTGACTCTCCTCACCATCGTCTGTGCGCTGCTGTTCGCCTTCGCGCTGCTGTCGGCGTTCATGCATCCCGGCGCCGGCGACGCTTTCGAGACGATGGCTATGCTCTGAAGACCGGCCGAGCCACGCGTCGCCGCCATCGTTTGCCTTAGACGCTAGTGCAGCGCGGTCGGGTCGACCGGCGGGCTGACCGGTAGCGGCCCGGGCGCGATCGGCGGCGGCACCGAGGGACCCGTCATCGGCGGCAGCGGCTTGGTCATGACGTGCTCGTCGACCGGGCGGGTGCCGAGCACCGCCGTGACGTCGGAATCCTGCACGCGTTTGGCACCGATCGTCGCCCCGATCTGCTTCACGACAGCGGGCGCGTTGGCGTAGGTGCCATGCCCTATCAGGCCGGTCGATTCGCTCGACAAGTCGTAGACGTGGACCCCTAGGCGGTCGAGCACGGCCTGATCGGCCGGGTTGCGGGGATCGAGCGCGCCGACGCGCGGCCGGTCGCCGGCGAGGCGCCTCGAGAGGGACAGCGCGCGGTCGTTGGACGACACCAGCACCGACACGTGCGAGGGGTCGAGCTTGGCCATCTGGTTGCGGAACACGTTGACGTCGATATCGGGCGCCGCAAGCATCACGTCGCCAAGCTTGCCGTTGAGGTCGGGCTTGCCGGCGATCGCGTCCTGGCGCAGCGCCTCCATGGTGAGCCAGCTGCCCATCGAATGCGCGAGGATGTGGATACGCCCGACATCTGGCAGATCGCCCAGCTCCATGAGTGTCTGCGCCAGAGCGTCGCGTGAGGCCGACGCGCTCTCCTTGGCCGCGCCGTAGTCGAACAGGCTGCCCGCCGCCGGCCAGGTGAACAGCAACGGCACGCCGCCGAAGCGGCCATCCGTGGCGATCTGCGCGAGGCGGAAGCGGGCATCGTCGTAACTCGTGTTGAAACCGTGCACGTACACCAGCACGTCGCGGTTCGAGCCGATGCGCCCCGACAGGTGCGAGGCGATCTCGTCCTTGAACTCGGTATCGTCGAGGCCGCGGTAGGCGGAGACGGTGAAATGACGGGCGGGATCATCGCGGCCAAGGCTCGCGCGCTCGATCTCGCCGGCCGTGTGTCCCGGCGGCACGGTGACCGTCTGCAACGAGTCGCGCACGGCGTCCGCGAGTTCGTTGCTGTCGGCGCCCTTCCCTTTGCGCGTCGAGACGACGAACATCGGCACGCGACGCGGCGCCTGCGGCTCGGCCGTGGCGAAGACGTCACCGACGGAGGAGGTGACCTCGGAGACCTTGTCGGTGACGCAGCCCGACAGCATGAAGGCCGCCGCGACGAGTGCCGCCGCGACGCCGAGCCTCGAACCACCGTCGACCTGACCGGCCCGCATCCGTTCTCGCCTTCCAAGCCCGCGCCCGCATCCGGCCTTCGCGGTCGAGATTTTTGCCAATGCGCTGATGCCTATGAGCCATGCTCGCGTACAGCAACTCATGCGCATGAACATGTCGTTACGGCGGCACGGCTTCGCCATAGCCGCCGGTGGCTAGCCGACACGGCATTGGATGGATGAACGTGTCTTCGGAGCCACAGCCTTACGCGCGATCGGCTTCGTCAGAGCGTCTTTGCCAAGCCGGGCACGATTGCCTGCAGCCGGCTTGGAAAGAGCTCGCTTCGCGATACGCCGTCGGCGCCCTTTTCGATGCGCACGACGCGCTGGCCGTCGGCGCAAGGCCGCGCGCAGACCATGGCGCCGCCCTCCGCCAGCCGATCGGTCAGCCGCTCGCCCTGCCGATCGAGCACGCCGTGCACGATGATGCGGTCGAACAGGTCGACTTGCTGCGGCACGGCGAGCCCGTCGCGCCAGACGACAGCGGCGTTGGTCACGCCGAGTTCGGCGAGACGCGCCTGCGCCGCGATGGCGAGGCTCTGGTAGCGTTCGAGCGCGACGACGTTGCTCGCGAGATGCGCGAGGATGGCGGTGGCGTAGCCGGTGCCGGCGCCTATTTCCAGCACGCGATGCGAGCGCTCGATGCCGAGCGCGGCGATCATTCGCGCGACGAAACAGGGCTCGTTCAGCGTCTGCCCGCAGCCGATCGGCAGCGCGAGGTCGCGCCCGGCGAGGTGAAAGTAGCGGTCCGGCACGAACAGGTGGCGCGGCACCAGCTCGAAGGCGCGCAGCACCGCGAGATCGTGGATGCCGCCCGCGCGCATGCGCAGGTGGAACGCCGCCTTGGCTTCCGCCGCCGCCTCGACGAGATCGACCTCTTGGACGCACGCCATGGCGGCCTCAAGCGCGGGATCGTCAATCGGCGAAGAGTTGCGCATAGCGGGTGACGGTCGGCTCGTCGGTGAGGTCGAGCTTCAAGGGTGTCACGGAGATGCGCCTTTGAGCCAGCGCCTCGAGGTCGGTGCCGGCGGCGAGCCGGTAGTTCGTCCGGCCGAAGGCGATCCAATAATAGGGATTGCCGCGCCCGTCGGTGCGCGGGTCGATGCGCACGATCTGCGCGTCGCGCCGGCCCTGCATTGTCGCGGAGATGCCGGCGACGTCCTCGGGCGGACAGGCGGGGAAGTTGACGTTGATGACGACGTCGGCCTCGAAGCCCGCCGCGAGCACCTTCCTGATGATGCCGGGTCCATGCGTCTCCGCGCAGCCCCACTGGATGGCGTCGCGGCCGCCGTAGGCATGGTGGCCGTAGGCCTGCGACAGAGCGATCGAGGGAACGCCGAGGATCGTGCCCTCGATGGCGCCGGCGATCGTGCCGGAATAGGTGACGTCCTCGGCGACGTTCTGCCCGGAGTTTATCCCCGACAGCACGAGGTCGACTTTCTTCTCGGCAAGGATGTGCTTCATCCCCATGATGACGCAATCGGTCGGCGTGCCTTTGACGGCGTAGCGCGTCTCGCCGATCTTTCGCAGCCGCAGCGGGTCGTTGACCGACAGCGAATGCGCGACGCCGGACTGATCCATCTCGGGCGCGACGACGGTGATGTCGTCGGAAAGCTGCGCGGCGATGCGCTCCAGGACGGCGAGACCCGGCGCGTGAATGCCATCGTCGTTGGTGATCAGGATGCGCATCTCGAAGCTTTCTCGATCTTGATTGTCAGCGGCCCCGCTTGAACGTTACGCGCGGCGCTGGCGCGAAACGCCATGTCTCGGAAGCGAAAGGAGGCCACGCCGGCTATGTTCGATATATCTTTGTCCACGGAATCCGCATGCGTTACATTCCAGCGTCATAAGCGTCATAGCGTCATAAGCGTCATAAGCACTATCGGTCAGGAAGCTTGCACAGGCCAATCAGGCTCTGAGAAGATAAAGGTATAAATACCTTAGCAAGCTTACTTCGGATCGTCAAAGCGGATGCGCTCGGTCGCCATGCCACGCACGAGGCGAAGAGCCGATCGAAAATGAGGGCGAGACCAGGTTTAGTTGGCGGATCATCCAGGCGACTGGGTTCTGCGCACTCGGATCGCCAGGCTTCCGCCGCGCGATGTCCCCCGGAAAGAAATCGCTCAAACGCAAAAGGAAGCACTCAGCGGGGCTGGATGCGCGTGATTCCCGCCATATAGGGCTTCAGCACGTCAGGGATGCGGACGCAGCCGTCAGCCTCCTGGTAGTTCTCCAGCACGGCGACGAGCGCGCGGCCGACGGCGACGCCGGAGCCGTTCAGCGTGTGCACGAAACGCGGGCTCTTGGCGCCGGCGGCGCGGAAGCGGGCGTTCATGCGCCGTGCCTGGAAGTCGCCGCACACCGAGCATGAGGAAATCTCGCGGTAGCGGTCCTGCCCCGGTAGCCAGACCTCGATGTCGTAGGTCTTCTGGCTGGCGAAGCCCATGTCGCCGGTGCACAGCGTCATCACGCGATAGGGCAGCGCCAGACGCTTCAGCACCTCTTCGGCGCAGCCGAGCATGCGCTCGTGCTCGACCGCGGACTGCTCCGGCGTGGTGATCGAGACGAGCTCCACTTTCGTGAACTGGTGCTGGCGGATCATGCCGCGCGTGTCGCGCCCCGCCGCACCGGCCTCGGCACGGAAGCATGGCGTGGAGGCGGTGAAGCGCAGGGGAAGCTGGGCTTCGTCGAGGATCGACTCGCGCACGAGGTTGGTGAGCGGGACTTCGGCGGTGGGGATCAGCCAGAGGTCGCGGGCGCCGTCGAGATCGCCTTCGCGCGTCGCCAAGAACTGGTCGTCGCGAAACTTCGGCAGCTGCGCCGTGCCGAACATCGCCTCGTCACGCACCAACATCGGCGGGTTCACCTCCGTGTAGCCGTGCGCGTCGGTGTGCAGGTCGAGCATGAACTGCGCGAGTGCTCGCTCCAGCCGCGCGAGCGGCCCCTTGGTGACCACGAAGCGCGCGCCCGACAGCTTCGTCGCGGTCTCGAAATCCATCATCCCGAGCGCCTCGCCGATCTCGAAATGCTCTCTCGGATCGAAGTCGAAGGATGGCTTCGTGCCCCACGCGCGCAGCAGCACGTTGTCGCCCTCGTCCTTGCCTTCCGGCACCGACTCGAGCGGCAGGTTGGGGATCTCGGCGAGCGCGCGATCGAGCGCGCCGATCGTCTGCTTTTCCTCCGCCTCCAGCATCGGGCTGTCGAGCTTGAGCGCGGCCACCTCGGCCTTCAGCGCGTCCGCCCTGCCCTTGTCGCCGGCCTTCATCGCCGCGCCGATCTCCTTGGCGGCGGCGTTGCGGCGCTCCTGCGAGGCCTGCGCAGCGACGATCGCCGCGCGACGGCGGTCGTCGAGCATCAGGATCGTCGCGGAGAGCGGCTCCAAACCGCGCTTGCGCCGGCCCTCGTCGAAGGCGGCGGCGTTCTCGCGGATCCATTTCGGGTCGTACATCGTCTATCCGAATCGGGCGGCGCGGCCCCGTGTCTTGGCTAGCGTCTCTTGGCACAGCAGGTCTTGGTACAGCAGCTCTTGCTACAGCAGGTCTTGCTACAGCAGGTCTTGGCACAGCAGGCGTCGCGCGAAAAGGCGCGCTCGACGGCCATCGAGCATCCGATCCGCTTTCATGCTAGCACCGGCACGGTCTGAAGGAGCGAACACGTGAGCGTCTTGCAAAGCGTCTTCGAGGCTTTTCGGGCGATCGACATTCCGGAAGACAAGGCACTCAGGGCGGCCACCGCGCTAAGCAAACGCGACGACGACGTCTCATCTCTCAAGGGCGAACTGCTCGTTTTGAAGTGGATGATGGGCTTCGTGTTGGCGTTTCAGATCGCCGTCTTCGCGAGGCTGTTCCTGCATTGAGGCACTACGGGCTCTTGCGGAGGAACGTGCCGAACGCGCGCGGGCTGTCGCCGACCGGCATGGTGGCGACGACCTTGAGGCTGGCGACGTCGATCTGCGAGACCGAGTTCGACTCCCAGTTGACGACGTAGACGCTCTTGCCGTCGAGGCCCGCCTCGATGCCGTCGGGATAATCGCCGACCGACACCCGCGCGATCGGCTGCAGCGTGGCGAGATCGAACACCGCGACCTTGCCCTCGTACTGGTCGCTGACGAAGCCCTTGCCGCCGGCCAGCGCCACGACGTAGGGCCGCTTGCCGGTCTTCACCGTGCCGACAAGCCTTCGCGCGGCGAGGTCGACCACCGCGACGTCGTCGCCGTAGACATCGGCCATGTAGGCGCGCTGGCCCTCGCCATCGACGATGATGCCGTAGGGGCGATGCCCGACGCCGACGTTGGCCTCGACCTCCAGGCTCAGCGCATCGATCATCGCCATCTGGTCGGCGTCGCGCTTGGTGACCACCAGCGTCTTGCCGTCGGGCGTGACCGCGATACCCGACGGCGTGCCGCCGATCGGCGCCTGCCGCGCGATCGTCATCGTCTTCGTGTCGATCTGAAAGAGCTGACCCTGGAAAAAGCCGACCGCGTAAAGCGCGCTATCGTCCGCTCCGATGGCGATGCCGACGGCCTCATCGGGCAGCGAGACCTTGCCGGTGACGGCCCGCGTCCGCGTGTCGATCGCCGACACATACTTGCCGTTGGTGCTGGAAACGTAGGCGTGATGCCCGTCGTGCGCCATCGCGATGCCGGCCGGCTTCCCGCCGACGACGATCGTCGCCACGACTTTGCGGGCGGCGAGGTCGAGCACGCTGACGTCGTCGCCATTCTGGTTGGTGATATAGGCTTCGTCCGCGCGAGCGGGCGCGGCGATGAGCATCAAACCCAGGCAGGCGGCGGCGAACCCTCTCACGTCTTGGCTTGGGCCTTGGCCTTCAGGCCGGCAAGACCCCGCCGGAGGTAGTCCGCCATCGCTTTGGCGGCATTGGCGTCGGCGACATCCGGCGCCGGCTCGCCTGGCGCCAGATAGCGGTAGAAGGCACCGCGCCAGCGCACCAGGCTCTTCGCCCCGCCATCCTGCGGCACCACCTCCAGCGTCGCGGAGACGTTCTGCACCGGCAGCGTTGCGACGTCGATCGTGTCGATATGGTAGGCGTAGTTCATCGCCTCGGCGTCGTACTTGTAGAGGCTTTCGCCCAAGCTTGTGCCGTTTCTCAGCATGATCGTGCGCGAGGCCTTGTCCGGCTCGTTGCCGCCGGAGCCTTTCGTCGCAAGGGTCTCGCGGTCCCAGCTCATGTCCTGAAAATCGCCGATCATCGCCCAGACCTGCGCCGGCGGCATGTCGAGCGAGACGCTTTCGGTCACCTTGAGCCGCGTCGGGCCGCAGCCCTGCGCCGCGGCGAGCAACACCATCGACGCGAGGACACCGAGGGAACCGGCCATGACGGCGAAAGGCTTCGTCGACATCGGTAAGCCCTAGCTCGCCGCCTCGACCTTCTTCTTCAAGTTGGCGAGGCTCGCGTCATAGAGGTCCTTGACGGCCTTTTCCGAAGCCTCGTCCGTCATGCTCGGCGGCGGATCGTTGTTCATGTAGCCACGGTAGAAGGCGCCGCGCCACTCGACCTTGGAGCTCTTGCCGCCATCGACCGGCTCGACCGATATCGTCGAGGAATAGTCGTTCACCGGCAGAACCTTCGGGTCGACCTTGTCGATGCGATAGGAGTAGGTGTGCTCGGCCGCGTCGTACTTGTAGAGGCCTTCGGTGATGACCCCGCCGTTGGCGAGCGTGATGATGCGATGGGCGACTTCGTTGTCGTCATCCTTCTCGTCGATCGAATTGCCGCCGGTGCCCGTCACCGATTTCACGCCGGGGATCCAGCTCACGTCCTGGAAATTGCCCATCGCCTTCCAGACCTTGTCGGGCGAGGCGTTGATGGTGACGCTCTCGATCACCTTCTTGCGGGTCGGCCCATGCGCGTCGGCAAGCTGCGCCGCGCCGAACACCACCATCGTCGCCAGTCCAAGCGTCTTGACGTGAGAGCCGAACATCCCGTGGTATCTCCCTGAATTCGCTGCCTGCGGCTTGAACGAACATCCTTCGTGGCCGCGACTTCAGCGGACTATCCTTCACCGGTGCGATGCAGGCAAGGCACAAAGTCGCCGGCGGATCTCGACGCCAACGCGACCCTTGCCCGCCGATCCTCGCAGCCTAGTATGGAAACGTCCGCCATTGCGAAAGTCGCCCATGCGCACCGATCAAGCCCAGCCCGTTCGCCTCTCCGACTACCGCGTGCCGGATTACCTGATCGATAGGGTGACGCTTGACGTGTCCCTCGGCCGTCATGACACGACGATACGCTCGACCCTGGCCGTCCGGTCCAACCCGCAAGGGCGGCGCGGCATGCCGCTGATCCTCGACGGCGACGAGCTCGTGTTGACGAAAGCGAATCTCGACGGTGCGCCGCTGGCGAGCGACGCCTACGCCGCCGAACCCGACCAGTTCACGCTGATCGCGCCGCCGGACGGGCCTTTCACGCTCGAGATCGCGACGCGGCTCGATCCCGCCGCAAACCTCAAGCTGATGGGGCTCTACCGCTCGGGCAGCGCCTATTGCACGCAATGCGAGGCGGAGGGCTTTCGCCGGATCACCTACTTCCTCGATCGGCCCGACGTGCTCAGCGTCTACACCGTCCGCATCGAGGCCGAGCAAGCCGACGCGCCGATCCTGCTGTCGAACGGCAATCCGCTCGAGGCGGGGGCGATCGAGGGCACCGACCGGCACTTTGCCGTCTGGCACGACCCGCACCCCAAGCCCTGCTATCTCTTCGCGCTCGTCGGCGGCGCGCTCGGCGCGATCTTCGAGGACTTCACGACGGCCTCCGGACGGCATGTCAAGCTCGGCATCTACACCGAACCCGGGAAGCAGGAACGCGCGCGCTACGCGATGGACGCGCTGAAGCGCTCGATGCGGTGGGACGAAGAGGTGTTCGGGCGAGAGTACGACCTCGACGTCTTCAACATCGTCGCCGTGTCAGACTTCAACATGGGCGCGATGGAGAACAAAGGGCTCAACGTCTTCAACGACAAGTACGTGCTGGCCTCGCCGACCACCGCCACCGACGGCGACTACGCCGGCATCGAAACCGTCATCGCGCACGAATATTTCCACAATTGGACCGGCAACCGCATCACCTGCCGCGACTGGTTTCAGCTCTGCCTCAAGGAGGGGCTGACCGTCTTTCGTGACCACGAGTTCTCGGCCGACATGCGCTCGCGCCCGGTCCGGCGCATCGCCGACGTGCGGGCGTTGCGAGCGGCGCAATTTCCCGAGGACGCGGGTCCGCTCGCCCACAATGTGCGCCCGACCGTCTACAGCGAGATCAACAACTTCTACACGGCGACGATCTACGAGAAAGGCTCGGAGGTCATCCGCATGCTGAAGGTGCTGATCGGCGACGAGGCCTTTCGGCGCGGCATGGATCTGTATTTCACGCGCTGCGATGGTACGGCGACGACGATCGAAGTCTTCCTGCAATGTTTCGCGAGCGTGTCGGGCCTCGACCTGACGCCATTCGCGCGCTGGTACCACCAGTCGGGAACGCCGGAGCTGAGCGTCGTCTCCACCTACGACGCGGCGGCCGGCACGCTGACGCTCGATCTCGCGCAGACCTGCGGGCCGACGCCGGGGCAGGACCGCAAGGAGCCTTTCGTCATTCCGATCGCGTTCGGCCTGGTCGCCGCCGACGGCCGCGCGCTGGACATCGCCAGTCCGGATCTTGCCTCGCAAGAGGCCGCGCGCGGCCTGATCGTCCTGTCGACGCCGTCGCGTCGCATAACCTTCACCGGCCTCGCGGAGCGACCCGTGGCGTCGCTGCTGCGCGGGTTCTCCGCCCCCGTCCGCTTCGTCGCCGACGCGAGTGAGGCCGACCTCGTGACGCTTGTGACGCATGACAGCGACAGCTTCACCCGCTGGCAATCCTCGCAGACCCTCGCCATTCGCCTGCTCAAGCGCTCGACGCAGGCCATCCGGGCCGGCAAACCCGCGATCTTCGAGCCGGCCTACGCGGAGGCGTTGCGCCACGTCTTGAACAATGCCGACGATCATGCCTTCGCGGCTCAGGGTTTGTCGTTGCCCGGCGAGGCGGACCTCGCGCGCGAGATCGGCCAAGACATCGATCCCGACGCCATCCATCAGGCCCGCGACGCACTGCGCCGCGAGCTTGGCGTCGCCTTGGGCGAGCCGCTGCGCAACCTTTATGAAAGCCTGGACGACAAGAGGCCTTATTCGCCAGATGCCGAGGCGAGCGGTCGTCGGGCCTTGCGTCATGTCGCGCTGGACCTGTTCGCCGCCGGCGACAGGCTGCGCGGCGATGACCTCGCGCAGGCACAGTTTGCCACCGCGACGAACATGACCGAGACGATGGCGGCGCTTTCCGTGCTCGCGCAAGGATCCGGCGCGGCGCGCGAGGAAGCGCTGGCGTCCTTCTACGCGCGATTCGAAACGGATCCGCTCGTCATCGACAAGTGGTTCGTTCTTCAGGCCGTCCAGCCGGACATCGACGTGCTTGATCGCGTCCGGCAGCTGATGAAGCACCCGGCGTTCTCGATGACGAATCCAAACCGCGTTCGCTCGCTGATCGGCGCGTTCGCCGCCGGAAACCAGACCCGTTTCAACGCCGCCGACGGGTCCGGCTACGATTTCGTCGCCGACGTCGTCCTCGAAATCGATCACGTCAATGCCCAAGTCGCCGCGCGCCTGCTCTCGTCGTTCAAGAGCTGGCGCTCGCTCGAGAGGGGACGCAGAGAACGCGCGAAGGCGGCGCTCGAACGGGTAGCGGGAGCGCACGCGCTGTCAGCCGATGTCGCCGATATCGCCGCCAGGTCGCTGGCCTAGAGATCAACAACCCGTTTCGTTATACTTAATGACTACTTGGGAGCGGCAGCTTCGAGCACGTCAGTTCTCGATGGCCCGACACATCCTTTCGCAAACAAGAGAAGCGTCGATCTTTGACTAAGAAAGTCTGGACAAATCGCCTGGTTCGGATTCAGATGATTCGATTCGAGGAAGATGCGGCACATCTGCTTCGGATCAGTCGCGAGGGGGCCATCCATGTCACGTGCGAGCGTGGCCAGCGTTGCTGCGCGAGCGGCAACGTGGCATAAATTCGCCGTCCTGAAGAACAGGTCCGGTCGGGATCGCCTGGGATCGCCGACCGATGCGGACGGCTCGCTCGGCGCGAGGCTTTCCGCGTTTCGCGCTCGCGATTTCGAACCCATCGCTCGCTGGGGCGTGCCAACCGCCCTTGTGGTTTTTCTGGCGATCCTGGTCGCGATCTCATTCAACTACTCCGCGGCGGAGCAGGACAAGGTCGTCGCCGGCGCGACAGCGGATGTCGAGTTGGCCGCCTCGCTGATCGCCGATGAAATCGATATGCGTCTGCGTGACCAGCCGAGCATGTCGCCGGCGGAGGTTCTCGCGAGCGCGCTTCCGCGCCAAGCGCTCAGTCGCGGCCAGCGCGTATTTCTGAGCGATCAGAGCGGGACGATCATCGCGAGCTTTCCGAATCTCCACATGGCGGGCTCCATCACCGACCATCTCGGCGCGTCCCACCCGCTGACCATCTTCGCCGAGCGGGCGGGCGTCATGCGACTGACGCTGCCCTCCGGCGTGCAAGCGCTGGCGACGTCGCACGCGCTGCAGGGGCCTTTTACAGGCCTCGTCACGATCATCCACCCACTCGACGACGTGCTTGGCGACTGGCGCACCGGCGTCTACCGCACATTGGTGCTTCTCGCGACCACGGGCGCGGTTCTCGCCGCCCTCGCGCTCGCTTACTTCTCTCAGGCCACGAAGGCGCGGCGGGCCGACAGCTCCTGCCGTATCATGCGCGACCGTGTCGACATGGTGTTGAGCAGCGGGCGATGCGGTCTCTGGGATTGGGATCTCGAGAGCGGCCACATCGACTGGTCGCTCTCGATGTTCGAGATCCTCGGCATGCTGCCGCGCTCGAAGACGCTGCCGTTCGGCGAGATCAACGCACTGCTGCACCCCGACGACGTCAGCCTCACCGACATAGCGCGCCGGCTCGCTTCGGGAACACAGAACGCGATTGACGAGGTGTTCCGCATGCGCGGCAACGATGGCGGGTGGGTCTGGCTGCGCGCCAAGGCAGAACTCGTCCAGGCCGAGGGGGCCGGCCCGCACATCATCGGCATTGCCATCGACGTGACGGAAACGATGGCGCTCGAGGAACGTACCGCGCGCGCCGACATGCGATTGCGTGACGCGATCGAGACCATATCCGAGGCCTTCGTCGTCTGGGACGCCGAAAACCGCCTCGTCATGTGCAACTCGAAATTCCAGCGCTTTCACGATTTGCCCGCCGAGGCGATCGTCGTCGGCACGCCCTATGCCGCCGTCATGGAGCGTGGCAGAGCGCCGCTCGTACAGTCTCAGGTTGTTCTCGGCGAAGCCCAGCCGTTGGGCGCGCGTACCTTCGAGGCACAGCTCGGCGATGGGCGTTGGTTACAAATCAACGAGCGCAGGACGAAGGATGGCGGCTACGTCTCGGTTGGCACCGACATCACAGCGCTGAAGCGAAACGAGGAGCAGCTGATCGAATCGGAGCGCCGTCTGATGAGTTCCGTCGTGGATCTTCGAAAGTCGCGTCAGATCCTCGAGACGCAGGCTCAGCAGCTTGCCGAACTGGCCGAGAAGTACCTCGAGCAGAAAGCGGAAGCCGAAAACGCCAATCGTGCGAAGTCCGACTTTCTCGCCAATATGGGCCACGAGCTTCGCACGCCGCTCAACGCCATCCTCGGCTTCTCCGAGATCATGGTATTGCAGTCGTTCGGCCCGCTCGGCTCTCCCCATTACGCGGACTATTGCAAGGACATACACGCCAGCGGTCAATATCTCCTGGGGGTGATCGCCGACGTGCTCGAGATGTCGCACCTCGATGCCGGACGCGTCCGGCTTGAGCCCGAGCGGTTCGTCGTGGAAGACGTGATCCAGGCCGCTGTAGGCGTGGTTGCCGATGCCGCCGCCGAGAAGTCGATCGCCATCATGATAGAGCGCTCGCGCGGTACACAACTCCTCGCCGACAAGACCGCCGTCGAGAAGGTCATGACGATCCTGCTCAACAATGCCGTAAAATACACGCCGCTCCATGGCAGCGTGAAGGTCCGGGCGCGGGCGCTCAACGGCGCCCTCGACATCTACGTCGAGGATACAGGCGTCGGCATCGCGCCGGAGGCGATCGATCGGCTCGGGACACCTTTCGAGCAGTCCGACAAAGGTCTCAAGAACGGCATGCGCGGCTCGGGGCTCGGCCTTGCCATCGCGCGATCGCTCGTCGACCTGCACGGTGGCTTATTGCGCATCCAATCGCAGCAGGGCGTCGGCACGACCGTTGTCGTCCACTTGCCAAACCGCAATGGCGTGCCGCGGCCGGACCTGCAGCTCGCAACCAGCAGCTTGAACGGCGATCAGAGAAAACCGCGACTCGCGACGTATAACGGCAGCCGAGCACAGGGGCAGCGCTCACGCACCGCTTGAGAGCGCTTCAGGCGGAAGCGACGTCGACTTGACGCGCGAACGGCAGCGCCGAAGCGCTGATGCGCACGGCAGGAAGCGCGATGACGACGCGCAAACCGGGGTTGTTGTCTTCGATGCGCAACTCCCCATTGTGAAGTCGGGCGACGGCCGACACCAGGGACAGACCGAGACCCGAGCCGGGCCGCGAGCGCGAATTCTCCAGCCTTACGAAACGATCGGTCACGCGCTGACGGTCTGCCGCCTCTATGCCGGGACCGCGATCGGCGACCGCGACTTCGATCATCGAGCCGCGCCGTAGCGCCGACACTTGCACCCGCATGAGCGCGCCATGATGTTCGCCCTCCCCGCTTCCGTACTTCAAGGCATTGTCGACGAGGTTAGCCAGTGCCTGCCCGATCAGCTCGCGGCTGCCGTGCACGAACAGGTTCTGGTCGATCTCGCCTTCCATGAGCACACCGCGGCTCTCCGCCAGCGGCTCGTAGAGTTCGCCGACATCGCTCGCCACGGCCGCGACATCGAAGTCGACCATTCCCTCTCGGCCTGAGCCTGCCTCCGCTCGCGCGATCATCAGAAGCCCGTCGAAGATGCGGATCATGCCGTCCGCGTCGTCGATCACCTTTTCCAAAGCGTCGCGGTAGTCCTCGACGTCGTGTCCAAGCCGAAGCGTTTGCTCCGCCCTTGTCCGCAGGCGCGTCAGCGGCGTCTTGAGATCGTGCGCGACGTTGTCGGACACCTCCTTCAAACCCACCATCAACTCGGCGATACGCTCGAGCATGGCATTGAGATTGATGACGAGGCCATCGAGTTCGTCGCCGGTCCCGGCGAGCGGCAGGCGGCCTGTCAGATCGCCTTCCACGATCCTGCGGGCATCGGCGTTGATCGCCTCCACGCGACGCAAGACTCGCCGCGCGAGAATGAGGCCGCCTATGGTGCTGATGACGGTAAGCCATACGAGCGAGGTCAACAGCGCGTGCCACAGGATCGGTCGCAACGCGTCGCCTTCGGACAGATCGTGCCCGACGAGCAGGCGAAAGCCGCCGGTGAGCTCAAAGACACGGGCGAGAGCGCGGCGCCGTTCGCCTTTCACGCGGTACGACGTCTCGACGATGCCGGATTTGTCGAGATCGGCCAAAGGCAGCGATGCGATGTTGCCGACAAGCGGCTGGCCGGCATGCGTGGTGACGAGATAAAGACCGGCGCCGGGCTGCTTGACGCGCTGATCGATGATCTCGACAAGCCGTGTGATGCCGCCCTCGGAATATTGCTCGGACAAGCCGACGAGATCGGCATCGACGGTTTGCGTGACCTGCTGGTCGATGAGCGTCTTGACGTTCCAGCCGATGCTGAGAAGGACGATCGCCGCGCCGATCGACGTTATGACGAGATAGGCGAGCGAGATCTTGAACGCCGTCGTGCGGAAGAGTTTACCGAGCGCTGTCACGGATCGTGTATCCCGCGCCGCGGACCGTCTGCAGCAGAGGCGGATCGAACCCCTTGTCGATCTTCGCGCGCAGCCGCGAGATATGCACGTCGATCACATTCGTCTGGGGGTCGAAATGATAGTCCCAGACGTTCTCGAGCAGCATCGTCCGCGTCACCACCTGGCCGTGATGCTTCATCAAATATTCCAGCAGCCTGAACTCGCGGGGCTGGAGCACGATCTCCTTGCCATTGCGGGTCAGCTTATGGGCGAGCCTGTCGAGTTCGAGGCCGCCGACGCGGTAGGTCGTTTCCTCGCCGTTGCCGCCGTGCTTGCGCCGCGCCAGCACCTCGACGCGCGCCAGTAGTTCGGAAAAGGCATAAGGTTTGGGCAGGTAATCGTCACCGCCGGCGCGCAGCCCTTTCACGCGATCGTCCACCTGGCCGAGCGCCGAGAGGATCAGAACCGGGGTGGAGATCTTCTGCGCGCGAAGACCGCCGATCACGGAGAGGCCGTCCATTTTGGGCAACATGCGATCGATCACGAGAACATCGTACGTCTCGTCGCGACCACGCTCGTAGCCCTCGATCCCGTCGCTGGCGGTGTCGGCGACATGTCCGGTCTCGCGGAACGCCTTGACGAGATATTGAGCCGCCTCGACGTCGTCTTCGACGATAAGAATGCGCATCAGCGACATATAGAGGCTTTCCGCTCAAGCGCAGCCGCGAACCACGACGGAAATGAAAACAGGCCGTGATTTCTTCCGACCCGCGTCGGGTGCTCCTGCCGCTCGGTGGCGGCAGGAATATCGTCGCGACGACGACTGGATCAGCCGTTCGCCGAGGTGCCGAGCGCCACGAAATGCGTGCCTTGGTCGTTCTTCACCCTCAGGAGCACGGCCTTGCGCCCGTCCTTCTTGGCGGCGGCGATGATCGAGGTGATGTCGCTCGGCTTGGAGACCTTCTGGCCGCCAGCCTCGAGGATCACGTCACCGACCTTCAGGCCTTTCTGCGCGGCGGAGCTGTCGGCATCGACATCGGCGATCACCACGCCGTCGGATCCGGCGCCGGGGATCGACGCGGCCGGCGCGAGCTGAAGCCCGAGCGCGGCGGTCGTCGCCTTGTCCTCGTCACCGCTGATCTCAGCCTTGGCGACCTGGTCGCTGTTGGGCAACGTGCCGAGCTTGACGTCGGCGGTCTTCTCCGAGCCCTGATGCCAGAAGGTCAGCGAGGCCTTGGCGTCCGGACCAAGCGAGGCGATCTTGCGGGCCAATTCGCGCGGACCGTCGACCTTCTCGCCATCGACACCGAGGATCACGTCGCCGGACTTGATACCGGCGGCAGAGGCCGGTCCGGTCGGCTGCGCCTCGGCCACGAGGGCACCCTTCGTCGACTTGAGGCCGAGACTTTCGGCGATCTCGTCCGTGACCGGCTGGATCTGCACGCCGATCCAGCCGCGCGCGACCTTACCGCTCGTCATCAGATCCTTGATCACCGTCTGCGCGACCTCCGAGGGGATCGCGAAGCCGATGCCGACGCTGCCACCCGACGGCGAGAAGATCGCGGTGTTGACGCCGACGACATTGCCGTTCGCGTTGAAGGTCGGACCGCCCGAATTGCCGCGGTTGACCGGCGCATCGATCTGCAGGAAGTCGTCGTAGGGGCCGGCGCCGATGTCGCGGCCCCGTGCCGAGACGATGCCGGCGGTGACAGTGCCGCCGAGCCCGAAGGGATTGCCGACCGCGATCACCCAATCACCGACGCGGGGCGCCTTGGATGCCCAATGCACGAAGGGATAGGTGCCGGGCTTGGTGACCTTGAGCAGGGCAAGGTCGGTCTTCTTGTCGGTGCCGATGACCTTGGCCGGCAGCGTCGTGCCATCATCCGTCACAAGCGTCACTTCCGTGGCATGTTCGACGACATGGTTGTTGGTAACGAGATAGCCATCTGCCGTGATGAAGAAGCCCGATCCCTGAGCCTGCGTGACATGCGGCTTCGCGTGGGGATTGGCGCCGTTCTTGTTGCCGAACTGCTTGAAGAAGCGCTCCAGCGGATCGCCCGGCTTGAACTGCGGCATCTGCTGCTGCTCGCCGCCCTCGCCTTCCTCGCTCTCGCCGGTCTCGTTCATCTTCACTTTCACCGAGACGACAGCGTTGCGGACGTGCTCGACGACATCGGCGAAAGAGGTCGGGTTGACCGTGATCGCGTGATCGTTGGCGGTTGCCGGGGCCGGAGCCGTGACCGGCGCCTCGGCGTACGCGGCGTGCGGCAGGGCAAAGCCTCCAGCGATCGCACCGGACAACGCGAGGGCACCCGCGGCGCCGAGAAGGATGCTCTTTGACGCCAAACGCTTACCGGTGGATTTGTGAACGAGCATCTTTGTCTCCGTTGACCAAGAGCGGACACGCATATGGTTGGGTCCGCCGTCGCGCATGAAGATGGGGGAGCGAGGCTTACACCCGCATGTCCGACGCATGAACTCTTGGTAAGGTTCGCCGCGGACCACGACCGACCGCAGCGGCGGCGTCAATTGCGTTCGGCCAACATCTCGTTCAGGCGGCGCCGTTCCGCTTCGCTGAGCGGGCGCGCCGGATCGCGCGTCGGCCGGCGCCGCGCCGCGAGGACCACCGCGCCGCCCCCGATTACCAAGACGATCAGGGGCGTGCCCCAGAGCAGCAAAGTCGAGAGTTCGATCGGTGGTCGCAGCAGGATGAACTGGCCGTAGCGCGACACGAGATAATTGGAGACCTGCGCGTTCGTGTCGCCGGACTCCAGCCTTTGGCGCACGAGCACGCGGATGTCGCGGGCCAACGTGGCGTGGCTGTCGTCGATCGATTCGTTCTGGCAGACGAGGCAGCGCAAGCCTTCGGAGATCGTCCGGGCACGCGCCTCCAGCGCTTGATCCTTCAGGATCTCGTCGGGCTCCACGGCGCGCGCGACACCCGTCAGCGCGAGGCCGATCAGCAGCGTCAAGGCAAGCCGGCGCATCATTCGGCCGGCACCGCCATGTGCGACGAGCGCTTGGCGCGGGCGGCGATGCCGAAGCGCAGGCGCCGGTCGGAAAGCGACATCGCGCCGCCAAAGCCCATGATCAGCGCGCCGATCCAGATCAGCGTCACCAGAGGCTTCCAGAACAGCTTGACGTCGACGCCGGCGCCGCCGGTCGGCGCGGCGATGCTCTCGTAGAATTGGCCGAGGCCCAACGTGACGATACCCGCCTCCGCCCGCGCCATCTTGCGCACGGGATAGAAGCGCGAAGCCGGCTCGATCGTCGCGATGACCACCCCGTTTCGACGTATGGTCGTACGCGCCACGGCGGCGGTGTAGTTCGGCCCGTTCTGTTGCCCGAGGCTATCGAGTGTCGCCGTGAACGGGCCGATCGTCGCGGTGTCGCCCGGCTTCATCGAAAGGATATGCTCCTGGCCCCAGCCGGCGGCGGCAAGGCCAAGCAAAGTGATGCCCACACCGGCATGGGCGATCGCCGTGCCATAGGCGGACCGCGGCAGACCCTTGGCGCGGGCAAAGGCATTGGCGGCGCCGCCGGCCATGAGGCGGCGGCCGAGATCGGCGAGCGATCCGACGATCACGAAGACCGCGAGGCCGGCCATGCAATAGGCCTTCACCGGCGCACCCTTCCAGGCGGCGAAGATGAGGAGCGCGGCGATGCCGGCGAGGACGGCGACGATCATGCGCTGGGCGGCGCCGAGCAGATCGCCGCGTTTCCACGCGAGCGTTGAGCCAATCGGCATGGCGAGGAAAAGCGGCACCGTCAGCGGGATGAACGTTGCGTTGAAGAACGGCGCGCCGACGGAGATCTTCTGGCCGGTCGTCGCCTCGAGCGCGAGCGGATACAGCGTGCCGACGAAGACGGTGGCGCAGGCGGTCGTGAGCAGCAGGTTGTTGAGAACGAGCGCGCCCTCGCGCGAGACCGGCGCGAAGAGGCCGCCCTGCCGCAGCTGCCCGGCGCGCCAGGCGAACAGGCCGAGCGATCCGCCGATGAAGAACACCAGGATCAGCAGGATGAAGACGCCGCGGCGCGGATCGGTGGCGAAGGCGTGCACGGAAGTGAGCACGCCGGAGCGCACCAGGAATGTGCCGACGAGCGACAACGAGAAGGCGAGGATGGCGAGGAAGATCGTCCAGACCTTCAGCGCCTCGCGCTTCTCCATGACCACGGCGGAATGGAGCAGCGCCGTGCCGGCGAGCCAGGGCATGAGCGAGGCGTTCTCGACCGGATCCCAGAACCAGAAGCCGCCCCAGCCCAGCGTATAATAGGCCCAGTAAGAGCCCATCGCGATGCCGAGCGTCAGGAAAATCCAGGCGATCAGCGTCCATGGCCGCACGAAACGCGCCCAGGCCGCGTCGACGCGCCCGGCGATCAGCGCGGCGGCGGCGAAGGAGAAGGTCATCGAGAACCCGACGTAGCCGAGGTAGAGCAGCGGCGGATGGATCGCCAGGCCGGGATCCTGCAGCAATGGATTGAGATCCTGCCCCTCGATGGGCGCCGCGAGCACGCGCGCGAAAGGGTCGGACGTCAGCAGGATGAACAGCAGGAAGGCCGACGCGATCCAGGATTGCACGCAGAGCACCAGCGCGCGCAGGTCGGCCGGCATGCCGCGCGAGGCGAGCGCGACGGCGGCGGCGAAGATCGCCAGGATCATCACCCAGAGCAGCATCGAGCCCTCGTGATTGCCCCAGACGCCGGTGATCTTGTAGATCAGCGGCTTCGACGAGGCCGAGTTCTCGATCACGTTGACGAGCGAGAAGTCGGAGACGACGTGCGCGTAGGTCAGCGCTCCGAAGGCCAGCGCGGTGAAGCCGAATCCGGCCAGCGCGACGCTCGGCGCCGTGGCGAGCAGACGTCCGTTGCGATTGAAATGGCCGACCAGCGGAACCACGGAATTGACGAGCGCGAGAGCAAGCGCGAGGACGAGGGCGAAATGGCCCGTCTCGACGATCATGGCGTGCCGCCTTTTTCGGCTTCGCGCCGGTTGTCTCGCGATAGCACCTGAGCGATCCGCGTCATGGCGCGGCGCTCGCGCGCTTCTCGGCCTCGGACGCGGTGACCTTCACCGCGTTGCCCGGCGAGACCATACCAACGCTCGAACCGGTGGCCGGCATGGCTTCGCCATCCTTCCACACGCCCTGCTTCTTCAAGGCGTCGGCGACTTCCTTCGGCATGTAGCGCTCATCGTGCTTGGCGAGGACGCTGTCGGCGACGAAGATCCCGTCGGCGCCGACGGTACCCTCGACGACAGCCCCCTGCCCTTCGCGAAACAGGTCAGGCAACAGGCCGGTGTAGGCGACCTCGACGGCATGCTTGGTGTCGGTCACCGCGAACTGCACCGTCTCGTTGCCTTCCCGCTTGAAGGAGCCGGTCTCGACGAGGCCGCCGATGCGCAGGCGCGTGCCGGGCGCCGGCGCCTTCAGGGCATATTCGGTCGGGCCGTAGAAGAACACGATCGAGTCGCGCAGCGAGTACAGCACCAGCCCCAGCGCGAAACCGAAGACGCAGAGAGACGTGCCGATCAGCGCGAGGCGGCGTTTCTTGCGGGTCATGGAAGAATACCGTCGAGGCCGTGATGCATCAGCCTTCCAGACCGAGTTCGTGCGCGAGATCGTCGATGCGCTTTGTTGCCGACGGATCGGCGGCGAAATTGCGACGGGCGTCACCCAGCGCGAGCTTGGCCTTGTCTTGCTCGTTGAGCACCTGGTAGGCCCGCATCAAACGCAGCCAGCCGTCGATGTCGCCGCCGTTGTTCTTTAGTCGGCCGGCGAGGCCATCGACCATGCGGTGGATCATCGCTTGCTGCTGATCCTTTGGCATGGCGGCGACCGCCTCGGCCATCTTCGCCTGACCGGCGGCCGGCGTCTCGGCCTCGGCCTGAGGAGCAACCGAGGATTTCCCGGCACCGACTTCGGCGAGGCGCACGCGGACGGTCGGTAACCAGGGAGCGTCGGGTGGCGAGTCGGCGGCAAGCTTGGTCCAGATCGCGAGCGCCTTCGCCTTGTCGCCGTCCTGCTGCGCGGCGAGGCCGAGGTAATAGGCGGCGCGCGGCGACCTGGGATCGAGGACCGCGGCCTGTTCGAAAGCCGTCTTGGCGTCGGCGTTGATCATGCCATTGTCGGCGTAGATCCGCGCCTCGCCTAAAGCGGCGTAGCGCTCGCCGCTCGGCCCAAGGATGCGGATCTCGTTGGTGAAGGCGCGCACGGCGTCGTCATAGCGCTGTAGCCGGATATAGATCGGCGCGATCACCGCCCAACCGCGGCCGTCGTTCGGCTCCTTGGCGAGATGGCGCTCGATCTTGGCGATCGCGGTGGGCATGTCCATCGTCGCAGCCGGCGCGTCGAGTCGCGCCTCCAGCGGGTCGTCCGGCATGTTCGGGGTGCCGACGTAGGCGTAAAGGCCGAGCGTTACGGCCGGCACGAAAATCAAGGACCCGAGCGCGACGGAGCGGGTCGCGAAAGGCGAACCGGACCGCACGTCCGACACGGGGCGGACACTCGCCGCCATCAGGCGTCGCGCCGCCTCGTTGCGCGCCGTATCAGCTTCTTGGGGGCCGATCACCCCACGTGCCGTATCGCGCTCGATCTCGGCGGTCTGCGCCTTGTAGAAGGCGACGTCGAGCTCCTTGGCATCGGTTGTCGCCGGCGCACGAGAGAGGGGCCACAGCACGGCGAGGACGGCGACACCCGTCAGAAGAGCGAAAACGAACCAAATCATTGTGAAGGCGCCTGCCGACCCGATCTAAAAGCTCACGCTTAGTTCTTCGCCGATATCTCCCGACGGCGACTTCGTACTAGACCGCGTGATGCGAGGTGAAAAGACGGATTCTTGTCACGCGCCGAACGCCCTAGCGGAAGCGGGCGAACGAAGGACAGCTCGTGCCTTCGTAAGAGATCAGGTCAGGCGGACAAAGTGCGACAGTCGGCGCAAATCCCAGCCACTTCGAAGACCTTGCGCTCGATCTTGAACTTGAAACGCGCGGCGATCGCGGCGATCTCGTCGTCGACGGCTCGACTCTCGACTTCCACGGTGCGCCCGCACTTGGCGCAGGAGAAGACGATGCCGTGGTGATCGTGATCGTGGCCGAGGTGATCGCACGCGACATAGGCTTGCCGGCTCTCGATCTTGAGAACGAAGCCGTTATCCACGAGGAAATCCAGCGTGCGATAGACGGTCGGCGGCGCGACGATCCGGTTCTGCGATTCCGACAGCTTCTGAATGATGGCGTAGGCGCCGAGCGGCTGCCCCGCGTCGGCGAAGATGCCGACCACCTCGCGGCGCAGCGCCGTCATCTGCAGGCCGCGCTTGGCGCACAGGCTTTCGACTTGAGTGGTCCAGGTGTTCGCGGGCATGGCTGGCTTTAGCGTCAAATGCGGTCGCGAGACAATGCGTGGCGACTCAGCTCGATGGAAGGATCAGTTCGGCGCGCAGGCCCGCGGAGGGGCTCGTCTCCAACCTGAACACGCCACCGTAGAGTACCGCCAGTTCGTCGACGATCGATAGGCCGAGGCCCGACCCAGGCTTCGATTCGTCAAGGCGTTGCCCCCGTTTGATCGCCGCCGCCCTGTCGCACGGCGGCAGGCCGGGGCCGTCATCGTCGATGATAACGCGAAAGAACGGGCGCTCGGTGGCGGCATCGCGGAACTCGGGACCGATGCCGATCCTTACCTCGCTCTTCGCCCACTTTCCGGCATTGTCGACGAGGTTGCCGATCATCTCCTCGAGATCCTGACGCTCGCCGAGGAAGCGGATGCCTTGGCCGCCCTCCTCGCGAAACGCGAGGTCGCGATCGCGATAGATCTTCTCGAACGTCCGCACGAGACCTTCGACGACCGGCGTGACCTCGGTCGCGCTGCCGATCTTGCGCGCCGCGACCGCCGCGCGCGCGCGCTCCAGGTAGTAGGTGACCTGGTCGCGCATGGTCAGCGCCTGCTCGCTGACCTTGGCGGAGAAGGGGCTGGTATCGACGGCCGCCTCGTTGATGATCACGCTCAGCGGCGTCTTCAAGGCATGTGCCAGATTGCCGACCTGCGTGCGGGCGCGTTCGACCACCTCGCGATTGGCCGTCATCATCAAGTTGAGCTCACTGGCGAGCGGCGCGATATCGCGCGGAAAGACGCCGTCGATCCGGTCCGTTTCGCCCCGCCGTATCGCCGACACGCCCTCCTGAAGACGACGGAGCGGCTGCAGCCCGTAGCGCATTTGCAGGGCGGAGGACCCGACCAAGGCGAGCGCGAGGATCGCGAAGGTCGTCGTCAGATCGAACTCGAACTGACGCATCTGCGCGTCGATCTCTTCCGTCGTCGCGGCGACCTGGACGAGATAGATGCCCTGATCGCCGGTATCGATCACCCGCTCGACCATTCGCAGCGGCCGGTCGTCGGGCCCTTTCGCGTAACCGCGGCGCGCGCCGCCTATGCCGGCCGGAACGCCGGAATCGGCAAGGCGTGGCAGACGCGCGGCGAAGAGCGAACGGGAGGAGCGAATGTCCGGCTTCGAGCCATCGAGCCGGGTGATCTGCCAGTACCAGCCCGATAGCGTGAGCTCGAACTGCGGATCGGCGAGCTGCCCGATCTCCGGCCGCTGATCGTCGCCAGGCTTGTCGGCGACGAGGTCGGCGACAAGCGCCCGCAAGTACACGTCGAGGCGCTCGTCGAAACCGGCTTCGCTCGAGGCGCGGTAAACCGCCGTAAGGATGAGGCCCGCTATAAGGAGGATGGCGACGCTGAGCACGCCGGCCGAGATGAAGAGCCTTGTCGCGATGGAACGCCGCCGCGGATCGCCCCACATCGTCGCGCCTCCTCGCGAGGACTACCGGGTGGCCGGCACGGCGGTCTTCGGCTTGCCGGCCGCGTCGGCTCCCGCGACTTCGGCGTTCACGAGGTAGCCGAGGCCGCGCATCGTCTGGATGATGTCGACGCCGAGCTTGCGGCGCAGGCGCCCGACGAAAACCTCGATAGTGTTCGAATCCCGATCGAAATCCTGATCGTAGAGATGGTCGACGATCTCGCTGCGCGAAACCACACGGCCGGCGTGATGCATCAGGTAGGACAGCAGACGGTATTCGTGCGAGGTCAACTTGACCGGGTTGCCGTCCACCGAGACGCGGCTCGCGCGGGTATCGAGCTGCACCGTCCCGCAGACGAGTTCGCTGGAGGCGTGACCGGCGGCGCGCCGCAGGAGCGCGCGGATGCGCGCCAGCACCTCTTCCATGTGGAAGGGTTTGGCCACGTAATCGTCGGCACCCGCGTCGAAGCCCTTGACCTTGTCGCTCCAGCGATCGCGCGCGGTCAGGATAAGGATCGGCATGGTGCGGCCGGCCTTGCGCCATTCGCCGATGATGCTGATGCCGTCCTTCTTCGGCAGGCCGAGATCGAGGACGACGGCGTCGTAGGGTTCCGTCTCGCCCAGGAAAGCGCCTTCCTCGCCGTCATAGGCGCGGTCGACCGCATAGCCCGCCTCCTCGAGACCCCGGACGATTTGCCGATTGAGGTCAACATCGTCTTCCACGACCAAAAGGCGCACCGGTCTCTCCTCAATTGCGATCGTTGTCGTCGAGCGCGCCCACGGATTGGCCGCTGCGCGCGTTCATGTAGACGTGAGCGATGCGGCCGCTCGGTCGAAGCACCGAGACCTCGTAGACGAACTCGTCGGGCTTCCACCGGCACAGCCGCGCCCGCAGCGCTTCGCCTTGGAGGCGACCGGCGCGCAACGCGCGAAAGGGTTCGGTGAGCCGGTGGGTGGCGATCTTCTCGCGGGTTTCCGAAGGGTTGAAGCACTGGCGCCCGTGCGGCGGCTCGAGATGACGGGCGGCCTCCTGGCGGGGCTTGCCCGCACCTTCCGCCCGCGTCTTCGAGGGATCGGCGAGCTCTCCTTTGAGCGGCGATGCGGCATCCGGCGGCGACACAGACACCGGCGAGGTGGATGGCCCACGCGACGGCTCCTCCGCCCGAGAGGAGACGGCGACACTCATGATCATGAGGAGAGCGAGAGCCGCGATTTTCATGGAAAACAACGATCGGCGCTCCGCCATGAATAGCCCATGAATGATCTATATTGACTCACCAGTCGACAGCATCACGCGCCCCAATCGACAATATGGTCGACGTAATCGCGCAGCTTGATTGTCGTCTCGGAGCCGCCGGTGCGGCCGCGGGCGGATATGCCGGCCTCGTGGACGCTCTCTGAAGAGCCGGAAACAAGCGGGTGCCAAGCCTCCAAGGGCTTGCCTTCTCTGACGAGGCGGTAGGCGCAAGTCTTCGGTAGCCATTTGATCTTGCGAACGGCGGCGGGCGTCAGCTTGATGCAATCGCGGACTTTTTTCTGTCGGGTGGCGTAGCCGACGCAACTGCAGGCGGACGCGTCGAAGAGCTTACAGCCGATGTCTGTATGCAGGATCTCGCCGCTGTCCTCGTCCTCGAGCTTGACGAGACAGCAGCGGCCGCACCGATCGCAAAGGCTTTCCCACTCCTCCGGCGTCATGGCCTCGAGCGTCTTGGTCTCCCAAAAAGGCCGGGCGTCGAGGGCTTCCGCACCCTCATCAGGCTGCCCTCGCGCGGCAAGTCGTGTATCGTTTCGAGACGGCCGCGGCGGCATAGGCATTGCCCAGGAATGACGATGATCGAGATGGAATATCGACTTGCTCTTCGCGCGCCGTGGCGTCAAGACAGCCTCGCTCCGGCGAGAGCACAACCGGATGAAGCGCGATCGTGAAAAAGCGGTCTTTCTACACGCTGCCGTCGGACTTGGCCGCCTGGTGGGCCATTGCGCGATCGTTGCTGAACAGGGCGCGCGCGTCGCGTGCGGGCCAGCGCGTTTCCCGCGCGATGCTATCCTTCGATTCATGGATCGACTCGTCGCTTTACGATAGCGGACGCGGCGCGCGCGACTCCTACGATCGTTTCGCCATGTTCATGGATCGATTTCATGTCTCAGGCCTGAAGCGGTTCGGCGTTGAAGTGGGGTGCGAAGCGTTCACGATCGCCATCGCGGGCGGCCTTCTCCTCACGGCTCTGGCGATCCCGGCCTTCGAACTCACCTCCGACGACTGGTTGAAGAAGCAGGATCTCGCCGTCACCTTCCTGGATCGCTACGGCCAGGAGGTCGGCCGCCGCGGCATCCGCCATGACGACGCCGTGGCCTTCGATGAGCTGCCGCCCAATCTCATCCATGCCGTGATCGCGACGGAGGATCGCCGGTTCTTCGATCATTTCGGTATCGACATCATCGGCACGCTGCGTGCGCTGACCGTCAACACGCGCGCCAACGGCGTCGTGCAGGGCGGGTCCTCGCTGACCCAGCAGCTCGCCAAGAACCTGTTCCTGTCGAACGAGCGCACCGTCAGCCGCAAGGTCAACGAGGCCTTCCTCGCGGTCTGGCTGGAATGGCACCTCACCAAGCGCGAGATCCTGAGCCTCTACCTCGATCGCGCCTATCTCGGCGCCGGCACGTTCGGCGTTCAGGCCGCCTCCGAGTTCTACTTCGGCAAATCGGTACGCGACCTCACCTTGCCGGAAGCGGCGATGATCGCTGGCCTCTTCAAGGCGCCCTCGAAATACGCGCCGTCCATCAACCTGCCGGCGGCGCGCGCCCGCGCCAACGACGTGCTCAACAACATGGTCGATGCCGGCTACCTGACCTCCGGCCAGATCTACGCCGCGCAACGCAATCCGGCGACGCCCATCGACAATCAGCGCGCCTCGACGCCCGACTGGTACCTCGATTGGGCCTACGACCAGGTGAAGAGCCTCGCCAATAATGGCAAGTTTGGCGACGAGCGCGTCCTCAACGTTCGCCTCGCGCTCGACCCCGGGATCCAGCAGCACGCCGACGAGACGATCGAGAACGAGCTGCGCCAGTTCGGTCCCAGCTTCCATGCCAAGCAGGCCGCGGTGGTCGTGCTCGATCCGCTCGGCGCGGTGCGCGCGATCGTCGGCGGCCGCGACTACGGCGCGAGCCAATTCAACCGCGCGACCGACGCGCTCCGGCAGCCCGGCTCCTCGTTCAAACCCTATGTGTACCTGACCGCGCTCATGACCGGTCGCTTCAAGCCGAACACGCCGATCAGCGGCGCCCCGCTGTGCCTCGGCAACTGGTGTCCGCACAACTACAACAATGAATCGGCCGGCATCATTCCGCTCGTGCGCGGCCTCATGGAATCGCTCAACACTGTGGCCGTGAGGCTGTCGATCGAGATCGGCGACGGCACGACGATGTGGAACAAGGCGAAGGATGGCCGCGCCAAGATCATCGCGACCGCGCGGCGCATGGGGATCACGACGCCGCTACCCGACACGGTCTCGCTGCCGCTCGGCGCCGACGCCGTGAAAGTGATCGACCAGGCCGCCTCCTACGCGGCTTTCGCCAATGGCGGCAAGCACATCACGCCCTACGCCGCCGTCTCCGTCACCAACGGGCGCGGTGAGGTGATCTACGATCACGACAGGGACGAACCGAAGCCGCAACAGGTCATCGACCCGAACGCGATCGCCATGATGAACACGATGCTTCGGCAGGTCGTGCTGGGCGGCACCGGCCGTCGCGCCGACTTGGAGGGGTTCCAGGTCGCCGGCAAGACCGGGACGACGAACGAATACCATGACGCCTGGTTCGTCGGCTTCACCGGCAATTACGTGTGCGCCGTCTGGTACGGTAACGATGACTACGCTTCCATGAACCAGATGACCGGAGGCACCTTGCCGGCGTCCACATGGCACGAAATAATGGCCTACGCGCACCAGAACGCCGAGCCCAAGCCGGTTCCGGGGCTACCCGCCGCGCCAGTGGCGAACGTGGCGCGAAGCGAGCCGGCGACGATGGGCGGCGCGGCGCGGCCAATCGTCTTGTCCAAGGCCTCAATCGAGGCGCTCGGCTCGATCGCCTCGACGATGCATATCGCCGAAGTCGGGCGCCCCACCGCCAAGGTGCAAACCATGCGAGAAGGATCCGGATCCATCAACGACGTGGCGGTCTCGGACGCGGCGCGCGCCGCCAGCCGGATCATCAATCTCCGGTGAGACGGCTTCAGGGACGATAGCTTGGTAGGATTGATCAAGATCGTCGTCTTGGTGCTGACCGGCGTCATGCTCGGCCTGCTCGTGACGATACGCGTGCTCGATAAAGGGAACGGCACCGTTGTCGCCGGTCCCTGGCAAGGCGCGCCGCGCGACGGGAACATGGACATCGATCCCTATACGCTCGCGGGGAATGACCGATCGAGCGTGTTGCCGCTCGGCTCGGCGGAAGGCCTGACGTTCGTGGCGCGGACCGACGAAAAAGGCGCGCTGCTGTCGTCGGCATGCGATTATTCGGTCATGGGTCCGATGCCCTCGGCACGCTATTGGACCTTGAGCCTGTTGAACACCGATGGCTATCCGATCGCCAACCCCGCGGAGCGGTACGGCTTCACGTCCGCGGAAATCCTCCGCTTCGAGGGCGACGCGGTCACGATCACCATCGCGCCGGAAGCCCGCAGCGGCGACTGGCTGCCGACCGGCGGAGCCAAAGCCTACCTCCTCATGTTAAACCTCTACGACACCGGTCTCAGCACGATCGGCACGGTGTTCGATGCCGCATCCATGCCGAAGATCGCGAAACTGGCCTGCCGGTGAAAGCGGATTGGGGCGGCCGGCTTTTACAGATCGCGGTCGGCATAGCCATCGTCCTGCTCGTCGCGGGGCTGACGCATATCTTGGTGATTCTGCTGCTGCCGGAGGTCGCCACCAAAGACGCCTACAGCATACTCGCCAGGCGTCTTGGCCACGGCGGCTTGGTAGCGCTGCCGCAAGCCAAGCCGGGCGAGACGATCATCCCGTTTCGCGACCCCGCGACCGTGCAGGGTCTGTGTTTCTACGACTTGACGCGGAGCCCGGCGCGGGTTCGGCTGAAGACCGAGGAGGGTCGCCTGCTGACCCTCTCCTTCAGAACGCCGGAAGGTCGGGTCTTCTACTCCATGACCGACCGCGCCGCGCTCAACGGGACGATCGACATCCGCTTGGTGACCGAGGCGCAGCTCAAGATCATAGAGGACGGCGATGACGAGGACGAGGGTGTTCCGACCGAGTTGCGACTCAAATCGCCCGGCGCGAAGGGGCTGCTGATCGCAACGGCTCTGATCGCGCGGCCGAGCGAGGCGCGCGATGCGGCGGAGCGCATCAAGGCTATTTCCTGCGCTCCGGAGCCGCTGCCGCCGCCGGCCTGATCAGCCGTGCAGCGTGGCCCGGCGCGTCTCCGACGCCTTCTTCGCTTTCGAGGGTCGCGCCCGCCTCTTTTCGGGCGACGACGGAAGCGTCTCGTCGGGCATGCGGAAGTAACGGACACCGGTGAAGAAAAGAATCTCGGCGCTCGACGTGGCGGCGACGGGGCCACGAGAAGGCCGGTTGGGACGCGTCATGACGATGAGATCACCCACCTGGCGGCTCCGTTAAACGTGGCAATGATGCATTGCCCAGGAGCTCACTTCGCCTTGTCGAGGTTAACGAAGCCTCACCAGGAAACGATCAATCCGCCGTTGTTGCTGAAACGCCGCAAACTCAGCCGACCACGTCCACAAAGATCCGCCCTTGCCGATCCTCGACCTCGACGATCCAGATGTCGCTGTCGAACGAGATCTCTCGTTTGAGACGGGCTTCCGCGTCGGGCGGCTCGATCCATGCGTTGTTGTGCAGACGCAGGAAGCGGCGCTCGTCCAGCGACTCCTCCTCGTCGCGTGGTGCCGGCCCGAACAGCGCGGCGCGCCCGTCGAGGACATCGAGCTTGATGTAGATCGCGCCCGCCTCCGGCGCTCCCCTGCGACGCAGAAAGGCGCTCGCCCCTTCGATTTCGCAGCGCCGTAAGTAGGCGGACACCCAGAAGTCGGCGCGCAGCCGCATCATGTCTCTCCCTTCCCTGGAACCGCGACGCGGCGTTTTTAGAGGCGATTTTCAACGGCACGGAATTCGATCTAAGAAGGCTTGGCGCGACAAGGACGGCAAGGACGAACTTACCGGCCCGACCGGCACGACAAGGGAGATTCGATGGCTTCGCTCGATGCGGTCCTGGCAAAGATCGATCAGAACATGGATGACGCCGTTGCCCGGCTGTTCGCGTTCGTCGCCATTCCCTCCGTCTCGACCGACCCGGCCTTCAAGGCCGAGTGCGACCGCGCGGCGGCATGGGCCGCGGATCAGCTGAGGACGATCGGCTTCGAGGCGAGCGTGCGGGCGACCGCGGGTCATCCGATGGTGGTCGCAACGATCAAGGCGCCGCGCTCCGACGTTCCGCACCTGCTTTTCTACGGACATTACGATGTCCAGCCGGCCGATCCGCTCGACCTCTGGCAGACGCCCCCGTTCGAGCCGCGCCTCGCCGACGGACCGGACGGCAAGCAGCTCGTCGGGCGCGGCACCGCGGACGACAAGGGCCAACTGATGACGTTCGTTGAGGCCTGCCGCGCCTTCAAGGAGACCGGCGGGCTCCCCTGCCACATTACCGTGCTGCTCGAGGGCGAAGAGGAGAGCGGCTCGCCCTCGCTCCCGGCCTTTTTGGCGGAGAATGCCAAGGAGCTGCGGGCCGACATCGCGCTCGTCTGCGACACGCTGATGTGGGACGCCAAGACACCGGCGATCACCACGATGTTGCGCGGCCTGGTCGGCGAGGAGGTCGTCATTCACGCGGCCGATCGCGACCTGCATTCCGGCATGTTCGGCGGCCCCGCCATGAACCCGATCCGCGTTCTGGCGAGGATCATCGCCGATCTTCACGACGACAACGGTCACGTCACCGTGCCGGGCTTCTACGACGACGTTCGGGAGCTTCCATCCGAAGTGGCGGACCAGTGGCACGCGCTGCGTTTCGACGGCGGCAAGTTCCTCGGTGACGTCGGCCTGTCCGTGCCGGCCGGCGAGCGGGGGCGCAGCGTTCTCGAGATGATCTGGTCGCGCCCGACCTGCGAGGTCAACGGGATCACCGGCGGCTACACGGCCAAGGGCCAGAAGACGGTGCTTCCGGCGCAGGCCAGTGCCAAGTTCTCGTTTCGGTTGGTCGCCAAACAAGATCCCGACGCCATCGCCGCCGCGTTCCGCGCTTTCGTCAGGAAGCGCCTCCCTGATGATTGCGAGGCGCATTTCATCTCGCACGGCGCATCGGGCGCGATCACCCTGCCCTTCACCTCGGAGGTGCTGAGCCGCGCCAGGCGCGCGCTTCGCGCCGAATGGGGCGTCGACCCGGTCATGGCGGGTTGCGGCGGCTCGATCCCGATCGTCGGAGCGTTCAAGAGCACGTTGAAGATGGATTCGCTGATGATCGGCTTCAGCCTCGAGAGCGACCGCATTCACTCGCCCAACGAGAAGTACGAGATGACCTCGTTCCACAAGGGCGCGCGCTCGTGGGCGCGCGTGCTGAGCGCGATCAGCAGCTGAACGGACTTCGGACTAGGCAACTCCCAGACGGAGCGCGAAGCGACGCGGCATCGGCAGATCGATGCCAAACGCCCGCATGGCGATGGCGAGCGCGACCAGATAGACGATCGTGCCGACGACGCCGATGAAACCGAAGGTCAGCTCGACCGCGAACCGGGCGATGCCGCCGAACATGGCCCAGCCGATCGACGGCACGGCAAGTGCGGCGAGCGCGAGGACGGCGGAGGCGATGGCGATGGCCGCGCCGATCCGACCGAGTTGCATGTCGGGATGCATCTCGCCGCGACGGATCGCGAGGAAGACCAGCAATCCAAGATTGATCCAACTACCAACCGCCGTCGCGGCGGCGAGACCGACGGCGCCGAACGGGCGATATAAAACGATCTTCAAAAGCACGTTGACCGCGAAGGACGCCAGCGTGACCAGCATTGGCGTGCGCGTGTCGCCGCGCGCCAGGAAGCTCGGCAGGGCCGACCGGATCAGCACGATCGCCGGCAAGCCGAAACCGTAGGCCTCCAGCACGGCGGCCGAACGATCGGCGGCCGTGCCGGTGAAGGCGCCGTGTTCGAAGGCCGCACGCATGATCCATTCCGGCACCATGATGAACGCGACGAAGAAGGGGGCGGACAGGGCAAGCGAGAGCGCGGCCGTGCGGTTTTGCGCGTGATAGGCGGCGTCGCGGTCGCCGGCCGCCAGACGCCGGCTCATTTCCGGCAGCAACACCGTGCCGGCGGCGATGGCGATGACGCCAAGCGGCAGCTGGTACATGCGATCGGCGTAATAGAGCGATGTGAGGCCGCCGGTCGGCAGCATCGAGGCGATGATCGTGTCGGCGAAAACGGCGATCTGCGGCCCGGCCGAGCCGATGACGGCGGGGCCCAGCCGCACGAAGAAGCGCTTGACCTCGGCGTTCATCTCCGGCCGTGCGAGATATTCGAGAATGCCGACGCGATGAGCCGCGTAGCCGGTCATCAACATCTGCAGCAGACCGGAAACAGTCGTACCCCAGCTCGCGGCGATGCCGGCGTTGGGAAAGAGGAAGGCCAGGCCGAGGAAAACGACTGTCGTCAGGTTGAGAAGAACCGGCGCGAAGGCGGCGGCCGCAAAACGCCCGTTCGCATTCAGCGTGCCCGATTGCAACGTGACGATCGTGATGAAGAGCAGGTAGGGAAAGGTGATTCGCGTCATCGTCACGGTGAGCGCGAACTTCTCCGGATGCGACCGAAACCCCGGCGCCAACAGGTCGACGAGGGTCGGCATGAACAGCCACGCCAGCGCGAGGAGCACGACCTGCGAGGCGAGAAGATAGGTGAAGATCTGGCTCGAGAACCGATGCGCCTCCGCGTCGCCTCGGGTTTCGAGGACCTGGGCGTAGCAGGGCACGTAGGCCGAGTTGAAAGCCACCTCGGCGAAGATCGTTCGAAAATGGTTCGGCAGGCGAAACGCGACGAAAAAGGCGTCGGACAGAACGCCGACACCGAGGACGGCGCCGAGCACGATATCGCGGAGGAAGCCCGTCGCCCGCGAGACGAGCGTGAAGCCGCCAACCGACAGCAGCGACCTATACATGCGCGATCTCGCGGCGTTCAGCCATCGTGGGGATCGCCGCCTCGAATGCTGCCGGCGCCGACGCTCACACGGTCGAGCGGCTCGATACCGCGCCGGGCACGTCCGACCCGCTCCTGAACAAGATAGAGCGGTCGACCTTTCACCTCGGCGAAGATGCGTCCGATGTATTCGCCGAGGACGCCGAGCGACAGCAGCTGGATGCCGGCGAGGAAGGTCACGGAGACGATCAGCGAGGCGAAGCCGGGAACGTCGTTGCCCTCGATCATCGTCTCGGCCACGAAATAGATCGCCGTCGCCATCGAGACGACCGAGATCACCGTGCCGACATAGGTCCAGACCATCAGCGGCATCGTCGAAAAAGACATCAGGCCGTCGAGCGCGAAACGGGTCAGCTTGCGGTAGCTGAACTTCGACTGGCCGAAGGCTCGCGTCTCGACGTCGAAGGGCACGCCGATCGACTTGAAGCCGATCCAGGCGTAGAGGCCCTTGTTGAAACGCGCACGCTCCCGCAGCGTCCGCAGCGCGGCCACGGCCTGCGCATCGAGCAACCGGAAATCGCCGGCGCCTTCGGGCAGCCTCGTCTCGCCGACGGAGCCGAATATCTTGTAGAACCGCTGTGTCAGGGCGCGCCGCAGCGCACTATCGTCGCTTCGGTCGATCCGCTGACCGTAGACGTTCTTATAACCCTCGCGCCAGCGCGCCACGAAGGTCTCGATCATCTCGGGCGGATGCTGGAGGTCGGCGTCTATGATGACGCTTGCGGCCCCTGTCGCATGATCGAGGCCGGCGGCGATCGCCACCTCCTTGCCGAAGTTCCGGCTCAGGGAGATCGCGCCGACGCCGGGATCCTTGTCATGCGCCCGATCGATGGCGGCGATCGTGGCGTCGGTCGAGCCATCGTCGACGAAGAGTATCTCGTAGCTTGCGACGCACCGAACGAGAATAGGGATCAGGCGCGCGAGCAGGGGCGCGATATTGTCGGCCTCGTTCAACACCGGGATGATGACGGAAAGTTCCGTACGCTCGACCGCGTCGCTGGTCATGGTCCTACCTTGGTGGTCCAACTCGCCATAGTCCGACCGGATCGGCGTTGTCCTGAATCTTGCCTTGGATCAGTCTTGCCCTGGACGGTCCCGCTTCGAATCGATCCGGGCAAAGATCCATGGCGCCGCGACCATAACCGGTCACGGCTTCGTCCGAAATGGCGCCGGGACGAACCCACGGGAGCGCCACCCGCTTTTATCGTTGATCAACCTTCATGAAGCCTGAACCTTCACGAAGGCTGAACAGTCACGAAGCCTGAACCTTCACGGAGCCTGAAGCCCTTGAGCCCGCCTCTCCCGTTCTGCCTGTGCGCCGACGATTACGCGATGACGCCGGGTGTCAGCCGCGGCATCCTGGAGGCACTGGAGGCGGGCGCGCTCAGCGCGACGAGCGCCATGACGAGCGCGCTCACCTGGCCCGACGCGGCGCCGGCGCTGCTGACCTATGTCGGTCGCGCCGACATCGGTCTCCATCTCAACCTCACCTCAGGGGCGCCGCTTGGACCCATGCCGACGCTGGCGCCCCGCGGTCGCTTGCCGACAATCGGTGCGATTTTGCGGATGGCGCACGCCGGCACCCTCCCCCACGCGGAGGTGACGGACGAGATCGGCCGCCAGATGGATCGCTTCATCGACGTCCTCGGCCGTCCGCCGGACCACATCGACGGCCACCAGCACGTTCACGTCGTCAGCCCGATCCGGAAGAGCCTCTGCGCGGCGCTGGAGATACGTGACTGGCGTCCGTGGCTGCGCGATTGCGGCGATCGATCCGCTCGAATTCTGCGGCGACGCACGACACTCACGAAGGCGTTTGGCCTCAGCCTCGTCGCGCGCGGCTGGGGAGCGCAGGCCGCTCGGCTCGGTTACGCCACGAACGAGGGTTTCGCCGGCTTCTCGACCTTCGATCCAGCGGGTGAGTACGGCCGGCTTTTCACCCGCTACCTCGAGGCACCGGGCCCTCGCCACCTGATCATGTGCCATCCCGGCTACGTCGACGATGCACTGCGCCGGCTTGATCCGGTGGTCGAGTCACGCGAGCGAGAGCTCGCCTTTCTGACGTCCACCGCCTTCGCCCGCACGCTCGAACGCGCCAACGCTGTGACAAGACGCATGACGGAGCTCACGCGGATGCCGTAACGTCAAGCGTAAGCGTCGGTCAAGTCTCGGAGCGCACAAGAGAATTTCAGTCCGAGCGCCGCCATGTCTGAAACCATTCGTTTGGCTCGAAACGTCGCCCCGAACGCCAGTGAAATGCCGACACGGCCGCCCCGGAGAATGGCCGACGCGCGACGCGCCATGGCACTTTACCTGCTCGTGCTTGGCGTGCTCGCGCTGATCACGGTAGCAATCTCGATCCTTGTCATGCGCAGAGCGAGCCTGGAACAGCTTTCCGAGCACGGGAAGAATGCGCTGAGCATCCTTTCCGCCCCCGTCGAGCAGGCGCTGGCGAACGTCGGGCGCAGGCCGGTCCCAGCCGATCTTCTCGAAGGCTTGCGGTTCGATGACGACGTCACCGGAGCCGCGGTGGTCGGGGCGGGAGGCGACATGCTCGCCGCCTATCCCCGTCGCGCCGGTGGCGAGGATGACCAGGCGTTCATCGCCTCGCTCGAGGCGCCGCACGCCCTCGACGCGATCGTCACGATCCGCTCCTTCGCCGATCCCGAGGTTGACGGGCGCGAGATCGGACGGCTCATCGTCCGGCACGACTCGGGAGCGCTCAGGTCCCAGGCGATCCGCAGCATCACGATCGTCTTCGGTGTCAGTTTCGTGGGGTGGCTGGTCGTGGCAGCGATGTCTGCCCTGCTGTACCGGCGCCACATCATTCCTTTGCGCGCGCTCGCTGAGGCGATGGTGGGATTGTCGGAGTCCTCGGTCGACGTGATCATTCCCGGTCTGGAACGCCGCGACGGCTTCGGCGAGGTGGCACATGCCCTCTCCAATGTGAAGACCGGGCTCATCGCCCGCGAACGCCTCCAGCACGAGGCGGACCTCACGCGTGATCGTCTGGTCGAATTGAACCAACGCATCATCGTTCGCGTGGACGACTTCAGGTCGTCGGTGCGGGAGTCGCTCGACGAGGTCGCGGGCTTGAGCGGCCAGATGACGGTGGCTGCCGATGGTCTCGCGTCCATCGCCGCGCAAACGACGCAGCGGGCGGAGGACGCCGTCACCGCGATCAGCCGGGCGACGGCGAGCGTGGGAACGGTCGCGGGCGCGTCGCGAGAGCTGTCGGCCTCGGTTCGTGAGATCGAGCGACAGGTGGAGCAGACACGCGGTACGGTTGTAGAGGCGACGCGGTGCACGAACGACACGGGCGACGTCATGCGCGGGCTGTTCGCCAAGGCGGAAGCAATCGGCGACATCATCGATCTGATCCGGACGATCGCGTCCCAGACCAACCTTCTATCGCTGAATGCCGCCATCGAGGCGGCGAAAGCGGGTGAAAGCGGGCGCGGATTTGCCGTCGTGGCAAACGAGGTCAAGAACCTCGCCGAGCAGACCGCACGTGCGTCGCAGCATGTCGCCAATCATATCAGGGCGATTCAGGAGGCGATGTCGATGGCGGTTGAGGCCATGGGAACGATCGGCGCGACGATGGGGAAGGCCGACCACTTCAGCGCCGTCATCATGGTGGCGGTGGAAAAGCAGGTCGCGGCAACAGCCGAAATCTCGAGCGGCGTGAGCAAGGCGGCAGAGGCGGCGGCGGTTGCCGCATCCAGCATGAAGCGCCTCGCGGCGGCGGTCGGGGAAACCGACCAGTCCGCCGCGCAAGTTCGTCAATCCGCCACCGACATCGGCCACCGGGCCAGCGATCTCAGCCACACGGTGGATGCTTTTCTCGAAGATGCGGCCGCGATCGGCGTCCGTGGGCGAGGATCACACGCGTGAAGATCCAACGAGCGCGCGCCGCGGCCCTAACTACGTGGAGCGCGGCGAACCAAGGTTTGGCCTCAGGCCGGCTTCCCGTGAAGCTCGGCGACATAGTCCCAGTTCACCAGATGATCGAGGAACGCCTTGATGTAGTCCGGACGGCGATTGCGGTAATCGATGTAGTAGGAGTGCTCCCAAACATCGACGCCGAGGATCGGTGTAGCGCCGTGAACCAGCGGGTTCTCGCCGTTGGGCGTCTTCATGATCGCGAGCTTGCCGTCCTTGACCGCGAGCCACGCCCACCCCGACCCGAACTGAGTCACGCCGGCCTGAACGAAGTCTTCCTTGAACTTGTCGTAGGAGCCGAAGGCATCGACGATCGCCTTCTCGATGGAGCCCGGCGGGGTGCCGCCGCCATTGGGCTTCATCCATTTCCAGAAATGCGTGTGGTTGTAATGCTGGCCGGCATTATTGAAGAGGCCGGCGTTCTTGCCGTAGGACTCCTTGACGATGTCCTCGAGCGATTTGTCCTCGAGACCGCTATCCTTCAGCAAGTTGTTTCCGGCCGTCACATAGGCCTGGTGATGCTTGTCGTGGTGAAATTCCAGCGTTTCCTTGGACATGAACGGCTGCAGCGCGTCGTGGGCGTAGGGAAGCGGCGGAAGAGTGAAAGACATCGAAAGCTCCTCGAAGGGCGCGGTGGCGGCTTCGGTACCGCCCGCATGCGCCTTAACTAGGCTCCGGCACCGAAGCAGGCAACGGGCGCGTTAACCTCAATGAAAATGATTCCGTGTTGACTTTTGCGCGCATCGTGTTTCCCGCGTAGCTTGTTGCCGTCGCGAGACGCTTTCCGACGTAATCAGGCGCTTATGAGACCCTCATGGCCTATCTAGTCATTGCGATCGGTGCGCTGACGTCGTTGATCGGCGTTTTCGCGATCGTATCGGGATTTCCTATTATTGAGGTCGAACGCGGTTGGGCCGAGCTCATCTCAGGCTCGACTATGCTCGCCGGTGGTCTGGTCACTTTGGCATTGGGTCTCGTCTTAAGAACCCTGACGGCAATTAGGCAGGAACTTGGCACACGTTTGATCCAGGCCAACGGTCCGCCGATCAGCGAGGCGCTGGCTTCGAACGCGCAGTCGCCCACCGCAAGAGCGCATGAACCTTCCTTCGAGACAGCTCCGGATATGGCTGAGCCAGCCTTGATTTCGGCCGTCGCCGCCGCGCCGGCCTTTATGGCCGATCAAGCGCATCACGCACACGAACTGACCGAGGCGCCATTCGAGGCCGACTTCCAACAAGACCAGCCATTCCACGAGCCGCTCACGCCATACGAGCCTGTTGCGCATGGCCATGCGGCAGCCGAACCGCTGGCGCGAAATGTGGCCCTCGATGAAACATCGGGCGTCCACGAGACCGCCTTCGTCGAGCCGGCGCTGCACGATAGCGAGACCCTCGTGCCCGTGCCGGGTACTCCCGAACCCGTTTCGCCCCATCTTGGCGATTCGTACGAACTGCAGACCCCATCGACGGCCGATCACGATCTGGCGCCGCTCGCACAAAAGTCTGCCGCTCCGGGCGAAGACGATTGGCTCGATCGAGCCTTTTCCGAGCTCGACGAAGAACTCGCCGCGGGAGTCCACCTCGCCGGCCATGAGGCGCCCGCCGCGAGCGGCCATGGCGAGCCGCACCCGGCCGCACCCGAGGCCTTATCCGAGGCAGCGGGCGAGACGATCGAAGCCGAACCTCCGCGTAGCGCCGGACTGGCGCAAGTACCCGCGTCCGCCGCAACGCCAGCCCCGCCGCCCGCCGTGTCCGCCGTGATCGGCCGCTACGAGTCGGAGGGCACGTCCTACGTCATGTTCGCCGATGGCTCCATCGAGGCGCAATCGGAAGCCGGCATCTATCGCTTCAGCTCGATGGCCGAGCTGAAGGCCTTCATCGAGGGCTGACACGCTCGGCACAGGCGATCGCGAAGGCGTATTGCTTGGCGATTTCGCCGAGACGATCGAAACGCCCGGACGCTCCGCCGTGGCCGGCGCCCATGTTCGTCTTCAGGAGGATCGGGCCGCCACCGGTCATCGTCGCGCGCAGCCGCGCCACCCATTTCGCCGGCTCCCAATAGGTCACGCGCGGATCCGTCAGCCCGGCGAGCGCGAGCAGTGGAGGATAGGCTTGCGCCTCGATATTGTCGTAGGGCGAATAGGCCTGGATCGTCGCGAAGGCCTCAGGATCGGTGATCGGATTGCCCCACTCGAGCCATTCCGGCGGCGTGAGCGGGAGCTCTGCGTCGAGGATGGTGTTGAGCACGTCGACGAACGGTACGGCCGCGACAATGCCGGCGAAGAGACCCGGCGCCATGTTGGCGACCGCGCCCATCAGCAGGCCGCCCGCGCTGCCGCCCTGCGCGACGATCGCGCCCTTTGCCGTGTAGCCCGTCGCGATGAGATGGTGTGCGACGGCGATGAAGTCCGTGAACGTGTTGCGCTTGTTGGCGAGCTTGCCGTCGAGATACCAGTGCCAGCCCTTGTCGGTCCCGCCACGCACGTGGGCGAGGGCGTAGACGAACCCTCGATCGACGAGCGACAGAGCGTTGGCGCTGAAGCCCGCCGGCAGCGGATGTCCGTAGGCACCGTAACCGTAGAGCAGCAGCGGCGCCGTTCCGTCGAGCGCCTGCCCCGCGCGATGGAGCACGGTGACCGGCACACGCTCGCCATCCGGCGCCTCAGCGAACAGGCGGCGTGTCACGTAGGCCGCCGGATCGTGTCCGCTCGGGATCGCCTGCCGCTTGCGCAGGCTGCGCGCGCCGCTTTCAAGATCGTAGTCATAGGTTTCGCGCGGCGTCGTCATCGAGGCATAGGTGAAGCGCAGCGTCTTGGACGCGAACGCCAGCCTGCCGTCGAGGCTCAGACTATAGGCCTCCTCGTCGAAATCGATCGCGTGCTCGGTGCCATCGCTCAACGTGCGAATGACGATGCGCGGCAGTCCCTCCTCGCGTTCCACCCTGACGAGATAGTCGGGGTACACGGTCGTCGCGACGATGATGCGTCCGCGTTTGTGCGGGACCAGGTCGACCCAGTTGGCCCGGCCGGGAGATGCGAGCGGCGCCTTGACGATCTTGAAGTCCTCGGCGCCGTCCGCGTTGGTACGAATGAAGAGCTCGTCGTCGCGATGAGCCACGGAATAGCGCAGATCGGGCGCGCGCGGCTCGACGCACACCGGCCGCGCCGACGGGTCGGCCAGCGCCAGCAGATGGCATTCGGAGGCCGCGTGATCGGTGACCGAAATGATGGCGTAAGCGCCCGACACGGTACGTTCCATGCCGACGAACCACGCGGGGTCGGGTTCGGCGAACACCAGTTCGTCCCGCGCTCGTCCTAGGCGATGCCGGTAGACCTGGCAGGTCCGATGGTTCTCGTCGACGCGGACATAGTAGAAGCCGCGTGCGTCGCTCATCCAGACGATCGAGCCTTCGGTGTCGACGACAGCGTCATCGAGGTCGACGCCGCTGAGGCAATCGCGCACGCGGATCGTGTAGAGTTCGGATCCCTTCATGTCGGCGCTCCACGCCAGCAGCGCGTGGTCGGGCGAATGCGCGGTGTCGCCGAGGGAAAAGAATGGCTGGTCGCCGCCTTCCGCGTCGCCATCGAGCAGGACCTGCTCGACGCCATCCTCGCCGGCCTTGCGGCAGATCAGCGCCTGCTGACCGCCCTCGCGAAAGCGCTGATAGTATAGCCAACGCCCGTCCGCCTTCGGCACCGATGCGTCATCCTCCTTCATGCGGCCGCGCATCTCGGCGACCAGCGTCTTCTCCAGATCGGACAAGGCATCGAGATGCGCGTCGGCATAGGCGTTTTCCGCCTCCAAGTTGGCGCGGATCGCCGCTGGCAGTCGCGCCGGTTCGCGCAAAACCTCGCGCCAGTTGTCCGCCCGCATCCAGCCATATTCATCGACGCGATCGACGCCATGAAGGCGGCTGTGGATGGGATGCCGCCGAACCGATGGCGGCGGCACGTTCGGCCAGCCCGCGGCGCTCCTCGTGAAGCCCGATAGCATCCTACTCTCCCTCGCCCGCCGGCTTGAAGGCGAGGGCCTGACCGTTCATGCAAAACCGCCGGCCGGTCGGGCGCGGGCCGTCTGAAAAGACGTGACCCAGATGCGCGTCGCAGCCGGCGCAACGGACCTCCACGCGGCGCATGAGCCAGGATCTCTCGACGTGCTCGTCGACCGCCCTCGCATCGATCGGCTGGAAGAAGCTCGGCCAACCTGTACCGGATTCATATTTCGCCGCGGCGTCGAACAAAGGCGCGCCGCAGCAAACGCAGGCATACTGGCCAAGCCTTTTCTCGTTTTGGAACGGTCCCGAGAACGCGCGTTCGGTGCCGTGCTTGCGCGTGACATGGTATTGCTCGGGCGACAGCTGCGCGCGCCATTGCGCGTCGCTTTTGGCGATCTTTCCCGGAGCGGAGCTCTGTGTCATCGAACGGTCCTTTCTGGTGTGACTGCGCGCATCAAGACTATCCAATCAATATGGTGACGCCGATGAAAAGTGGTGTTCGTCAGGCCAAATGCGGTCTCACGCGTCGGCGGCGACACGCCTTCGATCGAGGCTATACACAATGATGCATACCGGGGTGCATACCGGATCGATTGTCCTGTCGATCGTCCATCTGCTTTGTGGGCGAACGTATCTTGCTGGCGGCGAGACCGTCACGTATCTTTCCCGAAAGTGATCTATCGAATCGAAGCGAACCTTGATCACTGCACGGCAAGCAAAATCGAGCTCGGCGCCCTAGTCCTGCGGCTGATTCCGTTGCTACAATGAAACCTTTGGAGATGAAGGCCATCATGAATGAGATGTCAGGATCCGAGAATTACATTGAATTCACCGCGGATATCGTCTCGGCCTTCATCAGCAACAACTCGGTCACGGCGTCGGATCTACCCGTCCTGATCAACGAGGTTCACACCGCGTTGCTTCGGGTCAACAACGGAAGCGTCGCGCCCGCGGCCGAAACCCTGAAGCCGGCAGTGCCCGCAAAGAAGTCGATCACCAGCGAGTTCATCGTGTGCCTGGAAGACGGCCGCAAGTTCAAGTCGCTGAAACGGCATCTGCGCACGCAATACAACATGTCGCCGGATGAATATCGCGAAAGATGGGGTCTTGCGCCCGACTACCCGATGGTCGCTCCCAGTTATGCGAAAGCCCGATCACACCTCGCCAAGCAGATGGGCCTCGGCCAGCAGCGGCGGCACAAGCGCTGATCAGGTCGCGGAGGCCTTCCGCGCGTCGGATTTGATGCGCTCGACCATCGCCCGCACGCCGTTCGATCGTTGCGGCGTAAGGTGCGCCGATAACCCGAGACGCTCGAAGAGCGGCTGGGCTTCCGTCTCGACGATCTCGCGGCTCGTCTTGCCGGAGTAAAGCGCGAAGACGAGCGTGATGAGGCCGCGCACGATGTGGGCGTCGCTATCGCCCTTCAGGATCAGGCGCGGTTCGCCCTCGCCACGGTCCACCCTGCTTTCGACCCACACCTGGCTCGCGCAGCCACGCACCTTGTTGACGTCGGTGTGCGCAAGGGGATCCATCGGCTCGAGTTCGCGCCCGAGTTCGATGAGGTAGCGATAGCGGTCGTCCCACTCGTCGAGCAGTTCGAAGTTCTCGACGATTTCATTGACATCCATGGCAGGGTTCTGGTTCCGCGGCCGGCCTGATCGCGGGCACGGCTTCCGAGGACCGTCCTAGCAAGTTACCGTACATTCGTCTGCATGACGGCGCGCGCATGTCGACGCGGATCGGGGATCGGGAAAGGGACCGGCGGTGACGCGGCGGCGGCCGGCCTGTCGTCCGCGCTGCTCAGGTCTTCGGCCTTGGCCCCGTCGATCAGCGTCGTGAGGCTTGCGGCATCAGCGAGACAACGGGCCGGGTGCTGCTTGCAGAACGCCTCCGCGCCCGCGGTCTTGCCGCCCAGATACCCAGAAATCGAGCCGGTGCCTGGCGTGTGAAACAAAGCGGTCGGCGCGAGGTCCTCGCGCGTCCAGGACATCGACGCGTAAACGATCGAGAGCCAGAAAACGCAACGCAGGAAGAACAATGGCGCGTCTCCGCGATCGGCCCAAGGCGCGTAACCTGATCTTGAAAGGCTAAGATTTCACCCCGCGCGGCGCGGTTCGCGAGCGTTCAGCCTCTGACCTTCGCTTAACCTTGTTTGGCCGTGGCAACGACTTCTCAAGCATGATGAAGGGCAGACGCCCGCGCCTCCATGTTTTCATCCTGACTTAGGGTTCGTTTAAGCGGCCGCTGCGAATGATCGTACCGTCGCGACATCGATTTAACTCGGTCGGTCTCACGGCGCATGGAGTAGGCGATCTTGAATCCCGGCCAGGGCGTTTCGGCTTTCGCATCCGCGCTGCTGCACCATACGGTGGTCTCGGCGCCAGAGCGCGCGCGTCACGAGGCCTTCATCGCACAGGCCCTCGCGGTCGCCTTCGCCGCGCTCGCCATCGCGCCGTTCTCCCTGGCGTTCCGGGGCGTGCCGACGCCGGCCGAAATGCTCATCTTCATGTTGTGCCTGAGCCAACTCGCGGCGGCGATGCTGGTGGCACGCACCGGCCGGTTGATCTTCGGCCAGATCGTCTGCGTCGCGGGCCTCGTCGGCACCAGCCTGACCCTCGGCTTCGGCATGCATGCCGGCGCCGCCTGCGCGTTAGCCTGGCTGATGCCGGCGCAACTCGAGGCCATGCAGAGCGCGAGCAGGTCGTTGTCCAGGATCTGCACCGCTGTGACGGTGGTGGCTGCCGGCCTCATCGTCGCGAGCGCGGAAGGCATGCCGGCGGCCGGCCTCGCCGCACCCTTCAGCGTCGCCGTGATGACCTTGTTCGGGCTCGTGCAGGTTCTCTTCTTGGCACGTCGTCCGCTGGCGACGATCGCGACGATAGACGCCGACGCACGTCGGCAAAGCGAGCGTTGGCACGCGATCTCGGAGGCGCTCGGCGACGCCATTATCAGCTTCGCGCCCGACGGCAGCGTGACCCACGTGATGAGCGGATGCGGTAAAATGCTGGGGGCGGCGCAAGACGACCTTCTCGGTCGCGCGCTGTTCGATCATGTCCATGTCGGCGACAGGCCGCGGTTTCTGAAGCTCATCGCCGACGCGGCGCAAGGCGACGCTGTCGTCACGGATACGATCGGGCTGCGAACCTGGGACAGTGCGATCAACGCTCGAGGCTTCGAAGAGCCACGCAGTCTCTGGATCGAGCTGCGAGCCCGCAGGCTCGAGCCGGCCGAAGGAAATGACGAGGATCAGCGCGGCTGTCCCGCGAGGATCGTCGCGGTCCTGCGCGACGTCACGGCGGTGCGCGAACAGACTCTCGAGGTCGACGCGGCGCGCCAGAGCGTCGAGGCCGCCATCCGTTCGAAGGATCATTTCCTCGCCACCATGAGCCACGAGCTCCGCACGCCGCTCAACGCCATCATCGGCTTCTCGGAGATGCTCGCCAGCCGCACGCTTTGTCCGAGCGATGCCGACAAGCGGCGCGACTACGCACGCATCATCAATCAATCGGGACAGCACCTGCTGTCGGTCGTCAACTCGATCCTCGACATGTCGAAGATTCAGTCGGGCACGTTCTCGATCATACCCGAGCCCTTCGAACCGGCGTCATTGATCGACCTCTGCTGCGACATGGTCGCGCTGAAGGCCGAGGACGGCGGCATTCAGGTCGTACGCGACTATTCCGTCAAACTCGAACCGCTCGTCGGCGACAAGCGCGCCTGCAAGCAGATCCTGATCAACCTTCTCTCGAACGCGGTGAAGTTCACGCCGCGCGGCGGACGGGTGACGATAAGCGCGCGGCCCGAGGGAAACGCCCTTCTCCTCGCGGTGGCCGACACCGGGATCGGCATCGCGGCCGCCGATCTGCCGCTGCTGGGCGATGCCTTCTTCCAGGCGCTCCCGACGCTCAGTCGCCCATTCGAGGGCAGCGGCCTCGGTCTTTCCGTTGTGCGTGGCCTTGTCGGCTTGCACGGCGGCACGATCGCGATCGAGAGCGAGCGAGGCAAAGGCACGATGGTGACGATCCGCCTGCCGCTCGACTGCCGCATCATCAAATCGAGGGACGACGCGGCGACGATCGAAACGATCGCGCGGCGCGCCTCCAGCACACCCGTTTTCCACGAGTCGAGGATGAAACAAAGTGCGTAACGCCGCCGCTGCTACGTTCGACGATGATTTCGGCTTCGACAAGCCTGCGCGCAAAGCCGCGCCGCGCAAACCCCGTGCGCGACCGGGCAAGAAGAAGCGTTCGAGCTTCAGGCTCGATATGCACAAGGTCGCGCGCTACGCCGCCGTGGGCATGAGCGCGACGCTGGCGCTCGGCATCATGGTGAACGCGCTCATGCTCCAGAAGAGCCGTCACCCCGCGCCGCTGTTCGGCAAGGGCGTCGCGATCGCGCCGCCCCCGGCGCCTGTCGCCGCTCCCGCCGCCAGAACGCCCGCGCCCGCCGCGCCGCCCGTCGAACAAGCGCCGGCCGAGGTTCCCGCTCCAGCCGCCAAGCCGCGCCATGCCGCCGACAAGACGAGCGAGGGCGACGCGATCGCCCGCCTTCTTCAGGGCCCGGGCGGCGGCGCGCCGACTGTCGACAAGGCCGACAGCAAGACGGTTCTAGGCGTGCAGCGGGCTTTGGCGAAACTCGGCTTTGCCGTGAAGCCGGACGGCACGCTCGGTCTCTCGACCCGCAAGGCCATCGAGGCGTTCGAGAAGGACCGGCACCTCCCAATCAACGGGGAAATCAGCCATCGTCTCGTGAGGACCATCGGCGCCGAGAGCGGCATGAAGATCGACTGATCGGCACGGCGCGAGCGGGCGTCGGGCCTGCCATCGGCTTCAAGGATCTGCTAACTGACGCGACACCAAAGGAAAGGGTCGCGATCATGAACGTCAAGGGCAAGCTCCTCGCGATCGCATTCATCGCGTTGACGCCACGTGCCGACGCCGAGGCCGCTTCCTTTACCACCGATGCTTTCCTGGCGAGCGCGCGACCGGCCATCGACGCGCTCGCCGCGGCAGATGCCCTGGCGCTCGCGACACCGGGCGCGTCCCGTGTCCGCGGCTTCGCCCGCGCCGACGCCGACGAGCAGGCGCGAGCCGAAGCCGCCTTCCAGCGGTGGAGCGAAGATCAGGTGCGGCTCGCGGCGAAGAACGCGGCCGCTCCGACGCTTGACGGGCTCAATCGCGTCGAGGGCCTGTTCGCCGCGCCCTACGGGATCGTCGCCGACGCGACATCTCTCGCCAGCCCGCCCCTCACCGCGCTGCCCTCGGCCGATCTGGCGCGCGCCGCCGCGCGTCGCGAACTGGCGCGTCTCGCCACATTCGCGGGAGCGGACTTCGATGCGATCTATGTCGCCGATCAGGCGGATGCGTTGGAACGCCTGGCCGCGGCCTATGACAATTTCATCCGCAACGGCGACGACACGCGACTGAGGCGCATCGCCGTGTTCAGCCTGCCGCGCATCCGCAAGCTGATCGCCGACCTGCGCCGACTCTAGGCGATGTCCGGCTATCGCCGCACGATCCTTGTCACGGGATTTGGTGCTTTTCCCGGCGTGCCGTCCAATCCGACGGCCGCGATCCTTCACAACCTCGACCGTCACCGCGGACGGCTTGCGCGCCTCGGCGTGGCCCTGCACGGAATCCTGCTGCCGGTGCGCTACGCGGATGCCGACGACACATTGCGCGCCGCCGTCGCGGCGTTCCGACCCGACGTAATCCTGCACCTTGGCGTCGCCATGCGGCGGAGGGAGATCTCCGTCGAGATCCGGGGCGTCAATCGCGCCGACCCGCTGCACTTCGACGCCGCGCGGCAAAGACCGAACCAGATCCTCGAGCCGGGCGCGCCACACCAGCTTCGTGCCAGCATACCGGCCGCTGGCCTCGTCGCCGCGACGCGCGCCGCCGGACACGCCGCCGCGCTATCGTACGATGCAGGAGACTACGTCTGCAACGCGACGCTGTACCGAAGCCTCCTCTGGCGCCTCGCGCCGGAGGTCGGCTTCCTGCATGTGCCCGCCACTCGGTCGCGCGTCCAGCCCTCCAGCCGCGTGCGCCGCGCCAAGCCGACGGTCGAGATGCTCACGCGAGCGATCCTGCGGGTGGTCCTGCTCCTGGCGCGGTCGCCCGCGACATACGCGAACGAAGAGCCCCAGCGGCTGAATCCGCAGGCGTCTCGGCATGTCGGGTAGCGGCCGATAAACCTGCTCTCTCGAGTCCAAAAAAAGCGGAACGGTGGAAACCGAAGTCGATACGACCGCTTTGTAGCAAGGCGCAGTGATCCGCGGTTCAGACCTGGAAAGCCGAATGTCGGGAAAACTCCTTAGTGTCGATGCGATGAGGGTGCGCTTGCAGCAACTCGATCAGGTCATCGCCAAGCAGAAGGCGTTTCTGGCGCGCATCCCCGATCCCGACAACCGGGAGCGCGCGGACGGCCATCTGCTCCAATTGATCGACATGCGCGAGGACATAGCGCGCCGTTACGCCGCCGCGACATCGCCCTGAAAGCGCATCTCGACGGCGATCCTGCTCCTGTCCGAGCCCCAGGGAGTAGCTTGGAAGCCTAGTCCGGCCCCAACGATGATCGGCGTCCCGCGACTACGCTGGCCAACGCCGATACCACCGGCAGGCGCGCCGCATCGTCCTCGCTAGGCGGCCTGCCGCTGCACGTAGGCGAGAACAAGATCCGGAAGGTGGCCGCCAAGCCAATCGCCCATCTCTTGCTCCTCCTTCATGGATTGCTCCAGGACGACCTTGTCTTGCGCAGCGTCCGCCGCGTCCGCGAGGGTGAGAAGGACCTTGTAGGAGCCGATCTCGTAGGCCTTGAAGCCGATGGCCGCGAGAACGTTTTTCAGGACGTCGTCCGCCGAGCCGACATGCGCGAAGCCCGCTACCGTCGCGACGGCTCCCGTAACTGCTTCTTTGGCCAGAGATTTCTTGGTCCCGTGTCTTGCAAGTAGATCATCCAGGCGCGCGGCTTGGTTTGTCGAGCGCTCCTTGTCGGCTTCCATCTTCGCGTGCAGCTCAGGGTAAGGCTTCATCCGCGATAGCTCGTTCTGGATCGTTCCGATTGCTTGCGTCTCGACCGCATGCTGGTTTCGCAGCCCTGTGAGATACACGTCCATCGCCTTGTTCGCGTTAACCATTATAGAGGCTCCTCCTGAATGCCGCCGCTTGCGGCCGACGCACGCAAAGGATCCGCAATGGCCGTTTGTTCGCCGACTTATTTGTCGTGCTGCGAATGGCCGCGCGAGGAAGCCGCAGTGACGACCAGAAGCACGCGTCGACGGGACCGCTCGCACACTGAAGCTGCTGGTGCTCCCTAGGGGAATCGAACCCCTGTTTTCGCCGTGAGAGGGCGACGTCCTAGACCGCTAGACGAAGGGAGCGGAGGCGCCTCGATGCTATAGCGCCGGGGCTGGCGGTCCGCAACCGCTCACGGCGCGACGAGCCGCGATCCGCTCGGCCGCCGCGAGGTCGGCGGGCGTGTTGGCGTTGAAGAATGGGTCGAACGGTTCGACCGGCCACTCCACCGCGACGGCGCCATGGCGCGCGAGGAAGACGCCGACCTTGCGCAGACCCTCGCTCAGGAGCGCGTCGCGAAGATCGTGTCGCAGCGCGACCGGCCAGAGCGCCGTCGTGTGGTGGACCCGGTCGCCGGACATCGCGCAGGCGACCGCCCCCTCTGGTCGCGCGGCGGCGAGACGGGCGACGAGGTCGCCGGGAAGGAACGGCGCGTCGGTCGGCGCGACGACCGCAAGCGCTTCCTCCGGATGATTGCCGGCGGTCCAATCCAGCCCCGCGAGAATACCGGCAAGGGGACCCGGCTGGCCGGGCACGCCGTCGGCGACGACCGGCAGACCGAGAAAAGCAAGGCGCGACGGGTCGCCGTTCGCGTTGACGACGAGATTCCCGCATTGGCCGCGCAACGCATCGGCCACCCGCGCGACAAGAGGCAAGCCGCCGACAAGCCGAAGGCCTTTGTCGCCGCCGCCAAGGCGCGTGGCGGCGCCGCCCGCGAGAATAATGCCGATCATGAAAGTAAAAATAGCCGCAAAACGGAGACTGGTCTCATTCTATCGCCTTTGGCACAGATCACTTTCGGGCATCTGAACAGCCGAATTGCCGATATGCGCAGGATGCATAGCTCAGGTGATCTCGACCCCGCCTTCTTGCCACCATGTTCGAGACCCTGAGAGCTACAGCCAGTCATCCCAGCTCGGGTTCCGGAGCACATCGCGCTCACGCCTTGCCCAACACCTGCCAGCGGCTTCATCGCGATAAGCTTTTCGATCACCGAGCCAATATTGATCACGTATTCGTCGCAAATGGGGCGAGATACTGGCCGTGGCACGCAATCCTTGTCCATGAAGACGCTCTTTATTTTTTGCCGCTGCAATAAACATTCTTGCAGGTCAAGACTATCATTGTGTTTGTCGATCCCATAGTGCCCCCGCTCCGCAACGGAAAAGGGGTACCATACTGTTGATCAGCAAAATTCTGGGCGTCATGACGATCTTGCTCGTCTCGATGTTCTTCGTGCTGGGGAGTACGCCCGTCTCGGCGCGTCCCCTGCGCCATCCGCATACCACCCGCTTCATGAGGCTCGCCGCTGGTCAATCGGGGCACGGCAAAGCCGAACGTTCCAGACGACACCACGCGATGCGCGCAGAGGTGAAGGGTGATCGCCGCGCGCGGTTGGCGCGCGCGCATCACGCTCGCGGCCGCACCATTGGCTTTCGGCGGGAGGACCCACGCAACGTTGCGTGGCGCGAGGCTCACGGGACACCCCCGTCGCGGGCGGGCGCACAGGTCGGCGGCGCCTCGTTCTACAGCGGTGGCGGTCGGACGGCGGCGGGCGGCCATATCGGCGCGGCGACCTGCGCGCATCGCAGTCTGCCCTTCGGAACGCGGGTGCTCGTCACCAACCTTGCCAACGCGCGCCGGGAGGTCCTGACCGTCAACGATCGCGGCCCGTTCGCGCGCGGCCGCATCCTCGACGTGTCGAGGACGGCGGCGGGCGTGCTCGGCATGCTGCACTCGGGCGTCGCGTTGATCCGCATGGAGGTCCTCGGCGGCCCGGGCTGATGCCTGCGGCATCATTCGTGCTCGCGTCCCGCGCCGGGAGCCAAGGGCCCCGTCGGGGGACGCGATGCGAGGATTATTGGGCGTCGCCGCCCTGCTGCTCATCGCCTTGGCGTTCAGCGAGGCGCGGCGCGCCATCGTCTGGCGTGTGGTGATCGGCGGCTTGGCGCTGCAAGGCGCGATCGCGGCGCTTTTCCTCAAGGTGCCGCCGGCGATCCAACTTCTCGTGGTGCTCGACCACGCGATCGGCGCGCTGCAGACCGCCACCGATGCCGGCACGACGCTCGTGTTCGGCTTTCTCGGCGGCGGCCCCCTGCCCTATGCCGAGACGAGCCCGGGCGGCAGCTTCACGCTGGCGTTCCGGGCGTTTCCGCTCGTGCTCGTCATCAGCGCGTTGGCCTCGCTGCTCACCTATTGGGGCGTGCTGCAGCGCGTCGTCGGCGCGCTCGCCTGGGTGCTGCGTCGCACGCTCGGCATCGGCGGCGCGCTCGGCCTCGGCGCCGCCGTGCATATCTTCGTCGGCATGATCGAGGCACCGCTGCTCGTGAAGCCGTACCTCAAGACGATGAGCCGGGGCGAGCTGTTCGCGCTGATGAGCTGCGGCATGGCCGGGATCGCCGGCACCGTGATGGTGATCTACGGCTCGATCCTCGGCCCGACGATCCCGGATTCTTTCTCCGCGATCCTGGTGGCGGCCGTGCTGTCGACGCCGGGCGCTTTGGCGATCGCCGCGATCATGGTGCCCTTCGCGCTCGACGCGGAGGACGACGCCGTCCTCGACGGAAGCGAGCGGGCGGGCGGCGCGCTCGAGGCGATCGTCGAGGGCACGATGGCGGGCATCGGCCTCATCGCCGCGATCATCGCCACGCTGATCGTGCTGGTGGCGCTGGTGACGCTCGCCAACATGGCCGTCGGGCAGATCAGCGTCGGCGGCGTGCCGCTGAGCCTGCAGCGCATCCTTGCGCTGGCGTTCAGGCCGCTGGTCTGGCTCATCGGCATACCCTGGGCGCAGAGCGCCGCCGCCGCCGATCTGATGGGCACCAAGACGATCCTCAACGAGTTCGTCGCCTACCTCAACCTGGCGCACCTCCCGGCGGACGCGCTCGATCCACGCTCGCGGCTCATCATGACCTACGCGCTCTGCGGCTTCGCCAATATCGGCAGCCTCGGCATCATGCTCGGCGGCCTCACCGCGATGGCGCCGGAGCGCCGCGCCGACATCGTCGCGCTCGGCTGGCGCTCCGTCGTCTCCGGCACGCTCGCGACGATGATGAGCGGCGCCATCGTCGGGCTGATCGTCTAGCGTTGGCGCGATGGCGCTCTTCTTCACCAGCGATACACACTTCGGCGACACCCGCATCCTGCGCGCCGCCAAGCGGCCGTTCCGCACGATCGCGGAACACGACGCGCACCTCATCGCGCAATGGCAGGCGACGGTGGGGGCCGACGACGAGATCTGGCACCTCGGCGATGTCGCGCCGCGCTACGGCGCCGAGGCGCTCGGCGCGCTGCTCGACCGGCTGCCCGGCCGCAAGCACCTCGTCACCGGCAACAACGACGACGCGGCCACGCGCACGCATCCGGGCTGGACGAGCGTGCAAGAGTACATCGAGCTGACGGAGGACGGCGCGCTCTGCATCCTCTGCCATTACGCGCTGCGCACGTGGAACAGGATCGGCAAGGGCGCGCTCGACCTGCACGGCCATTCCCACAACATGCTGAAGCCGCTGACCCGGCAATTCGACGTCGGCGTCGACGCGTGGGGCTATCGCCCGGTGACGCTGGCGACGATGCTGGCGAGTCGGCGGCGGGGCAAACGTGCCTTGGCCTGAACGGACGCTCAGGCCAGCGGCATGATCGATACCGCGAGGCCATCCTTGGGCTTCGGGATGGGCCACATCTGCCACGCCGGCTTGTAGCCCGGCTCCGCCGAGACCGTCACGGCCTGCAGCAGGTGGCGCGTGAAGCACTTCGCCTGCATGTAGGCGAAGTGCAAGCCTATGCACATGTGCGCGCCGCCACTGAAAGGCACCCATGCGAAGCGATGGCGACCGCGCTGCGCCTCGTCGGTGAAGCGCATCGGGTCGAAGCGCGCGGGGTCCGGCCAAATTTCCGGCATGTGGTGGGTGAAGAGCGGATTGATGGTGATGTCGACGCCCGCCGGAATACGGAAGCCGCCGAAGTCGAAATCGCGCAGCACCCGGCGCGGAATCGACGGCACCGGGGGATTGATGCGCATGGCCTCCTTGAAGGCCATTTCGGTCAGCGGCATCGCCTCGAGCTTGTCGAACGGCAGCGGCTCGCCGGGCGTGAGGCCGAGGGCGGCGACCTCCGCGCGCAGTCTTTCCTGCCAAGCGGGATTGTCGATCAGCAGCCAAACCAACGAAGTCAGGGAGGAGGTCAGCGTATCGTGCGCCGCCATAATCAGAAAACTCATGTGATCGACGATGTCGTCGGTTGACAGGAGCGCCCCGTTTTCGTGCGTCGCTCGGCACAGGTGCGAGAACAGATCTTCGCCTCCGGCCTCGCGGCGCAATGGAATCTGGCGATTGAAGTAGGTGACGACATGCGCCCGGCCCGCAAGCCCGCGCCGCATCGTCGTGCCCGGCAACGGTTTGCGGATGACGGCCATAGTCGCGGTCATCATGTCGACGAACGCCTCGCGGACACCATCCATTTCCGGGCCGATGCCGCCGCCGAGGAACGACGTCGCCGCGAGATCGAGCGTGAGCTGCTTCATCGCCGGGTAGAACAGCATCGCGCCGGGCTTGGCCGCCCATTGCGCCACCCGATGCCCGATGCCCTCATCGAGCGCCGAGAGGTACGAGCGCATCGGACCCGCCTTGAACGCGACCGCGAGAGCCTTACGATGTGCGCGATGCTCGTCGAAGTCGCGCAGCATGAGGCCGCGCGGGAACAGGCTGCCGAGTATCAGGTCCCACCCTTCCTTCGAAGACAAGAGTTTCTGCTGATCGAGAAGTACGAACTCGTTGGCGGCCGGCCCAAGCAGGTTGATATTCGGCCGGCCGAAGGCGTGAGCGCGATTGACCGGACCGAACTTGCGGGCGCGCGCCTCCACGAAGCCCTTCGGGTCCGCGAGAAGGCCGAATGTATGCCCGACGACGGGCCAGCCCGCATCGCCAGGAATGTGGCTGAGGTCGGCCGCGCGCGGCGGTGCCGGTGCTTTACCTGGGAGCTCTACCGCTGACATGACGACAGTATCCTCCTCCACGTTCTCAAAACCAAACCACGCCCAAGGCGTCGAACGACATATGATCTATAGTATGGTGACCGCCTAGGTGATCGGCCGCGCACGTCGCACCAGACCCCCCACATCGGCGAAAGCGCCTTGGACCAGCTCGCGGTAGAGCAGCCGCGCCGGGTCGACGGGACCGCAGAAGGTGATGCGGCCGGGCGGCACCGGATTGAAGCCGAGCCGCGAATAGTACGGCAGGTCGCCGACGAGCAGCACGAGCGTGTGGCCGGCGTCCCGCGCCGCCTGCATCGAGCGCGACGCCAGCGCCTCGCCGATGCCGCCCGAGCGGAAGGCCGGCTCGACGGTCAGCGGGCCGAGCAGCAGCGCCGGCGTATCGCCGCAGCGGATCGGCGTCATCTGGTTGACGCCCACCAGCAGCGTGCCGACCCAGGCGACAAAGGACAGGGCCGGATCGGCCGGCACGCCTTCGCGCAGCCGGTAGGCCGAACGGGCGTAGCGGCCCGGCCCGAAGGCGCGCTCGCTCAGGCGACCGATCGCGGCGAGGTCGGCCTCGGTCTGGGGTTTCAGCGTGAAAGCGATGGTAACCACCGGGCGCGCGTAGCACCCGCGACGTGGCGCCGCAACGGCAAGTGGCTACCACGTCTCACTGATCGGCGATCCTCGGAGATGCTCCGCCAGACGGGCCCGCGTTGCCGGCGAGGTCGCGTCCGGGAGGGCGTCGATCGGAAAGAAGCCGGCTTCCGCGATCTCCCAATCGTCGTGGCGCGGCGCCCGATCGAAACGCCGCACGACGTAGCAGGCGACGTGATCGCGGCGCCCGTTCCTGTAAAAGCCGTGCAAGGCGGGTCGCTCGGCGCAGAGGACGCCACCTTCCTCCCGCAGCTCGCGGATGATGGCGGCTTCGGCGGACTCGCCGGGATCGACGCCGCCGCCGGGCAGGTACCATCCCTCGACGTAGGTATGGCGCACGAGGAGGACGTTGCCCTCGGCGAGGACGATGGCGCGGACGCCCAGCGTCACCGCCCGGGTGAACCAGAGCTTGTGGTGCAGGCGCGATCCCAGCCGCGTCAGGCGCGTCTTGGTGGCTAGGCGGAGGTCGGGCATGGCGCGAGACTAGCGCCTTCGACGCGCGCCGTCTTCAAGGGTCGAGCGCCCTGCTCGCGGCGCGACATGGACACGATGCGGCCCTGCGCTATAACCGTCACACGCGGTGGCACGGCTGCCGGCATCATCGGCGCGTCCGATCCTTCTCATGAGGACGCGGACGTTTTGCACCAGGACACGATTGCCCTTCGTACTGGCTCATCTCTCCGACGCGCACATCGGACCGTTGCCCCACGCACGGCGTCGCGACCTTATCGGCAAACGAATCACCGGCTACATCAACTGGAAACGCGGGCGCTCGACCGCGCACGACATGGACGTGCTGGCGGCCGTCATTACGGACATGCGCGACCAGAACCCGAGCCACGTGGCGATGACCGGGGACATTCTTAATTTATGCCTTCCGGAGGAATTCCCGCTCGCGGCGGCCTGGCTCGAGACGCTCGGCGAACCGGGCACGGCGGTGAGCTTCGTCGCCGGCAACCACGACGCCTACACGCGCGGCTCGCTGCCGACGCTCGCGCGGACGTTCGCGCCCTGGACGCGCAGCGACGCGAGCGGCCTGCCGGGCTATCCCTACATGAAGGTCCGCGAGGGCGTGGCGCTGATCGGCCTCTGCTCCGGCATACCCCGCGCGCCGTTCATCGCCTCGGGACGGCTGGGACACATCCAGCGCGATTCATGCGAGCAGATGCTGGCGCATGCCGCCGCGCGAAACCTCACCAGGGTCGTGATGCTGCACCATCCGCCGGAGATTTCCGATCCGGCCGGGCATATCGGACGCGGCCTCAGCGATCACAACGCCTTCCGCGACATGATCGCCCGGGTCGGTGCCGAGCTGATCATCCACGGCCACAATCACAAGCTCTACGTCGATTACATGCCAGGCCCGACCAAGAACGTACCGGTGGTCGGCGTGCCGTCCGCCTCGGCCGTCAAGGGAAGCGTGCGCAACCGTGCCGGATATCATCTCTTCACGATCCATGGTGTCGGGGCGGCGGCGACGATCGAGGGGCGGGCTCGCGGTCTCCTGCCCGGCATGCGGGAGATCGGCGATCTCGGCGTGATCGCGCTCTGAGCCGGTGGCTTTCGCCGTATCCGCGACGCGCTTGACGCAGGCACACCGAAGGTGACGCCGAAGCTTGTTTCGCGGCGAACCGTCGAGTAGCGTTGCCGCAATGCTTCGAGCGTCAGCCGAAACCTGCGGCCTCAACTTTGGCGCTTGGCCCGGCCGCTCTCAAGGGATTGATCGCATGACGAACGCGTCGGCCGACAGAAGCCGCCGGAGCCAACTCGACATCGGCTCCCTCCTCGCCGACCGCGAGCCGGAACGCTACGCGCTCCACACCGCCCACATGAACGAGCAGATGGTGCGCGTGCTGCAGACCATCGGCTACGATGTCGGCTTTCGCGCCGGCCAAGGCCAGTACCTGTTCGACCGCAAGGGCGACAAGTACCTCGACCTGCTGAGCGGCTGGGGCGTGTTCGCCATCGGCCGCAATCATCCGGTGCTGCGCGACGCGCTGAAGGCCGTCCTCGGCAGCGATCTGCCCAATCTCATCCAGATGGACGTCTCCGTGCTGTCCGGCGTCCTTGCCGAACGGCTGCTCGCCTACACGCCCTACCTCGACAAGGTCTTCTTCTCGAACTCGGGCGCCGAGGCGGTCGAGGCGGCGATCAAATTCGCGCGCGCCACGACCGGACGCGGCGAGATCGCCTACGCCGATCACGCGTTCCACGGCTTGAGCTACGGCGCCCTGTCGCTCACCGGCGACAAGATGTTCCGCGACGGCTTCGGCACGTTGCTGCCGGGCTGCGTCGAGGTTCCGTTCAACGATCTCGCCGCGCTCGAGCGGACGCTGTCGAGCCGGCAGGTCGCCGCTTTCATCGTCGAGCCGATCCAGGGCAAGGGCGTCAACATACCCGACGACGACTACCTGCCCGGCGTGCAGGCCCTCTGCAAGAAGTACGGCACGCTGTTCGTCGCCGACGAGATCCAGACCGGGCTGGGGCGCACCGGCAAGTTCCTGGCGATCGAGCATTGGGGGGTCGAGCCCGACATGGTGCTGATCGCCAAGGCGCTTTCCGGCGGACACGTGCCGGTCGGCGCCGTGCTCTGCCGCAAGCGCATCTTCGACAAGGTGTTCAGCCGCATGGACAAGGCCGTCGTGCACGGCTCGACCTTCGCGAAGAACGACATGGCGATGGCCGCCGGCCTTGCCACTCTGGAGGTGATCGAGAGCGAGAAGCTCGTCGAGAACGCCGCGATCAAGGGCGCGCGCCTGCTGGCCTCGCTGCGCGACATGACGGAGCGCTACGAGTTCGGCAAGACGGTGCGCGGCAAGGGCCTGATGATCGGCCTTGAGTTCGGCTCGCCGCGCTCGTTGAAGCTGAAGGCCGCCTGGTCGCTGCTGGAGACCGCGAACGCCGGCCTGTTCAGCCAGATCATCACGATCCCGATCTTCAAGACGCACAAGATCGTCGTCCAGGTCGCCGGCCACGGCATGAACGTCGTCAAGCTCCTGCCGCCATTGTGCATCAACGACGCCGATTGCGACTGGATCGAGAGCGCCTTCGAGGACGTGATCGCCGACGCCCACAAGGTGCCGGGATCCGTCTGGACCCTCGGCAAGACGCTCGCCGGCCATGCCATGAAGGCGCGCGCGGGCGCCTGATCGCGCCTAGCCGCAGAAGGCCTCGCGCAGCAGGGACATCTGCTGGTCGAGAGGGCCGGGCCCACAAGCGGCAGGTACGTTTCTCGACGGCTCGCTCATCATCTGATCGAGGCGCAGGATCCTGCTTTGAAGACGGATCGACTTTTCCGTGAGGGTGAGAAGCGGCGGCGGCAGAGCGTCCACTACGTTGGCCTTCGCTGGCGGCTGCTGCCAGGCGAGCCGGGTGCGCCGCTTGTCTGAGGCCGCTTCGGCAGGGCTCATCTCGCCCTCGTTGATCGCGCGCTGGAGCAGCAGCCAAGAGGCGATTTGCATCAAGCGGGTGGTCAGCCGCATGCTCTCGGACGCGTAGGCCAGCGCCGTCGTGCGCGGAAGGGTCTTGGCATCATCGCGCCCGGGCCCATCGAGGTAGGATGCCGTCTCCTCGACGAGCGCCATGCCATCGCGAAACAACGTCTTGAATGTCCCGGAGGCCGCGAGCTTTTCACCAAAGCTGATGGCATTACTGACGACAGACAGTTCCTTGGCCATTTTTACTCCGGCGCTCTACTCGGACTCTACGTGATGCTCAAACAGCAATCCTAGCGCCACGCGGGACCGAAGCATGTTTACCTTTCATTAAGGTTAACAAGTGGCTAGCGCTCCAAGGCCATCAAACGATTTCCGAGCTTTGCCCCCGGGGCGGACCAGCGCGCCTCACGTATTCGGGCTGCGGGGCTGAGGCAGCCCCTTCATCGCGTCGTGGAAACGGCGTCTCGTTTTGACAAGCGGACCCGACCATTCGGTTACACCTGCCCTGTTTTGGACGTCGCTATCTTAAACAGCGAACCCGCCTGATCCCGCGCCGCATGCCGGCCGCGCTTGGCTGTTTCCAGCCGCTCGATCTCGGTCCGCAAGAAGGTGATCCGTTCATCGAGATCGGCTAACGAGAGGTCGTCAAGCGTCTCGCCGACGGTGTGCGCGACCGCGCGGCGCGGCCCGTCCTCGTCCTCTCCGCCCTCCGCCATGCGAGCCCCGCTCCCCATCGAACACCTTTGAAGGCGCCTACGCGTATTGCCTTCGGCCTTGTCGAACTTTATACCTTCCCGCTTTCCATCATCGCAAACCGTCGCTGCCCGTTCGCCTCCGCGAGGCCTGACGGCGCAAGCGGTGGGACCGTCCACGGACCGCCAGGTCAGGAGATAACAATGAGCGTTGCACCGCTGATGCCGAAGGCGACAGCAGTATGGCTCGTCGAGAACACGTCTCTGACGTTCGACCAGATCGCCGAGTTCTGCAAACTGCACCCGCTCGAGGTCAAGGGCATCGCCGACGGGGAAGTCGCGGCCGGAATCAAGGGCCATGACCCCATTACTTCAAACCAGCTGACCCGCGAGGAGATCGCCAAGGCAGAGAAGAATGCCGAGATGCACCTCCAGCTCGCCGTGCCCAAGGTGCGCATGCCGGAAATCAAGCCACGCCGGGGCGCGCGCTACACTCCGCTCTCGCGTCGTCAGGATCGGCCCAACGCGATCCTATGGCTGATCCGCAACCATCCCGAGCTGAAGGACGCGCAGATCATGCGTCTCGCCGGGACCACGAAGACGACGCTTGAAGCAATCCGCACGCGGACCCACTGGAACTCGGCCGCTTTGTCACCGCTCGACCCGGTCACCCTCGGCCTCTGTTCGCAGATCGATCTCGATTTCGAGGTGAACCGCGCCGCCAAGGACAGACCCGCCAGCGTTCCCGAGCGAGGGCAGACGCTGATGTCGGCGGAGATCACCACGGGTCCACGCGAGCAGCATCAGCCGGAGACATCGGTCTTCGCCGATAGTCCGCAACCGCGCGTCGACGAGCGTCAAAACGTCGATGTGGACTCGGTCTTCTCGAAGCTGAAGACTTTGAAAAGGGACGACTAGGCGAATCAGAACCTGTTTGCTCGACGGTTTCAGCGCTCCTTAACTAACGCGAACGATACTGCGATCTGCTTCGGATAGCTTCGCGGGCGTTCATGGATGATCTTCTCAACGATTTTCTGGCGGAAACCTCCGAACATCTGGAGGCCGCCAGCTCTCAGCTCGTTCAGTTCGAGATCGATCCGACCAACTCGGCGATCGTCACGAGCATTTTCCGCCTCGTCCACACCATAAAGGGAACCTGCGGTTTTCTCGGGCTGAGCCGTCTCGAGCTGCTGACGCACGCGGCGGAGGCGGTTGTGAGCCACCTTCGCGACGGCAAGGCGGCGACGCCGGAAGTGGTGTCGCTGATCCTCGCCGCCGTCGACCGGGTCAAGCTGATCCTCGCCGAGCTGGAGACACACTCCTCGGAACCGGCCGGCGACGACAACGACCTGATCGCGGCGCTCGAGAGCCACCTGACCCTGCTCGGGCACGAACCCGGCGTGGACGACGACGAGGTCGTACAAGCCCGTCCGGTGATCGCTCCGGTCGTCACCTCACTCGTCATCGGGACGAAGAGCGATCAGGGCGATCGGCAGAAACGATCCGAGACGATCCGCGTCGACGTCATGTCGCTCGAACGCATCATGCTACTCGTGTCCGAACTTGTGCTGACCCGAAATCAGCTGGTGGAGCTTACGCGCAATCGCGATGACGAGGCCGCGAAGGCGCCGATGCAGCGCCTGTCGAGCCTGACGAGCGATCTACAGGATTCCGTGATGCGGGCGCGCATGCAGCCGCTGAGCCGCCTGTTCGCGCGTCTGCCCCGCCTCGTCCGCGAGCTCGCCGCCGAGACGAAGAAGAAGCTCACGCTCGTCATGGACGGCGGCGAGACCGAGCTCGACCGTCAGCTCATCGAAGTGATCCGCGATCCGCTGACGCATATCCTTCGCAACGCCGCCGACCACGGCATCGAATCGCCGGAGCAGCGGATCGCCGCCGGCAAGCCCGAGGCCGGCACGGTGCGCATCACCGCGAGCCACGAGGCCGGCTACATCACCGTCGGCATCGCCGACGATGGCCGCGGCCTCGATCTCGAACGCATCAAGACCAAGGCGCTGGCGCGCGGGCTCGTCAGCGCCGTCGATCTCGAGCAGATGCCGCCCGAGGCCATCTACCGCTTCATCTTCGTCCCTGAGTTTTCCACCGCGACGACGGTAACGAGCATCTCCGGGCGCGGCATCGGTCTCGATGTCGTGCGCGATAACATCGAGACGATCGGCGGATCGATCGCGGTGACGTCGACGTTTGGCAAGGGCACCAGCTTCATCCTCAAGATACCGCTGACCCTGGCGATCGCGCCGGCACTGATCATCAAGGCGGGATCGCATCGTTTCGCCCTGCCCCAGCAATCCGTCGTCGAAGCGATCGGGCTCACGGAGGGATCGAGCCACGTCGTCGAACGCGTGCAGGATCGTCTCGTCCTGCGTGTCCGCGATCAGGTCGTGCCGCTGGTCGACCTGCGCGACGTGTTCAAGTTACCGCGGGAGACGACGCCGAGCGACGGCAAGCTTGCGGTGATCATGCGATTTGGCTCCGGCTCCTACGGCATCATCGTCGATACCGTCGTCGACGTGCAGGAGATCGTGGTAAAGCCGGTCGGCGCATCACTCACCCATCTCTTCGTTTTCTCGGGCCATACGATCCTCGGCGACGGCTCGGTCGTGCTGATTCTCGATCCGGTCGGCATCGCCAGGACGATCGGCCTGACGCAGGCGCTCGAACTCGGCGTTCAGCACATTCCGGAACGGTTCGTTCCGCCCCGCGAGAAGACACGCCTCATCCTGTTTCGCGCCGGCAGCGGCGCTCTGAAGGTGGTGCCGCTGTCGCTGATCTCGCGGATCGAGACGGCATCGGCCGAGGCGATCCAGACGAGCGACGGCATGCTCGTGATCCAGCATCGCGGCTATCTGATGCCGCTTCTGCGCATCGAGGGTTCGACACCGTCCGAGGCGAGGCGCGACTATCCCGTGCTCGTCCTTGGTATCGGCGGTGAGAGCGTGGGTTTGATCGTCGACGATATCATCGACATCGTCGAGGATTTTCTTGAAATCGAAATCGCCAGCACGACCCCGGGCGTGATCGGATCCGCGCATTTTCGCGAGACGGTCGTCGAGATCATCGACATATCGCATTACGTGCAGCTGGCACGGCCGGACGCGATGGTGCGTGGGGTCGTCAACCGCTTCGCGATCTTGCTCGTCGACGATCGGCTGTTCTTTCGCGACATGCTCGCGCCGCTGCTCACGGCCGCCGGCTATCGGGTCACGACGGCGAGTTCGGCGCGCGACGCACTCTTACTTCTTGCGAAGGGTGCCGTATTCAGCGCGGTCATCACCGACACCGATATGCCGGATATGGACGGCTACACGCTTGCCAAGGAGATCAAGCGCGAGCCTCGACACAAGACCCTTCCGATCATCGCGCTTGCCGCGCACGCCGCGCCCATCATCATGGAGGCGGCGGCGGCAAGCGGCATGTGCGGTGTCGTCGGCAAGTTCGATCGCGCCACATTGCTGGCGACGCTGAAGGCCAATCTCGACAACTACAGCCTTGGGATCCACACGCTCGAGGAGCGCATAATCCGGGAGTTCGCGGCATGATGGCCTCGCAGAGCGCTCAGCGCGTCACCGCATCACCGCCCGTCAAGGCATTGGACATGCGGTGCTTCACTATAATCATCGAAGGCCGCACCTTCGGCCTCCCCGTCGAGGCGATCCACACCGTCTTCGAGATCGTCGCCATCACCGCGGTGCCTCTCGCCCCGCGCGCGATCCTCGGTCTCGTCAACCTGCGCGGCAAGATCGTCACGGCGATCAGTCTGCGGCGGCGCCTAGGCGCCGACCCGAACGCACCCGAACCGTCCGCGCTGGCGGTCGGGGTCGATCATAACGGTGAAAGCTTCGCGCTCGTCGTGGATGCGGTCGGCGACGTGCTGATGCTCGATAGCTCGACTTTGATCGAGACACCGCCTCACCTCGGGTCGGAAGCGATCAAGATTTCCGCTGTCCATAGGCTGCACGGGCTGATCCTACCCGTCCTCGATCTCGACTGGGTCCTGGCCTTCGGTAAGGATTGATCTCAAACGCTTTTGCCTCTTCCATGGAACGCCGCGATGAAACAAATCCTGATCGTCGACGACTCGAAGGTGATCCGCAAGGTCGCCCAGCGCATACTCCAGTCACTCGATTTCATCACGCGTGAGGCGGAGGACGGACTGGTGGCCCTGAACGCCTGCAAGGCGATGATGCCGGACGCCGTCCTCCTCGACTGGAACATGCCTGTCATGGACGGGATCACGTTCCTGACAGAACTGCGCAAGCTCGAAAACGGCCTGCATCCGAAGGTCGTGTTCTGCACGACGGAGAACGAGGTCGCGCAGATCACGCGGGCGATCCAGTCGGGTGCCGACGAGTACATCATGAAACCGTTCGACAAGCAGATCCTCATCTCGAAGTTCGAAGAAGTCGGCCTACTCGCGTCATGAGCAAAGAGGCCGGCGCGGCGGCGACGATTGGCGAGAAGAGTCGCGCGTGAGTCGCAAGCGGCAAGATCATGGTAACGGCATGACGAACATGGCATCGGGCTCCGGCGAAGATCCTAAAGCCGGACCTACATCAGCGCGTATCCGCGCCGTCACGCCACCAGGCCTCGTCCTCGTGGGCGCGTCCACCGGGGGTCCGCAGGCGCTCATTGCCCTCATGAGCGGCTTGACACCGATCATCGGCCGCCTCCCCGTTTGCGTAACCCTGCACATGCCGCCAGACCTGATGCCCGTCATCGCCGCGCATGTCGCGCGCCTCTGCCAAATCGAGACAAGCGTCGTGACCGAGTCGCGTCGCCTCGATGTAGGCGTCGTGCATTTCGCGCCAGGCGATCGCCACATGAGGTTCAGGCGAACCAGCGATGGCATGGAGATCGTCCTTGTCCCCAGCATGCCTGGAGAGTTTTGCAAGCCGGCGATCGACGTGATGTTCGCTTCTGGGGCGGCAAGTCACGGCGCCCGGTCGTTGGGCATCGTTCTTTCCGGGATGGGCAAGGACGGGCTTGCGGGCGCCAGGGCGATCGTCGCGGCGGGTGGCAGCATCCTCGTTCAGGATAAAGCCTCCTCCGCCGTATGGGGGATGCCGGGCGCCGTCGCGAACGCGAACCTCGCCTCCGCGATCTTGTCGCCCGCACTGATCGCCAAACACGTGGTCGACAGGCTTCCCGTACTTGCGAGAGCCCTGTGAACGCCGGTTTCGCGCTTGTCCAGCGCTTCCTGCGCGAGACATCGGGGCTCGCGCTCGAAAATGACAAGCGATACCTCATAGAGGATCGCCTCAGGCCGATCATCCAGGCGGCGAACCTTTCCGGCATGGACGATCTCGGGCGAACCTTGCGCGGCGACGCGCGCTCGGAGCTTGCCCGCACGGTCGCGGAGACCTTGACGATCAACGAGACCTCGTTCCTCAGGGACAAGAGTCTTTTCGCGGCTCTCCGCGACAGTTTGCTTCCCGACCTCATCGAACGACGCGGCGATCGGCGCCGGCTTCGAATCTGGTGCGCGGGTTGTTCGACCGGACAGGAACCTTATTCGCTGGCGATGATGATCGACGAGTACGCGCGCAAGCTTTCGGGATGGCAGATTGAGATCGTCGCGACCGACCTGTCGCGGGCCGTCATCGAGAGTGCGAAACGCGGCGCCTACAGCCAGTTCGAAGTCCAGCGTGGACTGCCCGTGGCGATGCTGCTGCGCTACTTCCGCCGCGAGGGTGAGGCTTGGCAGATCAGCGACTATCTCCGCGCGAAAATAACGTTCAAGACACACAACCTGATGACGAGCGCGCGCGAACTCGGCGTGTTTGACATCGTGTTCTGTCGCAACGTCCTGCTCTATTTCGATGTCGCGACCAAGAAACGGGTCCTCGGCGATCTCTCGAACGCTCTCGCGAACGATGGTTATCTCGTGCTCGGCGCGGCCGAGCGTGTCGTCGGATTCCACGATGGCCTCCGCTCGGATCCCGAGCGAAGCTTCATCTTCGTAAAGGACAAGACGCGCGCCACGCCCGACCCGGCGATGACCTGCGGGCGGCGTTAAGGAAGCGGATCCTCTGCAATCCGGCCAAACAAAAAGGCGCCGCAAGGCGCCTCTTTGGTTTCCACAGCGATCCCGCTTCAGGCGGTGATACGCTCGTCATCCTCGCTCGGCTCGCGCAGCACGTAACCGCGGCCCCAGACGGTCTCGATGTAGTTGCGGCCCTGGCTGGCGTTGGCGAGCTTCTTGCGCAGCTTGCAGATGAAGACGTCGATGATCTTGAGTTCCGGCTCGTCCATGCCGCCGTAGAGGTGGTTGAGGAACATCTCCTTCGTCAGCGTCGTGCCCTTGCGCAGCGATAGGAGCTCCAGCATCTGGTACTCCTTGCCGGTCAGGTGCACGCGCGAACCGGAGACTTCGACCGTTTTCTGATCGAGGTTCACGATGAGGTCACCGGTCGTGATGACCGACTGCGCGTGGCCTTTCGAACGGCGCACGATGGCGTGGATCCGCGCGACCATCTCGTCCTTGTGAAACGGTTTGGTGAGGTAGTCGTCGGCGCCGAAGCCCAGGCCCTTCACCTTGTCTTCGATGCCGGCGAGACCGGACAGGATCAGGATCGGCGTCTTCACCTTGGCGACGCGCAGCGTGCGCAGCACTTCGTAGCCGGACATGTCCGGAAGGTTCAGATCGAGCAGGATGATGTCGTAGTCGTAGAGCTTGCCGAGGTCGATGCCCTCCTCGCCGAGGTCGGTGGTATAGACGTTGAAGTTTTCCGACTTCAGCATCAGCTCGATGCTTTGCGCGGTGGCGCTATCATCCTCGATCAATAGAACGCGCATCTTTGCCCCCAGCTTGCCCGCGTCGGTCGCCCAACCGAGATGATCCCGGGTTCCTCGTCGACCGCCCAGGCGGCGCGAGGATCCCGCTATACGAATTTCCGTAACCTTAACGCGGACTAGTTAACGAATTGCCCCGGTGGGCCTGGCCGTTGTCATCACCGGCCGGAACGCGCGGCGAAGGCTTGGCCGTGCATGACCCGTCGAAAGCATATGACGCGCACAAGGGCGGCACTTTCACGAAACACGCCGGTGTCTCGAATCACCCACCTCAACATACATCGACCGTCATCCTCGACGCAGCGGCTTTCAGCGGAGCGGTAACGAAGCAGCAACTTCGATGCGGCAGGATCACACTGTCTCGCGGAAGCCCTGAACAAAGATCAGGTTCGTGCAACCTGTGTCGCGGAGTCGAGTATGAAGTCGCGGGATTCCCTCTTGCGCTTGAAGCGTTTTCACGTGGATGAAAAGCGCCGCCGTGTCGCTCAGATCGAGGCGATGATCGCCGAGTTCCTGCGCATGGCCGGCGACCTCGACCGCGAGATCGCCGCCGAAGAGCAAAAAGCCAACATTACGGATCTGGCTCATTTCGCCTATCCGACCTATGCGCGCGCCGCGCGTACACGACGCGAGAATTTGGCCCATTCCGCCGAGGAGCTGAAGGAACAGCTCGGCGAGGCGAAGGGCCAACTCGAAGATGCCTTGGCGGAACTCGCCAAGGTTCAAGGACTGGAAGGCAGGGAGAAAAGCGCGGAACGCGCCGACTTTCCCCCGGCGGTCGCGCTGATGGATGGCATGATGGGCCTGCGCGTCGCGCAGGCTTGACGAGCGACAGACGAACATGAAGCGCCGCGGATCTTCCGCGGCGCTTTTTCGTGCCGGGACGGTCGAAAGGCCGATAGAATAGGTTAGGACGTCTCCTGGGCATGTCCTTCGCATTCCTCAGCCGGGTGCGGGAGGGCCGGTGGTTGGCTCGCGAGGGCCAGCCATGAACCTTGATGTGCCCCAAAGGCTCGTTCAGGGTCGCGGTGACCAGATCCTGTGGCGCCTTACCCCTTCGGAGATCGATGAAGCGTTCCCTCGACGTTATCTGGCCGCTCGTCGGTTTGCTCGCGGTCATCGTCTCCGTCTGGCTTCTCTCCCGCGAGTTCAAGGGCGAAGCGGTGGCGAGCCAGGTTTGGCAACAGCTCGAATCGATCTCTCCCGATCGCTACCTTCTGTCGATCCTGTCGGCCTTCATCGCCTATGCGGCGCTGGCCTGGTACGACCGCATCGCCCTGCTCCACCTCGGGGTACGCCACATCCCGTATTCTTTCATCGCGGTGTGTTCCTTCACCACCTACGCCCTGTCGCACACGATCGGCGTCTCGGTGTTTTCCGGCGCGATGGTGCGCTACCGCGCCTACTCCACGAAGGGCTTGAGCGCGGCGCAGGTCGCGATCCTCGTCGCCTTCTGTTCGATCACGTTCGGCCTGGGCGTCATGCTCATCGGCGGGTTCGTCCTCGTCTACGAACCCAAGGAACTGCGCCGCGTCGCGAGCTTTCTGCCGCATCTCCTGACGAACACGACGACGGCACGCTTGGTCGGTCTCGCGTCCTTGATCGTGGTCGTCGTCTACGCGGCAGGCTCGCTCCTGAAGATGAAGCCGCTATCGATCGGTCGTTTCCACATCGACTATCCGCGTCCAGCGATCATGACGCGCCAGCTCATCGCCGCGACCTTGGAGTTGATCGGCGCGACGGGCATCATCTATTTCGCCCTGCCAGAGGCGGGAAATCCCGGCTTCCTCGTCGTGCTGGGGATTTTTCTCGGCTCGTTCTCGGCGGCGCTGGTGTCGAACGCGCCGGCGGGTGCCGGCGTGTTCGACCTGATCTTCATCAACGCACTCTATCCCGTTCCAAAAGCGAAGGTCTTGGCGGCGGTGCTGATGTTCCGGCTGTTCTACCTGCTGATCCCGCTCGCGTTCGCGATCCTCGTCGTGATCCTCTTCGAACGAAATCGCTTGCAACAGAAGCTTCACCCGGAGACCGAGCAGGCGGATCGCCCGAGCGCGGAGATCGCCTGACCCGTCGCGCGACACGCGAGGAGCGTGTCGCGCGCGCTAGGTCTGAGGCTAGGCGCGATAGTGCTGCAGGCGCGTCGTCCGCAATCCAGCGAGACCATGCTGGTCGATCGACATCTGCCACGACAGGAACTCGTCCACCGTCAAGGTATAGCGATGGCAGGCCTCCTCGAGCGACAGCAGTCCGCCGCGCACGGCGGCGACGACCTCGGCCTTGCGCCGGATCACCCACCGCTTGGTTCCACTGGGCGGCAGGTCGGCGATCGTTAGAGGGCTGCCATCGGGTCCGATCACGTATTTAACTCTGGGGCGAAGGGTCTCACTCATGACATTTACTCGCGCATACTCGGTATTCCACTGACACAGACTAGCTGCGGCGCTTTAAGATTTACCTAAATCAACCCTCTGGTTTTTGAAGGAAATACACGACCGAGGAGGTTCAATTCTTGCGAAACTCTCAATATTTGCGCGTTTATGTTTCCGATTGACACATCATGCTTGCGCGAAGACGGCTAAACCACGTCTTGCGCGATGCATGCCGTGGACGATATCAAGCGGCGACGACGAGCCGCCTTGGCGCGCCGCCAATCCGCCGCGTCCCGGACACAAACGTGAACAGTCTCGATCTCGATAAGCCCCCATCTTCCACGCGCGTCGTCGTCGCGATGTCGGGTGGCGTCGATTCGTCCGTCGTCGCCGCTCTCCTTAAGGGCGAGGGCTACGATGTCGTCGGCGTCACGCTGCGGCTCTACAATGACGAGGGTGCCGCCGGACGCAAAGGCACCTGCTGCGCCGGACGCGACATCGGCGACGCGCGCGCCGTCGCGGCGAAGCTCGGCATCCCGCATTACGTGCTCGATTACGAGGCGCGCTTCCGCGCGGCGGTGATCGATCCCTTCGTCGCGAGCTACGCCGCCGGCGAAACGCCGATCCCCTGCGCCTCCTGCAACAGTTCGGTGAAGTTCACCGACCTGCTCGAGACGGCGCGCGATCTGGGCGCCGACGCGCTGGCGACCGGGCATTATTGCGCGACGCGCGCGCTCGGCGGCGGCCGGCGCGGGCTTTTCCGTGGCACCGACGCGACGCGCGACCAGAGCTACTTTCTCTACGGCACCACGCCGTCGCAACTGGCGATGGTGCGGTTTCCTCTCGGCGACTTGCCAAAGACCCGCGTCCGCGCGATCGCCCGCGAGCACGGGCTCGTCACGGCCGACAAGCCCGACAGCCAGGACATCTGCTTCGTGCCCCATGGCCATTACAGCGACCTTGTCGCCCGCCTTGTTCCCGAGGCCATGCGCGAAGGTGATATCGTCGACGAGAGCGGCGCCGTGCTGGGGCGGCACGCCGGCATCGCCAACTTCACCGTGGGTCAGCGCAGGGGTTTGGGCGGTAAATGCAAGCCCGGTGTCGATGCCGCGCCGATGTTCGTGACGCGGATAGATGCGGCGCACCGGCGAATCGTCGTCGGTCCGCGCGAGGCGCTGCGAACATCCCGCCTCGCCCTTCGCAACGTGAACTGGCTCGGCGACGGCTCGCTCGATGACCTGGGACATTCGGGCATCGACATCTTCGTCCGGACGCGCTCGAGCCGACCACCCGTGCCGGCACGGCTTTCCCAGACGCAGGGTGGCTCGGCGCGCACGATCGTCGCCTTTCCGGCGGCCGAAAGCGCGGTCTCGCCCGGCCAAGCCTGCGTGTTCTACGACTCCGATGACACCGGCGCACGCATCCTCGGCGGCGGTACGGTGACACGCATGGCCGAGACCCTGTCGCGCGATACAACCGTGCTTGCGGCCGCGTCTTGACCCGCGCGGACGCTTCCTCCGTCGAACACGGCCTCGACAACAGCGACGTCGCGGCGGCCTACGCCCGGTGGGCGCCGGTCTACGATCTCACGTTCGCCGCGGTGATGCGTCCCGGCCGCAAGGCGGCGGCGGCGGCATGCGGCCGGCCGGGTGGCCGCGTCCTCGACGTCGGCGTCGGCACCGGCCTCGAGCTGCCGATGATCGACCGCGCCACGCGGATCACCGGCGTCGATCTCTCGCGCCCGATGCTGGAGCGCGCGCGGACGCGGGTACGCGAGCAAGGCCTCGCCAACGTCGACGGTCTCCTCGTGATGGATGCCATGCGGCTCGCCTTCCATGACAACACATTCGACGCGGTCGTCGCGCCCTACGTGCTGACGGTCGTGCCGGACCCCGTCGCCAGCCTCGACGAATGGGCCCGCGTGCTGAAGGCCGGCGGCGAGATCGTGCTCGTCAACCACGTCGGTGCCGAGCGCGGCCCGGTCGCCGCCATCGAGGCCTTCATGGGCCGCCGCAGCGAGAAGCTCGGCTGGCATCCGCAATTTCCCTGGTCGACGATCGGCGACTGGATCGCCGCGCGCCCCGCCATGCGTCTCGTCGAGCGCCGCACTGTGGCGCCGCTCGGCCTCTTCACGCTGACGCGCATCAGCAAGGCCTGAAGCACATGATCCTCCTGCCATCGGCGCGGGAGGATCGAACGGCCCGCGATCCGCGCGCGGCGTCGCGATCGATCTATGGTGGTGCACGCTTGCGCGTCGCGAGGCGGGCGCGGCCTTTCGGGAGATAGCATGAGCGGGGTCGAACAGGCAGCCTACGAGGTGCTGCGCGCGGACGGGGCGATCGAGATCCGCCGGTACCAGCCGATGGTCGTCGCCGAGGTGGGTGTCGAGGGATCGCGCAAGCCGGCGATATCGCGCGGCTTCCAGGCCATCGCCGGCTACATCTTCGGCGGCAACGCGGGCGCCCGCAAGGTAGCGATGACCGCGCCGGTCATGCAGCAGCATGGACCGGATGGCGCGTCGCCGACGTGGGCCGTGCGCTTCGTGATGCCGCGCCAATGGACTCTGGAAACGTTGCCACGACCCAACGATCCCAACGTCGTCCTGAAGCCGATCGCGGCCGAGACCTACGCGGCGATCACCTTCTCCGGCTTCCACGACCGGCGGACGCTCGAACGGCACACCGACAGGCTGAAGGACTATCTCGTCCGCGAGGGACGGACGCCGCGCGGCCTGCCCGTCATGGCCTTCTTCGATCCACCCTGGACCCTGCCGTTCCGCCGCCGCAACGAGATCATGATCAAGGTGGATGGCTGATCGCATGACGGCATCCGACCCTAGCGCGATCCTTCCCATCTCGGTCTGGGCGCCGCCTGTCGGCGCCGCCGCGTACCGCGACCTTTGCACCGACTGCGGCATCTCCCGCACGGAGGATCCCGGTCGCTGCGGTCGCGCCTGTCAGTTCATCGCGCCCGACTACGCCGGGCTTGAGACCAAGGTCCACGGCCGCGCGCGCGATCCGGCACGGCCGGACGAGCTTTTCTTCGGCCCGTTCCGGCGCATGCTGCGCGCCTCCTTGGTGCGCCCGCTCGACGGGGCGCAGTGGACCGGCATCACGACACGGCTCGCCGAGCGCCTGCTCGAGACCGGCGCGGTCGACGCCGTGCTCACCATGGCGCCCGACCCCGAGGATCGCTGGCGCCCGATGCCGGTGCTGGTGACGCGCGCCGACGGCATGGCGGCCTGCCGCGGCATGCGCATGGGCTACGCGCCGCTGCTCGCCCTTCTGCGGCCGGCGCGCGAGAAAGGCTACAGGCGCCTCGCCGTCATCGGCATACCGTGCCAGGTCTACGCGCTCCGCGCGCTGGAGGCGGAACTCGGGTTCGAGCGGCTCTACGTGATCGGCACGCCCTGCTCCGACAACACGACGACCGAGCGTTTCCACGAGTTCCTGGCGCTGCTCGCCGAGGATCCGGAAACCGTCACCTACCTCGAGTTCCGCGCCGACTATCATGTCGAGCTGCGCTTCACCGATGGGCGTGTGAAGACCGTGCCCTTCCTGCAGCTGCCGATCTCGAAGCTGCCGCCGGACTTCTTCCCGCTCACCTGCCGCACCTGCGTCGACTACACCAACGTGCTGGCCGACATCACGGTCGGCTACATGGCCGGCCGTGGCGAGCAATGGCTGCTTGTGCGCAACGCGCGCGGCGAGGAACTGCTGGCGCTACTCGGCGACGAGGTCCGCACCGCCGCGCCGACGAGCAAGGGCAAGCGGGCCGGCGCGGTCAAAGGTTTCCTCGCCAACGTGGAACGCGCCGCCGGCGGGCTGCCGCTGCGCCGCATGCCGAACTGGATGCGCCCGATCGTCGGCTGGCTGATGCCGCGCATCGGCCCGCGCGGGCTCGAATTCGCGCGCACGCGGGTCGAGATGAAGGCGACCGAGACGATCGTCCACCTGCGCCGCGAGAAGCCACGCCGCCTGCGCGGCATGGTGCCGGCTCATATCTGGGCGCTCGTCGCGCCCTATGGTTTGACGCCCACCGACGACGAGGTGCCGCGCGAGACGCGACCGCGCTGAGCTCAGCGCGCAGGCGGCGCTTCCGCGTTGCCGGCGCGCTCGCTGAGCCAGGCGGCGAGGTCACGCGTCTCCTGCGGTCCGATGGTGTGGGCCATGCCGGCATAAGCGTGGAAGACGGTGGGGACCTCGAGCTTGGCGAGCTTGGCGCGCGCCGCCTCCGCCGCCGCGAAGGGGATGACCGGATCGGAAGTGCCGTGCGCCACGAAGAACGCCTCGCGGGCGAGATCCGCCGTCGGCGGAAGCTTGGCCGTCGCCGACGGGAAAAGGAGGCCGCTGAGGACGGCGGCGCCGCGGAAGCGGCCGGGCTCGCGCAAGCCGACCTCGTAGGTCATGACCGCACCTTGACTGAAGCCGCCGAGGAAGACGCGCGCCGGATCGGCATCGAAGCGCGAGACGGCGTTCGCGACGACGAGGTCGACGATCTTGCGGCTCGCCTCGAGATCATCCGGCCGCGGGGTCGCGCCGGCTTTTCGGTACCAGACATAGCCGCCGCCAGCGTGATCGAACGGCGCGCGCGGCGAAATCACCACGAAGGTGGCGGGCAGATCGTGCCACAGGCCGATCATGTCCCGCTCGTCGGCGCCGCTGCCGTGCAGCAGCACGATCAGCGGCGGATGCGGCGAGGGCTGCGTCGGCGCATGGACGAGGTAGGTGAGATCGCCAGCGGCGGCGGGCGAGGCGGCGGCGCAAAGGAACGCGAGGGCACGGGCGACGACCCGGGGCCATCTGGCACGAAGGTCAATCCTTGTCGACTTGCGCATTTTCTCTTTCGCCGCCGGCATCATCCCTGCTTCCGCTAGCCCCGTCGATCCGAGCCGGGACTTGTCCTCATCTCGCGAGCCGAGGCAACCCGCTCCCGCACCGACGGCCACGCTTGTCTTGGCTTCGGCAATTCGCTTAGCTGGCCATCAACCGGAGAACGAACGCGTGCGCTTCACTGGAACATCGGACTATGTCGCCACCGACGATCTGAAGGTCGCGGTCAACGCGTCCGTCACGCTGCGCCGCCCGCTCCTCGTCAAGGGCGAACCCGGCACCGGCAAGACCGTGCTCGCCCAGCAGATCGCCGCCGCCGCCAAGGCGCCGCTGATCGAGTGGAACGTCAAGTCGAGCACCAAGGCGCAGCAGGGCCTCTACGAGTACGACGCGGTCGCCCGCCTGCGTGACGGCCAGCTCGGCGATCCCCGCGTCAGCGACATCGGCAATTACATCCGCAAGGGCAAGCTGTGGGAGGCGTTCACGTCGCCGGTCCTGCCGGTGCTGCTGATCGACGAGATCGACAAGGCCGACATCGAGTTCCCAACGATCTCCTGCAGGAGCTCGACCGCATGAGTTTCGACGTCTACGAGACCGGCGAGCGGGTGGTGGCGCGCGAGCGGCCGATCATCATCATCACCTCCAACAACGAGAAGGAGCTGCCGGACGCCTTCCTGCGGCGCTGCTTCTTCCACTACATCCGCTTTCCCGATCGCCAGACGATGGAGGCGATTGTCAAGGTGCACTTCCCGGACATCGAGAAGCGCCTCGTCGCCCGCGCGCTCGACATCTTCTACGAGGTTCGCGACGTGCCCGGCCTGAAGAAGAAGCCCTCGACCAGCGAGCTGATCGACTGGCTCAAGCTGATCCTGCACGAGGACATGCCGCTCGATGTGCTGCAGACCAACGACGCCCGCAGCGCCATCCCGCCGCTGCACGGAGCGCTCCTGAAGAACGAGGCCGACGTGATGCTGTTCGAGCGCCTCGCCTTCCTCGTCAAGCGGCGGGGCTGACTATCCTTCCATGCGATATCACCCCCCTTGCCGCGTCATGGCCGGGCTTGGCCCGGCCATCCACGCCGCGACATCGCTGGCGTCACGCCGGACATGCCGCGGCGGCGCGGCGTGGGTGCCCGGCACAAGGCCGGGCATGACGTCCTTGGAAGACGCGGCGACGCACCATTTCGTGGCGGAGCGGCGCTGATGTTCATCTCCTTTCTCGAGGAGCTGCGCCGGGCCGGGATCGCCGCCTCGCCGAAGGAGCACCTGACCCTGCTCGAGGCGCTCGACGCCGACGCGATCGAGATGGTGCCTGAGCATTTCTACTATCTCGCCCGCGCGATCTACGTGAAGGACGAGGGCCTGATCGACCGCTTCGACCAGGTCTTCGCCCGCGTCTTCAAGGGCGTGCTCGGAGACAGCGCGGCGGGCCAGGCGTCGCTGGAGACCGCCCTGCCGGAAGACTGGCTGAAGGCGATGGCGGAGAAGTTCCTCTCGCCCGAGGAGATGGACAAGATCAAGGCGCTCGGGTCCTGGGACGAGATCATGGAGACGCTGAAAAAGCGCCTCGCCGAGCAGCAAGGGCGCCATCAGGGCGGCAGCAAGTGGATCGGCACCGGCGGCACGTCGCCGTTCGGCAACGGCGGCTACAATCCGGAAGGCGTGCGCATCGGCGGCCAGTCGCGCCACAAACGCGCGATCAAGGTGTGGGAAAAGCGCGAGTTCCGCGACTTCGACAGTTCGCGCGACCTCGGCACCCGCAACATCAAGGTCGCGCTTCGCCGCCTGCGCCGCTTCGCGCGCGAGGGCGCGGCCGACGAGCTCGATCTCGACGCCACGATCGCCGGCACGGCGAGCAGGGGCTACCTCGACGTCGCGATGCGGCCCGAGCGCCGCAATGCCGTCAAGCTGCTGCTCTTTCTCGACGTCGGCGGCTCGATGGACGCGCACGTGCGACTCTGCGAGGAGCTGTTCTCCGCCGCCACGGCCGAGTTCAAGCACCTCGAGTTCTTCTACTTCCACAATTGCGTCTACGAGGGCGTCTGGAAGGACAACAGCCGCCGCCACGCCGAGCGGATCCCGACCTTCGACGTGCTCAATAAATTCGGACGCGACTACAAGCTGCTGATCGTCGGCGACGCGCAGATGAGTCCCTACGAGGTGAGCCATGCCGGCGGCTCGGTCGAACACATGAATGAAGAGCCCGGCGGCGTCTGGCTCAAGCGCATGACCGACGCCTATCCCGCCGCCGCCTGGCTCAACCCGGTCGCCGACTCGGATTGGCCCTATACGCAATCGACCGCGATGATCCGCGAGCTTATGGAGGGGCGCATGTACCCGATGACGCTGGACGGCCTCGACCGCGCGGCACGCGCGCTCGGCCGCAAGCATTGAGCCCGCGCGACGACGGAACGCGCGGTTCTTCCATCATTCGTTCCACATCAGGAGCACAGCGCATGAGGTTGAGTGCCGCCCGGCCTATGGACGCGAAGCGTCCCTTCTCGAGATCGCTCGTCCTCGCGTCGACAATGGTCGCGCGCAACGTCGTGATCGTGACGATCGTCGCGGTCGTTCCGACCATGGCCAGGGCGGCGGAGCCGACCGGCTGCGACGCGTTCAAGTGGCCGCTCGCCAAGGAAGCCGCGCTTTTACGGGCGGCCGACAAGCCGGCGATCGGGTCGGGCGGCGACTCCGCGCTTCCGGGGCAAGCGTTCACGCTGAAGCTCACTGGTCTGGCCGAGGCGCATCTTCCCACGCCTCCCGGGCGCGCACCTAAGATGGAGCCGTCCACGGCGGGTTTCGTGCGGTTCGACGCGCCGACCGTTGCCGGCGTTTTCGAGGTGACCATCTCGCAAGCCGCCTGGATCGACGTCGTGCAGGACGGCCACACCCTCAAGCCGAGCGGCTTCAGCGGCGCTCGCGACTGTCCCGGCGTGCGCAAGAGCATCAGGTTCTCGCTCGTCCCGAAGCCGTTCGCGATCCAGATCAGCGGGACGAGCAGCCGGACCGTCGACGTGCTCGTCGAGCCGCTCCGACCGGAAGGCTCCCGATGAGCGTGGTCATGCCACGCCGATGAGGTGGATGAGGCCGAAGCTGATCAAGCCAAGCACGATCAGCGAGACGGTGACCGCTCCCGTCACGCGCGGGCCGGCCTTCGCCACCACCCGGATATCGACGCCGAGGCCGAGTGCGGCCATGGACACCGTCGTCAGGAGGTTGGCGACGATCGCGGTCGGCTCCAGGACGTATCCTGGGATCAAACCGGCCGTACGGACCCCCGCCACCACCAGGAACCCGACGATGAACCATGGCACCAGCTGGTGCAGCGCCGGTCTGCCGCGCTTCGGCCGATCGCCGGCCGTCACGTGCGGCGTGGGCTCGTCGGTCTCGTCGCGCAGCCTCGAGGCGACAAGCGACATCAGGAGCACGACCGGGCCGAGCATCAGCACGCGCACGAGCTTGACCACCGTGCCGACCTGATTGCTGAGGGCGCCGATCGGCAGAGTCGCGGCGAGAACCTGCGGCACGGCATAGACCGTCAGCCCGGCCATGACGCCGTATTGCGTTAACGACATGCGCAGCAGCGGGACGAGAAGCGGCAGGACGAGGACGACGGCGACGCCGAGAACGGCCGTGAAGGCGATGGACGAGGCGACATCCTCGCCATCGGCGCCGATCACCGGCGCCACCGCCGCGATCGCGGAGTTCCCGCAGATCGAGTTGCCGCACGCGACGAGGATCGCCATGCGCTGCGGAAGGCCGAACGTCCGGCTGATGAGGTAGCTCGTCGCGATGGCCACGACCACGACGATCGCGATGCCGATCAGCAGCGCCGGCCCGATGGCGAGCACCGCGTGGACACTGACCGACGCGCCGAGAAGAACGACCGCGATCTCGAGCAACGTCTTGGCGCTGAACTCGATGCCGGAATGCCACTTGCGCGAGGGCGTCCAGGTACTCCGGACCGCGACACCGAGGAGGATGGCGAAGACCAACGCCTCGAGCCACGGTCGACCGACAAGGCGGACCTCCAGCGCCTGGAGCAGATAAGCGACGGCGGTGACGAGGATGCAAAGGCCGATGCCAGGGAGCAGCCGCGACAGGCGCGGCTGGGCGGAGCGGGCTTTGGCGGCGTTTCGAACGAGCATGGTCGACCTCACACATCGACCATGCTCGCGAGTAATCGTTCGGTCTATTTGATTAAAGCGAATGTTTCGTTCGACCAACCTGAACGGTTGGCCTTCGGCTTTTAGTCTGGCGGCTGCGTTCCGGAGGCCTGTGCCGCCGCCGCCGGCAGGTGGTCGGCCAAGTGTTTGAGGAACTCGCCAATAGGCAGGCCGCTCGCCTGGGCCATCTGCTGGACCTGCTCGCTGCCCAGCGCATCGTGCAATTGTTGTGGCGAGATCGGCAGATTGTGACCATTGCTCATCCAGGAGCTGACCTCCGCGCCGAGACCGCTGCTGGCGAGAGTCTCCAAAGTAGACGCCATGCCACCGCCTTGCGCGCCACCCTGCGCTCCGCCGAGGCCGCCCAACAGCGACCCGACAATATTGCCGCTCTGCCCGGTGCCGCCCTGTTGCAGGAGATTGCTGAGTATCGTCTGGGCGCCCTCGCCGCTTTGATTGCCGCCGCCGATCGCGTTGCCGACGGCGCCGGCAATACTGTCAAAAAGTCCCATGAGATGTCTCCCGCTGACGAACGCGTCAGTTAACAAACGCTACATTACCGGCTTTGTTGCCTCTCAGGAGCGGCCGCGCCTTCATCCGACCGCTAGCAGCCCTCTCGCAATGAACAAATGATCGCTCCTTCCAAATTGCGGCAAGCCTCGATAGAAGGAGAGCTTCGGTTAGCGGGTATGTAAGCGCCTTCGCGATGTCTCGCGAAGGTGGCGCCCGACGTCTCACGTCAATCCAGCGGATCGACCCGGTGGATTCCAGGAAAGGTTTGTGCCAATGGCTCCCAGTCTCCATCCCGCGATCGACAACGGTATCTCGAGGGGCTTCGGCAGCTTCAACGGCGGCACGCTCTCCTGCAAGTGCCCGACCGACAAGGTCGCCGTGCGCATCACCGGCGACGTCGCACACAATCATGCCTGCGGCTGCTCGAAGTGCTGGAAACCGTCGGGCGCGCTGTTTTCGGTCGTCGGTGTCGTGCCGGTCACCAACGTCAAGGTGATCGCGCACGAGGAGAAGCTTCATGTCGTCGACGCGAGCGCGACGATCCAACGGCACGCCTGCAAGATGTGTGGCGTCCACATGTATGGCCGCATCGTCAAGGATCATCCCTTCAAGGGGCTGGATTTCGTCCATACCGAACTCTCGGACCAGAAGGGCTGGCAGGCGCCGCAGTTCGCCGCCTTCTGCTCCTCGATCATCGAGCAGGGTTTCGATCCCGGCGGCATGGGCGCGGTCCGCGAAAAATTCAAATCGCTGGGCCTGCCGACGTCCGATGCGCTGTCGCCGGCGCTGATGGATGCGATCGCCACCTATACCTACGCGCATGCCGCCAAGCCCCCGGCCGGGGCATCCGCCGCGCCGATCGCCGCGAAGCCTTTGGAACCCGCGACGAAGCCGGCTCCGGCGCCCGGCATGGCGAACGCTCATCCCACGCCGGCCACCAAGAAACCCGGCGGCATCGCCGGATTTTTCTCCAAGCTGTTCGGCGCCTAGCGCGCCGCGAGGACTCCGATCCGCTCCGCCACGCCCGATTTCGGGGCCGACCTACTGCGCCGCGTCGGCCATCCCGGGGCCGGTCGGCTCGTCGCTCATGCGCTCATGGCGCACGCGCCGCGTCCGCATGGTCACCAATTCCTCCGCGCTGCTCGGATGCAGCGCGCAGGTGCTGTCGAAATCCGCCTTGGTCGCGCCCATCTTGACGAGAATGCCGAGGATCTGCGCCATCTCTCCCGCGTCCTCACCCAGAACGTGGACGCCGAGAACGACGTCCGTCCGACCGTCCACGATGATCTTCATGATCACCTTTTCGGTGCGGCCCGATAGCGTCGCCTTCATCGGCCGGAAGCTGGCGGCGTAGATGTCGACGCATGAGTGCGTCTCCTTTGCCTCCGCCTCGGTCAGACCCACGGTGCCAACCTCGGGCGTGGTGAACACGGCGGTGGCGATCTTCGCGTAGTCCATGGCGACGTTCTTGCCGCCGAACACCGTGTCGGCGAAGGCTTGGCCCTCGCGGATCGCCACCGGCGTGAGGGCGACGCGATCGGTGACGTCGCCGACGGCGTAGATCGACGGCACGCTGCTCCGCGAATATGGATCGACGCGGACCTCACCTTTTTCACCGAGGTCCACCCCGATATCGGCGAGACCCAGGCCCTCAGTGCTCGGCGCTCGCCCGATCGCCATCAGCATCTGGTCGACGACGACGAGCGTCCCATCGCTCAGCGTGACCTTGAGACCCTCGGCCGTCTTATCGATGCGGATCGGCATGGTGTTCATCCTGAACGTCACGCCAGCCTCCGCCAGTCCGTCACGCACCCCCTCGCGCATGTCATCGTCGAACCCGCGCAGGATGTTGGCGCCGCGATTGATCAGCGTCACGTCGGACCCAAGTCGCGTGAAGATCGACGCGAACTCGACGCCGATGTAGCCGCCCCCGACGATCGCGAGGCGCGCGGGGAAAACCGGCAGGTCGAAGATCTCGTTGGACGTGATCGCGTGTTCGCTGCCGGGCATCTTTTCGGGCAGGATCGGCACGCCGCCCGTGGCGATAAGGATGGTCTGCGCCGTGATCGTCCGGCCGTCCGAAAGCTTGACATCGTGCGCTCCCGCGAGCGTCGCCCGCGCGTCGACGATGTCGACGCCGGCCTTCTCGAGGTTCGACACGTAGATCAGCGAGAGCCGTGTGATCTCGGCCTCCTTTCGCTGAACGAAGGTCGGCCAATCGAAGCTGGTCGCGCCGACGGTCCAGCCGAACCCGGCGGCGTCCTCGAAGGCGTCGGCGAAGCGGCTCGCATAGACCATCAGCTTCTTCGGCACGCAGCCGCGCAGGACGCAGGTGCCGCCGACACGAAATTCCTCCGCGATCATCACCTTGGCACCATGCTGCGCGGCGATGCGGGCGGCACGTGTCCCGCCCGAGCCGGCGCCGATGACGAAAAGGTCGACGTCGTAAGCCATCAGAGATCGTGCCCCTTCTTCTTCATTTCCTCGCGGACCCGCGCCATCATGTTGATCGAGATCTTTTGCTGCCAGGCCTGCATGCCCGACACGAGCTGGTTGAGGAACAACGGCTGCGCGCCAACGTAACGCTTGCCGGCCTCGCTATCAAAGAACGCGAGAATGTCGTCGATGTCTTTCTCCGAGAGAAGCGTGGCATAGATGCGCGCCGACTGATCGATCATCTCGTCGGACTGATGCTCGAATTCCGGCTTCAGCTGGACGAGCACGATACCCATGTCGTGAACGAGTTCCGGCCTCGACTGCGTCAGCGTGTTGCCGATCTGGTCCATGAACTCCGGAATGATGATCTGGAAAGAGCGGGAAATGCCGGTCGCGAGGATCAGCTGGCGCGCCTTGGCGATGTGCGTCGCGGTGGGAGCGGTCGCGTCGGGCGGCAGGGCCGGCTTTGCCGCGGTGGGACCGGCAGCCACCGTGGCCTCCTGAGCCGAGGCTGTCGGATGGAGCCAGGTCACGGCCAGAAGAAGAACGACGCCGCGGCACGCCTGAGCTATCGCGCGAGAAGGGCTCGCGATGCCGCGCAGCCTCGCAAGCGCCCCAGCCCGGTCACCCGCCTTGGGGCGAAAGTCATATTCTTCCCGCACCGGCGAACGGACATCACCCAAGCCGGGCATTTATTGGTCATCCGGATGGCCGAGGATTGTCACGCCGTCCGGCCCCGCGCAAATGACCGCGCAAGCGATCCCGATGAAAAGGCCATGTTCGACCACGCCGGGGATCGCGTTCAACCGTTCGGCAAGATCGTCCGGCTTCTCGATGCGGCCGAAATGGCAGTCGAAGATCAAGTGACCGCCATCCGTGACATAGTCCGCGCCTTCTCCATCCTGGCGGAGCGTTATGTCGCCCGCGCAGCCGCTCTTTGCCGCCTCGCGCACGATGGCGCGCCGGGTGACCGCGAGCCCGAAGCGGTTGACCTCTACAGGCAGGGCAAAGCGTCCCAGCGTCGCGACCCGCTTGCTGTGATCGGCGATGACGATCATCCGCTTCGAGGCGGTCGCGGTGATCTTTTCCCGCAACAGCGCGCCGCCGCCGCCTTTGATCAGCCTGAGTTCGTCGTCGAACTCGTCGGCGCCATCGATGGTGAGATCGAGCTCGGGCTCTTCGTCGAGGGTCGCCAGCGTGATGCCGAGTCCACGCGCCTGCGCGGCCGTTCGCTCCGACGTCGGCACGCCGATCACTTCGAGGCCGTCAGCCACCCGCTCGCCGAGCAGGGCGACGAAGGCCTTGGCGGTGGAACCGGTGCCGAGGCCGAGCCGCATGCCGGGCCTGACGAAGTCGAGGGCGCGCGCCGCGGCGGCACGCTTGCCGGCGTCCTGATCGTTTATCGCCGCGTGAGAGGTCGGAGCGGGCATGGCTCTTCCGGTCGATGGACCGCCATCGCGGCGGCTCGCGCCTTCTAGCAAAGCCGAGGGCGGCGCGCGCCTCAAAAGTGCTCCGCGCCTTCGGCCTATCGGATCAAGGCGCCGATCCTATTTCGCGGGCGGGGTACAAACCACGGCTTCGTCGAGCACATAGCAGATCGACATCATGCCGGTGCGAAGATCGACGCGCCAGGCGCCGGCCTCGTGCTCGTGGCGCGAGGCGACAAGCGCGTAGTCGCTCGAGCCTTGCGGGCCCGCGCCGTGTCCGGGCGGGTAGCACAGCGTCACGCCGACGGGCGAACCGTCCTTGAGGCCGAACTGGCAGGCGCCGACCTCGCCCGTGGTCTTGTCGACGCGAAAGATGCGGTTGAGGTCGATCTGCGGCGCGGCGAGGAAGTCGTAATTGTCGGCCGCGGCGAGCGGCGGCACAAAGGCGAGTATCAGACCAGCGGCCGCGACACATGAGCGAAACGACGGCGCGAACGGCATGGCAAAATCCTCGTTTGGATCGCCACGCCGGCGGGCTGGCCATCGATTTGGCTCGCTATAGCCGACCAAATAGCGCAGCAAAACGGCGACTGGCCGCCTCGCTCGAACTTTTCAGCACGCTTGCGGACCACATGACGGGCCGCTAAGCGGAAGCATGCCAGCGAACCCGCCGCTCATCGTCTTCGATCTCGACGGCACGCTCGTCGACAGCGCGCCCGACCTCATCGACACGCTGAACGTCATCATCGGCCGCGAGGGTCTGGCGCCGATCCCTTTGGAACAAGGTCGCAAATACGTCGGACGCGGCGGCAAGTTCATGCTGCGGCGTGGCCTGCAGGCCGGCGGCATGGAGGTGTCGGACGCGAGACTCGACGAGATGTTCGCCGCCTTCCTCGCCTACTATGACCAACACCTCACCACCAAGACGCGCTTCTATCCCGGCGCGGAAGCCGCCCTGGATGCATTGTCCGCCGCTGGCCATGGCCTCGCCATCTGCACGAACAAGATCGAGAAGCCTTCGAAGAAGCTGATCGGCGAACTCGGCGCCACCGCCCGCTTCCGCGCGATCTGCGGCCAGGACACGTTCGCCGTCTGCAAGCCCAACGGCGCGGCGCTGCGGTTGACCATCGAGAGAGCCGGCGGCGATCCCGCACGCGCCATCATGGTCGGCGACACCGAGACCGACGTCCTCACGGCCAAGGACGCCGGACTGCCGGTGATCGCGGTCGACTTCGGCTACGCGCCGGAGCCGGTGGCGAGCTACCATCCGGACGCGATCATCAGTCATTTCGACGAGCTCGGCGCCGCAATCGAGGCGATGGCGCGGACGCTGCCGGGTTGATCGCCAGGACAGTCACCGGAGCGCACGTTTGACTTTCCCTCACCGCCTCGGTTCTGTATCCAGATCCGGCCTTGGTCGGGGCGCGTAGCTCAGCGGGAGAGCACTCCCTTCACACGGGAGGGGTCACAGGTTCAATCCCTGTCGCGCCCACCACGGATTCGAACTTCTGGCGCTCGAACATATTGCTGAGATGGCGATCGTGGCCTGTGTGCCCCGCCGCTCGACGACCGTTTGAGGCTTAGAAGGAGCGATCATGGATCTTGGCATCGCCGGCCGCGTGGCGGTCGTCACGGGCGCGGATTCGGGCATGGGGTTCGAGGTCGCGCGCTTCCTGCACGAGGCCGGCGTCAAGGTCATGATGACCGACCGCGAGGGCGAGACGCTTGCGGCGGAGGCGCGCAAGCTGGGGGGATCCGGCGAGATCGCGACCCATCCGGCCGACCTGACGGAGGCCGGCTCGGTCGACAGGCTTCGCGAGGCGACCACGAAGGCGTTCGGCCCCGCCGATATCCTGGTGAACGCCGCCGGCATCACCGGCCCTGTCGGCGACTTCCTCGGCATGAGCGACGAGGACTGGACCTCGACGATCGACATCAACTTCATGGCCGCGGTGCGCCTCTGCCGCGCCTTCATCCCCGGCATGCGCGAGAAGAGGTGGGGACGCATCGTGCTGTTCTCGTCGGAAGATGGTTTGCAGCCTTACATCGAGGATCTGCCCTATTGCGCCTGCAAGGCGGCGATCCTCAATCTCGCGAAAGGCCTGTCCAAGGCCTACGGGCATCATGGCCTGACTGTGAACTCGATCCTGCCGGCCTTCATCGCCTCGCCGATGACCGACGCGATGATGGAGAAGCGGGCGAAAGAGATGGGCACCAGCGTCGACGCCGCCGTCTCGAGTTTCCTCGACGAGGAGCGGCCGGGCATCTCCGTGAAGCGCCGCGGCGAGGCGCGGGAGGTGGCCTCGGCCGTGGCCTATCTCTGTTCGACGCACGCGAGCTACGTCAACGGCACGGCGATGCGGGTCGACGGCGGTTCGGTGCAGACGATATGAGCGTCCCGACCGCCCTTCGCGTTTGATCAAGGGTCAATCAGTACTGGGAAGGAGTATTTGCAGCATGGGGGGAGTATTTCAATAGATCCTGACCATGCGGACCCAGCGATGATGCGTTAACGCAGGGTGAGGAGTTCCGCCTCCATATCAGCGGCATGCGTTCCTTCAAGGCGCGATTCGGCACCCACCAAGGAGCCGCCGACTTCCATCTCAATGGACAGCTCGAGTTCAGCGCGTAGATCGAATATACTTCTCTCGAGCCGCGCCATGTGACGAGCAGTGTTTTGCCCGATGCCTACAACCAATTCCATGAGCGTCCGCTGCTCCCGGCGCGTCTCGACCTGTTCGCCGCGGATTTCTCTCAGCAGATGAAGGGTGTGGTTCTCGGTTTCAGCCATCGCGATCTCATCAGCCGTGATAGCAGCTGGTCGCACTACGTGACGGCGCCCGGCGGATTGTCAAGGACAGTGACCGTTGCTGGGATGCCCGATCTACATCATAGCGCGCGTGGTGATTAGCGCGACTTCGCGCGCCATTCCTCCGCGAGGATCGAGGCCTGCAACGAAGACCACCACGCGCCCCGCGCGAAGGCGTCCTCGCGCAGCACACCCTCCTCGCGCATACCCAGTTTCTCCATGATCCGCGCGGACGCCGCGTGCCCGACAAGGCACTTGGCGTAGACCCTGTGCAGGTCGAGCCGGTCGAAGGCGAGACCCAGCAGAGCCTCACCGATCTCGGTGGCCAACCCCTGCCCCGCGCGAGCGGGATCGACGCCCCAGCCGATCTCGCCCTGGCACCAGGGCTCGCTGCGGATGTGGAGGATGCCTTCCCCGACGATCGCGCCCGAGCCGCGCTCGACGGCCGCCAAGCAATAGCATCCTCGCGGGTCCGACGCCTGATCGCGCACGCATTGCTCTATGAAGGTCTTCACCGAGCGCGGCGTCGGCGGATCGATCGGCAGATGCCGCCAGTACGGCTCCAGCATCATGTAGGTGTCGAACGCGTCGGCATCGGCGAGCACGACCTCGCGAAGCCGCAGGCGCGGCGTCTCCAGCACGTCTACTCTCGTTCGCGCCGCAGTTCGGCCCAGCGCGCCATGCGCCGGCCGATCTCGCGCTCGAAGCCGCGCTCCGTCGGCACGTAGACCGCCTGCCGCCCGAGCCGCTCGGGCCAGTAGTCCTGGCCGGAGAAGGCGTCGGGCTCATCGTGGTCGTAGGCGTAGCCGCCGCCGTAGCCCTCGCCCTTCATGAACCTGGTCGAGCCGTTGAGGATGACCTTTGGCGGCATCAACGAGCCGTGGTCCTTGGCGAGCCGCGTCGCGTTCTTGTAGGCGACGTAGGCGGCGTTGGATTTCGGCGCGGTGGCGACGTAGATCACCGCCTGCGCGATCGCCAGTTCGCCCTCCGGCGAGCCGAGGAAGTCGTAGGCCTCCTTGGCGGCGTTGGCGACGGCGAGCGCCTGCGGGTCGGCGAGGCCGATATCCTCCACCGCCATGCGCACCACGCGGCGCGCGATGAAGAGCGGATCCTCGCCGCCGTCGAACATGCGCGCGAGGTAGTACAAAGCAGCGTCGGGATCCGAACCACGCACGCTCTTGTGCAGCGCGCTGATGAGATTGTAGTGCCCCTCCTGCGCCTTGTCGTAGATCGGCGCGCGGCGCTGGACGATCTCGCCCAACGCTTGCGTGTCGAACACGTCGCCCGGCGCCGCGGCGCGCCACAGCTCCTCGGCCAGGGTCAGCGCCGCGCGGCCGTCGCCGTCGCCCATGCGCACCAGGCTGGCGCGGGCGTCGGCATCGAGAGGCAGCGGCCGGCCCTCCATCGTCTCGGCGCGGACGAGCAGCTTCTCGATCGCCTCGGCATCGAGCGCCCTGAACGTCATGACGCGCGCGCGTGACAACAGCGCCGCGTTCAGCTCGAAGCTCGGGTTCTCGGTGGTCGCGCCGATCAGCGTGATCGTGCCGTCCTCCATCACCGGCAGGAAACCGTCCTGCTGGGCGCGGTTGAACCGGTGGATCTCGTCGACGAAGAGCAGGGTGCCCTGCCCCGTCTGGCGCCGCCGCCGCGCCTCCTCGAAGACCTTCTTGAGGTCGGCGACGCCGGTGAAGATCGCCGAGATCTGCACGAAGGCGAGCTTGGTCTCGCCGGCCAGCAGGCGCGCCACGGTGGTCTTGCCGGTGCCGGGCGGCCCCCAGAAGATGAGCGATCCGATCGCCTGCGACGCGATAAGCCGCGTGAGCGCGCCGCGCGGCCCGACGAGATGATCCTGACCCGCCACCTCGGCGAGGCTCGTCGGTCGGAGCCGGTCGGCCAACGGGCGCGGCGCCTCGGCCTCGAGGCCGGCCGCGGAGAACAAGGTCTCGGTGTCGTCGGATCGCATGCAGCGATCCTACAACGCGGTTTCAACGCGCGCGCGGAAATCGTTCGTGTGAGGTGCCCGCCTGCCGGCTTCGCAGCCGGGCGATGACGCATGACCCGGAGAGCAGCTCCCACGCGGTGATCGCGTAGACGCTGATCCGCTCCCAGACGCCGTCGGGGAACAGGAACGCCGTCCCCGTGCGTCGCGACACGAGCAGCGCCGCGAAAGCGACGGCGGCCAGGAGGGGCAAGGTAAGGCTTCCCACCCGATGCAAGCGGCTCAGGCGCAACTCGGCGAACGTCCAGGCCGACATCAACGCCGTCGCGTTGCCGAAGACGATCGCCAGAAAGGCGCCGACAAGGTGAAGGCCGAACCCGCTGCCGGTCTGGCCGGGCACGGCCTCCGGGTAGAGACCGATCAGGATATTGCCGGCGCAGTTCAACGCCGCGAGCGCGACGAAGGCGTATCTCGATGACGTCGAGAGCGCTTGGGCCATTGCCAGAGCCGCACCAAGGAAGAGGAGGCCCTGTAACGCGAAGCTCACGTTGACCAGAGCGTGCAGCGGCGAGCAGAGCGCGCGACCATCGTAGATCGTGCCGCAGACCGGGACGCCGAGATCGCTGATGTAGTTGCGGGCGTAGCTATAGGGCGGCGAAAAGGCGAAGGCGGCCACCGCCTCCGTCGCGATATAGACGATGCCGGCTAAGATCCACGACGAAGCGGCGGTGCGCTGCGCGGCTCGGCCGGAGAGATGATCGCGATCCGCCATGTAGCCCTTCGAGGCGCCGTCTTCCCTCGAAAAGACATCACACGCAAGATCCACTTCGGCATCGCTTCATCACGGCGTGTCTCAGCCGAAGATGGAGCGACAATCGTCGAGCGCAAACAACCTTTCGCGCCATGCGCTTCGCGCAATCCCGCATGCCCTTCGGGCGTTCGAAACCATTCGTTAACCCAAATTCAGGATAGTTAAGAAAGATGAACGACGGGCGAGACAGGGGCCTCCAATGCGTACCGTAGCGATGATCACGCAGAAGGGTGGTTCCGGTAAGAGCACGCTGGCGGCGTGCCTCGCCGTGGTGGCGCAGGAAGCGGGCGAACGCGTCTTCCTGATCGATATGGACCCGCAGAAATCGCTGACGAAATGGGCCCGCCGTCGCGACGACAAGACGATGCCGATCGAGACCGTTTCCGCCGGCAAGCTGCCCGAAGCCCTCGCGGCGCTCGCCAACGGCAACGTCACGCTCGTGGTCATCGACACGCCGGCGACCGACACGCCGGCGGCGGAGGCGGCGATGAAGGCGGCGGATCTCTGCATCATTCCCGCCCGGCCGACGATCTTCGACATCTGGTCGAGCGAGGTCACCCGCGGCAAGTTGAAGACGTTGTCGAAGGACTTCGCCTTCGTCCTCAATCAGTGTCCCGCCATGCAGGAGAGCCAGCGCGTCCTTGATGGCGCGGCGGCGCTCGAGAGCATGGGCGGTCTGCTGCGCCCTCTGGTCGCCTCGCGCGTCGCCTATCAGGAAGCCGCGCGCGAGGGTATGGGTCCCACGGAGCTCGAGCCGGACGGCAAGGCGGCGGAGGAGATGCGTACCCTCTGGGCGTCGCTGAAACGGCGAATTGCGCGCGTGAAGACGGCCGAGAAGAAGCGGGCGGCCGCCTAGACGCTCTCCGAGCCGAGACGGCCTGGCGTCAACCGTTCAGCACCGTGTTGATCACCTGGCTGCCCCTGCCGATCGACAGCTTCCAGTAGTAGCGCTGGCCGCTGACGGCCTCGGTAAGGTCCTTGGTCGTTTTGATCGCTTTGCCGTTCACCGACAGGATCATGTCGCCTTTCTCGAAAGCCACGGCGGCCGCGTTCGAATCGGGCGCGATGGCGATGATGACGACGCCGTCGCGGCTTTCCGCGCTCGACAGTTCCTCGGCGGTCGCCGGCGACAGGTTGACGGCGGTGATGCCGGCGAAGGGCGTGCTGCCGCTCAGCGTCACCTTGTCAGGCTTGGGCGTGTTCGGCGCCCGCTCAAGCCTCATCGTCAGCTGTATGGTCTTGCCGTCTCGTCGCACGGTCAGGTTGGTCGTGCCGCCGATCGGTTTGGTGCCGAAGCGAAAGCCGAAGCTCTCGGGACTCTCGATGATCTTGCCGTCGATCGCGATGATGAGATCGCCGCGCTTGAGCCCGGCCGCTTCCGCCGGCCCCGTGTCGGCGATCTCCGTCACGAGCGCGCCGATCGGGCGATGCAGGCCGAGAGACTCCGCTATGTCGTAGGTCACAGCCTGGAGGCTCGCGCCGAGCCACGGCCGATGGACGATCCTGTCGCCGGCCTTGGCGGCGGCGGCGACGATCTTCACCATGTCGACCGGGATGGCGAAGCCGATGCCGACCGATCCGCCCGACTGCGAAAAGATGGCGGAGTTGATGCCGACGAGACGGGCGTGGGTATCGACGAGCGCGCCACCGGAATTGCCGGGGTTGATGGACGCGTCGGTCTGCAGGTAGAAGCTCGAGACCCCCTGCCCCACGTTGGTCCGCGCGAGGGCCGAGATGATGCCCTGCGTGACGGTCTGCCCGACGCCGAAGGGATCGCCGATGGCGAGCGCGATATCGCCGACTTCGACGGCGTCCGACTCGCCGAGCTCCATGACAGGGAACGGCCCATCGCCCTTCACCCGCAGCACGGCAAGGTCGTTGCGCTGGTCGCGCAGGATGATCTCGGCGGGATATTCGCTCTGGTCTGAGAGAGCCACCTTCACGTCCGTCATCTGATCGATGACGTGATAATTGGTGACGACCAGACCCGAGGCGTCGACGAGCACGCCGGAACCAAGCGATCGCGTCGTCTCCGAGCGCGGCCCGGCATTGCCGCCGCCGCCGAAGAACTGGCGGAAGACCGGATCGTCGAACAAGGGATTGCGCTGCACCTTCTCGGTGCGTGAGGCATAGACGTTGACGACCGCCGGCGCGGCTTTCCGGACCACCGGCGCGAAGGATAACGTCACCTCGCTGTTGGACAGCGGCACCTGCTTGCCCATGTCCGCGTGCGATACGCCCGCCGCGCTGATCGGGGTGGCGCCCGGCACGCACATCACGACCGCCAGCGCCAATGCGACGGACCCGACAAGACCATTCATCGCGCGCTCCCCATTCGATTGGCCGGAAGACGCCTGCCTCGCGAGAAGGAGAAAACGACCTCCATCACAGACTTCTCAACAGGGACGCCACGCCGGACGTTTACCTATACGCCCAGACGATATCAGGCGGCGTCGTCCATGACCTGGACGGGGCCCGAATCCTTGCCCTTGGCGTTGACGTCGCGGTCGACGAATTCGATGACGGCGAGCGGCGCGTTGTCGCCGTAGCGGAAGCCGGCCTTGAGGACGCGGCAGTAGCCGCCGTGACGGTCCTTGTAGCGCGGACCGAGTACGGCGAAGAGCTTGCCGACCAGAGCGACATCCTTGATCTGCGCGATGGCTTGGCGCCGGGCGTGGAGATCGCCGCGCTTGCCTAAGGTCACCAGCTTCTCGACGATCGGACGCAGGTCCTTGGCCTTGGGCAGCGTGGTGACGATCTGCTCGTGCTTGATGAGAGCCTGGCACATGTTGGCGAACATCGCTTTGCGATGCTCGTGCGTGCGGCCGAAGTGGCGCTGTGCGCGTCCGTGATACATGGCGGTCTCCTGTTTTGCGGCCGCCGTGCCAAGGTACGGCCGATCCCTTAGGTCTGTCTCCCTTCTCCCGCTTGCGCGTGAAGGGTCGCGTCCGCCTAGTAGTGCTCTTCGAACCGCTTGGCGAGTTCGTCGATGTTCTCGGGCGGCCAGCCGGTGACTTCCATGCCGAGGTGCAGGCCCATTTGCGCCAGAACCTCCTTGATCTCGTTGAGCGACTTGCGGCCGAAGTTCGGGGTGCGCAGCATCTCGGCTTCGGTCTTCTGGATGAGGTCGCCGATGTAGACGATGTTGTCGTTCTTCAGGCAGTTGGCCGAGCGCACGGACAGTTCGAGTTCGTCGACCTTCTTGAGCAACGCGGGGTTGAAGGCGAGCTCCGGGATCGCCGGGGCGACTTCCTCGCGGCGCGGCTCCTCGAAGTTCACGAAGACGTTGAGCTGGTCCTGAAGGATGCGCGCCGAGAAGGCGATCGCGTCCTCCGGCGTCAGCGAGCCGTTGGTCTCGACCTGCATCGTCAGCTTGTCGTAGTCGAGGATCTGGCCTTCGCGGGTGTTCTCCACGCGGTAGGAGACCTTGCGGACGGGCGAGAACAGGCTGTCGATCGGGATCAGGCCAATCGGCGAGTCCTCGTGCCGGTTGCGGTCGGCCGGCACGTAGCCCTTGCCTGTCGCGACGGTGAACTCCATGCGGATCTCCGCGCCTTCGTCGAGCGTGCAGATCACCAGGTTGGGGTTGAGGATCGTGACGTCGTTGATCGTGCCGATATCGCCGGCAAGCACCTTGCCGGGGCCGGTCTTCTTCAAGACCATGCGCTTGGGGCCATCGCCCTGCATCTTGACGGCGATATCCTTGATGTTGAGCACGAGATCGGTCACATCCTCGCGTACGCCGGGGATCGATGAGAACTCGTGGAGTACGCCATCGATGTGGACGGAGGTGATCGCGGCGCCCTGAAGCGAGGAAAGCAGCACGCGGCGCAGCGCGTTGCCGAGCGTCATGCCGAAGCCGCGCTCGAGCGGCTCGGCGACCACGGTCGCGTGCCGCTTGGCGTCGTCGCCGGACGCCACTTCGAGCTTGTTGGGCTTGATGAGTTCTTGCCAGTTCTTCTGGATCACTGAGCGCACCTTTCATGATGCCGACGGGAACGGCCGGAATGCCGTACCGTCTTCGAAAACAATCGGGCCGCACGCGGCGGCCGGAAATGGTCAGACGCGACGGCGCTTCTTGGGGCGGCAGCCGTTATGCGGGATGGGCGTCACGTCGCGGATGGACGTCACCATGAAGCCGGCCGCCTGGAGCGCGCGAAGCGCGGATTCACGCCCCGATCCGGGACCGGAGACCTCCACTTCGAGCGTGCGCATGCCATGCTCGGCCGCCTTGCGCGCCGCATCCTCCGCCGCCATCTGGGCGGCGTAGGGTGTCGACTTGCGCGACCCCTTGAAGCCCATCGTGCCGGCCGACGACCACGAGATCGTATTGCCCTGCGCGTCGGAGATCGTGATCATCGTGTTATTGAACGTCGACGACACGTGAGCGACGCCCGAAACGATATTCTTGCGTTCGCGACGGCGGACGCGCCCTGCCTCTTTAGCCATAGATAGTCTGTCCTTCTGGCGCGCCCGTGATGCCAGGCGCTCGGGTTATTCTTGGTTTTGGGATGCCTGTTACTTCTTCTTGCCGGCGATCGGCTTCGCCTTGCCCTTCCGGGTACGCGCGTTGGTGTGCGTGCGTTGACCGCGCACCGGAAGCTGGCGTCGATGACGCAAGCCGCGATAGCAGCCAAGATCCATCAACCGCTTGATGTTGATCGCCACCTCGCGGCGAAGATCGCCCTCCACCATGTAGTCGCGATCGATCGCCTCGCGGATCTGAAGCACCTCGGCGTCGCTCAGTTCGGCGACACGGCGCTCCGCCGGGATGGAGACTTTCTCGCAGATCTCGTGAGCTTTCGCGGCGCCGATGCCGTGGATATACTGGAGCGCGATGATCACGCGTTTGTTGGTCGGGATATTGACGCCAGCGATACGGGCCATTTGTGCCTCTCCATGTGGATGTCCCTCACGGGACTTGGACCGCGTCCGGTGGAGCCCGGCCCATGCGATCCGCATTTTCTGATTGCGATCTCGAAAACAGACACAGCCGGCCTCTGAAAAGAGGCCACTGTCGATCGTCAGCGATGAAACCGTTGGCTAATGATTTCCGAGCAGCGCGTCAAGTAAAACCCTGCGCTTTGGTGTCAGGCCGCCTGCCTACGCTTCAGGAAACCGTCGATTGATGCCGATACCTCGTCGATACTGGCCATTCCGTCGACGATATGAAGATCACCGATCTTCTTGTAATATTCCGACACCGGCGCGGTCTGTTCGCGATAGGTCGTGAGCCGCGAGCGAAACGCCTCCGCATTGTCGTCGTCCCGGACTTGCCCGCCGGCAGCGCGGGTCTGCGCGACCCGACGCTCCATTCGCTCCAGCAGCGCGTCCTCGTCGACCTTCAGTTCGAGGACGCCGTCGAGGTTGATACCCTTGCTCTTCAGGAGTTGCGCCAGGGCTTCGGCCTGCGCCACCGTGCGGGGAAATCCATCGAGAATGAAACCGCCCTGAGCATCCGTCTCCTCGATGCGATCGCCGATGAGGCTGACCACGATCGCGTCCGAAACGAGCTTGCCCTCGCTCATGATCACCTGGGCCTGCTTGCCGATGGGCGACTGCGCCTTGACGGCGGCACGCAGCATCTCACCGGTCGACAATTGTGGGATACCGTACTGCCCCATCAGCCGCGCCGACTGCGTACCTTTGCCGGCGCCGGGTGGTCCAAGCAGTATCAGCCTCATTTGCGTCTTCCCCGCAGCTTCGACTTCTTGATCAGGCCCTCGTACTGATGGGCCTGGAGATGGCCGTGGATCTGCGCGACCGTGTCCATGGTCACGCTGACGACGATCAGCAACGATGTCCCGCCAAAGTAGAACGGCAAAGCCGCGTAGGAAATCAGTATTTCGGGTAGGAGGCAGATCAGCGCGAGATAGGCGGCGCCGAGCACCGTGATCCGCATCAGGATCTTGTCGATGTACTGCGCGGTGCGTTCACCGGGACGAATGCCCGGCACGAAACCGCCGTGCTTCTTCAGGTTGTCGGCCGTCTCCTGCGGATTGAAGACGATCGCCGTGTAGAAGAAGGCGAAGAACACGATCAGCGCGATATAGGTCAGCATGTAGAGGGGCCGGCCATGGCCGAGGTAGGTCGTGATGATCCCCATGATGCCGTTGGTCGCGCCGCCCTGCGCGGAGAAGTTCGCGATGGTGGTCGGCAGCAGCAACAGCGAAGAGGCGAAGATCGGCGGGATGACGCCCGAGGTGTTGAGCTTGAGCGGCAGGAACGAGGTCTGCCCCTCGTAGACCTTGTTGCCTTGCTGGCGCTTCGGGTAGGTGATGAGAACGCGACGCTGCGCCCGCTCCATGAAGACGATGAAGGCGATGACCGCGACGGCCATGACCACCACGACCAGGATGAGGCTCGTCGATATCGCGCCCTGGCGACCGAGTTCGAGCGTGTTGGCGATGGCCGAGGGGAAGGCCGCGATGATGCCGGCGAAGATGATGAGCGAGGAGCCGTTGCCGATGCCCCGCGAGGTGATCTGCTCGCCGAGCCACATCAGGAACATCGTCCCGCCCATCAACGTCAGCACCGTCGAGATGCGGAAGAACCAGCCCGGATCCGTCACCACGTTATGCTGGCCCTCCAGGCCGACGGCGATCCCATAGGCCTGGAACGCCGCCAGGAACACCGTCAGGTAGCGGGTATACTGATTGATGACCTTGCGGCCCGACTCGCCTTCCTTCTTCAAGGTCTCGAGCTGGGGGATCGTCGAGGTCAGAAGCTGGATGATGATGGAGGCCGAAATATACGGCATGATGTTCAGCGCGAAGATCGCCATGCGCTGCACGGCGCCGCCCGAGAACATGTTGAACAGCTCGAGCACGCCCTGCTTGTGACCGGCGAAGCTCGCCTCGAAAGCGGCCGGATCGATGCCGGGCATCGGGATGTACGTGCCCAGCCGGAAGACGAACAAAGCGCCCAACGTGAACCAGATACGCTTCTTGAGTTCGTCCGCCTTGGCGAAGGCGCCCCAATTCACATTTGCCGCGAGCTGTTCTGCCGCCGATGCCATGGAGCGCTCCTGGAGACCTGTTCTTGCCGGCCCGGCGTCAGCGGACGCGGCCCTCTACGGCGCGACGGTGCCGCGCACCATCACCGGCCGCCTCACCACATAGGCTCGGACGCCGGCTTTGTCAGCCTAGCCCCCGCGAGCCCTTCGGCCGCATCAGGCTTCCGCCTGAGCCTCGGCCTTCTTCGCGACCAGCATCTTGATGCTGCCGCCGGCCTTCTCGATCGCCGCCACAGCGCTCTTGGAGGCCGACGCGACCTCGAAGGTCAGGTTGGCGGTGAGCTCGCCGACGCCGAGGATCTTCACGCCGTCGCGCGGCTTCGAGCACACGCCGGACGCGACGAGCGTCTCGATCGTCACGGGGGATCCGGCCTCCAGCTTGCCGGCGTCGAGGGCGGCCTGGATGCGGCCGATGTTGACCTCGTTGTAATCGGTCGAGAAGGGATTCCAGAAGCCACGCTTCGGCAGGCGGCGATGCAAGGGCATCTGGCCGCCCTCGAAACCCTTGATCGAGACGCCGGAACGGGCCTTCTGCCCCTTGACGCCACGGCCGCCGGTCTTGCCCTTGCCGGACCCGATACCGCGGCCGACGCGCATCCGGTTCTTCGAGGAGCCGGGATTGTCGTGGATGTCGTTGAGTTTCATGCCGTCCTCCTAATCCACGACGCGAACGAGATGGGCCACCTTGGCGATCATCCCGCGGACAGCCGGCGTATCTTCGAGCGTCGCGTGACGCCCGATCTTGTTGAGCTTGAGGCCGATCAAGGTCTGCCGCTGGTCGGCGGGCCGGCCGATCGGGCTATGGATCTGCTCGATCGTCACGACCGAGCCTTGCTTCGCTTGCGCCATGATGCGTCCCCCCCGGCTCAGGCTTCGGCCGGCGCGGCATCCGCCGGCGCTGCCTCGGCATCGCCGCCGATGCGCCGCGACTGCAGGGTCGACACCTTGAGGTTGCGACGGGCGGCGACGGAACGGGGCGAATCCTCGCTCTTCAGGGCGTCGAACGTCGCGCGAATCATGTTGTAGGGGTTCGAAGACCCCTGCGACTTGGCGACGACATCGTTCATGCCGAGCGTCTCGAAGATCGCGCGCATCGGGCCGCCGGCGATGATGCCGGTTCCGGCGGGCGCGGCGCGAAGGATGACGCGACCGGCGCCGTGGCGGCCGTTGACGTCGTGATGCAGCGTGCGACCCTCGCGAAGCGGCACGCGGATCAAGCCGCGCTTGGCCGATTCGGTCGCCTTGCGGATCGCCTCCGGCACCTCGCGCGCCTTGCCGTGACCGAAGCCGACGCGGCCCTTCTGGTCGCCGACCACGACGAGCGCGGCGAACCCGAAGCGCCGACCGCCCTTGACCACCTTGGCGACGCGGTTGATGTGCACGAGGCGATCGACGAACTCGCTGTCAGCGGAATCCCTGCCCTGACGATCGCGCCCGCGACCGCCGCCTTCTCTCTCACCAGCCATGATGTCTTCTTCTCACTTGCGCGGGTGGAATGCACCTGCCCGCTCGCTTCGAATGTCGTTGATTAGCGATGTCGCCTAATTAGAACGCGAGGCCGCCTTCGCGGGCGCCCTCGGCGAGCGCCTTGACGCGCCCGTGATACATGTAGCCGCCACGGTCGAACACGACCGTGGTGACGCCGGCCGCCTTGGCGCGCTCGGCGATCAGCTTGCCGATCGCCGCCGCCGCCTCGACGTTGGCGCCGGTCTTGAGACCCTCGCGCTGCTCCTTCTCCATCGAGGAGGCGGACGCGAGCGTGCGGCCGGCGGCGTCATCGATGATCTGGCAGTAGATCTGCTTCGACGATCGGAAGACCGACAGCCGCGGCTTGCCATAGGCGCTCGCGCGCAGAGCTTTGCGGACGCGGAACTTGCGCCGCGCGGATGTGTCTTGTGCCATCGTGCCTTACTTCTTCTTGCCTTCCTTGCGGAAGATGAACTCGTCCGAATAGCGGACACCCTTGCCCTTGTACGGCTCCGGCGGGCGCAAAGCCCTGATCTCGGAGGCGACCTGGCCGACCTGACGCTTGTCGATGCCGGAGATCAGGATCTCGATCGGACGCGGCGTCACGATCGTGATGCCTTCCGGGATCGCGAACGGCACGTCGTGGCTGTAGCCGAGCGACAATTGCAGAACCTTACCCTGGACGGCCGCCTTGTAGCCGACGCCGGTGATATCGAGCTTGCGCGTGAAGCCGGTCGAGACGCCGACCACGAGGTTGTTCACCATCGCGCGCGACATGCCCCACATGGCCTGCGCCCGCTTGGTGTCGTTGCGCGGCGTCACGCTGACGTTGTCGTTCTCGAACGCGACCGAAACGTCCTCCGGGCAGGTGAAGTGCAGTTCGCCCTTCGCGCCCTTGACGGAGACGTGCTGCCCCTCGACCTTGGCGGTGCAGCCCTTTGGTATGGCGACGGGCTTCTTACCGACGCGTGACATGGCCTAATCCTTCATTCTTGGCAGCGAGAAGACCTTGCCGGGTCGGAAGACCTTGCCGAGTCGGAAGACCTTGCCGGGTCAGAAGACCTTGCAAAGCACTTCGCCCCCGACGTTGGCTTCCCGCGCGGCATGATCGGCCATCACGCCTTTGGGCGTGGAGACGATCGTGATGCCGAGACCATTGGCGACACGCGGCATGGCATCGACGGCGCAGTAGACACGGCGGCCTGGCTTCGACACGCGCGAAATCTCGCGTATGACCGGCTGGCCGTCGTAATATTTCAGCTCGATCTCGAATTCGGTGCGGCCGTTGCCGTACTCTGTCGTCGAGTAGCCGCGGATATAGCCTTCGGTCTCCAGCACGTCCAGCACGTTGGCGCGAAGACGGGAGCCCGGCGTCTGCACCTTGCCCTTGCGGCGCATGCCGGCATTGCGGATGCGGGTGAGCATATCGCCCAACGGATCGTTCATGGCGCGCCTCCCCTACCAGCTCGACTTGACGAGGCCGGGGATCAAGCCCTTGGAGCCGAGGTCCCGGAGCGCGATACGCGACATGCGCATCTTGCGGGTGAAGGCGCGCGGACGGCCCGAGACTTCGCAGCGGTTGCGGACGCGCTCGGGGGCCGAGTTGCGCGGCAGTTCGGCCAGCCGGAGACGTGCCTCGAAACGCTCCTCCATCGAGAGCGCCTCGTTGTTCGCCGTATCCTTCAGGCGCTTGCGGCGTCCAGCGTATTGCTTGACGAGCCGCATGCGCCTCTTGTTGTTTTCAATCGCGCTCTTCTTCGCCATCGATTTCAGATCCTCTGGTTACCGCGTTTGAGCCGGTCTCAGACTTGGCTCACTGCCGGAACGGGAAGTTGAACGCGCGCAGGAGCGCGCGCGCCTCGTTGTCCGTCTTCGCGGTCGTGCAGACGATGATGTCCATGCCCACGACCGTGTCGACCTTGTCGTAATTGATCTCGGGGAACACGATGTGCTCCTTGATGCCCATGGCGAAGTTGCCGCGCCCATCGAAGCTCTTGGGGTTCAGGCCACGGAAGTCGCGAATGCGCGGCAGCGCGATCGTGACCAGGCGATCGAGGAACTCGTACATGCGGATCTTGCGCAGCGTGACCTTCGCGCCGATCGGCATGTTCTCGCGCACCTTGAAGGTCGAGATCGCGTTGCGCGCCTTGGTGATGACCGGCTTCTGACCGGCGATCAGCGCGAGGTCGGCGGCGGCGAGCGTCACTTTCTTGGTGTCGTTGACGGCTTCGCCAACGCCCATGTTCAGCACGATCTTCTCGATCGTCGGCACCTCGAAGGGATTCTTGTAGCCGAACTCCTCGATCATCTGCTTGCGGATGACCTCGTCGTAATGCTTGCGCAAACGCGGGATGTAATCCTTCGGCACCGACAGGCTGTCGGCCGACGCCGTCGCGTAGGATGGCGCGCCGCGGCTCGCCTTCTCCGTCGGAACCGACTTCGAATCCTTCTTGGTGCCGGTGTCTTTCGCGCCCTTGGCCCCGCCCTTCGCGGGAGCGCCCTTGCCGCCCTTGGGATCAGCCATCGATCAGGTCTCCGGAACGCTTGGCGAAGCGGACCTTGCGGCCGTCTTCGAGAATCTTGAAGCCGACGCGCGTGGGCTTGCCGTCGCCGCCGATGTGGGAAAGGTTGGAGAGATGGATCGTCGCCTCTTTCGAGATGATCCCGGCCTCCTGCTGCGCCGTCTGGCGCTGGTGCTTCTTGACGAGGTTGATGCCGCGAACGACCGCGCGCTCCTCCTTCGGCATCACCTGAAGCACCTCGCCGGAGCGACCCTTGTCGCGGCCGGTGAGGACGATGACGTTGTCGCCCTTCTTGATCTTGGCCGCCATCACAGCACCTCCGGCGCGAGCGAGATGATCTTCATGTGATTGCGGGCGCGCAGCTCGCGCGGCACCGGCCCGAAGATGCGGGTGCCGACCGGTTCGGACTGGTTGTTGATCAGCACGGCGGCGTTGGAATCGAAGCGGATCACGGTGCCGTCGACACGCTTGATGTCCTTGGCCGTACGCACGACGACCGCCTTCATCACATCGCCCTTCTTCACGCGTCCGCGCGGAATGGCTTCCTTGATCGACACGACGATGATGTCGCCGACGGCGGCGTAGCGGCGCTTGGAGCCGCCCAGCACCTTTATGCACATGACGCGACGAGCGCCGGAATTGTCGGCAACGTCGAGATTGGTCTGTACCTGTATCACGGCCTTCGGCCCTTCCTGTCAGATCGGTTTCCGTCGCGGTCGCCCGTTCGGGACTACGCCTGGTGGGGATTGTCGTCCCCGGTGGATTTGTGAATGCGATTCGCTAGCCTTGCGCCGCGCCGGCGGCGTGGTCGACGACGATCCAGCGCTTGAGGCGCGAGATCGGCTTGGTCTCCTCGATCGAGACCATGTCGCCGACCTTGTGGGCCCTGGCTTCGTCGTGAGCGTGGTAGTTCTTCGAGCGACGCACCGTCTTCTTGAGCAGCGGATGCGTGAAACGGCGCTCGACCTTCACGACGATCGTCTTCTCCTGCTTATCGGAGACGACGACGCCCTGGAGAACTCTTTTCGGCATATGCTCGATCCTACTTGCTGTCGCGCGACTGGGCGGCGAGCGTCTTGAGACGCGCGATGTCGCGGCGCACGACGCGCACGCGCGCGGTGTTCTCGAGCTGCCCGGTGGCGCGCTGGAAACGAAGGTTGAACTGCTCCTTCTTGAGGTTCAGCACTTCCTGGTCCTTCTGGTCGGCCGACATCTGCTTGAGGTCGGACAGGCGGTTCTTCGACTTCATCTCGTCCTCCCTATTCCGCGATGCGCTCGATGAAGCGCGTCTTGATCGGCAGCTTGGCGGCGGCCAGCGTCAGGGCTTCCTTGGCGACGCCGACCGGCACGCCGTCGAGCTCGAACATGATGCGGCCGGGCGCGACCTTGCACGCCCAGAGTTCGATCGCGCCCTTGCCCTTGCCCATGCGCACTTCCGTCGGCTTCTTGGTGACCGGCACGTCCGGGAATATGCGGATCCAGACGCGGCCGGCGCGCTTCATGTGACGCGTCATCGCGCGGCGGGCCGCCTCGATCTGGCGCGCGGTGATGCGCTCGGGCTCCATCGCCTTGAGGCCGAACTGGCCGAAGTTGAGTTCGAAGCCACCCTTGGAGGCGCCGCTGATGCGCCCCTTGAAGGCTTTCCTGAACTTTGTTTTCTTTGGTTGAAGCATTGGATGAAGCTCTTAAACCTGAATGAGAAGCGAGCGGTCAGGCCGCGTCGCGGTCGCGACGAGGGCGACGCTCGTGGCCGCCGCCGCCGGAATGATCCTGCTGCTCGGCCTTGCGGTCCTGCGCCATCGGATCGTGCTCGAGGATCTCGCCCTTGAAGATCCAGACCTTGATGCCGCAGGTGCCGTAGGCCGTATGCGCGGTGGCGACGCCGTAGTCGACATCGGCACGCAGCGTATGCAGCGGCACCCGGCCCTCGCGGTACCATTCCAGGCGCGCGATCTCGGCGCCGCCGAGACGGCCGGCGCAATTGATGCGAATGCCTTCCGCGCCAAGCCGCATGGCCGACTGGACGGCGCGCTTCATCGCGCGACGGAACGCGACGCGGCGCTCGAGCTGCTGCGCGATCGAATCCGCGACCAGCGTGGCGTCGACCTCGGGCTTGCGCACCTCGACGATGTTGATGACCACTTCCGAGTCGGTCATCTTGGCGACGAGCTTGCGGATCTTGTCGATATCCGCGCCCTTCTTGCCGATGACGACGCCCGGACGCGCGGAGTGGATCGTCACGCGACACTTCTTGTGCGGACGCTCGATGATGATCTTCGAGACGGCGGCCTGCTTCAGCGTCTTCATCAGGGCCTCGCGGATCGCGATGTCCTCGTGCAGCAGCTTGGCGTAGTCGTCGCGCTGGGCGAACCAGCGGGAATCCCAGGTGCGGTTGATGCCGAGCCTGAGGCCGATCGGATTGACCTTCTGTCCCATCGTTTCCTCCTCAGGCCGCTTTGGCTTTGGCGTCGGCTTGCGCTTCGACTTCCCGGACCACGATCGTCAGGTTGGCGAAGGGCTTCTCGATGCGTCCGGCACGGCCGCGGGCGCGCGGGCTGAAGCGCTTCATGACAAGCGCCTTGCCGACATGGGCCTCGGCGACGACCAGGTCGTCGACATCGAGATCGTGGTTGTTTTCGGCGTTGGCGATCGCGCTCTCCAGCGTCTTGCGGACGTCGAGGGCGATGCGCTTGCGCGAGAATTCGAGATCGGCCAGCGCGGTGTCGACGCGCTTGCCACGGATCAGCTGGGCCAGGAGGTTCAGCTTCTGCGGGCTGACGCGAAGCATCCGGCACACCGCCTTCGCCTCGTTCTCCTTGAGCCGACGCTCTGTCTTCGGCTTGGACATCAGCCCCTCTTCGCTTTCTTGTCGGCGGCGTGACCGTGGAACGTGCGCGTCGGCGAGAACTCGCCGAGCTTGTGGCCGATCATGTCCTCGGTGACGATCACCGGGATGTGCTTGTGGCCGTTGTAGACGCCGAAGGTGAGACCGACGAACTGCGGCAGCACGGTCGAACGGCGGCTCCAGGTCTTGATGACCTCCGAGCGCTTGTTCCCCCGAGCGGTTTCCGCCTTCTTCAGCATGTAGCCGTCGATGAACGGACCCTTCCAGATAGACCGCGCCATGATCAGCCCTTCTTCTTGCTTTTGTGACGCGAGGTCACGACGAACCGATCGGTCGACTTGTTCGACCGCGTCTTCTTGCCCTTGGTCGGCTTGCCCCATGGGGTCACCGGATGGCGACCGCCGGAGGTGCGGCCTTCGCCGCCGCCGTGCGGATGGTCGACCGGGTTCATGGTCACGCCGCGATTGTGCGGCATGCGCCCGAGCCAGCGCGACCGGCCGGCCTTGCCGATCGACGCGTTCATGTGATCCGGGTTCGAAACCGCGCCGACGGTGCCGAAGCACTGGCCGTGGATCAGCCGCTGCTCGCCGGAGTTCAGGCGGACGATGACGTAGCCCTGGTCGCGACCGACGACCTGCGCGTAGGTGCCGGCCGAGCGCACCATCGCCCCGCCCTTGCCGATCTTCATCTCGACATTGTGGATGATCGTGCCGACCGGCATGTTGGCGAGCGCCATCGCGTTGCCCGGCTTCACGTCGACCTGCATGCCCGAGACGACCTCGTCGCCGACCTGCAGGCGCTGCGGCGCGATGATGTAGGTCTGCTCGCCGTCGCTGTACTCGATCAGAGCGATGAAGGACGACCGGTTGGGATCGTACTCGATGCGCTGCACCTTGGCCGGCATGTCGAGCTTGCGCCGCTTGAAGTCGATGATGCGATAGGCCTGCTTGTGGCCGCCGCCGCGGAAACGCACCGTCACGCGGCCGGTGTTGTTGCGCCCGCCGTTCGAGATCTGTCCCTCGGTCAGGTGCTTGACCGGCTTGCCCTTGTAGAGGCCGCTCCGGTCGACGAGCACCAGTTGGCGAAGGCTCGGCGTTACGGGGTTGAATGTCTTGAGTGCCATCGTTCTTCTCTCAGAGGCCCGTCGTGACGTCGATGCGATCGCCGTCGGCGAGCGTCACGACCGCCTTCTTCAGGTCCGACTGCTGGCCGCGCATGCCCTTGAAGACCTTGCGCTTGCCCTTGCGGATGAGCGTGTTGACGCCCTCGACCTTGACGTCGAACAGGCGCTCGACAGCGGCCTTGATCTCGGTCTTCGTCGCGTCCTTGCGGACCTTGAAGACGACCTTGTTGAACTCCGACGCGATGGTCGCCTTCTCGGTGATCACCGGCGCGACGATGACGTCGTAGTGGCGCGCCTCGATGATCGCCTTGGCGGATTTCGCTTTCGCCGCACTCATTTGAACCGCGCCTCCAGCGCTTCGACCGCGGCCCTCGTCAGGACGAGCTTATCGCGGCGCAGGATGTCGTAGACGTTGATGCCCTGGACCGGCAGCACGTCGATGTTGGGGATGTTGCGCGCGGCGAGCGCGAACTTGTCGTTGGGCTCGGCCCCGTCGATGATCAACGCGTTGGCCAGGCCGATCTTCGTGAAGTTGGCGAGAAGCGCCTTCGTCTTCGCCTCGGCGATCGACGCGTCGGCCCAAACGATGATGCCGCCGTCCTTGGCCTTGGCCGAAAGGGCGTGACGGAGCGCCAGCGCGCGCACCTTCTTGGGCAGATCGTGCGAGTGATCGCGCGACACCGGACCGTGCGCCTGACCGCCGCCGGTGAACTGCGGCGCGCGCCGCGAGCCGTGCCGGGCGCCGCCGGAGCCCTTCTGGTTGCCGAACTTCTTGCCGGTGCGCCAGATCTCGGAGCGGCCTTTGGCATGGTGCGTACCGGCGCGTCGCTTGGCGAGCTGGTAGCGGATCATCCGGGCGATCAGATCCTGGCGCGGCTCCAAGCCGAAAATAGCGTCGTCGAGCTCGATCGAGGACCCGCCCTCTTGAGCGGCGCCGTCGTGCGACGTGATATCGAGTTTCATGATCAGGCCTCCGCAGCCGGTTCGGCGGGAGCCGCGTCGTGGGTTTCGGAAGCCGGCGTATGGGCTCCATCATGATCGTTGGCGACGCGGAACTTGCCGGGATGCGGGACGTCGGCGGGCAGCGCCTTCTTGATCGCGTCGCGCACGAAGATCCAGCCGCCGGCGGTGCCGGGGACCGCGCCTTCGACCAGGATCAACCCGCGTTCGACGTCGGTCTGCACGACCTTGAGATTCAGCGTGGTCACCCGATCGGTGCCCATGTGACCGGCCATCTTCTTGTTCTTGAAGGTCTTGCCGGGGTCCTGACGGCCACCGGTCGAACCGTGCGAGCGATGCGAGACCGAGACACCGTGAGTGGCGCGCAGGCCGCCGAAGTTCCAGCGCTTCATCGGACCGGCAAACCCCTTGCCCATCGAGGTGCCGGTGACGTCGACGAATTGCCCGACGACGAAATGGTCGGCCGTGATCTCGGCGCCGACAGGAAGCAGCCCGTCCTGCTCGACACGGAACTCGGCCAGCTTCATCTTCGGCTCGACCTTGGCGATCGCGAAACGACCGCGCTCCGCCTTCGACACGTTCTTCACTTTCGCGTGGCCGATCCCGAGTTGGACGGCGGTGTAGCCGTTCGTCTCCTGCGTCCTGTGGGCGACGACCTGACAGCCATCGACCTTGAGCACGGTAACGGGCACATGCTCGCCGGTGTCCTTGAACACCCGCGTCATCCCGACCTTCTGTGCGATAACACCTGACCGCATAATCTTAAGTCCTCCGGAGGCGCTCGCGGGATCGCTCCCCGGCGTAGCTCCGCAACGAAAAAACTAGAGCTTGATCTCGACGTCGACGCCGGCGGCGAGATCGAGCTTCATGAGGGCATCGACCGTCTGCGGGGTCGGATCGACGATGTCGAGGACACGCTTGTGCGTCCTGATCTCGAACTGCTCGCGCGACTTCTTGTCGACGTGCGGCGAGCGGTTCACCGTGAACTTCTCGATCTTCGTCGGCAGCGGGATCGGGCCGCGCACCTGCGCCCCGGTCCTGCGCGCCGTCGAGACGATCTCCTTCGTCGACGAGTCGAGGACCCGATGATCGAAGGCTTTCAGGCGAATCCGGATGTTCTGGCCGTTCATTGCATTTTCTTCCTTCAGCCAGTTCGGCCGTCAATTTGGACTTCGGCCGGATTACGCGGTGATCGAGGCGACGACACCGGCGCCGACGGTGCGACCGCCCTCGCGGATGGCGAAGCGCAGCTTCTCTTCCATGGCGATCGGCACGATCAGCTCGACATCCATCGTGATGCTGTCGCCGGGCATCACCATTTCGGTGCCTTCCGGCAGCGTGCATACGCCGGTCACGTCCGTCGTGCGGAAGTAGAACTGCGGGCGATAGTTGGTGAAGAACGGCGTGTGGCGGCCGCCCTCGTCCTTGGTGAGGATGTAGGCCTCGGCCTTGAACTTGGTGTGCGGCTTGACGGTGCCCGGCTTGCAGAGAACCTGGCCGCGCTCGACGTCCTCGCGCTTGGTGCCGCGCAGCAGCGCGCCGATGTTGTCACCGGCCTGGCCCTGGTCGAGCAGCTTGCGGAACATCTCAACGCCGGTGACGGTCGTCTTGACCGTCGGCTTCAGGCCGACGATCTCGATTTCCTCGCCGACCTTGACGATGCCGCGCTCGACGCGACCCGTCACGACCGTGCCGCGACCCGAAATCGAGAACACGTCCTCGACCGGCATCAGGAAGGGCAGATCGAGCGGACGGGCCGGCTGCGGAATGTAGTCGTCGACCGTCTTCATCAGCGCGATGATCGCGTCGTGGCCGATCTCCGGCTGCTTGCTCTCGAGCGCGCAAAGCGCCGAACCCTTGGTGATCGGGATGTCGTCGCCGGGGAAGTCGTACTTGGAGAGAAGCTCGCGCACCTCGAGTTCGACGAGTTCGAGAAGCTCCTCGTCGTCGACCATGTCGACCTTGTTCATGAAGACGACGAGCGCGGGCACGCCGACCTGGCGGGCGAGCAGGATGTGCTCGCGCGTCTGCGGCATCGGACCGTCGGCGGCCGAGACGACGAGGATCGCGCCATCCATCTGCGCGGCGCCGGTGATCATGTTCTTCACGTAATCGGCGTGGCCGGGGCAGTCGACGTGCGCGTAATGGCGGTTGGCCGTCTCGTACTCGACGTGCGCGGTCGAGATCGTGATGCCGCGGGCCTTCTCTTCCGGCGCCTTGTCGATCTGGTCGTAGGCGGTGAAGGTCGCGCCGCCCGACTCGGCGAGCACCTTGGTGATCGCCGCCGTGAGCGAGGTCTTGCCGTGGTCGACGTGGCCGATCGTGCCGATGTTGCAGTGCGGCTTATTCCGCGAGAACTTCTCTTTTCCCATCGTAGGGCTCCTTCAGGATTGTGCTGGTTCGGTTGCGAGGTGGTCGATCAGGCGTACTTCGCCTGGACCTTGGCCGCCTCGCTCGCCGGCACCTGTTCGTAATGGTCGAATTGCATCGTGTAGTTCGCGCGCCCCTGCGAGAAGGAGCGCAACTGGTTGACGTAGCCGAACATGTTGGCGAGCGGCACCATCGCGTTGATGACGACCGCGTTGCCGCGCATGTCCTGACCCTGGACCTGACCGCGCCGGCCGAGCAGATCGCCCATGACCGAACCGGTGTAGTCCTCGGGGGTGGTGACCTCGACCTTCATGATCGGCTCGAGGAGCACCGAACCGCCCTCGCGCAGCGCCTCGCGGAAGGCGGCGCGCGACGCGATCTCGAAGGCGAGGACCGAGGAATCGACGTCGTGGAAGGCGCCGTCGATCAGCGTCGCCTTGACGTCGACGACCGGGAAGCCGGCGAGGACGCCGGAGCCCATCACGCTGTTGATGCCCTTCTCGACGCCGGGCACGAATTCCTTGGGCACGGACCCGCCGACGACCTTCGACTCGAAGGCCGAACCCGCGCCCGCCTCGTTGGGCTCGAAGACGATCTTGACGCGGGCGAACTGGCCGGTACCGCCGGTCTGCTTCTTGTGCGTGTAGTCCTTCTCGATCCGCTTCGTCAGCTTCTCGCGATAGGCCACCTGCGGCGCGCCGATGTTGGCGTCGACCTTGTAGGTACGGCGCAGGATATCGACCTTGATGTCGAGATGCAGTTCGCCCATCCCCTTGAGGATCGTCTGCCCGGACTCCTGGTCGGTGGAGACGCGGAACGACGGATCCTCGGCGGCGAGCTTGGAGAGCGCGATGCCGAGCTTCTCCTGATCGGCCTTGGACTTCGGCTCGATGGCGATCTCGATGACCGGCTCGGGAAATTCCATCCGCTCGAGGATGACCGGCTTCAGCAAGTCGCAGAGCGTGTCGCCGGTGCGGGTATCCTTGAGGCCGGCCAGGGCGACGATATCGCCGGCGTAAGCCTCCTTGATGTCGACCCGGTCGTTGGCATGCATGAGCAGCATGCGGCCGATACGCTCCTTCTTCTCCTTCGTGGAATTGAGCACGCCCGTACCCGACTCGATGTGGCCGGAATAGACGCGGGCGAAGGTGATCGTCCCGACGAAAGGATCGTCCATGATCTTGAAGGCGAGCATGGAGAAGGGCTCGGCATCGTCGGCGTGGCGCAGCACTTCCTCGCCCGTGTTCACGTCGACGCCCTTGATCGCCTCGACGTCGAGCGGCGAGGGCAGATATTCGACGACCGCGTCGAGGAGCGGCTGCACGCCCTTGTTCTTGAACGCCGAGCCACACAGGATCGGGATGAAGGTGATGTCGCGGACGGCCTTGCGGATCAGCCGATGCAGCGTCTTCTCGTCGGGCTCGTTGCCGTCGAAGAAAGCCTGCATGACGTCGTCGTCGAGTTCGACGGCGGCCTCGATCAGCGTGTTGCGATACTCTTCCGCCTGGGCGCGCAGGGCCTCGGGGATCTCCTCGTCGTGGTACTTGGCGCCGAGCGCCTCGTCCTCCCAGACGACCGCCTTCATGCGCACGAGATCGATGATGCCCTTGAAGTCGGCTTCCGAGCCGATCGGCAGCTGGATGCAGACCGGGCGGCCGCCGACCTTGGTCTTGATCTCGTCGACGCAGCGAAAGAAGTCGGCGCCGATCTTGTCCATCTTGTTGACGAACACGACGCGCGGCACGCCGTACTTGTCGGCCTGACGCCATACCGTCTCGGTCTGCGGCTCGACGCCCTGGTTGCCGTCGAGCACGCATACCGCGCCATCGAGCACGCGGAGCGAGCGCTCCACCTCGATCGTGAAATCGACGTGACCGGGCGTGTCGATGATGTTCAGGCGCTTGCCGAGCCATTGCGTGGTGGTGGCGGCCGACGTGATGGTGATGCCACGCTCCTGCTCCTGCTCCATCCAGTCCATGGTCGCGGCGCCATCGTGCACTTCGCCGATCTTGTGCGACTTGCCGGAGTAGAACAAGATCCGCTCCGTCGTCGTCGTCTTGCCGGCGTCGATGTGCGCCATGATGCCGAAGTTGCGGTAGTCTTCGATCGGGTGGCTGCGAGGCATAGCGTCAGATCCTGTCGGAAGCGCGGGGGCGCCAACGGGTGGAAGTTACCAGCGATAGTGCGAGAAGGCGCGGTTGGCTTCCGCCATCCGGTGGGTGTCTTCGCGCTTCTTGACGGCGTTGCCGCGATTGTTGGCGGCGTCGAGCAGTTCGGACGAGAGGCGGTCGACCATGGTCTTGTCGTTGCGCCCGCGGGCGGCGGTGATCAGCCAGCGGATCGCCAGAGCCTGGCGCCGCTCGAGGCGGACCTCGACGGGCACCTGATAAGTCGCGCCACCGACGCGGCGCGAGCGCACCTCGATGGCCGGCGCGACGTTCTCGAGCGCCTGCTTGAACAGCGGCAGCGGCTCGGCGCGGGCCTTGCGCTCGATCTCCTCGAAGGCGCCGTAGACGATCGCCTCGGCGACCGACTTCTTGCCGTCGTACATGATCGAGTTCATGAACTTGGTCACGATGATATCGTGATACTTGGCGTCGGGGATGATCTCGCGCTTTTCGGCGCTGTGGCGGCGGGACATTGTGGCCTCTTCTTATTTGGGACGCTTGGCGCCGTACTTGGACCGGCGCTGCTTGCGGTTCTTGACGCCCTGCGTGTCGAGCACGCCGCGCAGGATGTGGTAGCGCACGCCCGGCAGGTCCTTGACGCGACCGCCGCGGATCATCACCACCGAATGCTCCTGCAGATTGTGACCCTCGCCGGGAATGTAGCCGATGACCTCGAACCCGTTGGTGAGGCGCACCTTCGCGACCTTGCGGAGCGCGGAGTTCGGCTTCTTCGGGGTCGTGGTGTAGACGCGGGTGCACACGCCGCGCTTCTGCGGACACGCTTCGAGGTGGCGCGCCTTCTCGCGATAGGTGCTCGCCACGCGCGGCTTGCGAATCAACTGGCTGATTGTCGGCATGCTCTGTTCCGTCGGCCCTGATAAAGCGACGCGCCGACTTCACAGCGGCACGCCGAACGTGATTCGATGGTTCCAAACGCGAACGATCAGCACCCTAAGCCCGGCGGCTCCGAGTGCTGGTTCTGAGGCAGAGGAGCCCGACAACGATCGGGCTCTTGCTTTCCGGCGCCGAGCGGCATGCCGCTCGGCAAAGGGACGTCTCAGTCGCTGAAACCGAAAGCGTTTAGATCTCGAAACTCCAGAGCGAGTCGCCCCGGACAGAGGATCTACGGCCTTTCGAAAGTGCGCGGAACTTATGAGGGAGAAGCCGGGGCGTCAACCCCGATCTCGACCGCGCACGCGTTTAGCGCGCTGCGGGTGGGCAGAAGGCGGCGAGCGAGAAGCCGCCGCTCGACAAGCCGAGCGCGTGCCAGGTGAAAGGATCGGCGGAGACGCCCTCCGCCGCCACGACGTCGATATCGATGCGGGCGCATTCCCGGCGCGGCAGGGTCGACTTGTCGGCATTGGCGAGCATCGCCGGTCCCTCGTGCCAGTCCAGCGCGATGTCTCCCGTCGCGACCGTCGCGAAGGTTCGCGGATCGATGGCGAAAAGCGAGGTTTGTCCCGCGACCCTGTCGCTGGCGGCGAAGATCAGTCCGGTGGGAGGATCGTAGGCGAGGTCCAGCCCGAAACTCTCGAGATAGGCGTAATCGGCCTTGTGCTCGCCCGGGCGGCGCGGCGCCCAGCCTGTCGCCGAGAGTTCCTCGACGTCCCGCGTGAACGTCGGATCCTTCGATCGAAGCACATACTGGCCGGCTCCGTTGCCCTTGTTGCCGCCGGACCCCGTGCTGTCGGTGAACGACAGGTACACGTAAGGCGCGATGTAGGTGGCGGCCGGCTGTCCGGCTCCGTAGGTGAGATGGCTCGCGGCCCAGGCGGGATTGCTCGTCGCGGGGACGACGATCGGCTTGCCGCCGTTCGCCCGCTCGAAGTGAGCGCCGTCGCGACTCGCCGCGACGCCGATGGTACTCAACCCGCCGTCCTTCGCCTCGCCGGTGTAGTAGAGGTAGAAGGTGCCGCCGACCTTGAGCACGTTCGGGTCGCAGGTATGCAGCCCGTCGAAGTCGGCGGCCGATCCGGTCGGTTGCAGCGCGATGTCCGCTAGCGGCGCGGACCAAGGCCCATCAGGTTTTGGCGCGGCGAGGTGCAGGATGTAGTCACCAGCAACGCCGGCGCACCAGTAGAGATGGTAGACCGAGCCGTCGCGTATGATCGCCGGAGCGTAGTTATAGGACTGCCGATGGAGGATCAGCACGTCGCGCGACGTCTGTTGGACCAGCGGCAACTGCCTTGTAGCGGAGGCGGACGCGAAGCCGCAGCATACAAAGCAGCAGACAACATAGTGTAAGAGTAACAGTCGCCGCAACGGTCGCATTCCTCGAAACAGGCGCGATCCCGGAGGTCGCCGACCGTCAGTTATCGACCATATAGCGCAGGCCGGCCCGCACTTCTTGCGATATCAGGGTTCCCGAGCCGCCCGGAATGCTTCCGAGATTGAGATATCTGTACCCGATATCCAGCTTGGTATGGTCGAAGACGTCGACCGAGAAGCCGGCCATCAGAGCGAAGGCAAAATTATAGAAGGTGCCGCTTGAAGTCCGATCGTAATCTTCGTGGTTCGCGCCAAAAAGAGGGTCGTTGTACGTGATATCGTACGAAGCGTTGTTGGCTTGCACGTATGTCGCGGACGTTTGGTAGTGGCCAAAGCTCAGGCCAACGCCGGCGCCGATGTAGGGTGTCACCCGATACCACGTACCGAGATCGAGGTAGCCGTTTATCAAGACATCGTAGCTTTTGAGGTTCGCTTGGTAGTTGCCGGTGCATCCACCGTTGGCATATTCAGGCGTAACGATGCCAGTGGTTGGATCGGTCGCGTAAGTCACGCCAGTGGGACAGAAGACGTTACCGTCTCCAGACGACGAAGACGTCTTCAGCGGTTCATGGAAGTCAGCGACGAGGTCGCTCCTGAACCATCGATTGAACTGGTATCCCGCGCCCAACGATCCTGTATAGCCGATGTCCCTTCCACTGCCGAACACGATGTTCGGCGCGCTCGGCGGAATCTGATTGGTCACCGTCGGCAGGGCGGGTGTGGGTGTTTGGATGTTAGGGAGGCGATTGGCGCCGATGTCGCCGCGAATATACCATCCGCTTCCGAACTCGACCTTCTGCTCCGGCATATCCTCTGGGCCGCCCGCATACCCATCCAGGTCCGCCGCCGATGCGGCGGAGCAGCCAAGCGCCGCGCCCCAGGCGATCGTCGCTAAAAGTACCCATTTCGTACGATAGGCCATGACGTTTCTCACTGGGCCGAATCGGGACGAGCCGCGATTGGTCTCGGTAAGAAACTAGAAACCTAAAAACTTAATCTTCCGCTAATCTTCGAAATCTCGATCAGAGACCGCGCGATAGGAGAGGCTTGCTCTCCGCTCTCGAAGGCAACCCGCATTTCCCGCGAGAAAAAAAAGGGGCGCCGCGAGAAGCGGCACCCGTCAGGTTCGAAGCCGATCGTCGGGCAGAAGAGCCGCTAGTTCTTGCTGGCGTTCCCGCCGGCATTGCCGCCGGTCGCCGTGGCGTTTCTCGAGCTTTCACCTGTGCCCGTAGACGCGCCGTTTTCGGAGGGATTGGCGCCCTTCGCACCCGATTCCCCACCTTTCTGCATCGCTCCGGTGCCGGCAGTGGCGGCGGGGCCAGCCGGCGTGGATGTGCCGTTCGGGGTCTGCGCCATCGCCGGCGTGACACAGGCGAGAGCGAGCGCGCCGATAAACGCCGCGGATGTTGTCGTGAACTTGATCATGGAATGCTCCAATCGGGCGGCCGGGTTCATGACCGCCGATGATCGAAATGGCGTCGCGGGGCTTTTGTTGCTTCGCCGTTCGAGAGACGTGTCTAGATGTCGTTGGCGCGCCCAAGGGGAATCGAACCCCTGTTTTCGCCGTGAAAGGGCGACGTCCTAGACCGCTAGACGATGGGCGCGGGCGGTTCGGGCACAGGCTCGAAGGCAGCCGAGCTATAAAGCCGGCCTTCCGACCTGACAAGCCGACACGATGGCTCATCGACAGGCGGTCCCATCGCCGCGCTTCGCCTAGTGGCGGAAGCGACCATCGCGCAGGAAGTCGAGCGTCGCCGCGATCGCGGCCGCGTTGCGCATGATCAGCGAATGCGTGGCCGGCAGCACGATGTGGTCGGCCATGCCGGCCACGCGCGTGCGCGCTACCGTGACCTTGCCGTCGTTGGGCTTGGGGAGGAGCAGCCAGGACACAGGATCGATGGCGCGGTCGCCGGCGACGACGCCGAGCGGGTAGTCGACCGCGCCGAGGAGCGCCGTGAGCGCCGCCGGGGGCCGTGTCGTCAACTGCGCGCCGGCCGGGCCGAACACGCGCCGATACGCCGCCGTCTTCTCCAGGAGGTCGGCGAGCTCGCTGCCCTGGTTGGGTGGCCCCAACATCACGACGCGTCCAAGGTTGGACGGCGACCGCCGCGCGAGAATGATACGAGCGACGAGCCCACCCATCGAATGCGTCACGAAATGCGCGTCGCCGTCGAGCCGGGCGATCCAGCGCGACGACGCCGCCTCGACATGGTCGGCGAGGCTGGCCAGATCCCGCCGCCGGCCCGGATAGTCGAGGTTCAACGTGCGATAGCCGGCCTCGCGCAGGGCGCGTTCCATGCGCGCCATCGAGCCGGAGCCGCGGCCGATCCCATGCAGCAAGACGACGCCGTCGCGCCGAAACCTCACAAACCGGCGCTCGACGATCGCACGCGCGGCGACCGTCTCAGGAACCCGCCCGGCTCATCATGAAGAGCAGCACGGAGCGCCCCGTCACCTCGTAGATGTCGCTCGGCTTGAACGAGGGCTCGTCCGCGAGGTCGGGCTGATTGGTGTCGATCAGCAGCACCCAGGCATCGCCATCGGGCGTATGCGGCAGGCAGAAGCCGACGCCGTCACGCCAGCCGTTGAAGACGATCAGCATGGTGGCGTCGCCGCCGCGCCGCTTGACGCCCGTCTCCTGCGCGCGCCCATCCATCAGCATGCCGATGCAGCGGGTGTTGGGATCGTCCCAATCGCCGGCACCCATCTCGTGGCCGCCGGTGCCGATCCACGTCAGATCCTTGAAGCCCCCTTCGTCGTTGTAATCGCCACTGAGGAAGCGGCTGTGGCGCAGGATACCGTGCTTGTGGCGCAGGGCGGTCAGGCGCCTGGTGAAATCGATCAGCGAGCGACCCTTCTCCTGGATGTCCCAATCGAGCCAGGAGATCTCGCTGTCCTGGCAATAGGCGTTGTTGTTGCCGCCCTGCGTGCGGCCGAACTCGTCGCCGGCGAGGATCATCGGCGTACCTTGCGCCAGGAGCAGCGTCGCCAGCATGTTGCGGATCTGGCGGGACCGAAGCTCGTTGATGCTCTCGTCGTCGGTCGGACCCTCGACACCACAGTTCCAGGATCGATTGTTCGAATTGCCGTCCTTGTTGTCCTCGCCGTTGGCCTCGTTGTGCTTCTCGTCGTAGGTTACGGTGTCGTTGAGCGTGAATCCGTCGTGCGCGGTGATGAAGTTCACGCAGGCCCAGGCGCGCCGTCCCTGATGGTTGAAGCTTTCCGCCGACGCGCAGAGCCGCGAGGCCAGCGTTCCGACCCTGGCGCGTCCGCGCCAGAAATCGCGGACATCGTCGCGGAACTTGTCGGTCCATTCCGCCCATCCCGGCGGGAAGGAGCCGACCTGGTAGCCGCCAGGCCCGATGTCCCAGGGCTCGGCGATGAGCTTCACCTTGCTGAGCGCCGGATCCTGACCGACGGCTTTCATGAAGCCCGATTGATTGTCGAAGCCGTTCGGCTCGCGGGCGAGGATCGTGGCGAGGTCGAAGCGGAAGCCGTCGACGTGCATCTCCTCGACCCAATAGCGCAGGCTGTCCGTCACCATCTGGATGACGCGGGTATGCGAGAGATTGAGCGTGTTGCCGGTGCCGGTGTCGTTGACGTAGTAGCGCTTGGTGTCGGGCAGCAGCCGGTAGTAGCTCGCGTTGTCGATGCCCTTGAAGGAGAGCGTCGGCCCCTTCTCGTTGCCCTCGGCTGTGTGATTGTAGACGACGTCGAGGATGATCTCGAGGCCGGCGTCGTGGAAGCGGGCCACCATCTCCTTGAACTCGCGGAGCGAGTTCGGCACGTCCGACGCGTAGCGTGGCGTCGGCGCGAAGAAACCGATGGTGTTGTAGCCCCAGTAGTTCGCGAGGCCCTTCTCGACGAGGTTGTCGTCCTGCACGAAGGTGTGGATCGGCAGGAGCTCGACCGAGGTCACGCCAAGCGCCTTGATGTAGTCGACGACCTCGCTCTGACCAAGGCCGGCGTAGGTCCCGCGCAGCGCCTCCGGGACCTTGGTGTTGAGCTTGGTGAAGCCCTTCACGTGCGTCTCGTAGGAGATCATGTCGTCCCACGGCACACGAAAGCCGGCCGGCTCGCCGTGCCAGTCGAAGTTCTGGTCGACGATCACGCATTTGGGCATGAACGGCGCGCTGTCGCGCTCGTCGAAGGTGCGATCGTCACCCGTTTCCATCTGGTAGCCGAACAGGGCCGGGTTCCACTCGAGCTCGAAGGCGTGCGCTCTCGCGTAGGGGTCGAGCAGCAGCTTGTTGGCGTTGAAACGATGTCCCTCGGTTGGCTCATAGGGGCCATGGACGCGGTAGCCGTAGAACTGGCCGGGGTGGACGTCCGGCAAGTAGCCGTGAAAGATCTGGTCGGTGTATTCCGGCAATTCGACCCGGGCGATTTCCTTTTTGCCGGACGGATCGAACAAACAGACTTCGACTTTGCTGGCGTTGGCCGAGAAGAGCGCGAAATTCGTCCCCTCGCCGTCCCAGTGCGCGCCACGGGGAAAAGGCAGGCCTTCCTTCACCTGCTGGGTCGAGTTTGGCAAATGTCGTGCTCCATCTGGCCGGCCGCGAGAGGCCAGCGGCAGCTTAACCGAACTCGTCGTAACTTGTTCATCTTCCCAGATCCCTACACGAATGTTGACGCATGACCGAAATCCGAGTGCTGGCCTTCGATATCCAGGGCACGGCCGTCGACTTCCACGCACCGCTGATGCGCATGGGCACCGCCATCAATCAGGCCAAGGGCCTTTCCATCGACTGGGCCGCGTTATCGAGCGCGTGGCGCGGCCTCTATCGCGAAGCGATGGACGCCGTGATCGAGGGAAAGAGAGGCTGGCTCCGGGTCGACCGGATCTACCGGCAGGCGCTCGACATCCTGCTCGAGCGCGAGCATCTGGCGGATCGTTTCACCGATAGGGAGCGCGAGGCGATCAACGCGATCTGGACGCGCCTCGATGCCTGGCCCGACAGCGTCGCCGGCCTGGAGCGGCTGCGCCGGCACTATACGCTGGCCACGCTGTCCAACGCCGGCATGGCGGCCGCGATCGCCGTCGTCAAGCACGCCGCCCTGCCCTTCGACGCGGTGCTGACCGCCGAACTCGCCGGAAGCTACAAGCCGGCTCCCGCCGTCTATCAGCTCGTGGTCGATTACACCGGCGCGCCGGCCTCGACGATCATGATGGTGGCGTGCCACAAGTACGATCTGCGCGCGGCGAAGGCGTTCGGCATGCGCACCGCCTTCGTCGCGCGGCCTCTCGAGTTCGGCCCGGACGCTTCGCCCGACTGCGTGCCGGACCCGGCCTTCGACATCAACGCGCGCGACTTCATCGACTTGGCCGATCAGCTCGGCGCCTGATCATCCCGGTCCTTTCGGCGCCTTTATTCGGGCGCGTCCTCGATGGGATCGTAGGCGGCGATATCGAAGCCGAGGAGGTCGAAGCTCGCCTTCATGTGCGCCGGGAGCGGCGCCGTCACGTCGAGCGTGCCGCCGCGCGGATGCGGCAGAACGAGCCGCCGCGCGAGCAGGTGCAGTTTCTTCTCGATGCCGTCGGGCACCTGGCGCAGCGGATCGTTGCGGCGCGGATCGTTGGCGGCCTTGATGCCGTATTTCGGGTCGCCGATGATCGGGTGGCCGATCGCCTCGGCGTGGGCGCGCAGCTGGTGGGTGCGCCCGGTGATCGGCTTCATCGACAGCCAGGCGAGCCTCTGGTTCACCTTGTCGACCGTGGCGTAATAGGTCACCGAGTGCCGCGCGTCGTCGTCGCCGTGCCTGGCGACCCGCATCTTCTCGCGCGCGGCGTAGTCGACGCCGTCGATCCTTTTGCCTCTCGCGTCACCCATGCCCTCGCCCTTGGCGAGATAGAGCGAGATACGGCCCTGGGCCGGCTTGGGCTGGCCCTCGACCAGCGCCCAGTAGGTCTTGCGCGCCTGCCGCGAACGGAATGCCTCGCCGAGCTCCGACGCCATCTTCCGCGTTTTGGCGACGAGCAGCACGCCCGAGGTGTCGCGATCGAGCCGGTGCACCAGAGAGGGCCGGTCGCCGCGCTCGTTGGGCAGCGAGGCGAGCATGCCGTCGATGTGGTGCTTGGTGCCGGAGCCGCCCTGCACGGCGAGCCCGAACGGCTTGTTCAGGACCATGAGGTCCTGATCCTCGAACAGGATCATCCGGCGCAGGTCGCGCGCGTCGGTCTCGCTGATCGCCGGAGCGCCCGTCTCGCGCGCTGGCGCGTCGAGGTTGAGCGGGGGCACGCGAACGCTCTGCCCGCTCGCCAACCGCGTGGCCGTCTTCACCCGTGCCCCATCGACGCGGACCTGCCCGGTGCGGACGATCTTGTTGAGGTGCGAGAGCGACAAGGTCGGCACGCGGCGCTTGAACCAGCGGTCCACGCGCATGCCCTCCTCGTCTTCCGTCACCCGCAGCGTCTCGACGCTCACTCGAGGCCTTCTTCGAATATGACCCTGGCCGGAAGGAAGATCATATCCTTCACGTCTCTGAAATTGACTCGCGGCTTTTCCGGGCGAGGCTCTTGTTCCGCTCGCCGTCGCAAGGCGGACGGCGCCAGGGCGATCAACCTCAGCGATCGTGCCCGAACATATTCCAAGGTCGCTGCCAGGGCCTGCGCATCCTTGGTCTCGTACACGCGCAGCGCGGCCTCCGCGTCGAGATTGGCATTCCTCAGACGTAATCTGAATTTGCCGATGTTGTTCGCGACATCGACCGACATCAAACTCGTGACGTCTTTGTTGAAGAAGGCGCTGTCTTGCGGCCAGAGAAGCTTCTTGAGATGGACCCGTTCGGGCCAAAGCTCATCCCCATCCTGCAGCACCGACACCATGGCTTCTATGCGTTCGACGTTGCGAGCGAAGTGTTCCTCGATATCGACGAGTTCGGCCGTCAACATCTCAAGGTTTCTGCGTCTTTGCGTCCGAAACTCGTAGCTCTGCTTGAACACGATGGCGACGATCGCGAAGGCACCACCGAACAAGGCGATAAGGAAGGCGGAAACAGGGTTGAACGTCGCTCCCGTGGACAGGGAATGCAGGAAATCGCCCATCGTCCTCACCTATCCGCAGCCAAGGCCTACTCGGGCGACCAGGCCTCGTAATCGCCCGTGGCCGGCGGCCGCGCGTTGGCGCGTAGCGTCGAGCCCGGCGGACGCCATGCTTCCGGCGTACCGGTCATGTTGGGCCGGTGCGGTAGCTGCCACTCTTTCGGGTTGTACTCTTCTTCGGTCGGCGGGATGTCGCTCGTGTGGTGGAGCCAGCCATACCAGCCGGGCGGCACGGTCGAGGCCTCTGAGTAGCCCGGATAGATCACCCAGCGGCGCTGGAAGCCGAGCGTCGGGTCGATTCTGCCGCCGAGCGCGCGATAATAGCTGTTGCCGAACTGGTCCGTGCCGACCAGTTCGCCATGGCGTTTCGTGAAGAAGGCCGTGCCGACGGTCTGGCCGTTCCACCACGTGAAGATTCGGGTCAATCTCTCGACGAACGACGGCACGGGCCTATCCATTGCATGGCGCCGCCAGGGGCGCGCTTGGGTGCGGACTATGCAGAGGCGCGGGGGCCGTGTCCACCGAGATGGGTTCAGCGCGGCGCCGTCAGGAACTCGGCGTGCTCGCCGCCTTCGTAATAGCCGTAGCAATGCGTGTCCGCGATCGGCGACAGCGTCTGCCCGGGCGCGAGATCGTACACGCGTCCATCCGGCCCGAGCGTCAGGCGCACGGAGTACCGGCTGTTGTTGGTGTAGACCAGGCAGCCGAGGCCTTCGTCGAGAAAGCCCATGACGCGGCAGGCATTGCCCGTGCAATGGAAGGTGAAGGGCTGCGTGTAGGCCATCGCGGGCGCGGCTGGTGTTGCGATGGCGAGCAGGATCGGGACTGTCAGGGGTGCTATGCGCTTCACGATGTTCATGTCCATGCCTGGATTGTCTAGACAGCGGCGTCGGCCAAACGGGACATCGGGATCATGATCGCCGCCATAGCCGGCCTCCTGGCCTGCCAACTCATCGGCGAAATCCTGGTTCGCGCGCTCTTATTGCCGCTGCCCGGCCCCGTCGCCGGCCTCGCTCTGTTGTTCCTGTTCCTGGTCTGGCACGGCCACGGAAAAGCCGATCCGGCCGATACGGTGCCGCTCGAACTTGGCCGCGTCACGGACGTGCTGCTGCGCAATCTGTCGCTGCTCTTCATCCCGGCGGCGGTCGGCGTGGTGCAGTACCTCGACCTGCTGCGCGCCAACGCCTTGGCGATCGCGACCGCCATCGTCCTCTCGACGACGCTGACGCTCATCGTCACCGCGGTCACGTTCCGGCTCGTCTCGCGTCTGCACGCGTTCCGCCGCAAGGAGCCGGTCGAGGCGGTCGAGGCGGCGGTCGAACCCCGGCGCCATCCATGACCGACCACGGCATGATCAACCACGGCATCACCAACCACGGCATGGCCGAGTACGGGATGACGATCCTGCCGGAGCGCGCCGGCCAGATCTGGGTCTACCTGTCGGCGAACCCCCTGCTCTGGCTGACCGCCGTGCTCGTGTCCTACATCTTTGCCGACAAGGTCGCGGAGCGGTGCCACCGCCATCCGCTCGCCAACACGGTCGCCATCTCCTCCGCGATCCTCGCCACGCTGCTGATCCTCACCCACACGCGCTATCAGACCTTCTTCGACGGCGCGCAGTTCGTGCATTTCCTGCTCGGGCCGGCCACCGTGGCGCTGGCCATCCCGCTCTACCGCAACCTCGGCCGGGTCCGCGCGACGCTGGTGCCGATGGGGTGCGCGCTGCTGGTCGGCTCGGTGACGGCGATCGCCTCGGTGGTGGTGATCGGCGGCGTGCTCGGTCTGCCGGTGGCGATCCTCGCCTCGATGGCACCGAAATCGGTGACGACGCCGATCGCGATGAGCCTGGCGGCCGCCAACGGCGGCATCCCCGTGCTGACCGCCGTCTTCGTGATCCTCACCGGCGTCTTCGGCGCCGTCGTCGTGACGCCGCTGATGAACGCGATGCGCATCCGCGACTTCGCCGCGCGCGGCTTCGCGGCCGGCCTGTCGGCGCACGGGATCGGCGCGGCCCGCGCCTTCCAGGTCGACCCTCTCGCCGGCGCCTTCGCCGGTATCGCTCTGGGGCTGAACGGCGCCGTCACGGCGCTCGTCACGCCGCTGATCCTGCCGGGGCTGCTGCGGCTGTTCACGCCGTGACGGTCCGCGCGAAGGAAACGGCATCCACCGGACCATTCGCAACGCTCCCCTTTGTGCCCGGCGCCATCGAGCCGATGGAGGCCAAGGCGGCCGCCACCTTGCCGGAGGGCGAGGGTTGGCAGTTCGAGCCCAAATGGGACGGCTACCGCTGCATCGCCTTCAAGGCCGAGGGCGCCGTCGAACTGCAGTCGCGCGCGGGCAAGCCGCTGTCGCGCTACTTTCCCGAGGTGGTGGCGCATCTCGGCGCGCTGGCGGTCGGCACCTTCGTGCTCGACGGCGAACTGATGGTGCCCGACGGCGACGCGTTCTCGTTCGACTTGCTCGGCCAGCGGATCCATCCCGCCGCGAGCCGCATCGCCAGATTGTCGGTCGAGACGCCGGCCCTGCTCGCCGCCTTCGACATGCTGGTCTCGCCGCGCGGCAAGGATCTGCGCGGCGAACCCCTCGTCGAGCGCCGTCGCCGCCTCGAGGCCTTCTGCGCCGCGCACGGCGACGATCGCGGCCTGACGCTCGGCCCGGCCACGGCCGACCGCGCCGCCGCCGAACGCTGGCTGCGGAACGTCGGCGCGACCTACGACGGCGTCGTCGCCAAGCGGCTCGACGAGCCCTACCGCGCCGGCGAGCGCGCGATGATCAAGGTCAAGCACAAGCGCACCGTCGATTGCGTGGTCGGCGGCTTCCGCTACGCCACCGGCAAGCGCGAGGTCGGCTCGCTGCTGCTCGGCCTCTACGACGGCGCGCGGCTGCACCATGTCGGCTTCACCTCGAACCTGCCGCGCGAGGATCGCGACGGGCTGACCCGCCGCCTCGAGGCGCTGGCCGGCGGCGCCGGCTTCGACGAGAACGTGCCGGGCAAGCCGAGCCGCTGGGCCTCGGCGCGCAGCGCCGCCTGGACGCCGCTCGCGCCCGAACTCGTCGTCGAGGTCGCCTACGACCAGGTCACCGGCCGCCGCCTGCGCCACGGCTCGAGCTTCCTGCGCTGGCGCCCGGACAAGCCGGCGCGACACTGCACCTTCGCGCAGATCGCCTAGAGCGAGGGAGACGAGCGTGTCACGCGGGCGTGGTCGCTAGCAGCGCGCGCGTTTCAGCGACGACACGCTCGGCAAACATGGGTTCGCGCACGAGCTTGGATCCAGCCATCGGCCGGCCGCCATCGTCGTAATAGACGCCGGTCGCTCCTGATGTGTCGGTCAGAAGCTGTGCGGCGACACGTGCGGCCCGCTTGGGCGTGCTCCAGTATTTCACGAAAGGCGCGAACAGCGGCAAAACGTATCTGAGCAGGAAGCGAAGAAAGGCGTTGGCATCGCGCCCCAGGCTGGTGTTCGGCGTGAAGCCCGGCTCATAGGCGTTGATCCGCAACCTCGGGTTCTCCCGGGCTAGAACCATGGCCGAGGCAAGATTGCACTGCTTGGACGTCGCGTAGGCGTCGCCACCGGGCAGCTTGGAGCCGCCGGACTGCCACTCCCCTCGCGTGCTTGCCTCCGCTGAAACATAGCGACCGCCTCTGAAGCCGGCGGCGACGGCGGGCTTGCGCTCGGGGTCCTCGACGCCCGAACAGACGAAGACGACGTTCGCGCCGTCGGCAAGATGCGGCAGCAGCGTCTCGGTCAGCGCGAACGGGCCGACATGGTTCGTCGCGAACGTCATGTCCCAGCCCTGAGCGTTTTGCGTAGGGCGCATCTGGTGAATCCCGGCATTGTTGAGCAGACCGACAATGGGCAGGCGGAGCGCGCCAATCTGCGCTGCCGCGCTCCGCACGCTCGCGAGGTCCGAGAGATCGCACACGATCGATATCGCCTGCTGACCTCGACGCTGAATGGCCGTTTGCACCTCCGCAAGCTTCAGGCGATCGCGGCCGACCAGGATGACGGTGCCAAGCTTGGACAGTTCCAGGGCTGTACGGCGGCCTATGCCGGAGGTTGGGCCGGTGACGATGTAGGCGTGGTGGTCGCGATCTGAAGCTGATTCCGGCATGGATCTGTCCATCAATGTCTGTCCAGTCAGTTACCAACTGTGAAAAGCTTAAGCGATCATGCGCCACACGGCGTCGAACGCGGCGATGCAATGCGCGTCGGCATTGGCCGGATCGCGCATCATGAAGTCCATCGCTGCGTCGGCGACCCCTGTCATCAGGGTGACGACGAAACCACTCGGCGCATCGCGCATCGGACCATCAGCGCGACTTCGCTCCAAGATGTTCGCGATGCCCGAGAGCGCGCGACTTCCGGCCTGATGGCTTTCCGCGGTGATTTCGTCAGAAACGCCGAGCTGCGCGAGCGTCCGGCGCTTGTCGGGGTGAGAGGTCGCCCAGTGCAGCCAACAGGACCAGACATGACGCAACTGCTCGCGTGTTTCCGCCTCGGTCGACAAACCGCCCAGGGCAGCCACACCCATCTCCGTTTTGAGCTCGACATAGAGCTGGTTCAAGAGCTCCGCCTTGGTGTCGAAATAGGTGAAGAGCGAACCATTGGAGATACCCGCCTCCTTCGCGATCAAAGCCGTCGGTGCGCTCAGACCCTGAGAGGCGACGACGCGGATTGTCGCTGTCATGATCGCGTTGCGTCTGTCGTCGCTTCTCGGTCTCGCCATCCGCCGTCCACACCATTGATCATATAAGAGAGCGCTCAGTCAGTCAACTATCGCTGGGCGAGCGTGATTGGACGGCTACAGGCGGCTGTCCACCGTGTCCTTCATCGCGCCCGCCCTTTCCACGCGGGCCACCGCGTCGCGCAGCATCGGCACGATCGCCTCGGCGCGCGCGGCGACGAGGTAGCGGATCTCCGTCTCCGTCCTGATGAAGCCGCGTTCGCGCATGTGATCCAGCAGGGCGAGCAGCGGGCGCCAGAAGCCGCCGATGTCGGCGATCAGCACCGGCTTGGTGTGGCGCTCGAGCTGGACCCACGTCATCTGCTCGACCAGCTCCTCGAGCGTGCCGATGCCGCCGGGCAGAGCGACGAAGGCGTCGGCGCGATCGAACATCATCATCTTGCGGGTGTGCATGTCGGGCACGACGATGTGCTCCTGCGCCTCGCGCAGGGCGTCGTCGCTATCGGTGAAGAAATCCGGGATGATCCCGGTGACGTGGCCGCCATGCTCCAGCACGGCGCGGGCGAGCGTGCCCATCAGTCCGAGGCCGCCGCCGCCGTAGACGAGGCCGATGCCGTCGGCCGCCAGGGCCGCGCCAAGCGTCCGCGCCGCCGCCTCGAACGCCGGGTCGCCACCGCTCGCCGAGCCGCAGTAGACGCAGACGCGTCTCAATCCACCCACGTCGTCGTTCCTCGCTCGGCGCCGCGCACCACACCCTTACGCCAGCTATCGCGTCGGCTCTGTAGCTCGTAAGAAATATGGAAATATGACCAAATAGGTCCGGTTCTCAGCGTCGGAGTAGATGTCGTGCCAGCATCGACCAAGTGGGCGGCCGTGATCGCGCTCGTGCTGATCGCCTTGGCGTTCGGCGGCGGCGCGCTCTGGCAGCATCGGCATCCCGGCACGCCGCTCACGACCGAACTCGCGAGCGCGGTGCCGGCGCTGTCGCGCATGGTCCATCCCGACACGAAGCCGGACCGCGCCGCCGCGCCGCCGCCGGCCAGCTCCCGCGCGCCGGCGACGGCCGACATCCCGACGGCGCGCGCGCTCGACCGAGAGGCCGATCGCGGGGCGCCAAGGGTCGCGGTTCCGCCCGTGGCGGTTCCGCCGGTGCCGGCCGCCGCCCCCACCGGCAAGACGGAGGCGTCGCCGCCGCGCTTCGACATCGTCCGCGTCGAGCCGAAGGGCGACACCGTCGTTGCCGGCAACGCCGCGCCCAACGCCAAGGTGGCGCTGCTGGCCTCGGGCAAGGTGATCGCGGAGGGCAAGGCGGACGCGACCGGCCAGTTCGTCCTGCTGCCGCCGCCGCTCGCGCCCGGCGCCTATGACCTCACGCTGCGCCAGACGCCGGACGCCGCCAAGCCCGGCGCGGCGGCAAGCGTCGAGTCGGCGCAAAGCGTCGCCGTCTCGGTGCCGAAGAACGGCGGCCAGGTCGCGGTGGCGCTCGCCGAGCCGGGTCGCCCGAGCAAGATTCTCTCCGCCCCGGCGCCGAGCGCCATGCCAGGCGTCGCGCCGAGCGTCATGCCAGGCGTCGCGCCGAGCGTCATGCCAGGCGGCGCGCCGAGCGCCATGCCAGGCGTCGCGACGGCCGCCATGCCAGGCGTCGCGACGGCCGCGAAGACGGCGATGCCGCAAGGCCTCGGCGTCCGCTCGGTCGAACTCGAGAACGGCAACGGCTTCTTTGCCTCCGGAAGCGCGGCGCCCGGCACGCCGGTCCACGTCTACCTGAACGACACGCACCTCGCCGACGTCGTCGCCGGCGCGGATGGCGCCTGGAGCGTGACGATCCGCAAGGGGCTTGCCGGCGGCCATTACACGGTGCGCGCCGACGCCGGGCCGGGGACGAGCGTCGCCGCCCGGGTCGAGGTCCCGTTCGACGTGCCCGCGGGAATGGCGGATGCCGCCATCGTATCGCCGGGCGATGGCCGCGCCCCGGGCCTCGCCGGCCTGGCGACGCCGCGAACCGAGACGGAGAACCCGCAGGCCAGAGCCTCCGCCGACCGCGCGAAGAGCACGCCGACCACCAGCATGGCGGCGGCGACCCCGTCCGACGCGGCCGGGAGCGCGGCGCCAGACACGGCGACGGCATCATCGGCGCAAACCGCGGACGCCGCGCCGGGCCAGTCCACCGCCGTGATCGAGGAGGTGCGCACGCGGCAGGTGCTGGGTGGCGACAACCTGTGGAAGATCAGCCGCGAGCGTTTCGGCTTCGGCAGGCGCTTCACGCAGATCTACGCCGCCAACGCCACGCAGATCCACGATCCGGCGCTGATCTATCCCGGCCAGGTGTTCGTGCTGCCGGCGAAGTAGCGCATACCGCCCGCGACCCGACGCCGGGTGCGCGGGCGCGCCGCATCGCCTATATGCTGAGGCAATGGCGCCCCTCCCCCCCTCGATGTACGACGGCTTGATCGACAAAGCGAAACGCGAGACCCGCCTCGGCGGCATGCTGCGCAAGCTCGCGCCCTACGTCTGGCCCTCCGCGCGGCCGGACCTGCGCCGGCGCATCTATGTCGCGCTCGCCCTTATGGTGCTGGCCAAGCTCATCACCATCGCCGTGCCTTTCGCCTTCAAATGGGCGACGAACGCCGTCTCGGCCGAGGCGCAGCACCATGGCCAGCTTGCGGGCCATGAACTCTTCGGCATGCTGCTCGGCCCGCTCGCGCTGACCGCGCTCTACGGCGTGCTGCGGGTGCTGATGGGCCTGTCGACCCAGGCGCGCGACGCGCTCTTCGCCGCCGTCGCGATGAACGCGGTGCGCCGCCTCGCGCAGGAGGTGTTCGTCCACCTCCACAACCTCTCGCTGCGCTTCCACCTCGAGCGCAAGACCGGCGGCCTCACCCGCGTGCTGGAGCGCGGCCGCAACGCGATCGAGACGATCGTGCGCATCATCATGCTCACCGCCGTGCCCACGGTGATCGAGTTCGCGCTGATCCTGGTGGTGCTCTTCGTCCAGTTCGACATCGCCTACGTCGGCGTGGTGCTGGCGATGATCGCGGTCTATCTCGTCTACACGTTCCTGGCGACGAACTGGCGGATGTCGATCCGCCGCTCGATGAACGAGAGCGACACCGACGCCAACACCAAGGCGATCGACTCGCTCCTGAACTACGAGACGGTGAAGTACTTCGGCGCCGAGGGCCGCGAGGCGTCGCGCTACGACCGCTCGATGGCGCGCTACGAATCGATGTCGATCAAGACCTACGTCTCGCTGACCGTGCTCAACGCCGGGCAGACGATCATCTTCACCATCGGCCTCACCGCGATCATGGCGATGTCGATCGCCGGCATCCGCAACGGCACGCATTCGATCGGCGACTTCGTGCTCGTCAACGCGATGATGATCCAGCTCTACCAGCCGCTCAACTTCATGGGCATGGTGTACCGCGAGGTGAAGCAGGCGACCATCGACATCGAGATGATGTTCGACATCCTCGGCCAGGGCGCCGAGATCGAGGACCGCCCGGGCGCCCTGCCCCTGCGCGTGCCCGAGGGCCGCCTGAAGTTCGACAACGTGCGGTTCTCCTACGAGCCGGACCGCGTGATCCTGAAAGGCGTCTCGTTCGAGGTCGCGCCGGGCAAGACGCTCGCCATCGTCGGGCCGTCCGGCGCCGGCAAGTCGACGCTGTCGCGGCTGCTGTTTCGCTTCTACGAGCCGTCGTCGGGCCGCATCACCATCGACGGGCAGGATATCGCCGACGTCACGCAGGCCTCGCTGCGCGCGTCGATCGGCATGGTGCCGCAGGACACGGTGCTGTTCAACGACACCATCGCCTACAACATCCGCTACGGCCGCTGGGACGCCAGCGACGACGAGGTCCGCGAGGCCGCCCGCCTCGCGCAGATCGACCATTTCATCGCGGTCGCGCCGGGCGGCTACGGCGCCCAGGTCGGCGAGCGCGGCCTCAAGCTGTCGGGCGGCGAGAAGCAGCGCGTCGCCATCGCCCGCACCATCCTCAAGGGGCCGCCGATCCTCATCCTCGACGAGGCGACCTCGGCGCTCGACAGCCTCACCGAGCGCGAGATCCAGGCCTCGCTGGAGCGCGTCGCGCGCGGGCGCACCACGCTCGTCATCGCCCACCGCCTCTCCACGATCGTCGGCGCCGACGAGATCATGGTGCTCGACGCCGGCGCGATCGTCGAGCGCGGCACGCACGACGAGCTGCTCGCGCGCCGGGGCACCTACGCGGCGATGTGGGACCGCCAGCACCAGGTCGAGGAGGCCGAGGAAACGCTGCGGCGCGCGCTGGAGCGCGATCTCGCCGAGCAGGAGATGGCTGACCAGGCGCTGACGGACCAGGCGCTGACGGATCAGGCGCTGACGGATCAGGCGCTGGCGGATCAGGCGCTGACGGACCAGGCGCGGACGGACCAGGCATTGGCGAATAAGGCGTCGGCGACGACATCGAAGACCGCCGCCGAGAGCGACGCGCGCGCCTACGACAAGGTGCCGGGCGAGTAGGTCATGCGACCGCCACGGGTCGAGGCGCGGAACCGAACCCCGAATTGCCTGTTCGCGAGGGCTACCAAATCCTTGAAAGGCGAAGCCATGACAGCCGACGAGAAAGAGTTCTCGACCCCACAGGGCGCGTCGGACAAGGAGGCACCGCGCCAGCCGCGTTCGAAGCCTCAGCCGAGCCCCGAATCAGAGGACCGATCGCCGTCGTCCGACGCCCAAGAGGGCAGCGAAGCGACGAACTCGGACCCCTCGCGTCAGCCGTCCTAGGTTCTTCGCGCGCGCCCCACCAGGAGCGGAGGCAGGGGCGGACGCCATCGAGGCGGCAGCCGGAGAATGTGAGGCGGCTAGCTCGACATCTCCGCGTCCATCTTGCCGGGCTTCGGCGGGTCGCCGACCAGTTCGCGCAACGTCTCGCCGGTGCGCCCCAGGTGCTCGCCGATGCGCGCCATCATGTGATGCAGGACGACGTAGCTGGCCGGCAGAGCCTTGGTCAGGTTCGCGCCCGCCCAGTCCCAGCCGGCGTCGGTGAGGCTCAGCCACAGCACGTTCTGCTCGCGCTTCAGCGTCTCACCAACTCGGCCCGCATGAGCGCCTCGCGGTCCGCCGCGTCCATCGGCACGCCGAGATCGTTTTGCGGCGCGAACCCGTGGCGGGCGACAAGCGCGAACAGGATGAGCGTCTGCTCGGGGCTGACGACCCCGCCGTCCGCCTCGGCGATCTTCGCCAGGTCACTCGCGCCTTGTCCCGTCATGTCGTTCCTTCCGCGATCCGAGCCGTAAGCGAATTCGCCGGCGTCGATCAGAGCGGCAACACGCGAGGGCGCGGCTTCGTTGCCACAGACGATCATAAGTGAGGAAGGAAGCGGCCTTCTCGTATTTCAAGGTGGGCGCGTTCCCTGGCACACCAGCTTCGACCGCGCGAGCTTCAGCCAGAAAGTAAGTCGCTAGATAAAAATGAAATCCAAGCCTAAGTGGCCAAAGGTATAGTTACCTTAGAGCGAGGTGCAATGCATGTGAGGACACGCGCCATCCTTCGATACACGCATCTCTCAGCTTGGCCTCACCGCAGTACACCGCTTCCGCCAATGCGCATCCTCTTGGTGACGACCTCAGGACCAGGCCAGCCGTTCGGCTACATCGATTATTGTCAAGCTATTGGGATGGAGGTCCATTGAAATGCTCGATGTCACCGCTGCGGCAACCCTTTTTGCGATTGTGATCGCGGGCACGAACGGACCAGAGTGTCTAGCCAAGCAGAAGCCCTGGCAGGTTAAGGACCAAGGCGATGCCTTCCTCGTGGTCGGAACGCCCTTCACTCAAGGCAAGCTCCTGCGCTACGTGAAGTGCCACGTCTTCTTCGCCAAGGCCGATGCGGAAGTGCTCGGGATCGGCTGCGACGGGCGCCAGATCCTCTCCCGCGCCGAGGAAAGTGACTGGCGCCGCAAGATGACTCCGGCACAGTTCGATGCAGTCTTCGGCGAAACTTTCGAATGGGAACGGGATGGCGTCCGCGATGCGATCCGCGCGCTGTACGGTGGCGTCGTCAATACGCCAGCCGACGCCGTCGCCTACGCGAAAGTTTTTTTGCAAACGACTTCGTGGGGAGCGACGATGGCACAAGGGCTTCTGACGGCCGAAGAACGAGGTGGCGTCTGGCACATCGCGCGCGTGCATGAAGGCAAGGACCTGTTGGCCTTCTCTCGCACGTCGGGGAAGATTCTCTCTTCTTTCCTTTAGCCAGCTATGTCGACCTGTCGCGGACGACGAACGCTATCACACGGCGCATGATGGACATGATGCATCGCGATGGAGATGATGGTTTCCACCCGCGAAAGCTCTTTCCAGAACCGGCGTACTAGGGATATATTTACCTTGTGAGATCGGCGGCCTGACGCTTTCCTCGTGAATGACGCTATGACGCTTATGACGCTGAAATGTAACGAGGCGTGCATTTTTTAGCCGGCGGCGCGCACCCGCCTTCTCCTTGGACGCGGGCGGGAGCCGTGCTAGGCCGGGCGTCCCTCTGATCCTGATCGAAGCCCCATGTCCGATTTCATCCGCGAGGTCGACGAGGATTACCGTCGCGAACGCCTGCTGCGCCTGCTCGCCCGTTTCTCGATCCCGCTGGTGGTCCTCGCCGTGGCGATCGTCGTCGGCGCCGGCGTGTGGCGCTACACGGTGGACCGGCGGCAGGTCTCGGCCGAGGCGGACAACGCCCTCTACGAGAAGGCCGAGCTGCTGGGCAAGCAGGGCAAGACGGAGGAGGCCGCGAAGGCCTTCGCGGCGATCGGCGCCAACGGGCCGGCCGGCTACGCCATGCTGGCGCGGATGCGCGCGGCGGCGCTGCTCGCCGAGCGCGATCCGCAGGCGGCGGCGAAGGGTTACGACGACATCGCCAACGACGGGGCGATCGCCCCCTCCATGCGCGACGCGGCGCGCACGCGCGGCGCCTACCTGCGCGTCGATCTCGAGGACGCCAAGACCTTCGAGCAGCGCTACGGCCGCTTCTCGGTGCCGGGCTCCGCCTTCCGCAATTCGATGCGCGAGCTCATCGCCGTGTCCGCGCTCAAGGCCAACGACACCGCCACCGCCGGCAAGTACCTCGACCAGATCATCGCCGACCCGCTCGCGCCAGGCGCGCTGCGCAACCGCGCGGAAGCGTTCCGCGCCCTCGTCGCCGCCGGCCCCGCTACCGCGATGACCGGTCCGGCCCCGCCGGCCAAGGTCGCGCCGCTCGCCGGCGCCGCGCCGCCGGCTCCGCCCGCCGCGACCGACGCGCCGGAGGCTCCGGAAACGCCCGCGCCGGCGGCTCCCCCGGCCCGCTAAGCGGGATCCAAGGCTCTCATGTTCACCATCGCCATCATCGGCCGGCCCAACGTCGGCAAGTCGACGCTGTTCAACCGGCTCGTCGGCAAGAAGCTGGCGCTGGTCGACGATCGCCCGGGCGTCACCCGCGACCGCCGCGAGGGCCTCGCCAAGCTGGGCGACCTGCGCTTCACCGTGGTCGACACGGCCGGGCTCGAGGAGGGCGACGCCGCCTCGCTTCCGGGCCGCACTCGCGCCCAGACGGAAGCGGCGATCGAGGGGGCCGACGGCATCTTCTTCGTCATCGACGCGCGGATCGGCCTGACGCCGGACGACCGGGCGTTCGGCGCGCTCGTCAGGCGCGCCGGCAAGCCGCTGATCCTCATCGCCAACAAGGCGGAGGGCAAGGCCGGTGGCGAGGGCGCGATGGAGGCCTACCAGCTCGGCCTCGGCGATCCCGTCCCGCTCTCGGCCGAGCACGGCGAGGGGCTCTCCGACCTCTATTCCGCCCTGCTCGAGACGCTGCCGGAGCACACCGCCGAGGTCGAGGAGGTCGAGGCCGGCGCGGCCCGGACCTTCGACGACGAGGAGGACGGCAGCGAGCTCGACCTGACGAAGCCGCTGTCGATCGCCATCGTCGGCCGGCCCAACGCCGGCAAGTCGACGCTGCTCAACCACATCCTCGGCGAGCAGCGGCTGCTGGTCGGGCCCGAGGCCGGGCTGACGCGCGACGCGATCGGCATCGATCTCGAATGGCGCGGCCGCAAGCTCAAGATGTTCGACACGGCCGGGCTGCGCCGCCGCGCCCGCGTCGAGGACAAGCTGGAAAAGCTCGCCGGTGCCGACGCGCTGCGCGCCGCCAAGTTCGCCGAGGTGGTGGTCCTGCTGATCGACGCCACCATGCCCTTCGAGAAGCAGGACCTGACGCTGGCCGATCTGGTGGCGCGCGAGGGCCGCGCCCTGGTGATCGGCCTCAACAAATGGGACCTGATCGAGGACAAGGGCAGCCGCCTCTCCTTCCTGCGCGAGGAGGCGATCCGCCTGCTGCCGCAGGTGAAGGGCGCGCCGGTGATCCCGCTGGCGGGCGAGACCGGCTATGGCGTCGAGCGCCTGATGGAGGCGGTGATGCGGGTGGAGGAGGTGTGGAACAAGCGCGTCGCCACCGCCAAGCTCAACCGCTGGCTCTCGGCGACGCTGGAGCATCATCCGCCGCCGGCCGTGGCGGGACGGCGCATCAAGATCCGCTACATGACGCAGCTGCGCGCGCGTCCGCCCTATTTCGTGATCTTCGGCAACCAGCTCGACGCGCTGCCGACGAGCTACGAACGTTTCCTGGTCAACGGCCTGCGCGAGACCTTCGCCCTGCCCGGCGTGCCGATTCGCGTGTCTCGCAAGACCAGCGACAACCCCTACAAGCACCGCAAGACCCGGCAGCGGTGAGCCGTGCTACTCCGCCTTCGGCTTGCGCTTGGCGGGCTTCTGCGCGGCGCCGCCGACTACCGCGCCCTTGCCTCTCGCCGTGGCGCCGTCGCGTTCCAACTCGGCCTGCAGCGCCATGATGTTGGCCTTGTCGCGCGGCTTCGGGCGCACCGGCTCGACGCCGGTCAGCGGCGTGTAGTCGAGGTCCTTCTGGTCCGGATGGGTCGCGCGCACGAACTCCTCGGCGGGTGGGGCGGTGGTCGTCAGATGGGTGTTCATGAAGGTGTTGAGCGGCGACCCGTACTTGTCGCGCGGCGGTTTCTTCTCCGGCGTCGGCCGCACCGCCTTGATCTTCTTGGCGGCCGGTATGGTGTCGGCGTCCTGGGCGGAGACACTCGTCGTCAGGCCCGCGACCAGAAGGGACAGCATCACCGGCAGCGCCAGCAGCGGACGGGAGAAGCGGTGACGCAAAGCCTTCTCCTGAAGGTCGTATGCCAGAGGGCAACTTCTCCTCTCCGGATAGCTTGTCTTTATGTCGGAAGCGGGACACCGTCCGGCCGCCAGACACGGAGATGATCCATGACGTCGTCAGCGCCCTACGATGACGTGAAGAACCCTCTGATTCCGGCGCCGGATGTCACGACGGGCGACACGCCACCGCCGCCGCGTACCGGACCCGACATCGAGCGTCTCGCCACGAACGCCGCCCGCTTCATCGAGCAGAGCGGCAAGGCCTTGGCCGCCTACCTCAAGCCGCTCGAGAACGGGCAGGCCAAGAAGGATGACGGGTCCGATATCCTTGCCGTGGCGCTGACCTCGATCGGCAAGGTGGCCGAGCACTGGACAAGCGACCCGGTGCGTCTGGCGCAGGCGCAAGGCGCGCTCGCGATGCCCTTTCTCCAGCTTTGGAACCAAACCTACCGCCGCATGCTCGGCGAAACAGCCGAGCCTTTGCTGCCGGTGGCAAAGGGGGACAAGCGCTATCAGGCGCCGGAATGGGCCGACCTGCCGCTTTTCGACTTCCTGCGCCAGGCGCACGGCATCACCTCGAACTGGGCGGACGGGCTCGTCGATCAATCCAGCGATATCGACCCGCGCACGCGCGCCAAGGCCAAGTTCTACCTCCGGCAGATCTCCAGCGCGCTCTCGCCGGCCAATTTCATCGGCACCAATCCCGAGCTTCTGCGCCAGACGATCGCCTCCAACGGCGACAACCTCGTGCGCGGGGCCGCCCTGCTCGCCGAGGACATGGCGGCCGGCGGCGGTCAGTTGCGCATCCGCCAAACCGATCCGACCAAGTTCGAGCTCGGCGTCAACGTCGCGAACACGCCGGGCAAGGTGATCTTTCGCAACGACCTCATCGAACTGATCCAGTACGAGCCGACGACCGAGACCGCGCTGAAGCGTCCGCTCCTGGTGATCCCGCCCTGGATCAACAAGTTCTACATCATGGACCTGAACCCCGAGAAAAGCCTTGTCCGCTGGGTGGTCGAGCAGGGCGTCAGCCTGTTCATGATCTCGTGGGTCAATCCCGACCAGCGCCATCGCGACAAGACGTTCGAGTCCTACATGCGCGAGGGCATCTTCGCCGCGCTCGATGCGATGAACGCCGCGACGGGCGAGGACGAGGTCAACGCGCTCGGCTATTGCGTCGGCGGCACCCTGCTCGCCTCGACGCTGGCGTACATGGCCGAGACCGACGACCGGCGCATCCAGAGCGCGACCTTCTTCGCCGCGCAATCCGACTTCACCAATGCCGGCGACATCCAGGTCTTCATCGACGAGGAGCAGATCGACGCGCTCGACGCCAAGATGGAGGACGTCGGCTATCTCGAGGGATCGAAGATGGCGATGGCCTTCAACATGCTGCGCCCCAACGATCTCGTCTGGTCCTACGTCGTCGACAATTACATGCGCGGCAAGCAGCCGGCCGCCTTCGACCTGCTCTACTGGAACTCCGACGCGACGCGGCTGCCGCTGCGCAACCATTCCTATTATCTGCGCACGTTCTACATCGCCAACAAGCTCGCCAAAGGCGAGATGGACATGGCCGGCAAGCGGCTCGACCTCGGCAAGGTCGAGGTTCCGGCCTATTTCCTCGCGACGAAGGAGGATCATATCGCCCCCGCCGCTTCGGTCTTTCGCGGTGCCAAGCTGTTCGGCGGTCCGGTGCGCTACGTGCTCGGCGGTTCCGGCCACATCGCCGGCGTCATCAATCCGCCCGCCAAGCAGAAGTACGCCTATTCGACCGGCCCGCGGCCATCCGGCGAACTCGTCGACTGGACGCGCCGGACCGAGGAGCACAAGGGAAGCTGGTGGCCGGACTGGCTCGCCTGGCTGACCGAGCGGGCGCCGGAGCGTGTCGCGGCGCGGGTGCCGGGCGCCGGCGGCCGGCCCATTCTCGGTGACGCGCCGGGCGAATACGTTCGTGTGAAGAGCTAGACTTTGCGTGTGAAGAGCTGAACTTTGCGTGTGAAGAGCTAAGCTTGGCGTGTGAAGAGCTAAACTTGGCATGTGAAGAGCTAGGCCTAAGAGGCGTGGCTCAGTTCGATCTTCGGGCAGCGGTCCATCACCACGACGAGACCGGCGGCCTCGGCGCGATCCTTGGCGGCCTGGTTGATGACGCCGAGCTGCATCCAGATCAGCCGAGGCCGCGGCACGAGCGCCAAAGCCTCGTCGACCACCTGTTCGACCGCCTCGGAGGCCCGGAAGATGTCGACCATGTCGATGGGTCTGCCGATCTCTTCGAGCGACGCGAAGACCGGTGCGCCATGGACGCGGTGCCCCGCGAGACCCGGATTGACACCGACGCAGTCGTAGCCGCGTGAGAGCAGGAAGGCGAACACCTCGTTGGAGGGTCGCGCGAGGTTGGCGGACAGGCCGACGACCGCGATCGTCCTGACTTCGGCAAGAAGCGCGCGAAGGTCGCTCCAACACGTCACATCGCGATGTGAGGTACCCGAATACCTAGATGGCGTAAATGCCGTACTGGCGGGGTTCTGAGCCGCGCGCGTCCTTGACTTGCGCCACAGCCGGAGGTCTAAGGGCCTCACATTTCGCATAGGGTTCCAACCATGTTCGGCAAGACAGTCTCGACCAAGACGGCCGAGATCGAGAAGAAATGGGTTGTCGTCGATGCCTCCGGGCTCGTCGTCGGTCGCCTGGCGTCGCAAATCGCCGTGCGCCTGCGCGGCAAGCACAAGGCCTCGTATACGCCGCATATGGACGACGGGGACCATGTGATCGTCATCAACGCCGACAAGGTGGTGTTCACCGGCCGCAAGCGCGAGAACAAGGTGTACTATCACTACACCGGCTTTCAGGGCGGCATCAAGGAACGCACCGCGCGCTTCGTGCTCGAGGGACGGTTTCCCGAGCGGGTCGTCGAGAAGGCCGTGGAGCGCATGCTTCCGCGCGGGCCCCTGGGGCGCAAGCAGCTCGGCAATCTGCGTGTCTACAAAGGCGCCGAGCATCCGCACGAGGCCCAGCAGCCAGTTGTCTGGGACATCGGTGCGCTCAATCGCAAGAACACGATCGTCCAGAAGAAGCAGGCAGCCTGACCATGGCCGAAACCCTCTCCTCCCTCCAGGACCTCGCCGGGTCGACGGCCGCGCCGCAGACCGAGGCGCCGGTGTATGTTCAGAAGCTCGACAAATACGGCCGCGCCTACGCGACCGGCAAGCGCAAGGACGCGATCGCCCGCGTATGGATCAAGCCCGGCTCCGGCAAGATCGTCGTCAACGACCGCCCGTTCGAGGTGTATTTCGCCAGGCCTGTGCTGCGCATGATCCTGCAGCAACCGCTCGGCATCACCGCGCGCGTCGGCCAGTACGACTTGATGGTCACCGTCGTGGGCGGCGGGCTCTCCGGCCAGGCCGGCGCCGTGCGCCACGGTCTCTCGAAGGCGCTGACCTACTTCGAGCCTGAACTGCGCGGCGTCCTCAAGAAGGAAGGCTTCCTCACCCGCGACTCGCGCGTGGTCGAGCGCAAGAAGTACGGCAAGAAGAAAGCCCGCCGCAGCTTCCAGTTCTCCAAGCGCTGAGTTCGCGCGCGAGACCAGGCGTCACGAGGCGGCTTCGGCCGCCTCTTCCTTTTTGTCCTCCCTCGGCCAATCTCTCGCTGAGGATTGGCCGCTCGCAGACTGGGCGCAAAGATGGCGTCACGCATCTTCATCGACGGTGAGGTCGGCACGACCGGTCTCGGCATCCGCGACCGTCTCGCCGACATGCCCGGCGTCGAACTGAAAAGCCTGGGCGGCGCGGACCGCAAGAGCGTCGCCGCGAAGAAGGCGCTGCTCGCCGAGGTCGACGTCGTCGTGCTCTGCCTCCCGGACGAGGCCGCGCGCGAGACGGTCGCCCTGGTCGCCGCCATGCCGGACGGCCCGCGCGTGCTCGACGCCTCGACCGCGCATCGCGTGGCGCCGGGATGGACCTACGGCTTTCCGGAACTCGCGCCGGGCCAGGCCGAGGCGATCCGCGCCGCGCGCCTCGTCGCCAACCCGGGCTGCTACGCGACGGGCGCGATCGCCCTGCTGCGTCCGCTCGTCGACGCCAAGATCATCGCGCCGACCATGCCGGTCGCCATCAACGCGGTCTCCGGCTACAGCGGCGGCGGCAAATCCATGATCGCGGACTACGAAGCGGGCGCCGCGCCACGTTTCGAGCTCTACGCCCTGGGCCTCGCCCACAAACACATCGCCGAGATCGTCGCCTATTCCGGGCTGGAGCGGCGCCCGATCTTCGTGCCGTCCGTCGGCGCCTTCGCGCGGGGCATGCTCGTGTCGATCCCGCTGTTCCTCGACGAGATGGCCGGGCGACCCAGCGCCGCCGACGTCGCGAGGATCCTGGCCGCGCATTACGGCCCCACCGGCCACGTGAGGGTGGGCGAGCCCGGATCGGCCGAGACGGGATCAGCCAGAACGGGACCGGCCAACACGGGATCAGCCAAGGCGGGATCAGCCAAGGCGGGATCAGCCAAGGCGGGATTGACAAACACGGTATCGACCAAGATCGAGGCGGAATCGTTGGCCGGAAGCGACGATCTCGAACTCCACGTCTTTTCCAACGAGCCGGAACGCCAAGCGGTGCTCGTGGCCAAGCTCGACAACCTCGGCAAAGGCGCAAGCGGGGCGGCCATCCAGAACCTCCAGCTGATGCTGGGCCTCTGATCGGATCAAGCCGGGAGCGGCACCGCTCGTCTCGCTTTATCCATTTCTCACTAAGACGCTGGACTTGTATTTGCCAGACCGAGGCGAGAGGTCGCTTACGTCTCGGGACGGAGCCGATCTGTAAGCTGGTATTGGCGCAGAAAACACTGGTAGCGGAGGAGGGACTCGAACCCCCGACACGGGGATTATGATTCCCCTGCTCTAGCCGGCTGAGCTACTCCGCCACGCCCAGACCAGGCGGCTTCTGGCGCGCGCCGCCCTGTCGTGGCCGGGCGGATTTAGGCTTCGGCCCGTGGGGGTGTCAAGGCGCTTGCGTCAGGTTCGAAGGATTGCGGTGACGCCGGCCTTCGGCGGCACCCGGTCTTGATCGTCGAGGGCGACCCCCGACGATCCGACTGGCGAAAGCGTCGCGTGCTGAAGACCTTCGCCCTAGAAGATCTTCGAGAAGATGAAGAACAGCGCGCCGGAGATCGCCATCGCGCAGGGGAGCGTCAGCACCCAGGCGAGCGCGATCGAGCGCAACGTCGACCACTGGATGCCCGACCCGTTCGCCGCCATCGTGCCGGCGACGCCCGACGACAGCACGTGCGTCGTCGAGACCGGCAGGCCGAAGCTGTCGGCGGCGCCGATCGTGACCATCGCGACGAGCTCGGCCGCCGCGCCCTGCCCGTAGGTCAGGTGCGTCTTGCCGATCTTCTCGCCGACGGTGACGACGATGCGCTTCCAGCCGATCATCGTGCCGAGGCCGAGCGCCAGCGCCACCGCGACCTTCACCCACCAGGGGATGAACTTGGTCGAATTGTCGAGCAAACCTCGGTACTTGCCGAGCGTCTTGACGTCGGCGGGCGAGAGGTCGGCGGCCTTGTCCTTGGTGAGGATGCGGATCGCCTCGGAGGCGAGATACATCTCGTTGCGGGTGTTGCCGGCGACGCCGGCCGGGATGTTCTTGATCGAGCCGTAGCTCTTCACCTGGTCGGCGACGTCGGTGATCAGCTTGGCGAGCGAGGGATAGGTGCCCTCGTTGATGTCGTGCGAGGCGACGTAGTTGGTGACGGCGTCGCGCGGGCTGCCGATGATGTTGTAGCCCGACGCCTTGGCGTCGACGATCCTCGAGGTCTCCTGCGACACCTGGACGAAGCTCTGCACCTGGCTTTCCGGCAGCGCGCGATTGAGCGCGTAGGCCGTCGGCACGGTGCCGATCAGGATCAGCATGATGAGGCCCATGCCTTTCTGGCCGTCGTTCGAGCCGTGCGCGAAGGAGACGCCGGTGCAGGTCAGGATCAGCAGGCCGCGGATCCAGGTCGGCGTCTTCTCGCCGGGCTTGGGCTCGGCGTAGAGCCGGGGCGAGCGCACCACCAGCTTCATGACGAGCAGCAGGCCGGCGGAGAGGAAGAAGCCGACGAGCGGCGAGATCAGCAGCGCCTCGCCGATCTTCGTCGCCTGGCCCCAGTCGACGCCCGACGTGCCGGAGCGGCCGTGCAGCAGCGCGTTCATCACGCCGACGCCGATGATCGAGCCGATCAGCGTGTGCGAGGACGAGGCGGGCAGGCCCAGCCACCAGGTGCCGAGATTCCAGATGATGGCCGAGATCAGCATCGCGAACACCATCGCGAAGCCGGCCGAGGAGCCGATCTGCAGGATGAGCTCGACCGGCAGCAGCGAGACGATGCCGAAGGCGACGAGGCCCGAGGACGTCAGCACGCCGAGGAAGTTGAAGAAGCCCGACCAGACGACCGCGATCTGCGGCGGCATCGAGCGCGTGTAGATCACCGTCGCGACGGCGTTGGCGGTGTCGTGGAAGCCGTTGACGAACTCGAACCCGAGCGCGATGAGAAGCGCGACGGCGAGCAGGAGATAGGGCAGGATGCTGGTCGTCGTCGTGCCGGACTTCTCGACGTCGATGTAGACGCTGTAGGCGGTGAAGAACAGGCCGAGCGCCATGATCGCCAGGAAGACCATGATGCCCTTGGCGCTCATGGGCTTGTTGAGGTCGAGCTTGTGCTCGTATTTCGCGTCGCCCGACCCGAACGCCGGTGATGATATCGCGGTCATGAAGAGGCTCCTTCTAAGCGGCGGGAGCTAAGTCAGGGCAACATAACGAACGTGTGACATCATCACCGGCGCTCGCTTTTTGCGTCGGGCGCGATATTGCTTTCGCCTGGGACGCTGCTTATGGCCCGTCGAGGGCTGAAGCTCGGGAGGTTTGTCGATGGAACAGTTGATTGCTCGGGTCGCCGCCGCGGCGCACATTCCGCCCAATCAGGCGGAGCGGGCGATCAACCTCGTTTTCGCCTTCCTCAAGAAGGAGGCGCCCGACGAGGTCGACCCGATGCTGCGCGACGTGCCGGGCGCCACGACGGCGGCGGCCACCGGCGAAACCGACAAGCCGAAGGCCAACGGCATCATGGGCGGCTTGATGAACATGATGAGCGGCGGCGGCGGCCTGATGGGCCTCGCCTCGCAGCTCTCCGGCATCGGCCTTGGCACCGGCGAGATGACGACGGTCGGCAAGGAGATCTTCACCTACGCCCGCGAGCAGGCCGGCGCGGAGCGGGTCGACAAGATCGCCGCCGCGATCCCCGGCCTCGGCCAGTTCATCTGAGGCGATGATAGCGGAGGCGGCCGAGACGACCCGGGAGGATGAGGCGCGCTGGCGCGCCCTCGCCGACAGGGCGGTCGGCGGCGAGATCGACCGGCTCGCCGGCGTCTCCGTCGACGGCGTGCCGATCGCGCCGCTCTATCCGCGCCACGCCAGCGACGCGCCGCGACCGTGGCGTCGCGGCGCCTGGTCGGTTGCCGCCCGCGTCGATCATCCCGTCGCCGAGACCGCCAACGCGCTCGCCCTGCTCGACCTCGAGGGCGGCGCCGACGCGCTGACGCTGGTGGCGCCGGGCGGCGCGGCACACGGTTTCGGCCTCCCCGCGAGCGGCTTCGACGAGGCGCTTGCCGGCGTCGAGCTCGACTTCATCGGCCTTCGGCTCGATGCCGGCGCCGAAACGCTGGAGGCGGCGACGGCCTTGACCCGCCTGGTCGCGGACCGCCGTCTGACGAGCGCGGCCCTGGCGATCGATTTCGGCCACGACCCGATCGGCGTCGCCGCACGCGCGGGCGGCGCGCCGCGCTTCGACGATATCGAGCGCATCCTCGGCCTCGCCGCCGAGTCCGGGCTCGCCGGGCGCGTGCTTCTGGCCGACGGACGGCCCTACCACGAGGCCGGCGCCGGCGAGGCGATGGAACTCGCCGCCGTGCTCGCCACCGGCGTCGCCTACCTCCGCCATCTCGAGGATCTGGGCACGCCGCCGGAGGCGGGACGCGACGCGCTGGCGTTCCTGCTGGCCTTCGACGCCGACGTCTTCCTCGGCCTCGCCAAGGCGCGGGCGATGCGCCGCCTGTGGGCGCGCGCCGAGGCGGCGAGCGGGCTGACGCCGAAGCCGATCCGGCTGCATGCCGAGACATCGTGGCGGATGATGACCCATCGCGACCCTTGGACCAACGTGATGCGGGCGACCGCCGCGACCTTCGCGGCCGGCGTCGGCGGTGTCGACAGGATCGACGTGCTGCCCTTCACCCTCCCGCTCGGCCTGCCCGACGCGGCGGCCCGGCGCCTCGCCCGCAACGTGCAGCGCGTGCTGCTCGACGAGGCGAACCTCGCCAAGGTGGAGGATCCGGCCGCCGGCTCCGGTGGCCTCGACGGGCTGACGGATGGGCTGTGCGAACGCGCCTGGTCGCTGTTCCAGGCGATCGAGGCGGAGGGTGGCATCGCGGCCTCGCTGCGGGCCGGCGCGATCCAGGCGCGCATCGCCGGGGCGGCGCGACCGCGTGCCGAGGCCATCGCCAGCCTGCGCGCCGGCATCGTCGGCACGAGCCGCTTTCCCGATCTGCACGCGCCGGTGCCGGTCGTGCTCGACGTTCGCCCCGCCCCGGCGGCGCCGGTCGGCGCGGGCGCGCTGCCGTCGACACGCGACGCCGCGCCGTTCGAGGCGCTGCGCGACCGAGCCGACGCGATCGCCGCCGAGCACGGCAGGCCGACCCTGTTCCTCGCGACGCTCGGTCCGCCGGCCGCGTTCGGCGCCCGCGCGACCTACGCCGCGACCTTCTTCGCCGCCGCCGGCATCGAGGCGGCGGCGCCGACGCGGGAGGAGACTTCGGAGGAGCGACTCGCGCGTTTCGCCGAAGCTGGGACGACGGCGGTGTGCCTCTGCGGGAGCGACAAGGCCGACGCGGATCAGGCCGCGCCGCTGGTGGCGGCGCTGCGCGAGGCCGGCGCGCGCCTCGTCCTGCGCGCGGGACGGCCGAGCGCGGACGCGGACGCCTTTCGCGCGGCGGGCGTCGACGGATTCATCCACGACGGCTGCGACGCGCTGGCGATCCTCGCCGAGGCGCTGAACGTGGCGGCGCGAAAGCGCTGATCGACGTTTCTGAGGTTGCGGGCCAAGTCTTGGTGTTGGCCAAATCTTGGTGTGGGCCAAGTCTTGGTATTGGCCAAGTCTTGGCGATAGCGGCGATTGATGCCGGTTGCGGGACGCGCTCCTCACGCCAACGCGCAATGTCTCAGGCTGGGATCGGCTGAGACCGCATCCTCGTTCAAGCAGGGTCGACCTGTTCTCGCGACGTGTTCCGTGATGTCGGCGGCCCGCCTGACACCACCGGCCGCACGGATTTCCTCGCGAAGCCTTGAAGCGGCCAGAGCGTAGGATGGCTCCGTGAGAACCTTCCTGATCTTCTCGGCAAGTCGCCTCGTAGGCGAACGACTGATAAGGCCGGCTCCGGAGTAGCGCACACGCGACGCGATCGCGGCTTGCTCGAAGGCGAGCGGGATAGTGACGATAGGGACGCCATGTGCCAGCGCATCGAGGATGCCGTTCATGCCGCCGTGCATAACGGCGACGTCAGTGTCCCGCATGGCATCTTCGTAAGACACGAAATCATAGACGTTTGCGCGCCCTGATAATTGCTTGACCTCTACGGAAGAAAGACGCCCCCCGTGAGTGATGGTCAAATCGAGGTCGAGAGTCGCTGCAGCGTCGGCGATCCGATCGAAAATATCGAAACGATGTCCCTGTAGTGATCCCAAAGACGCAAAGGCGCGGCGACGTCCTGGCCGAGGCGGTTTCGTTGTCGCGACGCGTGTGTGATCACGAAAGGGCCCGCAGTAATGGAAGCAACCGATCAGCGAGCGTCGAGGGTAATCGAGAGCGGGCGTCAGCTGGGCGATCTGGGCGAAACCGGACGCATAGTGCTGTACATGGCGGTGAGGTCCAAGATTCCACCGCTTGGTATAGGTCTTGACGACCTCATGAAGCGGCGCTTGCAGCTTCAATCCGATGGCGTGCGCCACGACGTTGCGTAGATGGTGCCAACGTGTTTGGCCAAACGACCAGCCGACGTAGGGAGGCGGTACGCCGGGCTCCCAATTGAACGGAAGCGCAGCGGCGACGGAAACATACGGTAATCTCATATGATGCGCGACCATGCCGCCCGCCGCCTCGAGCTCATCGCTGACGATCGCATCGATGCTCAGGGCGCGCAGCGCACCCGGCAGTTCTGCGCAGAGCATGGCGGTGCCGCGGGCGACTTCCCGTATGAGGGGCCTCATGCCGAGTATGCCTCGCACACGACTAGCGTGGCCGAGGGTGGAACCGAGCCAGCCTCCAGGAAGGACCAAGCCGCCGACCGGGACGAAGCGCAGGTCCAGACCGATTATGCGCGGCGCGACGTCGGGATGGTGGAAGAAAGTGACCTCGTGTCCCCGCGCGACCAGTTCGCGCGCCAAAGAAGCCATCGGATTGATGTGGCCGGCTTGAGGCACACAGATGAAAGCAAATCTGGTCAACGACATCTCATAAGTCGATCCCGTCATATTGGGACCCCCGTTTTTCTCCCGCAAGGTAGTCATTGTGCTTACGAGCTGAGTTTGCACGCGATCGTCGCGGACCACCGAAGCGGCTTGCCAGGCCGGCAAGCCGGGGCGCAAGATCGGGCGATGAGCGCGCTGCCCGACTTCACCCTCGTTTCTTTCGCCGCGACCGACGTACCCGCCCCCGCGGCGGCGAGTTGCGCGCCGTGGCTCACGCCGGAGGGCATCGAGGTCGCCGCGCGCTACGCCGCCGCCGACCTCGCCGGCCTCGACGCGCTCGACACCTACCCCGGCCTCGCCCCCTTCGTGCGCGGGCCCTACCCCACGATGTACGTCAACCAGCCGTGGACGATCCGGCAGTACGCCGGCTTCTCGACGGCGGAAGAGTCGAACGCCTTCTACCGGCGCAACCTTGCCGGCGGGCAGAAGGGCCTGTCGGTCGCCTTCGACCTGGCCACGCACCGCGGCTACGATTCCGACCATCCGCGCGTCGCCGGCGATGTCGGGCTGGCCGGCGTCGCCATCGACTCGATCCTCGACATGCGCACGCTGTTCGCGCGCATCCCGCTTGGCGAGGTGTCGGTCTCGATGACGATGAACGGCGCCGTGCTGCCGATCCTCGCGCTCTACATCGTCGCGGCGGAGGAACAGGGGGTGAGCCAGGACAGGCTCGCCGGCACGATCCAGAACGACATTCTCAAAGAATTCATGGTGCGCAACACCTACATCTACCCGCCCGACGCCTCGATGCGCATCGTCGCCGACATCTTCGCGCATACGGCGAAGCACATGCCGAAGTTCAACTCGATCTCGATTTCCGGCTACCACATGCAGGAGGCCGGGGCGACGGCCGACCTCGAGCTCGCCTACACGCTGGCCGACGGTCTCGATTACATCCGCGCCGGGCTCGCCGCCGGTCTCGCCATCGATTCGTTCGCCCCGCGACTATCGTTCTTCTGGGCGATCGGCATGAACTTCTTCATGGAGGTCGCCAAGATGCGGGCGGCGCGGCTGCTGTGGTGCGAGCTCGTCTCGAAATTCCAGCCGAAGAACCAGAAGTCGCTCGCGTTGCGCACGCACAGCCAGACGTCGGGCTGGTCGCTCACCGCGCAGGACGTCTGGAACAACGTCGTGCGCACGCAGATCGAGGCGATGGCGGCGACGCAGGGGCACACGCAGTCGCTGCACACCAACGCGCTCGACGAGGCGCTGGCGCTGCCCACCGACGAGAGCGCGCGCATCGCCCGCAACACGCAGCTCTTCCTCCAGGAGGAGAGCGGCACGGCGCGGATCATCGATCCGTGGGGCGGCTCGTTCTACGTGGAGCGCCTGACGCACGATCTCGCCGCCAAGGCGCGCGCGCATATGGCCGAGATCGCGGCGCTGGGCGGCATGGCCAAGGCGATCGAGGCCGGCGTGCCCAAGCGGCGCATCGAGGAGACGGCGACGCAGACGCAGGCGCGCATCGATAGCGGCACGCAGGCGGTGATCGGCATCAACCGCTACCGTCCGCCGGGCGAGAACGCGCTGGTGCTGCGCAAGGTCGACGCGCCCGACGTGCGCGAACGCCAGATCGCCAAGCTGAAGGCCCTGCGCGCCGAGCGCGACGAGGCCAGGCTGAAGGCCGCGCTCGACGCCCTGCGCGAAGGCGCGCGCGGCACGGCCAACCTGCTCGCTTTGGCGATCGAGGCGGCGCGCGCCAAGGCGACCGTCGGCGAGATCTCGCTGGCGATGGAGGACGTGTTCGGCCGCCACGCCGCCAAGCCCGACGTCGTCACCGGCATCTACCGCAAGACCGCCGGCGACACCGACGCGATCATGAACACGCGCGCGGCGGTCGCCGCCTTCGTCGAGAACGAGGGGCGGCGGCCGCGCATCCTCGTCTGCAAGGCCGGCCAGGACGGGCACGACCGCGGCCAGAAGGTCATCGCCTCGGCCTTCGGCGACCTCGGCTTCGACGTCGAGATCGGCCCGCTGTTCGCGACGCCGGAGGAGGCGGCGCGGCAGGCGGTCGAGGCCGACGTCCACGTCATCGGCCTCTCGACGCTGGCGGCCGGGCACCTCACCCTGGTGCCGGCGCTGCGCGCTGCCCTGGAAGCGCAGGGGCGCGGCGACGTGATGATCGTCGTCGGCGGCATCATCCCGCCGCAGGATTTTTCCGCGCTGCGCGAAGCCGGCGCCGCAGCGATCTTCCCGCCCGGCACGGTGGTGACGGACGCGGCGCGCGAGCTGCTCGACCAGTTGAACGCCAAGTTGGGGTACACGCAGCGCAACGCGGCGGAATGACAGACGCGCGGATCTCGCGGTCGTTGCGGACTCGACGAGCGAAGATATCGAGCGAGGCTACGATGACGGCGGCCGTGGCCCAGGCCCGTGCGGGTTGACGTTGAGGCGCCAGATCGCCTCCTCGTGCGCGGTGAAGAACGCGCGGCGGCAGGCGTCGGCCTGCTGCCATTGATCCTCGCGTGGGAACTCCTGGCATGCCGTGGCCAGCGCGTGGCGCAACGCGTCGCGCTCGGCGTCCTCGCCGGGCTTTGGCGCGGTTTGGGCGAGGAGCGGCGTGCTCGCAAGCGCCGCCACTACCAAGATGGACAGGAAAATGGGGCGCATGGAACCTCCCTACCGTCGGCCGACGACGGCGGTCAGCGGATCGCCCACGCCGCCGTCGGCGAGCCGATGAACCTCGATGCCGGCGAAACCGGCGCGTTCCAGATATAGGGCGACAAGCCGCGCCTGCCCGTCCGCCGCCAGCGCCCGCCAGATCGCGACGGCCTTGGTGGGAAAACAGCGGTTCGAGAAGCTGACGATGAACGGCGCGCCCGGCCGCAGCACGCGGGCGACCTCGGTGAAGATTTCGACAGGATGCTGCAGGTACTGCACGCCGACGCAGCAGAGCGCGGCATCGCAGGTCGCGTTCTCCAGCGGCAGGATGTGCGCGCGGTTGAGGTCCTGGACGAAACGGCGGGTGAGGCGCGGATTGGCGGCGAGCTCGCGCTGGTTCATGCCATGGCCGATGACGCCTTCCAGGTGCAGCTCCGGCGGCAGATGGCTGACCCAGCTCGACATCAGGTCGAGCACCGTGGCGCCCGGCGGGAGGGTCGCGCGGTAGAAGTCCGTCAGCGCCGCCGTCGCCGTCTCGTCGATGTGGGTGACGAGCCGCGCGGGCGCGTAGAAGGCGAGGTCGTCGGTTGGATCGACCTTCTCGAACGCTTCGGCGGGAAGTTCCGGCAGATGCTGGGTCATCGCTCATCCCTACTCGATCGGCGGCGCGCTCGAAGCGGCCAAGTCGTCGCAAGCAGCCGTCGCCGGATCCTCGCGCGACGCGAACGATGAACAAGCCGCGGCGGTCGCGATGGAGCGACAATACCAAAGGCTAATCTCCACAATCCACGCTCCCGCTTTAAAACGACGAGGGCGCGATAAAACCCGCCGCCAAGCTTGTATCTCGCGCGACGAGAGCGCTTCCTCACGGGATCGGCGTCTCCAAAGGGGGCACTTTGGATCAGCGAACACGAAGATCATCCGCCTTGCGGCGTGGCGATCGCAGCGAGCTGATCGATGCTTGCCCGACGCGGCCGCACGACGGCGGCAGCCCCTCGGTCGACGGCCGTCATACCTCGATCGACGGCCGTCATGTTGTGGTCGACGCCCGCTCGTACCTGAAGTCGCGGATCTCGAGCGAACTCGTGTCGCGCCTTCTGGCCTCTCCCAAGATCAGACCACACCTTCCACCAGTCGCGCCACTGGTCGAGACGCAGACGCGTGATGCCGAAGGCGAGGCGCTCGCGCGTGCGCTCCTCGACGACGATGCCGCGTCGCCGACCACCGCGCTCGCGCGCGACGCCGTCCTTCTTCGCGCGGTCCCGGCGGCGATGATCGCCCTGGAACGACTGTGGCTCGCCGACGCCTGCTCGTTCGTCGACGTCACCATGGCGGCTCACAAGATCTTCCGACTGGCACGCGCGATGGACGACGAGGGCTTCTACAAGGTGCGCGGACACAGCCAGGGCTCTTCGATCCTTCTGGCGCCGGTACCCGGCAATTGCCATTCCCTCGGCATCCTCCTGATCGAGGCGGCGTTCATGCGGTCCGGCTGGGATGTCCTGACGATCCTGGCGCCAAACGCGCCGGACATCATCGACGCCGTCCGCGCCAACTGGTTCGAGGCGGTCGGCCTATCGATAGCCTCCGAGCAGTGCGCCGACAACACGGCCGACCTGATCTCGCAGATCAGACGGACGTCCATGAACGCATCCATCGTCATCCTGATCGGTGGAGCGCCTTTGAAGGATTGTCCTGAAATGGCGTCCCGTCTGGGTGCCGATGCCAGCGCCAGCGACGCGCCGAGCGCGGTCGAGACCGGCCGGCGTCTGGTCGAGACGACCGGCGCCGCGAACGGGCGCCACGCGATGCTCGCGCACTAGCGCGATCCGAGACGGAATGGCCCGCGTCTTCATCACCGGCTCCTCGGACGGACTGGGCCGCAACGCCGCCAGGCTGCTCGTCGAGCAGGGTCACGAGGTCGTGCTCCACGCCCGCGACGAGGCGCGTGGGCTCGCCGCCATGGCCGCCGTGCGCGGCGCCGCCGGCGTGCTGATCGGCGACCTGTCGAGCATCGCGCGGACGCGGGCGCTGGTCGAGGCGGCCAACGCGTCGGGCGCCTTCGACGCGGTGATCCACAATGCCGGCGTCGGCTACAAGGAGAAGCATCGCGTCGCGACGGAGGACGGCCTGTCCCATGTCTTCGCCGTCAACACGCTGGCGCCCTACGTCCTCACCGCGCTCATGCGCCGGCCGAAGCGCCTCGTCTACGTCAGCTCGGAGCTGCACCGGCGCGGCGACGCCTCGCTCGAGGATCTGACCTGGGCACACCGGCCGTGGCGCGGCAACCAGGCGTATTCCGACACCAAGCTGCACGACGCGATGCTGGCGATGGCGGTGGCGCGGCGCTGGCCGGAGGTGCTGTCGAACGCGATCGAGCCGGGCTGGGTGGCGACCAAGATGAGCGGTCCCAAGGCCACCGGCGACCTCGACCAGGGCCATCGCACGCAGGTCTGGCTGGCGACCAGCGACGCCGCGGAGGCGACGGTGAGCGGCGGCTATTTCTTCCACCTGAAGCCGCGCAAACCGAGCGGCGCCGTTCACGACGCGGCGCGGCAGGATCGGCTGATCGCCGCGTGCGAGCGGCTGTCGGGCGTGACGCTGCCGCGCTGACGCGCGACACCTGATCAAGGCGAACAGCTCGCGGTTTGGCTTGGACCTCTTCGCTTACCTTCACAAGCGACATCATATGTCGCGCCGCGAAGGCGGCGGAGACGCCAAAGCCGAGATAGAGCCCTGTTCGAATGAGCCGCTTGGCGACACGAAGGTCGGTCACGGCATCCGTTCCCTGAGCGTCTCGATGAAGGCGCGCAGCGGTCCCGGTACCTGGCGGCGTCCGGAATAGTACACGAAGAGACCGGGGACCGGCGGGCACCAGTCGCTCAGCACCGGTGCGAGTCTGCCCGCGTCGAGATGCTGGCGCGCGACGTGCTCCGCCACATAGGCGATGCCGAGGTCGTCCGCCGCCGCCGCGACCATCAAGCCGGGATGATCGAGCGTGAGCATGCTCGGCACGTCGAGGCTGATGACCTCGCCCCGCTTCTCGAACTCCCAGCGGTACAGCGTTCCGCTCGGCATCCGATGGCGGATGCAGGCGTGTGACCTGAGATCATCGGGCACCGATGGCACGCCACGCGCCGCCAGGTACGCCGGCGAGGCGACCGCCAGGAAACGGACGTCACCCCCGAACCGCACGGCGACCATGTCCTTCGACAGGCTCTCGCCGAGGCGGACACCGGCGTCGAAGCCTTCCGCGACGATGTCGATCAGGCGCCCCTCGGTGACGAGATCGAGCGCGATGTCGGGGTAGCGGCTCAGGAAGATCGGAACGACGTCGCGAAGCAGCAGTCGCGCCGCCGTCTCGTTGGCGTTGATCCGGAGCCGACCGGAAGGGCGTCCGCGAAAGCCCTCCACCTCCGCGAGCGCCGAATCGAAGTCCTGAAGCATCGGGCGCAGACGGTCGAGCAGGCGCTCGCCGGCTTCGGTCGGCGCGACGCTGCGCGTCGTGCGATGCAGCAGGCGGACACCGAGCGCCGCCTCGAGCGTGCGCATGACGTGGCTCAGCGTCGAGGGCGACTGGCCGAGTTCGTCGGCGGCCTTGCGGAAGCTTCGATGCGTCGCGATCGTCGCGAAGGCGCTTAGATCGGCAAGACTCGGCTTCGTCATTCGTGGCTGTCCTTCACGAGGTCATGCGGATTGGCTGGCATTCTCACACGAGTCCATCATCGCTACCTCCTCTTCCATCGCGCCGATGTCCGGCGCGCGAAGCGGAGATCGGCAATGTCGAAAACGATGTCCTCGAAAACCTGGCTCATCACCGGCACCTCGTCCGGTCTCGGACGCCTGCTGACCGAGCGCCTGCTGGCGCGCGGCGACCGGGTGCTGGCAACCCTGCGCAAAATGGATGCGCTCGACCATCTCAAGGCCGAAGCTGGCGAGCGCCTGCTGACGCTCCCGCTTGACGTCACGGACACGGATGCCGTGCGCCGCGTGGTCGACGAGGTCTTCGCCATGGGCCGTGTCGACGTCGTGGTCAGCAATGCCGGATACGGTCTGTTCGGCGCCGTCGAGGAGCTGGGCGACGACCAGATCCGTCGGCAGATCGACACAAACCTGATCGGCTCGATCCAGCTGATCCGCGCCGCCCTGCCCCATCTGCGCGCGCAAGGGGGCGGCCGCATCCTGCAGGTGTCGTCGGAAGGCGGCCAGATCGCCTACCCGAACTTCAGCCTCTATCACGCGACCAAATGGGGCATCGAGGGCTTCGTCGAAGCCGTCGCCCAGGAGGTCGCGCCGTTCGGCATCGACATTACCCTCGTCGAGCCCGGCCCGACGCGGACCGACTTCGGCAGGAACCTGGTCAGCGCGCCGGCCATGGAGGCCTATCGCGACACGCCGGCCGGCGCGATGCGCCATGCCATGGCGACGGGGACGGCGGCGTGGGTGTACGACGATCCGGCATGGATGGTCGAGGCGATGATCGACGCCGCCGCCAGCCGACCGGCGCCACGCCGCCTGGTGCTCGGCGCCGGCTCCCACGGCCGCATCCGCGCGGCGCTGACCGCCCGGCTCGCGGCGCTGGACGCGCAGGAGGCTCTGGCGGCCGGTCCGGGCATCGCGGCGTGAGGGTCACGCGGCGGTCAGGGAGAGACCGCGCACCGGACCGATCCTGACAATTATCCTTTGACCTCTCCCCCTCCCGGAACAAGGCGCCTTACCGCGCGTCTCCTAATCACCAAGGAGAAGCGTTATGAACATGTCCGGAGAAGGTATACTCGTCATCATCATCGTCGGCATCGTCGCCGGCTGGCTCGCCGGGCTGATCGTTGCGGGTGGCGGCATGGGGATCATCGGCGATCTCATCGTCGGCATCGTCGGCGCGTTCATCGGCAATTACGTGATGGGCACGCTGCTCCACGTGACGCTCGCCCACGGGATCATCGGCGCCATCGTCAACGCCACCATCGGCGCCATCATCCTGCTGTTCATCCTGCGCCTGTTCAGCGGCTTCGGCGGCTACGGGTCGCGCCGGATCTGATCCGGGCCGAGCTTCGATCAGTCACGACGCGTCAGCCAAGCCGCCGATCACCGTAAAGGTATCGGCGGCTTGTTGCGTCTAATGGAACGCGTTCACTTCGACGGTGAAACCGCCCGGCGCCTCGAAGTAGAACGTGTAGCGGCCGAATTCCTCGCGCGGCACGCCCGGCGCGAAGCCGCCGGCTGTCAGTCGCTCGTGAAGCGCGTCGACCTGCTCCACGCGCTCCTGGATGAAGCCGATGTGGAAGATCTTCGGGTAGGTGGCGTCCTTGACCCGGAACAGCGAGATCACCGCGTCCTTGTCGTCGTTCATGAACGCCATCTTGTCGTTGGCGGGGAATCCCGCGATCGGGCGTAAGCCGAAATAGGTCTCGAACATCGCCACCGTGGCCGGCAGGTCGGTGACGCCGAGATTGATGTGGTTAAGGATCATCGCCGCTCCCGTGCCATCGCGGGCACTCTTTCATGGCAAAGCGCGGTACGCCATATTGCGGGCATGCCCAAGCCTTCAAGCGCCAAGCCTTCAAGCATCAAGCCTGCAAGCGCCAAACTCAATAGTCCGAAGCCGACTGGCAAGTCCAAGGCGGCGAAACCGGACGTCACGCCGCTGAACGAGCATCTCGCGGCGCTCCTCAACCCGGCGCTCAACGTGCGGCAGGCGGGCTTCGAGGAGGGGCAGGCGAGGTTCGACCAGGACACGCGCGACGACGGCGCGCCGGTCTCGCGCATCGACAAGAAGCTCGCCGACATGTTCGCTCTCTCCGGCCAGCGGATGGTCGGCAAAGGCGAGGCGGTGGACCACGTCGTCGGCGACGACGTCGAGGCCCCGCCGGTGGCGCCGACGCGGCCCTCGTTCCGCGCGCCCGACGACAAGCGCAAGGCCAAGGGGCAGGCGAAGGACCAGGCCGAGCCCGCCCACCCCTTCGGCATGACGGGGGCGAGCGCCACGGCGGAAAGCCTGCAGGCGCTGCTCGTCGCCGGCGACCCCAACATCAAGATCGGCGAGGCGTGGACGCCGCATCGCCCGCACCGCCCCGACAAGTCGGAGGGCGGCATCCGTTTCGACCTCTCCTCCGAGTTCGAGCCCAAGGGCGACCAGCCGGCCGCCATCGCCGAGCTCGTGGCCGGCGTCAGGCAATACGAGCGCGACCAGGTGCTGCTCGGCGTCACCGGCTCGGGCAAGACCTTCACGATGGCGCAGGTGATCGCGGCGACCAACCGGCCGGCGCTGATCCTCGCGCCCAACAAGACGCTGGCGGCGCAGCTCTACGGCGAGTTCAAGAGCTTCTTCCCCAACAACGCGGTGGAATACTTCGTCTCGTACTACGACTACTACCAGCCCGAGGCCTACGTCCCGCGCACCGACACCTACATCGAGAAGGAGAGCTCGATCAACGAGCAGATCGACCGGATGCGCCACGCCGCCACCCGCTCCCTGCTCGAGCGCGACGACGTCATCATCGTCGCCTCGGTCTCCTGCATCTACGGCATCGGCTCGGTCGAGACCTACACGGCGATGACCTTCACCGTGAAGCAGGGCGAGTCGATCTCGCAGCGCCAGCTCCTCGCCGACCTCGTCGCCCTGCAATACAAGCGCTCCGCCGGCGACTTTTCGCGCGGCGTCTTCCGGGTCAGGGGCGATTCCGTCGAGCTCTTCCCGGCGCATTACGAGGATCGCGCCTGGCGCGTCGGCTTCTTCGGCGACGAGGTCGAGTCGATCGTCGAGTTCGACCCGCTCACCGGCCGCAAGACGCAGGACCTGCGCTTCGTCAAGATCTACGCCAACTCGCACTACGTCACGCCGCGCCCCACCCTGCTGCAGTCGATCAAGGGCATCAAGGGCGAGCTGCGCCAGCGCCTCGACGAGCTCTACGGCGCCGGCCGCCTGCTGGAGGCGCAGCGCCTCGAGCAGCGCTGCATGTTCGACCTCGAGATGATGGAGGCGACGGGCTCGTGCGCCGGCATCGAGAACTACTCGCGCTACCTCACCGGCCGCCGCCCCGGCGAGCCGCCGCCCACCCTCTTCGAGTACCTGCCCGACAACGCGCTGGTCTTCGCCGACGAGAGCCACGTCACCATCCCGCAGATCGGCGGCATGTACAGGGGCGACTTCCGCCGCAAGGCGACGCTGGCCGAATACGGCTTCCGCCTGCCCTCGTGCATGGACAACCGCCCGCTGCGCTTCGAGGAATGGGAGGCGATGCGCCCGCAGACGGTGCACGTCTCCGCCACCCCCGGCTCGTGGGAGATGGACCGCACCGGCGGCGTCTTCGTCGAGCAGGTGATCCGCCCGACCGGCCTCATCGACCCGCCCGTCGAGGTGCGCCCCGCCCGCGCCCAGGTCGACGACGTCACCGAGGAGATCCGCCAGACCTCGCTCAAGGGCTACCGCTCGCTCATCACCGTGCTCACCAAGCGCATGGCCGAGGACCTCACCGAGTACCTGCACGAGCACGGCGTGCGCGTGCGCTACATGCACTCCGACATCGACACGCTGGAGCGCATCGAGATCCTCCGCGACCTGCGCCTCGGCGCCTTCGACGCGCTCGTCGGCATCAACCTGCTGCGCGAGGGCCTCGACATCCCCGAGTGCGGGTTCGTCGCCATCCTCGACGCCGACAAGGAAGGCTTCCTGCGCTCCGAGACCTCGCTGGTGCAGACGATCGGCCGCGCCGCCCGCAACGTCGACGGCAAGGTGATCCTCTACGCCGACCAGGTCACCGGCTCCATGGAGCGCGCGATGGCCGAGACGAGCCGGCGCCGCGAGAAGCAGCAGGCCTACAACACCGAACACGGCATCACGCCCACCACCATCAAGCGCAACATCCAGGACATCCTTGGCAGCGTCTACGAGCGCGACCACGTCACCGTCGACGCCGGCCTGGCGGACGGCACGCCGATGATCGGCCACAACTTCAAGGCCAACCTCGCCGACCTGGAGAAGCGCATGCGCGAGGCCGCCGCCAACCTGGAGTTCGAGGAGGCCGCCAGGCTGCGCGACGAGGTCAAGCGCCTGCAGGCCGTGGAGCTGACGATCGCCGCCGACCCCGGCGCCTCGCAAGGCGAGGTCGACCGCGCCGGCGGCGGCTACACGGGCGAGCGCAAGTACGGCAAGGCGGCGAACATGCCGACCAACCGCCCGCACAAGCCGACGGATGACGAGATGGGGCCGCATAATTTCGGCGGCGGCGAGGCGGGGCCGAAGGCGGCCGGGCGGAGCACGGGTGGGACGAGCGGGTCGCGGGTGTTCAAGGGGAAGCGGCGGGGGTGAGCGACTGAAGTTATTGTTCTTCGTTAACTTGATCGTCGCTTAATTCTCGTAAATCTCGAGCATTTTCGAGCACCCAGCGCTGACCATTTCGCCTTAAATCTCCTGTAACCGCAATACTATGTCCGTTATCATGAGCCACAATAGCTTGGTGATAAAGGTGCTGAGGCAGTTTCGTTCTTATTGAAACCGGCTGTCCTTCTAAAAATGTCTTCAAAGTCACGCGCCCCTCGCCTGCTTGAGGTTGCCTGTCCAATGCAACAACAAATGCCTCTAAACGTTCGTCAGGTCGAGGCTCTAAAGAGCGAAATTGACGCGCGGCCTCTTGAAAGATTTCACCTTCTGAATCGGAAAAGGTGATCACACGGCGATGTTCGGGAGTTGGGCGAGTCCGTGCCCATGTCAAGGAAACTTCAAGACCAAGCCCTCTACCTATAAGGATTGCGAGGGCATCGCAAAGATTGGCATTTACGCCAAACTGTATCGCATCTAAAAAGGCCGCCATTCCATCGCCGCGAACTGCAGCTTCGGCAGCGCGCCGAGAAGCCTCAAGTGCCTTAACTAGAGTTCTTGTTACTTTGCGGTCAAAAGGTTCAGTTCTTTCGCCTGGCCAAAGCGCAAGTTGACCGTGCATCTCTAGTTCGGGGGGCACGGGTGCTAACAAAGTGACAATAAAGCTGCCTTGTTCGGTCTGCCCCAGGCGAACACGTTCCATGTAGCTGGCTGCGTCTTTGATTCTTCCGGCTCTATAAGCGGCGCGAGGCTCCTTCGCCGCACAAGCCGCAGAAAGTAGCAAATCCCTGCTTTGAGCGACCATATCAACTCCGACATCGATCGCGATCGATCCATCATCTAACGACTTCGGGGTACGGATCCTTACAACATCTCGATCGGCACCTACTAAATCGCGATATAGTTGCAGCTCGTCTCGGCACTCTTCTTTCGCTAAAACACATATCACGTCAGATACAATCGAAGCATAGTCAGCAAGCGCATCCGTCCCCGGCAATATTAGCTCAGGTCTGTCTTTGCTCTGATAGATGTCGCTGTGATCGCCGTATTGGCCTTTTCGCTCCCAGCCTTCACCTAAAGCATACGCAATCAGCGCAGCTGGTGTTATCGCTCTAAGGGCTGCTGGATCGTCGATTGTCGCCTTCAAGAGATTTTACCAGTTCGAGATTGCTCCATAAGGGCTTGCAGCGACAAAACGTTAAAACGATTCGAGGTCGGGATATACACCGTCTGACCAGTCTTGTTCTCACTTTCAATATGACCACGAAGCGACATCCAATATGCGCAATGTTTCAAGACGAGTTCTGTTGGAGAGACGTTGACCCACTTGGGCTTTTCTGCCGGCATTCTTAATACGAGTAAAAGACGTGGGACTTGTGTTGCAATACGAAGAAGATCGTAGTTCCTCTTCGGACAGAAAAACGCCATCTCTTCAGCGCTATCGTCAAGATTAAAACTTGCTTTAAGTTGCAAATCAATCTTTGGCCGAAATGCGTCGCCGGCCTCAATTGTTAGATCAACACCGTCTCTATCGAAGTTTCGTTGAGCAACCACATAGCCGGCGAAGCTTGCAACAGTGGTTACATAGGCTCCGGAAAGAGCCTCCTGGATATCAGTATCAGCAAGCAGCGAGTCACTCATACCACATGAGGTCGCATGCTCAACCCTAGGCCGCAAGCTTTCGATAGTCGTGGGCCGGTGATGCCGGTCGAAAGCCGGCGACCCCGAGGAAGCACCGTCATCGCGCATTTCGCCTCCATAAAGGCGGAGCTCCTCGTCGAGGTGGACGGGCGTTGCCCGCGCGATGCCGATATCACGGTGACAGCTTACCAATCTCAGTTCAACCTTCCGAGTCTTGCGCTCGCCCCCGCGCCGCCTCCAGCACGGGCGAACAAACAAGTATGCGCGCGCCCTTCTCCCACGACGTGGGAGAAGGTGGCCCGACGTAGTCGGGTCGGATGAGGGCGTCGCAGAACGAGGCGACCATCCCGATGATAGCTGTTGCGGAAAGGTCGGCATGTCGATCGAAATCGCGCCCCGTGGTCGATCCGATTGACTCTCGAGTTAGTCTAGCGAGACTTATTCGTATTCAGGCTGCAAGGATCGGCCATGATTGCCAGTACATTACCAGTCGCCTTGTGTCTCATCGCGATGATCTATGTCTTAAGCATGCGCCGCCTCGGGCGACGCTGGCTCTGTTATACTTTGATGTTGATCACCTTCACTTGCGTGAGGTCACGGACAGTGCATTTTGCCTACATCGGCATCGAGGTGGCATCGATCGGGATCCTGCTGACCTATCTCGACCCACTCCGCTTCGTCAGAATGGCGAAAGCGAAGACGGCCGAGACGGCGTAGGCCGACAACGCTCACACGCGACCGCCGCTCATCGGCTACCGCGTGGTGCGTGTGTCGAAAGGCCACCCCGTGATCAGGTCCGGGGAGGCTTTCTTCCTCGAGCGGGAGAAGCGACGCGCGTCGTATTTGGGGTACCGACGTTGATGCCCGCGCGCATGTCTGGACGCGCGGCCGGGCCGATCGCGCCCGGGGTGACGCGAGACTTGTCGCGGCGGCCCGGACCTTGTAAGGTACCGCTACCTTAAAGATCGGCCGACGCGTTCTATGACGCTTATGACGCTATGACGCTTATGACGCTGAAATGTAACCGAACGTGCATTTTTTCGGCGGCGCCATCGCCGGGCATGGTCCGGCTCGCATGGCCGGCTTCGCATGGCCGCCATGCGCCGGGATCACGGCGGGCTCGGGTCGTTCGCATGCCAACGATCGCTGAACCTTCGCGTCGATCGCGTGTTGGACCCGCAAGGACGAGATCGTCCAACGGGAGATTGACATGCGGACATACCTCAAGACCGGCGCGATCGTCGCGATGGCGGCCACCTTCGGGCTCGCCGGCAACGCCCTGGCGTTCGGCGGCGGCCACGGCGGCGGCGGCGGCGGATTTGGTGGCGGCGGCCATGCCGGCGGGTTCGGCGGGGGCGGGTTTGGCGGAGGCGGCCATGCGGCGGCCGTCGGCGGCGGCCGCGCCGGCGGTGTCGCGGCGGCGGCCGGCGCGGGCGGCGTGCAGACCGGGCGCAGCGTCGCGGTCTCGGGCGCCGGCACGGCGGGCGGGGCGGCGCGGGTCGCGGCGGCTTCAATCGTGGCGGCTACGGTCGCGGCGGGTTCGGCGGCTTCGGCGGGTTCGGCGGTCTGGGCTATGACGGGTTCGGCTACGACAACGCCTTTGGCTACGGGGACGGCGTCACCGGCGATGGCGGCTACGCGGACGGCGGCTACGGCGCCGGCCTCGCCCAGGGCCAGCCCTACGGCGACGGCGGCTACAGCCAGCCCGGCGTCCAGTATGGCGACGGCGGCCAGCCCGCTGTGCGGACCGGACGCAGCGCCGCTGTCGCCGGCGACAGCTGCGCCACGCCGGTCAAGAGCTGCACGCTCTACCACCAGAACTACCTCGGCGCGCCCTGCTCCTGCCGCGTGCCCGGCGGCCACGCGCACGGCCGCGTCTCGCCGTAGCGCGAGCGAGCCGGATTTTTCGCGCGCGCTCGTCTCCTGAAACGGGGCACGGGCGCGCGCGGCGGCTCTCCCTCGACCGGGGGGTTGCATTCCGCACCAATGAGCGGATGCTCGGGGTGAGGCTCCCGGCGCGGGGCCGAAGACGTAACCGATGGTGATGAACCATGGTCTACTGGGACGCCGGCGCGCTTGGCGCCGATGATCGATCCAAGCCCTTCGCGGGTGTCGCGGCGACGCTGCGCCGCCGCTTCTACGGCCTGGTGCCCCTGGTGTTGATGGGCGCTGTCTTCGTCTACGTCGTGCTCGCCAACGGCTGAGACGGCTTCGCGGCGGTCGTCTCGCAAGCCCGCCGCGCCACGGCGACGGCGAGCGCCGAACTGGCCGCGCGCGACGACGGCGAACGCCGATGTCGCCGTCATGCGAACGAGGCCTGGGTTCTGCTAGGCTGCGGCCATGTCCAGCGAATCGCCGCCCGCCACACCGCGCCAATCCTTCCTCGGGTCGCTCGTCAGCGACCGCCGCGTCGCGCCGATGCTGGGGCTGGGCGTCGCCTCCGGCATCCCGTTCCCGCTGGTCTACGTCACCCAGTCGGCCTGGCTCTCCGAGGCCAAGGTGCCGCTCGCCACGATCGGGCTGCTGAGCGAGCTGACGCTGGCCTACAAGTTCAAGTTCCTGTGGTCGCCCTTCCTCGACCGCTACAGCCCCTGGCTGCTCGGCCGCCTGCTCGGGCGGCGGCGGGCGTGGATCGTCGTCGCGCAGCTCGGCGTCATGCTCGGCCTCGCCGGCGTCGCGTTCGGCGATCCCGGCCACTGGCTCGCCTACACCATTGTTTTCTCTCTGGCTCTGGGCTTCGCCGGGGCGACGCAGGACGTCGTCATCGACGGCTGGCGCATCGCCGTCGCGCCCGAGCGCAAGGCGGTGATGTCCTCCTGGGCGGAGATCGGCTGGCGCACCGGCAGCCTCATCGCCGGCGCCGGCGCGCTGCTCCTCGCCGACCGCGTCGGCTGGCGCGGCGCCTACCTGTTCATGGCGCTGGCGATGGCGCCGGGCGTCGTCGCCGCCCTGCTCGCGCCCGAGCCGGCGAGCGACATCGCCGCCGCCGCGCGCCCGCTGCCGCGCGAGAGCATCGTCGCGACGATCTGGGCGCCGATCCGCGAGATGATGGGGCGGCTCGGCCCGATGGCGGTGCCGATCCTGCTGCTGGTGGCGGGCTTCCGCATGCCCGGCTACGTGTCCTCCGCGATGGCGGTGCCGCTCTTCAAGCACCTGCATTATTCCAACACCGACATCGCGACCGTGACGAAGCTGTTCGGCTTCTGGGTGGCGATCGCGGCGACCTTCCTCGGCGGCTTCCTGGTGCCGCGCATCGGCATGATGGCGAGCCTGCTCGTGGGCACGCTCGCCGGCTCCGCCTCGCACCTCGCGCTGGCCTATCTCGCCGCGCACGGCGACCACGGCGGCGGTGAGTTCTGGACCTTCGCGGTCGCGGTCAGCGTCGACAGCTTCGCCTACGCCTTCGCCTCGATCGTGCTCATCACCTACATGTCGACGCTCTGCGCCAACGAGCTTGCCGCCAGCCAGTACGCGCTGCTGACCTCGCTGGTCGCCTTGCCCGGCAGCCTGATCGCCGGCACGTCCGGCTTCATGATCGACAGGCTGGGCTTCGAGCACTTCTTCGAGGCGACATCGCTGATCGGCGCGCCCGTCGTGCTGCTGTGCCTGTGGGTCTGGTACGCGGACGCGAGGGCGCCGCGGGGCGCCGCGTTCGCGCGGGAAGGCGCCGGCACACCCTGACGGGAGCGTGATCAGGCGCGCGCCGCACCCGCGAACACGCGGTAGAAGAAGCCGGCGCCGGCACCCGTCGCAATCTCGACGCCGAAGCCATGGCCCTGCGACAGGCTCGATTGCATCAGTCCGGACTGGAGGACGCCTTCCGTCAGCAGCGCGATCAAGGCAGCCACCGCGCCGCCGAAAGCCGCGTAGGCGACGTGACTTGTCCAGCCAAGGCGACGCAGAACCCAGTGCGATAGAAGGAGGTTGGTCGCCGCCGCCCTGGCGCCGCCGAACAGGCCGAGCAGGATGACGACCGGCAGCAGGCGCGGGGCGCCGCCCGGCACCAGCCCGGCGATACGGCGCAGGGTCGCGTCGGCCTGCGTCGCGTCGAGGCCGGCCAGGCAACAGCCGACCACAAGCCCGGCCAGCAGCGCCGCGCGAAACGAGCGTGGCACCGCGAGCGGTCGGCTATCCTCGTCGACTGTTTCCGCGCGCAGTCGCGCAAAGAAGGCGGCATGGTCGGGTGCTACCGCCGCCGATGTGGGCGACGGCGCCTCCCGGCCAACCGGCGGGCGCGGCGCGTTGCGTTTTCCGAAGGTCGATGGAGGCGGCGGCATCGCACCAGCTTACAGGTGTTCGCTTACCAAACTTGACAACGGTGAGCGCGAATGCCGCTTTTGGGCGCGTTCCCTTCCCTGAACGTCGCCACATGACAGGCGTCCTTGTGCCCTCTACAATCGGTGTGCGATCCGTCTTAAATACGAAAGATGGGGATTACGCGTTCAGCGAGCGAACCGTCCAAGGACGAGAGGTTTCACCGCGTGTCAGCTGAAGTGATCGCTTTGCACAAGCCCGCCATAGTCGCCGACGAGAGGCCGGTCTGCCCTGTTGCCGCGCCACTCGGATTTCCCAAAGCGAAAACCGGTGTTCTGCTGGTAAACCTGGGCACGCCTGATGCCACCGACTATTGGTCGATGCGTCGATATCTCAAGGAGTTTCTCTCCGACCGACGGGTCATCGAAACGCCACGCCTCCTGTGGTGGCCGATCCTCAACCTCATCATCCTCTCGGTGCGTCCCTCCGCCAAAGGCAAGGACTACGCTTCGATCTGGAATAAGGAGCGCGACGAGAGCCCGTTGCGCACGATCACGCGCGCGCAAACGGAGAAGCTGGCGGCTTGGATTGGCGAAGGCGGCCTTGGCGGTGCCAATCCCGGCCACGACATCGTCATCGAATGGGGCATGCGTTACGGCAATCCATCGATCAAGGCCGGCATCGACGCGCTGGTGAGGCAGGGCTGTGACAAGTTCCTGCTTGTGCCGCTCTACCCGCAATACGCGGCCGCGACCTCCGCCACCGTCTGCGACAAGGCTTTCGAGGCTCTCGAGACGATGCGGTTCCAACCGACGATGCGGGTGGCGCACCCCTATTTTCAGAGCCAAGCCTACATCGACGCGATGGCCCGCTCGATCCGCGACAGCGTCGGCAAGCTCTCGTTCAAGCCGGAGGTGCTTCTCGCGTCCTTCCACGGCGTGCCGCAGGACTATGTCGACAAGGGCGACCCATATATGGCGCAGTGCATCGAGACATGGCAGCGCCTGCGCCACGCGATGGGGATGAGCGCCAACGAGTTTCGAATGAGCTTCCAGAGCCGTTTCGGTCCGGCGCAATGGCTGCAGCCCTACACCGACGAGACGATCAAGAGCATGGCCAGAGACGGTGTAAGAACGATGGCCGTCGTCGCGCCCGGCTTCGCCGCCGACTGCCTCGAGACGATCGAGGAGTTGGGCGAAGAAAATCGCGAGTATTTCGAGGAGAATGGCGGCGAGCATTTCGCGGCGCTCCCCTGCCTCAACGACAGCGACATCGGCATGACCGTGCTGCAGGACATCGTGCGGCGCGAGCTGGCGGGCTGGGTCTAGTGCGGCTGGCCTCGGTGTGAACGACCGACGCATCAAGATTCTCGCGACTTGATCGCGTTTGCCTCGGCGCTGGAATCAAAGCTGTCGCCAGATTGAGAGACTCGAATTGAGACGCTGCCGGCGACTTCTGGTTACCATCCTCTCGTTCCTCGCACCCGCGCAACTCCAAGCCGACGACCTGGCGCCCATCATCGGCGAAGGCGCGCGCGCGCTGCCGGTCATCGCAAGCCACGGCATGGTGGTGGCACAGGAAGGGACGGCGGCGCGCGTTGGTCTCGCGATCCTCAAGAAGGGCGGCAATGCCGTCGATGCGGCGGTAGCGACCGGGCTCGCGCTCGCCGTGACTCTGCCGCGCGCGGGCAATCTCGGTGGTGGCGGCTTCATGCTGGTGCACCTCGCCAAGCAGCACAAGACGATCGCGATCGACTACCGCGAGACGGCGCCCGAGCAGACACAGTCCAACGTCTTCCTTGACGCACACGGCGACGCGGTACCGCGCCTCTCGCGTGACACCGGCCTTGCCGTCGGCGTTCCCGGCACGGTCGCCGGGTTCGCGCTGGCGCTGGGTAAGTACGGCTCCGGCAAGTTCACGATGGCCGACCTCGTCAAGCCGGCCGCCGCCTTGGCGCGTGACGGGATCATCGTCGAGGAGGACCTGGCGGACTCGCTTGCCAAGGCACAGCGTCTGACGCGATGGGCCTCCAGCGTCGCGATCTTCCTGCGGCCGGATGGGTCCTCGCTCAAGCGCGGCGAGACGCTGAAGCAGGCAGACCTGGCCGACACGCTCGAGACGATCGGGCACGAGGGCGCCAAGGGCTTCTACGATGGTCCAGTCGCCGACAAGATCGTCGCCGCCGTGCGCGCCGCCGGCGGAACGATGACGACGGCCGACCTGAGAGCCTACCGAGCTGTCGAGCGCGAGCCGGTCTCCGGCACCTATCGCGGCCACAGCATTGTGTCCATGCCACCGCCGTCATCGGGCGGCGTCCACGTCATCGAGCTCCTCAACATCTTGGAAGGCTATCCGCTCGCCCGGCAAGGCGCGAACTCTGCCGCCTCGATCCACGATATGGCGGAGGCGATGAAGCTCGCCTATGCCGACCGCGCCGAATACCTCGGCGATCCCGCCGTCGTCGACGTGCCGGTCAAGGGCCTTACCTCGAAGGCCTACGCCGCCAAACTGCGCGAGATGATCGAACCCGGCCGGTCGCGGCCGGCGAGCGAGATCAAGGCCGTCGATCCAATGCCCTACGAAAGCGACCAGACCACGCATTTCTCCGTCGTCGATGCCGAGGGCAACGCTGTCGCCAACACCTACACGCTGAACTTCTCTTACGGTGTCGGTCTGGTCGCCGACGGCACCGGCGTTCTGCTCAACAACGAACTCGACGATTTCGCCGCCAAGCCGGGCGCGCCCAACGCCTATGGCCTGACGGGCGGCAAGGCCAACCAGCCGGGCCCACGCAAGCGGCCGCTCTCGTCGATGGCGCCGACGATGATGTTCAAGGACGGCAAGCTCGAACTCGTGACCGGCTCGCCGGGCGGCTCGACCATCATCACCACCGTTATGCAGATCATCCTCGACACCGTCGATTTCGGCCTGAACCTCGCCGAGGCGACGGCGGCTGTCCGCATCCACGACCAGCTGCTGCCCGATCAGCTCTCCGTCGAGCGTGGTCTGAACCTGGACACGATCCACCTCCTCGAGGGCGAGGGCTACAAGGTCAATGTGCGCGACGCCTGGGGATCGGCCGAGAGCATTTCCATCGAGAGCGGGCTTCTCGCCGGCGCTTCGGACCCGCGCCAGCGCGGCACGCTGGCGGTGGGGTACTAGTGGTCTTAGCGTTCCAGAAAGGAATGGCGGCCACGCTAGTCCCTGGCGGTGCGTGGAACACGACGGTGACAATGGAGGCCAGCGCGGCACCCGACCTTGCAGGCAAACCGAGATCGGTTCGCGCGGCGATGGTGTCACGCCATGTGGCCGCACTACTGCTTCGCGCGCGCTACCTTGCGGTCGGCGCAGTCTGTTCGGCGGTGAACTACGGCTTGATGCTGGCGATCGACAGGCGCGACTATCTCGTCTCGTCGGTAATCGCGTTTCCCGTCGTCGGCCTCCTCGCCTACATCCTGCATGCCCGCTTCACGTTCCGTGTCGCACCGACCGTGCCAGCCTACCTTGCCTATCTGATCGCGACCGCGTCGAGCTTCCTTTGCTTCGTCGCACTCATGGCCGTTCTCCACGATTGGCTGCTGCTGGACGTCGCGACCGCCGTGCCGATAGTGACGCTCGTTCTCGTTTGCTGGAATTTCATTCTCGCCCGTTCGACGATCGAACGCCGGCCTACGTGGATCCGCCGCGCGACCAGCTCGGCCTCAGCCATGCTCGAGCGCGCGGGACGACCCGCTCGATAAGTCGCGTATCGCGAAGGAACGGCACGATACCGCACGGTCCCAGACGAAGCACAGACCACAAAGCTTTGACGAAGTCGCCGCGCCGCCCGTGAAGCGCTCCAGCGAGTGCGAGATTGACCGCGAACGACGCATGTGACCGCGCCGTCACGGAAGCGGGGGGTGCCTCCTCGAACAGTGCCAAATGCTTCTGCATCACGGTCCAGAGTTGCTCGCGATAGGCGGCCGCGTCGCGAGTCCCGGAGATGGTCATGGCATTGCGATGGATGCGATAGCTCGCGAGCGGCTCGTGATGGTAGCGCACCGCGCCGGTCCGGCCGAGTTTGAGGTACAGGTCCCAGTCGCCGGTGTACCAGAGGTGCGGATCGAACCCGCCCACGTCGAGAAAAGCATCGCGGCGCACGACAGGCGCGCAAATCGCGATGAAGTTCTGGACGATAAGGCGGTTCGTGAAGAGAGCTGGCGCAATAGCGACGTCAACGGGGAGCGGGCAGCGCCAAAGGGCAAGACGGCGCCTGCGTTCGTCGACGATCCAGCTCGGGTGAAGATGCATGACTGACGCCGGATCTTGGCTCAGCCAGGCGGCGACGCGCTCCGCGCGGTTTGGCTCCCAGAGATCGTCGGGGTGCAGCATCGAGAAGAACGGCGCGCGCGCTTTCGCGACGCCATGATTGGTCTTGCGCTGCCAGCCCGCCAGATCAGATCGCGACTCCAGTCTCAGATGCAGGCGACCCATGAAGCTCTCGGCGATCCGCGCGATGGCGTCATCGGTGCTGCTATCGACGATGATGCATTCGAAGTCGCGCCGTGTCTGCGCGGCGAGCGACGCAAGCGCGGAGGAAAGCCAATGTCCATCCATGTGCGATGGAATGACAACCGTCAGCCAAGGCTCTAGGCGGTCGAGGTCGGACGGCAGGCCGCGCACTCTCTCCAACGTCGCTGCCTTCATGGTCGCGGTGGTGACGAAAGACGGTGCGCGCACCCGATCTGATCCATCAGCGTACGTGTCGGCATCGGCGGCATCGGCTGCGACAGAAGAAGGTTGAATGCGGCGCCGTCGGCATGATCGAAGATGGTCACCGTATGGGTCGCGCAGAGCGCACGAATGCCGCCAGCGTCAAGCGCCCAGAGGTCGAGGACCAAGGGGCGATTGCGAAGAAAGGGATCGTTTCGCACCAAATCTTCCGCGAACGACATGCCGTTGGGGTCCACGATGACGAGATCGCTCGGCGCCGCGGCGATCGCGCGTTGAGCGTAGGCGTAAGGCCGCACGAAGGCCTCGACTTGCAGTGCGTGACCAGGGAGCACGACGGCGAGCGAGAAAAGGCAGGCCCCACCGAGTTGCGTCCAGCGTCGCCTCGCCTCTTCCGAATTCTCTCCGATGGACAAGATCCAGCCCTGCGCCGCCAGCAGGCTCATCGATCCCAAGAGGCCGTGCACGTAGCGATAGCCCCAACCGTGACCTTGGTAGGGCAGGAGAATGGCCATGGCGATGATCGTCAGGCCTATCCCGGCGGTCATGGCGACCAGCGGCGCCTCAAGCTTGCGGAACGATGCCAGGGCTACGACCATAAGCGGCGTCACGAGGACGTTCTGCCAGGCCAGCGCGCGCGTGAGATTCTTGCCCATCAGTGCGATGCCCGACCATCTGAAGTCGCGAACAAGGGTCAGGACCTGATTGGCGAAGCTCGCGATCCCCTGCTCGGAGGTGCCGCCGGCTTGCAGCTCGTAGTGGTCGAAGAGCAGGCGCCAGTAGAAGACCCAGAACAGGCAGATGCCCGCATAGGCGAGCGTGTAGGCCGCGGCGAGCCGCCAGCGACGCGCGACCCAGAGCTGTGCGATGAATGGCAGGACGAAGAGAGGATGGAAGACGAGTTGATGAAGTCCGCAGGCCATGAGGCCGATGCCGATCGCGGCGGCGTGGCTCCAGGTGCGTTCGCGCAGAAACAACCAGAGCCAAACCATGTTGAGCGTGAGGTGCGCGGTCATCGCGTAAGGGGTGAAAGAGGTGACGAGGAGCTGCGAGGATGTCGCGAGCAGGACGCCGGCGACCACGGTTGCGTCACGCCGATCCGGCCAGATCTGCCGCGCCACACCGCAGGTCGCACAGATCGCGATGCCAACCAGCACGGGGCTGGCGACGTGAAAGCCGGGCATTACGTCGAGAAGAGCCCGAATGCCGGCGTTCACCGGTAAATAGGACGATATCCAAGCGTGATGGCCCGGCACCGCCAGCATGAAACGGGGTTCGAGGGCTTCGGCGAACGGCCGCCAAGGAGGGGGAAGCGCCGCGAGAAGTCGGCCGGAGCCAAGCACCACCGCATCGAACCACGCCATCGCCTCGTCTCGCGACAAGGCGTAGCCGTGATACACGACATGCGCGCCCACCAGCGAGACGAGGGCGCACCCGACGACCAGTACGGCCTCGGGCCAGCCCGGTCGACACAAGATGGCGATCGAGCGCCGCGTGACGAGGTAGCGTTCGCCGATGGTGCTCAAGCCGAAGAGCGCGGCCGCGAACGCCATCAGCCACAGAAGGTCGCTGCGGAAAAACAATGTCGTCAGGTTAGCGGGCTGCGGCATGACCACGTTGGCGGCACACCACGCGCACAAGCCCACCGCTGTGACCCTCAGGGTGCGCCGAAACCCGGAGGGCGCTGGTTCAGCGAAGGGGAGGGTCGGGGCCCGAACATCGATGGTCGATCCAGGGTGATCGTCGAGGGCAGTCAGGACATCATGCTGCATGGCCCAAATCATCTACGCGAATGCCTAGGAAATGTTTAAAAAGCCGTACCGCGCGCTGCCTTAAGCCTTTGTTGACCCAAGCGAGCCACTCTATAAAGCTTGAGCCTTGGCTTCGACTCGACGCTCCCAGCGTCCGGCCTGTTCCCACGCGAGATTGCCGATGGCGCTGATCCTCGATCGAACCGCTCCACTCGATACGGGATCGCGCGTCATGGAGGACGACGAGCCGCCCGCCGTGGAGCTGACGATCGTCATGCCCTGCCTCAATGAAGCTGCGACGATCGCGACATGCGTCCGAAACGCCTGGGCCTTCCTCGATCAATCTGGCATCGTTGGGGAGATCATCGTCGCCGACAACGGATCCGTCGACGGGTCGCAGGACCAAGCGCGCGCGCTTGGCGCCAGGGTGATACAAGTGCCGATGCGCGGTTACGGATCGGCGCTTTTCGCCGCCACGACGGCGGCGCGCGGCCGCTACTGCATCATGGGCGATAGCGACGCCAGCTACGACTTCCGCAACCTTCAGGCTTTCGTGGACAAGCTGCGCGACGGTTTCGACCTCGTCATGGGCGACCGGTTCGCCGGCGGCATCCAGCCTGGCGCTATGCCATGGAAGAACCGCTACATCGGTAATCCGGTGCTCTCCGGTCTCGGCCGTTTCCTGTTCGCCTCGCCGATCCGCGACTTCCATTGCGGGCTGCGCGGCTTTTCCAAAGACGCCTTCGGGCAGATGGATCTGCGCACGACAGGCATGGAATACGCCTCCGAGATGGTGATCAAGGCAACCTTGCTCGGCATGAAGATAGCCGAAGTCCCGACCACCCTCTCGGCGGACGGTCGCGACCGCAAACCCCATCTGAGGCCCTTTCGCGACGGCTGGCGTCACTTGCGCTTCATGCTGCTGTTCAGCCCGGCGTGGCTGTTCTTCTATCCTGGCGTCGTTCTCTGCGCCTTGGGCCTGCTCGTCGGCGGCATACTCCTGACCGGACCGATCGAGGTCCTTCGGCTCGGGTTCAGCCTCGGCACGCTCATATACTGCAGCGCCGCGATCTGTATCGGCGCGCAAGCGATCTTGTTCTCGATCCTGTCGCGGAGCTACGCCGTTCAAGAGGGTCTCATACCCCGATCTTCGCGCGGGCGATTTTTCTTGGAGTCGATTACACTCGAGCGTGGCCTCGCGGTCGGCTTCGGCGTTCTCGCGATCGGCCTCGGCGCCGCCTTCCGCGGCGTTGCTCTGTGGCGGAGCGCCGGCTACGGCGAACTCGACGTCCAATCGATAGCCCGCATCGTCATCACATCCTCGCTGTTCCTCTCTCTCGGTTTCGAGATCGTCCTCTGCAGCTTCCTCCTGAGCACGTTGCGTCTTAACACGCGGTCCTACCCCGGGCCGGCCAAGGCCTGACGACTGTCGATCGCTGAACTCGAGCGTCATTGGTTACCGTTAGAGTCTTCTGCGCGAGAATGTCGAAGGTGACGGCGCCGAGGAATGCTGCTTTGGCGAAAGTGATCGTGCGAGCCGTCTCGCCCCTCCAGTTCAAGGAGAGGCCGCCGCCGTCCATTGCGCGCCGCGCCATGCGGTTGCGCTCCATGTCCCTCTCGAGTGTCTCGGCGGCGTAACAAAGAAGAAGCGGGCGGGTGCGGTCGTCGAAGATGACGCCACTCATCGAGAAGTCGACAGCGACTATCTCACCAATGCCTGGCCACGCGGGATAACCTTGGATTAAGACTTGAAGCGCCGCTTCAGGCGCGCGGTACTCGGCACGGCCTCCATCGAACGGTGATCTCCGGTCGGTGCGAGGGTCGACCTCGTCGCCGAAACCCTAGACGACGCGCCGTTCTCCAAGAGGAACCGCGCCTAAACCAGCACGTTCGGTCAGCGAAACGGGCGCGGGGCGAGGTTCGGCCATGGACGACAAGAAGCGCGAAGACGCCGGCGACACGGCACCACGTCCGCAGGTGGGAGAGAAGACCAAGCCCGGCGACGCGAAGCAGGAGGCGCCGAACTACGATGTCGCCGAGGATGGCGGACGCTCCATTCCTGTCGAGGATATGAATTCCGCCAATGACGAGTAGGGTCGATGAGGCTTCTAGATAGAGTTCATGGTGGCCTTGCTCCAGCCCGACACCTCTTCATGGCTGCGAAATCGAGCATGCTAGAAATCGCGAACGTGGATGAGAGCATCCTTGAGCCGCGCTGTGCGATTTCGTCGTCCGAATGATCCAAGCCGCCATTGCCGCCGCCGAGCAGATCTTCACGCCGCCTTTCCGCGCCGTGCTTGGCAAGACGCTTGCGCTTACGCTTCTGCTGCTCGGCCTGCTCTGGCTTGGCGTCGAGAAACTGGTCGTCGCCTACGTGCGCCTGCCTTACGCGTGGCTGTCGACGACGGTCCACGTCATGGCCGGTCTCGGGTTGGTCGTCGGTGTGGCGTTCCTGGTGACGCCGGTCTCGTTCGTCGTCGCCGGCTTCTTCTTCGACGAACTCGCCGACCACGTCGAAGAGACGATTGCCGGCTCGGAGGGACGCGGCCGACAGATGCCGCTCGGGCCGGCTGTCTGGATCGGCTTCAAATTCGCCGCCGTGGCCGTGGCCGTGAACCTGGCGGCTCTGCTTTTGCTGCTCGTGCCCGGTGTCAACCTCGTCGCCTTCTTCGGCGCCAACGCCTACGTGCTCGGACGCGGCTTCTTCGAGATCGCCGCGCTGCGCTACCTGCCGCTCGACGCCGTTCGCGAACTGCGCGCCCGTCATTGGATCCGCATCAATCTCGCCGGATGTGTCCTCGCGGCCCTCTCCTTGATTCCGGTGCTGAACCTACTCACGCCGCTCTACGCCGCGGCCTACATGGTGCGCGTGGCGCAACCTCTCTTGCGGCGACGCTTGGCGCTGACGATGCCGCACGCCATGATCCGGCCCTGACGCGGACGCGGAGTGTCTACTGGCGCGCGTACTGTCCGGTCTTGCGAAAACGGTAGAGGTAGCCCGGCGTGAAGGCCTCGTAGGATTCCGGCGTTATGCCGAGACCTTGAAGCGTGCGGCCCTCGGCCTTGGCGGAGGCCGAGACCACGTTGTCGCTCTTGAGCAGCTCGACCTGGTCCTTCGTCATGTCGAGCATCTCCGGCAGCAGGCCGAACGTCGCCTTCTTGGCGAGCTCCGTCAGGCCACCCATCCTCTCGGCAAGCGGGAACGGCAGCGGAACCAGCGCGCGCTTGCGGCCAGTCGTGCTCAGGATGAACGCCATGATGTCCTTGAACGAGCGCGCCTCCGGGCCGCCCAACTCGTAGATCGTGCCGGCCTTGGCCTTGCCGTCGACGGCGAGAGCGATCGCCTCGGCGACATCGCCGACGAAGACCGGCTGCAGCAGCCCATTCCCTCCGCCGATCAGCGGCAGGGCCGGCATCAGCCGCGCCATGCCGGCGAAACGGTTGAAGAACTTGTCCTCCGGGCCGAACACCACGGACGGCCTGACGATGATGGCGTCTGGGATGATGCGCGAGACGATCGTTTCGGCTTCGGCCTTGGTGCGACCGTACTCGGCCGGCGAATTCGGGTCGGCACCGATCGCCGACATCTGCACGAAACGATCGATACCCGCCGCTTGCGCCGCTTCGGCGACGATGCGGCCGCCCTCGGTATGAATGGTCTTGAACGTCTGCGCGCCGCCCTCGGCAAGCAGGCCGACGAGGTTGACCACGGCGTCGGCGTCGCGCACGGCGCGCGCGACGGAATCGGGGTAGCGCAGGTTCGCTTGGACGGCGGTGAGTTGGCCAACCGCGCCGGACGGCTGCATCGCGAAAGCAAGGTTGGGGTTGCGCACGGCCACCCTGACCCGCCAACCGTGCTCGGCCAACGCCTTGGCGACGTAGCGCCCCACGAAGCCGGAGCCGCCGAACACCGTGACGAGCTTGCCCGTCTTGATCAGTTTTTCCTGCATGGCGATGTCTTCCGCGGCTCTGTCGGCCGTTCTTTACGGGAGCGGAGCCTCCCGTGTACAGGCATGCGGGCCGCGCGATATGCGCCCGCTCCGGAAGATACGCTCAAGTCGCGCGAAAAGCCGCTTGATTTAGCGCCGAAAAAGGTCTAGGCGCTAACGCTTATTCACGAGGATCGACGATGAATTTCGGCCTTATCGTACGCCAAGCGCTGGAGACGGGACGGAGCTAGGCTCTGACATCCCGATACCAGCGCTTTCCGAGGCCCTCCGGGGCCTTTTTTATTGCCCGAGATTCTGATCACTCAAGACAAAGCGGGATAGGACCATGACGCGGGATTTGACGTCGCAGCAGATCCAGAACACGGCGCCGGAGACGATGACCGGCGCGCAGATGATCGTCCGGGCGCTCGAAGACCAGGGCGTCGAGACGATCTTCGGCTATCCCGGCGGGGCGGTGCTGCCCATCTACGACGCGCTCCACGGCCAGAAGCGGATCAAGCACATCCTGGTGCGCCACGAGCAAGGCGCGGGTCACGCGGCCGAGGGGTACGCGCGCTCGTCCGGCAAGGTCGGCGTGGTGCTCGTCACCTCCGGTCCCGGGGCGACCAACGTCGTCACGGCGCTGACCGACGCGCTGCTCGACTCGGTGCCGCTCGTCTGCATCACCGGCCAGGTGCCGACGCACCTGATCGGCTCGGACGCCTTCCAGGAGTGCGACACGGTCGGCATCACCCGCCATTGCACCAAGCACAATTACCTTGTCCGTACGGTCGAGGACCTGCCGCGCGTCCTGCACGAGGCCTTCTACGTCGCCAGTCACGGCCGGCCGGGACCGGTGGTCGTCGACATCCCGAAGGACGTGCAGTTCGCCAGCGGCAGCTATATCGGCAAGGGCTCGATCGAGCACCGCACCTACAAGCCGCGCATGGCGGCGGACCCTGTCCGCATCGAGCAGGCCGTGACGCTGATGGCGGCGGCGCGGCGGCCGGTGTTCTATACCGGCGGCGGCGTCATCAATTCCGGGCCGGAAGCCTCGCGGCTGCTGCGCGAACTGGTGGCGCTGACCGGTTTTCCGATCACCTCGACGCTGATGGGCCTCGGCTCGTATCCCGCCTCCGGGCCGGCATGGCTCGGCATGCTCGGCATGCACGGGACTTACGAGGCCAATCACGCGATGCACGATTGCGACGTGATGATCAACATTGGCGCGCGTTTCGACGATCGCATCACCGGCCGGCTCGACGCGTTCTCGCCGGGCTCGAAGAAGATCCACGTCGACATCGACCCGTCCTCCATCAACAAGACGGTGAAGGTCGACGTGCCGGTGATCGGCGATTGCGCGCACGTGCTGCGCGCGATGATCGACCTTTGGAAAAGCCGCAAGCTCGCCGCCGACCGGACGGACCTCGCCGCATGGTGGACGGCGATCGAGAGTTGGCGCGGACGCAAGTCGCTGTCGTTTCGCAACTCGACGACGTCGATCAAGCCGCAGCACGCCGTGCGCCGGCTTCACGCGCTCACCAAGGATCGCGAGACGTACATCACCACCGAGGTCGGCCAGCACCAGATGTGGGCGGCGCAGCACTACGATTTCGAGGAGCCGAACCGCTGGATGACGTCGGGCGGCCTCGGCACGATGGGCTACGGCCTGCCCGCCGCCATCGGCGTGCAGATGGCGCATCCCAAAGCGCTCGTGATCGACGTCGCCGGTGAAGGCTCCATCCTGATGAACATGCAGGAGATGTCGACGGCGGCGCAATACAAGCTGCCGGTGAAGATCTTCATCCTCAACAACGAATACCTCGGCATGGTGCGCCAGTGGCAAGAACTGCTGCACGGCAGCCGCTACTCCGAGAGCTATTCGCAGGCCCTGCCCGATTTCGTGAAGCTCGCCGAGGCCTACGGCGCGAAGGGCATCCGCGTCTCGGACCCGGCCGACCTCGACGCGGCGATCATGGAGATGATCGACCATCCGGGCGCCGTCATCGTCGACTGCCTCGTCGACAAGATGGAGAACTGCTTCCCGATGATCCCATCGGGCAAGGCGCACAACGAGATGATCCTCGCCGACGACGCCGACGTCGAATTGGAATCGATGATTGGCGCCGAAGGGAAGATGCTGGTTTAGCACGCCGTCATTCCGGGGCTCGCCGCAGGCGAAAATCCGGAACCGGAGCTCTTCAATCGAGCTGAACGCACACCGGTTCCGGGTTCGCCTTCGGCGCCCCGGAATGACGATCATCTTGAAAGACCGATCCATGACCGCCGCCACGCAGCCGCTCTCGCCCTACACCGCTCCGCCGACAGCTCGGCAGATCGTCACGCACACGCTGTCCGTCCTCGTCGACAACGAGCCGGGCGTGCTGGCGCGGGTGGTCGGCATGTTCTCGGGACGCGGCTACAACATCGCCAGTCTCACGGTGGCCGAGGTGGCGCACACCGATCATCTCTCGCGCATCACGATCGTCACGTCGGGAACGCCGGAGTCGGTCGAGCAGGTGACGCTGCAGCTCGATCGGCTGATCCCCGTCCACACCGTCACCGACCTGACCTTGCGGGGCAACAGCATCGAACGCGAACTCGCCATGATCAAGGTCAGCGGCCGTGGAGAGGATCGCCAGGAGGCGCTTCGCCTTTGCGAGGCTTTTCGCGGACGGGTGATCGATGCCTCGATCGAAAGCTTCGTGTTCGAGATGACCGGCGCCGCCTCGAAGATCGATCATTTCGTCGATCTGATGCGCCCGATCGGCCTCGTCGAGGTTTCGCGAACGGGCGTCGCCGCCATCACGCGGGGGCCGAGTAAGATGCCCTGATGGCATCGCCGGGCTGATGTTGAGACCGGGAAGCAGCGAGCAGACAATGGATCTCCATCTCAAGGGCAAACGCGCGCTCATCACAGGCGGATCGAAAGGCATCGGTCTGGCGAGTGCCATGATCCTGGCGGAAGAACAGTGCGACCTGATTCTGGTGGCGCGCGATGCTGATGATCTTCAACGCGCCGCCACTCGCATCCGGGAGCGGTTCGAGGTTTCGGTCGAAGTCCTGCCCGCCGACCTTGCCCGATCCGCCGACATCCAGCGTGTCGCAAGCGCGATCACGTCGCTGGACATTTTGGTCAATAACGCGGGGGCAATTCCGCCGGGCGACCTCCTGAGCCTGAGCGAGGAGCGTTGGCGCTCCGCCTGGGACCTCAAGGTCTTCGGCTACATCGCCCTCACTCGCGCGCTCTACCCTCTTCTGAGGGAACGCCGCGGCGTTGTGGTCAACATCATTGGGTCGGCGGGTGAACGGTTCGACCCAAACTATATCGCCGGCAGCACCGGCAACGCGGCCCTGATGGCGTTCACGCGTGCGCTCGGCACCACGGCCCCACGCGACGGGATGCGGGTGGTCGGCATCAACCCCGGTCCGGTCGCGACAGACCGCATCGCGATGCTTCTCAGGGCGCGGGCGGAACGCGAGACGGGCGATCCGGAGCGCTGGCGCGATGCCTTCGCCGGCATGGCGTTCGGGCGCCCGGCGGAGCCCGACGAGATTGCCGCCGCCGTGGCATTCCTCGCCTCGCCGCGCTCGTCCTATACATCGGGGACGATCCTGACGATCGACGATCCGGCGAAGCTGCCCCTCTGACGCCTCAACCCGCGACTTTGACGCAGCCGCCGCGACCTCCTAGAAGGCCGCCTCATTCGCCGCTCCTCCATTCGCATTAAGGAAGACCAGCATCATGCGTGTGTATTACGACCGGGATGCCGACCTCAACCTCGTCAAGGGCAAGAAGGTCGCCGTGGTGGGCTACGGCAGCCAAGGCCACGCGCACGTGCTGAACATGCGCGAGTCCGGGGTCAAGGACGTCGTCGTGGCGCTGCGCGAGGGCTCGGCCACCGCCAAGAAGGCCGAGGGCGAGGGCCTCAAGGTGATGAACGTGGCGGATGCCGCGAAATGGGCCGACCTCGTCATGATGCTGACGCCCGACGAGTTGCAAGGCGAGATCTACACCGACCATCTCGCCGCCAACATGAAACAGGGCGCGGCGCTCGCCTTCGCGCACGGCCTCAACATTCATTTCAACCTCATCGAGGCGCGGCCCGACCTCGACGTCATCATGATCGCCCCGAAAGGGCCCGGCCACACCGTCCGCTCCGAATACAAGCGCGGCGGCGGCGTGCCCTGCCTCATCGCCATCGCGCGGGACGCGTCGGGCAACGCCCACGACCTCGCCCTGTCGTACGCCTCGTCGATCGGCGGCGGCCGTGCCGGCATCATCGAGACGACCTTCAAGGAAGAGTGCGAGACAGACCTCTTCGGCGAGCAGGCCGTACTCTGCGGCGGCCTCGTCGAGCTGATCCGCGCCGGCTTCGAGACGCTGGTCGAGGCCGGTTATGCGCCGGAAATGGCCTATTTCGAATGCCTGCATGAGGTCAAGCTGATCGTCGACCTCATCTACGAGGGCGGCATCGCGAACATGAACTACTCGATCTCGAACACCGCCGAATATGGCGAATACGTCACCGGTCCACGTATCGTCACGCCGGAGACGAAGGCCGAGATGAAGCGCGTGCTGACCGATATCCAGAGCGGCAAGTTCACCCGCGACTGGATGCTCGAAAACAAGGTCAACCAGACGTCGTTCAAGGCGACACGCGCCAAAGCCGCCGCCCACCAGATCGAGGAGGTCGGGGCCAAACTACGCGCTATGATGCCTTGGATCACGGCCAACAAGATGGTCGACAAGGCGAAGAACTAAACAGCGACTTACGACGCAAAGGAGGGCCGCGGACGACGCGACCCTCCTGATGTTCCCGAAAGCGTTGGTCAGTAGTGCGAGCCTGCGATCGCTCCGCCAATGGCCGCCCCGGCTATGCCAGCGCCGACAGCAGCCCCGACACCGGGACCCCGATAGCCGTAACCGCGATTGCCATAACCGCGATAGCCGTACCCGCGACCATATCCGGCGCCGTACCGCCCACGGTACCCGCGGCGATAGCCGTCGCGATACTGCACGGTGTCGATTGACGCCTGCTCACCTTGTGAGAAGTGGGACGGTGACGCGACGAACGCGGACGCTGTAGCGAGCGGCATCGCGCAAAACAGCGCCACCGCGGCGGAGACCGCCGTGAACCGGACACCCGTGGACCGCAGCGTTACGCTAGAAAAGCCAGACATCGTGAACTCCGTTATGTCGTTTCGCCCACGTTAATCTTAGCCTTGGCGGTTCGTTCCAGGCGGACGAGCGGAACCGCGTCGGCTACCCTGCCGCCGCGCGGTCTTTGATCCTCATCCTCATTGCGGCATGGCGCGGGCGCCGGTGTCCTGAGGTTTTCGACCTTGGCTCAATGGACGCGGCCGTCGCATCGGCCTAAGTCACGCGTTCCTTTCGCAGCCGAAGGGCTTACATGGCCGATCCCATCACCAACGAGCTCGCCACCGCCGCGCTCGCCTACCACCGCAACGCCCCTCCCGGTAAGCTCGAGATCCAGGCTACCAAGCCACTCGCCACGCAGCGCGATCTCGCCCTCGCGTATTCTCCCGGTGTCGCCGCCGCTTGTCTCGCCATCGTCGACGATCCGGCCGAGGCCGACCAGTTGACGATCCGGCAGAACCTCGTGGCGGTTCTCTCGAACGGCACGGCGGTGCTCGGCCTCGGCGATATCGGGCCGTTAGCCTCGAAGCCGGTGATGGAAGGCAAGGCGGTCCTCTTCAAGAAGTTCGCCGGCATCGACGTGTTCGACATCGAGGTGGATGCCAGGGACCCGCAGAAGCTCATCGAGGTCGTCGCGGCGCTTGAGCCGACCTTCGGCGGCATCAATCTCGAGGACATCAAGGCGCCGGAATGTTTCGAGGTCGAGCGCGTGCTGCGCGAGCGCATGAAGATCCCGGTGTTCCACGACGACCAGCACGGCACCGCCATCATCGTCTCCGCCGCCGTCACCAACGCGATGGAATTTGCCGGCAAGCGGCTGGAGGACGCCAAGATCGTAGCCTCCGGCGCCGGCGCGGCCGCGCTGGCCTGCCTCGATCTTCTGGTGACGCTGGGCGCCAAGCACGAGAACATATTCGTCACCGACATCCTCGGCGTCGTCTTCAAGGGCCGCACCGAATTGATGGACCCGCGCAAGGCCAATTACGCGCGCGAGACCGAGGCGCGAACGCTGGCCGAGGTGATCGATGGCGCCGACGTGTTCCTCGGTCTGTCGGCCGCCGGCGTCCTCAAGAAGGACATGCTCGCCAAGATGGCGAACAAGCCGCTGATCATGGCGCTGGCCAACCCGAACCCCGAGATCGAGCCGGTCGAGGCGCTCGAGGCGCGGCCTGACGCCATGATCTGCACCGGGCGTTCGGACTATCCGAACCAGGTCAACAACGTGCTGTGCTTTCCCTACATCTTCCGCGGCGCGCTCGACGTCTCCGCCTCGGCGATCAACGAGGAGATGAAGCTCGCCGCCGTCCACGCCATCGCCAAGCTGGCGCACGAGGCGCCCTCGGATGTCGTTGCCAAGGCCTACGGCGGCACCTCTCGCCTCTACGGCAAGGACAACCTCATCCCCTCGCCATTCGACGAGCGATTGATCCTGCGCATCGCGCCGGCGGTCGCCAAGGCGGCGATGGACTCGGGTGTGGCCCGCAAGCCGATCGAGGATTTCGAGGCCTACCAGGACAGGCTGTCGCGCTTCGTCTTCCGCTCCGGCTTCATCATGAAGCCGCTGTTTGAGTCGGCGCGCAAGGATCCCAAGCGGGTGATCTACTCGGATGGCGAGGACGAGCGCGTCCTCTCCGCCGTCCAATCGATCCGCGAGGAGCGCATCGCCGAATGCATCGTCATCGGGCGCCCCGACGTCATCAAGACGAGGCTGGAACGTTACGGCCTGACGATCCGCCCCGGGACTGATTTCTCGATCATCGATCCCGAGGACGATCCGCGCTATCGGGACTACGTCCAGACCTATGTCGACGCCGCCGGGCGGATGGGCATCACGCCAGCATCCGCGCGGACGCTGGTGCGCACCAACAACACGATCATCGCCGCCATCGCGCTGAAGCGCGGCGACGCCGACGCGATGATCTGCGGGCTCGTCGGCGGCTTCCACAAGCGCCTGCGCTCGATCAAGGAGATCATCGGCCTGATGCCGGGCGTCGACGATTTCTCGGCGATGAGCATGCTGATTACCACGAAAGGACCGCTGTTCATCACCGATACGCAGGTCAATCACGATCCCAACGCGCGCGACATCGCCGAAATGGCGCGGATGTCGGCCTGGCACGTCCGCCAATTCGGCATCGAGCCGAAAATCGCGCTGGTCTCGCATTCCGACTTCGGCACGGACGACTCGCCTTCGTCGTGCAAGATGCGCGAGGCTCTCGCCATTCTGCATGAGATCGCGCCGGACCTCGAAGTGGACGGCGAGATGCAAGCGGACACGGCGCTGGTCGAGGCGGTGCGCGAGCGCGTCCTGCCAGGCTCTACATTGAAGGGCGAGGCCAACATCCTGGTCATGCCCAACATCGACGCCGCCAATATCGCCTATCAGCTGGTGAAGGTGATGGCGGACGCCCTGCCCGTCGGACCGATCCTGATCGGCGCGGCGCAGCCGGCCCACATCCTGACACCCTCGACGACGGCGCGCGGCATCATGAACATGACGGCGCTGGCGGTGGCGGAGGCACAGGCCGCAAGCCGCAAGCCTTGAGGCGAGCCTGGTGAAACTGCGCTTCGGCATCGACGCGACCGCGCACGGCCGCATTCGCGCGATGCTGGATCAGCGCTGTAGGCAGCCGCCGGTCGGACGGCGTCTCTCCTATGTCTACATGGACACGCCGCAAGGCGCGCTCGCGGCATGCGGTGTCGCGCTTCGCTTCCGCAGAAGCGCGGCGCTTGGCGTCCCCTCCCCTCGTCGACCATGGCGGCGGCAGGAGATCTGGCCGAAGCGTCTCGCGTCTGCCGGGCCTTCGCTGAAGAAGCTCGGCATCCCGCGCTTCAAGCAACTGGTTGACGCGACATTCACGGTTCGCATCGATCGTTGGACGTGGACGCTCGACAGGGAGCTGGCGGCTGTCGTGTCGCTCGATGACACCGAAGTCGCGACGGGACGGGCGGAAGAGCGCTTCGCCGAACTGCGGATCGTGTGCAAGAAGAAGGATGCCGACGCGGCGACGGCTTTCGCGGTCGAACTGGGCGCGATGCATCTCGTCTCGATCAGGGCACGAGAGCGCGGCTTGGCCTTGCTGGTGGACCGCTAGAGTAGTCGCTGACGCGCTCTTCGTGCGCGTCTTGCTCTTCGAGCGCAGTGGGAGGCGACATTGGACGACGCCATCAGACGGCTCGACGCGACGGGCCAGGCGGCATTGATCGCGCGCGGCGAGATCCATCCGACGGCACTGCTCGAAGCCGCCATAGAGGCCGCCGACGCCGCGACGATCGGGAATGCGGTTCCGATCCGTTTCGATGACATCGCGCGGGCGCGGGCGGCATCGACGCTCGATGGGCCTTTCGCCGGCGTGCCGTTCCTCCTGAAAGACCTCGCCCAGCAGTTCGCCGGCCAGCCCAACACGGCGGGAGCGGCGCCCTATCGGCACCGCGTCGCGCGCGAGCACAGCGCCTATACGCGCCGCTGCCTTGAAGCCGGTCTCGTCATCTTCGGCCGGACGGCGACGCCCGAGCTCGGCCTCGTCGCGGTGACGCAATCGCGCCTGTGGGGTCCATCCCGCAATCCCTGGGACGGAGATCGGACACCCGGCGGCAGTTCCGGCGGCGCGGCGGCGACGGTCGCCGCGGGCATCGTGCCGATGGCGGGGGCGAGCGACGGTGGCGGATCGATCCGCATTCCGGCGGCATATTGCGGCCTCTTCGGCCTCAAGCCTTCGAGCGGCCGCGTCTCTTTCGGGCCGCAGGATGGGTTGCATTGGGACGGCGCGTCGAGCAACGGCGTGATCTCGCGTTCGGTGCGCGACACGGCGGCAATGCTCGATGTGCTCGCCGGCCCCGAGCCGGGCGACCCGTTCCCGCAACCGCGCTCCGCGACACCGTTCGCGCAAGAGGTCGGTATCCCACCCGGACGGCTGCGTATCGGCTACAGCACCGTCTCGCCGCTCGGCGGCGAGGTGCATGCCGCCTGCATCAAGGCGGTCGAAGACGCGGCACACCTACTGGAAAGCCTCGGCCACGCCGTCGAAGAGGCGGCACCGCGCATCGATGGTCGCGCGCTCGCCAATTCCTATCTCACGCTCTACCTCGGCCAGGTCGCCGCCGATGTCGCGGCGAGCGGTGCCAAGGATTCCGCCTTCGAGCTCGAGACCGGCGTGCTGGCGATGCTGGGCCGCGCGCTGCCGGCCGGGCGCTACGTATCGGCCCGCCTCGCCTGGAACGGCTTCGCGCGGGCACTCGCCGCCTTTCATCGACAATACGATCTGTTCCTCCTCCCCACGACGGCCGTGCCGGCGCCGCGGATCGAAGCGACGGCGCTGCCAGCCGCGCAACGGCGCGTGCTCGCCGTTCTCGGTGCGATACGTGCGGGGCGCCTCATGCTGAAGACGAACATGCTCGACCAATTGGCGCGGACGAGTCTCGCCCCGACGCCATTCACGCAGCTCAGCAACCTCACCTTCACGCCGAGCATGTCCGTGCCGCTGGCAATGAGCCCGGCGGAGGCCGACCGGCCTGCCTTGCCGATCGGCGTGCAGTTCGTCGCGCGGTTCGGCGAAGAAGCGACGTTGCTCCGGCTGGCCGCCCAGCTGGAGGCGGCGGCGCCCTGGATTGATCGGCGACCGCCCGGTGCCTAGCGCCGGCACATCACCACTCCAGATGCGCCTCACCCTGGTGCAGTCGCTCGGCCTTTGTGCTGAACCCTGCCCCGTCATGCAGCACGAGAGGCGCGGCGATCGTCAGCGGCGCCCGACTGCCCTTGACGCCGCGCACCAGCACGCGTCGCGCCGCCTCTCCGCCGCGCGGGTGCACCGCAAGGATCGTGATGGCGCCGAGACGCCTGTCGAAGGCGGCGAGGATCGCCGGAAGCGCGGACGCGGCATGCACGACGATCAGCGTACCCTTGGCGGCCAGCATATCCAGGCAGGCGAGGATCCAGTCGGCGAGCGATGACCCTTCGGCCAGCACGTGTGCGGACCGGCGGCCGGCGTCGGGTGAAGCTCGCGTGGCATCGGCGGCATGGAACGGCGGATTTGTGATGATGAGATCGGCCGCGTCCGGGAGGGCTCGTCGACGGAAGTCTCGATCGTTGATGTCGCAGACCGCGACGGACACGCGGTCTGCGAGTGCGTTGGCGCCCACGTTGAGCTCGGCCAGTGCCGCGATCGCGGCGTCTCGCTCGACGAGCACCACGCGCGTTCGTTGGCAGCGCAGCGCCACGCCTAATCCTGCGGCGCCGACGCCGGATCCGATGTCGTAGAGCAGGCCGCGGAAATCGGCGGCGACCGCCGCCGCGAGCAATACGGCATCCGTGCCCGAGCGATGGCCCGTAGCCGGCTGCGCCAGACGCAGTCGACCGCCGTAGAAGGCGTCATGGGTGACCGAGGGCACCCCCGCCTCAGCCACTGCGCAGCTCGCCTAGCAGTCCCGCCGCGTGGAGCGCCATGCGCGCGCGGTGCAGATCGTCGCGGCCAATCAGCATGCGGCGCGGCAAGAAGCCGGTCGAGCCTTCGAGCGCGCTCATGTATTGATCAGCAACGAAAACGTCGATCCTGTGCTCGGCCATCAACGCCTCGATGCGCGAGATCAGGACGATATCGTTTGTACGCAGCAGTTCGATCATGCGGGATCCGGAAAGGCGCGGGCATCTTGCATGCGCTCGCGGCACTCGCAAGGCGGGGAGGCCGCGCGGGGTGCGCGCGAATGCGGCGGTTGCCCTCCCGTGCGGGCAGCTTTAAGTACGTTCGGCGTTCGCCGGCTATGGACGTTGCGGAGTTCGGTCTTGGGCGTTGTGATCCCACTCGAAGAGAAAACCGCCGAGCCGGGCATCGCCACCCTGCTCCACCTCGTCGCGGCGGATATGAGCCGTGTCGACCAGACGATCCTGTCGCGCGCGGCCTCACATGTCTCGATGATCCCGGACATCGCCCAGCACCTTATCGCGTCGGGCGGCAAGCGTCTGCGACCGATGCTGACGCTGGCGACGGCGGGGCTCTGCGCCTATCAGGGCGTCGGTCACATCAAGCTCGCCGCCAGCGTCGAGTTCATGCATACGGCCACGCTGCTGCACGATGATGTCGTCGATCAGAGCGACATGCGGCGCGGCAAGCTCGCGGCACGTATGCTCTGGGGCAACGAGGCCAGCGTTTTGGTCGGCGATTTCCTCCTGGGCCAAGCCTTCAAGATGATGGTCGAGGTCGGCTCGCTTCCCTGTCTCGACGTGCTCTCGTCGTCAGCCGTGGTCATCGCGGAGGGCGAAGTCATGCAGCTCTCCGCGGCCAAGGATACGCAGACCAGCGAGGACGATTACCTGGCGGTCATCCGCGCCAAGACGGCCGCTCTGTTCGGCGCCGCCTGCGAGGTCGGCGGGATCCTTGGCGCCCGGCCCAAAGCGGAAATCACCGCGTGCCGGGGCTATGGCGTGAACCTCGGCATCGCCTTCCAGCTGATCGACGACGCGCTCGATTACGGCGGCACCTCGGCCAAGCTTGGCAAGAATGTCGGGGACGATTTCCGGGAGGGCAAGATCACCTTGCCTATCGTGCTGGCGTTTCGGCGCGGTTCGGCGAACGAGCGCGACTTCTGGCGCCGGACCCTGGAGCGGGGGGAGATTACCGACCGCGATCTCGAGTTGGCCTTGGGCTACCTTCGCAAGCACCGCGCGCTCGAGGATACGATCGAGCGGGCACGGCACTATGGCGCCATGGCTCGCGACGCGCTGGAACTGTTTCCCGCATCCCCCTGGAAGCACGCGCTGATCGACGTCGTCGATTTCTGCGTCAGCCGATCGCACTAGCGTCGCGACGATAGCGGATCTCAGGTCTGCCCGCGCTTGAGCTTGTAGAAGACGTGATGCCCGATCACGTCCATTTTCACGAGCCGCCGCGCCCAACCGGGCCGGACGTACTTGGCATGATAATGCGTGGCGCCGCCGACATCCGACACGTAGGTCTTGCCCTGCACAACCTCGTCGGAGATGCGCACCGCAGTGCGCCAGGCATCCGCGTCGGTGACCTTGAGGGACTTGCCTTCGCAGGCGAAAGAGAACTGGCACGCTTTGTAGTGTGTGCGGTTCTGGTAGACGACGCCGCAGATCGAAACCGGATAGAGGCCGGACGTGGCGCGGTTCAGCACGACCTGAGCGACGGCCGCCTGGCCCTCCTCCGGCTCGCTGCGCGACTCGAAGTAGACAGCCTCGGCAAGGCATTTGCGCTCGCGCGCGCCGCGCTCTCCGGCGAGCAAGGCGGCATAGTTGGGCCGGCCGCCAAAGCGCTGCACGATCGTGGCATTGGGCACGCGCTCGAGCTGTCGAAGCGACAGCGAGGCCTCGACGGGCGCGCCGTCGGCGGGCGCGGGCGTGGTCGACGACAAGGCGTCGGCGCGCGAAACGGGCGGCGTGGCGCCCTGGAGAAGACGAAGCTTGAGTGCGGACGGCTGCATGGCGATCGTGCCGCCATGGATCGGCGCCTCGTCCGCCCTGTCCTGCGGATCCTCGCCTTCGCCCCACGGCGCGAAGCTCGTGGCGCCGTCGAGTGGCGCGCCTTCATCCTGCAGAGAAAAGCTCGCGGCCGGTAGCGCGTCGTCATGCGGCGCGATCATCTCGCTTTCGCGCAGGAGGGCGAGGCCGCCGGGGCGGCGCAGCCGTGTGTCGAAGCTTGGGCGGAGGCCGATCGTCGGATCGCCCTTTCCGGTGCGCTCGACGATCGGAAAGGCTACGGGTCGCGGCTTGAGGTCGCCGCGCGGCTCGATCTCATCGGAAGTCTGCTTGAAATCGTCGGCTTGGCCGATATCGAGGCTCGTGGGGATGAGCAGATGTTCGTCGCGCAGCCCGAAGCCGCTGATGTCGCCGGTGAGAGCCAATGTTTGCGCCGGCACCAAATCATCGGGCTGGAGCGCGGCGCGCGCCGAGGGCGCCGCGAAAGATCCCCCGAGAGACGCGCTCTGGCCGGCATCGGCGGAAAACGAAACGAGCAGCCCCATGCCAAGGCACCAGGGCGCGATCACACCGACCGCCCATTTCATACGCGAACGCCTCATACGCCACACGCCTCTGCCGCACACGCCACCGAACCATTCGTGCAGGCACGAACACACATTCGGGTTATCGCGCCTTAAGCTTAGAGGAGCGTTACGCGCGAGGGCGCCCGACACGTTCTAAAATGGGACGGCAGGTCGCGCGTAGCTTGACTATTGCCCGCGACGTGAAACTTTTGCACCCTGGCGATGCACGCAAGGAGATCCCGCATGAGCGACAGTCGTCCCCCTTTCCCGCCCTTCAACGCGGAGACGGCGGCCAAGAAGGCGCGCGGCGCCGAGGATGCCTGGAACGGCAAGGATCCCGTCAAGGTCTCGCTCGCCTACACCGAGGACTCGGAATGGCGCAATCGCTCGGAATTCTTCACCGGGCGACCCGCCATCGTCGCGTTCCTCACGCGCAAATGGGCCAAGGAGATCGGCTACAAGCTGATCAAGGATGTCTGGGCCTTCGAGGGAAACCACATCGCCGCGCGCTTCGCCTATGAATGGCACGACGAGAGCGGGACCTGGTTTCGCTCCTACGGCAACGAGCAATGGGAGTTCGCCGAGAACGGTCTCATGGCCCGGCGCCAGGCCTCCATCAACGACGTGCCGATCAAGGAGAGCGACCGCAAGTTCACCTGGGACGGCGACAGGCGCCCTGACGATTTCCCGGGATTGGCCGCCCTGGGCATCTAGGGCACTTCACCTCCGCAGACAGCGTGGCGCCAGTTCACGTCACGTCGAGAGGCGTCGTCCCGGTCGGTTTGCCTTCGCGCGAGAGCGTGATCTTTTCGATGCGCGCCTCCGCGTTTTTCAAGAGCCTGTCGCAATGCGCCTTCAGCGCCTCGCCGCGCTCGTAGATCGCGATCGATTCCTCGAGCGCGACCTGTCCCTTCTCGAGCTTGTCGACGATCGCCTCGAGTTCCTTCATCGCCGCCTCGAACGGCAGCGCCGCGATGGTGTCGGGTTCGCTCACGCGCGGACTCGCTTGAGGTCGAGCGCGAAGGGCACACCCTCGAAGCACTCCTCGCCCCGGCCGATCGCGGCGATGGCTTCGATCATGCGGCCGTCGCGGTTCAGCATGCGGTCGGCCACCGCAACGAGCAGCGCGTTGGGCGTCGCGGTCGGGGAGCGCTCGCGCAGGTCGCGCGCGATCTCCATCTCGCTGCGCGCCTCGTCGACCACGCAGGCCGCGATGTAGGCGGCGGCCGTCGACCGGCTGATGCCGGCGTAGCAATGGATGACGAGCGGTTCGCGGCGATCCCAACCGCGCACGAAGTCGATCACTTGCGCCACATGCTCCTCGGCCGGCAGGATGTGCCCATCCTGCGCGACGACGATGTCGGAGATCGGAACGAAAAGGTGGCGGCTCGCCTCGATTTCGCTGGGCCGCGACACGAGCGTGCCCTCGTTGATCAGGGTCAGCAGAGACCGGGCGCCGGTCTCGCGGACCGTCGTCGGGATCTTCGACAGCGGGCAGACGTGGATGTGTGTCACGAGGTCTCCATGCGCCGCTTGGTGTCACAGCGCGCCCGGGCTTTCAAGTCGCAGACTGTCGTCATCGGAGCTTTGCGCAAAGCGCTTTCAGCTCACCGAGAAAGCGATCTGCCGCGACGACGGGAGCCCACGGCTCCCAGGCCGTGCCGCCGTAGATGGCGACGAGCGGATCGACCGCGAGTGGCTCGAATGGGATGCGCAGCGTGTTGCGGACCTCGTCGCGTGTCCAGCCGACGACATGGACGGCCTCGGAGGCGGCGGCGACGCGGTCTGCGCGTTTGTGGGCGCGTTGCTCGGTCGGCGCGTAATCCTTGAGGCGATAGCGCAGCGAGACGGCACGCTGGAGATCGAGCGTCAGCGCCCGGAATGATTCGCCCAGGAATGGCTTGACGACGGAAATGCAGTCGAAGCCGAGCAGGCCCTCGTCGGCGTCGTGCAGCAGTTCCCTCAGATCGGCCGCCGCATCGCGCGCCCGGTCGACGCCGCGACGGCGCATCGCCAGCACCATGAGCGAGTGCTGTGCGACCGAAAGCGGCAGCGGCCAGGCCGAATGGCCACCCCAGCGATAAGTGCGGGCGAGCCCGATCGCGAGATCGGCATCGTCCCAGTCGAAGGGCGTCGGATGCAGCAGGTCGAGGCGCTTGCCTGACGGCAGCCTCACCCAGGCCCTGGTCTCTCGATCCATCTTGATCTCGGCGCTTGAACACGCGATCTCGTGCACCGGCGGATCGACCCTGTCCACGATCCGCGGCCAAAAACGCGCGGCGGCGATTGCCTCTCGCGCCCGGCCTGCTATCTCCCGCCTATGCGCACCTCCGACGTCGACATCATCATCGTCCCCGGTCTCGGCGGCGGCTCACCCGACCATTGGTATAGCCGCTGGGAGCAGAAGCTGCCGACCGCGCGTCGCGTCGTACAGGCGGACTGGCACAACCCGTCGCTGGAGAGCTGGACGCGGAACCTGGTCGAGGCTGTCGAGGCGGCGACGCGTCCTGTCGTGCTGGTCGCGCACTCGCTCGGTGTCATGACCGTCGCCCATGCCGCCAATCGAATCGCCGAGCGGATCGTCGGCGCCTTCCTCGTCGCGCCGCCCTCGGCGGCCGTCCTGCACACGCTCGATGGCGTCGATCCGGCGTTCGCCGACGTGCCGCGCGACGCCTTGCCGTTCCCGGCTGTCCTGATCGCCAGCCGCGACGACAGCTACGCGAGCTACGCCGAGAGTTCCGCTCTCGCCGAGGCTTGGCACGCGGACTTCGTCGATGCCGGCACCTCCGGCCACCTCAATGACGAAAGCGGCCATGGGCCTTGGCCCGAAGGATTGATGCGGTTCGCCGGCTTTCTCAAGAGCTTATCCTAAGCATCTGACCTCATGAGTGAATTCATGAACGACATCACGAAGCCCGAGCCGACCGCCGACATCGCTGGTTTTTCCGGCGAGCGGCTGGCGCGGATCGACAACTTCTTCAACGTCGAGGTCGCACGCGGGGCCGTGCCCGGCGCGCTGCTGCTCATCGAGCGACACGGCAAGTCGGTGATGAAGCGCGCCTGGGGCTATCGCAATCGCGCGGCCGGCACGCCTATGACGCTCGACGCGATCTTCCGGATCTTCTCGATGACGAAACCGATGGTTTCCTTCGTCACGATGATGCTGGCGGCGGAAGGGAAGCTGCATCTCAGCCAACCGGTCAGCGACTTCATCCCATCCTTCGCCAATCTCAAGGTCTGGAGCGACGGCGGACTCGCGGCGCCGGAGCAAGCGCCGACCGTCCACGACTTGCTGCGCCACACCGCCGGCCTCGTCTACGGTTTCACCGCCAGTCCTGTCGCGGCGCTCTACAATGCCGCGGATCTGCGCGCGCGCGACATGACGAACGAGGAATTCGCCGACCGCATCGCCACCCTACCGCTCGCCTATCAGCCCGGCACCGTCTGGGAGTACAGCCATGCCACGGACGTGCTCGGCCGCGTCGTCGAAGTCGCGGCGGGGCGCTCGCTCGGCGCCGTGCTGCGAAACCGCTTGTTTGAGCCGCTCGGCATGATCGACACCGGCTTCCACATCCCAGATCAATCGAACCATACGCGCATCGCCGAAGCTTTCCCGGACGACACGCTGGCGCCGAACGGACCGCCACTGTTTGATCCTCGCCGCGAGCGCAGCTTCGAAGCGGGCGGCATGGGCCTCGTATCGACGCTCGACGATTACGCGCGCTTCGCCCGAATGCTGCTTGCCGAAGGCAGCCTCGACAAACGCGTCTACCTCGGCAAGCGAACTTTGCGCTTCATGGCGAGCGATCATATCGGCCCGGCGACGCACATCACGCGTCCGCGCGGCTCCCTGCTGAACGACGGGTACGGCTTCGGGCTTGGTTTCGCCGTCCGCACGGAGACGGGCGCGGCCGCTTACCCGAGCACCGTCGGCGAGTTCAATTGGTCCGGCATCGCCGGCACCTACTTCTGGGTCGACCCAGAGGAGGACATGCTCGCCGTGCTGCTCACGCAATCGCCGCGTCAGCGCACCCGCTATCGACCCATCATCAAGGCGATGATCTACGATGCGCTTGTCGGCAAACGCGGACTGAAGACCGAGCGAAAACGGCGCAAGACGTAGCTTGACTCAAAAAGCCGCGGCAGTCCGATGCCGCGGCTTGACGGTGCGAGTACGGAGCCGCCTTAGCGGCTGTAGAACTCGATCACGAGGTTCGGCTCCATGACGACGGGATACGGGACTTCGGAGGGCAGCGGGATGCGCGTGACCTTGGCGTTCATCTTCGCCTGATCGACCTCGAAATAGTCGGGAACGTCGCGCTCGGCGAGATCGCGGGCCTCGATCACGAAAGCGAGTTCGCGCGAGGAGTCCTTGACCTCGATCAGGTCGCCCACCTTGACGAGAAAAGACGCGATGTTGACGCGACGACCGTTCACCCGGACATGACCGTGGTTGACGAACTGACGGGCGGCGAACACGGTCGCGACGAACTTGGCGCGGTACACGACGGCGTCGAGACGGCGCTCCAGCAGACCGATCAGGTTGTCGCCCGAGTCGCCCTTCATACGGATGGCTTCCTCGTAGTACTTGCGGAACTGCTTCTCGGATATATTGCCGTAATAGCCCTTGAGCTTCTGCTTGGCGCGCAGCTGCGTGCCGAAGTCGGACATCTTGCCTTTGCGGCGCTGGCCGTGTTGGCCGGGGCCGTATTCGCGGCGGTTGACGGGGCTCTTCGGGCGGCCCCAGATATTCTGCCCCATGCGGCGGTCGAGCTTATACTTCGATTCAGCGCGCTTGGTCATCGCGTGTCCTCTGATGATGGCGCCGAGAAAAGGACACGTGTCGGAGAGCAGGTGACCCTGCTTCCGCTAAACCGCGTCTTCCATCGGCTATGGATGGAGGAACGCGCCCTCCTACTTCCTCACCTTACTTCATCCGAAGTTATGGAGGACGACAGGCCACGAAAGCGGCCGCGGGTGCGTACCCGCAGGCGGACCCGCGGGGAAATGGCTTGGTAGATGCAAACTACGACAGGGTCAATCGCGTTTGAAGCGGATCTTCTCCTCCTTGCGAGAGACCGTGACGCGGCTTAGCCACGGTTTGTGGCGCGGATCGTCGACCTTCATCCCGATGAGGAAAGTAGTGGAAATGTCAGAGGCAGCGGGCGTGGGTCGAAGCGACCATATCTTCGCGCTCCCGCAGCCATCCGTCGCCATCGGCGGCGGCGGCCTTTTCCCGGTGCGCCGCATCTATTGCATCGGCCGCAACTACGCCGATCATGCCAAGGAGATGGGATCGGACCCGAAGACCGAGCCGCCCTTCTTCTTTCAGAAGCCGTCGGACGCGGTGCAAAACGTTGCCGCGGGAGGAACCGGAGAGCACGCCTACCCGCCTCTCACGCAAGACTACCATTTCGAACTCGAACTCGTGGTGTTCCTGCAGAGCGGCGGCCGCGACATCGACCCAACCGACGCCCTCGACCATGTCTTCGGCTACGCGGTCGGCCTCGACATGACGCGCCGCGACCTGCAGCAGCGCATGAAGGATCAGCGCAAGCCCTGGGAGATCGGCAAGGGTTTCGATGCCTCCGCCCCGGTCGGTCCCATCGTGCGCGTGAGCGAAATCGGGCATCTGACGCAAGGCGAAATGACGCTCGCCGTGAACGGGTCGGTGCGTCAGAGCAGCGACATCTCTCAGATGATCTGGAGCGTCGCCGAGCAGATCGCGGAACTCTCCACAGGCAGCGAACTGAAGGCAGGCGACGTGATCTTCTCCGGAACGCCGGCAGGTGTCGGACCCGTGCTGCGCGACGATTGGCTCGTTGGAAGGATAGCCGGTCTGCCTGACCTCGCCATCAAGATCGTCTAAGTCCCAGGCGCGCCCGCATTCTGGACGCCCACACCGGCAGCCACGCAACTTACGGACGCCTGGAACATTGCGGGAACAAAGGAGACGTTGATGACCGACCACAACCCGAAGACCGATCCGGCACCCAATTCGAATACTGTGAAAAATCCGGACGATTGGACCACGGGCGAGGAGCCGATGACGGGGGCGCAGGCGTCCTACCTGAAGACGCTCAGCGAGCAAACGCACACCGACTTCGAGGAGGGTCTCACCAAAGCCGAGGCCTCGAAGCGCATCGACGCGCTTCGCTCAAAGTCGGGCCTCGCGAAGTAGCGTCGCCGGGGCGCTAGGGCTTACGGCCTAGCGCCGCCTGCGCCGCGGCAAGCCTGGCGATCGGCACGCGGTAGGGCGAACACGAGACATAATTCAGTCCGACCTTCTCGCAGAAGTCGATCGACTTCGGGTCGCCGCCGTGTTCGCCGCAAATACCCATCTTGATGTCGGGACGTGTCTTGCGGCCGCGATCGGCGCCGATTTGCACCAACTCACCCACGCCGTCCTGATCGATGGTGACGAATGGATCCTGCGGCAGGATGCCTTTGGCGGTGTACGGCCCCAAAAATGAGGCGGCGTCGTCGCGGGAGATGCCGAGGCCGGTCTGGGTGAGATCGTTGGTACCGAAGGAGAAGAATTCCGCGGTCTCCGCGATCTCGGCGGCGCGCAGACAGGCGCGCGGCAGTTCGATCATCGTTCCGACGATATAGGGCACCTTCTCGCCGGTCTCTTTCGCGACCGCCGCCGCCATTTTATCGATCACCGCCTTGACGATGTCGAACTCCGGCTTGCCGATGACGAGCGGCACCATGATTTCCGGCGTGACGACCTTGCCGGTTTTCTTGTTCGCCTCAACCGCGCCCTCGAAGATGGCGCGCGCCTGCATTTCGGCGATCTCCGGAAAGGCGATGGCCAGCCGGCACCCGCGGAAGCCGAGCATCGGGTTGAATTCATGCAGCTCGGCGGCACGCCGGCGCAGCTTCTCGATCGAGACACCAAGCGAGGTCGAGACTTCCTCGATTTCCTCGTCGCTGTGCGGCAGGAACTCGTGCAGCGGTGGATCGAGCAGGCGGATGCAGACGGGCAGACCCGACATGATCTCGAACAGCGCGGCGAAGTCGTCGCGCTGGTAAGGCAACAGCTTGGCGAGCGCCTTGCGCCGCCCTTCCTCGTCTTCGGCGAGGATCATCTCGCGCACGGCGATGATGCGATCACCCTCGAAGAACATGTGCTCGGTGCGGCAGAGCCCGATGCCCTGGGCGCCGAACTCGCGGGCGGTTCGCGCGTCTTGCGGCGTCTCGGCGTTGGCGCGCACGCCCATGCGGCGGAAGCCGTCGGCCCAATCCATGAGCGCCGCGAAGTCGCCCGAGACCTCGGGCTGCTGCATCGCCACGGCGCCCTGCATGACCTGGCCGTTGCCGCCATCGATCGTGAGAACGTCGCCCTTCTTGAACGTGACGCCGCCCGACGTCATCGTCTGCGTCTTGTAGTCGACGCGGATCGTGCCGGCGCCCGAGACGCAGGGCTTGCCCATGCCGCGCGCCACCACGGCGGCGTGCGAGGTCATGCCGCCGCGCGTCGTGAGGATGCCCTCCGAGACGTGCATGCCGTGGATGTCGTCCGGGCTCGTCTCGACGCGCACCAGGATCACCGCCTTGCCGGCCGCCTTGGCGATCTCGGCGTCCTCGGAGTTGAAGACGATTTCGCCGGACGCGGCGCCGGGCGACGCCGGGAGGCCTGTCGCGACGATCTTGCGCTCGGCCTTTGGATCGATCGTGGGATGCAGCAGCTGGTCGAGACCCATGGGATCGATGCGCTGCACCGCGTCCTGACGCGTGATCAATCCCTCGTTGGCCATGTCGACGGCGATACGCAGGGACGCTCTCGTGGTGCGCTTGCCGGAGCGGGTCTGCAGCATCCAGAGCTTCCCGTCCTCGACGGTGAACTCCATGTCCTGCATGTCGCGGTAATGCGTTTCGAGCAGGTTGCAGGTGCGTTCGAACTCGGCGAACACCGCCGGAAGCGCCGTCTCCATCGACGGCTTCTCCGAGCCTGCCTCAAGACGCGCGACTTCCGTGATGTTCTGCGGCGTTCGGATGCCCGCGACGACGTCCTCGCCTTGCGCGTTGATGAGGAATTCACCGTAGAGCGCGTTCTCGCCTGTCGAGGGGTTGCGCGTGAAGGCGACGCCGGTGGCGGAGGTCTCGCCCATGTTGCCGAAGACCATCGATTGGATGTTGACAGCGGTGCCCCAGCTCGCCGGAATGTTTTGCAGGCGGCGGTAGGTCTCCGCCCGCGGGTTCATCCAGGAGCCGAACACCGCGCCGATCGCGCCCCACAGCTGCGCCCTGGGATCCTGCGGGAACGGCGCGCCGGTCGCCTCCAGCACCTTGGCCTTGTAGGCCGCGATCATCTTCTTCCAGTCGGCGGCATCGAGGTCGGTATCGAGCGCGATCGCTTTCTGGTCCTTGTAGCCTTCCAGTATCTCTTCGAACTCGTGATGGTCGATGCCGAGCACGACATTCGAGTACATCTGGATGAATCGGCGATAGGAATCATAGGCGAAACGCGGATTGCCGGAGCGCTCCGCCATCGCGACAACCGTCTTGTCGTTGAGGCCGAGGTTGAGAACCGTGTCCATCATGCCGGGCATCGAGGCGCGCGCGCCCGAGCGCACCGACACGAGAACCGGATCCTTCTCGTCGCCGAACGTGTGGCCGACGATCGCGCTCATCGCCTGAAGGCCGGCATCGATCTGCGCTTCGAGATCGGGCGGGTACGTCTTGCCGTTCTCGTAAAAGTAGGTGCAAACCGCTGAGGTGATCGTGAAGCCAGGTGGCACCGGCAGGCCTAGGTTCGCCATCTCGGCAAGGTTCGCGCCTTTGCCGCCGAGAAGATCGCGCATCGCGCTCTTGCCTTCAGCGACGCCATCACCAAACCCGTAAACCCACTTCGTCATGCGCTCGTCCCAAAGCTGAAGCGACGCGCTTATCACGCGTGGCTTCGCAACCTCAATCCAAACCCGATCCACATCAAACCGGTGAACAGGAGATCAACGCCAAGCAAGGTCCCCAGGATCACGATGCTATTGGCGGGCCAACCAAAGATGACGAGCAGCCCTACAAGAGCTGTAAAAGCCCCGCCGACGATGATCATCGTCTTGGCATGCGAGTGCATGTGCATGCCGATAGAGATGCGTATGATCCCCGCGGCGAGCAGAGCACAGCCGAGCATCAGGGTCAGGACGACCGCCGCGCGCAGAGGCTGCGCGAAAGCGAACGCGCCGGCGACGATGTAGAAAAGTCCCGCAAGAATATAGAGGAACTCCCGTCCCCACGTCTTGCTGCCGAGCCCGACCATGATCTCGGCGCCTCCGGTGAAGACCATGAACGCGGCGATGATGTAGACCGTCGTGATCGTGGCATGGACGACGAGGCCCAAGGCGACGATCCCGAGGATCATGGCGAAAACGCCCAAGGAGACGAAGACGCCCCAGCGATGGCGCAACTTTTCCATTGCCGTGCCGAGTTTGAACTTGCTGTCGGGCATCGTCATCGGCGGACTATCTTTCAAGATTGCACATTCATCGGGCACCATCTAAATAGGCGCTCGTTGCACGAGTTCCCGCTCGGCCGCCCCGCCCGCGTTGCTGCTGCCAAACCGGATAGTGTGACCGCAAAGACGCATTGGCCGTGCCGATCCTGGCACCACGTTGCTGCGTTATCCGAAACTCGGTATTCAGCCAGATGGCCCGCCGAGCTAGGCCCGGCTTAGTACGACCTTCGCGACGTCCGTTCTTGGTCGCTTCCTTAACACGATTGCGTCTAGGGCCGAGTTGAGAAGTGATGGAAAGAGGCGAAATGACGAAAACCTCGAAGACACCTCTTCTCGATGCGATCGTCACGCCCGCGGATCTCCGCAAGTTTCCAGAAAGCGACATCCGACAGATCGCCGACGAGTTGCGGACCGAAACCGTGGACGCCGTATCCGTGACGGGCGGCCACCTGGGCGCCGGCCTCGGCGTCGTCGAACTGACGGTCGCGCTGCATTACGTCTTCGATACGCCCAACGACCGGATCATCTGGGATGTCGGCCATCAAGCCTATCCACACAAGATCCTGACCGGGCGCCGGGATCGCATCCGGACTTTGCGCAAAGGCGGCGGCCTTTCCGGGTTCACCAACCGAGGTGAGAGCCCCTACGATCCCTTCGGCGCCGGGCATTCCTCGACCTCGATTTCGGCCGGCCTCGGCATGGCGGTCGCCAATAGTCTGAGCAAGAAGGACAAGGCCAACGTGGTCGCCGTCATCGGCGATGGCGCGATGTCGGCCGGCATGGCCTACGAGGCCATGAACAACGCCGGCGCGATGCACGCGCGCCTGATCGTCATACTCAACGACAACGAGATGTCGATCGCCCCGCCCGCCGGCGCGCTGTCGGCCTATCTCGCCCGACTTGTGTCGGGAGGTGCCTACCGCACCGTGCGCGAGGCGGCCAAGCAGCTCGGCAAGCATCTGCCGAAGTTCGTCTACGACCGCGCCCGCAAGACGGAGGAGTTCGCCCGCAACTTCTGGTCCGGCGGCACGATGTTCGAGGAACTCGGCTTCTACTACGTCGGCCCGATCGACGGCCACAACCTCGATCACCTTCTGCCCGTCTTGAAGAACGTGCGCGACAGCGAAACGGGGCCGATCCTCGTCCACGTCGTGACGCAGAAGGGCAAAGGCTACGCGCCCGCCGAGGCGAGTATCGAGAAGTACCACGCGGTGGTGCCTTTCGACGTCGTCACCGGCACGCAGAACAAGCCCAAAGCCAACGCGCCTTCCTTCACCAAGGTCTTCGCGGAGGCGCTCATCGCCGAGGCCAAGACCGACAACAGGGTCGTTGCCGTCACGGCGGCGATGCCCAACGGCACCGGCCTCGACCTCTTCGCCAAGACCTTTCCCGAACGCACCTTCGATGTCGGCATCGCCGAGCAGCATGCCGTCACCTTCTGCGCGGGCCTCGCGACCGAAGGCTACAAGCCATTCTGCGCGATCTACTCGACCTTCCTGCAGCGCGCCTACGATCAGGTTGTCCACGATGTCGCGATACAGAACCTGCCGGTTCGCTTCGCCATCGATCGCGCCGGTCTCGTTGGCGCCGACGGTGCCACACACGCCGGCTCGTTCGACACGGCCTACCTCGGCATTCTCCCGAACTTCGTCGTGATGGCGGCGGCCGACGAGGCCGAACTCGTCCACATGGTCGCGACCGCGGTCGCCTACGACGACGGCCCGATCGCCCTGCGCTATCCGCGCGGTGAGGGCATCGGCATCGAGATGCCCGTCAAGGGGCGGGCGATCGAGATCGGCAAAGGTCGCATCATGCGCGAGGGAAAGCAGGTCGCGATCCTGTCGTTTGGCACGCGTCTCAAGGAGGCGCTGCTCGCGGCGGAGGATCTCGCCACGCACGGCATCTCGGCGACGGTCGCGGACGCGCGGTTCGCCAAGCCGCTCGACATGGCGCTGATCCGCAAGCTTGCCGCACAACACGAGGTGCTGATCACCATCGAGGAAGGCTCGATCGGCGGCTTCGGATCCTTTGTCCAGCAGGCGCTGATGAACGACGGCGTCTTCGACCAGGGCCGGCTGAAGTTCCGCTCGATGGTGCTGCCCGACCAATTCATCGAGCACGATAAGCCGGAGAAGCTCTACGTCGAGGCGGGTCTCGACGCGAAGGGCATCGTCAAGAAAGTGCTCGCCACTCTCGGCCAGCAGCATACGGCGCGAAGCCTGAGCGCGTAGCGCGCCGCCGCAAGCGGTCTTCGAGACCGTATGCCTCACGCTCCCTAGACGAGCAGCAGGAACAAGCCGCCGGCGATCAGGATCGTCATGGGCAGCGTGAGCACCCAGGCGAGCGCGATCTGCCAGATCACCTTGCCCTGCACGCCCGCGCCGGAACCGACCATCGTGCCGGCGATGCCCGATGTCACCACGTGCGTGGTCGAGACAGGCAAGCCGGTCACGCCGGCGCCGCCGATCAAGGCCGCGGCCACGATTTCCGCCGCCGCGCCCTGCGCGGGCACGAGGTGCTGCTTGCCCAATCGCTCGCCCAGCGTTTCGACGATGCGCTTGTAGCCGATCATCGTGCCGAGCCCGAGCGCGACCGCGCTCAGCACCCGCACCCACCAGGGCGCGTAGGTGACCAGGGCGCCGGTCGCCTTATGCAGCGCCTTGGCATGCGCCTGGTCGGGCTTCGGCACCTTGCTTGAATTGCCGATCGTCTCGAGTTCGGCCAGCACGCGATAGACGTCGTTGCGCAGGGCGATGCGCTCGGCGTCCGGCAGCGCTGACAGGGAATCGAGTGGAGCGAGGCGCTTGGCGATGCTCTGAGAGGCATCGACGCCGAGCGTCTTCTTGTCGTCGCCGTAGCGCCCGATGAGATCCTTCGCCTCGGCCATGCGCTGGCCGAGCGCGTGCAGGTCAGGCGCCGGCGTGTCGATGTTGAGACCGAAGGTCGCCGGCAGCAACCCGATGACGGTCAGCATGATGAGCCCGATGCTCTTCTGCCCATCGTTGGTGCCGTGGGCGAAGGACACGGCGGTGCAGGTCCCGATCAGCACGGCGCGCATCCACCAGATGGGCGGCTTGCCCTCCTTCGGCTCCTCGAAGAGATTCTTGTCGTGCAGCAGCCGCTTGCCGACCTGGAACAGTGCGAGCGCCAGGGCGAAGCCCAGAAGCGGCGAGAACAGCAGGCCTTCGAGCACGTCGATGATCGCCTTCCACTCGACGCCCTGGCCCAGATGCCGACTGCGGATCGAGCTTGCCAGCGCTATGCCGACGAGCGAGCCGATCAGCGCGTGCGACGAAGAGTTCGGAATGCCGAAGAACCAGGTGACGACGTTCCAGCCGAGCGCGGTGACGAACAGCGCGATCAGCATGCCGACGGCGGTGCCTCCATTGGGTGGCGACAGCACTTCGGGCGGCAGGATCTCGACGAGTGCGTAGGCGACGGCGATGCCGCCAAGCACCACGCCGAAGAAGTTGCAGATCGCCGACCAGACCACGGCCTGCACCGGCTTGAGCGAGTGCGTGTAGATGACGGTCGCCACCGCGTTGGCCGTATCGTGGAAGCCGTTCGAAAACTCGAAGGCCAGGACAAGGATGAAACAGGCGCCGAGCAGCGCCAACGTCGGGGCCGATCCAATGGCGAGATGAGCGAACATGCCGCGATCGTTCGTCGATCGACGCGACGGGACGATGACAAGACACCCTCCTTTCTCTGAAGAAGGCGACATCCCCGACTGTTTGCTCGAGGGTTCGCGCTGATCGCTAGTGGTTCTTCAGGTGCTCGACCATGTGCGAAGCGGAGCCGGTCAGGGAAGCGATCGGATCGCTGAAGGATGTCGGGTAGTGTATCAGTTTGAAATCTGGCGGTAGCAGGCGAGCGTCGCTGTTCGTCGCCAACGTCGTCGCCATGATTTCGGAACTTCACCAAGTCCCTCCCGTTCGATGGCAAACCGATGCCGCAATCCGGGAGATCGAACCATGGCAAGCGAGAGCAGCCTAGCCGACCGCCACGCGAAGATCGTCGCGCAGGTGCGCGAGGCCGATAAGGCGCGGCCGCCCATCGAGATGAAGGGCGCCATGCAGGCCGGCGCACGGCGCTATCCCGAGCCGCCGTTCCCGAAGGACGGCATCGCGAAATACGGCATGGAAACCGGCCAGTCGCTGGAGCCGCTCTACGACGCGCCGTACTGGGCGGGCTCCGGCAAGCTGCAGGACAAGGTCGCGATCATCACCGGCGGCGATTCCGGGATCGGGCGGGCGGTGGCCGTCCTGTTCGCCCGCGAGGGCGCCGATGTCGCCATCCTCCATCTTCCCGGCGAGGAAGAGGATGCCGCCGTCGTGACGCGAGCCATCGAGAAGGAAGGTCGCCGCGCGGTCTCGTTCGCCGGCGACGTCGCCGACCGCGCCTTCTGTTTCGAGGCGGTCGGCAAGATCGTGGAGGCGTTCGGGCGCGTCGACGTGCTCGTCAACAACGCCGCCTTCCAGCTCCACGTCAGTCGCTTCGAGGATCTGACGGAGGATCACTTCGACCTGACGATGAAGACCAACCTCTACGGCTACTTCCACATGGCGCAGGCCTGCCTGCCGCACATGACGGAGGGGTCGGCCATCGTGAACTCCGGCTCGGTGACCGGACTGATGGGCAACTCGACCATCATCGACTACACGATGACGAAGGGCGGCATCCACTCGTTCACGCGGGCGCTGTCGGGGGGCCTCGCCTCGCGCGGCATCCGCGTCAACGCGGTGGCGCCGGGACCGGTGTGGACGCCTCTCAACCCGAGCGAAAACCCCGAGAAGATGGACACGTTCGGCGCCGAGACCCGGATGAAGCGGCCGGGCCAGCCCGAAGAGATCGCGCCGGCCTATCTGTTCCTGGCATCGCCGCAGATGTCGAGCTTCATCACCGGCGAGATCCTGCCGGTCATCGGCGGCTACACGGACCGCTGACGTACGTCGGCGCAATCGCTGTTTGTCGTTTGCGGGAGAGAGAGCTTGGCAGACGGAAAGAGACAGGGGTAGGTCTTCAGGGGCGTGAGTCGCCGATCGCAAACCCGGTAACCGGCGTAACCAAACGTCCGCTTAACTGTCCGGCATGGTCGTGGATCGATCCGCGTTCGCATGGATGAGGACGGCTTACATTCTCGATCCCCTCGATCTTGCCGCCCTGCTCTGCTCACGTCTGTCACGACGTCATCAGTGCGACGGCTAGGCCGAAGCGGAAAGACAATCCCGAACAACTTGGGATGCTGTTACCGTTCGCGGGCCAAGGGACGATTACTTCTCAGGGGACGGCGATCGATCCTCGCTTCATGCAGATTGCATGATAGCCTTATTTACCGAACCCATAGGCAGATCGAGCCGCAGAAAATTCGAACTGAGACACTACCGATTTCGGAAGGCGCTTGCTTCTTTTTCACTCAAGGTATAACTACCGTTCGGATGGCAAGCGATCTTAATTCGACTTTGGTGGCGTTGCGCGATCAACACCTGTGACCCGACGTCGGAACAGGAGGTCGATGAACATCGTTTCGCGAGGGTCGTCGCATCCGATTTAATGGCGCGATCGTCCCGATGGAGCAGTCGGTTCGGAAAGGGGGAAGTCTTTAGCCCTGCCGCGTTTCATGACGCTATGACGCTTATGACGCTGAAATGTAACGTGATGTGAAAAATGCGACGGCGTGGCCGCCGGGCGGACAGCTACCCGCCGATGCGCGCGAAATCCGCGACCTCGTGTACGGCATCGCGGAAGCCGGTGAGCAGGCGCAGGCGGTTGAGACGGGTGGCGGGCTCGGGCGCGTTGACGGTCACGTCGTCGAAGAAGACGTCGACCGGCTCGCGCAATGTCGAGAGCACGCGCATCGCCGCCTCAAAGTCCTCGCGGCGCACAGAGTCTGCCGCCTCCGGAGCGGCGGTGGCGAGGCGCTCGGCCAGCACCCGCTCCGCCGGCTCGATCACCAGCCTGGGATCGAACGGCGCGGCGAAGCTTTCGGCGGCAAGGTCCTTCTTAGCCTCGGCCTTCTTGGCCTCGGCTTTGAGGATGTTGGCGGCGCGGCGATAGCCGGCAAGAAGGTTCGCGCCCTCGTCCGTGCCGAGGAACGCGCCCAGTGCCGCCACCCGCCGCACGACGAGCGTAAAATCGTCCGAGCCGGCGCTGCCGAGCACCGCGTCGATGAGATCGTGCCGAGCCTTGGTCTCGCGGAGGTAGACTTTCAGGCGCTCCGTGAAGAAGCCGAGCAGCGAGACGAGTAGCGCGCGCTTGTCCGCCTCCGGCCACGCGGCCAGCCGAGGGGTGCGCAGCAGCGCCTCCGCGCCGATCGTCAGGATCGGCAGCCGCAGGCCATTCTCGAGGATCAGCCGGATCACGCCGAGCGCGGCGCGGCGCAGCGCGTAGGGGTCCTTCGAGCCGGTCGGCTTCTCGTCGATCGACCAGAAGCCGACCAGCGTGTCGAGCTTGTCGGCCAACGCCACGGCGATCGACACCGGATCGGTCGGCACGCGGTCGGTCGGCCCCTGTGGGCGGTAATGATCCTCGCAGGCCGCCGCCACCGCCGCCGGTTCGTCCTGGTGGGCGGCATAGTAGCGGCCCATCAGGCCTTGCAATTCGGGGAACTCGCCGACCATTTCGGAGACGAGATCGGCCTTGCAGAGCGTCGCGGCACGGGCGGCCAGCTTCGGGTCGGCGCCGATCAGCGCGGCAAAATCGGCGGCGAGATGCTCGAGCCGGCGCACCCGCTCGCCTTGCGTGCCGAGCTTGGCGTGGAAGACGACCGAGTCGAGCTTCGGCAGGCGGTCGTCGAGCCGCACCTTGAGGTCGCTCTCCCAGAAAAAGCGAGCGTCCGCCAGCCGCGCGCGCACCACCTTGGCGTTGCCGCGCGCGATTTCCGCGCCACCGTCGGACGCCTCGATATTGGCGACCAGGATGAAGCGGTTGGCGAGCTTTTGCGTGCCCGCCCGCCGCAACACGAAACACTTCTGGTTGGCGCGGATCGTCGCCCGGATCACCTCCGGCGGAATGTCGAGGAACGCCTCCTCGAATACGCCCATCAGCACGACCGGCCATTCGACGAGCCCGGCGACCTCGTGCAGCAGCGCCTCGTCCTCGATCAGCTCGTAACCTTGGGCGAGCGCCAGCGTGCGCGCGTCGTAGAGAATGATGTCGCGCCTTCGCGCCGGGTCGAGCACGACCTTGGCCCGCTCCAGCGCCGGAACGTAATCATCGAAACGCCGCACGGTGAAGGCCTCGGGCGCCATGAAGCGATGGCCGTGCGTGACGTTGCCGGTCGTGATGCCGCCGACGGTGAAAGGCACCACCTCAGGATCCTCCGTCTCCGGACCGAAGGTGGCGAGGATGGAATGCAGCGGCCGCACCCAGCGCAGGCTGTCGCCGCGCGCTGAGGCCGCGCCCCAGCGCATCGATTTCGGCCACGGAAAGCCCTCGATGATCGGCGGCAGCAGCTCGGCCAGCAGGTCGAGCGTCGGCCGGCCCCGCCGCTCGATGATTGCGATATAGAAGTCACCCTTTTTCGGATCGGATTGGATCCTCGCTTGGTCGAGCGAGGTGAGTCCGGCGCTCTTCAGGAAGCCGGTGATCGCCACATCGGGCGCGCCCACCTTCGGCCCCTTGCGCTCCTCACGCGTGTCCGGCTGTGCGGCGGGCAACTCCGCGATGTGCAGGGCGAGGCGCCGCGGCGTCGCGAAGGCGGCCGCACCGGCGTAGGCGAGCCCGCGGGCCACGAGCGCATCGGTGACGAGCCGGCGCAGGTCGTCAGACGCCTGCGCCTGCATGCGGGCGGGAATTTCTTCGCAGAAGAGTTCGAGGAGAAGATCGGGCATGGGTCCGTCGAGATGGGGCGCGCGGTGTTTAGCGCGATCGCGCGCCGCTGTCGCCTTCACCAATTCCGCCTTCCCGCAAATGCCGAACCCGGCGCTCGATCACCTCGCGCCGGCAAGCGCCTTGAGGTAGAACGCGATCGCCTCCAAGCAGGAGCAACCTCATGATCGTCTGGACACCTGTCGCCGTGAACGAGAAGCCGGCTTTGCGGGGCCGCGTCCTGCTGCCCGAATATTCGGCAGCGGTTATCGGCAGTTCCGTCGTGCTGCGGGTCTATTCCGGCGGGTTGACCAGCCTCGGCATCGCGCTCACCACCATCCCGTTCGCGACGGCTGGCGACGCCCGAGCGTGGGTGGACGCGAATCGGGTCGACCTGACCTATGAGAGCAGGTTGCCGTCAGAGCGCGACTGATCTCCTCCGTTGCTGAACCCGCGCGCCGGAGGCTTCTGCGAGACCCGTCACAGATGCAGACGATGAACTGACCGAGGGTGCTTCCGAGGAGCATCCATGGAACGTCCGGCTTGTACGATCCTCGATGAGATCTCGCGAGCCTCTCCGCATCGTCGGCGCGCGGGCGATTTTCCGTTGATCACCGGTCGCCCAGGCGGATGCCAACCCCGGACGATCGCCGCGGCGATGCCGCCGGCGGCGCGCGCTACGGCGCGTTGGCGATAAAGAGCCGAAGACGCGTGACAGGTAATCCCGGCATCAAGCCGGCCCGGCGCCGCCCGCCTCGGTGCGCAGCCACGCCGCCCCGCACGCCTTCGCGAGTTCGCGCACCCGCAGGATGTAGCTCTGCCGTTCCGTCACCGAGATCACGCCGCGCGCATCGAGCAGGTTGAAGGCGTGGGAAGCCTTGATGCACTGGTCGTAGGCGGGTAGCACGATCAGCGCTCGCTCGCCGTCTTTGTTGCCCTGCTCGAGCAGCGAGCGGCACTCGGTTTCGGCATCGACGAAGTGGCGAAAGAGCATTTCGGCGTTCGACGCCTCGAAGTTATGCCGGCTGTACTCCTGCTCGGCCTGTAAAAAGACGTCGCCGTAGGTGATCTTCGCGTCGCCGTCATGCCCATTGAAATTCAGGTCGTAGATCGAATCGACGCCCTGCACGTACATGGCGAGGCGCTCCAATCCATACGTCAGCTCGCCCGAAACCGGCGCGCACTCGATGCCTGCGACCTGCTGGAAATAGGTGAACTGCGACACTTCCATGCCGTCGCACCAGCACTCCCAGCCGAGCCCCCAGGCGCCGAGCGTCGGGCTCTCCCAATCGTCCTCGACGAAGCGCACGTCATGCAGCGCGAGATCGATGCCGATCGCCCTCAGCGAGGCGAGGTAGAGATCCTGAAGATCGTCCGGCGACGGCTTTAGGATCACCTGGTATTGATAATAATGCTGCAGCCGATTGGGGTTCTCGCCGTAGCGGCCATCCTTGGGCCGGCGCGAGGCCTGGACATAAGCGGCGCGCCACGGCTTCGGCCCCAGCGCGCGCAGTGTCGTCGCCGGGTGGAACGTGCCGGCGCCGACCTCCATGTCATAGGGCTGGAGGAGCAGGCACCCCTGCCCCGCCCAGAAGCTTTGCAAGGTCAGGATAAGACCCTGAAACGAGCGGGCAGGGTCGAATGGATCGGGTGCGGGCACGCTCATTTTTCTAAAATTCAATGCCCGAATTTACGCGTCGAGGATGGAATGGCACGCGAATACAAGGCCGAAGTTCGCCAAGACCGCGTTTCAAGCGTGCGACAGTGGCGCCCATTCACTCCAGTAGCATCTGCATGCTGCGCTCGTAGAGGCTTGTCAATTGCTCGAACTGCGCGAGCAACGTCTCGCTCAACGTCGCGACGCTGATGCGGGCTTGCGCATCATCGATCTTCGCGAGCGCGACCTGCAGATCCGACCACGCGGCACCGGCCTCTTCCAACAAGGCCCTGATTTCCGGCGTGCTAAGAGGAATGCCGTTGAGATAGGCCAGCCCGTCGACGAACATTTTGTGTGTTGAGCGCGCCGCCTCGCGATTGGCCGCCGCGGCCGGCCCTTTGACGAGGGCGGCGATCGTCGCGTGCTTGGCAAGCCGCTGCGAGAGCATGCGCTGGCGTCCCGAGACGTTGATGACGTGCAGCGCCGCCGCGAAGCCCGCCGTCTCGAGGTTCTTCGTCAACGCCTCGGCTTGCATCAGCAGGCGCTCGGCAAGACGATCAATCTCGATCAGTTTGCTGGTCGCCGGTGAATCGCGGAGCGTCGTCTTGAGCGGTACCCAAGGCGTCAACACCGCATCGAGCAGATCACCGAAGGTCGCTTTCGACAGCGTACGGCCGAGAATCGCGAGATTAGCCTCGATCTGCTCGATCGAATCCTTGCAAAGCGCCGCGGTCGCCTCTGGCGTCACGCCGGCACACATCAGGGCGTAGAGCTTGACGATGCGTTGCGACAGCATGCGGAGTTGGCCGGCGCGGTTCACCGCCTCCGCGTAGCGCGCGGCATCGATGACTTGTTGCGCGACCTGTCCGATTCGCTGCTTCGATTGCATCGCCGCCGTGCGTAGAACCTTGTAGGCCTCATCCTCGGAGATATTGCGCACGCGCATGAGGATGCCCTTGGCACGGTCGGTCAGCTTGCGCTCGCTGAAGCGATGGCTGACGTCGGAGAGTTCGTCGCGGAGCAGCTGGTCGTGGCGGAACCTCGCCTGGGCCACGTGAATGACCGAACGCAATCGATGCAATCCGTAGCCGTTTATGACGTAGGCATGGATCCCCGAACTCGTCGCACGCTCGATCTTTTCGGCATCGGGATCACTGGTGAAGACGACGACGGGCCGAGGTGCTGCGTTTCTAAGGGCGGCGGTGCCCGCGAACAGGGCATCATCCGGATGATTATCGTAGCAGACGACCAGATCGGGAGCCCCGCGGATCACGTCCTGCACCATCGACTTGATCTCCGCCGAGCCCAGCACATCGATGCCAACGCTTTCGAGATCGGACCTTAGCGAAGGCGCTCCGGCCCCGCCGCTGTTCAGAACGAACGCTGACGTCATTGGGTGAAAACCCGATCCTGTTCTGTTTGCCATACGACGCCGGGGTCTCCCGCCTCAAGGATCCTCCTGGCACATAATGTGCCTTGGCGTGGTGCAGGCGCAGTGCCGGGTCCGCACAGCCGATCCGCTCGGCCTGCGATGTTGTAGGCAAGGTCGTCTCGTATGACAACGTTGGCGCATCGGAGCCTGTACCCAAAGCGCACATCGAACTACGTCGTCGTTGAAATTGCGGCGCCTCGCATGTCGCCGGCTCGACAGCAACGCAAATATGTTGTGTCAGACCGTCGGGATACTGCTTCATGATCCTCGGTATCGCGGCGGTCATCTGCGCTTGCGCCGCGGCGATCATCCGCTTCTCCCTCAAGAAGAAGCAGGAGGAGCAGGCTCTCTACGACGAAGCGGCCGCCCAACGACGTGCCACCGCGCTCGTGGCTCAGACGGGCCTCCCCGCAATGGCTTGACCCGATCCGCGTCTCTCTCGAAGGCCGGGCTCCTCGCCCGGCCTTTTTCGTTGAGGCGTCACAGGTCCGCCCACGTGGCTGCTTTCGCGTCGATCGTCTAAGGTGCCGCGCCGCGTATGCCGATGGAGCCCACACCATAACGCCTTCCTCGACTTTGACCCGCATGACGATCGAACGCCTGGGCCGCCGCGGCGAGGGCGTTGCGACGCATGACGACGTTCGGATCGGCGTCCCCTACGCCCTGCCCGGCGAAACGGTCACCGTCGATCGCGAGGGTGATCGCGCGACCCTTGTCGGCATCCTCGCGCCGAGCCCGGATCGTATCGCGCCGATCTGCCCCTATTTCACAAGTTGCGGTGGCTGCGCCGTTCAGGCGTTCGCGTTTGCGCCTTATGCCGCCTGGAAGCGCGGCCTGCTTATAGAGGCGCTTGCCCGCTTCCATGTCGCCGCCGAAGTGGCGCCGATGCTCGACGCGCACGGCGCGGGCCGACGTCGCGCGACGTTCCATGCGCGCACCGAAGAGGATGGACGTACCCGCGTCGGTTTCATGCAGGCGCGCTCCCATGCAATCGTGGCGATCGACCAATGCCCGATCCTCGACCCGCGCCTCGCCACAAGCTTGCGGGCCGCCCGCGCTGTCGCCGATGCCCTCGCTTTGTCGAAGAAACCCCTGGACATCGTCGCCACGGCGACCGAAAGCGGCCTCGATCTCGATCTGCGCGGCCACGGCCCGCTCGGCGAGAACGAGCGCAAGCGTCTGGTCGCGGTCGGCCTCTCGCACGATCTCGCGCGGCTCGCCAATCACGGTGCGATCGTTGTCGAGCGCCGCCGGCCGGTGTTCCGGATCGGCAAGGCGCGGGTCGATCCGCCGCCCGGCGCCTTCGTTCAGGCGACGGATGCCGGTGAGGCGGCGCTTGCCGAACGCGTCACCGCCACGCTCGTTGGCGCGGAGCGTGTCGCCGACCTGTTCTCAGGCATCGGCGCGTTTTCGTTGCGTCTCGCCGAGCAGGCGGAGGTTATCGCCTTCGACAATGATAGTCCGGCGCTCGCCGCTCAGGATCGTGCCTCGCGAGCGAGCGGTCATCCCATTGGCGTCGTGGTCCGCGACCTGTTTCATCGCCCACTCACCGTCGACGAGCTCAATCGGTTTGACGCCGTCGTGCTCGATCCGCCAAGGGCCGGCGCGGAGGCGCAGGTCCGTGCCATAGCCGCCTCGGACCTGCAGCGTGTGGCGTCGGTCGCCTGCGACGTGCAGACCTTCGCGCGAGACGCGGCGATCCTGACGGCGGCGGGCTTTCACGTCGACACGATCGTACCGATCGACCAGTTTCGTTACTCGTCGCATGTCGAGATCTTCGCGGCGTTCCAACGGGCGCCCAAGAAGAAGAAGCGCCGCCTGCTGGGTTGAACGAGGGCTTCGACGCTTCTTGTCAGGCGATGATATCGGGCGTCAGCTGATCGTCGAGGAACGACATCCGATCGCGAAGGCTCAGCTTTCGCTTCTTGAGGCGCTGCACCTGCAGACGGTCGGCCGAGCCGAGATGCGTGAGGGCTTCGATCGCGGCGTCCAGATCGCGATGCTCCTGCCGCAAATGCTCCAACTCGGCCTTCCATGCAGCCAGATCTTCGTCGTTCGCGTGTTTTTCCATGTCGTTTCGCCTCACCCGCCCCCCGGGGACCGCATCGATCGGGCTGAACCCGCTCCTTAAGGCGGGTTTGCGGGACATTGGCAATATCGTGCGCCGGTTCGGCGGACGCGAAAGAGGCACGTGCCAAAAATGCATCAGCGGCGCCCCGAGAAGGAGCTTTCTCTGTAGTCGCTTGTTTGTGCGCAAACAGATCGATCACAGAAGAGAGCAGCCCCATGACCTTGATGCCCAGAGCGAGCGGCTCGCTGAACGGCAAAGTCGCGATTGTCACGGGCGCGGCGCGAGGGATCGGCCGGGCTTCGGCGATCGCCATGGCTCGAGAAGGCGCTTCCATCGTCGGCATCGACATCGCCGGTCACGTCAGCGACACGCTCGACGTGACGCCGGCGACCTCGGCCGAACTCGACGAGACCGGCAGGCTTGTCGAGGCGACAGGGGCGCGTTGGCGTTCCGAGACCCTCGACCAACGCGACCTTGATAATTTGCGCGCGGCGGCCGATCGCGCGGCACAGGCTTTCGGCGGCATCGACATTCTGTTCGCGAATGCCGGGATCCAGAGCTTCAAGGCCATCCTTGAGATGGAGGATGCGGACTGGCATGACCAGATCGACGTCAATCTGACCGGGACTATGAACGCGATCCGCGCCGTGGCCCCGCACATCGTCAAACGTGGCGGCGGCCGGATCATCATAACCTCATCGACCCAGGGTCAGCACGGGACCAAGTTCGGGTCGGCTTACTCCGCCTCGAAATGGGGTCTTCTCGGGCTGATGAAATCGGCGGCGCTTGAGCTGGGGCTCCATAAGATCACCGTCAACGCGGTCATTCCCGGCCTGATCGACACGCCGCTGACTCGCCATCGCGAGCGCTACGCGCAAGCCGCGGGCGACCTCCGGAGCCCGAAGACGACCGATGAACTTGAGGCGGTCGCGCGCGAGAAGATGAGCGGGCAGTCGCCGCTCGGCATCGCCTTCATCGATCCCGACGATATCGCGCCGGTGGTCGTGTTTCTCGCCTCCGAGGCGGCGCGGATGATTTCTGGTGCCGCGATCGACGTCACCGCCGGCGTCAGCGCTTCGAACGCGGTCTGAGCTTGTCTGCATGCGAGACCCGCGCACAACATCCGCCCTAGCGGTGCCATAACCTCCTCTTAAGGATTCATCCTCCGCTTGGGGAGGAGCTTGATGAGCGACGTCGGATTTTTTGCCGAAAAGCATGCGTTCAACGCTTCGCAAGGCTATCGGATCGACTACAAGTACCTTGGCATGGCCTACGGCATCGAGCTTGCCGTCGTCGTAACATCTCTGCTGTCGGCTTGGTTCTTCGCCAAGATCTACGGTCACGGCGACGCCACGACCATGTCGATGATGATGCTGGCGCCGATCGCCTACGCAGGGATCGAAATCGCCCGCGTGCCGCTCGCGCTCGCCCTACGCACGCAGCCCAACGTCTTCTGGAAACTCGTCTTCGCGATCATGGTCCTCTGCGCGGTGGCCGTCAGCGTGAAGTCGCTCTCGCAGCTGGGAGAGGTCATGTTCCGGCCGCGCCTCATCGACGTCACTCACGCGACGATCGCGCTCAAGGATGCGCAGAGCGCTCAGGCAAATTACGCCGCAAAGGTTGCCGCCGCCGATGCCGTCGTAAAACAGCGTGGCGCCGAGCTCGACGATTCCGAGGCGCGCCTGAAGTCGCTGAATACCGAGCTCGGCGCACTCCCGCCCGATAAGTGCACACGTGTCTGGCACAGCAACTCGCAAGGTCGCCGCTTCTCGAGCCAGGAATGCCATATCGATGGCCGGCAGAAGGTGATGGCGGGCAACCTCGCCGACGCCCAGGCGGCGCATACCGAAGCCTCCATAAAGCTCGATGAGGCGCGCAAGGTCCGCGACGGGCTCGACCCGACGGCGAGCGCGAAATCGGTCAGCGATCTCGAACTGGTACGCCGCGACGCGATCCTGAACTCGCAGCTGCACTCGTTTACCGGAATGTTTTTTGGGAAGGATCCCACCGAGGTCTCCGAAGGCGAGTTGCACAGTTTCCTTCGCATCTTCGTGTTTTTTCCCGCGATATTCGCGTCGCTTGCCGCGACGGCTCTCGCCCTTGCGTCCGTGACACCGCTACGCCAGCGCAAAGACCCGATCGAGGTCGACGATCTCGATCTAGTCGACCATCTGCTCGGACCCTTGACGGCATCGCTGGACGAGCACGCGCGCCACGCCGCCAACGAGGCGGTGGCAAAGGCCATGGTAGGCCAGCGGATCGAACCATTGGCCCCTGCCCTGCAGCCCGTCGCCCAAGCCGAGCCGATGGGCCCCGTCGAGCTGAAAGCCGAGTTCGGCGACGCGTCCAAGCCGCAGGGTCCGATGCGGCCGACCCTGGTCGCTTCGACGCCGTCCGGGGCGGCCTGACCCTGTGCTCATCGCCGGGACCAAGGCGAACAAGGCGCTCGCGGGCGCCGTAAACGATCGCGTATTGGCCGACGCGCGGCTGATCTCGGCCAAGGCCTGGGGCATCCGGCTCGCGGCGGTAGGCGTGATGGGGCTGCTAATCGGCGCCGGCGTGGGTCTCGCCTTCCTCGGCGTCGCGAAAAGCCGCGATGCGAGCGGCGCCGCCGATCGCCTGGCAGACACGCTCACCAAGGCGCTTGAACGCTCGAAGCTTCACGCCGAGCTCGATCCGGCCTCGACCGTGAAGCTCGACCCGGCGGCGCAGGTCCAGATGGACCCAAACGCGACCGTGAAGATGGCGGACGCTCTGCCTCGCCCCACGCGCGACCAGCTGAAAGCCGACGCGGCGCCGCTTTCCAACAATCAGGTGCAGACGCACTACACGGTCTTCAAGGCCGTACGCTGGGGCACCGGCGAGGTGGTCACCGGCTATAATTTCGCGCCGGATGGCAAGCTGCCCGATCATCAATATTGCTATTATGCCGGCGGGGTCGATAAGCAGACCTTCAACACGCTGCATGTCGCCGTCGACGGTCGCTACACCGCACCGAGCAACGCGCCGCCCGGCGTCGATCCTGTTAAAGCCGCGGCAGAATGTGTTTGGTTTGATGGCAAGCCGACGCGTTTCTGAGCGCAGAGCGGTGGTGCTGTACTGGCCGGCGTCACACGTCGAGCCCGCGAGGGTCCCTTGATCAGCGGCCCCGGACACGTGGTCTGCGCCTCCTCACACTATTCCTGCCTCCGATGGCTGGTCATTCGCGTCGATCCAGCGCATGCGACGGCAAGCGTTCTTGCTCTTGCCGCTGGCGAGATCGATGACGTTCACATCGCCCGTCGGGCAAAGACACATGCTCAATCCGGGTACTCATGACCGACTCCGAAGCCAATCGTTTCACCGCCCGCGCCGCGCGCTATGCCCGTGTTGGTGTCAACATGAGCGGCGTCGCGGCACGCATGGCGGGCACAAAACTCTTCAATGCCAAGGGCGAGATCAACAACGCGGCCGCCCTCACGCAAGCGCTGGGCGGTCTGAAGGGACCGCTGATGAAGGTCGCTCAGATGATGTCGACCATTCCCGATCTGCTGCCGCCGGAGTATGTCGAGGAACTTCAGAAACTGCAGAACGACGCGCCGCCGATGGGCGCCGCCTTCGTCAAGCGCCGGATGATGGCCGAACTCGGCGCCGATTGGCAGACGCGCTTCGGCTCTTTCGATCTCAACCCCGCCGCCGCCGCTTCACTTGGTCAGGTCCACAGGGCGACGACCAGAGATGGCGCGCCGGTCGCTTGCAAGCTGCAATACCCGGACATGCAGTCTGCCGTGGAAGCCGACCTGAAGCAGCTCGAGATCCTGTTCGGTTTGCAGCGGCAGTTTGCCGGCTCCATTGACACGCGTGAGATGGCCAAGGAGATCGGCGACCGTCTTCGCGAGGAACTCGACTACGGGCACGAGGCCAAGAATGCGGCGCTCTATGCCCATATCCTCGCAGATGTCGACGTGGTGCGCGTCCCGCGTGTTCACGCGGACCTATCGACCAAGCGGTTGCTGACCTTGGGGTGGCTTCAAGGAGAAAAACTGCTGACGTTCAAGAATGCCGATCAGGAAACTCGCAACAGGCTCGCCGCCGCGATGTACAAGGCATGGTGGTATCCTATGAGCCATTACGCCGTGATCCACGGCGATCCGCATCCCGGCAACTATACCGTCTTTCGCGATGAAGGCGGTGAACCGTCGGGGATCAACCTGCTCGATTACGGCTGCATCCGCGTGTTTCCCGTACGCTTCGCCGCAGGTGTCGTCGAGCTCTACCGAGGCTTCTTCAACAATGACCCGGCGCAGGTTGTTCACGCCTACGAGATGTGGGGCTTCAAAGGTCTCACGAAGGACTTGATAGAGACTCTGAATATCTGGGCGCGTTTCATATATGGTCCGCTTCTCGAAGACAGAGTTCGCACCGTGGCCGACGGTGTCGCTCCCGGTCAGTACGGTCGTCGCGAGGCGTTTCAATTACATCAGGCGTTAAAGCAGAAAGGACCGGTGACGGTGCCGCGGCAGTTCGTCTTCATGGATCGGGCGGCGATCGGCCTGGGCAGCGTCTTTCTCCATCTCGACGCGAAACTGAATTTCCACCGTCTCTACAACGAGATGATCGCGGATTTCGACCTGGACGTTTTGGCGGCACGCCAGAAAGCGGCGCTAGAGACCGTCGGCCTCGTGCAGCCTGCTTTTTAGTCCTTTGCTAAAAAAATCTAGACTTTTTCGCGCGTGAGAGCACTTGCCTTGCGACGCGATCATTGCAATTGGTGCGCTCCATATTCCGAAAGAGCCAGGGGTGTTCGCCTGGTAGATCAGCTTGATTGTCGGACCGGGCTTCAAGACCCGAACGACGGAACCGAGGGCAGAATGGCCGACAACATACCCGTCTCCGCTGGGCATACGGACATGGATTATGCCGAGCATGAGGCGACGTACACGCTTTTTCTGAAGCTTCTCAAGGTCGTCGCCATAGCGGTCATCTGCGTCCTGCTATTCCTCGCCTTCATGTGGGGCTGACCGGTCGCCTGACCGCCCCTTTTTCGCTCAACCATGGTGACGCGGGCGATATTGGCCCGTGCTCTCGGAGACATTCATGCGCATCGCCGTCCCCGCGGAAAATGATCCGTCCGAGCACCGTGTCGCGGCCACGCCTGAAACTGTAAAGCGGTTCAAGGCGCTTAACGCCGATGTGGTGGTTCAATCCGGCGCCGGTGGCTCCGCAGGGTTTGTCGATGCGGCCTACGAGGCGGCTGGCGCGCGGATCGCGCATGGCGCCGAAGACACGATTCGTGATGCCGATGTGATCTTGCGGGTGCGGCGCCCAAGTGCCGAGGACCTCAATGGGCTGAAGCACGGCGCGGCTGTCGTCGCAATCATGGACCCCTACGGCAACGAGGAAGCGCTAAGATCACTTGCCAACAAGGGTGCCTGTGCTTTCGCGATGGAATTCATGCCGCGTATCACGCGCGCGCAGGTCATGGACGTGCTCTCCTCGCAAGCGAACATCGCTGGCTATCGATCGATGATTGAAGCCGCTTCCGAATATGGCCGCGCCATGCCGATGATGATGACGGCCGCCGGCACGGTGCCCGCCGCCAGAATCTTCATCATGGGCGTGGGCGTCGCCGGCCTGCAGGCGATCGCGATGGCGCGTCGTCTCGGCGGTGTGGTCACGGCGACCGATGTGCGGCCGGCCACCAAAGAACAAGTCGAGTCGCTCGGCGCGAAATTCGTTGCCGTGCAAAACGAGGAGTTCAAGCAAGCCGAGACGGCGGCGGGGTATGCCAAGGAAATGTCTGACGATTACAAGCGCCAGCAGAATGAGCTTACGGCCGAACACATTTCCAAGCAGGACATCGTGATCACGACGGCCCTTATCCCAGGGCGTCCGGCGCCCAAGCTCGTCAGCACGAAAATGGTCGAGTCTATGAAGCCCGGCTCGGTGATCGTGGACCTCGCCTCGGAGCGGGGCGGCAATTGCGAGATGACGAAGCCCGGGGAGATCTACATCACTGAGAACGGCGTCAAGATCGTCGGCACGATGAACCTGGCCGGCAAGGTGCCGGCGACCGCCTCGGCGCTCTACGCGAAGAACCTGTTCTCCTTCGTCGAGACCTTCTTCGACAAAGAAAGCAAGGCTTTCGCGATCCCCTGGGACGACGATCTCGTCAAGGCGACCCTGCTGACCAAGGACGGCACGCTCGTCCATCCTCGCTTTTCGGAAGCCGCCTGACGGCATTGCCGGCGCGCTCTCCAGCCCAATAAGAAAGTGAACACATGGCGCAAGACATAGCGACCACGACGAATCAGCAATTGCTCGAGCGCGCTCAGGCGGCCGCCGATGCCGCGCGCCATTCGGCAGATGCGGCACAGGTCTATGCCGATCAAATTGCTCACGCCGGAGGCGCCGCGATCCACGCCGCGACGGCTGGCGCGATCGACCCGTTCGTGTTTCGCATCGCGATCCTCGCCCTCGGATGCTTCGTTGGCTATTACGTCGTCTGGTCTGTGACCCCGGCGCTGCACACACCGCTCATGTCGGTGACGAACGCGATTTCTTCGGTCATCGTGGTTGGCGCGCTTCTGTCAGTCGGCGTCGACGCTTCGGCCTTCGCCAACGACGGCCCGATCTGGGCGAAGATCTTTGGCTTCATCGCGCTGGTTCTCGCCTCGGTGAACATCTTCGGCGGCTTCCTCGTCACCGAGCGCATGCTCGGCATGTACAAGAAGAAGGACGTCGTCCGATGAACGTCAGTCTTGCGGCCTTCTTCTATCTGATTGCAGGCATCCTATTCATTCTGGCGTTGCGTGGCCTGTCATCGCCTGCGACGTCGCGACAAGGCAATCGTTTCGGCATGTTCGGCATGGGCCTCGCGGTCCTGACGACGCTAGCGTTGCGGCCACCATCAGGTCTGGGCTCGTGGATTTTGGTGATTATCGGCATCGGCATCGGCGGTGGGATCGGCGCCTGGCGCGCCCGCACCGTCAAGATGACGGACATGCCGCAACTTGTGGCGCTGTTTCACGCCCTGGTCGGCATGTCAGCCGTGTTCGTCGCGGCCGGCGCGGCCTACGCGCCGCAGGCGTTCGGCATCGGTGAACCGGGGAATATCCACGGGGCTAGCCTGATCGAGATGTCGATCGGTCTTGCCATCGGCGCCATCACCTTCTCCGGCTCGTGCATCGCCTACGCCAAGCTCGACGGCAAGATGTCCGGCAAGCCGATCATCCTGCCGCAGCGCCACTTCATCAACATCACGCTCGCCCTCTCCATCGTCACCATGGTGGCAGTGTTCATCTTCACGCAAAGCCTCATCGTTTTCTGGCTCATCGCCCTCGCCTCCTTCGGACTTGGCTTCCTGATCATTGTACCGATCGGGGGCGCCGACATGCCGGTCGTCGTATCGATGCTCAATTCGTACTCGGGCTGGGCTGCGGCAGGCATCGGCTTCACGCTCGGCAATCTCGCGCTCATCATCACCGGCGCACTCGTCGGCTCGTCGGGCGCGATCTTGTCCTACATCATGTGTAAGGGCATGAACCGCTCCTTCATCTCCGTCATCCTTGGCGGCTTCGGCGGCGAGATCGCCGCGGCCGGCGGCGATGGTGCCAAGGAGACCCGGCCGGTCAAGCAAGGATCGGCGGAAGATGCCGCCTACATCATGCAGAACGCGGCTTCGGTCATCATCGTGCCAGGTTACGGCATGGCGGTCGCGCAGGCGCAGCACGCGCTCCGCGAGATGGGCGATGTGCTGAAAAAGGAAGGCGTCGACGTCAGATACGCTATTCATCCGGTTGCCGGCAGGATGCCCGGCCACATGAACGTGCTACTCGCGGAGGCTAACGTGCCCTACGACGAGGTGTTCGAGCTCGAGGATATCAACTCGGCCTTCGGCCAGGCAGACGTCGCTTTCGTGATCGGCGCCAACGATGTCACCAATCCCGCCGCGAAGACAGACAAGTCGTCGGCGATTTACGGCATGCCAATCCTCGACGTCGAGAAGGCAAAGACCGTTCTATTCATCAAGCGCGGCATGAGTTCGGGCTATGCGGGCGTCGAGAACGAATTGTTCTTTCGCGACAACACGATGATGCTTTTTGGTGACGCAAAGAAGATGGTTGAGAGTATCTTGAAAAATCTCGACTAGTCATCGCCTCGACCGCAGAGAAGCCGTCGCGCTTACCCTGCGGCCTTCTTCGGCTACACATAGCCGGTTACCTCATTTCTTGTCGGGCTTGCCGCCGTTTGAAGCGTCCGCCCCGCTACCGGGGACAGTTCCGTTCCCTGTCTCGACCGGCATCGTACTCGTCTCGCGCGCGGCCGGATTACCCATGCTTGCTGGCGCGGCCGGCGCGCCGATCGTCGGATCGTTGGGCGACGGGTTCGTCCGTGCCGCGGGAAGGGAACCCTGCGCCATCGCGGCCACCGGCAAGGCGGTGAGAACCAAAGTCAAGCTTATTGTCTTCAAGCGCATTGTTTGTCCTTGTACGACATCGGATCATGTCCGGTTGTAGCGATGATCATCGTCGACGACAGACCCTTTGCCCGGCGGTCCCTGATAAGTACCACCGCCTTGAATCGGGTATCCCGGATTGCCGGCGTTCGTTCCCTCGCCCTGAGCCGGGGCTTGATGAGGAACGTCCGCAGCCGGCGCTGGCGTCTGAGCTGGCGAAGACGGCGCCTGAGCCGAAGCAGTGGCTACGAAGGCCAGTGAGCCCGCTACCAAAAGAGCAGAAAACGAGAGCATCTTCATAAAGGTCTCCAGTATCGCGCTGAGAAGGCCTGTAACACGGCGGCGCTCGGGCGACGTATGATAGCTTGGTCGCAGACTCCTACGCCCGCAAGAGTGCAGCGTCTTCGGCCTCTCGCGAGAATGTATATTCCATTGGCTTTGCAGGTACCCTTCGTCGTCACGGACCGCCCCTTCAGGCGGATAGGCAAACGCCTATGTCACACCTGAGCGATCTCTCACATGGTGCCCGCTCTGTTTGCTTGACCGTGTCGAGCCTCGATCGCCATACTTCGTCGCGACGAGGTCCGGAGATGGGCATGCGCGCTTCAGACGTTTTTTCCAGAATTATTGGCGCGGCTATGCTGCTCGTCTGCAGTATGGCCCATGCCGAAGATCCGAAAGACGCCACGCTGAAGCCCGCCGCTCCCGATCTTAACGCGGCCTTCTACATCAAGGTGAAGAACGCGCAGACGACGGAATATTGCGCGACGGAAAATCTAGGCGCACCGGCCTGCGCGATCGGCGACTTCTGGGAAGCGAAAGACGAATGCGCCGCGCCATACAAGGTGGCGTCTGTCTCCTGCGCCTTGAGCGACTTCGATTACGGCGCGCATATCGTGGAAAACGCCACCGATGTGAAGCAGGTCACCGGCTCTTGCGTCTGGGCCTTCATCAAGCTTCCAGCCGACAAGGCCCCAAAGGCAACCACCAGCCTTCTTTGTGTAAAATAGCACGCGACGCAGACGCGTCATGGCCAACCGAACGCTATGGTGGGAGAGGAAGGACTCGAACCTTCGAAGGCTTAGCCAGCGGATTTACAGTCCGCCCCCTTTGCCGCTCGGGACACTCTCCCACGTCGCGCCCCGTCCCGAAGCTCGGTCCGATAGCTCGGCGCCTGCAGCATCTTGGCCGCGAAGTGACGGCTTATCGGAAGCCGCGCACGCGCTGTCAACCCGCAGGCGGTTCAGGCGAGCGAATTGCCTGAGCGCCATCGACATGAAACGATGTCCAGAGGAGTGGAGCATCCTTGGCTCGACATCGATCCTTTAGCCGGCCGCCGCATGAAGAAGACGGAGGGCACGCCGAACCCCGTCGAAACGGTACTCGACGTCAGCGTTCTGGTGGAGCGCCAGATAGCGGCGCGACGCTGGTCTACGGCTTCCACGCCGTGCGGGCCGCTCTCAATGCCAGGCGACGCAAGCTGGTCGCGATCCAAGCCACGGAGGCGGCGGCGACACGCCTTCAGGGCGAGATAACAGCGGCCGGACTTATGGCGCGGATCGTCAGCGCGGATGATCTAACAAAACGGCTCGGCGCGCAGGCCGTCCACCAAGGCGTCTTACTCGAGGCGGGACCTATCGAGCCAATCGACCTATCGGAGATCACGAACGTCAGCGGTATCGTTCTGGTCTTGGATCAGATTACCGACCCCCACAATTTTGGCGCGATCCTGCGCACAGCCGCCGCCTTTGCCGTCGACGCCCTTGTAACGACGACACGCCACACGCCGGGTTTCTCGGCCGTCGTCGCCAAAGCGGCTTCGGGCGGCCTCGACCACGTGCCGGTTGTGGAGGTGGTCAACCTCGCCCGCGCGCTCCAGGAGTTGAGCGAAATGGGCTATCTGCGCATTGGGCTCGACTCGCAGGGCTCAATCAATTTCGACGCCGCGCCGGTCTCAGGTCAAGTAGTGTTGGTGCTCGGCGCCGAAGACAAGGGCCTGCGCCGTTTGACGCGCGAACATTGCGATGTACTGGCGCGTCTCGACATGCCCGGCGCGATCAAGAGCCTCAATGTCTCGAACGCCTGCGCGGTGGCACTAACACTCGTCAGCCAGCGATTGGTAGCGCACAAGCCGCAAGGTGGCCCACGGTAGGACACCCGGATTAACGCGCTACGCCGCGCCCGAAGCTTTTATTCGGATCCGGTTCTGCGCATGGCGCGCGCGGTGAAGGATCACGAATGACAGACCCGCGCTAAACCGAGGGATGTAAGGGCGCCGACCACCTGGACCGCTGACCATCCTTGTCTCGCCGAAGGCGGCCCACTGGCCAACACCATCTAGAACCACGGGATTCTAGACGAACGGCACATGAAATCTCCATCGACGCGGCGGCGGCTGTCTTCTAGTGTCGCGCACAACGATAATCGTCGATTGGCGGCTTTGCGCGCATCGCCAAAGGTGCGCAAGGCGAAGGTCCCATCGTAAAAGCGAGGGGTAAGGGGGAATCGATGAATATAACGGCAAATATAGACTCGACGCAGGCCATTATGGCCAACCCGCGTTTTCAGGCGCTGCATAGGGCTAGGTCAACCTTGGCTTGGGTTTTGACGGCAGTCATGCTGGTCATTTATTTCGGCTTCATTCTGCTCGTTGCCTTCGACAAGCCTTTGCTCGCGCAGAAGGTCGCCGGTGAAGTGACGTCGCTGGGCATCTTCATCGGCCTGGGCGTCCTCGTCTCCGCGTTCGTGCTGGTCGCGATCTATGTCGCGGTCGCCAACACGAAATTCGACCGCATGAACAACGCTCTGCGCGAGGAACTCGGACAATGAGCCGCTCGACCATGCGTCTTTCTCTTGCGCTCGCCGCGCTTGCCGCCACCGGCGGTATCGCCTGGGCGGCTGAGGGCATTCAGGTGTCCGGCGATAAGTCGCCCCTGAATATCACCGCGATCGCGATGTTCTTCGCCTTCGTGGCGCTCACTCTCTACATAACCTATCGCGCCGCGATGGGCACGAAGACCGCGTCCGACTTCTATGCGGCGGGCGGCGGCATCACCGGTCTGCAGAACGGCCTGGCAATCGCGGGGGACTACATGTCCGCGGCGTCATTCCTGGGCATTTCCGCGCTGGTCTACTCGTCAGGCTTCGATGGATTGATCTACTCGATCGGCTTCCTTGTAGGCTGGCCCATCGTGCTGTTCCTGATCGCCGAGCGACTGCGCAATCTTGGCAAGTTCACCTTCGCCGACGTCGCCTCGTTCCGGCTGGCGCAGACGCCTATACGCGTGCTCTCCGCCTGCGGGACGCTTGTCGTCGTGGCTCTCTACCTAATCGCCCAGATGGTCGGGGCAGGCGAACTGATCCAGCTCTTGTTTGGCCTGCCCTACGGCTACGCGGTGGTCATCGTCGGCGTTTTGATGATCGTCTACGTCGCCTTTGGCGGCATGAAAGCCACGACGTGGGTGCAGATCATCAAGGCGGGGCTGCTGCTGAGCGGCGCAACCATCATGGCCATTCTCGTGCTCGCAAAGTTTCACTTCAATCCAGACGAACTTTTTGCCGCCGCGACCAAGATCCAGCCAAAAGGCAGAGCGATCATGGCTCCGGGCGGCTTCGTTCCCGACTGGGTGTCCGGTATCTCGCTCGGCATGGCGCTCATGTTCGGCACCGCCGGTCTTCCGCATATCCTGATGCGCTTCTTTACGGTCAGAGACGCCAAGGCCGCCCGCAAGTCGGTCCTCTTCGCGACCGGCTTTATCGGCTATTTCTATATTCTGACTTTCATCATCGGCTTCGGCGCGATCGTGTTCGTCATGAACGATCCGATCTTCTTCAAGGCCGGCGCCGCCGGCGCGGATAAGATCAAGGGGCTGATCGGGTCGTCCAACATGGCCGCGGTCGATCTCTCGAAGGCGATCGGCGGGGACGTCCTCTTCGGCTTCATTGCCGCAGTCGCTTTCGCGACAATCCTGGCCGTCGTGGCCGGCCTGACGTTGGCGGCCGCCTCCGCGGTAAGCCACGACCTCTACGCCAACGTTTTCGCCCGCGGGCGCACGACTGAGAAGAGCGAAGTCAACATCTCGAAAGGCGCCGCGGTCGCCATTGGCATCATCGCCATCGGGCTAGGCTATGTCTTCGAGAAACAGAATGTCGCCTTCATGGTCGGCCTCGCGTTCTCCGTGGCGGCGAGCTGCAACTTCCCCGTTCTCGTCATGTCGATCCTGTGGCGAGGCACGACGACATTGGGGGCGGTACTCGGTGGTTCGCTGGGCCTCGTCAGCTCGATCGTCATGGTCGTGCTCAGCAAGGCGTTCTGGGTCGTATCGCTTGGCCATACGGCCGCGATCTTTCCCTATTCTAATCCGGCGATCTTCTCGATGCCGATCGCCTTCATCGGAATCATCGTGTTTTCGTTGGTGGACAAGAGCCAGCGTGCCAGCCGCGAGCGCGCCCTGTTCGACGCCCAGTACGTGCGCTCCGAGACCGGCATAGGCGCCCTCGGCGCTTTGGCTCATTGATCAAAACGATGCGGCTCTTAAACGGGCCCGAGCAGACAAGCAAAAAGGCCCCGCTGTGGCGGGGCCTTTGTAAGTTTGAGGAAGAGGTTTGCCTCAGCTCTCGAGATCAGTAGCCGTCGCAGACGCGGCGTGGGCGGTCGACATAGACGCCGGCGTATTCGTCATAGACGCGCACATACTCGCGATGACAGCGAGGCGGCGGCGCGTCGACTGGCTCGACGTAGCGCGGCGGCGGCGGCGGGTAGTAACCGGGCGGAGGCGGCGCATAGGCGCCGGCGGCGGCACTGCCGGCTAGCGCGCCGAGCGCCGCACCTCCGATGACACCAGCGGCAATCGCGCCACCGCGGTCGCCCGCAAATGACGGTGTAATCGTGCCAGCGAGCGTGGCGACGCCCAGGCCGAGCGCGAGGCCGATGCTGGCAAGACGTCCAGTCTCGTAAATCAATGTTCCCTCCAAGGTTCGATCGGACGCCGCCGCGCGACGCTCCCCCCGACAGGCTCCAGCCCCAGGCCGGCTCCCAGGTCGAATGTATACGCAAGACTGCGGCAACATAAGGTCCGAACCTTGCGCGGGGCGTTGCAAGACTTGCTCGGCTTTGTTAGTTCCTCGCCCGCGCCGGTTTAGCTCAGTTGGTAGAGCACCTGATTTGTAATCAGGGGGTCGCGGGTTCGATTCCTGCAACCGGCACGAGGAAAGCTTTGGATCTAGTCCATCCGAGGTGGATCGTCGCAGCCAACGGTAAGTCCCGATGCCGTTCAGTTCTTAGCACGTGCGGCCGCATCGAGACGATCAGCTTCCGGCAGTCATCGATCGCCCCTGTAATCGCATCCGTGTCCGATCGGCGGTTCACAACTTGATAAGCCGACCATTACCGTCGACCGTCGACCCTCGAGGGAAAGCGCCCCTAGGCGCTCATCCTCACGAACACAGATCCCGAGAGCAAGACGTCGAAGACATGATGATTCGTGGAACCGCGAACTGTCGTGTCGACATCAACAAGACATTCTTCATGCAAATGCCGACTTGATACATGATGCGGTCCACACGCTCTATCGTCAGCGTCGATACAGCGCTTTATGCGAATATATCGACGACTTGCGCCTGAGCGACTGGCGTTTGGGCGGAAGCGACGGCGCGGCGGCGTTGGACAAGGTCGCGCAATGGGACGGCCGGATTGCCGCCGACGGTGGCTCCCGCGGGCACCGCGCGGGTTACCACTGAACCTGCCCAGATCTTGGCGCCACGACCGATTCGTAGCGGCGCGCGCGCGGTCCCGTTGACGATCGTCGTACCGGCGCCAACGAAGACACCCGCCTCGATCACGACATGTCCAGAGATCGTGCAGGACGGACAGACGGTGCTGTAATCTCCGATGACAACGTCATGGCCGATTGAACAGAGCGTCAAGATCTGGACGTGGTCGCCGATTGTCGTTTGACATCCGATGAAACTGTACGAGCCGATCAAGCAGCCGACTCCGATCGTCGCGCCTTCGAAGAGGCGCTTCGGGCGCTGGCTATAGACATCGGCAAAGGCGCCTCCCGCATCGACGATCTTCGTTTTGAGCTTCGCTCTGGAAGCCGGCGAGCCAACGCCTATGACGCATGGGATATCCGAATATTCGTCCCGCCACTGATGCAAGGAAAGGATCGGTGTCGCATCGACGTCGGTGCCGCGCCCGCCTGAAACATCGTCGACGAACGCGATGATTTCACAATCGACCTCGGGCATGGAGCTGTGCCGCAACATGCAGGACAGAGTTCGCGCATGGCCCGACGCACCATACACGACGATTGCTCTTCCCCGGTACATCGTTCGATCTCAGTTTGCTTTAGAAGTTAATCGATATTAACCTATTTGGATGGTTCAGTAAAGATTACGCAACGTCATGTTACCTAACGTCAACAGGTCGAATTTGATCTTACGTAACGCCATTCTTTTGAGGTGGGTAAATGGATCATACTTTTGGCGTCAATCGTGAGACTGCAGCCAAGCCGTTGCCGATATGGCTCGCCGAAATCTGTAGTGCTGCGCCAGAACGAGTGCCGGTTTGTCGACCGATGCTGCCCGATTTCGCGAAAGTGTCGGAGTATGTCAGGCAGGTCGACACAAGCCGTCGCTACTCAAATCATGGGCGTTTGGCCCTGACGCTTCAGGATCGACTCCGCGCGTCAATCGACGGGGTTGCTCATGTTGTCGTCGCGGCATCGGGCACAGCGGCACTGACGGGCGCGATCCTCGCCTACGCGGGGCGCGCCAAACCAGACAAGAAACTCTGCCTCGTACCGGCCTACACGTTCATTGGGACAGTGTCGGCCATAGAACAATGCGGCTACACACCTTACTTCGTCGATGTCGATCCGCTGACATGGATGATCGAGCCTCGCCATTGCGCCAACCATCGGCTGCTTGACACCGTGGGGCTGGTCGTACCTGTCGCGCCTTATGGTCGGCCCGTACCCCAGGAGAAATGGTCGCTTTTTTCACGCCATACGGGCATTCCCGTCGTCATCGATGGAGCGGCAACCTTCGAGAGCCTTTTGTCAGCACCGACATCGTATCTTGGACCTGTGCCAGTCGCCGTCAGCTTTCATGCCACGAAATCGTTCTGCACCGGCGAAGGCGGCGCTGTCTTCTGCGGCGACCCGGAGATGTGGCGACCGACGATGCAATGCTTGAACTTCGGCTACGATGTCGACCGGGTGTGCCGAAGGCCTTCCATCAATGGCAAGATGAGTGAATATCACGCCGCGGTTGGCCTCGCCGAACTTGATCAATGGCATTGTAAGCTCTCGCTGTTCGCCCGCGCGGCCAATCATTATCGTTCTGCCTTTCGGATGAGCGAGGAGACATTGCATCTAGCGCCATCCGTCGCCTCCAACTACGTGCTGCTCGAGGCCAGGAGCGTCGCCCGCGCACGTGACGTCATGGACATCCTCGGACACAATGGCATCGGACACCGGATGTGGTACGGCTCGGGCGTGCACCGTCATCCTTATTGCGCGACGTTCGGTGGCGACGATCTTCCGATTGCGGAAGACCTCGCGAGCCGTCTTATCGGATTGCCCATGTCCGTGGACTTGAAGCTGGAAGACGTTAGCGACATCGCGGGGCTCGTGAACTCGACCGGAGCTCTGCACCCGATTGCCCCCGCTCTAACGCGAGCTTGAAGCGCGAAACAAGCGCGGACCGCAGGTTCGCGAGCCGCGAGATCACCTAGACAACGGCCGCAACGCTTGGGAACTGGCCAACTTGATCGCGGCTTCCCAGCGATGCAAACCGTAAGATACCATTGGCTTTGGATAGGAAATATAAGCACGCAGTCTTTACTTACGCAACGTAAGGTCCGCGCGTACATCGTACCGATCTATCGACTTTATCTCCAAAGTTGCTCGAATAAAATCTTCTCCTTTCTGGGTTTATTGAACATGAATAGCTTTGCTACTGGAAGCCATCTGACCACGTGCTAATCTCGAATGGCAACAACTGCACGAGGTCAAACATGTCATCAGGCTCATCCATTATCTCGACAATTGGCGGTCTCGCCGGGTATATCGCGCCACAGACCGGACCCGCCGTGGCTGCGGCAGTCTTGGTCGCGAGTACCGGACACGTCTCAGAAGTCGGCCAAGCGATGAATGTCGTGATCGACGCCGTTGGCGACGATATCGCTCAGAGCACGATTCTTCATGGTGCAGCCAATTCCGTGGCTGCCCTGGGAAATGTTGCCGGCCTCTCGACCGTGACAAGCCCTCTCTTAGAGCCCGTGCTGCACAGCCCTCTATCCGAAATCGCCGCGGCAACCGAAGCGCCGGTGACCCTTTTGGCCCCACATACCGGTCCGGCCTCTGCCGCTCTGCTTTCGGCCATTGGCCTTGGCGATATCAACCAGACTGGGCAAGCGACGGGGTCGTGGTGACGGCGGTCGGAAACGACACCACCCAAAGTACGATCTTGCACGGCACCGCCAACACTGTAACGGCAATCACGAATGGTGAAAGCTTCCATTTTCCGACAACGTCGGGCGCGGGCGCGCTCAGTGGTGTCTTCGGCGAAACAAGTAGTCACGTTCCATCATCAAGCGCAGGTGCTTCAGCGGCGCTTCACACGTTCGCGGCACATTTCGATGTTCCCATGGAACACCCGTTCAGCACTTTAGCGCACGCAGTCCATCACGCCTGACAACAACAAAGGCGCGACCTTGCTGACGCTGCGCGGCCGACCCGGACTTTCCTCAGGTCGGCCGCGTATCGAATCAGTGTGGAAAGTTGAGCATGACGGCTCATCAGAAAGTTCAGTTCTAAACGGCATTTCCGCACGAACTGACAGCGGCTTGGCTTCGATTGACGAAGCCGTCAGGCGGCGGCCTTCTCCAAGCTCTCGGCGAGTTTACTGGCGTATTCGTCGGCCTTGTAGATGTCGGACACCAAACTCTTCAGCTTCATCTCGTCGTCGCTCTTGCCTAGCGCCTTGGCATAAGCCGTTGCCGAACCAAACCCGGCAATGCCGTAATGCGACATCCGCTGATATTGCGCGATGATCTCGATGTCCTGCAGCTTACCATCGGTCGGCGCTTCCTTGATCCCGTGCTTCAGAGCCTCGGTCACAAGTCCTTCCATACCCTTGCAATGATCCGACTTGGCCTCGCCGCCAGCCGCGACAATGAGGCTCTTGATCGTCTCGGTATGCTTGCTGATGCCGGCCACACTTTCCTCGAGCATCTGCTTCAGCTTGGCATCATGGGCATGACCGCTCAGTTCCTTGACGGCGCGGTTCATCTGATCGTTGGCCGACCAAAGGTCCTGCATTTCAGCGGCGTAGAGATCCTTAAGCGTACCCGGTGTCGACATGAGTGATCCTCCATGATCACCCGCTCAAGCGCGTTATGATAAAAAGGTTCTGTCGCAGGTCGCGGCTTACCGCCGCCACGCGGACTCATTTCTCCCGAAATGTCCGGCTGGCTTGGTCCGCCAGCGGCTTGAGCAGGTAGGACACCATCGTCCGTTCGCTCGTTTTGATGAACGCCTCGACCGGCATTCCTGGACGCAGATGGACACCGGCCAGCGCGCGATCGCCTTGAAGGCTCAGTTGCACCGAATAGAACGGCGAGCCCGTCCGCGCATCCTGAGTCGTGTCGGCCGCCACGCGGATAACGCGGGCGTTGAACTCCGGCGTGGTACGCTGATCGAAGCTCGGAAAGCGCAGCATCGCTTCCTGGTCGAGTCCGACCTGGTCGATGTCCTGCGGCGAGACGCGAACCTCCGCCACAAGCTTGTCGGCATCGGGCACGATCAGCATGGTCGATTCGCCCGGCGAGATGACCGCTCCCCTCGCGTGAACTGCGAGTTCATGGACAATGCCGTCCTGCGGGGCGCGGATGGTGAGATGGCGCAGCTGATCCATCGCGGTCACCTTGCGCTCGGCGACGTCGGACGTTTTCGCGTGAACCTCGCTCAGCTGCCGTGAAACGTCGCTGCGCATGTCCTCGTCAATCTGAATGATCTGCAACTCCGTTTCGGCGATTCTGCCTTTCGTCTGCGCCGTTTGCGCGATCAGCTGTCCGCGCTCGCCGTCGATTCGGGCTGCATCGCGCTGCAAGGCGTCGAGGCGCGTGAGCTGAATGAGGTTCCTGGCGTAGAGATCCTGCACGCCGACAAGCTCCTGGCTGACGATCGCCAGCTCTTTGTCCTTCGCGATACTCTGCTCCTTCAGCCCCTCGATCTCGTTGCCGAGCTGCTCGACACGTTGGTGCAGCTGGTTCTTCTGACCCGCTCGGGCGTTGCGGCGGAAGGCGAAAAGCCGTGTCTCGCCGTCGGTGATCCGAGCGACCTCCGGCTGGCTGGAGGCGGCGGTGGTCAGGGTCGCCGGAAAGGTAATCGAAGTCGCCTCGTCGCGCTCAGCCTCGAGCCGTCCGCGTTGCGCCTGCAATTCGTAAAGGGCGTTGGTGAGCGCCGACACCGCGGCGCGCGCCACTGTGTCGTCGAGCTCGATGAGCACCTCGCCCGCTTGGACGTGGCTGCCCTCTTCCACCAGCAGCGCGCCAACGATGCCGCCGCTCTGGTGCTGGACCTTTTTTACGCTCGATTTCACGACGAGCGAGCCGGTCGCCACGACGGCACCGGCGAGCCTCGTCGTCGCGCCGAGCGCGCCGATGCCGAAGACGAGCGCGACGGCAGTGAGGCCAATGGCGACGAGATGCCGGCGCAGCGATTGTTCCGTCTCATTCCGCAGCTTCGACATACACCGGCTCCTTTGTGACGACAGACGGTTTGGGCGCCAGCGCGGCGCTGCCGAGCTGGGGCAGGATCGTGTCGCGGGCGCCGAAAAGCTGCACGCGCCCCTCATTCATGACCAACACCTTGTCGACGGCTGTAAGCGCGCTGGGACGATGCGCGATGACGATTGCCATGCCACCGCGCCCACGCACCGCCTGGATCGCTCGGGTCAGCGCGGCCTCGCCCTCGCCATCGAGATTGGAGTTCGGCTCGTCGAGGACCAACAGGAAAGGATCGTCGTAGAGCGCGCGGGCGAGCGCGATGCGCTGGCGCTGTCCGCCCGACAGCAGCGCGCCGCCCTCGCCGACCTGGGTCTCATAGCCTTTAGGGAGACGAAGGATGAGGTCGTGCACGCCGGCCTGGGCGGCGGCGGCCAATAACTTGTGCGCCTCGCCGGCGCGGAACCGCGCGATGTTCTGCGCGACGGTGCCGGGCAGCAATTCGACGTCTTGCGGCAGGTAGCCGATGTTGGCGCCGAGCGCGTCCACGGTCCAGTTCGTCAGCTCGGCGCCATCGAGACGGATCACACCCCGTGCCGGTGGCCATAGACCAACGAGCGCTCGCGCAAGCGAGGATTTTCCTGACCCGCTTGGACCAATAACACCCAAAGCGCTGCCGGCCTGGAGCTCGAACGTCACGTCCTGGACGATCGGCGCCTCGCGCCCGGCAGCGACGAGGCTGACCGCCGTGCATCGCAGACTAAGCGTCGGCGTCGGCAGCGGAGTACGCTCGGTCTCCGGCGGCATGCTTGCGAGGGCGCGAGCCAGGCGGACGAGGCTCTGGCGCACGGCGATAAAACTCTTCCAATTGGCGATCAGCATTTCGACCGGCGCCAGGGCGCGTACCGTCAGAATCGTTGCCGCCAGCATAACGCCGGCCGTCGCCTCCTGGTTGATCACCAGATAAGCACCGAGGCCGAGAAGGGCGGCCTGCAGGAGCATGCGGAACGAGCGCAGCAAGCTGCCGAAGATCGCCGCGATATCCGCGCTGCGCGCCTGCTCGCGGCGGCAGACGTCGTTGGCGTGATCCCATCGTTCGTCCATGACGGCGTGCATGCCAAGCGCGCGTACGAGATCGGCATTGCGCCTTATCGTGTCGGCAAAAGCGCGACGCGACGCCGCTGCATCTAGCGCACGCTCTATCGGCCCGCGCAGCGTTATCTCCGTCACGGCCGCAATCAGACAGAGTACGACCACGCCAGCGAGCACCGCCCAACCCATCAGCGGATGGAAAAGGAAGCAGATCGTGACGTAAATCCCCACCCATGGCAGATCGAAGAAGGCGGACAGCGCCGAGCCGGACGCGAAGTTGCGCAGCGTGTCGAGGTCACGGACGCATTGGGTGGCGTCGCCACGTGGCCCGCTGCGCCGATCACGCTCGAGAAGGAGCGAGAAGACGCGACCTCCGAGCTTCTCGTCGACGAAGAGCCCCAGACGCGTAAGGACGCGGGCGCGCATTATTTCAAGAAGGCTAAGAAAGGCGATCATCACTGTCGCCAGGACGAACAAACCGATCAGGGTCGGCATGCTGCGACTGGGCAGGACGCGATCGTAGACCTGCAACATGAAAAGCGGACTGGTCAGCATCAACAGGTTGATCAGCCCGCTGGTCAGAACGAGCGTGCCGACGACCGGGAGGAGGGCTTGCGCGATGGGCCGGAAGTCATCCACCTTCCAGCAAGAAGAGGCTCGAAAAAGGGTTGCTTGCATCTATCCTCGCGCGGCAGCGAACAACGTAACATGTACTTAGGTGTTACCAACTCGATCGAACAGCAGGTTTTGAACTATGCTGAAGTACATGTAAATAAAGTGTGTCAGCCTCTAGCTTACCAAACGTCATGACACTTACCTCCTCTGAATACAGAGGCTGACTTTGGAAGATTACAGACGGCTTGGTGGCTTCTCTCAATTCCCGATAACGGTCGAGAGCCTTGCCGCCGTCGCCTCGGACCTCTTCGGCTTCGTCGCCGTTGTTTGATGTGACGCAAATCGACCGCGACGGACCGCTCGCGCGGAGCGGCACGCAAGGAGAGAAAAGCGATGGCGACGGAAGCTTTCCTGCTCCAGCCCAATGGTTGGCACCAAATAACCTGCGGTACCCCGTCATTGTCTATCGGCGCGCCCTGGTCTCCGGCGAAGCGGAGCAGACGGCCCAAGCTTTGGAGTACCTCTTCAAGGAGAACGACTGGCCAAGCGCGGATTTCCTGGTCATCGGCGCCTATCCGCAAGGACAGGCATTCGACGTCTGCCGGCAGGCGCCGAATGCTGAAGCTAGCCGTCGCATCGACGATCTCGGGCCGCCGGCCTACGATCCCGTGCTCGGCAGAGATGGACCGTTGCGGCGGCTGTGGTCGCAATAAAGCGCCGATCGGCCGGGCAAGACACATGTTTGCCTGACGTGGGCTGCCGCTGGCCCGCTTCCTCCTCGTACCCTGATCGGTGCTCATGATTATAGAACCCGCTCTGGCCGATGATCCAAGTTCTCTGACAGTGCGCCAGGGTTCGGTGCTGTTGAGGGTCGACGTACTCGCGGCCGACCTGCTGCGCGTGAGGTTGGCGCAGGACGGGCACCTCGCGGAAGACGCCTCATGGGTCGTTCCCGATGAACTCCGCTTCGCTCGCGCGCCGGCAAAGCGTGAGTCCGACGCTTCGAGCGAAACCCTACGGACCTCGGCACTGGCGGTGCGGGTCGACCGGAACTCGTTGGCAATGCGCATTGAGGACGATCGGGGCCGCACGCTGATCGACGACGCGCCGGGTCCGCCGTTCCGCTTGACCGGCACGCAATTCAGCTTTCGCAAGGCGATGCATCCCGGCGAACGCTATTTTGCGCTCGGCGACAAGACGGGTCCGCTGGATCGCCGCGGCGGCAGCTTCGTCGGCTGGAATACCGATCAGAACGTCACCCCCACGGCCGATCCGCTCTACAAGACAATACCCTTTGTCGTCGGTGCCGGCGCGGAGGCGGGGTCCTGGGGTCTTTTCCTGGACAACACATGGCGCACGACGTTCGACTTCGGTAAGCGCGAGGCGAATGTATTAACGATAGGTGCGGATGGCGGTGCACTCGACTATTACGTCGTCGTCGGCGCCGGCGTGAAGCAGGTAGTCGAGCGCTACACCGATCTCACCGGCCATCCGCCGATGATCCCGAAATGGGCGTTCGGCTACCAGCAGTCGCGCTACAGCTACATGAGCGCGGACGAGGTGCGCGGTATCGCCGACCGCCTGCGCAGGGACCATTTTCCCGCCGACGTGATTTGGCTCGATATCGGTTTTCAGGACCGCAACCGGCCGTTTACGACCGATCCGAAGACCTATCCCGATCTGCCTGGTCTCGTCTCCAAACTCCGGCGGCAAGGCATCCACACGGTCGTCATCACCGACCTGCACATCGCCAAGCTGCCAAATCAGGATTACGCGCCCTACGACAGCGGCGTCGCCGAGGATGCCTTCATCCGCAATGCCGACGGTTCGATGTTCACCGGCAACGTCTGGCCAGGACAGGCGGTCTTCCCCGATTTCACCAGAGCCGCGGTCCGGGCTTGGTGGGGACGACTCTACGCCGGCTTCGTGAAAGACGGGGTCGCTGGCTTCTGGAACGACATGAACGAACCCGCGGTGTTCGACGTGCCGGGCAAGACAATTCCGCTTGAGGCCGTGCAGCGCATCGAGACGCCCGGCTTCGAGCCGCGCCGGACCAATCAGGCGGAGGCGCACAATCTGACCGGCATGCTCAACTCGCGAGCCACTGTGGAGGGACTCCGCAAGCTGCAGCCAGACGAGCGGCCGTTCGTGATGACGCGCGCGACCTTCGCCGGCGGCCAGAAATGGGCGGTGACCTGGACCGGCGACAATGACGCGACATGGGCGCAACTCAAGCTTGGCGTCGCGCAGACGCTGAACCTCGGGCTTTCCGGGTTCGCCTACACGGCCGTCGACGTCGGCGGGTTTCTCGGCGCACCCAGCGCGGACCTCCTGACGCGATGGTTCCAGATCCAGGCCTTCATGCCGCTGTTTCGCGACCATACCGCAGAGGGAACGCCGCCGCAGGAGCCTTGGGTGCACGGCGCGATGCACGAGGCGATCCGTCGGCGCTACGTGGAGGAGCGCTACAGGCTCGCACCTTACATTTACGCGCTCGCCGACGAGGCGCACCGCACCGGAGCGCCGATATCGCGGCCGGTTTTCTACGACTATCCCGAGATGCTGACGGCGCCCTGCGACGCATCCATGAACTTCACGCTCGGCCGCAACCTCCTCATCGCCGCCTCGCCCACGCCTGCATCCGCCGCGCCCTATGATGTCTGCCTCCCGCGAGGCCGGTGGTTCGACTACTGGACCGGTGCAGAGGCGGCGACGCGCACATTGAACACGCCGCACGGCGAATACCAGGTCGTGACGGAAGCTCCGACGCTCGATCGCCTGCCGGTCTACGTGCGCGAGGGCACCATCCTGCCACGGCAGGCCCTCGTACAATCACTCGCCGAGACGCCGCAAGGTCCGCTTGAGCTTGACATCTGGCCAGGGGCGGAGTGCCGCGGCGCACTCTACGACGACGACGGTCATTCCATGGCGTTCTCGCACGGCTTGTTCCTGCGCCAGCGCCTAGCGTGCCGGAAGGTAGGTGACGGTCTGAGGCTGGATTTCGACTCGCGCGAAGGAACCTTCCAGCCGCCTTGGCGGGAGATCGGCGTCACAATTCATGGCTGGCAAAGCCCGACTGTTGCCGCGCGCATCGCCGGAAGCGTGGCGACGGAAAGTGTGGACTCATCACGAAAGCTCGCACGTATCTCGCTTGCCGCGCCAACAGGCGCCGCTACGCTCTATATCAATCCTTGACGCCTGGGAGCGCTCTGCCCAACTACTTCGATCTCGAACATCTATCGAGGCTCAAGGGTCAGTTGCTATCGCAAAGTCTAGAAGCTGCTTCGATGGGCGAAGTCATCCAAAGCTCACGGAATTACTCGGACTTAGATCGATCAAGTCCCGCAAAAAGTCCGGTAGAGCTTGCGTTCCGCAGGCGGCCGCATGAACTCCGCGTCACCGGGCTGATCCTCGTAGGGTCGTGCGAGTACTCCGTTCAGCCGCTCGAACGGCCCAAAGTCTTCACGCGATATGGCGGCATCGATGGCAGCCTCCACGCGGTGATTGCGCGGGATGAAGGCAGGGTTCGCCCGGCGCATGGTGGCGGCGCGCCCAGAAACATCGCCGTGATCGCGCGCAACACGGCTTCGCCATCGCGTTGCCCACACATCGAAGGCGGACGGGTCGGAAAACTGCGCGCGCACGCCAAACTCGTCACCTTCGACGGCGGCACACAGCATTCGGAAAGTCAGCGTGAAATCGGCCTGCCCCGCCGCCATGGCAGCGAGCATGCTCTCCCAAAGCGCAAGATCGCCCTGCTCCTCGGTCATCAAACCGAGCTTGGCGCGAGCGCCAGCGACAAGCGCCTTCTCGTATAATGGCCGGAAGTCCGACAGAACATCCTCCGCCAACGCGATGGCCGCCTGCTGGTCGGGGCCGAGAAGCGGAAGCAGAGCCTCGGCGAGGCGCACGAGATTCCAGTGCGCGATGACGGGCTGGTTCGCGTAGGCATAGCGCCCCTGCCGATCGATCGAGCTAAAAACAGTGGCCGGGTCGTAGACGTCCATGAAGGCGCATGGGCCGTAATCGATCGTCTCGCCGGCTATCGAGACATTGTCCGTATTCATCACTCCATGCACGAAACCAACGAGCATCCAGCGCGCGACGAGAGCGGCTTGGCGTCCGATCACGCCTTCAAGCAGCGCGAGGATGGGATTGTCAGCCGTGGCAACTTCCGGGTAGTGGCGGGCGATGACGTGGTCGGCGAGTTGGCGTAGCGCCAAGACGTCGCCCCGGGCGGCGAAATACTGAAACGTGCCGATCCGAATGTGGCTCGATGCCACGCGTGTGAGCACGGCGCCGGGCAGCGCGGTTTCGCGGTAGACATGCTCGCCCGTAGTGATAGCGGCGAGGGCCCGCGTCGTCGGGATACCGAGGGCGGCCATCGCCTCGCTGACGATGTATTCGCGCAGCACCGGGCCGATCGCCGCGCGGCCGTCGCCGCCCCTGGAATATGGCGTCGGGCCGGACCCCTTGAGTTGAAGATCGCGACGTTGGCCATCGCGGCCAACTAGCTCTCCGAGCAAGATGGCCCGTCCGTCACCGAGACGAGGCGAAAAGCCACCGAACTGATGGCCTGCGTAGGCGGTCGCGATCGGCTCCGCCCCTTCCGGGACGAAGCTGCCGGCAAAGATGTCGAGCGCTTCGCCGGTCTCCAGCGCTTCGGGATCAAGGCCGAGTTCGCCGGCCAGGGGCCGATTGAGTGCGATGAGCCTAGGCGACGCCACTGGCGTTGGCGCCAAATGGACATGGAAGGCGGCGCCGAGCCTGGCATAGCTGTTGTCGAAAGGGATATGGACGGTCACGTGCGGCTCCATACGATGTGGGGCAGGCCCCACATAGGATCCCGAGCGAGCCGGTGCCACCGTTCCCGCTTCGTGGAAACCTCAGTCGCGAGCGGCAGGCTCCGCCAAACGTCGAGGCCCCAGAATGTGATCGTGACGTCAGCGATGTGCACTCGCCTTTTTATCAGTAGGACGGCGAGACCAGCCTCTAGCTCGATAGTATCGTCAACGCTTAAGCCGCCTGGTCCTCCGCCCTGTCGAGCGAACCGTAGGTCACGCCGGTGAGTTGCTCCGAGACGGTCCACAGGCGGGCCCAAACCTCCCGATCCTGGGCCCGCGACGAAAGCTTCGCCAGCTTCGGATCACCGCGGACTTCGAGGAGACCGTCCGGGCCCCAGTATTGGCCGCCCTTCACGTCGGGCATCGTCGCGGCGTAAAGCCCGGGGTAAGCGCCCCTCTCGCCATCCTGACCGAGCATCCGCACGGCGGCCCCCGCGATCGTGAGCTGGTAACCGGGCATGTTCGTCGCCGCCAGGAAGCCGGTCGCGGATATGCCGGGATGCGCGGCGACGCTGACGAGACGCGATGCGACGGCGCGAGCGCGGCGGTCGAGCTCTAGAGCGAACATCAGATTTGCGAGCTTAGACTGGTTGTAGGCCTTACCGCCCTTGTAGCCGCGCTCGCCCTGCAGATCGCCGAAGTCGATGCTTCCGGTGCGATGGGCGATGCTCGAGATTGCCACGACGCGCGGCGTGGGGGCGCGTAGCAGCGCCGGAAGCAGCAGGCCGGTCAGAGCGAAATGACCCAGGTGATTGGTGCCGAACTGCCGCTCGAACCCGTCCCGCGTCGTCGCGCGGACGGGCTGCATGCCAAGCCCGGCGTTGTTGAGCAGGATATCGATCGTCGCCTCAGCCATGCGCTCACCGAAGGCGCGGATACTGGCGAGATCTGCCATGTCGACCACCTCGACGACAGCCTCGCCGGCAGGATGGCGGCGTAGTATGCCGGCGCGTACAGCGTCGCCCTTGGCTTCGTTGCGCACGGCCAGCACGACCTTGGCGCCACGCGCCGCCAGCACGTCAGCGGCGGATGCGCCGATGCCGCTGCTCGCGCCGGTCACGACGGCCGTTTTGCCGGTGAGGCTGGGGATCTGTTGAGGGGACCATTTCGTCATCGCCCGATGCTCCAAACTGAGAAGCCGGGCATAGCACGTCTCCGATCAGCGTGGACGACGGCATTCGTCCCTAGGCGACGCCCGATCGCACTCGGCCCGTTATCGATTGGCGCAGGGGACGACGGCGTAACGGATAATCCTAAGCCACTCGTAGCGTGTCCCGTGCTCGATGGGCTCCAGCATCTCGACAGGCGCGAGCCATTCCGTACCCGCGATCCCGGCGGAGAGCTTCGTACCGGCGGCAAGCGGCGCGACAATCCAGGCCGGCGCATCCGCCGCCGCGCAGAACCCCTCGACGTTGGCAGGCGTGAGCAAGGGCAGGCGCGCGGCGTGAGGCTCCAGAAGCGGCGACAGGATGTCGTCATCGGCGAGACCGAAGTGGATCGCCAGGTCAGCCCGCCGCCTGTAGCGAATTGCGGTCTCGCGGGAAAAGACGATCCCGGCACCCTGAATGGCCGCCAGCCACTGCGGACGACCCAACCAAATCCAGGCCTCGCGGCTTCCGTTGATCCAGTACACCTCCCCGGGACGGGTCGCGACAAGCTGCTGAAGGTCTGAAGCGCCCGCGCCCGAGTCGAGGTAGACGTTGGCTTCGCTGCGCTGGTCCCAATAGAGGAACGCTAACGTCAGGATGCAAAGAGAAGCGACACTGGCCCAAAGCCGGTTGAAGCGAGGAAAGCCACTGATCAACAGCACGGCCGCCAAAAGCGCGAATGGCGTGCGCTCGTCGAGCAAGGCCACCGTCCGGCGCGCCTCCTCGTCGTAACCCCGTGGCGCCGACGCGAAAATATCGTGGATGGCGGTCTGCGTCATGACGAGGCCGGCGATGCCAACGGTAAGTAGCACTATCAGCGCAAAGCGAAGCACCGCTGGCGGCACCGCATAAAGCCTGGATCGAAGGCCGAAATGGATCGCGACAGCCGTGATCGCGAAAAGGGATGCCATCCTATCCTGGTCGCCCCAGATCCAGGATAAGGCGAGAAGGGCCAAGACGATACGCGAGATGCCGTCGCGCTTCCAAAGTTCAAACCCGCAGACCGCCGCAGCGACGTTTGCCAAGGCAAAGCTAAGCCACACCATGCGCCATGTCTGCGCCTGCAGCAGCAGAAGCGATGTGACGCGCTCGTCAAGGAGGTAGGCGACGGCAAGCCCAATCAAGCCGACTGCCAGTGCGAGAAGGAAAAGACGCCTCTCTTTCGTCGACGTGAGCCCGGCCGCAACGAGGATCGTAGCGTCGCGAGCCGCTAGACGCCCTATCCAGCCGTTGGGCCAAAGCGTGGGGAAGAGTTGCGGATTGCGTTCGAGCAAGAGCGCGCGCCACTCGGGATCGACGATGGTCAACACCCTGTCGACAGGGTGAAAACCCAGGAAAGCGGCACCGACCGCGATCACGACCAGTCCGACGATTATGCCGATCCAGCGGATATCCTCGATGGCGAACCAGAGGAGCAACATCACAACGCCGGGAAGGGCCATGATGGGGTGGAGGAGCGCCGCGCCGACCATCAACAAACCGGCTAAGGCGCGACGTCGGCTCAGCAAAGCGGCGAGGCCACAAAGCACGAGGGCTTCCGCCAAGGGACGCGGCGTGGCGGCTGCCTCGGCATAGGCGAAAAGTTGAAATCCGCCGTAAGCGGCGGGAAGCGCCGCGCCGAAGACGATTGCCAGGGTGGCGACCCGCTTCGGCGCCATACGCTCAGCCACGATCGCGAAGCTGAGGAAGCTCACGACCATCGCAAAGCCCGACAGCAACATCGTGGCGCCGGGTACCCCGCAGCGCGCCGCGATCTCGCGCATCAGGAAGGTAAAGAGCGTGAACCCGGACTGACCGTCATTCGCCAACATCATATCGCGACCGACGCCCGTCGGATCGAGGTCAGCCAACGCCCGCGCCGTGTAGATCAGGCTGCCGCTTCCTATTCCGAAATAGGGATTGCAAAAGGCCCAGAACGCGAACAAGGCCACGAAGGTCGGAAGATCCAGCCTTTCGGACAAGCGAAGCAAAATCGAAAAGCCCGCGGTCGTCCTGCCGGCGACCAACGCCGTGGAGCTATCGCTGACCGTCGCGGCGATCTTCATATCTGCCCCGACGAGGCCCTCTTCGCTCTGCGCATCTTTGTCATCGTGATAATTAAAGCGCAGAACCTTTAACGGGCTCTGAAAGGATCGCCCTCGGTGCTTACGCTTCGTAGAGGACCTCGGGATCCTCGGCGGAGGGGCTCGCTTGCCTTGTCACGCGAGTTTCCAGATAAGCGAGCCTCGGTTCTCTGGACAGCCATGCTGAAGACCCTCCTGCTTCTAATCCCCTGCTGCTTGGCGCTTGCCGTGCCGCTCTACAATTTTGATGCGCCGCGCCTGTTCGGCTTCCCCTTTTTCTACTGGGCACTCTTCGCACTGGTGCCTGTCTCGGCCGTATTCATCTATGTCGTCTTCCGTATCGATCGGGCGCGCGGGAAGGCATGAGGCCGATCGGCGGCGTCACAACGATCAACATCCCGGCGACGATCGTCTTCGTCGCCTTCTTTGCCTTAGTTACGGTGCTCGGCTTCGTGGCCGCGGGCTGGCGGCGCGGCGATCTCGCCGACCTGCACGAGTGGGGCCTCGGCGGCCGCCGCTTCGGTGCCTGGGTGTCTTGGTTCCTGATCGGCGGCGATCTCTACACGGCCTACACCGTGATCGCCGTACCCGCGCTGGTCTACGGCAGCGGGGCATTTGGTTTCTTCGCGATCCCATACACGATCCTCATCTATCCGCTGCTCTACGTCACCTTTCCACGACTCTGGGCCGTCACCCACGCGCATGGCTACATCACCGCCGCCGACTATGTGTGCGGCCGCTACGGCAACCGCTGGCTGGCGCTCGCCGTGGCGCTGACCGGCATCGTCGCCACCATGCCCTACATCGCGCTGCAGCTGGTCGGCATGGAAAAGGTCATCGAGGCGCTCGGCTTCACCAGTACGGGTCTGGCGATCACCGTCGCCTTCGTGATCCTCGCGCTCTTCACCTACTCGTCCGGTTTACGGGCGCCGGCGCTGATCGCCTTCGTCAAGGACAGCATGATCTACGTCTTCGTGATCGCGGCAGTGATCGTCGTCCCAATCAAGCTCGGCGGCTACGGCGCGATCTTCGACAAGGCCCACGCGGCTCTGGCGGCCAAGGCGGCACTTACCCACAAGCCGGCAGGGCTGAGCCTGACAGGCCCGCAGTTCATGCCTTTCATCACGCTGGCCGCCGGCTCGGCGATGGCGCTCTTCATGTATCCGCACTCCATGACCGGCATCCTCTCGGCGGCCTCACCCACTGTGATCCGCCGCAACGCCTACATGCTGCCGGCCTATTCGCTGGTGCTGGGGCTGATCGCCGTCATGGGCTACATGGCGCTCGCCGCCGGGATCAAAGTGACGAACCCGCAGGACGCCGTACCGCAACTGTTCCTCATGATGTTCCCCGGCTGGTTCGCCGGCTTCGCCTTCGCGGGCATCGCCATCGGCGCGCTTGTGCCGGCTGCCGTGATGTCGATCGGCGCCGCGAACACCTTCACCCGCAATGTGTGGAAGCCCTTCGTCGATCCCGCCATCGCGCCGCGCGAGGAGGCGCAACTGGCCAAGCTGATGAGCCTGATCGTCAAGGTCGGCGCGCTCATCGTCATCCTGACCATGCCGACGACCTTCGCCATCGACCTGCAGCTGCTCGGCGGCGTCTGGATGATCCAGGTCTTTCCGGCGGTGGTGTTTGGCCTTTTCACCCGCTGGTTTTCTGGCTGGGCTCTTCTGACGGGCTGGGCGGCCGGCATGCTGACGGGCACGGCCTTGTCTGCGACGCCGAGCGCCTGGGTGCCGGTGCACCCGGTCTGGAGCATGGGATTTTCCGCCTACAACGGCTTGACCGCTTTGGTCGTCAATGTGGCGATCTCCGGCGTCTTATCGGCGCTGCTGCCGAACCAGGCGCCGGACGAGACACGGCCCGTCGACTACGACGACATGGCGCTCGCGCTCGGACAATGACGGGCACCTTCCTCGTGAAGGACTGATGTGGTCTAACGGGCGTGCAACCCGAGGTTCAAGCAAAGGTATGGCGCGTCGGTGGATTACTCTCCCGGTTGTCCTGGCTGGCGCGATCGCTCTTGCCGGCTGTAAGTCGTCCGATCCAACACGAGATCCCTTGCCGCGTGGCGAGGTCGAGACGGCACATATCCCCGGTTACGCGCATATCAGGAACTGGGGCGACGAGATCCAGCCAAGCTTAATCGAAGCCGTCACCCTCCTCGATAAGCAGGTCTATGCGGCGGCGGCCGAGGGTCGCATGCCGGACGGCAGGAGCCGCGCTGACTTTCTGGCCATTTCCGGAGGCGGAGACCAGGGCGCCTTTGCGGCGGGCGTGCTGAAAGGCTGGGGCGAGCGCGGCAATCGACCTGTTTTCGAGATTGTCACGGGTGTCAGCGCCGGCGCGCTCGGCGCGCCCTTCGCCTTTCTGGGATCGAAATACGACGGGGCGCTCAAGGACATCTACACGAAGTTCAGCGCCGGCGATCTCTACAAGAGCCGAGGCATTTTCGCCTATTTCGAGGACGCGCTCGACGACACATCGAAGCTGCGGGAGATCATCGGCCGCTACGTCACCGAGCAGGTGCTCGACGAGATAGCCGTGGCCTACGGCGACGGCCGGCGCATCTACGTACTCACGACCAACCTTGATGCCGAGAGGCCGGTTATCTGGGACTTGACCGCGATCGCGGCGAGCCGCCGGCCCGACCGGCGCGACCTCTTCATGAAGGTCTTGCTCGCCTCTTCGGCGATCCCCGGTATTTTCCCGCCGGTGTACTTCGACGTCGTCGGCTCCGACGGCAAGATGTATCGCGAGATGCATGTCGATGGCGGTGTGACCGCGCAACTCGTCTTCGTGCCGCCGGCGCTGAAGGTCCTTCAGATCGAGACCAGCGTGTTCGGCAAGGTGCGCGAGCGCGCGCTCTACGTGATCCGAAACGGCAAGATCAATCCCGAGTATCAGCTCAGCGAGCCGCGCGCGATCCCCATCTCCTCGCGCGCGGTGACCACGCTCGTCAAATACGAGGTCATCGCCGATCTCGAACGCCTCCATCGCTTCACGCAGGCCAATGATACCGCCTTTTATTTCTGTGCGGTTCCAGCCTCGTTCGACGCCATGTCGACGATGGATTTCGACACGACGTACGCCGCCAAGCTTTTCCAGACGGGCGTGACCGTGGGCAGGCTTGGCCTCTGGGCGACGTCGCCGCCGCTCTCGCCCGAACAGTTCATGATGCAATCGACGCCCGCGCGAACGAGCGGCGCTTCAGCGGGGCAGTAGGGCTTCGTTGCCTCCGCTTGCTTGTTCTTGACGATCGCGGGCGCGCGCCGGCGATCCTTGTTCTGCCTGTATCTACGAAGCCCTTGAAGAACGACCTGTTAAACCCTGGTCGGCAGAGTATGGCCTTGACCAGGGAGAACTCGGTGGCCGCTACACCTCATATTCCGATCTTTCCGTGCTCGGGAAACCGCACGGCGGCGATCAACCCAGCGCTGGTGCGTGCCGTGGAAACGCAGGCGCACGGTGCCGGCGTCAAGATCATCTTCGATCGCGACCACGAGCTCATGGTCAACGCGTCGCTCCACGATGTCATGAAGGCCCTTTGGGATCCCTCGCCCGTCGCGGAGATCAAGGAGCTGACGATCGTCAAAGGATGATTGTCGCTCCCTTGCCGTGCGCTCATATGCCGGTCGGATAGTTCGGACTCTCGCGCGTGATGGCGACGTCGTGGACGTGGCTCTCGCGATAACCGGCGGACGAGATCCGCACGAATTGCGCCTTTTCCTGAAAGGCCTCGATCGTGCCGGCACCTACGTACCCCATCGCCGCCCGTAAGCCGCCGGCGAGTTGGTGAAGGATGGCGCCGGCCGGGCCCCTGTACGGGACCTGCCCCTCGATGCCCTCCGGCACGAGCTTGAGCGAATCCTTGATATCCTGCTGGAAGTATCTGTCCGCCGAACCGCGCGCCATCGCGCCCACCGAGCCCATGCCCCTGTATGATTTGAAGCTTCGGCCCTGATAGAGGTAGACCTCGCCGGGGCTTTCGTCGGTGCCAGCGAGCAGCGAGCCGATCATCACGCATTGCGCGCCACCGGCGACCGCCTTCGCCAGGTCGCCCGAGAACTTGATACCGCCATCGGCGATGATCGGGATGTTCCCAGCCGCTTGCGCGCAATCCATGATGGCGGTGAGTTGCGGCACCCCGACGCCGGCGACCACCCGCGTCGTGCAGATCGAACCCGGTCCGATGCCAACCTTGATCGCGTCGGCGCCCGCGTCGATGAGCGCCTTGGTCGCCTCTGCCGTCGCCACGTTACCGGCGATGATGGCAACCTTGTTTGAGACGCGCTTGATGCGGGCGACCTGGTCGAGCACCATCTGCGCATGTCCGTGCGCGGTATCGACCACCACGCAATCCACCCCCGCCTCGATCAGCTGGAGCGCCCGCTCATAGCCCTTGTCGCCCACGGTGGAAGCGGCGGCGACCCGCAGGCGGCCTTCCCCATCCTTGCACGCCGCGGGATAGAGCGTTGCCTTCTCTATATCTTTCACGGTGAGCAGGCCGACGCAGCGGCCATCCTCGTCGATGACCAGCAGCTTTTCCAGCCGGTGATGGTGCAGCAGGCGGCGCGCTTCGTCCTGCGGCACGCCCTCCTTCACGGTTATGACGTTCTTCGTCATAAGCTCGCTGACCGGCTGGTCGGGATGGTCGGCGAAGCGCATATCGCGGTTGGTGAGAATGCCGAGCAATCGCGACGGAACACCCGCCGGCGCGCCGCGCTCGACCACCGGAAAGCCGGAAATCCCGTGCCGTGTCATGAGGGTACGTGCGTCGGCGAGCGTCTCGTCGGGAAAAATCGTGATCGGGTTGACGACCATTCCGCTCTCGTAACGCTTGACCTTGCGGACCTCTTCGGCCTGCGCCTCCGGCTCCATGTTGCGATGGATCACGCCGAGGCCGCCGGCCTGAGCCAAAGCGATGGCAAGCCGTGATTCCGTCACCGTGTCCATCGCCGCCGAGATGATCGGCAGGTTCAGCGTGATCGTCGAGGTGAGCCGCGTCGAAAGATCGACCATGTTGGGGGTGACCTGCGAATGGCCGGGCTTGAGCAGCACGTCATCGAAGGTGAGAGCCATCTCGATGGGAAGACCGATGTTTCGCGGCATGCAGGCCAACTCCTGAGCACGGGACGAGCCCGGCTGAAAGGCGGAAGCGGAACGCTCCGAACGCCCAAGTTGGCAGTGGCTGATATCATGCCGATGACTGAGGTCAAAGAGGGCGCGTCGCGCCGCGCACAGCCACCGGCGCTCGCGCCGAATAAACGGCGGACGCCGTCGTCGCGGCACGCCGATGCGGCGAGCGCCGATGCCGCGTCGCCGTCGATCTCGGCGTTCGCCGATGCCGCGCTCCTCCGCCCAGGCGAGATCGAACGGCCTTGACATGATACACGTTTTTGGTATTTCTACCTACATAGAACACTCGTCTGAAGGTGGCCGTGCTCCTCACGCATCCGTTCGATCTCGCTCTTGTCGCTCGCTCCCGCCGCAAGTACCTGAAGCTGCGGCAGCGCGACGTCGCCGCGGCTGCCGGAGTCGGCGTCGAGTGGATCGTCCATCTCGAACAAGGCAAACGAAGCCTCGAGTTCGGCTTGGTCCTCGCGACGCTCAAAGCCCTCGGTGTCGACCTGAGAATCTACTACGGTGGACCGCCGCCGGCCTGGTCGATGCCGCTTACCGCCGCCGCGCAAGAGCGCGAGGCGGCGTGCGAGCGGCCGCGCCCGCGCAGGTCGAGGGGTTCGCGCCCGGATCCGAAGCCACCGGCCGACTGGTTCAAACAGGCTTGACGGCGCTCGCCGCATCGGCTGAGCGGATGGCGCCAAGCTCAGTAGACGTGGTCGTTGGCTCCACCGGTGCAAAGCATATCCATCATTCGGGTGAGGTCCGTGTTATCGAGCGTGTTACCGGACCACGTGAACCCGTTCTGCTTGATGACTCCGGTCTGGGTCCACGTGTGGAGGCCGATCCGCTTCCAGTCGTTGCAGTTCATCGCCGGCGTCCGCGTCACATTCTCGGCCTTGGCGATCGAGACCGCGCAACCGACGATGGCGAAGGCCAGCGAGCCGACAAGAATGGAATGCTTCATCTGGATTTCCTCGATAATAGCGCGACAGGCCCGACACGAACCATCTCGCGCGCGCCTCGCTCCACGCAACATCCAGAGTGTCGCAGCCGCGCAGCGGTCACGCGATACCCGATTTGACACTCTCGTTCCATTTTTCCGCATAACCCAGCCGCGCGTCCGCGCGCAACCGGGAGACAAGATGTTTGATGTCAAAGCAGCGTTTCTCTTCTCGATGCTCGGCCTCGGCTCGGCTTTCGCCGCGCAACCGGGTCCGCCCATCCACGACGGGCTCAGCGCGCCGGTGCGCGAATGGAAAGCGGCGATGGAGGCCGGCGACCTCGCCGCGCTGGCGCGGATGCACGACGGCGCGACCATCGCCTACCCGCCCGGGCGAACGGAGGTGCGCGGCGGCGACGCCATCATGCAGGATTACGCCGACACGTTCGCGAGCGATAGCGTGAGTGTCGCGATCGACGACGCGCATTGGATCGAGGAAGGCCCTCTAATCGTCTCGTGGGGCCTGACGACGCTGACCTTCCACTCCAAGGCGAGCGGTAAGGATGTGGTCTCTCACAGCCGCTTCACCGACGCCGCGACGAAGGTCGACGGCGGCTGGCGCTATATCGTCGACCACGCCTCTGTCGTGAAATAGCGGCAGGCCCGACCGGGTCGACGATCGTAGCGACCCGGCCTCTTGGCGCTATTCGGCCGCGATGGACAGCGCTTCGCCGTAGTAGGCTTCCACCTGGTCGGCCGCGGCACCAAATAGCATGATGCCTTCGATGACGAGATCTTCGATACGCCGAGGTGATCCGGATGTGTCGTAAGCTCTCGCGAAATCCATGACGATCTCTTCGTGCGAGGGTTCGCCATCATGAGGAACGGTGTGGACCTCCATCCAAATCGCTCTGCGTCTCTCAAACAAGCGAGTATAAGCCGGCGTATGAGCCAGTTGTTCACCTGCCTCCTCGGCGATGAACTCCGTCGAGGCAAGGGATTTTGCGAAGAACTCGACAAGATCCCCCGCTTTTGTATTGTCGATTAGTTGTTGGATCAGAGGAAGCGCCGGCTCGGCTTGGAGCATGTCATAACTGATGCCCAAGTTCCTAGCGTCGGCTTCCCAATGCTTCGAGTGCTTGTACTCGTCTTTCTGCATTTCGATCAGATGAGCACGAGCATCCTCGAAAACCCCGGATATCTCACTGTCGCGCAAATTCTTGATTGATCTTGCGGAGTCGGTAAGTGCGCCTCTTGTTTTATTACGGCCGAATTTGGCGTACAACGGTTCACGAGGAAGGTTCGTCGAGTTTGCGCGCTGATCGATCGCCTTCTCGAAGTCGCGCGTGAACGGCCAAAATCCCCTGCTATGCGCTACCGCAGCCGAACGATCTCCTTCGCGGCATCTCTGTATTAGAGAACATTTGGACATCGCGGTTCGAGCGGCTTCGGCCAACCTTTCCATGTTGAAGTACACATGATTGTCATCATGAAACAAAGCCATTTCGCACCCCCAGAAAGGTTAACAAAACCTTTCACGAGCCGCGCTTTTTAGCAAGTGCCTAATTCCGGACACACTTATCGCAGCGAAGCGGACGTGCTGTTCGACGACGCCGAGACACTTGCTAGTGCCGAGATGCTTGCTGGTGATGTGAGCGGCGTTCGACACGCGCGCGTAACGGCGCGCATCAAAGTGTGCCAATCGGCCACTAAACAGTTGCTAGACCATCGGTCTGCTCGATGCTGATCAGGCTCTCATTCGCTCGAAAGCCTCTGCGCTTTGTGGCTCGCCCCGCGTCAGTCCGCTAAAGTTTGCGTCGAAAGGTCTGGGAAAGGCGATACCAAATCCCTGCCCGAAATCGACACCTATGTCGCGAAGCGCCTCGGCTAGAGCTTCCGTTTCAACGAACTCAGCCACGATCATCTTGCCCATCACGTGGCCCACATGGCAGATCATCTCCACCATCGCGCGGTCGGGACGCTCCAGCAAAAGGTTCCTAACAAAACTTCCGTCGATCTTGAGATAATCGACAGGAAGTTCCTTCAGATAGTTGAACGAAGACATGCCCGATCCGAAATCATCAAGCGCGAAAGTACAACCAAGCTTTCGAAGCTCTCGGACGAACTCTCGCGCTGCCTTGAGATTAACGATAGCGATTGTTTCAGTCACTTCAAAACATATGGTTTCGGGTTTGATACCAAACTCAGTGAAGGCCTCTCTCAAAAACGCGAGAAAGGAACCGTCGCCGATGCTCGCGCCCGATAAGTTGATAGCGCAGCATGTTATCGGCGTCGCGTAATTAAGGGCCCGGCGCTCCGCGAGCGTTTTAAACGCGCGACGCACAACCCAAAGGTCTATGATCTTCATCAATCCGAAACGTTCGGCTGCGGGAAGAAAACTCGAGGGCGGAATCAGAACGCCGTCTTCATCGCGTAAGCGTAGTAGCAGCTCGACGTGAATGCCGGCGGCATTGATTCGCGCCAACGGCACGATCTCTTGCGCGTAGAGGCAGAAGCGGTCCTCAGCCAACGCGTGGTGGATTCGTTGGACCCAGTTCATCTCACGCCTGCGGACAAGCAAGTCTTGGTCTTCATCGCGATGAGAATGAACCCGATTTCGACCCTTCTCCTTTGCCATAAAGCAAGCCATATCGGCGTGGGCCATCATGTCTTTTGGCGACACCGCTCCCGCTTCGCTGTGGACGAGCCCAACGCTGGCTGTCACACCGAAGCTCCGGCCATCGAAGCAGAAATCCATCTTCTCGATTCCCGCGCGCACCTCTTCGGCGATCGCGACACCATGCGCCTTATCCGACGAGGGCATGAAGATGCAAAATTCATCGCCACCGAAGCGTGCGAGGAGATCGTTGGGACCTAACAGATGCTGAAGTGTCGGACCGATACGCCTGAGAAGCGTGTCGCCTGCCGCATGTCCACAGGTGTCGTTCACGATCTTGAACTGGTCGAGATCGATGAACATGAGTGTGCAGGTGGCGTTGTAGTTACAGGTCTTCGCGAAGCGCGAGAGACGCTCGTCGAGATCGCGCCGATTGAAGAGCCCTGTCAGGTCGTCGTGCGAGGCTTGCCAGACGAGCTTGTTCTCAATCTGCCTGCGTTGCCTGAGAACCCGACCGACACGCCAGATCGTCAGTCCCGCCAAACCGCACGCGAACGCCAGATTGGCGAGCGACAAGAGATTCTCGACGACGCGTGCGCCATTGTCCAACGCGTCGGAAAAAGCAATCGCGCGAGGCGTGATTTCGGTCTCGATTTGCTCCAGATGACTTTTGAGCGCAACCACTGTCTCGGTTGACCGAGTCGAAACGACCGACGCACCTAGCTTCTGAAGTTCGAAGATGTATGGGTCGGTTTCTTTCCATTTGGCGATTGACGTCTCCAGATAGTAGAAGCCTCGGCAGTTACGAAACATCCAAATCAAGCTTGAAATGTCTTGCGCTGTGGCGCCGGCTCTCAAAAGGTTAGTACGCACGGCGTTCAGATCCGGCTTTGACGTTTCCAGCAGCTCGCGCGCTTGGCGATAGGCGATCGGAGACGCCAAGGCTTGCTCAAACTTTTTCTGGTGCCGCTGATCTTTAGTGTCGAGATAACGGCTCAGAAAGTAGACTGATTCGAGCTCGCGCTTTGTCCATAAACCTTCATTGGTGACGTAAGCGCGAATTGCCGAAAGCATGTAAACGCTGAAGCCGCCTACCGCCATCTGGGCAAGAATAACGATAACGAAGGGCCAAGCCGAAAAGGCCGGGCTCTTAAGAAAAGCTGCTTTCCAGCCGCGCTGTTTTGCCGAGGTCGCGATACGCGCTATCCTTCACCCGTGCCGTGAGCAAACACTCTCCGATAGGCGTGTGAAGATTGCGTTGCCAAACAACCTTTCTGACGAGGATCGTTGGCTGTCGTTAACGTGGGCCCAATGACAAGGATCACCTTATCGGGGGTCAGCGGCTTGCACGCGTTTGGTACTCGGTTTGCGCCCGCGACAATGGATGTCGGCTCTACCGACGCGCGGCGAAAAAAGCCTTGAGCAGCGCGCGTGCCTCGCTTTCGCGGAAGCCGCCGTAGGCCTCGGGCGCGTGGTGGCAGGTCGGCTGCGCGAAGAAGCGCGGGCCGCTCTCGATCGCGCCGCCCTTGGGGTCGTCGCAGCCCCAGTACACGCGCCGGATGCGGGCGAAAGACAGGGCGGCGGCGCACATCGCGCAGGGCTCCAGCGTCACGTAAAGATCGCAGCCGACGAGCCGTTCGTCGCGTTGCGCCGCGCAGGCCGCGCGGAGCGCCAGCATCTCGGCGTGCGCGGTCGGATCATGGTCGGCGATCGTGCGGTTTCCGGCGATCGCCAGCACGGCGCCCGCGCGCACCACGACCGCGCCCACCGGCACCTCGCCACGCGCGCCGGCCGCGCGGGCGGCTCCGAGCGCCAGCGCCATCGGGTCGGCCGTATCTGCGTCTTCGGCTTCGGCTGCGCTCATCGCTCGCCCATAGGCTCTTCGTCCGACCGTTGGCTTTTTACCGAGTGGCTCTGTATCAGGAACCATGACCAGACACGACAATGGGCCACGCAAGCCCACGGACCGCAAGCCCACGGACCGCAAGCCGCTCGATCATAGGCGTACGAAACGCAAGCCCATGGATCGCAAGGCCACGGGACACGGGACCGCCGATGCCGGGGCGAGCGGATCCGAGAAGGGCGCGGCACCATCGGGACGCCAGCGCATCGCCAAACTGATGTCGCGCGTCGGCCTCTGCTCGCGTCGCGACGCCGAAGCCTGGATCGTCGATGGTCGCGTCATGCTGAACGGCGCTGTGCTGACGAGCCCGGCGCAGGATGTCGGGCCGGACGACACGATCCTCGTCGACGGCCTGCCCTTGCCTGACGCCGAGAAGACGCGGCTTTTCCTGTTCCACAAGCCGCGCGGCCTCGTCACAAGCGACCATGATCCCGAGGGACGCCAGACCGTCACCGACTACCTGCGCGAGACCTGGCCGGACGGACCGCGCGTCGTCACCATCGGCCGGCTCGACATCAACACCGAGGGGCTGCTGCTGCTTACCAACGACGGCGGCCTTGCCCGCGTGCTGGAGCTTCCGGCGACAGGCTGGGTGCGCCGCTACCGCGTGCGCGCCAAGGGCGAGACCGACCAGGGCGTGCTCGACCGCCTGCGCGATGGCGTGACGATCGAGGGCGTGGACTACGCCGGGATCGAGGCCAAGCTCGACCGGACGCAGGGCGCCAACAGCTGGCTCACGATGGGCCTGCGCGAGGGCAAGAACCGCGAGATCAAGCGCGTGCTCGAACATGTCGGTTTGGAGGTGAACCGCCTCATCCGTCTGTCGTTCGGGCCGTTTCAGCTGCTCGACCTGCCGGAGGGCAAGGTCGAGGAGGTACGCACCCGCGTGCTGCGCGACCAACTCGGCGACTGCCTCGCCGCCGAGGCCGGCGTCGACTTCCAGGACGAGCCGGCGGCCGAGCCGGCCTTCCATGCCGAGACCACGATCCTCTCGCGCGGGACTCGGCTCAATCAGGGCCCTGCCGGCGGGAGTTCGAGCAAGAGCAGGGCCGGAGGTCCGCCCGAGCGTAAACCGAAGACCGGCGAGCGAGTCCTGCGCCGCAACGATGCGCCAGGCTTTCGCGCCGCGCGCGAGGAGCAGCCGGACCGCCGCGAACGTCCTCTAGGTGGCACGCGCAAGCACGTCTCCGCCCTGCGCGCCGATGAGATGGCCGATCGCCGCGCGGGGCCGCGCAAGCGCATCGAGCGCACCGATACCAAGGATCGCAAGGACCGCACGGTGACCGTGGAACGTCTCGTTTCGACCAGGCCCGAGCCGCGCGCGCGACGCGGCGCCGGACGCTTCGCGCCTCGCGATCCTTCCCATCAAGATGCCCCGGATCGCGCCGCGCGCGAACCGCGACAGGACGTCTCCAAACGGGACCAAAGACACGAGCGTCCCGCGCGGGAGCGGACCCAGGAGACTGGGTGGCCGGCGGGCCGCGATCACGCCAGTCCCTCCGCGATGGCCAAACGGGTCCGCATCGCGCGCAGCGGCGGTGCCAAGGTGGAGGAGCCCCGCGCGCCACGCGCGTTCGCGACCCGCGCCGACCGCCCGCCGCGCGGCGATCGCCCGGCGATGCGAGGTCCGACGGGCGGAAAGGAGCGCAGCGTGAAACCCTGGGCCGATGTGCCCGTGTCGGAGCAGCGGCCCGCGCGGCGTTCGCACGAAGAGCGGTCGCGACCGGCGCGCGAGGATGCGCCGGCGCGCGGGACCTTCGATGCTAACGCCCGACCGGCCCGCGTCGACAGAGCCACGCGCGAAGAGCGCAAACCATTCGCCGCCAAGCCCCGCACGGGCGAACGGCCGCGTGCCGACGCGAGGCCTCGCGTCGACAGGCCCAAACGAGAGCCAGTGAGCGACAAAGACCAAAAGCGGATGGGCGAGAAGCCGCGCCACGCGGGCGCGGAGCGCCGTGTGGGCGAGCGCAATGCCGGCGAGCGCGACGCGCGCAAGGCCGGTAGACCTGCCGCGCCGGGACGTGGCGGCGACAAGCCGCGCGGACCCGGTCGCGGGTCCAAGGGCCCGCCGCGTGGTCCCGCGAGGAAGCCGCGCGCTTCGAAGCCACGGGATTAGCGCGCGGTGCGGATTGTCGGCGGCCGGCTGCGCGGCAGGCCGCTGTCAGGCCCGAGCTCGGACCGGATCCGGCCGACATCGGACCGGCTGCGCGAGTCTCTCTTCAATATCCTGGAGCACAACTACGGCGGCGTCACCGACCTGCGTGTCGTCGATCTCTTCGCCGGCACCGGCGCGCTCGCGCTCGAGGCCCTCTCGCGCGGCGCCCGCTTCGCCCTGCTCGTCGACGACGGCGCGGAGGCGCGCGCGCTGATCCGCGAGAATGTCGAGAGCCTGGGCCTCGGTGGCGCCACGCGCGTCTTTCGCCGCGACGCCGGCAAGCTCGGCCTCGCGCCGCACGGCGACAGGTTCGATCTTGCCTTCCTCGATCCACCGTACGCGCGCGGCTTGGCGCAACCCGCCTTGGCGGCGCTACGGGACGGCGGCTGGCTGAAACCGGGCGCGACCGTGATCGTCGAGGAAGCGGCCACCGTCGATGTCGCGCCGCCCCGGGGATACAGGCTGTGCGAGGATCGCCAGTTCGGCGATACGCGGATCGTCATCTTGGCTCGCGATGATTTGAGTCGCGATGTCACCGCGACATGAAAAAGGCCCGGCTGCGAGCCGGGCCTCAAGTCCATGCACGTGACCCGCGAGGGTCGTGCGCGCGAGAACTACGGAAGCATGACGGTGTTGATGACGTGGATCACGCCATTCGACTGAATGACGTTCGGGATCGTTACCTTGCCGACATCGCCCTTGGAATCGATCACGTCGATGGTCTTGCCCTTGTCCTCAAAGGTCAGCGGCTCGCCCTGTACGGTCTTGATCATCGCCTTGCCGCCACCGGCCTTGATCTGCTCCTTGAGATCCTTCGCGGTGAGCGCGCCGGGAATCACGTGATAGGTCAGAACCGCCTGCAGCTGCGCCTTGTTCTCCGGCTTCAGCAGGTTGTCGACGGTACCGGCCGGAAGCTTCTTGAAGGCTTCGTTGGTCGGCGCGAACACGGTGAACGGGCCGGGTCCCTCGAGGGTCTCGACGAGGCCGGCGGCCTTGACGGCGGCGACGAGCGTCGTGTGGTCCTTCGAATTGACGGCGTTCTCGATGATGTTCTTGTTGGCGAACATTGGCGCGCCACCGACCATCGGGTCCTTCGCGAAAGCGGCGCCCGACATCGTCGTCAGGGCGAGGATCGCGGTTCCAGCAATAGCCATGCGATTGAATTTCATCTTGGTCTCCAGTTACAAGCGGGCTCTTCCCACCTACCTTCACGCTACGCAAGTCCCCCGGTGAAGGTTTCGAGAAGCCGTCGTTTCTAACGTATTTTTAATGATTCTTTGCCGCCCGGCCAAGACCTGCCGCTCTACATGCAATAAACATGCCTTACTTTGCCGTTATTTTCTGGTTTTGTTATAAATTCGTCATCGGTCGCGGTGTTATTAACTCCGTTCATTCGAACGCCGCGCGCCGATATCGCGCCGATAGAAGCCATCCGGCCAATCGATCTTGGCCACAGCCGCGTAAGCGATCGCGCGAGCCTCCGCGACGTTCGGCGCGAGCGCCGTCACGTTGAGGACGCGACCGCCGTCGGCGACGAGGTGCCCTTCAAATACTCGCGTTCCCGCTTGCGTTACGAGTACCCCGTCGAGGCCGTCCAGTCCTCTGATGATGCCGCCTCTACGCGGCTCGCCGGGGTAGCCGGCGGCGGCGACGACCAGCGTCAGGCCAATGGCGTCCGTCACGCGAAACTGGCGCTCGCCCAACGCGCCGGCGGCACAGGCGATAAGGATTTCGAGAAGATCCTCGTCGAGCCGAGGCAACATGGCCTGCGTTTCGGGATCGCCGAAGCGGACGTTGAACTCGATGAGCTTCGGCCCGTCCGGACCGATCATCAGCCCGACGAACAGCACGCCCTTGAAAGGCGCGCCCTCGGCCGTCATGCCGGCCAGAGTCGGATCGACGATCTCGCGCATGATCCTCGCGCGCATTGCGGCGTCGACGACCGGCGCCGGTGAGTAGGCTCCCATACCGCCGGTGTTGGGTCCGGTATCGCCGTCCCCGACCCGCTTGTGGTCCTGCGCCGAGGCGAAGAACACCCCTCGTCGGCCATCGCACAGCGCGAAGAACGAGGCCTCCTCGCCTTCCAGCACCGCCTCGAGCACGACGCTCGCGCCCGACGCGCCGAACATCATCCCGATCGCCGTGTCCGCCTCGGCCAACGTGCGCGCCACCACCACGCCCTTGCCGGCCATGAGCCCATCCGCCTTGACGACGATGGGTGCTCCGACTGCCGCGAGGTAGGTACGCGCCGCCTCGACCGTCTCGCAGCGGCGGTAGGCCGCCGTGGGGATGCCGTGGCGGGCGCAAAAATCCTTGGTGAACCCCTTTGATCCCTCGAGCCGCGCCGCGGCCCTTGACGGCCCGAACGTCTGAATGCCGGCCGCCTCGAGCGCGTCGACAAGACCGCCGACAAGCGGCGCCTCCGGTCCGACGACGACGAAGGCGACGCTGTGTTCGCGACACGCGGCAATAACGGCGGCATGGTCCTCCGGATCGATCGCGACGCAGGTGGCGACCTCGGCGATCCCGGGATTGCCGGGCGCCGCGTACAGCCTGTCGAGCAAAGGACTTCTCGCGAGCGCCACGGCCATCGCGTGCTCGCGACCTCCAGATCCAAGAAGCAGCACGTTCATCTTCGGTCCGTCAGCTGACGCGGCGCCGCGGCAGCGAATCGACCGCGATCATCGAAGACACACGCCGTGCGATCAGATCGTGCACGGCGGCGAGCAGCGATGCGCCGGTATACGGCTTGCCGAGCAGGTGGACGCCCGCGTCGAGCTGCCCGTCGTGGATGATGGCATCGCGCGTATAGCCGGTGGTGAAGAGCACCGCGACACCAGGCCGCTCGCGCAGGATCGCGTCGGCAAGCACGCGGCCGTTCATCGGACCGCCGAGCACGACATCGGTGAAAAGGAGCGCGATCTCGGGATGGCGTCGCGCCAAGGCGAGAGCGGCGGGGCCGTCGGCGGCGGCGAGAACGGCATAACCCGTCTCCTCGAGCACCGCGACGGCGAGATCGCGCACCATCGCCTCGTCCTCGACGACGAGGATCGTCTCGCCACCATGAACGAGCGGGCCGCGGTCGGGGCGCGCCGGCAGCGGCTGCTCCTCGTTGACCGGCACCGCGCGCGAACGGGGCAGATACAGCCGGATGGTGCTGCCGCGACCGACCTCGGAGGCAAGCGTGACGTGGCCGCCCGATTGTTTGACGAAGCCGTAGACCTGCGAAAGCCCGAGGCCGGTGCCCTGGCCGACCGGCTTCGTCGTGAAGAACGGCTCGAACACCTGCGCCACCACGTCGGGAGGCATGCCCGAGCCTGTATCGGCGACCGCCACCATCACGTAGTCGCCCGCCGCGACCTCGGCGTCGGCGCCCGTCTCCGCCGCCCCAAACGTCGCCCTGCCGGTCTCGATCGTCAGCCGGCCGCCCTCGGGCATCGCGTCGCGCGCGTTCACCGCGAGGTTCAGGATCGCGCTCTCGATCTGATTGGGATCGGCGAGCGTCGGGGGCAAGTCTCGGGCGAGGCGGGTCTCGATCGCGATCGTCTCGCCGAGCGTGCGGCGCAGCAGGTCCAACATGCCTTCGACAAGCTGGTTGGCGTCGACCTGCGCCGGCTGGAGCGGCTGCTGGCGCGAGAAGGCGAGCAGCCGGCTCGTCAGCGCGGCCGCACGCTGCGCACCCTCGAGCGCGTTGTTGACCAATCTTGCCTCGCGCACATCGAGCTTTCCCTTGCGATGAAGGAGCAGGTCGAGGCTGCCGATCACGGCGGTGAGCAGATTGTTGAAATCGTGAGCGACACCACCGGTCAGCCGGCCTACCGCCTCCATCTTTTGCGCCTGACGCAGCTGGCTCTCGACGCGCTCGCGCTCCGAAGCCTCCGCCTTCAGCGCCACGGCGGTCTCCTCCCAACGTCGCCGCACGACCCGTTCACGGCTGGTCTGCCGGACCGCCATCACCGATGCCGCGACGAGGGCCGCCGAGGCGAGCGCCGCGACGAGCCCGTAGTTGATGAGGGCCAGTCGCCACGGCTCCAGCGCCGCCGACTTGCTCAGCCCGAACCGGACGTAAACGGGATAGGCGCCGATCTGGTGATAGGCGAAGATCCGCTCGACGCCGTCGAGCCGCGAGCGCCACGTGTAGGCGCCGGATGACTTCTCCTTGACTTGCGCGCCAAGGGCCGATCCATCCGGCAGCTTGGTGATAGGGAGCGGCGGTTCGGCGGCGAGGATCGCCCCGTCCGACCGCACGAGGACGACGCTGTGCGCGAAGCTCGTGTCGATCTTCTTGTACAGGTTCTCGAAATAGCCGCGGTCGGCGGAAACCGCGATCACGCCGGCAAACGCGCCGTCCGGTCCCGAAGTGGCGCGCTCGGCGAAGTTGAAGACCATCTGATGCGACTGCCGGCCGACATAGGGAATCGAGACGAAAGGCAGGTCCGAGCCGGCAAGCTTCAACGCCTGGAAGAAGTCGCGGTCGGCGAAGCTGATGGCGGGATTTACCGGGTACGTCCGCCCGCTCGCGCGCATATGGCCGTCGGCATCCGTGAGCGTTATGGTCGCGACCTGGTCGAGGTCGCGTTGCAAGCCTTCCAGCATGCGGTGCAGATCCTCCCGGTCGGCCTCGCGCGACCAGTCCATGAAGCGCAACCGCGTGTTGACCTGCTGAAGCACGAGCCTGTTGGTCTCGAAAACCTTCAGCGCGTGTTCCTGGAGGATGCGGACTGTTCGCTCGACGCGCGCCTCCGCGGCGTTCAGGGTCTCATGATAGCTCGTCCAGGCGGCGAACGCGAAAAGTGCGGCCGGCAGCAGCACCGAGGCGATGATGAGCGCCGTCGCCGGCATCAGTGTCATCAGGCGATGGCGGTGGGAAACGCTCTTCGACACGCCTTATCCGGAGCTTGAGCGCACGTCGTCACGGTTCGACGCCTCTCGCGATGGAAGACTGCCACCTCGCGGCTCGGCGGTAAAGTCTGAACGGTCACCCGCCGTGCGGCGGGGCGGACGTGCTAGCGTCGCCCGAACAGCCTCTCGATGTCGGCGAGCTTCAGTTCCACGTAGGTTGGGCGGCCGTGGTTGCATTGCCCAGAGCCCGGCGTGCGCTCCATCTCGCGCAGCAGCGCGTTCATTTCGTCGCCGGTGAGCCGGCGCCCGGCGCGCACCGAATGATGGCAGGCGAAGGTCGCGAGGTAATGATCGAGTCGGCGCTCCAGCGGGATCGTCGCCGCCTCGTCCTCGGCGAGCGCGTCGGCGAGGTCGCGCAGCAGGCGGCCGGCGTCGAGCGCGCCGAGGGCGGACGGCGTCTCGCGCACGAGCACGGCGCCGGGGCCGAAGGGTTCGAGCGCCAGGCCAAGCGTCTCCAGGAGCGGCGCCGCCTCGCTCAGGCGCTCGACGTCGCGCGCGGCCAAGTCGACGACGGCCGGTATCAGCAGCGCCTGCCGCTCGATGCCGTGCGCCGCGCGGTCGCTCTTCAGCCGCTCGTAGACGAGCCGCTCATGCGCGGCGTGCTGGTCGACGATGACCAGCCCGTCGGTGGTCTGCGCGAGAATATAGGTGTCGTGCACCTGCGCCCGCGCGGCGCCGAGCGGCGCGACGAGCGCTTCTTGGGTCGGGCGAGACGGGTCGCCGCGGGCGCTCGGCGCGTCGTCGACGAAGGTCGCCTGCCCGCTTTCGCCGAAGCCGCCCGGCGCGCCGAGCAGGCGCGCGGCGGTCTGCTCGGCGCGCGGCGACGCGTACCCGGCCCAGGCCGGGCGCGCGATGCCGGCGACGGCCGCCGTCGGCGAGGCGCGGTGCATCGCGGCCGCCAGCGTCTGCTTCAGCGCGCCGACGACGAGCCCGCGCACGAGCCCCGGATCGCGGAAGCGCACCTCGCTTTTCGCCGGATGCACGTTGACGTCGACCTCGGCTGGATCGCAGCCGAGGAAGAGCGCCAGGGCCGGGTATCGCCCCGAGGGCATAAAGTCCATGTAGGCCGCCCGCGCGGCGCCGACGAGCAGCTTGTCGCGCACGGCGCGGCCGTTGACGAAGACATGCAGCGCGGTGGCGTCGCCCCGGTGCCACGTCGGCAGGCCGGCAAAGCCGCGCAGCGTCACGCCCTCGCGCACGGCGTCGACCGGCAGCGCGTTCGGCCGGAACTCGCGGCCCAGCACCTGCGTCAGACGCGCGAGCAGACCTTCGGGACCCTCGGCGCAGGCGGGATGGTCGAAGCCGGCGGTCTCGCCGCTCGCCAGGGCGAAGCGCACGCGCGGGTGCGCCATGGCGAGGCGCTGGACCACTTCGGCGACGGCGCGCGCCTCGGCGCGGTCGCTCTTGAGGAACTTGAGCCGCGCCGGCGTCGCGCCGAACAGGTCGCGCACCTCGACGCGTGTGCCCTTGGGCTGCGCGCCGGGCCGCACCGCGCCTTTGCGCCCGGCATCGACGCTGAGCGCGTGGCCCTGCGCCGCGTCGGCCGTGCGCGTGGCGATGGTGAGCAAAGCCACCGAGGCGATCGACGGCAGCGCCTCGCCGCGAAAGCCCAGCGTGTGAATCGCCTCGAGGTCGCCGTCCGGCAGCTTGGAGGTGGCATGCCGCTCCACGCAGAGGTCGAGATCCTCGATGCCCATGCCCGAGCCGTCGTCGACGATCCGAATCAAGCGCCGCCCACCCGCCTCTATCGTCACCTCGATGCGGGTGGCGCCGGCATCGAGCGCGTTCTCGACCAGTTCCTTGACGGCCGACGCCGGCCGCTCGACCACCTCGCCGGCGGCGATGCGGTCGATCAGCACGCGGTCGAGGCGTTGGATGGGCATGCGATGAACCCTACCCGTCTCGCGCTCGCGAGAGAAGGTCGGCCTCTCCTCACATCCCCACGGGCTTGCCGGCGATGGTGATCAGCAGGTTGCCGTCGCCGAGCAGGCGCTTGGCGGTGCGGGCGGCGTCCTCGACGCTCACGGCGGCGATCTTGGCGTTGCGGTCGTCGAGGCGGTCGACATCATGGCCGTCGAGCTGAAGGCTTAACAGGTGCCCGGCGATCTTGCGCGAGGTGTCGAAGCGCAGCGCGTAGGATCCGATCAGGTACTTTTGCGCCTTGTCGAGTTCCTCGGCGCCGATCCCGTCCTTGGCCATCAGGTCGATCTCGGCCCGGATGACGTCGATCGCCTCGGCGGCGCGCTCGTTCTTGGTCGAGGTCGCGCCGACCAGCATCGCCGCGTGATCGAGTTCGGAGTTCTGCGAGTACACCGAGTAGCAGAGCCCGCGCTTCTCGCGGACCTCCTTGTAGAGGCGCGAGGTGAACGACCCGGCGCCGAGGCAGTGGTTGACGACCGTCGCGGCGTCGAAATCGGGATCGTCGCGCATCAAGCCCTGCCGGCCGAAGCGGATCGTCGATTGCGGCACGTCGATCGTCGTGATCTCGCGGCTGCCGATGCCGCTCAGCGTGACGTTCGCCACGGGTGTCAGATCGGCGTGCGCCGGCAGCGCGGCGAACACGCGATCGAGTTCGTTGCCGAGCGTCGCCGCGTCGATCGCGCCGACGACGGCGATCTTCAGGTTGTCGCGCGCCATGATCCGCGCGCGCATGGCGAGGAGATCGTCGCGGGTGATCGTCGCCAGGATCGCGAGATCGCCCTTCACCGGCTGACCGTAGGGATGGTTCGGGTAGGATTGCGATCGGAAGAGGCGCGCCGCCGCATGATCGGGGTCGTTGATCTCGCGCCGCAGCGAGGCGCCGATCTGTCCGACCACGCGCTCGAACGCCTCCGCGTCGAGGCGCGCCTGAGTCACGGCCAAGCCGAGCAGTTCGAAGGCGCGCCCCATGTTGCGCGCCAGCGTCTTCATCCGGCCCTGCATCGCGTCGCGATCGGCGGAGAAGGACAATTCGATCGCGTCGTCGTCGAGCGCCTGGTGGAAGGCCGCGCTGTCGAGCGGGCCGGCGCCCTCGTCGAGCAGGCCGGCAAGCAGCGTGGCGACCCCCGGCTTGTGCATCGGATCCTGCGCCGCGCCGCCCTTGAAGCCGAAATTGACGGCCAGGAGCGGCACCGAATAATCCTCGACGAGCCAGGCCTCGACACCTGACGGCGAACGGATCTTCTGCACGCCAGATGCCCGCGTGCGCGGCGCGGTCATCGTCTCTGCGTGTCCTGTCATGATGTCCAAATCCGTTGAGGAGAAATCAGGCGGCGGCCGGCTCGGCTTGCAGAAGATAGCCCGACACGCCGCGCCTGCGGTCGAGATAGGCGAACGCGGCCTGGACATCGGCGGCGGTCACCGCCTCGATCCGCTCCGGCCATGCCGCGATATCCTCGAGGCTCATGCCTGTGGCCAGCGAGGCGCCGTACCAGTTCGCCAGCGTCATCTGACTGTCGCGCGCGTAGATCGCCTCGGCGATCAATCGGTTCTTGGCCCGGCTGATGTCCGCGTCGAGAAAACCCACCTTGGCGTACTTGCCGATGATCGCCTCGATCGCCGCATCGAGCGTATCGAGAGCGACGCCGGGGACAGGCACGGCGTAGATGAAGAAGCGCGTCTCGTCGAGCGCGGTGCCCATGTAGTGGGTGCCGGCGGCGACGGCGATCTTGTCGTGCATGACCAGCGTCTTGAAGAGGATGCTGGTCTGACCGCCGCCGAGCAGGAAGGCCAGCACCTCGATCGCCTCGGCCTCGCCCGGTTTCGCGGTGCGGTAGGACGGCACGAGGTGCATGCGCTGATAGCGCGGCTGCTCGACCTTCTCGTCGGCAAGCGAGACCTGCCGGTGCGTGGTCGGCCGCGGCTCTTGCGGACGCTGGCGCCGGGGCGCCTCGCCGAACGGCTCGATCGGCCCGTAGATCGTCCTGGCGAGCTCGATCGTCTCCTGCGGGTCGACATCGCCGGCGACGATGAGGATCGCGTTCTCCGGCGTGTAGAAACGCTCGTAATAATTGAAAGCGTCGGTGCGATCGAGCGTCTCGATCTCGTGCTCCCAGCCGATCACCGGCTTGCCGTAGGGATGCGAGGTGTAGACCGCCGCCTGGATCGCCTCGTCGAGGATCTCGCCGGGGTCGGAGTCGGTGCGCATGCGACGCTCTTCCAGCACCACGTTGCGCTCCGGCGTCACCAGGTCATCGGTGAGAACGAGGTTCTTCATCCGGTCGGCCTCGTACGCCATACAGACCGGAAGATGTTCCTTCGGAATGCGTTGAAAATAGGCCGTGAAGTCATTGGACGTGAAGGCATTTTCCTGGCCTCCAAGGTCCGAGACGAGCTCGCTGAACTTACCGGCCGGATTCTCGGCGGTGCCCTTGAACATCAGATGCTCGAGAAAGTGCGCGATGCCCGACTTACCCAGCGGATCGTCGGCGGAGCCGTTGCGATACCATACCATGTGGGTCACGACCGGCGCCCGGTGGTCGGGGATCACCACGATATCCATGCCGTTGTCGAGATGGCCCCGCACGATCGCCGTATCGGCGGCCGCGACATTGCTTGTCTGGCCGGGGGTCAGACCGATCATGGACGCTGTGGCAGGGCTCTGGCGCATGGATTATCCTTCCGACCTTCGCGGCTCCGGTCGGCGGAACGCGATGAAATCCAGAAGCGTCCGCTATAGCGCGTTTGCGCGGCGCCGCGCATCATGAAAAAGCGCGCAGGCCGAGCGCGCGTACCGAGCCTACTGTGCTGCCGCTTCCGGTGGCGCCGCCGTCCGCTTGGCGTGGTGGCGCTTGCTCGGCTTGGCGCCGGCCGTCGCGGGCGCCGACTTGTCGAGGGTGATGTCGGAGGCGACGATCTTCGGGTCGCGTAGGCCGGACGGCGGATCGACGAGGTAGGTGCGCTTGCTGAGACCTTGCGCCGTCGCGCCGGGATCCGACGGCGGCACGTAACGGCGCGAGTCGGTGAGTGCCTTGCGCCGGGCGTTGACGTCGGGATCGTTGATGGCGAGCGGCGGGTCGCCGGAGCCCGGCGGCGGCAGGGTGTTGGACGGCGGGACGACGAGCGGCGGCCGTTCGCTGAAATCGATCGGCGCGCGCGGCGTACCGAGCCCGACCGCGTTGCGGATGTCGGTCATCTGCTGCGAGAAGCTGTCCTGCTGCGCGGCGGCGGGCGCGGGGCCTAATCCCGCCACCGAGGCCAACGCCAGACCCGCGATAAGTCCTGCGCGCGAAATCGTCGTCATGGTGGAATCCTAAGAGACGCGGAACAGTCTATACGACTGCCCCGCCTTAGCGGCAATTTAGAGGCGCCGCGTGTCGCGGTCGATGGCGGGCGTCGCCTCGTCCGGCGAGCGCGCCCAGGAGAGAAAGAACGAGTCGACCAGCAGCATGCCCACGCCGGCGACGATCGCCACGTCGGCGAGATTGAACACGTACCAGTGAAACGAGCCGAGGTGGAAGTAGTAGAAATCCGCCACCCACCCGTAGCTGAAGCGATCGATGGCGTTGCCGAGCGCGCCGCCGAGGATGAGGCCGAGCGCGAGGGCGACAACCCAGGTCGTGGTGCGCCAGAGCCACAGGCCGATGGCGAGCGCCGCGACCATCGTGAAAGCGACGAGGCTCCAGCGCGCGGCGGGGCTGTGCGCCGACAGCAGAGAGTAGGAAATGCCGGGGTTCTTGGCGAAAACGACGTCGAAGTACGAGGCCAAGCGGACCGGCTGACGGGCGGCGATGCCGTAGACGTCGATGAGCCAGAGCTTGTTGGCCTGGTCGACCGCCAGGGTCGCCAGGGCCAGGATGAAGCCGATCAGGCGTGCGCTCACCCAAGCCGCCCGGCGGCCTTGCGTTCGCGCAGGGCATCGGCATCGCGCGGCGTGACGTCGGGATAATCCGGATCGCTGCCGACCAGCGGCGAAATCTTCCACGAGCGCGCGCATTTCCGCCCCTCGGCGCGTCGCGGCACCACCGCCACGCCCGGCACATCGGGCAGTCGGAACGCGTCGGCCGGCCCCTCGCCCGCCTCGATGGCGATGTCGGAGGTGATGCAGACTTCGGCGAGATCGATATCGCCAAGCGTCTCGCGCAAGGCCGCGTCAGCGACGAACACCAGGGGCGCCGCCTCGAGCGACGAACCCAGCCGTTTTTGCGCCCGCTCGATCTCCAGCGCGCCTGTCACGACCGCGCGAACCTGACGGATCGTCTCCCATTTCGCGGCGAGCGCCGGGTCGAGCCAGTCCGCCGGCACGTCGGGAAAGGCTTCGAGATGCACCGAGATCGCTTGCGGGTAGCGCGACAGCCAGGCTTCCTCGGCGGTGAAGACGAGGATCGGCGCCAGCCACAGCGTGACGCAGCGAAAGATCCGCTCGATCGCCTGCAAGGCGCCGCGCCGCCGCGCGCTGGAGGGCGCGTCGCAATAGAGCGAATCCTTGCGGATGTCGAAGTAGAAGGCGGAGAGATCCGTGTTGAGGAACATCGTGAGGCGCGCGACGACGCGCTTGTAGTCGAAGCGCGCGTAGGCCTCGCGGATTTCGTCGTCGAGCTGGGCGAGACGGTGCAGCATCAGCCGCTCCAGCTCTTCCAAGTCGGCGACGGCGATTGTGTGCGCGGCATCGTAATGGCCGAGCGCGCCGAGCATCCAGCGAATGGTGTTGCGGAGCTTCTTGTAGGTTTCGACGAAGGTCTTCAGGATCTCCGGGCCGATGCGCAGATCGTCGGCATAATCCGACGCGGCGACCCACAGGCGCAGGATGTCGGCGCCGCTGTCCTTGATGACGCTCTGCGGCGCGACGACGTTGCCGACCGACTTCGCCATCTTGCGCCCCTGCGCGTCGAGCACGAAGCCGTGGGTCAGCACCGCGTCGTAGGGCGCGCGGCCGCGCGTGCCGCAGCTCTCCAGCAGCGAGGAGTGGAACCAGCCGCGATGCTGGTCCGAGCCTTCGGAATACATGATCTCGTCGCGGCCGCCGTCGCGCTGCCTGCGGATGCCCGCGAGGCCGGGGAATTGTTCGGCATCCTCCAAGGTGAAGGCGTGGGTGGAGCCGGAGTCGAACCACACGTCGAGCACGTCGTCGACCTTGCGCCAGTCCTCGCCCGCCCTCTCCCCCAGGAAGCGCTCGCGCGCGCCGGCCGCGTACCAGGCGTCGGCGCCCTCCTCCGCGAAAGCGGCGAGGATGCGCGCGTTGACGGCGGGATCAGTGAGCGGCCGGTGCTCGGCATCGACGAAGATGGCGATCGGCACGCCCCAGGCGCGCTGGCGCGACACCACCCAATCCGGACGGTTGGCGATCATCCCGGTGATGCGGGTCTCCCCCGCCGCCGGCACCCAGCGCGTGCGGGCGATCTCTTCCAGCGCGATCGCCCGTAGCGAGGGCTTGTTGGCGCTCGCCCCATGCGCAACAACCCCCTCATGGTGAGGAGCGCGGAGCGCGTCTCGAACCACAAGGGTGTCGTTGACATCGCTCCGGGGACCGCCCTCGTGGTTCGAGACTCCGCTGCGCGGCTCCTCACCATGAGGGGATTGAAGGGTAGCCTGCACCTCGAAGCCCTGGTCCAGCGCGATGAACCATTGCGGCGTGTTGCGGAAGATCAGCGGCTTCTTCGAGCGCCACGAATGCGGATACTGGTGCTTCAGCCGCCCGCGCGCGACGAGATTGCCGCTCTCGACCAGCGCCTTGATGACCGCCTCGTTGGCGTCGCCTTTGGCGCCCTTGTCGTCGATGACGCGGCGACCCTCGAAGCCGGGCGCGTCCGCCGTGAGGAAGCCGTCGGCATCGACGGTATAGGGGATGCGCGGATCGATGCCGCGCTCGCGCAGCAAGCGGTTCGAGGCCATCCAGATGTCGAAGTCGTCGCGGCCGTGCGAGGGCGCGGTGTGGACGAAGCCGGTGCCGGTATCGTCGGTGACGTGGTCGCCGTCGAGCAGCGGCACGTCGAAGCCGTAGCCGAGCGCCGCGAGGGGATGCGCCGCCGTCAAACCTTTCAGCTCGGCGGCCTCGACGGCGCGCACGCGCTCGTAGGCCTCGACCTTGGCGGCCTTGAACACGCTCGCGGCGAGCGCGTCGGCGAGGAGATAGAGAGCGCCGACCTTCGCCCAGTTCTGCTCGGGCGCGGCGGTGACGCGATAGAGGCCGTAGGCGATGCGCGAGGAGAAGCTGATCGCGCGGTTGGCCGGCATCGTCCAGGCGTCGTCGTGTAGATGACAACCTCAGCCGTCATGAGTTCCGGATTGTCACGCGCGGGCGAAGAAGTCGATCCGTTCGGACCAATACTCGAAGGAGCGAACAGCGGCATCCTTCACCGGAAACGCCACGAACACCGTGTCGCTCACGTGGTCCTCGTACTCGACCTCGGCCTCGGCGAGCGCGGTCTTCTCCACCACGCTCCACATCACCGGCTTCGAGCCGCGATAGAGCAAACCGTTGGCGGCGAAGGCCATGATCTCGCCGGCGATGATCGCCTCGGCGGGAAAGCTCATCGTCTCGTAGGGGTGCGCCCAGTCGCCGGTCACGCCGAGCCGCTTGAACTCCTCGCGCTGGATGTCGACCCATTTGCGGGCGAAGGCGCGGCACTGCTGGCGGAACTCGACGACCGGCACGTCGTCCTTGTTCTTGGCCCTTGGCGCGGTACTCCTCCTCGATCTTCCACTCGATCGGCAGACCGTGGCAGTCCCAGCCCGGCACGTAGTTCGAATCGAAGCCGCTCATCTGCCGCGAACGGGTGACGAGGTCCTTGAGGATCTTGTTCAGCGCGTGGCCGATGTGGATGTTGCCGTTGGCGTAGGGCGGCCCGTCGTGCAGCACGAATTTCGGCCGGCCCCGCCCCGCCGCGCGCAGGCGGCCGTAGAGGTCGATCTCGGCCCAGCGCTGGAGCAGCTCCGGCTCCTTGACCGGCAGCCCGGCGCGCATCGGGAAGGCCGTCAGCGGCAGGTTGAGCGTCTTCGAATAGTCCACGCCGTCCGGCGCTTCTGTCTCGGGCTTGGTCATGCCTGGGCTTTTAGAGGATGGGCGGCACGGGGCAAGCGCGGCGTCGCGCGCCGATCAGGCCAGCCTGTCGAACCGGTGCGGCAGCAGGGAGCAGCTCGCGTCGGGCTGGCAGGGCTGCGTCAGGATCCGGTACCGGCCGGGCTCGATCCTGCAGGTGACACAGTCCTTGTCGCCGCTCGAGGATCGTGGCGCTTGGCGCCTTCCACCATGCGGATCAGGCGCGATCCGGCGCCGAGGACCTAGACTTTCGATGCATCGAAGAGGATCAGCTCGGCTGCGTGATTAAGTCCGAGGTCTTGATTCAATCAAGACAATAATCCGCGGTGATATTCTGCCATCCAAATAGACGGACCGCATTCGGAAATCATTCCTTGAATGCGCCCATTATCACGTCCGTTTCGATTAGTGAGTATGCGTACCGTAATAGTCGTTCCCGCGCGAGAATTCTACGAACGTGCACGCCTCATTGCCGACTGACCAAGCGTCATGGCCGGGCGGCAGCAACATCACGTCATTTTTCGAGAAGTCCTCGATTGATCCATCATCCATCGCCACGCGGAGCGTTCCGGCAAGAACAAGAGCCACGTGGGGCAATTGGCAGCTGTGAGTTCCAGCATAGTCCTTCAGGTCCTTCGACCACTTCGCGCCAACGTTAAACGTGACGCGCGTCACCGACACGCCATTAAGCTCGACGGTTTCCTTCTTGATCAAACCGTGATGATCTGACTCGGCGGTATCAAGATTTCCTTTTTGCATTTTAGGATCATAGCTCATATCGGCTCCTTCTCGTTGCAACTTTAAAAATCGAGCAATCCATATGCCAGGAAACTAGATCAATGATTGATGGATACTAGATGGCAGTTGTGCAGTCAGCCGCGGTTCATCGCCTGATTGCAAAGCGTGAGCCGGTTTTTATGGCAAGACGAGGCGACGCTTTCGTCGGCGCGACTTACATCCGCCGCGCCGCGCGCCAGAGCGCCCATTGCCGCCGCCATTGCGGCAGCTCGATCGGCGTCTCGAATGGGTTCAGGCCCGGCGCCTCCATACGGCGCAGGTAGGGCTCGCAGAGGAACGCCGGCAGGCACGCGGCGGCAGCCGGGCCCGCCTCGGCGAGGCCTTGGCGCATGGCGGCGAGATGGTTGCGCGCGCGGGCGCGCAGCGCGTTCAGCACCAGGCCGAGCGCCGGCGAGTTGCGGTGCGCCATCACCTCGGCGCCCGGCAGCTGGAATTGGTCGAGCAGGTCGGCCGGCAGGAACATCTGGCCGGCCATCACCTGGTACGGCAGGCCGCGCAGCAGCCCGGTCAGCGCGTAGGCGCGGCCGGCCTCGTCCACGGCGGGCGGCGGCAGACGGCCGGGGGCGAGGATGCGCGCGATGGCCTCGAACAGCGTGGAGCCGGTGTCGCGCGCGTAGTTCTCCAGAGCCAAGCCAGAAGGCATCGGGTCGTCATAGAGGTCGAAGCCGCGCGCCTCGATCAGCGCGAGCAGCCGTTCGGTGTCGAGGTTGAAGGTGGCGATCGTGTCGATGAACGCCTCGGCGACGGGATTGCCGCCGCCCTGCCCGTTCGCGATGGCGTCGCGCCACCATTGATAGCGGATCTCGCCGAGCATCGGCTGCGAGACGCTCTCGCGCACCTTCGCGATCTCGAGGTTGAAGGCAAGCAGCGCGTGCGTGTGGCGCCGCCCCGGCCGCGGCCAGAAAAGGCTCGCCAGCCAGCGGTCGCGGTCGCCCGCGCGGACCGCCGCCTCGCAGATGGCGTAATCCTGATCGCTGGCCGCCATCAGCCGACCGCGAGCAACGCCGCCGCGACCCGGCGCTTCTCGCCGAGCAGGATCGAGTAGGTGCGCGCGGCGGCGTCCGTCGCCATCGGCTCGGCGCGAAGACCGGCGGCGCGCAGCCTGTCGCGCAGATCGAACAGCGGCAGCATCGTCCGGCCAGTGCCGATCAGCAGGTGCTCGATCGCGATCGCACCGGCGTCTTTAACCTCCGCCAGGACGCGCGAAAACGCCTCGAACGTCAGGTCGTCGGCGCTGGAGACGTTCCAGGCGTGGATACCGGAGGGAAGCGCCAGGATCGAGCCGCGGTGTGACATGCCGCCGAACTGGAAGCCGCCGGCGCCGTAACCCTCGATCTCGTGCGCACCCGGCAGGAAGCCACCGATACCCGCCCTGTCCGCCACCTCAAACGGAGGCCTTCGATACGCCGGCCTGGGCGGGCTTGCGCGGCGCACCGAGTTGGTCCTTCGGCACAACCGCCTCGGCGGTCGTCTCGTGGCGCAGGCCCAAATAGATGAGCATCGGCGAGCAGATGAAGATCGACGAATAGGTGGCGACGAAAATACCCCACATCATCGCCAGCGAGAACGAGCGGATCACCTCGCCGCCAAACAGCACGAGCGCCAGCAGCGCGAGGAACACGGTGGTCGCCGTCATGATCGTGCGCGGAAGCACGGCGTTCACGGACATGTCGAGCAGTTCGTCCGTCGATATCTTGCGGTATTTGCGCATCATCTCGCGGATGCGATCAAGGATCACGACCGTCTCGTTGAGGCTGTAGCCGACGATCGTGAGAATGGCGGCAATCGAGGTCGTGTTGAACTCGAGCTGGGTGATCGAGAAGAAGCCGACGGTCAGCAGCAGGTCGTGCATCGTCGTGATGATCGCGCCGACGGCGAACTGCCACTCGAAGCGAAACCACAGGTAGCAGAGCACCGCGAGAATCGAGAGCACCACGCCGAGCGTACCGGATTGGACGAGTTCGCCTGACACGGTCGGGCCGACGACGGCGGTCTGGCGGATCTTGTAGCTATCGCCGATCGACTTGCGGACGCGCTCGACGGCGCCTTCCTGCGCCTGGTCGCCGCCGGGCTGCAGGCCGAAGCGGATCGCGACGTCGCCGGAGTCGCCGATGCTCTGCACACCGACCGGTCCGACGTTCATCGCCTCCGTCGCCTTGCGGAGCTGAGCGAGGTCGGCATGACCGGAGTCGGGCCGCACCTCGATCATCGTGCCGCCGGCAAAATCGATCCCGTAGTTCATGCCGACCGTCAGGAACAGCACGACCGACACGATCGACATGAAGGCCGAGAACGGATAGCTCACGCGCCGAAAGCGCATGAAACCGAACTTTGTGTTTTCCGGCGCGAGCCGCAGCAACTTCATCGTTTGAACCTTGGGCCGCTCATATCGGCAGCTTGGTCGGACGTTGATACCTGTACCACAGCGCGATCATCATGCGCGTCATCGTCACCGCCGTCACGATGGACGTGAGGATGCCAAGACCGAGCGAGACGGCGAAGCCGCGCACCGGGCCGGCGCCCAAGAAGTAGAGGATCGCGGCCGCGACGAACATCGTGACATTGGCATCGACGATGGTGGCGAAGGCACGCTTGAAGCCGGCGTCGAGCGACTGGATGATCGAGCGCCCGGCGTGGTTTTCCTCGCGGATGCGCTCGTAGATCAACACGTTCGAATCGACCGCCATGCCGATCGTCAGCACAATGCCGGCGATCCCGGGCAACGTCAGCGTGGCACCGAGCAGCACCAGGCCGGCGAAAATGAAGGAGATGTGCACGGCGAGGGCGATGTTGGCGAAGATGCCGAACGTGCCGTAGGTGACGAGCATGTAGCAAAACACAAGGCCGGCCCCGACGTAGGCGGCGAGCTTGCCGGCGTTGATCGAATCCTGACCGAGGCCGGGACCGACCGTGCGCTCCTCGACGATGACGAGCTTGGCCGGCAAGGCGCCGGCGCGCAGAAGGATCGACAGGTTGTTGGCCTGCTCGACGGTGAAGTTTCCCGAGATCTGGCCGGAGCCGCCGGTGATCGGTCCCAGGATGCGCGGCGCGGAGATCACCTTGCCGTCGAGCACGATGGCGAACGGGCGCCCGACATTTTCCGACGTGACCTGGCCGAAGCGCTGGCCGCCGCGGATGTTGAAGCGGAAATTGACGATCGGCTGTTGTGTCTGCTGATCGAAGCCGGGCGAGGCGTCGGTCAAATCCTCACCCTGCACCATCACCCGCTTCTCGACCGGCAGCTTGACGCCTGGCTGCTCGGTCTGGTCGAGCTCCTCGACATCGCCCGGAGCCTCGCCCGGCTGCGCGACGAGACGGAACTCGAGCTTGGCTGTGGTGCCGAGGATCTGCTTCAGCTTCTCGGGATCCTGCAGGCCCGGCACCTCGACGAGAATGCGGTCCGTGCCCTCTCGCTCGATCAGCGGCTCGGTGGTGCCGAGCGCGTCGACACGACGGCGGATGACTTCGATCGACTGGTCGACGGCCCGGCGGATCTTGTCGGTCACACCGGCGTCCGTCACACCGATCTGGATCGAGGTGCCATTGGCGTTGATCTCGTAGGCCGGCGCGCCGGAGGAGCCGAGGATCGAGGCACCGGAACTGGTGAGCTGCCGCAGTTTCGGCATCACCTTCCCGAGATCGGCCTCGTCCGTGACACGAAGCGCGATGCCGCGCGGCTGCGATGCGATGCCGCCGGTGATGGCGACCTTCTCCTCGCGGAGGATGCGACGGACATCGTCGCGCAGATTGGCGACCATCGTCTTGACGACATCGGTCCCGTCGACCTGCAGCAGGATGTGCGAACCGCCCTGAAGATCGAGGCCTAGCGTCAGCGTCTTGGGATGCGCCCAGCTCGGCAGACGGGCATCGAGCGCCTCTCTGGTCGAGACGCCAAGCAGGCTTGGCACCACGAGGAGTATGGCCACAACGATCATGGCGATGATGGAGACGATCTTCCAGGTCGCGAAGCGCAGCATGTAGTCACGGATCCAATCAGCGGGCCGACAGGCCCGCAACAGTCAACTTGCCGTCTTCACCGGCATGTCCTTGACCGGCTCGCCCTTGGCGCGCACCTCGCTCACCATCGCGCGCGCGACCCGGACCCGGACGTTCGCCGCGATTTCGACTTCGAGTTCGGCGTCGTCGACGACTTTCGTCACCTTGCCGATCAATCCACCGGTGGTGATCACGGTATCGCCGCGGCGGATGTTCTTGAGCAGATCCGCCCGGACACGCGCCGCCTTCTGCTGCGGCCTCAACACCAAGAAATACATTATGATGACGATGAGGCCGAGCGGCATCAAGAACTGGATGATCTGGTCGTATCCGCCCGCCGCGCCTGCGGTCTGGGCGAAGGCAGGCGTGATGAAAATGGCCGTGGCTCCCGCTAGATGATCCCGTCTCGGCGGGATGGCGCGTTATAGCGGCGGCGGTGACGAAAGCAATGGTGAGAGACGGACCGGACAGGCGATGGACGGACCAAAAAAAAGGGGCGCCTCCGGGGCGCCCCTCCTTCGATCAATAGCCGTAGCCGTAAGGGCCATAGCCGTAGCCGTACGGCCGATAATAGGGATAGCCGTAGCCGTAGCCATACCCGTAGGGACCGTAGGCCAAGCCCGCGGCGGCAAGACCCAGGCCGAAGCCGCCCAAGCCGTAGCCAAAGCCGCGACCATAGCCGTAGCCATATCCGCGCCCGTAACCAAAGCCACGCCCACCGAAACCGCGCCCGCCGAAGCCGCCGCCACGGAAGCCACCGCCGCCGAAGCCGCGCGCGTCAGCCGTCGTAGAGGCGCTGATCGCCGTAAATCCGAGCGTCGCGACGACAGCGGTGCCGAGCGCGACCTTTTTAAAGATGCCAGTCATGGCTTTCCTCTTGCTGGTTGCCGATGATCTCGTAAGTGGCGGATCCGCCACCTGGTTCGACGTCTATCGTTCACATTTTGGTTAGCGTCGAACACCAAAGCGAAACGGGATTTGACCGAAAATCCTACGCTTCTATCTTCGGATTTCTTCACCGATGGAGGCTCGCTTGCACGTTTGGTTTCTTGCCGCCTGGCTGCCGCTTGCCGTCTCGACCGGCAAGGCGGGACTCGCCATCCCGCAGTTCGATATCGTCGCCGAATGCGATCGCGCGATGGGGCTTCCAAGCTGCATTGAACGCGAACATGCCGCACTCGGTGCGCTCACGTTCTGGTGGAACCGGGTGCCCGACGAGGGCGTGAAGACAAGCTGCATCGCATATGTCGAACGACTGCCGGTCATGCGCTACCATCAACTGATGAGCTGTCTTGCCGCTGGCGCGCATCTGCCGGCACCGCAACTGGCCGACCTCGACACGTGAGCACGGGCCGTTCCGCGACCGTGCGTTTCGCGGGCTCCAGCGCTTCGCTCCGTCGGCGAACTGGTTTAACTCAGGGCGCATGACGCGCTCCGACGATTCCCAGCACGACCTTTCCGCTGAAGCCTTGCGGCGCATCGCCGAAGCGCTGGAGGCGCTCGTGCCGAAGCCGCCAGCGTTGCCCGACTTCGACGCGGCCGACGCCTTCGTCTGGCGCGCCGAGGACGACCGCCTCCAGCCGGTCCCCCGCGTCAGCCGCGTCGATATCGCGTTGCTTAAAGGCATCGACCGGGTGCGCGACATTCTCACCGACAATACCGAGCGTTTCGCCAAAGGTTTCGCCGCCAACAACGTGCTGCTCTGGGGCGCGCGCGGCATGGGCAAATCCTCGCTCGTCAAGGCGGCGCACGCCGAGGTGAACCGCGCCGGAACGGGCGCGACGCCGCTCAAGCTCGTCGAGATCCACCGCGAGGACGTCGACAGCCTACCGCGCCTGATGACGCTGATCCGCGACAGCCGCCACCGTTTCCTGGTGTTCTGCGACGATCTCTCGTTCGATTTCGACGACACCAGCTACAAGTCGCTGAAGGCGGTGCTCGAGGGCGGACTCGAGGGTCGGCCCGCCAATGTGCTCTTCTACGCGACGTCGAACCGTCGTCACCTGATGCCGCGCGAGATGCTCGACAATGAGCGGGCGACCGCGATCAACCCCGGCGAGGCAATCGAGGAAAAGGTCTCGCTCTCGGACCGGTTCGGCTTGTGGCTCGGCTTCCACAAGTGCTCGCAGGACGAGTATCTGGCGATGGTGTTCGGTTACGCCGACCATTTCGGCATCAAGCTCGACGGCGCCAGCATCAAGGCAGAGGCGCTGGAATGGGCGGCCACGCGCGCCAACCGGTCCGGCCGCACGGCCTGGCAGTTCATACAGGATCTGGCCGGACGCGAGGGCAAGGCGCTGGAGTGAGGCCAGAAGATGCCTCCGGCAAGGCCAAGGGGGATCGAGGCCGACATACGACTTCGATCCACGCGATCGGCTTTCGGCTTCAGGTGAAGCGAATGTCGAGCGTGCGCAGATAGGTCTGCAAGCCCGCGTCCTGGATCGGAATGAGGCGGGCCTCGCGACCGGACGTGTTGAAATGCGCGTGCCAATAGCCCGGCGGAGTGACGAATGCGGAGCCGGACTCCCAGTCCACACGCGTCGGGTTGAGGATGTCGCCCCGGTCGTCGAGACGCTCACCGACCAGGCTGTAGCAGCCCGGATCGCAATCGACGATGAAATCGAGCGCGATCGATTGGTGCCGATGCGGCTTTTGCATCGTGCCCGGGGTAATCAGGCCGTACATGGCCCAGAGCACATGAGTGACCGTGCGGGTGCGCGGAAAGTTGGTGTTGCCCAGCAGGACGCTGATCCGGCTGCGGTTCCTCGAGTTCGGGTCGTTGGCGGCGAGCATGAGTTCATGATTGGCGCGCTCGGCCGGGTAGAGCGTCGGGGCGAACCGCTTGCCCGCCACGGCGACGCCGAGATAGGTCAGCAAAGGCGCATCGTTCACATAGTAGAGGGCGGCGTCCTCGGAGGCCGTCAACACCGTCTCCCGCGAGCCCGGCATCGTGAAGAAATCTCCCTCTCGCCAGTCCACAACGTCGCCCTCGGCCCCCGCGCGGCCGTTTCCGCGGATGACGTAGAACACGAGCGACGTCGCGTTCGGATCGAGGGCGATGGACTCGCCAGCCAGGATCCGCAGGAAGTTGGCGCAAAGACCGGGGCCGGTCGCGGGCGCTTCGCACTTCAGATCGTCGCTGAGGTCGAGCGGGATGATCTGGGTGAAGCGCTCCGCGTACAGGGACGAGGGGAAGAAGTGGAAGGGTATCAGTGGGGTAAGGTCGGCGCCGATCGGGTTCGCCGCTTTGCTGTACTCGAAATATTCCGCCGCTTCCGTATGGGCCCGAGCGGACGACGTTCCGACCGCCGTCAGGTCGGTATCGGTGTGGTTCGCATCAGGGCGGGTGACCGTGTCGAGCATGTCCATGTCGCTGTCCTCCATTGGACCGGCGCCATCTGTGGCGGCGTCCGATGCGGACAACATGCGCGGCGATCGATGGGGCGGCGAGCCCCGCCGAGGCAAAGCGCTTTTGCGCAGAAGGGACAGCCATGCGCTTCAGGGGCTCGGTGGTAGGCTTGGTGGGCTCGGCGGCGCATCCCAGTAAACCGGTTTGCGGAATCTTTCCTCGAAGTAGCCGATGAAGGCGCGGACTTTCGGCGAGACGACTTTCTTGGGCGGATAGACGATCCAGATCGCTCGGTCGAAATCAGGCATGATCCCCGCGTCCCAATCGGGCAGCAGCGCGACGAGACCGCCGCTTGCGAGTTCCGCGTGCGCCAGCCACGTCGGCAGCAGAGCGACGCCTTGGCCAGCCAGGGCGCAGGTCAGCAACGCCTCGGAATCATTGACCCGAAGGCGTCCGGACACCTTGATCGGCACGATCGCGCCGCTCCCGCGACGGCGAAAATACCAGGTGCCGCCGGCCTGCAGCAGCGAGACCAGGGCCTCGCGGCCGGAGAGATCCTCCGGGCTATCGATCGGCGCGGTGTTCGCCAGGTACCCTGGGCTCGCGCAGGCGACGCGTCGGTGCGGCGCAAGCCTGCGGGCGATCAACGCCGAATCCGGCAGCGCGCCGATCCGGATCGCCAGGTCGACACCCGCTTCGATCAGATCCACATGCGAGTCGGTCAGCGTGACCTCGACGGAGATCGCCGGGTACGCGGCAAGGAAACCTGACAGATGCGTGACGACGTGGAGGCGCCCGAAGGCGGCCGGTGCCGTGATCTTGAGGCGTCCCTGCGGACTCGTGTTGAAGGAGGACGCGAGCGCGCGCGCATCGTCGACCTCGATGAGGATGCGCGCCGCGTGCTCGTGGAACATGCGACCGATCTCGGTCAGATGAAGGCCGTGCGTCGAACGATTGAGCAGTGCCGCTCCGAGATCCGCCTCGAGAGCGGACACGTAGCGCGAGATGGTCGAAACCTTGACGCCCGCCTCCGCCGCCGCTCGCGAGAAACTGCCGAGATCGACCGAGCGGATGAACGACCGCATCGCGGCAAGATAGTCCAAGAGGGCACCAAACATGGTCGCGAGGTCCGCGATCAAAACCTAAAGGCTCAGAGGAGGCAACACGCCCCGCGCCCTGTTTGATGCGGCGGCACCCGCGTGCTACGCGCCGCCGATGCTCGAAGGCCTGCCCCCGAACGGTGCCGCGCACGTGATGCGGCTGCGCTGCGACGAAGCCGTCGCGCGACGCGTCGCGGACATCATCGTCGAGACCTTCGATCCCGCCGAGACGGCCGCCGCCGCCTTCGAGGAGACGGCTCATGCCGCGACCTGGAGCGGCGGACCCTGGATCGTCGAGTTGTTCTTCGGTCGAGCGCCCGACGAGAATGCGGTGCGCTCGCTCGTCGCCCTGGTCTCGGATGAGGCGACGGCCGCCAGTGCCATCTTCGCCGACGTGCCCAAACGCGACTGGGTCGCCGCCTCGTTGGAGGGACTGGAGGCGGTGCGCGAGGGTCGCTTCGTCATCCACGGCTCGCATGGGCGTCGACGTGTGACACCCGGCGACATAGGCATCGAGATCGAGGCGGCGTTGGCGTTCGGCACCGGCCACCACGGCACCACGCGCGGCTGCCTCGCCGCGCTCAACGCCGTCGCCAAGCGCAGGCGGCCCGTGCGCATTCTCGACATCGGCACGGGAACCGGTGTCCTCGCCATCGCCGCAGCGCGCCGCTTCCGCCGCGCGGTCGCGGCCGGCGACATCGACGCGATCGCCGTCGAGGCCGCGACCGGCAACGTGAAACAGAACCGCGCCCACCCCTACGTGCGCCCGGTCTGGGCGCGCGGCCTCGGCCATCCCGCACTGCGGCGCAAGGGACCCTACGACCTGATCTTCGCCAACATTCTGGCGCGCCCGCTGCGCGGGCTGGCGCCGTCGATCCGCAAGGCTGTGGTGCCGGGCGGCGAGATCATTCTCTCGGGGCTTCTCGGCGGTGACGTACCGGGCGTGATCTCGGCCTACCGCACACAAGGCCTGGTGCTGGTGCGCCGGCGCGACATCGAGGGCTGGGCTACGCTTTTGTTCAGGCGCCCGTTCAACTCGGCCTGAAACGCGCCACCGCCGGCCGGAGACGCTCGAAGATCAGCGACCGCAGGGCCGCGATGTCGAACAGGAACACGAGGGCGCCGTAGACGATCGTGCCGCCGGCGATCTGCTCGACGAGCGTGAAGATACCGGGCTCGCGCCCGCGCAACGGCAGCAGCACCGCGGCCATGGCACCGGTCGCCAAAACCGTGAAAACAAGATCGCGCGGCTTGGGCCAGATCGGCTTGGAGAGGGATGACAGGGCGACCAGCGTCGCGAACGCCACGACGAAAGCGCCGGACTGCGCGATGGCGAGGCTCGTCGCGTCCGCGGTGCGCGGCAGCGCGAGCAGGAGGAGCGGATCGGCCACGCAGCCCGCCACGGCGGCGGCGATCATCGGCGCGGTTCGCTTGGCGATCTGGAAGATCGGGTTGATCGCGTAAAGGATCAGCGCGAAGCAGAACAGGCCCGGCATCATCAGGGTCAGCAAGACGTCGAAGGGCCCGCGGTACTGCACCGGCACGATCAGCTCTTGCATCGAGGGCATGACCAGCCAGATGCCGACGCAGGACGGCAGCATGATGGCGATGACGATCGCCATGTTGTCGGCCACCCGCTGCTTGGCGTGATCGTGGCCGTGCCGGTCATGCGCCGCCACCGCGATCTGGAACAGCAGGACGTCGAGCGTGGAGCCGATCGCCTGGACCGCTTTGGTGCCGATATCGTAGGCGAGCGAGAACTGCCCTGTCTCGGAAAACCCGTAGACGATGGCGATGAGCGAACGGTTGGCGAGCGGGATGCAGATGTAGAGGAGGTTCGCGGCGACGACGGGTATCGCGTAGCGCAGGATCGATCGGGCGATCGCGAAATCCGCCAGCCGGGCCTCCGCGCCCGCGTCTCTCAGGGCGGCGCGCGCGGCGACCACCGAACCGGACAAACTGACGATGCCGCCGACGAGCGCCATCTTGGCCGAGGCGAAGTAGAAAGCGCCACCGCCCGTCAGCGCGAAGGCAAGAAGGTTCTTCACGACGATCAGCTTGATGTAGAGGGTGTCGTTGAACCGGGCGCGCACGAGCGCGGTGTTGAAATCGAACAGACCGTTCGCCACCGCCGCTCCGAGGGCGAGCGCGATCAGGCCGTCAGACAGCGGGAACGTGACGCCGGTCATGAAGAGGAGCGCGCTGCCGACGGCGAGCCCGGTCGTCACGATCGCGAAGCCGATGTCGAGCGTGGCGCGCAGGGCGGGATCCTCCCCTCTCGCCCGCTCGGAATAGAAGCGGGTGGCGCCGAGCCGAAGCCAATCGAGGAAGAGGGCCTGGACCGCCATCGCCGTCGCAAGCGCCAAAGCGAAACGACCGTATTCCGCCGGTCCGAGGAACTTCGCGACAAGGAGGCCGACGGCGAAGTTGAAAAGCACGTTGACGAAAAAGGCGGCCAGAACCCTCATGCCTTGCGGGGTCCGGTCGCTTCGTCGCGGACGAGAGTTCCGAGCGGGCACATGGCCGCATCATACCCTGTCAGCCGTGGGCGCGTCTGTCGCCGTTCGACGATTGCCGCCACCTGAGACATGAAAGCCGCGGCCACAGCGTCAGCTGTCGGCCTGGTCGTCGTAGGCCATGCGCCCGCTGGCGCCCCTGTGCCAGACGTAAACGGCCAGGTCGCTGACGGTCGGGTCTCCTTTGGCATCAAAGGTCAAGTCGCCGAGCACCGTCTTGAAGACCATGCCGGAGTGAATGGCTGCCGCGATCTGCGACGGATCGAGCGATGTCGCCGCGCGCGCGGCCTCGCGGAACACCTGGACGGCGGCGTAGGCGTAGAACGTCGTGCCGGCGGGGTCGACGCCCTTCGCCTGCAGGCGGCGCAGCAGGTTCGTCGCCGCCGGCCGCCGCCTCGGATCTTGCGGGAAGACGATCAGAGTGCCGTCGGCGCCGGGTCCCGCAAGAGTAGCGAACTCGTCCGACGCGATGCCGAAGCCTCCCATGAGAACGATCCGGGAGTTGGCATCGTGCAGTTGGTGGGCAAGCAACCCGGCCTCGGTCTGCGTGCCGCCCCAGAAAACAACCTGCGCGCCCGATGCCTTCAGGCGTGCGACGAGGCCGGGATAATCGCGCGTACCTTTTTCGAGACTGCCGTAGAAGACCTCCTTGGCATCGGTGCCCGAGAGGGAGTGGCGGACGGCGTCGGCGAGCATCTTGCCGTCGCTCGTCCGGTCATGGACGATCGCGATGCGCGAGAAATGCGCCGCGAGATAGCGCGCGGCGACGGCGGCCTGCTGGTCCTCGCGGCCGCAGGTCCGAAACACGGTCGCGAGGCCGCGCTCGGTCACAAGCGGCTCGATCGCGGACGGCGTGATGTCGAGAATGCCGGCCTGGGCATAGATCGTCGATGCCGGTACCGCGACCGCCGAGCTGAAATGGCCGACGACGAAGGGAATTTTCGCGGCCACGAAACGCTTCGCCACCTCGACGCCCCTCTTTGGGTCGCCGCCATCGTCACCGGGAACGACGTGCGCCGTCTCGCCGAGGAAACCGCCGGAGGCGTTGGCATCCGCGACGGCCTGCTCGACGCCGAGGCGGATCTGCTCGCCGAAGATGCCGTCGGGACCGCTCAGCGGCGCGCCGACGCCGATCGAGAGTTGCTCGGCGCGCGCCGGGTGGCCCAGTCCCATCAGCACGATCAGGCAGCCAAGGCGGAGGTTCCTCGCGAGCGCCGGCGGCGGCGCCCGACGCGAGGCTTTAGCGTCTCGCACACCCACCCTGACAGTCTCGCCAGCGATATTCAGGTCAGTCATCGAATCTCCCGGTCATAGCCGAGCGGTTTCGGGGTATAAGTCGGCCCGCCTTACAAAAGCGATTTACGGATGCCCCGCGCTGTGCATGGTTTGTCGCACCTCAATGCGCGGAGATAGAGTGGCTGTCGCCTTGAAGGGTGCCAAAACGATCGGCGCGACACGTGAAACGGTGTGGGCCGCCCTCAACGATGTCGATTGCCTGAAGCTTTGCGTACCCGGCTGTCAAGCCATTCAGCGCGGGGCGGACCGGACCTTCCGCTTGAAGGTGCTCGTGCGGCTTGGCCCCGTGCGCATCGAATTTAGCGGTCGGGTCGAAGTGACAGAGAGCGACTTCCCGCGCGCCTACGTCATGACAGGCCGCGGCGATGGTGGCTTTGCCGGACTCGCGAAAGGGACCGCGCATATCCGGCTCGTCGAGGTTCCTGGCGGCGGATGTCGTCTGGTCTATCGTGTCGAGACCTCGCAGGATGGCCCGCTTGCGAACCTGGGTGTCTTGTTTCTGTCGGGTATCGCCAAGACGATGACCGACCAGTTCGTGTCGGCTTTGGCAAGCCTCGTGTGCGCCGCCCACAACGCGAAACCCGGGACAGCGCGGCTCGCGGCATCGTCCGCCGCTTTGTCCTCGTGAAATGATCCGCTCCTTTGCCCCGGCGGGCATTTCCCGAAAAAGGTCAAGCATCGACCGTCGACAAGGACAGCCTGAGCATCCTAAGAAGCGAAATGCGAGATCATCGCTTCTCCGTCGCGCCGATGATGGATTGGACGGACAGGCATTGCCGCGCCTTCCATCGAATCCTTTCGCGTCGCGCGCGGCTCTATACCGAGATGGTGACGACCGGCGCGGTCATCCACGGCAATCGGGACCGCCTGCTCGGCTTCGATGTGTCAGAGCACCCGGTCGCGGCGCAACTCGGCGGCAGCGATCCCGTCGATCTGGCCTTGGCGGCCCGCATCTGTGCCGATCGAGGCTATGACGAAATCAACCTGAACGTGGGCTGCCCCTCGGATCGGGTGCAGAACGGCGCTTTCGGCGCCTGCCTGATGCGTGAGCCGGCTCTGGTCGGCGACTGTGTGGCGGCGATGAAGGCCGCTGTCACCGTCCCCGTCACCGTCAAGTGCCGTCTCGGCGTCGACGATCAGGTGCCGGGCGAAGCGCTCGGCGCGATCGCCGACGCGGTCGTCGCGGCCGGTGCCGACGCGCTGATTGTTCACGCGCGTAAGGCCTGGCTCAAGGGTCTGTCGCCGAAAGAAAATCGCGACGTGCCGCCGCTCGACTACACTGTGGTCCACGCGCTTAAGCTTCGTTTGCCGCATGTGCCGGTCGTCCTCAACGGCGGCCTTGCCGACTTCGATGCCATCGAGGCGGCGCTCGAGCACGTCGATGGCGTGATGGTCGGGCGTGCCGCTTACGCCGACCCGTCTTTGCTCCTGGAGGTCGACGCGCGGTTGTTCGGAGATACCGCCGCGGCCCTGACCCGCATACAGGCACTCGAGGCCTTTCTGCCGTATGTCGAGGCGCGCCTTGCCGAGGGCGTGGCGCTGCACGCGATGACGCGCCATCTCCTCGGCCTTTTCAACACCTGTCCCGGTGCCCGGGCGTGGCGGCGCCATCTGGCGACCGAAGGTGTGAAACCGGGCGCGAAAATCTCGGTGATCCATGATGCCATTCGGCACGTGCGGACGCCAGCACGCGTAGCGGCCTGAGGCGCTTTTGCGGTCCTGTATTTGCTATCGCTTAGGTCGATTGCTTTCGCGCACGTGGAAAGCCAGACGGGAGGCGCTACATGCTGGTCTACAGGTTCAAGCCGAGCGGCATAATGGGGCGGCGCGTCGCTCTCTCGATCGACCAGAGCGGCCGCAATCTGCCTTCGGATGGAGCCCCATGGGAGCCGATCGGCCAACTCGACCTCGCGACCACCACACCCTGGGTCAACGCACCGGTCAATGAAATCGAGGAGACCCTTGCCAAGGTCGGCTACTTCATATGGGCGATCTCGGCGCCCGTTCTCAAGCCGCGTTTCCAGAGATAGCGCGCCATCCAACAAGTTCAGAACCGACAAGGGGGTCGCATCGCCACGCGACCCCCTGTGGCATTCCACCGCTCGCCCTTCCCTGTCTCGCGCTTGCTGCGATGCTCGCGCCGATCGCGACCGAACCTGCCGCCGCCGACACGCGGGGCGGACGGCCCCCGGTTAGCCAAACGCTGGAGCAATTTGGCACGACGGAAAACTCTTGCCTCGAGTGGACCGACGGATGCGCGGTGTGCCTTCGCCGCGAAGGCGGCGCGGTCGGATGCTCAGTTGCCGGCATAGCCTGTCAGCCGAGAGCGACGACTTGCAGTTCGCCCCCGGCCGAACCGGCATCCGCGCCGCGGCCGCCCTCTGCTCGCTAGGCCGGCCGAACGTACGGCCCGGCCGATCAGCTGACTTGTTTCGGCACACCATGGCCGATCGCGCCGCCATCATTAAAAGAGGCCTTGACGATGCAGTAGCCGGTCGCACCGCGATATGCGAGGTAGGACCCCGTCGCCAAGGCGAGCATGCTGAGGAAGACGTTCGGGCGCGGCTGCGCCGCCATGGACGTGAGACCAAGACCGACGAGCACAGACAAAGCCCTTTCGCCTGCCGATAGGTGCGGATCGGTATTTGCGTACTGCGACAGGTCTAAGGCCATTGATTGTCTCCGCGGCATGCCGCATCGCGCTTCGAGCGTGCCGCTTAAGAATGTTGCCGCCGCTTTGAAGGTTCCTGGCCAAGCTTGGCGCCTGCGTCCTCAGCCCGGTGCGGATCGGCGCGACCGGGTGCAAGACACAGGAAATCCTGCCATAAGGTTCGTCCTGTCAAGTTGATGCGCGCCGATCAGGCGCCGGAGCACCGATGTTCAAAGCCTCGCCCTCGTCTGCCGCGTCTCTGGTGGATGAAGACGCGTTTCGCCGAACGCTGAGCCATTTCGCGAGCGGCGTGACCATCATCACCACGCTCGACGAGAACGGCGACGTCCATGGCATGACCGCCACAGCCTTCTCGTCACTCTCGCTGCGGCCGCCGCTGGTGCTCGTCGCGATCAAGCGCGGCTCGCGCTGCCACCGCCAGATCGTCGCCGGAAACCGGTTCGGCGTCAGCATTTTAGAAGACCGCCAAATCCAATGGTCCAAGCACTTCGGCGGCAGGCCATCGGACGCGCTCATTCCGCGCTACGAGATGCTCGGCGATGTTCACGTTCTGGAGGGCGCCATCGCGACACTCGCTTGCCGCGTGGAAGATCCCCCTCTTCTAGGTGGCGATCATTCCATTTTCATCGGGCTTGTCACAGATGTCGCGTTGCATTCGGGGCAGCCTCTCATCCACTTCGGTGGCGCCTACCGGACACTATCCGAGCGCTGAAGCACGGCCTGGACTGCCAAGGAACGCTCGATCAATCGTGCTGTTTCTCCTTACAGAACGAACGAAGGGAAATGTGTGACTGAAGATGTTCCGCAACTGGTCGACCTATCGCAGTGCGAGCGTGAAGCGGTCCATCTTCCCGGCTCGATACAACCTTTCGGCGTCTTCGTCGCCTTCAGTCTTCCCACCTGGACGGTCGCGCATGTCTCTATGAACGCGGCAGCCCTTTTCGGCGCGGAGTCGCCCGGGCCTATGGTCGACAAGCCTATGGACTCGATACTTTCCCCCAGGATCATCCACGATCTTCGAAACGTCTTCCAAGCGGCGATGATCTCCGGGTTCGCGGAACGTCTGCCTGCCGTCCCTATCGGCGTCGAGAACGAGCAGCACGACATTCTCATCCATGGTTCCGGACAGTTGGCCATAGCCGAATTTTTCCCGTCCGGCGGTGCCGATATGATGCGGGCCGATCCAACCACACTCGTCAAGACGATCATCGACCGGCTCCGCCGGACCAATACGTTTCCAAGCTTTCTGACCTCGGCGGCACGGCAGATCCGCGCCGTCACCGGCTTCGACCGCGTCATGATCTACAAGTTCCTTGAGGACGATAGCGGCGAAGTCGTCGCGGAGGCTCTGCGCGCCGGCATGACGCCGTTCATGGGCCTGCATTACCCCGCGAGCGACATTCCCTCCCAGGCGCGCGCGCTGTTTCAGCGGCAATGGCTGCGCATGATCCCGCAGGTCGATTACACGCCCGTTCCGATCTATCCGCTGCTGACGTCCAAGAACGTGCCGCTCGATCTCAGCCTGTCGACTCTGCGTAGCGCGTCGCCGATCCACTGCCAGTACCTAAAAAACATGGGCAGCGCGGCGACGATGACCGTATCGATCCTGCGCGGCGATCAGCTGTGGGGCTTGATCGCCTGCCATCACGAGACGCCACGACGCATATCCTTCGCGACGAGCGCCGCCGTCGAGCTGTTCGCGCAAGTTTTCTCAACCCAGATCGAGGCGAAGCAGCAGCGCGACGAACTCGCCTATATGGCGCGGGCACGCGTCGCGCATGACACTCTCGTCGCGGCGATGGCGCCGGAAGAGACGATCTTCGAAAACATCCGGCGTTTCTCCGGCTTGCTTCACGATCTGATCCCGAGCGATGGCGTCGGCGTTTTCGCGGAGGGACGCTTCGAGGGTGAGGGGGTCGTTCCGCCAAGCGAAGCGATCGACGATCTCGTGCGCATGCTCAACACGAAGCCAGTCGATCGCGTGTTCGTCACCGACGAACTTACGCGGCATCTTCCGGACGCCATGTTCTACGCCGGCGACGTCAGCGGGCTGATCGCCATCCCGTTTCCCGGAATGCCTCGGATGCTCCTGCTGATGTTCAGGCGAGAGGTTATGCAGACCGTGTCGTGGGGCGGTAATCCCAACAAGGCGGCGTCGGGTGACGATGCCGGGAATGTCATCGGCCCGCGCGCGAGCTTCGCCGCCTGGAAAGAAATGGTCGGCGGCAAGTGCTCGCCCTGGCGCAGCGGAGAGATCGCCATCGCAGAAACGCTGCGCGTATCGCTCCTCCATGTCATCCTGCGGCGCGCCAATCTTGTGGAAAGCGAGCGCAAGGTGGCACAGGAAAGCCAGCTTCTGCTGGTGGCCGAACTCAATCACCGCGTCAAGAACGTGCTGGCGGTAGTTCGCTCCCTTGTCAGGCAGAGCAGTCTCGGCGCCCAGACACTCGACGGCTTCACCGACGATCTGCAGAGTCGAATCCATGCTCTTTCCATAGCGCATGACCAGCTTACACTGGCGCACTGGAAAGCGGCTCCGCTGCGGGCCTTGATCGAGGCGGAGGCGCAAGCCTGGACGGAAGCCGACGACGCACGGCTCATTTTGTCGGGGCCACCCGTCATGGTGGATGCGCGCGCCTATCAGACACTGGCCTTGGTGCTGCACGAGATGATGACCAACGCCGCGAAATATGGCGCGCTCAGCAGCAAGACAGGCCGGGTCTCGATCGCCTGGACTCTTGAGGAAACCGGCGATCTCAGCCTGGCCTGGGCCGAGAGCGACGGTCCCGCGGTCGAGGCGCCGAGACGCCGAGGCTTCGGATCGATCGTTGTCGAGCAATCGATCCCGTTCGAATTGAAAGGCGGGGCGACCATCGCCTATGCGCCGTCAGGTGTCCGCGCAAGGTTTACGATCCCACGTGATTACGTGACGAGGGACTATGCGGCCGCTATCGCGCGCGACAATAGCAAAGTTGCCAAGCTCGATCTTGAGGGCAAGAACCTTTTACTTGTCGAAGACAGCATGATGATCGCGCTCGACACGCAGACGATGCTGCAGAATTGCGGTGCGGATGTCGAACTGGCCGCCAATTCCAGCGATGCGTTGCGCGCGATCAGGCTGGCCGTCTTCGATGCCGCAATCCTAGACGTAAACCTCTACATCGAGACGAGCTTTGCGGTCGCCGAGGATTTGCAGTCGCGGGCGATACCGTTCGTCTTCGCCACCGGTTACGGCGAAACGGTCAGCGTTCCGGAGCGCTTCAAAGACATTCCCGTCATCTCCAAACCGTTTGTCGCCGACACGTTGCGCGCGGCGCTCGCCGTCTAGACCTTGGGCCCGGAGCAAGCGCGTCCTGGAGGTCGGAGGCGGGCCGAAGACCGCCTCTGTTGTTTGTGTGTTTGGAATTAGGCCCTCAGCGCACCACTTTGTTTGCCGACATAGGTCGCGATGGCGTCCATCAGGGGCGGTGAAAGCACGTCGTAGGGCTCAAGGCCGACGGACTTCAGTTTCGAACGGACGTGGTCCATGTCCTTCGGATCATGGCCCTGCTCGATGATGGAGGACACGAAAGCCGCAAACTGCGGCTCCTGCCAGCCCTTCGAGGGCGACAATTCCACGTGTACGAAATCGAGACCTTTGAAGGGATGGTCCTTCACGATGCGTCCGTACATGTGCACGCCGCAAAGCTTGCAGGCGTGGCGCTGAATGGTCGCCGCTTCGTCGACGATATGCAGCTTTTCCTCGTGCGCGGTAACCTTCAGGTGGTCGACCGGCACAACCGCGACGACCGAGAACGCCGCGCCCTCCGGCTTCCAGCACTTGGAGCAGCCGCAAGCATGATTGTGCGCGACATCACCGGTGATCGTCACTTCGACCTTGTCGGTCGGGCAGTGACAATAGAGCTTGCCGCCCGCGAAGCCGGCGCCGCTTTTCGGAAAGCCGTTATCAATCGTCGGGTGGAGTGACGAACTAGCCATTTTGACCTCTTTGGAGTTGTTTCCCGAATGCCCCGTGCTGCCCTTAGATCGGCATTTTCGAAGCACGTGCTTGCCTTGGATCGACTCGTCGTCGCACCTGACAGCGTGCTTCTTCTATCTAGCCGCATACGCTTTGCCTAATAAAAAGCTTTTCAAACCCACCTAAGACTTCTCGACTATAGCAACGTTATAACATAAATGGTTGATCTGAAAAGTAGTTTGGCGCGGTATGAATTTTACATCCGCGGGTCAGGCCGCTTTGAATATCTTTTTTGGCGCTATCGCCTGTCGCTTCTTAGTAAAGTGCGATGGGGATCATGTGGAGCAAGGCTTGCGCACGGAGATGCGAGCGGCAACAAGGCGAAGACGCAACGCGAACGGAGATGATTCGTATGGTCAAGAAAGAAGCGGTGATCAAGGACATCGCCAAGAAGGACAGCGTCAAGAAAGACATCGTCAAGAAGGACGCGGCGAAAAAGGAGACCGCGGCGGCTCCTTCCAAGAAGAGCGCGGGCGCTGTTCTCACGACAACCGAAATCGGCGATCATCTCGCCGCCACATTCGAGATCCCGAAGTCGCACGCCAAGATCTACTTGACCGAAGCCGTCACGCTCATGACGAAGCACCTCCGGAAGGGCAACAAGGTTCGTATCGCGGGGCTTGGGGTTTTTCAGGTGAAGAAGCGCGCGGCGCGCAAGGGGCGCAACCCCAACACGGGTGAGGCAATCAAAATCAAGGCGACCAAGCGCATCGGATTCGCCGTGGCTCGTGATTTGAAGGCGAAGCTCTAGCGTCTCTTGCTCGCTTGCAACGGAACGCCGCCCGGACGGGCAAGCGTTCGCGTCTCCACGCCGGCTAGACCGGCGCCAGTACGGAGAGTTCCGCGTCAGTGAACACGCGGCCGCGCGTCAGAAAACGTTTGCCGGTGCCATTCTCCAGTGAGAACATCCCTCCTCGACCCGGCACCACGTCGATGATCAACTGCGTATGCTGCCAATACTCGAATTGCGACCGGCTGATGAACACTTGAGCGCCGCCGATCGTGCCGAGGTTGACGTCGCGATCGCCGACGATGTAGTCGCCGACCGGGTAGCACATCGGCGCCGAACCGTCGCAGCAACCGCCGGACTGATGGAACAGGACGTCGCCGTACTGGGCGCGCAGAGTTTCGATGAGCTCTAGCGCGACCGCCGTCGCCGTGACGCGAACGATCTCGTCTTCATTCATGACATGCCTCCCGGGTTCTTCTGACCCAAACGAAACCGGCGCCCGAAGGCGCCGGTCGTCGAGTTTGTATGGTACCAGACCTAAAAGAAGCCCAGCTTCTTGGGGCTGTAGCTGACCAGCATGTTCTTGGTCTGCTGGTAATGGTCGAGCATCATGCGATGATTTTCGCGGCCGATGCCGGACTGCTTGTACCCACCGAAGGCCGCGTGGGCGGGATAGGCGTGATAGCAGTTCGTCCAGACGCGCCCGGCCTGAATGGCGCGGCCGAAGCGGTAGGCACGGGTCCCATCGCGGGTCCATACGCCGGCGCCGAGGCCGTACAGCGTGTCGTTGGCGATCGAGAGGGCCTCGTCGTCGTCCTTGAAGGTCGTGACCGAGAGCACCGGCCCGAAGATCTCCTCCTGGAAGATGCGCATCTTGTTGTGGCCCTGGAAGACGGTCGGCTTGACGTAGTAGCCGTCCTTGAACTCGCCTTCGAGATGATTGCGCTCGCCACCGGTTAGCACCTTGGCGCCTTCCTGTTTGCCGATATCGATGTACTGGAGGATCTTGTCCATCTGCTCTGAAGAGGCCTGAGCACCGATCATCGTCGACATATCGAAGGGCGAGCCCTGAACGATGGCCTCGACACGCTTGATCGCCTTCTCCATGAAGCGATCGTAGATCGACTCGTGGACGAGGGCGCGCGACGGGCAGGTGCAGACTTCGCCCTGGTTCAGCGCGAACATGGTGAAGCCCTCGAGAGCTTTGTCCATGAAGTCGTCATCCTCGTTGGCGACGTCGCCGAAGAAGATGTTGGGCGACTTGCCGCCGAGCTCGAGCGTAACCGGGATCAGGTTCTGCGAGGCATACTGCATGATCAGGCGGCCGGTCGTCGTCTCGCCGGTAAAAGCGATCTTGGCGATGCGGTTCGACGAGGCGAGCGGCTTGCCGCACTCGAGGCCGAAGCCGTTGACGATATTCAGGACGCCCGGCGGCAGCAGGTCGGCGATGAGCTCCATCACGACAAGGATCGACGCTGGCGTCTGCTCGGCCGGCTTCAGCACGACGCAATTTCCGGCGGCAAGCGCGGGGGCGAGCTTCCAGACCGCCATCAGGATCGGGAAGTTCCACGGGATGATCTGGCCGACGACGCCGAGCGGCTCGTGAAAATGATAGGCGACGGTGTCGTGGTCGATCTCGGAGATGCCGCCTTCCTGCGCGCGGATGCAGCCGGCGAAGTAACGGAAATGGTCGATGGCGAGCGGAATGTCGGCGAAGGTCGTCTCGCGGAGCGGCTTGCCGTTGTCCCAGGTCTCGGCCAGGGCGATCATGTCGAGGTTCTCCTCGAAACGGTCGGCGATCTTGTTGAGGATCACGGCACGTTGCGCCGGCGATGTCTTGCCCCAGGCGTCCTTGGCGGCATGAGCGGCGTCGAGCGCCTTCTCGACGTCTTGGGCGTCGGAGCGAGCGATCTCGCAGATGACGTGGCCGGTAATCGGCGAGGTGTTCTCGAAATATCGGCCATTGACCGGATCGACGAACCTGCCGCCGATGAAGTTGCCGTAGCGCGATTGGAAGGGGGCCTTGTGGGTCTGGCCCAGGAATTCTGGCTTGTTCATGACGTCTCCTCTGTGGACGGGTTCGCGCCCAAAGCAGCGTCCACGATGTTTCTCGCGGTGGTCAGTTCGCTGCGGAGCGGCAAGTCCGTACGCGCACATTAGGACGATCGACCGCGAAAGGCATCCGAAAAGGACGTGGGATGACCTGGACTTCAGTACAGGTCCGGCGCGGCGCGCGCGATGGATCCAGACAAGACTTGCGTCGCCCCTCCGCTCTTCGAAGGGCGCCTACCGAAGATGGGATGGCCCATATCCTTGCGTGGCTTCCCGCCCGTCTGCCGAAAGCGAGGGAGATCTCGGCGGCACCTGAACCTTAAGCGTCTTGGCCATGGCCGCGGCGCAAGCCGGCGTCCCCGTCGGTTCGAGCCTAAGCCAAAGGTCGAAGGCGGCGAGCAACGCGCTCGCCGGAAAAAGCACCGCCTTAGGATGAGGAACAAACCGTCGGCGGCGACAAAGCCGACCGGCGCGCCGAACTGTGAGACGTGCCGCAACGCGCCCGATGGCCGGCGAGAACGTTATCGACGGCGAGCAGCCGCCCCACCCGATGTACCCGCCGAGGCGGATGCCTCGCCCGAAACGCCGGACGCGCGGCGAGACCGGCGCGAACCAGCCCAGCGTCGCGCAATTCGGAAGGAAACCAACCACCAGCGGCGACCTCCCCATCAGCAATAGCGAGGCGGCTAGCGTCGGCTCGCGGCCGATCCGATCGCCGGTGTAGCCAAATCCGATAGGCTCCGTGCGGCCGGGCGAAGAGGGCGAGGCCAAAGCTGCCGTCGGTCGCGAGCAATGGAGCGGATGGTGAAGCCGGCGGGAGAACAAGAGGCCGAACCAACGAAATAAGGTCAGCGCGACAGTAGAAACCTGAAAATTCGATCTTCGTGCCGCCCAAGCTCGCGGCCGAAATACGCGAAGCGGGATGCGCCGCCATGGACCAAAAGTAGTGAGGACATCACCGCTTTTTCCCTTTGGCGCCTCTTCGAGGAGGATTTATAGGTAGTTTGGCCAACCAGCCGGCTAATGAAATAGCGATTCGCAAAAGTTTTGCTTGTAACCGGGACATGATAACAGTTACGGTTTGCGTTCAAACAGTAGTAGTTGTGGTCTTTCACCTCCGCGATGACGCGACGGTCGAACTGACGCGAAAGATGGAGATAAGCGATGGTCGAAGGTGCCCGCAAGAAAGCGGTCAAGACTGCGGGTACGGTGAAAACGCCGCCCGCGCCGAAAGTGGCGGCGAAGCGAATGCCTGCGCCGGCTCAATCGACGGCAAAGTCCGTCGCCGTCAAGAAACCCAAGGAGGCGTTGAGCGAGCTGAGCCAGGAGATCAAGCTCGGCTATTTATCGGATTTCGTCGGCTTCCACCTGCGGCTCGCGCAGGACGCATCGTATCGCACCTACGCGAAACAGCGCGAGAAGGACTTGGTCAAGCCAGGTCGCTTTCCCGCCCTGGCGATCATTCACCTCAACCCAGGCATTTCGCAAAGCGCGCTTGGCCGCGCCATCGCGCGCGACAAATCGACGGTCAGCCCGCTGATCAAGGATCTGCAGCAAAACGGCTTGATCAGTCGCAAGCCGTCGCCGCATGATCGGCGCAGTGTCACCCTTGCACTGACGAAAAAGGGCGAGCGCACGTTGGATAAGCTGCACAAGCGCGCCGCCGAACATGAGAGCGACCTCGATAAGATCGTCGGAAGCTCGAAAGCGAGGTTGATGAGCCTGCTCGACAAGATAATCGTCACAATGGGCGCCTGAGCCGGTTCATCCCGGGACTGCGACCGCGCTGTGGTCGCTACGTGCAAGATCTCCGCTGATTGCAAAAGCCTTGCGGCAGTGGAAAAAGGCTTGTGCGACCCCTTGGCGGAATCGGTAGACGCACAGCACTTAAAATGCTGAGCCCACAAGGCGTCCGGGTTCGATTCCCGGAGGGGTCACGCAGGCTGGCACCGGAGCACGCAAGTTGGGACGCTGATTAGAAGCGCAGTACGATCGCCTGCTGTTTGCCCTCACCGAGATCCACGGCTTCGTGGCCGGTCGCCTTGCGGTCACGGACCTTGGCATCCTCGACAATCTCGACTTCGGCGATGTTCATCGCGCCCATCTCGTCCTGCTCAGCCACGGCGAGCACGACATCGTCGGCAAGATCTTTGGTACGCTTACGGAAATCACCGAGTTTCATGTCAAAGCTCCACTGGATCGTCGATCGAACCTGAACTTTCGACTGTTGGTTCCAAAATAAGGACGCGCTCTCGCTGTCGCAGCTTGTCCGCTCTATTACGTCCAATAGAGAATGCGTGCCCGTGGCAAACGCTCGCCGATGAGGCGGGTTAAATCGGCCCGCATCTCCTTCATGAGCAGCGCGGGATAGACGTGCTTTACGGAGCCGAATTTCGTCAGCTTGCGGGTACGCTTTGCCTCGTCCATTTCGAGCTTGGAGCCGGGATACCAGCCCTGCAGCACACCCTTCGACTTCGGTGTGAAGCGATGGGTGATCAGCTCAGCCGTAAGATCGAGGTCCGCGACGCCGGCGAGTTCGCTCGCGACCATGTCGATCAACTCCGCGTAGCCCGCGCGCCAATCCTCGACCGGCTGGATCGGCGCGATCGTCAGGCCGATGCGGTAGCCGTCGCGCGCGAGTCGGCCCAGGCCACGCAGCCGCGCCGCCAGCGGGCTTGTCCCACCCTCGAAGCGGATCAGCGCCGGCGCGTTCACCGACATGCGAACCCTCACGCGACCGTTGTGCGCAAGACCGATGAGAGGATCGACGTCGCCGAACTTGGTCGTGAAGCGAAGCTGAACGTCGGCATTCCAAGCGCCGAAGAAGCGTACCGCTTCCGACAGGCTACCTGTCAGGTGCTCGACACCGAGAGGATCGGCGTAGCACGACGCCTCGAAGGTTGTCCCCTCGTTCGCACGCGCGACCGAGGTCGATGTGACCGCGCCTTTGCCGACATAGGCGGCCAACCCGGCGAGGATTTCGTCGACATTGGCGTACACTCGGGTGATCGGCGGACCGCCCAGCGAGCCGGCGAGATAGCAATACTGGCAATGCGCGGGGCAGCCTTCGGCGAGATCGAAGCGCCAGTCGGCCGACGGCGGGATCGGTTGCAAGCGCCGCTTGGCTTCGGAGGCCACGACGATGGCCAACGTGGACTTCGCCCGAACATAATCCGCACGCGGATTGTCGCTTGCGATGAGCCCCGTCAGCCGATCGTTCCGAAGCTCGATCAGTTCGGCGCCGCCTTCCGCCGCGCGGCGCGCGATCTCGCGGCCGTAGGGAAAAGCACTGGCCGAGCGCGTGATCAGGACTCGCTTCGGCATCCACAGTTTTGGTGCGACGGGCGTCGCGCGAGACTCGGTGAAAGCGAAAGACATGAAGGGTGAACGTCAAAGCCGCGCTTCGCGGGCCGGGCAGATCGTCGCTGGTCTCAGCGAATGAAGCTTACCCGCCACCTCTCGCGATGAGTCAGCCGCCGCGCAATCCCGCGCCTTCGCCGACCTGGCCGCGGTGGCGCAGGAAATGATCCGCCAGCACGCAAGCCATCGTCGCCTCGCCCACCGGAACGGCGCGGATTCCGACGCAGGGATCGTGACGACCCTTGGTGACGATCTCGGTCGGCGTGCCGTCGCGCGTGATCGTCTGACGCGGCTTCAAGATCGACGACGTCGGTTTGACGGCGAAGCGCAGCACGATCGGCTGGCCGGTGGAGATGCCGCCGACGATGCCGCCCGCGTGATTCGAGGAGAACCACGGGCGTCCATCATCGCCGATGCGCATCTCGTCGGCGTTCTCCTCGCCGGTCAACATGGCGGTGGCGAAGCCGTCGCCGATCTCCACGCCCTTCACGGCATTGATCGACATGAAGGCGCCAGCGAGATCGGCATCGAGCTTCGCATAGACCGGCGCGCCCCATCCGGCCGGTACGCCGTCGGCGACCACCTCGAGCACCGCGCCGATCGAAGAGCCGCTCTTGCGGATGCCGTCGAGATAGCTCTCGAAACCCATAGCCGCCTCGGCGTCGGGACAGAAGAAGGGGTTTTTGGCGACCGCGTTCCAGTCCCAAAGAGCGCGATCGATCGTGCGCTCGCCCATCCGCACCAGCGCGCCGCGCACGGTGACCGCGGGGATAACCCGCCGCGCGATAGCGCCGGCGGCAACGCGCGCCGCCGTCTCGCGCGCCGAGGATCGCCCGCCGCCGCGATGGTCGCGGATCCCGTATTTGGCCTGGTAGGTATAATCGGCATGGCCGGGACGGAACGTGTCCTTGATCGCGTCGTAGTCTTTGGAGCGCTGGTCCTCGTTCTCGATCAGCAGCATGATCGGCGTTCCCGTCGTCACCTGGACGCCGGCACGGTCGACGACGACGCCGGACATGATCTTGACCGTGTCGCTCTCCTTGCGCTGCGTGGTGAAGCGCGACTGGCCAGGCCGGCGCTTGTCGAGGTAGGCCTGAATGTCCGCCTCGACCAGCGGGATCAGCGGCGGGCAGCCGTCAACCACGCAGCCGATCGCGGGCCCGTGGCTCTCGCCGAAGGTCGTGACGCGAAAGAGGTGGCCGAAGGTGTTGTGCGACATCGGAGCACTCTTATCTTCGCCCGCTCGCGGCGGAAGGATGCCGCCGCGTTACTCCTTGAGCAACGCGCCCATGTCCGGCGCGGCGGGGTTTTTCATGCCGACGATGTGATAGCCGGCGTCGACGTGCAGGATCTCGCCGGTGATCCCTTTCGAGTGGTCGGACAACAGGAATGTCGCGGTCTGACCGACCTCCTCCGTCGTGACCGACCGACGCAACGGCGCGTTGTACTCGTTCCACTTCAGAATATAGCGGAAATCGCCGATGCCGGAGGCGGCCAGCGTCTTGATCGGGCCAGCGGAGATCGCGTTGACGCGGATCTTCTTCTCGCCAAGGTCGGCCGCGAGATAACGCACGCTCGACTCCAGTGCGGCCTTCGCGACACCCATGACATTGTAGTGCGGCATCCATTTTTCGGCGCCGTAATAGGTGAGCGTCAGCATCGAGCCGCCGTTCTTCATCAGCTTCTCGGCGCGCTGGGCGACAGCGGTGAAGGAATAGCAGGAGATCAGCATCGTCATGCTGAAGTTCTCGGCGGTGGTATCGACGTAGCGGCCGGTAAGCTGCTCGCGATCCGAGAAGGCGACGCAATGGACGATGAAGTCGAGTTCGCCCCAGTCCTCCTCGACGACCTTGAAAACGGCGTCGATCGACGCGGCGTCCGTCACGTCGCAATGGCCGGCAACCTTGGCGCCGAGTTCCTCGGCCAGCGGACGTACGCGCTTGCCGAGCGACTCACCCTGGTAGGTGAACGCGAGTTCGGCACCGGCTTCCGCCGCCTGTTTGGCAATACCCCACGCGATCGAGCGGTTGTTCGCGACGCCGAGCACCAGGCCGCGCTTGCCGGCCAGCATTCCGTTAGCCTTCGTCGGCGCCATCAGTCCCGGTTGAGTCATCCTGTATCCGGTTGGTCGATTATCCGGGACCGACGCGGCGTCTCCCGAATGGATGCCGGGTTTAAGCCCAGCGCTTCTCGGAGCGCAAGGCCGCACCGGAACTCCAGGTAAAAAGGTCACGATCCAAAAAGGGAATAGGCAGCGCGAGCGAACATGGTTACTTTTCGGTTAAAGTCGCGTTAGCGATCGCGTTCAACGGAGCGGGTACGGGAGCGAACGTGGCGTTGCGCGATGAAATCGGTGCGATGACACCAAGATTGCGGCGCTACGCGCGTGCCCTCGCGACGGGCTGCGCGACGTCATCATCGGTCGCCGATGATCTTGTGCAGGCGACGCTCGTGCGGGCGATCGGCGCCCGTCAAATCGGCTCGTCGGCGGACTTGGCCGTGAGGCTGTTTGCCACCGTGACGCAGTTGCATCGAGATCTCGCCGTCTCCGGGCGGCATGCGCAAGCCGCCGGATCGAGCCGGCCCGCGCTCGTGTCAGGTCACTCCTTCGCCGAGGCGGCAGGCGCGGCGGCGCGTTGCACCAAGCTTTCGCTTGGCCTGATAAACATGCCGTTGGAAGAGCGCGAGGCGCTCTTGCTCGTCGCGCTCGAGGGGTTCGATCATGGCGATGCCGCGCGTATCCTGAGGACGTCGCGTAGCGTTCTGCTGGCTCGGCTCACCCAGGCGCGGACGATCCTCGAGACGCAGCTTGCCACGACCCCTGCCGCGCCCTCACGTCCAAGCGCGGTTCCGTACCTGCGCGTCGTGCGATGATCGACGGTTCGTCTCTCGCCGAAGCCGATCTGCACGGGCTCGTGGACGACCGGCTCGGGCCCGATCGTCGGGCGGACGTCCTTCGCCGGTTATCTCTCCTGCCCGCCGAGCGCGCGCGCGTGCAGGCTTGGCAGATGCAGAACGATCTCATCCGCGGTGCTTTCGCCGGTATCGAACGCGAAACAATACCTCCGGCACTCGATCTCGCGCAGGCGCCGCATCTGCATGACTTGGCCGACCTCGCGCCGCTGTCGGCGGACAACCCGCGATCGAGTCGGGCGCGCAGGGGCGCGGCGACGCTCGCGACGCTGCTTCTGGCGACCCTGAGCCTCGGGGGCATGTGGCTCATGCTTACCGCCGGTGGCAGAGAGGACGGCGGGCTCGCGCCTCTGCGCGGGACCATAGATGCCAACGTTGCCTCCCGCGCGACGAAGGCGTTAGCTGTCGATGCGCGGACCCGCCCGGTCACGCAACCGGGGGCGGACGAAGGCCTGCCGACAACAGCCATCCCGGACCTCAGTCAAGCCGGCTTCATGTTGTCCGGCGCGGAAAGCAGTACTGGAGCGCCGGCCGCGCTCTTGTTCCATTATCGCAACGCAAATGCCGACCAGCTCGTGATCAGCGTCGCGCGTTCGCCAGGCGAAACGAGCACGATGCCGACCAGTCTCGGACACGCCTTGAGCTGGCATCGTCACGACAAGGCCTACGCGCTCGCCGGAACGATAGGCCCGGATCGTCTGCGCGATATAGCGCTTTCGCTGCAGGAAGAGCCGGGCCAGGACTGACGGCTGGAAAGCCCTGGCGTTCAGGCCTGCATCGCTTCTGTGAAACGCACAGCCTCGCCGGTCGACGGTTCGCATAAAGCACCCTCCCACATGACCCGACGGCCGCGGACGATGGTGCCGACGGGCCACCCCGTGACCCGCTTACCGTCGTAGGGGGTCCAACGCGCGCGCGACGCGATCCAGTCATCCTCAATCGTCATGGCGCGCTTGAGATCGACGATCGTGAGGTCCGCGTCGTAGCCCGCCGCGACCCTGCCCTTGCCGGCGATGCCGAAGAGCCGCGCGGGGCCGGCGCTTGTCATGTCCATGAAGCGGAGCAGGCTCAGTCGCCCGGCCGCGACATGGTCGAGCATGATCGGCACCAGCGTCTGGACGCCGGTCATGCCCGATGGGCTTTGCGGATAGGGTTTCGCCTTCTCCTCCAGCGTGTGTGGCGCGTGATCGGAACCCAAGATGTCGACGACGCCCTGCTCTACCCCGCCCCAGACGCGGGCGCGATGGCCTGCGTCGCGCACCGGTGGGTTCATCTGCAGCCGCGTGCCAAGCCGCGCATAGTCGTCCGCGCCCAGCGTGAGATGATGCGGCGTGACCTCGCAGCTCACGAGGTCCTTGTGCGCGCGGAGGACATCGATTTCGTCGCCGGTCGAAATATGCAGCACGTGGATGCGCGCGCGCTGTTCGCGCGCGATGCGCACGAGACGCCGGGTGCAGCGCATCGCGGCTTCGGCGTCGCGCCATACCGGGTGGCTCGAGGGATCCCCCGCCACACGCAAGCCCTTGCGCGCCTCGAGCCGGAACTCATCCTCGGAATGGAAGGCCACGCGACGTCGCGTGCGGCTCAGTATGGCGGCGACTCCCTCATCCTCGGCGACCAAGAGCGAACCGGTCGACGAGCCCATGAAGACCTTGATGCCGGCCGCGCCCGGCAGCCGCTCCAGCTCGGCGACATGCGGCGCGTTCTCCAGCGTGCCGCCGACCCAGAAAGCGAAATCGCAGTGCATCCGGTGATGCGCGCGCGTGATCTTGTCGGCGAGTTCGGCCGCGCCGGTCGTCGGCGGGTTGGTGTTTGGCATCTCGAAGACGGTTGTCACCCCGCCTATGACGGCCGCGCGCGAACCCGTCTCGAGATCCTCTTTGTGGGTCAGGCCGGGCTCGCGGAAATGAACCTGCGTGTCGATCACGCCGGGAAGGATGTGGAGACCGGTGGCGTCGATGACCTCCGCGGCGCTCGCCGATGATAGCGATCCGATCGCCCGGATTTTACCTGCCGCGATCCCTATATCGCGGAGAGCGATACCGTCGTGGTTGACGAGCGTGCCGCCTTTGACAAGAAGATCGTAAGTGTCGGGCATGCGGCGCCTCGCGTCTTGGTCGCTGGGCCGCACTCCTAGCGGCTTGCCGGAGTTTGTCGAGATGCCCCTGATCCTGCTTCCCGACCGGACGGTTATCGCTGTTTGCGGCGCGGAGGCCGAAGGACTGCTGAACCGCCTTTTCACCAACAGCATGCTGGGCATGGACGACGGCACGGGCCGCTACGCGGCACTGCTCTCGCCGCAAGGCAAGCTCCTGTTCGACTTCTTCGTTGTGAGGCACGACGACGGCTTCTGGATCGACTGTCTGCGCGGGCAAGCGGCGGAACTCGCCAAAAAACTCACGATGTTCAAGCTGCGCGCGAAGGTGACGATCGAGACGACCGCTCTGGCCGTCGCGGCCAGCTGGGGCGGCTCATTCCTGGAGGCGCCCGGCTTCGCCTATCGTGATCCGCGACATGACGGACTCGGCTATCGCATCATCGCGCCGCTTGACGCTCTCTCTTTCTTGCCCGCCGACGAAGAGGCCTATGACGCGCACCGAATTGGTCTCGGCGTTCCAAAAGGCGGCGTGGATTTCGTTTACGGCGACACGTTCGTGCACGATGCCAACCTCGATTTGCTGCACGGCGTCGATTTCGGCAAGGGCTGCTACGTCGGCCAGGAGGTCGTCTCGCGCGTGCATCACCGCGCCTCGGCGCGCAAGCGCGTCGTGAAAGTGCATTTCTACGGCAACCCTCCGCCGGAAGGCGTCGATCTCGTCGCCGGCGCGGCGCAGATCGGCACGATCACGTCGCGCGCGGGAGCCGAGGCCCTCGCCACCGCGAGGATCGATCGCCTTGCGGAGGCCGAGGCGAGCCACGTGCCGCTGATGGCGGGCGAGACACTCGTCGGCATCATCATGCCGGAGATGCGGCCGATTGTTCCGTGATCGTTGAAGAAGCTGCTCGCCGGAAGGGAAAAGCTGCTCGCCGGAAGGAAGATATAGACGATCGACGTCGGCACGGTTCAGCCGAAGTCTTCGGCATAGGTCAGGTCAACGGCCGCTTCCGCCAGCCGAAATAAGCCGTCCTCCAGCTACGACGAAGACCTGATGTAGACACCAGGTCTTCGATCCTATCGACCGTTTCCAAGAACGATCAGTGCTTCAGAGGGATGTTCGGAACGCCACGGCCAGGCTTCGTTTCTTCCGACTCGGCCACGTGCTCCGTTTCGTTTCCCTCTGCGACAACCTCGCCGTCCGGGTCATCGGTGGGATCGAGATCGTCGTCCTCGTCCCCCTGGGTCCCATCACCGTCTTTCAGTTTGCGTGCCTTGGCGGCACGCCTGACCTCGGGCTCGGAACGAACACGCTTTTTGCCAGCCTCGACAATGTCACGCTCCGGCCGTGGCAGGATCGGGCCTTCGGGATAGACGAAGCCGAGCTTCTTGGCGCCGCTCTCGTCGGTCGTGACCATAACGCGTACCGTTCCACCGTTCTTGAGACGGCCGAACAGGACCTCGTCGGCGAGCGGCGTCTTGATCGCGGTCTGGATCACTCGCGACATCGGCCGTGCGCCCATCTGCTCGTCGTAGCCGTTCTCGACCAACCATTTGCGCGCTTCGTCGGTAAGCTCGATCGACACGTTGCGATCGGCGAGTTGCGCTTCAAGCTGCATGATGAACTTGTCGACGACCTTGACGATCACCTCCGGTGGCAGATGGCCGAAAGCGACGATGGCGTCCAGGCGGTTGCGGAACTCAGGCGTGAACAGCTTTTTGATCGCCTCGGCGTCCTCGCCGACACGCTTGTTCTGCGTGAAGCCGAACGCCGACCGCGCCATGTCGGCGGCACCCGCGTTGGTGGTCATGATGAGGATCACGTTGCGGAAATCGATCTGCTTGCCGTTGTGATCGGTGAGCTTGCCGTGATCCATGACCTGCAAAAGGATATTGTAGAGCTCTGGGTGCGCCTTCTCGATCTCGTCGAGCAACAAGACGCAATGGGGGTGCTGATCGATCGCGTCGGTCAACAGACCGCCCTGATCGAAACCGACGTAGCCGGGCGGCGCGCCGATCAACCGAGAGATCGTGTGACGCTCCATGTACTCCGACATGTCGAAGCGAACGAGTTCCACGCCGAGGCTCACCGCGAGTTGCCGCGCGACCTCCGTCTTGCCGACACCGGTCGGCCCGGAGAACAGATAGGAGCCAATCGGCTTTTCGCCGTCGCGCAGGCCGGCGCGCGCCAGCTTGATCGCTGAAGTGAGCGCCTCGATGGCCGAATTCTGGCCATAGACCACCCGCTCCAATGTCTCGGTGAGATGCTGGAGCACTTCGGCATCGTCCTTCGACACGGTCTTGGGCGGGATACGCGCCATCGTCGCGATCGTCGTCTCGATCTCCTTGATGCCGATCGTCTTCTTGCGCTTGGCCTCCGGCACGAGCATCTGACTCGCACCCGTCTCGTCGATCACATCGATCGCCTTGTCGGGCAGCTTACGATCGTGGATGTAGCGCGCCGAGAGTTCGACCGCGGCCTTCACAGCCTCGCTCGTGTACTTGACCTTGTGAAACTCCTCGAAGTAGGGCTTCAAACCTTTGAGGATCTCGATGGCATCCGGCACGGACGGCTCGTTGACGTCGATCTTCTGGAAACGGCGGACCAGCGCGCGATCCTTCTCGAAATACTGCCGATATTCCTTGTAGGTGGTCGAACCGATGCAACGCAGCGTCCCCTGCGCCAGGGCGGGCTTCAGCAGGTTCGAGGCGTCCATCGCGCCGCCGGACGTCGCGCCGGCACCGATCACCGTGTGAATCTCGTCGATGAAGAGGATCGCGTTCTTATGGTTCTCGATCTCCTTCATGACCTGCTTCAGGCGCTCCTCGAAGTCGCCGCGATAGCGCGTTCCGGCGAGCAGCGTGCCCATGTCGAGCGCGAACACCGTCGCCTCGGCCAGAACCTCCGGGACTTCCTTCTGAAGGATCTTGCGGGCCAGGCCCTCGGCGATGGCGGTCTTGCCGACACCCGGATCGCCGACCAGCAGCGGATTGTTCTTGCTGCGGCGACATAGCACCTGAATGGTGCGCATGACCTCCGTCTCGCGCCCGATCAGCGGGTCGATCTTGCCGTCCCGCGCCTTCTTGTTGAGGTTGACGCAATAGGCATCGAGCGCACCCTCCTTCTTCTTCGGGTCGGCGTGCTCCTTGGCCTCCTTGCCATCACGCTCGCCGTCTTCGTCGGCGCCGCGCGGGCCTTTGGACGCGTCGCTCAGGCCGGGCCGCTTGGCGATGCCGTGGCTGATGTAATTGACGGCGTCATAACGCGTCATGTCCTGCTCCTGCAGGAAGTAGGCGGCATGGCTCTCGCGTTCGGCGAAGATCGCGACGAGCACATTTGCCCCGGTCACCTCCTCGCGACCGGAGGATTGGACGTGGATCACCGCGCGCTGAATCACCCGATTGAAGCCGGTCGTCGGCTTCGCATCCTCTCGCCCGTCGCTGACAAGATTTTCGAGCTCGCGATCGATATAGTCGCGAAGGTTTTTCTTGAGCAGATCGAGATCAATCGAGCAGGCGCGCAGGACCGCCGAGGCTTCCGCGTCGTCGGTCAAACTGAGAAGAAGATGCTCGAGCGTCGCATATTCATGGCTGCGCTCGTTCGCGATCGCTAGCGCCCGATGCAGCGATTGTTCGAGATTGCGGGAGAATGAGGGCATCGCGTCGACCTCTATTTCTTTTCCATGATGCATTGCAGCGGGTGCTGATGCTTGCGGGCGTAGTCCATCACTTGCGTGACCTTCGTTTCGGCGACCTCGTAGGTGAATACGCCGCACTCTCCGACACCGTGCTGGTGGACATGCAGCATGATGCGGGTCGCTTCGTCCGGACCCTTGCTGAAGTACTTCCGCAGCACGGATACGACGAACTCCATCGGCGTGTAGTCGTCGTTGAGCAGAAGCACACGGTACATGCCGGGACGACGCGTCTGCGTCCGCGTTCGCGTGATGACGGCGGTGCCAGCGCCGCGACCGCCTTCATCGCCGTCCTTGTTCTTTTCCGGCGGCTCCTTGGCGGCTCGTACACTGATGCCGACAGTTCGCAGGCGCGCCCCGACGCCGGCCCGCGCGCACTCGCCAACGTGGAGAAGTTCTGCCGTCGCCAACTCAGCCATTCCTCGTCATAGGTCGAAATATGCGGCGACAATCCCGGCATTGCTAGGGCGAACACTCGATTTCCAGCTGGCTGCTCCCTGCGACACGTCCACTCCACTCACTGCTCGCGACCGACCGTGCGATCGCCTGCAAGAAAAGACCCAGCAAGACGCAAAAGGCCCGACCTGAGGTCGAGCCTTTCAAATGGATCACTGAATGTAAAGCGCCGCGCGTCCGGTCGACGACGGCCGCGGGCTTAGGCCTGGTGGACGGCTTCCTGTCCCTTGGCCATGGCGGTTTCCACCGGCTTGAAGGCTTCCTTGGCGATGTCCTTGTAGATATCGCCGACCTTGTTGGCCTGGGCGACGAAGCTTTCGAACTGAGTCTTGGCGAACTCGGACTGCAGCTGAATCGCCGTGTCGACCGACTTCACGCCGAGAAGCTTCTCCATGAAGCTGGAAGTGCTCTCGAGCGAGCGCTTCGTGTAGTCCGCGGTCTCGGACGCGATCGCCTGGAGGCCCCGCGACACCGACGCGGCGGTCGCCGACATCTGGTTCACCTGCTCCTTGCTGACCTTCTGCATGTCTTCGAACTGATTAGCCATTGGGATTCTCCTCGATCGGGGTTTGCGGCCGGGCTGAGGCGCGGCGCGATGGATCGTCGCCACCGCGCGACCGACATAATGCGATGCACAATAAAATCCAAGCTTTCTTGTGCGGTGCAGCATCCGTCGTTCGATAGACGCCCTGACGGGATTGCGCGCCGAGGTGCGACTACAGGTGCGATGCGCTACCTTAACCCTGAAGTAACCCACCCTCGGTAGCGTGTTTTCAAGGACACAGGGCGGGGATGCATCATGGCACACCCGTCCACGAGGCCGGGGTAAGTGTACATGGTCGAGTTGCAGTCGGCGACGCGTCGCTTCTATCGCCGGACGTTGTTGACATGTCTCGGACTCGCGTTTGTCACGACAGCCATCGGCCCGGCTCCGGCCTTTGCCCATCACCGCCACGCCCACCGCGGCCGCATCATGATGGCGCATCGCGTATTTGGACAGGTACGGCCGGCGCATGTCCGCCCCGGTTCCTACACGCCAGCCTTCTCGGTCTACGCGGTCGACGGCAATTCCGGGCGCGCGCTGTACGGCCGTGACGAGAACGCGCTCCGCCATCCCGCCTCGATCACCAAAGTCATGACGCTATACCTGCTCTTCGAGCAGCTCGAGAAAGGTCGCCTTTCGCTCGACAGCCGCATGGAGGTGTCGGCTCACGCCGCCTCGCAGGCCCCGACCAAGCTCGGCCTACGTCCCGGCTCGACCATCCGCGTCGAGGACGCGATCAAGTCGATCGTCACCAAATCCGCCAACGACATGGCGGTGACCGTCGCCGAGACGATCGGCGGCGACGAGCGCACCTTCGCCGCGATGATGACCCGCAAGGCACATTCGCTCGGCATGTCGCGCAGCAATTTCGTCAACGCCTCCGGCCTGCCAGACGAAATGCAGCTCACCACCGCGCATGACCTCGTAATCCTCGGCCGCGCGATCCACGACCATTATCCGCGCTACTTCCGGTTCTTTTCGACGCCGTCCTTCACCTATGCCGGTCAGTTCATGCCCAACCACAACCATCTGATGGAGCAGGTGGAAGGCATGGACGGCATCAAGACAGGCTACACCCGCATGTCCGGCTTCAATCTCCTGAGTTCGGTTTCGCGCGACGGGCACTGGCTGGTCTCGGTCGTCCTCGGCGGCAAGACGCGCCTAGGCCGCGACCGCATCATGGCCGATCTCATAGCGTCCGAAATCGACAAATGCGCGACGACCCGCACCGCGCCCATGATCGCCGAGAACCCGGACCTCGAACACGTCGCCGAGGCGATCCCGGTGATTCAGCACGAGGGCGACGCCGCGCCGCCGGTCGAGGGCGTCGACGACGAAGCGGCCGAGCAGAAGCAGCCGGCGATCGAAGCCGATCAGTTGCGGCCGGCTCAAGGGCCCGCGACGAGCCCTGAAGAGGCCGCCGAGGGTGAGGAGCCCATTCAGGCGCCAAGCACTCCTACCAAGCCCACTCTGGCCAAGCCCACTCTGGCCAAGCCCCTCCCGGCCAAGCCCCTGCCGGCCAAGGTGGCGGTGATCGAGACCAAGCGTCCGCGTCCGGCCTTCGTATCGAACATTCCGAGACCGCCGGAACGCGACATGACCGCGACCGGCTCGATCAACCGCCGCGAGGCGCGGCTGGACGGCTCGACCTCGCGCTACACCGGCGCCGCCACGGCGACCCCGGCCTCCAAGCGCGGCAAGCGTGAAGCGGCGCAAGAGAAGGCGCATGAAAAAGTCGAGGCCAAGCCGATCCGCGTCGCGAGCCTTGATCCCGATATCGGGGCCACGGGCCGTCCGACGAACGCGCACGGCTGGATGATCCAGATTGGCGCCACGGACACGATCGCCAAGGCCAACGACCTCATCAACCGTGCCAAGGGCGAGGACCGTCGCTTCCTCGCCAACGCTCGTCCGTTCACCGAGAAGGTGCAGAAAGGCAAGGAGACGCTTTACCGAGCGCGCTTCACCGGCCTTGAGGCCGACGCGGCAGGCAGCGCCTGCAAGACTCTCAAGCGGGCGGGGTTCTCCTGCTTCGCGACCAAGAACTGATCAAGTCACGAGTTTACGGCGTAAGCGTAGGATTGGAGTTCAGGCATGGCGGCGCAGCAGCACTTCTTTGGCTTCGTTGGCGCGCGCGGCAAGATCGGCCGTGCCGCCCTGGTCGGGATGCCATTTCTTCATCACCGTGCGGTGCGAGCGCACGATCTCGTCGCGCGACGCCCCGCGACGAAGACCCAGCACCTCATAGGCCTCATCCTCGGACATCCGGGTCGAGGGCCGCGCGCGCCGCTCCCCCGCGTCATCGTGAGCGTGTCCTGCCGGACGCCATCCGGCAAACCGGCGGTGGAGATACGCTTCTAGGAGGCGCGCGCCGTCGAGATCGTCGCGAGCGCACATCGCGTAGACGGTTTCGCATTGCCCTTGGTCCAGCACCTCGAGTTCGGTACCCTCGTGCGGGCCGGCGATGATCCGGCCGGTCATCGCCCCGCTCGCCTGATCGTAATCCATCTCGATCATCGCCGATCGCACGCGCGACATGTTGATGCGCAAACCCTTGCCGCGACTACTGGCGCGACCGAGAAGCCAGAGCGACAACCCAAACAGCAGCAATGCGACCCAGACGTTGCCGCGTACCAGCACCGCGATGGCGGCGAGCACCGCGCCGATCGCCGCGAACTTCTCGGCGAGGCCGGGCGTCAGGCTCGGGACGAGACGGGACATGGCCTTGGATCGCGAGACGAGCAGCCAGAGCAGCACCATCGCGGCGAGCGGGTAGATCATCTTCGCGGCGCGGCGATCGGCATCATGCTTAGATCGCGTGTCCGATAGGCGCGCGCAAGCGCTCAGATGAGGCACAGGTCGCGCAGGGCGAAGCGCAGGTGCTCCGGCATCTCCGCCGCACCGGCCATCTTGGAGAGGTCGGCCGGCTTCATGTCGTCGGCGAGGTAGCGCCAGCCTTGAAACGGCCGGCAGGGTCGCGGCAGGACCGCAACGACCGACGGCTCGAGGACGAGGTGGCAACGGCCGATTCCATCCGCGTCGATGAAAGGCTTTATGTCGAGCACGTTCTGACGCGCGGCGACCTGCCCTCGTATGACCCAGAAGAGGGAGCCGCCGCCGACGATCTCGGCCATGCGTTTTGGCACCATGCGCGTCGTATGGATTTGCTCGGTCGGCCGCTTCGTCACGCGGCACATCGCCAGGCGGGCGGCGATATGGGCCTCGAGTTCGGCGATCGTGCCGGCTCCGACGCAGAGTTTGAGAAGATGAAGAGGCATGCGGGAGTTTCTAGAAGATCGGCGTCGCTCGGCCTAGGCCGAACGCCGCGTTTGCCTGTGTACGGTTGAGACCCATCACGTTTTCTTGAGCACGACGGCGCTCATCTCCCATTCAGCCGGGCTGGACGATACTCGAATCGTCAGTAACCAAACGAGTACACGCTCATGCGCGTTCTGCTGCCCTTCGCCTGCTTGGCCTTTCTACTGCCTCAACTCGCCGCTTCACCCGCGGCTCGTGCCGCCGATCTCGACTACGGCTACGCGCCGCCGGTCGCGGCGCCGCCGATCTACGAACGGCGCCCGGTGTTCTCCCCGCCACCCGTCGCCTACGAGGTTCCGGTCAGGCCGTACTATCGCCCCTACCGGCGCTTCTACGGCGGGTTCTACGCGCGGCCCTACGCCTTTCATCGGCCCTTCGTGCGTCCGTATGGCTATGGGTATGGCTACAGGCGCTTTGGCTACGGCTACTGATTCGAAGCTGCCGATCAACCTGGCGGCTCAGAGCGAATCCGTTCGCTCGTTCCGCCAGCCTTCGGCTTCGGCGCCGGCTTGCCAATCCTGCCAGGCCGGCATCGCCATCATCGTCGCCATATAGGCGGCGGTCTCCGCAGAAACCGGCACCGCGTAGGCGTGCAGACGGTTGACCACGGGGGCGAACATCGCGTCGGGCGCGCCGAACGCACCGAACAGGTAGGGCCCATCGGCGCCGAAACGAGCCCTGGCGTCGGCCCAGGCCCACGCGATGCGCGCGATGTCGAGAGCGATCTCCGGGCCAAGATCGAGCGCTTTCGGCACGCGGCGCATGTTCATCGGCAGGCCGCGTCGCAGCGCGACGAAGCCGGCGTGCATCTCCGCCGAAAGCGAACGTGCGACCGCGCGAGCTGACGGATCGCTCGGCCAGATCGGCACATCGCGGTGGCGCTCCGCCAGATGCTCGATGATGGCAAGCGAATCCCAGAGCGTCACCGGACCATCGACCAGCACGGGCACCTTGCCGGCCGGGCTGTAGCGGGCGATCGCCGCCGCCGTTCCCGGCTGGTGCAGCGGAATGACGATCTCGTTGAACGGAATTTCGAAGGCGCGCATGAGCAGCCAGGGACGCAGCGACCACGACGAATAGGCTTTGTTGGCGATGACAAGCGTCGGCGCCATCAGGCCCCTTCACCTTGCCGATGCTCGGCCCGCGCGCGGTTCAGCCGCGCGCCGAGGCCGCCGGCGAGGCTTTTGTCCGGTACGCGCACGGGGGCGCGCGCGGCGCCGTCGCCGCGCCGTTGCGCCAACAGCGTTTCCTCCCCGAAGGCGTAGAGATCGATGACAGGGCGCTCGGCATCGAGGGACACCGGCAGTTCGAACGCGGCCGCGTCGGCAAAGCGCGACAAGAGGATGAGCGACACCATGCCGTTGGCGAGCGGCTTAACGCTGAAGACCATTCCGGCGGACGCAGGCGCGACGAGATGGTAGCCGGGCTCGGCATCGCAAGCCGCGAGGAAACGTGTCGCGTCGAAAGGCCCATGCAGGACGAGACTGGAGGCGCCGATCAGCGCCGCGAAAGGACCGGCGACAAGCCCGGCGAGGGTGGCCGGCGGCAGGGTCGAGATGATGCGGGTCGTGGGATTGATCCGCGCCTGCTCGACCAGCGTGAGCGCATCGGCGAACAGCGCCGCCTGGCGGTGGCTGACGAGCGTCGGCGCGGTCGCGGGTCCCTGAAAAGTCGCGATCATCGCCGGCTCGGCGCCGATCGGCGATTGATCCAATGTCCCGACCTCCATGGTGTCGAGCTCCGCGAAGGACACGTCGAGCGCGCCGTCGACCGCGCCGGGCCCCTGCGTGGCGATCATGCGGATCGAATCGGCGATCGCGGCGGCCGAGAGGTAGGTCTCGTCAAGACCGAAAGACCCGTAGCGGGCCGGGCCGATCAGCGCGACGGCGTTTGCCGCCCTCGTGCAGGCGGCAACCTCGACCGGGCCGGCGCCGCAGGCAATCAACGCCGGCTCGAGACCGGCCCGCAGCGCGGCGACGAGCGCGACGAAGGCGGCGACCTGCGCGCCGGCCACGACCAGTACGCGTTCGCCCGGGCGCAGGCCGGCAAGCCGGAACAAGCTCGCGAGCCGCCCGACACGTCGCGCGAGATCGGCGGCAGTCGCCGCGCCCTCATCGTCGCGGATCAGGATCGCGTCGGGGCAGTCGCGGGCGGCCCGGGCGAGTAGCGCGTCGAGACCGCTCTCCGGAAAAGGCTCGCGTTCCGCATCGAGCGGTGCCGAACTCGTCATGACTTGCTCTTCCACCACCACACATCCAGCGTCGGACTCACCGGCTGGTCATAATGCGGCAAAGCCGCGGGATGCGCGAGGCCTTGCTTGGCGGCGACCCATTCTCGCGCGGGATGAAACAGCGGCACGATATAGGCGCCCGAGCGCAGGACGCGGTCGTAGGCCCGCGCGGCGGTGACGAAATCCTCGCGCGAGCGGGACGCCACCATGATCTCTATGAGCCCGTCGATCGCCGGGTCTCGCGCACCGCTCAGGTTGAACGAGGCCTCCTGATCGGCGCTGGCCGAGCCCCAGCGCGAACGCTGCTCGTTGCCGGGCGAATCGGAAGCGATCCATCGGCCGATCGTCATGTCGTAGTCGAAGGTCTGCCGTCGCCGTTCGTATTGCGTCTCGTCGACCCGGCGGACGCTTGCGGCGACGCCGATTCGCGCGAGCGACGTGGCATAATTCAAGGCCAATATCTCTTGTTGTGCGTCGCGCACCATGATCTCGAAGGCGAGCGGCACGCCGTTGCCCAAAAGGCGACCGTCCTTCAGCTTGAAGCCGAGCGTCGCCAGCATCGCTAACGCCTCCTTAGCGCGGCCGCGGTCCGCGCCGGAGGCATCGGTGACCGGGAGCGCCGCCGTGCCATCCATGATCTCCGGCGCGACGGCGCCCGGCCAGCGCGCCAGCAGGCGACGTTCCGCCTCGCTCGCCGGGCGGCCCATCGAGGAGAGTTCGGTTCCCTCGAAGAAGCTCTGCGTGCGCGTGTAGAGCCCGTCGAACAGCTTGAGGTCGAGCCATTCGAAGTCGAACACCATTCCCAGCGCTTGCCGGACGCGCGGATCCTGGAACACGGGACGACGCAGATTGAAGGCGAAACCATCCATGCCGCGCGCGCCGCCGATCGGCAAGGCCTCGCGCCGGATCGCGCCATCGCGCACGGCCGGGAAGTCGTAGGCGGCGGTCCAGCGTCGCGGGCTCGTTTCTATCCTCGCGTCGAGGATGCCGACCTGAAAGGCTTCGAACATCGCGCTCGCGTCGCGGAAGTATTCGATGTCGATCTCGTCGAAATTATAGAATCCGCGCTGGGTCGGCAGGTCGCGACCCCAGTAGCCGGGATCGCGGACGAGGGTCACGCCGAGACCCGGGCGGACCTTGACCACGCGATACGGCCCGGAGCCGACCGGCGGCGCCAGGCTCGATCGATCGAAGCTCGTGACGTCCAACGCATGGCGGGGCAGCACGGGCATGAGCGCGAGGATCAGCGGCAGCTCGCGGTCGGTCGAGCCAGAGAGATCGTAGTGCACGCTCGCGGCATCCGGCGCCGAGATCGCCTTTACGAAGGCATAGGCCGCGCGCTGCTGCGGCCGCCCGTGCGCCTTGAGAAGGTCGAAGGAGAACAGCACATCGTCCGCCGTCACCTTCGTCCCGTCGGAAAACCGCGCCCGCGGATCAAGCCGCAGTGTCACCCAGTCGCGCGCGGCATCGGTCTCGATCGTTTCAGCGACGAGACCGTAAAGCGTGAAGGGCTCGTCGCGCGAACGGGTCATCAGCGTCTGGTAGACGTTGCCGCCTAGACCCTGCGCGGCCGAGCCGGCGTTCAGGTTGAAAGGGTTCAGGCTGTCGAAAGTACCCTCGAAGCCGATCGCGAGACGGCCGCCCTTAGGCGCGTCGGGATTGGCGTAGGATAGGTGATGGAAGCCCTCGGGCAGAGCCGGTTCGCCGTACATGGCAATGCCGTTTCTAGCGCCCAGCGAGGCGGTGTCGGCGGCCTCAAGCGGACCGGCAATCAGCGCAGCGGCAGAGGAGACGGCGAGCAGACCCATAGCGCCTGGTCGGCGCGGCCTCGCCAGCGGCATCGCATGGACCCGTACGCCCGGGCCTTTCCCAAGCGAGACGGCTCGACTATAGAGACCGCGCATCGTCAAGTTCTCGCCTCAATGCGAGGTGAAGAGCAACGCGGCCGAGCCGCGAGGCCGCGATGCCGGCCCCTGTTTGCCGCTCTAAATCTCGACCGACAGTTTCCATCATCACCGCCGAAAAGCAACGTGACCCGGGACGAGCGCCCGAACCCATAAGGATCTCTGATGTCGCTTAAGCGCATGCTGACCGTCGCCCTTGTCGGCACCCTCGCCGCCGGGCCGGCCTTCGCCGCCCCCAAGAAGAAGGTTCCGGCCGCTCCCGACACGACCATCCAGCCCGATGCTCCGCCTCCGGCTCCCGCTGCCGCCGCCGGCCAGCCGAGCAACAAGTTGCCGCTGATCGCGACGCAGAAGGATTGGACGAAGGTCTGCGGCAAGGATCAAGCCGCAAACAAGGAAGTTTGCTACACGACGCGCGACTTCAGCGCCGAGGCGGGCAAGCCGCCGGTCCTCGCCCTTGCCGTCTACGATGTCCACGGCGACGACACCAAGATCATCCGGATGCTGATGCCGATCGGGCTCATGCTGCGTCCGGGATTTCGCTTCGTCGTCGACGATGGTCAGCCGACCGAAGGCGCCTACGAAATTTGCTTTCCGAACGGCTGTTTCGCGGAGGCCAAGGTCAAGACCGCGACCGTCGACTCGATGAAGAAAGGCACGACGATGAACGTCAGCGTGCGCAATCAGGGCAACGCCGAGGTGGTCTTCAGCGTGCCACTTGCCGGCTTTGGCAAGGCCTTCGACGGCCCGGCGATCGATCCCAAGGTTCTTCAGGATCAACAGCAGAAGCTGCAAGCCGGCTTGCAGAAGCAGGCGGAGGAACAGCGCAAGAAGCTCGAGGCGCAGAAGTCGGCGAGCCCGACCGGCGGCGCAACAGCGCCGAGCGCTCAGTAGGCGTGACGCCGGCGGTCTCGGGCGTCGGACGCGATGGCTAAGGCATCCTCCCGTCCTGGGGGATGACCTTGCCGGCAAGCGTTGGCGAGCAGGCGCGACCGACAGCAAGTTTTTACTACGATCTTTCCCGCGCATTGTTATAAAGCTCGCTCTTACGCGGTCGGATGGCAAAACGCGGCGAGGACGTTCGCGGGCGTGGCGGAATTGGTAGACGCGCTGGATTTAGGTTCCAGTGGTGAAAATCGTGGGGGTTCGAGTCCCTCCGCCCGCACCAGTCATTCCGCCGCTGGCAAGATCGTCCGCGGCCACGAGATCGCTTTCCCGCGGATGCGCCCGCTCACAACCAGGCTTCTTTCCCGATGCAAGTCACACAGACCCACTCCGAGGGGCTCAAGCGCGAATTCGAGATCGTGCTGCCGGCTCAGGATCTTTCGACGCGCATGCAAAGCCAGCTCGGCGAGATGCAAGCCAAGGCGCGGATCAATGGATTTCGTCCCGGCAAGGTGCCCGTCATGCACCTGAAGAAGATGTACGGCCGCTCGATCATGGCCGAGGTGCTGCAGGAAGCCATCAACGAGGCACGCACCAAGATGATCGAGGACAACAAGCTGCGCCTCGCCGGCGAGCCGAAATTCGATGTCGACGGCGACCAGAACGTGCTGGAACGCGCGCTGGAAGCGAAAGGCGACCTGACCTTCAAGGTAGCGCTCGAGGTGCTGCCGAAGGTCGATGTCGGCACGCTCGACGATATCGCGATCGAAAAGCTCATCGCCGACGTTCCGGACGAGGAGGTCGAGCGCATCATCGGCCTGCTCGCCAACCAGAATCGCACCTACGAGGCGAAAGGCGCCGGGGCTGTCGCCGAAAAGGACGACAAGGCCTCGATCGACTTCGTCGGCAAGATCGACGACGAGACCTTCGAGGGCGGTTCCGGCGAGGATATCGACCTTGTTCTCGGCGCGAATTCCTTCATCCCCGGCTTCGAGGATCAGGTGATTGGGATGAGCGTCGGCGAGAATCGCACCATCGCGGTCACGTTTCCCGACGACTACGGCGCGCCGACGCTGGCCGGCAAGGCCGCCAACTTCGGAGTGACGCTGAAGGCCATCTCGGCACCCGGCACGCTGGCGATCGACGACGCGTTCGCGAAGGGCTTCGGCATGGAGGATTTGGCCAAGCTCAAGGAATCGATCCGAGGCAACATCGAGCGCGATTACGGCCTGGCGAGCCGCGCCAAATGGAAGCGTGGTCTTCTCGACACACTGGATGAGAAGTATCATTTCGAGCTGCCGCAAGGCCTGGTCGAACAGGAGTTCGAGGCGATCTGGCGGCAAGTCGAAGCGGAGCAGAAACAGACCGGCAAGAGCTTCGAGGACGAACAGACGACCGAGGAAGCCGCCCGCCTCGATTACCGCAAGATCGCCGAGCGCCGCGTGCGGCTCGGTCTCGTGCTCGCCGAGATTGGCGAGGAAGCCGGCGTGAAGGTTACCCAGGAGGAAATGAACGCCGCCCTGATGGAGCGCGTGCGTCAATACCCGGGCGAAGAGAAGCAGGTGTGGGATTTCTTCCGCAACAATCCGCAGGCGATGGCGCAGATCCAGGCGCCATTGTTCGAGGACAAGGTGGTCGACCATATTGTCTCCAAGGCAAGGGTCACCGAGCGCAAGGTCAGCAAGGACGAGTTGACCGCCGCCGATGAAGCGGATCTGGAAAAGACCTCGGCCTGACGCTCTTCCCGGTGAAGTTCGCCGCTTCCGTCGCAGTCGTGGCGCTTAACGGTCATTAGCGTCACGCGTGTCGGGGTTAACGAGCGCGACCTTCGCCAGCGCGCTAAGCGCACCTGTAGCCACTGCTCACGACGACAAGCGCCTTGATGCAGAGACGTATCCAGCGAAGGTGGTCGCTATAAGAAGCGCGCGGCAACGACCGTTTTCTTTGCGTCGGCGACCCTGACATCCTATCTTCATCAAAGATCGAGCCGCTCCGCTCGATTCCGGTCAGCCGGTGACTGGCAAGGAGAAGAGACTGCCATGCGCGATCGCGATCCGCTCGAGATGTACGACCAGTACCTGATCCCGCAAGTCATCGAGAACACCACACGGGGCGAACGCGGGTTCGACATCTATTCGCGCCTGCTGCGCGAGCACATCATCTTCCTTACGGGCCCGGTCGAAGACCACATGGCCTCGGTGATCATCGCCCAGCTGCTTTTTCTCGAGGCCGAGAACCCCAAGAAAGAGATCAATATGTACATCAATTCGCCGGGCGGCGTCGTCACGGCGGGTCTGGCGATCTACGACACGATGCAGTTCATCCGGCCGAAGATCACCACGTTGTGTGTCGGTCAGGCCGCCTCGATGGGTTCGCTGCTACTCTGCGCCGGCGAGGCCGGCATGCGCTACGCGCTGCCGAACGCTCGTATCATGGTCCATCAGCCATCCGGCGGCTTTCAAGGCCAGGCGTCCGACATCCTGCGCCATGCCGAGGACATCATGAAGGTCAAGAAGCGGCTGAACGAAATTTACGTCAAGCATTGCGGCCGCGACTACGACACGATCGAGCGCACGCTCGACCGCGACCACTTCATGTCCGCGGACGAGGCCAAGGATTTCGGCATCGTCGACAACGTCATCGTCAAGCGGCCTGAGGACAAGGCAGAGGTCAAGACCTGAGCCTCGTTGGCTCGGCTCCGCAACCTCCGAGGACCCCGCCGCGTCAGTTTGCGCGTGTACTCCCGCCGCATTAGGGTTTGGTTAACTGATTTGCATCGACAATCTTTAAGGCGTCTGCGGATCAATGCGGTGCTGTCGCGGTGGACGGTATCGGACTTGCCTAAACCGTCATAGCGTGCGCAGCGGCTTAGGCGAATGCACGCGCGAACCAGTCGACGGATAGCTTACAGGACGGGGATGATGAGTTCGCGTGCAGCAACATCATCTTCAGCGGGATCGACGCGTTTCGATGGGTCGAGCCCTTCAGATCATGATGCCCTGCCGGAGTGCACGCTCTGGCGGCCTGGAGATGAGCCATGACCAAGGTCGGCGGCAACGACTCGAAGAACACTCTGTACTGCTCCTTTTGCGGCAAGAGCCAGCATGAGGTTCGCAAGCTCATCGCGGGCCCGACCGTCTTCATTTGCGACGAATGCGTCGAACTCTGCATGGACATTATCCGTGAGGAGAACAAGTCCGCGCTGGTCAAGAGCCGCGACGGCATTCCGACGCCGAAGGAGATCTGCAAGGTCTTGGACGATTATGTGATCGGCCAGTTTCAGGCCAAGCGCGTCCTTTCGGTCGCCGTTCACAATCACTACAAGCGCCTGAACCACGCGACAAAGCACAACGATGTCGAACTCGCGAAGTCCAACATCCTCCTCATCGGGCCGACCGGTTCGGGCAAGACGTTGCTGGCGCAGACCCTCGCCCGCATTCTCGACGTGCCGTTCACGATGGCAGACGCCACCACGCTTACAGAGGCCGGCTACGTCGGCGAGGACGTCGAAAACATCATCCTGAAGCTGCTCCAGGCATCCGACTACAATGTCGAGCGGGCGCAGCGCGGCATCGTCTATATCGACGAGATCGACAAGATCTCCCGCAAGTCCGACAACCCGTCGATCACGCGCGACGTCTCCGGGGAGGGCGTGCAGCAGGCCCTGTTGAAGATCATGGAGGGCACGGTCGCCTCGGTGCCTCCGCAGGGCGGCCGCAAGCACCCGCAGCAGGAATTCTTGCAGGTCGATACAACGAACATCCTGTTCATCTGCGGCGGCGCCTTCTCCGGCCTCGAGAAGATCATCTCGAACCGAGGCAAGTCGTCTTCGATCGGTTTCGGCGCGACCGTGTCTTCGCCGGACGACCGGCGCATGGGTGAGCTGCTGCGCAAGGTCGAGCCGGACGACCTCCTCAAGTTTGGTCTGATTCCCGAGTTCGTCGGGCGGCTGCCGGTCATCGCGACGCTTGAAGATCTCGACGAGAGCGCGCTGAAGAAGATCCTGACCGAGCCGAAGAACGCGCTCGTCAAGCAGTACCAGCGTCTGTTCGAGATGGAGAACACCTCGCTCACCTTCCAGGACGAGGCGCTCAACGTCGTTGCCAAGCGCGCCATCGAGCGCCGCACAGGCGCGCGCGGCCTCCGCTCTATCCTCGAAAGCGTGCTGCTCGATACGATGTACGATCTCCCGGGACTTGATTCGGTCGAACAGGTCGTCATCGGCCCCGACGTCATCGAGGGCAAGTCAAGGCCGCTCTACATCTACTCGGAGCGAGAGAAGACGAACACCGGCACCTAGCGCACCAGGAGACGCGTGAGCGCCTCCTCATTACGCGTATGCACTCAATGCGGATCAAGCGCTCGGAGATGAGCCGGGACAGGAAGCACCCCGTTGAAAGGCCCCCACGCCGTCGCCATCTGCTTTTCCGAAGCTGAACAAGGTCCCGGTAACCGCTGCTTCCTAAGGGCGGTACGGCCGGAGATAGGAAACAACAATGCCTAGTCAAAAGCGCGAGCCTTCCCCTCCCGGCGTGGTCGAGAATTTCCCCGTCCTTCCCCTGCGCGACATCGTCGTGTTCCCGCATATGATCGTGCCGCTGTTCGTCGGCCGCGAGAAGTCGATACGCGCGCTTGAGGAGGTGATGAAGGCCGACAAGCTCATCCTCCTCGCCACCCAGATGAACGCGACGGATGACGATCCGGCGATCGACTCGATCTACCAGACCGGCACGCTCGCCTCCGTTCTGCAGCTTTTGAAGCTCCCCGACGGAACAGTGAAGGTCCTTGTCGAGGGTCAGGCGCGTGCCAAGGTGCACGTCTATACCAACACCGATGACTTCTATGAGGCCGACGCCGAAACAGTCGCCGACGACGAGGTCGACGAGGTTGAGGTCGAGGCCCTCGCACGCTCGGTCACCGCCGAGTTCGAAGGCTACGTGAAGCTGAACAAGAAGATCTCGCCGGAGGTCGTGTCAGCGGTCACGCAGATCGAGGATTACTCGAAGCTCGCGGACACGGTCGCCTCGCACCTCGCGGTCAAGATCGCTGACAAGCAAGCCGTGCTCGAAATGACTTCGATCGTGAAGCGGCTCGAGAAGTGCCTCAACCTCATGGAGAGCGAAATCTCCGTGCTTCAGGTGGAAAAGCGCATCCGCACGCGCGTCAAGCGCCAAATGGAGAAGACACAGCGCGAGTACTACCTCAACGAGCAGATGAAGGCGATCCAGAAAGAGCTCGGCGATGAGGATGGCAAGGATGACCTGTCCGAAATCGAGGAGCGCATCAAGACCACGCGTCTCTCCAAGGAAGCGCGGGACAAGTCGACGGCGGAGCTCAAGAAGTTGCGTCAGATGTCGCCGATGTCGGCCGAGGCCACCGTCGTGCGAAACTATCTCGACTGGATCCTTTCGATTCCGTGGAACAAGCGTTCGAAGGTCAAGAAGGACCTCAACATCGCGGAAGAACTGCTCAATACCGAGCACTTCGGTCTCGACAAGGTCAAGGAGCGCATTGTCGAGTACCTCGCGGTGCAGAGCCGCGCCAACAAGCTCAATGGGCCGATCCTCTGCCTTGTCGGGCCGCCCGGCGTCGGCAAGACCTCGCTTGGCAAGTCCATCGCGAAGGCCACCGGGCGCGAGTTCGTGCGCATGTCGCTCGGCGGTGTTCGTGATGAGGCTGAGATCCGCGGTCACCGCCGGACCTATATCGGTTCAATGCCCGGCAAGATCATTCAGTCGATGCGCAAGGCCAAGACGAGCAATCCGTTGTTCCTGCTCGACGAGATCGACAAGATGGGCCAGGATTTCCGAGGCGATCCGTCGTCGGCTTTGCTCGAGGTGCTGGATCCGGAGCAGAACAAGGCATTCGCCGACCATTACCTCGAGGTCGACTACGACCTGTCGAGCGTGATGTTCGTCACGACAGCCAACACGCTCAATATCTCGCCCCCGCTGATGGACCGAATGGAGATCATTCGGATCGCCGGCTACACCGAGGACGAGAAGGTCGAAATCGCGCGGCGCCACCTCATCCCGGCGGCGGTCAAGAAGCATGGTCTTGATCCGAGTGAATGGTCGATCGACGACGAAGGTCTGCTCACCCTCGTGCGCCGCTATACGCGAGAAGCTGGCGTGCGCAATCTCGAGCGCGAACTGTCCAATCTCGCTCGCAAGGCGGTGAAGGACATTCTGCTGGGCAAGACGAAAAACGTCATGGTCACGGCGGCGAACCTCGCGGATTTCCTCGGTGTCTTCAAGTATCGCTTCGGCATGGCCGAGGAGGAGGATCAGGTCGGTGCTGTCACGGGTCTCGCCTGGACCGAAGTCGGTGGCGAGTTGCTGACGATCGAAAGCACGATGATGCCGGGCAAGGGTCGCATGACCGTGACCGGCAACCTCAAGGATGTCATGAAGGAGTCGATCTCGGCGGCCGCGTCATACGTGCGGTCGCGCGCGGTGGATTTCGGGATCGAACCGCCGCTTTTCGATCGGCGCGACATCCACGTCCATGTGCCTGAAGGCGCGACGCCGAAGGACGGACCGTCCGCCGGCATTGCCATGGCGACGGCCATCATCTCGACCATGACGGGCATCCCGATCCATCGCGATATCGCGATGACCGGCGAGGTGACCCTGCGCGGCCGGGTGCTGCCGATCGGCGGCCTGAAAGAGAAACTACTCGCCGCGCTGCGCGGTGGGCTGAAGAAGGTGCTGATCCCGGAGGAGAATGCCAAAGACCTTGCCGAACTTCCGGCGAATGTCCGTAACGCTCTCGAGATCGTGCCGGTGGCGCGCATGGAGGAGGTGCTGAAGCATGCCCTCGTCCGGCAACCGACGCCGATCACTTGGGAAGAGGAAGTCAAGCCGCTGAAGACGCCGTTGGCGTCCGAGGGAGACGCCTCAGGAGTCGTTGCCCACTGATTCAACGACTTGCGCCGAAACCATAGACGCCGCGCGCTCGTGCACGCGGCGTCTTCTTTTAATGCGTCGGCTTTGCTATGCAGGCGCCGGCGAGCCTACTAAACAGCGGACGTCGGGCGGTTAGCTCAGTTGGTAGAGCGTCTCCTTTACACGGAGAGGGTCGGCGGTTCGAGCCCGTCACCGCCCACCATTCGGTGCGGAGGCTTTTCGCGGGACCAGAGTGGTGGTCTCTTCCTCACATTGGCTAAACTATTGAGAAGAGCCGCAAGCCACCTAGGAACCAGGCGTTTTTGCTTTAGAATGGATGGAAGGCGAGCAGGTAGAACACGATACCGAAGAGGAGCACCGCTGCGAAGATGAGGCCTTGGACTTTGAGGTCATCTTTCACGCGTCACTCATGGACGAAGCTCCTGCCATAAAAAGCCCCGCCTGATCTAGGACCAAGGCGGGGCGTCAGGCGCGGATGGGAGGGAGAAACCGCGATAATGCTTATGCAATATGCAGACCAAGTTTCCGATCACGCCCGATCCTACCAAAACGGCCAGAGCGGCCTGCGAGGCCTCATTCCCACTCGATCGTGCCGGGCGGCTTCGACGTCACATCGTAGACCACGCGGTTGATGCCCTTCACCTCGTTGATGATGCGGGTGGCCGCGCGGCCCAGCACCGTCATGTCGAAAGGGGAAGAAATCGGCCGTCATACCGTCGACCGAGGTTACGGCCCGCAGCGCGCAGACGAAATCGTAGGTGCGCCCATCGCCCATGACGCCGACGGTCTGCACAGGCAGCAGCACGGCGAACGCCTGCCAGATCGTGTCGTAAAGGCCGGCTTTGCGGATCTCGTCGAGGTAGATCGCATCGGCCTTGCGAAGGGTTTCGAGTTTCTCCGGCGTCACGGCGCCTGGGCATCGTATCGCCAGCCCGGGTCCAGGGAATGGGTGCCGCCCCACGAAAGCCTCCGGCAGACCAAGCTCGCGGCCGAGCGCGCGCACCTCATCCTTGAAGAGCTCGCGCAGGGGCTCGACGAGTGTCATGTTCATGCGCTCTGGCAAGCCGCCGACGTTGTGGTGCGATTTGATCGTCACCGAAGGGCCGCCGGAGAATGAAACGCTCTCGATGACGTCGGGGTACAGAGTGCCTTGAGCGAGGAATTGCGTAGGACCGCCACCGTCTTGCGCGATCTTCTTCGCTTCCGCCTCGAAGGTCGCGACGAAGAGCCGGCCGATGATTTTGCGCTTTTGCTCCGGGTCGCGGATCCCGTGCAGCGAAGCGAGGAAAACCTCCGACGCCTCAACATGATGCAGAGGGATTCTATAGTGCTCTTTGAATAGAGAAACGACCTCTTCGGATTCGCCCTCGCGCATGAGCCCGTGATCGACGTAGACGCAGGTGAGCCGTTCGCCGATCGCCTCGTGGATCAGCACCGCGGCCACCGCGGAGTCGACTCCGCCAGACAAACCGCAGAGCACCCTACCCTCTCCAACCTTGGCGCGGATGGCCGCGATCGCCTCGGCCCGGAACGCCTTCATCGTCCAGTCGCGGCGACAGCCGGCGATCTTGTGCAGGAAGTTGGCGATCAAAGCCGGACCATCCGGCGTGTGATGCACCTCTGGATGGAATTGCAGCCCATAGAAGCGTCGCGCTTCGTCGGCGATGACGCAAACCGGCGCGTTTGGCGAGTGGGCGATCGCGCGGAAGCCGTCGGGCAGCTTGGTGACTCGGTCGCCGTGGCTCATCCAGACGGGATGCCGCCCATGCACCCAAACCCCGTCGAACAGCGGCGAACCCGCCGTCGCCTCGATATCGGCGCGGCCGTATTCGGCATGATGCCCGGCTTCGACCGCACCGCCGAGCTGCACCGCCATCAGCTGCTCGCCGTAGCATATGCCGAGCACGGGGATGCCGGCCTCGAACACCGCCTGTGGCGCGCGCGGCGAACCCACCTCCGTCACGGAGGCGGGTCCGCCCGAGAGAATCACCGCCTTCGGCTTCAAAGCCGAGAACATTGTCTCCGCAGATTGAAACGGCACGATTTCGCAGTAGACGCCCGCCTCCCGCACGCGCCGCGCGATGAGCTGCGTGACTTGCGAGCCAAAGTCGATGATCAGAACCTTGTCGTGATGGTCGAGAATTCCCTGGTGGACGATGTCTGGGATTGCGGCGGGCATATGGTTTCCTGAGGCTCTTTCCCGGCTTAAAGCCTTTGCCGGTGAAGGTGAATGCTTTTCCGTGTTGCGCGCCACGCTCGCGAACTGACCCAATGTTACCGAGACGTTGTCCGCCTCGCTGGAATTCGAGGTTCCGGTTTGAGGAGCTTGCAAGACGCGAGGTCTACTGTGCCCGGCATCAAGGAGCCGTCGCATGACTTCGTTTCTCTTCATCCCCACGACGCTCGACACGCGGCAGGGCCGACGCGTCGACTTCGCCGGCATCGCGAGCCTGTTCGCCGAGCCAGAGGAGGTGCTCCTCGCGCGGAGACCGGCAGATACGAAGGCGCGCCTCATCGCCTGCCTGCTCATCATGCTCTGCGTGATCGGCGATACAGTGCTGATCGCCCGCCCGGAGGCGCTGACGGCTGGCGTGTCGATCAGCGACGTCATCGGACGCGCCCCTACGTTACCGGTGCGCTCCTGACGAGGCTGGCGACGAAGAAGCCGTCCGTTCGCGTGCGCAGCGGCGAGAGCCGGATGCCGAGGCCCCGCGCATCGGCGAAGTCGGCAAGCGCCGGCAGACCGGCGGCTTCCGCGACCTTGCCGGGCGGCTCGACGTGAAAGACGGGATGTGTCGCTAGGAATGCCATTACCCGCGCCTCGTTCTCCTCCCTCAGCAGCGAGCACGTCACGTAAACGAGCCGGCCACCCGGTTTCACGTAGAGCGCCGCCTGCGCCAGCACGAGATCCTGTTCCTTGACGCGCTGCTCCAGCGCGCCAGGCCGCACCCGCCATTTGGCGTCCGGGTTGCGCCGCCAAATACCCGTACCGGTACAAGGCGCATCGACAAGGACGAGATCACAACGCTCGCGCAAATCGTCGAGCGGTGGGACGCCGCGGCGGGGCGAGCGCAACTGGACATTGTGCGCGTTGGATTTTTCGAGCCGCGGGTAGAGCCCCGCGAGCCGCCGCCCGTCGGTGTCGGTCGCGTAGACCTGCCCCTTGTTCTCCATGAGGGCGGCGAGCGCCAGCGTCTTACCGCCGCCGCCGGCGCAGAGATCGAGGACCTGGCTGCCCGGTGCCGGTCGCGCAAGCAGCGCGGCGATCTGCGAGCCTTCGTCCTGGACTTCGATAAGCCCCTTCACGAAGGGCGGCTCGCCGACGAGCGCGGGACCGCGGCCATCCGCCCCGAGCGGAAGGCGAAGCCCGTTCGGCACGTAGCCGGCCTGCTCCGGGGCCAAATGCGCGAGCGCGGCGACGACTTTTTCGCGGGACGCCTTCAGCGTGTTGATGCGCACGTCGAGCGGCGCGCGCTCGGCCATCGCCCGCATCTCGTCGACGAGCGCTTCGCCGAAGGTCTCCCGCAGCGCGGGCTCAAGCCATTGCGGGTAATCACCCTGGACATGGGCAGGCGCGTCGGCGAGGGAGCGTCCGGCGAGCGCCGCCCGCTCGGCCTCGCTTAATGGCCCAGGTGCGTGGGCATCACCGGTGCAGATCGCGGCGATGGCCTCGGCCTCGAGACCGCGCGCGGTGGCGAGCGAGCCAAGGATGATCGCGCGCGGCGCGTCGGATTCCATAAGCCAAGCCGAGGAGGCGCGACGACGCAACGCGTCGTAGACATGGGCCGCCACGGCGGCGCGATCCTTGGAGCCGGCGAACCGATGCGAGAGGCCGTAATCCTTGAGCGCGTCGGGTGCCGGCCTGTGACGTGTCTCGATGTCGGCGAGCACCTCGATCGCGGCGGCTAGCCGCCCGCCAGGGGTCATCGCTAATACAGGCCGAAGAACACGCCGATGAAGATCAAGAGCCACAGCAGCGCGGTGGCAACGGCCGACCCCAAGAACAGCGAGCCGCGAAGGCCGACATCGTTGCTCGTCGTGTGCACGAAAGCGTGACCGATGCGGAACGCGACGAATATCCACTCGAGCAGCACGAACAGCCAGCCGGTCTGGTGCAGCACGATCCCGAAAATGGCGGCCAGAAAGAAAAGCACCGGCATCTCGAACTGGTTCGCATAACAGTTCGAGACCTGCCGCGCGCGTGCGGGAAAAGCCGCGTCGGAGAGGGCGATGTCCGTCTTGCGAACGCCGGCGTTCATCGCAGCGTTTCGCGTCTTGGCCATGAAGCCGAGAAGGACGAAGACAAGCGCCACCTGGATCAGGACGGGAAACAGGACAGACTGGATCGACATCGGTGTACCCGGCGGAGAAGCGAATTGCAGCTATCGGCGAAAGGTGTCGGCAAGTCAAAGACGCCGCCAGCCGCGCGTCAGATGCCGATTCTGCCGACCGCCGGAAGCTTGATGCCGGGATGGCGGAAGTCGAGCCCCGCGACGGCGCCGAACAGGTTGACCTCGAAGCCCTCCATCCATCCGGGCGTCAGACCTAGACTGAGCCGGACACCGGGTATCGGATGGCGTAGCGCCAACCAAGCAGGCGCGTGCTAGCAGGGCTAGGCTCGTGCCTCGATCACCATGTTGAAGGCGGTCTCGCTCGCCTTGCGGACGTGCGTGAACCCGCCCTCGCCGATCGCCGCCGCCAATCTGGCGAAGCCTGCCTGGGCGCCGAGCGCGAGGCCGACGGGCTGGTCGAGCGAGGTCGGGACGCAGATCATCGTCGAGCCGGCATATGAAAGGCGGCCGATCGGGTTGAGGTTGTCCTCCAGCCGGTCGCCCGCTTGCGGCTCGACCACCATCCAGGATCCGTCATCCTTGAGCGCCTGGCGCACGTGGCGCGCCGCGCCGACCGGATCGCCCATGTCGTGGAGGCAGTCGAAGAACGTCACGAGATCGAGGTCCGTGGCCGGGAAGTCTGACGCCAGCGCCACCTCGAAGCGCGTGTTGCCCGAGACGCCGTGCGCCTGCGCATGCTCGCGCGCGGCGGCGACCGAACCCTCATGAAAGTCGTAGCCGACGAAGTTCGAATGCGGAAAGGCCTTGGCCATCATCAGCGTGGAGAAGCCGTGTCCGCAGCCGACATCCGCGACCTCGGCGCCGCGCTCGAGCTTGCCCATTACGCCATCGAGGGCCGGCAGCCAGCGCGACACGAGATTGTGGTTGTAGCTCGGCCGGAAGAAACGGCCGGTGGCGCAGAAGAGGCACCCCGCCTGGTCACCCCAGCCGACGCCTTCGCCTGTGCGGAACGCCGCCTCGACAGGCGCCTGGTTCTCGACCATCGCGGCCGCGACGTCGAAGGCGCCCTGCATGAAGACAGGGCTTTCCGGATCGGCGAAGACCATCGCCTGCTCCGGCGGCAGCGTGAAGGCACGGCTCGGCGGATCGTAGGTCAGATATCCCGAGGCCGCCTGCTGAGACAGCCACTCGCGCGCGTAGCGCTCGGCGATCCCCGCCTTTTCGGCCAGACCGACCGAGGTCAGCGCACCGTGGGTATGAAGCGCGCGATAGAGCCCCAGCCTGTCGCCGATGCGCACCAGAGCGACGCTGAGCGCGCCCCCGAGGTCGCCAAGCACCTTGCCGACGAACGCGTCGAGCTTTGCCTCGTCCACCATGCCGTTCTCTCCGCCCATCGCCGCACGATCAGACTATCCGGCGGCGATGGGGCTGTCGCCCTGGCCGAACTTCCGCCTAATCCGCGCCGATGCCTCCTTCGTGACCGGCTTGCCGTGGCCAAAGCATGCGATCTCGTAGGCGTAGGTGCCGAGCCGCTTCTGGCTCGCCAGACCCGCCGTGACGTCCTCCCAGCCGAGCGGTGGCCCGAGACCGAACACGTTGATGCAGGCATCGCCCGTGAAGAGGACGCTTCGGCTCTCCCAGAGCAACGCGATCTGCCCAGCGCAATGGCCGGGCACGTGGATCACCCGCAGGCCACCCGCGATGGGCAGCACCTCGCCATCGCGAAGCTTGTGGTCGATCGCGCTCGGGGCGACCGTGGCGCCGGGCTTGACGAACAGCCTGAAAAGCAAGCCGGGCAACAGCTCCTTGGCCGGCGTCATCGGGCGGAACGGGCCGCCGCTCTCGGCGAGCGGCGCGTCCGCCTCGTGCATCCAAGTCTCCGCTCCCGTCGCGGCCTTGAGTGCCGCGAGGCCGCCGATATGGTCGATGTGCGCGTGCGTGAGCACGATGTGCTTGATGTCGGTCGGAACGCGACCGAGGCTGCGCACGGCATCCAGGATGACGTCGGCCTTGTCGGGGAACCCGGTATCGACGAGCACGAGGCCGGCGGGATCATCGAGCAGATAGACGTTGACCGAGCCTGCTGGAATGATGTGCAGGCCGGGTGCGACGAGCTTGGCGGACACGGTCGATGCTCCTGTCGGTGTGATGGTCTTTCGCCGTCGCGCTAGAATTCGATACCTTGCTGCGCCTTCACCCCGGCGGCGAAATGGTGCTTTACCAGCGTCATCTCCGTCACCAGGTCCGCCGCCTCGATCAGCGCCGGCTTGGCGTTGCGCCCGGTGACGACGACGTGCAGCCCCTCGCGCCGCGCCGCCAGCCGCGCCACCACGGCGTCGAGCGGCAGGTAATCGTAGCGCAGCGCGATGTTGAGTTCGTCCAGCACGACGAGCCCGATCGCCGGATCGTCCATCAGCGCGCACGCCTTGGCCCAGGCGCGCTCGGCCGCCGCGACGTCGCGCGCGCGGTCCTGCGTCTCCCAGGTGAAGCCCTCGCCCATCGTGTGCCAGGCGACGAGGTCGTCGAAGCGCTCCAGCGCGTGCTTCTCGCCGGTGTCCCAGGCGCCCTTGATGAACTGCACGATGCCGACGCGCCAGCCGTAGCCGAGCGCGCGCAGCACCAAGCCCATCGCCGCCGAGGTCTTGCCTTTGCCCGGGCCGGAATGGACGATCAGCAGTCCCTTCGACGCGATCGTCTTCGACGCGACCTCGGCATCCTGCACCGCCTTGCGCTTGGCGGCGATCTCCCTGTGACGCGCTTCGGTCTCACTCATGGCGCCACGCTGTAACCCTCGGCAAGGCGTCTGTCATGTATGCGGTGCGCCTCACCCCTCCATGCGCGCCGGGTCCGGCCGGAAACCGCCGCCGGCCGCCTCGCGCGCCTGCGCCAGCCGCGCGCCCTCCCTGGCCATCAGCGCGAACAAAGCGGCGGGATCCTCGCGCCGCAACGCGACCGCCGCCGCCTCCTGGCCTTCGGCGATGACGATCTCGGGCGCGCCGGCGGCCATGCCGACGAGGATGCGGCGCGCGACCTCGGCGGGATCGAGGCCGTTATCGATGTTGGCGTCCGACACACCGCGCGCCGAGCCGTCCGCCTGCAGCGCGTTGACCGCGATTTGCGTACGAACGGAGCCCGGCAGCACGGTCGTCACCCGCACCCCATAGGCCTGCTCCATTTCGCCGCGCAACGCGTCGCAATAGCCGACGAGCGCGTGTTTGGCCGCGCAATAGGCGGTGCGCAGCGGCGTGCCGAGCTTGCCGGCGACCGAGCTGACCGCCACGATATGGCCGGCACGGCGCGCCACCATGCGGGGCAGCAGCAGCTGGGTGAGCGCAAGCGGCGCGAAGAAGTCGACCTCCATGATACGGCGGTAGACCTCAAGCCCTGTATAGAGCGCGAGGCCGCGCTGGCTGATGCCGGCATTGTTGACGAGCCCGTCGACGCCACCGCGCCAGGCCCAGGCGCGCGCGACGATCTCCGGGAGCGCCGCGATGTCCGTCGTCTCGAAGGGCAGGACCAGCGTCTCGCCCGGCAACCGGTCGGCGAGCACCGCCAGCGCCTCCGTGTTGCGGCCCGACGCGATCAGCGCCGCGCCGGCGTGAGCCAGCGCCTCGGCCAGCGCCGCGCCGATGCCCGACGACGCGCCGGTGACCCAGAACACCTGCCCATCGTACCGCATCGCTCGCCCTCGCCAATCGTCAGGCGAGGCTAGCCTCCGCGCCGGGGCCTGTCCACGCGCGGCGCCGACCGGCCTCGACGCCATGATGGAGATGGACTAGGGTATTTGTACCGATGCGCACGGTCAGGGTCCGCCGGGCTCGTCGCGATACCAGCGCCGCGCCCGCGCCATGGAGGCGTCGGCGATCGCCGTCGTCGCGGCACGACATATCGGCGTCCGGCGACCTCGCGCATCAGGCGTTGTCGGCGCTCGCCGACGCCGCGGTTCGGGCGTTTGCCGATACGCGCGTTGGCGATTTGATCATGCGCAGGGCGCGTGCGGAAGGCCACACCGCTCGATTTTACGATAGCCGAACACGAGCTTGAGAATGACGAGCCATTCTGCCTGCGGTATAGGGAATTGCGCTGCACAAGCTGGGATTGCACAAGCCAATGGTCTTGTTCGAGTCTGTCGCCGTTTCGGATCGCGAAGCGGAAACGCGCGAGCTCGCCCGAAGGCTTCTGCAGTTGATGTCAGGGCGTTCGCTCACCCTCGTCGGACTCGACGCCCTCGGGCTTGCCGCCCAGCTTCCGCCGGAGCTGCCGTCTCTGCTTCGGCTCGATCTCGCCAACGCTGCCAGGTTTGAGGCTGCTTTTACCGCTATCCTCGACGACCTTGCGGATCTCGCGCTTGCCACTTGGCCGGCTTGGCCGCCCTCGCCGCTCGCGCCCTGGCGCCGCGCGGCTGACCGCCTCGCCGCAGCCGGTCGCCGGCCGCGCTTCAGCCAGCGCGTGCCGGCCGCGACTCAGTTCCGTGCGCTTTACCCCGCCGCCGGTGCGCCGATCCTTCTGTTCCCGCTGGATGCGCACTGCGCCGAGCGCGCGGCGCCGCTGATCGCGACTTTGGAATGGGCCTGCCGCCATGGCGCCGCCGCTATCGCACTGCTGCCCGAAATGCCTCCGTTGGAGGCGCCATGGGATCGCGTCCTTCATGGGGCGCTCGTTCTCACCCCAGCTCCGCCGCCATCGGCCGTCGCGCGTCTCGTCCCTCCGGTTTCGCCCGGTCCGCGCGGCAGCGCCGTCGAGCGGCGCATGCGCGCGGCCCTACGCGACGCGCCCGATCTCGCCGGCCTGTTCGCCAACGAGGTCACGCTGCGCCTCGGCCCGGCCTTCACGCCCCGCGTCGACCTGCTGTGGGCGCAAGGCAAGGTGGTCGTCGAGCTCGACGGCCTCGAACACGAGCGCGACCCCACCTACGGCGCCGACCGCCACCGCGACTACGAACTGCTGGTCGCCGGCTATTTGGTTTTGCGCCTCACCAACGCCGAGGTCGAACTCGACCTCGCCCGCACCCTCGACAAGGTGCGCCGCGTCGTCAACCTGCGAAGAGCCCCTGCATGAGCTTCGAACCATCCCCCACCCAGGCCCTGCTGCTGTTCGGTCTGCTGGCCCGCCATGGTGAGTGCGCTCAGGCGGAGCTGATGCCGGCGCCCAGCAAGGCGGATCGCGAGGCATTGGTGGGCGCGAAGCTGATCGGAATGGTTAAGGAAGGCAGGACCTACTATCTCGCCCTCAGCGATGCCGGTTGGGGCTGGGCCAGCGGCCACCTCGCCGCAGAGCTGCCCACGGCTCACGGGACGCTGCACGACCTGCTCGCGCGTCTCGGCGATCATCTCGCGCGATCAGGCGAGACGCTCGCCGACTTCATCGGCACCAAGCCTGAGACTCCGGAGATGGCTGCCAAGCGGAAGGCCGCCGAGGAGAAGCAGCGGGCGGCGGAGGAGAAGGCCGAGCGCGTCGCGCGCGAGAAGCGGGAGAAGGCCGAGGCGAAAGAAGCCAAGGAGCGAGCGGCAAGCGAGAAGAAAGAGCGGCTTGCCCGCGAGAAGCGGGAAAAGGCCGAGACGAAGGCGCGCGCGGCGGAAGCTAAGCCGGCCACGAAGCGCAAGCCTGCCAAGCCGAGGGCACCGACGCCCGCCGCGCTGCGCAAGCGCATCGGCGAGGCCTACCTCGCGATCACCGGCGGAATCGAAAAACGAGATTGTCAAACTCGCGCGCCTTAGGCGCGAATTAGGAGATCTCGATCGCGCAATCGTCGATGCTGGTCTCAGTCGCATTCTTGCCGGTGACAAGAAGGCTTCACTGATGCGGCACGACGACCCAAAGCCAGATCGATGCTGCCGACCGAGAAGCCGCCTTTAACCCCGCTCGGTGAACCCTTTCACGTTTTATGGATCGCGTCATGAACAAAGAGTTGCAAGTAGTGCAAGACGTTGATTTTGGATGGGTTTACTCGCTCGACAGTGTTTGGAGCAATGAGGGCATCTTGGATGCAGGGCCCAAATGACAGTCTCGTCGAGGCTGTCATTGCCGACCTAAAAAAGCTCGAGAAAGCTGGTAATCCTCCCGGCCGCGCGTTTCTCGGACAAGCAGGCATCGGCAAAACCCATGTAGTAAGTGTTTTGCGACGTAAAGGCTTGCGCGCACGGGTGCTGGTTTGTGCTCATAGATGTGGTCGGCATTACTGACTTTTGGAAGAAGCGCAGCCCTAAGTTTCGTCACTTCATTGCTGCAACAGATGCCAAATGGACAGCGCCAATACGAAGGCGTGATCGCCGGCGTCGCTCGCTACTTAAGGATCGAAGAACAAGTTGCGAGCGCATTCGACAGCCCCTCGATAGACCTCAGAAAGGTCGTTGATCTCCTAGTCGGAGCGCTTTTGTTGAAAAGGACATCGTCGACAGGGCTTTAAGGTATCAAGATATTTTCAGAGCGGTCTCTTACCTCCGGTCGCATGACCTTGCCACTGTCGGCGTCGCTCACTCTTGGCTGCAAGGCTACGAGGTGGATGAGACGCAGCGCAAGGATCTTGGCTTTTTGAGCTCACCATTGCCGCCTGTTGAGATTGTTAAGGGCTTGCTTTGGGTGATGGGGTTAGCCGCTCCAACGATAGATAGCAATCGACCAAATAGATGGAGTGCTTACGTCGTCTGCATCCGGCGAAAGCATGGGATTGGAGATAAAGATCCGTTTTTAAGTTTATTAGAGCGGAGGTATTCTTGACCTTACGCGTTTGATGGGGCGAGGTTTGGTCCTGCGCGACCTGCCTTCTCAGTAACTGGACGAGACTTACAACTAGTAATCCTGCTTCACTGGAGCAAAGTTTTGATACGCCTCAAATCTTGAAATTGATGCACGGCGACCAGTTTGTCAGAAAGCTGATTGAAGAACGTCTAGCGCTCGCTTGTAAAAAAGTTTCTTTTTCGCCTCCTACAGCAATCTGGCCGTTTACAGAGGCTGCGATACAAAGCGCGTCCAGGGGCATGACTCCGCGAACTATCCTGATGCGATGTGATGCGCACCGAAAAAGATGTTTGTCGGATGGTGGGGTTTCCCTCTGTTTAACGCTCAATCCCGAGCCACAGCCATCGATAAAGGGCGTAGAGCCTTTCTTTGCAAATTCTCTAGATGACGCGCTCACAAGAATATCCTCAGGAGCTCCTCTCGACGGTCTTTTCGACGACAAAGACGACGGCGAGCTTGGCATGCTGCTACGCGATACTTTCGATCTTTACGCGAAGCAAATACCGGCATGCGATGACTCTACGATGTATTTTCCAAAGCCGATCCGGCGCAGAAGACACCGCCGCTTCACGGCCGCCTCACGTTTGTAAATCATCTGAAAAGCGATAACGAGCGTTATTACTGTTTTCGCGCGTTGCAACATAGCAACGCAGTAGCTCTTTGTTCTAGATTTAAGGCCGCGCTCACGGCATCAGGAGTTGATCCTAAATTCCACGACCGCTATCTAATTATCGTTAGGCGCGGCCTGGCGCCGAGTGGAAAAAAGACCAAAGAGCTTTTCGACACCTTTCGCGCGGCGGGCGGCATCCTGATCGACCCAAGCGATGACGATCTGCGCACCTTCGTCGCCTTGCGCCAGATGCGCGACGCGGCGCTGGCCGAGAGCCGCTACGACGCGTTCGAGCGCTGGCTGATCGAGCGCAAGCCGCTCTGCGAGACCGCTTTCTTCAAGGCGGCGGGGCTGTGTCCGCCGCCGATCCCCGGCGAGGCGGGCGAGGCGGCGAAGCAAGGCGTCGTGCCGCCGGTCGAGGTGGCGCCTCCCGAAGCCCTCGTGGTTCGAGACGGCCTTCGGCCTCCTCACCATGAGGGCGTTGGAGAAGCGGCTCCGGATGTGGCGGTCACGCCCGCCCCGGCGCCCGTCCTGGCGACACCGCCGGCCGAGGAGTTGCCAGCCACGACCCCTCCGACGCACGTTTCCGCACCGACGTCGCCCGACACCATTCCCGTCGGGCATCGCGTCGCCGGGGATCAACCGGTCGACCTCCCAACCACTATGCTGCCGAAGCACACGGCGATCATCGCCGGGGCGGGGTCGGGCAAAACGGTGCTGCTGCGGCGCATCGTCGAGGAGGCGGCGCTGGCGGGCATTCCGGCCATCGTCATCGATCCCAACAACGACCTGTCGCGGCTGGGAGACGCCTGGCCGGAACGGCCGGCCGGGTTCGACGACGCGGATGCGGCCAAGGCGAAGCGCTACGCCGCCACCGTCGAGGTAGTGGTCTGGACGCCGGGCATCCACGCCGGCAATCCGCTGTTCCTCTCGGTGCTGCCGGATTTTTCCGCGGTCGGCGACGACCCCGACGAGCGGGCGCAGGCCGTCACCATGGCTTTGGACACGCTGGGGCCTCTGGCCGACGCCAAGACCAACCTCAAGAAAGGCGTGCTCTCGGACGCGCTCCGCGCCTTCGCGACCAAAGGCGGCTCGCTGCAGGACATGATCGCCTTCCTCGAGGATCTGCCGGAGGGCGTCAGCGGCATCGGCAAGGCCGAGAGCATCGCCGCGAAGATGGCGGATGAGCTTAAGGCCTCGATCGCCACCAACCCGCTGCTGAAGGCGACGGGGCCGGTGCTCGACCCCAAGCTGCTGTTCTTCGGTCCCGACGCGACGCGTACCCGCGTCTCGGTCGTCAACCTCTCCGGTCTCGCCTCCAACGAGGCCAAGGAGGATTTCGTCAATCGGCTGCAGATGACGCTGTTCGGCTGGATCAAGAAGCATCCCTCTAAGACCGGCATGCTCTACGTCATCGACGAGGCGCAGACCTTCATCCCGTCGGGCGCTGGCGCGCTGTCGAAGACCAGCGGCGTGACGCTGGTGGCGCAGGCGCGCAAGTACGGGCTCGGCATGATCGTGGTGACGCAGGCGCCAAAGGGGATCGACAACAAGGTCGTCTCGAACTGCACCACGCAGTTCCTCGGCAAGCAGAACGCGCCAGCGACGATCGGGGCGGCGCAGGATCTCATCGCGGCCTCGGGTGGCAAGGCGGACGACCTCGGCAAGCTCAAGACCGGCGAGTTTTACTTCAAGACCGGCGATGGCGGTAAGCCGGTGAAGGTGCGCACACCGATCTGCCTCTCCTGGCATCCGGCCAACCCGCCGACGCCGGAAGAGGTGGTGGCGCGGGCCAAGCGATCGGCCCATCTGACCTAATTGCTCAGTTACAACTTCTTGAGCAGCCGGCGCACCGCGCCGGGGCGGTGGCCGCCGGCGTAGTGGCTGCCGCGGCCGTGCGGGCCGGCGCCGCCGACGCGGTGCGAGCCCTTGCGGCCGTCGGCGCCGGCGGGGGTGGCGACGCTCAGCACGAGGAGCGCGGCGAGAAGGGCACGCGTCACGTGTTGCTCCCGCCCTGCCCCGCGTCGACCGGACGCTTCTGCGGCGGTGCCGTGCATTCGACCGCCGTGAAGCGCTCGATGATGCGGTAGGTGTGCTCGGCATGGGCCGGCACGAGCCACGAGGTGCCGGGCGCGAGCGGCACGCTCTCGCCCTCGATTGTTAGCTCCGCCCTGCCGGCGATCACGTAGCCCAGCGTTTCGTAGGGGCTGCGGTGGGGCTGCTTGTCGTGGGGCGCCTCGTCGCGCCACATCCGCATGGACATGCTGGCGCCGGCGGCGAGCGAAATCTCTCCGTCCTCGCCCGATGTGGCCTTGGTGCTGTCGATGGTGACGATCGTCATGGTTTTCTCCCAAAAAGTAGCAAGTTGAGGCTCCGGCCAAGGTTCCGCCATTCTCGCGGCTGGAACAGCGCGCGCGGCTGGGTCAAGCGTGCGCGGCTGGAACAAGCGTGCGCGCGGTGGCTTTGCGGCGTGTCATCCGCCGAGGAGTCCGCCATGCCCGTCAACGCCCGCGTCATCATGTTCTGCGGTGTCGCCGCGCTCCTCCTGCCGCCTGCCGCGCCGGTCCGCGCCCAGGCCAACGGCGACCCCGGCGCGAGCATGGCCGGGCAGGCCGCCGCCGCCAAGGCCAAAGGCGATCACTCCAAAGGCGATCACTCCAAAGGCGATCACTCCAATGGCGATGACTCCAAAGGTGACAATGCAAAGGGCAAGAGCGGCGCCAACGCGATGGGCAAGGGCACGTCCGGCGGCTCCGGCAGCGCGGCGCTGCCGCAGGGCGGCAGCAACAGCCTGAGCGGATCGGGCAAGAAACCGTAGGGCCTGGCAAGAAGCGATAGGGCCGGCCCGCGCCATTGACACGCCGGGCGCCCGGCGTACGGTGCGCGCTCGCATCGGTCCCTCTGTCGGAGGGCTAAGAGGGAATGCGGTGCGGCGGCGATCCTTCACGGGTGGCGGCCCAAGCCGCGGCTGCCCCCGCAACTGTCGGCGGAGAGGCGCGCCAGGAGTCGAAAGACTCAGCCACTGGGTGACCGGGAAGGCGGCGCGCGTCGATCAATCCGCGAGCCAGGAGACCTGCCGTGCGAATCGAGGATGGCGGGGCGGGGTGTCCCACGCCGGATCGATGCCCGCCGGCGCCAGCCCCGGCCGGGCGCTCTGTCGTCACACCTTGTACCCGCGCGGCGCGCGACGACGAAGGTGTGGAATGTCCGTCCCGTTAGGCCTCGCTAAAGACCTCGCCAAAATCCCCGCCACCATCGTCACCGGCTTCCTCGGCGCCGGCAAGACGACGCTGATCCGCCACGTGCTGGAAACGGCGCGGGGCCGGCGCCTGGCTTTGGTGATCAACGAGTTCGGCGACATCGGCGTCGACGGCGAGGTCCTGCGCGGCTGCGGCGCCGCGACATGCGATGAAGGCGCCATCATCGAGCTCGCCAACGGCTGCATCTGCTGCACCGTCGCCGACGATTTCCTGCCGGCCATCGAGACGCTGCTGGCCCTCGACCCACCGCCCGAGCACATCATCATCGAGACCTCCGGGCTCGCCCTGCCGAAGCCGCTGGTGAAGGCCTTCGATTGGCCGCAGGTGCGCCGCCGCCTCACGGTGGACGGGGTCATCGCGGTGGTCGACGGCGCGGCGGTCGCCGCCGGGCGCTTCGCGGATGACCCGGCGAAGCTCGCCGCCCAGCGGGCCGCCGACCCCAACGTCGAGCACGACAACCCGCTCGAGGAAGTCTACGAGGACCAGCTCCTCTGCGCCGACCTCATCGTCCTGAACAAGACGGATCTCATCGACGAGGCCGCCCGCGCGCGCGTCGAGGCGGAGATCCGCGCCGCGATCCCGCGCGCGGTGAAGATCGTCGCGACCCGCCACGGCGGGCTCGACGCGGCGCTGCTGCTCGGCCTGGACTCCAAGGCCGAGGACGACCTCGCCGGCCGCCCGTCGCACCACGACGCCGAGCCCGACCACGACCACGACGATTTCGACTCCTTCGTCGTATCCATCGCGCCCGTCGCCGAGCCGGAGGTCTTCCTGCGCAAGCTCGCCAAGGTGGCGGAGACCCACGACGTGCTGCGCATGAAGGGCTTCGTGTCGGTAGAAGGCAAACCGATGCGCCTCCTCGTGCAGGGCGTCGGCGCGCGCTTCGAGAAGAGTTTCGACCGTGCCTGGGCCACCAACGAGGACCGCCAGGGGCGACTCGTGGTGATCGGCGAGAAGGGGCTCGACGCCGCCGCGATCCGCGACGCGCTCGCCGCATGAGGACGATGCCGCTAGGTGGCGGAGGCGCCGGCTGTATCCTCCCCCGCGCAGCGGGCGAGGGGGACCATGCGGAGCATGGCGGAGGGGGCGCCGGCGGACCCTTGAACCGACGTCGAACCCATCGATGGCTACCCCTCGCACGATACGCACGGCCGGGGTCCCCTCCACCGCCTTCGGCGGTCTCCCTCTCCCGTGCTCCGCACAGGGGAGGATACGCACGGCCGGCGCCCCTTCCACTGTCGAGCCCCCGATCCCCCTCCCCCGCGCCGCGGGTGAGGACAAGCGCGGAAGCCCGCTAGATGCACCTGCTGCGCACGGAAGGCCGGAGCCTGGACGACGCCGAGAGCGCGGTCGATCTCGGCCAGACGCCGGGCGACATCGTCGTGCTCTCGTTCTCCGACAGCGACCTCGGCGCGCTCGCCGCCGCAGCCGAGGGCCGCGAGGGTACGTTGACCCTGCGCCTCGCCGGCCTCGCGCAGCTGCGCCACCCCTATTCCGTCGATCTCTACGCCGAGCGCATCGTCGCCAAGGCGCGCTTCGTGCTGGTGCGGCTGCTCGGCGGCCTCGACTATTGGCGCTATGGCGTCGACGAGCTCGCCCGCGTCGCGCGCGCCAACGGCGTCGCGCTCGCCGTCGTGCCCGGCGACGCCCGCGAGGACGCGCGGCTCGACCAGGCCTCGACGCTGCCTGCCGCCGACCTGCGACGGCTCTGGGCCTTTTTCCAGAACGGCGGCACCGGCAACATGGGCTCGCTGTTCGGCTGGATCGAGACACATCTCGGTCGACCCTTGCCATGGTCGGAGCCCAAACCGGTACCTCCGGCCGGGCGCTATGTCGCCGCCTGCCGCGCGGTGGCGAATGCCAAGGGCCATGCCTTCATAACCTTCTATCGATCCATGGTCCTGGCCGGCGATTGCGCGCCGATCATTGCGCTGGCCGACGCACTCTCCGCGCGCGGGATCGCCGTCACCGCGCTCTACGCGACGAGCCTCAAGGACCCTAGGGCCACCGCCATCCTCGCCGAGGCGATCGCCTCGAGGCGACCCGACGTGATCGTCAACACCACCGCCTTCTCCGGGCGCGGCGACGCGGCGCCGAGCGTGCTCGATGGCGCCGACTGCGTGGTGCTGCAGGCGATCCTCGCCGGTGCCGGCGAGGACCAGTGGCGCGCCAATCCGCGCGGCCTCGGCCCGGCGGATCTGGCGATGAACGTCGTGCTGCCGGAGATGGATGGCCGGCTTGTCACCGCCGCGATCTCCTGCAAGTCGGAGAGCCCGCGCGGCGAGGCGCTGCAGTTCAGCCGATTGACGCACCGGCCGATCGCCTCGCGCGTCGCCTTCGTCGCCGATCTCGCGGCGGCGTGGGTCAGCCTGCGCCGCACGCCACCGGTCGCGCGCAAGATCGCGATGGTGCTCTCCGACTATCCCGGCAAGCTCGGCCGCGAAGCCTACGCCGTCGGGCTCGACACCCCGGCCAGCGTGACAGCGATCGCCGAGGATCTGCGCGCGGCGGGTTACGACATCGGCACTCTGCCGGCAACCAGCGCATTGATGGGCGCGCTCAAGGACGACGGGTCGGCCGGCCTCCCGTTGGCATGTTACCGCAAGCTGCTGGCAGAGCTTCCACCGACGTTCACGGCCGGCCTCGCGGCGCACTGGGGCGACCCGGCCGAGGATCCCGCCGTCCACGACGGCGCCTTCGTCTTCAGGCACATCGAGGCCGGCAATCTCACGCTGGCGCTGCAGCCCGATCGCGGCCGGCGCGACAGCCGCAAGAGCGACTACCATGACACCGCCCTGCCCCCGCGCCACGCCTACATCGCGTTCTATCTCTGGCTGCGCCATCGCGCCGGCATCGACGCGCTGATCCATTGCGGGACGCACGGCACGCTCGAATGGTTGCCCGGCAAACCGGTGGCGCTCGACGAGACCTGCGCGCCGGAAGCCCTGCTTGGCCCGACGCCGCTGATCTATCCCTTCATCGTCAACAATCCCGGCGAGGCCGCGCAGGCCAAGCGCCGCAACGCCGCTGTCACGATCGGTCACATGACGCCGCCGCTCGTCGAGGCCGGCGCGCACGGCACCGCGATCGAGATGGAGGCGCTTTTCGACGAGTACGCCGCCGCCGAGACGCTCGACCCCAAGCGCGCCAGGATCATCGGCCGCACGCTGATTGAGCGCGCCGCCGAGACGGGCCTCGCGGCGGAGAGCGGCGTCGATCTCTCCGGCGGCCTCTCGGCGCTGGTCGCGCTCGACGCCTGGCTCTGCGACGTCAAGGAGATGCGCATCCGCGACGGCCTGCACGTCTTCGCGCGCGTATCCTCCCCCGTGCAACGGGGGAGGGGGACCACGCCAAGCATGGTGGAGGGGGCGCGGGCCGAGGACCCGACGTCTTCATTTGACGTCCAGCCCGCTGCCGACGCCCCCTCCACCGCCTCCGGCGGTCCCTCTCCCCCGCTTCGCGAGGGAAGTTGTGCCCGCGCCCCCTCCACCACGCTTGGCGTGGTCCCCCTCCCCCGCTTCGCGGAGGAGGATAACGCCGCCGGCGAGCGCGACGGCCTCCTCGCCGCGCTCGCCGGCCGCTTCGTGCCGGGCGGCCCGGCGGGCGCGCCGTCGCGCGGGCGCATGGACGTGCTGCCAACCGGGCGCAACCTCTACGGCACCGATCCGCGTGCCGTACCGAGCCGCACCGCGACGGAGATCGGTCGCCGCGCGGCGGACGCCGTCGCCGAGCGCTACGCGCAGGACCATGGCGACTGGCCGCGCGCGATCGTGCTCGACCTCTGGGCCAGCGCCACGATGCGAACCGGCGGCGAGGACCTCGCGCAGGCGATGGCGCATCTGGGCGTGCGCCCGCGCTGGGACCACGACAGCGCACGCGTCAATGGCTTCGAGATCCTGCCCTACGCCAGCCTGGCGCGGCCGCGCGTGGACGTCACATTGCGCATCTCCGGCCTGTTCCGCGACATCTTCCCGGCGCAGATCGCGTTGTTCGATCAGGCGGTACAGGCCGTGGCCGCGCTCGACGAGGAGGACGCGGTCAACCCGCTCGCCGCCGCGCGCCGCGCCGGGGACCAAGAAGCGCTGCGCGTGTTCGGCGCCGCGCCGTCACTCTACGGCATCGGCCTCGGCCGCTCGATCGACGCCGACCCGATGGCCTCGCGCGCGGACCTCGGCCGCGCCTATCTCGCCGCTGGCACGCACGCCTATGCCGGTGCCTCGGCGGCGGGTGTGATCGCCAATGGTGCCTTCGAGACGAGAATTGCCGCCGCCGACGCCTTCGTCCACGTGGGCGATATGGCCGACCTGGACATGCTCGACGCACAAGCCAACGTGGAGGCCGAAGGCGGGTTCGCCGCCGCCGCGCACGCGCTCGGCACCACGCCGGCGCTCTACCATCTCGACAGCGGCGCGAGCGATCGGCTGAAGGTCCGCACCCAAACGGAGGAGATCGCCCGGGTGATGCGCGGCCGCGCGGCGAACCCGCGCTGGATCGCCGGCCAGATGCGCCACGGCCATCGCGGCGCCGCCGAGATCGCCGAGACGGTCGACAACCTCTACGCCATGGCCGTGCTGAGCGACGCGGTGGCGAGCCGCCACTTCGACATGATGTTCCAGGCGACCTGCGCCGCGCCGGACGTGCGCGATTTCCTTCTCAGCGCCAACCGCGACGCCGCACGCGCCATCGCCGGCCGCTTTCGCGACGCCGTCACGCGGGGCTTTTGGACCAGCCGCCGCAACTCCGACGCCGCCACGCTGGCCGACATGCTGGACGCGGCGGCATGAGCGAGGATCTACATGCAGGCGAGGATGCGATCTTGCGCAAAGGCGAGAATGCGTCCTTGCGCAAGGGATGGTGCCCCGGCGCGCTGCGGCCGATGATGGCGCGCGACGGGCTGATCGTGCGCCTGCGCATCACCGGCGGCATCGTGCCGGCGGCGATGGCGTGCGCGCTGGCCGATCTCGCCACGCGCCACGGCAGCGGCCTGTTCGATCTGTCCGCGCGCGGCAACCTGCAGATGCGTGGCATCGCCGAGACGTCGCTGCCCGCGCTCCAGAAGAGTTTGCGTGCGCTCGATCTACTCGATGACAATCCCGCCGCCGAGGCCGTGCGCAACGTCATCGCGAGCCCGCTCGCCGGCCTCCACGACGGCCTCGACGTCCGGCCGCTGACGACGGCGTTGGAGACCCGCCTGACGGGCGACCTCGCGCTGCACACCCTGCCGACCAAGTTCGGCTTTCTCATCGACGACGGCGGCCAGCCTTCGCTTGCTTCGATCTCGGCGGACGTGCGGTTCGACTGGATCGCCGGGGATGCGCTGTTCTCCATCGGCCTCGGCGGAACGCGATCGGGCGCCACGCGCGTTGGCACGTGCCGCCCCGACGCGCTGGTCGAGGCCGCGGCTCGGGCCGCGCATGGCGCGATCGATCTGTTCGCGACAGCGCCGAAGGTCCGCCGGATGCGCGACCTCGTCGCGATCTTCGAACCGGCCGAGATCGCGGCGCGATGCGGCGGCGCGCCCGCGCGCGGCGCTCTCGAATCTGTCGCTTCGACGACGGCGCGCGGCCTCGTCGGACATCGTGATTTCGGTGATGTTTCCACGCTCGGCCTCGCCGCAGCCTTCGGCAGGCTCGACAGCGGCATGTTGCGCCGCGCCGCGACCCTGGCCGATGCGGCCGGAGACGGCACGTTACGCCTCACGCCGTGGCGCACGATCCTCGTGCCGCTCGTCTCTCCGGTCGCCATGGCCGGCCCGGCGATCGACGGCTTCATCACCGATCCGCGAGACCCGCGTCTCGCGATCGCGGCGTGCGTCGGCATGGCCGGTTGCGAACGCGGCACCACGCCCACCCACGCCGACGGCGACGCTCTCGCCGCCTTCGCGGCAAGCCTCGGCGGGGCCGGGACGCCGCTGCATATATCAGGCTGCGAGAAGGGCTGCGCCAAACCATCGCCTTCGCACGTGACGCTCGTGGGGCGCGGTGGGCGCTATGATCTCGTCCGCGACGGTCGCCCCGGCGATCCGCCGCTGCTGCGCGATCTCGACCTCGCGGCGGCGCGCGCGGCGATGGCAGCCCTACGCGAGCCGGCATGAGCGGGCGGCTGCGCGTCGTCGGCATCGGCCCCGGCGATCCCGATTGGATCACGCCCGAAGCGACGCGCGAGATCGCCGAAGCGAGCGACTTCATCGGCTACGCGCCCTACCTGGCGCGTCTCGCCCTGCGGCCGGACCAGACCGCGCATGCCAGCGACAATCGCGTCGAGCTGGAGCGCGCCCGCGCCGCGCTCGCGCTTGCCGCCGAGGGCCGCGATGTCGTGGTCGTCTCCGGCGGCGATCCCGGCATTTTCGCGATGGCGGCGGCGGTCTTCGAGGCCGTCGAGAGCGGCGAGCCGGCCTGGCGCGAACTCGATATCGCCGTGGTGCCGGGGCTTACCGCCATGCAGGCCGCAGCCGCGCGGCTGGGCGCGCCGCTCGGCCACGATTTCTGCGCGATCTCGCTCTCCGACAACCTCAAGCCCTGGAGCCTGGTGGAAAAACGCCTGCGCGCGGCGGCGGCGGGCGACTTCGTCATCGCGTTCTACAATCCGGCGTCGATCGCGAGGCCTCGACAGATCCACGACGCGTTCGCGATCCTACGCGAACACTTGGCACCCGCGACGCCGGTCGTCTTCGCCCGCGCGATCGGCCGGCCGGACGAGCGCATCGCGATCACCACGCTGGCCCACGCCGACCCGGGCCTCGCCGACATGAGCACGCTCGTGCTGATCGGCTCGAGCGAGACGCGCCTGGTCGAGCGGCCGAATGCGCCGCCCTTCGTCTATACGCCGCGTGGGAGCACCTTGCGATGAGCCTCGATCGCGGCGAGCGCCGCCGCGACGTCCATCGTCGCGCCGATAGCGGGCGGGCGCCGCACCATGATCACCGGCAGGCCGAGCACGCGCGCCGCCGCGATCTTGCCGTAGGCCTCCGCGCCGCCGCTGTTCTTCGAGACGAGCACGTCGATGCCATGGCCGCGCATCAAACCGGCCTCGGCGGCCGCGTCGAAGGGCGGTCGCGCCTCGATGAAGCGCGCGCGCGGCAGATCGAGGGCCTCGGCGGCGGGGTCGATGGTCCGCACGACATATCGGTGCTGCGGCGCCACCGCGAAAGCGGCGAGTTGCAGGCGGCCGATGGTGAGGAACGCGCGGCGCGGCTCCTCGCCAAGGGCGCGGGCGGCCGCGTCCATATCCGCGACCTCGTGCCAACGATCGCCGGAGACCGGATCCCAGGCCGGCCGCTCGACCCGCAGCAGCGGCGTTCCCGTCGCCTCGGCGGCGGCCCGCGCGTTGGCGGACATGCGCGCGGCGAAAGGATGCGTCGCATCGAGGAGCAGCTCGATCGTCTCGGCATTAAGGTATGCCGCCAAACCTTCAACGCCGCCGAAGCCGCCGACGCGGGTCGGCAGCAGTTGCGCGGCCGGCGCGCGCGTGCGCCCGGCAAGCGACAGGCAAGCATCGATGCCGGGGCACCCGACCAGGGCGCGAGCGAGCGCTGTGGCATCGCTGGAGCCGCCGAGGATCAGAACGCGCAACGGCGCGGAGGCGGACGATGACACAAGGCGAGATGATTGACGCGACGGCGGTGACAAAGGCGGCCCCCTGGCTGTCCATCGTCGGCATCGGCGAGGACGGGCGCGACGGTCTTTCCCTAGCCGCGCGCGACGCCCTCGCGCAAGCCGCCTTGGTCATCGGCGGCCGGCGCCACCTCGTGCTCGCCGGACCGATGCGGGGCGAGACCATGGAGTGGCCATCACCGCTCGCCGAAGCGATCCCGGCGATCGTCGCACGGCGCGGCACGAGGGTCTGCGTGCTGGCTTCCGGCGACCCGTTCCTGTACGGGGTCGGTGCGCTACTCGCCGCCGCGATCCCGGTGGAAGAGTTCGTCTGCTACCCGGCGCCCTCGAGCTTCAGCCTCGCCGCCGCCCGGCTCGGCTGGTCGCTGCAGGACTGCCGTCAGGTCTCGCTGCACGGCCGCGACCTGCGCCGCGTCATCGCGCAGCTGCAGCCGGGCGCCAGGATCCTCTGCCTGACATGGGATGGGACCACCCCCGGCCTCCTCGCAGCCCTGCTCCGCGAGCGCGGCCTCGGTCGCTCGGCGCTGCACGTCCTCGAAGCGCTGGGCGGCCCGCGCGAGCGGATCATCAGCGCGACGGCCGAGACGTTTTCGGACGACAGCATCGATCCGCTCAATATCGTCGCGCTCGACATCGTCGCCAGGCCGGAAGCCCTCATGGTTCCGATCGCGCCGGGGCTGCCGGACGACTGGTTCGAGAACGACGGCCAGATCACCAAGCGCGAGGTGCGGGCGATGACGCTGGCCGCGCTGCGGCCGCTGCGCGGACAGCACCTCTGGGACATCGGCTCGGGCTCCGGCTCCGTCGCCATCGAATGGGCGCTGCTCGACCCCGCCAATCGCGCCACGGCCATCGAGGCCCGGCCGGAGCGCGCGCAGCGGATCGCTCGCAACGCCGGGGCGCTCGGCGTGCCGGAGCTCGCCATCGTCACCGGCAGCGCGCCGGAGGCGCTCGCGGGATTGGCGAAGCCGGACGCGATCTTCATCGGCGGCGGACTGAGCGGCGACGATGGCGCGCTGCTCGACCACGCCTGGACGGCGCTGCCCGACGGAGGGCGCCTCGTGGTCAACGCCGTGACGATCGAGACGCAGGCGCTCCTCATCAGGCGCTACGCCGCGCATGGCGGCGATCTCACCAGTATCGCCATCGCGCGCGCCGACCCGGTCGGGCACCTCCACGGCTGGCGGCCGGCGATGCCGGTCACCCAATGGGCGGTGAGCAAACCATGATCGCGATCGGCATCGGCTGCCGCAAGGCATGCCCGGCGGAGGAGATCGTCGCTTTGGTCAGCCAAGCCTTGCGGCAAGCTCTCGGGCCATCCGCGGAGGTCATGCCAGCGGGCCTCTTCTCGGTCGCCGAAAAGCGCGGCGAGCCGGGCCTCGTCGCGGCGGCGGCGACGCTCGGCCTGCCGCTGGCCTTTCTCGACCGCGCCGTGCTCGCGCTCGTTGCCGGCGACGCCAAGAGCTGCTCGCGCCGCGTCGAGGAGATGTTCGGCCTGCCCGGCATCGCCGAAACGGCGGCGCTCGCCGGCGCCGGTCAGGGCTCGGTGCTCCTCGTGCCGCGCCTCACGACGCCGACGGCCACGTGCGCCATCGCCGGGCCGCCACGCGGGTCTCTTTCGCCATGACGGTTCACTTCATAGGTGCCGGGCCGGGCGCGGCGGACCTCATCACCATTCGGGGGCGCGACCTCATTGCGGTCTGCCCGGTCTGCCTCTATGCCGGCTCGATCATCCCGCCGGCCCTGCTCGACCATTGCCCGCCCGGCGCGCGCATCGTCGACACCGCCGCGCTCGACCTCGATGCCATCATCGCTGAGTTCGTGCGCGCGCAAGAGGCGGGCGAGGATGTCGCGCGGCTGCACTCGGGCGACCTCTCGATCTGGAGCGCAATCGGCGAACAGTTGCGCCGGCTCGACCAGCTCGGCCTGCCCTACACGCTGACGCCCGGCGTGCCGGCCTTCGCCGCAGCCGCCGCCGCGCTGCGCCGCGAGCTGACGCTGCCGGAAGTGGCCCAGAGCGTGGTGCTGACGCGCACGAGCGGCCGCGCCTCGGCGATGCCGGCGCGCGAGACGCTCACCGCCTTCGCCGCCACCGGCGCGACGCTCGCCGTGCACCTGTCGATTCACGCGCTGGATCGCGTGGTGGCGGAGCTGACGCCGCACTACGGGCCGGACTGTCCGGTAGCGATCGTCGCCTGGGCCTCTTGGCCGACGGAGCGCGTGCTACGGGGAACGCTCGCGACCATCGTCGGGCAGATGGCGACCGATCCGATCGAGCGCACGGCTCTGATCCTTGTCGGGCCGGCGCTCGACGCGCCCGATTTTCGTGACAGCGCTCTCTACGACACCGACTATCGGCGGCGTTTCAGAGGAGGCTCGACGTCGGATTTGGACTAGCGAGTGTTAGATCCAAGAAAATGAGCAAAGCAGCTAAATCAGGAATCGAAGCGATGAAGGCTTGATCGTCCGCCTCGTGGGGATCGTGAGCGACGGCGAGGGATTGTCGATGCGCCTCCTCGAGCGTTTTCTCGCGCGACAGGTGAGACGAGGGCTTCCCGGACGAGTTCGGACAGGTCATCAAGCCAGGTGATCGCGCTCGCGTGCGCGATAAGATCGTCATCCAACGAAAGGGTTGTCCGCATGGGTCACCTCCTGACGCGCTCGTCTCTCATTCCGATGAAGTACCGCTAACCACTTTGCGCTTCAGCTCCAACCTCATGCGGGAGCCAGGCAGCACTTCTTCGCTTTCCGGCCGCTGCCGCAGGGGCAAGGGTCGTTGCGGCCGACGCTGCGCATCGCATTGACGATGGGTGCTGGCGGGCCATCCCAATCGGCCCAGGAGAGGGATTTCTCGATATCCTCGATCATCCCCATGTCGGGCGAAAAACGGCTCGCGTCGTGGGGCGCGCGTAGCGCCGCCGCCAGATCGGCATCGAAATGCCTGCGCGTGATCACTTCCGGCGGCAGGCGCTGATCGATCCAGATCGCGCCGATCGATGCCGCGATGTCGCCGAAGCCAAGGTAGGCAATCGCGCCCAGCCAGCCCACCCAAGCCATGTCGCCCTTTGGCGCGAGCCGCTCGGCGTCGAACCGAAGGATGAACGCGCGCATATGTTCGCGCTCGATTTTGCCGGCGAACGTCAGATATGTCGCCGCGCGCCAAACGGCGTCGCGCAGGAAGCCGTCGCAGGACGCATCGGCAATGATCTCGAACAAAGCTTCCTCGTCCCCGTCGAAGACGCTCGCGATGATGAGCGGCAGGGTCGCGGTGACGCTGTCGCCGATCAGATCATCGATCTCCTTGAAAGGCCGGCGCAGCAGACGCATCAGCGGCAGGAAGCTTTGCGTATCGCGAAGCTTGGCTAGGATGTGCACGCCGATGAAGAGTTGCGCCGCCTCGGCCTCGCTCAGCGGCGTTCCGCGCGCGGCGCGCTGCAGGAGGGCGCGCAGCGGGAGTGCGGCCTGCTCCGGGCGCGCCAGGCAGGCCGCGACCGCGTCGCGCGGGTAGCCGACATCGGCGGCGAGCGCGTCGATGTGCTGCTGCATGGGCGCGAGGATCGGCATCCTGCTGCTCCGGTTAACGCCGCACTTCCAAAGAGCCGAGTTCCCAAACAAAAGGCCCGCGCGAGCGGGCCTCACGTCCGAAAATATTCGGGAAGGTTACGCCTCGACCGCCTTCTTCGGCGTGAGGACCTGGCGGCCCTTGTACATACCGGTTTTCAGGTCGATGTGGTGCGGGCGGCGCAGCTCGCCGGAGTCCTTGTCTTCGACGTAGGTCGGCGCCTTCAGGGCGTCGGCGGAGCGACGAAACCCGCGCTTCATCGGAGAGGTCTTGCGCTTGGGAACGGCCATCGGATCAGCTCTTCGCGGGCTCGTCGACAGGGCGCGAGCGTTGCGGGCGAAGCGTTCGTGCCCCACCCTGTGTCGTCATGAAGTCGGCCTCATACACCGCTTCGTTTCCCCTGGCTACCCGTCGCGGGATCAAGGTATCGCACGGCGTCAGCGAGGAGCGAATGCCTGAAACCCGTCGGCGTCACGCCTGCCGGTAGCGCAACGCCTTCTTCGACAACCTCGTGGAGCCTTGACAGCCAAGCCTTGGTTTCGCTGCGCGCGTTCGACGTGGCATCCGCTTGGGCGAAGCAGGTTTCGATCGTCAATGGCATCAGCGATCGGCAGAAAACATCCGTATTTCCAGCCTACGCCGACATCGCCGCGACGATCGCGTCGCCCATTCGCGCCGTCGAGATGGACGCTTCGCCCGCGGCCTTGATGTCGGCCGTGCGCAGCCCTGCGCCAGCACCGCCGCGATCGCCGCCTCGACGCGGTCGGCGAGGTCGCCGCGCTCGAACGTGTAGCGCATTGCCATCGCGAGCGAGCCGATCATCGCGATCGGGTTGGCGATGCCCCTGCCGGCGATGTCGGGCGCGGAACCGTGCACCGGCTCGTAGAGCGCCTTGCGCCGACCGGTCTGGGCATCGAGATCGCCAAGCGAAGCGGACGGCAGCATGCCGATCGATCCCGTCAGCATGGCGGCGACATCCGACAGCATGTCGCCGAAGAGGTTGTCGGTGACGATGACGTCGTAGCGCTTTGGCTCGCGCACCAGCGACATGCCGAGCGAGTCGGCGAGCTCATGGCGCAGCTGCACGTCTGGATAGTCGCGCTTGCCCATCGCCGTGATGACCTCGTTCCACAGCACGCCCGACTTCATGACGTTGCGCTTTTCGGAGGACGTGAGCTTGTTGCCGCGCTTGCGCGCGAGCTCGAAGGCCACCCTGCCGATGCGCTCGATCTCGTAGGTCTCGTAGACCTGCGTGTCGACGGCGCGCTTCTGCCCGTTGCCGAGGTCGGTGATCGCCTTCGGCTCGCCGAAATAGACGCCGCCGGTCAGCTCGCGGACGATGACGAGATCCAGACCGTCGACCAGCTCGCGCTTGAGCGACGAGGCGTCGGCGAGCGCCGGGTAGCAGATCGCCGGGCGCAGATTGGCGTAGAGCTGCATGTCCTTGCGAAGACGCAGCAGGCCAGCCTCTGGCCGCACCTCGTAGGGCACGCCGTCCCACTTGGGGCCACCCACGGCGCCGAGCAGCACCGCGTCGGCGCGTTGCGCCTTGCCCATGTCGGCGTCCGAGATGGGCACTTCGTACGCGTCGTAGGCGACGCCGCCGACAAGGCCGTGATCGACGTCGAAGCGCGCCGCGCCTTCGGCCTGCAGCGCCGCGATGACCTTCTCGACCTCGGCCATCACCTCGGGCCCGATCCCGTCGCCGGGCAGGAGGAACAGGGAATAGGTGGTCATGGCGGCATCTCGCTGGCTTGGGGCGGCCTCTACAAGCATGGTTGGAGGCTGATTGGCCAGATGTGGAAGCGTCAGGCGTCAGCATCCTTGAGGGCGAAAGATACACTTGCAGATCGCAGGGACAGCTTTAAAGTAGTCAAAATGACCAGAAGGACTGATCTTCGCTCGGGGCCCACGCGTTGGATGCTCCAGGATGCCAAGGCGCGTTTCAGCGAACTGGTTCGTCGCGCGAACCTAGAGGGTCCTCAACATGTCACGGTCCACGGGCGCAACGAGGTGGTCGTTCTGTCGGCGGCGGAGTTTCGGCGCCTGAAGGGAGAGCGCAAAGGCGACGCGATCATTGCGGCACTCCAGGCGTCGCCCTACCGCGACATCGACTTGGCGCCAAGCCGAATGCCGCTACCCGTCCGCGACATCGATCTTTGACTGACTGGCTGCTGGATACAAACATCCTGTCCGAGCTGAGACGTCCAAGACCCGAGCCGAAAGTCGTCGCTTTCATCGCCGAACAGGCTCTGGCGTCGCTCCACATCAGTCTCGTCAGCCTCGCGGAACTACGGTTTGGGATCGAGATGGTGGCGGATGCCAGCCGCCGCTCGGAGCTGCAGGATTGGCTTGCGCTGCACGTGCGGCCAGCGTTCGAAGATCGCGTTCTGCCTGTCAGCGAAGATGTCATGCTGCGATGGCGCCTGCTGGTCGAAGAAGGACGCAAGGCGCGTCACACCTTCTCGCAACCCGATCTCATCATCGCGGCGACGGCACTGCATCACGGCATGACGATCGTCACGCGCGATGTCTCGGATTTCGACAGAGCGCGGGTGCCTATATTCAATCCTTGGACTTGAAGCCCTTCTTTCCGTCGGCAGCCTCAAACTCTGCCTTTGCGCCCCACCCCTCCCGCCATCGCCGCGCGTGTCCTAGATAGGCGAGGTCCGACCCGAGGCGCCGCCGGTTCGCCAGGCTCTATACTCCGTCGTAGGGACGGCGGCTGACCATGTGTTGTGGTAGGCTTGATTATGATCAAATCTGAACTTGATCCGGTCTTGGCCAGGTTTCACGTGGCTATCACCGAACTCTACGGTAACCGCCTCGAGCGTGTGGTGCTGTTCGGCTCACGCGCACGCGGCGACGCGCGCCAAGACTCCGATTATGATATAGCGGTCTTCCTGACGGACATGCCGGATCGCTGGCGCGAGCTCGACCTGTTGGCCGACCTGCGCGTGCGGTTCATCGACGATATGGGAGTCTTCATCGACGCCATGCCCTATGTCGTCGCCGCACACGACGACCGCACGCCGTTGATGCACGAGATTCGGCAAGACGGCCTGCGGCTATGACGCCGGAAGCCGAGCGGTTTTTAGTAAAAGCCGCTAAGCTTCTCGACGAGGCGCAGAGCATGCTGAGCATCCAGCTTCATGAGGCTACTGGACGAGCGTCATACCTTGCTGCATTCCATGCCGCGCAGGCACTCATATTGAGCGATCCGGCAAGATTGGCAAAACCCATCGTGGCGTTCATGTCGAGTTCCAGCGGGTCACGAAGGACAGCCAGAGCATTGGCCCCAAGCTACGGAGCTTCCTTTCGCGCGCCTATAACCTCAAGGCGATGGCGGACTATGAGACCGGACCAGAAAGTGGCGTATCCCGCGAGCGCGCCACCGAAGCCGTCGCTGAGGCAAAATCGTTCGTGGCACACGTGGCGGGACAACTCGGCGGGCGCACGACGTGAATCTCTCATCCAAGTGTAAGCCCGATCAAGCGGCTGTTGCTCACGGCTGAGAAGTCTCCGCCTCTCCATCGGCACGCCGAGCCCTCCCGCCACCGGCCAAGCTCCCTACATACGCATTGTCCGACGCGAGGCCGCCTTGTCCTTCTTCTCCGACCTCATCTTCGAGGCCCGCGCGCTGGCGCAGACGCTGACTGAGAGCGTCGGCACGCCGGTCGTGCGGCTCGGCGTCACCGGTCTGTCGCGCGCCGGCAAAACCGTGTTTATTACCGCGCTCATTCAGCACCTGACCGAACTCGGCCAGCCGGGCGCACGCCGCACGAACGCGCTGCCGGTGTTCCGCGTGATGGCGGAGGGCCGGTTGATCAAGGGGCGGCTGGAGCCACAGCCGGATGACGCGGTGCCGCGCTTCGCCTACGAGGATCATCGCGCCGCGCTGAAGGGCGGCGCGGATGGCGCCAGCCGGCACTGGCCCGGCTCGACGCGGCGCATCTCCGAACTGCGGATCAAGCTCGAGTTCGAGCGCGCCGGCGGCCTGCGCGCCGGGCCGGCCGCTCTCATCCTCGACATCGTCGACTATCCGGGCGAATGGCTGCTCGACTTGCCTTTGCTCGACAAAAGCTACGCGGAATGGTCGAGGGAGACACTGGAGTCGAGCGCCACCGCCGCCCGTGCGACCCTCGCCGCCGAATGGCGCGCCTTCACGCTGGCGACCGACGCCGGCGCCGAGGCGCGGGAGGACATGGCGCGACGGGCGGCCGAGCTCTTCACCGCCTACCTGACATCCTGCCGCGCCGACACGCACGCGCTCTCGACGCTGCCGCCCGGCCGTTTCCTCATGCCGGGCGATCTCGAGGGCTCGCCGGCGCTCACCTTCGCGCCTCTGGTCCTGGATGCGACAAAGGCGTATGGCGGCGAGACGCTCGCCGCGATGATGGAGCGCCGCTACGAGGCCTACAAGGCGCATGTCGTTCGGCCGTTCTTCCGCGACCACTTCGCGCGGCTCGATCGGCAGATCGTCCTCGTCGATACGCTGGCGGCGCTGAACGCCGGACCGGCCGCCGTGCGCGACCTCGAGACCGCGCTCGCCGAGATCCTCCAGGCGTTCCGCGCCGGGCGCAACTCGTTTGTCTCCGCTCTCTTCAAGCCGCGCATCGACAAGATCCTCTTCGCCGCGACGAAAGCCGACCACCTCAACCACGTCAGCCACGACCGTCTCGAGGCGATCCTGCGCACGATCGTCAGCCGCGCCATTGCCAAGGCCGATGACGCCGGCGCCACCATCGACGTCATCGCGCTCGCCGGCGTGCGCGCCACCAAGGAGGCGCGGATCGGCAAGGGCGCCGAGGCGCTCGACGCCGTCGTCGGCGTTCCGGCGCAAGGCGAGGTCATCGACGGCGAGACGTTTGACGGGATCGGCGAGGCGGCGATCTTCCCCGGCGACCTGCCGAGCGATCCGAAGAGCGTGCTGCGCGGCGACACGCTCTACCCGTCCAACACCGAGGCTGACTATCGCTTCGTGCGCTTTCGGCCGCCGCGCCCGGGCAAGGACGAGAATGGCGTCGCGATGCCGCTGCCGCACATCCGGCTCGACCGGGCGCTGCAGTTCCTCCTGGGAGACCGGCTGGCATGAGGAAGCAGCCATGAGCGACAACGACCTGCCCGATCCGCGCCGCCGCCCGCGCGCCGTGCGCCTTAATCCGGAGCCGCTGCCCGGCTTCGCCGAGCTCGACCCGCCGACCGCGCGGCCGGCTCCGCGCATGGCGCAGGCGCCGATGCACGCCGTCGAGTTCACGCCCGACCCCTTCGCCTTCGAGGCGCTGGCGTTGGAGCCGGACGAGCGCGCGGTCGAGGTCGCGCAGAAGCGCGGCATCTTCCAGCGCTCGCTGTTCTCCTGGGGCGGCCTGTTCTGGTCGGCGCTTGGTGGGCTCGTATCGCTCGGTATCGGCCTTTGGATCACCAAGCTCGTCGACGACCTGTTCGCCCGCTCGGCGACCTTCGGCACCATCGGCCTTGCCCTCGCGGCGTTGGCGATCCTCGCCTTGCTCGTGCTCGCCGGGCGGGAAATGGTGGCGATCGGCCGGCAGCGTCACATCGCCAAGCTGCACCAGAACTTCGCGCAAGCGCACGCCGCCGACGACCAGCGTCTCGCCCGCAAGCTCGTCGTCGAGCTCGCCTCGCTCTACGAGAAGCGGGCCGACACGGCGCGAGCGCGCAAGGACGTGCTGGCACTGCGCGGCGAGATCGTCGACGGGCGCGATCTCGTCGAGATCGCCGAACGCACGCTGGTGGCACCACTCGACGAGAAGGCGAAGTCGGCGATAGCCGGCGCCGCCAAGCGCGTCTCCGTCGTCACGACGATCGCGCCGCGCGCCATCATCGATGTCGCTTTCGTGATCATCCAGGCGGTTCGCCTGATTCGTCAGATCGCGGAGATCTATGGCGGCCGGCCTGGATTGCTCGGCTTCCTCAAGCTCGCGCGCTCGGTCGGCGCCCATCTCGCCATCACCGGCGGCATGGCGGCGGGCGACAGCCTACTGCAGCAGGTGGTCGGTCACGGGATCGCCGCCAAGATCTCCGCGCGGCTCGGCGAAGGCGTGCTCAATGGCCTGCTGACGGCGCGAATCGGCGTCTCCGCGATGGCGGTCTGCCGTCCGATGCCGTTTGCGGCCGAACGAACGCCCAACCTGCGCAAGGTCGTGCCTTTCCTGTTCAGGTCGGAGAAGGAGACCAAGCCGCGCGCCGATTAGATGGGAGCGGTATCGTTGCGGATTCGCTCTTCGGCGCCCCGGAGTGACGCCTCACGCATCACTTCTTGTCGCAATTGGCGTCGAGCAGCTTCGCCATATCGAGGCCGAGCTTGTCTTGCCCGACCTTATAGGTCTCGCCGGGCGTGAAATCGATCCGTCCGCGCGGGCCGTAGATCTCCGTCGCCTGATTGGCATGCCACGACCCATCGGGATTCTTCGAGAAACGCGTACAGTCGAAACCGGCGGCCTGGGCTGACGCGATCACGCCGATAAGCGCGAAGGCGGTCGTGACTAGTCTCAACATTTGGCATTCCCCCTCGCTCGTCCAAGCCGATCTCTTGGTGGATCGGACCGCGATGACCCGGCGGATGAGCATCCGAAAACGCGGTTTGCCGAGAAAGTTTCCCGTCAAGCTTACGACCGCGCCGTCAGTCGAAGCCGAGGCCGAGCGCGCGGCCGGCGACCGTCGGTTGCGCGTCGGCGACGACGTCGATCAGGTCCTCCAAGGCCAGCATCGCTTCCGAGCGCGCCTGATCGATCTGAAGGCTGATGCCTTGTGTGTGGATGCCGACCTCTTTGATGACGTCGGCGAGCACGACGGCCTGCTCGCAGGCTCGTTCCCGAGCCGCCTCGATCGTCGGGGTCGGCACCGAGTAGAACAAGGCGTTGCGCAGCAGGGCGCGTATGGCATCGGGAAGATAGTGATAGTCGATGATCGAAGCGGTCTCGATCGGCACGAGCGCCGACTTGAGTTCGGTCGCGACGGATTTGCCGAAGGGTGTCATGACGGCGTCTCCTTTGCAGGGCAGCGTTCACTCTTTCACGTCGCATGCCGAGCGACCATCGAAATAGGCTTTGGGACGAGATGACCAGAAAAGCGTCCATCAAGGAGACGGGCGAGGAACTCAGCCAGGCCGAATGGGCTCGGTTCGACGCGGCGGTCGCCGAGGAGAAAGCCAAGCGCGCCGTCACTGAACCCCTTCGACTGCCAGAGCCGGATGCCCGTCGCGCCGCCCCGCGCGACGAAGCCGAAAAGCCCTAACCTGAAAAGTCCTGGCTTGGAGTCGAGACGCCTCAGGCGACGCCTAGTTTCTTCTGCAGGCTCGTCGAGGATGTCGTGTACTGGAAGGTCAGCCGCTTCTCCGGATGGACGTAACGGTGGATGCGTTGGGCGGCGAGCGCACCCTCGTGGAAGCCCGACAAGATCAGCTTGAGCTTGCCGGGATAGGTGTTGATGTCGCCGATGGCGAAGATGCCCGGCGTGCTCGTCTCGAACTTCTCGGTGTCGACCGCCACCAGGTTCTCGGTGAGGTTCAAGCCCCAGGCGGCGATGGGACCCAGCTTCATCGTAAGACCGAAGAACGGTATCATCCGCTCGCAGGCGATGCGCGTCACGCCGTCGGTGCCCCTCACGTCGATGGCCTCGAGCGCGCCCCGCGTGCCGTGCAGGCCCGAGACCTGGCCGATCACCAGGTCCATGGCGCCATCAGCCACCAGCGCGCGCATCGCGCCGACGGAATGCGGGGCGCCGCGAAACTCGTCGCGGCGATGGATCAGCGTAAGCCGCCTCGCGAGCGGCTGCAGGTTCAAGGTCCAGTCGAGCGCGGAATCGCCGCCGCCGATGATGACGACCGCGCGGTCGCGGAACTCGTCCATCCGCCGCACGGCGTAATGGACGGACGTGCCCTCGTAGGCCTCGATCCCGGCGATCGGCGGCTTCTTTGGCTGGAACGATCCGCCGCCCGCGGCGATGACGATCGCCTTGCAGGTCAGCGTCTTGCCAAAGCCCGTCCGCAGGCGGAACGACGGCGCCTCCGGCGTGCCGAGTACGTCGATCGCCTCGATCATCTCGCCGAAATGGAACGTCGGCCGGAACGGCTCGCACTGCTCGATCAGCTTATCGACAAGGCCCTGCCCGGTCACGCTCGGGTAGCCGGGAATGTCGTAGATCGGCTTCTCGGGATAGAGTTCGGAACACTGGCCGCCAGCCTTCGGCAGGATGTCGACGAGGTGGCAGCGGATGTCGAGCAAGCCCAATTCGAAGACCGCGAACAGCCCGACCGGGCCAGCGCCGATGATCACGACATCCGTCTCGACCACATCGGGCGCGCTGGTCTCGGGTTCGATCCCGCCGTCGTGCGTCAAGCCGTCCTCCTTTAACCCTGCCGGTCGGGCGTGACGATCTTGAGCCCATCGAGAGCCGGCGTGATCTTGATTTGGCAGGACAGGCGCGAGTTCGGCTTCACGTCGTAGGCGAAGTCGAGCATATCCTCCTCCATGCCCGAAGGTTTGCCGACCTTGGCCATATACGCCTCGTCGACGTAGACATGGCAGGTGGCGCAGGCGCAGGCGCCACCGCATTCGGCGACGATCTCGGGGATCTTGTGGCGAACCGCCGTCTCCATCACGGTCGCCCCGGCCTCGCCCTCGATGGTGCGGGCGGTGCCGGTGGAGTCGGTGAAGGTGATGGCGGGCATCGGTCTGTCCTCGAGGAGCGCGACCGTGCGCCGGTCGCGATAGGCGCGGGTCTTCTCACGAAGCCGGCCTCTTTGGAAATCTCATTTTAAAGAAGGGCCGCCGCGATGAACAGAGGCGTCCGGCGGGGCGTTTCGCCCTAGTGTTCGCCAGTCAGATGCGCCGCGATCGCCACGGCGGCCTGCTCGAAGGCCGCGACTAGGGAAGGGAAGAGACGGTCGCGCTCGGCATCGTCCGCGGCCTCGTAGGCGTCGGCAAGATCGGCCGACCGCCAGGCGCCGATGCCGCGCGCGGAGCCTTTCAGGAGATGGGCGGCATCGGCTCTCCCGCGTGGCGCGAGATTGATCAGGCTCGGCACGACGCGTTTTGCCTGCGCGACGAAGAGACGTAGCACCTCGCGTTCGAGCGCGCGGTCGCCGAAGGTCTGGATCGCGAGAAACGCGAAATCCACCGGCGGTTCAAGGGCGCTCGCGCGGAGCCCACCCTCCTCGACGTTCATGCTCGCGCGCCGTTGTGTTCCGGCCGCGGATCGACCCGGGGATCATCGTTAACGACGTTTGGCAAAGCGGAGACCCTCTCGGTTTCATTCGCCGCCTTCAACCTGTAGGATGCGCTTGGTTAATTATGGGTATCTTCGGTACGCGGCGGGCGCGTGCGCGTTTCGACCTGTGAACGGGGCAAGGAATGGCCAAACCGAGTAAGGCTCAAGATCCGGCGGCGGCGGCGTTGTCGGCCATTGAGGAAGCCTTGAATCTCGCGGATTTTCTTCCTCCCGAGGCCGGAAGCGCCAAGACGACGGAAGCAGCAGCGCGCCCGTATTTTGGTGCCGATCCTGACGGCGCGGAAACGCACGACGGCGCCGCGCGAGCCGAGGGGCAACACCTCGAGGAAGGTGAGCCGAGCTCCAGGTCGGACCCTAGGTCCGTCGAATTCACGACCGGCGATCGTCTCCATTCGCCGGCGACCAAGTCCGGCGTGCGTCCCAAGCTGCCCTCCCTCGCGGAAGACGCGAAGATCTTCGGCCCGGGGCCTCGGCTGAATGAACCCTCGCCCGGCGAGCGGCAGGTCAATCTCAGCTCTCTTCCCGAGCCCACCGCCAGCCGCGACGAACCGTTCGATGTCCTCAGCCAGCAGGCTCGCGCCCAAGCGGACCCGGGATCTCTCGAATGGGATCGTCTGATCGCCGAAAAGCCGGTCTCGAGCTCGACGGTCCTGCCGGCCAACGACGACAAGGAGTCGGTCGGCGCCATTTTGCGCACGATGCAGATCAAGCCGAGCCGCACGCCGATGATCATCGCGGGGATCGCCTCGGTGCTGTGGATCGCCGTCTGCGCGCTCTACCTCTTCGCCGATCGCGCGAACCTTGCCGGGGGCAACCTGCTCCAGCCGAAGACCGCTCTGGTGCTGCTCGCCGTCGTCGGTCCGCTGCTGTTCTTCTTCATGACCGCCGCCCTGACGCGCCGTACCCAGGAGGTGCGGATGACCGCGCGTTCCATGATGCAGGTGGCCGTGCGCCTCGCCGAGCCGGAGGCGATCGCTACCGAGCAGATGGTGACGCTCTCGCAGGCGATCCGCCGCGAGATCGCCTCCATGGGCGACGGCATCGAGCGCGCGCTGGCCCGGGCGGGCGAGCTCGAAACCTTGGTGCGCTCCGAGGTGTCGAACATCGAGCGTTCCTTCGGCGAGAACGAACGGCGGGTGCGCTCCCTTATCGACGAACTTTCGTCGGAGCGTGAAGCGATCGTCACCACTGCCGAGAAGGTGCGCGGTGCCATCACCAGCGCTCACGCCAGTCTATCGCGCGATCTCGATGGCGTCTCCGAACGGATCGCGGCGACAGTCGACGAGGCCGGCGCGCGCGTCACCGCCTCTCTCGACGGCAAGGGCGAGGAGATCCGCGCCGCGCTCGTCACGGCCGGAGACAGCTGCACCGACAACCTGAGCTCCAGCGGCCATGAGCTGATCGGACGACTTCGGGAGACCGCGGAGACCGTCGCCGCGGCAATCGGGCAGAGCACCGGCGACCTGGAGCACAAGTTCGCTTCAGCTGGCGAGATCCTTCTCGCCGACCTCGCCCTGCGCGCGGACGATATCGTGCACCGGCTCGATTCGACCGGCACGCGCATTTCGGACGAGATCGTCTCACGCGGCGATCATCTCGCCGTCAGTCTTGCCGACACGAGCGGCAGGCTGCACGACATCGTCGCCACGCAAGGCGACACGCTGCACGCCAACCTCGCCGATGTCGGCGAGCGCATCGCCGCGACCGTCGGCGAGCGAACGGAGGCCGCCCGCGCGCAGTTCGCCTTGGCGCACGACAACCTGTCCGAGCTGCTGGCCGAGAATTCCGAGCGCGTCCACGCGCGCCTCGACGAGCACGGCATGGACCTCCATCGCAAGTTCACCGACACGTCGAACGAGATCGCGACGACGCTGACCTCTCACACCGACGTCCTACACGAGCGCCTGACCGCCACCGCCGGCGAAACGATAGGCGCGCTCGACCATCATCAAGACGTTCTGAGTTCGGCGCTGGCCGCCGCGAGCGTCGAATCCATCGCACAGATGGCGAACCACACGGACGGCTTCCACGAGCGGCTCGCGCACGCCAACGATGCTTTGACGGCTCACCATTCCGAGATGCACGAGCGGCTCGCCAGCACGACGCAACTTACGATCGACGCGCTGGCCGATCATACGGCGAGCCTGCACGATCGATTGGAGACGACCACCGTCAACACGCTCGCGGCGCTCGACGCGCATTCCGCCACGCTCGGCGATCGGCTCGAGACGGTGGCGGCCGAGACCGTCGAAGGGCTCGGCACCCATACCGCGCGCCTCGAGACAAATCTGCGCGAGACGAGCCAGGGCGTAATCGAGGCGCTAGACCAGCACGCCACGGTCCTACACGGCAGACTAGACGGCTCGGCGAGCGAGACGATCGCCGCGCTCGACGCGCACCAGGCTCGCATGCACGAAAAACTCGGCGGATCGACAAGCGAGATGGCCGCCGCGCTCGACGCGCATCGCGAGAGTATGCACGAGGGCCTCGGCGGCCTGACGAGCGACACGATCGCCGCGCTGGAGGCACACCGCGCGCGCATCGACGAGCAGTTCGGTGGCGCGTCCAATGAAACGGTCGCCGCGCTCGACGCGCATCGCGCGCTGATGCACGAGCAACTCGGCACCGCGACAAGCGAGACGATCGCCGCACTCGACACCCATCGCGCCGACTTGCACGATCAGCTCGGCGGAATTGTCGGCGAGACGATGGCCGCGATCGAGGCGCATCGCATCCAGTTGCACGAGCAGCTCGGCGGGACCGCTGGCGAGACGATCGCCGCCCTCGACCAGCACGCCCACACGATGCGCGAGCGACTCAATACGACCGCCGACGAAGCCGTCGCGCATCTCTCCGGTCACCTCGACGGAATGCACGAGCAGCTGTCGGCCAACGCGGACGCGACGGCGCTCGCGCTCGGCCAGCATGCCGAGACGTTGCAGGCGGGCTTCGTCGCCAACACGCGCGAAGCCATCGCCAGCCTCGCCGAGCAGGTCGAAGCCCTGAACGCCCGCTTCGCCGACATTGCCGGTGAGTCGATTTCGGCGATCGCCATGCACGGCGACCGCATCAACGAGACGCTGGCCAATCGCGTCGACGCCTTCAACCACACCTTCCTCACGCAGGGCGGCGAAGCGGCGGACAAGATCGGCGACCATGCCGAGCGATTCAACGCGACCCTGACCGACCGGCTCGGCGCGATCGAGAACACGTTCGCGCTGCAGGGCACCGATCTGAACGATCGGCTCGGCCAGCGCATCGCCGAGGCCACGGAACTCCTCGATCAGCAGATCGGCACGCTGGAGACGCGCGCGATCGAGCGGGCAGAGGCGATCGCCGCCGCCCTGGAGAGCCTCGTCGCTCGCATCGACAGCGGCCTCGAGACCCGCGCCAAGGCGATCAACGACGCGCTCGCCTCGCGGACCATCGAGATCGCCAGGACATTGAGCGACGGAACGCGCCAGGCGACCCTCGCGCTCGACAGCAAGGCCGCCGATGTCTCCTCCGTCTTCGCGCTGCGCTCGGCAACGATCGGCGAACAGCTCGACGGTCACATTTCCCGCCTGAACGAGCGCGTCGTGGGTCCCCTCGGCATGATCGCGACCGCGCTTGACGAGAAGGGCCGCGGCCTGACCAGCAGCCTGGTCGACCGCGCTTCCGCCATCGACGGCCTGCTGAGCGAGCATGCCAGCCGGATCGGCGATCAGCTCGTGGAGATCCAGAGCGTGATCGGCGACAAGGGACAGAATCTGCAGGACAACCTCATCGCCCGAACGGACACGCTCCAGGCTTTGTTCGACGAGCGCGGCGCGCGCTTGGTGGAAACGCTTGCCGAGCGCGGAGGCGCGGTCGCCGCCGAGATGACGAGCGTTGGCGAGATCGTTGCGCAGACGATCGCCCAGCGCGGCGCGCTTATCGTCGAACACCTCGGGCAGAGGCAGGCCGAGCTGACCGACGCGATGGATCGCTCGACGACACAGTTGAAGACGGCGATCGACAGCGATGTCACCGCATCCGTCGCCTCGCTCGTCGCGGCCAACGAGAAGCTGCGCGGCGACCTCGGCTCCGTTCTTGATCGGCTTACGATCTCGAGTTCGTCCCTGCAGTCGCTCGTGGGTGGCGCCAACGAGAATTTCAGCGCCTTCGAGCAGACGCTCGGCAAGCGGGTCGCCGATTTCGACAGCGCCATAGGCCTCGTCTCGGGTCATATCGATCGCTTGAACGAGGGCGCCGCGATGTCGATCTCGAACGCCAGCGGCGTCGCCGCATCGATCGCCGAGCACCACAAGGCGCTCAGCGTCTCGTCCGACACGCTTGCCCGCACGCAGGGCGATCTCGACCAGAGGATCGGCGAACGCCAGCAGGCCCTGCAATCCCTGCTCGAGACGGCGACGGCCAAGCACGAGGATTTCGAATCGGTCATGACCTCCTTCGCGGGGCTGATCGAGGACAGCTTCCGCAAGGCGGAAGCGCGCGCCCGCGAGATCGGGACCTTCTTGTCCGACACGTCGCAGAGCTCGACCGGCATGATCGACGAGCATTTCGCGTCGATCCGCCAAAACGCGGGCAAGGAGCGCGAGCGCACGGCGGCGGCACTGCGCGCGGCTTACGACCAGGCGGCAAGGGAGATCGAGAGCATCTTCGGCCAATCCACCGAGCGCTTCCAGGCGGCGGCACAGGAGATGCGCGGCCTCTCTCAGACGATCCAGGAGGAGCTCGCCGCGACGCGCGAGGAGGTCAGGCGCAACGCGACAGAGCTGCCGCGCGAGACGGCCGAGCAAACGGCGGCCATGCGCCGTGTCGTCGGCGAGCAGATCAGGGCCTTGAACGAGTTGACCAACATCGTCACGCGATCCGGGCGCGCGCTCGACGTGTCGGCGCCTGAGCAGACACAGATCGCCGCCCGGACACCCCCGTCGCCATCGGCCCAAGACGCGGCGGCACCGCTTCCGCTCAAGCCGAGCTTCCGCGAGGTGGAGCAACAGGACTACCCCCGCCAGGATCTCTCCGGTGGGACGCTTGCACAGCAAGAATCGGCGCGCCAAGAAGCCTTGCGCCGAGATGCCATGCGCCAGGAGCATTCCGAAGCATCGGCTTATGCGCGACAGGAGCTAAAACCGGAGGCGCCGGATCGCACGGAGCCGGCTCGGCAGGAGACCACGCGCCAACCGCAACGCACCGCGCCGGTCGCGATCGCGGCGCCCATCAGGATGGCGCCGGCGCAGGCTGCTCGCGCGCAGGGCCAGCCGGGCCAGGGTTGGCTTTCCGACCTGCTGGCGCGCGCCTCGCTCGACGACGAGAAGCCGGAACCGCCGCCGGCCGCTACGCCGACAAACGGACGCGGGACGGAGCCGCTCGAGGCGATTTCGACAGACATCGCCCGGATGATAGACGCCAAAGCGGCGATCGATGCCTGGGACCGTTATCGAAGCGGCGACGATGATGCGTTCGGCGCATCGATCTACACCGGGGGCGGCGAGCAGACGTTCCAGGAGATTCGGCGACGCTACAGGGTGGACGGCGACTTCAAGCTGACTGTCGATCGCTACGTCCAGGAGTTCGAGCGCCTGCTTTCCCAAATCCAGAACGACGATGTCGATGACCGCGTGCTGCACGGCTATCTCGGCTCAGACAGCGGCAAGGTTTATACGATGCTGGCGCACGCCGCCGGTCGGCTGGAGTAAGCCAAGACATTCGTCATGTCCGGGCGCGCGCAGCGCAACGCGCCACGGCGTGCATAAGATAAGGTGCCAGCCGGCCTGTAAGCCGGGTTCTGTATGGCATGGGGCTTTAACACCCCATGCGTGACGACCATTCCTCTAGGGCGGCCGTTACCGGTCGCCTCGAGCAACCAACCCGGGCGACGGTCGTGAGACGGACCTTGCTTGCATCCCTTGCGGGACCATGCCGTGTCGCCCCTATTCGGTCTTGCTCCCGGTGGGGCTTGCCGTGCCGCTCCTGTTGCCAGGCGCGCGGTGCGCTCTTACCGCACCCTTTCACCCTTACCGCACGGCGCAAGGCCGTACGGCGGTTTGCTTTCTGTGGCGCTTTCCCTGGGGTCGCCCCCGCCGGACGTTAACCGGCACCGTGTCTCGCTGGAGCCCGGACTTTCCTCCCCTTGAGGCTTGCACCCCGAAGCGGCGGCCGTCCGGCCGGCTGGCCACGCGGCATAGGCGGGCGCTGCGGCAATGGCAACGCATCCTTCACCATGGGCGACGTTTTCGGCTAGCCGGCCGCTCGGATCGCCTGAAGCGTGACCGAAATGGCGCGCCTTCACGAATTGATAGCCTGACTTGCGCATCGTCTTTTTTCGGACGCGGTCGGGCTGTTGGTGACGCGCCTGGGGCAACGATTTCGAGATGAGTGAGATGCGAAAACTCTTGACCTGTATGGCGTTCCTCGCCGCGACCGGCGTGGCCGGGTGCGGCTACACGCCGGAACAACGCGCTACCAGCGGCGGCCTCATCGGCGCGGGCACCGGCGCGGCGATCGCCAGCGCCGCCGGCGGGGGCCCCGGCGCGGTGATCGCGGGCGCCCTGCTCGGCGGCGGCACCGGCGCGCTGATCGGTGCCAACACGCGGCCACCCCCGCCGCCGCCGATCTACGTCGCTGGACCGCCACCGGCGCGCTGCGCCGAGATCGCCGAAGACATGTACGGCCGCCGGTACTGCCGGGCCTATTACGGCTATTGATCGCCGACAGCGCGCTCGTCGATCGTGTCGTGCCGTCGCCGAGCTTCGGCGACAGGCGCGGGCGGACGATCGACGCGATCGTGCTGCATTACACCGGCATGATCGACGGGCAGCGCGCGCTCGCCAGACTGACTGATCCCGCCTCCGAGGTCTCCTGCCACTATCTCGTCTGGGAGGATGGAGGCATCGATCAACTCGTCGCCGAGCGCGAACGCGCCTGGCATGCGGGCCGATCGTCTTGGGCGGGCGAGCGCGACATGAACGCCGTCTCGATCGGCATCGAGATCGTCAACGGCGGCCACGATCACGGCTGCCCGCCCTATCCGCACGCGCAGATCGAGGCCGTCGCCGCGCTATGCTTGGAGTGCCGGGGGCGACGTGGCATCGCCGCCTCCCGCGTGCTGGGGCATTCCGATATCGCGCCCGATCGCAAGATCGACCCGGGAGAGTGGTTTCCATGGGACAGGTTGGCGGCAACGGGCGCTTGCCTTTACGCACCGCCGGCGGCGATCGGGACCGGACCCGCGCTCGCGGTCGGCGATCATGGCACGTCAGTCGCCGCGCTCCAGGGCGATCTCGCGCGCCTCGGGTTCGATCCACCTCGTAGCGGCGACTACGACGAGGCGACGGCGAGAATTGTCGCCGCGTTCCAGCGCCGACATCGTCCCGCGCAGGTCGACGGCCGCGCCGATCCGTCGACACGCCTCACGTTGACCATGTTTCTGCAAGCCCATGATTGGTCTTAAGACCACGTGTCTTGAAACGGAACGTAAGCTCGACCGTTTGCTCTAGCCTTGTCGTTGCGCTTGGCCAATATGGAGATGGAACTTGGATAAGAAACTCGTTGGCCTGGTCGGCGCTCTATCCGCGGTCGTACCGTTCGGCGCGGCGCAAGCGATGCCCGCGCCTCCTACGACAAGCCTCCAGGCTGACAACTTCGCCGATCTGCTGGCGCCGATCCCCAACGCGTCCGAGCAACTAAAGGCATCCAACGCGATGCTCGCCGAGCAGGATAACCAAGCCAAGGTGGAATTGGCCCAGTATTTCCACCACCATCACCATCATCATTTCTTCCACCGTCCGTTCTTCCACCATCACCATCATCATTTCTTCCGGCGCCGCTTTCATCACCACCATCACCATTTCTATCGCTACTGAGAGCGAATCGACCTCGTCGAGTAAAGCCGGTGCGGGAGCAACCCGGCTTTACCAGTCGTGAGGCAAACGGACCTATTCGTCCGACCTCACTTTCGCGGCGCGCGACATGAAGCGATAGGTGCCGTCGAAAACCGTCTTCGTGGCCGACGTCCAGTGCGTGTCCGCCGAAAGCCTGTCGCGGTTCTCGTGGATGCGCCTTGCCTGGAGTTCCCGCTCGTCCTGTTCCTCTCGCGGCATGTCCACGAGTTCGATGTCGGGCTCAGCCGGCAGAACGATCATCTGCATCATCGGCTCGCCGGCACGGAAGATGTGCGTCTGCCCTTCCAGCGGGGATTTGAAGACGCAGAAGAACAGCATCGGCCACCAGTTGCGGACCAGCGCCGGCACAGCGATAGGCACTGTGCCCGTCGTATCCGTGTAGAAGCGCGGATGCGGCTCTGTGCGGACCGCGAAACCCGGATCGAGCTTGAAGTCGAGCAGCAGTTGATAGGTGAAGAACTTCGTGCCGAAATTGCGAAAGGGCGGCTGGTTCTCACCTGTGTCGGGGTCCGCGCCGATATCGCCGGAGAACCGCAATTCGCCGTCCCGCGTCGTGACGTGCACTTCGCCATCGTGCGGGTAGAACAATTCAATCCCGTACTGCGCCCCTTCGCTGAAGGGTTGGCAGTGCCAGACGTATTCCTGCGATCCGTCGCGGCGCGGTTCGGGCTTGCCGGCCCAACCGGGGATTTCTAGCTTCGTCCGACGCGGGTTCAGGCGCGGCTGGTGAGCACGATATTTGACCTGTTGCATTTGCGATCTCGGGAGGCATGGCTTCGCACGAGGCTAGCCCGGTTGGCTGCCGAGACGAAAGCGTCATGGGGTCGAAGACGCGGGCCGCATGCCATTCTGAACGGGACGGCGCCCGTCAGGCTTGCGCCGCACGCCTTCGTAGACCCGGCTACTCCGCCGCCTCCGCCTGCCGCATGGCGATCGGGTCGTAGTTGAGGATCGGCGCCAGCCAGCGCTCGACCTCGTCGACGCTCATCGTCTTGCGGCGGGCGTAGTCCTCGACCTGGTCGCGCTCGATCTTGGCGACGCCGAAATAGGCGGCGTCGGGATGGCCGAGATAGAGGCCGCTCACCGAAGAGCCCGGCCACATGGCGTAGCTCTCCGTCAGTTTGACGCCCACCCTCCTCTCGGCCTGGAGCAGGTCGAACAGCGTCACCTTCTCGGTATGGTCGGGCTGCGAGGGATATCCCGGCGCCGGGCGGATGCCACGATAGTTTTCGCCCAGAAGCTCCTCCGGCGTCTCCTCCGGGCCGGTCTCGTAGGCCCAGAACTCGCGGCGCACCCGCTGGTGCATGCGCTCGGCGAAGGCTTCCGCGATGCGATCGGCGAGCGCCTTGACCATGATCGAGGAGTAGTCGTCATTGGCGCGGGCGAACCGCTCGGAGATCTTCTCCTCGTTGGCGCCGGCGGTGACGACGAAGCCGCCGATGTAGTCGTGCTTCAAACTGCCGACCGGCGCGACATAGTCCGACAAGGCCACGTTCGGCCGTCCGTCGCGCTTCATAAGCTGCTGACGCAACGTGTAGAAGGTCGCGAGCTCCTGCGAGCGCGAATCGCCCTTGTAGAGCACGATGTCGTCGCCCTCCGCGTTCGCCGGCCAGAAGCCGATCACCGCCTTGGGGTCGAACCATCGCTCCTCGACGATCTTCGTCAGCATGATCTGCGCGTCGTCAAACAACGCGCGGGCCGCCTCACCCTTCTCGGGATCGTCGAGCAACGCGGGGTAGCGCCCCTTCATCTCCCAGGTCTGGAAGAATGGCGTCCAATCGATGTAGGGTACGAGATCTGAGATGTCGGCGTTGGTGTAGACCCGCGTGCCGGTGAACAGCGGTCGCGGTGGCTCGTAGGCGGCCCAATCGATCTTCGGCGCGTTCGCGCGGGCCTTGGCAAGCGGCAGGCGCTGCTTATCGCGCTCGCCTCTCGCGTGCGCGTCGGCGACCTTCTGGTATTCCGCCCGGATGTCGGCGACATATTTGTCGCTCATGGACGGCGTCAGCAGCTGCTGCACCACGCCGACCGCGCGCGAGGCGTCGGTGACGTAGACCGCCTGGCCCCGATGGTAGTTCGGATGGATCTTCACGGCCGTGTGCACACGGCTCGTCGTGGCGCCGCCGATCAGCAACGGGATGTCGAAGCCTTCGCGCTCCATCTCGGCGGCGACGAAGCTCATCTCCTCGAGCGAGGGCGTGATCAGCCCGGACAGGCCGATCGCGTCGACGTTCTCCTCGCGCGCCCTGTCGAGGATGGTCTTGGCCGGCACCATCACGCCGAGGTCTACGACCTCGTAGTTGTTGCAGGCGAGCACGACGCCGACGATGTTCTTGCCGATGTCGTGGACGTCGCCCTTCACCGTCGCCATCAAGATCTTGCCGGCGCCCTTGCGACCACCCGTATCCGTGCCGTTCTCGATATTGCGGCGCTTTTCCTCCTCCATGAAAGGCAGGAGATAGGCGACAGCCTTCTTCATGACGCGCGCCGACTTCACGACCTGCGGCAGGAACATCTTGCCGGAGCCGAACAGGTCGCCGACGACGTTCATGCCGTCCATCAGCGGCCCCTCGATGACGTCGAGCGTGCGTGTCGACTTGGCGCGCGCCTCCTCCGTGTCCTCGTCGACGAATTCGGTGATGCCGTTGACCAGCGCGTGTTGCAGGCGCTTGGCGACCGGCGCCTCGCGCCAGGCGAGGTCCTTTCCCGCTTTCTCCGCGCCCTTACCCTTGAAGCTCTCGGCGAGCTCGAGAAGACGTTCGGTCGAGTCCGCGCGGCGGTTGAGCACCACGTCCTCGCACGCCTCGCGCAGCGCCAGGTCGATATCCTCGTAGGTGCCGAGCTGGCCCGCGTTGACGATGCCCATGTCCATGCCGGCCGCGATCGCGTGGTAGAGGAACACCGAATGCATCGCCTCGCGCACCCGCTCGTTGCCGCGAAAAGAGAACGATAGGTTCGACACGCCGCCCGAGATGTGGACGAGCGGCATGCGCGTGCGGATCTCGCGCGTCGCCTCGATGAAGTCGACGCCGTAATTGTTGTGCTCCTCGATGCCCGTCGCGACCGCGAAGATGTTGGGATCGAAGATGATGTCCTGCGGCGGGAAGCCGACCTGCTCGGTCAGGATCTTGTAGGCGCGGCTACAGATCTCGACCTTGCGCTCCTTGGTGTCGGCCTGGCCCTGCTCGTCGAAGGCCATCACCACGACCGCCGCGCCGTAGCGGCGCACGGTGCGGGCGTCGGCGATGAACTTCTCCTCGCCCTCCTTCATCGAGATCGAGTTGACGACCGCTTTGCCCTGCACGCACTTCAGGCCGGCCTCGATGATCGCGAACTTGGAGCTGTCGATCATCACCGGCACGCGGGCGATGTCGGGTTCGGCGGCGATCAGGTTGAGGTAGTCGACCATCGCGGCCTGCGAGTCGAGCAGGCCCTCGTCCATGTTGATGTCGATGATCTGCGCGCCGTTGGCGACCTGGTCGCGCGCCACGTCGAGAGCGGTCGAGAAGTCGCCCTCCTTGATCAGCTTGCGGAATTTCGCCGAGCCGGTGACGTTGGTGCGCTCGCCGACGTTGACGAAGCGGATGTCGGGCGTCAGCACGAATGGTTCGAGGCCCGACAATCGCAGCATCGGTTCGACCGTTGGAGTCACGCGCGGCGCGATCCCCTCGATCGCCTTGGCGATGGCGTGAATATGCTCCGGCGTCGTACCGCAGCAGCCGCCGAGAACGTTGACGAGGCCGCTCTCCGCGAATTCCTTGACCAGCCCCGCCATGTACTCCGGGCTTTCGTCGTAGAGGCCGAATTCATTAGGCAGGCCGGCGTTCGGGTAGGCGCAGATCAGCGTGTCGGCGACGCGCGAGAGTTCCGCCAGATGGGCGCGCATCTCGCGCGCGCCGAGCGCGCAATTGAGGCCGATCGAGAACGGCCGCGTATGCTGCATCGAATGCCAGAACGCCGTCGGCGTCTGACCCGACAGCGTACGGCCCGAGAGGTCGGTGATGGTGCCGGAGATCATGATCGGCAGGTCGACGCCCATCTGCGTGAACACCGTCTCGACGCCGGCGTAGGCGGCCTTGGCGTTCAGCGTATCGAAGATCGTCTCGATGATGATCATGTCGGCGCCGCCCTCGATCAGCGCGCGCGTCGCCTCGGCGTAGGCATCGTGCAGCTCGTCGAAGGAGACGGCGCGAAAGCCCGGATTGTTGACATCGGGCGAGATCGAGGCGGTGCGGTTGGTCGGGCCCAGCGACCCGACGACGAAGCGGCGGCGGCCGTCCTCGGCCTCGGCGCGGTCGCAGGCGGCGCGGCACAGCCTCGCCGCTTCGCGGTTCAGCTCCGCGACGAGGGCTTGCATCCCATAATCGGCCTGGGAGATCGACGTCGAGTTGAACGTGTTGGTCGCCACGAGGTCCGCGCCGGCGATGGCGTAGGCGTAGTGAATGTCCTCGATCGCCTTGGGCTGCGTCAGCACCAGGAGGTCGTTGTTGCCGCGCAGATCGCTCGGCCAATCGGCAAAACGCTCGCCGCGGAACTGCTCCTCGGTGAAGCGATGATCCTGGATCATCGTGCCCATGGCGCCGTCGAGCACGAGGATGCGCTCGCGGGCCGCGGCCTGGAGCGCCCGCGCCGTGCCGGTGCGGGATCTGTCGTCGCTGGGCTTGGACATGTCGTTCCAGGGCTTGGACATCAAGCGGCTTTCTGTTCGCGCAGGGCGGGACGCATACCGAGCAAATGGCAGATCGCGTAGACGAGATCCGCCCGGTTCATCGTGTAGAAATGGAAGTTGTAGATCCCACGGTCGACGAGGTCGAGGACCTGCTCCGCCGCCACCGTGGCGGCAACGAGACGCCGCGTCGCGGGGTCGTTGTCGAGCCCCTCGAAGCGGTCGGCGAGCCAGCGCGGCACGGAGGCGCCGGCGCGCTTGGCGAAGTTCGCCGTCTGCTTGAAGCTCTGCACCGGCACGATGCCGGGGACGATCGGGATGTTGATGCCCCTGCCCCGCACCTTGTCGAGGTAGCGCATGTAGATCTCGTTGTCGAAGAAGAACTGGGTGATCGCCCGCGTCGCGCCGGCATCCACCTTCGCCTTCAGCACATCGATGTCCTTATCGATCGAGCCGCTCTCGGGATGGCCCTCGGGATAGGCCGACACGGAAATCTCGAAATCGCCGATCTTCTTCAGCCCGGCGATGAGGTCCGTCGAGGTCTGATAGCCGTCGGCCTGCGCCTCGTAGGCCGAGCCGGGGCCGCCCTGCGGATCGCCGCGCAAGGCCACGATATGGCGCACGCCGACACTCCAGTAGTCGCGCGCCACCGCGTCGACCTCGTCGCGGCTCGCCGCGACGCAGGTCAGATGCGCGGCCGGCCGGATCGGCGTCTCGGCGACGAGGCGGGCGAGCGTGTTATGGGTGCGGTCGCGCGTCGCGCCGCCGGCGCCGTAGGTCACCGACACGAAATGCGGGTTCAGCGGCGCGAGGCGATGGATGGAGTTCCACAGCGTTTCTTCCATCTCCGCCGTGTTCGGCGGAAAGAACTCGAAGGAGACGTTGAAGCGCGGGCGGTTGCCACGACTCAGGCGCGGCATGGCGATGGGCTGGTGGGTCAAGCGATCTCTCTCAAGCTAAGAGGAACGGGATCGGCGTGAATGCGGCGATCGCGCCCCATCCAGAGCGAAACGGTCAGCGCGCCGGCGCCGTCTGGCGCGAGGTCGCGGGTGAGCGTCACATCGAGGCCGGCATCGGCCATCAGGCCGGCGATCTCCTCGCGCGCGAAGCCGAGACGGCGATGGGCGTGCTCGGCGCGCAGGCTTTCCTCGCCATGCGGCGCGAAGTCGACGACGAGCAGGCGACCGCCTGGCCGCAGCGTGCGCGAGGCCTCGCGCAAGGCGCGGGAGGGATCGTCGAGATAGTGCAGCACCTGGTGGAGCACGACGAGATCGTAGCCGTTGCGCTCGGCCGGTAGCGCGAAGATGTCGCCTTGGCGCAATTGCGTGTTGCGCAGTCCAGCGCGCTCCAACCGGTCGCGCGCCACGCCGAGCATCGCCGGCGACTGGTCGATACCGAGCGCGCGGCCGGCGTGCGGCGCCAGCAATTCCAGCATGCGCCCCGTGCCGGTGCCGACATCGAGAAGGCTGCCGATCGGACGATCGCCGACGGCCTGGCGAATCGCCGCCTCGACGGCCTCCTCGGCGATGTGCATGGCGCGCACCGCATCCCAGGTACCGGCGTGTGTGGCGAAGTAGCGGGCGGCCTGGTCGGCGCGCGAGCGGCGCACCTCTTCGAGCCGCGCTTTGTCGGCGAGCAGGATCGGATCGCTCGCGGCGACGGCGCCGACGAGATCGCGGGCGAGGCTCGCTCCCGGTCCGGCTTGCGCGGCGAGCAGGAACACCCAGGCGCCCTCGCGATGGCGCTCGACGAGACCGGCCTCGACAAGCAGCTTGAGATGACGCGAGATGCGCGGCTGAGACTGGCCAAGGATGACGACGAGCTCGCTGACCGTCAGCTCGGCGATGCTGAGGAGCGCGAGGAGGCGCAGGCGAGTCGGTTCGCCCGCCGCGGTGAGAGCGAGAAGAACGTCGTTGAAGGGCGCATGTCGTTCAGACGTATCAATCATGACGCTAGATATAAAGATATCTTTATATCTGTAAAGACGAATGTGGCGCGATCAGCGACGGTTTGCGATAATCCTTCTTCATGCCTGACTTTTCGCCCGCCTGTTTCGTGGTCGCCAACCTCCTTCTGATGCTTCTTGTCGCGACCGGGCCTTTCCGCCGCGCCGACCTCGCGCCGACTCGCGAGGATCACCGCGTCTCGACCCTGGATGGGCTGCGGGGTTTCTTGGCACTCTCGGTCGTTTTCCACCATGCCTCGATCTATCAGGAATATCTTCGCGACGGCGTTTGGACGCTGCCGCCATCCCGGTTCTTCGCCATGCTGGGTGGCGTCGGCGTGGCCGTCTTCTTCATGATCACCGGTTTCCTTTTTTGGCAGAAGATGCTGGCCGAGCGCGGCCGCCTGCGCTGGAGCTCCCTCTACCTCGGACGCGTTTTCCGCATCGGCCCGCTCTACCTTGTGGCGATCGGCGCGATGATCGTCATTGCCCTCACGGCATCGGGATGGCGCCTGCACGGCACGGCCTTCGGTCTCGTCAAGACCTGCGCCTGGTGGCTCAGCCTGGGGATCTTCGGTCCTGCTGGCGACATCGACCATTACGCCGCGACCGATCACGTGCTCGCCGGGGTGACTTGGACGTTGCAGTACGAATGGTATTTCTACGCCTCGCTGCTGCCGTTGGCGTTCCTCGCCCGGTACCGGACCTTCGCTCTCGCCTTTCCGCCCTGCGCTTTCGCCGCCGTCGCGATCTACGATATCGCCTTCCCGACCGAGATAATCGCGACGCCACCCCTCGTGTGCGCGGCGCTCTTCCTTGCCGGCATGAGCACAGCGTGCCTGCGCGCCATCAGCCCAGGCCCGAGCGCGCCGGATGTCCTCGTCTCGGTCACGGTGGTGCTGCTCGTCGTCGCGACGTTCCTGGCGTTCTCGTCGGCGCATGCCATCGGCGCGGTGGCGCTGCTGGCTGCGGCTTTCGCCTTGATCGCGTCGGGCTCGAGCGTCTTCGGGCTGCTGACGACGCCGAGTGCGAGGCGCCTGGGCGATATGAGCTACGGCATTTACCTGCTGCATGGGCTGGTGCTGACGATTGTCTTCGCTGTCGCGCCCGTTCGCGCGTTCGCCCTCACCTCACCGCTCCGCTTCTGGGCGACGATCATGATCTGCGCGGTGATCGTCGTCATGATCGCGACTGTCACGCTGGTCACGGTGGAGCGGCCCGGCGTCGCCCTCGGCCGTCGCGTCGATCGCGCGATCCGCGAGATGCTCGCGGTGCGACGCGGTCTGCTCGGCCAAAAGCTTGCCGCCCGGCGCCCCTTCGGTTAGGACCGCTCTTCGCCGCCGAGCCGTAACGCCAGTGTCATCAGCGCTTAAACCCGTCGCCGTCATCATGGGGAGCCAGTCGGACTGGTCCGTCATGAAGCACACGGCCGCGACGTTGGACGCGCTTTCCATCGGTCACGATTGCCTGATCATCTCCGCGCACCGCACGCCGGATCGGCTGTACGATTTCGCGAGAGGCGCGAAGGCCAAAGGCTACAAGCTGGTCGTCGCCGGCGCCGGCGGCGCGGCGCACCTGCCGGGCATGACGGCCGCTATGACGCCGCTTCCGGTTTTCGGTGTGCCGGTCCCCGGCCATGCGCTCGGCGGCCGCGACTCGCTCTACTCCATCGTCCAGATGCCGGGCGGCATCCCCGTCGGCACGCTGGCGATCGGCAAGCCCGGCGCGATCAATGCCGCCCTGCTCGCCGCAGCCGTGCTGGCGCTGACCGACGAGGCCCTCGCCGAGCGGCTTGCCACCTGGCGCGCGGCGGCGACCGACGGCGTCGCGACAGCGCCCAGCGACGACTGAACGCGATGCCAGAGGCAATCCTCAAACCGGGCGATACCGTCGGCATTCTCGGTGGCGGCCAGCTCGGCCGCATGCTGGCCATCGCCGCCGCGCGCCTCGGCTTGAAGACCCACATCTACTGTCCCGCCGCCGGACCCGCCTTCGACGTCAGCCCCGCCAAGAGCATCGCCGCCTACGAGGACGAGGCGGCCCTGGCGCGGTTTGCCGCCGGTGTCGACGTGGTCACCTACGAATTCGAGAACGTCCCAGCCCGTACCGCCGAAGTTCTTTCCGCCCTGAAGCCGGTGCGCCCCGACGCCGCCGCTCTGGCCGCGAGCCAGGATCGGCTGGTGGAGAAGGAGTTCATGGCCTCGCTCGGCATCGCCACCGCGCCCTTCCTCGCCGTCGACACCGCCGGCAGCCTCGCACGCGCGGTGGCCCAGCTCGGACGCCCGTCGATCCTGAAGACGCGGCGCTTCGGTTACGATGGCAAGGGCCAGACGCAGATCAAGGAAGGAAGCGATCTCGCGGTGGCGTTCCGCTCTCTCGGCGGCCAGCCCTGCATCCTCGAAGGCGTGGTTCCTTTCCGCAAGGAAGTCTCGGTGATCTGCGCGCGCGGCCTGGACGGCGGCTTCGCCGCCTTCGACGTCTGCGAGAACGAGCACGAACACCATATCCTGAACCGGACCATCGTGCCGGCGGCCCTGCGGTTGGAAACGGCCGGCGCGGCGATCGCCATCGCCCGAACGATCGCCGACGCGCTCGCCTATGTCGGCGTGCTCGCCGTCGAATTCTTCGTAACGTCGGAGGCCGGTGTCGAGACGGTACGCGTCAACGAGATCGCGCCGCGCGTCCACAATTCCGGCCACTGGACGGAGGTGGGTGCCGTCACTTCGCAATTCGAGCAGCACATCCGCGCGATCGCCGGCTGGCCGCTAGGTGCGACCACGCGCTACGGCGAGCGGGTCGAAATGCAAAACCTGATCGGCGCGGACGCTTCGGACTGGCGAACGCTGCTCGCGACCGACGGCATCAGCCTCCATCTCTACGGCAAGGGCGAGCCGCGCGCCGGGCGCAAGATGGGGCATTGGACGCGGGTGGTGCGGGACTGAAACGGACATGCAGCTGAAAAGTGCATGAAGCTAGAAAAGTGCATGAAGCTGAATTGTGTATGAAAGCGCCGCTGTCGAGACCCGGCAGCGGCTTCGGTGATGAGAGACGCGTTCGAAGCTTGGTATCCGTCAGTGCAGGGTCGCCTCACCACGGAGCTTGGTGATCTCGTCCTTGAGGTGCAATTTTCGTCGCTTCAACTCGGCGAGCTTCGCCTCGTCGGAGCCTGGATGGATCTGTTCCTTCTCGATCTCGCGACCGAGTGCGTTGTGGCGGCGCTCAAGCTCACTCAGATGGTTTTGCAGTGACATGCGGACGTCCTTTCATTGCGTTTGGACGACGTGAGTGTGACACAGCCGCATCGCCCCGCAAGTATTTTCGGGCGAGCCTTGCGGGCACGCCGCAGCTCGTGCGTGACACATCTGGCGATGGCCTGCGCCTTCAAGGTCCAGGCGGAGGGATCAGCGGACCAAAAGTTTAAATGAGAATAGGTAAACCCTTCTAAACGACATCCCACACGACATCGAGCCGAACAGCGTCGTAGGCATGGACAAACCGGTGACGCATATTGACCATATCGCGCCACGGCAGATCGGGATGCGCGGTCTTGCAGCTCGGCGACAGGTTGTTCGCGGCTTCGCCGATGATTTCGAGCGAGCGGATGACCGCGTTCTGATGAAGACGGCTCTGACTGAAGCCGCACCAGTCGAGATCAGCGACAAAGGCTCGTGCGTCGGACGCGGCGATGACAATATCGAGCAGCAGGGCATCGTCACGCCACATAGATCGCTGCCGCTTCAGACAAGATCCGCTCTCGTCTAATATAGTTTCGGCTCTCCATTATAGCTCGCCGCTCAACGAGATCGATATCGCGGCCAAGAATGCGTTCGAAAGCCTCCTTCAGATCGCTATACAGCGTGAGGCTAACGCCCGGCTTGAAGTCGACATCGCTGCGACCGGGGTCAAAGGTTTCGTTTGCCGCCGAACCGAAGACATCGAGGCGCGAGACGTGTAGCCGCTTACAAGCCTCGATGATTTCGTCGCGCCGCTCTGCCACCTCGGGGATGCATTCCGTTCTCCTCCTCGCATTAGCATCATGGCGTCGCCGCGTTTCATGCGGAGATCATATCATGAACCCGACGTTGCTTTCCACTGATCGGCAAAGCCGTTGACCTCCGTCGCTCACTCCACCTTAGAGGCTCACTCCATCGCCTCCAGCTCGGCGATCATTCCCTCGATCATGCCGAGGCCGATCTGCCAGAAGCCCGGGTCGGTGGCGTCCAAGCCGAAGGGCGCCAGCAGCTCGGAATGGTGCTTGGTGCCGCCGGCCGCCAGCATCGCGAGGTAGCGCTCGGCGAAACCGTCCTGCGCGCGCTCGAACACGCCATAGAGCGAGTTCACCAGGCAATCGCCGAACGCGTAGGCGTAGACGTAGAACGGCGAATGGATGAAGTGCGGGATATAGGCCCAATAGGTCTCGTAGCCCGGCATCAGGCGGATCGCCGGGCCGAGACTCTCGGCCTGCACGCTCATCCAGATCTCGGAGATCTGATCGGCGGTGAGTTCGCCCTCTCGACGCGCCGTGTGGATCTTGCGCTCGAACGTGTAGAAGGCGATCTGGCGCACCACCGTATTGATCATGTCCTCGACCTTGCCGGCGAGCATGACCCGGCGCTCGTCCGCCGACTTGGTCTGCGCGAGTAGCGCGCGGAAGGTCAGCATTTCGCCGAAGACGCTCGCGGTCTCGGCGAGCGTCAGCGGGGTCGAGGCCATCAGCGCGCCCTGCGGGCCGGCCAGCACCTGGTGCACGCCGTGGCCGAGTTCGTGAGCGAGGGTCATCACGTCGCGCGGCTTGCCCTGGTAGTTGAGCAGCACGTAAGGATGCGCGGAGGGTACCGTCGGATGCGCGAAGGCGCCCGGCGCCTTGCCCGGGCGTGTCGGCGCGTCGATCCAGCGATCGTCGAAGAAGCGCCTGGCGATGCCGGCCATGTCGGGCGAGAAGCCGGCATAGGCGTCGAGCACCGTTTCGCGCGCCTCGTCCCACCTGACCGTGCGCGTCGCGGCCATCGGCAACGGCGCATTGCGGTCCCAGTGCGGCATTCGTTCGACGCCGAACCATTTCGCCTTGAGCCTGTAGTAGCGATGCGACAGGCGCGGATAGGCCTCGTGCACCGCCGCCACGAGCGCGTCGACGACCTCGCGCTCGACGCGATTGGAAAGGTGGCGCGCGTCGGCGATGTCCTCGAACCCGCGCCAGCGGTCGGCGATTTCCTTGTCCTTGGCGAGCGTGTTGGTGATGAGCGAGAAGGTGCGCAGGCTGGTCTTCAGCCCGGCGGCAAGCGCGTTCGCCGCGCACTCCCTAGTCTTCGGATCGGCATCCTGCAGCAGGCTCAGCACCGGCTCGATCGGCAATTCCTCGCCGTCGATGTCGAAGCGTAGCGCCGAGATCGTCTCGTCGAACAGGCGGTTCCAGGCGGACGAGCCCGACGCCGACTTCTCGAGGAACAGCTGCTCGATCTTATCGTCGAGCTGATAGGGCTTGTCCTTGCGGGCGTCGTCGAGCCAGGGCTTGTAGTGCGCCAGCTCGCCGGCCGCGACCGCGTCGAGGACCGCATCGTCGATCCGGTTGAGCTCGAGCTGGAAGAACAGGAGGTCGGTCGAGGCTTTCGTGATCTTATCCTGCGTGTCGCCGTAGAACTTGGCGCGCACCGGGTCGGTGGTGTTGTCGGCGTAGACGAGGCCGGCGTAGCTCATGATGCGCCCGAGCCGGTCGTCGATCGCCTCGTAGCGCTTCACCGCCCTGAGCAGGCCGCCCTCGCGCGCGAGACGGTCGAGCCTGCCCTTGTAGTCCGCCGAGAACGCCGCGCATTCCTCAGCCGCCCGGACGAGGTCGCCGGTAAAGGCGGGCGAGTCCATCGCCGGATAGAGATCCGCCAGGTTCCAGACCGGCAGGTCGCCAAGGTCGCTGTCGACGCGGGCGGCGGCTTCGGCCGGCGAATGCGGGCGGGTCATGCGGTATCCTCGGGCTGCGGTGGAACGCTCGTTTGGTAGCGACGCGGCCCGAAGCGATCAAGGCCGCGCGAGCTGCCTCAAGCCTTCGCGACCGCAAGTCGCGCCAGGGCCGCCTCGCGGTCGAAACGCGCGACGATCCTCCACAGGCGGCGTCATCGACGCCGCCCGTTACTCCTGCGAGACGACACGGGTAGCCGTTTAGCGGGCCTTCCTCTATGACGGCGGCCTCGCACGCGCTAACAGCCGGACGCCCATGGACAACCGCATTACCCGCCGTTTCGCCGCCCTGAAGGCCGAAGGCCGCGCCGGTCTCGTCACCTTTACGATGGCGGGCGACCCCGACGGCACCGCCTCGCTGGAGGTGCTACGCGCCCTGCCGCGTGCGGGCGCCGATCTCATCGAGCTCGGCATGCCCTTCACCGATCCAATGGCGGATGGCCCGGCGATCCAGGCGGCCGGCCTGCGCGCGCTCGGGGCGGGCATGACGCTGACGCTGACGCTCGACATGGTGAAGGCGTTCCGGAACGACGATCACGACACGCCGCTGATCCTCATGGGCTATTACAATCCGATCTACATTCACGGTGTGGAGCGCTTTCTGGCGGAGGCGCGTCAGGCCGGCATCGACGGGCTCATCGTCGTCGACCTTCCGCCTGAGGAAGACGCTGAACTCTGCCTGCCGGCGCGGGAGGCGGGCCTCGACTTCATCCGCCTCGCCACGCCGACGACCGACGCCGCGCGACTGCCGGCGGTGCTCGCGAACACGTCGGGCTTCCTGTACTACGTGTCGATCGCCGGAATTACCGGCACCGCGACGCCGAACTATGATTCCGTGGCGGCCGCCGTGGCGCGGTTCAAAGCGAAAACCGACCTGCCGATCGCCGTCGGCTTCGGCGTCAACACCGCCGAGGATGCCGCCGCGATCGCGGCTTCCGCCGACGCGGTGGTGGTCGGTTCGGCCATCATCAAAGTGTTGCAGGGCTCGCTCGACGCGCAAGGCAGGGCGACGGCACGCAGCGTTGATGAAGTGACGGCGCTGGTGAGCGAACTGGCGCGCGGCGTGCGATCGGCGCGCGCCAGTACTCTACGAGATCGTTGACCGGATTTGTCGCCTTCAATCATAAGGTTTATGCGAAGGCTCGGGTCAGAACCCATATGGAGCGTAGAGCCTTCCTGGTGAGACAATGAACTGGATTTCGAACGTCGTTCCCCCGAAGATCCGCTCGTTCCTGCGGCGCGAGACCCCCGAGAACCTTTGGGTCAAATGCCCCGATAGCGGCGAGCTCGTGTTTCACAAGGACCTGGAGGCGAACCAGCACGTCGTGCCAGGGTCGGGCTTCCACATGAAGTACCCCATCAAGCAGCGGCTCGACGCCCTCTTCGATGGCGCTCGTTACGAGTCGATCGCCACGCCCGAAGTGCCGCTGGATCCGCTCAAGTTCCGCGACGTGAAGCGCTACACCGATCGCCTGAAGGAGTATCGCGCCAAGACAGGCGAGCCCGACGCGATCAAGCTTGCCGCCGGCACGATCCAGGGCGTCGAGGTCGTCGTTGCGGTGCAGAACTTCGATTTCGCCGGCGGCTCGCTCGGCATGGCGGCGGGCGAGGCGATCATCACCGGCATGACGGCGGCGATCGACCGGCGCACGCCCTTCATCATCTTCACGGCGTCCGGTGGCGCGCGCATGCAGGAGGGCATGTTCTCGCTGATGCAGATGCCACGCACCACGCTTCTGGTGCAGCGCCTGCGCGCCGCCAGACTGCCCTACATCGTGGTGCTCACCAACCCAACGACCGGCGGAGTCACCGCCTCCTACGCGATGCTGGGCGACGTGCATATCGCCGAGCCCGGGGCGGTCATCGGCTTCGCCGGCGCGCGGGTGATCGAGCAGACCATCCGCGAGCGACTGCCGGCCGGCTTCCAGCGCGCCGAATACCTGCAGAAACACGGCATGGTGGACATGGTCGTACCGCGCAAGGACTTGCGCGCGACGTTGGCGAACCTCTGCGCGATCCTCATGCACGTGCCGCTTGCCGCGCCCGTAGCGCAGGCGGACGCGGCTTGAAGCTGCGCGCGGTCGAGGGATCAGACGCGATCCTGGAGCGTCTCGGGGCGCTTCATCCAAAGAAGATCGACCTCTCGCTCGGCCGCATCGAGGCGCTGCTCGGCAAGCTCGGCCGCCCACAGGACCGCCTGCCGCCGGTCATCCATGTCGGCGGCACCAACGGCAAGGGATCGACCATCGCCTTTCTGCGCGCGATGCTGGAGGCGGACGGAAAATCCGTCCATGTCTACACCTCGCCCCATCTCGTGCGCTTCCACGAGCGCATCCGCCTCGGCTCGCCGGGCGGCGGGCGCTTCGTGGACGAGCCCGAACTAGCCGCGACGCTGGAGGCCTGCGAGACCGTCAACGCGGGGGAGCCAATCACCTTCTTCGAAATGACGACGGCGGCGGCGTTTCAGCTGTTCGCGGAGCGCCCGGCCGATTATCTGTTGCTGGAAGTCGGCCTCGGCGGACGGTTCGATGCGACCAACCTCATCGACAAACCGCTCGCCAGCGTCGTCACATCGGTTTCGATGGACCACGTCGAGTTCCTCGGCGAGACGATCGAGCTGATCGCCCGCGAGAAGGCCGGCATCTTCAAGCGCAGTTGCCCGGCGATCATCGCGACGCAGACCGAGGCGCCGCTCGCGGTGCTTACGCGCGAGGCCCGCCGCGTCGGCGCGCCGACGCTCGTCGCCGGCCAGGATTATCACGCCCGCGAAGAGCATGGCCGGCTGCTGTTCGAGGATGAGGCAGGCCTTGTCGACCTGCCCCTGCCCCGCCTCGTCGGCCGCCACCAGCACCAAAACGCCGCCGCCGCGATCGCCACCTTGCGTCGCGTCGCGCCAGACCTGTCGGCCAACGCGATCGAACGCGGCATGCAGACGGTCGAGTGGCCGGGACGCCTGCAGCGCCTGACCAAGGGTCCGCTGGCCGCGCAGGCTCCCGCCGGTACGGAGCTCTGGCTCGACGGCGGCCACAACGAGGATGGCGGCAAGGCTCTCGGCCAGGCGATGGCCGATCTCGAGGACAGGGCGGCGCGTCCGCTCGTCGTCATCTGCGGCACGCTTACGACCAAGGATACGACCGCCTTCCTGCGCGCCTTCGCCGGGCTGGCGCAGGAGGTTCTCGCCGTGCCGGTCGAGGGCGAGCAGGCGGGCCGTCCGGCGCGCGATGTCGCCGCATGCGCGATCCGGGCCGGCCTCCCTGCTGCCGCTTGCCATAGCGTCGAGCAGGCACTCGCCTTCCTGCGTGCGCGGAGCTGGCCGGTCGCGCCGCGCGTCCTGATCGCGGGCTCGCTCTATCTCGCCGGGTCGGTGCTGCGGACCAACGGCACGCCGCCTACATGAGGCGGAACGCTGTGCTGCGAGGATAAGCATGACGGTCTCGAACCCGCTTCTTTCCCAAACCGATGCTCGAAACGACGATCTGCTTGGGCGGCTGCGCGCGATCGTCGGCGATGCCAACGTCGTGGTCGAAGCGACCGACCTCGCGCCCTATCTGGCCGAGCGCCGCGATCTCTACAAGGGCCGCGCCCGCTGCGCGGTCCGCCCGAAGAGCCGCGAGGAAGTGTCGGCGATCCTCGCGCTCTGCAACGAGACCCGCACCGCGATCGTGCCGCAAGGCGGCAACACCGGGCTCGTCGGCGGCCAGACGCCCAGCGACGACGATGCCATCGTTCTGTCGCTCACCCGCATGAACCATTTGCGCGAGATCGACACGGTCAGCGACACGATGATCGTCGAGGCCGGCATGACGCTCGACGCGGCGCGCGCGGCGGCCGAGTCGGCCGGGCGCCTGTTCCCGCTCTGGTTCGCCTCCGCCGGCTCCTGCACGATCGGCGGCAATCTCGCCACCAACGCCGGCGGGGTCAACGTGATCGCCTTCGGCAACACGCGCGACCTCGTCAACGGCGTCGAGGTGGTGCTGGCCGACGGACGCGTGCTGTCGAATCTCAGCAAGCTGAAGAAGGACAATACCGGCTACGACCTGCGCCACCTTTTCGTCGGGTCGGAAGGCACGCTTGGCGTCATAACGGCGGCGGTGCTGAAGCTTTTCCCCAGGCCGCGCGCGGTCGAGACGGCGTTCGTCGGCGTGCGCGACCCGGAGGCGGCGCTCGCCCTGCTCGGCCTCGCCCGCGAAAGCCTGTCGGGTGAGATCCGCGCCTTCGAGCTGATCCCGCGCATCGCAGTCGATTTCGTGACGGCGGTGAACGGACTTCGGGAGCCGCTGAACGCGCCCTGCCCCTGGTACGTGTTGATCGAGCTCGCCTCGCAATCCGCCGAAGGGCTCGGCGAACGTCTCGTCGTCCTCCTTGAAGAGGCGTCGGCGAAGAGCATCGTGCTCGACGCGACATTGGCGACATCGGTCGATCAGGCCAAGCAGCTATGGGCCTTGCGCGAGAACATATCCGAGGCGCAGCGCCACTTCGGCGGATCGATCAAGCACGACGTGTCGGTGCCGGTGGCAAGCGTGCCGGCCTTCCTCGCCGAGGTGGAGCCGGCGATCCAGGCGGCGGTGCCGGGCGCCCGGCTCTGCGCCTTCGGTCATCTCGGCGACGGCAACATCCACTGCAATATCCAGCAACCCTCGGGCGGAAACATGCAGGCGGACAAGGCGGCGTTTCTCGCGCGATGGGACGAGGTGAACCGCATCGTCCACGCGATCGTCGGTCGATTCGAAGGCTCGATCTCCGCCGAGCACGGCATCGGTCAACTCAAGCGCGATCTCCTGGCCGAGGTCAAGGATCCGGTGGCGCTCGGCACGATGCGCGCGATCAAGCAAGCGCTCGACCCCAAGGGCATCCTCAATCCGGGCAAGGTCCTCTAAGCGCTTGCCAGCGTTCGACGGGTCGGCCGCGCCTTGCTCCACCATCGTAAAACGGCCATGGTGCCGCGCAACAAGCGGGGCTTCTCGAAATCCCTCGCGATGCAGCCCGAGGACTCGCGTGCCGCCCATGTTGGTGAAGCTTTTCTCCGTGACGGCAAAAGGCCCGAATCACCTGTCGGTCGGCGCCGCTTCGGCTTGCCTCCTCGTTGGCTTGTTCGCCGCCGAACCCGCGCTTGCCGCGCGCGAGACCATCAATTTCTCCGCGCCTTTCGAGGTGTCCGACAGCCCGGCCGGCAATTACCTCGCCGCGCTGGTCGCCGGGGCCGACCACGACACGACCGCCGCCGCAACCTTCTTCCGCGAGGCGCTGCGTTTCGATCCGCGCAATCCGGCGTTGATCGAGCGGGCCTTCGTCGCCGCGCTCTCCAACGGCAACATGCTCGACGGCTTCACGCTCGCCGACCGCCTGGTGGCGCGCGACACGTCGAACGGGCTCGCCCATCTCACGCTCGGGATCAGGGCGCTGAAAGCCAAGCAATACGGCCTCGCCCGCTCTCAGTTCAGCAAGGGCGGGGCGAGCCAGCAGCGCGACATTACCGCGACGCTGCTGACCGCCTGGAGTTGGGTCGGCAGCGGCGACGAGAAGAAGGCGCTCGAGGTCTGCGACCGCCTGCACGAGGAAAATTTCGCGGTTTTCCGGGACTTCCACGCCGGGTTGATCGCCGACGTGATGGGCGACCAGGCCGAGGCCGGCAGGCGGCTGAAGGCCGCCTACGGTTCCGATAAGAACACGTTGCGCCTCGTCGACGCCTACGGGCGCTACCTCTCGCGTCATGGCGATGCCCCGGGCGCGCTCAAGGTCTACACCGACTTCGACGCGATCCTGCCCGACCATCCGATCATCACCGCCGAGATCGCCGACCTCAAGGCCGGCAAGACGCTGGAGCCGCTGATCAAGAACGCCGACCAGGGCGCGGCCGAGGTGCTTTACGGCCTCGGCGCGGCCGGCGGTCGCCAGGGCGACGAGGTGGCCGCCATGGTCTACCTTCGGCTTTCGCTATACCTCGCGCCGAAGAACGGCCTTACCCTGATCACGCTCGCCGATATCTACGACCGGTTGAAGCAGAACGAGGCGGCGATCGCCGTCTACGAAAGCGTGCCGGAACAAGGGCTGCTGCGCACCACCGCCGACATCCAGATCGCGCAGCTGCTCACAAATCTCGGCAAGACGGCCGAGAGCCAGCGCTATCTCGACCAGATCGTCGTTCAGCATCCCAACAACGAGGACGCGCTGCTCGCGCTCGGCAACGCGGAGCGCAACGACAAGAAGTTCGCAGAGGCGGCGGCGACCTACACCAAGGCGCTCGCCGTCTCGAAGAAGCCGGCGAAGGTCGAGTGGCCGATCTATTATTTTCGCGGCATCTCCTTCGAGCGCGAGAAGGACTGGCCAAAGGCCGTCGCCGATTTCAAGGAGGCGCTGGTCCTGTTCCCCGATCAGCCGCTCGTGCTGAACTATCTCGGCTACAGCTGGGTCGACCGCAACGAGAACCTCGATGAAGCCTTCAAGATGCTGCACAAGGCCGTCGAGGCGCGGCCCAGCGACGGCTACATCGTCGACAGCCTGGGCTGGGCCTATTACAAGCTCGGCAAGTACGACGAGGCCGTCAAGGAGCTGGAGCGCGCGATCGACCTGAAGCCGGGCGATCCCACGATCAACGACCATCTCGGCGACGCCTACTGGCGCGTCGGCCGCAAGCTCGAAGCGCATTTCCAGTGGAATCACGCGCGCGATCTCGGGCCAGAGCCCGAGGACAAGAGCAAGATACTCGAGAAGATCGAGCACGGCCTGCCGGACGAGAAGTCACCTGTGGCCGCCAGTGCCCAGGACAAGACGGTGCCACCGGCCGATCCGTCCAACACCGCGCCGAAGAAGGATGGCGGCTGATCGCTTCGCCAAACGCCTGCGCGTTCCCATGCTGTCCCCCGACCGGCCGCTGATCGAGCGGGCGCCCGCCAAGATCAATTTGACGCTGCACATCGTCGGACGCCGAGACGATGGCTATCACGCGCTCGAGAGCCTGGTGGTCTTTACCCGCCGCGGCGATACGCTCACTCTGACGCCGGGCTCCACGCTCGATCTGACGATCGACGGCCCCACGGCAGGGGCGGCCGGCGCGATCGAGGACAACCTCGTCGTCCGCGTCGTCCGCGCGCTGGAGCGTCGGATCGTCGGTCTCCGCGCCGGCGCCTTTCACCTGACCAAGCGCCTGCCGGTGGCGGCCGGCATCGGCGGCGGCTCGTCGGACGCGGCGGCCGCACTGCGGCTTTTGGTGCGCCTCAACGGGCTCGCGCTCGACGATCCGCGTGTCGTGGCGGCGGCGGCCGAGACAGGCGCCGACATACCCGTCTGCCTGGCGGCGACCGCGCGCATGATGAGCGGCATCGGCGAGACGCTCGGACCTGTGCTCGCGCTTTCTCCTCTGCCGGCGCTGATCGTCAATCCCGGCGTTCCGCTCGAGACCCGTGCCGTCTTCAAGCGCATGGATCTGCCGCTTGGCTGGCGCACCAGCGCGAGTGCGCATCCCCTCGTCTCGGAGGGCCAGGCGCCGGACGCCATCTTCGCGGCGCTCAAGCGCGGACGCAACGACATGGAGGACGCGGCCTGCGTTCTCGCGCCGGTGGTCTCCGACGTCCTGGCGGTGCTCGGCGCGGCGCCGGGATGCCGGCTCGCCCGGATGTCGGGCTCGGGCGCCACCTGCTTCGGTCTGTTCGTCGATTGCCGCGCGGCCGGACGCGCGAAGAAGGCGATCCTCCGTGTCCATCCCCGCTGGTGGGTCAAAACGGCGATGTTGGGCTAGGCGTCAGCGTCTAGGCGCACGGCCCCCATTGCCCGGAGGCGTGGACGCGCCAAGCCTTCCGGCCAGCCTTGGCGAGCACGGTGCGGCCGGTCTTCGCGATCGAGACGAGATGGTTGAAGACGAGCGGCGTGCGCCATGCGAGCGGCTTGGCCGGATCGCAGACGGCGAGGTAGTCCGCGCTGTCGGCGTCCTCCATCAGGATCGTCCCGACGCGATCGGGCCGCAGCATGGGCGTCAGGCCGCGGTCGCCCTTCCACAGACACGCGAAGTCGCGGCAGGTCGCGGGACGCGTGTCGTAGGCCTTGCAGCCGCCGCCCGGAACACAGAAGTCGCACCATGGCCCGGCCGGCTTGTCGAAGTCGTCGATTTCAAGGACCTTGCAGCACATGCCGCACGGACCGCAGGCCTTCCCGGGTATCTCCAAGGCATCCATCCGACTCTCGAACCGCGCGCCAGAGTGTCGAACCAAGTCATCGCGTGCGCAACAAGATTGCGCCATTCGACACAGGCATCTCAGCTCAGGCATAAACCCGTGGCGCGGCGCGGGGCGGGATCTCAGGCGGCCGTGATCCTTGCGGACAAACCAGGCCCGCGCCGCCATCGCGCAGGCCCGCGCCGCTCGCGTAGGACGCTCTTGAACGGTCGGGCATCCAGCCGAAGCGGGGACGTGCCGCTGGTCTGGAACGCCCCGGTCGGATGCCTATGGCTTGCTTGACTCGGCTTGTGCGCGATGCCACGTCCCGCCGATGTCAAACGTCGCGTGTCTCATCCCATGAAGGCCTTCATGTTTCCCGGGCAAGGCTCGCAGGCGGTGGGCATGGGCAAGGCTCTGAGCGAGGCTTTCCCCGCCGCCCGAGACGTATTCGAGACGGTCGACGAGGCGCTTGGGCAAAAGCTGTCCACCTTGATGTTCGAGGGGCCCGAGCCCGAACTGACGCTAACGGCAAACGCGCAGCCAGCGCTCATGGCCGTGAGCCTCGCCGTCATCGCGGCCTTGAACGCGGAAGCTGGCTTGGTGCTGGCGCGTGACGCGGCCTTCGTCGCGGGCCATTCGCTCGGCGAATATTCCGCGCTGGCAGCGGCTGGTGCCATCCCGCTCGCGGCGACGGCGAAGCTTCTCCGCCTGCGTGGCGAGGCGATGCAGAAGGCCGTCAAGATCGGCCAAGGCGCGATGGCAGCCCTCCTCGGGGCGGATGCCGATGGCGCCGCTTCCATCGCGCGCGAGGCCGAGCAGGCGGGCGGCCTCTGTCAGGTCGCCAACGACAACGGCGGCGGACAGATCGTGGTCTCCGGCACGCGCGAGGCGGTCGAGCGCGCGATGGACATCGCCAGGGCACGCGGCATCAAGCGAGCGATCCTGCTCCCTGTATCGGCACCGTTCCATTGCGCTCTAATGCGGCCCGCCGCCGACGTGATGGCGGCCGCGCTCGCGGAGACCACCATCTCCGCGCCTTGCGTGCCGCTGGTCGCGAATGTCACTGCCGTACCCGTCGCCGAGCCAGCTGCGATTCGCGAGCTTCTTGTCACGCAGATCACCGCCCCCGTGCGCTGGCGCGAGAGCGTCGCCTTCATGGCCTCGCACGACATCTCGCTTTTCATCGAGTGCGGAGCGGGTAAAGTCTTGTCCGGCCTCGTGAAACGCATCGCCGCCGATGCCAGCGGCCTGGCCGTCGGCATTCCCGCCGAAATAGAAGCCTATAAAACGCGCTTCGCTTGAGAGCGTGTCTCGGGAACGCCCAGCAAATGTTTGACCTCTCTCAAAAAACGGCGCTCGTGACCGGAGCGAGCGGCGGCATCGGGCGAGCTGTCGCCGCCGCGTTGCACCGGCAGGGGGCGACCCTGGTCCTCTCCGGCACGCGGCGCGACGCACTCGAGGGGCTGGCAACGGAACTGGGCGAGCGCGCACACGTCCTGCCTTGCGACCTGTCGGACAAGGAGGCGGTCGAAGGCCTCGTGCCGGCCGCGGAAGCCCTGACGGCGCCAATCGACATCCTCGTCAACAACGCCGGCATCACACGTGACAATCTCTTCATGCGCATGCGCGACGAGGAATGGGACTTGGTGCTCGCCGTCAATCTTTCGACCGGCTTTCGTCTCGCCCGCGCCTGCCTGAAGGGCATGATGCGACGCCGCTACGGGCGCATCATCGCGGTCACGTCGGTGGTCGGCACCATGGGCAATGCCGGCCAAGCCAACTACGCCGCCTCCAAGGCCGGCACTGTCGGGATGATCAAGAGCCTGGCGGCGGAGGCGGCGAGCCGCAACGTGACCGCGAACTGTATCGCGCCCGGTTTCATCGAGACGCCGATGACCGACGTGCTCAACGAGAAGCAGAAGGCGGGGATCCTCGGTTCGGTACCGATGCGGAGACTTGGCCAGCCGGCCGACGTCGCCGCCGCGGCCGTCTATCTCGCGAGCGCCGAGGCCGCCTACATCACGGGACAGACGCTGCACGTCAACGGTGGCATGGCGATGATCTGAGCATGCGCCCGCAACGCGTCGGTCTCGCCACAGGCGCCCGTCTATGCTACGAGCGCGACTTGGCCGAGAGACGGACCGACGCACGAAGTGCCTCGACGCGAGCGCGAGCGCTCTTTATGGAAGCTTCCGGGCGGCTCGACGTAGGTTCGGCCGCGGTCGGCACATTCACGGTCGGGTACGACCTTGAACAACGAAATAACAGGGGTAGAAGACGATGAGCGACGTTGCCGACCGGGTGAAGAAGATCGTGATCGAACATCTTGGGGTCGATGCCGACAAGGTCGTCGATAACGCCAACTTCATCGAGGACCTCGGTGCCGACTCGCTCGATACCGTCGAGTTGGTCATGGCCTTCGAGGAGGAGTTCAGCGTCGAGATCCCCGACGATGCCGCCGAGACGATCGTCACGGTCGGCGATGCGGTTCGCTTCCTCGACAAGGCGACCGCCGCCTCGTCCTGAGGCGCTCGTACGCTGGCTGGTAACACACGACGCGTCGGCAGGACCGACAGTCGGAGGTCATGACGGTTCCGACGACGCGCGTCTTACGGAAGCGTTGGTCAAGGTCAAGGTCCGTTCATGCGAAGGGTAGTCGTCACAGGTCTAGGCATGGTCTCGCCACTGGCGTGTGGGGTCGAAGCGACGTGGGAACGCCTCCTGGCGGGTCGCAGCGGCGCCCGGCAGATCGAGAGCTTCAAGGTCGACGATCTCGCTTGCCGCATCGCCATGCAGGTGCCGCGCGGCGACGGTTCAGATGGGACCTTCAATCCCGATCAATGGATGGAGCCCAAGGAGCAGCGCAAGGTCGACGACTTCATTATCTTCGCCATGGCCGCGGCGACGCAGGCGCTTGCCGACGCGAACTGGGCGCCACGAACGGCTGAAGAACAGAACTGTACCGGCGTCATGCTCGGCGCCGGCATCGGCGGCCTCGGCGGTATCCACGATCAATCGATCACGCTGCACGAGAAGGGGCCGCGTCGCGTCTCGCCCTTCTTCATAACCGGACGGATCATCAATCTCGCCTCCGGTTACGTATCCATTCGGCATCAACTCAAGGGGCCCAACCACGCCGTCGTAACCGCCTGCTCGACCGGCACCCACGCGATCGGCGACGCCGCACGCCTGATCGCGCTTGAGGACGCCGAAGTGATGGTTGCGGGAGGCACCGAATCGACGGTGAACCGCATCGGCATTGCCGGCTTCGCCGCCTGCAAGGCTCTATCGACCGGTTACAACGACCATCCGACAAAAGGTTCGCGTCCGTTCGACAGAGATCGCGACGGCTTCGTGATGGGCGAAGGCGCCGGCGCCGTTGTCCTCGAATCCTACGATCACGCCAAGGCGCGGGGCGCTCGCATTTACGCCGAGGTGGTCGGTTACGGGATGTCGGGTGACGCCTATCACATTACCGCGCCCGTCGAGAGCGGCGATGGCGCCTATCGCGCGATGCAGGCTGCGCTGAAGCGCGCCGGTCTGAAGCCACGCGAGATCGACTACATCAATGCGCACGGTACATCGACGCCGCTGGGCGACGCTATCGAGCTCAACACGGTGCAGCGCCTCTTCGGGGAGGAACCGATCGAGACCTCGATGTCGTCCACCAAAGGCGCCGTCGGTCACCTGCTGGGTGCCGCGGGCGCGGTCGAGACGGTGTTCGGCGTGCTCGCCATACGAGACCAGATCGTCCCGCCGACGATCAACCTCGACAATCCACCGGATTTCACGCGCATCGACCTCGTTCCGCACGAGCCGCGCCGGCGGCGCGTCGATCATGTTTTATCGAACTCGTTCGGCTTCGGCGGCACCAACGCCTGCCTCATCTTCAAGCGCCTCGATTGATCGAAGCTTAACGGTGCGAGCACGGAGATGATGTGGTAGAGGACGTGGGCGGCGGTAGGGGCCTTCCTCTCGCTTTCGCCATATTGAAGGCTAGGCTGCGAACCGAACGGCCGCATCCCGACGGGAAAACGCGATGCGGAAAAGCGGTCTGACGTCGACCTTTGGTTCAGACGCCGTTTCGTCGAACACCGACCTCTCCCTTTCAGTTGGACAGGTGACGACACGCAGAATGACTCCTCAGAGCCCCAACGAAGCCCTCCAGCCGGAAGCGCCGCCCCCGCCGCCGCCCAAGCCGCCGAGCAAGCGGAGACCGACATTGTCGGCGCTCTCGGGCTTCATGTCGTTCCTGGTGATCATTGCCGTGGCGGCTCTGGCGAGCCTCATCTGGGCGGAGAACAGGCTCGGCGAACCCGGCCCCCTCCCCGCCGACAAGGACATCTACATCGCGCCGCATACAGACCTGCCCGACATTGTCGAGAAGCTCGACGCGGAAGGCGTGATCGACAGTCCTTTGATGTTCAACTTCGTGCTGACGATCGAGCGGAAACGCTCCAAGGTCCGCGCGGGCGAATATCTCTTCAAGCAGCACGTCAGCCTGCGCGCGGTCGTCGACGCGCTGGTGAGCGGCAAGCAGATTCAGCAGGCGATCACCGTTCCCGAGGGTCTGACCAGCGCGCAGATCGTTCAGCGTCTTCGCGACGATATGGTGCTTGTCGGAGACATCCGCGAAGTCCCCAAAGATGGAACGCTACTGCCCGAGACCTACAAGTTCGTCCGCGGCTTCTCGCGCGGGGAGGTTCTCGCCAAGATGGAGGCGCTGGACAAGCGCGCGGTCGAACAGATCTGGGCGCGCCGCGCGCCGGATCTGCCGCTGCGCTCGCCCTATGAACTCGTAACGCTCGCCTCGATCGTCGAAAAGGAAACAGGTAAGGCGGACGAGCGGCCCCGCGTTGCCGGTGTCTTCATGAACCGGCTTCAGCACCACATGCGGCTGCAATCCGACCCGACGATCGTCTACGGCCTCGTCGGTGGCCAGGGGACGCTCGGCCATTCCATTACGCGGGCCGAACTCGATAAGAAGACCGCCTACAACACCTATCAGGTGGACGGCTTGCCTCCGGGCCCAATCGACAATCCCGGTCGCGCCGCTCTCGAGGCGGTCGCCAATCCGTCGCGTACGCAGGATCTCTATTTCGTGGCGGATGGTACCGGCGGGCACGCTTTCTCGGGCTCGATCGAGGAGCATAATCGCAACGTCCAGCGTTGGCGCCAGATCGAGCGCGAGGCCAAGGACAAAGTCGACATCGATAAACTCGCCCCCGGCGCGACGGCGCCACCGCCCAAGGGCAATCAGCGCGGCGATGCCTCGGATAATGTGTTCGGCGCTCTCCCGACAGATGTCCTACCGGTCAGCTACGGGTCGGTCGCCGCTTTCTCCGATCCGGCCGTCAATCACGACATCACCAAGGTCGCTCAAGCCGAGGCGGAGCCGCCAAGCGATGTCGCCGACAAGAAGCGCGGACGCAGAAATAAGCCTGTCGTCATTGACACGACGGCCGTGACCGCCAGCCTCGATACGCTCGGCTTCTCCATAAATGGCGGGGGCCCGAGGGGCTCTGCGCTCCTGGACGGGCCGACGACCACCGACGCCCCCGCCCCGACCAACGCGCCCGCCCCGACCAACGCGCCCGTGCCGAGCCAGGCGAGTCAGACGCCCGACAAGCCGCTGCGGCGCGCTTCGCTCGACGCCGCGCCGGCTGAGACCAAGGTCGATCTCTTCGCCGACCCCAGTTCCCCGGACACGTCGGTCGCAAGCATGAGGTCCCCGCCGGCGCATCCCAAGATCTACGATGCCTCCGAGGGCACGGCGCTCGACCCGTTGAAGGACAAGAGCTACGATCTCAACAGCGGCAAGACAATTCCAGGCGAGTTGATCCATCCCTAGGCCCGAACCCACCTCGGGACCGGGGCCATGATCCGCAGCATGACGGGCTTCGCGCAAAGCGGCGGCGTCTCGGGCACGACACGCTGGTCTTGGGACCTGAAGAGCGTCAATGCCAAAGGCCTCGATCTCCGGTTGCGCCTGCCGCCGGGCTTCGACGCGCTAGAGATCGAAGCCAGGCGACGGATCGGCGCAAGGATAAGCCGAGGTACCTGCCAGGCTTCGCTCGGCGTGGCGCGTGTCGCCGCTGCCGCGCCTGTTCGGATCAACGAGGATCTTCTCGCCAACCTCGTAAGCACGCTGGCCGCGATAGCGCTTCCGCCGACCATCGGACCGGCAACGCTCGATGGCCTCCTAGCCCTTCGCGGCGTGATCGAGACGGACGAGCGTGGGCCCGACGCGGCGGAGTCGAGCGTGCTCCAAGCCGCTTGCGACAAGGGGCTCGACGCGGCGCTCGACGCCCTCGTTGCCATGCGCGAGGGCGAAGGGGCGGCATTGGAGACCATACTTGATGAGCGGCTGTCCACCATCGCTCGCCTTACCGCGCGAGCGGATGCGGCACCGCAACGCCAGCCCGAGGCGGTGCGCGAGAAACTGGCGCAGTCCATCGTCCTGCTCTGCGCACGCCACGGCCTCGATCCCGACCGTCTTCATCAGGAAGCCCTGCTCCTCGCCGCCAAGGCGGACGTGCGTGAAGAGCTCGACCGACTCGCCGCCCACGTCGCGGCGGCGCGCGCCCTCATATCGGCGGGAAGCGTTGTGGGACGGCGCCTCGACTTCCTGGCGCAAGAACTCGGCCGCGAGGCGTCGACCTTCTGCGCGAAGTCCAACGACGCGGCGCTGACGTCGATCGGCCTTGAACTCCGCGTCGAGATCGAGCAATTGCGCGAGCAGATCCAAAATATCGAGTGAGCGGCATGGTGATCGACGGCTTACCCCAGGAGGATTCGCTTCCCCATGATGACGTGCGGGTTACGGCGACAGGGCGACGCGGCTTCATCCTGATCCTTTCGTCGCCGTCCGGTGCCGGGAAGACAACTCTGACGCGCATGCTGCGCACGCGCTCCGATCTCGATCTCAGCCTTTCGATTTCGGTCACGACGCGGGCACGCCGCTCGAGCGAGGCGGATGGGGTGCACTACCATTTCATCTCGAAGAAGCAGTTCGTCGCCATGCGCGACACGGACGAGCTGCTCGAATGGGCGGAGGTGCACGGCAACTTCTACGGCACGCCACGCGAACCGGTCGACAAAGTCCTGGCGCAAGGCCGCGACGTCCTCTTCGACATCGACTTCCAGGGCGCGCAGCAGGTCCGCGCCAAGGCGGGGATGGACGCCGTCGCCATCTTCATCCTACCGCCCTCTATGAGCGAGCTGCAGGCGCGGCTTGAACGACGCGCGGAAGACCCGCCCGACACGATCGCGCGGCGACTCGCCAATGCCCGCAACGAGATCCGCCGCTGGACGCAATATGATTACGTGCTGATCAACGATGACATTCAAGTGACGTTCGAAGACCTGCTGGCGATCATCGCCGCCGAGCGGCGCAAGGCGGAGCGATCGAAGGGCACGATCGGACATTTCGTCGACGGCCTTCTCGATACGCCCGTTTAGCCAGTAGCGATGTTCGTCGGTTTGAACGTCGCGCGGTTCAAACGAGAGGACCGTTTGTACCGGTCTTACTTAGAAGTAGCGTCGCAGAAGCCGCTCCAAGACAAGGCCCAGGGCGAGCGCGGACAAACCAAGCACGAACGGATATCGGATGTCGAGCAGCCGGATCGCATAGTCGGGGTAATAAGCCGAACGCACCATTTCCACGCAATGGAGAATGGGATTCCAGTAGAACAGGTCCCCGATGCCTGCCGGCATTGTCTCAGGATTGATTACGATGCCGGACGTCGGATAGAAAACGATGATGACCAAGATGTAGGCCATAAAAAAATAAGGCACCAGAAAGGTAAAGACCGCTCCCAACACCCCAAAGCCAACCCCCACGGTCGCGGCCGCCAATATGCCGATCGCCGCGCGCGCGGGATCGTTTGGCACGACATTGATGCCGGCCAACATCAAGAACGCGATCAGCCACACCAAGATGATGAAAGCGGTGTTGAGCTCCAGAATGATCCTCGCCACGATGAGATCCATCGGCCTGATGATCGGGTAACTCAAAAAAGCTCGGTTCTGTAACGCTGTCATCATGGTGAAACGGCCGACATAGCTCCAAACTATGAAGGGATAGACGCCGGTCGCAACATAAAGCAGGGCGCTGTTGCCATTGGGCACGACCCGCCCCGTGACGACAAAGATCGTGATAAGAATCGCCAGATGGGCAGCCGGCCAGAGGATGGTGACAAGGTAGCCCAGCCCGTTACCGAGATAGCGGCCTTTTATGTCGTGCAGGACGAGCGCGTGGATGACGTCGAGCTGGATCCGGAAAGAGGAGCGCGCCACCTTGCGGGCGAGCGGTAAGCCATCCGGGTTTCGTTGTGAGTCGATCGTTAGGGACACGTCTATCCTGTCTCCGACCTAAGATGACACCTGGGCACCAAATCTAGCGGAGAGGGACTCAGCGAGCAGGTGTGAAAATCGATGGTGCCCGGGGGAGGAATTGAACCACCGACACTGCGATTTTCAATCGCATGCTCTACCAACTGAGCTACCCGGGCGCCGCGCCGCGAGGGCGAAGAGCGTCCTTATAAGGGAGGCGTTTCGCGCTTGTCCAGTCGAAAGCCGGAGCGCCGCGGCGACGCTCAGTCGAGCTTGGCCGAGGCGCGATAGCGGATGCGCGCGGCGTCGATCGGCTCGAGCCCACGCTCCCCCATCCGGTGCCAGTAGGTCCAGCCATTGCAGGCCGGCAGACCCTGCGCCAGTGCCCCAAGCTTGTGGATCGAGCCAACGATCTGGCCAAGCGCGACGGTGCCGTCGGCCATCACGATGATTTCGTGACGGCCCTTTTCGTCGCGCAGCACGTCGCCCGGCTGGATCAGCCCGGCCTCGACGACCGCGGCGAAGGCGATGCGCGGCTCGGTGCGCTTCGAGGGCATCTCCGCCCGCAACGCCGCCGGCAGCGGCATGACGGCGTCTATGCGTCGGCGGGCGGCCTCGGCATAGACCGTCTCGCGCTCAAGGCCGATGAACGAGCGCCCGAGGCGCTTGGCCACCGCTCCGGTCGTACCAGAGCCGAAGAAGGGGTCGAGCACCACGTCGCCAGGCCTCGAAGCGGCGAGCAGGATGCGGGCGATCAGCGCCTCCGGCTTCTGCGTCGGGTGCGTCTTGCGGCCGTCGGCGTCCTTCAGCCGTTCGGCGCCGGTGCAGATCGGGAAGTACCAGTCCGATCGTACCTGGCAATCGTCGTTCCCGGCCTTCAGCGCCTCGTAGTTGAACGTGTAGGCCTTGGCCTGCGCGTCCCTCGAGGCCCAAATCAACGTTTCATGAGCGTTGGTGAAGCGCCGGCCGCGAAAGTTCGGCATCGGGTTGGCCTTGCGCCAGACGATGTCGTTCAAGATCCAGAAGCCATGGTCTTGCAGGGTCGCGCCGACACGGAAGATGTTGTGGTAGGAGCCAATGACGAAGAGCGTCGCGTTCTTCTTCATCACGCGCCGCACGGCGCCCAGCCATTCATGGGTGAACCGGTCGTAATCGGCGAAGCTCGCGAACTTGTCCCAGTCATTGTCAACGGCATCGACGAGGCTCTGGTCGGGACGCGAGAGCGCGTTTTCGAGCTGCAGATTGTAGGGCGGATCGGCGAAGACGAGGTCGACGCTTTCGGACGGCAGGCCGCGAAGCGTTTCGATGCAATCGCCGACGAGGATCTGGTCGATCGGTGTCGCCTTCGGAGAAGCGGCGACAAGCTTCGGGCGCGGGCGTCGCGCACTCGAAGTCTCAGTACGCGTGACCTGAATCTGAGACTTCGAGCCGGAAGTGCCGGCCTGCGCGATACTCATGAACACACACCGGATACGCAACCAACCAACAAGGACGACTGTGACCGGGCGAGGTAAAAGGCGCGTTTAGAGCGGTGAAAATCGCCTGTGTCCTTTTCGGACAAGTTTATCCTTCGCTACTCGATCGCTGTTCACGGCGCGGCGCAGCCCTGCCGCGCGCGGAAGGGCGCGAAGGTCATGCGATGAAAGGCGCAAGGGCCATGTGCCGCCAGCGCCTCTTGATGCAAGCGCGTGCCGTAGCCGAAGTGGCGGCTGAATCCATAGGCGGGGTGAAGCAGGCAAAGCCGGCGCATCAGGCGATCACGCGTGACCTTGGCGACGATCGAGGCGGCGGCGATCGAGGCGGAGGTCGCGTCGCCCTTCACCAGCGTCTCGCCCTCGCAGACGAGGCAGGGCGGCAGATCGTTGCCATCGACAAGCACGTAGACCGGCGCGAGCGAGAGCGCGGCGAGCGCGCGGCGCATGGCGAGGAACGTCGCCTGCCGAATATTGATGCGATCGATCTCCTCGGCGCTGGCGAACGCCACACTAACGCTGATCGCTTTCTCGACGATCACTTCGTAGAGGTCATCGCGCGCCTCGGGCGCGAGCTTCTTCGAATCGTCGAGCCCTTTCGGAATTTTAGCGGGATCGAGGATCACCGCGGCGGCGGCGACCGGACCGGCGAGCGGGCCTCGACCGGCCTCGTCGATCCCCGCGACCGGCCAGCGTCCGCGCCGCGACAGCGTGCGTTCCATGCGAAAGTGCGGCTTTATCATTCAAAGAGCCAACCCACCCAGAGCCCAACCCTAGCCTACGACCTTTTAGGTGGTCGCCATGCCCTTGATGGTGCATCACCCGATGGTAGATCAAGTGCGCTACAGCGTTGAGGATCAGGAAGCCATGGACAACGACCAGATCGCTTTGGACAAGCCGGCGCCGGGCCTGCCCAGAAGCGCGGCCTTTCCGCCGAGCACGCCGGCTGCATCGATGACGAACGCGGCCGCCCTGGCATCAAGCGATGCGAGCGACCGCACCGGGGTGTTTCGCCATCTCGTGAAAGACGACGCCGACATCGCGGGCCTCGTCGCCTATTCGATCTACAAGCAAAACAAGCTCGATTGGCTGACGGCGTTCGAGACGGCCAAGGGCCGCGCGCCTGAAGACGCGGAGCTCGCCTCCTACATCATAGGCGAGGGTACGCCGCGCCGGCTCGCCACCTACCGCCACCTCGCCGAGGCGACACTCGCCGGTCATGGGCCGGACATCGAGGGGGGCGGCAGCCGTGCGGTCACACCCTTCCGCCGTCGCGCGGCGATTGCTCCGAGCGCGCTCAGTCCCATGCTGATCGGGATCTACGTCCTCATCGCGGTTCTTTTCGTCGTCGGCTTCTGGCTCGCCGGCCATTTCACCTTGGCGTCGCACTGACGGGGTCTCGATAACGCATCCGAACGACGCAACGCCGCCCGCGCGCAAAGCGTCAGAGAAGGGATAATTGCTCACCCACGGCGACCGGCCGCCTAAACAGGTCTGTGCGGAGCCTGAGCCGATCGGTCACGAACCCGTTTCGGGCCGCGGCCGTCTCGAATCGCCGGCCGATCATCCAGGCGAAGGGCCCCGTGCCGGTCATGCGCTCGCCCCAAGTCGCGTCGTAGGCCTTGTCCTTGCGCATCGCTTTGATGAGCGTCATGACGTGGCGGAGCTTGTCCGGAAAATGGACCGCGAGCCATTGCTCGAAAAGATCATGCAATTCGAGAGGCAGGCGAAGCATGACATAGCCGGCCTCGCGAGCGCCCCTCGTGGCGGCCCGCGTGAGGATCACCTCGATTTCGGCATCGTTGATCGCCGGAATGATCGGCGCGACCATGACGCTCGCCGGCACGCCCGCCTTGGTAAGCTCCTCGATGGCATGCAGGCGCCGCTCCGGCGCGCTGGCACGGGGCTCAAGCCGGCGGGCGAGATCCGCATCGAGCGTCGTGATCGAGAGCGCGACCTTCACGAGGCCTTTCGCGGCCATCGGCGCCAAGATGTCGAGGTCGCGCAGGACCAAAGCCGATTTGGTGACGATAGCGACGGGATGATCGGCCTTGGCAAGCACCTCGAGAATCTTCCGCGTGATCTTTTCTGTCCGCTCAATCGGTTGGTAGGGATCGGTGTTGGTGCCAATCGCGATAGCCTTGACCTGATAGCGTGGCGCCGCAAGTTCCTTTTCCAACAGGGCGGCCGCGTTCGGCTTGGCGAAAAGGCGCGTCTCGAAATCGAGTCCCGGCGAGAGGCCCATATTGGCGTGACTTGGCCGCGCGTAACAGTAGACGCACCCGTGCTCGCACCCCCGATAGGGATTGATCGAGCGATCGAAGGAAATGTCCGGCGATTGGTTGCGTGTGATGATCGTCCGGGCTTGCTCGTACGTCACCTCGGTCCGCGGCGCTGTCAGGAAGTCGTGGACACCCCAACCGTCGTCCTCGGCAAACCGGCGTTCGTGTTCGTGCCGGCCCGTGGCGTTAGAGGTCGCGCCACGACCTTTAAACACCCGCGATGGCGCCTTGGCGTCCGAGCATTCGTCGTCGTTTCGTGAGGCAAAGGGTGAACAATGCCTAAGAGACAAGCCTGACATGAGGGTCACCATGAATCAAAAACGAACATATAGCGAACAAATTAGATTTATCCACCGTCCTGTGGAAAAGTTTACCTGAGCCTTGTCTGGTGAAAGATGATGAGTGCGGACCGAACAGGCTGATTCTATGCTCGAGTTCGGGTGAGAGCGTCCAATGATCTCAGCGGTCGTGCTGTCGCCTGACCTTGCCGTCGGAACCGATCCGGCGCGTCCCCGCGAGATCGCCGTCCGGTCGCTCATCTGGCTGGTATCCGCAGTCGTTTCAGGCATTGTCCGCGACGTCGTGCTCGCCGCACCGGCGGAACTCGCCCTTTCAGACGTGGCCGATCAAGCAGGATGCATGCTGGTGCAGGCGCCGTTGGAGGCCGATCGGCTGAGGTCGGCCGTCGCCGCCTGTCGCGGGACCCGAGTGCTTGTACTCCGCGCGGGCTTTCAGCCCGAGACGACGCTCATCGAGGAAATCGATTTGCTTCTCCGCCGCGCGCCGCGCGACGCCGTCGCCCTCATCCTCGCCGCGCCGCAGACGATGCTGCAGAGACTGGTTCCCAATCGTGCTCCAGTCATCGGCATCATCACGACGCGTGAGATCGCTTCCAGCGCGAAGAGTTTCGCGAGGCTGGCGCACACGTCACGGCGAGGCGAGCGGCTGCGTAGCCGTGCGGTCGGTCTCGTCTGACGGCACGCGTAAAGCCGCTTATTCGTTCGCGAAGGTGTTGCAGGCGTCGATCTGGCCGGACTTCAAGCCGGTCTGCAGCCATCGCGTACGTTGCGCCGACGTACCATGCGTAAAGCTGTCGGGCACGGCTTCGCCGCGGGAAGCCTGTTGCAGCGTGTCATCGCCGATCGCCCGCGCGGTGCCCACCGCCTTGTCCACGTCGCCGGATTGCAGAAAATGGTCCTTCTGGTTGGAATTGTTGGCCCACACACCGGCGAGGCAATCGGCCATGAGCTCGATCTTCACCGAAATGGCGTTGCGCTCTGTCGAGCCGGCGCGCTGTTCGGCGGCCTGGGCCTTGCCGAGGATGCCGAGCTGGTCCTGAACGTGATGGCCGATCTCGTGCGCGATCACGTAGGCATAGGCGAAGTCGCCGCCGCCGCCGAGCTTCTGCTTCATCTCGCGAAAGAAGGAGAGATCGAGATACACCTTCTGGTCGACCGGGCAGTAGAATGGTCCCATCTGCGCCTGCGCGCCCCCGCAGCCGGAGCGGGTCCGGCCGGAATAGAGAACGAGCTTGACCGGCTTGTACTGGATTCCCTTCTGGTCCGGCAGCACGCGCGACCATGTATCCTCGGTTTCGCCGAGGATCGCGGCGACGAACTTACCCATCGTGTCCTTCGGCGTGCCATCGGCCTCCCGCTGAGCCGGCGCCTGGCCATAGGACTGCTGCTGACTCTGGTAGCCGTTGCGCCCGTTGTTGACCTGCTCGGCACCGTTGATCAGCACGCGCGGATCGATGCCGAGGAAGTAGCTGACAACGAAGATGATGATGATCGCGCCGAGCCCAAGGCCGCCGCCGCCGACCATGCCGCCACCACCGCCCATGCCGCCACCGCCTGCCATGCCGCCGCTGTCGTCGCCGCGCCGGTCCTCGATGTTGTCGGACTGGCGGAAATTATCCCATTCCATGCTCTGGCTCCGGCGCGGGCTCGAACGAAAGACCGCTGTAGCCGATCGTAGCCGTCCCTGTCATCGGCCTCTTGATTGAGGCTGAGGCTCACCTCCCGAAGATCGACCAACCCATACGCTTGGTGAGAGCTTCCAGCGCGACGCGGCCGAGGTGCGAGTTGCCGGCGCGATCAAGCCCCGGCGCCCAGACGGCGATGGAGGCCTTGCCCGGCGCGATCGCCAGGATCCCGCCGCCAACCCCGCTCTTGCCAGGCAGGCCGACGCGATAGGCGAACTCGCCGGAGCCGTCGTAATGGCCACAGGTCAGCATGATGGCGTTGATGCGCCGCGCGCGCTCGGGCGGGATCACCGAGAGGCCCGTCGCGGGATCGCGGCCGGAATGGACGAGGAAGCGGCCCGCCATGGCGAGTTGGCGGCATGTCATGGCGATGGCGCAATGATGGAAGTAGACGCCGAGCGTGAAGTCGACGGGGTTATCGAGCACCCCGAACGACATCATGTAATTGGCGAGCGCCACGTTGCGAAACCCGGTGCGCTTCTCCGAGGCCGCGACGGCCTCGTCGATGGTGATCGACGGATCGTCGGCGAGGTAGCGCATGAACCGGAGGATTTCGCCGATCGCCTCGCGCGGCTCGTGCCCGGACAGGATCGCGTCGGTCACCGCGATGGCGCCGGCGTTGATGAACGGATTGCGCGGGATGCCGCGCTCGCGCTCGAGCTGGACGATCGAATTGAACGGGCTACCCGACGGTTCGCGCCCGACGCGGCGCCACAGCGCGTCACCGACCTTGCCGAGCGCCAGGGTGAGGGTGAAGACCTTGGTGATGCTTTGGACCGAGAACGGCACCTCGCTGTCGCCGCCGGCGGCGACCATGCCGTCGGCGTCGATCACGACGAGACCAAAGGCCTGGGGATCGGCCTTCGCCAGTTCGGGGATATAGGAGGCGACCGTCCCCCGGTCGGGGCGCGCCCTCATCTCCCCGATGATGTCGCCGACCACGCTAGAGAGATCGGGCACTGCTTGGCGCATGGTTCCTCCGGCCTAATCGACGTCGTCGTCGCCCGATGCGGTGCCAACCCGCTTGACGCCCGTGATCTCGGTCAACGAAGCGATAAGCTGGGTGATCGGCCGCTTTCCCTTGACCTGCATGCCGATCACGACGATTGGCTCGCTTCGCGCAAGCCGCGTCATCGCATCCTCGTCAGGCGTATTTCCGTTGTAACTTGTGGCCAGTCCGGGCTCGCGTCGCACGTCAACGTCGTCGATGGCGAAGCGCATCTGCGTACAGACCATCAGGATCGAGCGCAGCAGGCCATCGCGATCCTCGTAGGCGATCCGCAGTCTGGTCGCGGCGCGTCGTTCGCGGGGCAGATAACGTAGCAGTTTGGCGAACCCGAACATGATGACGACGTGCATGATTGTCGTTGCCACGGCGAGCACGGGCAGACCTGCCCCGCAGGCCATGCCTAGCGCCGCCGTGAGCCAGACGGAAGCCGCTGTCGTCAGTCCGCGCACCACGTCGCGGCGCATGAAGATCACGCCACCGCCGATGAAGCCGATGCCGGAGACGACCTGAGCCGCGACGCGGGACGGGTCGAGGACCACCTGGTCCTTCACCAGGACGTTGGTAAAGCCGTATTTGGAGATGAGCATGAACAAGGCTGCGGAAACGCCGACGAGCGTATAGGTCCGCAGCCCGGCGCTCTTCTGCCGGAGCTCGCGCTCCAACCCCACGAAGGCCGACAAGACGAACGCGAGGAGCAGTTCCTCGAGTTGTATCCAACCCTGCCCTCGCAGCTCAAACCAGGTGGTCAATCGTTCTCACCTCCAGATCGCGATCAGATGAGCTCTCGCGGATCCCGACTGTCGCGGATGCGATGGTTCGTTATATCGCAAGCAGGGACGCGTGGAGCCATTGTGAAGAGGATCCTTTTCGTCTGCAGCCAAAACAGGCTTCGCAGCCCGACAGCCGAGCAGGTCTTTTCGGGACGCCGCGACCTTGAGGTCGCATCGGCGGGCACGAACAACGATGCCGAGACGCCAGTCACCGCGGAACTGATAGAATGGGCTGAGCTGATCTTCGTCATGCAGAAAACGCATCGCGCAAAGTTGCGAAAGCGCTTTCGCGGCGCCTTGAAGGCAAAACGCCTGATCTGCCTCGACGTCCCAGACGAGTACGCGTTCATGGACCCCGCGCTCATCAAGCTTCTTGACGAGCGGGTCACGCGCTTCTTGCCGCTCTGCCGCTGATTTTCTACGCGGTCATCACCATGCACGTGGGTGCCGTGCTGAAGCACCACTTCGCCGACCGGCGCCTCGCCGCCATCCGACGCATGGTGCGCTGAGCCTCATTTCTTCGTGCCCGATAGCGTCACCGTCGCGCCCGTGAAAGCCGGCGCGGCGAGCTCGCTCAGGATGAACGCAGCGACATCATCCCGGCTGATCTCCTGAGCGCCGACCTCGCCCGCGGCGCTCGCCATCCATCGTCCCAGCGGCGGCTTGTCGGTGAGGGCGACCGGCTGGACGATCGTCCAATCCAGCCGAGACGCCTTGACCAGCGGCTCCTGCCGCTCCTTGTCCGCCATCTGCTCGCGCAGCAACAGCTTGTAAAAGAGTTTGACGAGCCAGGGGGCCTGCTCGCGGGTGTCGCCGATGCCGAAAGCAGAGACGACAAGCAGCCGTGTCGCGCTCACTGCCTTCATCGCCTCGATCACATTGCGCGTGCCGATCTCGCAGACGTCGGCCGGCGTCGTACGCTTGGCGCCGAGTAGCCGTTTGAACGGGCTCTGCGAGCTGCCGAGCGACACCACCACCCGATCGTCGGCGGCGATCGCGCGAGCGACGTCCGCCTCGTCCATCGCGTCGCCGCCGACGATCCGCAGGTTGGCCGCCGGGTCGATCCTCGCGGGATCGCGGGCGAATGCCTTGACGGTGTCCCCTCGCCCCAGCGCCGCGCGGATCACCGCTTTGCCCGTGCCGCCGGTCGCGCCGAATACGACGATGTTCATGTGTGGTCCCGGTAACTACTTGGCCGCGAGTTCGGCCATCAGCATCTGCAGATCGATCCAGGCGCGGCGCTTCTGCAGCGGCTGCCTCAGCAGGTAGTCCGGCGAGAAGGTCACCAGCGTCTTCACCGTGTTCGTGTCGCCCTCGTGCGTCAGCCAGCGACCACGCAGGCGGCTGATCGGCTCGCGGCTACCAAGCAGCGGCTGCGCCGCGCGCTCGCCAAGGCACAACAGGACGGCGGGATTCGCGAGAGCGATGTGGCGGCGCGTGAAGGGAAGGCAGAGCGCGAGCTCCAACGGCGTCGGTATGCGGTTGCCGGGCGGTCGCCAGGGAATGACGTTGGCGAGATAGACGCCGGCGCGATCGAGGCCGATGGCGCGCAGCATCGCGTCGAGTAGGCGCCCGTGCGACCCGGAGAAGGCCTGGCCCTGGCGCTCGTCATCCGATTCCGGCGCGCCGCCAATCAGCATCAGCGGCGATCCCGCCGTCCCGCCGGCGAAGATCATTTGCGACGTCGCGGCAAGCCCGCAGCCGGGAAGCGCCGCCCAGCGTTCACGCAGATCGTCGAGGTCGGCGGCGTCGGCGGCCGAGGCTTCAGCCTGCCGCACGAGGACGTCGGCGGATTTCGGCGCTCCGTCAGCAAGCGGCGCGGGCCGGACCGCGATCGCCGGCCGATCGGCATCAACAAGGGCGCGGCCTAGCGCGGTCTGCTTCGGACGCGGTGCCTCGATCGGGTCGGGAGCGACGAAGCGGTCGTGCGGCTCTTCGTCCACCGACGCGTCGACGCCCATCGCGGCGTACCAGCGCAGAAGACCCTCCAGGGCACGGCTCGTGTCGTCGGCGGGATCGAACGTCATCGTCGAATGACTTTAGCATTCCGGTCGTTCGAAGGGGAGAGCGGTGGTTGCCGATCCCTTGGCTTTTCGCTAGGCCCGGACCACATCCCGATTGCAGGAATTCAAGAGGAAGACGATGAGCGGGAACGAGGCGGGCATGGAGCCGCGCGAGAGCATGGACTTCGACGTGGTGATCGTCGGCGCGGGGCCGTCGGGATTGTCCGCGGCGATCCGCCTGAAGCAGATCGACCCCGATGTAAGCGTCGTCGTCGTCGAGAAAGGCTCGGAGGTCGGCGCGCACATCCTCTCCGGCGTGGTGATGGATCCGGCCGCGCTTGATAAGCTGCTGCCGGACTGGCGCGAGGATGCCGAGCGCCCGCTCAAGACCGAAGTCAAGGAAGACCGCTTCCACTATCTTACCCAGAAAAACAGTCTGCGGCTGCCGAACGTCATGATGCCGAAACTTATGGGCAATCATGGCAACTTCATCGGCTCGCTGTCCGATGTCGCCAAGTTCCTCGCCACCCGCGCGGAAGCGCTCGGTGTCGAGATCTATCCGGGCTTTTCCGCGAGCGAGGTGCTCTACGACAAGGCCGACGCGGTCGTCGGCGTCGCGACCGGCGACATGGGCATCGGCAAGAACGGTTTGCCGACTTCGAACTTCACGCGCGGCATGGAGCTGCGCGGGCGCTACACGCTCTTTGCGGAGGGCGCGCGCGGGTCGTTGACCAAGACGCTTGCGGCCAAGTTCAAGCTCTACGAGGGCGGCGAGCCGCAGAAGTACGGCATCGGCATCAAGGAGCTGTGGAAGGTCAAGCCGGAGCACCATAAGCCCGGCTTGGTGCAGCACACGTTCGGCTGGCCGCTCGATGCTTCGACGGGCGGCGGCTCGTTCCTCTATCATTACGGCGAGGATCGTGTCGTCGTCGGCTTCGTCGTCCATCTGAACTATCAGAACCCGACGCTCTCGCCCTTCGACGAGTTTCAGCGCTTCAAGACGCATCCGTCCATCGCGCCGGTTTTCGCGGGCGGCGAGCGGCTGGCCTACGGCGCGCGGGCGATCACCGAGGGCGGCTGGCAATCCGTGCCGCATCTCGCCGTGCCGGGTGCCGCGCTGATCGGCTGCGCCGCCGGCTTCGTCAACCTGCCCCGCATCAAGGGATCGCACAACGCGATCTACTCCGGAATGCAGGCGGCGGAAGCGGCGGCGGCGGCGCTGAAGGAAGGTCGCTCGCACGACACGCTCACCACCTACGCCGACAATTGGCGCGAATCGCCCTTGGGCCACGACCTGAAGCCGGTGCGCAACGTGAAGCCGCTCTGGTCGCGCTACGGCACGATCGGCGGCGTGGTGCTCGGCGGTCTCGACATGTGGACCAACGCGCTCGCCGGCTTCTCGGCATTCGGCACGCTGAAGCACGGCAAGGCCGACTACCAGACGCTGAAGCCGCTCGCCGAGGTGACGCCGATCGCCTACCCCAAGCCGGACGGCAAGCTGACCTTCGACAAGGCGTCCTCCGTCTACCTCTCGAACACGACGCACGAAGAGAACCAGCCGCCGCATCTCGTGCTGGCCGACCCGACGATCCCGATCTCCTTGAATCTGCCGACGTATGGCGAACCGGCGCGGCTCTACTGCCCAGCCGGGGTCTACGAGGTCGTCTACAAGGATGAGGCGGCAAAGAGCGATCCGCGCTTCGTGATCAACGCGCAGAATTGCGTTCATTGCAAAACCTGCGACATCAAGGATCCGGCGCAGAACATCACCTGGGTGCCGCCGGAGGGTGCGGGGGGTCCGGTTTACTCGGGCATGTAGCCTTCGATCCCGCGAAGACGCGAACGTGAATGCAGAACAGGCCGGTGACTCGCATGAGAGCTCTTCGCATCGACAAGATTGAAGCCGGGCCGCGGGCCGCGATCGTCGACTTCGCCGAGGACGACCTCATGCCGGGCAATGTCACGGTGCGCGTCTCGCATTCGACCGTGAACTACAAGGACGGGCTCGCGATCACCGGCAAGAGCCCTGTCGTACGCACCTATCCGATGATCGGAGGAATCGATTTCGCCGGCACGGTCGAGACATCAGATGACCCTGAGTACAAATCCGGGGACCTCGTGGTCTGCAACGGCTGGGGCTTGGGGGAGACGCATTTCGGCGGCTATGCCGAGAAGGCGCGCGTCAAGGGCGAGTGGCTGGTCAAGCTGCCGGACGGCATCTCCGCGCATGACGCGATGGCGATCGGCACCGCGGGCTACACGGCGATGTTGTCCGTGTTGGCACTCGAGAGACATGGCCTCACACCGGCGCACGGCCCGGCCATCGTCACGGGCGCGGCGGGCGGCGTCGGATCGTTCGCGCTGATGCTTCTCAAGACGGCGGGCTGGCACTGTGTCGCCTCGACCGGGCGCGTCGCGGAAGCGGACTACCTCAAAAGTCTGGGCGCGGGCGAGATTATTGCGCGCGACGAGCTCTCCGAGCCCGGCAAGCCGTTTGGCAGGGAGCGCTGGGCCGCCGGTGTCGACTCGGTCGGCTCGCATACGCTGGCGAACCTCCTGTCGCAGACAAAACGGGCCGGCGCCATCGCCTCCTGCGGCTTGGCGCAGGGCATGGACCTTCCAACCTCGGTCGCGCCGTTCATCCTGCGCGGGATCGCACTCCTCGGCATCGACAGCGTCTATTGCGAAAAGCCGCGACGCGTCGAGGCCTGGCGGCGGCTCGCCGAAGACCTCGATCGGGACAAGCTCAAGGTGGCGACAACCGAAATTGGATTCGAAGACGTGATCGGCGCCGCTCACGACATCATCGACGGCAAGATCAGAGGCCGCGTCATCGTGTCGATCGGCTGACGCGGAACGGCGCATCCCGTCGTGCTTTTGAGTCGCGTCCAAAGGAGTTCAAGATGACCAAAAGCGCGGATGTGAAAAAGGGCGACGACGTCGAGTACAAGTGGGGTAAAGGCAAGGTCGAGGGTGAAGTCACCAGCGTTCACAAGGATGACACCGAGAAGACCATCAAGGGTACCAAGGTCAAGCGGCATGCCTCGAAGGAGGAGCCGGCCGTCGAGATCAAGACCGACAAGGGCGCGAAGGTGTTGAAGTCGACGTCCGAGATCAAGGTCAAGTAGCGGCGTCAGGTCTCCCTCGGCGCGGCCGCGCGGCGTAGTCGGTCATTGATCGCCGCGCCGAGCCCTGCATGAGGGACCGGCGCCGCCGCGATCGTATGAGCACCGAGGCTGTCGAGCAGGCGCAAGTGACTAAAGAGGTTCGCGGCGGCCTGGCGGAGATCGCCGAGGGGGGAAAGATCGAGAGCTCCTTCGAGGCGGCCATTGAAATCCAGGCCGACCTCGCCCTGTCGCAGAGAAGTCGCGTTGAGCCTCATCCGAGTGTTCGGGGCGTAGTGTGAAGCCATCATCCCGGGCGCTTGGATGGTGCCTAAATCGGAGCTTGCAAGCCGGTGGCCAAGCACCGCTTCCACCATCTCGCTCGAGAGGCTGCCCGGTCGCAGGAGGGTCGCCGTGCTGTCGGCGCAGGCGATGATGGTCGACTCGATGCCGTAAGCGCAGGCTCCGCCATCGATCGCGACGTCCACCGTCGCACCCAGTTCGGCGTAGACATGCTCGATTCGCGTCGGGCTTAATCGCCCGGAGAGGTTCGCCGAGGGCGCCGCGACCGGGCGCTCGAAAGCGTGGAGCAACGCCAACGCGATCGGCTGATTGGGCACGCGCAGCCCGATACTCGCGAGGCCGGCGCAAGCGAGATCGCAGACATGTCCGGATGGCTGGCGGGGCAGCACCAGCGTCAACGGTCCTGGCCAGAAGGCCGCGGCAAGTCGCTCCGCGTCGGCATCGAAGACGCCTTCCGCGCGCGCGCGCTCCACCGTCGCGACGTGGGCGATAAGCGGATTGAGGACGGGCCGCCCCTTGACCGCGAAAATGCGGGCGACGGCATGGGGCGCCGTCGCGTCCGCGCCGAGGCCGTAGACCGTCTCGGTCGGGAAAGCGACGAGGCCGCCCTCGCTCAGGACCCGCGCCGCCGCGGCGATCTCATGCGAAACGATCATCGCGGCATCAAACGTGAGCCGGCACCCTGGTCAAGCGATGTCTCAGCCGAGCGGCCGAACCAATTTGGCGATCAGAAGATCGGTGCGTTTCTGCACGATGTCGCCGGAGACCAGCGCGCCATGGTTGACCAACATCGTCGCCTGGTCGAGCGTCTCGCGGATACTCGTGCCCGCACGCTCACATAAAATCGCAAGCGCGGGATCGTTCTCGATCTGCAACTTGAATTGTTTGCGCACAGCGGCAACGGCCCCGGTCGAACGTCTGTCGAGTTCGTCGACGACGGTCTCGAAACTGCGGCGGAAGCGTTCATCCAGATTATCGTACTGCTCGATCGCCGAAAGCCGGCCCGGGAGGAAGGAGTGCTCGAAATAGGCGCGATACGACGTCGGACGCCACCTTTGGATATCCTCGAACAGCTCGGGCATCATCGGCAACTGCTCGACCAACATCACGATCTCGTTGAAGAGATTGAGGTAATCGTTGGCGAGACCAGACGCGGGATTGACCAACGCCTCCGCGCGTTTCGCCCTCGCGCTGCCGCCTAAAGGCGACACGGCCTGGACTGCGGCGCGTTCCTCGTCGGAAAGGTAGGTCATCGTCGTCCCGCTTCTACTACTGCCTTGATACCAGCCACCCGCTAACAAACGGTTCCGCTACTGCCTCAATGTCCGGTTATATCGGCCGGTGAGAGCGCGGTGCCCGCTCACGTGGCGCGAGTTTCGGAACAATGGCGGAGGTTGAGGAAGATGTGCGGCCGTTTCGCCATCACGCTACCGCCCGAAGCCATGCGCCGGCTGTTCGCCTACGAGGAACAGCCGAACTTTCCGCCGCGCTACAACATCGCGCCGACGCAGCCGATCCCCATCGTCCGCGCAGAGTCTCGCGAGGGCGTTGTCCGCCGGCATTTCGCTCTCGCCCGTTGGGCGTTCCTGCCGGGCTTCGTGAAGGATCCGAATACGTTTCCGCTGCTTTTCAACGCGCGGGCGGAAGGTCTTGCCGAGAAGGCGAGCTTCCGCAACGCTCTGCGTCGGCGCCGCTGCCTGGTTCCCGCCGACGCCTTCTACGAATGGCATCGCTCCGGTAGCGGCAAGAGCGGCGCGTCACAACCTTATCTTTGCCGGAGGGCTGACGGCGCGCCGATCGCGCTCGCCGGCCTGTGGGAGACTTGGCATGGGCCAAACGGCGAGGAGGTCGATACCGCCTGCATCATCACGACAGGTGCCAACGGCGTCTCCGTCGCCATTCATCCGCGCCTGCCGGTCATCATCGAGCCGATGAATTTGACGACATGGCTCGACCCCGACGAAAGCCGGGCGGACAAGGCGGCGGCCCTTCTGCGGCCGTCGGAGAACAACGTACTTGAGTTCTTGCCAGTAAGCGATGCTGTCAACAAAGTGGCCAACGATGATCCCACGCTGATGCGACCGACCGGATCGGCCTTGCATGCAGGCATCCATCGGCCGACGGAAGAACAGCCGAGCCTCTTCTGAAGTGGCGTCTCGAAGCGCCAGATGGCGGAGCGGGTAGAGGGAATCGAACCCTCGTATTCAGCTTGGAAGGCTGCTGCTCTACCATTGAGCTACACCCGCGCGAGCCCGGTTATGCCCGAGTTCGGCGGCGACGGAAAGAGGGTCGCCCGTCTGGATCTAGCCGCGGCCAGTTCGCAGCATGGCGAGGAGATCGTCGAAAGCCTTCTCGTCCGCATCGCGTCCAAGGGTCGCGAGCGGCGCGCCATCGCAGAATCGGACCAACGTCTCGCGGGTGGCGACGAGCGGCACGGCGGCATCCGCGCTCTCGTTCAGGACAATAAGGGCCGGCGCGATGCCGCGTTCACGCAGAGCGGCGACGGCGGTCAGGCAATGGCTTATCGCGCCCAGCCCGGTGGCGGAGACGATGACGATGGGCAGGGCGAGCGCCACGATCAGATCGAGAAGTGTACGACGCGCATCGAGCGGCACCATCAGGCCGCCGATCCCCTCGATGAAGGTCAACTGGCCCGCTCGCAGGACGGCGCGGCAGGCGGCGGCGACCGCGTCGAAATCGATGACGCGGCCTTCGAGCGCGGCAGCCATGTCGGGTGAGAGCGGCGCCCGGAAGCGCCAGGGCGCGATCGCGGCGATCGTCTCGGGCGTCATGGGTCTGCCGAGCGCCGCCAGCAGGCGCCCGGCATCGCTCGTCGTGGCGTCTTCGTCGGAAAAGCCGCTCACCACCGGCTTGAGGGCGGCGACCGCGAGGCCGGCGCGGCGAGCGGCAGAGATGAGGCCTACGGCGACGTAGGTCTTGCCGACATCGGTGCCGGTCGCTGTCACGAAGAAGCCGGCTTCATTGGCCGCTTGCGTCATGCGTCACGCGCTCGCAAGTGCCGGCAGCGGCAGCACCTTCTCGCGCATCACGCCCGCGAGCCGCTCGATGTCGGCATCATCGTGCAAGGCGGAAAAGGCGAAGCGGAGCCGCGCCGTGCCGGCCGGTACTGTCGGCGGCCGGATCGCGGTGATAAGGAAACCCGCTTCGGCCAGCATCGCCGAGGCGGCCAGCGCCGCCTCCGGCGGGCCGAGGACGAGCGGCACGATCGGGCTCACCGCCTCTGGAAGGCCGCAGAGGCGCGTGAAAAGCCGCGCCTTGCGCAAGGGTTCGGCCGCCAACGCGGGATCGGCGGCGATGATGTCGAGCGCGGCGGAGGCTGCCGCGACACTCGCGGGCGGTAGCGCCGTCGAATAGATGAGCGAGCGCGCACGGGTCTTCATCAGCGCGATCACCGGCGCGGAAGCACAAAGATAGCCGCCGTAGCCGCCGATCGCCTTCGACAGGGTCCCCATGCGGAGCGGCACCGCGGCATCGTCACTGCCGCGGAGGCCGAACCCGTGCGCGTCATCGCTCATCAGCCACGTATCGAGCCGCCCGCAGAGAGCGACAAGGGACGCCAGCGGCGCCCGGTCGCCATCCATCGAGAACACCGTCTCCGTCGCCAGCAAGGCATGGCGATAGCGACGCCGGTGCTCGTCCAGCAGCGTCCCCGCGTGCCGGGCGTCGTTGTGACGGAAGCGCAGCACCGTCGCGCCCGCCAGCTTCGCGCCGGCGTTCAGGCAGGCGTGGGCCAATTCGTCGACGAGGATCAGGTCGCCCGCCCCTACCAGTGCGCCGATCACGCCGATATTGGCGAGATAGCCGGAGCCGAACACACAGGCGTCCTCCGTGCCTTTCATTTCCGCGAGCCGAGCCTCCAGCCCGGCGTAGAGAGGATGGTTGCCGGTGACGAGGCGCGACGCGCCGGCTCCCGCGCCGTAGCGCTCGACCGCGGCCACGGCCGCCGCCTTCACCGCCGGATGGCGCGACAGGCCGAGGTAGTCGTTGCAGGAGAAGGACAGTAGGGGGCGCCCGCCGCGCAAGACGTGGGGAAATCCGCGCGGCCGGTCTCCGCGAGCGTTCGGCGCAGCGCGAGACCGTCGAGCTGGTCGAGCTTGGCCTTGGCATATCGGTCGAGTGACGGCATGGCCTTGTCTGGCGCGAAGCGCGGCGAAATGCAAAATGTCGGCATGACGAAAGCGGTCGCCTGGCTCGATCACGCAGCACCGGCTTGGCTCGACGATGGCCTCGCCCATCTTTGGCGCCCCTATTGCCAGATGAAGACGGCTGCGCCGCCGCTGCCGGTCGTCGCCACGAGGGGCTCAAGGCTGATCCTCGCCGACGGGCGCGAGCTCATTGACGGGATCGCCAGCTGGTGGACCGCCTGCCACGGCTATAATCATCCCCACATCGCGGAAGCCGTGCGGCGCCAGCTCGTAACGATGCCCCACGTGATGTTCGGCGGTCTGATGCACGAGCCGGCGGCGACCCTCGCGAGCCGCCTCGCCAATCGTCTGCCGGGCGATCTCGACAGGGTGTTCTTCAGCGACTCCGGCTCCGTCGCCGTCGAGGTCGCCATGAAGATGGCGATCCAGACGGCCCTCAACCGCGGCGAGCGCGGGCGCACGCGGATCCTCTCTTTCCGTGGCGGCTACCATGGCGACACGCTGGCGACGATGGCGGTTTGCGATCCGGACGAGGGCATGCACGCTCTGTTCAAGGGAGTCTTGCCCGAGCAGGTCATCGCCGACCTGCCGGTCGACGACGAGACCAGCCTGGCATTCGACGCCCTGCTCGCGCGCGAGGGCGAGCGCATCGCCGCCATCCTCGTCGAGCCGCTCGTCCAGGGCGCCGGCGGCATGCTGTTCCACGATGGCGCCGTCCTCCAACGCCTGCGCGAGGCGGCGACGCGGAACGGCGCCCTGCTGATCTTCGACGAGATCTTCACCGGCTTCGGGCGCACCGGCAGCCTGTTCGCCTGCGAGGCGGCCTGCGTGGTGCCGGACATCCTCACGCTGTCGAAGGCGCTGACCGGCGGCACGATGGCGCTCGCCGCCACCATCGCCTCCTCCCGCGTCTTCCAGGCCTTCTGGTCCGACGATCCCGGCCACGCCCTGATGCACGGGCCGACCTTCATGGCCAATCCGCTCGCCTGCGCGGCGGCCAACGCCTCACTCGACCTGTTCGCCTCAGAACCGCGCCTGCAACAGGCCGCCGCCATCGAAGCCGTCTTGCGCGAGGGTCTGGCGCCGCTCGTCGGTCAACGCGGCATCAGTCAGGTAAGGGTGAAGGGCGCGATCGGCGTCGTCCAATTCAGTCACATCGACGATCTCGACGCCCTGAAGGCGCGCTTCATCAACGCCGGCGTCTGGGTGCGCCCGTTCCGCGACATCGCTTATCTCACGCCGGCCCTGACGATCGAGGCGGAGGATCTCGCGATGCTGACCGGCGCGATGGTTGAGGTGTCGCACGCCTACGGCGCGACGCTATAGTGGCGAAACGGATCGAGAAAGCCGATCTGCCCAGCAAGATCTGCCCGGTCTGCGGACGCCCTTTCAGCTGGCGTAAAAAATGGGCGAAAGACTGGGACGCGGTGCGCTACTGCTCCGAGCGTTGCCGACACGATGCGAAGGTCAAAGCACCGGGCTGAGCCTCTGTGGCATCACGCCACCCCTCGAATGCGAACTTCCGGCGAGCGGAGCCATTTTCGCTCGCATCGCGACCAGAGAGTACGCGACGGAGGAAACCACCATGAGATTGATCGCCATCATCTTGAGCGTCTCGACCTTGGCCAGCATGGCGCCGGCTTTTGCCGCGAGCGAATGCGGCATGCAGATCCAGGCGATCGAGCGGCGCATGAACAGCAAAGGCGCTTCGGAGGTGACCGGCAAGCCGATGAGCCCGGACGCGAAATCCCAGGCCTCGAACGCGCAGGGGAAAGCGCCGGCACCGGAGAATCCCGCTCAGACCGCGACCCCGCAGAAGATGAAGTCGGCGCAGGTGATGATCGACAAGGCCAAGACGCAGGATCAGGCGGGCGACAAGAATGGCTGCGAGGCGACGATGATGGAAGCGCAGAAAACCATGGGTGCCGTGCCCTGATCCGCCCGCCGGCATCTTTGCTTCGTGACAGGGGCCGTGCGGCCCCTCCTCCAGTTATGCCGCGATCGCGCCGACGATCTTTTGGGCCGCGTCGTCGAGGTCGTCAGCCGAGATCACGTTGAGCCCCGACTTGGCGATGATCTCCTTGCCCAAATCGACGTTCGTGCCTTCCAGCCGCACCACGAGCGGCACCTTGAGCCCGACATCGCGCACGGCGGCGATGACGCCCTCGGCAATGATATCGCATTTCATGATGCCGCCGAAGATATTGACGAGAATGCCTTTCACCTTCGGATCGGCGGTGATGATCTTGAAGGCCGCCGTCACCTTCTCCTTGGTGGCGCCGCCGCCGACGTCGAGAAAGTTTGCCGGCTGCGCGCCGTAGAGCTTGATGATGTCCATCGTCGCCATAGCGAGCCCGGCGCCGTTGACCATGCAGCCGATCGTCCCGTCGAGCGTGATGTAGTTGAGGTCGTACTTGGAGGCTTCGATCTCCTTGGCGTCCTCCTCGCTCTCGTCGCGCAGGGCGGCGATATCGGGGTGCCGGTAGATCGCGTTCGAATCGAAGGAAATCTTGGCGTCGAGACAGCGGAGATCGCCCTCGGCGGAGACGATCAGCGGATTGATTTCGAGCATCGCCATGTCCTTCGCGACGAAGGCGGCGTAAAGCTGGCCGACGATCTTGGCGACCTGTTTGGCCTGGTCGCCTTCGAGGCCGAGCGCACGGGCGACGGTGCGCCCGTGATGCGGCTGCACGCCGGTTGCGGGATCGACGGAGAAGGTGGTGATCTTCTCCGGGTGATGGTGCGCGACGTCCTCGATGTCCATGCCACCCTCCGTCGATACGACAAAGGAGACCCGGCTGGTCTCGCGATCGACGAGGAGCGACAAGTAGAACTCCTTGGCGATATTCGATCCGTCCTCGATATAGACACGGTTCACCTGCCGGCCAGCGGGACCGGTCTGGATCGTCACCAGCGTATGTCCGAGGATCTGCGCGACGTTGGTCTTCACCTCGTCGATCGACTTGGAGACGCGCACGCCGCCCTTCGTGCCGGCTTCCGCCTCCTTGAACGTGCCCTTGCCGCGACCGCCCGCGTGGATCTGCGATTTGACGACCCAGACCGGGCCTCCGAGTTCCTTCCCGGCGGCCTCCGCCTCCTCAAGCTTGAAGATCGGCACGCCGCGCGGCACCGGCACGCCGAACTGCCGCAATACGGCCTTGGCCTGATATTCGTGGATGTTCATGGTGGCTCCGGCGACGTCAGATCGTAAGTGTTCAGGTCTCCTAGCCCCAGACGCGCCCTGTATCAATCGCAGTGGCAGCCGACATCGGCCGACCGTCAGCCAACCGTGGCGTGTCCTGGCAGTCGCGTCTCCCGTTGGATCCGCGCATCAGCCCGCGAAAGCAGGGTTGATCCCCTTGCAGGCCTCGACGAGCGTCTTCACCGATGCCACCGACTTCTCGAACATGGCCTTTTCGCTCTCATCAAGTTGCACCTCGACCACCTTCTCGACGCCGTTGGCGCCGATGATCACCGGGACGCCGACGTAGATACCGGACACGCCGTATTCCCCATTGAGCTGCGCGGCGCAGGGAAGCACGCGGCGCTTGTCCTTGAGGTAGCTCTCGGCCATCGCGATAGCCGAGGCGGCCGGCGCATAGAACGCCGAACCGGTCTTCAGGAGGTTGACGATCTCGCCACCGCCTTTGCGGGTGCGCTCGATGATGGCGTCGAGGCGATCGTGCGTCGTCCAGCCCATCTTGACGAGATCGGGAAGCGGAATGCCGGCGACCGTCGAGTAGCGCAGCGAGGGCACCATATCGTCCCCATGCCCGCCGAGCACGAAGGCGGTGACGTCCTCGACCGAAACCTTGAACTCTTCCGACAGGAAGTAGCGAAAGCGCGATGAATCGAGCACGCCGGCCATGCCGACGACCTTCTTTGGCGGCAGGCCCGAGCTCTTCTGCAGCGCCCAAACCATCGCGTCGAGCGGATTGGTGATGCAGATGACGAAAGCGTCGGGCGCATAATTCTTGATGCCGGCCCCGACCGACTCCATCACCTTGAGGTTGATGCCGAGCAGGTCGTCGCGGCTCATCCCGGGCTTGCGCGGCACACCGGCCGTGACGATCACGACCTCGGCGCCGGCGATATCCTCGTAGGAATTGGCGCCGCGTAGATGCGCGTTGAACCCCTCGACAGGCGCCGATTCGGCGAGATCGAGCGCCTTACCCTGCGGCGTACCCTCGGCGATATCGAACAGGACAATATCGCCAAGCTCCTTCAGTCCCACCAGATGCGCCAGCGTGCCGCCAATCTGTCCCGCTCCGATCAGAGCAATTTTGCTGCGCGCCATGACGTTCATCTCCAACCGCTTCGGTCATTGGGCTGGTTCATGCCTAAGATCGCCTGTGCTGACAAGCCTGCGATCGGCCGAACGACGCGGCGCCGCCACTGCCGAAGATCGCAATTCGACGGTTAGACGAACCACTGTCTCAGGTAGCTAGGAGAGAGCTGAAGACCTGTGGGAAGCAGACCGGATGGCGGCGGCCGCAGGACACCATTATGAAGATAGGAGAGAGCCGCCATCATGCCCGAGACCGTATAGGGCTTGGCGATGACGCCGATAGCACCCATGAAATCGGCTGGTACCCGCTTCGCGTTCGCCGTGGCGAAGACGACCGCGATCTTCATGCCAAGCAGCCGCTTGGCGACCAGCGTTCCGGTCGGGCCATCGGCCAGATGGACATCGACGATCGCGAGGTCGACCAATCCTTGCTCGGCGATTTCGTAGGCCTCGGCCGCATCCATCGCCCAGCCGGCGACCACGTGACCCGCGCTTTCGACGAGAAGCTCAAGCTCCATGGCGAGGATCGCCTGGTCTTCGACGATCAGGATCGAAAGCGGCCTCATACCGGCAGATCGATCGTCACTCGCGTACCCGGCTCGTTGTTGCTCCACATCACATTTGCCTTCAGTTGCCGCGCGAGAGTGCGGATCAACGACGTACCAAACGACGAACTCGAGACGCCGGTGACGCCGTCGCCGATCCCGTCGTCGGCGATCGCGATCTTCAGATTTCCCGGCATTTGCGACACCTCGGCCATCAACCTACCGGACCTCTGACCCGGGAACGCGTGCTTCAGCGAGTTAGTCACCACTTCGTTGACGATAAGTGCGATCGGCGCCGCATCCTCCGCTCTTACCAGCGCGGTCGCCAAGTGAAAATCGACGGCGATCCGATCGCGCGCCGCTACGCCGACGAGATCGGTCACCAGGTCACGGACAAACTCGGCCACATCGAATTGACTGACGTCCTCTGACTGGTAGAGCCTGCGGTGAACGGTGCCCAGAGCCTCGATGCGCGAAAGAATGTCCATCAAGGATCGCCTGATCGCCTCATCCGGAATGGCGCGGCTTTGCAGCAGCACCAGCGACGAGACCATCTGAAGATTGTTCTTCACGCGATGGTCGACCTCGTGCAGGAGCGCCGTCTGCGTCTCGAGTGACTGCTTCAGCTTCGCGTTGGTCGCCTGCAGCTCGTCGTACGCGGCCAAGAACTCACGGGTCCGCTCCGCCGAAACCTTCTCGAAGTGGTCGCGCGCCGCCTGGATCCTGCCTTCCGCCTGCTTGCGATCGCTTACATCCAGCTGGGAGGCGAAGAAGAACTGTAGCTGCCCTGACTCGTCGATGACAGGGCTGACGTAAAGGGCGTTCCAGAAGGTCGATCCATCCTTGCGGTAGTTGAGGAGATCAATCGCGATACTTTCGAGATCATGGATCGCCCTCTTGACGGCCATGACCGCCGCCCGATCCGTCGCTGGGCCTTGAAGGAAGCGACAGTTGCTGCCGAGGAGTTCCTCGCGTGCGTAGCCGGTCAGTTCAAGGAAGGCGTCGTTGGCAAAAACGATCGGATTGTCGGCCTGCTTTGGATCGGTGATGATCATCGGCATTCGCGTCGCGCGGATCGCGGCCGCGAACGGATCGCCCTTGCCGGAGCCGGCATGCAGGCGCTCCGTTTGATGCCAAGCTTCGTCTTGACGCCAGGATTCGTCGGCTTCCATCGTCTTCTCTACATCACGCGACAATCGAGCTGATCGGTGCCCTGGTTGCTTGTTAAGCGGAGCCCTCTTCCACAAACAAGTATAATCCGTGGCGCCCCGAAACGCTTATCTTCACGGCGATGAGGCGCGCGGCCGGGACCGCGCCTCCTGCTGGATGACACGGAAGGCCTGCGAGTAGGTGCAGTACGTCTTTATGTTGGCTGCCATCATCGCGCGCCTCGTTTCGTCGAGCCGCGACATGGGCTTGGCCGGGCGCCCACCCCACATCCAGCCGGAGTCGAGCACCTGCCCCGTTTCCGTCCTCGCGCCGGCGGCGAGCAGGACGTCGTCCTGCACCCATGTACCCTCGGCGAGGACGACGCCGATGCCCACCAGGGATGCGTCGCCGATGCGGACCGCGCCCATGCGAACGTTATGGCCGATCGTCGTGTCGCGTCCGATGACGATTTCGCCGCGGCCGGCGCGCATGATCGTATTGTCCTGCACATTGGTGTTCTCGCCGACGGCAATCGTGCCGGTGTCGGCATCGGCCACGCAGCTGAAGAACAGGCTCGAGCCCGGCGCGAGAGTCAGCCGACCGGCGCGCTGCGCGGTGACGGCAACGAACACGCCGTCCCCGAAATCCTGGCTCGCTTGGGTGAGCTCCCGCTCGCTCCCACGCGCGGCCCGCACCGCAGCGGCGCGTTCGGCGAGCTCGCCGGGACGCAACGCCCGCACGGGCTTGGCCGGGCTTCCCGCATAAATCCATCCGGCATCGAGCCGCTTGCGCGGGAACACGGTCGACCCAGCCTCGATCAGCACGTTGTCGGCGACCACGGCGTTGTCGAGAACGGTGACATTGTCCTCGATCACGCAATGATCGCCGATCATGCAGGCGTGAACGATAGAATGGGCGCCGACGGTGACATGCGCGCCGATGATCGCCGGCGTGGTCTCGTGGACGATATGCACCGTCGCGCGAGTGCCGAAATAGACGTCGTCGCCGATTCGCACCGCCTCGCCGTCCGCGCGGACGACGCTGTCCTCCCCGAGCCAAGCGTTGATGCCGATCGTCGCGCGCCCGAGCACCGCCGAGCGTGCCCCCGCATAGGTGGGCTCTCCGGCGAAGAACGGCATTGTTTCCGCGAAAGGCAGCATCAGCGAGGGGAGCACCCGGAGTCCTTTCTGGTTCGCACGCATAGTCGGCTTTAGCCGACGGCAGGCAAGAGGTCGACAGATTGATTTTTGACGCAAGCTGGTCGCGTCAGGGTACAATCGGCAGGCGAATTATTCGGCGGCTTTGACGAAGCCATCGAGCGCCTTTGCGGGCGCTTCGGCGAAATCCATCGCGTCGATGCGCTCGCCGCGTTTGGCGATCTTCTCGGACGAGATCAACGTGGCGGCGACATCGTCGCCGACCTGCCGGAAATGCACCTGAAGCTTGCCGACGCGTTCGTGCAGGCGCGTCACGTCGGCCGTCAGCAGCCGTACCTCGTTTTGAATCAGATGTGCCTGCTCGCGCACGCGCGCGTCGCGGACGATCGCCTGCATCACCTGCACCGCCATCATCAGCAGCGAAGGCGAGACGATGATGATGCGCGCCTTGTGCGCCCGCTCGATCAGATCCTCGAAGGTCTCGTTGATATCGGCGTAGAGCGATTCGGATGGCACGAAGAGGATGGCGATGTCCTGCGTCTCGCCCGGCACGAAATAGCGCTCGGCGATGTCCTTGATGTGTTTGCCGACATCGCCGCGCACGCGTGTCATCGCCGCCTTGAGGGCACTATCGTCGCCCGCCGCCGCTTTGAGCGCGGTGAAGGACTCGAGGGGGAACTTGGCGTCGATGACCATCATCCGGTCGTCGCCGGGCAGACGGATGCAGCAGTCAGGCCGCGTGCGGTTCGACAGCGTATATTGGAACTCGTAGGCCGAGGCCGGCAAGGCGTCGCGGATGATCGCCTCCATCCGGCCCTGGCCGAAAGCCCCGCGCGCCTGCTTGTTGGCGAGGATGTCCTTCAGACCGAGCACCTCCTGCGTCAGATCGGTCAGACGGTTCTGCGCGGCATCGATCACCGCCAGGCGCTCGTTCAACCGCGTGAGGTTTTCGGTCGACGTTCTGGTGTTGGACTCGAGCCCTTGCCCCAACCGATGGCCAACCGCGTCGAGCCGCTCCGACACGAGGCGCGCGAGATCCGCCTGGCGATTGCCGAACACCTCCGCCACCGTCTGCAAGCGTCCTGTCATTTCCGCGGAGGATCGGGCGAGCGCCGCCATCTGCAAGTCGAGATCGCGCTGCCGTTCCTCGGCGGCCTCGTCCGCCATATCTCGCTCCGCGCGACGCGCGACGGCGGATCGCAGAATAGCGAAGAGAAGGCCTACGGTCAGCAGGCCCAAGAGCGCGCCCGCGCCGATCAGGGCATCGAAGACGGTGACCGCGAGGTCGGCGACAATGAAGAGAATGCGGTCCATGGCTTGAGACCTAGCCGATTCGCTCTTCCTTGTGAACGAAGACAGAACGAGTTTAAGCGGGACACATAGGCTTGGACGGCTCGGAAGTTGTTTGCGCGAGACCGATCGGCTTTGAAACCGTTCCGACCCTCAAGGCTTTTCGAGCATGGCTAGGCCAGTGTCGGTCGGCATGGCGGAATGGGAGAGCGAGATCATGAAGACGTTTGGCACGGCGGAGTGGAACGGCGGTTTCAAGGACGGCAAAGGCGCCATCTCGACCAAGAGCGGCGCTCTAGCGAAATACCCCTACGGTGTTGGCGCCCGCTTCGAGGGAAAGCCCGGGACCAATCCTGAAGAACTCATCGGCGCCGCCCACGCCGGCTGTTTCACGATGGCGCTCGCCCTTATGCTCAGCGAGGAGGGCATTACGGCGGAGCACATGGATACGCGATCCGATGTCGAGCTCGAGAAGGACGGCGAGGGCTTCTCCGTCAAGAAGGTGCATCTGACGCTGAAGGCCAAGATCCCCGGCACCGACGACGCCAAGTTCCAGGAGATCGCGAAGAAGGCGAAGGAAGGCTGCCCGATCTCAAAGCTTCTAACCGCCACGATCACCATGGACGCGACGCTGGTCCCCTGAACTTGAATTTCAGAGGCCTGAAGCGCCGGTCAGCAATGCCCGGCGCTTTCGTTAGAGGCTGCTCCTCGACGGCGCGCGGATGCTCATTCACTCCGCCGCATGGCGCCGTTCAGCCGGATGCCGCGCGGGCATCGATGCGGGACAACACGAAATTGACCTCACCCGCCCTGCGCGGTTATCTCACCGCATCATCTCTCAGCATCGAAGCACGATCATGGCCCTCCGCCCGATCCTCATTATCCCCGACACCAAGCTGCGCCAGACAGCCGAGCATGTGCCGGAAGTCGACGAGGAGGTTCGCCGGCTTGTCGCGGACATGTTCGAGACGATGTACAAGGCCCCGGGCATTGGCCTCGCCGCGCCGCAAATCGGCGTCTTGAGGCGCGTGGTGGTTCTCGATGTCGCCAAGCGGCGCGACGAGGAAGCGGCGGCCGACCCGCTGGTGCTGATCAACCCTGTTGTGACATGGTCCTCCGCCGAGCGGTCGACCTACGAGGAAGGCTGCCTGTCGATTCCCGACTATTACGAGGAAGTCGAGCGCCCGGCCGTCGTCCACGTCACTTTTCTCGATCGCGACGGCAAGCCGGCCTCCATCGAGGCCGACGGTATCCTCGCCACCTGCATCCAGCACGAGATCGATCACCTGAACGGCGTTCTCTTCATCGACCATATCTCCCGGCTGAAGCGCGCCCGCGTGATGCGCAAGTTTGAAAAAGCGGCGCGGCGCGACGTCGACGAGCCGGCGCGCCAGACCTCGCGCGGCTGATCCGCGTTGCGGATCGCCTTCCTCGGAACGCCGGCTTTCGCCGTCCCGACGCTCGCCGCGCTGCTCGAGGCCGGTCACGACGTCGCCGCCGTCTACACGCGGGCACCCAAGCCCGGCGGACGCCGCGGCCTCGATCTGGTCGCTTCCCCCGTACAGGTCTTTGCCGATGCGCACGATCTCGCCCTGCGCACGCCGACAACGCTTCGCGGCGATGAAGCCGCCGCCGCTTTCGTCGCGCTCGCGATTGAGGTCGCGGTCGTCGTCGGCTACGGGCTGATCTTGCCGAGAGCGATCCTCGACGCGCCCCAACACGGCTGCCTTAACCTGCATCCCTCCCTGCTGCCGCGATGGCGCGGCGCGGCGCCGATCCAGCGGCCGATCATGGCCGGCGACACGGAGACGGCGGCGGCGATCATGCGGATGGAGGAAGGCCTCGACACCGGCCCCGTCTGCCTTGAGGAGCGCGTGCCGATCCCGCCCAACGCCACGGCGGCCGACATGCACGACACGCTTGCGGCACGGGGCGCTCGCCTGATGGTGGAAGCGCTTCGCCAAGTCGGCGAGGGCACGCTGACATGCCACCCCCAAGACGAAGACGGCGTGCTCTACGCGCCGAAAATCGACAAGGCCGAGGCACGCATCGATTGGCGCTGGCCAGCCAAACGCGTGCATGACGCAATCCGCGCGCTCTCGCCGTTTCCCGGCGCGCACTTCTTGGTCGATTTGGGAAACGGGCCGGAGCGCGTCAAGGTGCTGCGCTCGAGCCTCGCCGACGGACGAGGTGAGCCCGGCATGCTGCTCGACCGGGCACTTGCGGTCGCATGCGGGGAAGGCGCGGTCCGGCTGCTAGAGTTGCAGCGCGCGGGCAAGACGCCGATGCGAGCCGACACGTTTCTGCGGGGCAACAGGATGCCGACCGCCATGATCCTCTAGTGCCCCGCTTCAAACTCACGATCGAGTACGACGGGTCGCCCTACGTCGGATGGCAGCGGCAGGCCAACGGCCTTGCCGTGCAGGAGGTGATCGAGACGGCCTGCCGCGCGATCTGCGGTGAACATGTCGTCGTGCGCGGCGCGGGACGCACGGATGCCGGCGTCCATGCCCGCGCGCAGATCGCTCACGTCGATCTCTCGCGCGCCTGGCGTCTCCACGTGCTGCGCGACGCGCTGAATGCTCATATGCGCCCGCATCCCGTCGCCATCATCAGCGCGGAAGCGGCGGCGGACGATTTCGATGCGCGCCATTCCGCAATCCGGCGCCACTACGTCTATCGTCTTTTGAACCGCCGCGCGCCGCTGACGCTCGAGACGCGGCGGGCCTGGCTGATCAAGCGGAGCATCGATGCCGGCGCCATGCACGAAGCGGCGCAGCTGCTCATCGGACGCCACGATTTCTCGACCTTTCGCGACAGCGAATGCCAGGCGGAGAGCCCGATACGAACGCTCGAACAATTCGAGGTGATGAAAGACGGCGACTTGATCCTGATGAAGGTCGCGGCGCGTTCGTTCCTGCACCGTCAAGTCCGCTCCATGGTCGGCTCGTTGGAACAGGTCGGCTCCGGTCGTTGGACGGCTGACGATCTTCAGGCCGCGCTTGAGGCCCGCGATCGCGCTCGCTGCGGGACCGTCGCGCCCGCTGCCGGACTTTACCTGGTCGGCGTCGATTACGCCTGATCTAGCGCCGCCATCGCGTGAAATGATCGAGGGGGCCAGAACCATGTCCCACCGTGAGAACGTCCGCCCCGGCGATCGCCTCGTCGATGTAAGCCTTGGCGAGGGCGATCGCCTCGATAAGCTCGTGGCCGTGCGCGAGGAAGGCGGCGATCGCCGACGATAGCGTGCAGCCGGTTCCGTGCGTGTTGCGCGTGGCGACTCGCGGTGATGAAAACCAGCGGGAGGCGTGCGTGTCGAGGAGGTAATCGTCGGCGGTGGCGGCGTCGCCATGACCACCCTTGATCAGCCATGCCGCTGGACCGACGCCTCTGAGCGCGCGCGCGACTGTTTCGACATCCCCCCGCGTCTCGATCGCGCCGGCGTCGGCGAGCCGCTTCGCCTCCTGAAGGTTCGGCGTCACCAGCCTCGCGACGGAGAACAGGCGCGCGCGCATGGCCGCGATCACCGTATCGTCGGCGAGTGTCGCGCCACTTGTCGCGACGAGGACAGGATCGAGTACGATCGGCACATCCTTGTGAGGGGCGAGCGAGTCGGCGACCGCCTCCACGATCTCGGGTGAGCCGAGCATGCCGATCTTGACGACAGCCACCGCGATATCCGCGAAGACCATCCTGATCTGTTCCGCGACGAAGCTCGGCGGCGGCATATGCACCGCGCTTACGCCGCTTGTGTTCTGCGCGGTGAGGGCCGAGATCGCCGCCATACCATGGCAGCCGAGCGCTGCGAATGTCTTGAGATCGGCCTGGATGCCCGCGCCGCCGCTGGGATCGGAGCCAGCGATGGACAGAACGTTTGGTATTTGTCTGTTTGGCGGCTCACGATCTGTCGGCATCAGTTGAGCGAACATTCATCAACGATCACGGCGTCCTCCTCGCTGAGCGAGCCGGGCCTCACCAGTTCGACCGTTCCGCTCCAGCGAGTGAGCGAGTGCACGAGCGCACAGACTTCGGCGCTGATTGAGCCGGAGGCGCCGCCGTGCTCGATCTTGAATTGCAGCTCGTCACCGCCGCTGCGACACACGACGACGCGCATGCGGCCAAGCGTCGGAAACCGTCGCGCGATCTCGGCGATATGCGTCTGAGTGATGGGCGCGCGATCAGCGCGAGGACGCTCCGGAGCGCCAAGGCGCATGTTTGTGCGCCCGCATGTGGAAGGATGCGGCAGCACAGCCGAGATCATGCCGGTGCCAAAGCGCAGGAGCGGAAAATCGGCGTTGATGCGTGAGACGACGATTTCGCCTCTTGTTCCGGCCGCGACCGGCAGGCCAGTTCCCGGCGCGACGATTTCGAGCAGGAAGCCTTCGTTCAAAATCATGCCATCGTCGGCAACGCTTTCGTAGGCGAAGAGGCCGAGTTCGGGGTCGACACAGGCATGCCTGACGTTAACGCCCCGCAGGACGAACTCATGTCGCAAGCCGCATGTCAGCGGCCCCGTCACCAGCGCGCTCCTGATCGACGTCTTGCCGCCGCCACGATCGTCCGACCTGTCGAGGATGTTCTTCAGTCGAGCCGCGGAACCACAAAAGAACGTTGGCTTCAGGCGCGAGACAACATCGACCACGCGGTCGAGATCGACCCCGCCCGCGGCGATGACGGGACAGCAGAGCGCGCGAGCACCCGATTCGAACATCGGGCCATCGGCAACAAGGTCGTAGGCAAAACAATTGAGGACAAGCGATCCTTTACGAAGGCCGGCCGCGTAGAGGCCGCGACCGGCGCCCCACCAATCTTTGGCGTGCCCCTCGACTGAAACGAAACCGTCGGCGCCAACGAACACTCTCGCGAGCGCTCCGAGCCGTGTCGCGACGAGACCGCCCAGAGGCGCGGTCTCGGCCTGCAACCTGACAAGGTCGGCGCGTCTAAGCACCGGAATATGCGCGAGCTCCGTCCGCGCCATCAGTCTGTTGATGTCGATGCCCTTGAGCTGATGGCGGAGCGCCGGCACGCGCGGCTTGCATACCGTAAGGATGTGCCGCAGATCACGAAACAACGCGCTTTCGCGGGCCACAGGCGTTCGATTTTCGAGCCGGTCGTAGTAATCTGACATCGCGATATCGGTTACGCACTCGGCGTTAAGAAACAGCTTCCGGCATGTAACGACACATCCTCGCGAGGCGCGAGTCGACTCAGGGCGCTAATCGAAACGCCAAATCAAATGATCCGCGATGTGTCTTCCACGCATCGTTCGAAGGGATGTCGCCTCAGGCGACCGTGGTCGTTTGCGCACGCTCCCTGCGACGAAGCCGCCGACGCATGCGATGGCCCGTCAAAGTGACGATACCGCCGCCGAAAAGAAATCCGACGACGCCGAGGACGAACGCCTCCGGCGATGTGGGTACGGCAGGGGCGAAGGCGTCGAAGGCGCCCTTCGCGATCCGCGAATCATAGTGGGTCACGAACGTCATCAGGGCGGCCACTTGGCCCTCGCCACGAAACTCCGCCTGGGCGCCGCGGAGGTTTTCGAGCCGCATGACGTTTTCCTGCTCCTGGTCACCGCGCTGCCTGACGAAACGATCCGGGTTGGCGCGCAAGCGATCGATGCCGCCGCTTTGCGTCAGGCCTTGCTGCGCGCTGTCGCTGTCGAAGCGCGCGACGATCGCCGCGAGCTCATCGATCGCCCCGCCCAAGCGCTGGCGATATTGCTGGACGTACTCTGGGAGCTGCGTCATCGCGAGGCCGAAAACCAAGGCGAGGAACAAGGCGAACCGGCGCAGAATCATAGGCGGCGCTCTCCAGGCCTGACCGAGGGTCCACGCAGCATCGATTTTCTAGCGGTATCGCGCAAGAGACCACCAGACGCTCAAGGATGCCCTTACGCAGGGTGAAGCGTAAGCAAACCGGCTTCGCCGCCGCTCGTGGCGAACAGCAGCCGCTGACCATCCGGGCTCCAGGCAAGAGCGGATATGGGATCGCGCATTGCGTCCGGTCGGCGCACCAGCGTCTCGCCGGCATCAGCAAGGCGGCACAGCAGGATCCACCCGTCCTCGTAGCCGACCGCCAGCATCAGGACCTTGGGATGGAAAGCCACCTTCGAAATCTTCGCCTTTCGCACCGCGCATTCGCGTGGTGCCTTGTTCATCGGGCCGTCCTTCTCGCGGAACGGCCAGACGACGCAGGAATCGGCACCGGATGTCGCGAGCCAGAAGCCGTCGGCGGACCAAGCCAATGATTTCACTCTCGAGGGATAGCCGCTCATGCGCATATTGGCGCGGTCGGTCACTCGCCAGCCGTGCAAGGCATTCTCCTGCATCGACGTGACCACGAAGCGACCGTCCGGCGAGAAGGTCACGTCGGTATGCGAGCCCTTCCACTCGAACACCTCCGCCTGCTGCGCCGTATTGGGAAACCACAGGCTCACGCCGTTGTAGTGCGCGATCGCCAGACGATAGCCTTTTGGGGCGAAAGCCAAGCCGCGCGCCGTGGTCGGCACGCCGATCGATTTGATCGCCAGCTTGGCGTCGCGCGCGAACACATGCTTCCCCGTTGCCCATGCGACCGCGCCATCCGCGCGGGTCGCCAACGCGTCGATCCACTTGCCCTTGGCGTCATGGATCGTCTCGCAAGCGCCCTCCGCGCCCGTGCGCACGATCAGGCCGTCGTCTCCGCCCGTGATCAACGCCGAACCGGTAACGGCGCTCGCGAGTATGGCGCCATCAGGATGAGCCACGATGCGCCGGGGGGACGCCGGGTCACCCAACACGATGACGCCACTGTCGAGCGCGAGGGCGGGCGTTCCGTCGAGAAAGGCGGCGGCCTGGACGGGCTCGCTCGTTTCGTAGGCAACGATCTGATCGGTAAGTGATGCTTTGCTATCGACCATTCGCAATCAAGCCGCGCAGGCGAGAAAGCCCTTGCGGATATCGTCTTCCTTCAGGCGGCGGCCGATGAAGACGATACGACTGACGCGCTTCTCGTCCGGCTTCCACTCGCGCTGGAGATCGCCGTCCATCATCATATGAACGCCCTGGTAGACAAAGCGGCGCGGCTCGCCCTTGAAGGCGAGAATACCCTTGGAACGCAGGATATCGCCGCCTTCGCGCTGCACGTAATCCTGGATCCAAGGAAGAAACAGATCCGGGTCGACATCGCCGTCGATGGTAAGGGACAGCGAGTGCATGTCCTCATCGTGATAATGCTTGGCGCCGCCGTGGCCGTGCGCCTCGATATGCGCGTGTTCGTGGCCATGATCATGGTGGGCATGATCGTGCGACCCGTGGTCGTGATGGTCCTGGCCATCATGATCGTGATCCTCGGTGTCCAGAAACAATGGCTCGATCTCGAGGATGCGGTCGAGATCGAAGGCATTGCGGCCGAGCACGGCCTCGAGCGCAACGGCGCAGCGCTGAGTCTTGTGCAGCGTGGCATAAGGGTTGATGGCGCGGATGCGGGCCTCGACTTCGGCGAGTTCCGCCGTCGACACCAGATCGGTTTTGTTCAGGACGATCACGTCGGCGAAGGCGATCTGGCTCTTCGCTTCGGGCGCGTCCTTCAGACGCGCGGACAGCCATTTGGCGTCGGCGACGGTCACGACCGCGTCAAGCCGCGATTTCGCCTGCACGTCCTCGTCGACGAAGAAAGTCTGCGCGACAGGCGCCGGATCGGCGAGCCCCGTCGTCTCGATGATGATCGCGTCGAACTTGCCGCGACGCTTCATCAGCCCTTCAATGATGCGAATCAGGTCGCCGCGCACGGTGCAGCAGATGCAGCCGTTGTTCATCTCGAAGACTTCCTCGTCGGCGCCGACGACAAGTTCGTTGTCGATACCGACTTCGCCGAACTCGTTGACGATCACAGCATATTTCTTGCCATGCGGCTCAGTGAGAATGCGATTGAGAAGCGTCGTCTTGCCAGCACCTAGATAGCCCGTCAGCACCGTGACAGGGATCCTGCGATCGCTCGCGACCTGCCCGCTTTCTCCTTGCACCATCGTCTGGCTCATAGAACTCCCCCGCGGCACCCTGGCCAAAGCATGGTCCAAGGCTCCATATAGAGGCATAGCCACCAAGCGGGAAGAGTCATCGGCGGCGTGTGTAGGCGCCGCCGGAACTGACCTGCAACTTTTGCAACCATCACCGCATCAAGCGAGCCTCCATGACCCCGTTCGTCCGCTATCGCGCGCTTCCGTTCGCCGGCATCCTCGTATGCTTCGCCCTCGTCGGCTTCGCCGCCGCCAAGCTGCTTCTGCCGCACACCGGCGCGGATGGGGGCGGCATCGGCGGCTCCTTCGCCCTCACATCGCAGGATGGCGCGACCGTGACGCAGAAGACGCTGCAGGGACACCCTACCCTCGTGTTCTTCGGCTATACCCACTGTCCCGATGTCTGCCCCGCGACACTCAGCGAGATCTCCTCCGTCTTCAGGACCCTCGGTCCCAAGGACAAGGCGCGCGCCATCTTCATCACCGTCGATCCCGAGCGCGACACGCCCGTCGTCATGAAGGATTATCTCTCAAGCTTCGATCCGCGCATCGTTGGGCTTACCGGCACACCGGCGCAGATCAAGGCGGTCGAGAGCGAATACAAGGCCTACGCCAAGGCCGTTCCCGACAAGGACGGGACCTACACGATGGATCACACCGCCATCACCTATCTGATGGACAAGGACGGCAATTTCGTGAGCGGCTTCAATCTGGATCGTCCGGCCAACGAGGCGGCGGCGGAACTCAAGACCTACTTCTAACGCAAGACCTATTTCTAAGGACTAGCCAAGCAACTTTCTAAGGACTAGCCAAGCAACGCGTTCAGGTCCTTGCCGCGCTGGATCGTGAGTTGGGTTTTCGCCGCCGCCGCAGCGCCGCCGGGCGCGGCGGCCTTGGCGAACGCAACGAAGGCATCCCGGTACATCAGCCAGGCTTGCTGAGTCGCGCTGATGCCTTTCTTCTCGACGGACCCGAGATCGGACATATCCGTCAGGCCCATGAGCTTGTCGTAGGCGGCGGCGAGCGAACTGTCGGCATCGGCAAGCGATGCGGCCGCATCACGCGGCGCCCTGCCCGCCATCGTAGTCTGCAAGATCGTCATGAAAGTCTCGTTCTGCGCCTCTTCGGCACCGATCACGCGCGCCGGCCCCATCGTGCCGGTCTTGTCGGTCTCCTGCTCGCCGACGCTTTTGGCATAGGAGCGCTCCAGGCCGAGCAGCTTGGCAAAGGCGGCCTTATTGCCAACATTTAGCTTGTTGCCGATCATGGCGAGCGCCGCCTCGCGCTGCGCTGTCGCGCGTTCGGCGTCGCGACGGGTGCAGGCGGTCGTCATGACACCTGACGTGACATCGTCGCAGATATCGAAGGGAGCCGCGCCCGGCCCATTCGCCTTCAGCTTGACGAGGCGGGCGATCCGCGCGTCCATCTCGGCCGGCGCGCCGTCCATCCGGCAGGCGTAGGCTATTGCGAGATCGAGATCACGCGCCGCGCCGCGCCCGTTCGCGTAGATCGTGGCGAGAAGCGCCCGACCACCAAGCGGATCGCTCGTATCGGGGTGAGCCGACGCGCAAGCTCGAGCCGCCGCAGGATTGGCGACCTGGCCGGTGCCGTAGTATAGCGCCGAAGCGTCACAGTTGGCCGGGGCCGATGGCGGCGTCGGCAGCGAAGTCCCTTTCGTCTTCTGACAGATGGCCATGGAAGGCTTGTCGTCACGCGTCGCATGCGTGGAGTCATCGCCCCAAACCGAGGCTTGCGCCGTGACGGCGAAAGCCGACAGGGCTAAAAAGGCGAGAGGCAAACGCATCGAACTTTGTCCAAGCCACTGACGGTGGCCGCCCTCAAAGAGGAGATGAGTTACTTGCGACGATGTCGGCAAGTGCCTCCTCCCCGCCACGCCCGATCGCCAATCAACTGGCCTTGCGGACCTCGTCGCGATGCGGCAACACCCAATTCGGCCGTACGAAATGACAGGTGTAGCCGTTAGGATAGCGCTCCAAATAATCCTGATGCTCCGGCTCGGCTTCCCAGAAAGAACCGGCCGGCTCGATCTCTGTCTTGACCTTTCCGGGCCATAAGCCGGAGGCATCGACATCGGCGATCGTCTCCTGGGCCACGCGGCGCTGCTCGTCGCTTTGCGGGTAGATTGCCGAACGGTAGCTCAGCCCGACGTCGTTACCCTGCCGGTTTCTCGTGGTGGGATCATGGATCTGAAAAAACACTTCGAGCATTCGACGATAGCTCGTCTTCTCGGGGTCGAAAACGATCTCGATGGCCTCGGCATGCGTACCATGGTTGCGATAGGTGGCGTTGGCGACGTCGCCGCCGGTATAGCCGACGCGCGTGGAGATCACGCCAGGCAACCGGCGAACGAGGTCTTGCATGCCCCAGAAGCAGCCGCCGGCGAGGATCGCGGTTTCAGTGCTCATCGTCAGGCTCCTTGATGCTCGAAGAGGCTCGCGTAAGCCCCGTAGCCCTCCGCCTCGAGTTGATCGGCATGGACGAAGCGAAGCGAGGCCGAGTTGATGCAATAACGCAAGCCGCCCTGGGCACGCGGACCGTCCGGAAAAACATGGCCAAGATGGCTGTCGCCGTTCTTCGAACGAACCTCGGTACGCACCATGCCATGAGTCGCATCGCGGTTCTCGATCACGAAGGCCTTGTCGACCGGCTTCGTGAAGCTCGGCCATCCCGATCCCGACTCGAACTTGTCCGTCGAGGCGAATAGCGGCTCTCCGGAAACGAGATCGACGTAGAGGCCTGGCTCGTGATTGTCATGGTACGCGCCGGTGAAAGGCCGCTCGGTGCCGTCCTGCTGCGTCACGCGGTACTGCTCCGGTGTCAGCGCGGAAATCGCCGCAGGATTTTTACGATACTCCACCATGAGGTCTCCTCGTCTCATAAATCGTCCGCCGGAATATGGGGTGGCGAAGGCAATTGCGCGAGCCGCGCGACTTTTCTCCAGCCGGTCAAACCAGGATGTCGCGCTTGTCGTGCCGAGGTTGCGGCCCAATGTGCGACCGTGTGACGGCGACGCCGCCGTTATCCACACCCGTGCGGCCGACCTTTTCACGTGTCTACCGAAGAATTGAGCCCAAGCATGCTCTACGATGTTGTCCAAAGGCTGCGGGGCCAGAATATTCCTGAGATTGGAGCTTTTCTGCTGGCGTTCGATTTGCTGCTCTTCATCCTTTTGACGATTTTTTGGAAGCGAGTAGGTCCAGCGCCGCGCAAGAGGCCGGGGCGTCGACCTTAATCGAGCACTGGCAATTGGGATCACGCGGTGTCTTTCCTCGGCTGCCGGAGTGATCGACGCCGAATCCGGAGACCTGTATTCCCTTGCCGCGCTACGCTCTGACCGCCCTCATCGTCGCCTGCGCGCTCCTCATGGAGAACATCGACGGCACGGTAATCTCGACCTCGCTGCCGGCTATAGCCAAGGATCTGCACGAAGATCCTATCTCGCTGAAACTGGCGCTTACCTCCTACCTTTTGGCTCTCGCCGTCTTCATCCCCGCATCCGGATGGGTCGCCGACAAGTTCGGCACCCGGATCGTCTTTCGCGCGGCGATCGTCGTCTTTACCGCCGGCTCGATCCTCTGCGGCTTGTCATCCTCGCTCGGCGGATTCATCGCGGCGCGTGTGATCCAGGGCACGGGCGGAGCGATGATGGTCCCGGTCGGGCGCCTCCTCCTGCTGCGCTCCGTCGAGCGGCGCGATCTCGTCAAGGCGATGGCCTACCTCACCATTCCCGCCTTGCTCGGACCGATGCTGGGGCCGCCGCTCGGCGGCTTCATCACCACTTATTTTCAGTGGCGTTACATATTCTGGATCAATGTGCCGATCGGCCTGCTCGGCGTGACTTTGGTCACGATCTTCATCGAGAACATCAAGGATGCGGACGTGCACCCCCTTGACGTGCCTGGTTTCCTGCTATCGGGCGTCGGTCTCGCCAGCCTCGTCTTCGGCCTGACGATCCTCGGGCGCGGTTTCATCCCGACCTGGGGCGTTCTCGCCCTGATGAGCTTCGGCGCGCTCGTGCTTTGCGGCTATGTCTGGCACGCGCGCCGCATCGCACATCCGATCATCGATCTCGGCTTGCTCAAGGTGAAGACCTTTCGCATCAGCGTCACCGCGGGCTCGCTGTTTCGCATCGGGATCGGCGCGGTACCGCTGCTCCTGCCGCTTATGCTGCAGCTCGGTTTCGGTTACAGCCCGCTGCGCTCGGGTCTCACCACCTTCGTCGCGGCAATGGGCGCCATGGCGATGAAGGCCACGGCTTCGCCGATCCTCGACCGCTTCGGTTTCCGGCGCATCCTGATCTTCAACGGGATCATTGGCGCGACCTTCATCGGCGTAAACGGTCTGCTCTCGCCGGATACCCCGATCGCGGTGCTCCTTGGTGTCTTGCTCGTTGGCGGCTACTTTCGGTCGCTGCAGTTCACCGGCATCAACGCGATCGCCTACGCCGACATCACGCAGGAACGGATGAGTGGCGCTGTCAGCTTCGCCTCGGTGGCGCAGCAACTGGCACTCAGCATCGGAGTCGCCGTCGGCGCGGGCGTGGTGCAGATCGCCCAAGCCGGGCGGCAAGGACCGCTGACGCTGAGCGACTTCCACTGGGCCTTCGCTGCCGTGGCGCTGATCTCGGCAAGTTCGGTCATCGTGTTCTGGCGCCTGCCGTCTGATGCCGGCGCCTCGCTATCGAGCCGCCTGCCCGCGGACGCGGCGCGCGGGGCGGCGGCACGAGCGGTGGCTGAAGCACGGCCGGGCTCGGCTTTGGGGTGAAGGCATGAAGCTACCCAGACGCACGGTGATCGGCGGCCTCGGCGTCGCGCTGTCCGGCCTCTTACCTAGGAACACAGCCGCCGCGCCCGATCCGGCGGCGGTCGTCCCGCGTTCCATGCTCAAGCCAGGCGCGCCGTCGGGCGTTCATCCCTACGGGCTTCCCTCGCCTTTCGAGCGCGACGTGGTCCGCACCGGCGGCGGTGGGACAGTCTCGCTCACGCCATGGCAAGATCTGGCCGGCGTCATCACGCCCAACGGCCTCCACTACGAGCGCCACCATGCCGGCGTGCCAAGTATCGATCCCGCGACGCACCGGCTGATGATCCACGGCATGGTCGAGCGGCCGCTCGTGCTTACCATGGACGACCTCCTGCGCCTGCCATCCGTGTCGCGGATGCATTTCCTCGAATGCGCCGGCAACAGCCAGGGGTGGGAAGGCGAGGAGCCGAATACGACCGTGCAGGACACGCATGGCCTGATGAGCTGCGCCGAATGGACCGGCGTGCCGCTCGCCGCCTTGCTCGACAACGTCGGCGTGAAGCCCGGCGCCACATGGATCCTAGCCGAGGGCGCGGACGCCGCCGGCATGACCCGTAGCGTACCCGTGGCCAAGGCAATGGATGACGCGATCCTTGCCTACGCGCAGAACGGCGAGCGGCTGCGGCCCGAGCAGGGCTATCCGCTGCGTCTGTTCCTGCCCGGCTACGAGGGCAACATGAACGTCAAGTGGCTGCGTCGTCTGAAGATCGGCGACCAACCCTTCGAGACCCGCGAGGAGACCTCGAAATATTCGGACCTGATGCCGGACGGTACCGCGCGGCAGTTCACCTTCGTCATGGAGGCGAAGTCCGTGATCACGGCGCCTTCCGGCGGCCAGCGGCTGACGAGCCGTGGCTTCCGTGAGATCACCGGCATCGCGTGGTCTGGGCGCGGCCTGATCAGCAAGGTCGAGGTGTCGGTCGATGGCGGCGCGCATTGGCAGGCGGCGGGTCTGCAGCAGCCGGTGCTGAGCAAATGCGTGACGCGCTTTCGCTTGCCGTGGCGCTGGGATGGCGCCCCGGCGGTGCTGATGAGCCGCGCCACAGACGAGAGCGGCTACGTCCAGCCCAGCCGTGCGGCACTGGTCGCCGCGCGCGGTTTGAACTCGTTCTATCACTTCAACGCGATCCAGCCCTGGCGTGTTGGCGCGGATGGAGCGGTGACCAATGCGATCTAGGCTTCTGGCTCTTGCCATCACCACGGCGCTCGTCGTCCCGGCGGCGGCAGAAGACTTCGGTGTCGGCCATCGCCCGACCCCGGCCGAGCTGCGCGCCTGGGACATCGACGTGCGCGGCGACGGCGCGGGCCTGCCGCCCGGGAGCGGCAGCGTGGCGCAGGGCAAGACGATCTTCGCCAAGAAATGCGCGATGTGCCACGGCGCCAAGGGAGAAGGCGGCGTCGGTCCCACGCTCGCCGGCGGCATCGGCACGTTGGCGACGCCGAACCCCATCAAGACCGTCGGCAGCTACTGGCCATACGCGCCGCCGGTCTTCGACTACATTCGCCGCGCGATGCCCTACAACGCGCCGCAGTCGCTGACCGCCGACGAGACCTATGCCGTCACCGCCTACGTGCTGCGGCTCAACGGCCTCGTCGCGGCCGACGCGATAATGACCGGCGCTACTTTGCCGAAGGTCGTCATGCCGAACCGAAACGGGTTCTCCGGCGATCCGCGACCGGATACGGGGTTGGCGGCGAGCAAGCGTGCGCCGGGCTGATCGGCGGGCCGAGCTAACGCCTGCCGACGCAGAGCGTGCCCGCCTGGCCGCCACGGGCGCCGTGTCGCGCCGGCCAGGCGCGTTCCGGCAGCGCCACCGTCGCGGTCGGCCCTGGAGCGAGCGCGTCGGGGCGAACCGAAAACGTGTAGCGCTCGGCGGCGACACTCCAGCCGCGCGCCGCGGTGTCGAAGCGAGCGGTCAACCGGGGATCGATCGTCATCGCGATACGGCGTGTCTCACCCGGTCGCAGCAACACACGTTTGAAGCCGATGAGCCGTCGCGTGAATGGGGCGCCGTCGAGGTAGACCTGCGGCGTGGCTATACCGACCCTGTCGCCTTTATTGGCGATATCGAAAGCCACCTTGATGACACCGCTCGCGGCGGCGGCCTTCACGCCGCTTGCGGCGAACCGCGTGTAAGACAATCCGTAACCAAACGGAAAGAGTGGTGGTCTCCGCGTGCGGAGAAACCATTTATAGCCGACGTCTGCGCCCTCGATGTTGTAATCGACCGAAAACATCGGTCCTTTCGGCGCCTCACCCGGGTTCGATATCGTACTGGCGGGATCGGTGCCTTGCGGGCGCGGCAGCTGCGTTTCCTTCAAGGGAAAGGTTATCGGGAGATGCCCCGACGGGTTCGTACGACCCGATAGAACATCGGCGATGGCCTCGCCGCCGCGCGCACCCGAGTACCAGGCCTCGACGACGCCGCGCACCGCGCCAAGCCACGGCATCTTCACCGGGCCGCCCGTCTCGAGAACGACGATCGTCCGGGCGTTGGCGACGGCGACGGCGCCAATGAGCGCGTCCTGACCGTGCGGCAACGAGAGGTTCGGAGCGTCGCGCGATTCGTTCATCCATTGCTCGGCGAACACGATCACCACGTCAGCGTCACGCGCGGCCCGGGCCGCGGCGGCCACATCGTCGCCGCCGACATAGGTGACCATCGCGTCCGGCAAATCGCGCCGCAGCGCGTCGAGCGGCGCGGACGGATCATAGAGCATCGGTTTGCCGTAGAACGTCCCTTTCGGCTCGCCCTCGGCGCGGATCGCGCCGTGCGGCACGACCTGGGAGGAGCCGCCACCCGACAGCACGCCCTGGTCGGCATGGCCGCCGACAACCAGAAGCCGCCGTGTCGCGCGCGTCAGTGGCAGGATGCGGTTATCGTTCTTGAGGAGAACGATTCCGTTTTCGGCAACCCGTTTCGCTACGTTCGCGTCGGCCGCGTAATCGATTGGGGCGCCACGAACCGGCGGATCGTCGATGACGCCGGATTCGATCTGTGCGCGCAGAATGCGACGCACCATGTCGTCGAGGCGCGCCATGGGTACGCGCCGAGCCTCGAGAGCCGCCTTCAACGGCGCGTCGAAGAAAACCTGCGGATCGTTGTCGACGCCGGACTCCTGGTCGAGCCCGGCGAGAACCGCCTTCTCGGTGGAATGAGTCGCCGACCAGTCCGACATAACCCAGCCGGAAAAGCCCCAGTCGCCTTTCAGCACGCCGTTGATCAGTGACGCGTTCTCCGACATGTAGGTGCCGTTGACGCGATTATAGGCGGTCATCACCGAAAGCGGCGCCCCACGCTCCAGCGCGATCTCGAACGCGAGCAGATCCGATTCGCGGGCCGCGCCTTCCTTGAGCTCGGAACTCAACACGACGCGGCCGTTCTCTTGCGCGTTCAACGCGAAATGTTTGAGCGTCGACACGATATGGCGGCTCTGTGTGCCCGCAATCACCGCGCCGACGACGCTGCCAGCCAGCAAGGGGTCCTCGCCGGCGTATTCGAAATTACGGCCGCCGCGCGGATCGCGGGTAAGGTCAACGCCGCCGCCGAGCAACACGGAGAAGCCGAGCGCGCGCGCCTCACCGCCGATCATCGCGCCGGCCTGCTCGGCGAGTGCGGGATCGAAGGACGCGGCCATCGACAATCCGCTCGGCAAGGGCGTGGCGTCGAAGGGTTGCTCGACGGGATTGGCGACACCCAAGCCGGCATCGGTCTCCTGCATCGGCGGCAATCCGAGGCGCGGAATGCCCGGCGCGAAACCGGCTGAATCAAGCGCACCTGGAGGCGCAGGCTCCCCGTGCATCGGCACGCCGAAACGCGTGTGGAGCAGCCCGATCTTCTCGTCGAGCGTCATGGCCGCCAGCAAGGCGCTGGCCCGCTCGTCTGGCGACAAGGCCTTGATGAGCCACGGTCGGATCGCTACCTGCGGCACCGCGGCGCCGCATTTGTGGTCGTCGGCGTTGCGCCTGCGTCAGCGCAACGGCAAGCCGGCGCCGTCGCGAGAAAAGCGCATGCGACGAACGCCCGGATAGCCGTATCGGTCGATCGGCGCGAGCGCGGAAAACGAGTGTGACTTGACGCGTGGGCGCGCGGGACATTGCTCTGGATCAAGGCGCCGCCGCTAGGCGCCGGCGCCTGCCAGGTCTCGGCACCAGAAGGCGTTACTTGAGGTGCTGCGCGAGATATTTGTTCATCTCGAACATCGTAACCTTGTCGCGGCCGAACACCGCCTTGAGCTTGTCGTCGGCGACGATCTCGCGCTTGTTCTTCTCGTTCTGCAAATTGTGCTTCTTGATGTATTCCCAGACTTTGCTCACGACGACGGTGCGAGCCAATGGCTCCGACCCGACGACGGCCGCCAATTCCTTCGAGGGCGTCAATGGCTTGGAGAAAGCGCTCGGCGGCTGACCATCAGGCTTCGCCTTCGGCTTGGCGGCGCTCTTCTTGGGCGCGGCCTTGGCGGGCTTGGCATCCTTGGTGGCCTTGACCGCCGGCTTCTTGGTCGCTTCCTTCATCCGTCTCTCCCGAGTCTAACGGTTCCGCGCCGTAGGGCCGCGCTCCGTAGAGGGCCAGACGAACCCCAAGGCCAGTGTTCCGTCAAGCGGCAGTAGAGGCAATACAAGGCCCACCCACCGAAAAGCGTGCTGGAACGCTCCGGAGGGCGCCATTCGTGGCAATCACGCGCTCGGGAGACGGACTCGACCCACAAGGTTCCCGCCACTGTAGCGCGCGAAGAGACGTTGAAGAGAAAATAAACGGTGCCGTGATGGTGTGTCGGATGAACAACAGACGCTGGAATGTCGGCGTGGTCCGGTGGCATGGCTTAGCCTGATCGCGTAGGTTCCGGCGAAACAGTGGGACCGGATTTGACTGCTACGACGAAGAGACTTCGCGCGGCGACCGTGGCGAGGCGCCTTGCGTGCGTTGTCGCGTGTATAAGCTCGCTTGTCGGCTGCTCGACCGTTCCCAGTCAGGGCCCGACGCGTCAGGCGGTCATCGAGGGCGGCCAGCGAGTCGACTCGCCCTATTTGCTCGTCCAACTTTCCGATTTCATCATTCAGAAGCTGGCCCATTTCCCGGGGCCGAGCCTCTACGGTCGGTTCGGCGACTACCGGGGCGCGGTCGAGCAGAGGATCGGCGTCGGCGACACGATCGAGGTCACGATCTTCGAGGCGGCGGGTGGCGGTCTTTTCTCGCAACCGGTGCTCTCAGCAACGTCGACGGGTTCGCATTCCGCGTCGATTCCCGCCCAGGTGGTGCAGCGCGACGGCTCGATCACGGTCCCCTACGCCGGTCGCGTCAGCGTCGTCGGACAGACCACCCCGGAAGTCGAGAAGACGATTGTCGAAAGGCTGACCGGAAAGGCGATCGAGCCTCAAGCGATCGTCACGCTGTCGAAGAACGTCTCGACCAGCGTCACGGTGGGCGGCGAGGCCATCAAGGGGGGCCGCATCCCGCTAACGGCACGCGGAGACCGCCTGCTCGACGTCATCGCTTCGGCGGGCGGCATTCTGGCGCCGGCAAACGAGAGCTTCATCGATCTGACCCGAGGCGGCAAGACGATCCGGGTTCCATTCCAGACGCTACTCGCCAACCCGAAGGAGAACATCTTCGCGCGGCCGGGCGACACCCTCACGGTCGTGCGTTACCCGCTGAGCTTCATCGCCGCCGGCTCGACGGGCCGCAACGCCGTCGTGCCCTTCGACGCGGTGGGGATTTCGCTTGAAGAAGCGATCGGCAAGGCGTCCGGCCTCATCGACGAGCGCGCCGATCCGGAAGGCGTCTTCGTGCTGCGGCACGAGCCGATCGCGGTCGTCCGGGATTATCCCGGCCTGACGCCGCAACAGGCCGCCCTGAACCTCGTGCCGGTCGCCTACATCATCAACCTGCGCGAGCCGAACTCGATGTTCCTCGCCAGCAAGTTCTCGGTGCACGACAAAGACATCGTCTACGTGTCCAATTCGCCCTTCAGCGATATCCAGAAGGTTCTCGGCCTGGTCGGAACGCTGACCTCGCCGGCGATCCAGGCAGTCGGCGTCGGAGCGACCGCGGGCGCGAAGTTCTAGCCGAACTTCCCGCTGGAACAACCGTTCTTGAAGCGGGAAAATGTCTTTCAGCACATGCATTTCCAGCTCATTCGAGCTACATTGGATTCATGATCCGAGACCGGGGTGTGGCGGCTCCTAACTGCCTGCCCAAATGGCTCATTGAAAGCTTCAGAACGCATGGATGATTCCACACCCCGCGATCCTTCCGGATCGGAGCCCGAGAGCTACGGCGCCGACTCGATCAAGGTTCTTCGCGGTCTCGACGCCGTCCGTAAACGCCCCGGCATGTACATTGGCGACACGGACGACGGCTCCGGGCTCCATCACATGGTCTACGAAGTCGTCGACAACGCGATCGACGAGGCGCTCGCCGGCCATGCCACGCGCGTGACCGTGACGCTCAACGCCGACGGTTCGGTCACGGTGACCGACGACGGCCGCGGCATTCCCACCGGCATCCACGGCGAGGAAGGCGTTTCGGCCGCCGAGGTCATCATGACCCAGCTGCACGCCGGCGGTAAGTTCGATCAGAACTCCTACAAGGTCTCCGGCGGCCTGCACGGCGTCGGCGTTTCCGTGGTCAACGCGCTGTCGACTTGGCTGAAGCTGCGCATCTGGCGCGACGGACACGAGCACGAGGTCATGTTCAACCACGGCGACGTGGTCGATCATCTCAGAACGTTGGGCCCGGCCCCCATCGTCGAGGGCAAGCCAAAGCGCGGCACCGAGGTCAGCTTCCTCGCCTCGCCGAAGACCTTCACGAAAACAGACTACACGTTCGGCACGATCGAGCACCGACTGCGCGAGCTCGCCTTCCTGAACTCGGGCGTGCGCATCATCCTGACCGACGCGCGCGGCAGCGAGGTCAAGGTCGAGGAGCTCTACTACGACGGTGGCCTGGAGGCCTTCGTGAAATACCTCGATCGCGCCAAGGCGCCGCTCATCGCCAAGCCGATCCTGATGAAGGGCGAGAAGGACGGCATCACCGTCGAGGTCGCTCTGTGGTGGAACGATTCATACCACGAGAACGTCCTGGCGTTCACCAACAACATCCCACAGCGCGACGGCGGCACCCACCTCGCCGGGTTCCGCGGCGCGCTGACCCGGCAGATGACCGGCTACGCCGACCGCTCGGGCATGCTCAAGCGCGAGAAGGTCGACCTCACCGGCGACGACTGCCGCGAGGGTCTTACCTGCGTCCTCAGCGTGAAGGTTCCGGATCCGAAGTTCTCCTCGCAGACCAAGGACAAGCTGGTCTCCTCCGAAGTCCGCCCGGCGGTCGAGAGTCTCGTCAACGGCATGCTCGAGCGCTGGCTGGAGGAACACCCGCAGGACGCCCGCACCGTCACCGGCAAGGTGATCGAGGCGGCGCAGGCGCGCGAAGCCGCTCGCAAGGCGCGCGAACTGACCCGTCGCAAGGGCGCGCTCGACGTCGCCAACCTGCCCGGCAAGCTCGCCGATTGCCAGGAGCGCGACCCCGCCAAGGCCGAGATCTTCCTGGTGGAGGGTGATTCGGCCGGCGGCTCCGCCAAGCAGGGCCGCAACCGCGAGTACCAAGCGATCCTGCCGCTCAAAGGCAAGATCCTCAACGTCGAGCGGGCGCGCTTCGACCGTATGCTCGGCAGCCAGGAGATCGGCACGCTGATCACCGCCCTCGGCACCGGCATCGGGCGCGACGACTTCAACGCCGACAAGCTCCGCTACCACAAGATCATCATCATGACCGACGCCGACGTCGACGGCTCGCATATCCGGACGCTGCTCTTGACCTTCTTCTTTCGGCAGATGCGGGAGCTGATCGAGCGTGGGCACGTCTACATCGCCCAGCCGCCACTCTACAAGGTGAAGCGCGGCTCCTCCGAGCAGTACCTGAAGGACGAGCGCGGCCGCGAGGATTACCTCATCGGCCATGGCCTCGACGGTGCCGTGCTGCGCCTCGCGACCGGCGAGGAACGCGCGGGTGGCGACCTGCGCGCGCTCGTCGAAGAGGCCCGTGTCGTCCGTCACCTGCTGACCGGGCTGCACTCGCGCTACGATCGCGGGATCGTCGAGCAGGCGGCGATTGCAGGTGCGCTCGCGCCGATCGACGATGCGCCCGACGCCGACAGCATCGCGGCGGCGGAGGCGGCGGCTTCGACGCTCGCGGCCAGACTTGATGCTCGCGCCGACGATATGGAGCGCGGGTGGCAGGGCCGCATCGAGCAAGGCGGCTACGTCATGACCCGCGAGTTGCGCGGCGTGACGCAGGCGGCGATCCTCGATGCGGGACTGCTTGCCTCCGCCGAAGCACGTCGTCTCAGCGAGCATACGGCGGCGCTGGCCGAGGTCTATGCGAGGCCGGCGCAGCTGGTTCGCAAGGGCGACGACAAGCAGGTCTCCGGCCCGGGTGAGCTGCTCGACGCGGTGATGGCGGCCGGCGGCAAGGGCATCTCGCAGATGCAACGCTACAAGGGTCTCGGTGAGATGAACGCCGACCAGTTATGGGAGACCACTCTCGACCGCGATGCCCGCTCGCTGCTGCAAGTCAAGATCAACGAAGGTTCGGAAGCCGACGATATCTTCGTCAAACTGATGGGCGACGTTGTGGAGCCAAGGCGCGAGTTCATCCAGGAGAACGCGCTCAGCGTGGCGAACTTGGACGTTTGAGGCCGGGCGCGCGCGATCAAGCGTCTGAATCCATGGCTGGGCCGAGGCGGTTTTTCTAAAGACCATCGTCGCGAGACGTCGCGAAATCACCTGATGAAGGACAATGCCGTGTCCGAGGTCGTGACCATCGTGTTGTAGTCGCTAAGGATGAACGTCATGTCCAGGCCGGCCGCGCGGCGCACGTCGCCGTGCGTGCGCGCGAGACGCCCCTGCACCTCCCGCAGTCGTCCGAGCATTGAGGCCGGGAACGTCTCGAAGGCGGAGAAGGCTCCGGGATGTTCGGCGGCGTAATCATCCATCGTCTTCACCGCCTCGCCAAAGGCGGCCATGTCAGCGTTGAAGGCGGGCATGTCGATACCCGGCTTGCTCCCGGCACCGCTCTTGGAACGGCCCTGAAGCGTGTCCAACGTGCGCTTGGCATTGATCATGACATCGGTGATGTGCCAACGCACGCTGCGGCCTTCGTGCTGTTCGATCGTTGCGAGACGGATCTTGTCGAATTGATATTTCTCGACGCGCATCACGGCTTCGAGGTTCTGCCGGGCGGTCAGGAACGCGGTGCCATCCGTCACAATCTGCTGGTGCAGCGCCTTGCCCTCGGCCATGTGATCGATCTTGTAATCCTCGCGCTCGTAGTAGCCGTTCACTTTGTTGAGGACCGGTGCGAGCATGTCGTTAGCGGCGATGTAGGCGCGCATTGCGTCGTCCAAATCGGGTAGCAAGGGTTTGCCTTGCAGCGCGCTCTCGGCGGCGGCGCGCTCGCCGCGAACGTCATAGACGCCATAGAGCCCGTAGATCACACGCTCGCGGCCGGTCGGGCCCGTCCGCATGTTGACCCAGCTCTTATAACGATCGAGGGAATCGGACGCCCGAAGCGTCTTGTTCATGAAGCGGATGTAAGCGTTGAACTTGGCGGTCGTCGCTTCCAGCGCCGCATCGTTGGCGGTGGCACCGGCGACGGGGGTACGCGGCGCCAGCGGGGCGGATGGCGCCGCGGGAACGACAGGTGGCGTGAACTTAGGCACGAGGTCGCGCGGCGGCGAGTCGGCCATCGTGCGCGTGTCGATGATCAAGCAACAAGAGATGATCGCGAGGCATGAAACAAGAACGCGCATGATCATCCCGCTCGGAGCGCAGACCCAGATATCGGCTCCGGCAACGCTCGCCGCGTAGATGAGTTTCATGCTCGCGGTCAGCGCCTCGGCGTTCCCGCATTGCGCGTTCACGCTCCCTCGATCATCTCCTTGACGAGGCGGCCGAGCCCCTCCATCGCGAAAGGCTTGGTGAGCACGCGCATGCCGCGTTCGAGGCGCTCGTTGCCGATGACGGCGCTTTCCGCGTAGCCGGTGATGAAGAGGATCTTCAAACCCGGCCGCACAGCGCGCCCGGCGTCCGCGACCTGCCGCCCGTTCATGCCACCAGGCAGGCCGACGTCCGTGACCAGGAGATCGATCGCGACGCTCGAATGCAGGATCTTCAATCCGGCAACGCTATCGGCGGCCTCGATCGTCGTGTAGCCCTGATCCTCGAGGACCTCGCTCACCAGCATGCGTATGCTCGGTTCGTCGTCGACGACAAGCACCGTTCCACCGCGCTCCGCGCGCTCCGTCTTGATGACCGTCGCCGGCGCCTCGTCGATCTCCGCCGCACCATCGTGGCGCGGAAGGTACAAGGACATGGTCGTACCCTGCCCGACCTCGGACTGGATCCAGATCTGGCCGCCCGATTGGCGCGCGAAACCATAGATCATCGACAGTCCAAGGCCGGTGCCCTGTCCGAGTGGCTTCGTCGTGTAAAACGGATCGAACACGCGCTCGACCACATCCGGCGGCATGCCCGTGCCGGTATCGGTGACGCTCAAGGCGACATACGGGCCGGGCGGGAGATCGCGCTCGCGCGAGGCGCGCCCGTCGAGCATCGTGTTGGTCGTCTCGATTATGATCCTGCCACCGTCGGGCATCGCGTCGCGCGCGTTGATGCAAAGATTGAGAAGCGCGTTCTCGATCTGGTTGGGATCGGCGAGGATCGTCCACAATCCACCCCCGCTCTTGATCTCGAGCACGATCGCCGGCCCTACGGTGCGGCGCAGGAGATCTTCCATGCCGGCGACAAGCCGGTCGGTGTCGGTCGGTTTGGGGTCGAGCGTCTGTCGCCGTGAGAAGGCGAGCAGCCGGTGGGTCAGGGCGGCCGCCCGCCGCGCCGCGCCCTGCGCCGCGTCGATGAAACGCTCGAGGTCGTTGACCCGTCCCCGCGAAACGCGCGCGCTCAGCATATCGAGACTGCCGGTGATGCCGGTGAGAAGGTTATTGAAGTCGTGCGCCAGGCCGCCGGTAAGCTGGCCGACAGCTTCCATCTTCTGTGACTGCCGGAGCTGTTCCTCGAGCGCCTGCTCGCGCAAGGCCGCTTCCTTGGCTTGCGTTACGTCGCGGACGCTCGCGTAGATGATGCCGTCACGCGGCACGGCGTTCCAGGACAACCAAAGATAGTCGCCGTTCTTGTGTCGATACCTGTTCTCGTAGCTGAGTTGCGCCTCGCCTTCCGCAAGCCCTCGCGCCGCCGCCATGCTGGTCTCGAGGTCGTCGGGATGAACGAAGTCCAGAAAGGGACGCGACTTCATCTCGGTCTCGCTCCACCCGAGCGTCGTGCTCCAGGCGGGATTCAGGCTGAGAAAATGCCCTTCGAGCGAGGCGACGCAGAGCATGTCCTTGGAGGCAAGCCAGATCTGGTCGCGTTCGCGGGTGCGTGCCTCGACGCGCTGCTCGAGCATTGCGTTGACCGTCGTCAGACGGCGCTCCACCTGCTTGCGATCGGTGATGTCGGCGACGAACACGTATAAGCCCTCGACCTCGCCATCGGCCGCGATGCGCGGCAGGTAATGGATGTCCGCGTCGCGCGGACGGCCGTCGCGATGGGGCCACGACAACTCGAAGCGTTGCTCCTCGCCCGCAAGCGCCTTTTCGAAGAACGCGCGGCGGTGGGTAAAGCCTTCCGCGTCGAGCAGATCGATGACGCTGCGTCCGATGACCTCGTCGCGCCGCAGATAGAACCAGTCCTCGTAGGCACTGTTGGCGAAGCGATAGGTCAGCGTCTTGTCGAGGAAGGCGATGAGAACAGGCAGCGCGTTGGTGACGAGTTCGATCTCGCGCAAATTATCCTGGCGCTGCTTGGCGCGTGTACGGCGCTCGCGCTCCAGTTCGTCGCGCGTGCGGCCCTCCCGCAGGATCAGCAGCGAGAGCGGCACGACCGTGATCACGACGAGCCCGGCCATCGCCGCGCCGGGGCCGAGGCGCCGGGCCTGCGTCAAGACAAGCAGCACGAAGGCCGCGACCGGCGGCAGAAGCGTGAAGGCCAGCAGGCGTCGCACGGCGCGTCCGCCCTCGCGAGGGGACGCGACGATCGCGGCCCATCCGGTCTCCGGGCGCATGATCAATCTGGCGAGCGCGAGGACGAAGATCGACGCGGCGGTCTGCAACGCCATCGTCGTGAACAACGGCACGCCGTAGAGATCGCGCACCCCATAGGCATAGCCGAGCAGCGCGAAGAGGGCGATGACCAAAGCGAGAGCCGCCGCGCGGTCGCTCACCTTGGGCTTGTCGCGCGCCAGGCCGGCGCAGGCGAGAAGGACCAAGGCGATCGCGGTCGCGGCGGACATCCTGCCGGCACGCGCCTGATTGAACAGGAAGATTTTGGAGGCGATGAAGGGATCGACGATGTCCTGGCCGACCATCGCCTCGGAAACCAGCGAGGCGGCGCCGATGGCGACGACGCTCCACGCCAGGCCGTCGATGAGGCGCCCCCGGCCGCTATCGTCGAGGAGGGCGATGACCGCGAGGCATAGAAGCGCCAAGGCCGTGATCGGCGACACACCTTGCCAGCCGGCTCCGAGATCGACGACGACACCGAAATGGGTGGCGTAACCCAGGAGCACGACGGCGCAGAGCGTCGCGATCGCCAGCGCCGCCAGCCGGGCGATCCGCACCATGCGGGTGGCGATCGTGGCGGGCCTCGGCGGGATCGAAGGGCGGGACGCGTGGGTCACGTGCCGCTTGCTATCAGATATTCGCACGCGATACGAGGCACGCGCGGCAGAGATCGACCCGCGACGGAGGGGCCTTTCCGCGAACGAGAGTCGTCCGGCCTTCGCCGCGGGCGATTCGCTGGAGCCAAAGGCCGGCTCTCACGTTTGAAGACCACGCGGGACATGTCCGCGCAGGAGATCCTCATGCCGCTTGCCGCATCGCCGAAGCTCTGCCGAACCCTCGTCGCCGCTTCGGTGTGCCTTGGCTCGATGGGCCTCGCCACCATTGCCCTGGCGCAGGGCACGCCGGAGCAGCAGAAGGCCTGCACGCCCGACGCGCTTCGTCTGTGCTCAGCCGAAATTCCGGACGTTCCGAAGACCACGGCGTGCATGAGGGCGCATCTCGGCGAACTCAGCCCCGCCTGCCGCGCCGCCTTCCCCGCCGCCGCAAGCCCGCCGGCCGAGAAGAAGCGGCCGCGTCGCGAGGCGGCGGAACCGAAGCCGAAGCCGGCGCGCCCGAGAGAGCGCGCCGCGATGGTGATTCGACCCGATGTCACGCGACCGAGGCCGCGATCCAGATTGGCGGACGGGCCGGCGACCCGCGCGCCCGAGGCACGGGTGGCGCCGGCCAAGATCCCACGGACCCGCATCGCTCCGGCCCCGATCGCCCCGACGCCAGCCGCGCCGGACCCGTTCGGCCTGGCCGTCTCGAGGGGGCAACTCGCTCGCGCCTGCGGCCAGGGTCTTATCGATCCCTATACCTGCCGCACGACGATCCCGGCGCTCTACGGACGCCAGTGACCCGGCGCGGGAGCGCCAGGGTGCCGCGCGCCTCCTAGAGCCGCAGGCCGCCGCCGACCTGCAGCGTCTCCCCGGTGATCCAGCCGCCGTCGCCCGAGACGACGAAGGCCACGGCGGCGGCGATATCGGCCGGCTGGCCGATGCGGCCGAGCGGCGTGCGCGCGACGAGCGGGGCCACGCCCTCCTCACCCATGCCGCTCGTGCCTTCGGTGGCTGTGATGCCCGGCGCGACGCCGACGACGCGGATATGACGCGGCCCGAGTTCGAGCGCGAACGAGCGGGTCAGATTGTCGACCGCGGCCTTGGTGGCGCTGTAGACCTGCGACTGGACGATCGGCGTGACGCCGGCGCCAGACGAGATGTTGACCACCACGCCGCCGCTGGCCGGGAACGCCCGGGCCGCCGCCTGCGTGGCGAGGATCAGGCCCTTGACGTTGAGGGCGAACTGCCGGTCGATCGATTCCGGCGTGATGCCGGCGAGATCGGAAAACTCGTAGATGCCGGCGTTGTTGACGAGGATGTCGACGTGGCCGAAGGCCGTCGCCGCCTTGTCGAACAGCGCCGCGATCTCGGCCGGCTGCGAGACATCGGCCTGCGCCGCCACGGCGTGGCCGCCGGCCTTCTTGATCGTCGCCACAAGCCGCTCCGCCGCCTCCGCGCTGCGCGCGTAATTGACGACGACGCTCGCCCCGTCCGCCGCCAGCCGCAGCGCGATCCCCGCGCCGATGCCCTTCGACGCCCCGGTGACGATCGCCACCCTGCCATCGAGCTTGCCCATGTGAACCTCCCATATCATACCGACTGGTAGGATATCGGGCGGCGCACGGCGGGCGCAAGGGGTGCGACAGATCGAGGGCTTCGCGTCGTCCCGAAATTTGCACCATCGGTTACAAAGACGCGTCATAAGCGTCATAGCGTCATTGCGTCATGCACCGGGCGCTCGGTGCGGGACGCTCCTGCTCAGCGGCTACAGGTACTTGTACCGTAAAGCCATCGAAGCGGATTGGCAACGGTCGAGATTGGCAAGGGTCGAGATTGGCAAGGGTCGCGGATTGGCAAGGGTGGCTGTCCGCCCCGTCGGCGAGCCGGTCCCGCCCATCGCGCCGGCATCATCGCCGCGCCGGCCTGGTCGCCCCGCACTGTCGCTCCACGCCCTGCGTGCGGAAGGGCGTGGAGCGATTGCTGACGATGCGCCGGCCTCCCCGCGCGCGCGCTTTTGTCCCCCCACGTTCTGGCCCGAAGGCGCAACAAGTGGCGCCAGGCCGGATTGGCCGGGCTCCGCTGGCGACCCGCCGGCGCGCCCAAGGAGATTTCATGCCCATCAAGACCATGCACGACCTGCTCGTGACCGCCATGACCTACGTCGTCGACTTCGAGCACCAGATCGCCAAGGCCGCCCCCGACATGGCCGCCGCCAGCCACGACCCGGATCTGAAGCAGCTGTTCGAGAAGACCGGCACCAAGAGCAAGGACTACGCGAGCAAGATCGAGGCGGCGTTCAAGGCCCTCGGCGCCCCGGTGAAGGCCAACGACAACAAGATCGCCACCGCGATGATCCACGAGGTCCAGGGCATGGTGAAGGAGACCGAGACCGGCGCCGTGCGCGACGCCGCCCTCATCGTCGCCGCCAACCAGCAGCAGGCTTTTCGCGTGGCGTCCTACGGCGCGATGGAGGCCTACGCCAAGGCCGCCGGCAAGCAGGAGGCGCTGAAGCCCCTGCAAGAGGCGCTGAAGGACAGCAAGGCCGGCGACGAGAAGTTCAACGCGATCGCCGAGAAGACGGTGAACCCGGCGGCGGCGAAGGCGGCTTAGGGGTTAGGGTTTTCGCCTGACGTCATGGGCCTTCTTCGCGAACGCGGAGGAGGCCTTTTTTGTGCGCAAACCGTAGCCGCGCGGTGCGAAAAGTCTGCGCTTAGCCGGTGCATTGTGGCGCGCTGATCACAACGCGCCCGATGATTGCAAGCGCCGCTTTTTCAGCTTGCGCGCGCAATACACCAAGCGATACTCGCGACATAAGTGTTCGAGGTCGTCTTGCGACGTTTCCTTTTTGCGTCTTCGTTGTTGCTCGCTCTTGCCTCTCCTGGCAGAGGTATCGCAGCGCCTCTCGGCTTTGCCGAAGCACAGCGCGAGTACGAGACTACGTTCGACGCGCAGACCCGCCAAATCATGCAGGTCTGGCTGATCGTTGGCGGCTATACCAATGTCGTGCCGACCGAACATTTCTCGACGCACACCTTCAAGGCGCTGCAGCAGTTCGAAGTCGAAAACGGGTTCGCGCCGACAGGCCGCCTCGACAAGGCGCAGGTCGATCGCCTGGTGACAATCGTCGATGCCAAATACGCGCTTTGGGGGTTGCGCAGGGTCGTCTTTCCCGGCCGCGCCGCAACGGTTTGGGTGCCGTTCGGCCTCGAACTCGACGCGAAGGCCAACGGCTCTGGGCTTCACTATAAGGATAGGCTGGGACGTCTCTCGCTCGATTTCGTCTCCTTGCCGAACGGCTCGATGGAGAACGTGCATCGCGCGATGCTCGCGGAGAAGCGGGTGAAGGGCTGGGACGTCCACTACGAGGCGATGAAGGACGATTGGTTCGTCGTCTCGACCACCGCGCCGGACGGGTCCGACCATTACTACCGCTACCACCAGGACGGCGACGCGGTGACAGGCTTCGCGCTCGAATGGAACAACGCCGCCGGCAACATCAACGGCGAACGTATCGCCGTGCTGAACTCGGCCGTGCTCGGCGCGTCGATGAAAGGCGCGCCCTTCATTGATCCTCCAAACCTCGGTGTCGAGGCCAGCGCTCCCGCCGCGCAGCCGGCCGCCGTCCCGGTCGCCCCTGCCCCACCGCCGCAGCCGAAGACCAGCTACTCCAGCGGCACCGGCTTCTTCGTCACGGCGGACGGCAGCTTTGTCACCAACGCGCATGTCGTCGCCGACTGCTCGGACATTGCGGTCAAGGCCGACGACGGCTCGGTAAACAAGGCTACTCGAGTGGCAACGGATACGGAGAACGACCTCGCACTGTTGAAGCTCGCCAAGGTGGCGGCGCGCGTCGCGCCCATCCGCGTCGGCGGCCGGCTCGGCGAGGGCATCGAGGCGTTCGGCTTTCCGCATTCCGACCTGCTCTCATCCTCCGGCAACTTCACGCTCGGCAACATCACCGCGATGAGCGGCCTGCGCGACGACTCGCGCTACCTGCAGATGTCGGCACCCGTGCAGGCCGGTAATTCCGGTGGGCCGCTGCTCGATAGCAGCGGCAACCTCGTCGGCATCGTCGCGGCCAAGCTCGACGCGATGAAGATGGCGGTGGCCGACGGCGACCTGCCGCAGAACGTCAACTTCGCCGTGAAGAGCGCGATGCTCGCCGCCTTCCTCGACGCCAACCGGGTGACCTACAAGGTGGGCGCTCCGGCGGCCGTGGCGCTGCCGCCGGCCGATATCGCAGACCAGGCGCGCGCGATGAGCGGATTCGTGGTGTGCCGGTAATAGCTGAAACCTATGATCGTTCTAATAAGTGGAATGTTACATGAATTCCGAAATATCAGAATTACATACCATCTATAATGACTTACACTCCGGAAAAACAGCTACTCCTGTCACTATCCGCAAGTTTTTGTCTTGGTTTGGCGTACAACGAAGGACACGTTATAATGTAGAATATATAAATCAAGAGATGGCAAAATGCGATATACAGACTGTACCAAGTTATCTAAATATCTGGGTGGAGACACCTATAACCTTTGAACTTATTTCTGAGAAAGGCAAGAGGGACGAAACCTATATCGATCAGGTTTCCGATGCAGATCCGGCAAGCAACGTTCAGTCCGAAACAGCTCAAGAGAGTATTATGTCAGCTGATCCGGCTTTTAGAGTTGGCAAGCTTAAGGCGGCGACGCGGGTACCAACCCATGTTAAGCCAAACGATCCAATTGGCAGAGCTATGACGATTATGATGGCCCGTAACTTCTCTCAGCTTCCAGTCATGACAACCGATCGAGAGGTCAAAGGTGTGATTAGCTGGTCGTCAATCGGAGAGAGATATGCCACAGGAGCTACAGGGACCGAAGCGCAGCATTTCATGGACGACCATCAAGAAATTAGTATTTCCACAAGCCTTTTTATAGCTACACGTCTTATATCCGAACACAACTACGTTCTTGTTCGAGACCAAACCAACAAGATATCAGGCATTGTGACTGCAAACGATATAGCATCTGAGTTTGAAGAGACAAGTACTCCATTCTTGTTATTGTCAGAGATAGAAAATCATCTTCGAGGTCTTCTAAATAACAAAGTGACTGTAGACGAAGTCAGAAACACATGCAGTGCGGAACATCTCCCGAAAGATTTTTCTAAGATATCTGATCTAACCTTCGGTAACTACGTATATATTCTCGACCATATCGACAACTGGTCAAAGATCGGCCTTCGGCTAGATAAGACCGCGTTTGTATCAGAGATTAGAGAAGTCAATGAAATCCGCAATAATGTTATGCACTTTGACTCGGACTCAATACAAGAAGGCGATTTAACAAAATTGAGGGACGTCTCTCGGCTTCTCGACACCTTGCGTAGAATATCGAAGTAATTTCCTCACCCATCCATCTTCAACGCCGCGATCAACGCCTCCTGCGAGATCTCGACCTTGCCGAACTGCCGCATCTTCTTCTTGCCGGCCTTCTGCTTCTCAAGCAGCTTGCGCTTGCGCAAGACGTCGCCGCCGAAGCATTTCGCCGTCACGTCCTCGCGCATCGCCCGCACGGATCAAGCCGCGCGTACCGCCTTCGGCCGCGCGGCCAATCGCAGGCCCAAGGCCTCGACCACCTTCAGGATCGTCGCGAACGCCGGCACGTCGTAACCGATAGCGAATGTTAAAGCGTGGCGGCGGACAGGCCGGTACGCGCGGCTAGGTCGCTGACGCCTTTGGCGCGGGCGATATCGCCGAGCGGGGCGGCGACAAGCTTCGGATCGCCGTCGTCAAGGCAGGCGTCGAGATAGGCGGCGATCGCGTCGTCGTTCGTGAGATGGTCCGCGATGTCCCAGGGCAACGTCTTGAGCGGCATCGTCATTCCTAGACGGTCCACCTGCTTCGGCAAGCTCACCATGAGGGTGGTTCGAGACACACCTTTAGGCGCTCCTCACCAAGAGGCGACGGAGAGCGTGTGGACGACATCGCAAACGATGCCATCGCGACTGCAAACGCCGGACCCTTCATGGTGAGGAGCGCCGCAGGCGCGTCTCGGATCACACCCCTTGGTGGGCAGGGTCGAACCACGGCTGGTTAGCTCCGCTTGGCTTAGGCGCGCCAAGGTCGAAAGAAGCTCGAAGCCGTCCCTGGAGACCGCCCCTGTGGACCGCTTCTGTGGACCGCCTCGTGGTTCGAGACGGGGCTGCGCCCCTCCTCACCATGAGGCTACTTCAAGACTTGGCTGCGCCCCTCCTCACCATGAGGCTACTTCAAGACGGGGCTGCGCCCCTCCTCACCATGAGGCTACTTCGAGACGGGGCTGCGCCCCTCCTCACCATGAGGCTACTTCGAGACGGGGCTGCGCCCCTCCTCACCATGAGGCTACTTCAAGACGGGCTGCGCCCCTCCTCACCATGAGGCTACTTCAAGACGGGGCTGCCCCCTCCTCACCATGAGGCTACTTCAAGACGGGGCTACGCCCCTCCTCACCATGAGGCTACTGGGAGGTTGTGCCGGTTGAACGGTCCCCGATACCCTCGTGGCGAGGAGCGCCGCTGAGGAGAAGGACGACCTCGGCACATGCCTCAACACCCTCATGGTAAGGAGCGCCAAAGGCGCGTCTCGAACCACCCTCATGGCGAGGAGCGCCAAAGGCGCGTCTCGAACCACCCTCATGGTGAGGAGCGCCGAAGGCGCGTCTCGAACCACCCTCATGGTGAGCAACGTCGAACCAGGGATCGTTAGCCGCACTTCTGGCGCGGGCGACGACGCGCCAAAGCTGACAGACGCTCGAAGTCGCCGCGCATGTAGGCTTCTTTCTTGGCGCGCGACCATCCCTTGATGCGGCGTTCGGCGGCGATGGCGTCGGTGATGACGGGGTAATGCTCGGAGAAGATGATCACGACGGGGCGACGGCGCTTGGTGTAGTCGGAGCAGCCGTTCTGATGCTCGCTGACGCGCTCGTCGACGCCGCGGCGCGTCAGGCCGGTATAGTAGCTGCCGTCGGCGCAGCGCAGGATGTAGAGCGTGGCACCGTCCATGGAGAGACCGCGTTCGTGGACCGCCTCGTGGTTCGAGACGCCGCTGCGCGGCTCCTCACCATGAGGCTACTGGGACATGGGGCTGCGCCCCTCCTCACCATGAGGCTACTTCAAGACGGGGCTGCGCCATCCCTGACCATGAAGCTACTGGGAGGCTGCGGCGGGTGGCAAGGTCCGCAATATCCCTCATGGTGAGGAGCGCCGTCAGGCGCGTCTCGAACCACGAACCACGAACCTCACCCATCCATCTTCAACGCCGCGATGAAAGCCTCCTGCGGGATCTCCACCTTGCCGAACTGCCGCATCTTCTTCTTGCCGGCCTTCTGCTTCTCGAGCAGCTTGCGCTTGCGCGAGACGTCGCCGCCGTAGCATTTCGCCGTCACGTCCTTGCGCATCGCCCGCACGGTTTCCCGCGCGATGATCTTGCCGCCCAAGGCCGCCTGGATCGGGATGACGAACATGTGCGGGGGGATGAGGTCCTTCAGCTTCTCCACCATCGCCCTGCCCCGCCCCTCGGCGCGGTCGCGGTGGACCAGCATCGAGAGGGCGTCGACCGGCTCGGCGTTGACGAGGATGTTCATGCGCACGAGGTCGCCCTCCTTGTAGTCGGTGATGGCGTAATCGAACGAGGCGTAGCCCTTCGAGATCGACTTCAGCCGGTCGTAGAAGTCGAACACCACCTCGTTCAGCGGCAGGTCGTAGACGGCCATCGCGCGCGCGCCGACGTAGTTGAGGTCGATCTGCACGCCGCGCCGCTCCTGGCAGAGCTTGAGCACGTTGCCGAGGTATTCGTCGGGCGTGAGGATGGTGGCGCGGATCCACGGCTCCTCGATCGCCAGGATCTGCGTCGGGTCCGGCATGTCGGCGGGGTTGTGCAGCGTCACGTCGGTGCCGTCGCGCAGCTTCATCTGGTAGATGACGCTGGGCGCGGTGGCGATGAGGTCGAGGTTGAACTCGCGCTCGAGGCGCTCCTGGATGATCTCGAGGTGGAGCAGCCCCAAAAATCCGCAGCGAAAGCCGAAGCCGAGCGCGGCGGAGCTCTCCATCTCGAAGGAGAAGCTGGCATCGTTGAGGCGCAGCCGGCCCATCGCCGCGCGCAGGTCGTCGAAGGCCGCCGCGTCGACCGGGAAGAGGCCGCAGAACACCACCGGCTGGGCGGGCTTGAAGCCGGGCAGCGCGGCGGCGCAGGGCTTGCGCTCGTCGGTGATCGTGTCGCCGACGCGGGTGTCGGCCACCTGCTTGATCTGCGCGGTGATGAAGCCCATCTCGCCGGGGCCGAGCGCGTCGGCGTCCTTCATCTTGGGCGTGAAGACGCCGATGCGGTCGACCTCGTAATGCGCGTCGGTGCCCATCATCGCGATCTTCTGGTGCTTGCGCAGCGTGCCGTCGATGACGCGCACGAGCACCACCACGCCAAGATAGGCGTCGTACCAGCTGTCGACCAGCAGCGCCTTCAGCGGCGCCGTCTCGTCGCCCTGGGGCGGCGGCAGCCGGGTGACGATCGCCTCCAGCACAAGGTCGATGCCGAGCCCGGTCTTGGCCGAGATCGGCACGGCGTCGGAGGCGTCGATGCCGATCACGTCCTCGATCTGCTGCTTGACGCGGTCGGGCTCGGCGGCCGGCAGGTCGATCTTGTTCAACACCGGCACGATCTCGTGGCCGGCGTCGAGCGCGTGGTAGACGTTGGCGAGCGTCTGGGCCTCCACGCCCTGCGAGGCGTCGACCACCAGCAGCGAGCCCTCGCAGGCGGCGAGCGAGCGCGACACCTCGTAGGCGAAGTCGACGTGGCCGGGCGTGTCCATCAGGTTGAGGATGTAATCCTTGCCGTCCCGCGCGCGGTACTCGAGCCGCACGGTCTGCGCCTTGATGGTGATGCCGCGCTCGCGCTCGATGTCCATGTTGTCGAGCATCTGCTCGCTCATGTCGCGCAGCGCCACGGTGCCGGTCTGCTGGATCAGCCGGTCGGCGAGCGTCGACTTGCCGTGATCGATATGCGCGACGATCGAGAAGTTGCGGATATTGTCGAGGGGATGGGTGGCCATGCTCCGGGCTTAGCAGGGGGGCAATGGGTTGGGAAGCTTGGTCGCGAGGCGCGCGACAGGCGTCGAGCGAGGCGCGGCGGCCGTGCGCTTGAACGATGGATGTGCACAGGCGCCACGTTAGGGTGGCGCGGCGGCGAACCTTGACCTACAGCGTTGCTCTTGCTTGTCTTGGAGACCGCAATCGTGCGTAAGACCCTCTTTATCGCGGCGTCGGCCGCGACGCTGCTGATGGCGTCGGCGATGCCCGCCTCGGCGCAGTTCGCCGACTTCTTCTGCGACACGTTCTCGGTCGGCTGCCGCGCGCCGGAGCCGCCGCCGCCGCCGGTCCTCGCCCCCGCCGTCGAGGAGCCGACCGCGCCGGTCAAGAAGGTGCGCAAGGCCCACAAGCCGAAGCCCAAGCCGAAGAAGACCGACGCCGATGCCGAGCCGGCCGCCCCCGCGGCGCCCACCGCGCCGAAGTAGCCCGAGGACCATCCACCGCGAGGCGCGGCCACCCGGCCGGGCATGTTTGGCGCTGGTCATGACTTGGCGCTGGTCATGACTTGGCGCTGGGCATGACTTGGCGCTAGGCATGACTTGGCGCTGGGCATGACTTGGCGCTAGGCATGACTTGGCGCTAGGCATGACTTGGCGCTAGGCATGACTTGGCGCTAGGCGCTAGGCATGACTTGGCGCTGACTTGGCTAGGCATGACTTGGCGCTAGGCATGACTTGGCGCTAGGCATGACTTGGCGCTAGGCATGACTTGGCGCTAGGCATGACTTGGCGCTAGGCATGACTTGGCGCTAGGCATGACTTGGCGCTAGCGCAGCCTGATCATCAGGATGCCGCGCACGACCGCCGCGAGATCGATGCCGACGAGGTAGGCGCCGCCGAAGCCGACCGCGAAGATGGCGCGGCCGAGCGGCGTGTACCAGACGAGCAGCAGCAGGATCAGGAAGGCGGCGGCGCCGATCTGGTTGGCCCTCACCGCGACGTTGACCGGCAGCCACGGCCGGATGATCCCGAACCCGTCGAGCCCTGGCAGCGGCAGCAGGTTGAGCACGATCGCCGTCGCCTGGAAGAAGGCCAGCGCGCCGATGCCGGCCTCGAGGTCGCTCGGCTGATCGCCGTGCGGAATGGCGGCGAAGAGCAGGCCGAGCAGCAGAAGGCAAACGACGTTGGCGAGCGGCCCGGCGATCGAGACGCCCGACATCCAGGCCTTGCTGCGCAACGCGCCGTTGCGGATCCACACCGCGCCGCCCGGCAGGCCGATCCCGCCGAGAAAGATGAGGATCAGCGGCAGCAGCAGCGAGAGGGCGGGATCGGTGTACTTCAGCGGATCGAGGCTGAGGTAGCCGGTGTCGACGATGCGCCTGTCGCCACCGAAGTAAGCCGTGACCGCATGGCCGAACTCGTGCAGGCAGAGGCTGACGACCCAGCCGGCGATCACGAAGACGAAGACCGCCGCCTTGCCGCCGATGAGGCCGTGCGACAGGCCGGCGCCCGTCCCGGTGAAGAGGAGCACGATCAGCAGGAAGTTGACGCTCGGCGTGAAGGCGAATGCGGCACGACGCGTCTGCGGGAGATTGGCCACCCGCTACTTCACCTGGACGATGCGGGCGTCGCCGACGCGGGTCAGCACGCTCACCGTCACGTCGTCGCCGTCGCGGCTCAGTCTGATGTCGGCGGCGGAATCGCCGAGCCGCAGGCCCCGGATCACCAGCCCGTCCAGGAAATACGGCAGGATCGGATCGATGAAGCCGATCTCGTTGCGCGCGTGGTCGAGGTGCAGGCCGAGGCAGGCGGAGAGCAGCGCGAACGGCGCGGCGGAGGCCCAGGCCTGCGGCGCGCAGGCGACGGGATAGGCGGTCGGACCACGCCGGGGCCGGCGCGTGAAGCCGCAGAATAGTTCCGGCAACCGCCGAAGTTCCTGATAGGCCGCGGCATCGAACATGCCGGTAAAGACGCGGGCCGCCTCGGCGCGCAGGCCGTAGCGGCCGAAGCCCAGCACGATCAGCGCGTTGTCGTGCGGCCAGATCGAGCCGTTGTGGTACGACATCGGATTGTAGCGGGGCTGTCCCTGCGGGATCGTGCGAATGCCCCAGCCGCTGAACGCGGCCGGGCTCATCAGCGCGTCGGCGATGCGCTGCGCGTGATCCTCGTCGGCGATGCCGGTGAACAAGGTGTGCCCGGCGTTGGAGGAGCGCACGCGGCACGGCTTCTTCGCTCCATCCAGGGCGATGGCGTAGGTGCCGATATCCTCGCACCAGAACGCCTGATGGAAACGCGTCTTCAGCGCCGCCGCCTCGTCGAGCAGATCCTCGGCCAGGGACAAGTGCCCCAGCGCTCCGGCCATTCGTGAGGCTCCTCGCTTGGCGGCGTAGAGGTAGCCCTGCACTTCGCAAAGCGCGATCGGCCCGGTCGCGTCCGTGCCGTCGGCGTGGAAGATCGAGTCCTGGCTGTCCTTCCAGCCCTGGTTGGCCAGCCCCGAGGCCGTCTCGCGGAAATACTCCACGAAGCCGTCGCGGTCGCGGTCGCCGTAGCCGTCGCACCACGCCAGGGCCGCCTGGATCTCGGGCCAGATCGCCTCGATCGTCGCGAGGTCTCCGGTGCGCTCGTGATATCGGCCGGCCAACATGACGAAGAGCGGCGTCGCGTCGACCGTCCCGTAATATTTGCCGAAAGGCACCTCGCCGAGGTTGGCCATCTCCCCATGCCGCGTCTCGTGCAGGATCTTGCCAGGCTGCGCGTCGGCGGCGGGATCGACCGTCTTCGCCTGCGTCGCCGCGAGATAGCGCAGCACGCCCCGTGCGATCGAGGGATCGATCCACAGCATCATCATGGCCGTGATGATGCCGTCGCGCCCGAACACGGTCGAGAACCATGGGATGCCGGCGTAGGGGTACAGCCCGTACTGCGTGCGGGTCGTCAGCATGTAGATGTCCGAGGTCGATCGGCAGGCGATCTCGTTGAACAGCACGTTGGAGCTCTCGACCGTCGCGATGCCGCGCGTGATCGCCCGCAAACCGCGGCGGTTCTCGCGGAAAGCGAGAAGAAAGGTCTCGGGCCGCTTCGCTTCGCCCTCCGCGCACGCGACGTTGGCGATGATCGACGCCTTGCCGCCCGGCGTGAGCGAGACGGTGAAATCGGCGAGGCCGGTCTCGAGCTTCCGGGGTGCCGGAAAGAAAGCGAGTGTGGTGAAACGAGACCGATCGTCGAGCCCGTCATATCGCAGCTCGACCGTGCCGGCATCGACGATCCTGGCGCCGATCGTGCCGCGCTTCTTTCGCTTGTTGCCGCGAACCTCGAACAGATCGCGGAAGTCCGCCGCGAACCGGATCCTCACGGAAAAGCTGTATGCGACTGAACCATAATTGCAAAAGCCGATGCGCTCGTAGCAGCCACCCTTGAACAAAAGCTTGGTCCGCGTGATCGCGATGGCCTCGCGATGCACCGCCAGCGTGTCGCCATGGCGGATCTCCGGGTTGGCAAGCGCGACCGTGAGCGAGGCGTTGTCGTCCTCCAGAACGGAACTGAGAAGGAGCGGGCTGTTGCCCTCGATCGTCATCTCGAAAAGCGACAGGTAGCGCGTATCGCGCAAATAGATGCCTTCGGGCGAATCCGTCACGCCGCCGGCGTTGCCGAAGCTGTCGAGCACCGCGAAGGCATCGGCGAATTTCAGCGTGCGGAGCGGCCGATCAATCAGCGATGGTTGTGCGTCGGTGTAATGTTCGGACTGCGTGCTGGCCGGCTCCGAGATGGGCGCGTCGACGACTTCGTTGGCGGAATCCATTGTTCACCGGGTCGCGAGAGATGGTCGCGGTCCGAGACATGTCGGAATGTCGCCGTTCCGACAACCCCGAAGCGCTACGATAGTGCCGCTTCGCGGATCGTGGCCTCGGCCATCCGGTCGGCGGCCGTCGTGGCCGCGCCCGTTCGCTGCGTGAAGACGAGGCCGATCATCAAAAGGCAGGGTCCGACCGGCGCCGCCTCTCTGGTCTTCGCCGGCATGTCGGCGATTGGCCCGAAGACGCGCCGCTCGCCGACATGCGTCGCGCTCTCGATGAGCAGGGCCGGCGTGTCCGCGGCCATGCCGTGGGCGAGCAACGTCGCGACCAGGGCGTCCATGGTCCGCACGCCCATGTATACCACCGTCGAGGCATGCGGATCGCAGAGCGCGCGCCAGTCGATGTCCTGCGGCAGGCGGCCGTCCTTGGCGTGGGCGGTGATGAACTGCAAGCGGCGGGCGATCGTGCGTTCGGTCAGCGAGATCCCGAGCGAGGCGGCGGCGCCCAAGGCGGCGGTCACGCCGGGCACGACCGTCACGGCGACGCCCGCGGCGGCAAGCCCATCGATCTCCTCGTTGGCGCGCCCGAAAATCATCGGATCGCCGCCCTTGAGGCGCACCACGTGTTTACCGGACCTCGCCAGGCCGATCATCTGCGCGGTGATTTCGTCCTGCTTGCACGACGGCTTGTAGCCACGCTTGCCCACGTCGATCTTGAGGGCCTCGCGACGCGCCATGTCGACGATCGCCGGCGCCACGAGGTTGTCGTAGAGGACGACATCGGCCCCCTGCAGGGCACGCAAGCCCTTCAGCGTGAGGAGGTCCGGATCGCCGGGGCCGGCGCCGACGAGTGTGACGCGGCCGAGCGCGCCTTCGCGCGCCACGTCACCGCCGGTGGCGGCAGCGAGAAAGGCGTCGAAGTCCGCCTCGCGCGGCGGCGTGTCGTCGGCGCCGAGCGCGCGGCGCGAAAAACGCTCCCAGAACAGGCGACGCGCGTGAAACGGCAGATGGAGCGGCACGACCCGCTCCCGCCAGGCGCGCGCGGCCTGCGCCCAGGCCTGGAGGCTTGGCGGAAGCAGCGTCTCGAGGCGCCCGCGAATGGCCTGGCCGAACACCGGCGCCGCGCCGTTTGTCGAGATTCCGATCACCAGCGGCGACCTGTCGACGATCGCGCCGAACTGGAAATCGCAATAGGCCGGATTGTCGATCGCGTTCATCGGCGCGCCGGCCATCCGCGCCGCCGCGCGGAAGCACGCGGCCTCGCCATCATCGAGCGTGTCGACGAGCGCGAGCGCGGCGCCGTTCAGGTCCTCGGGCGCCCAGAGGCGCTCGTGCAACGTCACGTTGGGACACTGCGCCGCCAGCGCGCGCATCTCCTCGCAGGGCGCCTCGGCGTAGACATGAAGATCGGCGCCGGTCGCCTGCAGCAACTCGGCCTTCCACGCCGCCCGCTCGGTCGCGCCGGCGATCACCGCGCGCTTGCCGGCAAGGGCGAAAAAGACCGGCAGCACGGCCAGCGCCGCCATCGGCGCGCGACCCTCCGCTCGTTTCGCTTGATCCGCCTCGATCGCGCGGGGTTCGTCCATGGCCTCCTCAGACTCCGGCCGGCTTGTGCGTCTCATGACAGATCATGATCTCGCCGCCGGGCGTCAAGTCCTTGAGCGCGAAGGCGCTCTCGGAACCAGCGCGCGAAGACGCCGGTTGTAGCGCCGTAGCGGCGGGGCGGAGAAACGAGCGATGCCTGACACGGCCTGGTCTGCGCGATGCCCTATCGTCGCGCCGGACGCTGGAGTATCGCGGTCCGCGCGGCCATGAGCGCGCTGATTCCCGCACCCGACGCGCGCCCGCCGGCCGCCCCGCCCGACCCCGCCCGCACGCTCGATCTCCTCGCCACCACCATCCTCGTCGTCCTCGTCATCGCGATCCTCTACCTGGCGCGCGAAATCCTGGTACCGGTCGCCATCGCCATACTGCTGAGCTTCGTGCTCGCGCCCTTGGTCAAGGCGCTTCGCAAGCTCGGTATCGGCAAGCGGATCGCCGTCGGCATCGTCGTGCTCTCGGCGTTCCTTGTGGCGGTCGGCCTGGGCGCGATCCTCGCCAAGCAGATATCCGACCTCGCCGCCGACGCCCCGAAATATCAGGCGACGGTCGCCGCGAAAGTGCGCGGGCTGCAGAACTTCGCCGCCAACAATCCCGTGCTGCACAAGCTCGACGCGACGATCGCCGATGTCGCGAAGATGTCGCCGTCCGGTCAGGGCGACAAGCCGAAGCCGAGGCTTTTTCCCACGCCGAAGCCGGCCGACGAGGGCGAGCTGAAGGCGAGCGATCAACCCGGCGGCAAGGCGCCGATCCCCGTCGAGGTCGTGGAGCCGGCGCCGGGCGTCCTGACGATCCTCCAGGCCGCCGTCGGCACGGCCGCCTCGCCGCTCGCCACCGCCGCCTTCGTGGCGATCTTCATCGTCTTCATCCTCATGCAGCGCGAGGACCTGCGCAACCGCTTCATACGCCTCGTCGGCTTCGGCGACCTGCAGCGCACGACGCTGGCGATGAACGACGCGGCGCGGCGGCTCAGCCGCTATTTCCTGGCGCAGGTGCTGCTCAACACCGGCTTCGGCGCGATCGTCGCGGCGGCCCTGGCGATCATCGGCGTGCCGAGCGCGATCCTGTGGGGCATCGTCGCGACGTTCATGCGCTTCATCCCTTATATCGGCTCGCTCGGGGCGGCGATCTTCCCGATGACCATGGCGGCGGCGGCGGGCGAGGGCTGGACGATGGTGGTGGAGACCGCGGTCGTCTTCGTCATCTTGGAGGCGATCGTCGGGCAGGCCATCGAACCTCTGGTCTACGGCCACAACACCGGCATCTCGCCGATCGCGGTCGTCGCCTCGGCGACCTTCTGGACCTGGCTCTGGGGGCCGGTTGGTCTCGTCCTGGCCACACCGCTAACGGTGATTTTGGTCGTCATGGGCCGACATGTCGAGCGGCTGTCCTTTCTCGATGTCCTCCTCGGCGACGCGCCGCCGTTGACGCTGGTCGAGACCTTCTACCAGCGCATGCTGGCGGGGGATCCTTCGGAGATCGCCGACCATGCCGACGAATACCTGCGCCAGCACACGATGCTCGATTATTGCGAGCAGGTCGCGATGCGGGCGCTTCTGCTCGCCCAGATCGACGTGCGCCGCGGCGTCCTGGAGGAACAGCGCCAGGGGCGCATCCGCGACGCCATGCGCGACCTCGTCGACGATCTCGCGGAACAGGAGCCCGACAAGCTCGAGGATGTCATCGGGCCAGCATCGAACGAGGCGCTTGCGTCGCTCGAAGACAAGGTCCGGCAGGATCCGGCGCCCCCGATCCGACCCGCGGCGACGATCGACAAGACGACAACCGACAAGACGACAGCCGACAAGACGACGATCGACAAGACGACGATCGACAAGACGACGATCGACAAGACGACGATCGACAAGACGACGATCGACAAGACGACGATCGACAAGACGACGATCGACAAGACGACGATCGACAAGACATGGCGACGACCAAAGAGCGTGGTGTGCTTCGCCGGGCGCACGCCGCTTGACGAGGCGGCGGCGCGCCTCCTCGCCGATCTGCTCGGGCGACGCGGGATCGGCGCGCACGTCGAGCCGGCGGAGAGCCTGATGGCGACCGAGATCACCGATCTCGCCGATGCCGAAATCAAGCTCGTGATCCTCTCTCTTCTCGACGCCGACCTGAAGATCTCGCAGGCGCGTTTCGCGGTGCGCCGTCTGCGCCGGCGCGTGCCCGGCGTGCCGATCGTCTCGGCGTTCTGGATGCCGGAGACCGATGCCGCGCGCGCGGCGGGCCTTTGCGGCGACGTGCGCTGCGACAGCTGTGTGTCGAGCCTCACCGATGCGATCGATGTCTGCCTGAAACGCGCCGGGTGCGAGACGATGGTCGAAGCCGCGGCGACGGCGGCCTGAGTTCGCCGACGAACCGTGCCCGAGATCGGCGTGGATCGCGACGAGACGCGCGACTCGACACAAGATGGATCGCGCGTCGCGCGAGACCCTGGCGCGTCCGAACCGCACCCGGCCGCCGCGACAAAGCGCTTGTCGCAGGCTGTCATAGCCGTTATATCCGCGCCCTCTGTCGACGCTGTCGGCACGGACGCGACCCTGCCCAGCGGGTCTCGAAAACGGTCGGGGTCATAGCTCAGTTGGGAGAGCGCTTCAATGGCATTGAAGAGGTCGTCGGTTCGATTCCGTCTGGCTCCACCAATAAGAACAATCACTGAGTGCTTTGAGATTTGAAGCGCGCTTACTTAGGGTAACTCAGCGGGTAACGGAGAATTTGCTTGTCCGTTCGGAAAGCTCCCCCCGCTCGGCGAAACTAAACGCGATAGCGCAGTTGCGCTAGGTCGCGGTTTGATCGGGATGGCGCCTATTCTTGGACCTCTCTTAAATGAGATAATCCCCGAAATTATACCAGCTCAGCGCTTTGCAAGGATTGAAGATTTCTTGAAGTATCTTGACATAAAATTGGAGGGATCTAGTGAGGACGTAAGAGATTCTTTGCGCAGCAGCGAAAAACGACTTGATCTCTTGGAGGCCGGAATGAGATCTTCGACAAGTATAAGATCGGCAACCAGGCGGCGCTCACTTGCCGATATTGTTTCAACGGTCTTACTGGAGACGCTCAAAGCGTTATCAATAGCAAATAACATTGGAATTATTCGGCATGAGACGAAGAAAAGCTCATTCATCTAGTTTCATCCATTAAGATAAATCGGCTAAGCTGGGAAGGCTTTTCCGAGTAACATAAATACCTTTTTGAACCACTCTATGCTACCGTCTGTAGTGAGGAAAGGAGACACGCCGAAGAGCCGCGTTGCGCGAAGCTGCATTGGTCAAACTAGGCTCAGGACCCATTAACGCCAAGGGCTTCCAGCCTCCTCGATCTGCTGATTCCATGCGGCGCGGAGGTGCGCTTCATGGATGATTCGTTGTGGCTCTCGGATGCGCAGATGGCGCGGATCGAACCGTACTTCCCGTTGTCGCACGGCATCGCCCGCGTCGATGATCGGCGCGTGCTCAGCGGCATCGTCCACGTGATCGGCACCGGAATGCGCTGGCGCGATGCGCCACCCCACTACGGCCCGCACAAGACGCTGTACAATCGCTTCGTGCGCTGGAGCCGCCTCGGCGTGTTCGACCGCATTTTCGCCGCGCTCGCGGGCCGGGCCGGAGAACCCGATCTCCTGATGATCGATGCCACCCACCTCAAGGCGCACCGCACCGCGGCGAGCCTTTTTAAAAAGGCCTCTACCCCGCCATATCGGACGCACGAAGGGCGGCCTCACTCAAAGCTGCACGCCGTCTGCGACGGCGAGGGCCGCCCCGTCGCGCTGCTGTTGACGGGTGGCAAAGTCAGCGATCACGAGGGCGCCGCCGTCCTGCTCGACGCTCTGCCCCAGGCCGATGTTCTCGTCGCCGACAAGGGGTACGACAGCGACGGCTACCGCGCCGCCCTCGAGGACAAGGGCATCACGCTGCATCCCGCCGCGCAAAACCCGCAAGGTCCAGCACGCCTACGACCGCGCGATCTACAAGCTCCGCCGCAAGGTCGAGAACATGTTCGGCCGCCTCAAGGACTGGCGCCGCGTCGCCACCCGCTACGATCGTTGCGCCCACACCTTCATGTCCGCCATCGTCATCGCAGCCACCGTCATCTTCTGGCTGTAATGCGAATGAACCCTGACCCTAGAAGGCAACTGGCGGATCGACACCGCAAAAGGGCCGATCGTCGCGAACCGCGGTCCATAGCTGCTCGGTCCCTGGTGTTCCCCTTCGCCAAAACCGGGACCAGTGTCATCGACATGGAGCCGCTGCGCCGCCAGGACGTGGGCCTTTATGAGGTCGTCCACCATCGGCTCTAGGGCAATACTGACCGCTCCCCATCCAGTCAGCCAGCGTTGAGACGCCTGTTCATTTGCAGCTTAGTTTAAGATTCGTCAGCCATTTTCTCATGAAGCAGAATTGGTAGAGAAATGATCAGAGGAGAAAGGATCAAGATTATCTAAATTGCTGTCGCGAACGCCATGCCTTTGAAGAAGTCTTCGCCAACCGGTGATCCTACTCCGCCAATTGCGTCGCAAAATCCGCCAAAGGTGTTCAGTTCATCCGAGCTTTGTTTTTCAACCAACAGCTTACGTTGCCGCTTCCGCAACTAGCATCACCGTACACGAGAGTCGCCTCATATCGCTTCGGTGTCGAAGTTTTTTGGTTCGCAGCGACAAGCTCAACATAGGCTGGGTAATTTTCAAATTCCTCAGATCTCGCGCCAGCAAAAAAGACTAGCAGATCTGTACACTCCGCACGTGGCAATATCGTACCTAATCATCGCCAGAGGTATAGATCGTCATGGCCGAAATCGGAGCCGGACAAGAAGGTGAGCACCTCCGCCGTGGTTGCGGGCGTATGGAGGCCGATCGACTTGTTGGGGAATTCGTCGATCCTCTGGGCGAAGACCTCGCGATCGAATAGCGGTTTCTCGATCCGGAAGAGCTCGATGACGGCGAATGCGACCCTGGCCCAGATGCCGGCAGGCATGAGGCTTACGATCAATTCGTCGTAGCCCTGAGTGTCTGACTTCCAGATGATCTCTTCGCTGCCGAGGCTCGCCTCGGCGCTGGATGCCCATTCCTTGACGGCGAGGACGTCCACATGCGTGACGCCATGCGCCTGGTTACGCACCGAGTCCGCCTGAAGCGAATAGTTTCCGCAGTTGTCGTTGTCCCTGTAGAAGTCCTGCCGCGAGGTGACTGCGCCCAGAGCAATGTTGACCATACTCACCTTTGGCATAAACGATTGCAGGTTTAGTTGCAAATGAGCGAAGTTGGACTGGTCTGGCTCGATGCACACACAGCGCGCAATGTTCGAGAAGGCGGTCAGCATCTGCCGGGAGAACAGGCCGATGTTCGCGCCGATGTCGAGGAGCGTGTAGAAGCGGTCCGGCCGGATGTGGCGAGATGCAAAGGCGAGCTCTTCCGGCTGCCATGCACCGTCACGCATGATTGTTGGAAGAATGCATTTGTCGTAGGGCGCGTACAACATCTCGCCAACGCGACCAAGCGGACTGTTCTCCGCAATGACGAGTTGCACACCGCAGGTTACTAGCTTGCCGGCAGGAGGCAGCGGAGACTTAAGGTCTTGGTATTCCGGACTTTCAAGAACGAGGTTAAAGAAGCTGCGGAGTTCCCGGTTATTGCGGAGATACTGCTGCCAGTGGCCCACCTCCTGTTGGTTTGCATCGCGACGTAGTAGAGTGCTGTAGCTGGCCGCAACGATCTCGCCGTCGTTGAAGCTCGTTGCTTGCCGTTCGGCCAAATCGAACAGAGGGTGACGAAATAAGCTTTGCGCATAGCGGTTGTAGCTGATTTCGACAGGTATCCATTGCTGTAATGCGGCCCCGAAGCGGGCGACGATCATGCCGTCGCCACTGAAAGACTCGTGTATGTCGTGTTCAGCTTCAATGGTGGCGCCGCAGGCTTGGAGAAGGCGCAGGCAGCGCTGGTGCGTTAGCGGGTCGCCCGTGATCTGAAGAGAATGGGTCGATACGAAGACCCAGCGAATCCTCCCCTGCTCGAAGATCGTCCGGCAGCTCTCAAGAACGTCGAGTTCGGATCCTTGAATATCGCAGTGCAAAACATCAAGCGTGTCAAAGCCATGCTCGTTCATGAGCTGTGCGACAGAGAGGCGCGGCAAAGAAAGCATTCCCGACGCTTCGGTCCGAAACAACTGAAGCGGGGCCGCCTCGCCGGCTGCAAAACCGATGCGGAAGTGAGGCGACAGGCGGTTAAGCGAAGCATTGCGCATCCCGACGGCGAGGTGGCTCGGATCCGGCTCCACAACGACGGCCTTGCGCTCTGGCGCGTCTTTGAGAAACCATAGCGTGTAGAAAGCCCAGAAGCCGCCAAGTTCGATCATAGTTGCGTCCGACGGCATAGCACGCATGACTTCGTAGAAGACCCGCTCCTCTTGAGGCTCGTGACAGCCGCGCGCACTTCCAATCAGCTGCGTCATCCAGGCGCCACAATAGCCGTCGGCTAATACCTTTAGACCGTTGTGCATTATCTGGACGCGGGTGCCGTCCGGCTCCTCTAGAACCCGGCCTGCTTCGTCGACTCTCGGCAGGCAATCGGCATCGCTACAGCGCAATGTCATTGCAATCCGCTCCTGGTCGTCGATACTGGCCGGTTCATCAAAGGCCGGCGGCACGAGCACCTGCTGATGCGGTGGCACCGCGACGGCGGGCGCGAGCTGCATGTAACGCACGAACCTGTCGAATACGTTGGGCGGTGACGAGAAAGCCGGCACGAGCTCCTCGTGCTCGATTGCAACGTAGAACTGGTTCAACCCATCAAACCAGACAGGCCGATAGCTCGCCGCGATTAACAGCGGCTCCCAATCCGCATGCGTCGGGACCTGACTATTTGGCGCGGTGGCTTCGACCACTACAATCCAGGGCCGAAAGGCCGCAAAATCCGCCCCGGCTAGGACTGCCCGTTCTGATCCCTCGACATCGATCTTTAAGAAATGGATCTCGTTAGGTGCATGATCGCGGCAGACCTGAGCGAGCGTCTGAACCTCGGTCAAGCTTTCCTTAGTTTCGAAACCGGCTGCGGCGTGGTCGGCTGCAATATGTTTGACAAGGGTCGAGAGGCCGGTGCTCGAAATTACGAAGATAGGATCACTGCCCTCCTGTTCGCCGACAGCGAAACGAAGGGTGGTGTCACGCGGACGAGCGTTCGACAGTGCGAGATAGTGCTCAAGGACAGGCTCTATGTTGATCCCAGACCAGCCTCTCTCGTAGAAGGCTGCCGTGACACTGTCATTTATGGGATCGTGCGCGCCGACATCGATGTAGAACCCCGAAGCGACATGTCGGAGCGCGCGCCATAACATGACGTCTTCGAAGTTTTGGGCGTAGGATACGAAGGACATAGCCAATTCGACATGTTGCGCAGGAAAGACCGTCCGCTCGCGATAGCATTAATCTTGATAATGCACACTCGATTAAGGCGACCCTCAGCGCGGCAGCGAGCGCCGCGCCATTGATGAGAGTGGCCCGGCTGGACGAATAGCTCGCCGTCGAGTTCGGCGAGTGCCTTAACGACCGATCGGCTTCTTAAGCAGCCGGAGCACGCCATCGACGCACTCGTAGGCGCTGGTCGCGAAGGTCATGCCCGGCAGCAGCGGCCTCGCCTACTCCATGCTCTCGGACGGCATTCTCCACCCAGCCATACTTTAGGTTTTCGGATTGCGCTTCAGTATCCAATGTAAGAAGAGTCGCCTGCGGGCATCGTGCCGAAGTTTTTCCTTAAAACACCAGGGCCCTAGTACCTAACTTATGATGTCGGAATACCGTATGATTGCTCTCGGCCTAGAACCTGCAAGCGGCAGCATAGTCGCTGCGGCTTTGGCTATGAAACTAATTTGACTGATGCCGCTTGTTGGGACGATCCACCACGCTCTCGTCATGGTCGATCGCGAGCGGAGTTTCGCCAAAGGCGGTCGTCCTCGCAGCCAGAGCGTGACGCCCGCCGAGAGCGGCGGCCCGGCTACGACGCCGCCAGGAAGGTGATGGGCCGCAAGCGCCAGGGCATGGATGTTGGCGACGGGCGTGGGTTAATCCTCGAGCCACAGGCGGCCAGCGTGCAAGACCGCAATGACGCGCCAATTGTCTGCGCCTGTCGCGCCGGTCTTTCCCGTTCGTGACGAAAGCCTTCGCCGCCAGCAGCTACGCTGGCGAGCGGCCCGCGAAGGCGACGACCATCGATGGAGAGATCGTCCGCAAGCCCACGCATCAGGCCGGCTCGCCGTCCCACCCTCAAGCTGGGTCGTCGAGCGCTTTCGCCGCCTCCGCCATGATCCTCGTCATACGCATCGCAAGGTCTCGTCACTTAAGACGGACGAGCTCGCACGATCCGTTCGAGAACCGCGCCTCTCCTCGAATTTACAAATCAGCAGGCGCAAGTGCCACCGACACAGACGGTCGGTCCACGCATGCGGGTTTACGGCGCGGAAAAATTCGGATCGCGAAGGCGGAAAGGGACCTCCAAACTCTTGGGCCAGGATACCTTCGTCCATCACGCCTATACAACAGCCATTAAGCAGGTCGCGCCAACACGACAAGCCCGTCTGATGCGCGATGATGACCTCGCCATCGAAAAACCTGACCGTCCAGCCGATCTTTAGCAACGATGCTCAAATAGAGCTAGATTAATGTCCATCTGCCTCCCTCGCGGAGGCAGGCTCGTGCGCAAGCGCAGTAGCGATCGTCATACCGTGCTTACCAACCGGGCATCGCAACCCTTTGAAGCTCGTGGGATCCCGTCCGTCGCCGTCGCCAAAAGCCTAAACCTTGCAACCTATCGATTTGAAGATACAAGGAGTCGGGGCAGGTTGATGGTCCGAGCCATACGCATGAAAGTACCGGTAGTGCGAAGCATTCTAAAGTCTGTTGGTAGGCCTAAGCTCAAAAACTTAATCGGCTTTGTCGATCAAATTGGACCTAACTTCATACGTGGTTGGGCTGCAGACTGCGACGAGCCTGGAACCGCGCTGGAGCTGCGGGTCTACCTAGACCATGGACTCGTTGCCCATGGCTTCGCCAACTTAATGCGCGAGGATCTAAAGATTGCGGGTTATGGCCAGGGTTTTCACGGGTACCAGTTGCCAGTGCCCACCAAAGCCCTGTTTTGCGCCGAAACATTAACTCTCGCGACGGTCGCGAGCAATGGCGGCGAGCGCGTCGTCCTGCGGCAGCAAATGCGGAATATCGAGGCGCGCACGACGCCGGTGCTCCACCTCGACGCGAGCGACCTCATCGAGTTTCTCACGCATCATCGCGAGCTTTCAGGGATCCAGCGGGTCCAGGCCGGCTATCTCCTGAGCCTCGGTAATGCGCGAATCGGCACCGCGACCTGTCGTATCTGCACCCGCTTCAAGCACCTCAACTGTTTCCTGAACGTTCCACACCAGCAGTTCAACCAGTTGCTCGAGGAAGCCGGCGATCTGGATGCCGTTTCCAAAAGCGAGTGGCACGGCCACGTTCAGCGCTTTAAACTGGGGCTGACGAGTCGCGCGGCGTTTCAGGCGGGCGATACGCTTTTTACCCTGGGCGCGCCATGGGCGCTCGATCAGCACAACGAGATCATCCGCTGCGTCAAATATTTCTACGGCGCGCGCTACCTCCAGATCTTTTACGATCTAATTCCGATCTCCGCACCAGAGGTCGTGCCGGCGCCGCTCATCCCCCGTTTCGCCAGCGCTATGGCGGCAATGTCGATTCACGCCGACCACGTCTTCTCAATTTCAAGCTACTCGAAGGACGATTTACTCGGTACGCTCCACACCCTCGGTCGTACCCCGCCTGAGATCAGCGTGGTCCCGATGGGCGGCACCATAACCGACGCCGAGAAAGCCGGCACGCGCCGGGCCGGCGCGCCGACTCGTCTCGGCGTCAAGGGACCGTTCGTCCTCTGCGTCGGCACGCTCGAGCCGCGAAAGAATCACATGCTGCTGTTCCACGTCTGGCGGCGCCTCGTGGCCAAATACGGGGCGGCGAATGTGCCGCGGCTCGTGCTCGTCGGCCGCGTCGGCTGGTACATGGAAGATTTCATGCGCACGCTGAAGGTTACGAACTACGCCGAGGAGACGATCGTGCACCTCCAGGGCGTGTCCAATGCCGATCTGTCCGAGCTCTACGACAGCTGCCTGTTCACCGTCTTTCCCAGCTTCACGGAAGGTTGGGGCCTGCCGATCACGGAGAGCATGGCGCGCGGCAAGGTTTGCCTGTGCTCCAACACGACCTCGATGCCCGAAGCCGGCGGCGAGCACGCCATGTACATCGATCCCTATGACGCCTCAGCCGCCTTCGAGATGTGCGACCGGCTGATCGGCGATCGCGCGGCGCTGGCTGAGCACGAGGCGCACCTGCGCGCGACCTTCAAGCCGCCGTCCTGGACCGAGGCCTCAGAGGCGCTACGGGATCAACTCGCCGGCCTGACCTTGCGCCTCGTCGGGCACCCGCCATCCATCCAGCGCAAGCCGATCGCGTTCGGGCGCCCGTACCAGTTCTACAACATCGAAGCGGCCGAGCCGGACGCCTCGTCGACCCAGGTGTTCGCCAATTTCCTTGATCAGGAGGACGCGCTCGACCTGCTCGAAGGCTGGAACTGGTTCGACCTCGACGTGAACTGCACCTGGGCCTGCGGCCCGAAGGCGGAACTTCGGCTGGTCCCACCCGCCGACACGCCAAATGATCTCGTCGCCTATATCCACGTCGTCGTACCGCCGATCTACAAAGACGCGATCGGCACGATCAGCGTCGACGGCACGAACGTCGGCCGCTTCTCCGGCATGAACAATCGCCGTTTGATGGTGCCAATTGCGAATGCCAGGGCAGCCCAGCCCGTGAGTATAATTTTCACATACGATGAGTCGCGTAAGCCGGACGGCGCCGACCAGCGCTACCTCGGGATCGGCGTACGCTCGATCGTCGTATATCCGCGCGACGACCTCGCCGGACGATTGCGGCTGTGGGAGGATACAGGCGTGGAAAGGGTGTGAATACCGTTGGGGCAATGCACGCTCTGTCTTTTAAGCGATCGCTTCCAGTCAGATAAAGCTCGCCTCTGATTGCCAGACATAGCAATGCTGCCACTTACTTGGTGCGCATTCTCTCTCTGATTAAACATGTTAATCCGCGTTCGGCAGTGTGCTCGATTTGGGAGCTGGCTCCGAGATTCGCGCCTACACAGGGTCAACGTGACCGCAGTCGACATGAACCGGAATTTCGTCGAGCTTATTCGCCGAAGAGCAACGAGGTCCGGGTTGCCGATCAATCCCGTGACCTCATCTTTTGAGGATTATGAAGGTGAACCGGCGTCCTGCGATTTGGAGCTTTTCTACGAGTGTCTCCATCATGCAATGAGGCCGTGGCTTGTAATCGACCGCATAGCGGCCATGCTGAAGCCTGAGGGTGTCTAGCCTTAGTACATGAACCCCTCAACGATAACTGATGGCATCATTGGGGCCTCCGCCTAGATCCACTTTCGATATACTGCATGAGAAAGTCCGGCTGGTTCGCAAGCGGGTGGTCACTTCCATTTATTACGATCTGCTTGGAAAGGGCCGGCCTTGTAGTCCAGGTTCTAGAAGAGTCATCTAGTAATCCAGTGCTCATTGGGCGCAAATAGATAGACCAGACTGAGGATTGAAGACGCGTCGTCTAGTAAATCCTACCACTGACTGCTGATGCGGCTTGTGCCAAACAACAACTCTACAGCTTCTTGCCCTCTTGGCGCGCGCGCGCACACGTCAACGCCACGAACGTCAACCGCTTTCCAGAGGGGCCAGCACCGTTTGATAGTGCCAATCGCGCATGCGAAGGTCAACTCAAGTCATGAACACAATCTTCACCTACGAGCCTCGTACGCTGGACGGTGGTAATCCGCGGCACCTAGGCGTTGGCGTGCGCGTGGTTGTAACCTATAATCTTAAAGATCTCGTCGGACGATTGCGGCTGTTGGAGGTTGAGGGCTTGGAGCGGGATCATGACGGCAGCTTTTGACGTGTTGCAGCAATGGGCTGCATCGGACATGCATTCCTGGTCTGGCGACTACTCAGAGGCAATGGTGGATTTGGAGCGTGTGAGTCCATCCACATACCTCTTCGAAATTCACGGAAACAAAGTCGATTACAAGGAAAAGTCTACGTTTCCCGCCTACATGCTTAGAGCGGAACGGTACCGGCTCTTTTTTTCGGACATGCTCGAACATTACAAAGTAAAAGATGTAGTTTTCGCGCTGAATGTATGCGACGATGGGCCTCCTCGCTCCGATATTCCTGTTTTCACATTTCAGAGAATGCAAGGATCGCCTCTCCCTCTACTTCCAGACATCGAGCTTTTTGAGAAGAATAGTTTCACCCAAGGCGTTATTCCTGATCAGGTTGCTTACTATGACAAAAGCATAAGTGCGGTTTTCGCAGGCTCAACAACAGGAGGTGGCACTATATCTATGGAGGCCCTCCGAGAGAATTCTATTCCTCGAATTCGATCGGCTCGTTATTTTGCTGAAGTCGAAGATGTTTGCTTTTATCTGCCCAACATCGTCTCGTGTGAAAGCGACATCGTTGCAGATGCTATTAGAGCAGAGGGTTATAGCGATCGACGGCTTAGCTGGCCGGAGCAGATGACGCATCGCTTCCTCATTTCTATCGATGGGCATGGCGCGGCGTGCTCTCGAGTTGAGATAAGCTTGGCGTCGAATAGCGTGCTCGTAAAGTATACGTCTGAGTTCGAGCTTTTCTACTTTCGAGGGTTGCAAAATGGCGAACATTATCTGTCAGCGTCCAACGACGCTGACGTCATCGATATTTTGCGAAGAGAACGGGAGAACGCCGGTCTTTATGAGGCGGTCGCAGTGGCGGGACGAGATTTTGCGATCGATTACCTGTGCAATGAGGCGATTTTATACTACACGTCGCAGCTCTTTAATTTCTACGCAGATTCGGTGAAACAACGAAACGGTAGTTCGCGGACACTGGGAAGATCCATGCTTTCATCCATGCCTACAGTACAGTTTGCCGGCACCTTCTACATGAAGTTCCTATCTGACATCTGCCAACAACGCGAGGTTCAAAACTATCTCGAGATCGGCGTTCAGGCGGGCATTAATCTGGCCGGCATGAAAGTGGAAAACGCGATCGGTGTTGATCCCGGATTTGCGTTAACCGTAGACCCAACTGTGGGGAAGAAGTCACTCCATCTTTATCGGCAGACCAGCGACAGTTTTTTCGCCAAGGAGCGCCCAACCGATATCGATTTAGCGTTCCTGGACGGCATGCACCTGTTTGAATTCCTTCTCCGGGATATTTTCAATACCGAAGCAGCCTGCAGGCGGTCCGGCTTGATTCTCCTTCATGACTGTCTTCCGTTTACCATCGACATGGCATCGCGCATTCAGCCATACGGTCCATGGACGGGAGATGTGTGGAAAGTCATACCTATTCTTGAAAGATATCGACCAGATCTCAAGATCGTCTTGATCGATTGCGAGCCGACTGGACTGGTGGCGTTGTCCAACCTTAATCCAGCCTCCACTACTTTGGCAGACAATTATGTTCAGATCGTCGAGGAGTTCGGCGCTGTTCCTAACAGGCAGAGCGAGTTAGATAAGTTCTATGCGGGGCGTCGCATCATCAGTGCGGAAACAATATTGAGCAATTATAGTCAATCTTTGTATTTTAGATCCTAAAAAATGTTAAACTGCGATTTGTGGAGCGACTACACCTTGGTATCTTGCCGATTGCTCTATTTAGGCTCACTCTGACTTAATCGTCGCGCGGGCCTGTTGATAGGAACAATGGACCCAACCAAGTAAGACGTTGTGCACGCATTAATGCAAGAAAGTCACTCCTCGCAGAGAAGCTTATTCTTCCAGCCCTGAACTCCATCGACATGCGTGACTCGTGCGCCGTCGACATCGATGCCGAATATTGCCGGGCGCTCGATTTCTAGAATCCAGTCTGGCGGCTGAAGCAAAGACATGATCCGTCCCTCTATCTCACGCGAGTGAGTGCCGATGACGATGTAGCGGGCCAGACGTTTTAGCGCGGGCAGGCAACCCTCGATGAACGCGGTCTCACCACCCTGGATGTCGATGTGCACGAGATCGATCGGCTCACCGTCCCGAGCGAGTGCGTCGAGCGTCAGGATGGGCAAGATATCAAACTTGCCGCTTGCCTCGGCCTCACGAGCCGCCGCTGGCGAAGCATCGAACACAGGCTCCAGCCCCCAGGACTCTCCGGCCACCGCCTGCTTCGGGAAGAGCGCAACGCCCTCCTTGGGACCGACTATGCCGCGCACGATGCGGCACTCCTCGGCGGAGAAGCCGTTCTCCGCGCATCCTTTCTCGGCAAACGCCACATGGCCGGCATCGCCCTCGGCGCCGATCAGGTCAACCTTGAGACCGCGATTTCGCGCAGCGACGCCTGTGATGAGCAGCCAGCAGCCCCAGCCGCAGCCAAGTTCGAGGACACGGAACGTGCCTTTAGCCAAATCCACCGCCCGCAGAGCGGCGGCGAACTCGGCGATGTCCGCATGCCAGTTAGAGGGAAGCGGCAGACCCTCGATCTCGCCCGCGCGGTTCTGCAGCAGCGGCGGGTACACGGCCGGATCGATGACGACGCCTACGAAGTTCACAAAGCGGCCGGGTACGGCCTGTCGGCGTCGGTCCTCGTGCGAGCGGATGACGCCGAGCGCGTCGATCCGACTGTTGTAGTGCCAATAGGGCGCGTCCTTGGTGCGGGCCCGTGCCTCCGGCGAGGCCTGGATCATCGCGATCACCGTACCCATGTCGCCCATTGCCTGGAAGGCCGCGACCGTCGCCTCGCTTTCCGGCAAACGGTCGAGCAGGCACCGGAACGCGATGTCAATATGGTCGGCGGGGATCGGGGCAGCCATCAACCTAGCCTGTATCTAAACGCCTTGCCTATCACAGCCGATGGACGACACAAGGCGACAATGATCCGTCGCGAAAGAATGATCCTGTGCAATACTGCATCGAGATACGTAAACAGTCCCAGACCACCGGTTCACCTGAATTAAATCGTATCAGTCGCGGCACGCTGCTCGAGACGCGCACGGATCCGAAATGCGTGCTCAATCTCGAGCGTGTCGTGATTACCTCACCTGCGCCCGTGCGTTTTCAAGCAAGTCGCGAATAGTCCGCTCGATCGAGATTCTGGGCGCCCAGCCGGTGGCGGCGTGGAGGCGAGTGTTGCAGCCGGAAGCGAGGGGAACGTCGACCGGGCGCACTCGCGCCGGATCGACCGCGATCTCGAAGGGCACCCTGGAGGCCTGGCGCAGGACGTCGACGAGATCGCTCAACAGCCGTGCCTGGCCCGAGGCGATGTTGCAGGTGAAGCGGGCCGGCAGGCGCGGCATCGCCGCGATCAGCGCGACGTAGGCGGCGGCGACGTCGCGCACGTCAAGGACGTCGCGCTTGACATCGAGATTGCCGACAGCCAGTCGCGGCGGCTGCAGGCCGGCCTCGATGCGCGCCACCTGACCGGCGAAGGACGGCAGCATGAAATTCTCCGATTGACCAGGCCCGGAATGATTGAACGGCCGCGCCACGATGAGCCTGGCTGTTGGCGCTAGCACATCGGCCAGTACTCTTTCGGCCAAGGCCTTCGAGCTGGCATAGGCGTTAGTGGGTTCGAGCGCGACGTCCTCGTTAACCGGACTCTTGGTGAAGGCGCGGCCGTAAACCTCGGAAGAGCTTGCGAACAGTACGCTTGTCGTCGGCGCCAGACGGGCCAGCGCGAGGGCAAGGGTTAGCGTGCCGGCCAGGTTGACCCGCCACGTCAGGTCCGCGCCGCCGCCGAACGCTGCGCCGACGGAGGCTTGGCCGGCGAGGTGGACCACGACGTCTGAGCGGGCCAGCACGATCGCCGCGGCAACGCTTGCCTCGTCCTCCAGGTCCATTACCACGACGTCGCCGCAACCTCCGTCGTGGAGGCTAGTTCCGATGACGGTCGCGCCCGCCTCGGCTAGCGCGCGGCACAGGTAGCCGCCGACGAAGCCGGCGGCGCCGGTCACCAGGACGCGCGTGCCTTGAAGCACCGGGCTAGTCCCGCTCGCGGTGCCCACGCACCCGCTCAAGGTCCGCATCGACCATCTCGACGATCATCGTTCTCAGATCGATTTCTGGCGCCCAACCCAGCGCCATCTTAGCCTTGCCCGGATTGCCGAGCAGCACGTCGACCTCGGCCGGGCGGTAAAGGGCAGGATCGATGATCAGGTGGTCCTCCATCGCCAGTCCGACATGCGCAAAGGCGATTTCGCACATCTCGCGCACGCTGGTCGTCACGCCGGTCGCTACGACGTAATCGTCTGCCTTGTCCTGCTGCAGCATACACCACATTGCCCGCACATAATCGGCCGCATGGCCCCAATCGCGCTTCGCGTCGACGTTGCCAAGACGGAGCTCTCGCGCTTTGTTCAGCTTGATTCTCGCTACGCCATCGGTAACCTTGCGGGTTACGAACTCCAGGCCGCGCAGCGGGCTCTCGTGGTTGAACAGGATGCCGGAGGACGCGTGCAGCCCGAAGCTCTCGCGGTAGTTCACGGTGATCCAGTGGCCGTAGAGCTTGGCCACCGCGTAGGGCGAGCGCGGATAGAACGGCGTCGTCTCCGACTGCATCGGCTCCTGGATCAGCCCGTACATCTCCGAGGACGAGGCCTGATAGAAGCGAGCGGCCGGGCAGTTGAGCCGCAACGCCTCCAAGACATTGGTGACGCCGGTCGCCGTGACGTTGGCGGTGAGGATCGGCTGCTGCCACGAGGTGGTGACGAAGGATTGAGCGGCTAGATTGTAGACCTCATCGGGCTTGCTCTCCAGCACCACGCGCAGGATCGATGACAGATCGAGCAGGTCGCCGTCGACCAGGCGGACATGATCGAGCACACCGAGCCAGCGCAGCCGATGGTCGGCGACGCCGGAATGAGAGGAGCGCCGCACAATACCGGTCACCTCGTAGCCCTTCTCGAGCAGTAGCTTGGCTAAGTAGGCGCCGTCCTGTCCCGAAATGCCGGTAATGAGCGCGCGTTTCGTCATGAATGAACCTTGTTGGATAGAGTTGCACCGAGATGCGTGCTCGACTAGCACCTTCGTACGAAAGATCGCAACGGAGGTCCCATGCAGGGCTCGAGGCGGCACAAGTCCACAAGAACGGGCGGATCGATTGAACCTTAGCGTTCCGGCCCTTTCATCTCGTCATTGGCTGTGCCTGCTCGTGCTCTTAAAGCTGACTGTCGAGCGGGTGATCATCCGCAGCCATGATCCATCGTCTCTCTCCCGAGCAGATTAGCAAGATGGGGGCCGCTAATTTAGTCCTCGGCCAACATGTTAAGCCGGTCGACGCGTCAATGTCGATACGATTCGGGCCAAGAATATCCTCAACATGACATTGGTAAGCTAATATCTCTTGCCGCGACTAATAATGCCATGAAACATGGACGTTTAATAAATAGCTACCGCTCTGTCATGTGCGGAGGACCTTGACTTATCCGCACGCCTTTAAAGTAGTCGCGCATCGCTGATGCAACGTGAGCGGCACCGTAAAGACTCTCGATCCTCTTCTTTCCTTTGCTTGCTCGACGGTCTCGATCTTCTTTCGAAGTAAGCACGCGTTCAAAGATCTGGGCAAGAGCGTCGATATCCGGCTCAGCCCAGTGGCATTCACTCGAGTAAGGGCCCACCTGTCTACCGATTTTTTGGAGGGAAAACGGAATGAGATAAGCTGAGTCACCATCTAGGAAGTCTTCACACCCGCCGAAGGGCGTAGCGATTACCGGTTTTCCCAGTGCCATGAACTCCGCAATGTTCAGGCCGAATCCCTCGCTTCGGTGCGGTGACACAAGACAGTCGACTACATGTTTAAAGCTCGAGTTTTCTCTCTGATTGAATACTTTGTCGATGCAGACAATGTTCCTCGCTTGTCCAACTGCGTTCATTAATATCTTTTCCATTGCCTGATAATGCTCCATGCCATGATATTTCAGAACAAGTCGCACGTGGTCTTGTTCGCCAAAAGCTGATTTGAAGGCTTGAATGGCGGCAATCGGGTTCTTTCGATCCAGCATGCTACCTATATCAAAAACGCAAGCGAAGATGTAGACGCTCTGCGGCAAGTCGAAATGTTCGCGCGCGAATGCGTGCTCGCTAGAGTCGACCTCGATTAACATCGGCATAGTACGCACCGGTATAGGTGATTTCGCGGCTATAGCTTTTTGACAAAACATGCTCGCGACCCAAATTTCGTCGTAGGCGCTAAAAGCAGTCTCATACTCATCGGGAAAATCGGTCAATTCCCAAAACCATATGCCTATATTGTAGCGACCCTCAAGGAGATGAAAACGACCATCTAGGAAGAAACTGTGGGTCATGTCCGCGTTCATTGCGAAAATGTTAATCGCGCCGACGGGTACTACAGTTTGTTGGCTGAGCCGAACATCTGGCATCGTCTCGAATCTATCGGTTGGCTTCACGACAATGGATGTGATGGTGCACTCCGTGAGTTCTAGGGCCTTGCGATAGTTGCGAGCCGCAGCAGCCAAGCCCGACGGCTCATCGAATAGGCCGAAGAATGTCACGGCAGTGCGGTCCGAAGGCGGCGCTCGATATGGACGACGGCCGACATACGGCTTGAGCCCGCAGGGCAAGCGATGTTCGAAAACGCCTTTCGTAACCCAATGGGATGCTAGGCGTCTGGGATCGTCGCCGACACTGCTCCAAACATCTGGATAGCGAGCAGCGTAGTCGATAGGATTGAAACCTTGCGACAAAGCCTGGACTGCGGAAAGCTCTGGACCATCCGCTATAGGCCGCATTTCGACACAACCGACGCGGTGGAGAAAGAAGCTGCCGCCCGATTGGTATCGTAACCGTTCGATAGCATCACTTGCTTCGGGAGTTTCCTTCAGGAACGTGGTTTCGTCGAAGCCGTCCGGTAGCTTATGTTCTTCGACCATCGCCCAAAAACGACGTCCTTCGCGACGTCCATGCAATAGCCAATGTTCAGCCGGCGAAATTTCAAGCTCGTCGAGAAACGGCTGGATATCGGGGTTGCGACGTCGATAAACCTCACTGTTAAAATCGAGGGGTAGTTCGTCATCGCCATAGCTCGTCGAGAAACGGCGCCCTTCACGAGCTCCATACTTAGACCAATGCTCGCGTCCGGATCTTAGATGTCCAAGTCGCACAGCCTCAGCCACATCTGGGTTAAGCCTCAGGTATTCCTGCTCATTGAAGGCGTCGGCACCATGAAACCGCTGCTGGGCGCAACGTCTTACAAATGAAAAGAGTCGATTGCTGCTCCTCATGTGCGCGATGTAGCACGAAGAGGTGATCGACGTCCGGTCATGGTTTGATGTCTATCGCGCGCTGTCACTCCCGCTTTAATCCGAAGGATTCTTATCGCAGTCCGGTCCGCCGTGGCAGAGCTAACGGCACGTCTTCAACGTTCCTTCATGGCTTCGGACGCGACTTTGACGAGGGGTGAGAAGACGTATTCGAGGATGCGTCGAGATCCGGTGCGGATTTCGGCGGTGACGGCCATGCCGGCGCCGAGGGGGATCTTAGTGCCGTCGACGGTGATGGTGCGGCTGGCCGGGCGTAGGGTGACGGGGAAGACGAGGTTCTGGGTGCGCTGGCCGCCCGCCTGCGACAGGGCCTGTGGGTTACGGGTGGCGTCCTTCTCCGTCATCTCGGCGTCGGGCTCTGGGATGGCGTCGTGGGCGACGCGGATGACAATGGCATCGATGGTGCCGTAGCGGGTGAACGGGAAGCTCTCGATCTTGATGATGGCGTGGTCGCCGGTCCTGACGAAGCCGATGTCCTTGTTGGGCAGGTAGCACTCGATCTCGAGCGCCGCGCCTTCGGGCACGACGCGCATAAGCTCCTGGCCGGAGGTGACGACCTGGCCAACGGTGGTCAGCGTCGAGGCCTGCACGGTGCCCTCGATCGGGCTGCGCAGCGTCATGTGGTCGAGCCTGGCCTTGGCCTTGGCGTAGCGCTCGGCGAAGTCGCCGGCCTGGCGCTCGGCCTCGGCGAGCTTCTGCGCGTTGTCGGCGATGAAGGTCTCGTAGGCGCGCGCGATGTCCTTGTCCATCACCAGGATCGCCGCGTTGGCCTCGGCGAGCTGGCCGCGCTGCTGGGCCAGCGTCGTCTTCTGGTCCTGCAGCGTCTCGGTCGCGTCGATCAGGTCTGCGCGGGAACCGGCGTTGCGGTCCATCAGCGTCGACTTCATGGTGACGCGCTGTTGCAGCGTGGCGATCAGCTCGTTCTCGGCGAGGATCGTCGTCCTGAGGCGGTTCTCCTCGGCGTGCTTCTGGTCGGCCTGCGCGTCGAGGCTCGCCACCTGGGCGCGCAGCTGCAGCATATCGGCGGCGTAGACGCGCTCCTCGCGCTGGCGGATCGCCGGCGCGATCGTGTCGGGCCAGGTCACGTTGAGCGTCGGCGCCGCGCCGAGGATGGCGGCGTGCGACTGCGCGATGTCGATCGCCGCCTGCCGGCGCAGCACCTCGGCGCGATAGGAGGCGAGGTTGGCGGCGACGCCGGCGGCGTCCGCCGCGGCGTCGGAGGGGTCGAGCTCGACCAGCACCTCGCCGACGCGCACCGCCTGGCCGTTCTCGACCAGGGTGGCGACCACCCGGCTCGTCTCCAGCGGCTGGATCACCTTGACCCGGCCGGTCGGCTGCAGCTTGCCCTGCGCCACCGCGATGATGTCGATGCGGCTCAGGTAGGCCCAGCCGAGCGCCGTCACCGCGAAGGCGCAGATGACGAGCAGCAGGCCGGTGCGGATCGGCGAAGGCGGCGTCTCCAGGATCTCGAGGGCGGCAGGCAGGAACTCGCGGTCGGCGCGATGGCCTTCGCCTTGCCGCTGGCCGCCGATGCGCGTGCGCAGGCTGACGACGGTGCTCATGCCGTGTGCTCCTGGGCTAGTGAGCCGGGCGCGGCCGTCTGCGATTGCAGCGCCCACAGGTGGGCGTAGAGCCCGCCGCGGCGGGCCAGCAGCTCCTCGTGCGTGCCGACCTCCACGATGCGGCCCTCGGCCACCCCGACAATGCGGTGGCACTGGCGCACCGCCGCCAGCCGGTGGGCGATGATGATCGTCGTGCGCCCCCTGGTGATGCGCGCCATGTTGTCCTGGATGATCCGCTCGCTCTCGTAGTCGAGCGCCGAGGTCGCCTCGTCGAAGATGAGGATCGGCGGGTTGGTGGCGAGCGCGCGGGCGATCGCGATGCGCTGGCGCTGGCCGCCCGACAGGTTGGCGCCGCGCTCCTCGATGATCGTCTCGTAGCCTTGCGGCAGCCGAGCGATGAACGGGTCCGCCCCGGTGAGGCGGGATGGACCGTTGCCGAATCGAGCCACGTGCGGACGCGACCCACACGCCGCGCACCAACGGCAGACCGAGCGCTTCATCCAGACTTCGCTTTCGGGGATGGACGGACGCCGCGGTCACGCCTCATCGGCCGCTCCGCATGTCGTTGCCATGCAGGTTGTTGAGCCGTTGCCAGGGAGGTTTCCGGCCGAGGGTCGAACGAACCTAAGCCATGCCGCACCGAATCGGAGGCTGCAACGCCACCCGGTTTCGCTCGTCGCTTCAACTGTACCGGATCGGATCGTTTGGAAACCGCTGCGCACCTGTCGGTCCGATGCTCTACGATGGCGCGCGCACGACGACACTGTCGCTCCAGCCCGTCTGCCGACTCGCGACAACTGCGATCTGCTCCCGCAGGGTGCTGCGAACTTTCCGCATCGCGGCCGTGTAGGGCCGGTTCTGGGCGGCCGCGAGCACCATCGTGTTGACGATGTTCGGGCCGGTGATACGCCACGCCAGGACGCTGCCCGCGAGGACCTCCTTGTAAACGCAACCGATCGGCAGCACAGAGTAGACCTCGCCCCCGTCGATCAGCTCCTTGATCGCCGCAAGGGAATCGACCTCGCTCTCGATGCTGAGTTCGACGCCCTCTTGAGCGCTGATGCGGTCTAGTTGGCGCCGCAGGCCGTGATTATGACCGGGAACAACCAGGGGTAAGGCCTTCAGCTCCGACAACCCGATCGTCGGGTCGCTTCCGGCCACGACCATCCGACTTGGAACGTCGCGACCGACGAGGAAGAGGTCCTCCGACAGGAGGTGCTCGACCACGATGGTCGATCCATGTCGCGCTTGATGGAGGATCGCAAGGTCGATCTGGCCGGACACCAGCCATTCGTTCACATGTCCGGAAAACCCATCGATGAGATGGAGTTTGATGCCGGGACACTCGGACTTCAGGTTTTGCAGTACCGGCACGCCGACGAGACCGCTCATCGACGTGGGAAGACCGAGCGTCACACTGCCAATCGGGGTGACGCCATCGTCGGCCGCCTCGTCATAGGCGGCCCTCAGTTGCGCGAGAAGCTGCGACACCTTCCCGTGGAACTGGACCCCGTTATCCGTGAGGGCGACACCCCGCCCGTTCCTATAGAAGAGTTGCGAGCCGAGTTGCTCTTCGAGTCTCCTGATCCGGCGGCTCAAGCCGGGCTGCCCGACTGAGAGGATAGCCGCTGCCTTGGAGAAGCTGCCGCTTCGCACGACCGCGCAGAAAGCCTCGAGTTGTTGGACGTCGATCATGCAACGGTCCATGCCTAGACGGTTGCACGCAAGAGGCGCGCCAGCTCACCCGACGAGCTTTGACCGCCCGTACATTCGTCAGGGAGCAACCCGCCGCAGCAAATCTAACTTGGTCTCATAGCCTGAATAGCCGTCACGACGACGGATGTTTGCGCGCGCGGCGCAGCCGCCACCATCGCATCTACCAAAGCACAGCATTCGGCTTTGCCCGTTGCAAGCAGCTCGCGAAACGATCGGACGCGCGACATCCCCCAAAGCATGGCCGCGACCACCGGCACGGGCGTGCCGGCGATACGCTTCTTTGTTTTAGGATAGACGTCGTATCCCAGGCCTTTGATCAGAGCGAAACTAGCGCGAACCCCGCGCGCCAAGACGTGCGCTTCACCCCAGGATGCACCGCCGCCGCGCCGCATGCCGGCGACCGAGACGCTTTCGAACGCCACGCAGAGCGGAACGTGGCAGCGAAGCCAGAGCGGCATGTCGGGTTCCACGGCGGCAGGCAATCCAGCCGTGTTAAACACGTCAACCCAGCGTTGCTGGCTCATGATCGTCTTCTGACCACCGGCACCTATGGTCGCTTTCAACCTGCCATCGCTTCCCAACTGAGCTTGCACGAACGGCATGCCGAAGGCGCACCTTTCGGTGCCGATCACCTCCTGAAGCCGTTCAGGATGGAAGGTGTTGAACATGAACTGGATGCATTTCGCCGCGCTGCGCTGCAAGACCGGCAACAGCGCGCCGGTCTGGTGGGCCAGTAGCGTCACGATGACCAAATCGTAGGGCGTCTCCTCGTTCAACGCGCTGGCAACCCGCACCGTGGCCCGTTCGCCTTTGACATCGACGATCGCTTCGTCGCGTTCGAGTTGCCGCAACCGGGGTGAGCCCGGTCGGGCGATGACCGTCACGTCGTGTCCGCCCCGGCGAGCCAGCTGGAACGCGAACGTGCTGCCGATCTTTCCGGCACCGAGCACCGCGATCCGAAGCGGCGCAGATGTTGTAGGCATGCCGAGATCTCTATCTTGTCAATGGCTAGATACATCAAGCAAGGTCACCGCCTGCGCTGTCAATCACAATCTTTCCAGTGTAAAGATACTCGATGCCGCCCTACCACCACGGAGCACTGCCGACGGCCTTGCTGAAAGCGGCTGAAGTTATCCTCGAACGGGATGGCATCGGCGCCTTGACCATGCGCGCGGTCGCCCGCGAAGCAGGCGTCTCACACGCCGCACCCGCGCATCATTTCGGCAATTTGTCCGGGCTCTTCAGCGAGTTGGCGGCGTCAGGCTTCGTTAGGCTCCGTGAATACGCTGATGCCCAAGCCGCGAATGCCAGACCCGGTCCGAGCGCGCGCCTGACGGCACACGCCAGAGCTTATGTCGGGTTGGCGGCAGCCCATCCAGGCCTGTTTCAATTGATGTTTCGCGCGGAGCGCCTGAACTGGGGAAACCCGGCTCTCGCAAGCGCGGGAGCCTCTGCGCTCGCACTCCTGGCGCTACCTGACGATGAGGTCGAGGACGGTGCCACGCGACACGGCTTTAAGGACCTTGTCGCAGCTACGGCACGATGGTCGTTTGTCCATGGCGTGGCGATGCTGCTCATCGATGGACGGCTCGATGCATTGGCGGACCAGGTGCCCGGCACGACCGTCGAGGCGCTTATCGAAGAGCTCATGTTATGCTTCGGGCGTCAGGGGGGTTAAAATGTTGAGCTCGCGGGGGACATCGCGCTCAAGGGCCACCCGCATGGTTTTGATCAACGGCAGCGACGAGCGCGCCGGCCGCCGCGTCGGCGAGAGCCTCGACCGCCTCGTCCTCGAGAGCCGTCTTGCCGTCCAGCATTAGCGTCGCCAACCCATGCATGGGAAACATGCGGACAACGCCTGCGTGCCATGCGGAGGCGATGCGGCTGGAGGCGCCCTACGTGAAGCCCGCGTGGCGAGCGGCTGGTCAACGCCGCGCCCGCACGGGCATTGCGAACCACCACCTTTTTGGCAGGCCTTCGCGCAAGCGGGATCATCGCGCCCTTTGTTTGATCCCGGAGTTTATGGTGCGGTCCTCTCATACGAGTGGAAGGATGCGCTGTGGGACAAGTTCACCATGGGAACGCCTGACAACAGCGGTGGTACGTCGAGGTCCCCGGTGTCGGCGAGCCCCGCGGGATGCTGCAGCCCTGTGGCCAAGGCGCTGCAAGCCTCGCCTTGGATGCGGAAGAGGGAACCGCTCGCCGGCTCCGCACCAGGAAGCTCCGGTCGTCGAGCAGCAGTCCGTCGCTCGGCTGAGTCAACTCTCCCTCTCGCTCGCGGACTGGCTCGCCCTGTTGGTCGAACAAAACTGGACGCTGTCGAACGACTCGCAGACAAGAAACATGTTCTTGTTGGTCACGCTGATCCCGGTTGGCAGCCGGATCCTCGAGGAGCAGGCGCGCGCCACGTCCCGCATCTATAGGGGTGCGGGTGTCGAGCGTCCGGTTGCAATAATGATGATTGACACTAGCTTGGGCAGCGTCAAGGGCGGATCGCGGGCGCCGCCGATCATGGACCGTTCCGAGCGGAAGGTGCGTCGCGTTGATCGGGTCTTCGGAACAGCAAGGGGCGCGTGCCCCGGCGCGGCCGGCGCCGCTCATGATCGGCACCGTCGCGTCCGGCTTCATCGCTCGCACGACGCTGGGGACACGTGCCCTGGCGGACTATCGCGGCCGCTGGCTGGTGTTCTTCTCGCACTGGGCCGACTTCACTCCCGTGTGCAGATCCTCCGCCTCGTCGAGGCGCCGCGGATGAGCGATGCCCAGGCCGTGTCGACGCCGGAAGGCTGGACGACCGGCGACGACGTCATCGAGCTGCCGGACTTCAACCTGTTGAACCCCGACCAGCGGGCCGATGGCGACGAGGCCTCGGGCGCCCCCTGGTGCTTCCGCACGCGCAAGCCGGGGCGGGCGCCTTGACGGACCCGATCGTCGAGGGTTTCTACGACGAACGCACCTGCGCTGTTCAGTACGTCGTCTCGTGCCCAACCACGAAGTGCTGCGCCATCATCGATCCCGTGCTCGACTTCGACGCGGCGTCGGGCGCGACGGCGACCCTGTCGGCGGACGCGATCCTCGCCTACGTCGGCGAGCGGGGCCTGTCCGTCCAGTGGATCCTCGACACCCACCCGCACGCCGACCACGTCACCGCGGCCGCCTACCTCAAGGCGAGGACCGGCGCGCCGACGGCGATCGGCGCCCACGTGGTTGACGTTCAGAGATTGTGGAAGCGGATCTACGACTGCGCCGACCTGCCCTGCGACGGATCGCAGTGGGACCGGCTGTTCGCGGAAGGCGAGACCTTCACGATCGGCGAGGTCGAGGCCAAGGTCCTGTTCTCGCCGGGGCATACGCTGGCCTCGATCACCTATCTGGTCGGTGACGCGGCCTTCGTCCACGACACGCTGTTCATGCCCGACAGCGGCACCGCCCGCTGCGACTTTCCCGGCGGCAGCGCGGCGCGGCTGTATCATTCGATCGAAGCGATCCTCGCGCTCCCGGGCGCGACCCGCGTCTTCACCGGGCACGACTATCGGCAGGGCGGCCGCCGGGCGCTGTGGGAAAGCACGGTCGGCGCGCAGAGGGCGACGAACACGCATTTCGCCTCGCGCCCGTCGCTCGACGCGTTCGTCGCCTTACGCGAGGCGCGGGACCGCTCGCTGCCGATGCCCCGCCTGATGCTCCACGCCCTCCAGGTCAACATCCGTGCCGGTCGCCTGCCGGAGCCGACCGCCGACGGCCGGCGTTTCCTCAAGTTCCCCCTCGATGCCCTGGGGGGCGCGCCATGGGCGTGAGGTCCCGCCCTGCCGGCGTGACGGTCGCGCCGGCCGACGTCGAGCCGGCGGCGGACTCCTGAAGAGCCTCGTCAACCCGCACAGGCTGATGATCGTCCGGACCCCGATGGAGGGCGAACGCGCCGTCTCCGAGCTCAAGGCCGCGCTGAAGATCCGCCAGCCGTCGCTGTCGCAACACCTGGGAAGCCTGCGCGAGGTCGGCATCATCAGCGGCCGTCGCGAGGGCAGGGGTCATCTACGCGATCAGCGATCCGCGTGCCGGACGGATCGTCGAGGCGCTGCACGCCATCTTCTCCGGCGCGACCTTCTCCGGCGACCTGCGCCGGGCCGCGCCCGCCGAGACGCGCGCGATCGCCGGACCTTCCATCATCCAACCATGACGGTCCGGCCAATCGGTACGCCGAGGCGGCCGTGTTCGCGCACGTCGACGGCGGCGAGGCCCATGATCCCCCCGTACATCATCCCTTTCGGGCGTCATTGCCCCGCTGATCGAACACCTCACGATCGGTACTGTGGGTCTGTCGATGTGACGGCGTCGGATAGGTCACGGCGCTCACGCAGGGACCTGCTTCCGCAAGGATGATTTCTGCCGAGTCATTCCAAGAAGAATTGGCGCGGTCGCCGCTATTTACCCGAGGTCTACTTAGATCCGCATTCCGATAGGATAATTAGTGCATTCTTAGGATTGCATACGGGTTGATGGATAACCGGAGACGATCATTGGAGCTGGCATGCTGAAGGTTCTCGATTGTGTTGCGCACGAGCACGACCTTCGCTTGGTGGCGATCTCCGCCCTGATCTGCGCCCTAGGGTGCTTCACGACAACGACGCTGATGGCACGAGCCGTCACAGGCGCGCAGAAGCCATCCAAGCTCTGGCTGGCCTTCGCAGCCGTAGTGCTCGGCTGCAGCGTATGGTCGCTGCACTTCGTCGCGATGTTAGCCTTCAAAACAGGCATGGAAATGACGTACGACCTCGGCTTGACAGCGCTGTCGGTCGCAGTGGCCGCTGGAGGTGCCTGGCTCGCACTGCTCGTTTGGCAGGCTCCGATTGCGCGCTCGGCACGCGTCATCATCGGCGGCATTCTGCTCGGTCTCGCCGTTGCTGGAATGCATTACATCGGCGTCGCCGCCATGACCTTCTCGGGCTTCTTGACGTTCGACCGCGGCTACGTGGCATGGTCGGTGGTGATCAGCGTGACGTCCTCGATCGCTGCACTGGCTAGGGCGTCACATCTGAGAACGATAGGTCGGCGCGTCGAGGTCGCAAGCTGGCTGGCGGTGGCGATCTGCGGGCTGCACTTCACCGGCATGGCCGCCATCAACGTCGCGCCTGGCACCATGGAAGCGGTCCAGGGCACGGTCCTCGATTCGACCACGCTTGCTTTCGTGGTGGGGGGCGTCAGCTTGGCGATCCTGCTCGTCAGCTTGGCGGCAACGATGGTCGAGCAGCACATGTCGCAGCGTGCCCTTCAGGACCTCGCCCGCATGCGCTTGCTCAGCAATCTAGCGCAAGAGGTGCTGATCATCATCCGAGACGGCATCGTCCTGGAGGTGAACAGTGCCGGCGAGCGCCTCTTCAAGACGACAGCCGCCAGCATGATCGGTCAGCCCTTGTTGAGCCTCTTCGCGGATGACAGCGCTCCGGCCTTGCTCCGACGCGAGCGTTGCGCGCCCCTCGATCGACGCCCAGAGGAGTTCAGCGTCAGAACCGTTGTCGGAACCATTGTTGCGGTCGAGCTGTCGTGCCAGCCGATCGAGTACGTCGGCAAGCCCGCCACGGCCATGGCGCTGCGTGATCTGACTGAAAGCAAGCGCGACGAGGCCCGAGTTCGACACCTTGCTCGTCATGACGCGCTGACGAACCTGCCGAATCGCTACAACCTGCAGGAAAGGCTCGACATCGCCCTGGACGCTGCGGCGCATCAGAGGAGTGGTTTGGCCGTCCTCTATTTCGACCTCGACCGCTTCAAACCGGTTAACGATCTGCACGGACACGCCGTGGGCGATGCGCTGTTGATTCAGATCGCCAAACGTGTGCTCGCAGACATTCAGCCGACCGACACCTTGGCGCGCATTGGCGGGGACGAGTTCGTCATGGTCGTGACGAGTGGGCCTCAGCCGCAGAAGGCGTCCACCGTCGCCACCCGCGTCATCGAAGCGTTGCGCCGGCCCTTCGAGATCGAGGGTAAGCGGATCGAGATCGGGGCTTCGGTCGGCATCGCGCTCTATCCCGAAGACGGGGGCAACGCCGAAACCTTGATGCGCGCCGCCGACGCCGCGATGTACCGCGCCAAGGAAGAAGGGCGCGACACGCTGCGCTTCTACGAGGCCGCGATGAACACGCAGCTGCAGGCAAGGCTGCAGCTGGAACAGGAGCTGGCCGGCGCCGTGGACCGCGGCGAGTTGGTGCTGCACTACCAGCCGATCGTGAACGGCGTCACGGGTGAGATCGAGACGTTTGAGGCCTTGCTGCGCTGGGCGCATCCAACCCGCGGCATGATCCCACCTGCCATGTTCATCCCGCTGGCGGAGCAGACCGGCCTCATTGTCCAGATCGGTCGATGGGTCATCGAGACCGCCTGTCGCGAGGCCGCTGGCTGGGCTGAGCCGTGGCGCGTCTCGGTCAACGTGTCACCGATGCAGTTCCGGCAATCGGACGTGTGCGACGTGATCGGCCGCGCCCTGCGCGTCAACTTCATCACCCCGGCGCGAATTGTCGTCGAGGTCACGGAGGGCATTCTGATCGACGACGCCGAGAAGGCGGTTGCGATCCTCAACCGTTTGCGGGCGATGGGGGTGCGCATCGCTCTCGACGATTTTGGCACTGGCTATTCCAGCTTGAGCTACCTCCAGCTGTTCAAGTTCGACAAAATCAAGATCGACAAGTCATTCATCAGCAAGCTTGGCCAAAGCGACGAGGCGCTCACGCTGACCCGCACGATCGTCAACCTGGGTCACAACCTCGGCCTGCAGGTCACCGCGGAAGGCGTGGAGACCCCAGATCAGCTCGCCATTCTTCGATCGCTCGGCTGCGACCAGATCCAAGGCTACCTCGTTGCGCGGCCAGCCGCGATGAGCGTATTCACCGATGTGGATCGACTCCGCACGATGGCGATGTTCGGGAAGGCTCGCGCACGACTTTCCGCCTGAGGCGGACTATGTCTAATTAGCGCGAACAGCCAATCTTAGATCTTCGCACGAAAGCCGGACGTCCTGCCAAGCGCCGAATGTTGCCGTCCCATAAAGCTCAACGCGACAATAGCAGCGTTCACCATCTAGCGGCGCTTTGATCAGACCTCAAGATCCTGGTCACGTCCGAACATGGGTTCCGACGGAAGCGATACGATGGTCCCTGCTGATGCACCGTCCGCCGAGGTCATGCCGACCACCCGGTCGCGACCGCCGCGTTTCGCACGATAGAGAGCTTGATCGGCTGCCGCGATCAGATCGTCGACTGTCGGATTCACAAGGTTCGTTACGCAGGCGAAGCCGCCGCTTATACTGACGTTGAGCGAAGCGGCCGAATGGCCGTGCGCGATCATCAGCTTTCCTATAGCATCGCGGGCCGCTTCGGCGACATGACGCGCGCCATCCAAACTGGTTTCCGGCAGGATGATCGCGAATTCCTCACCGCCATATCGAGCGACCAGATCGGACGGACGGCGGCAGCAGGATTTCAGGGCGGCGGCGATCCGTTTCAGACAATCGTCGCCCGCCTGATGGCCGTAATTGTCATTGTAGGCTTTGAAGGCATCCACGTCGCAAATCACCAGCGCGAGGTCACGTCCGTAGCGTGTCGCGACCGCCAGTTGCGTTGTCAGGTGAGCATCGAAGAAACGTCTGTTGGCGACACGCGTGAGGCCGTCTTCGATCGACAAAAGTTCCAGCTCCTGGTTGGCGACCTCGAGCTGCGAGGTTCTCTCCAATATCCGGCGTTCCAGGTCCGCGTTGAGGCTGATGATCTCGACCTTGGCGCGCTGCCGCTCGAGATCGGTACGGTGCAGCGATGCCGCCGTCACGGCGACCGCGAGGACGCACAGGCTGATGCTCGAGGCGACGTTCAACGATACGCCGAACGCGAAGCCATAGAGGCCTTGCCGCTCGCCAAGCAGGCGCAGCCAATCCAATGCGAGCAAAACGAACGGAATGCTCGGAAGCAACCATCGTGCGATCAACCCACCGGCCGTGTCGCTCGTCGCGATGCTCGTGAAACCGTTCTCGGAGTCCGCTGCGATGATCGCCAGGCATAGGAGGAAGAGCGACAGCACCGTGTGCACAGCCATCGCGTTATAGTGTTTTATCTGATCCGGCGCCTCCACCCCGTAGGCGTATCCGACCACGACGAGTCCGATGACGAACAAGGCGGGGGCCACAAACCATTGCACCAGGACGGCGATACGGCGCACCCGCGACTTGAGGCACAGCAAAGCGCCGCCGATGCAAATGAAGTTGGTCGCCGCGAGCGGCGACATCCGGCCTGGATGAGGGGTTGGGACCGCCTGCCAGTTGTCGGGAAGCAGAAACTGATCGATGCCGAGGTCGACGCTGAAAAGATCCTCTGTCAGCGAGAGGGCGGCGACGGCGACGACGGCGGCGGAAAGTATGCGCGCCAATCTGGTCGATCGAGTTTCTTCCGAGGCGCTATGCAGCAGCCAAACCGACGAGCCGCAAGCCACGAACAATACCGCCGTGTTCGCCTTCATGGCGACAAGACCGGGCAACAGGGTCATCAAGATGCGGATGTGAAGAACCCAACCACAAAGGACGAAGGCCCCGACCGCGATGACGATCACGGACCCGGCCCGTGCGAGAACGTCCATGGAGCGGGCGAACGCTTCCCCGGGACTCTTCGCCAAGCTGGAGGATGGGAAATCGGACATCTATGATCCCCGGCTATGACGCGGTTGCGGTGGTCGGCTGTGGTACCATTTGGACACGGTTCCGTCCGCCGCTCTTGGCTGCGTAGAGTGCCTTGTCGGCGCGGTTGATCAGGATCCGGATATCTTTTTCCTCATCGCTCACCAGCGCGGCACCAATGCTGACGGTGACGTTGATCCTCGTGCCTTCATGCGACACGTGGAGCTCGGCCACGGATGCTCGGAGCCGCTCCGCGAAGCCGACGATGTCATCCAGCGCGATCTCACGAAGCAGCACGACGAACTCCTCGCCTCCGAAACGCGAAACCTTGTCCGACGTGCGTGTCGAGATCTGAAGCACTTCCGCGACCTGACACAGCACGGCATCGCCGGCCGCATGGCCGTAATTGTCATTGACGCTCTTGAAATGATCGATGTCGACCATCAGGATTGCGATGCTCCGCCCGTATCTGCGGAAGTAGCTCAGCGCGTCTTGGGCGAAGATGATGAAGGCGCGGCGATTGAGAAGCCCCGTCAGCGGGTCGTGATCGGCTTCGTCGCGTAGCTTGTCGATGGTCTGGCTGTAGCGCCGGGTGTCGTCGATGCGCCGTTTCTCGGCATGTGTCAGTTTCGTTTCCGCGACGCCGACGCGCCGCAGCAGCGATCGCAACGACGACGAGAGCTCAACGAGCTCGGGAGCGCTGCCAAGCTGGGGCAGCGTCGCGCCCGTGAGATCTTGGCCGATTCGACGCACCGCCGAGGTCAGATCGAGCAGGGGCGCGACGCTGCGACGGGCGACGATCCAGGCGAGGACGAGCCCGACCGCCGCGACGATCGAACTGTATAGCAATATCGTCCGCACGGCCTGCTGCACGGGGGCGTAGGCGACGCTGGCTGGCCTTCGCGCGACGACGATCCAGCCCAGACCCTTGTAGCTTCGCAGGCCTTCGGTCGTTGCGTAGCCCGTGAGGATCGCCGCGGAGGCTGACCGATCCACGAAGGCTCCCCTCCCGGCGATCTTCATCTCCGCGAAACGCTTCACGTCGAACGGACGGGAACCAAGATCCGGCCCGAGCAGGATCTTGCCGTCGCTCGAGAGGATCCACATGTCGCCCGCGGACTGCTCGCTGGCGAGGAACCGTTGCCTCAGATCCTCGATCCAAGACCATTTCAGATGCGCGCCGAGGACGCCAACGATCGCCTTGCCGGCATAGACCGGCATCGAGACGTCGACGAAGCGCGGCGGCTCCCCCGTTCGCGAAGGCGGAAGAAGCGAGGAGAGGAGCAGGGCCTCGTGGACATCCGACGCCGCCGGACCTTTCAGGCCCTCGACGAACCAAGACCGCTCCTTGACCGACTGGCCTTCCAGAATGCCCTGGGTCGCCGCCCGAACCACGCCGTCGGGCGTCGCGTAACCAATCCAGGCGTAGGTCGGCAGGCTCGCCTGCAAACGGTTCAACGTGGCTCTGATCTCTGGAGCCTCCGCCTGCCACAAATGGCTCATCGGCTCGAGGCTAGAGAGCAGATTGACCTCGCGGAAGCGCTCGAACATGACGAGGTCGAGCAAGCTCGCCATACGGGTCGCCATCCTCGAACTTCGCAGCTGGAGGCGATCGACCTCGTAGGCGGAGACGATCCACAGCGCGCTTCCCGCCGACGCCGCGATCAGCGTCAGGCATAGCAGCGCGATCGTCAACGTCACCTGTTCCTTGAAGCGAATTCCGATCTTCTTGAACACTTGCTTGTTCCCTAAGCTGATCGTGCGCGCGAGGATTAAAGTACGATGTCGAAGTCGAGCGCGGCGGGTGGGAGCTCCTTCACGAACTCGCAAGCGATCCCGTGCGGGAGGGTCCTGATGACGCGAGCCATCCGCGAACCAACGAGCACCTGATCGCCGGCGATCACATCCGGCAGGTCGCCGCTGATCGCGGCGCCGGACATCGACACGTCGACGAGCTGGGCGATGATCGCCAAGCCGTCGTTCCTGGTGATCACGACGCGGTCGCTTATCGGTTTGATGCGCACGTGGCGGCGGCCCTGTTCGCCAGCGGCGCCGCGCATGCGCTGTTCGCGTCCTGGTGCTGCCGCCGCGGATCGTTCGACGTCGGTCAATATCGTGTCGATGAGCGCCTTAGTTCCCGGAAGCTCAGCCTCGCTCGCCGGCAAGCGGTTCAAGGCGTCGCGAAGAGACGCCGCGTTGAAGGCAACGGCACGCGCGTACTCGATGGCGGCGACGATTTCGGCCTCCCTTGACGTTTGTCCGGCTGTTCGGCGGACGCACATCACGATCGGAATCGAACCGGCGACCGCGAAGAGACTGGTCAGGGCGGCCGGTACCTGCGGTGCACCGACAACGATAATGCTCGCGAGGCCGGCGAGGCCGATAACGCCGCAACAAGCCGCCAAGGAGGCGACGCTTCGACGATGGGCGCGGTTGCGCTCCAGTTCGGCGTCAGCGGCGTGCAGCGCGGCTAAAGAGACCTCGCGCGCGGTCTCGATGCGCTGGACCATTGCCGATCCGACTTGTCTGGCGTGAAGCAGCGGCTTTGAAGGGCGGCGCGGTTTTTCTGTCCAGCGGCTGATCCTGCTGCTGCCGATCATCTCAGCATCCTTGGCGAGCGGAGCGGCACGTCAACCTCTTCTGTAGACGTGGATCTGCAGCCCGCATCTTTCAGAGAATGCGCATCGACACAAGTATATCCTACATGGGGCATCGGCGGCTCTCTGAACAGGCGATTTATTTCTACTTTGTCTCTGCTAACAGGTTGATAAAAATATTTGTTAACAAGGGTTAACTATCTTGAGATAGTTGATGCATCCAAGGTAGAATTTGGTAAGGATATTTCCTCGCCGCTCTCACTCACTTATTCTTAACGGTTTGTCCGTAAATCATACTACGGCTTCACTTCAAGCCTCCAAAACGTAAAGCTAAGAAATAGATTAAGCGTGCGAGTTATCACATGGCTGGACAAATTATGGTCGACGAAAGCGCGCGTCTTGCGTCTCTACATCGATACGAGATCCTCGACACGGAGCCGGACGAGTCGTTCGATCGCATCGCACGAATAGCAATGGACTTGTTCCAAGCACCGATCGGCATGATCAACCTTATCGATAGCCATCGACAATGGACGAAATCGGCGATTGGCGCCGAACGCGGCGAGATAGCGCGCGAAGAATCCTTTTGCACCTGGACCATCAAGAACGACGAACCGCTCGTCCTCAGGGATGCCTCGAAGGCATCGTTGTTCAAGAAGATCCCGAAGGCTGCGGACGCGCGTCGCTATCGCTTCTACGCCGGAGCCCCTCTCAGAGACAGATCAGGCTACAATCTCGGCGCCCTTTGCTGTTTGGACTACCAGCCCCGTTCACCCTCCGATGCCCAGGTTACCGCATTGCAGGACCTCGCTAAGCTGACCGTGGAGCTCATGGACCTGCGCCATGTCGCCACCATCGACGGCCTCACCGGGGCGATGACGCGCCGATCTTTCATCGATGCCGCGAAACGCGACGTCGTCTTGTCGATCCGCCACAGGCGCCCTCTTTCTGTGATCATGATTGATCTCGACCACTTCAAAAGGATCAATGACACCTACGGACACGCAGCCGGCGACTACGTCCTCAAGCACGCTTCAAGCCTGCTGTCCGAACAGCTTCGCGGCTCGGACTACATCGGACGTCTCGGCGGCGAGGAATTCGGTGTTGTTCTTCGCGAGACGCCGGCGCCGAACGCCTTTGCGTTGGCGGAACGGCTCCGTCGCACTCTGGCGGAAGGCATGTTTCGTTTCGCCGGTGCCGAATTCCCCGTCACGGCCAGCCTAGGTGTCGCCGGACTCGAACCGACTGTGTCCGACATCCATGCTCTCCTCAGCCGTGCAGACGCCTCTCTCTACGCCGCCAAGGCCGTTGGTCGAAATAGAACGATGATGCTTACGCCCGAGATGGCGCCCCCTCCAAGCTGAAGCTCTCCACTCGCAGATGAGCCGCTTGCGAGAAAGCTGAACACAAAGGTCGAGTAGATGCTAGACGAACACAACGGAGTTCAGGCCGCTCCCGTCTACGAGATCGATGAAGGCCTCGCCTCATTGACTTTCAGAAGCCGAACAGTCGTGATCGTCGAAGACGATATGGTCGTCAGTAACGCAGTGGCGAGTATCCTGGAGGGCGCCGGCTACGATCCGCAACAGGTCGTCGACGTCGAAGGGCTGCAAAGCAATGGTAGCCATGACGCGGGTTTCATTGTTTTGGATGTATCTCTCAGGAATTGCGACGCCGTCGATGTCATTCAGACGCTTCAAGCCTGGCGATTCAAGGGCGCGGTCCAGATCATCAGCGGCAACAGTTCTCTGGAGCTCCTGGAGGATATCAAGAAGCTCGGACTCAATCGCGGTCTGAAGATGCTGCCCTGTCTGCGCAAGCCGGTCCATCCGTCTTCCCTGCTCACCATCGTCGATCGCGAGATGTCGTCGTCTCCCGCCGCGTCGACGACGGTCGGCGAGCAGGCGCCAGCACGTATCGCTCCCGGCGAGAGAGTGGATCTCGATCTGGCGCTTCGCGAAGGGTGGGTCGAGGTTTGGTATCAGCCGAAATACGATGTTTCTACGCTGGCGATGACGGGTGCGGAATGCCTTAGCCGCGTAAGGCATCCCGAAAGAGGCGTCATCCCGCCGGCCCTCTTCCTGCCCGGCGCGAGTGACGGAGCCATCGCGGCGTTGACCGACAAGGTGCTCCGGCAGGCCTGCCTCGATTGGCCAGATTTCGACGCGGCTGGACGGCCGCTTCGTTTGGCCATCAACGTTCCGGGCCAGCAGATCGTCGATCTGCCGTTGGTGAAAATGCTGCGAGAGCTCGCACCTAAAAGCGAGCGCTGGCCGGGCCTTATCTTGGAGATCACCGAGGACGAGGCGTTGCGCGACATCGATGCGGCGCGCGCCATCAGCACGCAGCTAAAGATCTACGGCGTCACTCTGTCCATCGACGATTTCGGAATGGGTTACTCGAGCTTCGCCCGCCTGCGCGAAATTCCCTTCAAGGAAATCAAGATGGACAGAAGCATCGTCGATGGTTGCGCGGACGACGAGGTCAAAGGCGCCCTCTGCCGTTCCGTCATCGATCTCGCTCACTCATTCGGCGCCAAGGCGGTCGCTGAAGGCGTGGAGCGCAAGCAGGACCTCGACTATCTCCGCGCCATCTGGTGCGACCTCGCGCAGGGCTATCACTGCGCTCATCCGATGGCGAAGACCCAGCTTCTGGATCTCCTCAGGCGTCGGCCGTGACTTTCGTGAGTCCAAATACTTCCAGTCTAGGACCTAGACAGCCGCTCGCGATGATGACGATGGGTCTGCTGCAGCATCGCGTCTTCATGTTTTCTTGGAAGTTCTCGAACGCCTGCACTGCTTCCTGCAAACCAATGTCCGGCGGCCTCAACCAGGGATGCTGCCTAGAAAAGTCGTGACCGTCCTGGCAGACAACCTGGCCACCGCTAGGCCGTCCAGGCTGATCAGGAGCTGTAGCCAAGGCTTTTAACCAGCGTCGCCCTGGTGCACCGGATGTGATCGCGCAACAAACGTACTGCCATCTCCGCGTCCCGCACGATGGTCGCCGGAGTCTCGCCCGCGGTCCAAACCCAATCAGATGTGCAGCCGATCCGGCCCATCGTTCCAACTTCACGATGGCGTCGAACGTCCCGAGTTGGCCGAGTTGGAGGCGGACTCAACCCGCTCGGGCGAGCGCGAGAGCATGATCTCAGTGATCTGGGCCCGATGCTCCGCCCCCCACTCGCAGAGCGGCATCAACGCGCGCGCCAGCGTCATGCCGAATGCCGTCATGGTGTAATCGACCATCGGCGGCACCCGCTGGTAGTCGTGTCGGGTGAGCACGCCCGCCGCTGCCAGCTCGCGCAACTGCTGGATCAACACCTTCTCGCTGACGCCTGCGACGGACCGCTTGAGGTCCCCGAACCGCTTGGGACCCGAGTTGAGGTGGTACAGGATCAGCGGCTTCCACTTCCCGCCCATCACGGCGAGCGCGGCATCGAGGCCGCACGGGATTTCTTCGGTGCTCATGGGATCAGCCTATACTTACCTTGAGGTCAGTACTACCCTCACCGGCAGCTCCGGTCCATATCGCTCCCATCAATGGATGGGAGACGCACATGGGCAGGCTCGAAGGCAAGGTCGCGGTGGTCACCGGCGCCAACAGCGGCATCGGCTTGGCGAGCGCCAAACGGTTCGCGAGCGAAGGCGCTCGCGTGTTCATGACCGGTCGTCGACAGGCCGAACTCGACAAGGCGGTGGCGGAGGTCGGTCATGATGCGCGCGGCGTTCAGGGCGACGTCGCGAGCCTGGCCGACCTCGACCGCCTGTACAGGGTTGTGCGCGAGGAGGCTGGACGGATCGACGTTCTGCTCGCCAACGCCGGCGGCGGCGAACTCATGCCGCTCGCCGACATCACCGAAGAGCACTACGAGCGCACCTTCGCGACCAACGTCAAGGGCACGCTGTTCACGGTACAGAAAGCGTTGCCGCTCCTGCGCGACGGCGCGTCGGTCATCCTCACAGGGTCGACGACCGGCACCACGGGTGGGCCATCGTTCAGCGTGTACAGCGCCAGCAAGGCGGCGATCCGCAACTTCGCCCGGAGCTGGATCCAGGATCTGGCCCCGCGTCGCATCCGCGTGAACGTGCTCGTCCCCGGGGCAACCTCGACCCCGGGCCTGCGTGGGCTCACTCACACGGAAGAGCAGAACCGCGCCTTCGTGGCTGCCCTGGAGGCGGCAGCACCGCTCGGCCGCATGGGGAGCCCGGACGAGATCGCCAGCGCCGCGCTGTTCCTCGCATCGGACGAGAGCAGCTTCGTCAACGGCAGCGAGCTGTTCGCCGATGGCGGTGCGGCGCAGATCTGACTGGAGCCCCGCACCGATCGACCGGACGGACCTCCATCAGCAACAGGATGCGACGACAGCCGCGAAAGCGCGGATCGCAAGGTCGATTTGCCGAATGCTTGCGATCCTACGTGATCTCGTAAGCGAAATCGGCTTCTCAGGCGCGTTCATGGGTCATGACAAGCAAGTCTTCATGATCGCGCAACTTATTTCTCGGTGCCGCAGACGAGCAGGCATAGTAGGCACAGCATGAAAGTCGCCGTGCCCATCAGTGTCGGTTTTCTAAAACTTATCTACAGGTGAGATGCCAGCTGCGGTGCCGGCACCATCGTCGGCTGCATGTAAGCCGAGGATAGTGCTCTGCCGACGGGCAGCGGTCTATTTGTCGTTTTCGCAAAGTAAGCGTGATCGCTTGGTAAAGTAAAGCCTGAGATTTAGTATGATAAAATCAACTTTCATCATAATCTGTTGTACACGTCCTCGATGCGGATGATGTCGTCCTCGCCGAGGTAGGAGCCGGTCTGCACCTCGATGAGTTCGAGGTTGATCTTGCCGGGGTTCGCCATGCGGTGAATGGTGCCGATGGGCAGGTAGATCGACTCGTTCTCGTGCACCAGCACGATCTCGTTGCCGCGCGTCACCTCGGCGATGCCCTTGACCACGATCCAGTGCTCGGCGCGGTGGAAGTGCTTCTGTAGCGACAGGGCCGCGCCGGGCTTCACGAGGATGCGCTTGACCTGGTAGCGCGTGCCGTTGTCGATCGACTGGTAGTAGCCCCATGGCCGATACGCGCGGATATGCTCCGAGGCCTCCTTGCGGCCCTCGGCGCGCAGCTTCTCGACGAGCTGCTTGACCTTGTCGCCGTGCCGATGGGCGACGACCAGCACCGCGTCCTGCGTGGTGACGACGATGACGTCGTCGACGCCGACCACGGTGGTGAGATGGTGGTCGGAGCGGATGTGGACGTTCTTCGCCTCCAGCGTCGCGCCGTGGCCGCGGATCGAGTTGCCGTCGCCGTCGCGCTCGGAGAGTTCCCACACCGCCGACCAGTTGCCGACGTCGGACCAGCCGATGTCGGCCGGCACGACGGCGGCCTTGCGCGTGCGCTCCATGACGGCGTAATCGATCGACTTTTTCGTCGCCTGAGCGAAGCTCTCGGCATCGAGCACGGTGAAGTCGAGGTCGACGCGCGAGCGCGCCACCGCGTCGGCCGCCGCCGAAAGCATCGCCGGCTCGAACGCGCGCAGCTCGGCCTGCATCACGTCGGCGCGAAAGAAGAAGTTGCCGGAGTTCCACAGGAACCCCTGCTCGCGGTAGCGCTCCGCCGTCGGCTTGTCCGGCTTCTCAACGAAGCGGTCGAGTTCGAAGACGCCGTCGCCTAGGGCCGCGCCCGGCTTGATGTAGCCGTAGCCGGTGGCCGGGTGGTTGGGCTTGATCCCGAGCGTCACGATGTGGCCGTCGCGGGCCGCCGCCGCCGCGGCGCGGCATAGCGCGACGAAGCCCTGCCTGTCGCGCACGACATGGTCGGCGGCCAGCACGGCGACGATCGTGTCGGGCGCCATGCGCGCGGCGAGTTCAGCCGCCACCGCCACCGCCGGCCCGGAGTCGCGCGCTTCCGGCTCCAGCACGATATGGGCGAGCCGGTTCATCTTCAGCAGCTGCTCGCCGATAAGGAAGCGGTAGGCATGGTTGGAGATGACGATCGGCATCTCGAACAGGTCGTCGGAGAGCACCTCCATCGCCATCTGGAACGTCGACTCGGCGCCGACGAGCGGGATGAACTGCTTGGGCAGGCTCTCGCGCGACTCGGGCCACACCCGCGTGCCGGAACCGCCGCACATGATGACGGGAAGGATCTTCATCTCAAGCCTCTCGGTCGCTCAGGAGTCCATAACCTGAAAATTACCCACACTCCAGCCAAAATAACGACGTGCCATCTCTGTTTCAGAAAATCCGTCATGCAGTGCTAAGCCAAGCCTAAATTGAACCCTTCCTTCGCTAGTTCAACCGAGCTGAAAATGTCGAACAATAAGGCAAGCATAGGCAGCCAAGCTAAATAGATGAAGCGAACGTTGAGAATCGATCGATGCAGCGTTATCGATACCTAAAAGGATCTAAGCTTACCGCGTGGTGAAATAAGATGTTCTGCTGCTTCGCTTAGAGCATGAACATTGATAAGCTCGGGACCAGAGCATCGGATAATCGCCGGCGCTTGGTGGCAAGCGAGGTGAGATCGAGGCGGTCGGGCCGGAGGCGGCCGGCGGGCAGAACGCCATCCAGTACGCGAGCAAGGTGACGACCGCCCTGACCCTGCTGTTCGGGGCGCATGCGGTGATGACCGGCGAGCTGACGGTGGGCGCGCTCGTCGCCTTCAACATGATCGCCGGGCAGACGATCCAGCCGATCCTGCGGCTGTCGCAGCTGTGGCAGGATTTTCAGCAGGTGCAGGTCTCCGTCGAGCGGCTCGGCGACATCCTCAACCATCCGCCCGAGAGCGGCGCGACGCCGAGCTTCCTGCCGCCGCGCCCGCGCGGGCAGATCGAGATCAAGCGGGTGACGTTCCGCTATCGTCCCGGCGCGGCGGAGGCGCTGCGCGATGTGTCGCTGACGATTCGGCCCGGCGAGGTGATCGGCATCGTCGGCCCGTCGGGCTCGGGCAAGTCGACGCTGACCAAGCTGATCCAGCGCCTCTATGTGCCTGGCGAGGGGACGATCCTGCTCGACGGCAACGACCTCGGCAACGTCGATCCGGCCTGGCTGCGCTCCAACATAGGCGTCGTCATGCAGGAGAACCTGCTGTTCAACCGCTCGGTGCACGACAACATCGCCTTCGCCAACCCGGCGATGGCGCGCGCGCAGGTGATGGAGATCGCCCGCTGGCGTCGCATGAACCCTCATAGCTTCGACACGTGGGTACCGGGAGGGCGATACCGAGCGAAGCTTTCCAAGGGTGCCGGTCACGCGACATTGCCTTTCCGCGACCACCGGGTCACGGCAGCATACAAGGGCACGCTCGCCACCGCGACGACCAGGGTCCGGACGAGGTGGAACGCGGTCACGAGGCTCACGTCGGCCTTCAGGGCGACCGCCGTCAGGCTCATCTCCGCCAGCCCGCCGGGCGAGGTGCTCAACGTCATGGTGGTGAGGCCTGCACCCGTCGCGGCGGCCATGGCCAGGCCGAGCGCGAGGTTGCCGGCGAGCAGCAACCCCGTCGTCGCGATGGTGATCGGCACCAGACGGGCCTGGTCGCGGATCGTGTCCCGGCGCAGGCGCGCGCCGAGCGAGGTTCCGATCAGGATCTGCGCGATGGCGAGCAAGGGCTGCGGCACGTGCCACCGGAGGCCGGTCGCGAGCGCGCCGAGCGCCCCGACGCCCATCGCGCCGAGCAACCAGGCGTTGGGGACGCGCCGGCGCGCCAGGAGGGAGGACGCCGCGACGGCGGCGAGGGCCAGGACCAGCATCGCCTCGGGCGTGAGCGGGACCGCCGGCGCAAGGTCGCCGGCGCGTCCATGCGGCCCCAGGGCGCGGGCGAGCAGCGGGATCGTCAGAACGGCCAGGAAGATCCGCAGGGTCTGGCAGACCGCGACCGGCGCGACCTGACCGCCGTTGCGCTCGGCGAGGTTCGACATCTCGGCGACGCCGCCGGGCATGCTGGCGAAGAAGGCGGTGGTGCGGTCGATGCCGCCGAACCGCACGAGGAGGCCGGAGAGCGCGAGCCCCATCGCGATCGAGGCCACGACGGCGAGGAGGATGGTGGGCGTGAAGGCGAGGACGTGGGCGACCAAGGCGGGCGTGAAGGACAGGCCGGCCGAGGCGCCGATCACCATCTGGCCGATGTAGCGTGGGCCGAGCGGCACGCGGGCCCGCGCGCGCAGGCAGCAGAGCCCGGCCGTCGCCACCATCGAGCCGATGAGCCAGCCGAGCGGCACGCCGACCGCGTCGGCGAGACCGCCGCCGGCGGCGCCGACGAGGCTCGTCACAAGCGGCCACCACAGCGGTCTCAGACGCGGCAAGGCCCCGCTCACCGCGTCGTCGGAATGGAGCGGGCGAGCGACGGTACCGCGACCGGCAGCTCGATCGCCGCCGCCACGCGGCAGATTGTGCCTTCGTCGTCGTAGCGCCCGGCGATCTGCAGCGAGAGCGGCAGGCCGGCGCGCGACAAGCCGCTGCGGAGCGCGATCGCAGGGTGCCCCGTCACGTTGAACGGCGTCCGCGCCTGGCGCCCGTAGGTACGGGCGATCTCGGCGTCATCGTCGAGGCGACAGGCCGGTTCCATCGAGCTCGCGGTCAGGAGGACGTCGACCTCGCGCAGAACGACCTCGACGTGCTCGATCAGCTCGCGTCGCCGCCGCTGCGCCTGGACGACATCCTCGGCCGTGAGGAAGGCTCCGGTGAGAAGCGCTTGACGACTCAGGGCGCAATAATCCTCCGGTCGCGACCTGAGCCGGTCGCCATGAATGGCGATCGCCTCCGCGTGGAGGATGACCCGGTTGACGGCGGCGAACGCCAGGAGGTTCGGAAGGGTCACCTCGCGGACGTCGGCCCCCAGACCCGCCAGGCGTTCGGCGGCGGCCTCGAGGCCAGCCGCGACCTCGGCGTGGGCTTTTAGGTCGCGGATGTGGAAGTGCCGGACGTAGCCGATCTTCAGCCCAGCGACCGGTTGGCCTATCGCCCCGGCGGCGGCCGTGCGCCCGCCGGCCATCACGTCGCAGAGCAGCGCCGCGTCGGCGACGGTGCGGCCGAGCGCACCGACATGATCGAGGGTGAAGGCCAGGGGGAAGACGCCGACGCGCGAGATCGCGTCGTAGGTCGGCTTCAGCCCGACGACGCCGCAGGCGCTCGCGGGATGGCGCACCGAGCCGCCGGTGTCGGTCCCGACCGCCACCGGGAAGAAACCGGCCGCCACGCCAGCCCCCGAGCCGGACGATGAGCCGCCCGGATGATGGTCCGGGTTCCAGGGGTTGCGCGCCGGCGGGAACGGCAGGTCGAAAGCCGGGCCGCCGATCGCGAACTCGTGCGTCGCCGCCTTGCCGAGGATGACCGCGCCGGCCCGCCGGAGGTGCTCGACCGCGACGGCGTCGCGCCGCGCAACGTGGCCGAGCAGGTGGCGCGACTGGCAGGTGGTCGGCAGGCCGGCGACGTCGATGACGTCCTTGACCGCGACCGGAATGCCATCGAGCGGGCCGCGCGGGCGACCCGCCGCGTAGGCCTCGTCAGAGGCGGCGGCGGCGCGCATGGCGCCGGCCTCGTCGAGCCTCGTCATGGAATGAATTTCGCCGTCGTAGCGGGCCATCCGGCGCAACAGGTGAGCGAGGTAGTCGCTCGGCGCCAGCTCGCGCGTGAGGAAGCGCCGGCGCACCGCCGCGACCGTGAGCTCGTGCGGTTCACTCACTGGCCGGCCATCATGCCGCGACGCTCATCGAAGGGGCGGACATCGCATCGGCGGCCACGGCTCAGAGGTGGGGTCAGCCGGCCCGCCGAGCTGGACCCGCAAGGCGCGCGCGCGACAGGCGGCGGCGCGCACGTCGTCGGGATAGAGCTCGACCGCGCGGCGGAAGCCGAGCGCGCACGCCTGGGCCTCCGCCTGGGCCGCCTCGGACGAAGGCGTCACCGCCGGATCCGAACCGCTCAAGGATTAGAACCGCTCAAGGATCAGCCCCTGGCCGTGGATCTTGTCCGGCACGCCCATCCGCCGGAGCGCGTCCCAGTAGGTGACGACGTTGATGCAAAGGACCGGCTTGCCGAGCCAACGCTCGGCGGCGACCCCCATGTCGGTCATCGGCAGGTTCGTGCCGACCTGCACGATGGCCTCGATGTCGCTATCGGCCAGCGCGTGCAGCGCGCCGCGGATCTCCTCCACCGTCGTGGTGGCGATCGACAGGGCCGAGCCCCGCTTGAGGCCGATGAGCTTGACGATGTCGAAGCCGGCTTCCTCGAAGTAGAGCTGGACCATCGCGTCGCCGCGCGGCATGTGCGGGGTGAGGATGCCGATCCGGCGGGCGCCGAAATTCGCCAGGGCGGCCGCCATCGCGCTGCCGCCCATCGACACGCCGACGCCGGTCCGCGCCTCCAGATCACGCTGCAGCTTGCTCGCCGTTTCGACGCCGCCCCAGAAAGCTTCCAGCGCCACCGCCATGATCGCGTGGGTCGGCCGGCACGTCATCACCTGCTCGATGGCTCCGGTGATGCCCGTCCGCATCGCCTCGACGTGGTCCATGAACGCTTGGTCGCTGGTGAGCGGACGTTCGACGACGCTGATACGGGCGAAATGGTTGGTGACACCGGGTGGGCGCAGCGGGGCGCACTCCGTCTCCACCACCGTGTTGACGGAGGGCATGACGATGCCGATCTTGCCGCGATGGCCGTAGATGTCCGCCATGGTGTCGGGTTCCCCTCGCTCGGGTCAGGATGCTTTGGCGAGCGTCGCCGGTGCGCTCGCCGCCTGGTACCAAGCTACCGTCTCGGCCGGTGTCTTGAAGATCACGTCTCCCCTGCCCTGCAGCAGATCGAGCATCTGGCGCAGCTCCTGGAGGCGGTGCGGCACGCCCATCAGGTGGGGATGCAGGCCCATCGAGATCACGCGCGGCCCAGGCTCCGTGTCGAACGTCGCGATAGAGCGGACGAGGCGGTTCAGGAACTCGCCCGTGGCATGGCGCTCGATGGCGTAGATGACGCTGTCGTTGAGATCCTGCGCGTACGGCAGGGCGACCAACGCGCGCGAGGCGGTCCGCATCTCGACCGGCACGTCGTCGACGTTCCAGTCGAGCGTGTAGTCGATCCCGCAGGAGGCGAGATGATCGGGCGTCGCGTCGCTCTGGCGGAGACCCGGCCCGAGCCAGCCGCGCGGGCGACTTCCGGTGAAGGCCGCGATCTTGGCGAGCACAGCCTCGATCAGGCCGCGCTCGTCGCGCTCGCCCTGGATCGCCTTCTGGTACATGCCGTGCCCGATGAACTCCCACCCGGCGGCGCGCACCGCCTCCGCGCAGGCGGGGTAGGTGTCGATGACCCCGGCGTTCATGCTGGCCCCCACCGGGATGCCGCGATCGCCGAACTCGCGGATGAGCCGGTCCATGCCCAGGCGCATGCCGTACTCCGCCCAGCAGAAGTTCGGCACGTCGGGAAGCTGGTCGGCGCCGTGCGGCGGCGTGACGATGGTGCGCGGCATCTTCTCGTCGAAGCGCCAGGCCTCGACGTTCACGATCCATTGGACGATGAACCGCCGGCCGTGCGGCGGCGCGGTCAGTGTCGGCGCCGCCGAGGCAAGACGGTAGGGGATACGGGGGTTCGACACTGCTTACTCCGTGAGCCTTGAAGCCTCTCGGCCCCGTTGGATGGCGTCGACATCGGTCGGGGCGGCGTCAGGCACTCGCCCGCGTCGCGCCGCCGTCGATGGTGAGAGAGGTGCCGGTCGCCGCCCGAGCCAGCGGCGAACACAGGAAAACCACGTAGCGGGCAATCTCCTCCGGCTCGCTCAAGCGGCCGAGCGGAATGCGGGACAGGTGCGCCGCCTCCACTTCCGCGACGGTCCCCCCGCTGTCGCGAGCGGCCTGTTGCATGAGGCCGGTCCACCGATCGGTGCGAGTGGGGCCGGGGTTGACGGCGTTGATGGTGACGCCGGCCGATGCCGCCTCATCGGCCAGGCCCTTGGTGATGGCGAGCAGCGCGGCGTTGACCGCCGACCCGGGAAGCAAGCGCGCGCCGGGCTGCCGGCCGCTGTTGCCGACAACGGTGACGACGTGCCCGGTGCCCCGCGCCATCATCATCGGAACGACCGCAGCACGCGGATCGTGCCCATCAGCTTGAGGGCGAGGCTGTCGGCCCAGACGTCGTCGCCGAGATCCCAGAACAGACCGCCCCGCGCGCTCCCCGCGCTATTGACGAGGATGTCGGGCACGCCGACGCGCGCAACGGTCTCGGCGACCGCGCCCTCCGCGCCGTTCGCCGTCGCGAGGTCCGCCTGGATCGTCACCACGGCCTCCATCGCGGGCTCGGCGCGCAATCGCGCCAGGCGCGCCTCGTCTCGCCCGACGACGATGAGCCGGCATCCCTCGGCCGCCAGACCGCGCGCGATGGCGCGGCCGATGCCCGATCCGCCTCCCGTCACCAAAGCCACCCGGCCGTCGAGTTCGAGATCCACCATCAGCTCCAAGGCCGTCGGTCGCAAGGCCGTGAGAGCGCTAGACTACGGGTCCGGCCCGGCAAGCGGGACGATCGCACCGGCGCTATCAGCTATGCCGGCGCCGGGCCGTAGACAGCGCCTCGGCCGTCGATCAGGCTGCCATGATCAACGACGCCTGTGGAGCAGAACCTGGAGGGAGCGGGTCGCGACCGGTGTCGACGAACCGGGCGCCCGACGGCGGATCGCTCCGTTCATGTCCAGGCTCGCATGTCCAGGCCGCATGTCCAGGCCCGCACGTCCAGGCCCGCACGTCCAGGCCCGTACGTCCAGGCCCGTACGAGGTCCGCCACCGAACACCTGACCGCGAAACTGCACGAACACCTGACGCCGCGGCACCTGATCCAAGGATCGCCCCATGCCGGAAACCGCAACATGACCGAGACCGCAAGCGTGGCCGATAGAACCATAGTGGGCGCCCGCCCCTTCGTTGCCGACCGAGTCGACGGCGTGCCGCGGTCGCCGCTGCGCTGGATCATCGGGACGGTGATGCTGGCTTCCGTCATCACCGGCTTCTTCGATCGGATCAGTATTGCGGTGCTGTTCACCGACCCCGGCTTCAACGCGGCGATGGGTACCGGCTTCCGCCCGGCGGTGCTCGGGATGCTGATGACGGCCTTCCTGCTGGCCTACGCCTTTTCCGCCCTGTTCCTCAGCTTCGTCGGCGACAAGGTCGGGCCGCGCCGCGCCCTCGGCTTCGCCGCCGGGATCTGGGGCATATTGATGATGCTAATGGGTTCGTGCGGCTCCTATGCGGCCATGATCGCCTATCGCGCGACCCTTGGCTTGAGCGAAGGGCCGCAGTTCTCGCTCATTGCCAAAATCGTGCGGCGCTGGTTCCCGCAGCGCGAGCGGGCACGCGCGAACGCGATGTGGATGGTCGGCAGCCCGATCGGCTCGGCCATCGGCTTTCCGCTTACGATCTGGCTCGTCGCGGATTTCGGCTGGCGGGCCTCGTTCTACGTGCTCGGATTGCTCAGCCTCGCCTTCGTCATGCCGCTGATCCTAATCGTCGTGCGCGACCAGCCGCCCCAAGCCATGGACCACGCGGCGGAGACGGTCGGCCACCGCGCGCCGCTCCGGCTCGCCGACGTACGCCTGGTGCTTAGCGACGCACGGGTCTGGATGCTCTCGGGCTACGGCGCGGGGCTGCTGACCTACCTGTGGGGCCTGAACGGATGGCTGCCGACCTACCTTCAGCGTGAGCGCCATTTCGACCTGCACCACATGGGCTTTTACTCGTCGCTGCCCTTCATTCTAATGCTGTTCGCCGAACTCGCCTCGTCCTACCTCTCGGACCGGATCGGGCGGCGCGCGCTGTTCAGCGTTGTCGGTCTGCTTGGCGCCGGGCTGCTCCTGCTCGCTGGCACCCGGGTCGAGGATCCGCATACGGCGGCAATCCTTATCGCGCTCAGCGCAGGTTCGCTAGGCTTCGGCATTCCCACGCAATACGCGCTCGCCCTGACGGTCCTCCCGGCGGCGGCGACCGCGACCGGTATCGGCGTCATCAACGGCATCGGCAACCTGGTCGGCGCCTGTGCGCCGGCGCTGATCGGCGCCATCGTCGCCTGGAGCGGCAACTACCAGACCGGCCTACTCGTCATCGTCGTCGCCAGCGTGCTGGGCGCGCTTGCGCTGATTCCCATGGTGCGGCAGTACTGATCCGGCCGCAGGTTCCAATCAGGAGGCCGTAAGCGTGACCCAACTCGATGCGGAGTATGATTACGTGATCGTCGGCGCCGGCTCGGCGGGTTGTGCCCTTGCCGCGCGGCTGAGCGAGGACGCCACGACCACCGTCCTGCTGCTCGAAGCCGGCGGTTGGGATCGCGATCCGTGGATCAGCATCCCACTCGGCTTCGGTCGGATCCTGACGAAGCGGCTCCACGACTGGATGTACACCGCAGAGCCGGAGCCGAGCCTGGGCGGCCGAGCCGTGGCCTGCAATCGCGGGCGCGTCGTCGGCGGATCTTCGTCGATCAACGCGATGGCCTACGTACGTGGCCATCCCCGCGATTACGAGCGGTGGGCGTCGAACGGACTGCCGGACTGGTCCTACGCCAACGTCCTCCCCTATTTCCGAAAGCAGGAGACGTGGTCGGGCGGCGCCGATCTCTATCGTGGCGGCTCGGGACCGGTCTCGACCCAGCATTGCCTGTTCGACGACCCGCTGGTCGAAGCCTATCGCGCGGCGGCGGTCGAGGCCGGCCATCCGGTGACCGAAGACCACAACGGTATGCGGCCGGAAGGTTTCACCTGGTCGCAGTCGACGATCCGCGATGGCCGGCGCTGCAGCGCGGCCGACGCCTACCTCCGTCCGGTCATCGGCCGCGACAACCTGAGCGTCGAGGTCAAGGCGCTCGCCCGTCGCGTGCTCATGGAGGGGCGGCGCGCACGCGGCATCGAGTACGCGCGGCGCGGCAAGATCCGGGTGGCGCGAGCGCGGCGGGAGGTGATCCTGGCCGGCGGCACGATCAACTCGCCGCAGCTCCTGATGCTCTCCGGGATCGGCCCGGCGGACGCACTGCGCGGGGTCGGCATCACTCCAGCGGTCGATCTACCGGGCGTCGGTCAGAATTTGCAGGACCATATGTGCACGGCCGTATTCTACGGCCGCCGCTCGCCGGGGCCGCTGCACCGCAGGATGCGCCTCGACCGGATCCTTGTCGAGCTCGCGAAGACCTACCTGTTCGGGACCGGGATCGCCAGCGACATGCCCGGCGGCACGATGGCATTCCTCAGAACGAGCGACGCCGAGGCGATACCGGACATGCAATTGCTGTTCAACGCCGCGCCCCTGGGCGCCCATCCCTATCTTGCGCCCTTCGTGCGAGCCTATCAGGATGGCTTCGCCGCGCGCCTCGTCGGACTTCATCCGGAAAGTCGCGGCGCCATCACCTTGGCGTCGGCGGACCCGGCCGTGGCGCCGCGCATAAGGCAGAACTTCTTCGCCTCGGAGAAGGACATCCGGACTTTGCGCGCCGCCGTGCGCGTCGCCCGCGGCATCGCCAGCCAGCCCGCGCTGCGTCCGTTCCTCGCGGGCGAGGTTGCGCCCGGGCCGGGGGTCGTGAGCGACGCGGCGATCGACGCTTTCATCCGCGCGACGGCGGTCACCGCCTATCATCCGGTCGGGACGTGCAAGATGGGCCCGCACGATGATCCGATGGCGGTGGTCGACAGCCACTTGCGAGTAATCGGCACCAAGGGCCTGCGCGTGGTCGACGCGTCGGTGATGCCCGACCTGGTTGGCGGCAACGTCAATGCGGCGGTCATCATGATCGCGGAGAAGGCGGCGGATGCGATCCGGGGCCGAGCGTTCCTGCCGGCGGTCATCGTGCCGCGCGAGGCTCCGCCGACATCGGAGTCCGCGCGTTCCGAGCGGCCGACGCGGGCGCGCGCCTAGACCAAGCGGGCCTTCGATGACGCGCCGCTCAGAGCGGCGGAGCCTACGCCCCGGACCAACGCTCCGGCGAGCGGCGAAAACAGCTATGCCCGCGCCAGCGATAGGCAGCCCGGCGCGCGCCGCCTATCGTCGCCAACTTCGCAACAGCGGGATCGCTACAGGATGTCCGACATTCATCGCGTGCTGATCATCGGCGGCGGACCGGCCGGGGCGCTCGCCGGCTACAGCCTCGCCCGCCGCGGGATCCCGGTCACCATCTTCGAGCGCGCGCCCTCGCCGCCGACCGACCATCGCGCCGCGACCCTGCAACCCTCCACCCTCGATCTCTTCGCGCCGCTCGGCCTGACCGACAAAATTATCGAACAGGGCCTGCGCTCGCCACATTTCCAGTGGCGCGACCGCGAGACGGACGAGGTGGTCGCCGAGTTCGACTGCGGGCGCCTCGCCGACGTCAGCGCCTTCCCCTTCGTGATCCAGCTCGAACAGCACAAGACGGTCAACATCATCCTGGAGGCCGCCCTGCGGCTGCCGGCCTTCACCCTGATGCGCCCGGTGCACGTCCAGGCGGTGCGTCAGACGGCGGATCGCGTCGAGGTCGACATCGACGACGGTGAGGGCGGTACGGCGACGCACTGCGGCCGCTACCTCATCGGCTGCGACGGCGGCCGCAGTCTGGTCCGCCGCGCCATGAACGTCACCTTCGATGGGTTCACCTGGGAGGAGCGCTTTAACATCGTCACGACGACCACCGATTTCGCCGCGCTCAAAGGCTACCGCTACCGCAACTACCTCGCCCATTCCGATCGCTGGGCCGCCGTGCTGAAGGTGCCGGGCAGCGACGCTCAGGGGATCTGGCGAGTGGTCTTCCCCGCGAAGCCGGAGGAAACCGACGAGGAGGTCCAGAGCGACGCCTGGATCGACGCGCGCTTCGCCGAGCTCGTGCCCGAAGGGCCGCCCTGCGCGATCGTACACCGCAACATGTACAACGTGCACCAGCGCGTCGCCGGGTCGTTCCGCCAAGGTCGCTTCGTGCTCGCGGGTGATGCCGCCCACATCAACAATCCCATTGGTGGCATGGGCATGAACAGCGGCTTCCAGGATGCGCTGAACCTCGCCGACAAGCTCGAGGCGATCTGGAACGGCGCGGCGGCCGACCCGCTGCTCGACCGCTACGACCGGCAGCGCCGCCTTACCGCCGTCGAGTTCGTGCAGGCGCAATCCATCGCCAACAAGCAATTGCTGGAGGAACGCGACCGCGCCGTGCGGCGGGCGAAGCTCGATGCCATGCGGCGCACCGCCGAGGATCCGGCGGCGCACCACGCCTTTCTCATGCGCAGCTCGCTCATCGCCATGGTGAACCGGGCGGCGGAGATCCAATGAGCCGACGCGGGACGCCGCGCATAATCGCCTGCCGGTGACTTTGATCTCGGCGCGGGACGCCGAACGGCGACCGTGAAAAGATCGATGAGATGGACCACCACGAGGTTCCATGCCTGATGCCTTGGGATGGCGCGCGAAACCGCCGTTGTCGCGCCCTCGACGAACACCATCGTGCAACCCGACGACGACAGCATGCGCCCGCCGGGGGTCGCCAACCATTTCTCCCGCATCGCCATTCCCGACACGGCGGAGACGTTCTGGGACGGTTCGGACGGCGCCGAGCGCCGACACCAGCGGATGCTCGAGCATACGCACGGCGTCCCCGTCATCCTCGGATCGACGGCCCCGCGGGCGGCCTTCGGAGACGACGCAGGATCAACACGTCACAGCATCTGACCGGAAAGGACGCCATGGAATACCCCTACGTACCGCTGCCCGCACGAAATCCGCTGCGATGGCCGAACGGCGCCCGGGTCGCGCTGATCCTCACCTTCAATCTCGAGACATGGGACCTGACCAAGGAGACGGACAAGCCTTACTACGCCGGCGGCCCGTCCTTGCTGCCGGATATCCTGCCCGGGAACACACCCGACTTTCCGAACTATACTTGGCGCGAGTACGGCCAGAGGGTCGGTATCTGGCGACTCATCGACTGTCTCGACAAGCTTGGGGTCAAGGCATCGTGCACCACCAACGCCGTGACCTTCGAGCGCCGCAAGGCCATGACGGATGCCGTGCTGGAGCGCGGCTGGGAACTGCTCGCTCACAATTGGGAACAGGGCGAGTTGCTGACCAACTTCAACGACGATCCCGCGAGAGAACGCGAGATCGTCCTGCGCACGCTCGACGCTTTCGAGAAGGCGACCGGCCGCAAGTCGAAGGGCTGGCTGTCGTCGTCACTGCGCGGCACGCTGCAGACTGCGGGCATCCTCGCCGAGTACGGAGCCTTGTTCTACTGCGACATCATGAATGACGACCAACCCTTCATGCTGCACACGTCGAGCGGACCGATCGTGAGCGTCCCCTACTCGAACGAGATCAACGATTTCACCTTGATCACGCGGCGGAACTACACGACCGACCAGGTGCGGGACGCCCTGATCGAGGAGCTCGACGTCCTCTACGAAGAAGGGGCGTCGACAGGTCGGATCATGAATGTCGGCATGCACCCTCACGTCACCGGGCGGGCTCATCGGATCCGCGCCCTTCGAGAGTTCATCGAGTACGCCAAGTCGCTACCGCACGTCTGGTGGGCGACGCGCGAAGAGATCGCCTCATGGTACATCGAGAATCACGAGAGCCATTTCGCCGGCCAACTCGAATAGTTCCGCCAGCAAGACGCGAGGTTTGACGCAAAACCATAGCCCTGCGTGGGCGCTTCGCCGTCGCACGATTGATTAGCTGTGTCCCGGACCTGCATGGGCGGCGATAACGAATATCGTTCGCAACGCTCCTTAATGCTACATACTGGCATAGAGGTTGCCACTAGATTTCATTGAGATGCTGACAAAGGACGTCGGCCGAGGGCTACATGCAGCGAGAGGGTGCGGTTCGTGCGATCGGTCGAGGCCTCGCGGTTCTGCGCGTCATCAACCAGCACTCGTCGCTGGACATGGCATCGATCGCGAAGGCCACCTCGCTGCCTTACCCAACGGCTTGTCGGATCGTCGAAACCCTCATCGACGAAGGCATGGTCGAGCGCGAGCCGGGCCGGAAGTCTTACCGACCCACCTGTCTGGTTCGCACGCTCAGCCACGGCTTCAGCGAGGGCGATGATCTGGGAGCCGCGTCCCGAACAACGATCGAAGATGTGACCCGCTCGATCCTGTGGCCGCTCGCCGTCTGCAGCCGGGTGGGGTCGACAATGATCATTCGCGCCTCGAGCCATCGGCTGTCGCCCAAGACCCTTACGATCTACCATCCCGGCTATACGTTCCCGGTCTTGGGCTGCTGTGCCGGTCTGACCTACCTTGCCTTTTGTCCCGCCGATGAACGCGAGGCCATTCTCACCGGTGTGGAGCAATCCGCCGATTACAGTAGCGCCTATGCCCGGCGCGTTATGACGCTGAAGTTCGACGAGATTCGCCGCCAGGGCTTCGCGTCGATGGAACGATGTCAGAACAATGCGCATCCTGGGAAAACGTCCGCCATGGCGGCGCCCATCATGGTGGATGGAGAATGCAGAGGGACGTTGACAATGACCGTTTTCGCCTCGGTCATGAGCATGGCGGCGGCGATCGAGCAGTTCTCGGGGATGTTGCTGGATACGACGGCGATCATCGCCAACAAGCTAGCGTCATCGGACATGACGCTCGTTGGGCAATGCGCATACTCGCCAGAGCCCACTACGGTCTAAGTCCTTGTGTTCACATCGGCTGATCCGAAAATGCTGCGCATTTTCCGGTCCGATGCTGTCGCGCGACGCTAAAATCCGCGCGCTTGAAGCAGGGACTAGGCGTGCGCAACGTCAGCCCAGTCGACGGCTGAGCGGGAAAGTGTCCGCCTTCACGATGCGGACGGCGCCTGGCGTGACGCCGGGACACGCCTGCCCAGCGACGCGATGAGCACGGCCGCCACGATGATCGCGGCGGCAAAGCCGTAAAGCGCCGGGACGTAGCTCCCTGAAAGATCGTGCACGTGCCCGGCGAGGTAGGGGCCGACGCCCGCGCCGGCCGTGAAGGCGGAGATGCCGCAGCCGTAGATCTGCGCGTAATTCCTCAGCCCGAACAGCCGGCTGACCAGGAAGGCCAGCAGATCGACTTCCGCACCGGCGCATAGGCCGAGAAGGAGCGTGGCGGCGAGCGGCGCCGCGCCCTGCGCCAAGAGGAGCGAGGCGAAGGCCGAGAGCGAGATGAGCGACGCGCCGACCAAGGCCGGGGGAAAGCGATCCACGAGCGTCCCGAGGGAGAGCCGCCCGACGATGATGGCATAGCCGAGATATCCGACCGTCACCGCCGCGACGGCCGGGCTGTAGCCGCGATCCACCAGCATGGCCGGCAGATGGACGATGAGGCCGCCGACCACCAGCGAGATCAGGAAGAATGCCGCCTCGAGACGCCAGAAGGCGCTGCTCTTGAGGGCCTCGCGGAGCGTGTAACCCGCCAACGCTGCCGGTTCGGCGGCACCATTTGGGTCGCGTCCGCTCCGCAGGAGCGACAAGGTCACCGGCAGGCCGATCACGAGCACGGTCAAGGCGAGCATCCGATAGGCGAAGCGCCAGCCGTAGCCGGCGATGAGGTGATTGATTAGGGGTGGCGCGAAAATGGCGACGATGCCGGTGCCGCAAAGCATGATGCCGAAGGCGAGACCGCGGCTCCGCTCGAACCAGCCCGCGACCGCGCGCGTCCACACGATCGGCGAGGTGCCTGACCCGAGCGCCGACAGGGTGAGCCAAGCGGCGTAGAAGCCGAGGAGCGATGGCCCGACGAGGGAGACGCAGAAAAAGCCGATCGCGAGACCGATTTGCGAAAGCGCCGCTACCCAGCGGACACCGAAGCGGTCGACCGCGCGGCCGATGAAGGGCGAGGTGATCACCGTGCCGATCATCAGGCACAGGACGCCGCCGGACATCGCCCCGCGGCTCCAGCCGAACTCCTGCGCGACGGGACGGACGAACTGGCCGAAGGAGTAGAACGGCAGCCCGGTGGTGCCGAGGCCCGTCCCGATGGTACCCGCGAGGAGGACCGTCCAGCCCCGCCGGAACTCTCCGGAGCGGGCGCGTTCCGTGCTCGTCGACGCCACGAGCGTCGGATCCGTTGCCGCCGATGTCACGGGCATGCGCTAGAACTCCTGGAGAAGTCGTCCGAAGCCTTCGCGTCCGTCGGCGATGCCGTTGGCGCGAAGCGCGTGCCAGTAGGTGGCGGTGTTGATCGCGATGACCGGCTTGCCGAGCCAGAGTTCGGCCGCGGCGGCAAGCCGGATCATGCTGAGATTGGTGCCGACCTGGACGATGGCGTCGATGTCGTCGCCATCGAGGGCGCGCAGGACCATACGCAAGACGGCCGGCGTGACTTCGGCGATGGCCGTCCAGCTCGGGCAGCGCAAGCAATGATCGCGGACGACGTCGAAGCCGGCGTCGGCGAAGTAGCGGATCACCTCGGCATTCGCCGACGGGAAATACGGGGAGAGGACGGCGATCCGGCGAACGCCACCGTAGGCTTTCAAGGCGGCGGCGCAGGCATGCGATCCGATGCTGACGCCGACGCCGCTTTCCGCTTCGATCGAGCGCTGGAAGGCATCGGCGCCCTCCATGCCGCCGAAGAACGTCACGGCCGACATGCCCATGACCATGTAATGGGGCCGCGAGGTCGCGACACTGCGCACCGCATCGAGCGTGTTCTGCCCGATGAGCCGCGCGCCGGCCATGAACGTCTCGTCGCTGATCGCCTGCGCGTCCGGCGTGAAGATCCGGCTGTAGTGGTTGGTGACGCCGGCCGGCCGCAGATCGTCGAAGTCGGGCTGGACGACCGTATTGGTCGAGGGCCCGAGGACGCCGAACTTGCGGCGCCAGCCGAGAACGTCCTTCGAGGTCGGCACCGCTGTCCCGCTCATGCGATCTCGGCCTCGCGTCGAACGGCGTTGTACATCGACTGCCGCATCAGGAACTGACGGCGCAGGGCCGGGTCTTCGGAGGCGCGCCGCAGCTCGTCCTCGGCGTCTTCCGCACTGGCCTCGGCGGACATCTCCATCGCGCGCTTGTTGCGCATGCTCTGCGCCTGGATGAATTCTTCCATGACCGTCTTGCGCTGCCGCTCGTAGAGGTCGAGCAGCGGGTCCGCCGGTTCGCCGCCCTTCACGATGCGCACCAGCTTGTCGCAGAGATTGCGAACGTCGTGCAGTGCGGAGTTCATGCCGAACCCGCCGATCGGATTGTTGAGGTGGGCCGCGTCGCCGGCGAGGATGATGCGACCCGCACGATACGTCTTGGCGACGCGTTGATGCACGCGGTAGATCGTGCGGTGCAGCGTCTCGATGACCTCGTCGGTCTTGAGAAGGCGGGCGAACACCTCGTCCTTCTTGCGGTCCGAGAGCAGCTCGGCGTCGGGTATATGCTCGGCGGCCGGGACCAGCACGCGCCAGGCGCTGGGCGCGCGCAGCAGCACAAGCCATTCGGTCGGGTCTGCCATGTAATTGACATTGCAGATGTCCGGCAGGCGATCGTGCATCGGCGCCAAGGTCGACAGGCACAGGAACTTCTCTTCGTAGGTGAAGCCGTCGAAGCCGATGCCGAGCGTCTTGCGCAGGACGGAACCGGCGCCGTCGCAGGCAACGACGTAACGCGCCTTGTATTCGCACGCGCCGTCGGGCGTCTCCGCCTGAACGACGACGCCGTCCTCCGTCTGCTGCGCACCGGTGACGCGGCAGGATAAACGCAGCCTATCCGCGATCCTGCGGCTGCCGATGGTCGTCAGCTTCCATTGTTCGCACTGCAGGCGGTACGGATGCTCGCTGATATCGGCGAGTTCGCCGAGGTCGAAGGAGATGCAGGCGCCGGTCTGACGATTGAAGTAGCGATTTTCCGGGGATTTCAGACCGAGCGGGAACAATTCCTGTGCAAGGCCCATCTCTGCCAGATAATCGAGCGTCGGGGGATGAAGGGTCGAAGCGCGCAGGTCGCTCGCATGCGCCGCGGCGGCTTCGAGGACCACGACGTCGAGTCCGGCGGCGGCAAGCGCGACGCCGGCGACGATCCCAGCGGGACCGCCGCCACAGACCAGGACGTCAAGCTGCTTCGCGCTCATCGGCCGGCCTCCCGCCAAAGGTTCGCCCTCTCGATCAGCGCCGCGCCTGAAACGACGTCGGCGTATTTCTGCCCCATGTCGAAGAGGCTCGCCGCGTGCGGACCCTCGGCCCTGTCGCCGACGCAATCCGCCGGCACGACCGTCGTGAAGCCGTAGCTGACGGAATCGACCACCGTGGCGCGAACGCATCCAGATGTCGTCGCGCCGGTCACGATCAGCGTGTCGACCCCCTTGGCAACGAGCCATGGAAGAAGACCGGTGCCGAAGAAAGCCGAAGCGGCGGTCTTGCGAAGCACGAGGTCGCCTGAGATCGGCGCGAGCTCGTCGACGATCCGCGTCGCCGGGCTATGTTCGGTTTGGGTGAGCAGGCCCGGGACTTTCGTGGCGAAAGGTCCGGCGTCCGAGCCATCGTCCGCGTAGACGACACGCGAATAGGCGATCGGCCATCCGGCCTGGCGGGCGGCGGCCAGCAGTCGAGCGGTCGCGGTGACAGCGTCGGCGACATTGCCGCCGCCGAATTGCGCGGGATCGACGAAGCTCCAGGTGAAGTCGACGACGATGATCGCCGGTTTCCGGCCGAAGCCCGAGCTCTGGCCGAATCCTTGCCGGAGGTACACCTCGTGCGGCGGATCCGTCGTCAATCGAGGCGCCGTGGCTTGTCTCATCAGGTCCTGTCTCGAAGCTTTGTCGACATCGGGGATGACGCCAAGTGAGGGTAAGGGGCTCCGGCCGGGAAAGCTGGACCAAACTCGGTATTTATCGCCTGGCGGTCAGATCGGCCACGCGTCGCGGGTCCCGCGCCTTCTTAGACGACGCGGCGCGCCGCACCGAGTAGTTTCTCGCACCGTCGGAGGCTGTTGGGGCTGGCGGGCGGAAAGGTGGAACGCATGAAGCGCTGGCGCATCGGCGATGTCACCGTGACCGCGATCGCCGACATCGACCCGTTCGACCTTCCCATCGGCCGGCTGTTCCCGCATGCCGAGCCTTCGCGCCTCGAACCTCATCGCGCGCTGCTGGTCCCCGATCATTTCGACGACGCGTTCACGACGGTGCACCTGGCGCTACAAACCTTCCTGCTCCAGGTCGACCGCCTGAACGTCCTCGTCGACACCTGCGTCGGCGAGCATAAGGCGCGGCCGAACCTTGTCGCTTGGCACCAGCGTGAGGACAGCGGCTTCCTCGCACGCCTTCGCCGTGCCGGGGTGCCGCCCGAGGCGATCGACATCGTCTTCTGCACGCATCTCCACGCCGACCATGTCGGGTGGAACACGATGTGGCGCGATGGTCGGTGGGAGCCGACCTTCCGCAAGGCGCGCTATCTGATCGGACGGCAGGAATACGCGCACTGGTCCGAGCGACGGGACAGGAACCACGGCGCTTTCAACGACAGCGTCCTGCCGATCGTCGAGAGCGGACAGATGCGGCTCGTGGACGACGGCTACAGCCTCGCGGCCGGACTGACGCTGGTGCCGCTCGCCGGTCATTCGCCGGGGCAGATGGGCCTGCGTATCGATCGTCCCGGCGGTGCGGCCCTGTTCTGCGGCGATGCCTTCCATTCGCCGGCGCAGGTCGCCGAGCCGGCTTTATCAAGCGCGTTCTGCTCCGACCCATCGCAAGCGGCGGCGCTGCGCCTGCGGCTCTTGGAAGAACTGTCGGAAGAGCGCCGCAGCCTCGTGCCCGCGCATTTTCGCGGCAGCGGTCGCGTCTCGATCCTGCGCACGAACGACGGTTTTCGCGCACGCTTCGAGGTCGCCTGATCTCACATGATCGAGGGCCGGGCGACCGGGGCGCTCCGGGCGACGGCGGCGGCCTGCTCCGGCGCCCGCGACGGATCCCAGAGCCGGGCGATGAAGCGTTCGCCGTTGTGCGCCGCGGACGCCGCAGACATCAGCCACACCGCCGGCGGCCCCATGAGGGCAGGATCGAGCAAGTTGCCGTCGGCGCCGCGCTGGTTCGGTCCGGCTGGGAGCAGGTCCGTCGCCGACGCCCCGCCCGGAAGCAGGACGTTGACGGTGACGCCGGTGCCTTCGACATCTTGTGCCCAGCAGCGTGACAACGCCTCGAGGGCGGCCTTGCTCGGCCCGTAGGGCGCGTAGCCGCACCGCACCATGGTCTGGTCGCTCGTCGAGATGTTGATGATGCGGCCGGAGCCTTGCGCGAGGAAATGCGGCATTACCGCCCGCGCCATGTGGAAGGCGCCGTCGACATTGATGTCGAGGATCAGCGCCCAGTCCCGGGGTTCGATGTCCCAGAAACACACCGGCGTCGTGTTGAAGGTCTCGCTGATCACCCGCATACCGCGCCCGGCATTGTTGATCAGGCCGTCCACGCGGCCGAACGCGTCGATGGCCGCGGCAACGGAATTGGCGCAATCGGCGGGATCGGTGACGTCCGCGACGTACTTCAGCACGCGTCCGGGACCGTGGGCGGCGGCGATCTCGGCATCGGTCCTCGCGAGTTCGTCGGTGGCGCTCGCTCCGGTGATCACGACACGGCCACCCGCCGCGACGAGGGCGAGCGCCATCGCCTTGCCCAAGCCACGGCTCCCGCCGGTCACGATGGTCACGAGATCGTTCAGCACCGTTTCATCCCCAGCTTCGTTCGGGCGGGCTTGCGATCCCCGGATTGAAATAGCCGGTCAGGGCCCGCACCAGCACCACGCTCAGGAGGCCGACGACGCCTCCGCCGACGACATCCAAGATCCGCTCGGACACAGCCAGGGGCGAGGCGCCCGACGCAGCCGCCGCGATGGCGACGAGCGCCCAACGCGAGGCGATGCACACCAGGTAGTGCCGGATCGCCACCAGGGTCATCATCGCGGCCAGCATGGCACCGGCTTCGACGAAGCGACCACCGGGCAACGCGAGGGAGAGCAGCACTCCGACGGGCACGCCGAGGCAGGCACCGATGCAGCGGTCGCGCAGCTTACGACCTTCGCGGCCGGGATCGGCCGTCACGATGCTCAAGGCCGACCAGACCGCCCATTGGCCGGACGTCAGGGGCAGGCAGAGCACCAGCGCGGTGACGAGCCCGACACTCAAGGCCGCGGCCGTCATCGGCAGGGCGTGCGCCCGCGCCGCGCCCCAATCCGGGATCGCGGCGGTACGCCGCCGGCCGAGCTTGGCGCGCCAGCACCCTTGCTCGATGAACATGACAGCGAGCACGCTCGCGAGACTCGCGGCGATTGCCGGCAGACTGGACATCGCCATATGCAGGCCGGGGTGCTTCGCGCTGATATCGAAGGCGAGATAAACGGCGGGAATGAAGCTGAAGGCGCCCGTCGTGCGAAGTCGCGCGCCGAAGCACCCGAGGCGCACCACAGCGCAGGCCGCCGCCGCCGCGATCAGGGCGAACAAGACCGGATGATCGCGGGTGGCGGCAAGCAGCAGGAAGAGTGCGGTGATCGCCATGGCCTGCATGGTCACGCCGATTGGCGTCAACCCGCTTTCGAGCCAGCCGAGGACGAGCGAGACGCCGACGAGCCCGGCGCGAAGCCATACCGGGTCGCCGGTCGCCAGAGCGGTCCCGAGCAGCGGTGCCGTCGACAAGAGCCCGAGCCACAGCCCGCGCTCGTGCAGGTGGGCTCGAAGCGGCATGGTCAGCCGATGCCGGGCGGCGTCTCGGACCAGCAATGGCCGATCCAAGGCACGATCACGAAGCATCCCGAGTCGCCGCGTCGTCTGCGGGCCCAGCATCGGACCACCGCGCCTCAAAGCGCCAGATGTCCTCGAAGCCCATAAGGCGGCTGAAGCGATCGAAATCGTAGAGCCGTCCGTCGCTCTCACCGGCCGTCCCGCGCACCTTCAGGGCGGCGTAGGTCCGCTCCATCGCGGCGGCGGCGCCGAGGAGGGCGGTCACGGGGTGGATGGCGATCTTGTAGCCGAGCGCCGCGAGGTCCGCCGGCGGTAGGATCGGCGTCCGTCCGCCCTCCACTTGGTTGATGAGCAATGGCCCTTCGAGCCGGGCGCCGATGATACGGACCTCCTCCTCGTCTTGCGGCGCCTCGACGAAGAGGATGTCGGCACCGGCCTTGCGGTAGGCCTCGGCGCGCCGCAGCGCCTCATCGAGACCAAGCGCGGTCCGCGCATCCGTGCGCGCGACGATCAAGAAGTCCGACGATGCCCGCGATTCGACGGCGACACGGATCTTGCGCACCATGTCAGCCATGGCGATGACCTGCCGACCCGGCGTGTGCCCGCACTTCTTTGGCATGTCCTGGTCTTCAAGCTGGATCGCGCTGGCGCCTGCCCGCTCATAACCGCGCACGGTGTGCGCCACGTTGAGGAGTCCGCCATATCCGGTATCGCCGTCGGCGATGAAAGGGACCTTTACTGTTTCGCCGAGGCGTCGCACCCGCTCGACCATGTCGGCATATGTCGCGAGGCCCGCGTCAGGCAGGCCCATGCTGGAGGCGACCGTTCCATAGCCGGTCATGTAGAGGGCCGAGAACCCCGCGGCTTGCGCAAGACGCGCCGATATGAGGTCGTAGACGCCGGGAACCGTCATGAAGCCCGGCCGGCGCAGCTGGGCTGCGAGGCACGCGTTATCGCTCATAGGCCCTCGATTGCGCAAGCGATTGCATCATCGATCCCAACGCCAGGTCTCAAGGCCCAGCGCAAGATCCTGAGGCAAGGAGAGGTGACGAACGAAGCCGCTAACGAAACGTACACCGTGGACTTGAAACGGTACGCACGAGCCTGCGGCATCCGCTCTCCGGCACCCGCGACTTGAACGTCTCATGTTCAGCCCGCCGTCTGACGTTACTTCGGCAGCACCGGAGCGCGCGGCGACTGTTCAGGAACAGTCCCCTTCTTGCCGGTCGCGACAGGCGGCTTCACTTGTCTCGGCTTGGATTTATCTCCGGCATCCACACCTTGCGCAGCCGAAACAGCGGCTCCGTTAACCGCTTGCGCCAGGCAAGGCGCGCCTGAGAGCGCAAGAAGAACCGCCATCGCGAGAATTGCTCGAATCATCATAACCCTACCTGCGTACCACCAATGGTCAAGCCGCGCTGTCCGCAGCAGTTCCCTTGATTAGAAGAGTTTGCGTGCCGCGGAGATCACGATGGTCGTCGCATCGTAATTGTTCTGGTGATAAACTGGAAAGAGTGCCTTCAGCTTGAACGTCGTCGCCAGTTGCGGATTGTCCCAGACGATCACTGGACCCACATCAATCTTCGCGTAGATGTCCCCCCCGGGCGCGACGAGCCCGAAGTTGGTGTTGTGGTCACCGTTGAGTTGCTGGGCGTAATCGCCGGCGACGCCGGCTTGGAATTGGCCGAACCGTTGCGAGATCGCGTAGTCTAGATCGATCAGGTTACCGCCCTGATAGCCGGAAGCCGCATCACGCGCGTTGGTATCGAAGAAGAAGCGCGCGCTGATCTCGGTGCCGTCGCCGAACGACAGGTTCGGTCCGGTCAGGTAGGTCAAGGCGACGTTGGGAATCGTAATCAAGGTGTTCTTACCCGGATTGACGAAGTTGTTCACGTTGTAGCGCCCGATCGGTATTTCTCCGGACAGTGCGACCGAACCTGTCAGGCCGTACCTCAGTTTGGGATTGTCACCCGGCTTGGCGCCGAAGAGCCCGAGATATTTGCTGGCGAAAATATAATCCGCGAAGCTGTCCTGCAGTCCGGTGGCAAAGCCGTTGAGGAATCTCCCACCGGCAGTGAGAGCTTGGCGCTCACCGATATAATTGAGCTGAAATGAGGAGGCGAGACTGAAGCCGAGCGGCTTGAACGGGTACTCGTACAGCAGCCCGGCTCCGGCGATGGTCGCATAGAGAAAGGCCGGATTCGCCGTCGCCGAGATATTCCCGTTCTGGTCACGGTAGTTCGGAGCCCGGGCGGACACGCCGGCGATGCCGCCGTAGAGCCCAGGCTCCGGCGGCAAGTAGGCTTGACGAATGTCTGTGCCGCCGAGCGGCGCGCCATAGACACCCCCCTCGACCGCGTGCGCCCCTGAGCTTCCGAGCGCCAACGTCGCCGAGAGCGAGAGGGCGGCTGTCAGCGACGCCGAGCATGCGCCGCCGCGCAAGACCTTGCGCCTGGCGATCGTCTTGCACGTGGCGATCGTCTTGCGTTTGACGAGCGTTTTGCGTTTGACGAGCGTTTTGCGCCCCTCACGTTGATCGCTTCCGCGATCGCCAAATAGGAGTGTGGTCATGATCAAGCCCCCGCTTTGATAGCGAAGACCTTGCACGCTCGATCCGAGGAGTCGTCATCGAAAAAGAAGGTATCCGCCTAGCGGTCACGCCATCCGGCCCGCGCCGTCGCTGCCATGGTCCTGATGTTTGCACGTCACGTCCGATCCACCGCATATCACTCCGACGAGCTTGGCGACGCGTCGATGGCGTCCAACAGCAGCGCCGATGACAGCGGCACCATCAGGATCGGCGAGCGCATGCGTCCGCCATTCGAGCGGCGCGCGTCGCTTGAAAATTTCGAGGCAAGAGCTGACACTACCCGACTTCTGGTGATGCCGACTGCAGCGGAAAGCCAACGATGCAGATCGCGATACACCTCGATCCCTTCAGCGCCGCGACGCTGCAGATCCAGATCTTCGAACAGATCGCCGCGCTCATCCGCGGAGGGCAGCTGAGGCCGGGCAGCCCGCTACCGAGCTCACGGGAGCTCAGCCGGCAACTCGACGTCTCCCGCAACACGGTGTCGGAAGTCTACGATCGTCTGGCAGCCGAAGGCTTCGTGCAGACCGCTCGAGCGCGCGGGACATTCGTCAGACCGACCGGCTCGGACGACGCGATGGCGAGCGGTGCCAAGGCTCTGATCGACAACGGGGTCACGCCGATCGCCGTCAATCTCCCCCTGCCCTATTCGGCACGGGGGCTGCCGGGGCTCTACAGCCCGCCCGATCCCGGCGTTAGCATCGATTTCCGCTTCGGGCGCTCCGACCCGAACTCCTTTCCCGAGAAGATCTGGCGAAGACTGCTCCTCGAATGCCTGGGAGGGGCATCGGAACGGATCAGCCAGTACAACGATCCGTCGGGGCTGCCGGATCTTCGCGAACTCATCGCGGACTTTGTCGGGCCGGCGCGCGGCATCCTGACGACGCCCGACAACATCATCGTCGTCGGCGGCTTCCAGCAGGGCATCAACCTCGCCGCGCACCTCCTCGTCGGCGTGAACACCCCGATCCTCATCGAGGCGCCTTGCTACAGGGGAGCGGTTTTCCTCTTCGAGAGCTACGGGGGCAAGGTCTCGCCCGTGGAGGTGGATGACGCCGGCATCATGGTCGAGCGGCTGCCCGCCACCCGGGTCAAGCTCATCTACGTGACGCCGTCGCATCAGTTCCCCACCGGCGTCACGATGACGCTCGAACGCCGTCTGCAGCTGCTCGACTGGGCGGCGCGCGTCGGCGCCTATATCCTCGAGGTCGACTACGATTCCGACTTCCGCTACGAAGGCCAAGTCCTGCCCTCGCTTATGTCGCTCGATCGCAACGACTGCGTGATCTATCTCAACTCGTTCTCCAGATCGCTCGGGCCGGGCCTGCGTCTCGGCTACATGATCCTGCCGCCGAACCTGATCCGCGCGGCATCCATTCTGAAAGGGCTGATCGACAACGGTTGTCCCTGGCTCGATCAGGCGACCCTCGCTCAATTCATGAGGAGCGGCAGCCTGGCCGGACAACTCAAGCGCGTTCGGCAAACCTACATGAAGCGGCGCGACGCGGTCGTCGCCGCGCTCGATGCCCATTTCGGCGAGGGGCATCTCCTCGGCGCCGAGGCCGGAACGCATATGCTATGGCGCATGCCGGGCGGGCTCTGCGACGCGGCGGAACTCCAGCGACGCGCGCGCTCCGTCGGCGTTGGTCTCCACCCGCTCGATGAAGGCGCCGTCGTCTTCCACCAGAACTTCCCGGACGCCGATCGCAGCATGCTTCTTGGCTATACCCATTTGGCCGAGGCACAGATCGCCGACGCGATCGCCAAGGTGGCCCGCGCCGCGCGAGCCTGAAAAGGCCGTTCACTGGCTCCCTCAAACACTTGCCAACTGGCCCTTCTCTTTATTTTCCCGCGCCTTAGTCTCTCTTTAACTGGCATGGACGGCGCGGTTTGTGACCGTGCGCGTGATTGAACCATGCTGGCGCCACCCTCAATGAGGAGTCGAGCATGTCGATCCCAAGCGAAACCACCATCGTCCGGGGCTCCTGTCCGCAGGATTGTCCCGACACGTGCGCCTTCCTTTACCACGTCCAGGACGAGAAGCTCATCGCGGTGACCGGAGATCCGGATCACCCGATGACGCGCGGCGGTCTATGCGTGAAGCTCAAGAACTTCGCCGAGCACCACTACCATCCCGATCGCCTGATGCATCCCATGAAACGCACGGGACCGAAGGGCTCCGGCCAATACGAGCGCATCAGCTGGGACGAGGCGCTGGCGACCATCAAGTCGAAGTGGACGGACATCATCGGCCAGTACGGAAGCGAGGCGATCATGCCTCACGCCTATCTCGGCAACCAAGGCACGGCGAACGGGCTGACCGCGGGTGACGCGTTCTTCAATCGTTTGGGATCCACCGTCGCCGAGAAGACCTATTGCGAGTCCGGATCGTCGACCGCCTGGGTGATGACCGTCGGCCCGACCGGCGGTCTTGACGTCGAGAGCCTTGCCTACAGCGACTACATCATCGTGTGGGGCATGAACATGGTCTCCACCAACCTGCACGGCTGGCCGTTCGTCCTCGAGGCGAAGGCGAAAGGCGCGAAGGTCGTCGTGATCGACCCCTACAAGTCGCGCACCGCCAAGCGGGCCGACTGGCACCTCGCGATCAAGCCCGGCACCGACGCCGCCCTGGCCCTCGGCATGATGAACGTCATCATCGAGGAAGACCTGTACGACCACGATTACGTCGAGAAATACACGCTCGGCTTCGAGGACTTAAAGGCGCGCGCCGCCGAGTTCCCGGTCGAGCGCGTGGCGATGATCACCGGCCTCTCGGCTAGCGATATCCTGACGCTGTCGCGCGAGTACGCGAAGGCCAAGGCGTCGGCAATCCGCCAGGGCGTCGCGATCGAGCGTTCGCCCGGTGGCGGCGACGCGGTGCGGGCCGTTACCTGCCTGCCGGCGCTCACCGGCGCCTGGCGTCAGCCCGGCGGCGGCACGGTCGAAATGCCGATCTACGAGTTCCCGATGAGCCTGGCCCATGTCTGCCGGCCGGACTGGATCAAGCCCGGCACGCGCGTCGTCAACGAACTCGACCTCGGCGCCGCGCTGACCGGCAAGATCCCGCTCGATCCGCCGATCAAGTCGGTCTTCTTCTACAATTCGAACCCGGTCTCGCAGGCGCCCGACGCCAGCGAGCTGGTGCGGGGTCTGAAGCGCGACGACCTGTTCACCGTGGCGAGCGAGCTGTTCATCACCGACACGGCGAAATACGCCGACATCATCCTGCCCGCCTGCATGGAAGGCGAGCAGTACGACATCATGGTCACCTGGGGTCACCTTTACATCCAGCTGAACATGCCGGCGATCAAGCCGCCGGGCGAGTGCATGCCCAATATCGACATGTTCCGCCGTCTCGCCAAGACGATGGGCTTCACCGACGATTACTGGGACATGGGCGACGACGAGTGGCTCACCAAGGCCTACGACTGGAATGCCCCGCAGCTGCAGGGCATCACGCTCGACCTGCTCAAGAAGGATGGTTGGAAGCGGCTCAACGTCGGCCTGCCGCACGAGCGTGCGCCGCATGCCGAGGGCAACTTCAAGACGCCGTCGGGCAAGTGCGAATTTGCCTCGAGCCTGGCGGCCGGCGGCAACATGGTGCTCGAGGTCTGGCGGTCGGGCTACGCCGGCATGCAGGAAGGCGGTTACGTCGACCCGGTGCCGAACTTCATCCCGCCGCAAGACGATAAGGCCGGCCATGATGGCGAGGCTGAAGACCGTTTCCCGCTGAGCATGCTCTCACCCAAGCCGCACGCGTTCCTCAACACGCAGTACGGCAACGAGAAGATGCAGCAGGAGAACCAGGGCGAGCAGCGGCTGATGATCAATCCTGTCGACGCGGCGGCCCGGTCGATCACCGACGGATCCTACGTCCGGGTGTTCAACGACAGAGGCACCTTCGAGGCGTTGGCGATGGTGAGCGAGGACGTCGGCGCCGGGCTCGTGGTGACGAATGTCGGTCATTGGCCGGGCCTCAACCGCACCGGGACCGCGGTGAACTCCACGACGGCCCCGCGCCACGCCAATCTCGGTCAGGCCGGCGTCTACTCGGACAACCGGGTTCAGATCGAGCCGATCGGCGTTCTGCGGACGCTTGCGGCCGCGGTGTCCGGGATGATCGCCGAACCCGCCGAGTAAAAATCGGCCCAGATCGAGTATCGCGATACGCGGCCGTCCTCGAAAGAGGGCGGCCGTTTACATTGAGACTGCCCGTCGACTTCATGCGCTCGGTCGCGCGGCACGCCGGCATCCGGCAGCCCAAGACATCTCTGGGCGTTTCTAACGGATCGAGAGCGGGTACCTGGCACCAGGGAAGCTTTGGCGACTGGCCCTGCGTCGGAACGATAAGTTGTTGGAATGTGCTCGCGACCGCTCGACTGGCTCCGGGCCAGGGATCGGTCGCTTTCAAACATCTACGCTCGCAGACATCTACGCTCGCAAACATTTACGCGCGGTGGTCGAGCTGTAGCAGGAAAGAGGTCAACCATGTCCGGCAGCCTAACCATGCACGCGCCCATCACGAAATTCGACGTCAAGGGCGCGAAGCCCATCGAAAGCGATCTCGACGGCTGGAAGAAGATCGACGGCAATCCGACCATGAAGACCTGGATCGAGTACACGTCGGCAGACGGGTCGATGATTTCGGGATGGTGGAGTGCCACGCCCGGCACCTACCACGCGACCTATGCCGCGCCGGAATACGTGCACATGATCGAAGGCGAAATCACGATCACGCCCGACGGCGGTCGGCCGGTGAAGATCGGTCCCGGCGACGCCTTCGTGGTCGAGTCGGACTTCTCCGGGACATGGGTCATCGAGAAGGAAGTGTTCAAGCACTTCACCATCAAGTTGAAGTAGCAGCGCCCGGCGCCGCGCCCTCCTATGATCGCCGACGTCACGCGCTGATTGAAACTCAGATCGGGCGATCGGCGATCATCGGTTCGGTGTAGCGGCCTCATGGCCGCAAGCGCGGAGTGGTGAAACGGGCGTGACGGGGTACGCGGAAGCATCGCACCGCGGCGAATGCTGAAGATGTCGCACGAGCCGGGCTAGACGTTCCCTTCGGCTGATCGTTCGATGCGTGGACCGCGTCACCAGGACGCTCAAAGAAGGAAACAGACGATGTCGGTCAAATCATCGACGATGGAGCAATTGCGCAAGCTGGTCGGATCGGATGGTGATCCCGAAGCGGCATCCACCTCCCTTCCGGCACCGGCGGCCTCTCCGCTCGGCACAGACGACGAGGCAGGCGGCACGACGCCGACCGCGGAGCGCATCGAGATGGCCCGCAAGGCGGAAGCGCGCATCAAGGCGGCGGCGAAGAAGTAACACCGGCAGAGCGGCGGGGGTCTGGGATTGTTGACAGAGGGCGACAGCCTCAGCCGGCAATCACCGCGAAGTACGCCCGATCGTGTGCTTTACGAGACCGCCGAAGCGCTCACGCTGAGGACACCGGTCATCGAGACACTCGATCACCACGTAATCGTTGGCGGTATCCTGGCGGCGGGCGCAGTACCCTTCGGAGGCAAGATGAGCGACCTTTGGCACTATCAGCTGCGTGTCTACCTCGACGACCAGCTTGCCGAGGCGGCCTACAAGGGCGATGCGACGGCGCTTCAACCGGTGACGGCGCAACTGGAAAAGCATCAAGCCATCCTGGTCAGTCAGTTCCGCGCTTTCGAGGACTATGTCGCCGAGGCGGAGGCGAACGGCGTCGACGCGTTTCCCCTTTATCGATGGACGAAGGCGACCGTGCAGGATCCCGCGATGCGCGCCAGGCATATCCGGGCGTTCGCCATCCGCGTTGCCGGCCAGGAGGTCTACGGCAAGGAGATCGCCGATCGGCTGGAGGAGGATCTAAAGCGCTTCGTCGGCGGCGACCTTATCAGGCGCATGTCACGGCACGATACGAACCCAGCCAACAACATCCCGGTGCCCGCCGCGTACCGCGCCTAGAGCGCGAGGCGCCGAACGCTCAATATCTCGCGTGCGAGACGGCTAGCGTCTATCCGCTGTTCAAAGGGATGAACACGAGGATCAAGGCGACGGCGTAGGGAAAAAGCATGCCGGCGGCGCCGAACCAGCCCTGCCCGGTCGGACCGAGAACGACAATGGAGCCGGCCGCCAGCGCGGCGTAGATGGATGTGACGACGATGATCAGCGTCGGTCGCGTCAAACCGGCCTTCCGACAGCAATAGGCCGTGCCGACCAGCAGCACTCATACCGACACGATCACGGCAGCGACGAAGCCCATCGCTTCAGCTTGATCTTTCATGAGGGTCGATGATCTCTTCCTCCCAGCGACTGGATGCGATACGTCGCTCGCGGCCATCGTATATGCCAAAACCAATTCGGCGGACCGACTAAGCGACAGAGCGGCGGCCGTGGCTCAGCGCGAGCACCCCATCCACGTGAAGCAAGGCGTGCCTGTGGTGCGTGATCAGCAACGTCGTCTTACCGCGCATGAGTGTCGTCAGGGCTTCGAGAACGAGACGCTCGGAACCCGAGTCGAGGCCTTCGGTCGGCTCGTCGAGAATGAGGATTGGCGCGTCCTTGAGGAAGGCGCGCGCGATGGCCACCCGACGCGCCTGGCCGCCGGAGAGGCGCGCGCCGGTCTCGCCGACGAACGTGTCCAGTCCCTCGGGCATGGCCATGATTTCCTCAAACAACGCGGCGTCGCGCAAGGCCGAATGAAGCTCGGCTTCGCTGGCGCCCGGTCGCGCCAGCAGAAGGTTCGCGCGCACGCTGGTATTGAAGAGGTAGGTTTGCTGCGCGACAACGGCGCAAAGCCCGCGGACGCTCTCGCCACCCATGGCGCGCAGCGACACGCCGCCGATCTCGGCGCGGCCTTCCTGGTAGTCCCAGAAGCGAAGCAGCACGTTGATGAGGCTGGTCTTGCCCGACCCGCTCGGGCCGACGATCGCGAGCGATCCGCCCTGCGGCACGACGAGGTCGACACTCTCGAGCGCCCAGGGCGCGCCAGGCGCGTAGCGCATCGATACGCCGTCCATGCGAAGGTCGAAGCGCGACGGCACGACGGCGGAGCCTGGATCGGCGACCGCGGGCGCGGTATCGACGATCTCGAAGATGCGCCGGGCGGCAGCCATCGTCTCGCCGAGCGTCTGGAACGCAAGCGGCAGGGCCGCCACCGCCTCGAAGCTTGCCAGCACGAAAAGCGCGATCATCGCCAGATCCGGGGCGGGCAAGCCGCCGCCGGCGACAAGCGGAATGACGAGTACCAAGGCGCCCCACATGGCGAGATTGGCGATCAGGCCGGAGAACGACGCGGTGGCGGCGCCGATCAGCGCCAGTCGGCGGCCTTGCGCGACTGACGCCGTGCTCAGCCCGGCGGTCAGCGCCCGCTGGCGCGTCTCGGCCCGGCACACCAGGAGTTCGCCAAAGCCGCGCACCGTGTCCGAGGTGGCGGCGCGCAGGTCGGAGCGAAGCGCGACGCTCCGCCTGCCCGGACCGCGACCGAGGCGCTGCGCCAACAGCGGCATCGTCACGCCGGCGAGCATCAGGCCGCAGCCATCGACGAGGGCGACGGGCCGGCTGAACAGCGTCAGGAAGGCCACCATCGCGACCGCGGAGATCAGCGCCGCCACGCTCGGCGCGATCAGCCGGAGATAGAGGTTGTCGAGGCTGTCGATGTCGGAGCGGATGCGGCTGAGGAGATCACCGCCGCGATAGTGCTGCAGCCGCGCCGGCGCGAGCGGCTCGAGGTGCTCGTAGAACCAGGCGCGCAGCCGCGCCAGCAGCCGGAAGGTCGCCTCATGGGTCACGAGGCGCTCGAGGTAGCGGCCGCCGGTGCGCAGGATCGCCAGGCCGCGGATGCCGGCGGCGGGGGCGAAATACTCGACGCCGGGACCGCCGAGCCCGGCGATGGCCATGGCGGCGATGAACCAGCCGGCCAACGCCAGCAGCCCGACGTTGGCGATCACCACGATCGTGCTCAGCGCGATGCCGGCCGCCATCCAAGACGCATAGGGGCGAAACAGCCGGAGCAGACGCAGCAAGTCCCTCACGCCAACACATCCTCGCGCGCGGCTTCGATCGCCGGCGCGCCGGCAAGGCGCGCGTAGAGCGTGCCTCGCGCGATGAGGTCGTCGTGCCGGCCGCGCTCCACGATCCGGCCCTGATCAAGCACCAGGATCGTGTCGGCGCCGCGGATCGTCTCCAGACGATGGGCGACGACGAGGACCGCCGAAGAGGCCGCCAGCCGCTCGATCGAGCGCGTGATCAGCGCGGCGGTCTCGTCGTCGAGCCCGGCATTGGCTTCATCGAGCACCACGATGTCGGCCTGTCGGAGGAACATGCGGGCGAGCGCGATGCGCTGGATCTCGCCGCCGGAGAGACCCTGGCCGCGATCGCCCAATATCGTGTCGTAGCCTCGCGAAAGCCCGGCGATCAGCCCCCCCGCCTCGGCCTGCTCCACGGCGCGGCGGACCTCAATTGCGCTCGCTTCCGGTCGGGCGAGCCGGATGTTGTCCAGAACGCTGCCATGAAAGAGCGTCGGGCGTTGCGGCAGCCAGGAGACGCGGCGCATCCAATCGTCGCGCGCGAGCTCACGGAGATCCGTGTCGTCGACGAGGATCCCTCCGCTGTCGGGCGCGCGGAAGCCGAGTAGGAGCTGGGTCAGCGTGGTCTTGCCGGCGCCCGAAGGACCGACCAGGGCCACCCGCGTGCCGCGCGCGAGCGTGAAGGAGATGTCGCGCAAAGCAGGCTGCGCCGCATAGGCGAAGTCGACACCCTCGAAGCGGACCTCTCGCACCGGGCCGGCGGGCAGCGCGACACCAGCGATCTCGGCGAACGCCGCGCGCTCCGGCGGAGGGGTGTTCAGCATCGCGACGATGGCCTCGGAGGCGCCGATCGCCTCCATGCGCGCGTGGTATTGCGTGCCCATCGCCCGCAGCGGGCGGTAGAACTCGGGCGCCAGCAGGAGGACGAAGAAGCCCTGCATGAAGTGCATCTGCCCGGCATACAGGCGAAAGCCGATGAACACCGCGACCATCGCGATGCTGACGGTGGCGAAGAACTCGAGTGCCAAGGACGACAGGAAGGCGACGCGCAGCACCCTCATGGTGCTCTCGCGGTAGTCGTCGGCGATGGCGGCGACGACGGCGACCTCGGCGCGGCTGGCGTTGAAGAGCTTCAGCGTCGTCAGCCCCTCGATCATGTCGAAGAAATGCGCGCTCATCCGCGCCAGCTTGCGCCATTGGCTCTGGTTCAATGCCTCCGTGCCCTTGCCGATCAGGATCATGAACAGCGGGATCAGCGGCGCCGAGAGCACCATGATCAAGCCCGAAATCCAGTCGGCCGGCACGACGAAGACGAGGATCGCGAGGGGAATGCACGCCGAGAGCGCCATTTGCGGCAGGTAGGCGGCATAATAGCGATGCAGCGTCTCGACACCGTCGACCATCGTGGTCACGACCTCTCCGGTACGCTGGGCGCTTGTCCATGCCGGACCGAGCGCGGCCATATGCGCCTGCAGCCGCTCGCGGACGGAGAGCACGACCCGAGCACCCGCCTCGAAGGCGATCACCTCGCCGGTGCCGCTGACCAGAGCGCGCAGGAGGAAGATCGCCAGCAGGCTCCAGAGCCAGGGCCACGCGGCATCGAGGCCCTGCCGACGAACGACGACGGCGTCGACGATGCGCGCGAGCGCCCAGGCCTGCGCGATCAGAAGCAGACCTCCGACGAGGCCGGCGGCGATCGCGGCGTTGATCAGGGGCCGCGCGCCCGAGGCGCGGGCGCGCAGCCAGCGGTCGAGCGCCTTCGCGGCGGCGCGTGGGATGGGGGCCGACGGCGCTGCCATTCAGATGCCTCGAGGCGCGCGAGGATTCATCGCCGCGGCAGGCGCGTCAGCCGATCGTATTCCCCCCTGATCAGAATGGCGAACAAAGCGAGGCTGAAGACGATCATGCCAAGCGCCATCGTCCGCATGGCGCCGCTCATGCCGAAGATTAGCGCCAGCAGCACAAGCCCGGCGATCGGGCCGCCCATGAAAAGGCTGGCGAGACGCAGGTTCCAGCAGGCGAGCAGCAGTCTTCGAGCGTTCACGGCGCGCCCTCACTCATGGCCCCTCACTCATGGCCCCTCACTCATGGAAGGAGGCGAGCTTGGCGACACGAGCCCGGAAGACCCAGATCTGGTACCAATTGTACATGATCATCACCGGGAACAGGAACACGAGCGTGAAAAGGAAGGTGAAGAGCGAGATTTCCGGGCTGGCGGCGCCGGCGACCGTCCAGGTGCCGGGCACCATGTCGGGGTAGAGCGTGGCGAACATGCCGCCGGCGACGATGGCGATCGTAAGGTCGAGCCATAGCAGGGCATGGAAGTCGCGGTCATCGATCGAAGCGCGGCGCATCATGACCGTCGAGGCGAGCGAGGCCAGCAGGAACAGGCCCCATACCCAGAAGTAATGGCCGAGCCAATTGTTCGACGCCCAGGGAAATTCCAGCACGCTCCAGATCACGGTGACCATCACCGCGAAGATGACGAGGTAGAACGAGCCGTTGGTCCAGCCCGCCGCCTTCTTGCGGATCGGCTCTCCCCTCTCGAAGCGGGCGCGAATGAAGAGGCCGCCCGAGAGTGACACCGCGATCACCGCCGCGAACCCCGTCCACACGCTGAACGGGCTGATGAAACGGAACGCGCCGCCGACGTAGGTGGGGACTTGGTTGAGCTCGTGGGTCAGCGGAAACCCGTGCAGCACGGCGCCGACGCACATGCCGCCGAAGAAGGTCGCCACCAGGCTCGAGATGCCGAAGGCATAATCGGTGAAACGCTGGGCCCAGCGCTCGGCGAGGTGACGGTACTCCAACGCGACCGCCCGCGTCAGGATCGCCCAGAGGATCAGCATCAGCGGGATCATCAGGTAGCTGAGCACCGAACCGTAGGCGAACGGAAAGGAGCCGAACAGCACGCCGCCGGCGACGATAAGCCAGGTCTCGTTGGCGTCCCAGGTGCCGGCCATGGCCTGCATGATGGCGCCGCGCTCGTCCTTGTCGACGACGAACAGCGAGAAGATGCCGGCGCCGAGGTCGGCGCCGTCGAGGATGATGTAGGCCAGGATGCAGAAGGCCACGGCGCACCACCAGCCGTTGGCGAGCACGTGTTGCAGGGGAGTCAGGTCTCTCATCGGGACGCTTCCGAAGTTGGCGCGGCGTAGGGCATCAGGCCGGATGCAGCCGGCCGGGCTTCGCCGGCTTGCTGGCCTTGGGCGATTCCACGGTGCCCATCTGCTCCTGGTGATCCTTGGGCAGGTCGCCGAGGCTTTCCTGTCCTTCCTGCGGAATGGGCGTGTCCATGTTGGGCCCCTGCGAGACCAGCTTGTTCAGGAACCACCAGGTCGCGCCCCAGACCATCAGCTCGAACCCCATGTAGCCGACGAGCCAGATCACCTCTTGCGCGATCGACATATGGCTGACGCCCTCGTCCGTCCGCATGAGGCCGTAGACGACCCAGGGCTGACGCCCGACTTCGCGCGTCCACCAGCCGACCCAGATGGCGATGTAGGGCAGTCCGGCGCTGGCGATGACCGCACGCAGGAACCACTTGTTGGCCGAAACGGTCGCCACCTCGAGCTTGCGCCGCCAGGCCAGCCAACCGCCCCAAAGCGCGACCAGAAACAAGGCCATGCCGCAAGCCACCATGACGCGGAACCCGTAGAAGGGGACCAAAACCGGCGGTCGGTCCTCCGGCTTGAAATCGTTGAGGCCCTGCACCTTGCCGTTCCAGCTGTGGGTCTCGAGCAGGCTGAGGACGTGCGGGATCGTGATCGCCCACGCGTTGCCGTCGCCCTTCTCGTTGGGCCAGGCGACGACGTGCCAGCCGGTGTTGACGGACCGGTCCTTGTTGTAGGTGTCCCAATGGCCTTCCATCGCCGCCAGCGTGGCCGGCTGGTCCTCCGAAACCGTCAGGCCGGTGCCGTCGCCGAGGTAGATCTGCAGCGGTGCGACGACGACGAGGGCGAGGATCGACCATTTCAGCGCGCGCTGGAACAGCGGCACGTGGCGCTTGGTCAGCAGGTAGTAGGCCGAGATGGAGGCGATGACGCAGATCGCCAGTTCGTAGGAGGCCACCAGCATGTGCGGAAAGGAGAACAGCACGTCCGGGTTCAAGAGCGCCTTGACCCAGTCCTCCACAATGAAGGCGCCGTTCTTGAAGCTGACACCTTTCGGCGTCTGCATCCACGAGTTCGCGTCGAGGATCCACATCGCCGAGATCGCGGACGACAGCGCCACGTTGAAGGTGGCGAAGAGATGCATCTTACGGCTGATCTTGCCCCAGCCGAAGATCATCAGCCCGATGAAGCCGGCCTCGTACATGAAGGCGGTGATCGTCTCGTAGCCCAGCACCTGTCCGAAGAAAGGCCCGGCCGCCTGCGAGAACGGTCCGTAGAGGATGCCGAAGGCCATTTCCATGGTGATGCCGGTGGCGACGCCGGCGGCGAAGTTGATGATCAGCAACCGCTCGAAAAAGCGCACGAGACGATACCAGCTTTCGCTGTCGGTTCGCAGCCATGCCGCCTCGGCGATGAACAGCATGCCCGCGAGGCCGATCGTCAAGGGAGGATAGAGGATGTGAAGCGTTGTGATCCAGCCGAAATCAAGCCGGGCGAGCACCAGTGATAAAGAGTTTTCTGCCATGTCTCGCCTTCAGCTTCGGCGTCCAACGGGAAACGGATATAGGACACGAGCTGAGGTTTTGGAGCAAGGCACGCCGACGCACGCTGGACATGGGAGGTGCGCCGTCCAGGCAGGTGCTTTCAGAATGCCAAGGCGCTTGAAGCGCCCAAATGCTACGTCGACCGCTCGACCGCGACCGCGACGCGGATCTCGAGGAGCCCGGTGAGATCGGCGGACAGGCCGACGAGGATGTCGAGAGCGCCCGGCTCAAGGACGCGGTCGTAGCCGTCGCCTGGGAACGCCGCGTCGTCGCTTCCGAGCTCGAAGCGCACGGTTCCGCGCGCCTGCGGATCGAGAGCGATCCGGCGCACGCCGCGAAGTTCGAGTTTCGGCCGGGTCACACGCGCCACGGGGTCGCGGATGAAAAGGAACATTGTGGTCTCGCCCGCTCTCTTCCCGGCATTCTCGACGTCGATCGCGACCGTGATGCTTCGGCCGGGAGCCAGCTGGTCGCCGTCGGTTCTCAGGTTCGAGAGTGCGAAGTCCGTCGTCGAAAGGCCGTACCCGAAGCAGAACAGCGGCGTGTTGGGGCTATCGAGGTACTTGCTCGTGTAGTGGTCGTCGGGGTTGAGCGGCCGGCCGCTCGGTCGTTCGCCGTAGAAGATCGGGACCTGCCCCATGCCGCGCGGCCAGGTCATCGCCAGCCGACCCGTCGGCGCGGCGTGTCCGGCGATGATGTCGGCCAGCGCGTCGCCAGCCTCGTTGCCGGGATAGAGGGCGGCCAGAAGCGCGTCGGCGCGCGCGGCGAGCCACGGGATGATCGGCGGCCGGCCGCAGAACACGATGGCGACCACCGGCCGGCCGGCGTCGAGGACCGCCTCCGCCAACGCGCGCTGGCGGCCGGGCAGATCGAGATCCGTGCGGCTGGTCGCTTCCCCGCTCAGCGACGCGCTCTCGCCGACGCAGAGGACGACGATGTCCGCCCGGCGCGCCGCCGCGACGGCGGCGGCGATCCCGCTCGCGTCGCCGCCTTCGATCGCGACGCCGGCTTCGTGGACGATCGTCGCATCGGGGTAGGCGCGGCGCAGGCCGGCGAGCACGCTGACACCCTCGCGCGGGTCCGCCGCCGCCGGCCAGGGCCCGCGCATCTCCCCCGCCGCGTCCGCCAGCGGACCCAGCACCGCGATGCGTTGCCGGCCGGGCGCGACCGGGACGATCGAGTCTCGATTGGTGAGCAGCACGATCGAGCGCGTCGCGACCTCGCGGGCGAAACGGCGGCGCGCCGCCTTGACGGTCGCGTCAGGCGCGTGGGCGCGGCAGCGGCGGTAGGGATCGTCGAACAGGCCGAGGCGCTGCTTGAAGAGGAGCACGCGGCGCACGCAGGCGTCGACCTCCGCGACGCTCACCAGGCCGCGCCGCACCGCCTCCGGCAGATGGTCGACGTAGGCGTAGCCCATCATGTCGATATCGCAGCCGGCCTTGATCGCGAGCGCGGCGGCTTGCGCCTCGTCGCCGGCGACGCCGTGGTTGATCAGCTCGCGCACGGCGCCATAGTCGCTGATCACGATGCCGTCGAAGCCGAGCCGCTCGCGCAGCCAGCCCCGCAGCAACGGCTCGTTGGCGGTCATCGGCACCCCGGCCAGCGCGTTCAAGGAGGGCATGATCGTCGCGACGCCGGCGCGGACCGCCGCCTCGAAGGGCGGCAGGTAGATTTCGCGCACGCCGCGGTCGGACACGTCCGTCGCCGCGTACTCGCGCCCGGCGGTGACGGCGCCGTAGGCGCAGAAATGCTTGGCGCAGGCGGCGACCGCGTCCGTGGCGGCCAGGCCGGATCCCATGGGATCACCGGTCTTCTGAAAGCCACTCGCCTTCTGAAAACCACCCGTCTTCTGAAAGCCACCCGTCTTCTGAAAGCCATGCGTCTTCGCCTCGGCGAAACGGGCGGCGACCCAGGCGTCCTCGCCCGGTCCCTCGCTGGCGCGGCCCCAGCGTGGGTCGCGCGCCACGTCGATCATGGGCGCGAAGGTGACGTCCTGCGCGTCCTCGGCCGATTCGATGGCGGCGATCCGCGCCGTCTCGGCCCAGACATCGCGATCGAAGAGGCCGGCCTCGGCGAGGGGGATCGGGAACGAGGTGCGGTGGCCATGGATCGTGTCGTCGCCGAAGAACAGCGGGATCTTCAGCCGGCTCTCCTCGACCGCCACGCGCTGGACCCTCGCCACCGCCGCCGCGCCGACGAGGTTGAGGAGGCTGCCGACCTTGCCGTCGCGCACCGCCCCTGTCGCGTCGCCCGCGGCGATGGCGCCGGTGAGCGGCGCGCCCCAGGCCAGCATGTTGAGCTGCCCGGCCTTCTCCTCGATGCTCATCGCGGCGAGCAGAGCGTCTATATCGGCCATCGAGCCTCGCGATTGGAGATCCGATCATCCGTGCGACCCCCTGCGGGCTGCGGTGTTGAGATGGATCGATGCAGCATCTACAGCGCGGCGGCGCCGAGGCACAACCAGGAGGCATGATGACGAAAGGCCTGCCGATGAGCGTCGAGACCGACCGCGCGGGCGAGCGTGGCGCGGCGATCGGCTTCCTGGCGCAGATCGCGACGCTGGCCCGCGGGCTCGGGACCGCGCCCGAGCGCTTTACCCTCCTCGGGCTCTCCCTCGCCGTCCTCGTCGTGATCATCCTGACGGCCACCGCGCAGGTGGCGCTGAACGCCTGGAACGGACCCTTCTACAACGCCATCTCCGAGCGCGACGAAGGGACGTTCCTGCACGAGCTGGTGGTCTTCTTCGAGATCGCCGGGTCGCTGCTTGTGCTCAACGTCGTGCAGATGTGGCTCAGCCAGATGATGCAGCTCAAGCTGCGCGCCGGCCTCATGCACGATCTGCTCGATCAATGGCTGGCGCCGCTGCGAGCCTTCCGTCTGGCCCATGCCGGTTCGCTCGGCGTCAATCCGGACCAGCGCCTGCACGAGGATACACGCCATCTCACCGAACTCTCGACGACGCTCGCCATCGGCCTGCTCCAAGCCTCGGTGCTCCTGGTGGTCTTCACCGTCGTGCTGTGGCGCCTGTCCGAGGGGTTCGCGTTCAATCTCGCGAGCCACACGATCGAGATCCCCGGCTACATGGTCTGGGCGGCGGTGCTCTACGCGCTGGCCGGGTCTCTGGCGAGCTTCCGGGTCGGCTATTCGCTGATTCGGCTCAATGCCGCGCGCTACGGCCGCGAGGCCGAGCTGCGCCACGCGCTCGTCCGCGTCAGCGATCAGATCGGCACCATCAGCCTACAGCGCGGCGAGGCCAACGAGCGTCACGGCCTCGACGGCGATCTCGCCAACGTGCTCGCCGCGATGCGCAAGCTCGTCACCGCCGCGACCAAGCTCACCTGGGTGACGGCGGGCTACGGCTGGCTGACCCAGGTCGTGCCGATCCTCGTCGCCTCGCCGGTCTATTTCAGCGGCCACATCAGCTTCGGCGGCCTCATGGTCGCGGTCGGCGCCTTCAACCAGGTGCAAAGCTCGCTGCGCTGGTTCGTCGACAACTTCAGCACGATCGCCGACTGGCGCGCCACGCTGCTGCGCGTGGCCGAGTTCCGCCGCGCGATCCTCTCGATCGACGATGTCCACAAGGTCTCCGAGCGCATCAAGATCGACAGAGGCGAGCCCGGCCGCATGGAACTGGACAATTTCGCGGTGGCGGCACCGGGCTCATGCACCACGCTGAAGGGCGGACCCGTGACAATTGGATCGGGCGAGCGCGTGTCGATCACGGGCGACAGCGGCGACGCGCAGACGCTGTTCTTCCGCGCCTTGGCCGGCTTGTGGCCTTGGGGTAGCGGCCGCATCCGCCTGCCCGGCGACGAGAGCTTCCTTCACGTCGCGCGGCGTCCCTACCTGCGGCCGGGGCGACTGCGCGACGTGCTCGCCTATCCCAAGGATCCGAGCACGTTCGAGGCCGGGCGCTTCGAGGCCGCGCTGAAGGCTGTCGGCCTCGACGACCTCGTGCCGCGTCTCGACGAGGACGCGCCCTGGGACAGGGACCTCGGCGATCAGGACCAGCAGCGCCTCGCCTTCGCCAGGCTTGCGCTGCAACGACCGCGATGGATCGTCATCGATCAAGCCTTGGAGGCGCTCGACGACAAGACGCGGGAGCTGGTCGTCGCGATGTTTCAAGGCACATTGCAGGAATCGACGATCATCAACATCGGCCGTGCCGCCCCGGATGGTCTCGCGCTCTCGCAGAACCTTGAGCTGATCGACGATCCCGCCGGGTGCCGGCTTCCAGATGCGCCCGCAAAGTCGTGAAGATTGGCGGCGACGCGAATAGCTCCAAGAACCTCGTGAACGAAAGGTCCCGATAAGGTATTTTATAACTTCAGAGATTTGGGTGCGACCAAGACCTGGCGCTTCATGACGCATGACGCTTATGACGTCAAAATGCGAAACATCGCGTTAATTCGAGCCGATTGCCGGCGCCCGAAGCGGCGCTCGACCGTCACCGAAGCGCGCCCGCGCGATCATGGAGCCTCCATCGCATGTCCAGGGGTCTCGCCGCGCCCAACGAGTTCACCAGACCGGGAGACCCGGCGCTCGAGGCGGCGCTGCGCCGAGCGGTCGAGGGCGAAGTCAAGTTCTCCCGCGGCGATCGCGGACGCTACGCGACCGATGCCTCGATCTACCAGGTCGAGCCGCTAGGCGTCGTCGTGCCGAAGACCCGCGACGACCTGCGCGCCGCGCTGGAGGTCGCGCGCGAGCATGGCGTGCCGGTGCTGCCGCGCGGTGGCGGGACCAGTCAGTGCGGCCAGACCGTCAACCGCGCGGTCGTGCTCGACTGCACGAAGTACTTGCGCAAGGTGCTCGATATCGACGTGGGCGCGAAGACCGCGCTCGTCGAGCCCGGCATCGTGCTCGGCCACCTCAACGGCGCGCTGAAGCCGCACGGTCTGTTCTTCCCCATCGATCCCTCCACGCACGCGCGCTGTACGATCGGCGGCATGGCCGGCAATAATTCCTGCGGGTCGAAGAGCATCCGTTACGGTTTGATGGCCGACAACGTGCTCGGCATCGACGCGCTGCTCGCCGACGGTTCGCGCCATCGCTTCGGCCCTGCGGACGAAACCCGCGAACCGGCCGCGCTGCTCGCCGCCATGCGGGCGCTGGGCTCGCGCGAGGCGGAGGAGATCGCCGCGCGCTTCCCCAAGCAGCTTCGCCGGGTCGGCGGCTACAACATCGATGCCTTGACCCCACAGGCCGGGACGGTGGGACGCGACAACCTCTCGCGCCTGCTCGTCGGCTCGGAGGGCACGCTGGCGATCTCCGAGGCGCTGCTGCTGAAGCTTTCGCCGATCAAGCCGCGCAAGGTCGTCGGCATCTGCCAGTTTCCGACGTTCCGCGCGGCGATGGAGGCGACCCGACACCTCGTCACGCTCGATCCGGAGGCCGTCGAACTGGTCGACCGCACGATGATCGACCTCGGGCGCGGCATCCCGATCTATCGCGGCGCGATCGACCGGATGCTGATCGGCGAGCCCGACAGCCTGCTGCTCGTCGAATTTCATGGCAACGACGACGCCTGGCTGCACTTGCGCCTCGACGCGCTCGACGAGATGATGGGCGACATCGGCCATCCGCGCGCGGTCGTGCGGGCGGTCGACCCGACCTTTCAGGGCGAGATCGCCGAGGTGCGCGAGGCTGGCCTCAACATCATGATGTCGATGAAGAGCGCGGGAAAACCAATCTCCTTCATCGAGGATTGCGCGGTCGATCTCGACGACCTCGCCGACTACACCGAACGGCTGAACGGCGTCTTCGCGCGCCACGGCACCACGCCAACCTACTACGCGCACGCCTCGGTGGGCTGCCTGCACGTGCGCCCCGTGCTCGACATGAAGAAGGATGCCGACGTGCGCGCCATGCGCGCCATCGCCGAGGAATGTTTCGACCTCGTGCGCGCATACAAGGGCAGCCACAGCGGCGAGCACGGCGACGGCATCGCGCGCTCCGAGTTCCACGAGCCGATGTTCGGCGCGCGCATCGCCCGCGCGTTCGAGCAGGTGAAGGACGCGTTCGATCCGAACGGCGTGCTCAACCCTGGCCGTGTGGTGCGCCCGCCGCGCATGGACGACCGCCGGCTGTTTCGCTACGCGCCGGACTACGAAGCCGAGCCGCTGACGCCGCGCATGAACTGGTCGGCCTGGCCGGGGCCGCAAGGCGGCCTGCTCGCCGCCGTCGAGATGTGCAACAACAACGGCACATGTCGGAAGTTCGACGCCGGCTCGATGTGCCCGTCCTACCGCGTCACCCGCGACGAGGCGCACCTGACGCGAGGCCGCGCCAACACGCTGCGGCTGGCGCTGACCGGGCAGCTCGGTCCCGACGCGCTCGCCGGCGACGACGTCGCCGCGGCGATGAAGCTCTGCGTCTCCTGCAAGGCCTGCCGGCGCGAATGCCCGGTCGGCGTCGATATGGCCAAGATGAAGATCGAGGCCAGCGCAGCGCGCGTCGCGAAGCATGGTCTCGCCCTGCGCGAACGGCTGGTCGCGGAGCTGCCGCGCTACGCGCCCTGGGCTTCGCGCGTGGCGCCGCTCGCCAACCTGCGCAACGGCAGCTCGCTGCTCCGCCGCCTCGGCGAGCGCTTCGTCGGCATCGCCGCGTCGCGGCCCCTGCCCGCGTTCCGCCGCGATCCTTTCCGCGACGGTGAGATCGGCCAGCCGACCGGCGCGGCGGGCGAGGTCATCCTCTTCGGCGATACGTTCAACCGGTACTACGAGCCGGAGAACCTGCGCGCGGCGGCGCGCGTGCTGCGCAAGGTCGGGCTGACGCCTGTGATGCCGAAGGTCTCGGGCCGGCCGCTCTGCTGCGGCCGCACCTACCTCTCCGCCGGCCTCGTCGATCGGGCGCGGGCCGAGGCGAAGCGCACGATGGAGGCGCTTGCCGGCGAGGCCCCGATCCTCGGGCTCGAGCCCTCCTGCCTGATGACGCTGCGCGACGAGTTCGGCTCGCTGCTGCCCGGCAAGCAGGCCGACGCCCTCAAGGACCGCGCGCGGCTCCTTACCGAATATCTGACCGAGCACAAGGTCGAGGCACCGATGGCCTTGCCCGGTCGGACGCTGCACGTCCACGGCCATTGCCACCAGAAAAGCTTCGGCGCCTTCCCGGCCGCTCTCGCGGCCCTGCGGAAGATCGATGGCGCGACGGTGAAGCCGATCGAATCATCCTGCTGCGGCATGGCCGGCGCCTTCGGCTACGGCGCCGAAACGCTCGACGCGTCCAAGGCCATGGCCGAGCTGTCCCTTCTGCCGGCCGTGCGCGCGGCGGCCGACGCCGATCTCATCGTCGCCGACGGCACCTCGTGCCGCCACCAGATCGCCGATCTGTCGGGGCGCGAGGCCCTCCACGCGGTCCGCGTCCTCGACATGGCGCTGGAGCGCCCTGCCCCTTCCGAGGATGCACGGTGTCGCTGAGCGTCCACGCCCTCGATCACATCGTCGTCAACGTCAGCGACGTCGAGGCATCGGTGCTTTGGTATCAATCCGTCCTCGGAGTCGCCCGCGAGGATTTCGACCCGGGCCACGGCAAGCCCAAGCGCACGTCCATCAAGTTCGGCACGCAGAAGATCAACTTGCGACCGGTCGCGGCGGATCCGGTCGAGTGGTTCACCGGCCTGCACGCGGCGGCTGGTGGCGACGACCTGTGCTTCCTCACCCTGAGCGAGCCGGACGTCGTCGCCGCGCACCTGCGCTCTCATGGCATAGAGATCGAGGAAGGTCCGGTGATCAAGCGGGGCGCGCGCGGGCCGATCCGCTCGGTCTATTGCCGCGACCCCGACGGCAATCTGATCGAGATCGCCTCCTACGAAGAGCGATGAGGCGGGTCGCCCGCGTACCACCGGACCGCGCCCGTCGGCGGCAACGCGTCGATTGACACGCATGCTTGCTTCGATATGTTCCACGCGCAGCGTTACGAGGGTGAAGCCGGTGAAAGCCCGGCACGGTCGCGCCACTGTATCCGGTCTTCGAGACCGGGAGTCAGACCCCAGCGTTATAGGCAAACCACGCACGGGACGCGAAATCCCAGGAGTGAACATGACCTCGACAAACGACAACGCGCTTGCGCCGGCGCGCCACTACGCTCCCTTCCCCGTCCGCGACATTCTCCCTTGGGCGATCTTCGCCGTCTTCTTCCTCGCCGCCGTCTACTTCGTCGGGGCCGAGGAGGGCGCGACATCCGTCTTCAAAGGCATGTACGTGCACGAGTTCGTCCATGACGGCCGCCATCTTCTGGGCTTTCCCTGCCACTGACGGGGACACCACGATGGTTGGAAGCCTCCTGCTGCGCGGCATGCTCGTTGGCATTCTCGCGGGTCTCCTTTCGTTCACATTCCTGAAGGTCTACGGCGAGCCGGCTGTCGACCGTGCGATCGCCTTCGAGACGCGGATGGATCAGGCCAGGGCGAAGGCACAGGCCGACGAGGCACTCGCCAAGGGCTTGCCGGCTCCTGCTCCAGAGCCGGATGACGAGATCTTCAGTCGGTCGACGCAGGCCGGCATTGGCCTCTTCACGGGCGTCGGCGTCTACAGCATCGCCTTCGGCGGTCTCTTCGCTCTGGTGTTCGCCGGGGTCTTTGGGCGCATGAACCACGGCGGCCCGAGGAGCACGGCGGCCATCCTCGCCGCTTTGGGCTTCGTCGCCGTCTATGTCGTGCCCAGCCTGAAATATCCCGCAAACCCGCCGTCGGTCGGCGACGCAGCGACGATCGGCATTCGCACGGGGCTCTATTTCGGCATGGTCCTGATCTCGCTCGTCGCGCTGGTCGCGGCGGGCACAATGCGGCTCTGGCTTGAGGATCGCTTCGGATCCTGGAATGCCGCCCTGGCCGCCGGCCTCTTCTACATCGTCGCGGTGCTCGCGGCGGGTCTCGCGTTGCCGCCCATCAACGAGGTCCCGGCGCAGTTCCCGGCGACCGTGCTTTGGCAGTTCCGACTCTCCTCTTTCGGCGCTCAGCTGATCATGTGGGCATCGATCGGCATCCTGTTCGGCTACCTCGCCGAGCGCCTGCTCGCGCCCGGCGTTCTTGCCCGGCGAGGCCGAGGAGCACGCGCCGACACGGCGTGATTCAATGCCGTCTCAACTCGCGCCCTTGTCGAAGCGTCGGGCGCTGCTTCCGAACGGCGCGACCACATGCTTTTTGTCTTCGTTCGCCAATCCTGGTATCGCAACGCCGAAAGAAGGTGGACCCTTGCTTCCAGACATCATCGCCGACCCGAACGAGGCGGCACGCCTTGCCTATATCGACTACGACCGCAAGTCGCAGACCTACGGCCAGGCGATCTCGACGGAATACGCGGCTCTCAGCGAGGCGCTGATTGCCTGGTCGAATCTCTCCCGGCCCAATCGCGACGGGGCGCACATCCGCACGGCCGGCGATCGTCGCCTCAGTTCGGGAGATTTGAAGAAGCTTCATAGGCAGCGCGTGGCTTAGCTCGTCACGCTTCCCGTTAGGCTTGCCGTGCGGCACCAATCCTTTGCGTGACCCGCTCGCGATCGTCTGACCTCGGTCGGTCAGGACGCCAGCAGTTCCTTCAAAGCCCCGTCGAGCACGGCGATATCGTCCGGGCTGGTACCCGGGCCACCCGCGAAATGACCCCAGTACGTGTCGACCACGCGCAACTCGGCATTGGGCATGTACTGCGCCTCGATTTCGTTGTCCGCGGGCGGAAAGTAGAGATCGGTCGAGGCTGGCATGAGGATCGCCTTCGCCTTGATCGCGCCGAGCGCTTTGGCCATGTCGCCATGGTAAAGCTCGTTGGCGCTGATGTCGCCATTCTGCCAGGTCCAAAGCATGGCGAGCAGATTGTTGGCGTCGCGGTTCAGGAACAAACCTTCCCAGAACCCGACCAGAAAATCCTCAAGGCTGGCGAATCCCATTTTCTTGAGATCAGCCTCGACCCTGTAGAAGGTCTGCGAGAAACCCCAGCCGGCGTAAACACGACCAAAGGCGCGCAATCCCCTGCTTGGTGGCTCTCTGTACCAGCCTTCCGCGAAGGCCGCGTCGGCCATCAGAGCCGCTTTCGCGCCTTCGAGGAACACGAAATTGTGCCGTGAACACTTCGCCGAACCTTGGAACGGGAGGATGCGCTGGACCATATCCGGATACATGCAACCCCAGTGATAGGTCTGTAGCGCTCCCATCGACCAGCCGGTGACGAGCGGCAGGGTTTCGATAGCAAAATGCTCCGACACGAGACGATGCTGCTGCTTTACGTTGTCGTAGGCCGTGACCCTTGGGAACCTCGGACCCGCCCAAGCCCCATGCGTGTTGCTGGGCGACGACGAGAGTCCGTTGCAGAACATGTTGGGAATAATGATAAAGTATTTCGTGGGATCGAGCGCCTTGCCAACGCCGATCAGCCATTCGTTCTCGTAGTGCTGGCCGGAGTACCACGTGGGATAGACGATGGCATTCGTCTTGTCGGCATTGAGCGTCCCGAACGTCTTGTAGGCGAGCTTCGCATCCCGCAGCGTCGAGCCGCACTGCAGCACGATATCGCCGAGATCGTACATCTGGTAGTCTGTCATGACGTCTACCCATTGAGGTTTGGGTCGCGGCGCGAAAGCCGCGACCGGGTCCACGTCAGTGGCTGATCATCCACGGCCTGGCGGCCGGGAAGGATTTCGCGGCGCCCGCCGCGACCGGGCGTTTGGCGGGGCCGCAGCAGCCGCACCCCGACGGATGCCGGCCACTCGAGCGTCTGGGTTCATGACGCGAGCGCTCATTGACGGCGAGGCCGCGCCGCACGCTCGCGTCCATCTGGGCAAGGGCAGGCGCGGCGTTGAAACCGCGTGGGGCCGCGGCGCCGCACGCGTCGCACGCCGCCGGTTTGGCATAGTCCGCCATCGCGTTGAAGGCGGTGAACGGGCCGCAGGTCGCGCACTGGTAGTCGTAGACCGGCATGGCGCGCGCCCTCAGAGATCGGGTGCTGTCGGCAGCATGACGCTGCCGTCGAGGAACTTCGTCGGTCCGGCCATCCCCGGGTTGATGTCGAAGTCGAAGATCTCGGTTGGGATCCAGAGGGTCGCGCAAGCATTCGGTACATCGACGACGCCAGAGATGTGTCCCTGCACCGGCGCGGTGCCGAGGATGGAATACGCCTGCTCCCCGGAATAACCGAACTTCTTCAGGTATTCGATGGCCGCCAAACAAGCCTGGCGGTAGGCGACGCCGACATCGAGGTAGTGCTGCTGGCCGTGCTCGTCGACGGAGATGCCATCGAAGATCAGATAATCGGTGTAATTCGGCTTGATCGGGCTCGGCTTGAAGATCGGGCTCTTGATCCCGTATTTCGACATGCCGTCCTTGATCACGTCGACCTTGAGATGCAGCCAGCCCGCCATCTCGATGGCGCCGCAGAAGGTGATCTCGCCGTCGCCCTGGCTGAAGTGGAGGTCGCCCATCGAGAGCCCGGCGCCCGGCACGTAGACGGGGAAATAAATCTTCGAGCCGCGCGAAAGGTCCTTGATGTCCATGTTGCCGCCGTGCTCGCGCGGCGGCACCGTACGGGCGCCTTCGCTGGCGGCCTTCATCCGCGCCTCGCCCTTGAGCATGCCCATGTGAGCGGTCGGCTCGAACGGCGGGTTGGCGACGCCTGTCTCGTGGTTCGGGTTCGCCGCGATGAACTCCGTCTCGCGCTTATTCCAGGTCGCGAGCAGCTTGGGATCGGGCAGGCAACCGATCAGGCCGGGATGGACGAGGCCGGCGAACCCGATGCCGGGCACGTGGCGCGAGCTCGTGTACATGCCCTTGATGTCCCAGATCGACTTCTGCGCCGTCGGGAAATGATTGGTGAGGAAACCGCCGCCGTTCTTCTTCGAGAAGGCGCCGTTGAAGCCCCACTCGTTGCCGGTGATCGGGCCGATGTCGAGGATATCGACCACGAGGAGGTCACCCGGCTCGGCGCCTTTGACGCCGATCGGACCCGAGAGGAAGTGCACGATCGAGAGGTCGATGTCGCGCACGTCGGAGGCATCGTCGTTGTTCTTGATAAAGCCGCCGGTCCAGTCGTAGGTCTCGATGATGAAGTCATCGCCCGGCTTGACCGTCGCGACCATCGGGATGTCGGGATGCCAACGGTTGTGGACCATCTCGTTGTCGTAGGCGGATTGCGTCAGGTCGACCTTGATGAGGGTCTCGGTCATGGTTTTCTCCTTCTACGGACTACACGGACAGAAAGCTCGAGATCTTGGCGCCGTCGATCGCATCGCCCGTCTCTTCATGGACGAGTTCACCGTTCTCGATGACGACGACGCGATCGGCGACGTCGAGCGCGAAACTCAAGACCTGCTCTGACACGAGGATGGAAAGGCCGCGCTCATCGCGAATGCGCCTGAGCGTGCGCGCCATCTCGCGGATGATCGAAGGCTGGATGCCCTCCGTCGGCTCGTCGAGCAGAAGAACCTTCGGTTCGCTGGCGAGCGCGCGCGCGATGGCAAGCTGCTGCTGCTGACCACCGGAGAGGTTGCCGCCGCGCCGCGTGCGCATTTCTTTCAGGACAGGAAAGAGCTCGTAGATCTCGGCGAGCATGCCGCTCTTCTTGGCCTTGCCGAGCCCGGTCTCGATGTTCTCCTCGACCGTCATGGCGGAGAACACCATGCGGCCCTGCGGAACGTAGGCCACGCCCCGCACGACGCGCTGGTAGCTCTTCATCGCGGAGATGTCGGCGCCTCCGACAGTGACCGCGCCGCGCCGCGCCGGCAGCAGACCGATCAGCGCCTTCATCAGCGTCGTCTTGCCCATGCCGTTGCGGCCCATGAGAGCCACGATCTCGTTGCGCGCCACGGCGAGATTCAGACCGCGCAGCACCTCGCTTTGGCCATAAGCCACGTGAAGATCGTCGATGGTCAGGACGGATGGCGACATCAGCTGCTCCGATGGCCGGGCTCAGTGCCCGAGATAGACTTCGACGACTTTCGGATCGCTCTTGACCTGCGCCATCGTCCCCTCGGACAGGATCTTGCCTTGGTGCAGGACGGTCACGGTGCGTGCGATATCCTCGACGAACTTCATGTCGTGCTCGATGACGATCACGCTGCGATCGGCGGTGATGCGATTGAGCAGTTCAGCCGTCTTCAGACGTTCGCTGACGCTCATGCCGGCGACCGGTTCGTCGAGCATCATCAGGTCCGGCTCCTGAATGAGGAGCATGCCGATTTCGAGCCACTGCTTCTGGCCGTGGCTCAGGAATTCGGCGCTCTTCTGAAGATGATCCTTGAGGAAGACGATGCCGGCGATTTCCTCGACGCGATCGATCACCGCGCGATCGCGCTTGAACGTGAGCGCGCCGAAGACGGACCGTCCTTTCGGATAGGAGATCTCGAGGTTCTCGAAAACCGTGAGATCGTCATAGATCGATGGCGTCTGGAACTTCCGGCCGACGCCGGCGAGCACGATCTGGCTCTCGCTCATCTTGGTGAGTTCGCGATTGCGGAACTTGATCGAGCCTTCGCTGGCTTTCGTCTTGCCGCAGATCAGGTCGAGGACCGTCGTCTTGCCTGCCCCGTTGGGGCCGATGATGACGCGGATGTCCTTCTCGTCGACGTAGAAGGTGAGGTCGTTGACCGCCTTGAACCCATCGAACGAGACGGTCAGCTTCTCGACGGCGAGGAGATAGTCGGTGTTGCTGCCGATCGTCACGCGCTCACTCCGCCGGTTGCTGGAGGACGTCGGTCGGCTCCTTCAAGGAGCGCGAACCGAGCAGCCTCTTTATCCGCGTCTCGACCGTGGTCCGGTAGATGCCGGCAAGACCGTTCGGGAACAGCATGACGACCGCGATGAACAGCGCGCCCAGACCGAACAACCAGAGTTCCGGGAAGCTCTCGGAGAAGCTCGTCTTGGCCCAGTTGACGAGCAGCGTCCCGTAGATCGCGCCAAACAGCGAGTAGCGGCCGCCGACGGCGGCGTAGATCACCATTTCGATCGATGGCGTGATGCCAACGAAGGTCGGCGACATGAAGCCAACCTGCAACGTGAACATCGCGCCGCCGATCGCCGCGAAGAGCGCCGCGACGGAGAAGGCGAAGACCTGGAACGCCGCCACCGAATAGCCCGAGAAACGCACCCGGTCGACCTTGCTGCGCATGGCGACGAGGATGCGCCCGAGCTTGGAGCGCGTGATATATTGCCCGACGAGCAGACAGCCGATGAGCAGCGCGGCGTTCAAGAAATAGAGGATTGTGTGCGCGTGGTCCGTTCGGATGTCCCATCCGTGCAAGGTGCGCAGGTCGGTGATGCCGTTGACGCCGCCCGTGTAGCCCTGCTGGCCGATGATAAGGATCGTCAGGATCGAGGCGACCGCCTGCGTGATGATGGCGAAATAGACGCCGCCGACACGCCGCTTGAACATGGCGTAGCTGAGGATCACCGCGAGCAGCGTCGGTATGACGAGGACCGCGATGATCGTCAAAGGCAGGCTCTTGAACGGGATCCAGAAAGCCGGCAGCGCGGTGATCTGGTTCCAATCCATGAAGTCGGGAATGCCGGGTGTCGATTGTATTTTGGTGTTGGCGACGCTTGAGGCCTCAAGCTTGAGGTACATCGCCATGCAATAGCCGCCGAGACCGAAGAACACGCCTTGCCCAAGACTGAGGATGCCGCCGTATCCCCAGCAGAGGACCAGGCCCATCGCGACGAAGGCGTAGGTTAGATACTTGCCGACCAGGTTCAGTCGGAACGGATCAAGTAGCGCCGGGAAGATGACGAGAAGGACAATCGCGAGAACCGCGAGGTTGAGCCAGCCGGCGCGGCCGAAGAAACTGGTACCGTTCGGCATAAAAGCTCCTTACCGGCGCACTTTGAGGACGAACAGGCCTTGGGGCCGCAGCATCAGGAGACCGACGACGAGGAGCAGCGTGATGACCGACGCCATGGACCCCGAAAGAAAGAACTCGAGGGTCGACTGGGTCTGCGAGATCGTGAAGGCCGACGCGATCGTGCCGATGAGACTCTGCGCGCCACCGAAGACGACGATGAGGAAGGCGTTGACGATGTAGAGCTGGCCGGATGTCGGGCCCGTCGAACCGATCATCGTGAAGGCACACCCCGCGACACCGGCGATGCCGCAGCCGATCCCGAACGTGTAGCGGTCGACTTTCTCGGTGTCGATACCAACGGCGCCAGCGATCGGCCGGTTCTGCACCACGGCGCGGACCGAGCGACCCCAGCGGGAGAAATACATCATGTAGCCGACACCGATGGTGATCAGGATGGTGAGACCCATGATCAGCATGCCGTTGATCGGGATCTCGATCGAGTCCGTCGCGTGCCAGGATCCGAGCATCCATTGCGGAAGATCCACGCCGACCTCGCGCGCCCCGAAAATCGAACGGTAGCTCTGCTGTAGGATGAGGCTCAGTCCCCACGTCGCCAGCAACGTATCGAGCGGGCGATGGTACAATCGTTTGATGAGCGCCCATTCCACGAGCAGGCCGAGCGCGCCGGACGCGAGAAAAGCCAGAACAATGGCGACGAAGAAGTACCCGCCGAACAGCGATGGAAGGTAGCGCTGGAAGCCCTGCGCCGTGAGATAGGTCATGTAGGCGCCGAGGATCATGAACTCCCCGTGCGCCATGTTGATGACGCCCATCTGACCGAAGATGATCGCGAGGCCGAGCGCCATGAGAACGAAGACCGAAAACAAGATCAGGCCGGCGAAGCCCTGCATCACGAAGATCGAACCAAGGTCGCCTAACGAGTACCCACCAAGCATCGCTGTGCCCTTCCATTGCCCGGCATGTCTGCGCGTCACCGCAGCATCAATGCCCGCGGTCCATCGCCGGCGCGCCGAACATCAGTTCGACTTCGCCGCCGCGTCCGCGAGCCGGCGAGATCCTACTGGTAGCCCTTGGGGAAAGGGTTCGGTTCGATGAGGTCCGGGGTCGTGTAGACGATATCGAACTGTCCATCGGTGCGGGCGCGGCCGATGCGGGTCTTCGACCAGAGATGATGGTTGGGATGAATACGCACGTAGCCTTCCGGCGCGTCCTTGAACTCGATGCCGGGCGAGGCGGCGGCGATCTTGTCGACGTCGAAGCTGCCGGCCTTTTCCGCGGTGAACTTCCACAACCAGGGCCCGAGATAAGCGGCTTGCGTGACGTCGCCGATCACCGTCTTCTCGCCCCACATCTTCTTGAAGGCGGCGACGAACTTCTTGTTCTCCGGCGTGTCGATCGACTGGAAGTATTTCATGCATGCGAGAGCGTTGGCGATGTTCTCGCCGCCGATGCCGTCGATCTCGTCTTCCGTGACCGATATCGTCATCAGGGTCTGCTTCGAAAGATCGATGCCGGCGGCCTTCAGCTGCTTGTAGAAGGCGACGTTAGACCCGCCGACGATGATGGCGTAGATCACGTCCGGCTTCTTCAGCTTGATCTTGTTGATCACCGAATTGAACTGCGTGTGGCCGAGCGGGAAATAATCCTCGCCGACGACCTTCTGCTTCAGATGCTCCTCGATATGCTTGCGGGCAATCTTGTTGGACGTGCGCGGCCAGATGTAATCGGAGCCGAGAAGATAATATGTCTTGGCCTTCTTCTCCTTTTCCAGCCAATTGAGCCCAGCGAGAATCTGCTGTGTCGCCTCCTGACCGGTGTAGATGACGTTCTTGGATTCCTCGAGACCCTCGTAAAACGTTGGGTAGTAGAGCATCCCGTTGTACTGCTCGAACACCGGCAGCACCGCCTTGCGCGAGGCCGATGTCCAGCAGCCGAACACGGCGGCGCAATGATCGTTGACAAGGAGCTTCTTGGCTTTCTCGGCGAAGGTCGGCCAGTCGCTGGCGCCATCCTCCTGGATGACCTTGATTTGGCGCCCGAGCACACCGCCCGAGGCATTGATCTGCGAGATGGCGAGCTTCTCGGCCTCGACCGAGCCAGTCTCCGAGATCGCCATCGTGCCGGTGATCGAATGAAGGATGCCGACAGTGACGGAATCATCGGTCACCGCGAGGCCGGTCGCGTCGACCGCCTTGGTGGCCGGTCCGGCCGCCAAGGCTCTGGAACCGAAAAGTCCGACCGCCGGCAAGGCGGCCATCGCCTTCAAGACCTGCCGCCTCGGGAGATCGTTATGACCGTCGCGATCGTCTTTTGCCATGTCTGCCCTCTACATTTCACTGCCCAGCTCTACGGAGCGGGCACGGCGCTAGAAGGCGGGCAATCCGGCAGGCCTACAATACGTAGGATAGCGTATGCCGCACCGCGATATGCCTGATATGCTCATGCCCGCTCGCGAGGTGTCCGACGATGCCGCTTGAGCCGTGCCGATCGAACAGGCTTGGATCGAACAGGCTTGGATCGAACAGGCTTGGAGAGCGAGAGAGCGATGGCCGGGCGTCAGAGGATCGATCGTGTCAGGCGTGAGTACAACCAATGGGTCGCCAATCAGACCCTTGAGGATTTCGCGCTCCGCTTTACCGCGAAGAAGGCGCGTCGCTGGTCGGCCGAGCAGGTTGGCCAGACCGCGCTCGGCGCCGTGTCGTTCCTCGCGCTGGAGGCGATCGGCGGATCGATCACGCTGAATTACGGCTTCGTCAACGCTTTCGCCGCGATCGTCGTGGTCGGCTGCATCATCGTCGCGACAGCCCTGCCGATCTGCTTCTACGCCGCCAAGTTCGGCGTCGACATAGACCTGCTCACGAGGGGCGCGGGCTTCGGCTACATCGGCTCGACCATCACCTCGCTGATCTACGCCTCCTTCACCTTCCTCTTTTTCGCGATCGAGTCCGTCATTCTCGCGATGGCTCTCAACCTCTGCCTCGGCTTGCCCCTGCCGATCGGCTATCTCGTCAGCGCGCTGTCGGTCATACCGCTCGTGACCTACGGCATCAGCGCGATCAGCCTGCTGCAGGTTTGGACACAACCGGTATGGATCGTGCTCAATCTGTTGCCGATTATGGCGATCGTGCTGCGTGATCCGCACGCGATCGCCAACTGGCGTTCGTTCGCCGGAGCGTCGGGTGACGCCGCGGGATTTCAGATGATCTCCTTCGGCGCCGCCGCCTCCGTAACGATCGCGCTGATCGTGCAGGTCGGCGAGCAGGTCGATTACCTGCGCTTCCTTCCGGATCGACGCGAGAAACCGAAGGCCTGGTGGTTTGCCCTTCTATCCGCCGGGCCGGGTTGGATCGTCGTAGGAAGCCTCAAGCTTCTCGCCGGCTCTTTTCTAGCCGTCTACCTGTTCCGTCACGGCGTGGCCCGCGATCTCGCGGGCGATCCGCCTCGGATGTATGCCTACGCCTTCATGGATCTCGTGAGCTCACGTCCTGCCGCGCTGGCCTTGACGTGCGTCTTCGTCGTGGTTTGCCAGATCAAGATCAACGTGACGAACGCCTATGCCGGGTCGATCGCCTGGTCGAACTTCTTCTCGCGGCTGACGCACTCGCATCCCGGGCGTGTCGTCTGGCTGGTCTTCAACGTCATCGTGGCGCTTCTCATCATGGAGCTCGGCGTCTACCGCGCGCTCGAGCAGACGCTTGCGTTCTACTCGAGCGTCGCCGTCGCCTGGGTCGGCGCGCTCGTCGCCGATCTCGTCATCAACAAGCCGTTGGGCCTCAGCCCGCCCGGCATCGAATTCAAGCGCGCGCACCTCTACGATATCAATCCCGTTGGCGTTGGCTCCATGGCCCTGGCGACGATTGTCGCGACGCTCGCGCAGCTCGACGCGTTCGGCGCATTCGCCAAGGCGTTGGCGCCGTTCCTGGCTCTCTTGGTGGCACTGCTGTGTGTTCCCTTGATCGCGCTCTTGACGCGCAGCCGGTTCTATATCGCGCGCGCGTCGCGCAACGAATGGACCGGCCAATCGGAGGTCCGCTGCTGCATCTGCGAGAACGCCTTCGAAACGGAGGACATGGCATCCTGTCCGGCCTACGCCGGACCGATTTGTTCCTTGTGCTGCTCGCTCGACGCGCGCTGCCACGATCTTTGCAAACCGCATGGCCGCATGCATGATCAATTGACGAGCGGCTTGACCGGTGTGCTGCCCGAGGCGCTGCGGCGCTTCGTCAAACCGCATCTCGTCGAGTTCGTGCTGGCGTTCGGCCTCTCGCTTGTTCTCGTCGCCTTGATGCTGGGTGTGATCGGCCTGCAGGTGGCCGCAAACCACAGGATCGACGCCGCGCAGCTGACGGCGACCATGTGGAAGGTCTTCTTCTCGCTGACGATTGTGGTCGGTGTGTTCAGCTGGCTTTTCGTCCTCGTCCAAGTCAGCCGGCGTGCCGCGCAGGACGAGACCTTGCGGCAGACGCAACTGCTGATTGAGGAAATCGAGGCGCACGAGCGGACCGACGCGGCCCTCAAGCGAGCCAAGGAGGTCGCCGAGGCGGCGAACTTCGCCAAGAGCCGCTACGTGGTCGGCTTGAGCCATGAGTTGCGCACGCCCCTGAATACGATCATGGGGTATGCCCAATTGCTGGAGCGTGACCGCGACCTCGCCGCCAACCCGCGTCGCCAGATCGCCGTGATGCGGCGCAGCGCCAATCATCTATCCGGTCTCATCGACGGCCTGCTCGATATCTCCAAGATCGAGGCCGGCAAGCTCGACCTGTCGCGCGACGAGATCTCGACCCATCTTTTCCTGACGCAGATCGTCGACATGTTCTCGGTCCAGGCCGCCGCCAAACGGATCGACTTCCTGACTTCGATCTCACCCGATCTGCCGCCTACGGCGGCGGGCGACGAAAAGCGGCTGCGCCAGATCATCATCAACCTGTTGTCGAACGCCATCAAGTTCACGAGCGAGGGCAGCATCAGCTTCACGGTCAGCTACCGCAACCAGGTCGCGGACATCGTTGTGGCCGACACCGGGCCCGGCATCGCCACCGAAAATCTGGAGCGGATTTTCGATCCCTTCGAACGCCTTCAGGCCGGTGAAAGGGAGGCGGGTACCGGCTTGGGACTGACCATCTGCCGCTTGCTCGCCGGCGTGATGGGCGGGGAACTCGGCGTCGTGAGCGCCGTCGGCGTCGGCACGACCTTCCGGTTGCGTGTGTTCCTGCCGCGCGTCAACGACAGGAAGCTGTCGACGATCGCGCGGCCGATCGAACATGTCGCCATCGGCCGCGGTCGCACGATCCTCATCGTCGATGACAACGCGGTGCATCGCGGCATGATCACCGAGGCACTCGCGCCCTACGCCTTCACTTTGTTGGAGGCCGGCAATGGCCCCGAGGGTCTCGACATCGCCGCGGCGACGCGGCCCGATCTCTTCCTGCTCGATATCGAGCTGCCCGGTATGGACGGCTGGCACCTCGCAGAGCGGCTTCGCGCCGAAGGCCACGTGACCAGCAAGATCGTCATGGTTTCGGCGAGCGCGATGGAGGAACACAGGAGCGCCATCGCCGCGCCGTTCCACGATGCCTTCATAATGAAGCCCGTCGACATCAGCGGAATGCTCGAGACCATCGCCACGCAGCTCGATTTGCAGCCGGGGTCTGACCGGCCGATTCCCTCACGGGCGACCACTCCCGTCGACATCACGGAGATGGCCCTGCCATCGGCGCCAGCGCTGAACCAGCTGATCAGTCACTGCGAGATCGGCTACATCAGAGGCCTTCGCGAGACGCTGGCCATGATCGCGGCCGAGGGAGAAGCGATGAGCCCCTTCGTCGATCATATGCTGCATTTCGTCGAAGCGATCGATCTTCGTGGGCTGATGGCTGAGCTCGAGCGGGTCAGCGAAGTCGTCCCATGACACGGGCCGACATCGTCCTCGTCGTCGACGATTCCCCCGAGACGGTGCGGCTTCTCACCGACGTGCTCGATGGCGCCGGCATGACGGTCATGGTGGCGCTCGACGGCATGGCGGCGCTGAAGATCGCGGCGCGCCTGAAACCCGACATCGTTCTCATGGACGCCGTGATGCCTTTGATGGACGGCTTCGAGACCTGCCATCAGCTCAAACTGCTGTCCGGGTTCGCCGACGTGCCCATCATCTTCATGACGGGCCTGAGCGAGCCCGAGGATACCATCCGCGGGTTCAAAGCGGGGGGCGCCGACTACGTCACCAAACCGATCGTCATCGATTCAATGCTCGCGCGCATCCATGTGCATCTCGCGAACGCGCGCAAGATCCAGAGCGCGCGCATGGCGCTCGACGCCGCCGACCAGTTCCTGGTCGCCACGGATCGGAAGGGCGAGATCCGCTGGTTTACGCCGCGCGCCTATCGTCTGTTGGAAGAGCGGTTCAAACGAGCCGATACCGAGGAACTGCGACTGCCGGACGAAATCATCGATTGGCTCGCAAGCCGCCTTTCCAATCCGAAGGCGCCACCCGGGGAGCCGGCGGGCAACGAACACATCTTCACTGATAATGGCCGACAGTCGCGCATCAGCTTCGTGAGCGAAACCGAGGGCGGCGAGATCCTGTTTCGCATCGCGGATGCGGCGCCCCAGGACCGGATGGCGGATGTTCGGCGCCGCTTCAGCCTGACCCAACGGGAGGCGGAGGTCCTCTCCTGGCTTTCGATCGGCAAATCGAACCGGGACATAGCGGCGATCTTGAAGCTCAGCCCACGCACGATCGACAAGCATCTGGAGGTCATCTTCGCCAAGCTCGGCGTGGAGAACCGTACGGCGGCGACCGCCCTCGTGCTCAATTCCATCCGGAGTTGACGAGGGCGCCAAGGCCGAAGGATGATCCGATACGCGCCAGCCTGAGCGCTCGCGTCGGAAGGATCCTGACGGCTCGCATCCGATCGGCCCGCCGTCGTGTCGAAAGGGTGAGACAAGGCGTGCGCAACGCGACATGAACGCCAATCCAAGCACAAGACGCGGGTCGATACGTCGGGCTATGCGGGCGGCGCTGGTCATCTCCGGGGCACTGGCATCGGCATTGGCCCCAAGGGCCGCTGAAAGCCTGTCGCCTCGATGGTTCGTCGGCGAGAAGGTCGTCTGCGTGAACAATCGCTTCCTGGATCTGTCGGACGCGCCGGAGCTGGTCGAGGGACGCGTCTACACGATCAGCGACATCCTGCCCGCTCGGCGCGGCTTTCTTGGCATCGCGGTCGAGGAGGTACGCGCGAAAGCCAGATACCTGGCTTTCGACGAGCGGCGCTTCGAGCTTGTGGCTTTGTTCGCGGCAGCCCGAAGAGCAAGCCCCGGCCTCGCTTCGGGCGTCGCGGCGATCGAAGTAAACACAATCCCGAAGCGGCCCCCGAACGCAAGAGAGCCCCGATGCCCTCACACGCCCATCTCTTCGCCAGGCTCCGCCTCCCCGTCGTCTGCGCGCCGCTCTTCCTCATCTCCAATCCGGAGCTCGTGATCGCGCAATGCAAGGCGGGCGTGGTCGGCTCGTTCCCCTCGCTCAACGCGCGGCCGATCTCGCTCCTCGACGAATGGCTGCACCGCATCGTCGAGGAGCTCGCCGCCTGGGATCGCGACAATCCCGACAGACCGGCCGCTCCTTTCGCGGTCAACCAGATCGTTCACAAGACCAACGACCGGCTCGATCAGGATCTCGCGCTTTGCGAGAAGTACAAGGTGCCCATCGTCATCACCTCTCTGGGCGCGCGCGAGGATCTCAACCGCGCGGTGCACGGCTGGGGCGGTTTCGTGATGCATGACATCATCGATGACCGCTTCGCGCGTAAAGCGATCGAGAAGGGAGCCGATGGCTTGATCGCGGTGGCGTCCGGCGCCGGCGGCCATGCCGGACGCCTGTCGCCGTTCGCGCTGGTGCAGGAGCTGCGCCGCTGGTTCGCCGGTCCGCTCGCGCTGTCGGGCGCGATCGCCAACGGCTCCGCCATCCTCGCGGCACAGGCCATGGGCGCCGATCTCGCCTATATCGGCTCGCTGTTCATCGCCTCGCGCGAGGCCAACGCGCAAGACGGTTACAAGCGGATGATCGTCGAGAGCCAAGCCGCCGACATCGTCTACTCGAACCTGTTCACCGGCGTGCACGGCAATTACCTGCGCCCCTCGATCGTCGCCGCCGGCCTCGATCCGGAGAACTTGCCGGAAAGCGACGCCTCCAAGATGAATTTCGGCTCGGGCGGATCGAGCAAGTCCAAGGCGTGGCGCGACATCTGGGGCTGTGGCCAGGGTATCGGCGCAATCGACGCCATCGCGCCCGCCGCCGTGCAGGTCGCTCGTTTGAGCCACGAATACGCCGCCGCCAAAGCCGCGCTCGACCGCGGCTTCGTCGCTCAGCCTGAGATTGCCGAACCGATCGTGGTTGCCGGCCCGCGCATGCGTACGCATGCGGAGATCCAAGCCCGCGCCGCTCGCGCCGCGCAGGGCTTCCGCGACCTCGGCATCGGCGAAGGCGAGACCGTCGCGCTGCTGCTGCGCAACGATTTCGCCTTCTTCGAGGCCTCGCTCGGGGCGACGATGGCGGGCGCCTATCCCGTGCCGCTGAACTGGCACGCGACAGCGGCCGAGACCGGGTACATCCTGCGCGATTGCGGCGCGAAGGCGCTCGTCGCCCATCGCGACCTGCTCCCCGACATCGCGGTCGGTCTGCCGCGTGGGCTGCGCGTCCTTGTCGTCGAGACGCCGGCCGAAGTCCTCGCCGCCTACCAGATACGACCGGGCGCCACCGGGCTCGAAGGCGCGGTCGGCTGGGACGGCTGGCTTGCCGCCCACGCGCCGATCGCGGCGCCGGCGACAGCATCGCGATCGGCCGTCATCTACACCTCTGGAACAACGGGCAGTCCCAAGGGCGTGCGGCGCAAGCCGCGAACCGGCGGCGCACCGAGCCGCACGGCGGCGATCGGCTACGGTCTCGAGCCGGGCGAGCCGAAGACCGTGCTGATGAACGGGCCGATGTATCATTCCGCGCCGAACGGCTACGGTCTCGTCGCCTTCGCGCTTGGCGCCAAGATCGTGCTGCAGCCGCGCTTCGACGCCGAGGACATGCTCGCGCTCATCGAGCGTCACGGCGTCACCCACATGCACATCGTGCCGACGATGTTCTTTCGCCTGCTGCGGCTGCCGGACGCGGTCAAGAGGCGCTACGATCTCTCTTCGCTGCGCTTCGTCGTGCACGGCGCCGCGCCCTGCCCCGCCCCGATCAAACGCGCGATGATCGATTGGTGGGGACCGGTGATCCACGAATACTACGGGTCGACCGAGACAGGGCTGATCTGCGGGCACGGATCGGAGGAGGCGCTGCGCAAGCCAGGCACGGTAGGGCGGCCGCTTCCGGGCGTGACGGTGAAGGTGGTCGACGAGCACGGCGACGAGCTCGCGGCCGGCGTCGCGGGCGATGTCTACGTCCGCTCCGACACGAAGGGCGATTTCGACTATATCGGGCTCGCCGACAAGCGCGCGGAGATCGCGCTCGGCGACTTCGTGACAGTCGGCGACATCGGCTACCTCGACGAGGACGGCTGCCTATTCCTGTGCGATCGCCGCCGCGACATGATCATCTCGGGCGGGGTCAACATCTATCCGGCCGAGATCGAGGCGGCGCTGGCCGCGCTCGACGGCATCGGCGATTGCGCGGTGTTCGGCATTCCGGATGCGGAGTTCGGCGAAGCGGTGTGCGCGCATGTGACCGTACGCGATAGCGCCACGCTGACGCCGGATGCCGTGCGCAGCATGCTGGCAGGCAGGCTGAGCCGCTTCAAAGTGCCGAAGGTCGTCGAGATCGTCGACACGTTGCCGCGCGAGGATTCCGGTAAGATATTCAAGCGAAAACTGCGCGATCCCTATTGGTCGGCGCGGAACGCCGCAGTCTGAGCCCCGCCGCGCCATCGCCAACTGAAGGATCCACCTCCTTGGCCGCAACCTCAAGCCACCGCTACTCCATGATTGGTACCAAGGTCTTGATTGTCTCGACAGCGGAGCCATGAGCGACCTCGTGGCGCCAAGCACGACGATCAGAGGCTGGCTCGACCATCTGGAGTACGTGTTCGGTGTCGGCTGGGTGCTGCAGGGTTGGGCGGCCGACGAGCGCCGCCTCGACCACAAGCTGTCCGTCCGCATTGTCCGAGACGAGGATGACGTCGGTCACGCGATCGCGGATCGATCACGAGACGATGTCGCCGCGGCCGGCGTTGGCGACGGCCGCCACGGATTCGAGACGATCGTGCCGGAGTCGATCATCGGCAACGCCACGAGCTTGGCTCTTTCACTCGTCGTCGAGGAGGACGAGAGGGACATCGTGGTGGCGACCAGGACGCTCGATCTGCAGAGAATGGTCGGGTATCTCGAGGGCCTTCGCGGCATCATCGTCAGCGGTTGGGCTTTCGACCCGACCCGACCGGAGGCGGCACTCTCCCTCGACATGATCATCGATGGAAATCTCATCGCGCGCGTCGACGCGGATCGCTATCGGGAGGATCTGGCGGGCGGTTATCACGGCTTCGAGTGGCTGCTTCCCGAGGCGTTCCTCGATGGCAGTGCCCACACGTTGTCGGTACGGCTCACCAATGATGCGGACCGCGGCCTTGGTGATCCGCTGTCGTTCACGATAGGCTACGAGCATCTCTCGGAGATCGTCCAGAGACGTCTGAAGATGAAAGGCGCGGCTCTGGGCAGACTTCGCGAGGTCGAGCAGAAACTTCTTGCCGGCGATGGTCGGCTGCCCGCCGACGCCGGGCGCCGGGTCCGCTGATGCGGGCGAGGGCTGCCGACAGCTCTTATCCGGCTTCGTCGCCTCGCTAAGGTCTGTCGCATCATGGTGGTCGCCCTCTACGATCTAGCCAAGTCGCCGCCGACGTTCGACTTCACCTATGCCGTCGTTCAAACCGAAATCGAACGCCAGCGGCGCGGAGACGCGACACTGGCCTTCCACATCCTCACGAATGAGCAGAGCGGACAGACCGACTTCTACAGCGCCGGCGAGTTCGGCTGGCGCGTGCGCCACATCATCGTTCCGTTGACCCAGCTGCTGCCGGTCCCGGCGGAGGTGCGCGTGACGCGGGCGCGCCCGACGGGACCTGAGGTGTTCTCGCGCCCTTATGGACTGCACTGGTTGAGCGATGTCGCGATCCTCTCTCAAGGAGGTGCGGATGTGCAGGTCCTTCGCGCCCGCGACGACATCAAGGCCGTGCTCATCGAAGAGTTGGAAGCCTTCACAAGGGGTCGCCGCCTCATCACGATCACGCTTCGCGAAACGGTCTATGCGTCCACGCGAAACAGCAACGTGCGGGCATGGGCCGCCCTGGCGAGGATCCTGCCCCGCGACAAGTACGCCGTCGTGGTCTTGCGAGATCATGAGCGGGTAAGCGAGCCTCTGCCAGGCGATTGGGGGGAGGTCCTCACGCTTCCGAAGGCCGTCTGGTCCCTTCATCAGCGCATCGCCCTCTACGAGATCGCCTGGCTCAATCTCGCTGTGAACAATGGGCCGCTCGGCATCCTCGCGCTCGATCGCAAGATCCGCTTCCAGATTTTTAAGCTCGATGGAGGCACGTGGGAGACGTCTCCGCAGCATTTCCGCCGCCTCGGCATCGAACCCGGGATGAATTTTCCCTTCCTGCAGCCTGATCAGCAGATGATCTGGGAAGACGACACTTTCCTCAACCTCCGCGCTCACGTGTTTGCCGCGCTCGAACGGCTGGAAAGCGCAAGCTCGGCGGAGAGCGCGCCGGCCGGCGACGCGGTGGCCTGCCTCGCCGAAGCGGCGCGACGAGATCACCGCGCGGGCAAACCGGCGGCCGACGCGATCGCACGCATTCCGGCCGGCGATCGGCGCAGGGCCCTGGCGATTGAATGGGCGGATATGCTGATGGACGAAGGCCGCTTCTTCGAAGCCGCCGACGCCTTGCTGGAGGCGCCCCCTGGTCTCGATGTCGTTTCGAAGGCGAACGTCATCGTGTCCATCTGCCGGGACAACGGCGTCGTCGACGCGTCGCGATCGCCGCGGGAGACCCAATCACGAGACCTCACGCGCGGGTCGCGACCAGCCGGCGATCCGCTGGAAGCGCGGACGGCCGAAGTCGCGGCGCGGTCCCTGGTCGTCGAACTCGAAGCGGGATGTACTCTCGAAGAGGCGATCACGATGCTCGGCATCGCCGAGCGCGAGCGGCGTCTTCTTGACCTCGACTTCATCGCGCTCGTGACGAGCGGCGCCGACGGATCACTCCTGACCGTCGCGGCGCTGTTTCCTTCGGTCACCGACTTCGCCCTGGTCGGGTGCACGTCAAGCGTCTGGAAACCTCGGGCGGAGGCGAACAAGGACTGGGCGGCCGGCATGGCGTTAGTTCCCCCGCGTGCGAGCGACCTGCTGGCCAAATGGCTGCGTGCCAACAATCTCGCCGCAGGCTACATCGTTGATGCCACGGCTCAGGACGACGCGGCTCAGGACGACGCGCGGCGGCTCGAACCCGTCGAACAGCAGACTGGCGGTCAACCGCGACCGGTCGTTCACTTCGCGACATTGAAGGCGATATGGCCCATCGAGATGCTCGCCGCCTTGCTGGAGAGGGCCGACGTTTGGTTGCCAGGTGACCCGCTCGCAAGCAGGCTCGCGGAGGTTCTCGATCTTGGCGCGGGAGGCCCGATCACCCGTAAAGACAGCCTGACGCTCGGCAGAGATGTGACGCTGATGGGCAGCGCCGTACGATCCGCGCCAGACGTTCCGCATTATCGGGCGGCATTTGCCGCAAGCCTCGTTCGTTTCGATCCGGCGCCGCTTGCTCGTCCGGCGGCACTTCGTGCCCTGCGCAAGGGAGGCATCATCCAGGCAATCGCCCTTACGTTGCGGCGAAGAGGGCGTGCGGCCGCGGCGATCGCGCCCTTCGCCGTCGGTCTCGTACTCGCCCTTGCTCCTTTGCGACGCGCGCTCGAGCAGGCTGCTCATGCCGATTGGGGACGTATCGACGATGCCCTGGGCGCACGGCCCCTCCGAGCAGGTACCGGCGCACTGTTGCTCGAAGCCCTGCTTCGTAATGTGGCGATCCAAAATCCGGTTGTTCTAACCTTACTCGAGCGTATTCGAAGATCCGCCGTCATCGAAATCTTGCACGATGATGACTATGAGCCGTCACCGACGGTCGCGGTTTTCTTGGAGGCGTTGGCATGCCAGGTCTGGATCCAAGATGGCATCTTAATCGATCCGGCGCTCGACGACTTCGCGCGCGCGGGCGGAGATTCCCGCGCCCGGTCGATCGCGCTGGCGCGCCGACTTGTTCGCACCAGCGCGATCGGATGAGCCGAGGCTCCCCGACAGCGCTTGGTCGACAGCTGGAGCAAGCCGTCACCTCCCTTGGCGAAGGCACATCTTTGATCGCTCTTTTCTCTCAACGTCGTTGCTTGACATGATTTGCCTATGAGGGCATCAGCGCCCATGCGAGGCGCTAATGCTTAGTGGTAATATCGATCGACTGAACTTCAGTCCGGAGCTCGGATGGTGTGTCGTTGGTTGGGCGGCGGATCAGACCACGATCAAGTCTCACTTGGCCATCGACATAGTGCATGCGCATGAAGTCGTCGCGCAATCCGTAGCCAACCAGTATCGCGAAGACCTCAAAGAAAATGGTATTGGCTTGGGCGATCATGGGTTTACTGCGATCCTGCAAATGGACACGATCGGCAAGACATTAAATACTCTAGATCTCAGCTTGCGGCGATCTGGAACCACGCAAGAGGTCTGTCCCGCATCCCGGCATTCGCTGGAACCCGTCATCGGGCGTTTGGAAGGGATGCAAAATCACGGCGTTTACGGTTGGGCTCTCGACACGATCAATCCGGACACGCCATTGTCCATCGATATCTTGATCGATGGCACGCTTGTAGATCGGGTCATCGCGGACCTGCAGCGAGACGATCTCCTTCGCTACCCTTCATCTTGCCACGGTTTCTGCTGGCCGATCGCGGAGAGCTATGCCGATGGCACACCCCGGCAGATTAGCGCGCGTGTCACGAACCGTGACGTCATGCTCGACGGCGCGCCGATCGAAGCCACGGCGGAACCATGGCGGTTGTCTCCGGGCCTGCGCCGGCAGCTCCGACTCTGGCAAGCCGCACGAGAACAGGCCAGGACGATCGAAAAGAACCTCTATTTCTTCGGTCATGGACAGCTGGACAATCGAACCGTGCATGTCACGGACTATCTCCTCGATCGTGCCGCGGATTAAAAAGAAGAGATGTTGCTGAACTGCTACTACAAAGTGTCATAGAAGGTCGCGGAATGTCGCGCGAAGTCGCCTTTTGGAGCGGGAAAGAAGGACGCCATCATGCTTGGGATTAAGGACGGGGTCGAGGGCGAGGAAGGTTTTTCGCTGGCTGTGAGGCTTTCGGCTCCAGAACTTGAAACGCTCGAGCAGGCCGTGCGTGCGAAATACATGTCGAACATCCGGGCGCGCGCTCCGTCGGAAGCGGAGTGGTTCGAGACACATTCGATCGGCGATTACCACCTTGGCCAAGACAAGGTGCAACACGAGAAGATCTGGAACAAAGCGTCGCGAATCTTCGATGCTTCGACGGTCGAAACCATCAAGTCGCTGCCCTTCATGAAACGGCTCGAGGAGGAATTCGGCCCCTTCGCCATTTCCGGTGAGAGCGGGCTGGAGGAGGAAGAGATCTACTGGCGGCTGGTTCGTCCCGGAAAGAAAGAGGATGTGGGTCCCGTCCACGCCGACCAATGGTTCTGGGCGCTCGGTAATGGTGAGACGCCGGAGGGCGTGGAACGGGTCAAGATATGGATCGCCGTCATGACCGAGCCTGGTCGAAATGGACTCCAGGTGGTCCCCGGGTCGCACCGTCGAGATTGGCAGTGGCATGGCGAATCACGCGACGGCATCATGAAGCCGGTGTTCGACGAGGATCCGGCGACCATCGGCCTTCACTTGCCCGAGTTCACCCCCGGTCAGGCCATCGTGTTCAACGATCGCCTCCTGCATGCGGGCGCCGTGAACGGTGGTCGGAAAACGCGCGTGAGCATGGAATTCACGCTGTTTACAAGACCGGCCCAACGGATGCCCGTCAAACATTAGGATCGTCTCGGATGCTGCAGCGGTTTAGGGATACTCGAACCCGCCCCGTATCCGCGCCCGCAGCCACATCCGTGTCGGCTCCCGAGCCCTGTCGGTTTCGTCTCATACTAGCCGCGTGGGGAACGGGTGACGTTTCGATCACCTGTCGGCTTACGCTCCCCAGTCTGATGGCATCGTCCAATCTAGGCGCGATCGACGCGCCGAACGCGAGGGCTCCAGCTTCAATCCTTTGTCTCGCCGGCGACCGCGGCACCTTTGAAACATCGGAGGATTTCCGAGCCTTCGCCGCGGATCGCGATATCGAGTGGCACTTCGTCGATGGCGCGCTAACCGAGTTCGGCGACGTCCGCGATGCCATTCTTGGACGCGCCGTTCGGCGGTTGATCGCCGCCGAGCAATCGCGCGACGTCTCGACCACGTACCTTCTTGTGAAGGCGGCGATGGTTCTCGCCGATGGGGCACTTCTCTTCGCGAAACAAGCCGCCGAGGACGGTGCTCGGGCGGTCCTGACGCCCCTCATCTTCGGCAACAAGACGAGCTTCATCGCGTTGCCTCGCACGACCATGGCGGCCCGAGATCTCGTCGAGTCCTGCTTCCAAGATCCGGTGTTCTACACGTCCGCGTTTTCGGGATCGGAAAAGCCATTCGGTTTTGCGCCAATCGATCGTTTGCTCAAGGCGAGTCACGACGGCAGCAAGGTCCTGATCTCGGCGCGTTGGCATCCGCTGCTCATAAATCCAAGCGCGCCGATCGATGCGGAAAAAGGCGGCTTCATCGATGGCGAGATCGTCCCGGAGTTCGTCGCCGACCACGACGATGTGCGCTGGGCGGCAACAAGCGATGAGGCGCTGATCGTCGAGTTGCGCTCGGAAGCTTGGCTCAACAGAAGCGTCGACGGGGAGAACCTGACCGCTCAGGAGGCGATATCGAGGATGCGGTCCTGGACGACGCCGTGGCAGTCGCGCGCCCTCGCCCGCCGCTACCGGCTCGTCTCTCAGGAGGTGAGTCGCACGAATTTGGACCATGATCCGTTTGCCGCCCTCATCATACCCGAGCCCGGGGAGAGTACGGCCGACAAGGGTTCGATTTGGCTGCAGGCTTGTGGATTTCGCTTCTTGCCGCCGGCGCTCGGGCGCGAGAAACGCTATCAAAACTATCTCGATGACTACTACCGGGTGTCACGGCTCGCCATAGAAGCATCGATGGCAGAAAACGTCATCTACCTCGGTCACGCCAGCCATGTTTTCGCGCCGCTTCTGGCCAGAGTGTTCAAGCTCGCGTTTCTTGGTGATCCGAACCGCTTCCTTTTCGGATCACCCCTCACCGTGGAGCACGCGGACACCTTCCTGATCGTCGTTCATATCGATGTACCATCGTTTCTCCTTCTCAGCCGCAACGAGCGAAACAGCCTGATCTCTCTCACGGCGCGCGGCATGCGCGTCCTCCTCATCGTGGAAGCGCCCGATGAGCAGGGGGGCTTGGGAAATCTGGACCTCGCGGCGCTCCAACGCTGGTATGGAATCCTGATCGAGCAAGGAAACAAGCTCGGCATCGCCTGCCAGATACGCTCGACGATCATCGATTTCTTCCACGGGCATCCTGGCTTCGTGGTCGAAATCTTTGCCCCGATGCCAGTTTCGGCCGCGGCGCTTCCGGCTGTCGCAAAGCCGCCGTCGATCGCAACGCCGTCGATCGCAACGCCTGGAGAGATCGTCGGGCCGGATGGATCAGCCGATCGCGAGACCGTGGCCTCATGAATTTCGACATCCTGGTGCCGGTTTGGGGCGAGCGCTACGTCGCCCAGTTCGCCGAATACGGGCTGAGATCGCTGTTGTCGCGCGGGAACGTACCGTGGCTCAGTCAAAATCATCGCGTCCAAGCCACGATACTGACACGCGCTGACAGTCGCCAATACGTCGAGGCGCAACCGGCGTTCCGCCGATTGGCTGAGCTCGTCTCTCTGACGTTCGTGGAAATCGACGATCTACTGGCGACCTATGGCGGAAATTACTCGGTCATTCTGACGCGCGCCTACAATCGCGCCATGGCGCTCAACCGCGACATGCTCAATACGGCCTTCATCTATCTCGTCGGCGACCTGGTGTTCGCGGACGGCGCCTTGCGGGAGATCGCCAGGCAAATGGCGCTTGGCAATAAGGCTTGCATCATGTGTTCGCCGCGTGTGAGCGCGCAGGCGCTCGCCGGCATCTTCGCGAAGACGGGCAGCGCGTGGGAACTCTGCGTGCCGAACCGCCAGATGACGGACTATCTCCTCGAATATCCGCATCCGACGCTCGTGGCGAAGACCGTGCGCGACGAGAAGATCAACCTGTCGATCGTGCACCAGTTCTTCTGGCGCCCGGAACCCGACGTCATGGTGGCGCGATGTTTTCTCGCGCACATGCTGTGCATCCAGCCGACGCGCCGGCCGCGGGATATCGCGGCGCCGTGCGATTTCTCGTATCTCGAAGAACTCGCGCCCGGGGCGCCCTATCATTTCCTCACCGATTCCGACGCGTTCGTCGCCCTGGAGATGCAGGATGTCGCGCACGAGACGCGCTACATCACCTCCTTCGCGCAGGACAAGGGTGACGTCGCCGAGTCGATCGGGGCCTGGACGACCTATCAGCATCATACCTACATCGCCGCGACCTTCCTTTTTAAAGGGGGGTCTGGCACCTACTCGCACGAGGCCGGCGTCGCGCTGACCCAGCCCTATGTCGATGATCTGACAGCGGCGCTTCCCTCCGCCATGAACCATCGCCACCATTTCTTCTGGCTCGGCGCGGCCGGCGCTCCGGTCGTCTCGCGCTACCGGGACGAAGTGGAGCGCCAGCGCGACCTCTGCCGGATCCCACTCGTGCTTCGACGTCTGATCGAGGCGCACATCGCCAGGCTCGGCGGTCGCCAGCTCGACCTCGCGCTTTGCGTCTCCAACGCGCCGATGCCTGTCGAGGCCCTGCTCACCGAGCAGGCGCGCGTCACCGCCCGCATCGCGCCGCGCCGGCTCCACGAGGTCATCGAGGATGTCTTCGGTCCCGGCGAACCCCTGCTCCTCGTGCTCAGCGGCCAGATGGAGGATTTCATCGACCTTTTCCAGGCGCCCGACAAGGTCTACCGGCTGCTTCGCACCGCCGGCGTCGACCGCACGATGCTTCTCAGCTTCGAGATCGCCCCGGATTCGCTGCGGGCCGGCACGCCGTCGCGCGTCCATCTCAACGAGCTTTTCACCTCGAGCCTCGCCTCTTTCGCGAGGTTCGGCGTGCTCGCGCGTCTGCACGACCTCGCGAGCTCCGTCTTCGATCCAAGCCACGGCGTCATCGTCGAGATCCTGCCCAACGAAGGGGAGCCCGCCCTCGCCGGCCGCAGCTACGTGGAATATGACGATCTCCTGCTCGGGCGGCGGGGACGATCCGGAGCCAAACTCGAAAAGCCCGGTATGACGGCTGACGTTTTACAGAAGCTGTAGCGTCAGTTCATTTGAATAATTTCGGCGATCTCCCTGCTAGCGCGCTCCTCAAGCTTTGACGCTGCGCTGTCGATCTCGTCTGCCGCCAGATAAACGTCTGTCGACGATGATCCAGTAGTCGCTTCCAAGCCAGCAACGTTCCGCAACAAACCTGCGACCGATCTCAATTGATTGGCAATCTCAGCGTATTTATTCATCGATAGGTATCCGCCGTTAACCCTCATAATAGCTTATCAAAAACTAGATAATTTTGCTACCGGTCGCCTAGGGGCTACAGCAAGCAGCGGATCAAGCTAAAGGAGCCTGGACAACGATCGTCTATCGACGCTTTAGAACATAGGGTCTACAAATCGTCTGCCCTGAGAGTCTAGGCTTTGTTTGTAGAGCTTTTCAATAGTTCTCTTTCTACGGTCGGAGCCCAAACTTTTGAGCCAAAGGCGCAACATGCTCCCACATGATTTTCTGAGTTGCATCAGACACAATCCTTCTCCACCTTTCATCCTCCCCAAACCTAACGTTAGCTTGCATCAAAGCAACATCTCGCAGCTTAGCTTGTCGAAACGACGATTTGCTGATCTGCAATGAATCGATGATTAGCTTTAAAGCATTTAGAGGCTCAAATCGAACGAGCGAGGACTCGAGCCAATGCACTCGTAACCAGGCGCTTTCCCTTGCTTCTACTTCGGACCACCCGGTTAGCCACGATACATAATCGCTTGCCAGTATTTGAACGAGCAAATCCTCAAACTCTTCTCGCGTAAAGATATCATTTTGCATTTCCGCTAAAGAGAGTGCTGCAGCTCTCGGATCACGATAAATAACAAAGATTTCATGGACCTCGTTGTTACGTAATACATTTATATTATGTTCGGTAGCGCCGAAATGGTCATGAAGCAACGCGCCTCCCCTATTGAAGATCGCCACCCAAGAAGGTACGAGAAAGCAGTTCGGATAGTCACCCAGGCTTAGGCGCATAAGAGGTGCGTCGAGCACGTCCGATATCGTGAGCGTTATAGAAGCGCTAGCAGAGCGCGGCATTGAAACCAAATATATAGCAGGAATACCACGGTCTCGCGCCGCCTCCCTAAGTTCCCAGAGTTTCAGCGAAGATTGCGTATGGTCGGTAAAAATCAAGTTGGACGAGTTCGCCGGTAGAACGTTAGCTTTGTCAATGCGGGAAATGCTTGTGGGTACATCTCCCAATGCGGCATAAAGCATTCCGAGCGTGTAATCAAGCATTTGGATATAGAAACTGTCATCATAGATAGGGCTTAAACTGTAACCGATTACGTTAAGTAGATTTTGTAAGCTCTTCTTCGGTCCAAGCTGGTCTATTTGGCCGATTGCAGCTAATGCTGCGTCCCTGAGCTGCTCCTTACGGCGAACATATTGGTCTCGATCCAAATTGAGGTGAATACAAAACCCTGACATGGCTGTCCTTACTAAATTTAACTGCTAAGCATCTACGCCAAACACGTGAGATTGTCACGTATCTTTGATACTTGCTCTTGCGCCAGAAGGAAGGGTAGAAAGCCATCACATTCACGCGGCCCAGGTCCGATCGCATTCGAAGCTTGGATCAGTCTGAAATGGAGAATGCGTCATGGGCATAGGGTATAATGTTGTTGAAGGTCTGATCCGGGAAAGCAAATATCGCCCTTTCAGGGGTGACGTCATGCTCATTGGGCGGCAAACGGTTTACTTCACTCCTTCATCGATTTTGGAACTTCTCAGGACAAATGGGATCGATGTTAAGGGACTTAAAGAAGACGGTATCGAACTCGATCGAAACACTATAGATCGACTTCAAGGCTACGAGACCGATAAGCTGATAACAGACGCGGCCTTATTCAAGTTGCTTGGCGTACCTAAGGTCCTCGCGTTGGATCATAGTGATTATGAGGGCGCGGAGATAATCCATGATCTTACTACGCCAATACCCGAAAGTCTCGAGGCCTGTGCAGATTTCATATTAGATGGCAGCACGCTCGATAACGTCTTTGATCCTGCTATGGTGATCCGAAACTTTGCTGGAATGCTTCGCCCTGGCGGTCGGCTAATAACTACGAACGTCTATAGTAACACATATGAACCCTACGTCATGCTGCCTCCATTATGGTTTATGGACTACTTTGTTATGAATAAGTTTGCGGACTGCAAAATTTATATTGTCGTATCAATGGCAAAGGCGGAATTCAGCCAGATATTTACGCTGAATATCGATAGTCTGTTGGACTCTAAAAATGGCGTTTCAGCGTTTACATCGCCATATACAATGGCAACGATAGTAATCGCTGAAAAAGGGGCTGAGTCGACAACCCATGTCATGCCTTCGCAACAACATTATCGGTCTGAAAAAGATTGGAGCATCTACCGCGAGAATCTATCAGAGATTATGAAGTCCGAACGGCCGCATATTTGCAGGTCAATCGGAGAAATGGATTTTACTGATATTCGAAGGGGCCACTTATTCGTTGATCGCAACTATACTGCTCAAGACCCAATGTCTGAGATCGTTAGAGCGCAAGCTGAAAAAGAAGCGGCTGATCTAGCAGTAGACAAAGTTGCATAGAGAGGGCATCTTTATAGATGCTTCGGTATCAGGATCTTGAAGCTAAAGCGCGCACTCGCTTTAAGCTCAGGGCCGTTATAGCTCAAGACGCTCGTAGCGTGACTTCGCCCGCCATCGACCAGGGATTGAGTTCGCAATATCACCACGTAAGCCAAAAGGTCCGCGCTGTTCGGCCTTCAGCAAAGGGACTTTCCTTATGAACGACCTCGAAAAACACCTGGCGATCTTCGACAGCTTCGAGCCGTTCAACGGCTTCGTGCCGAAGGGCTTCCTGGTCGATTTCCTCGGCACGCTGACCGACGCCAACTTCCGCACCATGTTCGGCGTCGATCCTGAGGAGGTCGGCGGCGGCATGGTCGCGACCAAGCGGCCGAAAGTGACCTGGGGCGAAGGATTCTTCGAGATCGTCAGCTGGTTCGAGGCGGCGCGCGAGGCGCGCGGCTCGTTCACGATGATCACGCTCGGCGCCTGCTACGGCTCACAGGCGGTGGGCGCCTACAAGGCGCTGCAAAAGCTCAACCCGATGCCGGCGCGCCTCTGTGCCGTCGAGGCGGAGCCGAAGAATTACGAGTGGGTGAAGAAGCACTTCCGCGACAACGATATCGATCCCGACAAGCACTGGCTCATCAATTGCGCGCTCAGCGACAGCAACAAGCCGGTCCTTTTTCCAACCGGCGAAGCGGGATCGGGCGTCAACAATTGCATCGCGACGAACAACGAGCTCTCGCGCAGGATCTATGCCGACGAGATCGCCGCCTACCCCAACCTGCAGGACGTCGTGCGCACGATCATCCGCGACGGCAAGACCGGGATCGAGATCACGCCCGTGCCGGGCGGCAAGTTCCGCACGCACGTCGAATTCGTGAGCGCGATCACGCTTGAAGACGTGCTCGGCCCTTTCGACACGGTCGACCTTCTCGAGTCCGACATCCAGCAGTCCGAAATCGTCGTGTTTCCTCCGGCGATGGACATGGTGAAGGCCAAGGTGAAGCGCGTGCACATCGGCACGCACGGGCTCGACGTGCACGAGGCGATCCTCGCCGGCTTCATCGAGCGCGGCTTCGAGATCGTCATCGAGTACAAGCCCAACACGCATCACGAGACGCCGTGGGGATCGTTCGATATCAACGACGGAATCATCGCGGCGCGCAACCCATCGCTGTTTCCGTAGACAGCGCTCTTTTCGCTACCCGGCGGCGAAAATCCGTCCCACGACATGCGCGAGCGTCTCGCCGTCGCGCAGCGTGTACCCCTCGACGCCGGCGGCGATGCCGGCCGCCGCGTCGCTGTCGCGGTCGCCGATCATGATGCTCCGGCTCTTGTCGACGGACCAGTGCGCCATCAGGTCGAGGAGCATGCCGGGGTTGGGTTTGCGCCAGCTCGAGTCGCGCGCGTAGGCCGGCACGCTGCCCTGCGGATAGTACGGGCAATAGCGGAAATCGTCGACATGGGCGCCGATGGCGCGGAGCTCCGCCTGGATGTGGCGGTGCACGCGATGGACCGCCTCCTCGGCGAAGAAGCCGCGCGCGACGCCCGACTGGTTGGTGACGACGAAGACGAGGTAGCCGCGATCGTTGGCGGCCTTGATCGCCTCGGGCGTGCCGGCGACCCAGCGGAAGCGCTCGATGTCGCAGACGAAGCCGCAATCCTCGTTCACCACGCCGTCGCGATCGAGAAAGAGCGCGGGGCGCGGCGGCGACGCCGCGCCGCCGGATAATGACGGACGATCGTAGGTGACGGCACCGACCCGGCCCGCACGCGTCGCGGCCGCGACGGCTTCGGCAAGCGATTGCGATCCGGCCAGCATATCCACCAGCCGTCGATCAAGCACGCAGACGCCGGACCCCGGCCCGTCGGGAACGGCCGCCGCCGATCGTGGCACGGCGCCTCGCGCGAGCGTGAGCCACCTGTCGCGCGCCGCTCGATGCGCCAAGGCGAGGTCGAGCATGTTGATATCGGGCCAGGCGGCGGCATCGAGAAGGACGAAGTCCGACGCCAGGATCGGCGCGAGGTTCCGCAGATCCGCGCCGAGCCCATGCGAGGACGCCTCGGCGAACGTGACCCGGAGACCGGCCCGCTCCCGGTCGGGCCGAGATGTTTCGGGGCAGACAACCACGACCTCCGAAAAGCCGTGCCGGGCACAAGCCTCGCCGATCGCGCCGAACCCCGGCAGGGCGAGGCAGGATCCGGTTGGATCATAAACGATCGCCTGCGTCGGGAGCACGGTCACGTTCGCCTCACGAGACGCGCGTGCGCGAGAGCTCGCGTGACCGTGTCACTCGAAGAAAATGAATTCATGGTCGCCGGTGTAGCCGGTCGCCTTGAAGATCCACTCCCATTCCTCCGGCGTGTGGAAGGCGCGGCAGGTGAGCTGCCAGTACATCAGGTTCACCTTCTCGCGCTCGTTGCGGTAGCCCTCGACGCAGATGTACTTGCCGCCGCGTCCGACGCGCTCGATCTCCTGGAACGCCGGCCACAGCTCCTGCACATAGAGGTTGTGCAGCGTGTTGATCGAGATGACGAGATCAAAATGCTTGTCGGGCCATGGCAGCTTGTCGGCGCCGCCGACGCGCACGAAAGGCTTCACGTCGTCCATCGTGTGCGCGATGGCGTAGGTGGAGACATCGATGCCGGCGACCTCGATGCCGGGGCACGCTTCCAGCATGTCGTGCAGGATGAAACCCTTGCCGGAGCCGACGTCGAGCACGCGCATGCCAGGCTTGAGACCGTAGGCGGCGATCATCGCGTCGGCGACCTTGCGCCAGCGCCCGTCGTATTTGTAGCCGCCGTAGCCGGTGTCGCGGCCGCCGTCCCAGTAATCGTAGTCGAACTTGACCGCGAGCTCGGCGACCTCGGCCTTGTCGCGCTGGGTCACGCGCGCGAGGTAATCCCGTTTGGTCGACTTGTGGACGAGGCTGACGAAGTCACGATAACTCAAGACGATCTCCTTCGATGATCAGGCGGCGATTGCGGCGAGTTGCGCTTCCGCGCGGGCGATCTGTCGGGCGGCGGCGCCGGCCTCGTGCGCGGCGAACGCCCGGCGGGTCGCGCCTAGCGGCATAAACTGGTTGAGGATAATGACCGCCCATTTGATGTGGTAGAGATCGCGCAAGAGCCGGCAGCGGACGCGGTACACATCGCCCAGAACCAAGCCGTCCGCGACCCGGTCGACGAACCGGGCGAAGTGATCCCGCGGCGCCGGCACCTCCGGCTGGCAGAAGAAGTCGCAGACGAGCTTGGCGGGGTCGTCGCGCCCGGCATACTCGAAATCGATAAAGCGCAAGCGTCCGGTCGCCGGATCGAACAAGGCGTTGTGGAAGCCGAAGTCCGATGGCGAGGCGATTACGTCGGCCGCGGCGAGGGGTTCGTCCAAGGAGATACCGGCACCGGCGGAGGATCGCTCGAGCGCGGCACGGACGCTCACCCAGGTGGGCATCAGGCGCTCGGCGACGAAACGTCGGACATGCTCGCGGTCGGCGGCTTTCGGCGCGAGGGCGGTCAGGCGAGCTAGCCGACGTTCGATCGTCGCTACGTGTTGCGCCAGCGAGAAGCAGGCCTCCGACCCCGGCGCCAGCTCCTCGGTGGAGCGCGGCGCGCCGTTCACCGCCACGATGAAATCGGCGGCGGCGGCGAGATGCTCGGTCGACACTTCCGAGGGGAGTAGTTTACGGCCTGGCACGCAGCCGAACAGTGCGACGTGGCGATCGGAACGCCGCGCGATCGGGCGCGGCACGTCCCATACGCCACGCGCCCAGGCATAGGACAGGAAGGCCCATTCGGCGGCGAGCCGATCGCGCGGGTCGCGCGGATCGTGGAAATAGGATTTCAGGACCAGCGCCGCGCCGTCATCGAGCGTGACCTTGAAGACGCGGTTGTTCTTGCCGCCGGCCAGGGGCTCCAGCGCGAGGGGCCGCGCGAGGTCTGTCTCGGCGCAGAGATGGGCGGTGACATGCAAAAGCTCATCCGATGTGGCGAGGTCCACCGCGTCACCCCGGCAGTACGACGCGTCGAAGGCCAGCCCAGTCCAAGGCTCGTTCGAAGCGATGATCCCTCCACATGCCGTCCGGGAAATGATCGTCCGGGTCGAAGAGGATCTTCCGCGTCTTCTCGGCCCAGCCGGCCATCGCCAAGACATCCGGCAGGTCGTCGACGAAGAGGTCGATCTCTAGGGCCTTCCCGCGTGCGACTTTCTCTTCCTTGGTCGCTTCGAAGAACGTGTCCTCGTTGCCGATCACGCCATCTCGCCCGGTGAACCCGCGAGCCTCCAGGAAGCCGCGCGCCGCGGCATGCAGATCGTAGCGCGGACCCAACAAGGGAAACGGCGTCTTGTGGCTGATGATGAAGAGTTCGTGGCCGGCGTCGCGCGCCGCGACAACGAAGTCGCGCACGCCGCTATAGGGCTGCACAAGATCCATCCGCGCGCCGTAAACGTAGCCCTGGAGCTCGGTGAAGGCATCCTTTCGCCCGCTCGCGTTCAAGTGATCGCGGACGCTGTTCTTGTCATGGGGTAACGTCGCCGGAATCAGGCCACGATCGAGGGCGGCGGCGTGGAAGACGCCGTCATAGCAGGCGATCGTGTTGTCGAAATCGAGCCCGATCCGCATCGACGATCAACGAAGTGACATGTCGATGAGCGGACGACCGACGCGTCCCGCCGCGAGGTCGCCGAGCGCCTGATCGGCCTCCTCCAGCCTGTAGGGCTTCGAGAGCAGATCGCGAACGGGAAAGCGGCTGGAGCTGAGCAACCTGCCGAAGCGGCCGTAATCGCGATCCGGAAAACTGTCGCCGCCCCAGGTCCCGAGCAGGCTGCGGCCGGAATTGAAGAGACCGGGATTGATGCTGATGGTCTTGCCGTAGGCCGCGTTGCCGACGACGACGGCGCGACCGCCCTGCTGCCGCGTCGAGTTCGCGGCCTGGTCCATGACGGCGGGCAGGCCGGTGGCCTCGACCGCGACATCGACACCCTGCGGGACGATCGCCTTGATCGCCGCGATCGGATCGCCCTCGCTCGGATCGATCACATGCGTGGCGCCGTATGTTTTTGCCAACGCCCTGCGCGTCGGGCTCGGGTCTACGGCGATGATCGGCATCGCGCCGGCGAAGGCCGCGGCAAGGATGGAATTGAGGCCGATGCCGCCGCTGCCGTAGACGGCCACGGAGTCGCCCGCCTGGACCTTCAGAACGTTGAAGATCGCGCCCATGCCGGTCGGTGCCGCGCAGCCGAGCAGGACGGCGAGTTCCATCGGCATACCGGGCGGGACCAGCGTCAGCCGATTCTCGCTCACCAGCGCGTGCCGCTGGAAGGTGGTGACGCCGCCCGCGTTGACCTTGCGGCCCTCCCATTCGTAGATCGCGCCGCCGGCCTCGATGCCGTTGCCCTTGATCCAGGAGAGCACGACCTTGTCGCCGGCCTTGACCTTGGTGACGGCGGAGCCGGTCTCCATGACGGTGCCGGTCCCCTCGTGACCAAGGCAATGGGGTACCCACTTGTCTTCGCCCTTGTCGCCGCGCCATTCCATGACCTGGGTGCCGCAAGCGCCCGAGAACGCGATCTCGACCAGCACCTGCCCCGGCTTGAGTGCGGGGATCTCGAGTTCGGCGATCACCAGCGGCTGGCCGGTGGCGACGAGAAGGGCGGCTTCGGTCTTCATTGGCGTGGAGTCTCTTTCGCGGCCGAGGCGACACGCTCGGCGATGTGGTGTGCGTCGAGATGCATGGCCTCGCGGGCGTATTCCTGTTCGCCGGCCTGCTTCCAGAAATTGTCGGGCGTCCCGAAGCGCAACAGCTTCTTCGGCATGCGCTCGTTGTCCGCGCACCGTTCGATGACGGCCGAACCGAAGCCGCCGATGAGCGAGTGCTCCTCGATCGTCGCGATCACCGGAAAGGCCTCGACCGCGTGGCGCAGGAAAGCCTCGTCGAGCGGCTTCACCGTGTGGAAGCTCATGACCTGGACGGACAAGCCTTGCGCGGCGAGGATCTCGGCCGCCTCGACGACCTCCGGCAGCATGTTGCCGGTCGACATCAGGCAGGCCTGCGTCCCCTCGCGGATCGTCAGCGCGCGACCGATGCGGAAATCGTCAGGCACGCTCTTGTGGACGGTCTTCTCACCCTTTTTTCCGAGCCGGATATAGGCCGGATGCTCCTGCTCCAGCACGGCGCGCATGCAGGCGCGAACCTCCCACGAATCGCCAGGGCACAGCACCACCATGTTGGGGATCGCGCGAAGAAACGCGATATCCTCGCAGGAATGATGCGTCGGCCCGAGCCCGGCATAGGCGAGGCCGGCGCCGACCGCGACGACGGTGACGGGAACGTCATGGTAGCAGGCATCGGTACGGATCTGTTCGAGGCAGCGCGTCGTCACGAAAGGCGCGATCGTGTAGGCGAAGGGGCGCAGTCCCGACATTGCCATGCCGGCCGCCATGCCCATCATGTTCTGCTCGGCCACGCCGCAATTGAAGAAGCGTTCCGGCGCGGCGGCACGGAACTTGTCGAAGAGCCTGTTGCCGATGTCGCCCGACAGCATGACGAGACGGGAATCGTTGCTGAGCTTCGTCAGCTCGTCGGCGAAAGCATTTCTCATCGAAGCCCGAGCTCCACGAACGCGCGCTTCAGCTCGTCGGCCGTCGGCGCGCGATAATGCCAGTTGTTGTCGTCTTCCATGAAGGACACGCCCTTGCCCTTAATCGTATGCGCGATCAACGCGACCGGCTTGCCTGAGCCATTGGGTACATCGGCCATGCGCCGCGCCAGCTCGACCACGTCATGGCCGTCGACTTCGTGAGCGTCCCAGCCGAAGGCGGCCCACTTCTCGCGCAGCGGCGCCAGGGCCAACGTCTCGTTGGAGCGGGCGGTAGCCTGCCACTTGTTGTAGTCGATGATCACGCAGACGTTGGCCAGGCGCTGGCCGCCGGCGAGCATCGCCGCCTCCCAGACCGAACCCTCGTTGTTCTCGCCGTCGGACAGCAGCGCGAAGACGCGGTAGGCCCTGCCGGCGATGCGCCCGGCGATCGCCATGCCGAGGCCGATCGGCAGACCATGCCCGAGTGAGCCTGTCGCCGCCTCGACGCCCGGCAGGATGTTGGCGGGGGGATGCTCGGCCAAGCGCGCGCCATCCGTGCAGAAGCTGTCGAGTTCCGCCAGGGGAAAGTAGCCCTTCATGGCGAGTACAGCGTACAGTGCCGCCGCCGCGTGTCCCTTCGACAGGATGAAACGGTCGCGATCGGGGTCTTGAGGATTGCGAGGGTTCACCTTGGCGGCGGACCAGTAGGCGGCGGTGAGGATATCGCAGCAGGAAAGCGACGAAGCGAGATGCGCGGCCTGAGCGTTGTGCGACATCTCGAGGACATGGCCGCGAAGGCGTCTGGCATGCTGCTCGAGCTCACTGCGGTCCGGCATCGCGATCGCGCTCATGGTTTGTGCTCGTAGCGCTTCTGGAGCGTGGGCAGCTCGTTCGCGAAACGCTCCGCCCAGGCGATGACGTCGGCGATGCCGCGGCGCAGATCGATCTTGTCCGACCAGCCGAGCTCGTTGCGCAGCTTGCCGCTGTCGAGCGTGTAGGCGGAGTCCTTGCCGGGACGGTCCGGCCCGATCTCGACGCAGACATCGAAATCGTGCCCCAGCTCGGCCAGGATCATCTCGACCAGCTTGCGGATCGAGACGAGCTCGTAGCCTGAAATGTGGTAGGTGTCGCCCAGCACACCGCGCTGCGCGATCCGCAGCGTCGCGTCCGACACGTCGCGCATGTGAATGAACACCCGCACTGACTTGCCGCCGCCGTCGAGCTTCAGCTTTTCGCCGGTCATCGCGGCATAGATCGTCCGCGGCACGATGCGGTAGAGCTGCTGGCCGGGACCGTAGACGTTTGCGGCGCGGGTGGAGACGACGGGAAACCCTGTCGTCTCATGAAGCGCGCGCAGGTACATGTCGCCCGCCGCGCGCGACACCGCGTATGGCGTCGAGGGACGGAACGCGTGATCCTCGCGCACCCAGCCCTCCGTGGAGCCGTAGGCCTCGGGCGTGGTGATGTGAACATAGCGGTCGAGGAAATCGAAGCGCCGCAACATCTCGACCAGCTTGACGGTCGAGACGACGTTGGTCGTCATCCAGTGATCGGGATTGGCCCAGCTCTCGCCGACCATGCTCTGCGCCGCGAAGTTGACGACATGTGTCGGCCGCCGCGCCTTCATCAAGGCTGCGAGCGCGTCGAGATCGTGGTTGATGTCGATGCGATGGAATTCGACATGGCCGGCGTGCGCGCCCCAACGGTATGGCAGCATCGGCGTCGCAGGCTCGAGCGATCGGCTCGTCGCCAGCACGTCATGGCCGGCTTCGGCAAGATGATCGCAGAACGTGGCGCCGGAGAAGGAATTAGATCCGAGGACGAGGAAGCGCTCTGCCGCCATCGCCTAGGCGGCCCGCGCGTGGGGCTTGTGCGCCGACAGCCATTGCATCAGCATGTGGCCGATGCAGAGCTGCACGTCCTCGGCGATCTGCATGTCGTCGACCTCGACGTGGATCGGGATATCGGCCAACGGCTTCGCCTTGCCCCCGTCGAACCCGAGCACGGCGTAGCTCTTCATGCCGATACGTCGGCCTTCCTCGAGCGCTCGGATGATGTTGGGCGAATTGCCCGAGCCGGAAAACACGAGCAATATGTCGTCCGCCCTCGCCTGTACGGCGAGCTGGATCGAGAACACCTGCTCGTAGCCCTCGTCGTTCGAAAGACAGGTGAGTACGGCGGGGTTGGCGGCCAGCGAATAGGCGCGAATGCCAGAGCCGGGTTCCTTCGAGATGGCGTAGAGGTAGTCGGCAGCCAGATGGTTGGCATTGCCAGCGCTTCCGCCGTTGCCGGCCATGAAGACCTGGCGTCCGGTCTTCCAGCAATCGACGAGGTCGTCGGCAAGCTGCTCGACGGGCGTCCAGTCTATATTGTCCAGCACATCGGACAAGCGGCGGCTGTAGTCGGTAAAATGGTCGCGAGCCGAGATGCGCATCGAACCGGTCACCGCATGCTCTCCGCGCGCTGCATCCACTTCAAATTATAGAAGCGGTCCTCGTCCTTCAATGCGCCTTGGCGATAGAGGCCGACGATCTCCTTGATGGCGTCCTCGACGGTCTTCTTGGGCCGAAATCCCGTGGCGAGCAGGCGGTCCGAGTTGACGCGATAGGACCGCGGATCGTTCGATGGCGTGGTCGTGATCTCCGCCGACACGTGCTCGCCCACCATCCGGGCGATATCGAGGATCGAGATGTTCTCGAAGCCGGCGTTGTAGACTCCTGTATGCTGCGGATTGTCGAGCAGGAAGATGTAGAGGTCGGTGATATCGTCGATATGGATGTTCGGTCTCGTCTGATCGCCGCCGAACACGGTGATCTTGCCCTTCGTGAGCGCCTGCATGGTCAGCATGTTCACCGCCACGTCGAGCCGCATGCGTGGCGAGAAACCGCAAACGGTCGCCGGGCGCACGATCTGCACCGACATCTCGTCCTTGTAGGAGAGCACGATGCGCTCGCCGCACATCTTGGTTTTGTTGTACTCGGAAATCGGGAGAAGCGTGAGATCCTCGGTGACGTCGAGCTCCTCCTTCACGCCGTAGACGCTGCCAGACGACGCGTAGATGAAGCGTTTGATCCCCTTGCGCCAAGCGGCGTCGATCAGCTGCATCGTCGCCAGACAGCTGATCTCCCACGTGAGCTTCGGATCGAGATCGCCGCACGGATCGTTGGCCACGCTCGACAGATGAACGATCGCATCGATCCCATCGAGCAGCGAGAGGTCCAGATGCCGAACATCGGCCTTCACGATCTCCAGATTGGGGTGTTCCCGGAGTTCGTTGCCGAACCACATGATGTCGACGGCGCAGACATGGTGCCCGCGCTCCAGCAGTTTGGGCGTTAGGACGCTGCCCTTGTAGCCGCACGCGCCGGTCACCATTACCTTCATGATGTCTCCCGTCCGCCACCCGCCTATTAACCATAGGTCGGCTGTCCGCTTCGACGCGCAAGCCTCAGTTCGGAATGAGGGCTTTTAGCGACATGTGAGTCGGAGAACAAGTTATGAGACGAACCGACGCAAAGGACTTCGTCAAAAGAAACTGACCCTGTTGTAAAAGGGCAGCATCATTGCCGGAATGATCACGTCCCAAGAGTTTTTATCGATCAATGATTAGTTCGGCGGTATAATTGGCCTGACGCAACGTCCGCCACGGCCGCCGCTAGGCTTTCCGGAGTTCCAATGTCGCGATGATAGCCTCTGGTCTGAACGGCTAGTATACGTCCAACGAAGGCAGGAATGACTTCTGTGCTGAAGTCGACATTATTGCGGCCGAAGGTCGAAATATAGTGGATTACTTCCGGCTCGAGGATGTAGACGGCGGCGTTGGCCAAGCTTCCAGGCGGATCGTCGACTTTCTCGTGGAAGCCTTGCACCACACAGGCGTCGTCGAGCTCAAGGATCCCGCACGATTTCGGCGCGTCGGTATCGAAGGCGAGCATCGTCATACAACAATGCTTGGGCCGGAGTTCGTGGGCGGCGCGAAGACCGTTCACATCGAAATCCGTCAAATTGTCGGCATGAGCGACCAGGAACGACTCGTTGGCGAAATACGGCTCGTTCGCCAGGATGGTACCAGCGGTCCCAAGCAGCTCGACTTCATGCACGAGATCGACCCGGCCACCGAAACGCGAGGACATGCAATGGCTGTCGACCTGTTCCGCCAGCCAATGCTTATTCACCAATACGCGATCTATACCCGCTTCGAACAGCATTTCGAGCCAGCGTTCGAGCAAAGGCTGACCGCCGATCTCGACAAGACATTTGGGAACGTGAAGCGTGAGCGGCCGCAGTCGCGTTCCCGTTCCGGCGGCCAGGAGAAGCGCGCGCATCCAAACCTCTCCTAATCTTCGAAGTCCGAAGCTTCGAGTTCCGTCATCAGGTCGCGAGTCGTCAGCGGCGTGTTGCCGACCCGCGACGTCTGGCAGGCCGCCGCGACCGACCCGAGATAGGCGCTCTTCCAGACATCCATCCCGCAACAGAGCGCCAGCGAGGCACACGTGAAGAGGGAATCGCCGGCGCCGGCGACATCCTTGGGCGCGTTGTTGAACGCCGGAAGCTTGTCAGCCTGCATGTCGCCATTGACCCCTGCATGAATGAGCAAGCCCTCCGAGCCGAGCGTGACGAAAATGTGCCTCGCTCGCGAAACTTCCTTCAGGCGGTCGGCAACGATGATGAGGCCGGCCTCGGCATCACCGATCGCCATACGCGCCTCGCGCTCGGTCGGCGTAAGAAGGGTCATGCCTTTGAACCGCGAGATGTCCGCCGTCTGCGAGGACGCTTGACTATCCGCCATCATCATGACCCCTCGCGCACCCGCGCGCGCGACGACCGCATCGACGAAGAACTGGGGCAGGCAGCCGTAGTTGAAATCGGAGAATAGTAGCAGATCGATATTGGGAACGACGCTGTCGAAAAACCTCAGCATGCTCTCGCCAATGGCGTGCTCGACCGAGTGCTGCCGCAAGGCGTTGACGCGAAGCAGTGAACGTCCGTTGGCCCTGAAGCGGCGTTTGTGTGTCGTCGGGCGAGTGGGATCGACGAAGGTCATGTGCTTGACCCCCTGTCGTTCCAAGGTCTCGGTGGCGAACTTGGCGTCGGAGTCGTTACCCACGACCGTGAGGAATGTGACGTCGGCGCCAAGACCTCTGGCGTGCAAAGAGACGACCCCCGCGCCTCCGACGAACGTGTGCTCCTCGATCGGCGTCACGACGATCGTTGGCTCCTCCTGCGACATGCCTAGCGCCTCGCAGTCGATGTAGGTGTCGATAATCAAGTCACCTATGACCAGGACGCGCAGGCCCGCGAATCGCGCAAGCGCGGATTGCAGCTCCGCCATGGTGAAGCCCCGCCGCTTCGGGAACTCCAATGGCTTTGAGATCGTCGAGTAATTTTGCCGGAAATAGTCTTTTTGCAGCAGGTCCACCGAAGAAAAGCGCACTTCGCCAGAGGTAAACAAAAGTTTGCCGCCATACGAATCGACGATTTCTTGCTCGGCGTTGAAGCGGTCCTCGAATTCCTTGCCTTTGATGACGATGTCGGGGCGAAGCTCGGCGATCGTCTTGGCGGGCGTCTCCGTCATGAGGAACGCATGTCGGACGAAGGAATTCGAATGCAGCCCTTCGAGCCTAAGATGCGCGGGAACGGTCACGCCGCGTGTCCCATCGGGCGTCAGACCGACCACTAACGCCTTGCCTGTATCGTGCGCGAATTTCAGAAGGCGCAGGTGGCCAGGGTGCACGATATTGAAGTTGCCGAAGACGAAGACAATCCCGTTTTTCGACTCGAACGGCAGTTTCAGCAAGCCGTTCGCGCGCTCGGCGCCAATCCGATCCATCGACCACCTGATTTTCGAGCGGCTGTGGTAGCGGCTCCTCTAAAAGACGGCAAGTCGCTCAAGCCAATTCATGCGACAAGATTGCTGCACTTGTTCGAGGGTTCGCGCAACTGATTCGGCCCCGCTGTTTGCCAGTATGGGAGGCAGCGATCGCATCGGGATTGAAGCGCGCGGACAATGCGGCATGCTATAATTCTGCGTACAATCGGCTAAACGCATGAAGAGACTGGCTTTAGGGCTTCGAAGCGGCATCTAAGGGTAACATCGATGCAGAAGGCACTTGTTCTTGGCGGCTCCGGCTTCGTCGGAGGTCACATTTTCGCGCATTTGGGTCGAACAAACGCGATCGCCACGTTTTCAAGGACGCCGCGAGCGGGAATGTTGCACTTCGATGCGGTGACCGATCGCTTCTCGGTGTTCCTCAAGCAATTGCCGTCCGAGATCACGCACGTCTTCGTGCCTTTCGGTATCGTCAATCCGGAGCTATGCGCGAAAGATCCTCTCGGGACAGCGGACTGCAACGTGCGCGCGATCAAGCGGGTCCTGTCGGACTGTTTCGATGCCGGGTTGGTGCCGGTCTTCTTGTCGACCGATTACGTCTTCGATGGAACGAGGGGCCTGCGCTCGGAAGACGAGGCGCAATGCCCGAACACCGAATATGGCCGGCAAAAGGCGTCCGTCGAACGTTGGCTGCAGGAGGTCAAGGCGCCGTGGCTCATCGCTCGCTTATCCAAGGTGGTGAGCGGCGATGTCGATACGCACAGCGTTCTCGGACCCTGGATCAAGGACGTGCGCGCGGGCAATCGGATGCGAACCGCGACCGATCAGATCTTCTCCCCGGCCCTTGTGGATGACATCGCAAGGGCACTCGTCGAACTCGCACGCGGACGCCACACGGGAATCTACCACGTGGCCGGACCGCAAGCCCTCAGTCGTCATGCCCTGAACATGCTCCTCGTCGAGGCCATGCGGGACGTCGATCCCTCCATCGTCGCATCGGTGGAGGAATGCAGTCTACGCGACATCCCCTTCATCGAACGCCGGCCCCTCGACACCTCGCTCTCGGTAGCGAAGATGCGCTCTACGCTCGACTGGTCGTTCACGACGATGGCGGACGCCTGCCGCGCTATCGCGTCCAGCCTGGGAGCCAAGGCGGCTCGACATTGAGGCGACGCGACGTGCGACCGCCGCGACAACATGCGAGCGAGCATGCGCTCGTGGTCTTGTTGATGCGCGGGGGGATGGCCGCGCAGATCCGCTCGCTTGACGCGCTTGCCTGAAACGATCAGAAGACAAGTATGGCTTGGAGACGCGAGGGGCTAAGTGAGCGAACCGAAGTCTTTATCAATGGAGCCGCAATACGATCTGTTGTACGCGGTCAAGGAAAAGCACGGGATTTCTTCGCTCGGGCTAATGGTCAATGAATCCTGGAATCAGGATCCGCGGCGCACGCTGTTTACTTTGGCCCGCTACAAGTTCGTCTCGAAAATGTTTGCCGGACGGCGCAACGTGCTCGAGGTTGGATGCGCCGATGCTTTCGGCACCCGAATCGTCCAGCAAACAGTTGGGGACGTCACCGCGGTCGACTTCGATCCTCTTTTCATCGACGACGTGAACCGTCGGATGAACAAGAATTGGCCGCTCAAGACGAGCGTCCACGACATGCTGAGCGGCCCGGTGGCCGGAACATACGACGCCGTGTACGCGCTCGACGTCCTCGAACATATCGCGCCCGCCCAAGAAGGCCTGTTCCTCGACAACACGTTCGCTTCGCTGGCGCCGGACGGCGTGGCGATCTTTGGGATGCCGTCATTGGAATCGCAGCCGTATGCGTCTCCACAAAGCAAGGAAGGCCATGTCAATTGCAAAAGCATGCCGGACTTCAAAGCATTGATGGAACGCTTCTTCCACAGCGTCTTCATGTTCTCGATGAACGATGAGACGGTCCATACCGGTTACCACAAGATGGCGCATTATCTTCTCGCCGTCTGCGCTCACAAGGTTGAGGGCACACCGTTTCTCGCCGAGAAGCGATCCGGCTGACGCGGGATCTTCAAGCAAGGCCCGTCGCGTTGCTGGCGAAACGCGGGCCTGGCGAAATGCGGGCGCGGACACCGTCGGTCTTTCACCTCTTTGAGTAGCCGGACAAAGTGCTATTGGGAGAAATCGATCCGATCGAAGGCCTGATCGTGACGGGCTGGGCGCTTGATACGCTCCGTCCCGACACGCCGCTATCGATGGACGTACTCGTCGACAGGATCGCTGTCGGCCGCGTCGATGCCAATGAACGGCGCGACGCTCCCGCGATGGGCCAAGACCATGGTTTCAGGTGGCTTATACCGGAAGATTTCCTCGACGGTCTCCTCCACACCGTGTCGCTTTGCGTGACGAACGACCCGTCGAGGATTCTTGGCCAGACACAAGAATTCCGCCTGGATGCGGACCACCTGCCGGCGGACCTTCTGGATGGCGTCATCATGAGGAGCGTTGCATTGGCGCGGGTACGCATCGCTGAAACGTCCCTGTTGGCGGAGGCCCGTCTACCGGGCCCGCCCGCTCTCATCAGTGACGTCGAGGCGCTGCTGTCGAGGCTCGACGCGAATCGACCTAAGGTCTCCCTCTTCAAGGCGATCGACCTGAGATCTCCTCTTCGAGGCGATAAGCAGGCGACCGTGCGACCTGGGCTTCATCGATCCATGCCCATCGAGACGCCGTTGCCAAGATTTTGGGTGTAAGGCTCCGCCGTGATGCCCTTCGCGCGCAGTCGCAGGATCTTGCTTGGCGTATGACCAAAGTGTCGAGCAAAGGCTCGGCTGAAGTGGGAGCTGTTCTTGAAGCCATGCCTTGCCGCGACTTCGGCGATGAGACCGGTTACGCGAGGATGATCCATGAGAGCGCGGAAAGAGGCCTCCAGCCTCAACTGGAGCACTAAGCCACCGATGCCGCCCTGGTCAGCGAAAAGGCGGTAAAGGCGAGAACGCGAAACCTTGATGCTTGATGCGATCGAACCGGGAGAAAGATCGCGGTCGCCCAACCGCAGCTTGATCGCCGCTATGGCGTTGTCGCGCAATCGCGCATCGGTCAGCGCCTGATCGGAGCACGCCGCGTCGAAGGCGGTGGCGGCGATCGTCAGAAAGGCGGATATCGCCGCCTCGGCCACCGCCATCTTCAAGTGCGGGATCGCCGTGACGAGGGCACGGACATGGGCGACGAGAAGCGCTGTCGAGGGATGATCTGCCGCGAGCTTGACGCCATGAAGGTTGCGCAGGGATGCGGGCAGCACGTCCCGGCTAAACGCGAGCGACACATGGGCGTAATCGCTGGCCGTGCTTTCGAGCGGGCGCGTGTAGTCCAGCAGCGCGAGATCGCCGGGAGCCATGTCGAGGTCTCGTCCCTCGCACTTGGAGTGGACCCGCCCTTTTTCCAGCAGGTAGAAGATGGCATCGTTGACCGGTGATCGACGGATGAGGTCGCAAGACCGCCGCAATGTCACCGCGCTACCCCAGACCTGATGGATGACGACGCTGGGCAATTGCCATTGCACAGTACGCAAGCCAAAGGCGAAGACGTCTGACCCATTCGGCATCTCGACGTCGAAAAGCGGCGATAGCTGATTGCGAAAGGTCGCGAAGGCTGTCCCCGATCGATCGGGAGAGAGGATGACCTCGCGGGTCAAGATCGTGTCGTGAGACGTCTCCTCCTGGCGCTTCTTTGCCGGCGCTGTCGTTCTACTCGCGCTGCTGCTCCGCGACTTGGCGTAGGATTGGTAGGATGTGCCGGATTTAGCACCGCGCGCTGTAACGCTATTGACCGTCGCCATCGCGGGTCTCATTCGTTCAAGAACGCGCCGAATTACGGCGTTACGCTTCTTCGGGAAGACTTGGTTCTTGCTAATCGTCTCGACAAGAGCCGGCAATAGGTGGACTAACTAGAGACGGAAGAAGCGAGACAGTCGCCCTCCGCCAGTGCCAGCCTGCCGCGTACCGCCCTTGAAACGTGTGATCCCTCGAAGGCGGTGGTCGCCGTCTACGACAAGGATGCGAGGTTCGCGCGAGGCAGACCGCGCCAGCTCGAAACGGGGCTCGACAGGTTGCAGACTGTGTTTCTGATCGACGATCATCCTGTCGTTGCGCTCGGTTTCCGGATCGCCCTCGCCGGCGCCGAGACGCTGACGCTGATCGGGCTCGCCACGGAGCCAGATCACGGCCTTCGGGCGATCGAGCTGGCGCGTCCAGACTGCCTTGTCCTCGATCTCGTCTTCGACGGAATCGTCGCCTTCTCCCTGATCGCTCGCGCCCGCCAGATCCTGCCGCTGGCGGCGATCGTGGTGTTCTCGTCCCTGCCCGCCCGCCTTTATGCGCGCGACGCTCAAGAGGCCGGCGCCGATGCTTACCTCGGCAAGAACGCTGACATGGCTGAACTGGTGCGACTCATCGGCAGCTTCAGCGCGGAGCGGGCGATTCGGCCGCAATCGCCCGCTGGGACGTCTTCGCCCGCGACGCAGGATCAGCTGACAGTCGACGGCGTCCACATGACGCCGCGCGAGCTGCAGATTGCCTCGAGCATCGGCCGCGGCCTGTCCGTCGAGATGATCGCGCTCGAGTTCGATCTCAGTCCGCGCACCATTTCGGCTCATCGCGAGAATATCCGCAGGAAGCTGCGATGCCGTGACAGCAAGGAACTGGTCGCGCGCCTCGCCCGGCTGAAGGGAGCCGATGACAGAAAGAGCTAACGTGACGTCGTCGAAACTGCGCGACCTCACGACGATACTCGCCTTCACGAGCTTCTACATCCTGCTGGGAGCGATCTCGCTGGCGACCGCCTACGTCCAGACCAATACGGCGGCGGTATGGATCCCGGCCGGCTTCTCCATCGGGCTTCTGGTCGCGCGCGGATCGCGCTTGTGGCCGGTGGTGACGCTCGGCGCGTTCGTCTTGAACGTCGCCAGCAACGCGCTTTCGACCAACACCATGCCGGTATGGGTCGAGGTCGCGATCGCCGCGGTCATCGCGAGCGGCAACACCGGCGAGGCCCTGCTCGGCTGCTACCTCGCTCGACGCTTCGCCGGCGGCGAGACGCTCCTGGCCAAACCGGTGAACGTCGTCGTGTTCGCCGGGGTGGTCGCGACGCTTCCCCCGCTCGTCAGCATGAGCGTGGGCGTTGCCGCCTCTCATGTCGGCGGCCTCGTCCCGTCCACATCGGTGCTCGAGGTGATGTTGACGTGGTATGTAGCCAATGGGGTCGGGATCCTCATCGTGACCGCGCCCATCGTCGCGCTGCTGGGCGGCGCGCATCGCCAGCTTGCCCGAAGCCAGATCGCCGAGGCCGTCTGTCTCGTCGTCTGCCTCCTCTTCGTGTCGCAGGCGATGAGCGGAATGGCCATCGTGCCGGCCCTGAATGACTGGCCACGCACCTACATGATCATTCCCCTTCTGCTTTGGACGGCGTTCCGCTTCAAGACGCCAGGCGCGCTGATCGCCATCCTGCTGGTCGCTGCGGTTTCGATCGTCGGCACGATGCGCGGCTTCGAGGCGTTCCCAAGTCGGAGTCATTCGCGATCCCTCCTCTATCTTCAGATGTTCCTCGGCGTGAACGCGATGACCACGCTGGTGATCGCGGCGGCCCTGGACGAGATCGAGCGGTTGCGCGGCGATCTGGAGGACAAGGTCAGGATCCGCACCGGCGAGGTGGAGCGGCTGCTGCGTGCCCGCAACCTGTTTACCAGTCTGGTGATGCACGACCTGCAAAGCCCGCTCTACGGCGTCCGCAACACCTTGCGGGCGGCCGCCATATCGATTCGCGACGGGCACATGACGTCCGAGGAAATCGTCGGCGCGATGGGCGTCATGGACGAGACCTGCACCTCGCTCGCCGCGCACGTGGCCGGCCTTCTCGCACCGGACGCTTCCTTCGACCTGATACCTTCGGACGGCGGACCGGAAAAGCTCGCGGATCTGGTCGCGCGAATCATGTCACCGCACCGGCTGGCGAATGGTGGATCCAGTCGCGTCGCGCTCAAGCTTCAGCACGGCGATCTGATGGTGAGGCGGCCGAAAGAAGTCGAGCGCATCCTGGATGGCCTGATTGGCAACGCGCTCAAGTTCGGACCGCCGGACGATGTCGTGGAAGTGTGCGCATACCGCCACACCGGAAACCTGGAGATCCTCGTCACCGACCAAGGCAAGGGGGTCGAGCCGGCGAAGCTCGCCGCCCTCTTTCGTCCTCAGATGCGGGTCACGCAGGGAGGTCAGCACGGCGAAACGCGAGGGCGCGGCCTATATCTCGCTAGCGAGCAGGCGAGCGAACTCGGTGGCCGCCTGACCTACGTCAACGATACGCCCCACCGATCGACGTTTCGACTGACGCTACCCGACTGATGCTCCCCCTCGTCCCGGCCATCGCGGACGATTTTTCCTACGCCTAAGACAAGCGCGCGGCGATGCTCGACCGCGCGGCTTCGGTTTGCGACAATCGAGTCACTCGAGCGTGAACGGTCACGTTTGCGCGAGCACCTAGTTAAGACGCGGTTGCGTGATGACTATCGTTCGGCGCATGTGTCGTCTCCCTGTATCCTGAGGAATTGATGAAGCGATCGGTTCTCGTGGCTTTCGGTTTGATCGCTCTTGGCGTCGCCGGCACCGTATTGTCATACGAGGCCTCCACGGACTCTGTCGCCAAAGCGAAGCCGGCGCCCAAAGCGGTGCCCGTTCTCGCCGCCAAGGCCACCGCGCGGGACGTGCCGATCATCCTTCGCGGCCTCGGCACGGTCACGGCGTTCAACTCCGTGGCGCTCCGTAGCCGCGTGGCGGGCAACATCACGCGGGTGAACTTCCGCGAAGGCCAAGTCGTGCATACGGGCGACCTGCTCATCCAGCTCGATCCGCGACCCTACGAGGCGGCGCTCGACCAGGCCAAGGCGAACCTCGCGCGCGACCAGGCGGCCCTGGCGAACGCCAAGGTCGATCTCACCCGCTATGCCGACCTGCTGAGGCGCAACTTCTCGCCCGAGCAGCAGGTCGCGACGCAGAAGACAACGGTCGCGCAGGACGAGGCGGCGGGACAGGCCGATCAGGCGGCGATCCAGGCGGCGCAGCTCAACGTCGACTATGCCGCGCTGCGCTCGCCGATCGATGGCGTCACCGGCATCCGCCAGATCGACATCGGCAACCTCATCCAGGCGAACAGCCAGCAAAACCTCGTCACCATCACGCAGATCCAGCCGATCTACGTCATCTTCACGCTGCCGGAGGCGGATATCGACCGGGTGCGGCAGGCGATGAGCAAGGGCACCCTGGCGATCCAGGCCTATGCGGCGGACGACACGCGAATGATCGCCGAAGGCAAGCTCGACCTTATCGACAACACGGTCGACCTGACCACCGGGACGGTGAAGCTGAAGGCCGAGTTCGCCAATGCCGACCGAACCCTGTGGCCGGGCCAGTTCGTCAACGCGCACGCGGTGCTGAGCACCGTCCATGACGGCGTCACGGTGCCCTCGGACGCGGTCTTGACCGGTCCGAAGGGCACCTTCGCCTATCTCATCGATGCGTCGTCGAGCATCTCGATCCAGCCGGTCAAAGTGCTGCAGACGGAGGACAACAGCGTGCTCATCGGCAGCGGACTGAAGATCGGCGACGAGGTGGTCACGGCAGGCCAGTTCAGGCTGCAGCCGGGCGCCAAGGTGAAGGTCACCACGGAGCTCGCCGAGACCGGCCAGAAGCTGACGGACGCGCCGGCCGGAACGAGCGCCGCCGAGTGAACATTTCGGCCCCGTTCATCCGCCGGCCCATCGCCACCGTTCTCATCATGGTCGCGCTCCTCGTGGGTGGCGCCATCGGCTACGATCTCCTGCCCATCGCCGCCTTGCCGAGCGTCGATTTCCCGACACTCTCGGTCAGCGCCCAGCTGCCCGGCGCCGATCCCAATACGATGGCGTCGGCCGTGGCGCAGCCGCTGGAACGGCAATTCGCGCAGATCCCCGGCGTCAACCAGATCACCTCGGCGAGCGTGCTCGGCACGACCAACATCACGCTCCAGTTCGATCTGTCGCGCAACATCGACGGCGCCGCGACCGACGTGACGCAGGCGATCAACGCCGCGCAGGGCTTCCTGCCGAAGAACCTGCCGACGCCGCCCACCTTCAAGAAGGTGAACCCGGCCGACCAGCCGGTGCTGATCCTCGGCCTGACGTCGGACGCGATGCCGCTGACGCAGCTCGATCAATTCGCCGACCTCGACGTGGCGCAGCGCATTTCGACGCTGCCGGGCGTCGGCCAGGTGTTGATCTTCGGCGAGCAGAAATACGCGCCGACGATCTTGATCAACCCGCTGTCGCTGGCCTCCCGCGGCATCGGCCTCGACGATATCGCCAGCGCCGTGACGACCACCACGGCCAACCTGCCGGTGGGAACGCTGCAGGGCCCGAGCCAGTCCTACCAGATCGGCACCAACGGGCAGCTGTTCCTGCCGCAGCAGATCGCCAGATCGGTCGTCGCCTACCGCAACGGCGCGCCGGTGCGCCTCGGCGACGTCGCCAAGGTGATCGCGGGGGTCGATTCACCCCTGCAGGCGAGCTGGGTCGGCTCGCACCGCGGCGAGATGATCGGCATCTGGCGCCAACCCGGCGCCAACACCCTGCAGCTCGTCGACCAGCTGAAGGCGATGCTGCCGAAGCTGCAGGCCGGTATTCCGCCGTCGATCAAGCTGTCGATCGTCAGCGATCGCTCGATCTCGATCCGCGACAGCTTCACCGACGTGAAGATCACGCTCGCCGGCACGATCGTGCTCGTCATCATCGTGATCTTCGTCTTCCTGCGCGAACTATGGGCGACGATCATTCCGGCGATGACCGTGCCGCTCTCGCTCATGGGCACGTTCGCGGTCATGTACGAGTTCGGCTACAGCCTCGACAATCTTTCTCTGATGGCGCTCACGCTCGCCGTCGGCCTCGTCGTCGACGATGCCATCGTCATGCTGGAGAACATCTTCCGCCATCTCGAGATGGGCAAGGACAGGGTCACCGCGGCGCTCGACGGCGCCAAGGAGATCGGCTTCACCATCGTCTCGATCACGGTCTCGCTGATCGCGGTGTTCATCCCGCTCCTCTTCATGGGCGGCATCGTCGGCCGGCTGTTCCGCGAGTTCGGCGTCGTGGTGACTGTGGCGATCGTGCTCTCGGCGATCATCGCGATCACGCTATCGCCGATGATGGGCGCGCTCGTCCTCAAGAACCCGCACCATGTCAGGCACGGCAGGCTCTACCGCATGAGCGAGCGCGGCTTCGAGGGCTTGATCGCCGGCTATGAGCGGATCCTCAAGCTGTCGCTGCGCTATCGCCTGCCCGTCATGATCCTCAACGTCGCGCTGATCGCGATCTCCGGCTACCTGTTCGTGACGATGCCGAAGGGCTTCTTCCCGCAGGAAGACACCGGCATGTTGTCGGGGTTCAGCCAGGCCGACCAGGACATATCCTTCGAGGGCATGAAGAAGCGGCAGGAATCGGCGCTCCGGGTCGTCGAGAAAGACCCTGACGTGCTGGCGGTCGGCAGCTCGATCGGCGGCAGTTCGAGTTCCGGCTTCAACACCGGGCGCATGTTCATTCAGCTCAAGCCTGTCGGCGAACGCAAGGCGACGGCGGACCAGATCATCCAGCGCATGCGCCTCAAGCTCGCCGAGGTGCCCGGGATCGTGACGTACCTGCAATCGGTGCAGAACATCCAGCTCGGCGGCCGCCTGTCGCGCACGCAATATCAATATACGCTGCAGGACACCGACATCAACGAACTCAACGACTGGGCGCCCAAGCTGCTCGCCAAGCTGAAGGGCTCGCCGATGCTGCAGGACGTCGCCAGCGATCAACAGACCGGCAGCCCGACGTTGATGATCGACATCGATCGCGACGCCGCCGCTCGCCTCGGCGTCAACGTCACGGCGATTCAGCAGACGTTGTCGGACGCCTACGGCCAATCCTACGTCACGCAGATCTACGCGCCGCTCAACACCTACCACGTGGTCATCGAGGTCGAGCCGCGCTTCCAGCAGGATCTCGCCGCGCTGAGCCAGCTCTATGTGCACGGCCAGGGCACGGCGATGGTGCCGATCGGCCAGTTCGCCAAGCTGAAGCCGGTGCCCGGTACGATCGCCGTCAACCATCAGGGTCAGTTTCCCGCGGTGACGATGTCCTTCAACTTGGCGCCCGGCGTCGCGCTCGGCCAGGCCGTCCAGGCCATCAAGAACATCGAGAACTCGATGGACAAGCCGGCGACGCTGCAGACGTCGTTTCAGGGCACCGCGCAGGAGTTTCAGAACTCGTTGGCGACGCAACCGATCCTGATCGCCGCGGCGCTGTTCGCCGTCTACGTCGTCCTGGGCGTTCTCTACGAGAGCTTCATTCACCCGTTCACGATCCTGCTCAGTCTGCCGTCGGCCTCGGTCGGCGCGCTGCTGTCGCTGAAACTGTTCGGCTTCGATCTATCCATGATGGCGATCATCGGCCTCATCATGCTGATCGGCATCGTCAAGAAGAACGCGATCATGATGATCGACTTCGCCCTGCAGCGCGAACGCCACGATGGGCTCTCGGCGGAAGAGGCGGTCTACGAGGCCTGCGTCCTGCGCTTCCGGCCGATCATGATGACGACGATGGCGGCGCTGCTGGGCACGCTACCCATCGCGATCGGCTACGGCGCCGGTGCGGATCTGCGCCAGCCGCTCGGCGTCGCGGTGGTCGGCGGCCTGATCGTGTCGCAGGCGCTGACGCTGTTCACCACGCCTGTCACATACCTCTACATGGACCGGCTCACCGGATTGTTCGGCAGGAGCAAGCGCGCCGAACAGAAGGATGAGGTCTTCGCGAGCCTGGAGCGGCCGGCGAGTAAGGCCGCCTGATCTGTCCGCGGCCGTCGTACGGCCCGGCAGCGATGGTCGCGGGTCGCGACCGATCAGTCCGCTTCGGCGATCGTGGTGAACCAGTCGGCATAGCACGTGTTTCGCGCCATTTTCCTGTTCAGGTCAGGGGCGCCGTCCGTCCACCACACGGGTCCGCGCTCGCCGAGCCCGCGCTTGGCTTCATCGATGCGCTGGCGCGCCTCTTCCTGTGCCGAGCGATCACCCGCCCGCATAGCCGCCTGTTTGGCGCGTCGCGCTGTCGAGAGGACGCGGATCAGTTCCGCTCGCTCCGCTGTTTCGAGCGCCGGGTCCGAACACCGCCAAAGCCGCCCACGAACCACGAAATAGCGGCCGTCCGGCGTACGCGGGAACTCTGCCATTGGATTGCGAGCCGACACTGATCCTAGATCGCTTTGTCGAAGAGGACGCGAGATGGCGCAAACCCGACGAAGCTATCATCGAAACCAAACGAGCGAGGTACAGGCTCGACGGCATGGACCTTAGGTCGCGGCGATCTGGCTTTATGCTGCGGTTGTTCAAAGCATTGCGGGCGATCCGCGGCATAGGGAAGCAACGCTTCTGCCGACCCGATGACACTTACGACACATCAGGCGAACGGATGGAACGATGATCCCTTTCGAACCTTCAGTGCTATTCTGACGATGGGAGGACTTCGATGCGCGCATTGTGCTGGCACGGCAAAAACGACATTCGCTGCGACACCGTCCCGGACCCAACCATCGAGGACGCGCGTGACGTGATCGTCAAGGTGACGAGTTGCGCGATATGCGGTTCCGACCTTCATTTGATGGACGGCTTGATGCCGACGATGAAGTCGGGCGATGTACTCGGCCACGAGTTCATGGGCGAGGTCGTCGAGGTCGGCAATCCGAACCACAAACTGAAGAAGGGCCAGCGCGTCGTCGTGCCGTTCAACATCAATTGCGGCGAGTGCCGCATGTGCAAGCTCGGCAACTGGTCCGTCTGTGAGCGCTCGAACCGCAACGGCGAGATGGCGGCCAAGCAGTTCGGTTACCCCACGGCTGGCTTGTTTGGCTACTCGCATATCACCGGCGGCTATTCCGGTGGCCAGGCGGAATATGTGCGCGTGCCGATGGCCGATGTGGCACCGATGGTCGTGCCTGACGGCATGAGCGACGACCAGATGCTGTTTCTCACCGATATTCTCCCAACGGGCTGGCAAGGCGCCGAACACGCCGAGGTCAAGGATGGCGATATCGTCGCGATCTGGGGCGCCGGCCCGGTCGGCATCTTCGCCATCCAGTCCGCCAGGATCATGGGTGCCGAGCGCATCATCGCGATCGAAACCGTGCCCGAGCGGGTCGCCTTGGCCATAAAGTCGGGCGCCACCGACATTATCGACTTCGACAAGGAGGACGTCTACGAGCGCATCCTCGAGATCAGCAAAGGCAGGGGTGCCGACAGCGTCATCGATTGCGTCGGGATGGAGGCCTCAGCTGGCCACGGCGGCATCATGGGCGCGGTGGGCGCGATTCAGGAGAAGCTGACGTCGACCGAACGCCCCTACGTGCTGGCGCAGGCAATCAAGGCGGTGCGCCCCTGCGGCATTGTCTCGGTGCCCGGCGTCTATGGCGGCCCTGTGCCGATCAACATGGGCTCCGTGGTGCAGAAGGGTCTGACGATCAAGAGCGGCCAGACCCACGTCAAACGCTACCTCGAACCGCTCACGAAGCTGATCCAAGAGGGCAAGATCGACACGACCTCGCTGGTTACCCACCGCAGCAGTGATCTCGCGGAGGGACCGGAGCTGTACAAGACCTTCAAAGAGAAGAAGGACGGCTGCGTGAAGGTCGTCTTCACCCTAAGCTGAGGGGGTGCCACTCCGTCGCAAGTCGTATCGCGTCCATCCGTCACCAGCAGGACGCGGCCGGACGAGCGCCTGCGCCGTTTCGATGAGCCGGCTGTCATGACGGCTGGCTCCCCATCCAGTTGGATGGGCGGCCTGACTCTCCGTAAGCGGGGCTTGGCGTCAGTCCGAGAAAGCGCCCATACATCACATAGGTATGGTTTGAACTTCCACGGGATTGGACGGATCGCTTCCTTATCCGGTCCTCGATCGTTGGCTTCCATTTCAGCTTCAGGATGGACGTATCTGCAACAACGGAAAAAGATCTGCCCTTGGAGGCGATACGGCGCCGATGGTCGGATTGGCGCCAGCGATCGTGTCGTCAGGACATCCCGCCTTCACGCTGGCGCAGCGCGGTTGCTACACCCAACACGGTGCGGATCAAGCTAGAGCGCCGTCGATAAGGCAGCCGGTCTCCGCGGCTGGCCGTCTGAAAACCCTTCAAGCGGAGCGGGCGACACCACTGGACTTACACTCGGATACATTGAGAATCGCTATCGGGCGACGGGCGACCGGACCATGGCCTCGATACGCCAGGTGACGAAGCCGAGACCGCTAGCTTTGCCTTGAGACTCTCCCCCGGCTCGGTCACTATGGAGCGATGACACGCCGTTCAGTGCCGCCGAAGCCTGCTCACCGGCTCGCCGAGAACAAGGCTGATGACCTCGCCACCGTATCCACCGCGCCGGACGAGAGCCCTCGTACCCTCGAAAGCGCGCTGGGGCTACAGATCCGCCTGCTGCGCCGCGAGCTCGATTTATCGGTAGGCGATCTGTCCACCGCGGCTGGCATCTCGATCGGCATGCTCTCCAAAATCGAGAACGGGCAGATCTCACCTTCGCTGACCACCATCAATGCCATCGCGAACGCGCTTAATGTCCCTTTGACCACATTGTTCACCGCTTTCGAGGACAAGAGGGACTGCTCCTTCGTGTCGAAAGGTCGGGGCGTCATCATCGAGCGGCGCGGCTCGAAAGCCGGTCATGTTTACGAGCTTCTGGGACATGCCCTCAGCGGCGCCGCGGGCGGCGACGTGGTCGTCGAGCCCTACCTGATCACGCTCGAGAAGGATGCCTCGCCCTATGCGAATTTTCGGCATGCCGGGACTGAGTTCATCTATATGCTGAGCGGCGAGGTCGTGTACCGGCACGCCGACCGCACTTACACCCTCAAGCCTGGCGACGCGCTGCTGTTTGATTCCGGAGGCGTGCACGGCCCGGAAACGCTGGTCTCGGTGCCGATGACCTATCTCTCGATCATCGTCTACGCCCGCAAGGCGGACTGATCAGCCGGCATCCGCGCGCCGAAGCGAAACAAACCGATGTCCTCTTCCGGCTCCCGGTCTTCGACGAGGTCGGCCAGCACCTTGCCGAGCACACTCACGAACTTGAAGCCGTGACCCGAACACGGGGAGGCGAGAATGACACGCGGATCGTGCGGCGAACGATCGAGCAGGAAGTGCCCGTCGGCGGTCCGCGTGTACATGCACGTCATCAGCTTCGTCGCGGGGCCGCCGACATCGGGCATGTAGCGGCCGAACATGCGCGCGATCCGATCCTCGTCCTCCCGCGCGATCTGTGGATCGAGGTCGCGGGGATGCCGGAGAGTGGTTCCCCTGACGTGCGAGGCCGCCTTGACGCCGGTGCCGGCAAAGTTCGGAAAGCCATAGCAATGATCCTCCTCGGCATCGAGGATGAACACAGGGCATCGCCCGACGATGAAATTCTCCGGCTTGCGCGGCGGGAACCAGCCGATGACCTGGCGGGTGATCGCGAGGTGCCGGTTGAGGTCGGGTGCGAAATCACCGATCCAGGCACCGGCCGCGACGATCACCGTGGCGGCTTCGACCGCGCCCCCGTCGGTCCGCACGAGGATCGAGCCGGGCTTGGGCTCGATGGCGCGAACGATCGTGTTCGTGCGCACCTCCGCGCCCCGGGTCGCCGCGGCCGAGACGAAGCGGCGCACGGCCAGTTCCGGCCGCAGGAAACCGCCGTCGGGCTGGAACAGGCCGTGCCAATCGCGCGGCAGGTCGAAGGCGGGGAAGCGACGGCCGATCTCGGCACCGCCCATCTCCGTGAACGGGAGATCGTGGAGCCGCGCGGCCTTGAGCGAATTGGCGACCGACACCGAGGCGGGATGGCCGGCCTCGAGGATGCCGGTGGTGGTCAGCAGGGAGCCCGCCTCGCCGCCGTCGAGCGTCTCGAACGCGCGCCATTCCTCGTAGGCGCGCCGCAGCAGCGGCACGTAGGACGGATCCTCGTAGTAGGAGAGGCGGATGATGCGGCTCTCCCCGTGCGAGGATCCCCGATCATGCCCGGGCTCGAACTGCTCCAAGCCGACCACGTCGAGCCCGCGCTTGGCCAAGTTGAAGAGCGCCGCGCTCCCGGTCGCGCCGAGCCCGATCACGGCCGCGTCATACACCTTTGCCACGAAGCTTCATCCTCTTGCGGCCGCCCTGGCCCGCGTCCCGACCGGGGGCGCGACGGGTCAAGGCGACGATGCCGTCATCGATCGAGGCGGGAACGCGGGCGCTCAGCAGTCGAGCGTGTTGTCCCGTTCCCACTGCGTCAGCTGCCGGGAATAGTCGTTCCATTCCTCGGTCTTCAGCTTGAGGTAGGACGGAACGAAGCTGCCGAAGGCCTGCTTGAGCACCTCGCACCGCTCGAGCGCGCGGATGGCGTCGAGCATGTTCAGCGGCAGCCTCTTCACGTCCTGGAGCGTGTGCCCCTGCGTGTACATGTTGATGTCGAGGCGGCGGCCGGGATCGCGCGCGTTGCGGATGCCGTCGAGCCCGGCCGCGAGGATCGCCGCCTGCAGCAGGTAGGGGTTGGCGGCGCCGTCGGCGAGGCGGAACTCGAAGCGTCCGGCGCCGGGGATGCGGATCATGTGGGTGCGGTTGTTGCCGGTGTAGGTGACGGTGTTGGGCGCCCAGGTCGCGCCGGATGTGGTGCGCGGCGCGTTGATGCGCTTGTAGGAGTTCACGGTCGGATTGGTGATCGCGGCGAGCGCATCCGCCGAGTGGATCAGGCCGCCGATGAAATGGTAGCCGTCGCGAGAGACCCCCAGCTCGCCGTCCTTGTCCGCGAAGACGTTCTTGCCGTCACGCCAGAGCGAGACGTGGGCGTGGCAGCCCGACCCCGTGAGATCGGCGAAGGGCTTGGGCATGAAGGTCGCGCGAAAGCCGTGCTTCTCGGCGATCGAGCGCGTCATGTACTTGAAGAAGGCGTGCCGGTCGGCGGTGACCAGGGCCTCGTCGTACTGCCAGTTCATCTCGAACTGGCCGTTGGCGTCCTCGTGGTCGTTCTGGTAGGGCGCCAGCCGAGCGACAGCATGGCGTCGCAGATCTCGGCGATGACCTCGTAGCGGCGCATCAGCGCCGACTGGTCGTAGCAGGGCTTCATCTGCTTGTCGGCGGTGTCGGCCGGCGACATCCCGTCCGGCGCGATGAGGAAGAACTCGCATTCAACGCCGGTCTTCATCGTCAGGTCGTCCCGCGCCGCGTCGGCGAGGAGACGCTTGAGGATGTTGCGCGGCGCCTGCTCGACGGGCGCGCCGTTCATGATAAGGTCGGCCGCCAGCCAGCCCACCTCCGGCTTCCAGGGCAACTGGATCAGGCTCGCGGGATCGGGCTTGGCGAAGAGGTCGGGATCGGCCGGCGACATGTCGAGCCAGGTGGCGAAGCCGGCGAAGCCGGCGCCATCCTCGCACATCGCGTTGATCGCCGCCGCCGGCACGAGCTTGGCGCGCTGCGTCCCGAACAGGTCCGTGAACGAGATCAGGAAATATTTGATGCCGCGCTCCTTGGCGGCGGCCTCAAGGTCGTTCATCGATCCCCCTCCTCCGCCTGTCGGCGGCCTTTCCCCCGGCCGGTCGCGCGCCGGTCAGAACCCTGTCGCACCCGGCACCCAGTTCGTGCCGGCGAGCGGCACGCCGGCCATCGCCGCCGCCTCGATCGTCAGCGCGACCAGGTCTTCCGGCTCGAGGTTGTGCAGGTGCGACTTGCCGCAGGCGCGGGCGATCGTCTGCGCCTCCAGCGTCATGACCGCGAGGTAGTTGGCGAGGCGGCGCCCGCCGAGCACGGGATCGAGGCGGCTCGCGAGTTCCGGGTCCTGCGTGGTGATGCCGGCGGGATCGCGGCCCTCGTGCCAGGCGTCGAAGGCGCCGGCGGTGGTGCCCAGAGCCTCGTACTCGGCCTCCCAGCGCGGGTCGTTGTCGCCGAGCGCGATCAGCGCCGCCGTGCCGACCGCCACCGCGTCGGCGCCGAGCGCCAAGGCCTTGGCCACATCGGCGCCGGAGCGGATGCCGCCGGAGACGATCAGCTGCACCTTGCGGTGCATGTCGAGGTCCTGCAGCGCGCGCACCGCCGGCCGGATCGCCGCGAGCGTCGGGATGCCGACGTTCTCGATGAAGACGTCCTGCGTGGCGGCGGTGCCGCCCTGCATGCCATCGATCACCACGACGTCGGCCCCGGACTTCACCGCGAGCGCCGTGTCGTAATAGGGGCGGCTGGCGCCGATCTTCACGTAGATCGGCTTCTCCCAGTTGGTGATCTCGCGCAATTCGTCCATCTTGATGGCGAGGTCGTCCGGCCCGGTCCAATCGGGGTGGCGACAGGCCGAGCGCTGGTCGATGCCGGGCGGCAGCGAGCGCATCGCCGCCACGCGATCGGTGATCTTCTGGCCGAGCAGCATGCCGCCGCCGCCCGGCTTGGCGCCCTGCCCGATGACGATCTCGATCGCGTCCGCCCTGCGCAGGTCGTCCGGGTTCATCCCGTAGCGCGACGGCAGGTACTGGTAGACCAGCGTCCGGGAGTGGCCCCGTTCTTCCTGCGTCATGCCGCCGTCGCCGGTGGTGGTCGACGTTCCGGCGATCGTCGCCCCGCGCCCCAGCGCCTCCTTGGCGTTGGCGGACAGCGAGCCGAAGCTCATGCCGGCGATGGTGACCGGCGTCTTGAGCCTGATCGGCGTCTTCGCGAAGCGGGTGCCGAGCACGACCTCGGTACCGCACCGCTCGCGATAGCCTTCGAGCGGGTAGCGGCTGATCGAGGCGCCCAGGAACAGCAGGTCGTCGAAATGCGGGAGCTTGCGCTTCGCGCCGGCACCGCGGATGTCGTAGATGCCGGTCGCCGCCGCGCGGCGGATCTCCGCCATCGTGACGGGATCGAAGGTGGCGGAATAGCGAGGGTGCGGGCGAACCACGCGGACCTTGTCGTCCATCAGTAGGCTCCTGCCATCAATAGGCTCCGGCATTGTCGACGTGGAACTGGTACAGCGTGCGCGCCGAGCCGTAGCGGCGGAACTCGGCGGCATCGACCTCGCCGTCCAGCCCCGCGGCCGCGAGCTTGGCGTGCAGCAGGGCGCGATGCTCGTCGCGCATCGGCTTCTCGATGCAGTCGGCGCCGAGGCTCTTCACCGATCCGCGCACGAACAGTTTGGCTTCGTACAGACTGTCTCCGAGCGCCTCGCCGGCGTCGCCCAGCACCATCAAGGTGCCGGTCTGCGCCATGAAGGCCGACATGTGGCCGATCGAGCCTTTCACGACGATGTCGACGCCCTTCATCGAGATGCCGCAGCGCGCGCCGGCGTTGCCGTCGATGACGAGCAGGCCGCCGTGCGCCGTGGCGCCGGCCGACTGGCTCGCGTCGCCCCGCACGTGGACGACGCCGGACATCATGTTCTCGGCGACGCCGACCCCGGCGTTGCCGCGGATGACGACGGTGGCCTGCTTGTTCATGCCGGCGCAGTAGTACCCGACGTTGCCCTCGATCTCGACGCTGAGCGGCAGGTCGAGGCCGCAGGCCAGCGCGTGCTGCCCGTCCGGGTTGACCACGAGCCAATGGGTCTCGTTGGTGTCGGCCCGCAGGGCGTGGAACGCTCCGTTCAGCTCACGCCGTGACGTATCGCGCAGGTCGATCCGCGGCATCAGGCACGATCCCAGGCGTAGACGGTGGCGGGCTCGGGCTCGAACACCCGAGCGTCCTCGATACCGGGCAGGCCGACGAGCGCGCGGTACTCCGAGCCGAAGGCGACGTAGTCGTCGGTCTCGGCCATGACGGCCGGCTTGCAGGCGATCGGATCGCGCAGCACCGCGAAGCCGGTCCGCGTGCCGACCACGAACGTGTAGAAGCCGTCGAGATCCCGCAGGCCCGCCTCGAGCGCTTCTTTCAGCGACGCGCCTTCGGCCATCCGCCAGGTCAGGTATCCGGCGGCGACCTCCGTATCGTTCCGCGTGGCGAACGCGATCCCCTTGCTCTCGAGCATGCGGCGCAAGCCGTTATGGTTCGAAAGCGATCCGTTGTGGACGAGGCACTGGTCGGCACCGGTGGAGAAGGGGTGTGCGCCGTCGGTCGTCACCTCGCTCTCGGTCGCCATCCGCGTGTGCCCGATGGCGTGGGTCCCGCGCATGCTGGCGAGGTCAAAACGCTCCGCCACGCGCTCCGGAAGCCCGGTCTCCTTATAGATCTCCATACGCTGGCCAACGCCCACCACTTTGACGCCGGCGGCGTGTTCGTCGATCCAGGACCGTGCCGCATCGACCATGTCGGCGGGAACGACGATCACGGCATGCGTGTCGCGCGTGACGATGTCGAGGGTCCGCTCCAGGGCGCCCTCCAGTCCGGAGATAGCCTGAACCAGCAAGGCCGCGTTCCCGCCGCGTAGCGTCATCTTCACGCCGTGGGTCTTCGAACCATAGACGGCGAAACCGGCGCTGTCGGGGCCTCTATCCGTCATGGTCGCCAGCATGCCGGACGTCAGTTCGCCGAGCCGAGGCTCGAGCTTTGACGTCTTGAGGTAGAGTCCAACGATGCCGCACATAATGGCGCTCCGACTAAGCTCGGTTTCGTAAGCGCAGACATGAAACAAGTCAATTCTCTGAAACTAAGTTTCTTCAGAAGAAAGTCGGACGCGTCGATCATCGAGACCTCGCCTCGACCGAGACCTCGCCTCGACCGAGACCTCGCCTCGACCGAGACCTCGCCTCGACCGAGACCTTTGCCGGCGGCGCCGAGGACCGTTCGTGGGACCGCCGATGGGGCTTCCGCCTGCTCCGCCCCGAAACGGTGGGCAGCCACCGGACGCACATCACGCGTCCGATGGAAGAGCCCGCCGCACTTCGGCTTCAATAACCGACCTTCACCGTTCCCAATACCCGGACGGCTTGACCTTCGGCGCTGATCCCCGGCGCGGGTGCGGCGGCGACCGAGCGCGATCCATAGATGAACTCAAGACCGATGTCGGTGCGAGGGACAGGGCTGTAGATGATGTTGGCGAAGGCGGACACGATGTTCCTGGTTGACGTCGTCGGTGCGTCGGGGAACTCATTGTCGTAGTGCGCTATGCCACCTATGATGTTGGAGCGAAGTCGATCGGTCCAGTAGTGCTGATACGATACGGCGCCTCCGTAAGCCGTCGTGGTGCGCAGACCGCAAGCGATGGTGCCGCAAGACACCAGGGATGCCGCACTACCGCCGGAATCGTCCTCGCCGAAGAGGTAGCGTCCGATCCCCGGTCCGCCGACGCCTTGAAAATTGATCGTATCCTTGCCAAACGTCTTGATGGTCGCGGCACCCATGAATCCGCCTCCGAGAACCCCTGAATTGCCGTTGAAACCACTCACCGCCGTGCCGCCCGTATCCGCGTTTATATAGCGCGCGACGCCGGCGATGGCGACGTGTCCCCAATCGGCATCGTGAGTATACTTGGCGATGAAATCGGGGATCGGGTCCCTGATATTGTTGCTCGGAGCTCCGCCGCCGGTGTAGACAGGATATGGATTGGCCCCCTCGAAGTCGCCGTAAGGCGCCTCGGCGGCCAGGAAGAGCTTGCTGCCACCGCCGAGATCGCGAACGTAGCGCACCATAGGCTGTCGTATGAAGACGGTTCCGACAGGGCCGTTGAGGTCGAGGGTCTCTGGATAGGAGTCGAGGTCCATGAAGGTGGACCATGCTTGTCCGACCAGGACCGAGCCTCCGGCCACCTTGTCTCCCGTGACGTAGGCCTGGAAGAGGCGCGGCGCGTACGCGTTGGTGTAGAGGCCGTTCCCGTTGGTGCTGCCGTAGAAATCAATGCTGACGTAGGTCTTGAGATCGCCGAAAGCGCTCGTTGGGGTCACGGAAGAAAGGGCGATCTGCGTCTGGCGGCCCGTGGCGTTGAAGTCCGGGGCACGCTGCGATGCGGCCGTCCCCCTCAGGGGAATTTCGGTGAAGTCGGTCGCCGTGCCGCCGATGCCGCCGCCCTTGACGTCGTACACGCCGTCGATCTTGATGAATCCTCCGAGCTTGATCGATGTTTCGGTGCCTGGAATGTGGATGAAGCCGGGAGTATCCGTTTGTGTCAAAACCGGAGCGGCGGTCGGGCCGGCGTTCGAAGCGTTCGCGCCCGCACCTACGTTTCGACTGGCGGTTGCTCCACCAGCCGAGGCGGCGCCACCGGTGCCGTTAGACCCTCGGCTCCGTTCGCGTTCCAACTTTATCAGCCTGCGCTCGACGGCGGCCGAGGATTCCCTCATCGCCTTCATCTGGGCTCGCAAGTCGCTCAACTCATCGGCTCGGACCGGCGTCGACCCAAGGCAGGTGGCGGCCATCAGAATCCCCGATGACAGCAACGATATCGGCTGGAGGCGCCGTAGCGGCGACTTCAAGGCGGTCGCTCGTGCGGAGCGACAAACCTTATGATCTGGCTCGAACATTCTTCATCTCCTAAAAGCCCCTCGGCGCTCGAACCGACGAATGGTCCGAATAACGTCATCGGCTTTACTGGAGTTGAGAAGATCAGAGTCTGATACCGAAGGACAATATCCGTCCGATCGAAAAACTATCCAGGATTAAGATCTCATCTGAGAAGGCAATCTTGTGACTTTAGAGCGACAGTGAAGCTTCGCGCTCGCGATCCGAAAAAATCCGATGGAGCGGGTCTGACGCGGGGCGTCAACGGCCATTCGATGGTATGGTGGAGCGCTTTGACTGGTGCTCTACCCGCGTCTCCGGGGCGCTGTCAGGCTCGAGTCGATGAGGATGTCGTGGAGCTGAAGATTGACAAGAATATACCGACCCTTCGCGAGCTTACGCTCGACAAGATGCGGGGCGCCATTCTCAGCTTGACGTTCCAGCCTGGCGAGCGACTCGTCGAACGGGATCTCTGCGAACAGCTCGGCGTAAGCCGGACGATCATCAGAGAGGTTCTCAGGCATTTGGAGACGGAGGGTCTTGTACAGAACATCCAAAATCGTGGGCCCATCGTCGCACAGCCCAGCGTAGCCGAGGCCATGCAGATCTACGAGCTACGGGGCATGTTGGAAGCCATGGCGGCCCGCGCCTGCGCCGAACGGCCTAATCCGGAGATGGTCCGCACGCTGGAGGGGGCGCTGGACACGATCAGGCAAGCCTACGCCGCTCGTTCGTTCGAGGGCGGGTTGCTCGAAGCCACGACCGTGTTCTACAAAACAATGTTCGCAGCCGCTGAAAAACCGGTCGCCTGGCAGATCGTCAGCTCGCTCAACGCGCGCATCAACCACCTTCGGGCGATAACCACCCGGTCGCTGGGCCGCGATGCGGACGGCCCATCGGCGATGGCCCTGATCGTCGAGGCCGTCCGGCAAGGTGAGCCGGAGCAGGCCGCATCCGCATGCAAGGCCCATGTGGCGACGGCTTCCGAGATCGCGTCGAAATATCTCATCGAGCGTTTGGGCAAAGAAGAGGTCTTCCCTTTCCGCGGCAAGGGCAGACGTCGGAATCCACATGCGAAGAGCGAGGTCAAACCGCAATCCGCCCTGCCCCGATTACGGCTATGAGCTGCCATCCCGGCGGCGTATCTCCCGAGGGCTGACGCCGGTCAGACGCTTGATTTCCCGTGAGAGATGGTATGGGGACTTGTAACCGCAGCGTTCGGCGATCGTGGATAGATTGAAATCGCTCGACTGCACCAAATGCGCCGCATTCCTCGCGCGGACGTCCCAGAGGTAACGGACCGGTGTCATCCCGACATGCTTGCGGAAAGCCGTCGTAAGATGCTCTCGGGTCACGCCGGCGACATCGGCTAGAAGTGACAAGTCGCAGTCCTCGGAGAAGTGAGTATCCGCATGCTCGCGGGCCTTCCGCACGATCGCCGGGAGCTGAGCGCGTCCGCCGATCTGGGCGCTGAAAGCGCTTATGACGGCGACCCCGATCGCGTCGCGATATCGCTCGTTGCTCATCGCGGAGGCGGTCGAGCGGACGTCCACACCCAATCGGATCAGCGTACGAACCTGCTCGGAGATCCTGACTTGCGGGGTTGCCGTCGGACCCGGAGCGATGCTGTCGGGTGCCGCGTCGATCCGCGTCTGGCACCACGCGATGCTCGCCGGCACCGCGCTGTCGTGCCCGAAGCGCAATTCCCCGTCGAAGAGGAAAAGCGCGCAATGAGAGGCGTCCAGCCGCCTTCTGCGTTCTCCGGATCCGCTTACGAAGAGCGATCCGCTTGATACGGCAAGCAGGGTCAGAGTCGGCCCATGCAAGCTGATCGAGGGCGTTCCGGCGTCGAGGACCGCCTCGCCGAAGGAGAACGGCCTTCCTACGTCCATTCGTTCGAGGATCGTGCTTATGAAGTGGGCTACGTCATCGCCCGCTACGAACGGGGAATTGTCTCCGCCTCCGCTCGGAAGAGGGTGGACGTTCATCGCGCGAGCGTGTTCGAGCGCGCCAACGTCGCCATCGCTCGAGTGGCCAGCCTCGAGGTCGAGGGTCTTCACCGGGGTTCTCCCGAGACCGTCGCGTTCCCTAGGCGGGTTACCCATGAGCTTCGTTTCACGCGGGTTCTGCGCGAAAAACATGGATGTCGCTCGGATCGCATCTCAGCCTCACCTGAGCGTTCCGGTCCGCGATCCCGCGGGTGGACGGCGGGGTCACGCGGACAGTGATCGGGATGTTCCAGCGCGTCATAACGGTCAACCGCGCGTGCTCGCCGAGGAACACCTCGTCTATGACCGTTCCCGGAATGCCGTCCTCTTCGGCGCCGCCGGGGGGTTCGATGCTGAGATGGTTGGGGCGCATCATCACGCACGTGCCCTCGGGAGCGCCGTCGGGCTTTGCCGCGTGGGCGCACGCCAGCCAGGAGCCATCGGGGAAGCGAATCCGCGCGCGCGCGTCGTCGATCCGCGACACAAGGCCGTCAAGCAAGTTCGAATCACCGATGAAGCCGGCCACGAACCGGCTGCTGGGTCGCTCGTACAGATCGCGCCCGGTGCCGACCTGTTCGATGCGACCATTGTTGAACACCGCGACGCGATCCGAGAGGTAGAGCGCCTCCGCCTGGTCGTGGGTCACGTAGAGCACGGTGACGCCCGTCTCGTGGTGAATGCGGCGGATCTCGTGCTGGATCTCCTCCCGCAGGCTTTTGTCCAGCGCGGAAAGAGGTTCGTCCATCAACAGGATGGGTGGATCGTAGGCGAGGGCTCGGGCGAGAGCCACCCGCTGCTGCTGTCCGCCGGACATGTTCGCCGGCATGCGGTCCCCGAGGCCATCGAGTCGAACCAGGCGCAGCATGTCCGCGACCTTCGTCGCTATCCTGTTCTTCGGCCACCCGCGGACGAGGAGCGGAAACGCCACGTTCCCGGCAACCGTCAAGTTCGGGAACAAGGTGTAGCGTTGAAAGACCATGCCGATGTTCCGCTTGTTCGGCGGACTTTTGAGCAGGCTCGCTCCTTCGAGCAGGACGTCGCCGCGCGTCGGCTCCAAGAAGCCGGCGATCGCGTAGAGCGTCGTGCTCTTGCCCGAGCCCGAAGGTCCGAGGAAGGTCACGAAGTCTCCTTTTTCGACGTCGATCGACACGTCTTCGACCGCGGTGACGTTCCCGAAGCTCTTCGCGATACCCCGGATGGAGAGGTAGGGTGCGGTCATGAAGGTCGTGTCCTGCGGACGAGGGCTGCGACGAGCATGAGTGCGGTTGTCATCGCGATGAGGAGGCTCGAGACGGCGGCGATCACCGGCGATAGGTCCTGGCGGAGTGCGGAATAGACCCGCACTGGCAGGGTCTGCAGATCAGGACTCGCCATGAAGATCGCGATCACGACCTCGTCCCATGACGCGAGGAAGGAGAAGATGGCTGCGCCCACCAGTCCCAGTCGAATGGCGGGAAGCGTGACGCGGAGCTTGGCGGTCAACCTGCTCGCACCGCAGAGAACCGCGGCATCCTCAATGCTCTTGTCGAAACGCTCGAGTGCGTTGCTCGTCGCGATGATCGAAAACGGCAACGCGATGACCAGGTGCGCGATGACGAAGCCAACGAAGGTGCCGCTTAGGTGGACGCGCAGGAAGAAGGCGTACAATCCGACCGCCAAGACAACGACCGGCAGCACCATCGGCATCAGGAAGAGCGCGCGCAGGGCCTCGCGCCCCTTGAACGTGCCGCGCGTCAGGCCGAACGATGCCAGTGTGCCGAGCACAACGGCGAGGATCGCGACGACGCTGGCGATCTCCAGGCTCGTGAAGAAGGAGGTCATCCATTCGGGATCGGCGAACAGGTCGGTGTACCAGTGCAGCGTCCAAGACTGGGGCGGGAACTGGAGGTAGCGCGAAGAGCCGAAAGACAACGCCACGATCAGGACGATCGGAAGGAGTAGGAAGGCGCCGACCAGGAGGCCGAGAGCGCACAGCGCATAGCGAAGCGAACCGAGGCGGGAGAAGTCGAGAAGCATGGCTTACTCCACCTCGCTGGGGGCGCGGAACGCGAAGTAGCGGATCTGCACGGCGTAGAGACCGAACGTGACGACGAGCAACACGACCGCTGCGGCGGCGGCCAAGCCCCACAATAGGAGCGATTGCACAAGCTGCGCGATCAATTCGGCCAGCATCATGCTGGACGTGCCGCCGAGCAGCGCGGGCGTTACAAAATAGCCGAGCGCCATCACGAAGACCATCAGGCAGCCGGACACGATGCCGCTGGCGGAGAGGGGCAGTAAAAGGCGGAAAAACACCTGAGCGCGACTGGCGCCGCAGAGCGAAGCGGCACGGAAAGTCGCCGGATCCAGCGAGCGCATGGTCGCGTGAAGCGGCAGGACCATGAAAGGGACCATGATGTAGATCATGCCGATCGTGACGCCGAATAGGTTGTTGATGAGTGGAAGAGGTGCGTCGATGACCCCGATCGCTAGCAGGAACCGGTTGATCAGGCCGGTTCTCTGAAGCAGCACCATCCATGCGTAGGTCCGCGTCAGCAGATTGGTCCACATCGACAGGACGACGACGCCGAACAGGAACGCGGACCAGCGCGGCGGAAGGATCGTCAGAAGCCATGCGACAGGAAAGCCGAGAAGCAATGTAAAGAACGTTACGAGCCCGGCGACCGTGAAAGTGTTGACGAACACCTTCAGGTACGTGGTCGAGCCGAAGACGTCCGCAAAGTTTTCGAACCCGAACCTCGGGTCCGTGACGCTGCGCAGTAGCAGCCCGAGGACAGGTGCCACGAAGAAGACGAGCAGGAAGAGCAGGGCGGCCGACGCCGGCCAGAAGCCGGTCGCCCGCCGTCTGGAGATTGAAGCCGCGCCGGCCTGAGACGAGACGCGCCCAGAGGGCTGAGCCACGGCTCGCGTGACGTCCGCTCCGGCAGGCGATGCGCTCACTTCGCCTGCCAATCGTACCAGCGCTTGCCGATCTCGTCGCGGTGGGCGGCCCAGTACGCCATGTCCAGGTTGATCTGGGTGTCCTTGTGGCTTTCGGGCAAGGAGGCGACCTCGGCGGGCGACATCATCTTCGCCGATGCCACGTTGACGGGTGCGTAGCTCGTCTCGGTGGCGAGCTGCTCCTGGCCCTTCGCGCTCGTCGCCTGCGCGAGGAAGTCCATGGCGAGCGCCTTATGCTTGGTGCCCTTCGGCACCACGAGGAGGTCGGCGGCGGTGAGGTTCTGATCCCACGACATCCCGACGTTCTTGTTCTCCTTCTGCACGGCGAAGACGCGCCCATTCCAGAACGCGCCGATCGGCGCTTCGCCGGAGGCGAGGAGCTGCTGCGATTGAGCCCCGCCGCTCCACCAAACGATTTGCGGCTTGATCGTATCGAGCTTGCGGAACGCCCTGTCGAGGTCCAAGGGGTACAGCTTTGCGGCAGGGACGCCGTCGGCCAGCAGGGCCATTTCGAGGACGCCGGGCGCCGACCATTTGTAGAAGGTCCGTTTGCCTGGGAACGTCTTGAGATCGAAGAGATCCGTCCACGATTTGGGCGTTTTACCAGCGCCGAGCGCGTCCTTGTTGTAACCTATGACGAACGAGTAATAGAAACTGCCGACATAATCGGCGCCCCTGAAGCGCGGATCTATCTCGCTCTTCTTGACGACCGTATAGTCGATAGGCTCCAGCAGCCCCTCCTTGGCGGCGGCGACCGCGAAGTCGCCTTCGACGTCGACGACGTCCCAATCGACGTTGCCGCTCTCGATCATCGCCTTGAACTTACCGTAGTTCGTCGGGCCATCGACCTTCACGACCGCGCCGGACGCCTTCTCGAACGGTTTCACCCAGGCGTTGACCTGGGCTTCCTGCGTAGTGCCGCCCCAGGACGTGAAGACCATCTCCTTCGCCTCGACGCCCGAGGTCGAGAGGAGGCCGGCGATACCGAGGGCGAAGCCCACTTGGCGATATGTCTTACTCACGTCATCCTCCTTGTGGGAGCCAAGCCCGAACTTGACAATATTTTGGCATGCCATTTTACGCAAATGGCATGCCATATCATTTGCCGCACTGATTGGCTTCGCGTGCCAACCGTCGGCTGAGCGCGATCGGTCGCGCCGACGGGTCGCTGGGCTAATGGATCGGCGAGAATGCTGCCGGCTTCAGGATCTTGCTCTCCATTGTCTCGATCAACGGGACGATCTTCTCCAGAACCGCCTGCCAGCGCGGATCGGCGGCCAGGGCGGTCCGACGTTCGTCGCGCTCCACCAGGTCGGCGTATGCCCATACGTGAACGATCTCGTTCAGCGGGCCGATCTCGGTGAAGAAGTAGCCGACGAGCCGGCCAAGGTGACTCCGCTGAACCTCGATGCCTTCCTCGCCGACGATGCGGAGATAAGCCGGAACGGATCCGACCTTCATGCGGTACGTGCGCATTTCCAAGATCATGGCGTCGCTCACCGCATCACGAAGGGATCGGGGATTGGATCGTCGGAGGTCCTGATCCAAACGGTTTTCGTCCTGGTGTAATCAAGGATCGACTCGATGCCGCCCTCGCGACCGTAGCCCGATTGTCCGTAGCCGCCGAAAGGCGCCATCGGGGAGACGGCCCGGTAGGTGTTTACCCAAACGATCCCGCTCCGCACGGATCGAACGAGGCGATGCGCGCGCGAGAGATCGCGCGTGAAGAGCCCGCAAGCGAGCGCGTACCGACTGTCGTTGGCCTTCGCCAGCGCGTCGGCCTCGTCCTCAAACGGGATCACGCTGAGGACGGGTCCGAACAGTTCTTCCTGAACGCAGGTCATGCCGGCGTCCTCGCAAGCGATCAGCGTCGGCTCGAAGTAGAAGCCGCGGGCCAAACGCTCCGGACGCTTCCCGCCGGTCACGACCCTGGCGCCCTCCCCGACACTTCGTTTGATGACGGCCTCGATGCCCTCGACCTGACGTCGGGTGGCCAGCGGGCCCATTTCCGTCGCTGGGTCCTGCGGATCGCCAATTGCGATGCGACGCGCCTTGGCGGTGATCGCCTCGACCAGGCGGTCGTGCGCGGGCCTTTGGACGTAGAGGCGCGATCCCGCCACGCAGCTCTGCCCGCTGGCCGCGTAGATGCCGGCGACGACCGAGTTGGTGACGCTGGCGAGGTCGGCGTCGGCGAAGACCAGGACCGGAGATTTCCCGCCCAGCTCGAGGGTCGTATGGGCGAAGTTCTCCGCCGTATTGCGCACGATGTTTCGCGCCGTCGCCGGGCCGCCGGTGAAGGCTACGCGGGACACGAGCGGATGGCTGGTGAGGGCGCGGCCGCACTCCTCGCCGAAGCCGGTCACGATATTGACGACCCCCTTGGGCGTACCCGCCGCGTGAACCAGCCTCGCGAAGTCCAGGAGCGGCGCCGGGCCATCCTCCGACGCCTTGAGTACGACCGTGCACCCGGCGGCCAGCGCCGGGGCCAGCTTCACCGCGGCCAGGAACATCTGCGAATTCCAGGGCACGACGGCGGCCACGACGCCGATCGGTTCGCGCCTGACCGTGACCTCCATGTCGTTCTTGTCGATGGGGAGGTGGGCGCCTTGCACCTTGTCGGCCAGTCCGGCGAAATAACGGTAGTAGTCCGCGACGTAGCCGACCTGCGCGCGGGTTTCGCGGATGATCTTGCCGGTATCCCTGGTCTCCAGTTGCGCGAGTCTGTCGACGTTGGCGGAAATGAGATCGGCCAACCTAGCGAGGAGCTTGCCGCGCTCGGTCGCGGTGAAGGCGGGCCAGTCACCGCTCCTCAACGCCCGGTGCGCCGCCTCGACCGCCCGGGAGGTCTCATCGGCACTCGCCTTCGGCATCTCCGCCCAGGGCAGTTCGGTCGAGGGATCCAGGCTGAGGAACGTCTCCGCCGAGTCGATGAAGGCACCGTCGACGTAGAGCTGGTACTTGGGCAGGGTCATCGCGTTGGGGCCTCCTCTAAGGCGCCGTCACTGGAACGCCGGCATAACGTGCCGGATGAAGAGGTCTAGCGACTTGCGCTTGCGCCGATGCGAGAGGCCTGAATCGATCCAGACCGAGTATTGGTCGACGCCGAGGGCCTCGTAGGCCTTCAGGCGGGCGACGACCGCCTCGGGCTCGCCGATGACGAGCGTTTTCGCGAGGGTCTCGGCAGAGAATGCCGTCGCGGCGAGACGCTCGGCCGCGTCAAGCTGGTCCATGAAGCCCTGCCGGACCGGGCGTTTGTTGGCGAACCAAGCGCCGAAAGCGCAGTAGAACGCGCTCAGGTCTTCCGCGAAACGCTCGGTTTCGGCGGCCGAATCGGCGACGAGCGTGTGCTGAAGCAACATGAGACGCGGACGCGCCACCTCCGGGTGGGCGGCGACCGCTGTATGAAAGCGTCCGACCAGCGTCTCCACCTCGCCATCGCCGGAAGCCAGCGGCGTCACCTGGACGTTGCAGCCTTCGGCGACAGCGAAGTCGTGGCTGCTAGGATCGCGCGCGGCGACCCAGATCGGCACCTTGTCCTGGACGGGCTTCGGGGCGGAGGTGGTCGAGGGGAAAGTCCAGTACTGCCCGTCGTGCGCGTAATCGCCCGCCCAGAGCCCGCGAAGCGCCGGCACCATTTCGCGCATCCGCTGACCGGCACCCCACGCGTCGAGGCCCGGTGTCAGGCGTTCGTACTCGTAGCTGTAGGCGCCGCGCGCGATGCCAAGGTCGAGGCGGCCGTCACACGCGACATCGGTGATCGCGGCCTCGCCCGCCAGCTTGATCGGGTGCCAGAAGGGCGCCACGACGTTGCCTGTCCCAAGCCTGATCCGGCTGGTGCGCGCGGCGAGGTGGGCGAGCTGTATGAACGGGTTGGGGGCGATGGTGAACTCCATGCCATGGTGTTCACCGATCCAGGCGGTCTCAAACCCGCCCGCCTCCGCCGCGAGCACAAGGTCTTCGAGGTCGTGAAACAGCTGTTGGTGTGAAACGGCGGGGTCGGTCCGCTCCATGTGGGCGAAGAGGGAGAACTTCATCGCGCGACCGCCCCCTGGGATAACGACGAGCCAAGGTCCAGCCGTTGAACCGTGCCGCGGGTGGCGTCGCCCACGTAGACGCCAAAGACGTCGGTCCGCCTCTCCTCGACATAGCGTTCGAGCATGGTCCGCACGGCGGCGTCGCCGATATCGCTCCAGGGTACGGCGTCGAAATCAAACAGCGAAAGCGGCCCGCCAGCGCGGGGTCGCGCCCGCGCATTTCCCCTGTAGACGACCGAGGCGGCCTCTACCGCTTGACCCGCGTCCTCGAAGATGGCGAATATGAACTCGATCGACGCGTCGACGCCGTATTCGTTCAGCCTCCCCATAAGACTGGCCGCCTGCTCCGCGCTGCCGAGGGTGATCCCCCAAGGGATGTCGAACGATCCGTTGGGCACCCTTTCGAGGAGGATCGAGCCCTCGCGCTCGAGGATGGCGCCGACACGTACGCTTTTGGCGCCTCCCGCGAGCCGGTCGACATCAAGCGACAGGGCGACGTGCGCCCCCCGGCAATAGGCGAGCGGTGCCGACGGCGAGTGGCCGAATCGCAGCACTTCGCCGATGAGGATGACGTGATCGCCCGCCTCCACGAGCCGGTCCCGGCGACACTCAAACCATGCGGCGGTGCCATCGAGGAGCGGTACGCCGCTCTCGCCGCTGCGCCACCCCGCGAACGAGAAGCGGTCCGCCCGTTTGCTGGCGAACAAACTAGAGACGTCGGCCTGGTCGCTCGCCAGGACGTTGACCGCGAAATATTCGGCCTCGGAGAAGATCGGGCAACTCGACGCGTTCTTGGCGATGCAGACCAGGATCAGCGGCGGATCGAGCGAGACCGACGTGAAAGAATTCGCGGTAAAGCCACGAGGTGCATCATCGCCGCCAATCGTCGATACCACCGCGACACCGGTGGGGAAACCGCCGAGCGCCCGGCGGAAGTCTTTCACGTCGAAGGTCCGCGGCACGCTGTCGGTCGACGATGGGGACAGGAAGGCGACAAGCCTGCGGTTGATCTCGTCGGGTGCGGTCACCGCCATCATGTGCCGTTCGCCCGGCACCACCTCCGCCTTTCCTTCGGGGGCGAGGGCCGCCATTGCCCTTGACATGGCAGGGTTTGAGTTACGGTCGTGCTCGCCGGTCAAGAACAAAGCCGGCGGCTTCAACGTCGGCAGTCGATGTCGATGGACCGCGTCGCTCTCGGCGAAGACTCGGTACGTCCGCTCGTACCCTGTCGGATTAACAGTCCGCAGGAGGCCGGCGATATGTTCGGCGGGCCGCCCTCCCCCATCGGCCTCGACGAACCAGCGGTCCATCGTTTCGGACCAATCCAAAGGCTCGCTGCGCCGGTACACGCTCTCCAGTCTCGCGGCCACCGCGGCGCTCTCCTCTGCCGTCCGACAGAAGACCGCGTTCATCGCGACCACGCTGGACGTGCGACCGGGATGGTCAAGGGCGAACTCAAGAGCCACTAAGGCGCCCATCGAGTGGCCGATGACATGCGCTCGCGGGATCGCGAGTTCGTCGACCAGGGCCAAGACAGCGCGGGTATAATCGCCGAGATTCGCGTCGGCCGGTGGAAGGCTGGACATTCCGTGTCCGGGAAGGTCGACCGCGATCACGTCGTAGCTGGACGACAAAGCCGCGACTTGGTAGTCCCAGAATGCCGCCCGCATTCCAACTCCATGCAGGAGCAGCACGCTCGGTCCGCGGCCCTGACGCGTGGCATGGACAATCGCGCGGGCTTCGGCGCGGTCGCGGAACGCGACATTGATCGCTTCAGGCATCGATGCCACCCAATTCCGCCAGATCCTTGTGGCGGTCACCGATACGGTGATGCGGGCGTCCTCCGATCGAAGCACCGAGGGCAACGACGACTTCGTCGGGGGCCGGCGCGTCAGCGACCGAGAATTGTATGGTGAGGTAATGCGAACGCATGCCCTCGTCCGCCTTGTGCATCATCGGGATCACGATCGGGCATGCGGGCCCACCACGCGTGTTGGTGAAGCTCAGGTAACTCGTCGCCTTGGCGGCACTCCGGTATTTGTTCCCGAAGCGCAAGGTGTGGATCAACGCCGAGGCGTGCTCGATTTCGCCCGAGGTCCCGACGATCGCCGCCTTGCCATATGCCTCGATGGCGTCGCCTCCCCCGGTCATTGTCAGGATTTCAGCGGTGAGGCGTTCGCCCAAGATGGGCGCGATCGCTCGTATCTCCGGGTCCAGGTTCTCCACGTAGTCTCGACCGGCCCAAGGGTTTTTGAGGATCGCGGCGGCGGCAAACAATTGCAAGGGAACAGCTGCAGGGCGACCACCCTCGACAGCGATAAACTCTTTGTATGTCACAATCTTTCGCATCAACATGACGGAACCCCAACGCTCCGTATTATGGTATTCCATTTTTTATGACATGTGAAGCTTTCTTGGCCTGGCGGTTACGCCTAGAAGGTCATGGATCTTCTCGCCGAAAGTGGAGCAGTGGGGCGTGCGGCGGAGGCTTGATTACGGAAACCGTCGTTGTTGCTCAACACGATGACGGGCACGGCCCGGAGCTTCGGGTCGAACACGCGTTCGCAGGAGCGGTAAAAGCTGTTGCCGTCGATCAGCGCGAGCGCGCGGCTCACCCCCGAACGGCCCGGCGGCGCGGGTTCACGCTGCCGGAGATGAGGAAGGAAGTAGGTCGCCTCGTCGGCCGACGAGCTAGCCTTGCTGGGCGACCCGCTTCACGCGATCCGCTTGCGGAAATACGAAGCCAGCCGGCGGGCGCGAGGGTCCTTTGCCGAGTGAGCGGACCGAGTAACCGGCCAGGAACAACCGGTACCGGATCAGGTCGACCTCCCTTAGGAAGTCGGGTGTCATGTCGATGCCGAACTGATCGGCAATCGCTTCGGCGAGTGCGGGGGTGATAGGCTGCGCCATGTCGACCTCACTGCAGGTATGACGGACCACCATTGAATCAGACGCATGCCGTCACGTGCGATGGTTAATGAAAGAGGTTACCGCTTCCTTACTGAGCAAGACGTCGATCGCTTCGGACCAGCTTGCCGTCGTCATCAGCCGGCGGACAGTGATTGTTGTACCAGCGGACGGCTTTTCCGCTCGATCGTGAACCGAGCTGAATAGCGGCTCATCAGCGGCCGACCCACAGTAAAGTCAGTGGCGGCAATGGGTCAGCTTCAGAACTACGGCGAAACGGCTCAATCCCCTGAACGCCGGTCGGCGAGATGACCTATTGCGTGCTGGCTTTGAACTTCAGCCCGAGCTGACGATCAGTGATCCACTCGCGCTGGCGGTCATCCGCTCGCCGGCGCCGATCGCCGCGACATGCCCGATGACCGACATGAAATCGCGTTTGCGCCCTGTACCCGGGCAGCTGTAAACCGATGGTTCTGCTGAAGTTCGTCGCGGAACAACGCCTTAGCGTTGCTTTGGTGCCCAGGAAAGGACTCGAACCTTCACCTCTTTCAAGACTGGTACCTGAAACCAGCGCGTCTACCAATTCCGCCACCAGGGCACGCGGACCGTCCTTACGGCTGGGCTTACGCCTCTGTCAATGCGCAGGTGTCGCGCATGAGACGAAGCGCATGAGACGAAGCGCGCGATGTGATAGGCCGTCGAGGCATGGAATGGCGCGACGAAGGCTTGATCATCGGGGGGCGGCGGCATGGCGAGACAAGCCTGATCCTTGAGATCATGACGCGCTCGCATGGGCGCCATCTCGGGCTCGTGCGTGGCGGGCGCGGCAAGCGCATGCAGCCGCTGCTGCAGCCGGGCAACGGCGTCGAGGTCGCCTGGCGCGCCAGGCTGGAGGAGCATCTCGGCGCCTTCGCCGTGGAAACGGGTGAGCTTCGGGCGGCCACGCTCATGGAGGCGCCGCTCAGCCTGCACGGCCTCAATCTCATCGCGACGCTGCTGCGCCTGCTGGCGGAGCGCGAGCCGCACGAGGCCGTGTACCGGGCGGCGTGCCGCTTGCTCGACGAGATCGGCACGCTGGAGGCGGCGGCGGCGCTGGTGCGTTTCGAGGCGATGATCTTGGCCGAAAGCGGCTTCGGTCTCGATCTCGAACGATGCGCGGCGACCGGCACGCGCACGGATCTCGTCTACGTCTCGCCCCGTTCGGGGCGGGCGGTGTCGGGCGCGGCGGGCGCGCCCTACCGCGAACGCCTGCTGCGGTTGCCGGCCTTCCTGCGCGTGTCGGACGAAGGCGGAGAGACCGCGACGACCGAGGATGTGCGCGACGGTTTCCTGCTGACCGGGTTCTTCCTGGCACGCGACATCTACACGCCGCGCGGCTTGTCGTTGCCGGACGCCCGCGAGGCCTACCTCACCCAGTTCGAGCGGGCGAGCGAGGCGGGGGCCTGACGCCTACGATCTCTCAATAGTCGTCGCACACGCGGCGCTCGACGACGCGGCTGACACCGTAACCCTGATCGAGGGAAACCTGTTCGGTATGGCAGAGGCCGCGCGCGGCGCGCTCACGCGCCTGAAGCTGCCCCGCGGGCGGCATCGTCGCGAAGACGGCGGCGATGATCAAGGCGAGCGCGGCAAGGCCGAAGAGGACCAGGGTCTTGTTCAGGCTCAGCGTGTTCTCTGCCACGTCTTGTTCCTCGTTCACGAAGCCGCGCCGTGCGGATCCGTCATGGGGATGCTGTCTACGCGCGGCCGCTGCCGGCAACTAGTGCGGGGCCGCCACAGCGCCGTGCAAACCAGAGGCATTTGTTAGGCAATCTTCAAACCTGCTTAATCAAACGCGAGCGGCGCCTGGTTTCGCGCCGCCGTCTCACGCGGTGTCCCCGACACGAACAGAACGGGAACTTGCGAGCCGGCGCCGCTTCGCTTAGGCACGAGCGATGGCCAAGGCACCCCCACCGCCGCCGATCGGCGGCAGCATCGACACCGTTCCGCTGCAAGAGGCGCTCGAGGAGCGCTACCTCGCCTACGCGCTCTCGACGATCACCGGGCGCGCCCTGCCCGACGCGCGCGACGGCCTCAAGCCGGTGCACCGCCGCATCCTCTACGGCATGCAGGTGCTTCGGCTCGATCCCGGCACCGCCTTCCGCAAATGCGCCAAGATCGTCGGCGACGTCATGGGCTCGTTCCACCCGCACGGCGACCAGGCGATCTACGACGCCCTGGTGCGCCTCGCCCAGGATTTCTCCTCGCGCTATCCGCTGGTCGACGGCCAGGGCAATTTCGGCAACATCGACGGCGATTCGGCGGCGGCCTACCGCTACACCGAAGCCCGGATGACCGAGGTCGCCCGCCTGCTGCTCGACGGGATCGACGAGGATACGATCGACTTTCGCGACAATTACGCCGGCACCGAGAAGGAGCCGATCGTCCTGCCCTCGGCCTTTCCCAACATGCTCGCCAACGGCGCGCAGGGCATCGCCGTCGGCATGGCGACCTCGATCCCGCCGCACAATGTCGCCGAACTCTGCGACGCGGCGCTCTACATGATCGCCCACAAGGAAGCCGAAACCGACGATCTGCTGCAATTCGTGCAAGGGCCGGACTTTCCGACCGGCGGCCTCATCGTCGAGCCGGCCGCCGCCATCGCCGAGGCCTATCGCACCGGGCGCGGCGCTTTCCGATTGCGCGCGCGTTGGGCGAAGGAAGAGGGCACGCGCGGGGCCTGGCAGGTGGTGGTCACCGAGATCCCGTACATGGTGCAGAAATCACGGCTGATCGAGAAGATCGCCGAACTTCTCAACGAGAAGAAACTGCCGCTCGTCGCCGACATCCGCGACGAATCGGCCGAAGACGTGCGCGTCGTCATCGAGCCGAAGAACCGCGCCGTGCCGCCCTTCGTGATGATGGAGCAGGTGTTTCGCGCGACCGAGCTCGAAACCCGCTTCCCGATGAACATGAACGTGCTCGTCGACGGCGTGGTGCCGCGCGTGGTGTCGCTGAAGGAGGCGCTGCGGCAATGGCTCGACCATCGGCGCGTCGTGCTGGTCCGCCGATCCCGCCATCGGCTGGGCAAGATCGAGCATCGGCTCGAGGTGCTCGCCGGCATGCTCGTCGTCTTTCTCAACCTCGACGAGGTGATCCGCATCATCCGCGAGGAGGACGAGCCCAAGGACGTGCTGATGGCGACCTTCGGCCTATCGGAGCTCCAGGTGAACTACGTGCTCGACACGCGGCTGCGCAGTCTGCGCCGGCTCGAGGAGATGCAGCTCCGCAAGGAGCATGACGCGCTGATGAAGGAGAAGGCCGAGGTCGAGACGCTGCTCAACGATCAAGCGCGGCAATGGAAGACGGTCGCCGCGCAGATCAAGGACCTGCGCAAGAGGTACGGGCCGGAGACGCCGCTCGGGAAGCGCCGCACGACCTTCGCCGACGCGCCGGCATCCGCCGACGTCGAGCGCGCCAGCGCGGCGCTGGTCGAGCGCGAGCCGATCACGGTCGTCGTCTCGGAGAAAGGCTGGATCCGGGCGCTCAAGGGCCACGTCGCCGATCTCGCCGGGCTGACCTTCAAGGGCGACGACCGGCTCCGCGCGAGCTTCTTCGCCGAGACGACGAGCCGCGTCATCGTCTTGGCGACGGACGGGCGCGCGTTCACGCTCGATGCCGCGAAGCTGCCGGGTGGACGCGGCGCCGGCGAACCGATCCGCGTCATGGCCGATCTCGGCGAGAGCGAGGACATCGTCGCGGTGCTGCCCTACACGGCCGGCGCGAAGATGCTGGTGGCGTCAAGCGACGGACGCGGCTTCCGCGTCACGCAGGACGAGATGATCGGCGAGACGCGCAAGGGGCGTCAGGTGCTCAACGTCGACAAGCCGGCGAAAGCGAGCCTGATCGTGCGGGCCGAGGGCGATCAGGTCGCGGTGATCGGCGACAATCGCCGGCTGCTGGTGTTCCCGCTCGACCAGGTGCCGGAAATGGGGCGCGGCAAGGGCGTTCGCCTGCAGCGTTTCAAGGACGGCGGCATCGCCGATATCCGCGTCTTCAACCTCGCCGAGGGTCTCTCGTGGCTCGACCCCGCCGGGCGGACGTTCGTCGTCAAACTACCCGAGCTGCGCGACTGGATCGGCACGCGCGCCGAGGCTGGGCGGTTGCCGCCGAAAGGGTTCCCGAAGGCCAACCGGTTCACGTAAGGCGACGGATCGCCGAATGACGATGAGCCGACGCGGTCGGGCGAGGACGCTCCGCCGCGCGAGGCGAGCGCGTATGCCGCAGGTGGCGTTCGGCCGATCGCGTGGACCAGCCTTTGATCATGGATTTCTCCGCATTGCGGATGATTGCGGCACGCGACTTTTGAACGAAGGTGCGGGCCTGACGTTCGACGATCTCTAAGCCGCCGCGCCAAGGCGGCAGATGATCGGCTCACCTTTGACCAAGCCCCCCCAGTGACCAAGACATTCTCGACTTTTACCCCCTACGATCGGACTCTCGCCGACCTGCGCGAAGCGGCGCGGCGCATCGGCGCGGGAGCCGCCGCCCGCGCGGCGGCGGAGGATCGCGATGGCGGCTTCCCCGACCGCGACATCGACGACCTTCACGCCGCCGGCCTGCTCCTCGCACCGTTTCCTTGCGAAATGGGCGGTGCCGGACTGGGCACGACCGCTTCGACTTGCCCTGCCCTCAAGGACGTGCTCGTCTCGATTGGTCGCGGCAGTCTTTCGCTCGGCCGTCTTTTCGAAGGGCATGTCAACGCGATCAAGCTTGTCGCGCTCTATGGCGGCGGCGAGAACCTCGAACTGCTGCGCGAGGAAGCGGGCGCCGGGTTCCCGAGCGGCGTCTGGATGGCCGAGGATGGTTCGGCCCTGCGCATGACCTCGGTAGGATCGCCGCGCGTTCTCGATGGCCGCAAGATCCTCGCGTCGGGGTGCGGCCATTTCAGGCGCCCCCTCGTCGCGGTCTTGAGCGACGAGGGATCCACGATGGCGATCCCGTTCATCGCCGACGCGAACCGTGCCGACGCGAGCGGCTGGACGACGCAGGGCATGCGCGCGACGGCGACAGGGACGATCGACTTTACCGGCATCGAGGTGACCCGCGCGGAGATCGTCGGCGAGCCGGGCGACTACATGCGTTCGCCCTACTTCCGAGGCGGCGCTTGGCGCGTCATCGCCGTGCAGTTGGGCGGTCTCGAGGCGATTATGGATCTCTACCGCGAGCAGGTCGCCGAAAGTCGCAACGCAGCCGATCCTCTGCAGCGCGCGCGCTTCGGCGAGGCGCTGATCGCGGTGGAGACGGCCAGGCTGTGGGTCGCCGAGGCATGCCGACGCGCCGAAGGAGGAGACGAAGACGTCGTCGCCATCGATGCCTACGTCGATCTCGCGCGCAACGCGTTCGAGCAGGCCGCCTTGCGCGTGATCGCGCTGGCACAAAAATCGATCGGACTGCGCGCCTATCTCAGGCCAAATCCGCTTGAACGGATCATCCGCGACCTCGCGACCTATATGCGGCAACCCGCCCTCGACGCTTCGCTGACGTCCGCCGCGGCGTTCCATCTTTCTCGCGCCCCGGACCGGAGCTAGCGCGTTGCGCGCCGACGCTTTTCTCGCGGCCGCGGAGGCCTTGCCGATCCGCGACCTGTCGGATCTGGTCGGCGCGGGCGGACTCGTTGTGGTCGCGCCACATCCCGACGACGAGAGCCTTGGCTGCGGCGGCCTCATCGCGGAAGCCTTTTGCCGCGGCATCGACACACGGTTGCTTGTCGTCAGCGATGGTGTCGGTTCCCATCGCCATTCGCGGCTGTTTCCGCCGGAACGCCTCAAGATCCTTCGCGAGACGGAAACCATCGAAGCCGCCGCCATCCTGGGGCTGCCGCGCAGCCGGCTCCACTTCCTCGATCTGCCGGATGCGGCTGTCCCGACACAGGGCGAGCCCGCGCGACGCGCGACGCAACGCATGGAGGCGGCGGTCCACGAGTGCGCGGCACGAACGATCTGCGTGACGTGGCGATACGACCCGCACTGCGATCACGAGGCCGCCGCCCGGCTTGTCGACGAGGTGCGGCGACGCGTGCCGCATCTCAGGGTTTTCGAATACCCGATCTGGGGGTGGACCCTGCCGCCTGGAGCCGACGTAGGGCCCGAACCCGCGGGCATGCGTCTCGATATCACGCGCCATGTCGAGGCCAAACGCCAGGCGATCTTCGCGCACCGATCGCAGACGAGCGCGCTGATCGACGACGATCCAAGCGGCTTTCGGCTGGACCCAGCAATGATCGAGCGCTTCGTGCGCCCTTTCGAAATCTTTTTGGAAACGTGGGAGCCGGCATGACCCGTCGCAAAGAGTCGATCGAGCCAAATTACTTCGAGGCTCTGTACGCTCGCGACGGGGATCCCTGGAAGTTCGCGACGAGCGACTACGAGCGCGAAAAATACGCGGCGACACTCGCCGCGTTGCCGCCGCGACGCTTTCAATCCGGTCTGGAGATTGGCTGCTCGGTCGGCGTCTTCACAGCACAATTGTCGTCCCACTGCGACAAGCTCCTGGCCCTAGATGTGGCGGAAGGCGCGTTGGAACAGGCTCGACGGCGATGCGCAGGTAAGGAGAACATCAAATTCGGCCGGATGCACGTGCCTGGAGAATGGCCTGACGGCTCGTTCGATCTCGTTCTTTTGTCCGAAGTCGTCTACTTCCTCGACAAGGACGATGTAGCCGATCTGGCCAAGGCCATCGGCAAGTCGACGCGGGCGAACGCCGTCATCATGCTCGTGCATTGGCTCGGTTTGACGGACTATCCGCTGACGGGTGACGAGGCTGCCGATCTCTTCATTCGAACGTCGGATGACTTCGCGGTGGTGACACATCAGTCGCGAACGGACGACTATCGCCTCGACGTGCTGCAAGTCGGAACCGATCACCTAGCTTGAGGAGAAACAGCAGCTTTTCCGCACGCCTGATCTGCCGCGGCAGGGCGCGCGGCGGCAGGGCGCGATAGCGCAAGCGCTCGCTTGCGGCCTCTATATCGGCGTAGGCGCGATCGAACACGCGCGCGGCCGCGATGTAGGTCGCGAAGAACGGCTCGATCCCGAGCGCGCTCGCCCAAAGATGGTAACGTGAGAGCCAATCGCGCGCATGCAGGAAACGCAGGTAACGACGCCAGCAGATGCGAGACACCGCGCGCCCGACCGTCTCCAGCCGCGCATCGCATAGAGCCTCCGGATCAAGGCAGCGAAGCTTCATGGTGTCGGCCGCGCCACCCGCCGCCCGGCCATCGAGCCGACCGGACGTCACGACCTCGATATCGGGCGCATGGCGAACGCGCCCCCCGTTCGCACGAACGGCGGCGATGAAGGCGCGGTCTTCTCCGACCGGTACCGGAGGCATGCCGCCGACCTTTAGGTAGACGCTACGGCGCACCGCGAGGGTCGCTCCCGAGGTCGTCCAGTGGTTCGGGAAAGGATTGAACGCCTCCCGATCCAGTCTGGCGAAGATCTCCACCAGGAGCGACTCGTAGCGTCCTTCGAGCGCGCCACGCGCGTGCAAGGCGGCGGGTAGCCTGGCGGCTTCGGCAGGCTCGAGCACGATGCGGCCCGCGACGGCGTCGACGCCACGCGCGAGCGCGGCAAGGTTGTCACGGATCCAAGTCGGGCCCACTCGGCTGTCCGCGTCGGTGGTGAGGATGCAACCATCGTGGCTGCCGGCCTTGGCCAACCAGGCCGCGGCCGCGTCCATCGCGTTCCGTCGAGCCCACCCGGCGTTCGCGCCATCAAAATCCTGGTAAAGAAGACGCACCGGGGTCTTCATGTCACGCGCACAGACATCGACGACAGCTCGCGTGTCATCCGTACAATTGTTAAGGAACAGCACGACGCCAAAACTGCCCGACGCAACTCCGGCCTGATGCTCCAGAGCATTCAAGCAGTCTACAATGCGTTCGCGCTCGTTACGGACAGGAATTGCAACAATAGCATCTAAACAAATGATAGGATAACGCACTTCCCCGGGCATCACACTCTCGATTGGTATTTGATCCGCGCGAAGCCGATCTTCGCGCTTATAAGCTTACAGCGAGGTCACGGTTCCTGCGTGCTGGCGACATAGGACGATGGATGCCGGACAACAACGACACCCGACACGGCCTGCCAAATGCGATGCAAGCCGAGGAACCGCTCCTGCCAGTAGGACGGGCGTTCGGCCGCGCCTCGGCGGAGGGTTGGACGCGGAGTTCTTTTCCGGCCTTCGCGCTGCTCTTCGCCGCGCTCTTCGCGGCTTTCGGGATCGAATCGCCGTTCCTGCCCGCATTCTTCGGCCAGCGCGGCCTGAGCGCCAACGAGATCGGTTTCGTGCTCACGGCCGGTACCGTCGTGAGGCTGACGTCGGGACCTTTGCTTGGAAGCTTGGCCGATTGGATCGGCGCGACACGCGTCCTCGCCGCCTCGGCCGGCTGCGCCGCGCTGTTCGGGCTAGCCTATCTCGCCGGTCACAGCGTCTGGCCGCTGCTCTTGATATGCATGGTTCACTCTGTCGCCATCACCCCGTTGGCCGCCTTGTCCGACGCTTTGGCCCTCGCCGCCAGCGCGAAGGAACGCGTCTTCGCCTATGGCTGGGTCCGCGGCGTCGGCTCGGGCGCTTTCATCGCCGGAACCTTGGCATCCGGCGCCCTGGTGGCAGCCTACGGCATGGCGAGCATCATTCCGGCCTCGTCCGTCCTTTTCCTGCTCATGATGCTGGCCGTGCGATGGATCCCCCGCGTCAAACCCGCCTCGCGGGAGGTCGCGGCCCACGGCATCGGCGAACTGCTCGCCATCGCCGAGTTCCGCCGCGTGCTCGTCGTCGCCGGGTTGGTGATCGGCAGCCACGCGATGAGCGACACGTTCGCCGTCATTCAATGGCAGGAAGCGGGCATCGGCTCCGGCGCGATAAGCCTGCTCTGGTCGGAAGCCGTCTTCTCCGAAGTCGCCGTCTTCTTCCTCATCGGACCTCGCGCGCTCGACCGCTTCGGGGCACCCGCCTGCGCCGCGGTCGCGGCGACGGCCGGTATCGTGAGGTGGTCGATCCTGGCGCTCACGTCATCGACGATCGCGCTGGCTCTCGTCCAGTCGCTGCACGGCCTGACCTTCGCACTGATGCATCTCGCCTGCATGCGGCTGATCCCCGACATCACGCCGCCGCGCCTGTCGGCCACGGCGCAGACCCTTTACGGCACGTTCTGCCTCGGGATCGCCTCCGCGATCCTGACGTTCCTGTCCGGCATCCTCTACGGCCGCTTCGGCGCGCACGCCTTCTGGCTGATGTCGCTGCTGTGTGTCGCCGCCCTGCCGATCGCGGCGCGCCTGCCTCTCCACAAGGTCGAGTCGGCGCGCGACGAAAGCATCGGCGGGCGTTCTCGTCCGTCGTAGGGTCGATGCGCGGCATCGCCATTCTCGATCTTCGACGGCCGGCGCCGCACAGGCCATCGCGGATCGGCGATCGTCTTCAACAAGCGACCGAGCAGGGCCACCAGAGCCTCGATCAAGGTTGCACGCTTTGCTGATCCTCGCGCATCTCGGCGATGACGTGTTCGATCTTCATCTGCCGAAAATGATGGACCATATGTCCGCAACCCGCGAGCCATTCGAAGGACGCGTTCGGCATGAGGTGGGCGGCAAGCAAACCATGTCGCGCGTTGGCGACGACGGTGTCGTGGGTACCCCCCATGATGCGTATCGGCATCTCGCAGGATGCGTAGCTGAACGCGCTGCGGACCAGGGCACGCAGCATCCCGAGAGAATCCTTGGCGTCCGCGCCCAGCATTCGCGGCGTCGACGACGCGGCGAAAGGATACGCGTCGGCGTAAGCGCGCGGCATCGCCTGGGGTAGGAACATCGCGTTGCGCAGAAGCGGCAGCGTCGCGATGTCGGAACCACCCGCGTGGCTCCGCGCGAGCACTTCGCCGAAGATCGGCGTCGCGCGCGGCGCCAGGAGTACGTGCTCGAGGCGCGCTTCCGGGAAGCAGATCGGAGCGAGCGCAAGCAAGCCGCCGACGGCATGTGCCCACCCGATGCCCAGGCTGATGGCGACGGCCCCGCCGAAGGAGTGGCCGACGACGATAGGACGATCGATCCCGAGCGCCGCCCATCCCGCCGCGATCATCTCAGCCTGGGCATAGGGCGACCCCTCGTCCGCGCGCGTCTGGGCGCTGCCGCCGTGTCCCGGCCTGTCGAAGGCGATGACGTCGTAGTGTGGGGCGAGGTGCGCCATCAGCGCGAGCACCATGTCGTCGGCGGTGACCAGCGAACCGTGGATCAGGACGACCGGTGGCCCGGACCCCGCTCGACAGAACGCAAGCCGACCGAACGCGGTCTCGACGTGATCGCGCGGCCGTTCGCTCAACGGCGGGTGCGGGTCGCGGCGTTCAGCATCAAAGCCGTCGCGCCAGCCAGGACCGCGAAGGCTTTCGGGTGGTTGCGCACCCGCGTGTAGGCGCTGATCGGATTGACGAAGCCCGCATGCGCCCCACGCTCCGCACCGTCGGTCATGGCGTTGTGCAAGGCGCCTTCCGGGCGCCGCGGCGGCTCGTTCCTCTTCTGGAACGCCATGATGATCGGCGGCGCCGTGAGATCGAAGAGCTTCGGCGCCATCGTCGCGATCATGCTGATCGCCTTGCCGCCGCCGCCCACGTAGATGTCGCGGCGCGGCGCCGTCGCGGCCGCCAAGATCGAAACGGCGACTTCGCGTGGCCGATAGACCGGCGGTGGCAGATCCGGCTCGCGATCCATGTAGTTGCGCGCCCGCTGCGGCAGCGGCGTATCGATCGACGAGGGCTTGATCAGCGTGACGTGGACGGGCGCGCCCTCATGCCTCAACTCCATCCGCAGCGCATCGGTGAAACCTTTGATGGCGTGCTTGCTGGCGCTGTACATGCCCTGGAGCGGGAACGCGAAATCGGATCCTATGCTCCCGACGTTGATCAACGTCCCACCACGCCTCTTGAGGTGCGCGACGGCAACGAGCGAGCCGTTCACCGTTCCCCAGAAATTCACGTCCATGAGCGCGCGGAGATCTTCCTCGGCGACATCCTCGAGGCGGCCGTAGATCGTCTGGCCGGCATTGTTGACCCAGGTGTCGAAGCCGCCGAACCGGGCGATCGCGGCGCTTGCGATTCGTTCGACATCGGAGCGTTTGCCGACGTCCGCGACGACGCTGAGGCAGCGCTGCCCGATGGCAAGTCGCGTTTCGGCCTGTCGAAGCCCTTCCGCGCTGCGTGCGGCGAGGACCAGGCGCGCGCCGGCTTTCGCGGCCATGATGGCTGTCGCGAGACCGATCCCGCTCGTCGCACCGGTAATGACGATCGTCTGGCGGCTCATCGGCTTCTGGATTGTCGACATCACGTTCTCCAATTCTCCGCTCTTACAGACCTATCGCGCCGATGAAGAACGTAATAACGTCGCGCGTCGTTGGGAGCATGAGAGATGAACCCAGCTGTGCTCTCAAACGCCGACACTCTGAACAAAGATCGCCGGTGTCGGTTTCGAAGTATCATTTGACAGTCTAGGTTCAAACACCATCGCGAGGTGCGCTGATCGGCGCTCTTGCGAACCCGCTGTACATGTCAGCCTTCTCACTCCGACCATCGTGATGGTCGCTCAATCGAAAGGCTGCGGTAGACAATTGACGAGATCTAATGATGCGCGGCACGTCATCGTCATTGGTGCGGGGCCGGGTGGCCTCGCGGCGGCCATGATGTTGGCCGGCGCGGGATTGCGGGTTACGGTCTACGAGAAGAACGAGGATGTCGGCGGCAGGACTCGCGTTTTCCAGCAGGATGGCTTTCGCTTCGATATCGGCGCGACGTTCTTTCTCTACCCCGACGTGCTGCGCCGCGTGTTCGCGCGCTGCGGGCTCGATCTGGAAGACTATGTCGAATTGCGCCGCGTCGATCCGCAATACAAGCTGGTCTTCGAAGACGGCCCAGAGGTTCTGGCGACCTACGACATCGATCGTCTGGAGACGGAGATCGCCAAGCTTGATCCGGTGGACGCGAAGAACCTGCGCGCGTTCCTGACGCGCGGTCGCAAGAAGCTCGCCGCCTTCAAGCCCGTCCTCGAACGCCCGTTCAGCGGCGTGCGCGATTTCGCCAGCCTGCCGATCCTCAAGGCGCTGCGCTGGCTGAAGCCCTTCACCTCCGTCGACGACGATCTCGCGACGCACTTCCGGGATCCGCGCGTCCGTCTGGCCTTCTCGTTTCAAACCAAATATCTCGGCATGTCACCGTTTCGCTGCCCGAGCCTCTTCACGATCCTGGCGCTGCTCGAATACGAGTTCGGCGTCTGGCACCCGGTCGGCGGCTGCGGCGCGGTGTCCACGGCGATGGCGAAGGCCGCGCGTGACCTCGGCGTCACCTTCAAGATGGGACAGCCGGCCGAATTGATCGAATTCGAGGGGCGTCGCGCGGTCGGCGTTCACAGCCACGGCGGCTTCGAGAGCGCCGACGCGGTCGTCATCAACGCCGATTTTTCCGGGACGATCACCAAGCTGGTGCCGACCGCGCTGCGCAAGCACTGGCCCGACGCGCGCCTGGAGAAGGCCAAATATTCCTGCTCGACCTTCATGCTCTATCTCGGCATCGAAGGCCGCTACGATCATCTCGAACACCACACGATCTTCCTCTCGAAAAACTACGAGGAGAACATCCGCCAGATCGAGGCCGGTCTTATCCCGGACGAACCATCGATCTATCTGCAAAATCCTTCGGCGACAGATCGGCTCTTCGGTGACGCCGCGCAATCGTCTCTCTACGTGCTGGTTCCGGTCGGCAATCTGTCGACCGATACCGAATGGGAGCATCAGGCCGAGGCCTTCAAGCACCGCATCATCGCGCGGCTCGAGGAACTGGGTCTCACCGATCTGTCCAAGCGCATCCGCTACTGCAAGATGACGTCGCCGCGCGACTGGCAGGCTGACACGGGACTGAAGTTCGGTTCGACCTTCAATCTCAGCCACGGCCTCGATCAGATGCTGATGTTTCGCCCGCGCAACCGCTTCAGCGAACTCGATGGCGTCTATCTCGTCGGCGGCGGAACCCATCCGGGATCGGGCCTTCCGGTCATCTACGAAGGTGCGCGCATCTCGACGGATCTGCTGCTGGAGGACTTCGGGCTCGACGGGGCGAAGCTCGGCGGCGTGACGGGTTCGCTGATGGGAGAAGTTGTGCGATGACCCATTCTCGACGCGCGTCCGCGGCCGACATCGCGGTCATCGGCAGTGGTCTTGGCGGCTTGGCGGCGGCCTGCGTGAGCGCCGCGCGCGGCCATGGCGTGACGCTCTACGACAAGAACGCCTGGCTCGGCGGCAAGGCGGCCCTGCTGGAAGAGAACGGCTTTCGCTTCGACATGGGGCCGACGATCTTGACGGTGCCGCGCGTGCTGGAGCGGATCTTCGCCGAGGCCGGTCGCGAGATGTCGGACTATCTCGATCTTCGCCGCATCGATCCGCAATGGGGCTGTTTCTTCGCCGACGGCACGCGCATCGATCTCGAAGAGAATGTCGCGCGCATGGGCGCGGCGATGGACAGCTTCACGCAAAAGCCCGGCACGGGCGCCGCCTACGCGCGTTTCCAGGCGAAGGCCTCGAACCTCCACGACGTCTCCGAGCGCTTCTTCTTCTGGAAGGCTGTCGAGGATCTGTTCGACACGATCGACGTGAAAGCCAATCTCAACCCGGACACGCTGCGCGACGTGCTCTCGCTACGCATGGGGCGCTCCGTCGCCGGCATGATCCGCTCGGACGTCAAGGATCATCGTCTCGCGCAGATGCTCGATCATTTCGTCCAGTATGTCGGATCATCGCCGTATGGCGCGCCGGCCGTTCTGTGCGCCATCGCCCACATGCAGGTGGCCGACGGCGTCTGGTACCCGATGGGCGGGACGCGCGCTGTCGTCGAGGCCTTGTCGAAGCTCGCGGGGGAACTCGGCGTCGCGCTGCGGCCCGGCTCCGACGTCGAGGGCCTGAACATCGAGAAGGGTCGCGCCACTGGCGTGCGCGTCGGCGGACAGGTCGAGCGCTACGACGCGGTGATCTCGAACATGGATTCCGTGCGCACCTACCAGGAGCTCGTCGGCGGCAAGGTCGGGCGCCGCTATGCCAGGAAAGACCTGGAGCCGGCCTGCTCCGGCGTCGTCCTCTACCTCGGGCTGAACAAGCGCTACGATCATCTGCTGCATCACGATTTCGTCTTCTCGGCGGACCCGAAGGAGGAGTTCGACTTCATCTACAAGAAAGGCGAGCCCGCCCCCGATCCGACCTGCTACATCGCGGCGCCGTCGACGACGGATCCCAGCGTCGCGCCGGAGGGCGGCGAGGCGCTCTACGTGCTGGTCCACACGCCCTATCTCAGGCCGCACCACGACTGGTCGACAATGTTCCCGGCCTATCGGCAGGTGATCCTCGACAAGCTGAAGCGCACGGCCGGGCTCGTCGACATCGAGGAGCGGATCGTCTTCGAGCGCCACCTCACCCCGCATGATATCCACGAGCGCTACAAGGTGCTGAACGGCGCGATCTATGGTTTGGCCTCGCACGGCCTCTTCATGGGCGCGTTCAAGCCCGGCAATCGGTCGCGCGATGTCAAGGGGCTCTACCTCGCCGGCGGCGCGGCGCATCCCGGGCCAGGCATGCCGATGGTCATGATGTCGGGCTGGATCGCCGCCGACGCGCTCGACCACGATCTCCGCGCCGACGCGCCTGTCGCGGTCGGCGCGCGGGCTTAGCGACCGACCATGCTGCTCGAGGTGGCGGCCCTCGCGCTCAGCGCCCTGCCGTTCGCCATGACGATCATCAACCTGGCGGCTCTGAAGACGCCCTCGCCCGCGATGTCGGATTGCCCCGTATCGGTGCTCATCCCGGCGCGCGACGAGGAGGCGAACATCGGCGACTGCCTCGCCAGCGTGCTCGCCTCCCGACATGTCGCGCTCGAAGTCGTCGTGCTCGACGACGGCTCTTCGGATCGGACCGCCGCGCTCGTGCGCGCGATGACGGAGCGGGACGCGCGCTTGCGCTGCGAAAGCGCGCCGCCGCTGCCGCGCGGTTGGAACGGCAAGCAGCACGCCTGCCACGTGCTCTCCACGTTGGCGAGCGCGCCCAACCTCGTCTTCATCGATGCCGACGTCAGGCTGGAGCCTGAGGGCCTCGCCCGGCTGATGCGGAGCCTGGACGACACCGACCTCGTGAGCGGCGTCCCGCGACAGGTCATGGGAGGCATCGTCGAGCGATTGTTCGTGCCGATGATCAACATGCTGATCCTCGGCTATCTGCCCGTGCCGCTGATGCGCATGCGCGACGACGTCGGCCTCGGCGCGGGCTGCGGGCAGATGATGGCGGTGCGCGCCGAAGCCTACGGACAGGCCGGCGGCCACGCCGCGATCCGCACGAGCCTGCACGATGGTTTGAAGTTGCCGCGTCTCTTCCGCACCGTGGGATTACGAACGAACCTCGTCGATGGCACGCGGCTCGCGCACTGCCGCATGTACGACACGACGGACAGCCTTCTCGCCGGACTCCTGAAGAACGCCACCGAGGGCATGGCCCAGCCGCTCGCGCTTCCCGTCTGGACGATCCTGCTGATCGGCGGCCATGTCCTGCCATGGCTCCTTCTCGTCACGACGGCGCTGAGCGGCGCGTGGACGAGCTGCGCGATCGCCGCCGTCGCCTGCCTTCTGCCGCTCGCGGCGCGTCTGATGCAGGCCCATCGCTGTCAGGAGCCGCTCGGCGCCACGGCGCTGCATCCGCTCGGCGTGGCGAGCCTCGTCGCCGTGCAGTGGCTGGCGCTCGCGCGGCAGCTGCGCCGGCGACCCAAGACCTGGCGCGGCCGCACGTACGACGCGGAGAGCGCCTGATCAGCGCAGCAGCCTGGCGAGGATATTCTCGGCGCGCTTGCCGAATGGTGGCCGCATCAGCTTCGTCAGGGTGAAGCGCGCCTGGTGGAACACGGCTCGCTCGTGCGTGAAGGCGTCGAAGCCGGCCTTGCCATGATAGCGGCCCATGCCCGATCCGCCCACGCCGCCGAAAGGCAGGGCCTGCACGCCGGCGTGGATGACCGTCTCGTTGACGCAGACGGAGCCCGACGATATCCGCGCCATCACGGTGTCCAGCCGCGCGCGGTTGGCTCCAAACCAATATAGCGTCAGCGGATCGGGGCGCCCGGCGATCACCTTCATGGCATCGTCCAGCGTATCGTAGCTCAGGATCGGCAGGAGCGGGCCGAACACCTCCTCGGTCATGATCGCGCTGTCGAGCGGCGGCGACAGGACGAGCGCGGGCGGATAGAACGGCGGCTCGATCGGGAACGTCAGGAGCGGCATCGTACGATGTCCGACCTCCAGCGCCCGCAGCCGCCGAAATGCCGCGTCCGAGGCGATGGCGGTGTAGTCGCGCTGGTCCGGATAGAGCGTCGCGGCCGCCTGCTTCAGCGCGGCGACCAGAGGGTCGAAGGATTGCCGCGGCACCAGGACGTAGTCCGGCGCGATGCAGGTCTGGCCGGCGTTCAGAAGCTTGCCGGCGATGATCGACGTCGCGGCGGCCTTCAGGTCGGCGCCCTCGTCGACGACGACCGGCGACTTGCCGCCGAGCTCGAGGATCACCGGCGTGAGGGCGTCGCTCGCCGCGGCCATGACCTTGCGGCCGGTGGCCTGAGAGCCCGTGAAGAGGAGCGTGTCGAGCGGCAGCCGCGTCATGGCGGCGGCGACATCGGCGCCACCGAGCACCACGCCGACGATGCCGGGATCGATCGCGGCGAGCATGCTGTCGCGAAGCAGCGCCGCCGTGCGCGGCGTCATCTCCGATGGCTTGATGAGAACGCGGCAGCCGGCGGCCAGCGCGCCGATCGCCGGCATGAGCGCGAGCTGCAGCGGATAATTGCTGGGCCCGATCACGCCGACGACGCCGCGCGGCTGCCGCACGATGCGCGCCCGCGCCGGCCAGAACGGCAGGCTGAGCCGCACGCGCGACGGCGCGCTCCAGCGCGCGAGGCGCGGCAGGACATGATCGATCGCCTGCAGCAGCAAGGCGATCTCGGTCAGCAGCGTCTCGTGCCGCGAGCGGCCGCCGAAATCGGCGGCGATCGCCGCGACATAGGCATCGGCGTCGCGCAGGAGGCTGGCTCGCAGCGCGCGCAAGGTGACGCGGCGGCCCTCTATGGAGGGACCGCCGTCGCGATCCCAGGCCTCGCGCAGGAGGCCGTAGGTCGCCTCAAGCTCGCTCTTCAGGACGCCGCCGCTCACGACGGCCGCCCGTGTCGCGGGTCGAACGAGCGGCCGCCAGCCCAGGCCTTGAGCCGCCGCCACGCGTCGTAGATCGGGTTGACGCCTTTGGCACCCGACAGCAGCGTCTCGAACCGACCGGCATCCCGCGCGATCGACGCCTCGGCGAGGGCCGACATGGTCTCCTCCAGTCCGCTCTCGAGGCGTAGGCGACGGTCCTCCACCGACAATGCCTGTAGCGCGCTCGCCAGCACGGGCGTGCCGAAGCGCAGCAGCAGTTCGGGCCGGCGCTCCTCCCACAGGGCGTATTCGATCGCGAGCGGAACGAACGTCACGCCGGCCGAGCGCTCCGCGAGATGGGCGAGGCCGCCGCTGATATGCAACGGACGCTCGCGCACGTCGGCGAAGCGGCCTTGGCAGGCGACCATCAGGAAGTTTCGCTGATCGGCGAGGATGGCGTCGCTCGTGGTCAGGAACGTCAGGGCCCCGCGCACGCTGCGCTGCCGCACGCCGAAGCCGCCGATGCGTCCCAGGAAGGGATAGCGCGCGATCATCGCCGCCTCGACGGGCGAGAACATCGGGCGATCGGCGAAAAAATGCGTGTTCACGAAGACGAAGGTGATGGCGTCCCACCAGGATGGATGATTGCAGTAGATCACCAGCCGTGGCGTGTCGGCAGGCGGCGCGGGTCCGTCCTTGGCCAAGCGCGCCGCGTTGAAGCCGCGCCGGAGCGTGAGGGCGAAGATCCAGTAGAAGAAGGCGACAGTCCTGGGCGACCGCATGGCGACGACACGTTCGCCCTCGCTCGCGTCACGCTGTCGGCGCGCCTCGCGCGTCATGGGACTCTCTAATGTCAGGCGAACGCGCAGTCGAGTAGCCGACGGCTCCGGGCAGCGCACCGTCTACAAGGGATCTATCCTCGGGAGAAGGCGTCACGCGGCCTCATCACGCCCCGCTCGGTGGCGGCGCTAGGATTGAAGCGGCTTCAACCCCGCCTCGATCGCCTGCCGGCGATCCTCGAGAAAAGGCGGAAGCGCCAGCGTCTCGCCGAGCGTCTCGAGCGGTTCGTCCGTCGTGAAGCCCGGACCGTCGGTGGCGATCTCGAAAAGGGTGCCGTTGGGTTCGCGGAAGTACAGGCTCCTGAAGTAGTAGCGGTCGACCGGTCCGCTCGAAGGCACGCGGAATTTCTGCAGCCTGTCCGCCCAATGGAGGTAATCCGCGTCGGGAATGCGGAAGGCGACGTGATGGACGCCGCCGGCGCCTTGCCCGGCCGCCATGGCGCCGGGCTCGACGAGGACGTGAAGCTCGGCCGCGGCACCGCCCTGCCCCATCTCGTACACGAAAGTGCGCGCGCCGGTGTCCGTGGCCGCGTAATCGCGCACGACGCGCATGCCGAGAAGCGTGGTCAGCACCTGATCGGTGCGCTGGCGATCGGGCACGCTGATCGTGATCGGACCGAGGCCGCGGATCTGGTGCTCCAGCGGAACGGGGCTCTTGTCCCAGGGATGCGCGTCGCCGGCGCCACCGTCGCTCACCAAGGAAAGACGCTGACCCTCGAAGTCCTCGCAGTCGAGGATGAGCCGGCCGTCACGCTGTCCGATGCCGGCATGCGCGACGCCGGACGCGCGCAAATGCGCTTCCCACCAGATCAGGGCGGCTTCGCCGGCAACGCGCAGGTGCGTGCGTACGACGCTCCCGGTCCCACGCCGCTCCTGGCCGACCGGCCAGTCGAAGAAGGTGATGTCCGTTCCCGGCGAGCCCACGCCGTCGCCGTAGAAGAGATGGTAGGCGCTGACGTCGTCCTGGTTCACGGTGCGCTTGATGAGGCGCAGGCCCAGCGTGCGCGTATAGAAGACGTGGTTGCGGGAGGCGTGCGCGGTCACCGCGGTCAGGTGGTGGATTCCTTCGAGCTGCATGCCGAGCCGACCTTTTCTTCGCGCGAACAACATGCCGGGAACGGCTCGGCGCACCAGGAGACAGCCCGACGCGACCCGTCAAGCGCTGCTGGAGCGACGCGAACGTGAGGGAACGCGGATACGATGCGCCTGTTGTCGAGGCGCCAGAACGGGAGGCGCTTATGGACGAGAAGGTCAAGGACAAGGACGCCGACAAGGCCCCTGAGAGCGACAAGAGCAATCTGGAGGAAGGTCTCGAGGCGACGTTTCCGGGCAGCGATCCGGTTTCCGCCACGCGACAGCCGACGAAAGAAGGCGAAGACGACGAGAAGAAGTGATCCGCGCGGACCATTCCCGCAAAGCCAGCCCGGCGCTGGCGTTCGCGCGGCAGCGCCCGGCGTGAAGCCGGCGGCTGGTTGGCCGCGCGGCGCCGGTGAAAGTTCGGCTCCGCAAACCGGTCGTTAACCCTGATCGAGTCTGATGTCTGCGGGCGCTTGCGTGGTGCTTCGCCGTTCCGATCATCGTTGATTCCCACCAAATCCCATGCTATCCCACATCATCCCGTCTCGGGCCCCATTCGACCTGATCGGCACCGCCGCAAGCGGTCCGCTCGCGCGATCCGGCGGCGCGTCGGCTGGGGGCGTCTGGCGTGGATCGTTTCGTCTCGCATTTCTCCAATCGCCTCGACGCCAAGGGCCGGGTCTCGATTCCGGCCTCGTTTCGAGCGGTTCTGACGCGGGACGGCTTCGAGGGGCTCTACGTGCATCCCTCCCTCGATGCGGATGCGGTGGACTGCGGTGGCCACGCGCTGCTGAAGGACATCGACGATCTCTTGAACCGTCATTCCCCCTATTCGGAAGAACGGGACCTGTTCTCGACCGCGCTTCTCGGCACGAGCGAGATCTTGAAGGTCGATGGCGAGGGCCGCGTGGTCCTCACCGAGACGATCAAGGCGGCGGCGTTCATCTCCACCGAGGTGACCTTCGTCGGACAGGGGCACAAGTTCCAGATCTGGGAGCCGAGCCGTTTCCTGGCGCATCTCGAAGAGGCCAAGCTTCGCGTGCGCGACCTGCGGAAACAGCTGAGCTCCAGACACGCGGCGGAAACGCCGCGGCCTCCTGGAGCACGGGAATGAAGGGCGGCGACGACCTCGATCCGACGGACCGAGGCGTCGCTGGCGGACCAGCCCGACACATTCCCGTGCTCCGAGAGGAGGTCATGGTCGCGCTCGGGCTTCGTGCGAGCGACCCGCACGCCGGCCTCTACCTCGACGGCACGTTCGGCGCGGGCGGCTACAGCACCGCGATCCTCGCCCATCCCGGCACCCGCGTCCTCGCGCTCGATCGCGACCCCTCCGCCATCGCCGGCGGTGGAGACCTTGTGGATAAGTTCGGGGATCGTCTCATCCTCGTGCGGGAGCGTTTCGCCGAACTCGCCCAGGTCGCGGCGCGCCTCGGCCTCGGCCCGTTCGACGGCGTCGCGCTCGATATCGGCGTCTCGTCGATGCAGCTCGACCAGGCCGAACGCGGCTTCTCCTTCCGCCATGACGGCCCGCTCGACATGCGCATGGGCGCGGGCGGCCGCGGCGCCGCCGACATCGTCAACGAGGCCTCCGAGGAGGCGCTCGCCGACATCCTCTATTACTATGGCGAGGAGCGGCTCTCGCGGCGCATCGCCAAGGCGATCGTGCTCGACCGGCAGACCCGGCCGTTCCTGACGACGCGACCGCTGGCGGAAATGATCGCCCGCGTCGCGCCCGGCAAGCCGACCGACATTCATCCGGCGACCCGCACCTTCCAGGCGCTGCGTATCGCCGTCAACGACGAGCTCGGCGAACTCGTCGCCGGACTCGCCGCCGCGGAGCGCGTGCTGAAGCCGGGCGGCCGGCTCGCGGTGGTGACCTTCCATTCGCTGGAAGACCGCATCGTCAAGCAGTTCCTCGCCAAACGCTCCGGCAAGGGCGAGGCGCCCGGCCGCCGCCTGCCGGGCGAACCCGCCGCGACGCTTGCGAGCTTCACGCTGCCCAAGGGCCAGCCGGTCACGCCCTCGGACGCGGAAGCGCAAGCCAATCCGCGCGCCCGCTCGGCGAAACTGCGCGTCGGCGTCCGCACCGACAACGCGGCGATCGCGATAGAGCCGGACCTGATGAAACACGCCCTTCTGCCGGAAGCGAAACCCAAGGCCACGAGACCAGGAAAATCCCGATGATCCGCATCCTCAACTTCATCGCGATCGCGGCCCTGGTCGGCTCCGCCATCTACGCCTACTCGATCAAGTACCAGACGATGTTTCACGCGGAGACGATCGCGAGCCTGCGCGTCGAGATCAAGAAGGAGCGCGACCAGATCGGCCAGGCGCGCGCCGAATGGGCTCACCTGACGCGGCCCGAGCGCATCCAGGACCTGAGCAACAAGCTTCTCGACCTGCAGCCCCTGGCGCTCAACCAGATCGTCCAGGTCAACGCGCTGCCCGACAAGGCCGTGCCCGTCGACGTGATCGGCCGCAAGCTGGAGGATCTCGGCCTGTCCGAGCCCACGAACACGCCGAGCGACACGGCGCCCGACAGCGCGACGCCCTCCTCCGCCAAGAAGAGCCCGGCAATGAAGAGGGCGAGCCGATGAACTTGCCGCTTCCACCATCCGGCGAGCGCGACGCGACGCCTACGAGACGAGCGAACCGGATCGTCGCCTTCGTCAGGAGCCTCTTCGAGACGCGTCTCGACAAGACGCCCCGCCGCACACGCTGGGTGGCGCTCGCCTTCCTCCTGGTGTTCGGCATCATCATCGGACGGCTGATCATGTTCGGCCTGAAGCCGCAGGCCGAGCAGCTGGCGCGCAGCGCCGCCTCCGACCAGGTCGCGGCGGCGCGCCCGGACATCCTCGACCGCAACGGCGAGGTGCTGGCGACCGACATCAAGGTGATGAGCATCTTCGCCGAGCCGCGCCGGCTCATCGACAAGGACGAAGCGGTCGAACTGCTCACGGCGGCGCTGCCCGACGTCAACGCGGCGGAACTCCGCAAGAAGCTCGGCTCGCGCAAGGGCTTCGTCTGGGTCAAGCGCGCGGTGACGCCGAAGGAACAGGAGGAGGTCTTCCATCTCGGCCTGCCCGGCGTCGGCTTCCTGCCCGAGAACAAGCGCGTCTACCCCAACGGGCCGATCGCCGCCCACGTGCTCGGCTTCGCCAACCTCGACGGCGTCGGCATCTCCGGCCTCGAGAAGTACATCGACGGCCAGGGCCTGTCCGACCTCAACGGCATGGGCTTCAAGGTCGCCGCCGACGACCTCAAGCCGCTGACGACCTCGCTCGACCTGCGCGCCACCTACGCCGTGCGCGACGAGCTCGCCAAGGGCGTCGAGAAGTTCAAGGCGAAGGCCGGCGCGGCGGCGATCCTCGACGTCAACACCGGCGAGGTCATCGCGATGGCCTCGCTGCCCGACTTCGATCCCAACCAGCCGGCCGACGCGCTCGACCCCAACAAGATCAACCGCCTCTCCGTCGGCGTCTACGAGATGGGCTCGACGTTCAAGGCGATCTCGATCGCCATGGCCTTGGAGGCCAACAAGGTCAACCTGCGCACCAGCGTCGACGCGCGGCAGTCGCTGCGCTACGGCCGCTTCACCATTCACGACTTCCACGCGGAACACCGCATGCTCACCGTGCCGGAGGTCTTCTACCATTCCTCCAACATCGGCACCGCGCGCATGGCCATGATGGTCGGTGTGGAAGGCCATCAGGCGTTCCTGCGCAAGATGGGTCAGCTGACCCGCCTGCGCACGGAGCTCCCGGAGAGCGCCGAACCGCTGGTGCCGAAACATTGGGGCGAACTCAACACCATCACGATCGCCTTCGGACAAGGCCTCAACGTCGCGCCGCTGCAAGCGGTCATGGCGGTCGGCGCCCTGGTCAACGGCGGCCTGATGATCAAGCCGACGTTCCTGAAGCGCTCGGAGGAAGACGCGAAGGTCGATGCGCCCCGCGTCGTCCGCCCCGAGGTGTCGGAGAGCCTGCGCTACCTGATGCGGCTCAACGCGGAGATCGGCTCCGCCCGCAACGCGAACATTCCCGGCTATTTCATCGGCGGCAAGACGGGTACGGCCGACAAGCTCGTCCACGGCCATTACTCGCAGGACAAGGTGTTCACGACGTTCATGGCGATCCTGCCGGCCGACAAGCCGAAGTACCTGTTCCTCACCCTGATGGACGAACCGCAGGCGGTGCCCGGCACCTACGGCTACCATACCGCGGCCTGGAACTCCGGCGAGGTCACCGGCAAGATCATCGAGCGGGTCGCGCCGCTCCTCGACATGGCGCCGCAGCTGCAATTGCCGCCGTTGCCCTTCCCGCTTCTCGCGCGGATGGGCTATGGTCAGGCCAACGTCCCGCAGCATTCCAAGGAAGGCGTCCACTGATCCGGCTCGGAGCGCTTCTACCCGAGGCGGCCTTCCCCTCGGGGATCGGCATGGTCGAGGTCCTTGGTCTCGCCGCCGACAGCCGCCGCGTCGCGCCCGGTTTCGTGTTCTTCGCGGTGCCCGGCGCCAAGGCCGACGGCGCGAGCTTCATCGCCCAGGCGATCGACAGGGGCGCGGTGGCGATCGTCGCCGAACGGCAGCCGCCCGCGCCCATCGCCGGCGTCGCCTTCATCCTGGTCGACGACGTCCGCCGCGCGCTCGCCCTGGCGGCGGCGGCCTTCGCCGCCCGTCAGCCCGAGACGATCGTCGCCATCACCGGCACCAGCGGCAAGACCTCGATCGCCGCTTTCTGCCGGCAGATCTGGGCCGCGCTCGGCCATCAGGCCGCCTCGCTCGGCACGATCGGCATCGTCGCGCCGATCGGCAGCACCTACGGTTCGCTCACCACGCCGGACCCGATCGCCTTGCACGAGAGCCTCGACAGGCTCGCGGCCGACGGCGTCACCCATCTCGCGTTGGAGGCCTCCTCGCATGGCATCGAGCAGAAGCGGCTCGACGGCGTCAGGCTGGCGGCGGCGGGCTTCACCAATCTCTCGCGCGACCACCTCGACTACCACGCCACGCTGGAGGCCTACCTCGCCGCCAAGCTGCGCCTGTTCGAGACCCTGCTGCCGGACGGCAGGCCGGCGGTCGTCAACGCCGATAGCGATGCCGCCGAGCGGGTCGTCGCGGCGTGCGAGGCGCGCGGCATCGACGTCTACGACGTCGGCCGGCGCGGCGCGCGCCTGCGGCTGGTGGATCTGCGGCGCGACGACCTCGCCGCCGCGCTGACGATCGACGTGGATGGGCGCCGGCATCAGGCGCGGCTGCCGCTCGCCGGCGACTTCCAGGTGTCGAACGCGCTGGTCGCGGCCGGCCTGTGCATCGCCACCGGCTCGCCGGCCGACGCGGTCCTCGACGCGCTGGCGACGCTCGAAGGCGCGCCGGGCCGGCTCGAACTGGTCGGGCGCCGTGGCACCGCCCCGGTGTTCGTCGACTACGCGCACAAGCCCGACGCGCTCGAGAAGGTGCTGGCGACGCTGCGCCCGCTGACGAAACACACCCTGACCGTCGTGTTCGGCTGCGGCGGCGACCGCGACCAGGGCAAGCGCCCGATCATGGGCGAGATCGCCGCCCGGCTGGCCGATCACGTGATCGTCACCGACGACAACCCGCGCTCCGAGGCGCCATCCGCCATCCGTCAAGCCATTCTCGGCGGCACCGTGGGCGGGACCGCGCGAGTCTTCGAGATCGGTGATCGCGCCGCCGCCATCGAAGAGGCGGTCGGCTCCCTGCTGGACGACGATGTCCTGGTCATCGCCGGCAAGGGACACGAGACGGGCCAGATCGTCGGCGGCACCGTGCTTCCCTTCTCCGACCTTGACTGCGCTCGCCTCGCTTTGCAGAACCACCCGCGATGAGCATCCTCGACCATCCCCTGTGGACAGGCCTCGGCCTCGTCGCGCCGCTTCGCGCGCGCGTGGGTGGCGCGGTCCCGCCGGCGATCACCGGCATCTCCATCGATACGCGGACGTTGCAGCCGGGCGACCTCTTCTTCGCCATCAGGGGCGACAATTCCGACGGCCACGACTACGTGGACAAGGCCTTCGCGGCAGGCGCGCACGCCGCCGTCGTCGACGAGGCCCATGCCGACGCGATGGCCGGCAAGGGGCCGCTGCTCATCGTCGAGGATGTGCTGGCGGCGATGGCCGATCTCGGCCGCGCCGCCCGCGCCCGCACGGACGCCCGCGTCGTCGCGGTGACCGGATCGGTGGGCAAGACCTCGACCAAGGAGGCGCTGCGCCTCGCCCTCACGCCGTCGGGGAGCGTGCATGCCTCGGCCGCCTCCTACAACAACCATTGGGGCGTGCCGCTCACGCTCGCGCGCATGCCCAAGGCGACCAGGTTCGCCATCGCCGAGATCGGCATGAACCATTCCGGCGAGATCACGCCGCTGACGGCGATGGTCCGCCCGCACATCGCGATCGTCACGACCGTGGCGCCGGTCCACCTCGAGTTCTTCCCGTCCGTGGAGGCGATCGCCGACGCCAAGGCCGAGATCTTCTCCGGGCTGGAGCCAGGTGGCGTCGCGATCATCAACCGCGACAGCCCGCATTACGAGCGCCTCGACGCCGCCGCCCGGCAGTCGCCGGCCGGTCACATCTCGACCTTCGGCGCGCACGAGAAGGCCGACGCCAGACTGCTCGACTTCACGCCGGCGCCGACCCACTCGCTCATCACGGCACGGATCGCCGGCCGCGAGATCAGCTTCCGTCTCGGCGCCCCCGGCCGTCACCTCGCGGAGAACGCGCTCGCCGTTTTGCTGGCGACGCACGCGCTCGGCGCCGATCTCGACGCCGCCGCCACCGCGATGGCGTTCTTCCAGGCCCAGCAGGGGCGCGGCCAGCGCAGCGTCGTCGAGACGGCCGATGGCCCCTTCACGCTGATCGACGAGAGCTACAACGCCAATCCGGCCTCGATGCGCGCCGCGCTGGCGCTCGGCGGCACGCTGGAGCCGGCGGCGGGCGGCCGCCGCGTCGCCGTGCTCGGCGACATGCTCGAACTCGGGTCGCGATCGCCGGAGCTGCACGCCGATCTCGCCGGGGATATCGTCGCCAATCGCTTCGATCTCGTCCTCGTCGCCGGAGCGATGATGCGGTCGCTCGCCGACACGCTCGAGGGCCGGATCCCGGTCGAGTGGCGGGAACGCGCCTCGGAGCTTCAAGGGGCCGTCGTCGCGACCGTGCGCGCCGGGGACGTCGTCGTCGTCAAGGGCTCGAACGGCAGCCGCATGGCGCCGATCGTCGCCGCGCTCAAGGCGCGCCGCGCGACATCCAACGCCACCAACGACACGCTTTTCGCTCCCGCGATCGCATAAGGATCAAGCTTCATGCTCGCCTGGCTCGCGGACCTGACGCCTCACACGGGGCCGCTCAACGTTTTTCGCTACATCACCTTCCGGACCGGCGGCGCGATCGGCACCGCGCTGCTCTTCGTGTTCTTCTTCGGGCCGGCGATCATCGCCGCGTTGCGCCTCAAGCAGGGCAAGGGTCAGCCGATCCGCCTCGACGGTCCGGCGTCGCACCTGTTGACGAAGAAGGGCACGCCGACGATGGGCGGCCTGATGATCCTCTCCGGTCTCATCGTGTCGACCCTGCTCTGGGCCAACCTCGCCAACTACTTCGTCTGGGTCGTCCTGCTGGTGATGGTCGGCTTCGGCGCGATCGGCTTCTACGACGACTACCTGAAGGTCACGCGACAGACGCATGCCGGCTTCTCCGGCCGGCTGCGGCTGGCGATCGAGGCGGCGATCGCGCTCGTCGCCTGCCTTGTCATGTATCATTATGGCACGGTGCACGCCGGCAGCGTGGCCCTGCCGGGCATCAACGGCTACGTGGCCAACCTCGGCTGGCTGTTCCCGGTCTTCGGCGCCTTCGTGATCGTCGCCTCGGGCAATGCCGTGAACCTCACCGACGGTCTCGATGGTCTCGCCATCGTGCCGGTCATGATCGCCGCCGGCTCGTTCGGCTTCATCGCCTACCTCGTCGGCAACGCGATCTTCTCGAAATATCTCGGCATCAACTTCGTGATCGGCGCCGGCGACCTCGCCGTCGTCTGTGGCGCGCTGATCGGCGCCGGCGCCGGCTTCCTGTGGTTCAACGCGCCGCCGGCGCAGATCTTCATGGGCGACACCGGATCGCTCGCGCTCGGCGGCCTTCTCGGCACCGTCGCCGTGGCGGTCAAGCACGAGATCGTCCTCATCATCGTCGGCGGCCTCTTCGTGCTCGAGGCCGTGTCGGTGATCGTCCAGGTCTTCTCCTTCAAGCTGACCGGCAAGCGCGTCTTCCGCATGGCCCCGATCCATCACCATTTCGAGCAGCTCGGCTGGTCGGAATCGCAGATCGTCATCCGCTTCTGGATCATCGCCTTCGTTCTCGCGTTGATAGGCTTATCGACGCTGAAGCTGCGGTGAGGACGATCGGGGCCACGCTCCTCTGCCCGAAGCGCTTCGCGAGGAAGGATAAGCCGTGACCCCGCTCACATCCTTCGCTGGCAGGCATGTCGCGCTGTTCGGACTTGGCGCGTCCGGCATCGACGCGGCGCGCGCTCTGCTCGCCGGCGGCGCGACGGTCTCGGCCTGGGACGACAAGCCGGCCTCGCGCGACCAAGCGGCGGCGGCGGGTATCGCGATCGTCGACCTGCACGCGGCCGACTGGACGACATTCGCCTCGTTCGTGCTCTCGCCCGGTGTGCCGCTGACCCACCCGGTCCCGCACTGGAGCGTCGACAAGGCGCACGTCGCGGGAGTCGAGATCATCGGCGACGTCGAGCTGTTCTGCCGCGAGCGGGCCAGGATCGCGCCGGACGCGCGCTTCGTCGCAATTACCGGCACGAACGGCAAATCGACGACGACGGCGCTCGTCGCGCATCTCTTGCGCGCCTGCGGCCACGAGGTCGCGATGGGCGGCAACATCGGTACGCCGATCCTGCGGCTGCCGCCGCCTTCGCGCGAACGGGTGCACGTGGTCGAGTGCTCCTCGTTTCAGATCGACCTCGCGCCGTCGCTCAAGCCGAGCGTCGGCATCCTGATGAACCTGACGCCGGACCACCTCGACCGGCACGGCTCGATGGCGAACTACGCCGCGGTCAAGGCACGCCTCGTCGCCGGCGCGGACACCGCGATCGTCTCGGTCGACGATGCGGATTGCGCGGCGATCGCGCTGCATCTGCAGGTCCAGGGCCATGCGGTCGAGACGGTCTCCGTCGTCGGCAATCCCGTCGAGGATGGGATCGCGCTCGACGGCACGGTGCTGGCGCGCCATCGCGCCCATGTCGTCACGCCAATTGCCGATCTCGCCGGGATCGCCTCGCTGCGCGGCGCGCACAATGGCCAGAACGCCGCCGCCGCCGTGCTCGCGCTCGGCAACGACGCGGACGATCTCGACAGGTTGCAGACGGCGCTGCGGAGCTTCCCCGGCCTCGCCCATCGCATGGAGCAGATCGGTCGGCACGAGGGCGTCCTGTTCATCAACGATTCCAAAGCGACCAACGCCGACGCCGCGGAGAAAGCCCTGCTTTCCTTTTCGCGCGTGCACTGGATCATCGGCGGCAAGGCCAAGGAAGGCGGGATCGAGCCGCTGCGTCCGCTGTTTGCCCGGGTGGCAAAGGCCTACCTCATCGGCGAGGCCGCGCCGGCGTTCGCGGCGACGCTGCTCGACGCCGTACCCTACGAGATGTGCGGTACGCTCGATGTCGCGACGCGGCACGCCGCCGAGGCCGCGCGTGCCGACGTGATGCGCACCGGCGAGGACCAGGTCGTGCTGCTGTCCCCGGCCTGCGCCTCCTACGACCAGTTCAGGGATTTCGAGGCACGCGGCGATCGGTTTCGCGAATGCGTGAAAAGCCTGCTAGATCCCGCCTCGTGAAAGGCAAGGTTAATCGTTTCCTTCTATGATCCGCGAGGACGGCCGGGTTCGGGACCGGCAGGTATGGGGTCACGCCATATGGTATCGCGCGCGCAACGGACGGCCCTGGCGAACTGGTGGTGGACCGTCGACCGCTGGCTGCTCGCGTCCATCGCCACGCTGGTCGTCGCCGGCATGATCCTCACCATGGCGGCGAGCCCGCCGGTGGCGGAGCGCATCGGCCTCTCGACCTTCCACTTCGTCGACCGCCAGGCGCTGGCGCTCTTCCCGGCCATGGCGGTGCTGATCGCGGTCTCGTTCCTCACGCCGCGCCAGGTCCGTCGCATGGCCGTCATCGTCTTCCTCGCTTCGATGGCGCTGATCGTCCTGGCGCTGCTGTTCGGCCACGAGGTGAAGGGCTCGCGCCGCTGGATCTTCGGCATCCAGCCCTCCGAGTTCCTCAAGCCGGCCTTCGTCATCCTCGTCGCCTGGGCCTTTTCCGAGGGCGGCAAGCGGCGCGACGTGCCGGGCACGCTGCTCGCGGTGCTGCTGTGGCCCATCACCATCGTTCCGCTGATGCTCCAGCCGGATTTCGGCCAGACGATGCTGGTGTCGCTCGTCTGGATGGCGCTCTTCTTCATGGCCGGGCTGCACTGGTTCTGGGTGTTCGGGCTCGGCGGCTTCGGCGTCACCGGCGTGTTCGCCGCCTACAAGTTCGTGCCGCACGTTCGCGCGCGCATCCTGAAGTTCATGGATCCATCGAGCGGCAACGGCGTCACCGACACCTTCCAGGTCGACACCGCGCTCGAGACGATCAAGTCCGGCCGTTGGCTCGGCAAAGGCCCAGGCGAGGGCACGGTGAAGCGCATTTTGCCCGACGCCCACACCGACTTCATCTTCGCCGTCACCGGCGAGGAATTCGGCCTCATCACCTGCATCGCGCTCTGCGCGCTGTTCGGCTTCATCGTGGTGCGCGGCTTGTTCAAGGCCGCGAAGGCGGAGGACCCGTTCTGCGCCTTCGCCGGCGCGGGGCTCGTCATGCTGTTCGGCATCCAGGCGGCGATCAACATGGCGGTCAACCTGCACCTGATGCCGGCCAAGGGCATGACGCTCCCGTTCATCTCCTACGGCGGCTCCTCGCTTGTCTCGGTGGCGCTCGGCATGGGCTTCCTCGTCGCGGTGACGCGCAAGCGCCCGCGCTCCGAGATCCTGTTCGATCGCGCCGGTCGCAAGGGCGCGGCCCTCGAAGCCGCGCTATGAGCCAGCGCCCTGTCCTGGTGGCGGCCGGCGGCACCGGCGGCCACCTGTTTCCGGCCCAGGCGCTCAGCGAGGTGCTCGCCCGCCGCGGCATACCGGTGGAGCTCGTCACCGACGATCGGGCGCTGCGCTACGGCACCGCGTTTCCGGCGCGCGCCATCCATCACGTGACGGCGGCGACGCCGACCGGCGGCAACCCCTTCGGCAAGGTCAGCGCGATCTTCACCCTGATGCGCGGCACACAGGCCGCGCGAGGCATCGTCAAGAGCGTGAAACCCCGCGCGGTCGTCGGCTTCGGCGGCTATCCCACCGTCCCGCCGGTGCTCGCCGGCACGCAGCTCAAGATCCCGACGATTCTCCACGAGCAGAACGCCGTGATGGGCCGCGCCAACAAGTTTCTCGCCCGCCGCGTCCAGGCCCTCGCCAAGGGCTTCGACAATCTCGAGATCGCCGATCGGAAGGTTGCCGCGAAAGCCCACCTGATCGGCAATCCCGTGCGCCCGAGCGTGATCGAGGCGGCACGCCTGCCCTACCCCTCGTTCAGCGGCGGCACGCTGCGCCTGCTGATCACCGGCGGGTCGCAGGGCGCGCGGGTGATGTCGGACATCGTGCCGGCCGCCATCGCCAGGCTCGCCCCGCTGGAGCGCGCCCGCCTGATCATCGTGCAGCAGGCGCGCGGCGAGGACGAGGCGCGCGTGCGTGCGGCCTATGACGCGCTCGGCCTCGTGACGGAGGTGCACCCCTTCTTCACGGACTTGCCGATGCGCATCGCCCAAGCGCATCTCGTCATCGCGCGCGCCGGCGCCTCGACCGTCTCCGAACTCGCGGTGATCGGCCGCCCGTCGATTCTCGTGCCGTTCCCGTTCGCGCTCGACCAGGACCAGGCCGCCAATGCCGCGCTCCTCGAAAGCGCCGGCGCGGCGCTGGTCGTCCGGCAGAGCGATTTCACGATCGACTGGCTCGCCGATTCGATCCGCCTCGCCCTCGCCGACCGCGAGGGGCTCGAGGCCCGCGCGCAGGCGGCACGCGCGACCGGCATCGCCGACGCCGCCGAGCGGCTCGCCGATCTGGTCGAGACCCTGATGCTTCCGGAGGAGGCATGACGGCTGGCAACAACAGTCTCATGGTGAGGCGGCCGCTGGCCGTCTCGAACCACGAGGGATCAAGCTGGCGAGATCGAGGGACCGCCTCGTGGTTCGCGCTCCTCACCATGAGGCTAGTCGCCGGGTCGCCTGGCATTTTGGAGAAAAGGCCATGAGACCGCCGTCCGAACTCGGCCCGATCCATTTCGTCGGCATCGGCGGCATCGGCATGTCCGGGATCGCCGAGGTGCTCCTGAACCTCGGCTACAAGGTCCAGGGATCCGACGCGTCGGAGAACGCCAACGTGCAGCGCCTGCGCGACAAGGGCGCGCTCGTCCATATCGGCCACCTCGCCTCGAATGTCGGCTTCGCCGAGGTTGTGGTGGTCTCGACCGCGATCCGCCGCGACAACGTCGAGCTGATGGCCGCCCGCGCCGCGCGCCTGCCGGTCGTCCGCCGCGCGGAGATGCTCGCGGAATTGATGCGCCTCAAACATTGCGTGGCGATCGCCGGGACGCACGGCAAGACGACGACGACGTCGATCGTCGCCACGTTGCTCGACGCCGGCAGATTCGATCCGACCGTGATCAACGGCGGCATCATCAACGCCTACGGCACCAACGCCCGCCTCGGCGGCGGCGACTGGATGGTGGTGGAGGCCGACGAATCCGACGGCACCTTCCTCAAGCTGCCGGCCGACGTGACGGTCGTCACCAACATCGACCCCGAACACCTCGACCATTTCGGCACCTTCGACGCCATCAAGGAGGCGTTCCGCACCTTCGTCGAGAACATCCCCTTCTATGGTTTCGCCGTCATGTGCCTCGATCATCCGACGGTGCAGGAGCTGGTCGGCAAGATCGAAGACCGCCGCGTCATCACCTACGGCGAGACGCCGCAGGCCGACGTGCGGCTCGTCGATGTCGACCTCTCGGGCGGCATGTCGCGCTTCTCCGTCATCATCCGCGATCGCAAGACGCGCGGCGAGACCAGGCTCGACGACCTCGTGATGCCGATGCCGGGGCTGCATAACGCGCTCAACGCCACGGCGGCGCTCGCCGTGGCGCACGAGCTCGGCATGAGCGCGGAGGCGATCCGCGCGGGCCTCGGCAATTTCGGCGGCGTGAAGCGGCGCTTCACCAAGACCGGCGAATGGGAAGGCGTGTCGATCTACGACGATTACGGGCACCACCCCGTCGAGATCGCCGCCGTGCTCAAGGCGGCGCGCGCCTCGACCAAGGCCAAGGTCATCGCCGTCGTGCAGCCGCACCGCTATACGCGCCTGCAGTCGCTGTTCAACGATTTCGCGACCTGCTTCAACGACGCCGACGCGGTCCTCGTCGCCGACGTCTACCCCGCCGGCGAGGCGCCGATCGAGGACATCAATCGCGACACGCTGGTGGCGGCGATCAAGGCGCACGGCCACCGCCGCCCGCTCGCCCTCGCCAGCGCGGAAGACCTGCCCTACATCATCGGCTCGCTCGCCAAGCCCGGCGACTACGTCGTCTGCCTCGGCGCCGGCAACATCACGCAATGGGCCTACGCGCTGCCGGAGCAATTGGCCTCCGGCCAGTTCACCTCCGGCCAGTCTGTTTCCGGCCAGTCTGCTTCCGGCCAGTTCACCTCCGGCCAATCCGCTCCGGCCAGTCTGCTTCCGGCAAGACCGCGTGACTCTCGTCCGGCATCTCCATGAGGCGATGCCGGCGCTACGCGGGACGCTGGAGGCCGGCGCGCCGCTGGCGCCGCTCACCTGGTTCAAGACCGGCGGCCCGGCTGAAGCGCTCTTCGAGCCGGCCGACGAGGACGACCTCGCCTACTTCCTCGCGCGCTGCGATCCCGCGATCCCGGTCATGACGATCGGTTTGGGATCGAACCTTCTCGTTCGCGACGGCGGGATCGACGGCGTCGTGGTGCGGCTCGGCAGAGCCTTCGCGACCATCGCGATCGAGGCGACGACGATCATCGCCGGAGCGGCCACGCCGGACGTGAAGCTCGCCTCGGCCGCCGCGCGGGCCGGCATCGCCGGTCTGGCGTTCCTGCGCGGCATCCCCGGCTCGGTCGGCGGCGCGCTGCGCATGAACGGGGGTGCCTACGGCATCGAGACGAGGGACGTGCTCGTGGACGCGCGCGGCGTCGCCCGCGACGGCACGATCCGCGATTACGCGGCGGCGGAGATGGGCTTCGCCTATCGCCATTGCGGCGTCGCGGACGACGTCATCTTCACGCGCGCGCGTTTCGAGGGTAGGCCCGGCGATCCCGAGGCGATCCGCGCCGAGATGGCGGAGATCACCGCCGCGCGCGCGGCGACGCAGCCCGTCAACACCCGCACCGGCGGCTCGACGTTCAAGAACCCGCCGGGCGACAAGGCCTGGGCGCTGGTCGACAGGGCCGGCTGCCGGGGGCTGATCCATGGCGGCGCGCAGGTGTCCGAGCTTCACACGAATTTTCTGATCAATCGCGGCAACGCATCCGCCACCGATCTCGAAGACCTGGGCGACTTGGTCCGCGCGCGCGTGCTGGAGACGAGCGGCATCACGCTCGAATGGGAAATCGCTCGCGTCGGGAGGCGCGCATGAAGACCGCTCGCACATCCTCCTCCGCGAAGCGGGGGAGGGGGACCATGCGAAGCATGGTGGAGGGGGCTGCCACCGCACGATCTGAGCTTCAATACGGATCTGTCAAGGCTGCCGCGATGGTCGCGACCACATCGTCCCGCCGCGTGGCACTCAGTATGTCGACCGCAGAAAACCGCATGATGCGAAGGCCTTGCGCCGAAAGCCATGCGTCCCGCGCGACATCGCGCCGTGCGACGCAAGGGATGTCGTGCGCCGCGCCGTCGACTTCGATCGCGAGTTTGGCGGACGGAGCGTAGAAATCGAGCACGTATACGCCGATCGGGTGCTGGCGCCGGAAGCGTGTGCCGTTCATCGCCGAGCCGCGCAGCGCCTGCCAGAGTTGGACCTCCGGCAGGGTCATCTCCCGTCGCAGCCGACGGGCGCGCACGAAGGTTTTCGCTGGAGCACGCACCGGCGCATCCTAGCACGGGCAGCCCCCTCCACCACGCTGCGCGTGGTCCCCCTCCCCCGCTTCGCGGAGGAGGATTCGCAACCATCCAAGCGAAAGCGCTCCTCATGACCAAGCACGTCGCCGTCCTCCTCGGGGGCCTGTCGGCCGAGCGGGAGGTTTCGCTTCGCTCCGGCGCGGCTTGCGCCAAGGCGCTCGAGGAGCAGGGCTACGCGGTCACACGCATCGACGTGGACCGCGCCATCGGGGAGACGCTGGCGAAGCTCAGGCCGGACGTGGTGCTCAACGCCCTGCACGGACGCTTCGGCGAGGACGGGATCGTCCAGGGCATTCTCGAGATGCTGCGCATTCCCTACACGCATTCCGGCGTGCTCGCTTCGGCCCTCGCCATGCAGAAGGACCGCGCGAAGGACGTGATGCGGGCGGCCGGCATACCCGTCGCCGAGGGGCTGACCATGCACCGGCTCGACGTCGCCAAGGGCCACCCGATGAAGCCGCCCTACGTGATCAAGCCGGTCAGCGAGGGATCGTCCGTCGGCGTGCTCATCGTCGGCGAGGATCACGAGCACCCACCGCAGGAGCTGACGCGCCACGATTGGGAGCACGGCGACATCGTCCTCGTCGAGCGCTTCATCGCGGGCCGCGAGCTCACCTGCGCGGTGATCGGCGAAAAGGCTCTGGATGTCATAGACATACGTGCCGCCGACGGCGGCTGGTACGACTACGAGGCGAAATACGCGAAAGGCGGATCAATTCACGTCCTTCCCGCCGATCTTAAAGAAAATATTTACCATTCGGTAAGAGACTTGGCTCTAAGGGCGCATCGCGCTCTCGGATGCCGTGGCGTGAGCCGTGCGGACTTTCGCTACGACGACCGCCCCGGAGGTACGGGCGATCTCGTCGTCTTGGAAGTCAACACGCAGCCCGGCATGACCGAGACCTCGCTGGTGCCCGAGTTGGCGGCCTACGTCGGCCTTTCATTCGGTGAGTTGGTACGATGGATGGTGGAGGACGCCTCCTGCGATCGTTAGGAGAGTTGGGGAGCAGGTTCGCTCCCACCTTCGCGTTCGCCGGCACCGCCGACGCTTTCGCTTTCCCCTTCATGCCGCAGGTCGCGCCGCGTCTTCCGCGCCGCCGCAAGCGCCGCGCCTCGCTCCGCAACCGTCTGGAGGGCATGCTCGGCTCGCGCCTCGTCGGCACCGCGCTCGTCTTTGGTCTCTTCGGTATCGCCGGCGTATACGGCACGCTGCGCGGCGGGGCCTATGACACGTTCGTGGCGGCCAACGGCAGGATTTCCGACATCGTCGCCAGGAACGCGGGCTTCGCGATCAAGGCCGTGACCATCACCGGCACCCGCGAGCTCACCCAGGAGGAGATCCTAAAGCTCGGCGGGGTGAGCCAGAACAATTCCCTCGTCTTCCTCGACGTGGCGGCGGTTCGCGCGCGCCTCAAGGCCGTGCCGCTGATCAAGGAAGCCAGCGTCTCCAAGCTCTATCCCAACCGGCTGCTGATCGAGGTCGAGGAGCGCCAGCCCGACGCGCTGTGGCAGAAGGACGGGATCGTCTCCATCGTCGCCATCGACGGAACGCCCATCGACGACATGCGCGACACGCGCTTCGAGCGCCTGCCTCTCGTCGTCGGCGCCGGCGCGAACCTCGCCATCGCGCAATATATAGAGATCCTCGAGGCCGCCGGAGAGATGCGCGAGCGCATCCGCGCCGGCATCTACGTCTCGGGCCGCCGCTGGACCTTGAAGACGAACGAGGGACTCGAGATCGAGCTGCCGGAGAACGATCCGGCCGACGCGGTCGCGCGCCTCTCGCGGCTGGAACACGACAGGCACATCCTGGAGAAGGATATCGTCGCGCTCGATCTGCGCGTGCCGGGCCGCGTGGTGGCGCAGCTCACGGCGGACGCCGCCGCGGCGCGCGCCGACCTCCTCGCCAAGAAGACCAAGAAGAAAGGGGCTACGACATGAGTTCGGCCACCATGCCGCCGCGCATGCGTCCCCTGTCCTCGCGCAAGACCGCCATCATCTCCGTGCTCGACGTCGGCACGACGAAGATCGTCTGCCTGGTCGCGCGGCTGCAGCCGATCGAACCCTCGGAGATGCTGCGCGGCCGCACGCATCGCTGCCGCATTCTCGGCATCGGCCACCAGCGCTCGCGCGGCATCAAGAGCGGCACCGTCATCGACATGGAAGCCGCCGAAGGCGCGATACGCCTCGCCGTTGACGCGGCCGAGCGCATGGCCGGCGTGCAGGTGCAGAGCGTCATCGTCAACAACACCGGCGGCCGCATCGGCTCGCATTTCTTCGACGCCAAGATCGCCGTCGGCGGCCATGCCGTCTCCAACAGCGAGATCCATCGCGTCCTGCAGGCGTGCCACGCCAGCGTGCCGCCCGGGCGCAGCGCGCTCCACTCCCTGCCGACCGGCTTCTCGCTCGGCAGTGCCGACACGATCCGCGACCCGCGCGGGCTGATCGGCGACGAGCTCGGCGCCGCCATGCACGTCGTCTCGACGGATTCGACGGCGGCGCGCAACCTGATGCTGGCGATCGAGCGATGCCATCTCTCGATCGACGCGGTGGTGGCGACGCCCTACGCCTCCGGCCTGTCGGCTCTGGTCGACGACGAAGCCGAACTTGGGACCGCCATCATCGACATGGGCGGCGGCACCACATCGTCCGGGATCTTCTCGGGCGGCAACCTCACCCATGTCGACGCCTTCGCCGTCGGCGGCCGGCACGTCACGATGGACCTCGCGCGCGGTCTCAACATCCCGCTCGCCGACGCCGAGCGCCTGAAGACGCTGCACGGCTCCTGCCTCGGTTCGGCCTCCGACGAGCGCGAGACGATCGCCGTGACGCAGGTCGGCGACGACGGCGAGCACGCGACGCATCTGCCGAAGTCGCAGCTGACCCGCATCATCAAGCCCCGCGTCGAGGAGATCCTCGAGCTCGTGCGCGATCGTCTCAAGGCGGCCGGCCTGCCGGCGCATTCCGGCCGGCGCATCGTGCTGACAGGCGGCGCCAGCCAGCTCGCCGGTCTGCCCGAGGCGGCCAAGCGCATCATCTCCGGCCAGGTGCGCATCGGCCGTCCGCTCGGCATTCAAGGCCTGCCGGAATCCGCCAAGGGCCCGGCGTTCGCCGCGGCGATCGGCCTGCTCGTCTACCCGCAGGTCAGCGGCATCGAACATTTCCGCCCCGTGGGCTCGAAGAACTACGAGCCCACCAACGACAATTACATCAGCCGGGTCGGACGTTGGCTGAAGGATAGTTTCTGAGATGTCGCGGGACGGCGAGATGGCGCGGCGGCCGTTTCATCGTCCGGACGACTCAGTTGGAATCAAACCAGCGCTCCGGCGCCTGAACACGCAAGAGGCCATGCGATGACGATCAATCTGAAAGCTCCGGAGCTGCGCGAACTGAAGCCCCGCATCATGGTCTGCGGCGTCGGCGGCGCCGGCGGCAACGCGGTCAACAACATGATCGTGTCGGGTCTCGTGGGCGTCGACTTCATCGTCGCCAACACGGACGCGCAGGCGCTGACAGCCTCCAAGGCCGAGCGCATCATCCAGATGGGCCTGCAGGTGACCGAGGGTCTCGGCGCCGGCTCGCAGCCGGAAGTCGGCCGCGCCGCCGCCGAAGAGGCGCTCGAGGAGATCCGCGACCACCTCGCGGGCGCGCACATGGTGTTCGTCACCGCCGGCATGGGCGGCGGCACCGGCACCGGCGCCGCGCCTGTCATCGCCCGCATCGCCCGCGACATGGGCATCCTGACGGTGGGCGTGGTGACGAAGCCGTTCCAGTTCGAGGGGCAGCGCCGCATGCGCATCGCCGACGGCGGGATCGGCGAGCTGCACAAGGCCGTCGACACGCTGATCACGATCCCCAACCAGAACCTGTTTCGCATCGCCAACGAGAAGACGACCTTCGCCGACGCGTTCTCGATGGCCGATCAGGTGCTCTACTCGGGCGTCGCCTGCATCACCGATCTCATGGTCAAGGAAGGTTTGATCAACCTCGATTTCGCCGACGTCCGCGCCATCATGCGCGAGATGGGCAAGGCGATGATGGGGACGGGCGAGGCGTCGGGCGACAAGCGCGCCATCCTCGCCGCCGAGGCGGCGATCGCCAACCCGCTGCTCGACGAAGTCTCGATGAAGGGCGCCAAGGGCCTCCTCATCTCGATCACCGGCGGCAACGACCTCACGCTCTACGAAGTCGACGAGGCGGCGAGCCGCATTCGCCAGGAGGTCGACGAGGACGCCAACATCATCCTCGGCGCCACCTTCGACGAATCGCTCGACGGCATCGTCCGCGTCTCCGTCGTCGCCACCGGCATCGACAAGGTCGCCGACCAGCGCGAGCTGATCGCCGCCGAGGCGCGCATCGCCGAGGCCGCCGCGCGCCTGCGCGCCCAGTCGGAGTCGCGCCGCATCGAGGTGCAGACGCAGCCCGCCCAGCTCGCCGCCCCGGCCTACCAGGAGCCGCTGGCGCCGCAATCGGCGCCGCAGCATTATGCGCCCGCGCCGCCGATGAGCTCAGGCGTGCAGCTGCAGCCGGTGATGCCGCAACCCGCTCCCGCCTATGCCGAGCAGCAGCGCCCGGCGATGCGCGAGCCCGAGCGCTACGAGGCCGGCCCGTACATCCCGCCGGCGCCGGAAACCCCGCTCGCGCGTCCGCAGCGCATGCCGCAGATCGAGGATCTGCCGATGCCGGTGCAAAACCAGATCCGCCAGCAATACGCGTCGGGCGATCAGGCCGACGTCAAGCGCCGCACCCTGCTCGAACGGCTCGCCGCCTTCGGCATGAGCCGCGACGACGCCCCCGGCCAGGCGTCCGACCAGCACCCCGTTCCGCAGCTCGGCTATCAGCCGCGGCAGCCCGCGCAGTATCAGCGCGCCGCCGCCCCGAGCCAGGCGCACGCGGACTATGCCAAGCGCCCGGCCGCCCCCATGGCGCTGCGGCCGCCGCAGCAGTCGCTGGATACGCACGGTCGCTTGGCGCCGCGCCAGAGCGAGGATGACCAGCTCGAGATCCCGGCCTTCCTGCGCCGTCAGACGAGCTGAGCCGCGATCATCATCGCGCCTTCGCGAGGCGAGGAGCCTTGAGGTTTGCGCGAAGCGAGGAGCGCCTAACGCCCGACGACGAACCAGCCGGCGCCACCCGCGCCGGCTTCTTCGTTCGTCTCTGTGGCTTTCACGCAACGCGGTCGAGATTCTTTGGCGGAGGACCGCGCCGTGCCACATTATTGCCGCCGGCGACCACGACCACTTCGGGCGTGACGTTCTCGTCGTTGCGCGTCACGACCGGCCAGCTTCGTCGCCCTCCTGGGCCTTCGTGAGAGACCCATGCCCTCATCGCTCGCTTCCCCGCTCAGCCGCCGTCTGTTCGGCGCGCTCGCCATAATGGCGCCGGCGCTCCTGGCGCCCGCCGTCGCGCACGCCGATTTCCTGGACAGCATCAATCCGAGCAACTGGTTCGCCGACGACAAGTACGAGACGAAGGTGATCAACGATCCGCCGGCCGGCGTCCTCTACCAGAAGGGCGTGACGGAGATGGAGAAGCGCGATTACGACATCTCCGCGAAGACGTTCAGCAAGCTCGAGAAGGCCTATCCCTACTCGCAATATCAGCGCAAAGCGCTGATCATGACGACCTACAGCCAGTATTCCAGCAAGAGCTACGACGACGCGATCGGCTCGGCCAAGCGCTACCTCGGCCTCTACCCCAACTCGCCGGATTCGGACTACATCACCTATCTCGAGGGCATGTCGTACTACGACCAGATCCCGGACGTGAACCACGATCTGGCGCGCGCCGACAAGGCGATCGAGGCCTTCAACGACGTGGTGAAGAAGTACCCGGCGTCGGAATACGCAGCGGACGCGCGCTACAAGATCGGCGTCGCCAAGGACCAGCTCGCCGGCAAGGAGATGGAAGTCGGCCGCTACTATCTCTTCCGCCACGAGTATACGGCGGCGGTGAACCGCTTCCGCAACGTGCTCGCCAAGTACCAGACCACGCCGCAGACCGAGGAGGCGCTCGAGCGCCTGACGGAAGCCTACATGGCGCTCGGCCTGCCCCAGGAGGCGCAGACCGCGGCGGCCGTGCTGGGCCACAATTATCCGAACTCGACCTGGTACAAGCAGGCCTACAGCTTGCTGCAGGGCGGCGGTTTCGCACCCAACGAGGACAAGGGCTCCTGGATCTCCAAGGCGTTGAAGGGCGGCGGCGTCGGCTAGGGTCAAGGCAGGGCGGCGCTTGACGCTGGCCGTGTTTGTTGCGACCCAGGGGACCGAGGCCGCGCGAGGCTTTCGGCATACCGACCCGGCGGTGCGTTACCGAGGGTCCTGATCAAGGGCTTGCAGGTCCCGTGCTCGTCCAACTGGCGATCCGCGATATTGTCCTCATAGACCGCCTCGATCTCGACCTCAGGCCGGGAATGACGGTACTCACCGGCGAGACGGGGGCGGGCAAGTCGATCCTGCTCGACGCCTTCGCGCTCGCGCTGGGCGCGCGCGGCGATGGTTCGCTCGTGCGCGAGGGCCAGCCGCAGGGCCAGGTGACCGCCGTCTTCGACATCGCCGCCGACCATGCCTTGCGCGCCACCGCGCGCTCGCACGACATCGATGTCGACGGCGATCTCATCCTCCGCCGCGTCCAGATGGCGGACGGCCGGACCCGCGCCTTCGTCAACGACCAGCCGGTGAGCGCGCAGATCCTGCGCGCGCTCGGCCGCGGTCTCGTCGAGATCCACGGCCAGCACGACGACCGCGCGATGGTCGAGCCGACGATGCATCGCCAACTGGTCGACGCGTTCGGCGGCCTCGCGGGTCCCCTCGCCGCCGTCCGCGAGACGCACGGGCGCATGCGCGCCATCGCCGCCGAACGGCGCTCGGAGGAGGCCCGGGTGGCGGCGATCCGGGCGGAAGCCGACTACCTGCGGCACGCCCACGCCGAACTCGCCGCCCTCGCCGTGGAGCCCGGCGAGGAAGCCATGCTCGCCGAGCGGCGGCAGGCGATGCAGGCCGCGGAGAAAGTCGTCGCCGACCTTCGCGACACCCGGGAGATGCTCGCCGGCGACGGCATCGTCGCGAGCCTGAACAGCGCGATGCGCCGGCTCGACCGGCGCCAGGCGCAAGCGCCCGAACTCGTCGGGCCGGTCGTGCAGGCGATCGACGCGGCCCTGCTCGCGCTCGATGCGGTGCGCGACACGCTGGACCAGGGGATCCGCGACGCCGCGTTCGATGCGGGCGCGCTGGAGCATATCGAGGACCGGCTGTTCGCCCTGCGCGGCGCCGCCCGCAAGTACGATGTCGCCGCCGACGCCCTGCCCGCCCTCGCGCGCCAGCACGAGGCGACGCTCGCCGCGCTCGACGCGGACGAGGCCAGGCTCGTCGCGCTGGCCAAGGCCCTGGTCGACGCCGAAGCGCGCTTCACGGCGGCCGCGCGGACGCTCTCGGCCGGGCGCAAGCAGGCGGCGAGCGCGCTCGACAAGGCGGTGAACGCGGAACTGGCGCCGCTGAAGCTCGACCGTGCACGCTTCTCGACGCAGGTCGAGCCGGAGCAGCCCGGCGCCGACGGCATTGATGCCGTGGCCTTCTGGGTCTCGACCAATCCCGGTACGCGGCCCGGCCCGCTGATGAAGATCGCCTCGGGCGGCGAACTCGCCCGCTTCATGCTGGCGCTGAAGGTCGCGCTCGCCGCCAAGGCGTCGGCGCCGACCCTCGTCTTCGACGAGATCGACACCGGCGTCGGCGGCGCCGTCGCCGACGCGATGGGCCAGCGCCTCGCGCGGCTCGCGGCGAGCGCGCAGGTTCTCGCGGTGACGCATGCCCCGCAGGTCGCGGCGCGTGCCGGCGACCATTTCCGCATCGCCAAGGATCTGACCGAGCGTGGCACGCGCGTGGCGACGCGCGTCAGCGTGCTCGCGCCCGAGGCGCGGCGCGAGGAGATCGCCCGCATGCTCGCCGGCGCGACGATCACCGACGAGGCGCGCGCGGCGGCCGGACGCTTGCTGGCGGAAACGTGAGCGTTGCGGCGCCAGAAACCCAGATTCCAAGCGTCCATTTCGCTGTCGCGGACTTCATCGTCACTTCGCGAGCTTCGGCAGCGTCACGGGTTGGCTGATCTCGCGCTGCTGCGGATGGATGAAAGTCACCATCGCCAGCATCGCGCCGTAGACGAGAGCGGCGATCAGCCCGATGACGAAAAGCAGGCGAAAGAGGGTGGGCAACCGGGTCTCCCCGCCCGATCACGGGCACAGCGATGATACCGCCCGTTAGCCGGTCCGCATCAGGAAATCGCATGCTTTTGAGACTGAGCCGTCAAATCAGCTTGGCTGTGGCCGCGCGGCAATCGCGATTTTGAAGGCGAGGTTCACGCGAGCGGCCATCGGCTCGGCGCTCGACCATGCGCGCAAGCAGCCTCTTTCGTCTTCGCGGGCGCCAAGGTCGCGACGATCGCTGAACCTCAAGATCGCGCGTCTTGACGTGCCAACCTAGATAGGTATTGATACCTAAAATCGGATCGAAATGGCCGCAGACTCGGTACTGACAGCGGGAAGACTGCCACATAGCTGATTTCGAGCGGGCGAGATGGGTATGAGCTGGAAGTTTGATCAAGGACCGAACGTCGCCTGCATCACATGCCAATCAGTGATCGATGGTCACCCGGTTCTCGTAGCTACGCACTATGAAGACGATCATTCATGGGGGTTTACGGACGGCGCTCCTATCGTCATGGCGTCGGCGTTCGTGGTGGCCATGTCCAAGGTCGTCGAACGCAACCCCGACCTCGATGAGATAGCGAGCGTTGCTCCGGGATGGTCAGCAACACGCGTCGCCGTCGGTGAGCCTTGGTCAATGCAACGGGACGAACGGGCTTCCGACGTTTGAGGCAACGGTGAACCGGGCCGCTATGTGTGATGCTCGGCGTCTCGGCCCGCATGACGCGTCTCGGCCCGCATAACGCTTCGAAGGCAAGCATGACACATGAAAAGCAAGCATGACGCATGAAAGGCAAGCATGACGCTTCAATTGGAAGGGCAAGCGATTGTTTTTAAAGGCTGTTCACTCGCAAGCATGACGCTATGACGCTTATGACGCTTAAATGTAACGACAGCTGCATTTTTCTGTTTTGATCGCCAATGCCTATCGTTTGATGGTTTGGCAGGATGGAGTCGATAGGGCGCGGTCGCATTTCCAGCCACAAAGAAGCAGGCAGAATCCGCAAAATAATTGCGGCCCGCCGCCCTAGCCTCCCGCGCTAAAGCGCTGTAGGCACGCGCTAAACAACAGCCTTCAGAGAGAGCCAGAGATGAAGACCCGCGCAGCCGTAGCGTTCGAAGCCCAGAAGCCGCTGGAGATCGTCGAGGTCGACCTCGAGGGGCCCAAGCACGGCGAGGTGCTGGTCGAGATCAAGGCGACCGGCCTCTGCCACACCGACGCCTACACCATGTCCGGCCAGGATTCGGAAGGCATCTTCCCGTCGATCCTCGGGCACGAGGGCGCCGGCGTGGTCGTCGAAGTCGGCCCGGGCGTCACGTCCTTGAAGAAGGGCGACCACGTCATCCCGCTCTACACGGCCGAGTGCCGCGAGTGCGACTACTGCCTGTCGAAGAAGACCAACCTCTGCCAGAAAGTCCGCGTCACCCAGGGCAAGGGCTTGATGCCGGACGGCACCAGCCGCTTCTCCTACCAGGGCAAGACGATCTACCATTACATGGGTTGCTCGACCTTCTCGAACTATACGGTGCTGCCGGAGATCTCACTCGCCAAGGTGCGCGAGGACGCGCCCTTCGAGAAGATCTGCTACATCGGCTGCGGCGTCACGACCGGCATCGGCGCGGTGATCTTCACCGCCAAGGCGGAATACGGCTGCCGCGCGGTCGTGTTCGGCCTCGGCGGCATCGGCCTCAACGTGATCCAGGGCCTCAAGATGATCGGCGCCGAGCAAATCGTCGGCGTCGACCTCAACAACAGCAAGCGGAACATCGCGGCGCAGTTCGGGATGACCGACTTCGTCAATCCCAAGGAGCTGCCGGCCGGCACGAACATCGTCAACCACCTCGTCGAGCTGACCAAGGGCGGCGCCGACTACACGTTCGACTGCACCGGCAACGTTACGGTCATGCGCCAGGCGTTGGAGTGCTGCCACAAGGGATGGGGCACATCGATCGTCATCGGCGTGGCCCCGGCCGGCGCGGAGATCGCGACGCGTCCGTTCCAGCTCGTCACCGGCCGCAACTGGCGCGGCTCGGCCTTCGGCGGCGCGCGCGGGCGCACCGACGTGCCGCGCATCGTCGACTGGTACATGGACAAGCGCATCAACATCGACGACCTGATCACCGACGTGATCCCGCTCGACAAGATCAACGACGGCTTCCACGACATGCACGACGGCAAGGGTATCCGCACCGTGGTGAAGTACTGATGGCTCAAGCTCCGGAGAAGACGGGATCGAACGTCGCCTTCGGCGGCGCGAACACATTCTACAAGCACGCGTCGACGGCGATCGGCGGGAGCATGAACTTCACGGTCTACCTGCCGCCCCAGGCGGAGCGTGGCGGCAAGCTGCCGGCGCTGATGTATCTCGCCGGCCTCACCTGCGATCACACGACCTTCATCATCAAGGGCGGCGCGCAGCGCCTCGCCGCCCAGCACGGCATCATCCTCGTCGCGCCCGACACCAGCCCGCGCGACAAGCCGCACCCCGGCGACCATGACAAATACGATTTCGGCGTCGGTGCCGGATTTTACGTCGACGCGACGCAGGCGCCATGGACGGACGGCTACCAGATGGGGACATACGTCTCCGCGGAGCTGCCCGACCTCATCCTCGAGCATTTTCCCGTCGACGCCGACAGGATCGGCGTTTTCGGCCACTCGATGGGCGGCCACGGCGCGCTGATCACGGCGCTGCGTCACCCCCAGCGCTTCAAGTCGGTCTCCGCTTTCGCGCCGATCGTCGCCCCGTCGTCCTGCCCCTGGGGCGAGAAGGCGCTCGGCAATTACCTCGGGCCGGACAGGGCGAGCTGGAAGCAATGGGACGCGACCGAACTGGTGAAGTCCGGCAGGAAGACCTCGCATATCCTGATCGACCAGGGCACGGCCGACCAGTTCCTCGAAGGCGAGTTGCACCCGCACCTCTTCAAGCAAGCCTGCGAGCAGGCCGGCCAGCCGCTGAAGCTGCGCATGCAGGAGGGTTACGACCACTCGTACTATACGATGATGACCTTCATGGAGGACCACTTCACCCATCACGCCAAGGTGCTCGGGCTGTAAGCCTCGCGCACGGGCTGATTGGGTCGAGCGGCTGGAAGGCTCGCGCGATCGGGTCGCGGCCTAGGTCAGGCCCGCGGCGATGTTGATCGTGAGCGCCAGGATCGCCGAATTGAAGAAGAACGACAGGATCGAGTGACCGAGAGCGGTCCTCCGCATGGCCTGCGACCTGACCGACACATCGGCCGTCTGCGCGGCGCAGCCGATGATGAAGGCGAAATACGTGAAATCCCAATAGTCCGGCTCAGGCGTGCCGGGAAAGTCGAGGCCGCGCTGGACCGCGAGCGTCTCGCCGCCCAGCGTCTTGCTAGCCAGCGTCTTGCTATCAAGCGTCTTGGGATCGTCGAAGTACTCGTGCGCGTAGTGCAGCGCGAAACTCAGGTGGATGAACACCCAGGCGCTGAAAATCGTCAGGCCCGCGAGGCCGAGGTGCAACCCCTTGTCCAGCCCGCTGAGTTGCTTGATGGTCGAGAGCTGCGCGAAGATAGCGGCGAGCGAGGCGGTCGCGGCGACGATCGTCAGGAAAAGGATCACGAACTTGCCTTCGTCCGTGATCTTTGCCCGCCACCTGATCGTCCGACTGTCCGACTCGGCGATCATGAAGAGGTAGAGGCCGATATAGAGGCCGGTTCCGATGTTCCAGGCGACGAGGACGCGGGTGATCCAGATGAGATTGGACGGCCAAAGCCAATAGGACGCGACGGCGACGGCGACGCTTATGAAAAGTCTCGGCCGGCCGAGCAGAAGACGTCCGATCAGGAGGCGGGGACGCCCCTGCGTCGGGAAAACGCCCAAGTTCAGCTCTTTCGTTCGACGGCGAAGCGGGCGGCATCCTTCAGCACGTCGGCACGCCGGCCTTGCGGGATGGTCTCGAGGGCGGCGACCGCCTCGTCGGCGAGACGGTCGCGCCGGGCGCGCGCCGCCTCCAGGCCGATGGCGGCGACGAGCGTGGCCTTGTTACGTCCCGCGTCCTTGCCGGCCTTCTTGCCGAGCGCCGTCTCGTCGGCCTCGACGTCGAGGATGTCGTCGGCGACCTGAAAGGCGGCGCCAAGGGCATGGCCGTAGCGCGACATCGCCGCCTTCGCGGTCGCATCGGCGCCCGCGAACAGCGTGCCGGCCATGACGGCGTGATGGAGCAGCGCGCCGGTCTTCATCCTCTGGATGCGGATCACGCTCTCGGCCGCATGCGGCTCGGTCGAGGCTTCCGCCTCGAGATCCAGCATCTGGCCGCCGACCATGCCACCGATCCCGGCGTTGCGGGCGAGCAGAAGCACCAGCTCCGCACGCACGGCCGGGTCGGTATGGGTCGCCGCGTCGGCGGTGACGTCGAAGGCCAGCGTGAGAAGGCCGTCGCCGACGAGGATGGCGGTCGCCTCGTCGTAGGCCTTGTGCGTGGTGGGACGTCCACGGCGCAGATCGTCATCGTCCATCGCGGGAAGATCGTCATGGACCAGCGAATAGCAGTGGATCATCTCCAGCGCGCAGGCCGCTCGGAGCACGCCCTCACCGTCGCCGCCGAAGAGGCGCGCCGACTCGACCATCAGGAACGGTCGCAGTCGCTTGCCGCCGCCGAGACTTGCGTAGCGCATGGCTTCCATGAAGCGGGCCGGACGAACCGTCTCCCCCGGCAGCGGCTCGTTGGACAGGAGCCTTCCCAGCATCCGCTCCGTCGCCTCGGCGACGGCTGTCAACCGATCCTGGAACTCGCCATTTTCGGCCCACCGCGTCATTCTGGTACTCGAACAGGGAATGTTCGACCCCGCTTGCCCGAACGCGCTGGTTGGGTCAAGGCTGCCGCATGGCGAGAGGGCGGGGCGGGCCGAGGCTTGGGGGGATCGTCGCGCGTTGCGTCTTTTTCGGCGCAATCGCGGTCGTGGCCGTCTTCGTCGGGCTCTTCGCCATCGACAGTGTGTTGCCGCCGATCTCGACCTTGATGATGGGCCGCTTGATCGAGGGCAAGAGCTACGAGAGGCAGTACGTGCGGCTCGACGCGATCGCGCCGGTCGCAATCGAGAGTGTCATCGCCTCGGAGGACGCCCGCTTCTGCCTCAACACCGGGGTCGACTGGGACGCCCTGCACGAAGTGATGGACAATGCCGACGAGGATGGCCCTTCGCGCGGCGCCTCAACGATCACGATGCAGACCGCCAAGAACCTTTTTCTTTGGCCCGGTCGATCAAGGGTCCGCAAAGGGTTGGAGATCGTCGTCGCACTGATGCTCGGCAGGGTCTGGAGCAAGGCGCACACGATCGAGGTCTACCTCAACATCGCAGAATGGGGCGACGGCATCTTCGGGATAGAGGCGGCCGCGCATCATTACTTCGACAAGGACGCGAGCGACCTCGACGCGCGCGAGGCGGCGCTGCTCGCCACCGCGCTCCCTAACCCGTTCCTCCGGAATGCCGGCCAGGCCAAGCCGATGCAGCGCCGCCTTGCCGCCGGACTCATCGCCCGCACGCGCGGCAGTTCCGAATATTTCAACTGCCTGCCGCATTGATCACGCGAGGCTCGCGGACGACGCGTATTCGGCCGCGTTTCGACCTACCGCAAGGGCCAGCGACGCGTCGCGACCGAGCCGCTCTGTGAGCCCTCGCTTGATCACGTCGACGACTCGCGGTCCCTTGAAGACCAAAGCGGAGTAGAGCTGCACCAAGCTCGCGCCCGCCTCAATCTTGGCCCAGGCCGTTGCCGCGTCCTCCACACCGCCGACACCGACAAGCGGGAACTGTCCCTCGACGCGCAGGAACGTCGCCGCGAGCATCCGCGTCGACAGATCGAACAGAGGGCGTCCGGAGAGGCCGCCGGTCTCGCGACCATGCCTGTGCCCGGCGATCGTGTCGGATCTGGCGATCGTCGTGTTCGAGACGATCATGCCATCGATGCGGCGGTCGCGCGCGACGCGTAGGATCGCATCGAGATCGCTCAACGTGAGGTCCGGCGCGATCTTGAGAAGGATGGGTTTGCGACCGAAGATCGCCGTCTTCACATCGCGCGCCTCGAGGACGCGGGACAGCAGTTCGTCGAGCGCTTCGGGCTTTTGCAGATCGCGCAGGCTCGGCGTGTTCGGCGAGGAGACGTTGATCGTAAGGTAATCGGCAAGGTCCACGAAGGCGCGAACCCCGGCAACGTAATCGGCGACGCGGTTGGTCGCGTCCTTGTTGGCGCCGATGTTGACCCCGAGCACGGCCCCACCCTTGCGCAACCTGCGGTGTGCCGATGCAAGGCCGAGATTGTTGAAGCCGAAACGATTGATGATCCCATCATGCTCCGGCAGCCGGAACAGCCGCGGGCGCGGATTGCCCGATTGCGGCAGCGGCGTCACCGTACCGACCTCCGTAAAGCCAAAGCCAAGCGCGCCGGCCTTGTGGGCGATGGCGCCGTTCTTGTCGAACCCGGCCGCGAGACCGACCGGATTGGCAAAGCGCAGCCCGAAGGCCTCGACCGCGAGGCGTGGGTCGTCGGGTTCGGCGCGCGGCAGCGGCATCGCGGCGAGCGCACGTACCGTGACGTCGTGCGCGCGTTCGGGGTCGAGCGCATGCAGGATCGGGCGGGCGATCGGCCAGAGGGCTTTCAAAGGAGGTCGCCGAAGTCGTGCCGACCATCGGCGCCGAGCGGTAGCGGCTTGACCCAGAGCACGTCCTTCGTGGCGAGCGGCCCATAAAGATGTGGGAACAGCGCGCCGCCACGCGACGGCTCCCATCGCAGAGCCATGCCGAGGCTTCCCGGTTTGACGGCGGCCAGCAGAAGGTCGGCCCTTCCCTCGAAATGCTTGGCCGCAGTCTCACGCGCCTGACCGGCGGTGGAGAAGTGGATGTAGCCATCGGCGAGGTCGACGGGCGCGCCGAGCAATACGCCGGACCGCTCGACCTCACGCCAAAGGGAAGCCGGGACGATCTTATAGATCAGGGACATGCTGACGATTGTTGGAAGCCTCGGCGCTCACCAGTTCCCCGGCGGTCGCGCGGGCGATCAGAGCGCGTGTCTTTTCGATCCCGTACAACGCGACGAAGCTGCCGAAGCGCGGACCTTTCTCTTCGCCGAGCAGCACCTCGTAGAGCATGCCGAACCAATCATTGGAGACGCCCGGCCGTTCCGGGGTCGCGCCTTTGGCGTCGAGGTTCTGGTAGCGCGGGATCGGCCGTGCGACATCGTAGAGCGCGGTCTGGATCGCCTCGCCCGGCGCGGTTGGCGGCAGGCCGGCGAGCTCATCAGACAGCGCGATCAGCGCCGCGCGCTCGACTTCATCGGGTAGCCGGTAGCGCTTCTTGGGCGCGACGAAATCGCGGTAGTAGACGACCGCGTAACGCACCAGCGCGTCGAGGCGCGGATGCGTCTGCGGCGAGACATCCGGCGCATAATTGCGCAGGAAACCCCACAGCACAGCCGGATCCTCGCTGTTGGCGACCGTCGCGAGGTTGAGCAGCATCGCGAAGGAGAGCGCGCCGCCAGTCGCCTCGAGCTTTTCGGGCGCGGGCGGCACGCCACCATGCATGTGCCAGACGGGATTGCCGAGCAGGCTCTTGGCGTCCTGGCCGAGGCGCTGCTTGTCGGCGGCGTCGAGGAAGGCGAGATACTCGTCGACCGCACGGGGTATCACGTCGAAGTGCAGCTTCTTGGCCTCTTTCGGCCGCTGATACATGAACAGGGCGAGGCTCTCGGGGCTGGCATACTCCAGCCACTGATCAATCGTCAGGCCATTGCCCTTGGACTTCGAGATCTTCTGACCCTTTTCATCAAGGAAAAGCTCGTAGTTGAAGCCCTCAGGCGGCAGACCGCCCAAAGCGCGGGTGATCTGGCCCGACAGCTTGACCGAATCGATGAGGTCCTTGCCGGCCATTTCGTAGTCGACCTTCAGCGCGTACCAGCGCATCGCCCAGTCCGGCTTCCATTGCAACTTGGCCTTGCCGCCGGTGACCGAGGTGGTGAAGCGCTCGCCAGAGCCGGGATCGCGCCAGGAAATCGTGCCGGCCTCGGCATCGATGCTGTCGAGTGGCACCTGCATCACATCGCCGTTCACCGGATGGATCGGCAGGAAGGGCGAATAGGTCGCCGCCCGCTCCTCGCGAAACGTCGGCAGCATGATCGCCATGATCGTGTCGAGGTGGCGGAGCATATGCAGCAGCGCCGCGTCGAAGCGGCCGGACCGATAGTAGTCAGTCGAGGAGGCGAACTCGTAATCGAACCCGAAGTGGTCGAGAAACCGTCGCAGTTCGGCATTGTTGTGAGCGCCGAAGCTCGCGTGCGTCCCGAACGGGTCCGGCACCTGCGTCAGCGGCTTGTTGAGGTGCTGGCGCAGCATGTCCTGGTTCGGCACATTATCCGGCACTTTCCGCAAGCCATCCATATCGTCCGAGAAGGCGAGCAGGCGTGTCTTGACGCTGTCGCCGGTCAGCACCCGGAAGGCATGGCGCACCATGCTCGTGCGGGCCACCTCGCCGAAGGTGCCAATATGCGGCAGGCCGGAGGGTCCGTAGCCCGTCTCGAACAGGACCTCGGTCTGGCCGGAGCGCTCGACGCGCGCCACGATCTTGCGCGCTTCCTCGAAGGGCCAGGCCTTTGCGGCGGCGAGCATTTGCGGGTCGAAGACACTGCCGAACGGCTGCATCGCAGGGACGGCGGTCGTGGTCATGATCGGATCCGGGTGTTTTCTAGGCGCGAACGTCAGCCCATGTTGCGCGCATGTCCCGACACCCTAAAAAGCGCCGTTCCGTCCGTCAAATGACGGGGGCTGTGATCGCTTCTTTATTGCGCATCAACTGGCTGCGCGGCATAGAATTTCGGCGGCTCTCCCTTATGTTAGAGAGCATCCAAAAGAAAGGCACCTTTGTTTGGCACGCTTGAAAGACGTCGGCTTTGCCGAACGGCGCGACACCGCCGTAAGCAAACGCATGGAAATGATGAAGAAGATGCAGGAGCGGCTTGCTAGCCCGGATGTCGAGGCTAAGCTCGCCGAGCGCAAGGTGATCGTCGAGGCTCGCAACCAGCGGCTCGCCGAGAAAGAAGAAATCCGCAGGCAGGAAGAGGCCAGGGAGGCCGCGATCCGTGCCGAGATCGAGGCGCGTGAAGCTGTCGAGAGAGAAGCTGAACGCATTCGCCTCGAAGCCGAACAGGAAGCGGAGCGCGTCCGGCTGGAAGAGGAGAAAGCGGCTGCCTTCGCCCGTGCCAACGCGCGCGCCGGACGGGTGCTGGCCGACCTTGCGGAGGCCAAGGCGAAACGCGACGCGAAATACGCCGCTCGCAAGGCCCGCCAGGCTTAGGCGCCGAGAAGAGCCAGAAGCGCCGCCTCGTTCGGCGCTTCCGCCACATGGATCAGGCCGCATCCCTCGGCTCTTAGCGGCCACGCGACGTCCTCGGATAGGCAGAAGTGCTGCAGTTTGCCGATGTTACATTCGGCATCCTCGGCACGTTCGAGGAAAAGGCTAGCGCTCCTCCGCGAGAAGTGCAGGACACCGTCGATCGACCGTCCGGTAAGCAAGATCCGCGTGTTCTGGGTTGTCGATATCGAAGCCGCGGCCTCGTAGACGTTCAGGACGTCGAAAACGAACCCGTTGTCTTGCAACCCGACTTCCAGGTTCGGTTTGCGATCGACGCCAGCGAGATAGAGGAGGCGCCCTTCTGAGCGTTTCTCTTCCTGCATTGTGGCCAGCAAGTCCGCCGCGCTCGGCGCGATGATCGCCGGACCCAAGAAGCCCGAACCGCGCGCCTCCTCCGCCGTTCGCTCGCCGACGAGGTACAACGGCAGGAGCCGCCTTGCTTCCGGCGAGCAACCAGCAGCGAGATAGTTGAAGGCCTTGGCGCTGGTCGCGATCACGGCATCCACAACGCCCCTCGGCCATAGGACACACGTCGAGCGTGTCTCGATTACCGGCAAGACATGCACCTCGTGCCCCGCCGCCTCGAGCTTGGCCCGCGTGCGCGCCGCATCCTCGGGCGCCCGCGTCAGGAGCAGGCGCATCGCTAGTCCGCGAAGAAGCCGGCGGGAAGCCGGGCCTTGATCGTCTCGCCGGCCGTCCGGCCGATCACCGCCGCGTCCGCGACCTCGCCATAGACCTCCTCATCGTAGGCCTGCGATCCGTCGGGCCGGAGAACGGTTCCACGTAACGTCACCTGATGGCCGTCGACGACCGCGTGCGCGCCGATCGGCGTCCGGCACGAGCCGTCGAGCGCCGTGAGAAAGGCCCGTTCCGCCGCCAGGGCGATCGCGGTCGGGGCGCAGAGGATCGGCGCCAGCATTGCGGCGACATCGGCATCGTCCGGCCGCACCGTTATGGCAATCGCGCCTTGCCCCGCCGCGGGCAGGAAGTCCTCGACGGGAATCGTGTAGGTCGCCCGATCCTCAAGGCCGAGACGTTTCAGCCCGGCAAGAGCCAGAAGCGTTCCGGCAAACTCGCCCGCTTCGACCTTGCGCAGGCGCGTCTGAACGTTACCACGCAGGAGCGCAATCTCGATATCGGGGCGCATCCGCCGCAACATGGCGCCGCGACGCAGCGAGGCCGTGCCGACGACCGCGCCGCGGGGAAGTTCGCGTGGGCTCGGCGCGACAGGCGAGATCCAGACATCGCGCACGTCCTCGCGCGGCAAGTATCCGGCGATGGCGATGGCGTCGGGCAGATAGGTCGGCAGGTCCTTAGCCGAATGGACCGCGACATCGATGCCGCCCATCATGAGGGACGTATCGAGTTCTTTGGTGAACAGCCCTTTGCCTCCGGCCTCCGATAGCGGCCGGTCGGTGATCGCGTCGCCGGCGACCTTGATCACGATGACCTCGATCTGCGCCTCGTCGAGCCCGTGTGCCTCGCGCAGCAGGTCGCGTGTCTGGCGGGCCTGTGCGAGCGCCAGCGGACTGCCACGCGTGCCGATGCGGAGTGGGTTCTGCAAGGTCATAAGCGGTGCTCGCACTCCGGCTTGGCTTGAGGCGTATCGACCATTCCGGAATAGCTCCGGCGACGCAAGCGAATGTGACGCGCTCCGATGGTCGCCCCGAGCATGTGCTCTGCGCGTCGACCGTCGATCGCTTCTACGAATTTGCCTTAAGCCGGCAGGCCTTCTCGCCTATGCTCCATCGAAGATACGGAGTCCTCCAATGCGCGTCCTTGGAATCGAGACCACTTGCGACGAAACCGCGGCGGCGGTCGTCGAGCGCAAGCCTGACGGAACGGCGGAGATCCTATCGAACGAGATCATGAGCCAAATCCAGCAGCACGCGGCCTATGGGGGCGTCGTGCCGGAAATCGCCGCGCGCGCCCACGTCGAGGTGCTCGATCGCCTCATCGAGCGAGCTGTCGCCAAGGCCCGCATGCGAATGAAAGACATCGATGCCATCGCCGCGGCCGCCGGGCCGGGGCTGGTCGGCGGCGTCATCGTTGGCCTCACCGCCGGCAAGGCGATGGCAATGGCACTGCGCAAGCCATTCATCGCGGTCAACCATCTCGAGGCGCACGCGCTGACGCCGCGGCTCACCGACAATGTTGCGTTCCCCTACCTGCTGTTGCTCATCTCGGGCGGCCACACGCAGCTCGTGGCCGTCAAGGGCGTCGGCGACTATGTTAGGCTGGGCGCCACCGTCGACGACGCGGTCGGCGAGGCTTTCGACAAGGTCGCTAAGTTGCTCGACCTGCCCTACCCCGGCGGGCCGCTCATCGAGCGCCGCGCCGCCGAGGGCAACAGCGAACGTTTCGCCTTTCCCCGCCCGATGATAGGCCGACCAAAACCGGATTTCTCCCTCTCCGGCCTCAAGACCGCCGTGCGTCTCGAGGCTGAGAAGATCGCGCCTCTGACGGCGACCGACATCAACGATCTCTGCGCCTCGTTTCAAGCGGCGATCGTGGACATGATCATCGATCGGGTTCGCGTCGCCACGCGCCTGTTTCGCGAAAGGATCGGCCCTTGCGAGGCGATCGTCGCGGCGGGAGGCGTCGCCTCCAATGACGCCATTCGCCGGGCCATGGCACGCTACTGCGGCGAAGCCGGCGTGAACTTGGTGATCCCGCCGCCAAGGCTCTGCACGGACAATGGCGCGATGATCGCCTGGGCCGGCATCGAACGGCTGGGCCTGGGCCTGACCGACGACATGACTTTCGCCGCACGGCCGCGCTGGCCATTGGACAATAATGCCGAGGCGGCGCATCACGGTAAAGCCTGACTTTGCCAGGAGTTTTACCATGCGCCGCATAGCGGTTATCGGTGCTGGCGCCTGGGGCACGGCGCTCGCGAACCTGGCGGCACGAGCGGGATCGGAAGTCCTGCTCTGGGGACGCGAGCCCGCCCATGTGGCGGAAATGACCGCCACCGGCATCAACGCGAGGCGGCTGCCAGGTATACCGCTGTTCGCCGGCATCGTGCCGACCGCCGATCTCGCCGGTCTCGCCGACGCCGAAATCATCCTGCTCGCCGTTCCCGCCCAATCGATACGCTCCGTCGGCGAAAGGGCACGACAGCATCTGGCGCCAAGCGTCCCAGTGATCGTCTGCGCCAAGGGAATCGAACGCGGCACCGGGCTCTTCATGAGTCAGGTCATCGCCGAAGTGCTGCCGGATCATCCACCCGCGATCCTGTCCGGCCCGAGCTTTGCGGAAGATGTCGCCAAAGGCATGCCGACAGCTGTCACCCTGGCCGCGCGATCGACCGAAGCAGCGAAAACCTTGATGGCGAGCCTTTCAGCGCCGTGGTTTCGGCTCTACCATTCGACGGATATTCGCGGAGTCGAGATTGGCGGCGCGACGAAAAATGTTTTGGCTATCGCCAGCGGCATCGCGGCTGGAAAGGGGCTCGGCTCCAGCGCCGGTGCCGCGCTTCTTGCCCGCGGCTTTGCGGAACTCAACCGCTTCGGCGTCGCCAACGGGGCGCTTCCCGGCACGCTGACAGGCCTCTCCGGCCTCGGCGATCTCGTCCTCACCTGCGGCTCGCGGCAATCGCGGAATTTTTCGCTGGGCTACGCGCTGGGCGAGGGTCTGACCCTTGAGCAGTCGAAATCAAGGGTTGGCACGGCCGAAGGCGCCATGACCTGCTCCATCCTATGCGCGATGGCCGCCAAGGGTACGATCGACATGCCGATCGCTCGGGCGGTTGATACCGTTCTGTCGGGACGCGCTTCGGTCGACACGATGATCGATGCCCTTCTATCGCGGCCTCCCAAACCCGATACGACCACTTGACGAACAAGCGACTATTCCCGCGAGACACGAAGACTAGCGGACGACCACCTTCTTACCAACAATGCTAGGAAAGCGCTTGTCTAAGGAGCGATCGATGGCGCATTGGCTGATCAAGAGCGAACCGGACTCGTGGTCGTGGACGCAGCAAGTCGAAGCCGGGAAGACCGGCACATCTTGGAATGGCGTCCGCAACCATGTTGCCAAGAAAAACCTGATGGCGATGCGGATGGGCGAAGACGCGTTCTTCTATCATTCGAATGAGGGCAAGGAGATCGTCGGCATCGTCGGCGTCTCGAAGCTCTTTTATCCTGATCCGTCGGATGAAAGCGGCAAGTTCGGCATGGTCGACTTTCGCGCGGTCAAGCCCATGCCAAGGCCGGTGACGTTGGCGGCGATCAAAGCCGAGCGTAAGCTCGAGGGCATGATGCTCGTCGTCAACTCGCGCCTGTCGGTGCAGCCGGTGACCGATGCGGAGTGGGCGCTCGTATGCGCCATGGGCGCCCTTTGAAAAAGGATTTCCGATGCGCCGATCAGTTCGGCAGCAGACCTATGACCACCGCGACAATCAGAAAGATGCCAAGGAGGAATCGATAGACGACAAACGGCCACGCGGAGAAACGTTCAAGGATGCGCATCAAGCTCCATATCGCCGCGAAAGCGGATATGGAGGCGACGATCAGCCCGAATAAGAGAATCGTCCAGCCGTGCAGGTCAAGACCGGCTTTGCGCAATTTGACGAGTTCGAACAGGCCCGCGAGAGCGATGGTCGGGATGCCGAGCAGAAACGAGAAACGAGCGGCCTCGTCTCGTTGCATGTCGATAAAAAGCGCGGCCGTCAGCGTCGAGCCGGAGCGAGACACGCCTGGGATCAAGGCTCCCACCTGCGCCAAGCCGACGATCATGGCATCCTTGAGGGAGACATTGTCGATTGTCCGAATATGCCGCGCGCGTTTTTCCGCGAATGCCAAGAGCGTGCCCATGACGATGCAAGCGAGGCCGATGACGCTGAGCGTGCGCAAAGGCGAGTTGCAGGCGTTGAGCTTGGATGACAGCAACAATCCAAGCACGGCGATCGGAAGCGTCGCGAGGATAATCCAGACGAAAAACCGGAAGTTCCAGTCAGCGAAATCGCGACGCTGGACGGCGGCGATCGTTCCGATCGCCAGGCCGCGTACATCCGCCCAGAAATAGCTTACGACCGCGGCAAGAGCGGCGAGCTGCATGGCGGCGGAAAAGGCCGATCCAGGATCCTGCCAGCCCAGAAGTGCCGGCACGATCCGCATGTGGGCGGTGGACGATATCGGTAGGAGTTCGGTGATGCCCTGAACGATTCCGAGAAGACCTACCTTCAAGTAGCCGAGGCCGACGAAGCCGGTGTCGAGACCCGAAGTACAGGAATCCGTCATTGAAAATCATCCGCCGCGATCGGCCGAATCTCTCGGCCTTCGCGGCTTCATCTCAGGTTCCCGGGTTGAGAGCAACGCGAGCGGGCTCCGCCTCCACAATCGCGGCGACGACGCTGGTAGACGGGCAGCGCTCCTTAAACGTGCCCAGATGCCGCCGCGGCGACTTCCGCGGCGAAGTCGGAGGATTCTTTCTCGATCCCTTCGCCGAGCGCATAGCGCACGAAGCCCTTCAACGCGACGGAAGCACCTACACCTGTCGCTTCCTTGACGACTTGGCCAATGGTCTTACCGGCGTGCTCGGCATGGATCGACACCTGATCGACGAGGCAATTCTCCTTGAAGAAGCTCTTCATGCCGGACTCGACAATTTTCTCGATCACGTGCGGCGGCTTGCCGGCGCCGTTCTTCTCGGCAAGTACGGCCTTCTCGCGAAGGACGACATCCTGAAGGATACCGGTTGCATCGAGTGCCAGCGGGTTGATGGCGGCGATGTGTTGCGCGATCTTCTTGCCAAGTTCGTTCAAGGCCTCCGCCGAGCCTGTCGACTCGAGAGCGACGATCACGCCAATCTTACCGAGGCCGTCGGACACTTGGTTGTGCATGTAGCTCGCTATGACGCCCGATCCGACGGACAGGTGAGCGGCGCGTCGCAGCGTCATATTTTCGCCGATCGTGGCGATCGCGTTGGCGATCGCGCTCTCAACGGTGCCCCCGGCGGGGTAAGCGGCGGCCTTGATCGCGTCGACATCGCTCAGCTCATGAGCAAGCGCCACGTCAGCGATGCCGCGCACAAGCACTTGAAAATCCTCGTTGCGCGCGACGAAATCTGTCTCTGAATTCACTTCGACAACAATGCCCTCGGCTCCTCGAAGCGCGATGCCGATCAGGCCTTCTGCCGCGACACGACCGCTTTTCTTAGCTGCCTTGGACAGGCCCTTCTTGCGCAGCCAGTCGACCGCGCCCTCGATATTGCCGGATGTCTCGGTCAGGGCATTCTTGCAGTCCATCATTCCGGCGCCGGTCTTCTCGCGAAGTTCCTTCACCATCGCAGCGGAAATCGTCGCCATCGCACATGGTCCTTCTACGGGCACGTCCCACGTGTCGCTTCTAGCGGAACGGTGCGTCAGGGTAAGATGAAGGTGGTCGACGCGAGATCGCGCCGCCGCCTTTGGGGCTGTTGCCGCTCAGGTCAGGCGGCGAGGAGGGCTCGAGCCTGATTGATCCAGCCATCGCGCGCTATACGTCCGCCAAGTTTGAGATCAGCGTCCATCTTGGCCGCATCCTCAGGCGTCATCGAGGCGATCTGCCAGTAGTGGAAAATGCCGCCGTCGTTGAGCTTCTTGACGATCTGCGGACCCACACCCTGGATCTTGGCGAAATCGTCCGGCGCGCCGCGCGGGGCGGCGAGGACTTCGAATGATTCCGCAGGAGGTTCGTAACTCTCGACCGGCACCTCGGCACTGGCCGTGACCTCTTCGTGGATCACTCGCTCGGTCGGAAGCGTCTCGGCAACCGGCTCCTCGGCCGCGCCGAAATCGACGCCAGCCGAGCCCTGGCCGCGCGAGATGCCGTCGAGAGCGGCGCGAGCGACGAGATCGCAGTAGAGCGCGATCGCACGGCCCGCATCGTCATTGCCGGGGATCGGGAAGGTGATACCGTCAGGGTCAGAATTCGTGTCGAGGATCGCCGCGATCGGAATGTTGAGCCGGTTCGCCTCCTTGATCGCGAGCTGTTCTTTATTGGTATCTATGACGAAGATCAGGTCGGGCACGCCGCCCATGTCCTTGATGCCACCCAACGCCTTCTCGAGCTTCTCCCGCTCGCGCGACATCATCAGGCGCTCTTTCTTGGTAAGACCTGAAGCGCCGCTGTCGAGTTGGTCATCGATCTTGCGCAAACGCTGGATGGACCCCGATATCGTCTTCCAATTCGTCAGCATGCCGCCAAGCCACCGCGAATTTATGTAATATTGGGCGGAGCGCTTCGCCGCATCGGCGATCTGATCTTGTGCCTGACGCTTGGTGCCGACAAAAAGCACACGACCGCCGCGAGCGACGGTGTCGGACACGACCTTCAAGGCCTGGTGCAGCAGCGGAACCGTCTGTGCGAGATCAATAATGTGGATATTGTTGCGCGCGCCGAAGATATAGGGCGCCATCTTGGGATTCCAGCGATGGGACTGATGGCCGAAGTGGGCGCCGGATTCGAGGAGCCCGCGCATGGAAAAATCAGGCAGTGCCATAGGACGTTACTCTCCGGTTAGGCCGCCGCGAACCAATCGGCTGCCGCGTTCGGCAACAGCCACCGGTGCACGCCTTAAGGCAGGCGCGCGCGATCCGCGTGTGGGATGGGCGGTCACATACAGGCGAAACCGCCGGCTCGCAAGAGGGCTCAAGGCGGAGCTCTCAAGCACGCCATCTGGTGGTCTCGCGCTCACCCGAGCGCCGCAACAGGGCGAGTAGCCAAGTGGGATCAAGCTCCAGCGCGTCGCTTTTGATCGGCCCACACAAGACAGACGACCCGACCAAGCCGCGTAAAGCGTGCGGAACGGTCGACGCGGTCGCCGTTCGCAAGAAGGGCGGGCTATCGACAACAGCGCGATGATTTGCAAGTCTCGCAGCCTAGCGCATGCAGCCCGCGAACGCATCAGCAACGGCGTCTCTTCATGATCAACGACGTCGATGCGATGCGCGACCTGCTTTTCATCCTTGAACGGAGGCAAGTCTCTCCGCGCGCGACGATCATGTTCTCGATCCAGAGCGCTGCACGAGACCTTAATTGCCGATCGGATGACGTGCTCGAATGCCTTAATCTGCTTCAAAGTCTCGACTATATCGAGGGGCCCGGCCAAGATGAACCTGGATGTTGGCTGTTCCGCAAGCTCACGCGTAAGGGCGTGCAGTTTGTGAGACAGACTCGAAGTCCGCAGGCCTGGGAAAGAATAAAGGCCCACTTTGCGGCGCAGAGAGTAGAACTAGGCACCTGACACCTTCAAGGATGCGATTACCAGCTCATTGCTTGCCGAAAGATCTTTGTGATGAAGTTCACCAAGACCTGCCAATAAAAAAACCCCAAGCATTTCTGCAAGGGGTAGATAGTATTGCCGGCCAGAGCGACTTAGAATATTATTCAGCTCGCAAATTGGACGCAGACGATTTTCCGGTACGACGATCCGCCACGACCTCGTAGGCTATTTTCTGACCCTCTTGCAGGTGACGCATTCCGGCTTGTTCCACAGCGCTTACATGTACGAAAACGTCTTTTCCGCCCTCGTCAGGCTGAATGAAGCCATAGCCCTTTTCAGCGTTAAACCACTTTACCGTTCCCGTCGCCATAGAGGCATCCTTCGACTCGCTAAGTTTTAGATCACGTCACGCACGAGCGCGCCGCTTCGTCTCGACAAGATAGATAAGCTCATCCACGCGATCAGACATGATGCGAGTCCAAACCTTTCGGCCATGATCGATTGGAACACAGGTAATCTGGGAATCTGCCTTATACAAGGTGGCCAAAAAGCTTAGCTGCAAATATCCGCCGAAATTCACATTTGCTAAGTGTAACCAGTGACCGCACGCTGTAATCGTCGACAAGAACTTATCATTGTGCCGTTCGCACTCAAGATTCGCACGCACACTGAAAGCAACGGCTCTCGAGCGACCATCATGTGATGCGCGTTCGCATGGAGGAGTACACCAGGATCACAAATGATGCCGACGTGGCCCTTCCAGAAAACCAAGTCGCCGCGCGTCAGACGATCGAGCTGATCGTCTGACGGCAGCGGGTCGCCCGTATGCTCCTGCATGTCCGTGTCGCGCGGCATGGCCCTGCCGGCGAGAGAGCAGCCAAGCGACACCAGACCCGAACAGTCGATGCCAAGCGGAGATTTGCCGCCCCATAGATACGGCACGCCGATCAGGCGCTCGGCTATGGTCACATAGTCATCGACGACCTCGTCGATCGGAGCGAAATGTGCCGCGAACACAAATCCGTAACCGCTGATCTTGAAGAAGGCGCCCACGGCGTCTTCGACGGCGACGCGGCCATCCATTGGCAGGGCCGCGAGCACGGCGCGCTTCATATCGGCCGTCGGGTAGACAAAGGTGCGGTTTACGATGACGCGATGGGTGGGCCGGGGTCCGAGACGCGCAAGTGCGCTCATGGCGACGTAGCCGACGTAGTCGTCACGATCGGCCTGCCCCCAACCCCAGCCGTCCTCTTCCGCGTAAACGGTGACGGTCTCCCCATGCAGGAGTTGTGTCTCCAACGACGAGTCGTGGCGAGGCTGCCGCTTCACGTCGGTTATTGCGGTAACCACCGAGTAGCGCACGCCATCCACGAAACGCTCGGCCTCGACTTTGCCGCGGAGAGAGACGGCGGCGATATCGCCGCGCGCAGCGGTGACACGCGGATCGAGCATCATGGCGCCGCTCCGTAACGTGCGGTGAGAAGGTCGAAGAGCCCACGCGCCATCTGCACCTCCCCGCCCTCCGGACGTCCCGGTTTTGCCGTGGGCGTCCAACCGTAGACGTCGAAGTGCGCCCAAGACCGGGTCCGTTCGACGAACCTCCGCAGGAATAAGGCGGCGGTGATCGATCCCGCGAAAGGCCCGCTCGAAATGTTGTTGAGATCGGCCACCTTGCCCTTGAGCAGCTTGTCGTAGGGATCCCAAAGCGGCATGCGCCAGCCGGGATCGTTTGCCGCTGTCGCGTGAACTGCGATCGATGCCGCGAGATCGTCGTCCATCGTATAGAACGGCGGCAGATCCGGCCCGAGCGCGACGCGGGCTGCTCCCGTCAAGGTCGCGAAATCGAAGAGCAGATCCGGCATCTCCTCGTCCGCCAAAGCGAGCGCGTCGGCCAGGATCAGGCGCCCTTCAGCGTCGGTATTGCCGATCTCGACGGATAGACCCTTGCGGCTTGTCAGAATGTCGCCCGGCCGAAACGCGCTCCCGGCGATGGAGTTCTCGACAATCGGCAGCAGCAGGCGCAGACGCACCGGAAGCGCCGCGCCCATGATCATCCGCGCCAGAGCCATGGCGGTCGCGGCACCGCCCATATCCTTCTTCATGAGGAGCATGGCGGCATCAGGCTTGATATTGAGGCCTCCAGTGTCGAAACACACTCCCTTGCCGACCAGTGTCACCTTCGGCGCGCCCGCGTTGCCCCAGTTCATGTCGAAAAGGCGCGGCGCTTCAGCGGCGGCGCGGCCGACGGCATGGATCATCGGAAACCGGGTGGCGAGATCGTTTCCCATCGTCACTTGCACGCGCGCGCCAAAATGCTCGGCAAGCGCTTGCGCCGCCTGCTCGAGGGCATCCGGCGTGAGATCGTTGGCTGGCCTGTTGATGAGATCGCGCCCGAGCGCGACGGCTTCCGCGATAAGCTCGACGCGAGCGCGGTCGACGCCTTCCGGCGTAAGCAGTCGCGCTCCTATCTCTTTCGGCTTCTCGCGATCAGTTGTGCTCGACGTACGGAAGCGCTCGAAGCGATAGGCATCAAGCGCGAACCCCAAGGCTGCAAGGGTGGGATCCTTGAAGCCGTCAGCGAGCCGATAATCGCCCGGGGGAAGCAGACCGACGAGCTTGCCGACGAGGAACGGATCTCGTCGAGACAAGTCGGCCTCGACGCCGAACAGCACGCAAGCAAGCGTGCCGTCGGCGCCCGGCACGAGGAGCGTCTTGCCCGCCTCCGGACGGAAGCCGCACGCCTTCACGTAGCCGGCGCCGAGCGGCTCGAGTGTTTCTACGATGGTCGGCAGCGTTAGCGTTGTCACGCCGTGGATCGGTACGGCCGACGATGGCACTTCTTCCTGCGACGTCGTCACGGCCAGCGGCATGTCTCGTTCTCCCGGGCGGCCCAAAACGGGACGCTGTTTAAGGCTTCGTTAGCGTTAACCTTTTATTGCTTCATCAAGGCCTGACAAGATCGACCTGTGAGAGCAAACCCATGGCTGCGACACATACTTCTCCATGCCGCAGACCGGTGATCGCCCTTCGCGCGACGTCAGGCGCGGTCGTGCTCTTGCTCGGGCTCGCCGTAGCCGCATGCCAACCGTCGTCGCCGTCCTTTATGGATACGCTCGCAAATCATGAGCCCCCGCCGGCATCCAACCAAGCGGCGTTGCGCGCCTATTCCGACGCCCTCGCCATCCGCTACGCCGCCAACCCCGATGACAAGCTCGTCGCTTTGCATTACGCGAAAGCCTTGCGCGGCCTCACCCAACACGCGCAAGCCGTCGCCGTGCTCCAAAGACTTGCGGTCAAGCACGCCCACGATTCAGATGTACTTGCGGCTTATGGCAAGGCGCTCGCTAGCGCGGGCCGCCTCCAGGAAGCCGCCGACGTGCTCGAACACGCGCATACGCCCGAGCACCCAAACTGGAGCGTACTATCGGCGCAGGGGTCGGTCGCCGATCAGATGGGCGATCATGATCGAGCCCAGGCCTATTACGCGACCGCGTTGAAGATCGTGCCGGACCAGCCAGACGTGCTCTCAAATCTTGGATTGTCCTACGCTCTGGAACACAGAATGCCACAGGCGGAGGCCAGCTTGCGTAAGGCGGTCGCGCAGCCAGAAGCCGACATGCGCGTACGCCAGAACCTCGCTCTCGTCCTCTCGCTGCAAGGCAAGTACGCCGCCGCTGAGGACATCTCCCGCCGTGACATGGCGCCAGTCGACGCCGCCGAGAACGTCGCTTCGCTGAAACAGACCATCGCTCATTCGGAGACGTGGACGCAGACGAAGTCGCAGCCGCGCAAGACGGCCGCGAAGGCCGCCATCTCGCCCGTACGCACCGCGGACAACAACATCGACCAGTGAAGCTACTTCATCGCCGAGATCTGGATAAAGGCCGGCGTCAGGATGACGGCGAAAAGGACCGGCAGAAAGAAGATGATCATCGGCACCGTTAGTTTCGGCGGCAGGGAAGCCGCCTTCTGTTCGGCGAGCAGAAGACGATTGTCGCGGCTTTCCTGGCCCAGAACGCGAAGCGCGTGACCGAGCGGCGTTCCGTAGCGTTCGGCCTGGATCAAGACCGTGACGATCTGTTTGATCGACTCGATACCAGTACGCTTGGCGAGGTTTTCGTAGGCCGTCCGTCGTTCCGGCAAGAACGAGAGTTCGGCCGTCGTCAGCGTCAGTTCCTCTGCGAGCGGCACAGACTGTATACCGATTTCGGTCCCGACCTTGCGGAAAGCCGCCTCAATTGACATGCCTGACTCGACGCAGATCAACAGTAGATCCATGGCATCCGGGAACGCCCGGGAAAGTGACTGCTGCCGTTTCTTGATCGTGTTCGCGATGAAGATTTCCGGCGCCTTCAAACCGCCGTAGGCGCAACCGATCGCCGCCGCTAACTTGATCGTGATGGACCAGGTGAATGAAGCGATCAAAAAGATGTAGGTCGTACCGACCAGGAAGAAGAGGACCGGCGCGACCAAACGGAAGAAGAGAAACGCGATCTCCGCCTGAGCACCCCGAAAGCCGGCCATGAGCATTTGTACCTTGGCCTTGTCCGTACCAAGCCAGCGTTCGGCGTTGAAGCTGTCCGTGATGCGCTTCATGTAAGCCTTGGGCTCGTAGCGTAGCCTGCGGCTGGTGTTCAGCTTCTCACGCTCGCGGGCACGAATTCGTTCGCGTTCGGAGGCGACCGACTTCATCCGCTTGTCGAGCTTGTCGCCAGACACGAGCGGCATCGTTATGGTTAGGATTGTCGCGAATGTCGCGACGGCGACCAAGAAGGCCGCGATCGTATGCGGGTCCATGAGGCGCGCAAGGTTCATCCCGGGTCTCCGCCTACATGTCGAAATTGATCATCTTCTTCATCACGAAGATGCCCGTTGCCATCCAACAGGCGCAGACGCCTAGTGTGATGTGCCCTGTCGACGTCGTGAAAAGAAGCATGATATAATCGGGGCTGGTGAGATAGACGAACAGCGTAACGAGCGGCGGCAGAGCGCCGATGATGCCAGCCGAAGCCTTCGCCTCGCTCGACATCGCCTTGATTTTACCCTTCATCTTCTTGCGATCGCGCAGGACGTTCGAGAGGTTCGCGAGAGCCTCGGCAAGATTGCCGCCGGCCTTTGCCTGGATGTTGATGACGATGGCGAAGAAGCTGGCTTCCGGCGTCGGCACGCGATCGACGATCCGCTCCACCGCTTCGGGAATCGAAAGGCCCATGGTTTGTGCCTCGACGATCGAGCGGAACTCCGACTTGACTGGTTCGGCCGCCTCGTTGGCGATATTACGTAAACAATCGCCGAGTGGAATACCGGCTTTGATGCCGCGCACGATGATGTCGACCGCGGCGGGAAACTCCTTCAAGAAGTTCTTCAAGCGACGGTTGCGCAGATGCTTTAACAACCATGCCGGCAGACCCAGGCCCGCGATGATCCCGATGCCGATCGTCATAAACGGATTGCCGGTCACGAAGAAACCGATTAAGGCTGCCGCGGTGCCGAAGATTGCCGACACGACGAAAAACTTTTGCTTGGTCCAACGAAGACCCGCTTGGACCAGTTTGGTCTCGAATGTGATCTTCTTGCTTTTCGCACGCGCTTCAAGGTCCTTGAGACTTTCGGCGACCTGCTTGCGGCGTTTTGCGACATCGTTAGTGCGCCCAACGACCTGCTGCGGCGATCGCGCCTGCAGAGCTGCCCTGCGCTTGTCCGCCTTCGCGTTACCCGAAAGAAGCGGGTACGCCAAAGCATAGAAGACGCCGCCCACCGCGAAGGTCGTCATCACGGGAATTAGGATGCGAGGCAAGTCCACGGGCTAGACCTCGTCCTTGAGTTCCGCGGCATCGAGAGCCGCCGCTAGACGTACCTCTTCGCCGAAGTAGCGGGCGCGCTCCCAGAAGCGGGGCCGCCCCACACCCGTCGAGCGATGCCGACCCTTCAGGCGCCCAGCGGCATCTTCGCCCGTGAGTTCGTAGAGCATCAGATCCTGCGTGATGATCACGTCGCCTTCGAGACCCATGACTTCGGTGATGTGCGTGATGCGGCGCGATCCGTCGCGGAGACGAGCCGCCTGGATGATGACGTCGACAGAAGATGTGATCATCTCGCGTATTGTCTTCGAGGGTAAAGAGAAGCCGCCCATGGTAATCATCGATTCAAGCCGGCCGAGTGCCTCGCGCGGCGAGTTCGCGTGTAGCGTTCCCATCGAACCGTCGTGACCGGTATTCATCGCCTGCAGGAGATCGAAGGCCTCGGGTCCACGCACCTCGCCGACGATGATACGCTCGGGGCGCATGCGCAGGCAGTTCTTTACAAGGTCGCGCATCGTTACAGCGCCACTGCCCTCAAGGTTGGGCGGCCTGGTTTCAAGACGAACGACATGGGCCTGCTGCAATTGAAGTTCGGCGGCATCCTCGCAGGTGATGACGCGCTCATCGTCCTCGATGTAGTTGGTCAAGCAATTAAGCAAGGTTGTCTTGCCTGATCCGGTACCACCGGAAATCAGAACGTTGCAGCGGACCTTGCCGATGATCTTGAGGATGTCCCCGCCGTCCGGCGAGATCGCGCCGAACTTGATGAGCTGATCCAGCGTCAACTTGTCCTTGCGGAATTTACGGATGGTGAGGCAAGGCCCGTCGATCGAGAGAGGCGGCGCGATCACGTTGACTCGCGAGCCGTCAGCGAGGCGCGCGTCGCAGATCGGCGAGGCTTCGTCGACGCGGCGGCCGACCTGGCTCACGATTCTCTGGCAGATGTTCATCAACTGCGAATTGTCTCGGAAGCGGATGTTCGTAAGCTGAATTTTGCCGCCGACCTCGATGAAGGTGCGAGTCGCCCCGTTCACCATGATATCGGCGATGTCGTCTCGAGCGAGCAGCGGTTCGAGCGGTCCGTATCCGAGCACGTCGTTGCAGATGTCGCCGAGGAGATCGTCCTGCTCGGCGATCGACATCACGACATTCTTGATCGATATGATCTCGTTGACGATGTCTCGGATCTCATCGCGCGCCGAGTCCGGATCAAGACGGGAGAGCTGCGATAGATCGATCGCCTCGATCAAGGCGCCGAAGATCATGCTCTTCGTTATGTAGTATTCTTCCGACCGCGCGGGCTCCGCGGCGATGGGCGCCTCGGGGCGTCGCTCGATCGGGGCCTTGGCGGCAACAGCCGGTACACGCGGCAGGACCTTAACCGGTGAGGTAACCTGTCTCTCGTCCGACGACCCGGGGGCACCGCCTGCGCGTTTCCCAAACATCACGCTCTCCAATCGATCGCTCGCCGCCCCCGCGAACGAGACCGCCTAGGACGCCTTCTTGCCCGAGAGCTTAGCCATCAAAGGCTTAAGTATGTTTCTCGAAGGTCGGCGCATTTCGGCCTTTCCAGTGACGCCGCGCGCGAGCTGCGAGAACGTCTGCGCAACCTTGTGGGAAGACTCGACCTCGACGATCATCTGACCATTGTTCGCCGCCGTCCCGAACAGCTTGGGTTCGAAGGCGATCACGGCTTCCGCATCGAGACCCACGGCCTTAGAAAAATCGCCGAGTCCGATCTCCGGACGCTTCGGCATGCCGACTTGGTTCATGACAAGGCGCGGCAGGGAATCATGTGGGCGCGCCGCGCGAATCGTGTCGACGATGCTCTTGGCGTTGCGCAAACTTGCGAGATCGGGTTCGGCGACGAGAACGATCTCGTCGGCACCCACGAGCATGCGGCGCGCCCAAGCCGTCCAGGTATGTGGTACATCAAGAACGATGCATGGCGCCGATGTTCGGAGTATGTCGATGAGCAGATCGAAGGAGCTTTCCGAGAAGTCATACAGCCGATCGAGCGTCGCCGGAGCGGCCAGGATGCTCAGACGGTCGGTGCAACGCGACAATAGGCGGTCGAGAAGGTTCGCATCGAGCCGTTCGGGCGCGAAGACCGCCTCCGCGATCCCCTGCGGCGGATCCTGATTGAAGTCGAGGCCGACCGTGCCGAAGCCGAGATCCATGTCGATGATCACGGTCTGCAAATCGAGGTCCTTGGCCACCGCGAAAGCGATGTTGTGCGCGATGGCGGAGGCGCCGACGCCACCCTTGACGCCGGTTACCGCGACGATCTTGCCGAGAGGCTCGGTATTGGTCTGACCGTAAAGGTTCGAGATCGCGCGAATGAACTGGATCGCATCGAAGGGCCAGACCAGGTATTCACTGACGCCGCGCGCGATCAGCTCACGATAGAGAACGATATCGTTGACGCGTCCCGCCACAACGACCTTCGTTCCGGCATCGCAGAATTCGGAGAGAGCCTCGAGATGAGCTAAGAGGTCGCCTCGATCGGCGGTGCTCTCGAGCACGATGACGTTTGGCGTCGGCGCTGTTCGGAACGCCTCGACGGCGGCTGTCGCTCCGCCCATGTGAAATTTGGCATGGGCCTTTTCCATGCGTCTGTCGGCGATCGCGCCCTGGATGACTCGCGCGACGTCCGGCGTCTCGCAGAAGGCTTGGACCGAGATGCGAGGAACGGGAGCGATGATCTCCGCGTCGATGTTCGTCAAGGACATCGTCAGCTTCCTCCGATTCCACCGATGTTGCTGTTCCTCGTCGACCAGCTGGTATTGGGATCGCTCCCTTTTCGGATGCTTTCGATCGAGCGGCTGCGGATCAAGGTATCAGGCGCTTCTTCGCCGCGCGGAGTGACGAGGTCACGCGGATCCGAGGTTTGCGCGGCGATCATCGTTTGCGTGGCGCAACCCAGGTTCCAGTACGGCTTGTTCTCCCACGACTCGATGGAGCTCCCGGACGCGAGATCGCTGGGCCACTGCCCGCACTGATCGTGGACCCGCGCTTTCATACCCTGGAAACTGATACGCACCGGCGAGGCAAGATGGGGATCAGCAACCGCGTAGGTCGACACCTCGGCTCCGGAGCGAGCGCCACCTTGCGCGAGAATATGGCGGATCTCAGCGACGCCGGCTTTCGTTTCGCCGGCTCCACGGGGAACAAGGATGAGGATCGGCCCCTGCCCAAGATCCCGATATTGCTCGGCAAACGCATAGACCTGTTTGGCGGTATGACGATCGAGGCGCCCAGCGGCCGCCGATGGGAAGACATCGATCGACGTTCTTTCTTCGACGATCGAGATCGGATGACGCAGCTTGTAGTCCTCGAGCGGTATAGACGAGGTCACGATGCGATCCGTCGTACCGCAGCCGGCTAGCGGCACGAGGAGCGCCGCAGGCAGCGCGGCCCTCTTGATCCTGGCGAGAAACCTGGAGCGAGACATGACCATCAATCCTGAATGAAGCCGACGTGACCGTGATAATTCTTCGCTGCTTCCGGATTGCTTGGGGTCGCGTAAAGCTTGTTCATGCGGCCGAGCAACCAAGTCTGCGGATCCGTCGCATCGGTGAAGCCATCGTCCGGCTTCGCGAGAGCGTTTGCCGCGACCGGCCTAACGATGATCGGCGTGACGATGATCATGAGTTCAGTCTCGTTTCGTTGATAATCGCGGGAGCGAAACAGCGTCCCGAGGATCGGGATCGCAAGCAGCCCTGGGGTGCCGTTTATCACTTGCGTCGTCTTCTGCTGTATGAGCCCGGCCGCGGCGATCGAGCCGCCGGAGGGAAGCTCGACCGTCGTCTCGTTCTGCCTGGTGATGAGGCCCGGCGTCGAGACGCCGTCGATGTTGACGGCGTGCGAATAATCGATGTCGGCGACCTCCGTCGCGATGTGAAGCAGGATGCGTCCTTCAGAAAGAACGACGGGCTCGAAGTTCAGGGTGATACCGTAGTTCTTGAAGGCGGCACCGGCCGTACAGGACGACGTGCTTGAGCCGATCGTTCCGGTCGAACCGCAGACAAGGCCACTCGAATAGGGAAACTGGCCGCCCACGGTGAACTTCGCGCTCTCGCCGGAGATCGCCGTCACCGTCGGTTCCGCAAGCGTGCGCGAAATGCCGGTGCGCTCGAACGCCGCCAGCGTGGCCGTCAGATTGCTGGAGGGGTTCAGCGACAGGCCGTTGGTCGCCCCGGCCGCGTTGGATGTGATCAAACCGTTGATGCCAAACGGATTTACCTGGGTGAAGGATCCGAAGGTGCTCGAGGTGATGCCAAGCTGCTTCGCGATATCGCGACGCATCTCCGAGATCGTCACCTTGAGCATGACCTGATCGCGGCCACGGATCGTCAGCGAGTTGATGACGAGACCGCCAGCGCCCTCGCTCGGTATGCCCCCTGTCCCGTTGACCTGTTTGGCGAAGCCCTTCGCCATATCCGCGGCCCGCTGGGCGTCTTCCGCGGAGTCGACTGTGCCGGTCAGGATGATCGTATCGTTGATCGTACGCACCTTTATGGCCGCGCTCGGCAGGGCGGCCTCAAGGATCTGGCTCAGCTCGCCGATGTCTCGGCCGATGCTGATTTCAAAGGACGCGATCTCGCGGCCCTGCTGGTCGAGCGCGAAGAGCGATGTCTGTCCCGCGCCGGCACCGATGATGTAGATCCGGCGGGCCGTACGCACGACGGCGTTGGCGACAGCCGGGTTCGCGACAAAGATTTCCGCCGCGTCTTCCGGCAGGTCGACGATCGTCGATTTTCCGACGCCCATGCTGATATGTCTCGCGCCGGTGCCGACCCTGTCCTCGGAGGAAGCTTTCGGCCGCGCGTCGGCATGTATGGTCCAACATACACTTGTCGTACCGGCGAGAGCGATCCGCAGAACAGCCGCCGCCGCGTTCGATGTGCGCCGCCAAGCGCTTCGGCGCGGACGCTTGATAGAGGTGATCGTCCGGGTCATCAGCGCACCCGCGCCTGGCTGGTATTACCGAAACGGATGATCGTCATGGCCTGGGGCTGCTCAGCCGGCTTGACGACGTCGTCCTTGGCCGCGTCCGTCATGCTGCGAAGGCTAAGCGTCAACGTGCCTGTCCGCTGCGCGAGTATTACCTTTTCAGCCTGGTCCGGCGTAACCTCGATCGTCGCCGTGCTGCCGATGACGGTTCGCTCGGCCTGCTTTTCCTGGACGCTTTGGCCGATCGCCAGGACGCGTATGTTCTTGAGGATCGTTTCGCTGGCGAAAGCGCTCGGCGCGTCGTCGGGATGGAAGGTGCGGATCACATCGACGCGATCGTTTGGCAGGATGAAGCCGCCGGCCGCTGATTTCCCCTGGTCGGAAAGGTCGATTGCCACCGCGCGCGCGCCGCCCGGCAGGACGGCCGAAAGGAATCCAGATCCGGCGCCTTTCACGAGACGATCGGGCCGCAGCGGCTCCCCCGCGACGAAGTTCGACCTGACGATCGCACCTTTGACATCTTCCATCGCTTTCGGCTGAGCGAGTTGGCTGAAGACGCCGGGCGGCACCTGATCCTTTGGCCAGGCCTGCCAACGCATGTCGGCGTCGGCGATCACGGACCCAAATGACAGGTCGCGCGCGGCGACGAGGACCTCGTCCTTGACGACGGGCGGCGGCGGCGGCGCCACGACACGCACGGGCTCCGGCTCCTTGGTGCCCATCATCAGGTAGGCGGCGCCAAGGCCCGCCGTGAGCGCGACACCGAGAACGACGAGACGAGCTGCTTTCATGGAGAGCGAACCGATGACCGGGGCCCGACTTGGCCTTGGCTCGATTTAAGCGGTTAAACGTCAAATTACGGTTAATGAATCCTATCTAGCGTAGAAACCGCGATTGTTGTTTCATTTGGCCAAGTTTAGCCGATCGCGGCCGCGCTCCAGATGCCTGTTTGCGGGTAGATCATCAGTCCGGCGACAGCCAGGGCGATGCCATAAGGCACACCGGCCTCATTGTCGTGGAGACGCTGCAGCCATTCAACCTTGACCGCGAACATGGGTAGCGGAACACTTCGGCACGCGAGGATCGCCAACGTCAACAGGCCGCCAAGCGAGGTCGCGTAGAGGCCGTAGTCGCTCAGATGGTTGAACCCCATCCAAACCGCGGTCGCCGCGGCGAGCTTGGCGTCGCCGCCGCCGATCCAGCCCATCGCGAACATCGAAAATGTGAGGACGAGCACGCCGAGGCCGCATGCGAGATGCAGTGCAACGTCCTGCACCGACAGGCCCGCCACGACAGCAAAAGGCAGAAAGATCGCGACAAGCGCGAGCGAGATGCGGTTGGAAATCGTCATCGTGAAAAGATCCGAGAGCGCCGCGAAGATCATCAGGCCCGGAAATATGACGAGGGTGGCACCTTCAAGCATTGTCTAGCGCCTTGTTCGAAGCAATATCGCTCGCGCTAGGGTAGGATGAAGGTTTTACTGTTTTGTTACCGTGATACTTGCGACGCCCAGTTTTGTGGGCGCGGTTGGAGGTTCGTCCGCAAACGAAAACGGCTCCGCGCGAGCGGAGCCGTCCGTTCCCAAGGGAAGGTCGTGAAAGCTTAGCTGAGCGCGCCGCCGATCGAGGTGAACTTGGCGTTCAGCTTGGTGCCGAGCGTGGTGAGCGCGCCGATGATGACGACGGAGATGAGGCCGGCGATGAGGCCGTACTCGATGGCGGTGGCGCCGGACTGATCGGCGGCGAAGCGCGTAAAGATGTTCTTCATGTTGATCTATTCCTACGTTGTGACTTCCCAGGACCCCAGCAGTCCTCTGGGGGACAGCACTGGAATGCATTGGAACGTAGACACCGTCTCTTTCTATGAGGTTAAGATCGCCGATCATGCGACAGGAGAGCGGCAGATCGCGTAGCTTTGGTTAAGATTTAAAGCTTAGAGAACGCCGATCGAAATTGACAATACTCTGCGGAGCCTCAGGCGAGAAGAAAGCCTTTCGAGTTCAGCTATTCTTTACCAATGAGGCGCTTTCATTCGATGTAGTTTGTTGTGTCGAGGCGTACGCATGCGTGACATGAAGCAGTGGTTCGGCGGAAAAGTCGGGCGACGAAGCACGTCTCTACAATCGCTGTTTGCCATCGTGCTGTTCGCCGTATCACCGGCCAAAGCCGCCGATCAGCCAATCGTCGCGATCGTGGATCAAGCGCGGCTTATCAAGCTACCCGCTGGAACCCAGACGCTCATCATCGGCAATCCGACCATTGCCGATGTCACGCTGCTGCGTCAGGCCAATATGATGGTGCTCACACCGAAATCTTTCGGGGAAACGAACTTCATCGCGCTCGACGCCGAAGGCAACCCGGTCGCTGAATCGATGATACAGGTGGTGAACGGGACGAACGCGCTGGTCGTTCAGCGCGGGATGGAACGGCAGTCCTACAGCTGCGCGCCGAAATGCCAGCCTGTGGAGCGCCTCGGCGACGACGATAAGTATATTGGAACCGTCGCCGGCACAGCCGCCGCCCACAGTCAGCGGATCGCGGGAGCGCAGATTCCGACCGGGCCCGGGAATATGGCGCCTCGTTGAGGTAGCGATGAGCCCGAGTGTCATATCGTCTGATTGTAAGTACCGACCTCGCCGTTATCACGCAGAATGTCGTCGAGCGCCTTGAACATGGCGCGCATGTTCGCCTCCGATGTCGGACTTTCCACGACCACGACAAGTTCGGGCTTGTTCGAAGAGGCGCGGACGAGCCCCCAGGTGCCATCGGCTGCCGTGACGCGCACACCGTTGATCGTGTTCACGTCGCGGATCGCCTGACCGATGATCGGCGCTCCTGAGGTCTGCATCGTCTTGATGCGGGCGGTTACCTTCTCGATCACGCCGTATTTGACCTCGTCGTCGCAATGCGGCGACATCGTCGGCGAGCCCCATGTCTTTGGCAAATCGGCGTAAAGATCAGCCATTGATTTATCTGGGTTGCGATCGAGCATGTCGACAACCGCGATCGCGGTCACCAGCCCGTCGTCGTAGCCGCGACCAACCGGCGTATTGAAGAAGAAGTGGCCGGACTTCTCGAAGCCGGCGAGCGCCTTCAGGTCGCTGACCCGCCGTTTGATGTAGGAATGACCGGTTTTCCAATAGTCCGCCTTGACGCCGTTGGCGATGAGCACCGGATCGGTGTCGAAGAGGCCGGTCGACTTCACGTCAACGACGAAGGTGGCGTTCGGGTGAAGCTTCGAGAGGTCGCGCGCGAGCATCACGCCGATCTTGTCGGCAAAGATCTCCTCGCCGTGATTGTCGACGACGCCGCAGCGATCGCCGTCGCCGTCGAAACCGAGAGCGACGTCGGCGCCGCTCGCCTTCACCGCGGCGGCCATCGCATGCAGCATCTGCATGTCCTCCGGGTTCGGATTATAGCGCGGGAACGTGAAATCAAGCTCGGTATCGAGCGGCACGACCTCGCATCCGAGCGCCGCGAGCATCTTCGGCGCGAAGGCACCGGCCGTCCCGTTGCCGCAGGCCGCCACGACCTTGATCTTGCGCTCGAATTTGAGCCGGCTCGTCAGATCGTCGAGGTAGACCTTCGGGAAATCGTCGACGAAGACATAGGAGCCGCCGTCGGCATAATGGTAGGCGCCCGACAGCACGATATCGCGAAGCCGGCCCATCTCCTCGGGCCCGAACGTCACCGGACGCTGCACGCCCATCTTCACGCCGGTCCAGCCGTTGTCGTTATGCGAGGCGGTCACCATCGCAACCGCCGGCACATCGAGCGCGAACTGGGCGAAATATGCCATCGGCGAGAGCGCGAGGCCTATGTCGTGCACGCGGATGCCGGCCGCCATCAACCCGATGATCAGCGCGTTCTTGATGGAGGCGGAGTAGGATCGGAAATCGTGCCCGGTGACGAGCTCCGGCTTGACATCCATCTCGCGAATGAGGGTGCCGAGCCCGAGCCCCAACGCTTGCACGCCCATGAGGTTGATCTCTTTTTCGAAGAGCCAGCGCGCGTCGTACTCGCGAAATCCCGTCGCCTTGACCATCGGCGACGATTCGTAGGCGTAGGTGTTCGGCCGCAAGACCTGGACGGGTTTGGGAAACATCGAACCTCCTCGAGATCAAGTCGGCCAATGACGACTTGCCGGCGAACCAAACCGCCGTCACGGATCAAGCTCCTCCGCCATAACACGAGTTGGCTCAGGCGGATCCCAGCGAGGCGGGTCAAGGTTTGTGAATCGTCACGCAAACGTCACCCCGATGTTTCATCCGCTGCATGAAACTACGCGATGCATCGGTTATGATGAACACGATACAAGCCGTGCGGCGCGCGACGATCGAAGGCCTCGACACCGCGGTTCACCGCAGCAGCGCTCTCTCGAAAGCCGGCGCACTCGAGCGGCTGTTCACCTTCGCCTTTCGCGGCTTGGTCTACCCGCAGATCTGGGAGGATCCCCTCGTCGATATGGCGGCTCTGGCAATCCGGTCCGACGACCATATCGTCGCGATCGCGTCTGGCGGCTGCAACATCCTGTCGTACCTCACCGCGGGTCCGGCGCGCATCAGCGCGGTGGACCTCAATGGCGCCCATGTCGCGCTCGGCAACTTGAAGATCTGCGCGATCCAACATCTCCCTACCTACCGCGACTTTTTCGCCTTCTTCGGCGAGGCTGATAGCAAAGCCAACCTCAAGGCTTACGACACTCACGTACGGCCGCATCTCGACGCCGTCTCCGCCGGTTATTGGAACGCGCGTCGGGCTTATGGTCGTCGACGCATCGAGGCGTTCTCCCGCAATTTCTATCGTTACGGCCTGCTTGGAACGTTCATAGGCTGCGGCCATCTGCTCGGACGATTCTACGGTTGCGAACCGGAGGCCCTGCTTCGGGCGCGCTCGATGTCCGAGCAGCGCGCGCTGTTCGAAACCAAGATCGCGCCGATCTTCGACAAGGGCCTGGCCAGATGGCTCTCGCGCCAGCCGGCATCCCTTTTCGGGCTCGGCATTCCACCCTCGCAGTACAAGAAGCTCTCCGCCGACATGCCCGGCGGCATCGCGGCCGTCTTGCGCCACCGCCTCGAGCGTCTGGCCTGCGACTTCGACATTCAGAAGAACTACTTCGCCTGGCAGGCTTTCGGGCGTCGCTACGCGCGCGCGGGCGACGATGGCCTGCCGCCCTACCTGCAGCGGGGATCCTACGAGACCGTCCGGGCTCGCGCGGATCGGATCACCTTGCGTCAGCAGTCAATGACCGAGTTCCTGCGGACGCAGCCCTCCGCCAGCGTCGATTGCGTGGTGCTGCTCGATGCCCAGGATTGGATGAGCGACGCGGATCTCGCCGACCTCTGGCGCGAGATCACTCGCACCGCCCGTCCCGACGCCCGCGTGATCTTCCGCACCGCCGCCGACGAACGCCTGCTGCCGGGTCGCGTGCCGGCGCATCTGCTCGCCGTCTGGACCTACGATGCCGCGGAGTGCCGGGCGCATAACCTCGCCGACCGCTCCTCGATCTACGGCGGCTTCCATCTCTATCGATTGGCGGGGCGCTCGGCTTGAGCGACGCCGCGCGGCTGATGGACCGCATCTACGCCCAGCAACGCCACCTCTACGACGCCACCCGCAAATTCTACCTTCTCGGCCGCGACGGCCTGGTCGCCGACCTCGATCCACCCGACGGCGCACGCGTCCTGGAGATCGGCTGCGGCACCGGCCGCAACCTCATCAAGGTCGCGCGGCGCTATCCGTACGTGGAATGCTTCGGGCTCGACATCTCGCGCACGATGCTGATGACGGCACGCCGAAATGTCGCGCGGGCTGGGCTGACCGCCCGCATTCATCTCGTGGAGGCGGATGCGACGAGCTTCGATCCCATACCTCTTTTCGGCGGCCGCCCGTTCGAGCGCGTGATCCTGTCCTACGCGCTATCGATGATTCCGCCATGGCGGGAGGCGGTCCGGCGCGGGGCGGACGTCGTTTCCGCGACGGGATCGCTTCACATCGTCGACTTCGGCGATCAGGCCGACTTGCCGTTGGCGTTCAAGCGCCTGCTGAGAGGCTGGCTCGCGCGGTTCCACGTGACGCCGCGCGAGACGTTGCCGGAGGATGTCGGCGCCCTGGCGCGGGACCTCGGCATGCGGTCCTCGTCGAAGACACTTTATCGCGGCTACGCCGTCGCCGTGCGCCTGACGCGTTAGCCCTCCTCAGGCACCGCTCACGATGATCCGCTCGGCGCCATGGAAGATCGTCACCGTGTCGCGCCGGGCGATCGCGACCAGCGCGACGTCGAGGGCTTCGGCGCGGGCGATGGCAAGCGAGGTCGGCGCCGAGATCGCCACTAAAGCGCGCGCACCGAAGGTCGCCGCCTTCTCGACCATCTCGAACGAGCAGCGGCTGGTAATGATCATGAATCCGAATGCCGGATCGACCCCTATCCGGAGCAGCGCGCCGATCAGCTTATCGAGCGCGTTGTGCCGGCCGACATCCTCGCGCACCTCGACGATCGCGCCATTCATATCCGCCCACCCGGCGGCGTGCACGGCACGCGTCTGGAGATTGAGCGCCTGGCGGTCGTCGAGCGCTTCCAGGGCCCGGCCGATCGAGGCGATCGTGATCGATCGCGCCTTCTCTGTCCCCATCTTGGCGCGCCGCAGCGCCTCGAGATCGTCGATGCCGCAGACGCCGCAGCCGGTGCGTCCCGTCATCGCCCTCTGCCGGGCCAGATGCTTGTGCAGCCTCTCGCCGACGAGGCCGATGCGCAGCGTCATGCCGTCCTCGGCCTGCCCCGGCACGACGTCGCGGATCTCCGCCGCCGCTTCGATCATCCCCTCCGTGAGGCTGAAGCCGTAGGCGAAGTCGACGAGGTCGGTCGGCGTCAGCATCATTACGGCGAAAGGAATGTCCGCGAACGACACCTGCACGGGCACCTCGACGGCGATCGGACGATCCTCGTTTCTCACTAGCGTTCCGTCGAGGGAGACCACGCGCGCCGGCCTGAGCGCGACCGGGGCGACCGCGGGCGCGAAGACATGGCGATCCTTTGCGTCCGTCGCGGCCATCAGATCAGCGCGCGGACGGCCTCGAGCGCCGCCGCCCTGCCCTCGTCGTCCCGCGGCTTGTCTGGATACGACTCGCTGTTGAGGAAGATCTGGTAGGCCGGATTGCGGCTCTCGTCCCAGTAGGGATAGCCGAGCTTGTCGAGCGCCACGACGAACCGGCGGCGCTCGGAATTCGGCACGAGAATGCCGGCCAGCACGCGACCGTAATCGGCGCCATGGTTGCGGTAGTGAAACAAAGTGATGTTCCAGCCGTGCGCGAGCCCGTCGAGGAACTTCATCAGAGCGCCCGGGCGCTCCGGGAACTGGAAGCGGTAGAGCCGCTCGTCCTCCAGACCATGCGCGCGGCCGCCGACCATGTAGCGGATGTGGACCTTGGCGGTCTCGTCGTCGGAGAGGTCCACGACATCGTAATCCGCGTCACGAAGCGTCACGATCAGCGCCTTTTTCTCGGCCATGCCGCCGACAAGCTGGATGCCGACGAACACGTGCGCCTTGTGCTCGTGCGAGTAGCGATAGTTGAACTCCGTCACCGGGCGCGGGCCGATCACCTGCATGAAGGCGCGGTAGGCGCCGGGTTCCTCGGGGATCGTCACCGCCAGCAGCGCCTCGCGCCGCTCGCCGATCTCCGCCCGCTCGGCGATATGCCGAAGCCGGTCGAAGTTGAGATTGGCGCCGCTGTGGATCGTCACCAGGGCACCCTGGCCCATCGCTCCGCGCTCGGCGTATTTCTTCAGCCCGGCAAGCCCGACCGCGCCCGAGGGCTCGGCCACCGCCCGCGTGTCGTCGAACGTGTCCTTCACCGCGGCGCAGATCTCGTCCGTCGTCACGGTGATGACCTCGTCGAGCAACTCGCGGCAGATCCTGAACGTCTCCTCGCCCGCCTGACGCACGGCGACGCCGTCGGCGAAGAGCCCGACCTGGTCGAGCACCACGCGCGACCCGGCGGCGATCGCCGCCGCCATGCAGGCCGCGTCCGCCGGTTCGACGCCGATCACCTTCACCTCGGGGCGCAGGTACTTGACGAAGGCGGCGATGCCCGCCGCCAGGCCGCCGCCGCCGATCGGCACGAAGATCGCCTCGATCGGATCGGGGTGCTGGCGCAGGATCTCCATGCCGACGGTGCCCTGCCCGGCGATGATGTCGGGATCGTCATAGGGCGGCACGAAGGTCATGCCGCGCTCGGCCTGCAGCGCCTTGGCGTGGGCCAGCGCCTCGTCGAACGCGTCGCCGAACAGCACGACGGTGCCGCCGAGCCGCCGAACGGCATCGATCTTGATGCTCGGCGTCGTGCGCGGCATGACGATCAATGCCTCGATGCCGAGCTTGCGCGCCGCCAGAGCCACGCCCTGCGCGTGGTTGCCGGCCGAGGCGGTGATGATGCCCTTGGCGCGGATCTCCGGCGCGATGTTGACGATCTTGTTGTAGGCGCCGCGCAGCTTGAAGGAGAACACCGGCTGCAGGTCTTCCCGCTTCAAGAGCACGTCGGCGCCGAGCCGCTGCGACAGCCGCGGCATCAAATCGAGCGGGCTCTCGATGGCGACGTCGTAGACGCGCGCGGAGAGGATCTTCTTGGGATAATCGTGCATGGCTCGGCTTTTCTCGCGCGGGTCGCTGGGAGAACACGGCCGGCGCGTCACCGGCATTAAGGCATCGGCGCCGCCGATGTCCAGGTTTGGCCTAGGCATGACGCGCCGAACGAGGGAGCGAGTTGGCAGTCCGTCCAAGAGGTACTGTCCCCATCTACGAGCTTCCAAGCTTGTGGGCCGGCAACGCGTCTGCGGCGTTTCGTTCTATTTTTTGCACGCTTGGTCACATTTTAGCGTCATAAGCGTCATGCGTCATATCAGGGTCGACAAAATCCAACGAAAACAACGACCGGTCGAGGTGGGCTCCCGGCTCTATGCGTCATAGAAGCGTCAGCAAGCGTCATAAGCCGTTGGCGGCTCGACAAAGCCGCTCCGCATGGTAATTCTACCCAAGCGGTTTGTCAAAAGCTTGCCGCCTCTTGTCGAGAGCTGCCGCCTCTTGATTGCGATTGCGTTTCGCACGCCAAGGCTCGCCGCTCGTCTCGAGGGCCAGGCTTTTACCGCGGCTGGTCTTCCGCCGCGGCCAAAGGCGTGCTGAACGAATAGGACGCCTGCAGCCGCACGCCGGGATGGGTGCCGCTCTCCCGATTGATGGGGATCAAGGCTTCCAATCCGAGGGTGAGCTTGCCGTCGACCCAGAGCACGCCGGGGTTGATCGTTCCGAGGGTCGACGCGTGCGCGCCAAGGTTGGCGACGGGGATCTCGACGTCGTACTCGACGAGGGGAACGAACCCGCGCAGCGCGCGCGGTATAGCGACCGTTGGTTCCGCCTCGGAGAGGTAGGGGAGGCTGTACTGAAGCGAGCCTTGCAAACGGATCGTGGAGGGGATCGCCTCGAAAGGGGCGTCGGTCGCCGACTCGGAAGAGGCCCGATTGGCCCGCGTGGGCGCCGCGAAACCGAGCTGCGCGGTCACGGCGATCGGCCTCGCGTAGCGCAAGGCATCAGGCAGGTCGCCGGCTCCTTTGCCGAGGTACAGTGTCGGTATGATCGTCGTGAACGTGTCGGCATCGACAAGCGGCGATCCAATCCCGCCGAGCTCGCTCGAGACGCCTGCCGAGACGACGATCTCATGCGCGGCATCGGTGACGAACTGGTACTTGAAGCCGACCTCCAGGGCCTGGAAGCCGCTCCCGCCAGGCCGGAGGATCGTGTAGTCCGGACTCACAAAGACGCTGAGCGGCGCCGCGAGCTGTAGAGAGAGCTCCGTGCTTAGATCGGTCTGGCGCGCGTCACCGTTGCCGAAGCGCGCGATCTGCGGCGCGATCTCGGTTTCCACCTGCGGCTCCTGGACGACGAGCGTGGCCGGAAAGTCGCGTTCGCCCGAGTCGCCGGCCGACGCCGCTCGCGGCAGCGCGACAGACAAGCAGGTGAACGAAAGCGCCAGAACGAGCCGCCCCGCTGTCTTGGACCGAGCGCCTTGAACGAGAGGCTGCGGATTCGAAACGATGTCGCGACCTCTCTTCACGCCGTTTGAACAGTCGTTTTTGACTGCCTTCGCAAGGAAGACAAGGCGGTGGGAGACCCGCCCGCCGCTGTCCGCCGCGACGCGCATACTCACCGTATGAGCGCGACGGCATAAGCGCGCCGGCCAGCGGGTCTCATTTTTCGCCGGCTTTACACGGACGCGTCGGCCGAGCGCGGACGGCGCCGCTCGCCCGCACTCGACGCCGTCCGAATGGCTTCCGGCACGAACGGTTGAGGTGCTACACGGCTGGGGATGACTTCCGAGCGTAACGACATGGCAAGCGCCGGCGCCTTGCCGCCCACCTTTACGCCGGCGGTTCGCGACGCCGTGTCCGACCTGCTGGCTTGGCGGCGCGACGTGCGCGGCTTTCGCTCAGACCCGCTGCCGGAGGGTGTGCTGGACGGGCTGCTCGCCCAGGCATGCCTCGCGCCTTCGGTGGGGCTGAGCGAGCCCTGGCGCTTCGTGATCGTCGACGACCCGGATCGCCGTCGAACGATCCGCGAGAATTTCGAGGCCAGCAACGAAGCGGCGCTGGCGGCGCAGGATCAATCCCGGCGCGCGCTCTACGCCCGGCTCAAGCTCGCCGGACTGGACCAGGCGCCGGCCCATGTCGCCGCCTTCGCCGACCCGGACGACGCGCAGGGCCACGGCCTCGGCCGCGCGTCGATGCCGGGCGCGCTCGATTTCTCGGTCGCGATCGCCGTGCACACGCTCTGGCTCGCCGCCCGTCTGCGCGGCATCGGGCTTGGCTGGGTGTCGATCCTCAATCCCGACGCCGTCCGTGTGGCGCTCGACGTGCCGCCGCGCTGGCGCTTCATCGGCTATCTCTGCATCGGCTACCCCTCGGCGGAGGATGATCGCCCGGCCCTGCAGCGCGCCGGCTGGGAGCAACGCCGCGATCCGGCAAGCCGCGTCCTGCGGCGCTGATCGACGCCCCTGCGCGGCCCTGACGCGTTGCCGCGAACCATGAAAATGAACCTTGCTGGCCCCAACGCTCTTTGCATTCATTCTAAACCTGGCGGGGCGATGCCGCATTCGCGTCAAGGCTCCAGGTCAGGGCGAATTTCAAAAGCTAGTCGCATTCCCAAGTAAGCACGTCGAAACCTCTACAAGCCGGAGCGATACATGAGCGATACGATGGAACACGCGCACGGACATGCCGTGCCGGTCAGCTTGTCGATCAACGGTGCGACGCACGATCTGACGCTCGACCCTCGCACGACGCTGCTCGATGCCTTGCGCGAGCATATCGGCCTCACCGGCACGAAGGTCGGGTGCAACCACGGATCCTGCGGCGCCTGCACCGTCCACGTCGACGGGCGTCGGCAGCTGGCGTGCCTGACGCTCGCCGTCGCGGCCGCCGGTCGTTCGATCACCACGATCGAGGGGCTAGCCGGCGTGGATGCCACCCCGCACCCGATGCAGGCCGCTTTCGTCGCTCACGACGCCCTGCAGTGCGGGTATTGCACGCCGGGCCAGATCATGTCGGCCGTGGCCTGTATCGAGGAAGGCCATGCCTCCAACGACGACGAGATCCGCGAATACATGAGCGGCAATCTCTGTCGCTGCGGGGCCTACCCCAACATCGTCGCGGCGATCCGCGACGTCGCCGGACGGAGCGCCTGACATGCAGCCTTTCACCTATCACCGCGCGTCGTCGATCACCGATGCCCTCAAGGAAGCCGCGCTGCCGGGCGCCGCGATCCTCGCCGGCGGCACGACGATGGTCGACCTCATGCGCTCGTCGATCAACGCGCCCTCTCTGCTGGTCGACATCGGCCACCTTGACGACATGTCGGCGATCGACACGAGCGGGCCGGAGCTTCGCTTCGGCGCCCTTGCCAAGATGGCCGACGTCGCCGAAGACCCGACGATGCTGGCGGAGTATCCGGCGCTGACCGAAAGCCTGCAACTCGCGGCCTCGCAGCAACTGCGCAACGCCGCGACGGTCGGCGGCAACCTGCTCCAGCGTACCCGCTGCGTGTATTTCCGCGACGGGGTGTCGGCCTGCAACAAGCGCGTTCCCGGCAGCGGATGCTCCGCGCTGAAAGGCGACACGCGCGAGATGGCGCTGTTTGGAACCTCGGAGAAGTGCATCGCCACCTACCCCGGCGATTGGGGCGCGGCGCTCGCCGCCTTCGACACGTCGGTGGAAGTGGCGTCGGCGACGGGGCGCCGGACGATCCCGTTTCTCGAGCTGCACCTGCCCTACGGCGACAATCCCGCTCTGGAAACGACGCTGGCACCGGGCGAGATCATCACGGCGATCCTCGTCAAGAAGACCAAGGCCGGCCGCAAGTCGACCTATCTGAAGGTCCGCGACAGGCAGAGCTACGCCTACGCGATCGTCTCGGCGGCTGTCGCGCTGGAGATGGAAGGCGACACCATCGTCGACGCCCGGGTGGCACTGGGCGGCGTCGCCTCGAAGCCGTGGCGCGCCGAAGGCGCGATGGCGGTTCTGAAGGGCAAGACGATGTCCAAGGATCTCGCTCTCAAGGCCGGCGCGGCCGCGTTCGAAGGCGCCGTGCCGCGCGGCGACAATGCCTACAAGATCGATCTCGGCCGCAACGCGGTCGCCAAGGCGGTGCTTGTCGCCGCGGGAAGGAACTGAGCATGGCTCCCCAAGCAGCAGTCGACACCGGCAAGTCCGGCACGGGCGTGGTCCGACGCGACGCCGCCCTGAAGGCGGCGGGCACGGCGCGTTATGCCGCCGATTTCGCGCACAAGAACACCGCCTACGCCGCGATCACGCGCAGCACCGTGGCGCGCGGGCTCATCACCTCGATCGACACGTCGACCGCCGAGGCGGTGCCGGGCGTGTCGCTCGTCCTGACGCACCGCAGCTTCAATCGCGGGCTCGGCGAAGAGACCTTCATCATGAAGGGTGGCCACATGCAGTCCTCCTTCATGCCGCTGTCCTCCGACGCGATCCACTATTCCGGCCAGATCATCGGCCTGTCGATCGCCGAGACGCAGGAGGCGGCGGAAGAGGCGGCAAACAGCGTCAAGGTGGCCTATGCGCCGGAGCCAGCGACCGCGTCGATGGACGCCGGCCGCGATCCGGCCGTCAATGACAGCAGCGCCATCATCAAGGGTGACGCCGACGCCGCGTTCGCCGCGTCGCCGTTCAAGGTGGACCACCGCTACGAGACGCCGGCGCAGCACCATAATCCAATCGAGCTCTACGCGGCGACGGCGGCCTGGGACGGCGACCATCTGATCGTCAACGCGCCGAGCCAGTGGATCAACGGCACGCAGGTCGGTCTCGCCAAGATCTTCGACATCCCCAAGGAGAACGTGCACATCGAGTGCCCCTACGTCGGCGGCGGCTTCGGCAGCAAGGCGACGATCCTCCCGCACATCGTTCTCGTCGTCGAGGCGGCGCGGCGGCTCGACCGGCCGGTCAAGCTGGTCGTGCAGCGCGACGAGATGTTCACCGTCGGCTCGTTCCGGCCGGCGACCCGCGCCCGCATCGCCCTCGGCGCGGAAAAAGACGGCACGCTGAACTCCATCATCTTCGAGGAAGCCGGACAGAGTTCGGAGATCGATCATGTCGCCTTCGCCGGATCGGCGGCGATCTCGCGCATGTACGATACGCGGACGATCCGCACCAAACAGTCGACGGTAAAGACCGACACCAACACGCCCGGTTTCCAGCGTGCGCCGGGGGAGGCGTCATCGTTCTTCGGCTTTGAAAGCGCGGTGGATGAACTCGCGGTCGCTCTCGACATGGACCCGATCGAGCTGCGCCTGAAGAACGAGCCGGCCGTCGACCCCGTCAAGAACGTGCCGTGGAGCAGTCGCTCGCTCGTGCAATGCTATCGCCGCGGCGCCGAACTGTTCGGCTGGGACAAGCGCCAGAAGACACCAGGCATGACGAAAGCAGCCGACGGCACGCTGATCGGCTATGGTTGCGCCACGGCGACTTACCCCTCGGCGATGGCGCCAGCCTCCGCGCGCGTGAGCCTCATGCGGGATGGGTCCCTGCTCGTCGAGAGCGGGGCGCACGACCTCGGGACCGGCGCCTACACGGTGCTCGGGCAGGTGGCGGGCACGGTCCTCGGCGTCGAGGACGAGCGCATCACCGTCAAGCTCGGCGATACGACCTTGCCGTCAGGGCCGATAGCGGGCGGATCGATCACCACCGGGTCTGCCGGCTCGGCGATCCACAAGGCGGCGCTCGCGATCAAGGAGCGCATGATCACCGGCGTGACGCAGGACGGCTTGCCGTTCGCCGGCGTCGATCCCCGGGCGATCAAGCTGGCCGGCGGGCGGATCTCCGGTCCGGATGGTCGCGGTCACACCATCGCTGAGATGATGGATCGCCTCGACTGGAGCGAGAACGTCGAGCTGGCGGAGTGGAAGCCGAGCAGCATCGACGACGCGAAGCTTCGGGCCGGGCTCGACCAGGGCGCGGCGGTTTTCGCCGGGCCGGTCACCAAGGAGCACGCGAGCTTCAGCTTCGGCGCGCAGTTCGCCGAGGTGCACATCGATCCGATGCTGCGCACGATCCGCGTCGCTCGCATGGTCGGCGTGTTCGCCTGCGGCCAGATCATCAACGAGCGGACGACGCGCAGCAACCTCGCTGGCGGCATGATCTGGGGCGCGAGTTTCGCCCTGCTCGAGGAGACGAAGGTCGACGGCCCGCAGGCGAAGTTCGCGAACACCAACCTCGCGAGCTATCACATCGCCTCGTGCGCGGACATCGGCGAGGTCGTCACAGAGACGATCGACGAGACGGACGAGCATGTGAACCTCATCGGTGCCAAGGCGGTCGGCGAGATCGGCATCGTCGGCATGCCGGCGGCGATCGCCAACGCGGTCTACAACGCGACGGGCATTCGCGTGCGCAAGACGCCGATCCTCATGGAGGATCTCCTCGAGAAGTAGTCGCTCGACCTTCACGAGCGTAAGATGGATACTACGCGTAATTATCTCCGTCGCGACCATAGAGGCGCGGCGGAGTCCGTCGCCTTCCCTGGCGTCTAGGAATGTCATTCCGGCTACGACAAGCTGGGCTTCGTCCTCGACATCTCGCTCGTGCCGATGGATCATCGCCGAGCGCCGATTGTAAGTTCGAGGCTGGTTTGCGAAGCGAGAGCGTCTGGGACTATCCGCGTCCGCCGAAGGTCGAGCCCGTCGGCGAGACGCTGCGCGTCATCCTCGGCGGACGCGTCATCGCGTCTACGAACGAGGCTCAGCGGGTGCTGGAGACCAGTCACCCGCCGGTCTATTATCTGCCTCGGCACGCGTTTACCTGCGCGATCGTCGCGAGCCCGCGCCGCAGCTTCTGCGAATGGAAGGGCATGGCGTCCTACTGGTCGCTGCGCGATGAGGATCGTCTGGTCCAGGACTGCGCCTGGAGCTATCCCGATCCGTCGCCCGCGTTCCTGGTGATCCGCGATCATCTCGCGGTCTACCCCGCGATGATGGACGCCTGCTTCGTCGACGACGAGCGGGTGAGCGCGCAACCCGGCGGCTTCTACGGCGGATGGGTTACCTCCAATCTCGTCGGTCCATTCAAGGGTGCGCCCGGCACGATGGGCTGGTAGGCGATCGGCTGTCGCGGCATTCAAGGCTTGGTTGACAGCTAAGCTTGGCTCATATTGGAGCCGCAGTTTCGTTCGAGAACGAGTTCCAAAGGTGCCGGGAAAGACCTTGAACGCCACCAGCCCAGAGAGCTCGACGGGAGCCGACCAGGCGGAGCCCGACCCTCTCGGAGCGAGCGTCAGGGACTCCGGCCTCGGCCTGCGCGTAGACGACGGCGGTGCCAACCCCTTCGACATTCGCCGCAACGGCGTCTTCGCCGCGGCCATCCGGGCCACGCGCATGCCGATGGTCATCTCGGACCCGAACCAAGAAGACAACCCGATCATCTTCGCCAATCAGGCCTTCCTCGCCATGACGGGCTATACGAGCGAGGAGGTCATCGGCTCCAATTGCCGGTTCCTGCAGGGTCCGGAAACCGATCGCCAGACCTTGGCCGACATCCGGCTCGCCGTCGAGCAGCGGCGCGAGATCGCCACGGAGGTCCTGAACTATCGCAAGGACGGCTACAGCTTCTGGAACGCGCTGTTCATCTCTCCCGTCTTCGACGATGCGGGAGACCTCGTCTGCTTCGTCGCGTCGCAACTCGACGTCAGCCGCCGGCGCGAGGCGGAAGACGCCCTGCGGCACGCCCAGAAGATGGAGGCGATCGGCCGGCTTACGGGAGGCATCGCGCACGATTTCAACAATCTGCTGCAGGTTATGGTGGGCTATCTCGAGTTGATCGGCAGCGGCCTGCGGAAACCTGAGATCAATCGCGAGAAGCTGCTGCGCGGCATCGGCAACGCCCGCGCGGCGGCCGACCGGGCGACGAACCTGACGCAGCAGCTCCTTGCCTTCGCGCGCAAGCGGAGGCTGGAAGGCAAGGTCCTCAACCTGAACGATCTCGTCGACACGATGAGGCAGCTCGTCGGCCGCACCCTCGGCGACGACGTGACGATCGAGATCAAGGCCGCCGACGACCTGTGGAACTGTCGCGTCGATCCGGCTCAGGTCGAGATCGCGCTGTTGAACATCTTGATCAACGCGCGCGACGCCATGCGCGGACGTGCCGGCAAGCGCGTCATCATCGAGACGGCGAACCTGATCATCAACCACGAGGACCTGAGCCGCTACCCGTCGTTGGCGCCCGGGCGCTACGCGTCGATCGCGCTCGGCGACACCGGAGCGGGACTCCCCATACGCATCGTCGAGCGGATGATGGATCCGTTCTTCGTGACGAAGGATGAAGGCCAGGGCACCGGCCTTGGGTTGACGATGGTCTATGGCTTCGCCAAGCAATCGGGCGGCGCGGCCTACATCCAATCGGAAGAAAACGTCGGCACGACCGTCCGCATCTACTTTCCCGCGGTCGACGAGGCCGCGCCCCCCCGCGCCGGACCGAGCACCCGCGCGCTCGATCGTCTCGGCACGGAAACCATACTCGTCGTCGAGGCCCGCGCCGAGATCGCCGAGATCGCGCGCATGATCCTCGAGGATTTCGGCTACACGGTTTGCCACGCCCGCACCGGACGCGATGCGCTCGCGCTGATCGACGGCGGCGTGCCCATCGACATGCTTTTTTCCGATCTCGTCATGCCCGACGGCTCCGACGGGGTCGAACTCGCCCGGTCGGCGAAGCAGAGGCGCAACACCATCAAGGTGCTCCTGACGACGGGTTACGCCGAAGCCTCGCTCGAACGGAGCGATATGGGCGGAGCAGAGTTCGACGTTCTCTACAAGCCTTACGGCCGGACTGATCTGGCGCGGAAGGTGCGCGTGATCCTGGATGGCCCGACGGGCGTGGGTTGACGACGCGGACGACAGCCAGGGTAGTCCAATCATGATGGAACGGGCGGCAAACGATCTCGCCGACAGCTCGGACGAGCACGATCCGGACCTCGACAACGATGAACGCAGGCACGCCGGCACCGGCCCGACGCCGCCCGACGCGCGCGTCATCCACGAACTCGTCCGCGAGGACGGCGAGAAGATGCTGGAGCGCAGCGTCAAGGCGATGGCCTGGTCGGCGTTCGGCGCCGGCCTGTCCATGGGCTTCTCGTTCTTCGCCATGGCCGTCATCCGCAGTGGGCTGCCCGAGGACGCGCCTTGGGCGAAGCTCGTCACCGGGTTCGGCTACACGCTCGGCTTCATCATCGTCGTCCTCGGGCGCCAGCAGCTTTTCACCGAAAGTACGCTGAGCGCGGCGCTTCCTCTTCTCACCCGAAGAGACCTGAAGACCGCCTGGTGCGTGACGCGACTCTGGTCGATCGTGCTCCTTTTCAACATACTCGGCACGTTCCTGTTCGCCTGGCTCATCAGCCATGCGGGCCTGTTCGATCCCGACATCAACAAGGCCCTGCATGCCGTCGCTACGGAAGCGCTCAAGGATCCGTTCTGGCCGATGCTCGTCAAGGCGATCCTCGCCGGCTGGCTCATCGCGCTCATCGTCTGGCTGATCCCCGGTGCGGGACAATCGCGATTGCTGCTGATCTTGATCCTGACCTACGTCGTCGCCATCGCGCATTTCTCGCACATCATCGCCGGCTCGGTGGAGGCGGCCTACAATGTTTGGAGCGGCACGATCAGCTTTAGCGACTACTTCACGAGGTTCATGTTTCCCACCCTGATCGGCAATATGATAGGCGGCGTCTCGCTGGTCGCGATCATCAATCACGCGCCGGTGCGCGACGAGCTGCCGGGCGGGCAGAACGCCTGATCGCGCGACGGCAGACGTTATCGCGCCGCGACCCTGCGCCTCGGCATCGCCGTTCGCACCAGGGCCGCGGGGCGCGTGCGTGCGCGTTGAGGGCGCGATGGCTCGATCGGCTGATCGACCGCCACGGGCGGCGGGCCCTTGATGACGGAAGGCGCGGGCGGCGCCACAAAGACCCGCCCTATCATCGTGCCGGCAAAGGCGTCCTTCGTCGCGCCGAGCGCCGCGAGGAAACGCTCGTCGTCGCGCGTCGAGGTGTATCGGCCAACGCGCAGATAGGCATCGGCAAGGGCCTGCTCCGCCGCCCTGCCGCCGTCGATCACGATCAGGTCGAAGGCGGCGACCGGCTCGTCGATGAAGGGCGTCTCGCCGCCACGCGCTAGCGCCGAAGCGATCCTGCGTCCGTTGCGAAGCGCGGGGGCGAGCGTCAAGCCACCACCGTCCGCCGCTTGGAGGGCGACGCGCAAGGTGCCGAACACGTCGATCAGGACCGGGTCGCCGTCGGGATCCGCCGACGCCGCGAGAACGCCGCGGGGGCGCTCGCTTTCGATGACGAGGACGCGCCGCCCGGTATCGGCGGCCGCGCGTCCCAGCGCGAGCGCGACGGGGGTGGTGGCGATCTCGGCATCGTTGGCGGCGACCATGATCGTCGCGATCTCCCCTTGCGACTCGATCATCTCGAGCCGGGCCAAAAGGGCCCGCATCGCTTCTCTCGCTCCCGCCTCCGGCACGCGCGCCGGGGCGATCCGCGTCACCGCCGCCGGCTCGCGCCATTCGCGGCTCTCGTGTTGGTGGCTGTCGTCTTCGTGGCTGTCGTCTTCGCGGCTTGCGGCTTCAAGTATGGGGGTCATGATCGCCTCGTCGATAGCGGGCTCGAAAAAAGAGGCTTTCCGGTTGGACGCAGAGGCCTGGACGGACGCGACCGCCACGGTCGCCTTCAGCTCGCCTGCCGGCTCGTCGGTGCGATCGCTCCCTCGGCGGCGCGGCGCCGCGAGAGCGGCCGCGAAGGCCGCGAGACCGGCGAGCGCGGCGATCAGCGCGCGGGCGGCGCCGGGGAAGCCGGTGGTCGTGCTCGGCACGGGCGCGCGCGCGTCGATACGGTAGGCGTGCTCGGCCGATTGGCGCGGCCTCTCGGCCTCGGCCATCGTCACGGCGTCGTCGGCCCGCGCGGCGGCGGCGCGCGCCTCGTCGATCGCGGCGCGCCGCGCGGCATCGACCGGCGCGTCGGGCACGCGCGTCGCCTTCTCCCGCGTGCGCGCCGCGTCCGTCTCCGCCTGCGCGAGCCTCTCGAGGCGCTTCCACTCGGCCGTGAGGCTGGCGGCCGCCCGCGCGACGCCCTCCCGCAGCGCGATGATCGTGGTGTGCCGATCGCCCAGCGTCTCGCGCGCGGTGGCGAGCCGGGCCGCCAGATCGAGGTAGTTTCGCTGCAGGACGCCGACGGACTCGGGGACATCCTTGCGGTCGCTGAGCGGCGGCGCGGCGGAGGCCACGATGGCGCGGATCGTATCGAGCCGCGCCTGCGCCTGCGCCGTCTGCGCGGCGGCGGTGGCGCGCGCCTGGGCGGGATCGGCCATCGTGCCGCCGAGCGCGAACAGGCGCGCGTGCGCGGCGGAGGCCGCCTTGATGAGGGCTTCGGTGCGCGCGGCCGCGGCGCTCTCGCGCTGTCGCCTGAGCGCGAGCGCGCGGTCGTCCTCGTCCGCCACGAAGGCGTCGGCGACAGCCCCGGCATATTGCGCGGCGCGCTCGGCCTGCTCGTCGGACGCGAGGATATCCACACTGGCCGATCCCTCGCCGATCACCGCGCGAACCCGCGACGCCAGCACCTCCGCGAGACGCGCCTCGCGCCCGGTGGCGTGGATGCCGCCGATGCCGGTGAGCACCGCGACGCGCTCCTCCGGCGAGGGCTCGGGCGGCGTGACGTCGACGGCGATCAGCGCGGCGGCGGCCCGCGCCATGACGGGTTTCGAGCGGATCGCCTCGCGCGCGGCCTGCGCCAGGGCGAGACGCATGGACTGGTCCGATGCGCTCACCCCGATGACCGCTCGCGTTGTGAAAAGCGGCGCGGGCAGTGCGACCACGATGATCGCGGCGACGCCGACGCCGAGCGCCAAGCCCGTCAGGACGCCTTTCACGGACCGGGACATCGGCGATCCCGCTCCTTTGAAGATTGATCGCGTCGCGAGATCGCTTCGCATTCGAACCGTATGCCTTGTGATGAGGAGAGGTCGCCTAAAGAATTAACCATAAAACCTTTCGGAAAGGCTTACGCGGCGCTCGCCGGCGGATCCGACCTTCCACCTCAGCCAGCGAAGACACCTTCCGATCCTCCGCGGCGCGTGTCGTGCTAGCGTCGCCGCTCGTTCGAGGCGTCGTCGCCACGGATCAAGAGGGTTGCCGCGCATGAAGCCGATCGTCGTTCTCGCCCTGTCGAGCCTGCTCGTCGTGACCGGTATCTGGCGCGCGGGCGCCGCCGAGCCTCGAGATCGGACGGGCGAGGATGCGAAGCCCCAGCCATCGGCGGCTCAGCCGAGCGACGCGAGGGAGGCCAAGCGCGCGGATGCCGCGAAGGCGGAAGCCTTGAGCAAGGACATGGAGGCCACGCTGCGCAAGGCCGGCTTCACCGACCTTCAGATCCTGCCGAATTCGATCCTCGTGCGGGCCAAGGACAAAGCCGGCCAACCGGTGGCGATGGTGCTGAACCCGAGTTCGATGACGGAGATGGTGACGCTCGATCCCCACAGCGGATCGGCGGCGGCGGGCAACGGCACGCCCGCGCCGCTGACCGGCTCGGGCACGTTCACGACGGTGCTGGCGAACGAGCGTCTCGCCTCGACGATCATCGGACTGAAGGTCCATAGCCGCTCCGGCGACGATCTGGCGACGATCAAGGACATCGCCATCGATCACGACGGGGTCCAGGCCTACATCCTCGCGGTCGGCGGCCTGCTCGGCATCGGCGATCGCTACGTCGCCGTGACGCCGACGGCCATCACCATCGCCTACGACCAGGTCGCCAACAGCTATGCCGCGACCATGGCGGCGACGGTCGAGCAGCTGAAGGCGGCGCCGGACTTCAGCTACGCCGGCGCCTTCAAGGCCGGCCGAAACTAGCCGGAAGCTCGCTTGACGCGGCCGTCCGCCTCGACCCAATACCCGCATGCGGATCGATGCGCACGTCCCTTCGCCGAACGTCTTGGAAGCGGTCGCCGTCAACCTCATCGCGGTGCTGGTCGCGGTGCGGGACGATCAGCCGCGCGTGCTGACGATCGGCGGCGGCAATGGACTGCCCTCCGGTCCCTTCGAGCTGGCCCATCGCTCGCTGCAATCGGGCCTGCGCGACTGGGTCGAGCAGCAGACGCATCGCCCGATCGGCTACGTCGAACAGCTCTACACCTTCGCCGACCGCGACCGGGGCGGCGACCAGAACCAGCGCATGGTCTCGATCTCCTATCTCGGCCTGACACGCGAGGAGGAGGCGAGCGACGCCACCTCGACCTGGCTCGACTGGTACACGTTCTTTCCCTGGGAGGATCGCCGCGCCGAGACGATGGCCGGCGACGAGGCCCTGACCGAAGCCTTGCGCGGCTGGGTCGACGATGCCCCCGGCGCCGAGGCGCGCCGCGCGCGGGCGCAACGCTGCGCCATCACCTTCGGCTTCGCGCCGCACGGCTGGAACGAGGAGCTCGTGCTGCAGCGCTACGAGCTTTTGTTCGAGGCCGGCCTCATCCCGGAGGCCCGGCACGCGAGCGCGAGCGTCGGCGAGCTGGGCCGCCGCATGAGCGGCGATCACCGCCGCATCCTCGCGACGGGCATCGCGCGGCTGCGCGCCAAGATCAAATACCGTCCGGTCGTCTTCGAGTTGCTGCCGCCGACCTTCACGTTGCTCCAGCTGCAACGCAGCGTCGAGGCCTTGGCCGGCCGCAGGCTGCACAAGCAGAACTTCCGCCGGCTCATCGAGCAGCAGGACCTCGTCGAGGATACCGGCGCGATGGCGACCGACACCGGCGGGCGGCCGGCCAAGCTGGTGACGTTCCGCCGCGACGTACTCGCCGAGCGCGCGATCGCCGGGACGAAGCTGCCGCTGGCGGGCGCATAGACATTGACGCCTGACGTACCGCGTCAGTAACACGCGGTGTGATCCTTAGCTTTCGAGACAAAGCAACGGAGTTGTTTGCCCGCGCGACAGCGTCCGCGATTTCCGGAGCTTCGAGCGGCAGGGTTGGAAGCGCTTGGAGATATTGGACGCGGCTACGAGTTTGAACGATCTCAGGGCGCTTCCGAGTAACCGGTTCGAAGCTTTACGAGGTGACAGGAGCGGCCAATTCAGCATTCGGATTAAGATGCGATGGCGGCTCTGTTTCGAATGGGCCGAAGAGGGACATAGGGTCCTCGAACGTCGCGATTTTCGATTATCATAGAGGCTGAGGCCCAATGAAACGCCCATCGATCCATCCCGGAGAAATCTTGGCTGACGAACTAGCTGAACTCGGCATGACGCGAGCCCAACTTTCAAGGCAGATCAACGTGCCGCCGAACCGGCTTGGTCAGATCATTCGGGGAAAACGCGCGATCACCGGGCGATACCGCGCTGCGCTTAGGTCATTGGTTCGGCAACAGCGCGATGTTCTGGCTCAATCTTCAAACAGCCTACGATCTTCGCATGGCGCAAGCGGCCGTCGGTCGCGCAATCGAAGCTCTTCCGGTCAGGCACACTGCCCAAACGGCATGATTCGATGACGGGGGCTTGACGAAAAGCCACCCGCCAGCCAGTTTAAGCGAACAGAAATGCTCGTTTGGAGTATAAGCTATGCAGACCGTGCAGAATTCGGGCGCCATCGCGCGCACGGCCGGTCTCTACGATCGCGTCAGCCGCTTCATTCCGCCCTTCGAATGGCCGGCTTACGCCGAGGACGTCGACGCGATCCTGCGGCTCAAGCGCGAGCGCAACGCGGTCATTCTCGCGCATAATTATCAGACGCCGGAGATCTTCCACTGCGTCTCCGACCTCGTCGGCGACAGTTTGGCGCTCGCCCGAATGGCGCAGGAGAGCGACGCCGACGTCATCGTGCTCGCCGGCGTACACTTCATGGCCGAGACGGCCAAGCTGCTCAATCCCGAGCGCACGGTGCTGATCTCCGACACCCGCGCCGGCTGCTCGCTCGCCGAGTCGATCACCGCCGCCGACGTGCGCATGCTGAAGGCGCGGAACCCCGGCGTGCCGGTGGTCGTCTACGTCAACACCTCCGCCGCCGTGAAGGCCGAATGCGACATCTGCTGCACCTCCGGCAACGCGGTGAAGGTGGTCGAGAGCCTCGGCGTGCCCAAGGTCATCATGATCCCCGACGAGTTCCTGGCCCAGAACATCGGCCGGCAGACCGGCGTCGAGATGATCACCTGGCCGGGCCATTGCGAGGTGCACGAGCGCTTCACGCCGGGCGAAGTGCAGGAGTTCCGCGACGCCAACCCCGGCGTGTTCGTGCTGGCGCACCCCGAATGTCCGCCGGACGTCGTCGCGGCGAGCGACTTCTCCGGCTCGACCGCGGCGATGATCGATTATGTCGCGACGAAGAAGCCGCCGAAGGTCATGCTGCTGACCGAATGTTCGATGTCCGACAATGTCGCGGTGCATCACCCCGACGTCGATTTCGTGCGGCCCTGCAACTTCTGCCCGCACATGAAGCGCATCACGCTCGCCAACATCCGGCATTCGCTGGAGACGCTGACATACGAGGTGCTCATCGACCCGGCCGTCGCCGTTCGCGCGCGCGGCGCGGTCGAGCGCATGCTGGCCGTCAAGTGAGAGCGAGAGCCGGGAGTAGGACGCCATGAGCAACATGCCCCGCCTCGCCAACCAGCCGGTCGTCATCGGCGCCGGTCTCGCCGGCCTGATGACGGCGCTGCACCTCGCGCCCTGCCCGGTCATCGTGATCTCGCCGGCGCCGCTCGGCGTCGAGGCGTCGAGCGCCTGGGCGCAGGGCGGCGTCGCCGCCAGCGTCGGGCCCGACGACGAGGCGGCACTGCACGTCGCCGACACGCTCGCCGCCGGCGACGGTCTCTGCGACGAAGCGGCGGCGCGACGTATCCTCGGTGAGGCATCTTCGGCCATCGCCAACCTCGTGGCGATCGGCACGCGCTTCGATCGCGACGCGGCCGGCGCGCTGAAGCTCGGGCTCGAGGCGGCGCACAACCGCAGGCGCATCGTCCACGCGGAGGGCGACGCGACCGGCCGCGAGATCATGCGCGCCGTGGTCGCGGCGGCGCGGGCCTGCCCGTCGATCACGATCTTGGAAGGCGTGGCCGCCCGCCGTGTCCTCACCGATTCTGCCGGCGTCACCGGCGTGCTCGCCGCGCGGCTCTTGCCGGATGGCGGCGAGATCCCCGTGCTGCTGCCGACGAGCCGCGCGATCATCGCCACCGGCGGCATCGGCGGGCTGTTCGCGCAGAGCACCAATCCCGCCGGCTGCTTCGGCATGGGCCTCGCCATGGCGGCGCGCGCCGGCGCGCGCTTGTCGGATCTCGAGTTCGTGCAGTTCCACCCGACGGCGCTCGATGTGCCGGGCACGCCGGTCGCGCTCGTCAGCGAGGCCGTGCGCGGCGAGGGCGCCAAGCTGGTAGACCAGACGGGCCGCCGCTTCATGGCCGACGTGCCTGGCCAGGAACTCGCGCCCCGCGACGTCGTCGCGCGCGCGATCTGGGCCGAGCACCAGGCCGGCCATCAGGTGTACCTGGAAACGCGTGGTTTGATCCCCGCCGGTTTCGCCACGCGCTTCCCGACGATCGCCAAGGCCTGCCACGCGCACGGCATCGATCCCGATCGCGAGCCGATACCGGTGCGCACGGTCGAGCATTACTTCATGGGCGGCATCGCGGTCGACGCCGACGGGCGCAGCTCGGTCGACGGCCTATGGGCCTGCGGCGAGGCGGCGCGCACCGGCCTGCACGGCGCCAACCGGCTCGCCAGCAATTCGCTTCTCGAAGCGATGGTTTGTGCCCGGAGCGTTGCGGCGAGCGTCGCGGCGACGCCGGCCCGCTCCGTGCGTCCCGCGCTATCCCCGCTCCCGCTCGCGCCCGATCCGAAGCCGCTGCGGACCATCGTCTCCGGTGCGCTGGGCGTGCTGCGCGATCGTCCCGGCATTATCGCCGGGATCGAGGCTCTGGTGCCGATCGCGCGCGGGGACGGCGCACAGAGCGACGCCGCGCTCGTTGCTCTCATGATCGCCGTCGCGGCGCTCGAGCGGCGCGAAAGCCGGGGCGGCCACTATCGCACCGATTGGCCCAAGCCCGACGCGGCGCAAGCCAGTTCCCGGTCGCGTACGCTGTCGCAGGCGATGTGGATCGCCGAGCGGGCGATCAAGCGCGTCCCCGCCTGATCCGATGATCGTTCCGCCGCTGCCCCGCGTCATGCTCGAGCCGCTCGTGCGGGCCGCGTTGCTCGAGGATCTCGGCCGCGCCGGCGATCTCACGACCGATGCGATCGTGCCGCCCGGCCAGCGCGCGCGTATGACGATCAGGGCGCGTCAGCCGGGCATCGTCGCGGGCATGGACCTGGCGCATCTCGCCTTCACGCTGAGCGAGCCGGCCATCATCCTGCGCGTCGACAAGCCTGACGGCAGCAGGCTTGAGCCGGGCGATGTCGTCGGCACGCTCGAAGGCCCGGCACGCGGCCTGCTGACCGCCGAGCGCACCGCCCTCAACTTCCTCTGCCACCTCAGCGGAATCGCCTCGGTCACGCGCGCGATCGTCGACTCCGTGAAGCCGCACAAGGCGAAGATCGTCGACACGCGCAAGACGACGCCGGGCCTTCGCGCGATCGAGAAATACGCGGTTCGCGTCGGCGGCGGCGGCAACCATCGCTTCGGCCTCGACGACGCCGTGCTGATCAAGGACAACCATGTCGCGGTCGCCGGCGGCATCCGTCCGGCCATCGAGCGCGCCAAGGCCGGTGTCGGCCATCTCGTCAAGATCGAGGTGGAGGTCGACACGCTGGCGCAACTCGAAGAGGCGCTGGCCGTCGGCATCGACGCGGTGCTGCTCGACAACATGGCGCCGGCGATGTTGCGCGAGGCGGTCGCGATGGTCGCCGGCCGCGCGACCACCGAGGCTTCGGGCCGGGTGACGCTCGAGACCGCGCCGGCCATCGCCGCGTCCGGCGTCGATCTTATCTCTGTCGGATGGGTGACCCACAGCGCGCCGGTGCTCGACCTCGGGCTCGACTTCGAGCCGGCATAGACGCGCCTAGCCGATCGCGACTTCGTTGAGCGGCATGATGAGCGGCGGCTCCGCTAGCAGATCCGGCAGTTGCGGGCCGGCCGCGACCATCGTCGGCGACTGCATGTGGGCGTCGAGCGCCGCCTCGTCGCGCCAGCTTTCATGCGTGACGAAGCGGCCGGGCTGCTTGAGGTCCTCGTAGAGCGTGTAGTGCAGGCACCCGTCTTCCTTCCGGAAGGCGGCGACGGCCTGCTTGAGGAGCGTTCTCAGGCCGTCCGCCTTGTCGGGCTTGGCGACGATCGTCGCCACCACGAATAATGTCTTCGCCATCTCGCTCTCCTGCCGCTTGGAATGCGTCGCGAGGCTAGCCGAACGAGCGCGCGCCGCCCACCGCCCGAACGACCGAAGCGCGGCGCGGCGGCGCGCGGCGCTCGACTTCGCGAGGCATCCTGTCCATGTTCATGAAAAGCGGGGGCGGCGATGGACGAACGGGTCAGCGACGAGACGCAGGATCACGACAGGGCGCACGAGAACGAGTTCGTGATCGAGGCCTTCCTCAAGGTCGAGCACTGGCTGACCATGGGGATCGGCGCGATCCTCGTCGTGGCGACGCTGTTGGCTCTCACCGGCACCTTGGCCGGCGTTTGGGAGAGCATCCGGCAATGGCCGCAGACCGGCGGCATTTTCGAAGTCGTCGACAAGCTGCTCTTCGTGCTGATGCTGGTCGAGATCCTGCACACGGTGCGCGCCTCGATCGAGACCAACAAGCTGGCCATCGAGCCTTTCCTCATCGTCGGCCTCATCGCCTGCGTCCGCCGCATCCTCGTGGTGACGCTGGAGAGTTCCGGCATGTCGAGCAACGGCAAGCCGCTGCCGCCATTCGATCACACGATGGTCGAGCTCGCCGTGCTCGGCGGATTGGTGCTGGTGCTCATCTCCTCGATCTTCATGTCGCGCAAGAGCCGCAGCGCCAGCCCGCGCTAGCGCGGCGCGAGCACGACCGACAGCGAGCGCACGCCCTGGGCGCCATGGATCAGCACACCCTCGATGTCCGCCGTCGCCGAGGGGCCGGTGTGGAACACCAGGTAGCGCGCGGTGCCGAACTCCGGCCGATGATAAGCGTGATGCACGTTGATGACGATGTCGGCCGGATCGAGCAGCACGACGAGATGCTGGGCGAGATAGCCGAGCGTGTTGACGCCGAGTTCGCGCTCGGTCAGCGCAACGGAGCCGGTCTCGGCGATGCCGAAGGCGGCGCGCACGATCGCGATGTCGACGTCGGCCAGCGCGGACGGCGCCAGCGCGGGATCGAGCGCGTGGTTGCCTTGGATCTCCGGCACCATGGAGACGACCTTGCCCGCGCCGACGAGCTTCGCGCGCACCGGCGCCATCGCGTCGCCCGCCGACCCGTCGAGCACCGTCCCGCCCATTGCCTTCAAAGCGGCAAGGAAGCGGCCGACGAGATCGTCGCCGCGCCCTTCGTCGAACATCGGCACGTCGGGGCGCGGCAGCGGCGCCGGCTTCGTGGCGCGGATCGTCGCCAGGATGGCGTCGCGGCTGCTCACGCCTCGCCTGCCTCGGCCTTGCCTGCTTTGGCCTGGCCTGCAGCGGCCTTGCCTATCTGGGCCTTGCCTCCCTGGGCGTTCCCCGCCCGGTTCTTCCCCGCCCGGTTCTTGGCCCACCACAGATGAAACGACTGGCGCGCCGCGTCCGGGTTCTCGCGGCCCTTGCCCCAGGCGTTCAGACGGTTGTAGGTCGCGAAACGGGGAAGGTTGTAGAGCGCGCTGTCGGCCGTCGCGATCGCCGCGCGGTAGAGCTTCGGGTTGCCGAGCACGACGCCGGCCGCCGCCATCGCGGTCTTCTTGGCGAACGGCACCTCGTGCGTCTTCGCCATCACCTCGCGCCAGGCGTAGATCTGCTCGTGGAGGTTGATCTTGGTCGGGCAGACGTTGGTGCAGCTGCCGTTCAGCGTCGAGGCGAACGGCAGGTTGGAGAACTTGTGCTTGTCGAATGTCGGGTCGATCACCAGACCGATCGGGCCGGAATAGGTGAAGCCGTAGGAGAGCCCCCCGGAGCGGCGGTAGACCGGGCAGGTGTTCATGCAGGCGCCGCAGCGGATGCATTTGAGAGAGGTCCAGAACTGCTCCATGCCGAGGCGCGCGGAGCGGCCGTTGTCGACGAGCACGACGTGCATCGCGGCGCCCCGGCGCGGCGCCATGAAATGCGACGTGTACTGCGTGATCGGCGAGCCGAGCGCGCTGCGCGACAGCAGCCGGATGAAGACACCGAGATCGCTGACGCGCGGCACCAGCTTCTCGATGCCGACGCTCACGATATGCAGCTTCGGCGTGTTGGCGGACAGATCCGCGTTGCCCTCGTTGGTGCAGGTGACCACCGCGCCGGTCTCGGCGACGATGAAATTGCCGCCGGTGAGGCCCGCGTCGGCAGTGAGGATGAGAGGTCGCGTCGTCATCCGCTGGCTATCCGCGAGATAATGCGGATCGTCGTTGGCGGCGTCGGTGCCGAGCGTGCGCGCGAAGACCTCGGCGACGTCGGAGCGCAGCTTGTGGACCGAGGGCACCACCACGTGGCTCGGCGCCTCCTTGTCGAGCTGCTGGATGCGCTCGCCGAGGTCCGTCTCGGTGATCTCGATGCCGTGCTCGCTGAGATACTCGCGCATCCCGCATTCTTCCGTCAGCATCGACTTCGACTTGATCAGCGTCTTGGCGTCGTGCGAGCGCAGGATGTCGAGCACGATCTCGTTGTGCTCCAGACCATCCTTGGCCCAGTGCACCGTCACCCCGTTCTTCGTCGCCGCCGCCTCGAACCGCTCGAGGTAGGTATCGAGGTTGGTGAGCGTGTGCTCCTTGATCTTCGAGGCGAGCTCGCGCAGCTCTTCCCACTCGTCGATGGCGAAAGCCTGCCTGTCGCGCTTCGCGCGCAGATCCCACAAACGTTCGTCATGAAACTTCGAATGCTCCGGCGCGGCGAGGAACCGCTTCGCCGCCTCGGCGTGGTCGACCCTCTTGCCGTCCTTGGTGGCCATGGCGCGGGGTTGCGGCTCGCGCTGGTTAGCCTTGAGGGGGCGGGACGTACCCTCCGCGTGCTGGAGGCGACGCCCACCCTGGCCGCGCTCCGAGCCATCCTCATCGGCGGCGATATCCTTGTGAAGAAGATCGCTCATTGGCTGGCTCCATTCAAAACCTGCGCGATGTGGATGAACTTCATCGGCGTACCCATCCGCTCGGCGCAGCCTTTCTGATGCATCAGGCACGACGTGTCGGCCGACACGATATAGTCGGCCCCGGCCTGCTTGTGATCCATGACCTTGTCCTGGCCGGTCTTGACCGACACCGCCTCCTCGAAGACCGAGAAGGTCCCGCCGAAGCCGCAGCATTCGTCGGGGCGCGCCGGCTGGACGAACTCGATGCCCTTCACCTTGGCCAGCAGATCGAGCGGCTTGGAGAAGAACGGCACGTTGAGCTCCGAGGCGCTCGCGTGGCCGAGCCCGCGCAGCGAGCCGCAGCCGTTATGCAGCCCGACCTTGTGCGGGAACGTCGCCCAGGGGAAAGCCTCGACCTTCAGGATGTCGTGCAGGAACTCGACCAGCTCGAAGGTTCGCGCGCGCACCTCGCGTACCTTTTCGGTCTGCGCGATCGCCGTGAACTTCGAGCGCACGTGGTTCACGCAGCTTCCGGAGGGGCAGACCACGTGCTCGTAGCCGGCGAAATTGTCGACGAACAGCCGCTCGGCGGCCGCCGCCTCGGCCTGGCAGCCGCTGTTGGCCATCGGCTGGCCGCAGCACGTCTGGTCGAAGGGGTAGTCGACTTCGCAGCCGAGCCGCTCCAGAAGCTCCAGCGTGGCGACGCCGACTTCCGGAAAGAAGGCGTCGATGTAGCAGGGAATGAAGAGGCCGATTCGCATGATCTTCCCAGATCTCCGACGCCGTCGCAAAGCGCGGTCATGATAATTGACGTTCTGTTACATCGAACCCACGCCATCCGACACAAGATTGCGGCGCTCGTCCGCCGACAGGCGCGGCATAATGCCTTCTGCGTGGGAGCACTGACCTGCTTCGGAGTGCTTTCGACGAGACCCGGCAATGCCGCACCCTTGCCCGACACCTTCCTGGCCCGCGTCGAGGCCACGGCGTCGATGGAGACGCTGAACGCAGAGATCCTTGCGAGCCGCAGCGCCACGGCCACGCTCGAAGCCTGGTGCGCCGATCACGATCTCGGCCGCACGATCACCGCCACGCTCGTCCCGGGTGTCGAGAAGCCTTTGCGCGACGAGCAGCGCCGCAACCTCGAAGTCGCGCCCGCCGAACCTGTCAAATATCGACGTGTCAAACTCGCGTGCGGCGGCCACGTCCTATCGGAGGCCGACAACTGGTACGTGCCGTCGCGGTTGACCCCTGACATGAACCGACTGCTGGAGACGACGGACACGCCGTTCGGCAAGGCCGTCGCCGCGCTGGCGCCGACGCGCCGCACCTTCGCCGTCGAGGTGCTGTGGCAGCCGCTCAAGCCCGGATGGGAGACGCGCCAGCCGGCGGAAGACCGTCCCGATGAACAACTGGAGATCCCGCTCATCCTGTTCGAGCATCGTGCCGTGCTGTTTGACTCCAAGCAGCGTCCCATCTCGGAAGTGGAGGAGCATTACACGCGCGAGGTCCTGTCTTTCACCGCCACGCGGAAGTGAAAACACCATGGATCGAGCAGGCGGCCGTGGATAGCTTCTCTGCTGCGTTCATCCGACGCTTGGCGCTCGCTGGCGCATCGTGCAGGGTGCCTGCATGGGACCATACCCGCGCGTCGCGCTCCTCTTCCTCGTCCTGCTTGGCTGCTATCTTTTCTTCGCGGGCGAGGTCACCGCGGTCGAGGTGATCGCCGGCATCGTCACGGCCGCCGCGGCCACCGTGCTTTCGGTCGCCCTCGTCGTGGTGGCCAAGCGGCATTTCCGCTTGGCGCCTCCCGCCAAGGCGATCCTGCATCCCCTCGCCACGCTGTTTCTTGAGTTCTACAAGGTTGGCAAGCGGCTCGTCACCGTTGCGCTGCAGGGTGCCAGCGGCCAGCAGGGCGGTTTCGTGCGACAGCCCTTCGAGCCCGGCGGCGACGACGCCCTCTCGAGCGGCCGGCGCGCGGCGGTGATCATCGGCCTCTCGCTGGCGCCGGCGAGCTTCGTGATCCGCGGCGAGCGCGACGAGGCGCTTCTGCTGCACGGCTGGCCGGAGCAGCCGCCTTCGCGCGACACGGCCTGGCCGGCATGAATGTCTGGCTCGTCGCGGTGATCCTGATGCTGCCGCCGCTCGCCGTCCCGCTCGTCGTCGCCTGGCGTGGGGATGCGAACAACAGGCTCGCGGCGGTGCAGCTCGCGAGCACGCTGTCGGCCCTCGTCGTCGCGCTGATGACGTTCGCCTTCGATCAGCCTTCGTTCGTCGATCTCGCGTTATGCCTCACGCTCGTCTCGATCCCCGGCACGCTCCTCTTCACGATGTTCATGGAGCGGTGGCTATGAGCGCGATCGTCGTCGACATCCTCCTCGCCATCGCCATCATCTCGGCCTGGATCGCGGCGGCCGGCTTCGCCCGCCTCACGGCGGCGCTCGATCGCATGCATTGCGTCGCCTTCGTCACGATCGGCTGCGGCCTGCCGATCGTGCTGGCCGCCTTCCTCGCCGACGGCTTTTCCACCCGCGCCTTCAAGCTGCTGCTGCTCTTCGCCGTGGCGCTGGTCGCGGGGGCGGCGGTGAACCAGGCCGTTGGCCGCGCGATCTTCACGCGCGACGAGGTCGGGGAGCGCACGTGAGCGTTCTGCTCGCGCTCCTGCTGCTGCTCGTCGCGCTGGGCGGCACCGGAGTGGTGCTCACCCGCGAGCCGCGCCGTCAGGTTCTCGCCATTGCCGCCAACGGCTTCGTGCTGACATTGCTTTTCATGGCGCTGCAGGCCCCCGATGTGGCGTTCGCCGAGATCGCCGTGGGCGCGGCGGCGACGCCACTCCTGTTCCTGGTGGCGCTGGCCAGCATGCGCATGAAGCAGGACGTCAAGCCGGGGAACGACGACTCGTGAGCCGTCGCGGCCGCCTGATCCTGATGATCCTCGCCGCGCTGGTGCTGGTGCCCGCCGCGTTCAAGCTCGCCGCCAACATGCCGACCTTCGGCGCGCATCCGCTGACCTACGGCGACGCCATCAACGCGCTGGCGCCCAAGGAGCGGACGGTCACCAACACGGTCACGGCCGTAAACTTCGACTATCGCGGCTTCGATACGCTCGGCGAGGAGTTCATGCTGCTCGCCGCCGTCACCGGTACGGTGGTGCTGCTGCGCGGTTCGCGCGGCGAGGACCAATCCCGCGCGCCCGGCATGGTCGAGGGCCGCACCATCCCGCACCGCGCCGATGCCGTCGTGCTCGTCAGCCGCGTGCTCGCGCCCCTCATCATGCTGTTCGGCATCTATGTCTGCATCCACGCCGCCACGACACCGGGCGGCGGCTTTCAGGGCGGGGTCATCGTCGCGACCAGCCTGCTCATGGCCTATCTCGCCGAGACCTATCCTGGCTGGCGCCGGATCGTGCCGTCGCAAGCCCTCGACTGGAGCGAGGCGGGCGGCGCCCTCCTGTTCGCCTTGATGGGCTTCGCGCCCCTGTTCCTCGGCCGGCCCTTCATGTCCAACATCTTGCCGTTCGGCACGATGAAGAGCGCCTGGTCGGGCGGCTCGATGTTCGTCGACAACATCGGCGTGGCCTTCGCCGTCACCGGCAGCTTCACGATCGTCTTCCTTGAATTCATGGAAGAGACGCGCCGCTACGAGAAGGGCGACACCGAACCCGGCGGCGAAGAGGAACATTCATGAGCCTGCTGCCCTGGCTCGTCGCCGCCTGGCTCTTCGGCATCGGCCTCTACGGAATCATCACCAGCCGCAACTACGTGCACCTGATCGGTTGCCTCTCGGTCTGCCAATCGGCGACCTACGTCTTGCTGCTGGCGATCGGCTACAAGTGGAACGCCGGCGCGCCCATCTTCTACGATCATCCGCCCGGCACCCCGGCCGTCGATCCGGTCGTGCAGGCGCTCGTGCTCACCGACATCGTCGTCGGCGCGACGATCTCCGCCCTGCTGCTCGCGCTCACCCTGCAGATGCACAAGCGCAAGGGCACCGTCGACCCGATCATGCTGCGGCCGCTGCGCAAATGACGGCGTCGTTTGCGGGTGCGAGCCTCCCCCTTGCCGCGCGGCGGGCGGACAAGCCGCGATGATCGACGCCATTCCCGACTTGGTGCTCCTGCCGCTGCCTGTCGCCGGGCCGCTGGTTGTCGCCGCCGTCCTGCTGATGCTGGGCCATTTCCTGCCCCGGCATGTGCCCGACAGCGTGGCGACATTGACCGCCGTCATCGCCGGGCTCGCCTGCGCCCTGCTGGCCATACGCGCCGGTCACGGGCCGATCACGGTATGGTTCGGCGGATGGACGCCACGCCATGGCGTCACCCTCGGCATCGCCTTCTCGGCCGATCGCGCCAGCGCGACCATCGCCAGCTTCGTCTGCCTGCTCTTCGCGTCGAGCTTCGCCTTCTCGTGGGGCTATTTCGAGAAGATCGCCGCGCACTTCCAGGTGCTGATGCTTCTGTTCCTGGCGGCGATGGTCGGCTTCACGCTGACCCACGACCTCTTCAACCTCTTCGTCTGGTTCGAGGTCATGAGCGTCACCGCCTTCGCGCTGACCGGCTACAAGCTGGAGAGTTCGGCGATCGGAGGGGCGTTGAACTTCACCGTCACCAACAGTCTGGGCGGCTACCTGATGCTGACCGGCATCGGCCTGATCTATGCGCGGGCCGGCGCTCTCGATTTCTCCTCGCTGGCCCAGCATGTCGCGGCGACCCCCGGCGATCCGGTCATCGAGGCGGCGTTCTGCCTCGTCGTCTGCGCGCTGCTGATCAAGGCGGCGATGGTGCCGTTCCACTTCTGGCTCGCCGACGCGCACGCGGTCGCGCCCTCGCCGGTCTGCATCATCTTCTCGGGCGGGATGGTGTCGATCGGGCTGTTCGGCGTCGCCAAGCTGATGGCGACCGTCTTCGCCGGCTACGGCGACGTGACCGGTGTCGTGCACACGTTCATCATCGCCGTCGCGGCGCTCGGCGCGCTCGTCGGCGGCCTGATGGCGCTGACGCAGCGACACGTCAAGCGCATGCTCGCCTTCTCGACGATCTCGCACAGCGGGATCATGCTGGCCGGCATCGCCGCGCTGACGAACGAAGGCACCGCCGGCATGCTGGTCTACGTCGTCGGACACGGCCTGGTGAAGGGCGCGCTCTTCATGGTCGCCGGCATCCTGCTGGCGACGCGCGCCAGCATCGACGAGGTCAATTTGCGCGGCGAAGGCAGGCACGGCATCTGGCCGGCCGGCATCGTGATGGGGCTCGGCGGCCTCGTCCTCGGCGGCCTTCCCTTCGGCATCGCCGACGAAGGCTTCCGTCTCATCGACGCCGGCCTGACCGAGAGCGGCCGCGCCTGGGTCATGTACGCGCTGGCGCTCGGCGCGATGATGACCGGCGGTGCCGTCCTGCGCGCCACGGGCCGCATCTTCCTCGGTCTCGGTCCCGATCCCGGCAGCGAGGAAGGCGCGCCGACCGAGGAGGAAAAGGAGAAGGCCGATCGGCCGTTCTGGGTGATGGCGGCTCCGGCCTTCATCCTCATCGCGCTGGCGCTCGCGCCGGGCGATTTCATCCGGCACTACGCGGCGACGGCGATCGGCTCGTTCTTCCATCCCGATGGCGCCGCCCTGCTCGGGCTCGCGGCAGCCAAGCCGGTGGCACCCGAGACTCTCCTCACCAAGGCGCCGCATCTCTGGCTGATGTGGGCCTCCGTCGCCGGCTCGATCCTCATCGCCGCCTATGGTTTGTTCCGCGAGGAACTGCCGATGCTGGCGAAACGCTCGACGCGCGGCATCTTCGGGCCGATCTTCAAGACACTGGAGACGTTGCACAGCGGCTTGATCAACGACTACATTGCCTGGATCGTGTTCGGCTTCGCCGCGGTCGTCGCCGCTTTCGTCGTCGTCTGAGCGCGCGACCATTTCATTGTGCGCTGCAGCATAATGATCGACGAGACGGCAGATTTGCGTTACGGGTTAGCGTCGACCGCGCCCGCCCTCGAGCGATTGCGCGTTTACTCAGGACGAGACCTATGACGTCAAGCGCCGAAGCGATTCTCTTCTCTCGCAAGACCGCCGGCAAGCCCATCGTCGTGGTGGTCGGTTGCGGCTTCGGCGGCCTTCAGGCCGCGCACAGCCTCGTCGGTTACGACGTCGAGCTGGTACTGATCGACCGGACCAACCATCATCTGTTCCAGCCGCTGCTCTACCAGGTTTCGACCGCGGCCCTTTCGCCGGCCGATATCGCCTCGCCGATTCGCGCGCTTCTCGGCACCAAACTCAACGTCTCGGTGATCCTCGGAGAGGTCGACGGCGTCGACAAGGTCGCAAAACAGGTGTCCGTGAAGGACACCGGCTCCATCCCCTATGATTACCTGATCCTCGCGACAGGGTCGGCCTATGCCTGGTTCGGCCACGACGAATGGGCCAACCATGCCGCGGTCCTGAAGACGCTGCCGGACGCGCTGCAGATACGTCGGCGCATTCTCGAGGCGTTCGACTGGGCGGAGAGCCGCACCGATCCCGATGAGGTGCGCGCGCTGACGAGCTTCGTCGTGATCGGCGGCGGTCCGACCGGCGTCGAACTCGTCGGCTCGCTCGCCGAACTCGCCCGCTCGACCTTGAAAAGCGAGTACCGCCACATCGATCCCGCGCGCGCGCGTATCGTGCTGGTCGACGCGGCGCCGCGCATCCTCGGCGAATTCCCGGAGCGGCTATCCAATTACGCCGCCAAGGCGCTCGGGGACTTGGGCATCGAACTTAAAATGAACGCGCCTTGCGAATGCATCGACGGGCGCGGCGTCACGCTGAAGGGCGGCGAGCGCATCGATGCCGCCAACGTGTTCTGGTGCGCCGGCACCAAGGCCGAGCCCGCTGGCGAGTGGATCGGCGCCGCCGTCGCGAAGAACAACGGCGTCGAGGTTACAAGCGACTGTTCGGTGCCCAACCATCCCGAGATCTTCGCGATCGGCGATGTCGCGAGTTACCGGAAAGCCGACGGCAAGACGCTGCCGGCCTTGGCTCCGGTCGCCAAGCAGCAGGGCGCCTACATCGCCAAGGTGATCGGTAGCCGAATCGGCGCGCGCAAGCACCCGGGCCCATTCAAGTACACCGATCTCGGGACGATGGCGGTGATCGGCCGCTCGCACGCCATCGCCGTGCTCCTGGGCGTCAAGCTCACCGGCCGCGTGGCGTGGCTCTCCTGGTCGATGGTGCATCTGCTGCTGCTGATCGGCTTTCGCAACCGAATCATCGTGTTCACGAACTGGGCTTGGGCCTTCTTCACCTATGGCCGCGGATCGCGCTTGGTCGTCGGCAAGCCCCGCAAGCTGGTGGAAGACGAGCATCTCGCGAGCCCGGAGCGTACGCTGCACAAGCAGCACACCGCGATCGCCGAATAAAATGCTGCCTGAGCGGCGGGAGCGCGCCTAAAGCGAGGCCTTCTGTTCCATCAGGTGCACCGCCTTGCGGAGCCCCGTCAGCCTCGGCCCACCTGCAACCGGCACATCGGCGGTGGTCGCCGCATCGGGTGTGGTCGTCGCATCGGGTGTGGTCGTCGCCATCCTGCGCGCGGCCCGCAGACCCGTCGGCTTGACGAGCGCCGCCGGCCTGGCGCTGGGCACCGGCATCGTGCGCAGGCTTGGCCGGCCGTCCGAGGCCACGACGTCGGCGGCGAAGGCGAGCGCCTGGCTTGGCAGGCGGCGATGGTCGCCGCCGCCCTGCGTGATGATCGCCGGCAGACTGGAGCGTCGCAGCATCGGCACGCCGGAGGCCGTAGAGGTAATGAGGCTGCCGATGTCATCGTGTGTCGGCGCCGCGCCTTGCGCGTCGGTCAGGCGCAGCGGGGCGGCGTCAAGGCGCGCGAGGCGAGCGGGACGGACCGGCGGCAGCGGGATCTCCGGAGCCGTCGCCAGCCCGGCGGGCCGACGCGGCGGCAACGGCAGCACGATGCCGATGGGCGCGGCACCGCTCTCGAGGCTCGCCACCTGAACGTCGCCGCCCGCGTCACCCGGCTGTGCCTTGCGCTCGGCGAGCGAGCCCGGCGCGGCTTGCGTTTCGGCATAGGCGATCGCCGGCGGCGCCGAGGATTGCTGCGCCTGCTGCTGCGGCGCCGGCTCGGGCGCCGGCTGATCCTGCCGGGCGGGTTGCTCTTGGCGAGCAGGTTGCTCTTGCCTGGCGGTCTGCTCTTGCCTGGCGGTCTGCTCTTGCCTGGGCTGCGGCGCGACGGCGGCGACACGACGATCTTCTTCGTCCTCGTGAGCGGCGCCGGCGGTGTTGCTGCCGCCGCCGAACAGCCAGGCGAAGAAGCCGCCGGACGATTCCGAAGGTGGCAGATCCGTCTCGCCGCGCTGCGCGAGTTCGAGCCGCGCCTGCTCGTAGCCCGGCAGCGTCTGCCCGTTCGAGGCGATATGGACCGTCTTGCCATCGGGGAACAGGCTGGCGAGCTGGTCGTAAGGCATGCGCGGCCACGAGCGGACGCCGCCGACATCGAGATGGACGAAGTTGGCCGATGGATACCAGCCGACGCCGCCGTGCTGGAGCTTCATGCCGGCGTCGCGCACGCGGTCCATCGGGAAGCCGGGCATTGTCGTGTCCATCGCCTTGCCCAACATGTGCTGGGAGTGTTCGGCGACAGCCTTGGAGCGGCGGCGCAGCATCGCGTTCGTCTCGGGCGAGCGGTAGGCCGAGTAGATCTGCACGCGGTCCGTCGCGCCGGCGCTGCGGTAGGCTTCCCACACCGCGTCGAACAGGCGAGGGTCCATGCGGATCTCGTCGTCGTTGCGCCAGTCGCGCAGGAAGTGGTTGAGCTGGCGCAGCACGTCCGCGTCGTAGTGACCGTCGACGCGGAAGGTGGCGTCGATCGTCTCGCCGGTGTGCGTATGGAAGAGGTGCAGCGTGCGCGTGTCGCCGTTCGCCACGGCGGTTTCCGTCGAAGTCGGCGCCAAGACGCAGGCGGTAACGCACGCCACGCTCAGCCACGCCACGCTCAGCGAAGTCGAAACGCAGAAGGCCCGCGCACGGGCGCGTAGCTTGACCAGTCGCAAAGCCCAGACCCCCGTCGACGCCGCAGTTTATCCTTATGGCGACCGAAGTGTTACACACAAGGCTTAAAATTCGATGCGTCGAACGTCTGACGGTAACGATCAGACGACCTTGATCGCGCGTGACGCGCGGCGCGGTCGTGAGCTCAGGAGCGGCCGGTTCAGCGCGGGTCGAAGATGTCCCAGAAGCTGCGGCTCGCGACGGGCGCGCTCTCCGGCGAGGCCGCTGTCGCGATCGACCTGCGACGGGGACGTTCGGTCGCCTGCGCCAGCAGCGGCGCCGGCTTGACGCGACCGGCGATGGGTAGCGTCTCGCTGTCGAGGTTGAGCGCGGCGGCGACGGCGTTGGCGTAGCCGTAGACGTCGTCGCGCAACTTCACCTCGCCGCCCGCGCCGTCCACGGTCGCCGTGAAATACTCGATGTGGATCGGCAGGGGCGCCGGCAGGTTCACGTAACGCTCCTTGTCGCCGATCATGTCCTCGAGCCGGTCCTGGCTCCACGCTTTGCGCTGCTCGATCGGCGTGTCGTTCAAGACGGACTGGGCGAAGGCGAACGGCTTGTCGACGCGCACGCAGCCATGGCTGAACGCCCGCTTCGAGGCGGCGAACAGGGATTTCGACGGCGTGTCGTGCAGGTAGACGGAATAGTCGTTGGGGAAGAGGAATTTGATGCGACCGAGCGCGTTCTTGTCGCCCGGCAGCTGCTTCACGACAGGCATGCCGTTGGCGGTGCTGACCGAATAGCCGCGCCCATTCAAATAGGAGAGGCTGCCGCCGCCCTTCGGCAGAAGCTCGTTCCTGATGATCGACTGCGGCACGTTCCAGTACGGGTTCACGATGAGATACTTCATCGTGTTGGAGAACAGCGGCGTCGGCGTGTCGAGCTTACCGACCACCACCTTGTTGTGCGACACGGGCTGGCCGTCGTGGAAGACTGTGACCGCGTAGTCCGGCACGTTGACCTCGATGCGATCGGCGCCGAGCTCGCGCGGCATCCAGCGCCACATCTCCATGTTGGCGAGGATCTTGGCCTCGAGCTTGGGCGACCGCCCGACCCCGCCTCGTTGGACCGACAGCGCCTCGATGGTGCGCTTGGTCAGACTGCCGGAGGCGTTCAGGCCGTTGTCGCGCTGGAACGCGGCGACGGCATCGGCGACTTCGCCGTCGTATTCGCGATCGTCGCCGCCGAGCGCGCCGCCCAGGCCCAAGCGCGTGCGGATGAGCGGTACGCGCTTGTCATGCATGCCGATCCGCAACGTCGGCCCGACGACGGGGATAGACCCACCCTGCACGGCGTTACGATCGGCGGTGTGCGCGGACCGCAGCTCGACGAGCTTCTCGCGCAAAGCGACGTAGCGCGGCTCGCTCGGATTGAGCGCCTGCAGCTTGTCGCCGGCGGCCGGTCCCGCGGCGGCAAGCGCGTCGATGATCGCGGCGGGATCGGCGAGCGAGCGCTTGACGCCGATCAGCGGGCTGATCGCGCTCGGATCGACGCGACTTCCGGTCGCCTGGCGCGCGTAGGCGACGACCGCCTCCGTCAACGCGATGTCGCTGTCGGCGACCGCGTCGGGCGCTCCAGAGCTCTTGAGGTCGATAGGCGCCTGCGGCAGGCTCAAACCGTCGTCGGCGGCATGCGCCAGCCGCTCGAGGATCGGGGCGGCGGCGGCAGCCGGCGTGCCGTCGGCCGACCAGATCGGCGCGAAACCATGGGCGGCGTAGAGGAAGGCGATCGCCTTGCGCTCCTTGCGGCGCTCGCCGACGTAGGCGCCCTTGAGCGGCGCGGTCTCCCGCTTGTCGAGCACGGCCTTGATGGCGGCGTTCAAGCCGGGCAGCGCCTCTTGTGCCCGCTGCGGCGCGGGATCGGCGGCGCCGTTCGGCTGTCCCGGCTTCGCCTCCACGGGACCGCTCTTCGGCGTGTCGAGCTTGGCCGCCCCCGCCTTGCCGTCGGCCGGCTTTGCGGCGGGAGCAGCCAGGGCATCGAGCGGATCGGCGGAAGTCGCGGTCGGCGGCACGACGATGGCGTCGGGCTCCGGGTCGAGGCTCTTTTCGGCCATCTTGGGTTTGGCACCGGCTTGCGTCGCGCCCGCGCCATCGATCGGGGACGCGGCGGGCGCGAGCGGACTCAGGCCGGCGGCGGTCTTCGGCGGCGTCAAGCTGCCGGTCGGCAGCCGGTCGGCCGTCGGATCGATGGGAGCTTTGGCGGTCGCGGCCGATGCCGATGGCACGGTCTCCGGCGCGTCGTTCTCCGCGAAGAAGCCGTCGTTTTGCGCGCGAGACGCCGCGCTCGTGCCGAGCAGCAGCGTGAGAGCGGCAAAGGTCACCTGAAACGAACGCCAGCGCATCACAGTCCCCTCGCGGCGATCAGGCCGTATCCCTCGTCAGTCGTAACCAAGACGCGCCCCAGGCCGCCTCACCTGATTTGATGATTGCGGATTTCAAACGCAATGCGTGCCGGCCACCCGACGCGGGCCTTGCCCTGTTTGAAGGCGGCCGTGGCAGAGCGGCCACAGGCCGGCACCCGTCAGGCGGCTTCTTCGTCCGCCTCCAGCACGTCGGGCGTATCGCCCTGGAAGAGCCCGAATTCCTTCATCTTGCGATAAAGCGTCGAGCGTCCGATCCCGAGCTTGCGCGCCATCGCCGACATCTGCCCACGATAGTGCGCGAGAGCGAAGCGGATCGTGTCGGCTTCCAGCGCCTCGAGCTTGCGGACATCGCCGCGCTCGTCGAGCAGCGGCAGGACGTTGGGATCGCGGACTTCCACCCTGACGATCTCGCGCTCGGCGCGCGGGGCCGCCGGCAGCATCGCCGCGACCGGCGGTATGCGGACGCTGAAGCCCTGGACCTGGGAGGCGATCTGCGGGAACTCGGTGACCGTCAGCTCGTCGTTGTCGGCGAGCACCACCGAGCGGAACACCGCGTTCTCGAGCTGGCGGACGTTGCCGGGCCAGTCGTAGGCGGTGAGCATGGCGAGCGCCTCGGCGCTGACGCCGCGGATGCGCTTGCCTTCCTCCGCCGCGAAGCGGGCGACGAACCGGCGGGCGAGATCGGCGATATCCTCGCGGCGCTGGCGTAGCGGCGGCACGGTAATCGGGAACACGTTGAGGCGGTAGTAGAGGTCCTCGCGGAACTGGCCGCGCTTGACCTGCTCGATCAGGTTCTGGTTCGTCGCCGAGATCAGCCGGATGTCGACCTTGACCGGGCGCTTGCCGCCGATCGGGTCGACCTCGCCCTCCTGCAAGGCACGCAGCAACTTGACCTGTGCCTCGGGCGGCAACTCGCCGATCTCGTCGAGGAACAACGTGCCCCCGTGCGCCTCGACGAACTTGCCGGCGTGCTTCTCGGTGGCGCCGGTAAAGGAGCCTTTCTCGTGACCAAAGAGGATCGACTCGACCAAATTCTCCGGCAGAGCGCCGCAATTGACCGTGACGAAGGTGCGGCCCCGGCGGTCGGAGGCACCCTGGATCGCGCGGGCGACGAGTTCCTTGCCGACCCCCGACTCACCTTCGAGCAGGACGGGTATATGCGATTTCGCCGCGCGCTCGCCGAGGCGTATCACCTTCTCCATGTCCTCGCTCTTGCTGGACAGGTCCTTCAGCGACAGCGCGCCGGAGGCATGCCGGTTCATCCGGCGGATCTCTCCCTCCAGCGCGTCGACCCGGAGCGCGTTCTTGATCGAGACCTGCAGACGCTCGGCACCCACCGGCTTGACCACGAAGTCGAGGGCTCCTGCCCGCATCGCCGAGATGACCGCCTCGATCGATCCGTGCGCCGTCTGGACGATCGTTGGCACCGCGCGCTTGGTTTCGCGCATCCGCGTCAGCACGCCCATTCCATCGAGATCGGGCATGACGAGGTCGAGGATCATCAGGTCGACAGGCGCCTGGTTGGCCGCGTCGAGCCTGCGCAGAGCCTCCTCGCCGCTGGCGGCCGTCTCGACGCTGTAACCGAAACGGCGGACCAGAGCCTCGAGCAGACGGCGCTGCACGGGGTCATCATCGACAATCAGGATGGTGCAGGACATGCGGCCTCGTCGCGCCGAACGCTGTAGCGCTCGTTCGAGAGACATGGTCCGCGATCAGAGTAAATCGACAGTTAAGGCAACCCAAGGAAGCCGGCGCCGTTCGTCGATTTGGTGTTAGGATCGACATGCCGCGCGCCGACCGCGTCCGCTGATCGTAGCGCCGGAGAACAGATCGATGGAAGAGCCGCTGTTTCCCATCGTCGGTATAGGCGCCTCGGCCGGAGGCATCGAGGCGCTTCAGTCATTCTTCCGGCAGATGCCGCTCGACTGCGGCATGGCCTTCGTCATCGTCACGCACCTCAGCCCGGATCGCCATTCCCTGCTCGACGAAGTCATCGCCCGCTTCACGAAGATGCCGGTGAAGATCGCGGAGGACGGCGTCGAGGTCCAGCCCAACGAGGTTTACGTGCTGGGCGAGATGGCGACCGTCGGTCTCGAGAATGGCCGTCTGCGCATCGAAAAGCAGGACGCGGAGAAACGCGAACACAAGCCGATCGATCTCTTCTTCACTTCGCTCGCGATGGACCGCGCCGACTACGCGGCGGGCGTTGTACTCTCCGGCGGGGATGGCGACGGCACGCTCGGCATCAAGGCGATCAAGGAGCGCGGCGGACTGACGATCGCGCAGGTGGCGGATGGGACCTCGCCGCGGCACCCCTCGATGCCGCAAAGCGCGATCGCCACGGGACTCGTCGATTTCGCGCTGCCGGTCGACGAGATGGCGGCGCAGCTTATCGACTTCACACGGAGCTTCGATCTCCTGAACCGTATGTCGGTTGCCGACCAGAATGGCGGCGACGCCGGCCTTCTCGCGGCGCAGAAGGAAATCTACGCGACGCTGCGCAGCCAGATCGGCCATGATTTCAGCGGCTACAAGAAGCGCACCTTCAATCGCCGCGTCTACCGCCGCATGCAGGTTCTGCAGGTCGACACGATCGAAGGCTATGTCAATCGCCTTCGGCAGAGTTCGGCCGAAGCCTCGGCGTTGTTCCACGATCTTCTGATCAACGTCACGAGTTTCTTCCGCGATGCCGACGCGTTCCACGCCCTCGAGACGACCGTCTTGCCGAAGCTGTTCGAGGGGCGCGGGGCGGACGACACGGTCCGCATATGGGTGCCGGGGTGTTCGACGGGCGAGGAGGTCTATTCGATCGCCATTCTCGTACGCGAGGCGATGGCGAAGCTCCAAGCGGTGCCGCGGGTGCAGATCTTCGCCACCGATATCGACGAGCGCTCGCTCGCCATTGCCCGCGCCGCGCGCTATCCGGCCCCGCTCGTCGGCAACGTCGAGGCGGGCAGGCTCGCGCGCTACTTCACCAGGGACGGTGCCCACTACATCGTGGCCAAAGACGTCCGCGACATCTGCATCTTCTCGGCGCACAGCGTGATAAAGGATCCGCCGTTCTCGCGCATGGACATGATCTCCTGCCGCAACCTGCTGATCTATTTCGGTCAAGAGGTGCAGGCTCAGGTCATCCCCACCTTCCATTATGCTTTGAAGCCGAACGGCTTCCTGTTCCTCGGCACGTCGGAAAACATCAGCCAGTTCGGTGACCTGTTCGTCGCCGTCGACAAGCGGCAGCGATTGTTTCGCGCGCGCGAGGATGGCCGTTCGTCGATGCGCGTGCCTTTCGCGATCGACTTGGTCAACTCGCTCGTTAAAGCCGATGGTCGCGCCGCGCGCGCGGCGACCGGCGTGTCCCTCCGCCAGGGCGTGGACGACTACGTCATGGATCAGTTCGCGCCGCCTCATGTCGTGGTCAACGCGGATGGCGACGTCGTTTATTACTCCGCGCGGACCGGCAAGTATCTCGAGGCGGCGCCCGGCATGCCGTCGCGCCAGATCCTGTCCATGGCACGCAAGGGCCTGCGCCTGGACCTTCGCACGGCGTTGCGGGAGGCGGCGGACAGACGCGTGATGGTGATGCGCGAACACATTGCCCTCGAAGCCGACGCCGATCGCGTGCAGATGGTCAACTTGACGGTCGCGCCGATGCCGGAGCGCGGCGAGGACAGCCTTTTCATCATTATGTTCAACGATAGCGGGCCGCTCGTCAGCCGCGATGAGGCCCTGCTTCGCGGACGCGGCAATGACGAGTCACTTGTTCACTTGGAACGCGACCTGCGCGAGGCAAGAGAGCGGCTGCAATCGATGATCGAGGAATACGAGACGGCGCTCGAAGAGCTCAAATCCTCGAACGAGGAACTTGTTTCGGTCAACGAGGAACTCCAATCGACCAACGAGGAACTCGAAGCCTCCAAGGAAGAACTGCAATCGCTGAACGAGGAGTTGCAGACCGTCAACATCGAGCTGACCACCAAGATCGACGCGCTCGACCGGTCCAACAACGATCTCCGCAATCTCTTCGAAAGCACGCAGGTCGCGACGGTCTTCCTCGATCAAAACCTGGCCATCCGCAACTTCACGCCACCGGTGGCACGCCTGTTCAATATACGCCGCGGTGACCGCGGGCGTCCGCTGGCCGACCTTGCGAGCCGGATGGACTACCCCGACCTGCATAAGGACATCGAAAAAGCCTTGAAATCGGGCGAGGCGATCGAACGGCGAGTTGTCTCGGAAAACGAGACGTTCCTTGCGCGGTTCAGTCCCTACCTCGACTCCGAAGGTCGAACTGAAGGTGTGGTGGCGACCTTCCTCGACGTCACCAGCGTCGCGACTTCCGATAGCGACACGACACCGGCCGCCGTTATCGAGACGATCCCGCCCTCGTTCTAAAACAGGTGTCGCCGTCAGCTTCTAGACAGCAACAGTTTCGTCTTCGCCAGCGTCTCGTTGGCGGCGGTGATCTGCCTCGCCACCTCGTTGCGCAACGTTCTGACGCGCGTCAAACCAACCTCGAGCTTGGCATGGAGATCGACTTTCTCCCTCCCCACCGACGTCGAGGAGCGAGACCGCATCACCTCCGAGAACGGTATGTCGAGCAGTACCGCGCCAGCGTCATCCGCGATATCGAAACGATGACGATTTGGATCCTGTTGCGAGCGAAGCATATGCAGGCTCATGTCGAGAACCGCGCGGCACGCGTCGAGATAAGCCGCGTCGAGATCCTCGAAATTCAGTCCTTCCTCGTCGATACTGTATCCGGCGTCCGTAGCGAGATGGAAGAAGTAGCGAGGCAAGGCGACCCTCCTCAGATGTACCGACCGACGACCGAATGAAGCGTTCCGCCCGCTGGCACACAGCCGATCAATGCACTGTTGTGCGATCTTTGAAGGATCGCACAATAGCCGATGCGCCATTTGCGTGAATAAACAAAGGCATCGACGCCGCGTCGAGGCTAAGCCGTCTCGACCTCGCGGTCGCGGAAAAGGTGAAGATAGGACGGCTCGAAATCACAGAAGGTGCGCAGGCGCGCGAAATCGAGAACCTCGAACACGCCTCGTCGGGCGATGATCAGCTTCTTCTCCTTGAGATCCTGCAAGGTGCGGTTCACGTGAACCGTCGACAAGCCCATCGTGTCGCCCAGATCGGCTTGCGTGATCGGGAACGTGAAGCGATCGTGATCGGCTAAGCCGGCGGCCCGCAGGCGCAGCAGCATCTCGCAAAGCAGATGGCCGATGCGTTTGTCGGGCGAGCGACGCCCCATGTTGGCGAGCCATTCCCGCGAGATCGACTCGCTGACCAGGGCCGAGCACATGAAGGCGCGCATCACCGCCGGATGGTGGTCGAACAATGCGCGCAATGTCTCTCTTGGGATGAGCGCGACCTTCGACTCGGCCAAGGTGAGGATGCTGTGATCCATGACATCCAGGAATGACGCCTGGCTGTCGCAAAGGTCGCCCGGAACGAGATAGAAGACGATCTGGCGCTTGCCGCCCTCTACGAGCTTGTAGCGACAGGCGAAACCCTCGAGCAGCACATGGATGTGGGTGGGAGCGTCGCCCTCGCGCACCAGGTCGCTCTGCGACGCGAAGGTGCGCACGTTGGACACCGCGGCAAGGACCGCCTCCTTATCGTGCGACGAGAGTGGCGACATCGCGTCTAGCCGCGCCACGAGCGGATGGGTGTGACCGAAAACCATGGCTGCTCAACCCTCTATTTAGAATGATAGGTTGTACGCCGATCAACCTCTTTATGAAAGCTTCGCAGCGTCTACCGTTAGGGGATAAAGCGGCTTCTGCTTTGTATCGTTCAGCTGACGTCAACTTAGATTGACACTCTGCCGCCTCTGGGCGTAGTTTGGCCTAGGGACATTCCTTTGGTCTGTCGGAACCGGATGAGAGCACGTCGCGATGCTGCAGACCCTGTCCGCTCCGAACGCGACACCGATCCGGGTCGTCATCGTCACCATGGACACCCATTTTGCCGGAGCGCTGGAACGCGCCAGGACGGAACTGACACGCGAGCTTCCCGGCCTGTCACTGGTCCTGCACGCCGCCTCCGAATGGAGCGCTGATCCGTCCGCCCTTGATCGCTGCCGCGCTGACATCGCCGCCGGCGACATCATCGTGTGCGGCATGCTCTTTATGGAGGATCATTTCCTGCCGATCCTCGCCGATCTCGAGGCGCGACGTGACGATTGCGACGCGATGGTCTGCGCTCTATCGGCGCGAGAGGTGGTGCGGTTGACGCGCGTCGGCCGTTTCAAGATGGACGGCTCCGGCGGCGGCGCGCTCAACCTCCTCAAGAAGCTGCGTGGCGCCAAGAAGCCCGGCGCCGAGGGCGGCTCGCGCCAGATGGCCATGCTGCGGCGGCTGCCGCGTATCCTCCGCCTGATTCCCGGCACGGCGCAGGACGTGCGCGCCTACTTCCTGATCCTGCAATATTGGCTCGGCGGCTCGCAGGAGAACCTCGCCAACATGGTACGGCTGCTGACCAGCCGCTACGCCGACGGTCCGCGTCGCAATCTGCGCGACATCGTCAAGGCCGCGCCGCCCATCGAATATCCCGATGTCGGTGTCTATCACCCGCGCATGAAGGGAAAGGTCGCCGCCACCAGCGACGCGCTCCCCAACGCGGGCCCAAAAGGAACGGTCGGCCTGCTCGTGCTGCGCTCCTACCTGCTGGCCAACAATGCCGAGCATTACGACGGCGTCATCGCCAGCATGGAGGCGCGCGGCCTTCGCGTCGTCCCGATCTTCTCCGGCGGCCTCGACGGCCGCCCCGCCATCGAGGCGTTCCTGTTCAAGGACGGGCGGCCGATCGTCGACGCGCTGGTCTCGCTGACCGGATTTTCGCTCGTTGGCGGGCCGGCCTACAACGATTCGAAATCGGCCGAGGAGATCCTCGCCAAGCTCGACGTGCCCTACATCGCCGCCCATCCGGCCGAATTCCAGACCCTGGAACAATGGGGCGCCTCCGACCGCGGCCTGATGCCGGTCGAGACAACGATCATGGTGGCGATCCCCGAACTCGACGGCGCCACCGGGCCGATGGTTTTCGGCGGCCGCTCCGATTCGTCCGGCGGCACCTGCACCGGCTGCGAGCGCGGCTGCTCCTTCCCGATGGAAGGCGCCCGCGCGATGCACGCCTGCGCCGAGCGCGCCGAGATGCTGGCCGCCCGCGTCGCCAAACTCGTGGCGCTGCGCCGTTCCGAGCGCGCCGAGCGCAAGGTCGGCATGGTGATCTTCAACTTTCCGCCCAACGCCGGTAACACCGGCACCGCCGCCTACCTCTCGGTCTTCGAATCGCTCCATCGCACGCTCGTCGCGATGAAGGCGCAAGGCTATCATGTCGACCTGCCGCGCGACGCCGATGACCTGCGCCACCGCGTCGTCACCGGCAATGCCGCCCAGCATGGCGCGATGGCCAACGTCCACGCCCGCGTGCCCGTCGACGAACACGTGCGCCGCGAGCGCTGGCTGCGCGAGATCGAGGCGCAATGGGGCGCCGCGCCGGGCAAGCAGCAGAGCGACGGCCGCTCGCTGTTCGTGCTGGGCGAACGCTTCGGCAACGTCTTCGTCGGCATCCAGCCGAGCATGGGCTACGAGGGCGACCCGATGCGACTGCTCTTCGAGAAAGGTTTCGCGCCGACCCACGCCTTCTCCGCGTTCTATCGCTGGATGCGCGAGGATTTCGGCGCCGACGCGGTGCTGCATTTCGGCACGCACGGCGCGCTGGAATTCATGCCCGGCAAGCAATCCGGCCTCACCGGCATGGACTGGCCCGACCGGCTGATCGGCGACCTGCCGAACCTCTACCTCTACGCCGCCAACAACCCGTCCGAGGGCGCGATCGCCAAGCGCCGCGCCGCGGCGACGCTGATCTCCTACCTGACGCCGCCGGTCGCCCATGCCGGCCTCTATCGCGGCCTCGTCGATCTCAAGGCGTCGATCGAGCAGTGGCGCACGCTGCCTCCGGAGGACGACATGCGGCGCGGCGAGATCGCCGTCATGATCCAGGCGCAGGCGGCGGCCGTCGATCTCGCCGCGATCGAACCGGCGTGGGACGCCGAGGCGGCCGCCGGTTTCATCGGCACGCTGACGAAGGACGTTCTCGAGCTCGAATACACTTTGATCCCGCACGGCCTGCACGAGGTCGGCGCCACGCCGACGCTCGACGAGCGGGCCGAGCAGCTGATGGCGGTGGCGGAAGCCTCGCACGACATGCGCCCTCCCCGCGCCGCGCTCGACGCGCTGGTGCGCGGCGAGACGATCGAGGCCGCGCTCGCCGCCGGCGGACTCGCCGCCGACGACAAGACGATGGACGCCTTCGCGGCGCTGCGCGCGATCGACGTCATGCTGGCGCAAGACCATGAGCTGCCCGCCATCATCCGCGCGCTCGACGGCAGGTTCGTGCGGCCGGCGCCGGGCGGCGATCTGCTGCGCACGCCGGCGATCCTGCCGACCGGCCGCAACCTGCACGGGTTCGACCCCTTCAAACTGCCGAGCCCCTATGCCTGCCAGGACGGCGCGCGCCAGGCGGAACGACTCCTCGAACGCCACATGCGCGACGGCAACGCGCTGCCGGAGTCGATCGCCATCGTCCTCTGGGGCACGGACAATCTGAAGACCGAGGGCGCGCCGATCGCCCAGGTCCTCGCCCTGCTCGGGACCAGGCCGCGCTTCGATTCGTTCGGCCGCCTCGCCGGAGCGTCGCTGATCCCGCTGGAGGAGCTCGGCCGCCCGCGCATCGACGTGATCGTCACCATGTCGGGCATCTTTCGTGACTTGCTGCCACTGCAGATCCGGTTGCTGGCCGAAGCCGCCTTCATGGCCGCCAGCGCCGACGAGCCGGTCGAGCGGAACTTCATCCGCAAGCACGCGCTCGCCTACCAGGCCGAGCACAAGTGCGATTTCGAGACGGCCGCTCTGCGCGTCTTCGGCAATGCCGACGGCACCTACGGCGCCAACGTCAACAATCTCCTGGAAAGCGGCCGCTGGGAGGACGAGGACGAGCTCGCCGAAACGTACTCGCGCCGCAAGGGCTTCGCCTATGGCCGCGCCGGCGTGCCGATGAAGCAGGGAGCGCTGCTGCAGAGCGTGCTGTCGACCGTCGAGCTGGCCTACCAGAACCTCGACTCCGTCGAACTCGGCGTCACCTCCGTCGATAATTATTTCGACACGCTCGGCGGCATCAGCCGCGCGGTGCGGCGCGCCAAGGGCGGCGCGGCGGCGCCGGTCTATATCGGCGACCAGACGCGCGGCGAGGGCGCCGTGCGCACGCTCAGCGAACAAGTCTCGCTGGAGACCCGTACCCGCATTCTCAACCCGAAATGGTACGAGGGCATGCTGAAGCACGGCTACGAGGGCGTGCGGCAGATCGAGACTCACGTGACCAATACGATGGGCTGGTCGGCGACGACCGGCGAGGTCCAGCCCTGGGTCTACCAGAAGATCACCGAGACCTACCTGCTCGATCCCGTCATGCGCGAGCGGCTCGCCTCGTTGAACCCGACCGCGGCGGCGAAGGTGGCCGACCGGCTGATGGAGGCGCACGCGCGCAACTACTGGACGCCGGACGAGGCGACCCTGGACGCCCTGCGCCGCGCCGGCGACGATCTCGAGGACCGTCTCGAGGGCATCATGCCGGAGGCGCGCATGCTGGTGGCCGCGGAATGAGCGGGGCGCTGGTAGAATCGACCACTAGCCTCATGGTGATGAGGCCGAAGGCCGTCTCGAATCACGAGGCGGTCCCGGCTGGCTCTCCCACCGGAGCCCTCGTGGTTCGAGACGCGCACCGCGCTCCTCACCAGGAGGGTGTCGAAGCACACCGCTACCCGGCACCCTCGGCAATCCTCGAGTTGTTCAAGCCGATCACCTGGTTCCCGCCGATGTGGGCGTTCGGCTGCGGGCTCGTGTCGACGGGCCGTTCGCCGCAACACCATTGGATGGTGGCGCTGGTCGGCATCCTGCTCGCCGGGCCTCTCGTCTGCGCGACGAGCCAGGCGGTCAACGACTGGTACGACCGCCACGTCGACGCCATCAACGAGCCGAACCGGCCGATCCCCTCCGGCCGCATCCCCGGCCGGTGGGGTCTCTCTATCGCCTGCGCCTGGACGCTGGTGTCGCTGACCGTCGCCCTAACCCTCGGCCGCTGGGTGTTCATCGCCGCCTGCGTGGGGCTCGCGCTCGCCTGGGCCTACAGCGCACCGCCGCTCCGCCTCAAGCGCAACGGCTGGCTCGGCAATCTCGCTTGCGCCGTGTCCTACGAAGGCCTCGCCTGGGTGACCGGCGCGGCGGTCATGCTGGGCGGCGCGTTGCCGTCGGTGCGCTCGCTGCTGCTCGCCGCGCTCTTCAGCGCCGGCGCGCACGGCATCATGACGCTCAACGACTTCAAGGCCATCGAGGGCGACAGGCGCACCGGCATCGGCTCCCTGCCGGTGCTGCTCGGCGCCAACCGCGCGGCGCGCGTCTCCTGTGTCGTCATGGCCGTGCCGCAGGTCGCCGTGATCGCGCTACTGCTCGTTTGGGGTCACCCGATCTACGCTTGTAGCGTGGTCGCCCTGCTCGGCGGCCAGGCGATGCTGATGGCATGGTACCTCAAGGCGCCGATCGCGCGAGCGCTCTTCTACAGCGGTTTCGGTGTGCCGCTCTACGTCCTCGGCATGATGGCGAGCGCCATCGCCATCCGCACGTTCGCCTAGCAACCATCGCACCCAGGGGATTGTCATGAGCGCTCTCGAGACCTTCGACGTCGTGGTCGTCGGCGGCGGGCCGGCCGGCGCGACGGTCGCCGACGATCTCGCGAAAGCCGGCCGCTCGGTCATGCTGCTCGACAAGGCGGGGCGCATCAAGCCCTGCGGCGGCGCGATCCCGCCGCGCCTGGTGCGCGACTTCGAGATCCCCGAGAGCCAGATGTGCGCGAAGATCAGATCCGCGCGCATGGTCTCGCCGAGCGGCAAGGAAGTCGACATGCCGATCGGTACCGGTGGCTACGTCGGCATCGTCGACCGCGAGCATTTCGACGAGTTCCTCCGCGCGCGGGCGGCGAGCAACGGCGCCGACCGGCGTACCGGCGCCTTCACCACCATCACGCGCGACAGCGACGATACCGCGATCGTGCATTACGCGAGCGATGCCGGCGAGATCCAGGTACGGGCGCGCATGGTCGTCGGCGCGGATGGCGCCAATTCCGCCGTGGCGCGCGCGGCGATGCCGACCTTCAAGACCGCGAAATTCGTGTTCGCCTACCACGAGATCGTCAAGGCGCCTTCGGTGGAGACAAACGCCTACGCCGCAAACCGCTGCGACATCTACTACGATGGTTCGATGTCGCCCGATTTCTACTCCTGGGTCTTCCCGCATGGTTCGACGATGAGCATCGGGACCGGCAGCGCCAACAAGGGTTTCAGTCTCAAGGGCGCGATCGCCGACCTGCGCCGGCGCACCGGACTCGATGGATGCGAGACGATCCGCAAGGAAGGCGCACCGATCCCGCTGAAGCCGATGAAGAAGTGGGACAACGGCCGCGACGTGATCCTCGTGGGCGACGCCTGCGGCGTCGTCGCGCCGTCGTCGGGCGAAGGCATCTACTACGCGATGGCCTGCGCCCGCTTTGCCGGCGAGGCCATCCAGCGGGTCTTCGCGACCGGCGACGCCAAGGCGCTCGGCCTCGCGCGCAAGCGCTTCATGAAGGCGCACGGCACCGTGTTCCTGGTACTCGGCATCATGCAGTACTTCTGGTACTCGAGCGACAAGCGCCGCGAGAAGTTCGTCAAGATCTGCCAGGACAAGGACGTGCAGGAACTCACTTGGCAGTCCTACATGAACAAGGAAATCAAGCGCCAGAAGCCGGTCGCCCACGTGCGCATCTTCTTCAAGGATCTCGGCCAGCTGATCGGGATCGGCGCGCATTAGGTTTGTCGCCCACCCTTCCAGTCCGGAAGTGGCAAAGCCGCCCGGGATGATGCGGGGCGTGCGTAGGCCCTTCGACGCGATCCTCGCCCTTCTCGCGCTCGCGGCTATTTCGATCGGTCTCTGGCACCTCCGGGCAGCGAGCGACGGGCTCACCGTGCGTCCCGTCGCCATCGGCACGACGCCAGCCACAATCTTCCGCCTCGCGGGCGCCAGCCCGGCGCCGGTCGTCGTCATCGCGCACGGGTTCGCCGGATCGCAACAGCTGATGCAGCCTTTCGCGGTGACGCTGGCGCGCAACGGCTACGTCGCCATCACCTTCGATTTCCTGGGCCACGGCCGCAATCCCGAGCCGCTGACGGGCAGCATCACCAGCGCCGACGGCGCGACGAAGGCGCTTGTCGACCAGCTCGCGAGCGTCATCACCTTCGCCAGGACCGTGCCGGGCGGCGACGGCCGCGTCGCCCTGCTCGGCCATTCCATGGCCTCCGACATCGTCGTGCGTGCCGCGCGGGCGATCCCCGGAATCGACGCGACCATCGCCGTCTCGATGTTCTCGAAGGTCATCACGCGCGACAGCCCGCGCGACCTGCTGGTGATTGCCGGCGCGCTGGAGCCGACGGTGCTGAAGGATCAAGGCGTGGCGGCGACGGCGATGGCGGCGAGCGGGCCGCCGCGCGAGCGCACGACCTACGGCAGCCTGGAGGACGGCACCGCACGGCGCTTCTCGTTTTCGACAGGCGTCGAGCATATCGGCGTGCTCTACAGCCGCGACAGCCTGCGCGAGGCGCTGGGCTGGCTGGACGCCGTGTACAAACGCCAGGGCTCCGGCTTCCTCGACGTGCGGGGCGGCTCGATCGGGCTCTTGTTTCTCGGGCTCACGCTGCTCGCGCGACCGCTGTCGACCCTGTTGCCGAGGGTCGCGGCCCAGCCGCTCGGCGCGGGGCTGCGCTGGCCACGCCTGCTGCCCGTCGCCTTGACGCCAGCCGTGCTGACGCCGCTGATCCTCTGGAAGGTGCCGACCGGCTTCCTGCCGATCCTGCTCGGCGACTACCTCGCCGCGCACTTCTTCGTCTACGGCGTCCTGACCTTCGCGGGTCTGTGGATCACCGGCGGCATCCGCCACAGGGGTGCCGACTTCGGCATCGTTTCGCTGGCCGTCGCTGTCATCGCCGTGGCGTTCTACAGCATCGTGGTCTTTGGCCTGCCGATCGATCGTTACGTTGCCTCCTTCATGCCGATACAAGCGCGCGTGCCGCTCATCCTGGCGCTGCTCGTCGGCACGCTGCCGTACTTCGTGGCCGACGAGTGGCTGGTGCGCGGCACCTTAGCGCCGCGCGGCGCCTACGCCTTCACCAAGCTTTGCTTCGTCGGCTCGCTGGCGATCGCGGTGGCGCTCAACCTTCAGAAGCTGTTCTTCCTTGTCATTATCGCCGCGGTGATCGTGCTGTTCTTCGTCATCTACGGCCTGTTCAGTGGCTGGGCGTATCGCGCCACACGCCATCCGCTCGTCGGCGGCATCGCCAACGCCCTGGCGTTCGCCTGGGCGATCGCCGTCACGTTTCCGATCCTCGGCGGCTAGACGACGCAAGCTTTTCGCCACAAAGGTCGCGTACTCGAGTTGACGTCTCTCCATGCGCAGGAAACGCCTTGGCGCCCGCGACCATCGTCTTCGAGAACGTACTGAAATACTACAAGGCGAGCGGGCACCGTAAGACGGTGCTCGACCGCGTCAACACGCAGTTCGAACGCGGCCATTCCTACGGCATCATGGGCGTCAACGGTGCCGGTAAATCGACGACGATCCGGCTCATGTCCGGCACGGAGGGACCGAACTCCGGCAGGGTCATCCGCAACGGCCGCATCTCCTGGCCGCTCGGGCTCGCCGGCGGCTTCAACGGGCTCATGACGGGCCGCCACAATGTCACGTTCGCCGCTCGGGCATACGGTCAGGATGTGCGCGAGACGCTGGACTTCGTCGAGGACTTCTCGGAGTTGGGCGACTATCTCGACGCGCCGACGAAGACCTATTCCTCCGGCATGACCGGCCGTCTCGCCTTCGCCCTCTCGATGGCGATCGAATTCGACTGCTATCTCATCGACGAGAGCACCGCGACCGGCGACGCGCGGTTCCAGGCCAAATGCACGAAGGCCTTCACGGATCGGCGCAGTCGGTCGGACGTCATCATGGTCTCGCACTCGCAGGGCGTCATCAAAGACTATTGCGACCGGGGCGCCGTGCTCGTGGACGGACGACTGATGATGTTCTCCGACGTCGACGAGGCCATCGACGTCTACAGCCGGTTGAACCGCTAGGCCGCCACGGTGGCGGCGAACGGTCTCGCGATCGCTTCCCTGATCGGCTTATGCCGTGTTCCTCGAGACGCGCCGCACCCGCACCGACGCGTCCGAGGGCGTCGTGGAGTGCCTCCGCGACAACGCGATGCCTGTCGCAAGGCGGGTCGTCGTCAGCTCTTGAAGTGGACGACGATGCCCGGTTTGACGAGATGAGCGAGCTCGTTGGCATCCCAGTTCGTCATGCGAACGCAGCCGTGCGACGATGTCTTGTCGATCTTCGAGGGATCGGGTGTCCCGTGCAGGCCGTAAGTCGGCTTGGAAAGCGCGATGAAGACGGATCCGACCGGGTTGTTGGGCCCCGCCGGAAGCTTCAGCTTTCCCTTGTTGTTACCCTGCAGGAAGTTCTTCGGATCATAATAATAGATCGGGTTGTAGGCCACGCCCCTGACCTTGTAGGTGCCGGAGGGTGACGGAAGCTCCGCGCTGCCGATCGTCGCGGGAAAGGCGACGAGGAGCCGACCGCGCCGATCGTAGCCGAGGACCTGGCTTTTCGTCTTGTCGACGATGATGCGGTCGACCTTCTCGTGGAGCGGCACCTCGTCGACGCGCGTGACCACGATCTTCCCGCCCGCCTTGCCGAGGTCGACACCTGGGTTGAGCGAGGCGAGGAGATCCTCGCCCATGTGGAATTTCGCGCCGATCTTTTGCGCCGGCGAACGGTAGGCCAGCGTCTGCAGCTTCGCCTGCTCGCTGTAATCCTTGGGGATTTCGGGAATGAAAGGTCCCTCGACGTCCTTGTCGGTCAGCGTGTATTGCATCAGCACCGGACCGCCGCTCTCCTTGAGCAGGGCGCCCCAGACCTTGTCGTCGAGCCCCTTCGCCACCTTCAGGCCCTTTATCGCCTCATAGGTCTCCAAAGCGTGCTCGAAATTGGCGCCGTCGCGGCCGTCGATGACGCCGGGGGAGGCGTGGACCCGATCAAGCATCACCTCGGCTCGCAGGATCGCCGGACTGACCCCATCCTTGACGCCGCTATCGGTCTCCTTGGCGTCGTTGACGATCGCCAAAGTCGGCGAGGGGGTCGCATGGGGAGGCGGCGCCGCCGGAGTCGCCACCGGTTGAGGCTGCGGGGGGTTGCCTGGCGTCGGAGCTGGCGGTGTGGCCGCTGGCTGCGGCGCGGTGGTTTGCTGGGCTGCGGGCGCGGGCGCCGTGGCGCTCGGCGTCTCGCTTCGGGGCTGTTGCGTCTCCTGTGTCGAAGCCTGCGGGACAACCGGCGCATCCTGACTCGCCGGCGCGTCCTGCGTCACGCTCGACCCTTGCGACAGCGGTGCGGCTTGCGGCGCGGTCTGGTCGGCGACCGCGAACGCGCCCGATCCGATCAGAGCCATGTAAGCGACGGGGAGCACGGCGGACCTGATCATGTGAGGTTCTCTGGAAAGGTGATCCAGAAATAAGGCTCAGCTGGCGAAAAGCCATACGCCGGAACGATCGATTGCAAACACTGTCGTCAGCTTGCTTCGAGCGTGCTACGCGCGGCGGCGAGCTTACCGCGCTCCTCGTCGGTGATCTTGGGACTTTCGAGCTTCAGATCCTCGAGCATCGTTATGATCGCTTCCGCGACGACGAGGCGTGTGAACCATTTCCGATCGGCCGGCACGACGTACCAGGGTGCCGCTTGCGTCGCCGTCCCGGCGATCGCGGCCTGGTAGGCTTGGCGGTAGGCCGGCCAATGGTCCCGCTCCTGGATATCCGCGATGCTGAACTTCCACGTCTTGTCCGGTTCGTCGAGCCGGTCGAGGAAACGGCTCTTCTGCTCCTGCAGTCCGACGTTGAGGAAGAACTTCAGCACGATTACGCCTTGCCGTGCGAGATAGCTTTCGAAATTGGCGATATCGGCGATCCGCCGCGTCCAGAAATCGCCGGCTTCGACCAGCGCGGCAGGCAGCCGCGCCGTCTCGAGCATATCGGGATGGACCCGCGCCACGAGCACATCCTCGTAATGGGAGCGGTTGAAGATGCCGATCATGCCGCGCGCCGGGACAGCCTTGTGCACGCGCCACAGGAAATCGTGCGCCAGTTCGTGCGGTCCCGGCGCCTTGAACGACGTGACCGCGACGCCCTGCGGATTGATCCCCGTCATGACGTGCTTGATCGTCGAATCCTTGCCGGCCGCGTCCATTGCCTGAATGACGACGAGGAGCGCGTAGGAGGCGTTGGCGTAGAGCAGCTCCTGGAGCGCGGCCATGCGCGCGATGCCCTCCTGAAGGATCGCCTGAGCCTCGTGCTTGTCAGGCGCATGCTCCGGGAGATCGTCGGAGGCGAAGCGGCCGAGCGCGAATCCATCGCCCGATGTCACGCGGTAGCGCTCGAGCAGGTCGCGCATTCGGCCGGCATCTCGCCGCGCGTCCTTGCCGCTAGACATAGACATCCACTCCTTCCACAGCGCCGAGCATGACGGCCAATTTACCGCGACACAATCAGATGACACACTGGCGGGTGATCCGGGCCTTTGGCGGATCGAGGGATCAGTCCATGTCCGACCATATCGCCGACATCAAGAAATACACGACCAAGCCGATCAACGAGGCCGCCCTGGGCCATCTCGTCAAGACCTATCAGCTCGTCATGAGCCGTCCCGATTCGAAATACGTGGCCTGCTCGGATCCCAAGGAACTGGCGCGGGTCCGCGACAACTTTCTCAAGAAGAAAATGAAGATCGAGAGCGACGATCTCGACGACGCGATCCATGCGGTATGTCAGACCATGAAAGCGAGCCGGAGCAAGTCGCGGCTGACGTTCTACTATCTCCTGGCGGAACACTACGGCAAGCTCGACACGCTTTAGCCGAGCGGCCGACCTTAGACGAACGCCCAACCCGCGTATTTACTGATGTCGATTTCGACTTGACGCACCAGGTTGGTGGCGACGGTCCGCTCGCGATAGTGGCCCTGGTCGTAGGCGAACCAGGCGATCTGGCTCAGCGGAGCGATATTGCGCCGCGCCCATGTCTTGAGAGCATCCTCGTCGATATCCCGCAGTTTAAAATAATTCAAAAAACCTCTTTTCGTGACGATCACTTGGATCGTGTGCGCCTCGAACGGTAGCGCCAAGATCAGTCCTTTAGAACTATTCTCATATACGAAGAAGTTTGGTCTGCCCACGCGCCGTCTTTAGCGTCAGGGTTGCTACGTGGCTACCGTTTATTTACCGTTCGCCCGGTTAAGTCATGTCCTTCCTCGAGCCAAGTCATGTTTCCCCTTCAGAGGACTGACCGGTCGGCAGGACCAGGGGAGACGCTAACTTGGGCTTTCGCACGGTCCGAAAGCGAATGGCAGCAGCGCATCAAGCGTGAAGCTCGTGCGCAGGCCGGCGGGATCGGCGATGTGCACCTCCATTGCCGGCGCGCCGAACTCGCGAAGCCGCTGGCGACAGGCGCCGCAGGGCGTCACCAGCGCCTCGCCCGCCCCGACCACCAGCGCCTCGACGATGACGCGTTCCCCGGCGGCGACCATGGCCGCGATTGCACCGGCCTCGGCGCACGTTCCCACGGGAAAGGACGCGTTCTCGGCATTGGCGCCGGCGAAGATCGAGCCCCTGTCGGTTCGAACGGCCGCACCGACGGTGAACTTGGAATAGGGCGCGTAGGCGTTGGCGCGCGCGGCCATGGCAGCGGCGAGCAGATCGGCGGCCTTCATCGTATCGGACCCCGCGGTCACAGTCTTCGCGGTCACAGTCTTCGCGGTCACAGTCTTCGCGGTCACAGTCTTCGCGGTCACAGTCTTCGCGGTCACGGTCTTCGCGGTCGCGCCGATCCGCTCGGCTGGCCAAGCAGGCTCGTTTTGCCTAGAAGGACCGCCTCGATGCCTCGAATGCCGCTCGCGCGGCGCGTCCTCCGAGTATCCATGAAGTTCACGCTCACCTGGTTGAAAGACCATCTCGACACGAACGCCGATCTCGCCTCGATCACCGAGACTCTGACGCGGATCGGTCTCGAGGTCGAGCACGTTCACGACCCGGCGAAGGCGTTGCGCGGCTTCACCGTCGCCGCCGTACTGGAAGCCAAGGCGCACCCCAACGCCGACCGGCTCCGCGTCTGCTCGGTCGATATCGGCGCCGGGGCGCCGGTGCAGGTCGTCTGCGGCGCCCCTAACGCGCGGGCCGGGATGCGCTCGGTCTTCGCCGCCGTCGGTACCTTCATCCCGGGCAAGGCGACGACGCTGGGCGCCGGGGTGATCCGCGGTGTCGAATCGAACGGCATGCTGTGCTCCGCGGCCGAGCTCGAACTCTCCGAGGATCACGACGGCATCATCGATTTGCCGGAAGACGCGCCGGTCGGCGCGCCGTACGCCGGTTGGGCCGGGCTCGACGATCCCGTCATCGAGATCAACCTGACGCCGAACAGGCCCGACGCGATGGGTGTGGCCGGCATCGCCCGCGACCTCGCGGCCGCCGGTCTCGGCACCCTGACGACGCTGGCCGTCGAGCCGATCGGCGGCGGAGCGCCGTGCCCCGTCGCGGCCACTCTAAGCCTCGACGAGCCGACGCTGGCTCCGGCCTTGGCGCTGCGGCTTGTCTCCGGCGTCAGGAACGGGCCGAGCCCGAACTGGCTGGAGGCCAGGCTGCGGTCGATCGGCCTGCGCCCGATCAACACGCTGGTCGACATCACCAACTATCTCGCCTTCGACAGGGCGCGGCCGCTGCACGTCTTCGACGCGGCGAAGCTCCGCGGCTCTCTCGTCGTGCGGCGGGGCAGGACCGGCGAGAGCCTGCTCGCGCTCGACGGCAAGACCTACGCGCTCGACCCCACGATGGTCGTTATCGCCGATGACACGGGGCCCGTCTCGATCGCCGGCATCATGGGCGGCGTCGCCACCGGCTGCGACGAGGCGACGACGAGCGTGCTGATCGAATCCGCGCTGTGGAGCCCCAACGCGATCGCCGCGACCGGACGTAAGCTCGGCATCGTGACGGACGCCCGCTACCGCTTCGAGCGCGGCATCGATCCGGCCTTTTGCCTGCCCGGCCTCGACCTCGCGACCAGGCTCGTACTGGACCTTTGCGGCGGAGAAGCCTCGGCGCGCTCCATCGCCGGCGCCGTGCCGGAGCCGGACATCCGCATTCTCTTCTACGAGAGCGAGGTGCAACGGCTCACCGGACTCGAGCTCGCCTCGCGAGAGATCAGCGCCATCCTCGTGTCGCTCGGTTTCGACGTCGAGCGCACGTCCGGCAACGCCGATCGCAGCTTCGTGACGGTGCCGTCCTGGCGGCCGGACGTGACCGGGAAGGCCGACCTCGTCGAGGAAGTCGTCCGCATCGCCGGGCTCGACCGGATCGTCCCGACACCTCTCGCCAAGGCCAACGAGGCTGTCGCGGCGGCGATCCTGACGCCCTTGCAGAAGCGGACGCGGCAGACCAAGCGCGCGCTCGCCGCCAGCGGCCTCGTCGAGGCGGTCACGTGGTCGTTCGTGTCGCGCGAGCAGGCCGCGCTCTTCGCGGACGGTCGACCGGCCCTGTCCCTCGCCAATCCGATCGCCGCCGATCTCTCCGATATGCGCCCGAGCCTGCTTCCAGGGCTCGTCGCGGCGGTAGGGCGCAACGCCGCGCGCGGCTTCGGCGATATCGGGCTTTTCGAGGTCGGCCAGATCTTCCTCGGCGACCGCGATACCGACCAGCGCATTGCCGCGACCGCGGTGCGCGCCGGGACGATGAAGATCACGGGGTCAGGACGGCACTGGTCCGGGGCCGCTGGCGCGGTCGACGTCCAGGATGCCAAGGCCGACGCGATGGGGCTCCTCGCCGCGCTCGGCGTCCCGACCGGCGGTCTGCAGGTCGTCGCCGGCGCCGGCACGGCCTTCCATCCCGGCCGCTCGGGTACGCTGCGCTTCGGGCCCAAGACCATCATCGGCCGCTTCGGCGAACTGCATCCTCGGGTCCTCGCGGCGATGGACGTGGCCGGGCCGATCGTCGGGTGCGAGATCATCCTCGACGACATACCCGCGCCGAAATCCAGGGCGACGAAGGCCAAGCCACGGCTCGAGCTCTCGGACTTCATGCCTTTGCAACGTGATTTCGCCTTCATCGTCGACCAGACGGTCGAGGCCGGCGACATTGTCAGGGCGGCGTCCGGCGCCGACAGGGCTCTGATCGCCGACGTCGTGGTGTTCGACATCTATGCCGGACAGGGCGTGCCGGCGGGCAAAAAGTCGGTGGCGGTCGCGGCGACGATCCAGCCGCGTGACCGGACGCTGACCGACGGCGACATTGAGGCCCTGACCTCGAAGATCGTCGCGGACGTCGGCCGGAAAACCGGCGCCGTTTTGAGAGGATGATAGCTTGCGTACGCTAATCCCGAGCCTCATTGCCTGCGCTTTCGGCCTCCTGTCCATCGCGGCCGCGCAGGGCCAGGCCCGCATCGACGATTGCGAGAAGATCCAGGCGGCCGACGCCTACAACCAGTGCCTCGCGAAGTTTGGTCCCGAATCTAAGGTGAAGAGCGTCGAGCCGGAGCGCCCCGGCGACGTGAAAGGCAGCAGCGAGGAAGCGGCGGCGGCCGCCGGTCCGCCGAAAGGTCACATGTCGAAGCGCGCGGCAGGCCGGCGGCACGGCGGCCACGCGGCACGTGGCGGCGGCGGACGCAAGCGCATGACCTTCACCGTTCGGCGGCGGCACAAATAGCTTGCCGACCGCCGGGGCTTGGCCGGCGCGGGCGCTCATGCAAGATGATGTTTCGCCCGGCAACCCGCACGGGTTCGCGATGAAGACCATGCCGCCGTCACGCCTTTGGCAGGACCTCACGACCGCTGATTTCGACGCCGACGCCGCGTCCTGGATCGCCGTCCTGCCGGTCGCCGCCACCGAGCAGCACGGACCGCACCTGCCGCTCGGCACGGACAGCCTCATCATGGAAGGCTACCTCGCGCGCGTTCGGGCCCGCTTGCCGGCGGCGCTGCCGGCCGTGTTCCTGCCCGTGCAGCGCTGCGGCTGCTCGGTGGAGCATTCCGGTTTCCCCGGCACGCTCTCGCTCTCGGCCACGGCGGCGCTGGCCGCCTGGTCGGATATCGTCCGCTCGGTGGCGCGCGCCGGCATCCGCAAGCTCGTCGTCATAAACGCGCATGGCGGCAACTCGGCTCTCGTCGACATCCTCGCGCACGAGATGCGCGCCGAACTGGGCCTTCTCGTCGTGCTCGCCGCCTGGCAGCGGTTCGGTTATCCCGACGGCCTCTTCACCGAAACGGAGCGCGCGCACGGCATCCATGGCGGCGACATCGAGACGTCGCTGATGCTCGCGTTCCGGCCCGACCTCGTGCGCATGGAGGAAGCCCGCGACTTCGTGCCGGGCAGCGTCGCGATGGAGACCGCGTTTCGCCAGTTGCGCGCCGGCCGTCCGACGGGCTTTGGCTGGATGGCGCAGGACCTGTCGCGGGAGGGCGCCATGGGGAATGCCGCCGCGGCGACGGCCGCCAAAGGCGAGGCTTGCGCCGAGCACGCGACGTCGGCGTTCCTCGCGCTTCTCGAGGACGTCGCGAAGTTCGATCCCGCGCGCCTCACGACGCGCGCCTGACGACGTCCTTCATTTTCGCGCCGGAGGCGGTGGGACGGGGGCGGGCGGCGGCGTGCCGGAAAGCGCGGGGCCGGCCGGAGCGGGCGGAGGCGCAAGCTCTCCCGGTGCGGTCCACGAGAACATCCACGTCTCCGACAGGGGTGACACGCCGTTCTTGAGATAGGCGCGGAGATCGGCCGTCTGGCCCGGCTCCAGCTCGACGTCGAACGTGCCGCGGAAGCCGCCGATGTAAGGATTGTACTGCGTGAAGGACCGGATGATCTTGCCCACGCTCGTGCCAGGGACGACCTGCACGGCGTTCTGCTCGTCCTTGAAATAGGTGAGGTCGCCGCCGCTGAAGTCGATCATGAAGCGGCGCGTCGTGGGTGAATTCGGCTCGGCCGACCCCAGCGCGCGCGCCGACGCCTGGAAGGTGTTCAGCGTTTTGGCGCTGGACGACAGCGTCCGTAAATCGAGGGCTGCCGTGATCGAGTAGGCGATCGTCAATGGCTTGCCGACAACGACCTGGTCCTTGCCCACCCACGAGGCGACGATGTTGTCGTTCGTCTCGTCGACCGTCGGCATTTCGAAGAGCTCGACATGGCCTTCGCCGAGCTTCGTCAACGGCGCGACCCAGTAGCTCGGCCGCAGCTGATAGGCGAGGTCGATGTCCTGGTAGTGGCTGAACGTCCGGTCGCGCTGCAGCAGGCCGAAACCCTGCACGTCGTGATCGAAGAAGGCGGACGTCTTGGCGATTGTCGGATTGCGGAGCGGGCGCCATATCCACTCGCCCGCACCCGTATGGATCATCAGGCCGTCGGAATCGTGCAGTTCGGCGCGATACTCGTCGTGGAAGCGCGGAGCGTTTTCGCCGATGAAGTACATCGAGGTCAGCGGCATGTAGCCGATTTTCACGTCGTCGCGGCGCGGCACCAGTGTCGCCTTTACCTCGATAACGCTGTTCTCCCTTGGGTAACAGTCGAACTGGTAGGCGCCGGTGATCACCGAGCTGTCGAGAAGCGCGTAGATCGTCAGCTTGTCGATCTCGGGTTTCGGCGTTTCGACCCAGAATTCCCTGTAGAATGGGAACTCCTCCTGGTTCGTGCCGCCGGCGAGCGCGAGGCCGCGCGCCGACAATCCGTATTGCTGGCCCCGTCCCAGGAACCGGAAGTAGCTCGATCCGACGAAGCTGATGAACTCGTCGAACTTCAACGGATCGTTCAGCGGCGAGCGTATCTTGAAACCGGCGAAGCCGAGATTGACCGGCAGCGGCTTGCTGAGCTTCGTCGTCCCGAACGTGAACTGGCTGGCCTGGTAGGGGAGCGGCGTCGGCAGCCCGTCGCGCAACGTGTTGATGACGACGGGACGCTTGTAGAGATGGCCGAGGTGGAAGAGCTCGAGCCGGAACTGGCTGTTGTTGCCGCCGAGAAGCGGCTTGCCGTCACGAAAGTCGATCTGCCGCCACGCATCGAAATCGAGCTTCCTCAATTCTTCCGGAAGCGGGGGCACTTGGCCTTCGAACGGCGTCGACGCGAGATCGGTCGCCCGCTTCACGACCTCGTCGAAGCCGAATTTACTCCCTTGCGGAGGCCGCGCCGTCTGCGCGTCCGCGGCCTGGGTCAGCGCGCTCGCGCCCGCGGCCAGCGCGCCCTGTAAGATCGTGCGACGATCGTAAATCGCGGAACCTCGTTCGTCATTGAAGCCTGCAAGGGCATGCGGCGCGGCAGCCGTATCGAGCTTTGCCAAGGGCGGCAACCCCCGCGCCCGCGCCATACCACCGGAGGGTAAACGCAGACGGTGACGCGCGCGGCGGCGATTGCCCCAATTGGGCCAAGTTCATCGGGCTTTGTCCGGGCAAGGGGACGTCTATCTGGCATTTCGCATGGTGCATCGCTCTGCCGGCTTGGTCCGTAGGAGATGATCGCGCGGTCGCGGTAATGGTTCATGGTCGGCGGCAATGCCGGAAGGTCACGTGTGGACTGAAACGCTTGGTATAAGCCCATACACGAGCCGCCATTCCCTGGTTGTCGATCTCGGCGTTGAGCCCGCCATCGAGGTGAACGGAGAGCGTCATACGTTCTTCGACCATCGCCGCGTCTCGATACGCTGGTTCTGCGGCACCGTCCTCACCGGGCTCATGGGCGCGGCCCTGATCGGCTCGACGATCTACGCCGCCCTCGACCACGAATCGAACTTCGCCGCCGCACCGACGCCCGCCGCTTCAGCGAAGCGGGAGGCGTCGAGTGGCACTGCCAGCGCCATGAAAGGCGACCGCCTGGTCAAGCCGGTCGATATCGTCGCGGCAAAGCAATCCTACCAGGTGGCGACCCCGACCAAGGTCGGCGACAAGGAGGTGATGCGCATGCATCTCTTCGCTCGCGTCGAGACCACGCTGCTGACCGCGACGGCCGGCTTCGGCGACGAGGTGCCACCGTTCAATCCGCTCAAGGTCCTGGCCGACGCCCGCACGCAGGTCGAAGCCGTGCCGGAGCCGCAGCAGGATGATGCGGAGTTCTCCTGGGCCGTCCGTGATTTCGCGCCGCAAACCCTGACGTCGTCGGTCTCGCTCTCGCCCGACGAGGTGCAGGCGCAGGTGGCGGAGCACGTCAAGAGTTCCGTCGCCGCCGGCAATCACCCCTTCGTACTGCCCTCGCAGCTCTTACTGATGCGCACCAGTCGCGCGGAACTCGGCGGCGCCCTTGCCTACGCCAGCGCCAGCGGGGGGCTTGGCACCTCGCCCTTCTCCTCGATCGATGTGCGCATGGTGCCCGAGAACGTGACCGTCGTGCCCCGCGCGCCGGCTCCACCCGGCGCGAGCCAGTCCGAAGAGAAGCTGGTGGTGATGCGCCACGGCGAAACGTCGGAAGAAATGCTGCTTACGGCGGGTGTCGCGCGGGCGAGTATCCAGGGTCTGCTCACCACCCTCGGCGCGCGGCCCGGCACGCAGGCGATCGCCGATGGACGCCGGGTCAAGCTGCTCTTCGCCGAAACCGACCAGCCCGACGCCAAGCCGGTGCTCGCCCGCATGTCGGTCTATGCCGACGAGACGCTGGAGAGCACGGTCGCGCTACGCGACGATGGCGCCTACGTGCGCCTCAGCGGCCAGGAGACACCGTCCGCGCGTCCAGCGCGCGGCAACGACGATGACGACGATGCCAACGCGATGCGGCTCTACAATTCGCTCTATGAGACGGCCCTGAAGCAGGACATTCCGAAGCCGATCATCGACGATCTGGTACGGGTCTTCGCCAACGATGTCGACTTCCAGCGCGGCGTCGCGGCCGGCGATTCGTTCGAGGCCTTCTACGACAAGGGCGACGAGGGCGGGGAAGACCAGCTACTCTACGCCTCCATCACGGCGCGAGGCGACACCTATCGCTACTATCGCTTCCAGACGCCCGACGATGGCGCGATCGATTATTACGACCAGAACGGGCGCTCGACCCGTAAATTCCTGGTCCGCGCGCCGATGCTGAACTTCAAGATCACGTCCGGCTTCGGCATGCGATTCCACCCGATCCTCGGTTACTCGCGCCCGCACACCGGCACCGACTTTTCGGCGCCGATCGGCTCGCCGATCTTCGCCTCCGGCAACGGCACGATCGCGCAGGCCGGGTGGAGCTCGGGCTATGGACGCCGCATCGAGATCCAGCACGCCAACGGCTACGTGACGACCTACAATCATTTGTCGGGCTTCGCGCGCGGCATCACCGAAGGCGCCCGCGTCCGGCAGGGCCAGACGATCGGCTACCTCGGCCAGACCGGCCTGGCGACAGGCCCGCACCTTCACTACGAGGTGCTCGTCAACGGGCACTTCGTCGATCCCATGCGCGTCAAGCTCGCCCGCACCCGCGAATTCGACGGCAAGATGCTGTCGCTGTTCACCAAGGAACGGGATCGCGTCGACGAGTTGCTGTCCAAGGCGCCGAGCGCGCAGGCGCAGGTTCGCGAGCAAACAGCGCGGCGCTGACCCCGCCGGTCTCTCGCGACGGCGCGGTCCGCGCCTATATGAGAGCGATGACCAGATCCTCTCTCGTCGAAGCCGACACGATCATCGCCATCGAAGGGATGAGCTGCGCCTCCTGCGTACGGCGCGTCGAGCGGGCGATCGGCAAGGTTCCGGGCGTCAGCGCGGCCGTCGTGAACCTCGCGACCGAACGCGCCACCGTCGCCGGAGACGCGAATGTCGACGCGATCGAGGCGGCGATCTCAAAGGCCGGCTACACGCCGCACCTTGTCGTCGATCGGGAGGATCGCTCGCGTGATCTCGCCAAGGACGAGGACGAGGCGGCACTGCACCGCGATCTCGTCATCGCGGCGAGCCTTACCGCGCCCGTCTTCGTCGTGGCGATGGCCTCGCACCTGATTCCCGCCGTCCATGTGGCGCTGGCGCATGCTGTCGGCGACACAGCGCTCAACATCGCCGCGTTCGTGCTGACGAGCCTCGTCCTGTTCGGACCGGGTTTGCGGTTCTACCGCGCGGGCCTGCCCTCCCTGTGGCACCTCGCGCCTGACATGAACGCGCTTGTCGTGCTCGGCGCGACGGCGGCTTGGGGGTTCTCCACCATCGCGACCTTCGTCCCGCGCGTTCTCCCCGCCGGGACGGCCAACGTCTATTTCGAGGCGGCGGCGGTCATCGTCACGCTGATCCTTCTCGGGCGCCTTCTCGAGGCGCGCGCCAAGGGTCGGACCGGCGCGGCCGTCAAGCGGTTGATCGGATTACGCGCCGCGACCGCGCGCGTCGAGCGCGGCGGCGCCTTCGTCGACGTCTCGCTCGAAGAGGTACGCGTCGCCGACCTCATTCAGGTGCGGCCGGGCGAGAAGGTGCCGGTCGACGGTGTCGTGACGGCTGGCACGTCCTTCGTTGACGAGGCGATGCTCACGGGCGAGCCCGCGCCGGTGCGCAAGACTGCGGGCGCGCGTGTCACCGGCGGCACGCTCAACACCAACGGCGGTCTCACCATTCGCGCCGAGAAGGTCGGCGCCGATACGATGCTCGCGCAAATCATCCGCATGGTCGAGGCGGCGCAGGGCGCCAAGCTGCCGATCCAGGCGATGGTCGACCGCGTCACTCAATGGTTCGTGCCGGCCGTGATGGCGGCGGCGACACTGACGTTCGTCGGCTGGCTGGCGTTCGGCCCACATCCCGCGCTCGGCCTCGCCTTGGTCAACGCGGTCAGCGTCCTGATCATCGCCTGCCCCTGTGCGATGGGCTTGGCGACCCCCGTGTCGATCATGGTCGGGACCGGCCGCGCCGCGGACCTCGGCGTGCTGTTTCGCAAGGGCGAGGCGCTGCAGACGCTCCGCGACGCGACGATCGTCGCCTTCGACAAGACGGGGACGCTGACGCGGGGCAAGCCGAGCCTCACCGATTTCGAGGTCGCGCCGGGCTTCGCGCGCGGCGATGTACTGGCGCTCGTCGCCGCCGTCGAGGCCGGCTCAGAGCATCCGATCGCCGCCGCCATCATGGCCGCCGCCAAGGACGAAGGGCTCGCTGTGCCTCCCGGCGAGGAGTTCATAGCCGCACCCGGCCTCGGCGTGTCGGCGAGCGTGTCGGGCAAGGTGGTCATGGTCGGGGCGGCGCGCATGATGGCGGGGGAAGGCTTCGACGTGGCGCCATTCGCCGACTTGGCGGCCCGGCTCGCCCGCGACGCGAAGACACCCCTCTATGCCGCGATCGAAGGCAAACTCGCGGCGATGATTGCCGTCGCAGATACCGTCAGGCCGACGACGGCGGAGGCGCTGAAAGCCTTGCACGCGCTTGGCCTGCGCACGGCGATGATCACCGGCGACGCGCGGGCTACCGCCGAGGCGGTCGCGCGACAGGTCGGCATCGACGACGTGGTCGCCGACGTGCTGCCCGAAGGCAAGCTGGCGGCGATCAAGCGTCTCGCTTCGCGAGGCAAAGTGGTTTTCGTCGGCGACGGCATCAACGATGCCCCGGCGCTGGCGGAGGCCGATGTCGGCATCGCGATCGGCACCGGAACGGACGTCGCGATGGAGAGCGCGGACATCGTCCTCATGTCGGGCGATCTCGCCGGTGTCGCGACCGCCGTCGCTCTATCCCAGGCGACGATCCGCAACATTCGCCAGAACCTGGCCTGGGCGTTCGGCTACAACATCGTCCTCATTCCCGTCGCCGCTGGCGTGCTCTACCCGTTCACGGGCGTCGCCCTGTCGCCGATGCTTGCGGCCGGGGCCATGGCGTTCTCGAGCGTCTTCGTGCTCGGCAACGCGTTGCGCCTCAAGCGCTTCAAGCGTCAGGTCTCGTGACAACGGGCGTTCGGGGCCGATTGGCCTTTGCGCGGCGCGTAGCCGTCCATGCTCTAGAGTGTGCGGGAAAGGCGACGCACCTGCTGGACTTGCCGTAGCCGCACGAGGCCACACAAGCTGTCCTCGGACGTCTTGCTTGTTCCTGCCGCTCTTGCCTTTAGGTCAGCATGCCTGCGTCGTGTTAGGACTGTCTTGCCAACGCCTCCTGGAAGACGTCGCGTCGGAAGGTCAGGCGTTTCGGCGGCTTGTACGAGGGGGTAAGCAAGCTCGCGCCCAGGGCCTCCGCCTTCAGGACGAGGCCAACGACAGGAATTGATGCCGATGGCGCCCCCCATTCTCGTGTTCGGCGCGGCTGGACAGGTTGGTCAGGAGCTGATGGCTTTGGCCCGGGGGCGCCGGACCGACATTGTCGGACTGACCCGCGCCGACGTCGACATCCGCGACGCCGCCGCCGTCTCAGCGGCGATCCAGCGAACCGCGCCGCGCCTCGTCGTCAACGCCGCCGCCTACACCGCCGTCGACAAGGCCGAGAATGAGCCCGACGTCGCCCGCGCGGTCAACACGGACGCCGCTGGCTTCATCGCGCGCGGCGCGGCGCGCCATGGCGCGCCCATGCTGCACATCTCGACGGACTATGTGTTCGACGGCAGCAAGCGCGGTCCCTACACGGAGGACGACGCGATCGCGCCCCTCGGCGTCTACGGCCGCACCAAGGCGGAGGGCGAGGCGGCGGTGCGCCACGCCAGTCCGCGCCACGTCATCATGCGCACCGCCTGGGTCTACGGCCGCTACGGCGCCAATTTTCTCAAGACGATGATGCGGCTCGCGGCCGAGCGCGACCGCCTGCGCGTCGTGGCCGACCAGCGCGGCTGCCCCACGGCGACGCTCGACATCGCCGAGGCGATCCTTGCGGTCGACGCGGTACTCGCCGGTGATTCAACACGAAACGGCACCTTTCATTTTGCTGGGACTGGGGCCACGACGTGGCACGGCTTCGCCGAAGCCATCGTCGCGGCGCAGGCGGCGAGGACCGGCAAGCGCCCGCCCGTCGACGCGATCACGACGGCGGAGTTTCCAACGCCCGCCAAGCGCCCGGCGAACTCGGAGCTGGCTTCGGATCTTTTCGTGGAGACGTTCGGCTATCGGGCGAGTGCTTGGCCAGCGCGGACCCGCCAAATCGTCGACCAGCTGAACGCGCCCTAGAGCCCAGCGGCGACCTTAACAGCCGCGAGGTCGTCGACGAACCGCGCGTACTCCTTCTTCTTCGCATCCTCGTCGGGCAACCGGAGCAGGTAGGAGGGGTGTACCGTAACGAAGACCGGCGCGTCGTTGCCCTGGGGGATCGGCCTGCCGCGTTCGGCGCCGATCTTCACGACCCGGCCGAGCAGAGCCTGCCCGGCGGAAGCGCCGAGGGCCACGATGATCTTGGGCGCGAGGAAGGACTTTTCGAGATCGAGCCAGTAGCGGCAGGCCGAGATCTCCTTGGTGTCGGGCTTCTTGTGCAGCCTGAACTTGCCGCGCGGCTCGTACTTGAAGTGCTTGACGGCGTTGGTGACATAGGCCTTGTCCCGCTCGATCCCGGCATCGCCGAGCGCGCGATTGAACATCGCGCCGGCAGGGCCGACGAACGGATGGCCGGCGAGGTCTTCCTTGTCGCCGGGCTGCTCGCCGACGAAAATGATCTCCGCCGTTTCCGGGCCCTCGCCGAAGACGACCTGCGTCGCCGGACCGTAGAGGTCGCAGCGCTTGCACTGGGTCGCGGCGGCGCGCGCGTCGGCCAGCGTTCTGGGCGCCTCCTCGGGTGTCGTGCCTCCGACTTGGCCCATCCGCAGCCTCGAAAAGATCCACGCCGTTGTTCTCCGCTACCATGGCCTCGCCCGTCGCCGCGCGGGCCTGCCGCTCCAGCGCCTGGGCAAGACGGGACGGCGCGGTCGGTTCCGCCGCGATCATCGCCCGCTCGCGCGTCCCGGCGTCGCGGATCAGGCCCTCGATCATCGAGGCCTCGGGCAGGTTCTTCCAGTATTTCTTCGGCATCTCCTTCGTCATCGCGTCGATCTTCAGCCGGGCCGGGTTGAAGATCGAGGCGTAGTAGGTGCGCCAGTGCGCCTCGAGGCGATCGTCGTCGGGCACCTGCGCCTTGTCGGCGCCGGGGCCATAGGTCAGCGTCTCGCGATCCCAGAAGGCCGAGCGATGCGGGGTGAGGATCGACCAGCGCATGCCGGTGAAGCGGCGCACGAAGAAGTCGCCGGTCGCTTCCATGATGTAATGGTCCGGCTCGAACCAGGCGATGAACGCCGCCTCGCCATCGGGCGCCACAACCTCCTTGAAGCGCACGAAGGCATGCATCTTGTGGATGTCGCGGTGGATGGCCTTGGCCATCGCGCGCGCCGTGTGGACATCGGGGTCGCTCGGGTCGTCGAGGAGGCGCGGAGTCTCGCGCAACCGCCACAGCAGCCGGTAGAGCAGCGCGAACCGCTCGGGATCGGCATGGACGATGATCTCGCGGGCGAGCGCGACGAAGATCTTGGAGACGTTGAAGACCGGCTGATCGACCGTCGCCGGACGGTCCGCGATCTCGTCGGTGGCGAAGAGATCGCCGCCCGCGTCTCCGACCTGCCAGACGATCCGCTCGGGCGGAATGCCGGCCAGCACCGCCGAGCGGGCGGCACGTCGCCAGCCGTCGAAGTCGGTCTGCGTGGCAAGGGTGACGCGGTTCATCGCCAGCGGAGATAAAGCTGCGAAATCATGCCTTTAGCCATCGTCCTCTCGGCTGAAGAATTTCACGCTCAAGCGACTGCTACCATGGAGGACAGCGAAGCACTGCCACGGTATCAGCCTGCTCAGCGTGAGGCGGCGCTACGAGCCTTGAGCAGCGAGATCACTTCGCCGCGTTCGAGTGCCGCGAAACCCTCGTCGACGTAGGGCTTGACCCAAGCCAAGTCGGCTTCGATCGGGTCAGCGCCGACCTGATGCGTCGCGATCCGTGCGCATTCCGCGGCATCCTCCACGGAGAAAAGTCGCCCATCGCCACCTGCGCCTGAAGCCAAGTTTCCCGCTCGGGTGTCAGCGTGACCTGCATACATGCTTTTACCACAGGTCGCGCGGCTTGGAAGTCGCCTTGTCCTCAAGCAAACAGCTCCATCTGCCGCGCCGGCGCGACCTTCGCCTTGAGATCCGCGGCGTCGGTCAGGCCGCCCGGCTGCCAGTCGGCGCAGGTGATCCACGGCATCATCGTCTTCACCGAGTGGCACAGACGCGTCAGGTCCTCCAGCCGCAGCAAACGCCAGCGGCGCGACGACAGGATCTTGGCGATCGCCTTGGTGCCGAGGCCGGGCACGCGCAGCAAGGTTTCGCGCGCGGCGGTGTTGACGTCGACGGGGAAATGCTCGCGGTGCTTCAGCGCCCAGGCGGTCTTCGGATCGATGGCGAGGTCGAGCATGCCAGCCTCGCTCGCGCCAACGATTTCCTCGACGCCGAAACCGTAGAAGCGCAGCAGCCAGTCGGCCTGGTAGAGCCGGTGCTCGCGCATCAGCGGCGGCCTGGCGAGCGGCAAGATGCGGCTGGCATCGGGGATCGGCGAGAAGGCGGAATAGTACACCCGGCGCAGGCCGTAGCTCGCGTAGAGCGTCGACGATTGCCGCAGGATCGCGCCGTCGTCGGAGGGGTCGGCGCCGATGATCATCTGCGTCGACTGGCCGGCCGGCGCGAAGCGCTGCGGCTTGGGTCCCCCCTGGCGCACCGCATTGCGCTCGGCCTTGGCGTCCTCGATGCGAAGGCGCAGCCCGCCCATGGCTTGGCGGATGCGCCCGGCGTTCTTCTCCGGCGCCAGGCGGCCGAGGCTCGCCTCGCTCGGCAGCTCGACATTGATCGACAGCCGGTCGGCGTAGCGGCCCGCCTCGGCGAGCAGCCCGGCATCGGCGTCGGGGATCGTCTTGAGGTGGATGTAGCCGGAGAACTTGTGCTCGGTTCGCAGCTTGCGCGCGACGGCGACCACCTGCTCCATCGTATAGTCCGGCGACTGGATGATGCCCGACGAGAGGAACAGCCCCTCGATGTAATTGCGCTTGTAGAAGCCGATCGTCAGGTCGACCACCTCGTCCACCGTGAAGCGCGCGCGCTGGACATTCGACGAGACGCGGTTGACGCAGTAATGGCAGTCGAAACGGCAGTAGTTCGTCAGCAGGATCTTCAACAGCGAGATGCAGCGTCCGTCCGGCGCGTAGGCGTGGCAGATGCCCATGCCCTCCGTCGAGCCGATGCCCTTGCTCTTGAGCGAGGATTTCCTGTCCGTGCCGCTCGACGCGCACGACGCGTCGTACTTCGCCGCGTCGGCGAGGATGGCCAATTTCTCGAGTGTCGTCTGCATGCGTTCGTAGTTTGTTCAAGTCTCGGCAAATGGCAAGCGTGGCGGCGGGCGCGACGGTGGAAATGCAGCCGATGCCGCGGCTCCGGAGACTGAAGCGTCCGCGGATGCTCCCCCTTTGGTCGATGCGTCTCCGTCTCCCCTTGCCGGCATCATCCCGGCGGCGAACGTTCGGCTGGTCGCAAGAAAACCCAGGGAGGCTCGATCATGTCGACATTTCAGATCATCTACCGCACCGAAGGCGAAGACGACCTCAAGGCGGAGACGCTGTCCGGCTCGCGCGAGGACGCGATCGCGGCGGCGGAGAAGGGCCTGGAGGCGCGCAATGCCGAGGGCGCGCGGATCATCGACGTCGATGGCCACAAGGGCGAGATCTGGACGGGCGTGAACGAGAGCTACCGGAAGTAGCGCCGTCGAGGCTGTCGCGCCAACCGCTCAGCCGGACGCGTCCGGGCGGTCGGGCCAGGCGTCCAAGTCCGCCGGCCCGCCACTGTAACAGTCGAGATCGACGCCGCCCGCGATGCCCGGAACCGACCCCGTCTCTGAATATTGCCAGATCCGCCAGGGACGATCGCCATAGCCCGAGGGCGGATCGCCGAGGCTCCGCGCCCACAGAGGGTAGCGATCAAGCGCGCCGCGCATCACCTTGTCGTAGAAGTCGAGCGGCGCGTAGATCACCGGGACCTTGCCGTAGGCTTTCTCCATGGCGGCGAGGATGACCTGCATTGTCGCGAGAGCCTCGTCCCTGGGCGCGTGCCGCGCGCATGACCGCGATGCCGGATTCCACTCGACGTCGAGCACGGGCGGGAGCGCGTCGGGATCGGCGGCGACATTGGCGACGAACCAGGCCGCTTGGTCCCGCGCCGGGCGGCACCAGGTGACGAAATGGTAGGCGCCGCGCTTCACGCCGGCGGCGGCGGCGAGGGACCAATTGCGCCGGAACCGCGCGTCGGCGAAATCGCCGCCCTCGGTCGCCTTGATCCAGGCGAACACGATGCCCGACGCCGCGACCGCGTCCCAATCGATATCGCCCTGGTGGCCGGACACGTCGATTCCGCGGACCGCGCAGGCGTCGGGACGGCGATCACAGCCCGCGATGAAGAGAAGGTTGGCGGCGGCAACGGCGCACCCGAGCGCACGCGCGATCCAACGCGACGATCGCATGGCCCCGCCCTTCAGTAATGCGGCGGCGGCGGCTCGGATCCGCCGGGTTCGCGCCGGCCGAGATCGTGGAGACGCTCGGTCAGCATCGCCAGTTCGCGCGCGAGTCCGTCGATCTTGCGCCATTGCGCGGTGATCGTCGCGTCGAGATCCTCGATCACGGCGTCCTGGTGCGCGACCCTGCTCTCCAGCGCGTCGAGCCTGGTCTCGCTCATCGCCTTACAGCATGCTCGCGAGCACGCGGTCCGGCGGCCGATGCCCGTCCCAGAAGGTCTTCACGTTGACGATGACCTTCTCGCCCATGTCGACGCGGCCTTCCGTCGTCGCCGATCCCATGTGCGGCAGCAGGGTCACCTTGCCCTGCTTGGCGAGCCTGATCAGCTTGGGCGATACGGAGGGCTCGTGCTCGAACACGTCGAGCCCGGCGCCGGCGAGCTCGCCCGCCTCCAGCATGCGGGTCAGCGCGTTCTCGTCGATCACCTCGCCGCGCGAGGTGTTGATGATCAGAGCCTCCGGCCGCAGATACTTGAGGCGCCGCGCGGATAGAAGGTGGTAGGTCGCCGGGGTATGCGGGCAGTTCACCGAAACGATGTCCATGCGTGCCAGCATCTGGTCGAGCGAGTCCCAATAGGTCGCGTCGAGCTTCTCCTCGACCAGCATGCCGAGCCGGCGACGATTGTGATAGTGGATCTGCAGGCCGAAAGCGCGGGCGCGGCGCGCCACGGCCTGGCCGATGCGGCCCATGCCGACGATGCCGAGGCGCTTGCCGGTGATGCGGCGGCCGAGCATCCAGGTCGGCGCCCAGCCGGTGAACTCGTTGGCGGGGATCGCGCCGGCGCCCTCGACGATGCGGCGGGCGACGGCGAGGATCAGCGCCATCGTCATGTCGGCGGTATCCTCGGTGAGGACGCCCGGCGTGTTCGTCACGGTCATGCCGCGCTCGATCGCGGCGCCGATGGCGATGTTGTCGACGCCATTGCCGAAGTTGGCGATCAGCTTCAGTTGCGGGCCGGCCTCGCGGATGATCTCCGCGTCGATGCGATCGGTCACCGTCGGCACGAGCACGTCGGCCTGCCGAACCGCCTCGATGAGCTGCGGACGCGTCATCGCGTGATCGTCGATGTTGAGGCGCGTGTCGAACAGCTCGCACATCCGCGTCTCGATGCGGTCGGGTAGCCGGCGCGTGATGATGACGAGCGGTTTCTTCTTGCTCATGAGGTCCGTCGACTGCGGGCTGTAGGTCTTGGCGCCACGACTGTCGGCGCCCGCCGCTTTGGCGCCACGAGAACGCGTCAAGGTGACCGGGGATCGATGGTCGAGAAGCCGTTTTCATCCTGTCTTAACGATGCCGGAGCATCAAGATAGATGGATTGAGAACCCGCCTCGCTTGCTCCCGGCCTCTCTATCAGATGATGGCCTAAAGACAAGAAGCGCGGCGCCCAATCCATCCGCCGAAACGCGGAGCGGCAATGAGGATCGAAGGCTCATGACGGTAAAGGGCGGACGTTCAGGAACAGGCGGGCTGGCGCTCGGCATCGGCACGCTGCTCGCGATGCTCTTTGCGACGTCGACCTTGGCGGACCAGACCGGCTCGGCGAGCGGCCTCGCGGTCCCGCGTTACGTCAGCCTCAAGTCGGACCGGGTCAACCTGCGCGAGGGACCCTCCAAGGATCATCGTACGACATGGATCTTCGAGCGGGCCGGCCTGCCGGTGGAGATCACCGCCGAGTTCGAGACCTGGCGCAAGGTCCGCGACTCCGAAGGCTCGGAGGGGTGGGTGCTGCACTCGCTCCTGTCGGGCCGGCGCACCGCGCTGGTGACGCCCTGGAAGAAGGACGGGCCGCCGATCCTCGTTTACACCAAGTCCGCCGACGGGTCCGCGCCCCTGGCCAAGCTCGAGCCCAACGTGCTTGCCAACATCCGCTCGTGCGACAAGACCTGGTGCCGCGTCAACGGCGAAGGCTTCGACGGCTTCATCAAGCAGGCGGACCTATGGGGCGTCTACCCCAACGAGGTCATCGAATAGCTGGCGCGGATGCCTTGCAGGCGCCCTGGCGTCCCGCCGAGAGATGACGCGGACGCTTCGCGAAGGATGGCAGCGACGCCGGGGTTGGAAGGGCAGGTATCGCGCCATCGCGGCGCGAAGGGAGCCCTGCACCGTTGACTTGCGCGCGCCCGCGCACCAAACCTCCCGCGCCTTTCCGGAAACCACCCATGCCCCCCGACGCCCTCGCCGCCACGATCGAAGCCGCCTTCGAGAACCGCGCCGCCATCTCGGCCGCGACGCAGGGTGACGTGCGGCACGCGGTCGACGAGGCGCTGGGGCTGCTCGACACCGGCGCGCTCAGGGTGGCCGCGCGCGGCGCCGGCGATGGCCCGGCGGCCTGGCACGTCAACCAGTGGCTGAAGAAGGCGGTGCTGCTGTCGTTTCGGCTCAACGACATGGCGCCGATCGCCGGCGGTCCCGGCGGCACGACCTGGTGGGACAAGGTGCCCTCCAAGTTCGAGGGCTGGGGCCCGGCCGAGCACGCCGCCGCCGGTTTCCGCTCGGTGCCCAACTGCGTGGTGCGGCGCTCGGCCTATATCGCGCCCGGCGTCATCCTGATGCCCTCCTTCGTCAATCTCGGCGCCTACGTCGACAGCGGCACGATGGTCGACACCTGGTCGACCGTCGGCTCTTGCGCGCAGATCGGCAAGAACGTGCACCTCTCCGGCGGCGTCGGCATCGGCGGCGTGCTGGAGCCGCTGCAGGCTAATCCCACCATCATCGAGGACGATTGCTTCATCGGCGCCCGCTCCGAGGTCGTCGAGGGTGTGGTGATCGGGCGCGGCGCGGTGATCGCGATGGGCACCTTCCTCTCCGCCTCGACCAAGATCGTCGACCGCACCACCGGGCAGGTGCACATGGGCTACGTGCCGCCCTATTCCGTCGTCGTGTCGGGCAACATGCCGGGCAAGCCGCTGCCCGACGGGTCGCCCGGCCCTTCCCTCTACTGCGCCGTCATCGTCAAGATCGTCGACGCGCGCACGCGCGAGAAGACCGCGATCAACGAGCTGCTGCGCACGTGAGCGCCGCCGTCGGCGTGTCGAGGGGCGCGCGCGCGCGCTTCCTGTTTCGCACCGAGACCGGGACGATCGACGCCGCCACCTGGCGCTTCCACACGGCATGGCTGGCGGCGCTGGTCGTCGCCTTGACCGCCATCTGGATCGTGCTGCGGCCCTACACGCATCACGATCTCGCCACCAGCACGCTGATCGTGCCGGTGACGATCGTCGCCTTCACCTACCTCATCCTCTATGCCTTCGCGCTGCTGCTCATCGCGATCTGCTACACGATGCTGAGCATGAAGCGGTTGCGCGCGCTCGGCCAGCCGACCGGGCTTGCCGGGCTGATCCCGCTGCTCGCGCTCTGCTCGGGCTCGCTGCACTTCCTGCGCGACCAGACCCCCGACGTCATCACGATCTGGTACGTCGTGGCGCTGGATCTCGTGCTGGCGGGCGTCGTCGCGGCGACGATCTACGACCTCGGCTTTCGCCACCTCGGCCGGCGCTAGCGAAGAAGGCGGAATCCGGGCGGCGGCTAGGCGGTCGATCGAGTCTGAAGCCGCTCCCGTAAATTTGCACACTTCGTTACATTTCAGCGTCATAAGCGTCATAGCGTCATGACCCTTGGGGATTGACGAGTGAAAACAACGACATCGGCATTTCGCGGTTTCTGTTCAATGCGTCATGCTCACGGTCAATGCGTCATGGGTCGAGCACCGAACGTAATATCTTAAGGTAGCGCTACCTTCAGTCTAGGTCAATGATTACGGGCTTGAGTAGTGTCTCAGGGCGGAGATTTGCTTGACGCGCTTATCGCGAAGTTCGTTTCGCACCATGGACCCGTAATCCAGAGCCGGGCCGAACCAGCGATGAAGGGCCAAGCCGCCATATTTCTCCCCACCGACCCAACCAAGGCAAGCATCAGCGACTCCTCACTGATGACTTTGGCGATCGGCGAACAAATCTAAAGCTGACAAGACGAGGCGGATCGAGCCATGAACGTCGTTCACAAGGTCACGGGCTACGATAAGAATACCGAGCTTCTCGCGCTTGAGTTCGATGTCTCCGACGAGCAGCTGAGACGGCTTCAAAGATATTCGTATGTTGACGTTCCAAACAAAGAGGCTTTGGGCAGCATAGAGTTGAGAGACGAAGCAAGCGTCGAGATTTCCTCGTTTTGTAATCTACAGGTCGATAAGGTGGGCAGTTACACGTGGTTCATCGAACCGTTCGCGGCGGCCTAGATTTTTCGAAAGAGATTTCGTTGGCGGACGCGGTTTGCGAAAGCGTTCGCCGTCCTACCCCGTCGCCCCCTTCACCGCCTCGATCAGCTGCTTCAGCGAGAAGGGCTTGGGCAGGAAGCCGAAGTCCTCGCCTTCCGGCAGGTTGCGGGAGAAGGCGTCCTCGGCATAGCCGGAGACGAAGATCACTTTCGCCTTGACGCCGCGCTTGCGCAGCTCGCCGAACATGGTCGGGCCGTCCATCTCCGGCATCACGACGTCGGAGACGATGAGGTCGATCTTGCCCTTGTTCTCCTCGACGACCTCGAGCGCCTCGAGGCCGGAGGCGGCCTGCAACACCGTGTAGCCGCGGGCCGCAAGCGCGCGGGCGCCGAAGGCGCGCACCGCCTCCTCGTCCTCGACGAGCAGGATGGTGCCGTGGCCGGTGGAATCGGTGACGGGCTTCGCCACCTCCTTCTTCACCGGCTCGTCCGCCTCGCTCGGCACGTGGCGCGGCAGCAGGATCGTGAAGGTGGTGCCGCGGCCGACCTCGGAATCGCAGAAGACGTAGCCCTCCGTCTGCTTGACGATGCCGTAGACCATCGACAGGCCGAGGCCGGTGCCCTTGCCGACCTCCTTGGTGGTGAAGAAGGGCTCGAAGATCTTCTCGCGCACCTCCGCCGGGATGCCGGTGCCGTTGTCCTCGACGGCGATGGCGACGTAGTCGCCCGGCAGCAGCACGTCCTCCTTGTAGGCGGCGCAATCGGCCGCCGGCACGTTCTTGGTGCGCAGCGTGATCGTGCCCCCCGACGGCATCGCGTCGCGCGCGTTGACGACCAGGTTGATGATCACCTGCTCGAACTGGTTGAGGTCGGCCTTGACCAGCCACAGGTCGCGGCCGTGGCGCAGCTCCAGCTCGATCTTCTCGCCGACGAGGCGGCGCATCAGCATCTGCAGGTCGCTCATCACGTCGCCGAGCCGCAGCACCTCCGGCAGCAGCGTCTGGCGCCGCGAGAAGGCCAGCAGCTGCCGCGTCAGCGCGGCGGCGCGGTTGGCGTTCTGCTTGATCTGCATGATGTCCTGGAAGGACGGATCGGTCGGGCGGTGATTGACCAGCAGCAGGTCGGAATAGCCGAGGATGGCGGTCAAGACGTTGTTGAAGTCGTGCGCGATGCCGCCGGCGAGCTGGCCGACCGCCTGCATCTTCTGCGACTGGGCGAAGTTCTCCTTCAACGCGCGCTGCTCCGTCGTATCGAGCGCGTAGACGGTGGCGCCGCCACCCTCCTGCTCGCCGGAGCCGGACACGAACAGCCGGGCGGAGCGGCCGCCCTCGCCGAGAAGGCCGACGTCGACGGGCGCGATGTCGCTCTTCATCGCCGCGGCCGCGCGGATCGCCCGCTCCAGCGCGGCGCGGTCGCTCTCGACGATGGCGTCGTAGATCGAGCGCGTCGCGCCCTGCCCCGGCCGGCTCTTCAGCGCGGCCGGCATCATGCGGGCGAAGGCGGCGTTGGACTGGGCGATCGCCCCGGCGGCGTCGGTGATCGCGATGGCGACCGGCGTGGCATTGAAGACGCGGGCGAAGCGCACCTCGGCGGCGCGCAGATCCTCGCCCGGCTCCTCGCCCGGCGCGCGGCTGATGACGAGCGTGCGCGAGGGGCCCGACGTCCCGTCATGCCCGACGGCGAGGCGGTGCAGCACGCGCACCGCCAGGCTCTGGCCGCCGCGGCGCTTGAGATCGATGTCGAACCGCTCGGTGCGCAGTTCGCCGGGGCCGCCGGTCACGCTGGAGAGCAGCGCGGCGCCGCCGCCGGCCACGAAATCGGTGAGCTTCAGGCCGCCGGAGCCGACCTGCGCGAGATCGTAATCGAGCCACGAGGCCAGCGTCGCGTTCATGTAGCTGACCTCGCCGGCGGCGTTGCACGAGAAGAAGCCGGCCGGCGCGTGATCGAGGAAATCGATGGCGTGCTGCAGTTCCTGGAAGACGTTCTCGTGGCGCTCGCGCTCGCGCGTCACGTCGGCGATGGCCCACAGGCTGGCCCGCCGGGCGCCCGACAGCGACAACGGCCGCACCTTGACGCGGTACCAGCCGACGTCGCCGAGCGCGCCCTCGAGCGGCGGCGACAGGCGCAGTTCCTCCGTCATGCGCTTGCCGTCACGCGCCGCCTGGGCGAGGCGATACACCGCCTCGGAGACTTCCGGCGCGCCGGAGAACAGGCGCTCGATGCCGCGCAGGTCGGCGGCGCCCCGCGCCCGCGAGAACTTGAGGTAGGTGTCGTTGGCGTAGAGGAACTTGCCGCCCGCGTCGGTGACCAGCATGCCGTCCGGGCCGCTGTCGCAGACGATGCGGGTCACATCGTTTTTCACCACCTTGCCGGCGAACTGGATGATGCCGATCGCGTAGGCGAAAAGCGCGAAGATGCCGATGACGGCGAGCAGGGCCAGGCAGCCGATGATGAGGGTGCCGGCCTGATCGCGCGGCAGCACGGAAAAGGCGACGGCGGCGGCGACGAGCAGTGCCGCGAAGACGAGGACGAGACTCGGGCTTCCGGACCGCTCGCTCCTATGGAAAGCGGTCGTCGTTTGGTCGCTCATGCAGGGATGCCCGCTGCCTGTCGCTCGGGACGAGCCGGTCGGCCAGCCTCCCGGCGATGCCTTCGCTGTCGGCAACCATGTCGGCTGGACTCCACTTTGGCAACTCCCGGCGCGAGGACCGATGGGGACGAAGGCCGCGACGGCTTGATCGCAGCCGTCCGTCGGCGCGACCGAGCGATTCGGCCGCCGGCCTCACCATAAACCATCTTGCCGCTTTGCCCGTTAACCATCCATTAACCTTGCGCGCGCTTCGGGTTACGCGCCGTGATACAAAAGTCCGTCTCGAGTTCTCAGTTACAGGCGATCATGTCGCAGATCGAAACTATCATGGGCAGCAAAGCCGCGATGATCGTCCTGGCGCTCGTCGCCTTCCTCGTCGCCGCTCTCCTGGTCCTCATCATCGTCCGGATGCTGTTTGGCGGCCGCCTCCGCATGCCGGGCGGGAGAGCGCGTCAGGCGCGTCTGGGCATCGTCGATGCCTTCGATCTCGATCGGCAGCGTCAGCTCATCATCGTGCGGCGCGACAACACCGAACACCTCATCATGATCGGCGGCCCCAACGATATCCTGATCGAGTCCGAGATCGTCAGGGTCGAGGCACGCGATTTCCGCGACGGACGTCGCGAGAAGGACGCCGGGATCGGCATGCCGGGCGGCGACGGACGCATCCCGGCGCCCCCGGCCGTGGAGCGCGGCGAGACGCGCCTGCCTGACTTGCCGCCGCCGCCGCGCCGGCGGACGAGCCGATGTTGCCGATGCCCCTCCCCGTCGCCCCGCCGGCGCCTCCCGTGGGCAGTCCCGTTACGTTCGAGAAAGCCGCGGCCGCCGTCCCGAACCCCGAGGCGACGAGTCCCGCCGTACCCGTCAACGGCCAGGTCGAACCCACGCCGCCGCGTGTCCCGACGTTTCCGCTTCCGCCACGCCGGCCGATACCCGCGCCGGAACGTCGGGCGCCACCGCCGCTCCGCCTTCCCGACAGCGTGTCCCGCACGGAGGAGCAACCGCAGCTCTCCGCGACCACGCCGGCCGAGCCGAGCGGCCCGCCGCCCATGGCACCGCCCGCCGCCGCGCCGCCGCGCACGGCGCCTCCCTTCCTGAAACCGCTTCCGCCGCGTCCCCCGGTGCGCCCGCTCCAGCGAACGACGCCGCAGCCCGCGGCCGCGCCGGCGCCAGTGCCGGCACCCGCCGCGAGCGGGGCCGTGGTCGAGGCCGCGCCGGCGCCGGTCGATGCGGCAGCATCGCCGAGGCCGCAGCCGGCCCCGGAGCCAGCCAAACCCGCGCCGCAGCCGGCGGAGTCGACCGACGCGCTCGAGTCGCTCGAGGAAGAGATGGCCAAGCTGCTCGGACGCGGACCGGGCTAGAGGTCGACCCAGAACCCTCTCAGTGTCCGCCATGGACGCAGGCGCGGATCACTTCGGGTAGTCGGCCTGGTGGATGGCCTTGGCTTTCTCGAAGGCGGGGAGCGCCATGCAGTGCCCGGCGATCCGCTCGACGGTCGGGATCGCCGCCGTCTCGATGCCGAAGGTCTTGGCGCTAGCCATGAGGCCGCAGAGGCAGATGTCGGCGAATGTCGGCGTCTCGCCATGGCAGAAAGGACCGGTCTCGGCATCGTGCGCGAGGCGGGCCTCGTAGCCGCGCAGCCCGGCGGCGATGAAGAAGGTCTGCCACGCCTTCCAGCGCGCCGCGTCGAAACCGGCGTTGGCGGCCAGATACTTCTTCACACGGGGCACGATGAGCGGGTGCGTGTCGCTCACCGCGATGGCCGCCAGCGCGCGCACGCGGGCACGCCCGAGCGGGTCGCGCGGCAGCAGCGCCGGCTCTGGGTTCGTCTCCTCGATGTACTCGAGGATCGCCAGCGATTGCGTCAGCGGCGCGTCGCCGACCATCAGCGCCGGCACGCCGCCCATGGCGTTGATCGCGCGAAAGTCCGGCGCGTCCTGCTCACCGGCGTCGAGGTCGACGGGGATCTCCCTGTAGGACAATCCCTTCAGGTTCAGCGCGACCCTGACGCGGAACGTCGCCTGCGAACGCCAGAAGCCGTACATGTCCACGATAGCCGCTCCGTGCCGCGCGAAGGCGCTCGATGAGGGGGGCCGCTTAGGCGTCGCGGTAGACGCGCTCGCGGCGCTCGTGACGCTCTTGCGCCTCGACGGAGAGCGTGGCGATCGGCCGGGCATCGAGGCGCTTCAGCGAGATCGGCTCGCCCGTCTCCTCGCAATAACCGTAGCTGCCATCATCGATGCGGCCGAGCGCGGATTCGATCTTGGAGATCAGCTTGCGCTGACGGTCGCGGGCGCGCAGCTCGATGGCGCGGTCGGTCTCGGAGGAGGCGCGATCGGCGATGTCGGGATGGTTCTCGTTCTCGCTCTGCAGCGCGGCCAGCGTGTCGCGGCTTTCGCGGAGCAGGCCCTCGCGCCACTGGATCAGCTTGCGCCTGAAAGTAGTCGCGCTGACGGTCGTTCATGAACGGCTCGTCTTCGGACGGCCGGTAGCTGTCGTCGATGACCTGCGCCGCCATGATGAGTCCCCCGAACTCAAAATCGACGCCCTTATACATATCGCATTACACGGCTACAATCGGGCATTCTGTTTCGTGCGCATCTGTTGCCGATGGGTCTCGGGTGGCCCCTTGAGGCACGCTTGAGGTCGCTAGAGCTGCAGCAGCCGCTGTTTCACGTCGGAGATCGCCTTGTCGACCCCGAGCGAGGCGCGTCTGGCGGCGAGAAAAACCACGTCCAGCGCCCCATAGGCGCCGGACTCGAATTGCTTGAATTCCTCTTTCGCCAACAATATGCCATCCATGTTGCGGATCGAAAGCGCGTACGCGGACGATCTGTTCTGCGTCACCTCGACGATGTTACTGCCCTGCCTAGTCGAAATTCGACTTTCCCCTTCGAGACGCCAATCGAGTTTACCTTCCTGAGTTTTCTTGCTTAAGAGCTCAGCCACTTCATTCAGCTCGTTCATGGCAGTGTTCCAGCGTTTGATAAGATAGCATTCAGCCGCGCTGACATCGTACCAAGACCATCCAGCACCCTGCTGATGGCGTAGTGTCGTTGAATTGCTATATCGATTTCAGTAGGCAAGACGTTGTCAGGCGCTGTGATATCATCCAGCAATTGTCGGGTTGCCACAACATACTCCTCTATACGCTCATTGTCAGAAGGAGTGTCCGTCAGCTCTCTTGCCGCGACGAGAGCGCTCCAGCTTACCGAAAGATGCGCCGCCGCCGCTTCCTGATTTTGCCTCATCAACATCTGTGCGGAAGTCATATGATCGAGTGCGCTGATGATACGCGCGCGATGCTCTTGTGCCCGCGTGACGCGGGCGAGGCGCGTGACCGCATCATTTGCGGCCGCGGACGCCTTCTTCACTTTGCGAAGCTGCGTGATCGCGATCCAAAAACCGGCGATCGTCACAAGCAAACCGATCCAGGCTAGGCAGCCGAGGACTTGTGGATCGGTGGTGGCGTAGCGCAGCCAAGGTTCAGCAGCCGACACGTTCGCTTCACGAGTACGCGGCGATCGCTACTGCGCCGCCGCCAATTGCCCCGCTTCCATCGCCGCGCGCAGGTTGGCGTCGACCTTGTCGAGGAAGCCGGTGGTCGACAGCCAGCGCTGGTCGGCGCCGACGAGGAGCGCCAGGTCCTTCGTCATGTTGCCCGACTCGACGGTCTCGACGCAGACGCGCTCGAGCGTCTCCGCGAAGCGGGCGAGCTCCGGATTGTCGTCGAGCTTGGCGCGATGCGTGATGCCGCGCGTCCAGGCGAAGATCGAGGCGATCGAGTTGGTCGAGGTCTGCTTGCCGGCCTGGTGCTGGCGGTAGTGTCGCGTCACCGTGCCGTGCGCCGCCTCGGCCTCGACGGTCTGCCCGTCGGGCGTCATCAGCACCGAGGTCATCAGGCCGAGCGAGCCGTAGCCCTGCGCGACCGTGTCGGACTGCACGTCGCCGTCGTAGTTCTTGCAGGCCCAGACGTAGCCGCCCGACCATTTCATCGCGCAGGCGACCATGTCGTCGATCAGCCGGTGCTCGTAGGTCAGGCCGGCGGCGACGAACCTCTCCTTGAACTCGGCCTTGTAGATCTCCTCGAAGATGTCCTTGAAGCGCCCGTCGTAGCTCTTGAGGATCGTGTTCTTCGTCGAGAGATAGACCGGATAGTTGCGCGAGAGGCCGTAGTTCAACGAGGCGCGGGCGAAGTCGCGGATCGAGCCGTCGAGATTGTACATCGCCATGGAGACGCCGGCGTCCTCGAACTGGAACACCTCCTTCTCGATGACCTGCCCGTCGGTGCCTTCGAACTTCATCGTCAGGCGGCCGGGGCCGGGGATGCGGATCATCGTCGCGCGATACTGGTCGCCGTAGGCGTGGCGGCCGATGACGATCGGCTGCGTCCAGCCCGGCACGAGGCGCGGCACGTTGCGGCAGATGATCGGCTCGCGGAAGATGACGCCGCCGATGATGTTGCGGATCGTCCCGTTGGGCGAACGCCACATGTGCTTGAGGTTGAACTCCTCGACGCGCGCCTCGTCGGGCGTGATCGTCGCGCATTTGACGCCGACGCCGTGCTTCTTGATGGCGTGCGCGGAATCGAACGTGACCTGGTCGTTGGTGGCGTCGCGATTCTCGACGGAGAGGTCGTAGTAGTCGAGCTCGACGTCGAGGTATTGGAGGATCAGCTTCTCGCGGATGTAGTGCCAGATGATCCGGGTCATCTCGTCGCCGTCGAGCTCGACGATCGGGTTCGCGACCTTGATCTTGTTCATTGCTCGTACCCTTCAGAGGATTGGCGTGCGACCGCGAGGCATGCACGGAAAATGCCGGATTCAAGCAGCGACGGCCGCCGCTTGAGCCCCAGGTTTTCGGTCGCCTATATCAAGGTCAAACCTGTATCAAGGCTCGCGGTCGCAGCCAAGGAGCCGCGCACATTCTACTTGCGAGATTGCAAGAGAGGCTACTTGTGAGATTGCAAGACAGGCTACTTGTGAGATTGCGCGACAGGAGCCATGATTCCGCGATGAGTTCCGAAGCCGAAAAGCCCCTTACGCGCAACGCGCGTCCCGCATCTGTTCGTCGGGCCCGCGTACCGGCAAGATCGCGCGTCTCAGGTTCGTATCGGACACAGAAGGCGGCTCTCGATGCGATCCGTACGCATGGAGACCAGTTCGTCTCCTTAACCGTAAGCTGGACTGACGATGAAGCGCATCATGTCGCGATCGGCTTGCCTGGCAGGGAGGCCGCCGCGCTTGTGAAAGCCGCCATCCGCAAAAGCGCGGCCGTTGGCAAAGGCGAGTTGCAACCGAACGCGGAGCTGGCCAAGGCCCTGGAGGAAGGACGCACGCTTAAGGGTCGCTTTTCGTCAGCGCGTGTTCGATGGCCTCGAAGCCGAAAGCGGGGACTAAGCCGGCCGCCGAGAAGCGAGCAGCCCGGCAACCGCGAATGTCGAACAAGACCGGAAGATTTCAGAAGGATTGGGAGCGTCTCGCCAGGACGGGCCGGTACGATATGGGTGATCTTCGAGATGTGATGCTAGCGCTGATCGCGAACGAAAAGCCCTTACCTCCGGAACGCAGGGACCACCCTCTCGCCGACGGTAGAAAATGGAAAGACTGCCGCGAATGCCACATCCACGGCGATTACTTGCTCGTCTACCAACTCGTCGACAGTGGCGAGACGATCGTCTTTACCGCTGTCGGCACCCACACCGAGCTTGGCCTATAGCATTGACGTTCGACAGGTCGGCGCGAATATTCTTTATTCGCGCGAAGCGCGCGACATTTCTAAACGGACGCTACGCGTTCTCGCAGAAAAGCATAGAAGCGTCCGGTTGACCGGCGCCGGCACGGACCGCACGAAGACGTCGATCGAGGGCGGGCCCGTCATCATCCTCGTGCGCCCGCAGCTCGCCGTGAACGTCGGCATGTGCGCCAGGGCCATGGCGAACTTCGGCCTCTGCGACCTGCGCCTCGTCGCGCCACGCGGCGGCTGGCCGCCGCCCGGCCCCTACGATGAGACCGCCGAGGCCGCCGCCGCCGGCGCGGTCCATCTGCTGGAGCGCATCAAGCTCTACGACACGGTCGCGGCGGCGGTGGCCGATCTCAATTTCGTCTGGGCGACCACGGCGCGCGGGCGCGACCAGACCAAGCGCGTCGCCTTCCCCGCGCAAGCCATGCCGGAGACGGCGGCGCGTACGGCTGCCGGCGAGCGCCACGGCATCCTGTTCGGGCCGGAGCGCACCGGCCTCGACAACGACGACGTGGCGCTGGCCGACGCCGTGGTGACGTTCCCGGTCAACCCGGCCTATTCCTCGCTCAACCTCGCCCAGGCCGTGCTGCTGATGGGCTACGAGTGGATGAAGGCATCGGACGCGGCCGTGCCGTTCGATCTCGGCGAGCGTGGCCCGGCGGCGCCGCGCGAGATGGTGCTCTCCTTCTTCGCCTACCTGGAAGGCGAGCTCGCCAAGGCCGGCTTCTTCCGCCCCGAAGGCAAGGGCCCTGTGATGCGCCGCAACCTGCGCAACATCTTCCACCGCCTGGCGATGAGCGAGCAGGACGTGCGCACCCTGCGCGGCGCCTTCGTGCGGCTGGTGGAGGGGCAGCGGCAGGAGGGGGCGAAAGGGGAAATCGTCGACAGCGGAAATGGCGCTGCCGAAAGGTAGGGGCGTCATTCCGGGGCGCCGAAGGCGAACCCGGAACCGGCGAGCGTCGGTCAAACGGAAGACGCGAGTAACACCAATTCCGGGTTCTCGCTTCGGGAGCCCCGCAATGAGGCGGCATGAGCCGCTCGTTGGGTTCTTAGCGGCCCCTCTGGCGCACGTCGCGGGAGCGGCGGATGCCGCCCGCGACGCCGGTCCATTCAGGCCGCCGTCTTGCCGATCTGCTCGATCAGGACTTCCGCCGCCCGGCTTGACGAGGCGGGGTTCTGGCCCGTGATGAGGAGGCCGTCGCTGACGACATAAGGTGCCCAGTCGTCGCCTCTGGAGTAGACGCCGCCCTTGGCCTTGAGTTCGTCCTCGACGAGGAACGGCACGATCTTGGTCAGGCCGACGCCTTCCTCCTCGCTGTTGGTGAATCCCGTGACCTTCTTGCCCGCGACAAGCGGCGTGCCGTCCGGTGTCGTGACATGGCGGAGCGCGCCCGGCGCGTGACAGACAAGCGCGATGGGCTTTCCGGCCGCCACGAACGACTCGATCAGCTTGATCGATTGCTTGTCTTCGGCAAGATCCCACAGCGGACCGTGACCGCCCGGATAGAAGACGGTGTCGAAGTCCGCCTGCGCAACGCTATCGAGGCGCAGCGTGGCGGCGAGCTGGTCGTTCGCGGCCGGATCAGCCTCGAAGCGGCGCGTGAGGTCGGTCCGGAAGGACGGCTCGTTGCTCTTGGGATCGAGCGGCGGCTGACCGCCCTTGGGTGAGACCAGCACGACCTCCGCGCCGGCATCCTTGAACACGTAATAGGGTGCGGCGAGCTCTTCGAGCCAGAAGCCCGTCTTGCGGCCTGTAGCGCCGAGTTGGTCGTGAGAGGTCAACACCATAAGGATCTTCATCGTACTTCTCCTTTGAGTAGCTATGATCTGAGACGATCCAAGTAGACCGGTCGTCTCGGCAGGACGCAAACAGCACTTCATCGAAGTGCGGCCAACACCTTCCCGTTCAGGGGGGAAGGTGGAGGATCTGACGGGTCGCCATCATGGCTGACTCGAAGGGCTGGATATCGCGGACGATCTTCACCATGACGCTGGCGCCGAGCCAGAGCTGATAGAGGCTCTGCGCGACACCGCCAGGATCGCCGTCGATTGACAGCGATCCTTCCGCGACGCCGGTCTCGATGGCCGCCCTCAGGCGGCTTATGATCCTGGACGTGCCGTGCTTCAGGGCGGAGCGCATGGCCTCGGACAGGTCGGCGACCTCCGCACCCAGCTTCACGGCAAGACATTTTCCCTGGCAGTCGAAAAGCGATTGTGTCTCCTGCCATCGCTGCCAGTAGGTCATCAGGCGCTGCGCCATGGTCAGGCCGGGCTCGCGAAGCGTCTCGTCGAGGTCGGCCAGATATGCTTCGAAGTAGGTCTCCAGCATCGCCTCGCCAAACGCGTCTTTCGAGCCGAAGTAATGGTAGAACGAGCCCTTGGGCACTCCAGCCCCCGCCAAGATCTCGTTGAGGCCGACGGCCGAGAAACCCTTGCCGGCCATGATGCGCTGACCGATCTCGAGAATGCTCCGACGGGCATCGGACGTGTCCTGCGGGGTCGGTCGCGCCATGCCCTCCCTAAAGCATGGAATAGACCGGTCGTCTAGAGGCTAATTCGAACGAGCCTTAAGCGGATTGCGATGCAACCATTGGCCGACCTGAAATCCCAGGCGCTCACGCCGCCGCCGACAGCGGCTCCGAGATGTCCTCCAGCGACTTGCCTTCCGCGGCGACGCCCCACACCGCCTCGAGCGCCCCCGCGCCGATCATCAGCGCCGCCGCGAACAGGTAGCCGTAAAACAGCATCCAACGGTCGCCTGTGCCGATGAGCCAGCCGAAGGCGACCGGGCCGATGACGCCGCCGATGCCGGTGCCGAAGGCGTAGAAGATCGCGATGGCGAGCGCGCGGATCTCGACGGGGAACACCTCGCTCACCGTGAGGTAGGCGGCGCCGGCCGCCGAGGAGGCGAAGAAGAAGATGACCGACCAGGACACCACCTGCTCGGTCGCGCTCAGGCGGCCGGTGGCGAACAGCCAGCCCGAGATCACCAGGAGCACGCCGGAGATCGCGTAGGTGCCGGCGATCATCGGCTTGCGGCCGACCTTGTCGAACAGCGGGCCGAGCAGCAGCGGCCCGATCGCGTTGCCGATGGCGAAGGGCAGCATGTACCAGCCGGTGTTCTTGACCTCGACGTTGTAGTAGCGGTCGAGCACCTGCGCGAAGGTGAAGAAGATCGCGTTGTAGAAGAACGCCTGCGCCGCCATCAGGGCGAGGCCGACGATCGCCCGGTCGCGGTTCTTGACGAAGATCGTCTTGAAGACGATGGCGATAGGCGTGTGATCGCGCGCGTGGATCGTCATCGGCTTCAGGTCCTTCGACGAGGGCACCGTGCCGCCGTGCTCGCGCACATGGCTCTCGATGTCGCCCATGATGGCCTCGGCCTGCTTCTCGTGGCCGTGGATGACCAGCCATCGCGGGCTCTCCGGGATGAAGGTGCGCAGGAAGATGATGCCGATCGACAGCACCGAGCCGACGAAGAACACGGCGCGCCAGCCGTATTGCGCCGGGATGATCGCCGGATCGAGGAAGACGAGCGAGGCGGCCGCGCCGATCGCCCCGCCGATCCAGAAGGAGCCGTTGATCGCCAGATCCGTGCGACCGCGATAGCGCGCCGGAATGAACTCCTGGATCGTCGAGTTCACCGCCGAATATTCGCCGCCGATGCCGGCCCCGGTGAGGAAGCGGAAGAGGCAGAAGCTCTCGATGTTCCAGGAGAACGCCGTCGCCGCCGTGGCGACGAGGTAGAGGCCGAGCGTGATGAAGAACAGCACGCGGCGGCCGAACCGGTCGGTGAGCCAGCCGAAGACGAGCGCGCCGATGACCGCGCCGGCGAGATAGAAGCTGTTGGCGATGCCGACATCGGTGTCGCTGAAGCGCAGGCCCTTGTCGGCCTTCAGCGCGCCGGAGATGAGCCCGGCGAAGGTGACCTCGAGCCCATCGAGGATCCAGGTGATGCCGAGCGCGGCGATGACGAGGGTGTGGAAGCGCGCCCACGGCAGCGCGTCGAGCCGGGCCGGCACGCGCGTCTCGATCGTTTCCTCGCCTACCGCGCTCGTCATGCCGCCACCCTCGTTCCACCGCCCTCGCTTGACCACGCGGGGAGCGCCGGGGCAATTGGCCGGACGTCGTTTATCGGGGTCGGGACTGCTCGACGCACCGCCTGACTTGGCGAACCGAGGCTCGTTCACGCGCGATGCCCGTCGATCTCGCGACCGGAAGCCGCTATAGAGCCGTCCTCGCCTTTCCGGCGCCGCGCTCGTCCATGGCTTTGCCCCAGAAAATCCCCAAGATCCTCGTCTTCGACTCCGGCCTCGGCGGGCTCACCGTCTACGCGGAGATCGCCAAGTCGCGCCCCGACGCGGCCCTGACCTACGCGGCCGACGACGCCGGCTTTCCCTATGGCCGCTGGGCGGAGGCCGACCTCGTCGCCCGCGTGGTCGACGTCGTGGGCGGGCTGATCGCCACGACGCGACCCGACGCCTGCGTGATCGCCTGCAACACCGCCTCGACGCTGGTGCTGCCGGCGCTGCGCGCGCGCTTTCCCGATCTCCCCTTCGTCGGGACCGTGCCGGCCATCAAGCCGGCGGCGGCGCAATCAGGGTCCAAGCTGATCTCGGTGCTCGCCACGCCGGGCACGGTCGCGCGCGACTACACGCGCGCGCTGATCGACGCGTTCGCCGCCGATTGCGCCGTGACCCTCGTCGGCTCGACCCGGCTCGCGAGCCTCGCCGAGGCGGCGATGTCGGGCGAGACGATCGCCGACGCCGCGATCGTCGCCGAGATCGCGCCCTGCTTCGTCGGGACGGACGCCGCGCGCACCGACACGGTGGTGCTCGCCTGCACCCACTATCCGCTGCTGCGCGACAGGCTCGCGGCGCTGGCGCCCTGGCCGGTCGCCTGGATCGACCCGGCGCCGGCGATCGCCCGGCGGGTCGACAGCGTGCTGCGCGAGCGCGGGTTCGCGGCGGGCGCGCGCCGCGAGGCGCCGCTCGACGCGATCTTCACCAGCGGCCGCGCGATGACGCCGGTGGCCGGCCGCACGCTCGTCGCGTGCGGGCTGCCGGCGGCCTGACCAGCCAAGGATCGAGGCCGCTTCACGCGCCGGGTCAGCCGCGTTCTTGAAGCAGGTGCGCCTGGACGGCCTCGGCAAGCTCGCGCACCTCGCCCTGGGTCAGACTGGGCGCCCCGACGATGGCTCTTCGAACGAGGCTGCCGATGCGGTCCGACGCGAGCTGGGACGGCGCCTCCCAGGCCTTCGCGGCGGCGGCGGCATGATTCGCGTGGGCTGTCTCGTTCATGGCTTGCCTCGATTGAGCGACAGAGTATCGGATCGAGCCACAGACCCTGCGCGCCAATGCGGGCGCCGACGTGACGACCGCATGCCCGCAGATGATTGCTCCATTGCAAAAGACGCATGATGCCGAGGAGCGGCCGATCGACGACGCATCCTTCAAACCCTTTGAGATCCAACGAACATGCCGATCGGCTCGGTCCGCGCCATTGCCTCGCCCGACCACCTCGACTATGCCAGGCGCGAACGGCGGCGGGGAGCCATGATGCGGTCGATCCACGGATATGTCTTGCTGCTCGCGATGGCGCTCGCCGGGCCGGCGCTGGCGCAGGCGACGCAAGCGCCCGCCGCCGGCAAGGTCGAGGTGCTGTGGCTCGGCCAGTCGGCGATGCGGATCACCACGCCGGGCGGCAAGGTGATCATGATCGATCCCTACCTCACCGCCAACCCGAAGACGCCCGAGGCCTGGAAGGACCTCGCCAAGCTCGGCCACCTCGATCTCATCCTCGTCACGCACGGCCACCTCGACCACGTCGGCGACACGTTCGAGCTGTCGCGCCGAAACGACGCCAAGGTCTACGCGCCGGCCGGGCTCGAGGACACGTTCACCACGCTCGGCCTGCTGCCGAAGGACCACGCGCCGAAGATGAACAAGGGCGGCACCGTCACGCCGCTCGGCAAGGACATCGCCATCAGCATGGTGCACGCCGACCATTCGTCCGAGTTCATGCACGACGATCCGTTCACCCACAAACCATACAGCTTTCCCGGTGGCGAGCCGGTCGGCTTCATCCTGAAGCTGGAGAATGGTTTTACGATCTACCACATGGGCGATACGGCCGTCTTCGGCGACATGCGGCTGATCGCCGAGATGTACCATCCCGACCTCGTGCTGATCCCGATCGGCGGCAATTACACGATGGACCCGAAGGACGCCGCCTACGCGCTGCGCGCCTTTCTGCGGCCGCGCTACGCGATCCCGATGCACTACGGCACCACGCCGCTGCTGGCGGGAACGCCGGACGAGCTGATCCGCGCGATGGGTCCCAACATCTCGACCAAGATCGTCGTCATGCAGCCGGGCGAGACCAAACGCTTCTGACGCGTCGCGCTGTCGGCAAGGGACGTGCGACTCAGGTGGACGCACGCCCCTTCACTTGGAGGTCCGCTCAGAAGTTCGGGTAGCAGAGCCGGCGCAGTGGATCGGGATCGCGGTGATAGCCGCGCGGGCATGGCGGCGGCAGGCGCACCGGCGCGTAATAGCCCGGCACGAACACCCGGTTGGCCACGCAGGCGCCGAACGGCGTGCGGTGGAACGCCGGCCCGCAGCCGCCTGAAACGAGGACGATGTTCGCCTGCGTGTCGGCCGGCGGCACGAGCGGCGCGGCCGACGCGGTGCCGGCGATCATGAGCGCGGAACCCGCGATCAGGTATCTCGATATGGCATTGATCATGTTCGTTCCCCTCTTGTGACGCTCTTCAACGTCGGCGGCCGCGCGACCCTACGCGCCCGAGCGTCCGCCACATCGGCGGCCCGCCAATCCCTGCAACCACTGTTCCCCCAGCCCGTTCGCCGGCGCAAGACGCCTGTGCGAGACAAGCCGCCTGTGCGAGACAAGACGCCTGCGCGGGATAAGACGCCTGGGCGAGACAAGACGCCTGCGAGACAAGACGCCTGGGCGAGACAAGACGCCTGTGCGGGATGCCTCGGAGACGACGCCATGAAGATCATCTGCCTGGAAGAACACGCGATCGACGCCGACCTCGCCAAGGCGAGCCAACCGGCGCAGATGCGCGAGGCCGGCTACCTGGCCGACCTTGCCGGTGGCGGCCGCGTCGCGACGGAGACGCGGGGCGACCGTCCGCACCTGCGCGCCATCGCCGAGATCATGCCGCTGGCGCACGACATCGGCGCCGGCCGCATCGCGGACATGGATGCCAACGGCATCGACATGCAGATCCTCTCCTACAGCAACGCGACGCAACTCGCGCCGCCCGACGAGGCGGTCGCGCTGGCGCACGCCGCCAACGACCGCCTCGCCGCCGCCGTGCGCGCCCACCCGACGCGCTTTAGCGGCTTCGCCACCCTGCCGTGGCAGCAGCCGGAGGCGGCCGCGCGCGAGCTGGCGCGCGCCGTGACCGAGCTCGGCCTGAAGGGCGCGCTGCTCGCCGGACGGCCGGGCGACACCTTCCTCGACGATCCGCGCTACGAACCCGTGCTCGCCGCGCTCGCGGCGCTGCGCGTGCCGCTGTACGTCCATCCCGGTCCGCCGCTGCCGGCGGTGCGCGAGCCTTATTACGGCGGATTCGACAAGACGGTGAGCGCCCGCCTGTCGCTGTTTGGCTGGGGCTGGCACAACGAGGCGGGCGTCCACGTCATCCGCCTCATCCTCGCCGGCGTGTTCGAGCGTCACCGCGACCTCCAGGTGATCAGCGGCCATTGGGGCGAGATGGTGCCCTTCTACCTGCAGCGCCTGGACGACTCGCTGCCGCGCGCGATCACCGGGCTGTCGCGCAGCCTCACCGACACCTACCGCCAGCACGTCTACGTCACGCCCTCCGGCATGCTGAACCTGCCGCACTTCACCTTCATCCGCGAGGTTCTCGGCATCGCGCGCATCCTCTACGCGGTCGATTACCCCTACCTCACCAACACCGGCGCCCGCCGCTACCTGGAAACCCTGCCGATCAGCGACGCCGACAAGGCACGCATCGGCCACGGCAACGTGGAGGCGCTGCTGGGGTTGTGAGGGGACGGCTGAGGCGGCAACAATGGCTTACCGCCGGCCGGCTTGTCGTTGTAAGTCACGACATGCGCCAAGCCCGGAATGCACTCACCCCTTGGCGCGGTCCATCAGATCGGTGAAGCGGCGGAAGAGGTAGTGGCTGTCTTTCGGGCCGGGCGAGGCTTCGGGATGGTGCTGCACCGAGAAGGCCGGGCGGTCGGTCAGTTCGAGGCCGGCGTTCGAGCCGTCGAACAGGCTCTTGTGCGTCTCGCGGGCGGTCGACGGCAGGCTGTCGCGGTCGACGGCGAACCCGTGGTTCATCGAGACGATCTCGACCTTGCTGGTGGTGGTGTCCATCACCGGATGGTTGGCCCCGTGGTGGCCCTGGTGCATCTTCATGGTGCGGCCGCCGACCGCCAGCGCCAGGAGCTGGTGGCCGAGGCAGATGCCGAAGGTCGGCACCCTGTGGTCGAGCAGTTCCCGAATCACCGGCACGGCGTAGTCGCCGGTGGCGGCGGGGTCGCCGGGTCCGTTGGCGATCATCACGCCGTCGGGGGCCATCGCCAGGATGTCCCGCGCCGTGGCGGTCGAGGGCACGACCGTCACCGCGCAGCCGGCCTCGGCCAGCAGGCGCAGGATGTTGCGCTTGATGCCGTAGTCGATCGCCACGACCTTGTATCTCGGCGGCGCCATCCGGCCGTAGCCGGTCTCCTGCGCCCACGCCGTCTCCTCCCAGTCGAAGCGCTGGGCGGTGGTGACCTTGGGCACCAGGTCAAGCCCGACCAGGCCCGACCAGGCCGCCGCCTTGGCCTTGAGGGCGGCGAGGTCGAAGCGCCCGTCCGGGTCGTGGGCGATCACGGCGTTGGGGACGCCGCGCTCGCGCATCAGGGCGGTCAGCGCCCGCGTGTCGATGCCGGAGACGCCGATGATGCCGCGCCGGCGCAGCCACTCGCCAAAATGCAGCGTGGCGCGGTGGTTCGAGGGGCCGGTGACGGGCGCCGCCACGACGAGGCCGACCGCGTTGCGGTCCGACGCGGCGATGACGGATTCGATGTCCTCGTCGTTGGCGCCGACGTTGCCGATGTGCGGGAAGGTGAAGGTGAGGATCTGCCCGTTGTAGGAGGGGTCGGTCAGCACCTCCTGGTAGCCGGTCATCGCGGTGTTGAAGCACACTTCGCCGATCGCCTCCCCGGCGGCGCCGAAGCCCTCGCCCTCCAGCACCGTTCCGTCGGCCAGCACCAGGACAGCCGTGACCGTCGTCTCGGCCCAGCCCTTCGTCGCGTCGCTCATGGTCCATCCATCGTGTGCGAGGCGCGCGCGGCGCCTTCGCGCAGAAACGCCGTAAAAGCCCGACCGGTCAAGGCCATGCCGCGCACGACAGCCCGCGACAATCGCGGGTGGAACATCGCGCGCGCAAGCGCCATTTCGACGAGATGACACGAACCCTTTCTCTCGTCTTGGCGCTCGGCGTCTCGCTTTCATGCGGCGCGCCGGCCGTCGCGTCGCAGGCGTTGCTGCCTGAGCCCTATCCCTCAGCGGTAGGCGGCGGGACCCCGCTCGATCCGCTGCCGCAAGGCATCGGCGAACCGCAAACGATCATGCGCGACCCCTATCCGCAGATCACCGGCGACTTCTCCCAGGGCAATCCGCCGATCGTCGCGCGCCATCGCGGCTATCATCGGCAGCGCCTTGTGCCCAGCATCTACAAGCGCAAGTATCGGGTGGATCGCCCCTGAGGGAGCATGCCGATGCTGAAGCGCATCGCGCTCGTCGCCGCGCTCAGCGCTGGCATCGCACAGGCCGACGCGGCCGGCGGCGGCGGCAGTGCCGGCGGCAGCGGCGCGCAGAACGCCCCGGCCAGCGGCGCGCCGCCCGGCGAGGCGGGGCCGCTCGGCGCCCCGAACAACCCCAGGCGTGGCGCGCGCTCGACCGGTACGGCGCCGGCCAAGGACGGCCGATCTCCCAAAGCGAGCCCGCATGATTGAGGGCGGGCGCCCGCCTCTTGCCAAGGCCGCCGAAACCATCGAGAGAAGCTTGTCAACGGGACGCGTCGGATGTCGATCGATGCTCAATTCGCGCAGATCGACGAGGAGATCGAGAGCGTTCACGATCAACTCGAAACGTGCCGGCGCGCCATACTGGGCTCGCGCGCCGCGATCTGGCTCGGCGGCCTCACGCTGGTGCTCGGCCTGTTCCTCGTGCGCGCGCTGCAATCGCCGACGATCCTGTTCGGGGCCATCGCCGCGATGATCGGCGGCACGGTCTGGTTCGGCGCCAACACCTCGACGCGCGCCGATCTCGAGCAGCGGCTCGCCGCGCTCGAGGCGCGCAAGGCCAGCCTGTTCGACGCCGTCGCCGCCCGCAACGGATGGCGCGACATGACGACGACGATCCATTGACCACGATGGCGGAGGGCGGCGACCACACCCGTGTCGCCGATGATCCTCTCGTCGATCCTCTCGTCCGCCTGCGGGGCGTCACCAAGGCGTTCGGCAACGGCGCCAACGCCGTCAAGGCGCTCGACGACGTGTCGCTCGCCATCGCGCAAAACGAGTTCTTCACGCTGCTCGGTCCCTCCGGCTGCGGCAAGAGCACGTTGCTGCGTATGCTGGCCGGATTCGAGCACCCTGATGCCGGCACGCTGCTGATCGGCGACCGCGAGGTGGCGGACGATCCGCCAAACAGGCGCCCGGTCAACATCGTCTTTCAGTCCTATGCCCTCTTCCCGCACATGAGCGTGGCCAAGAACGTCGCGTTCGGCCTCGAGCGGCAAGGCTTGCGCGGCAAAGCGGTCGACGCACGGGTCGCAGACATGCTGCGCCTCGTGCGCCTGGAGGAGCTCGCCGCACGCAAGCCCGCGCAGCTCTCCGGCGGTCAGCAGCAGCGCGTCGCCCTCGCGCGGGCGCTGGCCCCGGCCCCGAAGCTGCTGCTGCTCGACGAGCCGCTCTCGGCGCTCGACCTCAAGCTGCGGCGCGGCATGCAGATCGAGCTCAAGCGCATCCAGCGCGAGACCGGCATCACCTTCCTGCTCGTCACGCACGACCAGGAGGAGGCGCTCTCGATGTCGGACCGGGTCGCCGTCATGGACCAAGGCCGGATCATGCAGGTCGGCGCACCCGGCGAGATCTACGCGCGGCCGCGTTCGCGCTTCGTGGCGGATTTCATGGGTGCCAATGTGCTGCCGGGCGCGTGCGTCGGCCTCGGCCTCGGCAGCGTGGCGATCCGGCCGGAGCATGTCGTCGTGCATGCGGATGCCGGGAGCGGGCTGCCGGGGCGCGTCGTCGAGACCACCTTCCGCGGCGCGCGAACGGCCTGCGTCATCGCCCTCGATCAGGGGCCCTCGATCATGGCGGAGCGCGATGACCTGCCAGCGCTGACGATCGGCCAGCGCGTCCGCTGCGCGCTGCCCGCCGACGCCCTCCGCGCGCTGGCGGATTGAGCCGTGCCCGTGATGTCGCGGCCGCCGACCAGGATCGCCCTCCTCGCGCTGCCGGCGCTGCTCGTGATCGCCGTCTTCATGCTGCTGCCGATGGGCATCGCGCTCGTCGATTCGTTCTTGACGCCCGATCCCTACGGCGGCGTGCACGGACCCGCGACAGCCGCATCCTACGTGCGCTTTCTCTATGACCGCGACCTCGACGACACGCTGGTCTTCGACCCGACCTACGTGCGGATCTTCGCCCGCTCGTTCGCCTTGGCCGCGCTCACCTCGCTGATCTGTCTCGCCGTCGGCTTACCGATGGCCTGGTACATGGCCACGCGCACGCCGCGCACGCGCCAGATCCTCGTCCTGCTCGTCACGATTCCGTTCTGGACCAATCTTCTCATCCGCATCTACTGCTGGGTGCTGCTGCTGCGCGACGAGGGCCTCGTCAATCAGCTGCTCCAGGCGCTGCGTCTGACGCGCGAGCCGATCACCTTCCTCTATTCCGACGGCGCGATCCTGATGGGGCTCGTGTACTCCAACCTGCCTTTCATGGTGCTGCCGGTCTATGTGGCGCTGGAGAAGGTCGATCCGCGCCTCGTCGAGGCGGCCCACGATCTCTACGCCGGGCGCGCCACCATCCTGCGCCGGATCGTCTGGCCGCTGGCGAAGCCGGGCGTCGCCGCGGGGCTGGTGCTGGTGTTCGTCCCGACCCTCGGCGCCTTCCTCGCGCCCGACATCCTCGGCGGCGGCAAGCGGCTGATGATCGGCAGCCTGATCCAGCAGCAGTTCTCGTCCTCGCGCGACTGGTCCTTCGGCGCCGCGCTTTCGATGATCCTGATGGTCTTCGTGCTCGGCTCGATGATGCTGGGCGCCTGGCGCCGCGCCGGCCGACAAGGACTTCCGGCGTGAGGGACTTCCGGCGTGAAGCACTTCCGGCGTGAAGCGCAACATGAAAGATCCCGGCGTGAGGGTGCCGGCGTGAGATCGGCCGCGGCCAAACCGTTCGACTGGCGGCGCATGCCGGAGCTGAAGCTGCTCAGCATTCTCGCGCTGGTGTTTCTCTACGCGCCGCTCGTCGTGCTCATCGTCTACGCCTTCAACGCCAACAGGCTCGCGCTGATCTGGACCGGCTTCAGCGCGCGCTGGTTCGCCAAGGCCTGGGCCAACGAGGACCTGCGCCGCGCGGCGGCGAATTCGCTGATCGTCGCCGGCGTGGTCACACCGGTCGCCACGTTGCTCGCGGTTCCGGCGGCCATCGCCTTCGAGCGCGGCCGCGCCTTCCTCGGACGCGCGGCGGGCGAGGCGCTGATCGCCATGCCGCTGATCGCGCCGGAGATCGTCACGGCCATCGCGACGCTCGTCTTCTTCCAGGCGATCGGCCTGCGCGCGGGGCTCGGCAACGTCATCATCGCGCACGTGGTCTTCTGCATTCCCTTCGCGCTGCTGCCGATCCGCGCGCGGCTGCGCGAGATGCCGCGCGATCTAGAGGATGCCGCTCGCGATCTCTACGCCACGCCCTGGCAGGTCTTCGCGCGCGTCACCCTGCCCCTGCTGCTGCCGGCGATCATCGCCGGCGCGACGCTCGCCTTCGTCGTCTCGCTCGACGATTTCCTCATCACGCTGATGGTGGCGCAGGCCGGATCGACCACCCTGCCGGTCTACATCTACGGCATGCTGCGCCTCGGCGTGACGCCCGAGGCGAACGCCGCAGCGACGATCCTGCTCGCTCTGTCGGTGACGGCGACCCTACTGGCGTATTGTTTCGCGCGATACCCGAGGTAGAGTGATGATGAAGCAAGTCTTGCCCGCTTTTGCCGTAGGCCTCGTACTCATCGCAACGGCGGCCCGCGCGGCCGGTAACCTCTACATCTACAATTGGACCGACTACACCTCGCCCGAACTCATCGCCAAGTTCGAGAAGGAGACCGGCGTCAAGGTCACGGTCGACACCTACGATTCCAACGAGACCCTGCTCGCCAAGCTCAAGGCCGGCTCGTCCGGCTACGACATCGTGGTGGCGTCCTCCGACTTCGTGCCGATCCTCATCGACGAGCACCTGATCCAGAAGGTCGATGCCGCCTCATGGCCGGCCTACGGCAACATCGAGGCGCGCTGGCGCGGGCCGGCGTGGGACAAGGACAACGCCTATACCGTGCCTTACGGCTGGGGCGTCACCGGCTTCGCGATCAACACCAAGCATATCAAGGAGCGCACCGGCTCGCTCGACCTCCTCTTCGATCCGCCTCCCGACGCCAAGGGCAAGGTCGGCATGTTGGGCGCGCCGACGGAGGTCGTCTCGCTGGCGGAGGTGCTGCTCAACATGCCGCCCTGCCAGACCGATCCCGTCCACATGAAGCAGGTCTTCGAGGTCCTGGAAAAGCAGGCGCCCAGCGTGAAGGTCTATGCCTCCGACGGCATCATCGAGCGTCTGGCCTCCGGAGAGACCTGGATCCAGCAGACGTGGAACGGCGACGCGGCGCGCGCACGGGCGGCGAACCCCGACATCGCCTTCGTCTTCCCGAAGGAAGGCGCGGTGGGCTGGATGGACAATATCGCGGTGCCGACCGGCGCGAAGGACACCGAAAACGCCAAGCTCTTCATGCGATTCATGCTGCGGCCGGAAAACGCCGGCGCCTCCGCCAACTTCACGCACTACGCCAGTGCGATATCGGGCGCCGACGCCTACCTCGACAAGGAGATGCGCGAGGCGCCCGAACTCAAGGTGCCGGACAGTCTGAAGCTCTCTTTCACGCCCACCTGCCCCGCCCCGGCCATCAAGCTGATCGATCGGGTGTGGACGCGGCTCAAACGGTAGCTTCTAGCCCATCGGCCACATCAGCCGGCCGTCGAAACCGAACACCGGCGCGCCGTCGGCGGCATGGCCGAAGTTTCGGGTCGTCACGAGGCCCCAGCCGGAACGTCCGGCCCTGCGCTTGCCGGTGACCTCGATCCCGTAGGTGACGGCATCGCCGGCATGCACCGGCCGCAACCACTTCATGTTGGTGAAGCCCGGCGAGGGGCCGCCTGTGGCTGTCGGCAGGCCGGCGGCGGCGCGCGCCTGCGTGGAGCGCGCGCGGGCGGCGACGTAATGCTTCATCCAGCAGGCGGCGGTCTGCCAGCCGGACGCGATGAGGCCGCCGAAATGGCTGGCCTTCGCCGCCTCCGCGTCGAGGTGGAAATATTGCGGATCGTAGAGCGTGGCGTAGCCGACGATCAGCTCGGGCGTGAAGAGCTGCGTACCGAGGATCGCCGTACGGCCGATCTCGACGTCGCCGAAGGGGGCCGCCAGCATCAGGTCCGCCTCGGGCGTCGCCGGAGGCGCGATTTGGACCGCCGGCACGTGGGGACGCGGGCGGCCCTGCTGCACCGCGCCTCGCTTCTGCACGATGACCAGGCCACGCTGCGTCATCACGCTCTCGTCGGCGCCATTGCGGATGTCGAGATGCACGGCGACGAAACCGCGATCGGGACGCGAGGCGGACTCTCGCTTGTCACGGATCGTCAGGACGAGGCTGAGCGCGTCGCCGGGACGCACGGGACGAAGCCAGCGCACCTCTTCGAAGCCGGGCGAGCCCATCGACGCCGCATGCTTGACGAAGCCGTCGAAGAACAGCCGCATGCCGATCCCGACCGTCTGCCAGCCGGAGGCGGCCAGGCCTTCGAGAAGCGACGCGCTCGCCGCCGCCTCGTCGAGGTGGAAGGGTTGGGGATCGTACATTTCCGCGAAGGCGATGATGGCCTCGCGCGACAGGGTGATCGGCCCGGTCCGGTAGGTCTTGCCCGGCTCGATATCCTCGAAGGTGATGAGGTGGTCGGCCACGAACGCTCCTAGTTGGCGAAGCGGAAGTGCAGCACGTCGCCGTCGGCGACCACGTACTCCTTGCCCTCGAGGCGGAACTTGCCGGCCTCGCGCGCGCCGGCCTCGCCCTTGCCGGCGACGTAGTCGCCGTAGGCGATCGTCTCGGCGCGAATGTAGCCCTTCTCGAAGTCGGTATGGATGACGCCCGCCGCCGCCGGCCCCTTGGTGCCCTGCGCCACGGTCCAGGCGCGCGCCTCCTTCGGTCCGACGGTGAAGTAGGTGATGAGATGCAGCAGCCGATAGCCGGCGCGGATCACCCGATTGAGGCCCGGCTCGGCGAGGCCGACGGCCTCGAGATAATCGCCCTGCTCGGCCTGCGGCATCACCGCGATCTCGCTCTCGATACGCGCGGAGACGACGACCGCCACCGCGCCTTCGCTCTTCGCCCGCGTCTCGACCTCGGCGGAAAAGGCGTTGCCCTTGTCGGCCGAGCCCTCCTCGACGTTGCAGACGTAGAGCACCGGCTTCGACGACAGCAGGCCAAGCCCGACGAACGTCTTGCGCTCATCGGCCTTCACCTCGGCCATGCGGGCGGGCTTGCCCTCGCGCAGCAGCACGAGGCAGCGGGTCATCAGGTCGAGAAGCTCCTTGGCCTCCTTGTCGCCGCCGGTCTTGGCGCGCTTCTCGAGCGCCGGCACGCGCTTCTCCAGGCTCTCGAGGTCGGCCAGCATGAGCTCGGTCTCGATCGTCTCGATGTCGGCGAGCGGCGCGATCTGCCCGTCGACATGGGTGATGTCGTCGTCCTCGAAGCAGCGCACGACGTGGGCGATGGCATCGCACTCGCGAATGTTGGCGAGGAACTGGTTGCCCAAGCCTTCGCCCTTCGAGGCGCCGCGCACGAGGCCGGCGATATCGACGAAGGTGAGGCGGGTCGGGATGATCTCCTTCGAGCCGGCGATCGCGGAGAGCGTCTCAAGCCGCTCGTCCGGCACGGCGACGTCGCCGACATTGGGCTCGATGGTGCAGAACGGATAGTTCGCCGCCTGCGCCGCGGCCGTCTGCGTCAGCGCGTTGAAGAGGGTCGATTTGCCGACGTTCGGCAGGCCGACGATGCCGCATTTGAAACCCATGATCGTCCCGTTCGCGAGGTCCGGGTCGATTAGCGCACGAGGCCGGATGGGGCAATGGCGCTCCGTTGCATCGAATTGGTCGCCGCTTCCAAACCGTTGCGGAGCGAGGTCCGCGGCGATGTACGATGAACCGGGATTCCGACGATGAGCGAAACACCGCGAAAGCCGGCAGGGAACACCGCCGCGCGACAGGGATTAAGGTTCGGTGAGGGACATGCACGATGAATCCGAATTCGAAGATGCTGATCGGCGCTGTCGTCGCCGCGGGCCTGGCCTTCGCCGTCTACTACGGCCTGATCGGCCAGCAGACGGCTAACAACATACAGGGCCAGGCCAATCAGACCCTGGGCACGGCACCCGTGTCCCAACAGCCCGCCTCGACGGCATCGCAGGGCCAGACGGCGGCCACACCGGCGCCGACCGCTCAGGGCCCTCAGAACGCGACGCCGGCGCCTCGCTAGTCGTGCTGGCAATCCGCGGCTCGCCGTCAACGTTGATCGTTGATGGGGTCGCGTAAATACCGTGAGGCCGCCTACAGGTGCTCCGGCGCCTGCTCGGCCGCCTCGCCTTTCAGCTCGTGCTTCAAGATCAGCGGCACCTGCGAGAAGGTGAAAAGGAAGATCAGCACCACCGTCCCGGGAAACTTGAACAGCACCCAGGCGTGCTCTGAGAAATTGCGCCAGACGATCTCGTTCAGCACCGCCAGCAACAGGAACATGAAACCCCAGCGCAGGGTCAGGATGCGCCACCCCTCCTCGGTCAGCTTCATCGCGTTGTCGAGCATGATCGGCAGCAGCGGCCGGTTCAGGGCGAGGCCGCCGATGAGGCCGCCGCCGAACAGGGCGTAGAGGATCGTCGGCTTCATCTTGATGAAGGCCGGGTTCTGGAAGTAGAGCGTCAGGCCGCCGAAGACGACGACGAGCACCGCGGTGACGCACGGCATCAGCGGCAGGCGTCCTGTCTTGGCGAAGGAGACGATCAGCGCCAGGACGACTGCCGCCATCAGCACGCCGGTGGCGGTGAACAGACCCGCCTCCTTGCCTTCGAGAAGATGGGCGGGCAGGAACGGCCGCATCAGCGGCTCGAACCATTTCGGCCGGAAGTTGGCGAAGAAGAACAGCAGCAGCGGCCCCATCTCCAGCGCGAACTTGAGCCCGGGCGAGATCGTGCGGGCTGGGACGACATTTGCCGGAATCTTGCCGGCCGGCATGCTGGGCGAGATCTGATCCATTCGCCTTCCTCTCAGAACCGTACGGCGACGGCAAGGCGTTCGCGCGCCGAATGATCATCCCCGATTGGCGATGGCGACGCCCGCGGCGGCGACGCCCATGCCGACGATCTGCGCCGGCACCAGGCTTTCACCGAAAAGGGCCAGCGCCATCAACGCGGTGACCGGCGGCGCGAGATAGAACAGCGCGGTCACCTGCGCGACGGCACCGTGCTTGATCAGGCGAAGCAGCAGCAAGCTGGTGAATACCGACAGCACGATGACGCCCCAGGCGAGCCCGATCCAGAGGTCGTGATGATTGGTGAGGCGCAGGTGCTCGCCGCAAAGAGCGAGCGTGAGCGCGACGAGGAAGCCGCCGATGAACTGGATCGTCGCGCCGCTGCGCAGATCGACCGTGGCGCCGACGCGCTTCTGCAGGATCGTGCCGAAGGTGATGCCGGCCATGCCGGTGAAGCAGGCGAGGATCGCCAGCGGCGGCACGGCGCTCGCTCCGCCAAGGTTGGGCGCCAGCACGAGCAGCGCGCCCGCGAAGCCGACCAGGATGCCGAGCCAGCGCAATCCCGAGACGCGCTCGCCCAGCAGCGGGCCGGCCAGCGCGCCGGTGAGCAGCGGCTGCAGCCCGGAGATCAACGCCGCGACAGACGCCGGCAGGCCGTTCTTGATCGACCAGAAGACGCCGCAGACGTAGACGCCCTGCATCAGCGCGCCGGCGGCGAGGCTCCCGACCCAGCCGCGCCGCGTGCTTGGCCATGACGCACCGCCGATGAGCGCGATGCCGGCGAGCAGGAGGGCGCTCAAGCCGAAGCGCAAGGCGACGAACGTCTCGGGCTCGGCGTAGGGCCGCACAAGCTTCGCCACGACGAAGCCCGACGCCCAAAGCACCACGAAGAGGAACGGCGTGGCGCGCGAGAGAAAAGAGGCGGCGTTCGGCGTGTCTCTCAAGGGCGGCGGCTTCCGGGACGCGGAAGCGGGCCGAAAGACGGGACGCCTTCAGCCGGGACGACCGGTGACCTCTGATTCATGCGCCTCTTTCCCAGAACGTGAAAATGGCAGCAAGGGCGGCGGCGTCTCTCCAGGTCTGCGCGCGCGGAAGGGTCTCGCGCTCAGCATCGCACCCAACACGCCGATCTCGTCGACGAGGATGTTCCACGGCGAAAAGATGCGTCCCAGCAGAAGCTGGCCGGCCAGCGTTGGCCGGAACGCGTCCAGGCGAGGCTCGTGGCATGAGGCGAGGACGCTGGCCTTTCCCCTTTATGGCCGGCGGCCGTGACCGGGGATCAGGATGACCGAGAAGTACGGCGCGTCGTCGAGGACCTTCTCGCGCAGCGGCAGCACGATCTCGCCCTCCATCGTGCCGCGCTCGACGTAGATCGCCTCGTCCATCAGGCCGGCCGCGTCGATCGCCGCGCGGACCTTGGCGAAATTGCCGCCGATCTTCATGACGACGCTGGCATCGCTCTGCAGCAGCCTCTCGCGCAGCGCCTCTCGCGACAATGTCCCCGGCAGCACGGTCAGAACGTCGTCGCCCCAGCTCATCGGCAGGCCGGCGGCGGTCCAGCAGCCCGACATGCCGCTCACGCCCGGCACGATGGTGACGGGAAAGCGCCCGCGCAGCCGAACATAGAGGTGCATGAACGAGCCGTAGAACAAAGGGTCGCCCTCGCAGAGCAGCGCCACGTCGCGGCCGGCCGCGAGGTTCTCCGCGAGCCGCTCCGCCGCCGCGGCGTAGAAGGACGCGAGACAGGCGGCGTAATCGGGATGATGGACGGGGATCTCGGTCGTGACCGGATAGGCGAGCTGGAGTTCCGCGCAGCCGCTGGGCATGAAGGCGTCGGCGATGCGACGGGCGTTGCCGCGCCGGCCTTTCTTGCAGAAGTAGGCGACCACCGGCACCAGGGCGAGGCAGCGCACCGCCTTGAGGGTGAGGAGTTCGGGATCGCCGGGGCCAAGGCCGATCCCGTACAGCCGGCCGCTCACTCCGCCGCGCTCGCGAGCGCGTTGACGGCGCCCGCCGTCATCGCGCTGCCGCCGCGCCGTCCTCTCACGACGATGGAGGCAAGGTCGGACCTGGCGATCAGCGCCTCCTTCGACTCGGCCGCGCCGACGAAGCCGACCGGAATGCCGACGATGAGCGCCGGCCGGGGCGCGCCCGCGTCGATCATCTCGAACAGCCGGAACAGGGCCGTCGGCGCGTTGCCGATCGCCACCACGGCGCCGGCGAGGTGGTCGCGCCACAGCTCCATCGCGGCGGCCGTGCGGGTGGTGCCCATATCGGCCGAGAGGGCCGGCACGCGCGGATCGCGCAAGGTGCACAGCACCGGGTTATCGAATCGCAGCCGCGTGCGCGTCACGCCGTCGGCCACCATGTGCGCGTCGCAGAGGATCGGCGCGCCGCCGGCGAGCGCCTCGATGCCGGCGCGCGCGGCGCCGGGCGAGAACACGATGTCGTCGGCGATCTCGACCATGCCGCAGGCATGGATGATGCGCACCGCGACGCGCTCCTCCTCGGGCGTGAAGCGACCAAGGCTCGCCTCCGCGCGGATGATCGCGAACGAGCGCCGGTAGATCTCGGCGCCGTCGCGGACATAATCGAGCGCGCCGCTCGTCACCCGACGGGCTCGGCCGCCGGCACGCGGGCGAGGACGCCTTTCTTGAGGGCGTCTGGCCGCAGCTTCCAGGCGATCAGCCCGTCCTTCGCCTCGGCATAGAGGCGGGCGCCGAGAAGCACCGTCGCGGCGGCACTGTCGGCCGGCAGGTCACCGAAGACATAGGTCCATTTGCCAGGGGCAAAGAAGCTCACCGAACACGGGCGCTTGCAGGCGCTGAGGCATTCCACCCCGATGACGCGGATCAGCGGGTCGGCAGGCGCGGCGTCGATCGCGGCGAAGAGGCGGGCGCCGGCGCAGGGCGCGCCCTGCCCCACGACATGCTCGGCGTCGCGGCAGGTCGTGCAGACGTAAAGCGTCATCGGCTCGCATATCGGCTCGAGGGATGCCGGCTTGATGGTTGCCGGAAGGACGGAAATCGGGTCGTCTGCGGTCATGCGCGCGAGCGTCCGGGTGCGATGAGAGGCGCGCTCCGCCCGAAGGTGGAACCGAGAGCCTCCGAACACCCCGCCGGACGCAAGCGCTGGAAGACGGCAGATGTCCTGGCTCGTGGATCGTCGCCGGGGCGCCGCCTTCCCAGACCCGCGAAGGTCCAGTGGCATCATGGCACCCGAGCTTCCCACTTACAGTTGCGGGGGCAGCTGTGGCTCGTGGCCCGGCATGCCGGGCACCCACATTCCCTTGCGAACCCGCCTTACGGAGGGACCGTCGAAACGCGGCGATCTAGGGCGCGTGGCGCGGCCGTGTCAATGCGCGGTCCGCAAGCCGCCTTGCCAAGCCAAGGATTGGTGGACGACAACGCGGCGATGATACCACCGAACGATCTCGCCGCCTTCACGCGCCACGGCGGCGCCCTCGACGTCGCGCGCGCGATGTTTCCGGAGGCGCCGGAGCCCTGGATCGATCTTTCCACCGGCATCAACCCCGTCGCGTACCCGCTCGGCGACATCGAGGCTCGCGCCTGGACGAGCCTGCCGAACGCCGCCGACCTCGCCAGGCTCGAAGAAGCCGCGCGACGACGCTACCAGGTGCCGGCGCAAGCGATGGTCGTCGCCGCGCCGGGCACGCAGGCGATCATCCAGCGGCTGCCGGCCCTTGCCGAAGGGCGCGACATCCGCGTGCTCGGGCGCACCTACGGCGAGTACGCGCGCGTGTTCGCCGGCTCTGACGTGCGGATCGTATCGGCGATCGACCAGCTCGCCGGAGCGGACGTCGCGATCGTCGCCAATCCCAACAACCCAGACGGGCGTCTGCTTGCGCCCCTCGAACTCGCGGTCCTCGCGCGGCGGGTCGGCATGCTCGTCGTGGACGAGGCCTTCATGGACGCGCTGACACCCGACCACAGCCTCGCGCCGCGTCTGCCGGTCGAGCGCAGCATCGTGCTGCGCTCGTTCGGCAAGATGTACGGCCTGCCGGGTGCGCGGCTCGGGTTCGCCGTCACGTCGCCGGACACGGCGATGGCGCTGCGCGACATGCTCGGGCCCTGGCCGGTGAGCGGACCGGCGATCAGCGTCGCGACGCGAGCCTTGGCGGACGACGACTGGCTCGCGGCGAGCCGTGCGCGTCTTGGCCGGGATGCGGCGCGCCTCGCGTCGCTGCTCGGCCACGTCGAGGCCAGATCGATCGGTGGCACGCCTTTGTTCGCGCTGTTCGAACATCCCGCCACGGCGACGCTCTTCACCACGCTGGCGCGCCGGGGGATCCTCACCCGCCCCTTCGAGGGCGCGCCGACCTGGCTGCGCTTCGGCTTACCCGGCGGCGCCGCGGCTTGGGCAAGACTAGAGAGCGCGTTGCGCGCGTTCTCCAACGTCGCGTTCTCTTACGAAAAACAGGCGCCCGAGGCGCCCGATTTCCGCCTTTAGAGTGACAGGATCAGGCGTGCCGCTTGGGACGCAGGCGCACCACGACGTCGATGGCGGCGATCTCCATGCCCTCCGGCAGATCCGGGACAACCGTCCGGTCGATCGCCACGGCGGGGATGTCGATCAGCATGTTGGAATCCTCCAACAGGAAGTGGTGATGGTCGCTCACGTTGGTGTCGTAATAGACCTTGGTGCCGTCGACCGCGACCTCGCGCAGGAGCCCGGCCTCGGTGAAGACGTGCAAGCCGTTATAGACGGTGGCGAGCGACACCGGCACGCGCAGCTCCTGCGCCTCCTCGTAGAGCCGTTCCGCCGTGAGGTGCCGGTCGCCTTTGGCGAACAGCAGCAGGCCCAGCGCCATGCGCTGGCGCGTTGGACGCAGGCCGGCGTCCTTGAGCTTGGCGCGCAGGGCGTGAACGGGGCAGCCCGCCATCATCGCGTCGAACCGGCCCTGGGCTGTCGCCGCCATGGGTCGCTGCACTGTCTTCGTAAGCTCGGTCATCATCTTCTCTTGAGGCGCGGCGGCATGGCCACGATGGCATGGCCGCGACGGTCCGGGGTCGACGTTTGTATAGGAGGCGGCCGCGACCTTCGCAAGCGCGACCATCGAGGTGAGAGCTTACATTAGAGCGGATGTCACGACATGAGAGTAGATGTCCCGGCAAGGGCTTGACGCCACCGTGCGAGGCGAGGCGACGTTCGTGGGGCCGGGCGCTGCCAAGCGGCTTCCGGTCCACGGGACGGCATGCTAGAAGCCGCCAAATCGCCTTCGCACCCATGGAGCGTGGCCGCTCCGCAAAGATGGAAACGACCAACCGATGGGCGAGCGCCGCTCCAGCTTCGAATACGACGACCTTCTCGCCTGCGCCCGCGGCGAACTTTTCGGTCCCGGCAATCCGCAGCTCCCCCTGCCGCCGATGCTGATGTTCGACAAGATCGCGGCGATCGCGGAGACCGGCGGCCCGAGCGACAAGGGCCATCTTCGTGCCGAATTCGAGATCAAGCCCGACCATTGGTTCTTCAGCTGTCATTTCAAGAACGATCCGGTCATGCCGGGCTGCCTCGGCCTCGACGCCTTGTGGCAGATGCTCGGCTTCTATCTCGGCTGGCTCGGCCTGCAGGGTCGGGGTCGGGCGCTCGGGGTGGGCGAGGTCAAGTTCACCGATCAGGTCCTGCCGAGCATCAAGAAGATCGTGTACGGGGTCGACCTGAAGCGCGTCTTCAACCGGAAGCTCGTGCTCGGCATCGCCGACGGGTGGCTTGAAGCCGATGGAACCCGCATATACGAGGCGAAAGACCTGAAGGTCGGGCTGTTTCAGCCGGTGTCAGCTTCGGCTTGAACCGGCGCTGATCGAGACCTCGCTCCCTGATCTAGTCTTGCTTGGTGCCCGACGCTGGGTTCCGGCAGTCTCGGGGCCGAATGGAGAAGCTTATGAGACGTGTCGTCGTCACCGGCATGGGGATCGTGTCGTCGATCGGCAGCTCGACGCAGGAGGTGCTGGCCTCGTTGCGCGAGGCGAAATCCGGCATCACCGCCGCCGCACGGTTCAAGGAGCTCGGCTTTCGCTCGCAAGTCCACGGCGCGCCGACGGCGGATCTCTCCGGCGTCGACCGCCGCGCCATGCGCTTTCATGGTGGCGGCACCGCGTGGGCGCATCTTGCGATGGAACAGGCGATCCGCGATGCCGGCCTGACGCCCGAGGAAGTCTCGAACCCGCGAACCGGTATCCTCATGGGGTCAGGCGGTCCCTCCACGCGCACGATCGTCGAGGCCGCTGATCTCGCACGCGAGAAGGGACCAAAGCGCGTCGGGCCGTTCGCCGTACCGAAGGCGATGTCCTCGACCGCCTCGGCGACGCTCGGGACCTGGTTCAAGATCAAGGGCGCGAGCTACTCGATCTCGTCGGCCTGCGCGACATCGAACCATTGCATCGGCAACGCCTACGAGATGATCCGCTACGGCAAGCAGGACATCATGTTTGCCGGCGGCTGCGAGGAGCTCGACTGGACGCTCGCGGTCCTCTTCGACGCGATGGGCGCGATGTCGGCCAACTACAACGACCGGCCGGCCGTGGCCTCGCGCGCCTTCGACAAGAACCGCGACGGCTTCGTCATCTCCGGCGGCGCCGGCGTGCTCGTGCTCGAGGATTACGAACGCGCCAAGGCACGCGGCGCGCGCATCTACGGCGAGGTCGCCGGCTACGGCCTGACGTCGGATGGCCACGACATGGTCGCGCCCTCCGGCGAGGGTGCCGAGCGGTGCATCCGCATGGCGATCGAAGGCCTGAAGGCGCCGATCGACTACATCAATCCCCACGCCACATCGACGCCGGTCGGCGACGCGAGGGAAATCGAGGCGATCCGCAGGGTCTTCGGCGCCGGCGACAAGGGCCCGCCGATCTCCGCGACCAAGTCCCTGACCGGCCACTCGCAAGGCGCCACCGGCGCACAGGAGGCGATCTACTGCCTGCTGATGATGAACTCCGGGTTCATTTGCGAGAGCGCGCACATCGACGAGATCGATCCCGACTTCGCCGACATGAACATCGTGCGCGAGCGACGTGACGCGACGCTCGGCGCCGTGCTCTCCAATTCCTTCGGCTTCGGCGGCACGAACGCGACGCTCGTGCTCAAACATGTCGACGCCTGAGGTGGCCGGTCACCCGGCGGGGACCTTGATGGCCGGCAAGCGCGGCCTCGTCATGGGCGTCGCCAACGATCATTCGATCGCCTGGGGCATCGCCTGCGCGCTCCGCGCGCAAGGCGCGGACCTCGCGTTCAGCTATCAGGGCGAGGCGCTCGGCAAGCGCGTCAAGCCGCTCGCGGCGAAGCTCGACGCGAGCCTCGTTCTGCCGTGCGACGTCGAGGATCTCGCCTCGCTCGACGCGATGTTCGAACGGATCGGCGCGCAGTGGGGCGAACTCGATTTCGTCGCCCATTGCATCGCCTATTCCGCCAAGGCGGAGCTGAAAGGCCGCTACGCCGACACCACGCGGGAGAACTTCTCCCGCACGATGCTGATTTCGGCCTTCTCCTTCACGGAGGTCGCCAAGCGCGCGGCGCCGATGATGCGACCGGGCGGCAGCATGATCACGCTGACTTTCGGCGGATCGACGCGGGTCATGCCCAACTACAACGTGATGGGCGTGGCCAAGGCGGCGCTCGAGGCGGGCGTGCGATACCTCGCCGCCGATTACGGACCCATCGGCGTCCGCGTCAACGCGATCTCCGCCGGGCCGATCCGCACCCTCGCCGGCGCCGGCATCGCCGACGCGCGGGCGATGTTCACCTTCCAGCGGCTCCATTCGCCGTTGCGCAAGAGCGTGACGCTGGAAGACGTCGGCGGCGCGGCGCTCTACCTGCTCTCGGAGCTTTCGGGCGGCGTCACCGGCGAAATCCATTACGTGGATGCCGGCTACAGCATCATATCCATGCCGCGACCGGAGGCCCTGAAAGAGACCGCGACGGAGGCGGCCGACCGGGCGTCGTCTCCAGATTAGGCTGTCCGGAGAGCTCGCCGCAAGGAAGGCGCCCCTCGAAGGTTTCGGCTGTGGCGCTAAAGCTTCTTCAGGCCGAGCGGCTTGCCGCCTTCTTTCGCGTCTTTCTCCCACAGGCCTTCCTGCTTCTTCTCAAGCACGGTCTTGTGACCGGCGCGGGCGGTCAGCACCAGCTGACCCTTGACGATCTGCCAGGCCGAGGGATCGAAGATCACGATTCCCTGGTCGCGGCACCCCGGCGCCAGCTGCGCCCGGACGCTGCCGCCCTTGACCCGCGATTTGTCGTCGAGCGTCACCATGCAGCCCGTGTCGCGTTTCTCGCGCATCACCGCGTAGCGGCCAGCGAGATCCTCGGCGGTCTCGGGCATGGTCCTGGCGGGCGTTGCCGCCCTCGTGGCGATCGGCGTCACTGTCGCGAAGCCGGCGGCCGGCCGGGTGTCGACAGCGTCGAAGCCGATGCTTCTGGAGGTCGCGCCCGTCGCGGGCCGCATGGCGTAGGTGCCTTCGGGAACGCTCGCGCTGAAGCTCCCGTCCGGCAGTGCCGCGAGAGCGAGAATCGGTTTGCCTGCCGGATCGTCCAACGTCACATGTGCGGCGTCGGGCTGAGCCCATCGTCCGACAGTCTCGAGCTGCGGCATGGCATGGCGGCACGCCGCCGGCATCCCGAGGAAGTAGTCGCCCAGGTCGGTGCGCTGCGGCCGCAGCATGACGCGGCAGCTCGTCCCCTTGTCGAGCGACAAGGTCCAGATACCGGCGAGCTTGATTTCGGCGGGCTTGGCTTCCACGGGCTTGTCTCCCGACGGCGCCAGGCTGTTTCCTTGGGTGCCGGAAGAAGGATCGGCGCGCGCCGGCGCTGGAAAACCGGCCGGCACCAGCGCCAGGATGAGGGGAAAGGATCGGAGCATTCTGCCAAGCATGGGGTGGGCTCCAAGCCGCGACCATTACAAATGCACTTACGTGCGACACGGTTCGCGCGTTTCATGCTTCGCGCGTTTCATTCTTCGCGCGTATCATTCAATGCGACGCGCTTCGTTCGCGGCGACGCGCTTCGTTGGCGATGGGATCGGGCCTGCTACGCCGCCAGCCCGCCGACGAGGCTCGGGATGTCGAGAGGCCTGAACCCATAATGCCTAAGCCAGCGGATATCGCTCTCGAAGAAGGCGCGAAGATCCGGCATGCCGTACTTCAGCATCGCGATGCGATCGATGCCGATGCCCCAGGCGAAGCCCTGATAAATATCCGGATCGATGCCGCAATTGCGCAGCACGTTGGGATGCACCATCCCGCAGCCGAGGATCTCGAGCCAGTCCTCGCCCTCGCCGAAGCGGATCTCGCCGTCCTTGCGCGCGCACTGGATATCGACTTCCATCGACGGTTCGGTGAACGGGAAGAAGCTCGGCCGGAAGCGCATCTTGACTTCCGGCACCTCGAAGAAGGCGCGCAGGAACTCCTGCAACACCCACTTGAGATTGGCGAGATTGGCGGTGGTATCGATGACGAGGCCTTCGACCTGATGGAACATCGGGGTGTGGGTCTGGTCTGAGTCGCAGCGGTAGGTGCGGCCGGGGCAGATGACACGGATGGGCGGCGTTCGGCCGAGCATCGTGCGCACCTGCACAGGGCTCGTATGGGTGCGCAGAAGCTTGCGGCCGCCGTCGGCGCCGGGTGGGAAGAAGAACGTGTCGTGCATGTCCCGCGCGGGATGATCGGGCGGAAAATTCAGCTTGGTGAAGTTATAATCGTCCGTCTCGATGTCCGGCCCTTCGGCGATCGAGAAGCCCATGTCGGCGAAAATGACGCTGAGCTCGTCCATGACCTGGCTGATGGGATGGATACGCCCGGTCTCCAACGGTCCCGGGCGACCGGGCAACGTCACGTCGACCACCTCGGCCTTCAGACGCGCCTCGAGCGCGGATGCCTTCAACGTCTCGCGGCGCGCCTCGAAGGCAGCGGCGACCTTGTCCTTCACCGCGTTGATCGCGGCGCCGTGTGCCCGGCGCTCGTCGGGCGCCATCTTCCCTAAGGTCGCCAGCAGCGCCGAGATCGAGCCTTTCTTGCCGAGCGTCGCGACGCGCACTTGATCGAGCGCGACCTCGTCGGCGGCGCCGGCGATCGTGTCGAGAGTCCGGGCTTCGAGCGAGGCGAGGTCTGACATTTGCACAGCTCTGCCACATCGGCGCGCGCGCTGTCGAGTGTCAGGCCGAGGCGGCACTGAACAGGCGAGCGAGGCTCGCGCGTCATCACATGGCGAGCGAAGCTCGCGCGTCATCACATGGCGAGCGAGGCTCGCGCGTCATCACATAGCGAGCGAGGCTCGCGCGTCATCACATGGCGAGCGAGGCTCGCGCGTCATCGGCGTCGCGCAGCATCTGCGCTTTCAAGGCGTCGAGATCGTCGAACTTCTCCTCCGCGCGCAGCCATGCGACGAAAACGACATCCATCGTCCTGCCGTAGAGGTCGCCCTCGAAATCGAAGAGGAACACCTCGAGCAGCGGCGCGCCGTTATCGACCGTCGGGCGCCGGCCCCAGCTTGCGACGGCATCATACGTGATGCCGTCCACCTCGGCCCGCACGGCGTAGATCCCGTGACGCAGCCGGCAGCTCGGGTCCGCCTGGAGGTTCGCGGTTGGGAAGCCGAGGGTGCGCCCAAGGCGCTGTCCCGATCTCACGACGCCGCCGATCGAGTAGGGGTGGCCGAGCAGCTTCGCCGCTCTCGTGACGTCGCCAAGCTCGAGCGCGGCGCGCGTCGCCGTCGAGGACGCGGTCTCGATCGAGCCTTCGGCGTCTGTGTCGATGCGCCCGACGATCTCGACCGTGAACCCGTGGCGCTCGCCCGCCGCCTTCAGAAAGGCCGGCGTGCCACCGCGCAGCTTGCCGAAATGGAAGTCGTAGCCCGCAACGATTCCCCCCGCGCCGAGCCTTTCCACCAGCACAGCCTTGACGAAGTCCTCGGCGAGCAGCCCCGCCAACGCGGCGTCGAACGTAAGGACAACCATCCCCTCCAGCCCGAGCGATGCCACGAGCCTTGCCTTGGCTTCGCGCGGCGTCAGGCGGAAGATCGTCCCGGCACCCCGGAAGTAGTCGCTCGGGTGCGGCTCGAACGTCAGGACCGCGCAGGGCACGCCGCGTTCGCTCGCGATGGTTTTCGCGCGCTGGATGACCGCCTTGTGGCCACGGTGGATCCCGTCGAAATTACCGATAGCCAGGATCGCCTTTTCCAGCCCCGCCGGCGGCGTCGAAGGATCGACGGCAAGGATGAAACCCGACGCGGGGGTGTTTTCAACCAAAACGAAGCGACCACAAGAGAGCTTTGCCAAGGGATTGACCGCATCCCAACCGGGCGGACCCTTGCAAGGACGGATATCGTCGTCAAGCGTAAGCGGCCGGGGCGGCGAAACAGCCTGGAATGCCGGCGACGCCCCAGTTTCTGTCAATGCCTTAAGGGAATCGCAATCGCCTTGCCGCTCTATGGTGGTGCCGGCCTTTGAGCCGTCACCGACACCTGAGCCGTTTGAAGGTGTCGGAACGCGGAGAGACGCAATGACGACCGATTTCTCGATGCCGATCCTGGTGGTCGACGACTATCAGACGATGCTACGCATTATTCGCAATCTGTTGAAGCAAGTTGGATTTGAGAACGTCGATGACGCGAGCAACGGCGACATCGCTCTGCAGAAGATCCGGGCGAAAGACTACAAGCTCATCATATCCGATTGGAACATGGAACCGATGACCGGTTTCCAACTGCTCCAGCGGGTGCGCGAAGAGCGTGGCTCCTCGGAGATCCCTTTCATCATGGTCACCGCCGAATCCAAGACGGACAACGTCGTCGCGGCCCGGCGCGCCGGCGTCAGCCATTACATCGTCAAGCCGTTCAACGCGGCCACGCTGAAGGCGAAGATCGACGCGGTCTTCACGGCCGTGGCGGCCTGACGCAAACTACTCGCCCCATCGCAGGACCGGCAGCGCCGCTGTCGGCCTGTCGTCGTATCCCGACAAAAACTGCCGCAGGGCAGCCCCATCGATCGCCGCGCCTCGATCGCCGTCGTGCAGGACGGCGCGGTGGATGCCGGACGTGATGAGCAGCGAGGCGATGCCCTGGTCGGCCGCCCCGCGCATGTCGGTGTGCATCGCGTCGCCTATGGCCAGCACCCTCTCCCTCGCGATTGGTCCCCGGATCGCCTCGGCCATCGCCAGAGCCATCGCGTAGATGGGTGAATGCGGCTTGCCGGCTTGGATGACGCTGCCGCCGATCGCGGTGTACCGCTCGGCGATCGCGCCGGCGCAGTAGACCAGCGTGTCGCCGACCTCGACGACGATGTCGGGATTGGCGCAGACGAGATCGAGCTTCCGTGCCAGGAGTCGTCGCAGCTGGTCGTCATAGTCAGCGGGTTCGTCGCCCGTCTCGTCGAGGCCGACGCATATCGCCAACTCGGCCTCCTCGATCCTCACGAGTTTCGGCACGCGTGGCCCCAGCCGTCCGGCGGCCTCGTAGAGCGCGATCTCGCCTTGCGGACCGATATTGAAGACCGGCGGGCACCCGGCGCCTATGAGCATCTCGATCGTGACGTCGCCCGAGGTGGCGATGCCGTCGTAGGCGTCGCGCGGCACATCGAGCCTGTCGAGTCGTCGCCGCACCTGGGCGCGCGGCGCCGGGGCGTTGGTGATCAGGATGATCGTCCCGCCGGCGCGCCTGAAGCGGCGTAGGGCGTCCACCGCCGGTGCGTGATGGACGAGCCCATTGTGGATGACGCCCCAGATGTCGCAGAGGAGCAGATCGTGGCTGCCCGAGAAATCGGCGAGGCACATATCGAGGCGCGTAGCGGCGGCCTGGGGAGACTTGATCATGACGCGGCGCTAGAGGGCCGGGGCGGCCGGGTCAAGTGACGTGCTCTGCAGCGGCGACATCGACCCGCACCGCGCTTCGGCGCGGACCCTGTGGCGCGCGGGACCGTCCCCGGTGCTGAGCGCTTGCCTTCCCGGGAGCCGCCTCTTAAGGCTGCGTCGACATAGACGAGGTGGAGACCGGCCGTGGCACGTGCGAACTATCTGTTTACGAGCGAGTCGGTTTCGGAAGGCCACCCCGACAAGGTCTGCGACCGCATCTCCGACGAGGTGGTCGACCTGTTCTTTCGCGAGGGCGCAAAGGCCGGCATCGATGCCTACGCTATCCGCGTGGCCTGCGAGACGCTCGCCACGACGAACCGGGTGGTCATCGCCGGCGAAGTCCGCGGCCCCTCGATCGACCCGAAGGAAATCGAGAAGGTCGCCCGCGCCGCGATCAAGGACATCGGCTACGAGCAGACCGGCTTCCACTGGGAGACCGCGAAGATCGAGATCCTGCTGCATGCCCAGTCCGCCGACATCGCGCAGGGCGTCGACAGCGTCGGCAACAAGGACGAAGGCGCCGGAGACCAGGGGATCATGTTCGGTTACGCGTGCCGCGAGACGCCGGAGCTCATGCCCGCGCCGATCTATTACTCGCACAAGATCCTCGAGGATCTCGCGCACGCTCGCAAGGCGCACGAAGGCGAGGCCGGCAAGCTCGGCCCCGACGCCAAGAGCCAGGTGACCGTGCAGTATGTCGATGGAAAGCCGGTCGGCGTGACGCAGATCGTGCTCTCGACCCAGCATGTCGACGAGAGCCTGTCGTCCGAGGATGTCCGTCGCATCGTCGAGCCGCACATTCGCGCGACGCTTCCGGAGGGTTGGATCTCCGAGGCGACCGTCTGGCACGTCAATCCGACCGGCAAATTCGTGATCGGCGGTCCGGACGGCGACTGCGGGCTGACCGGCCGCAAGATCATCGTCGACACCTACGGCGGAGCCGCCCCGCATGGCGGCGGCGCCTTCTCCGGCAAGGACCCGACCAAGGTCGACCGCTCCGCCGCCTATGTCGCCCGCTATCTCGCCAAGAACGTGGTGGCCGCCGGTCTCGCCGAGCGCTGCACCATTCAGCTTGCCTACGCCATCGGGGTCGCCGAGCCGTTGTCGATCTACGTCGACACGCACGGGACCGGCACGGTACCGGAAGAAAAGCTCGAGCAGGTGCTGGGTTCGACCATGCGCCTCTCGCCACGCGGGATTCGCGAGCACCTGCAGCTCAATCGTCCGATTTACGCGCGCACCTCCTCCTACGGCCATTTCGGCCGCAAACCGGACAGCGAGGGCGGTTTCTCCTGGGAGAAGACCGACCTCGTCGACCAGTTGAAGAGCGCGGTGGCGGCCTAGCACCACACGTTTCCTGCTTCCTCCGCGATCCCGGGTAAAGCCGCGAACGCGAAACGGATCGCTCGGATCGCCATGAGACGAGGATTTCCGAGTAACGGCAGCGAGGCGGAGGCTTCTTACGCGCATCTCGTCTCGCCGCTTTATGGCCGCCGCAGCGGCAAGGCGCTCGCCCCCTACCAGCGCGAGCTGATCCGGACGCTGCTGCCGCGCCTCGCGCTCGAAGCCGGCGGGCCGCTCGAACCCTCGCGCCTGTTTTCGACATTGCCGCGCGAGATCTGGCTGGAAGTCGGCTTCGGCGGCGGCGAACATCTTCTCGCCGCCGCCGCCGCGCATCGTGATGTCGGCCTCATCGGCTGCGAGCCGTTCCTCAACGGCATGGCGCGCGCGTTATCGGACCTGGCAGGCGCAGACCTGGACAACGTCCGCCTTCATTGCGGTGACGCCGGCGAGATCGTCGACCGCCTGCCCGACGCGAGCCTCGGGCGCGTCTTCATCTTCTATCCCGATCCCTGGCCCAAGCGGCGGCAGCGCAAACGCCGCTTCATCTCGGACGAGATGCTCGGTCGCCTCGCCCGCGCGATGAAGCCGGGCGCGGCGTTGCGCTTTGCCACCGACATCGACGATTATTGCGGCTGGACGCTCGCCCGCCTGCTGAGATCGTCGGATTTCGATTGGACGGCGGCGCACGCGGCCGAGTGGCAGGGTCCGTGGCCCGGATGGCTGACGACCCGCTACGAGCGCAAGGCCATGAGCGAAGGGCGACGCCCCTGTTACATTACGGCTGTTCGTTGCTGAGCGAACCGCTGACGCCGTAGCGCATCAGCCCGGTGCCTTGCGCCTTCAGCCAGGCCTCGGCGACCCGATAGTCGGGAAACAGGCGCTCGGTCACGTCCCAGAACTGGTGGGAATGGTTCATGTGCTTGAGGTGCGCGACCTCGTGCGCGGCGAGGTAGTCGAGCACATGCGGGGGCGCCATGATCAGACGCCACGAGAAATTCAGCGCGCCGGACGAGGAGCAGGAGCCCCAGCGCGTGGTCGTATCCCGCAAGGTGATCCGTCGCGCCTCGACGCCGAGCGCCGAAGTGTGGCGCGCGACCGCGGCGATGAGGTCGGCGCGGGCATGACGGACCAGGAAATCCTTGACCCGCCTGGCCACGAACGGCGCCTCGCCGCTGACGCAGAGCTTGGCCGGCTCACCGGCCGCGCCGCCGGCCTCGATCCATACGGTGCCGCGCGCGCCAGGCCGATGGACGATCTCGTGGGCGACGCCGCGCAACGGCACGGCCGCGCCGGGGCCGAAGGGCGTCGGTACGGGCAGACGCGCCAGCCTGCAGCCGATCCAGGCGGCGTGGCGCTCGACGAAGATCTTCGCGCGCACGAGGGATCCGCGCGGCGGGATGGTCAACACCGCATCGCGCGTCGCGGCCCGGACGCGAAGCGTGAAGCGCCGCGCCGCGGCAACGCGCTTGACTTGAACCCGGTGGGTCTCGCCGGCATGGACGACATCAAAGAAGCTGACGTCGAAACCGCGCAGCACCGTCTTCGAACCGCTTGATCGCATAGCCTCATCTTAGCTTGCCGGCACGTGAGTCGCTACGCCGCTTGTCGGGATGTGTCCGCATTGACTTCACGAGGCGCTGATCTCACCCTGAAAGGCTGTGCCGGGAGCATGCGTCGCGATCGGCGGGAGCGGATGGGAGAAGATCATGACGTTGCGGGTCTCGGGCAAGAACCTCGCCATCGGCGAGGCACTGCGCACGCACGTGCACAGCCGCATCGACGGCATCGTCGCCAAGTACCACGCGGGCTCGCCGAGCGGTCACGTGACGATCGAGCCCGAGGGATCCGGGTATCGGGCCGATTGCACCCTGTTCCTGAAATCCGGCATGACGCTGCAGGTCGAAGCGATCGCGCAGGAACCCTACACGAGCTTCGACAAGGCGGCCGACCGGATCGAACGCCGGCTGCGCGACCACCGCAAGCGTCTGATCGGGCGGCATGGCGAAGGTCCCTCGGGCGTGATCGAGGCGCAGGAGATCGAGGCGGACGCCTTGAGTGACAAAGCGGACGAACCGGACGAGGAGACGTTTCCAGTCGTTGTTGCCGAGCAGGCCGGCGGCTTCAAGGAAATGACCGTTGCCGCGGCGGTTCATGAACTCGACGCCGCGATGTGCGGCGTGGTGATCTTCCGCTATGCCGAGAACCGGCGGATCAGCATCGTGTACCGGCGCGCGGACGGCAACATAGGCTGGATAGATCCCCTCGGCGCCGCGACGGGCCAGTGACGAGATCGGTCGACATAGGGCGGCTGGTCCGATCTTGACGCAGCGTTAAGGCGGTTGCCGCTACTGAGTGCGTCAGCGCCGTCGTCCAATCAGTGTTAAGACCCGCATCGCGAAACCCGCGACTCCAAGTCGTTCTTTTTGGGCGACGCGAACTCGTTGGGCGACGCGAAAAAAAAATCCGTGAACGCCACTACCGGCCCGTCCGCGATCATGCGAGACACGCGGCCGGATACTCGGGTGCAGAGCATCGATGACCCTGACAGATCTGATAGCGCGCGATGCCGTCGTCGCATCCTTGAAGGTTGGCACCAAGAAACAAGCCTTGCAGGAGCTCAGCGAGTACGCCGCGCGCCGGTGCGGCCTCCCCGCGCGGGAGATCTTCGAGGCGCTTCAGCAGCGCGAACGGCTCGGCTCGACCGGCATCGGCAACGGCATCGCCATTCCCCACGGCAAGCTTGCCAAGGTGGACCACATTTTCGGCGTTTTCGCGCGGATGGAAAAGCCGATCGACTTCGAGTCTCTCGATGGTCAGCCTGTGGATCTGATCCTGCTGCTGATCGCGCCGGAGAGCGCGGGCGCCGATCACCTCAAGGCCCTCGCGCGCGCCGCGCGCCTTTTACGGTCGCAGAGCACGACGGCCAAGCTCCGAGCGACCCGAGACGTCGGCGTGCTCTACGCGCTTCTGGCGGACGAACCGAAATCGCACGCGGCGTGAGCGTTCAGCACCAGGCGCGCCGGGGGTAATCGATGGCGTAGCGTCCCGGTCCGGCCGCGATCGCCGCAAGCCCGGACAGCACGGCGTCGTCGATGATGATGATGCGGGTGCCAACGTTGCGCAGAAGCTCGCCGAACGGCGCCTTGTCCTCGAAGCGGGCGCGAAACACCGCCGGATCGAGAAAGTCGATCAATCGTGGCAGGACGCCGCCCGAGAACGTCACGCCGCCTGTGGCGAGAAAAGCCAGCGTCATGTCGCCGGCGTAGCGCGCGGCCAGGCGCCAGAACAGCCGGATGGTACCGGCTTCCTCGCCGTGATGATCGGCCTTGGCGCGCTCGATCAGGTCCGCCTCGTCGCGGACATGCACCATGAGGCCGCGTGCCGCGAAGCGCGCGCTGTGGAGCCGCAAGAGGCCGGCGCCCGACAGGACGGTCTCGGCCGAGATCCTGCCGTGATGGGTCAAGGGGATGTGGGGCCAGATCGCGCCCTCCTCCGCGCCGACCGGCCCGAAATCGACATGGCCGGCCTCGCTCGCCAGGGCGAAATGCTTGCCGTCGATCTCGAGCAGGGCGCCGGCGCCGAGCCCGGTGCCCGGCCCGAGGATCAGTTGCGCGCCGCGATCGTTCTCGTCGGCCTCGCCGATCTTGCGCACCCAGCTGTCTTCGACGACGGGGATCGTCAGCGCCTGCGCCTCGAAATCATTGAGCAGGAGGCCCTGCTCGAACCCGACCGCCTCGGCGACGACCGCGCCATCGATTTCCCATTTGGCGTTGGTCATCGTGACCTTGCGGCCGCTCACCGGCCCGGCGGCGCAGGCGACGATGCTTTTGGGCCGGACGCCCCGCAGCGTTGGGATCACGTCGGCGATCACCGCCTCGAGGCTCGGGAAATCGCGCGTCGCGCGATGCTCGGCTTGCGACAGCGCGCCACCGGGCTCGGAAACCAGCGAGAAGCGCGCGTTGGTGCCGCCGATGTCGCCGACGAGGACAGGAAAGGGGAATTCCAAGGCGCTGACCTCCCGACGCGATCGTGCATCAGTCTTAAAGAGCAGCGAGGTCGTCGACCTCCGCGCTATAGGAACGGACAGGGGATCGCCATCGCGCTTGAGACGGTCGCAAAAGCGAAGCCATCGCCGTTTCCGCCGCGCGCCCGCAAAGGGCTGGGAAGCCAGGCTCATCCCACGGCAAGCCAGGATGGCCTCTCTTCCTCGCGACGATGTCATGTCCCAGTCGGTTTACTGATAAGGCAAAGGCGGCGGCGGCAGGCCGCGCAGGACCGGCGGGTAGAGGCCGACGCTGTAGGTGTAGCCCTCGACCGGGCCGAAGATGTTGGCGACCCTCGCCTTCACGACATGCATGTAACGGCTGGCGGGGGAGAGATCCTCGAGAACCTCGACCTTGGAATTGTAGGGGACCGGCGTACATCCGGTGAATTGCGCGTAGGGATGCGGCGCGTGCGCGACGCTCGCGCGAAGCAGGCCGCGAAGCTGGCCGATGTCGGTGCAGAAGGGCTGGCCGAAATCGTCGACGATCAGCCGGCCGCCAGCAAGCGCAGGGTCCCCGGCGATGCAGGGCGTCGCGAGCGCCGAAGCGGCGAGAGCGAGGAGAGTGACCGTCACCACCTTCATAGCCGAACCCTTGTGTTCCTTGTTCATCGTAGGCAACGCCGATGGGGGCCGCACCGATCCCGCCGGTAGATCGCCTGGTGGCCTCAGGGCGTCACCGGCTACGCGCGGGCTGCTTGCGGCTTGGCGATCGACATCCGCTCGCGCGTCGCCAGCGACACGCCGAAGGCCATGACGAACGCCAGCGGGATCGTCACGATCGCCGGCGGATCGTAGGGGAAGATCGGTGCGGCATGGCCCAGCACCTTCACCCAGATCGCCGGGCCGAGGACCGTGAGCGAGACGGCCGAGACGAGGCCGGTGACGCCGCCGGCGAGGGCGCCGGCCGTCGTCAGCCCGCGCCAGTAGATCGCCAGCAGCAGGACGGGGAAGTTGGCGGAGGCGGCGACCGCGAAGGCGAGGCCGACCGTGTAGGCGACGTTCTGGCTCCGGAAGATCAACCCGAGCGCGACGGCGAGGATGCCGATGCCGACGGTCGCGACGCGCGAGACGATCATTTCCTTGCGCTCGTCGACGTTGCGGAACACGCGGCCGTAGAGATCATGCGAGATCGCCGAGGCGCCGGCGAGGGTGAGACCCGAGACGACCGCGAGGATCGTCGCGAAAGCGACCGCCGAGATAAAGCCCAGCATCGGCGCGCCGCCGACCGCGTGGGCGAGATGGATCGCCGCCATGTTGCCGCCGCCGCGCAGGGTGCCGGCCGCCGTCTTGTAGGCTTGCTCGGGCAGCACCACCGCGATCGTGCCGTAGCCGATGATCATCACCAGAAGGAAGAAGGTGCCGCAGAAGGCCGTGGTGTAGAAGGTCGAGAGCCGGGCCGTTCGCGTGTCCTTCACCGTGAAGAAGCGCATCAGGATATGCGGCAGGCCGGCGACGCCGAACATCAGCCCCATGCCGAGCGAGAACCAGGAGATCGGGTCCTTGGCGAGACCGGCCGAGACGAGGATCGCCGCGTGCTTGGGATGAACGGCGACCGCCTTGGTGATGATCGCCGACGGATCGAAATCGAACCGGCGCAGCAACAGCACCGCCAGCACGAAGGCGCCGACGAGGAACATGCCGGCCTTGATGATCTGCACCCAGGTCGTCGCCGCCATGCCGCCGAAGGTCACGTAGACGATCATCAGCACGCCGACGATCGCGATGGCGATCGCGTAGTCGAGGCCGAAGAGCAGCTCGATCAACTGGCCCGCGCCGACCATCTGGCCGATGAGGTAGAGCGTGATGACGACCAGCGAATTGACCGCCGCCATGATGCGCATCGGCCGCTCCGCGAGACGCAGCGCCAGCACGTCGGCGAACGTGTAGCTGCCGAGCGCGCGCAAGGGCTCGGCGACCAGGAACAGCAGGATCGGCCAGCCGAAGAGGAAGCCGATCGCGTAGATCATCCCGTCGAATCCGCTCGTCGTGATGATTGCCGTCAGTCCGAGAAAGGCCGCCGCGGAGAGGTAGTCGCCGGCCATGGCGAGGCCGTTCTGGAACGCGGTGATCTCGCCGCCGGCCGTATAGAAGGCGGCGCGTGTCTTGGTGCGCCGCGCGACGCGCCAGGTGATGACGAGCGTGATCGCGACAAACGACAGGAACAGGCCGATCGCGAGCGGATCCACGCTGGAGCGGGTGGGGGTCTCGGGCGCGAGGACGAGCAGCGGCGGGATCAGGATCGTCATTCGCGTTTGTCGCTCATGCTGTTGGCCACCAGGACGTAGGCGCCGGTTGTGGCGATCGCGAAGAGGATGAGCCCGGCCGCCAGGACGAGGGAAAGCGGGATGGCGCCGTAGACGGGCCTTGCCAGAACCTGCGGATCGAAGGCGGCGAGCGCCAGGAGCGCGCCGAAGGCGACGACGATCGCCCCGGCGAAGCCGAAGCGCAGACCGACGTTCTCGACCCTATGTTCCATCAAACCACCTCGCTCGGCTTCATTCGGACCATCCGGTTAGACCACGCGATCGCGGATCGTCTGCGCGGACGGCACGCTCGCGGCGAAGGACGGGCGCGCGAACAGGCCATCGGCATAGATCGAGAGGTCCGGGTAGAGGTCGCGCCATGCGAGTTGCGGGTAGCGCACGCCGAGATAGCCGAGCACGCTGCCGATCGCGACGTCGGCGAGGCCGAACGTGTCGCCGATCGCGAAGCGGCGGTCGCCGACGCTCTTCGCCAGCGACGCGACGCCACCCTCGATCTTGCGCTGTTGGCGCATGATCCACGGCTCGCTCCGCTGACCCTCGGGGCGCATCCGCTCGAACAGGATGAGGATCACCGCGTCGCAGATCCCGTCGGCGATCACCTCGAGGCGCTTGTGCGCGAGGATGCCGTCGTCGTCGCGCGGCAGCAGGGGCGGCCGAGGATAACGCCGCTCCAGCCATTCCAGGATGTAGCTCGACTGGAACAGCGGCTCGCCGGCATCCGGCAGCAGCACGGGAAGCTTCTCGAGTGGGTTATACTTCGGAAGGGACGTGTCGTCGTTCCACGGCACTTCCGTCAGCAGCTCGAAGGCGATGCCCTTTTCCGCGAGCGCGACGCGGACCTTGCGGGCGAAGGGCGAGGGCGTTGCACTGATCAGACGCATGACGCACGCGCAGCAAGGCTCGTGCCGATCAGCGGCGCGAAACTACTTCTTCTTGTCCGCGCCTGTCCCGATCTTCACGGTCGGCGGCGCGGCCGCGATCGTCTTCGGCTTCTCCTTCTTCGGCTTCTTGGCTTCCTTGTTTCCGCGTACTTGACCCTTGGCCATGACAGACTTCCTTCGAACCGATGCGCGACGCTCGAAACTACGCCGCGCAAACGCGTCCGGCGATGATTCTTTTGGCGGAACGCGTGATCGCCGGGCTTGGCCTCGAAGAGCGCGCCGGTGTATGCCGGCACCCCTTCGCCCGCGTCGCGGACACCCTATCGCCTCGAGACCGTTCCATGGCCGCGATCACCGCTGTCGGCATCGACTTCGGCACGACCAACAGCGTTATCGCGCTCGCCACCGACGACGGGCGCGTCGAGAGCCGCGTGTTCGCCTCACAGGATGGGCCGACGGCGACCTTTCGCACCGCGCTCACCTTCTGGCGCGAAGGGCGGGAGGTCGCGCACGTCGCTGGACCCGACGCGATCGCCCGCGCCGCCAAGCCGGTGGGCGATCAGCGCTTCATCCAGTCGCTGAAGACGCATCTCGCCAGCCGCGCCTTCACCGAGACGCGGCTCTACGGCAAGCGCTTCAGCATCGAGGCGCTGGTCTCGACCTTCCTGCGCGACCTGACCGAGGGACAGGACCTGGCCGGTCCCCTACCGGTGACGGCGGGCCGCCCGGTGGTCTTCGCCGGCGCCAATGCCGACGAGGCGCTCGCCGTCTCGCGGCTCACCAGCGCCTTCACCGACGCCGGCATGCCCGGCGTCGCCTTCGCCTACGAGCCGCTGGGCGCCGCCTACTGGTACGCGCGCGATCTCAGGCGCGACGAGACGGTGCTGGTCGCCGATTTCGGTGGCGGCACCAGCGACTTCTCCGTACTGCGCTTCACCCGCGAGGATGGCCGCCTGAAGGCCGTGCCGCTGGCCCATTCCGGCGTCGGCATCGCCGGCGACACCTTCGACTACCGCATCGTCGACCATGTCGTGGCGCCGCGCCTGGGCAAGGGCGCGACCTACCGGTCGTTCGACAAGGACCTGCCGATCCCGGCCTACATCCACGCGTCCTTCTCGCAATGGCACCAGCTCTCCTGGCTGAAATCGGGCACCATCCTCGCCGATCTACGCAAGCTCGCGGAGGCGAGTTCGCGCGGCGACGAACTGGAGGCGCTGATCACCATCGTCGAGATGGACATGGGCTTCGCGCTCTACCGCGCGATCGGTGACCTCAAGGCGGCGCTTTCGCGCGAAACGCGGGCAAGCCTGCGTTTCACCGGCTACGGCGTCGCCATCGAGGCCGAGGTCACCCGCGCCGACTTCGAGGGCTGGATCGCCGAGGATCTGGCCAGGATCGACACGGCGGTGGACGAGGCGCTGGCGCGGGCCGGTCTCGACGAGGGCGGGATCGACGCGGTCTTCATCACAGGCGGCACCTCGTATGTGCCGGCCGTGCGCCGCCTCTTCGAGCGCCGCTTCCCCGCCGACCGCATCCACCAGGGCGACGCGTTCCAATCCGTCGCCTCGGGGCTGGCGCTGCTGGCGGCGGATCGCGTCCTTACTTCAAGTTGACGACGATGAAGAACGCGGCCGCCAGGAACGCGACGACGAGGATGAGCCTGGCGTAGGACATCATGGGCATCATAAGCTCCTCGGCGTGGCAGCGCGCGTCGCGGACGTCCTGCCCGAACGCAACGGTTCGCGGCCGCCTTAACCTACGCGCGGCGGCACATCGCGGAAGCCGGGAGCCGCGCTTGCACCCCAATCGCGTGCGCCCTACGGTCCGGCCAAACCTGAGGATCCGCCTCCATGTCCTACACCGCCGATCAGCTCGTCGACCGTCGCCGGCTGCAGCGCCGGCTTTCGCTGTGGCGCGTGCTCGCTTTCGTCGCCATCGCGCTGGCGATCATCGCGCTCGGCTGGCGCCTGCTCGGCACGCGCGGTGGCGCCGGCTCGCTCGTCCCGCACATTGCGCGGCTGTCGATCACCGGCCTTATCGTCGGCGACCGCGAGACGATCGAACTCGTCGACGACATCACCAAGTCGAAGGCGTCGGCGGTGCTGGTCGAGATCGACAGTCCCGGCGGGACGACGTCGGGCTCCGAGCGGCTCTACGAGGCCTTGCGTCGCCTCTCGGCGAAGAAGCCGACGGTCGCGGTCGTGCGCGGCCTCGCGGCATCGGGCGCCTACATCGCCGCCATCGGCACCGACCACATCATGGCGCAGACCACGTCGCTCGTCGGCTCGATCGGCGTGCTGTTCCAGTTTCCCAACGTCGCCGGCGCGCTCGACAAGATCGGTGTCAAGGTCGAGACGATCAAGTCGGCGCCTCTGAAGGCCTCGCCGAACGGCTTCGAGCCGACGACCCCAGCGGCCAAGGCGGCGATCGACGCCTTGGTGGTCGACAGCTACGGCTGGTTCAAGGGCCTTGTGAAGACGCGACGCAACATGAACGACGACCAGCTCGCCGCCGTCGATGACGGGCGCGTCTTCACCGGCGGCCAGGGTGTCGGCCTGCATCTCGTCGACGCGCTCGGCGAGGAGCGCGACGCGATCACCTATCTCGAAAAGGCGCGTGGCGTCAGCAAGAGCCTACCGGTGCTCGACTGGAAGAAGGAGAGCGGGTTCGGCGGTCTCGGCCTTTTCGGTGCGACAGCGGCGATCGCTCGCGCGCTCGGCCTTGCGGCGGTCGCCGGCGCGATAGAGCAGACGGCCCGTTTAGCCGAGGCGCAATCGCTTGACGGTCTGCTGGCGATTTGGCAAATTCCGGCCGGAATTTGAGCCGTAGGATCCTGTATTTCCGCTCGGGTTTCGCGTTTCCATTGCACGTCAGGATTTGTCGATGATCAAGTCGGAGCTGGTCCAGCGTATCGCCGACCGCAATCCGCACCTTTATCTGCGTGACGTCGAGAAGATCGTGAACGCTATCCTCAACGAGATCACCAAAGCGCTGTCGCGCGGCGATCGGGTGGAACTGCGCGGCTTTGGCGCGTTTTCCGTCAAGCGCCGTGACGCCAGGGTCGGCCGCAACCCACGCACCGGCGTTCACGTCGATGTCGAGGAAAAGGCCGTGCCTTTCTTCAAGACGGGCAAGGAAATGCGCGAGCGGCTGAACGACGGCTACCTGAGCTGAGATCTCGCTGAGCTGAGACCTCGTTCCGGCCATCCGGTCGGGTTCGCCGGGGACGATTGGAGTAGCACGTGGTCAAATTCCTCAAACTTCTGATCCTTGTTCCGATCGCGATCGTCATCCTGGCCTTCGCGATCGCCAACCGTCACGTCACATCGGTATCGTTCGACCCGTTCTCCGACCCTGCGGCCTCAGGCGCGCTGGTCACGGCGCCGCTCTTCATCCTCCTGTTCCTCGCTCTGATCGTCGGCGTCGTCGTCGGCGGGATCGCGACATGGTTCACGCAGGGCAAGAACCGTCGCAAGGCGCGAGACGCGCGCGAGGATGCCGAACGCTGGCGCGAAGAAGCCCGGCGCCTGCGCGACCTGCCCCCCGTCGTGGTGCCGGCGTCCACCGCGCCCTCGACGAGCAGGGCGCTCACCGGCGGCACCTACGCCTGAGGCCGCGCCAGCCCTCCAGCCCGCGAAACAATGCCTGCAATCGTCAAAATCTGCGGCTTGTCCGAGCCGGTTTCGCTTGAGGCGGCGCTCGAGGCTCGCGCCGACATGGTCGGCTTCGTGTTCTTCGCGCGCAGCCCACGGCATGTCGGCCTTGACGCCGCGCGAGCGCTCGGGGCCCGCGTGGCCGGTCGGGCACGCAAGGTGGCGCTCACGGTCGATGCGGATGATGCGACGCTCGCCGCGATCGTCGCGGCGCTGAGACCGGATCTGCTCCAGCTGCATGGATCGGAGACGCCGGCGCGGGTCCGCGCGGTGCGCGTGGCGTTCGGTCTACCGGTCGTTCGTTCCATCGCCATCGCCGAGGCCGCGGATCTGGCGCGGGTCGCACCCTTCGACGCCGTCGCCGATCACCTGCTCTTCGATGCGCGACCTCCAGGCGGCGCCGACCGGCCGGGCGGGAACGGCGAGGCCTTCGATTGGACGCTCCTTCGCGGCGTCAAGACGCGCAAGCCCTGGCTCCTCGCCGGTGGCCTTACAAGCGAGACTGTCGCGCGCGCCCTCTCCGAGACCGGCGCGCCCGGCCTCGACGTCTCCTCTGGCGTCGAATCCGCGCCCGGCGTGAAAGACGTCGCCAAGATCGCGGCCTTCATCGCGGAGGCGAGGCGGGCTGCGTCAATGCTCGCGCCGGTCGCGCTTGGAGCGATGCCGGCGATGGGCTAGTGCTTCCGTGCTCCGTCTGTCGTTTCCATATTTTACTATAGAAGGCCCGTTCCCGTGACGATCAGCGTTCCAAATTCCTTTCGGCTCGGCCCCGACGAACGCGGCCGTTTCGGCCTGTTCGGCGGCCGCTTCGTCGCCGAGACTTTGATGCCGCTGATCCTCGACCTCGAACGCCATTACGAGGCGGCCAAGACCGACCCGAGCTTCAAGGCCGAGTTCGACGGCCTGCTGACCCATTACGTCGGCCGTCCGAGCCCGCTCTATTTCGCCGAGCGGCTGACCGAGCACCTGCGCGAGCAAGCCGCCGCCGCCGGCGGGTCGGGTGGCGCCAAGATCTATTTCAAGCGCGAGGAGCTGAACCACACCGGCGCGCACAAGATCAACAACGTTCTGGGCCAGATCCTGCTCGCCCGCCGCATGGGCAAGAAGCGCATCATCGCCGAGACCGGCGCCGGTCAGCACGGCGTCGCCACCGCGACGGCCTGCGCGCGCTTCGGCCTCGAATGCATCGTCTTCATGGGCGCCGTCGACGTCGAGCGCCAGAAGCCCAACGTCTATCGCATGAACATGCTCGGCGCCAAGGTCGTCGCGGTGCAGTCCGGCGCGCGGACGCTGAAGGACGCGATGAACGAGGCGCTGCGCGACTGGGTCGCCAACGTCCACGACACGTTCTACTGCATCGGCACCGCCGCCGGCCCGCACCCCTATCCAGCGATGGTGCGCGACTTTCAATGCGTCATCGGCGAGGAGACGAAACGGCAAATGCAGGCGGCGGAAGGCCGGCTCCCCGACTCGGTGTTCGCCTGCATCGGTGGCGGCTCCAACGCGATCGGCATCTTCCACCCCTTCCTCGACGATCCTTCGGTCGAGATCTTCGGTGTCGAGGCCGCCGGCTTCGGCCTCGACAAGAAGCACGCGGCCTCGCTGGCCGGCGGCAAGCCCGGCGTGCTGCACGGCAACCGCACCTACCTTCTGATGGACGCGCACGGGCAGATCGAGGAAGGGCATTCGATCTCCGCCGGTCTCGACTATCCCGGCATCGGGCCGGAGCATTCCTGGCTGCGCGACACCGGCCGCGTGACCTACCTGTCGGCGACCGACGACGAGGCGCTGGAGGCGTTCCACCGCTGCGCCAGGCTCGAGGGCATCATCCCCGCGCTGGAGCCGGCCCACGCGCTCGCCCGCGTCTTTGACGTCGCGCAGGACCGCCCGCGCGACCATCTGATGGTCGTCAACATCTCCGGCCGCGGCGACAAGGACCTCGCGCAGGTCGCCGCGCACACGTCGGGCGAAGCGATCGGCGACATGACCTAGGCTGGTTGGCGATCCGAGCGGTCTCATCCAAGATCGAGACCTGCCGCCGACGAGGCTCGCATCCCATCCTCGGGCGCTATCCTGGTGGCGATGAAGCGCGCGAGGCTCGGCCCGACGACGAGCACGAGGACGAAACGCGCCACCTGCTCCGGCGGGAAGGCGCAGGCGTCCCCCGATCAGGCCGGCGACCGCCGCGACGGCGAGCGTCTCCATGAAAGGCACGACCGCGACAGGGCCGAGCCAGTGCGTCGACGCCTGCGCGGCGCCCGGCGCCCAGATCCTTGCGACGGCGGAGGCGACCAGGGCGACCATGACGACCCTGAGGTACTGCGTGAAGGCGACGAGGCGAATGTCGGCGCCATAGGCCTCCGCCATGATGACCATCACCGTCGCCGCGCCCGGAAACGAGCCCCACAGCGGCCGGATGTCGCGTCTCTTGCGAGGTGGGTGCAAAATCGAAGCCCGGCGGCGACGGCCGAACCGTGCCGGGTACGGAAGGGCAAGCCGTCATTGCGAGCCGAAGGCGAAGCGACCCAGGGGACGCGTGCCCGAGCCGCCCCCGGGTTGCTTCGTGGAGCCTGTCATCGGGCCTGCCGTAGGCAGGACCCGGTGGCTTCGCAAAGACGGCCCTTAACGGATGCACCGCTGAAGCCCTCGTGGTTCGAGACGGTCCTGCGGACCTCCTCACCATGAGGGGCCGGGAGCGCCGCACAAAAGGAGTACCGGCTCACACAATGCCCCTCATGGTGAGGAGCCGCGCGGCGGCGTCTCGAACCACGCACTCTTTCTCCTTAGACCACCGAGGCCGTTCCGGCTTCTCTCGTCGTCATTCCGGACGGAGCGTCAGCGGAGATCCGGAACCGGTGTGCCTCGCGCTCGCCGGACAAAGCGCGGCGCGGTTCCGGGTTCGCCCGCGGCGCCCCGGAATGACGATGTTGGAAGCGGTTCCGGCGTCCTTCGCCCGTGGCTTCTCTCGTCGTCATTCCGGACGGCCGTCAGCGGAGATCCGGAACCGGTGTGCCTCGCGCGTGCCGGACAAAGCGCCGCACCGGTTCCGGGTTCGCCTGCGGCGCCCCGGAATGACGATGTGGAAGCGCCCCGCCGTCGCCGAGCCTCGGCGGAGCCATCCTTCGCCCGTCACGGCTTCTCTCGTCGTCATTCCGGACGGCGCGTCAGCGGAGATCCGGAACCGGTGTGCCTCGCGCTCGCCGGACAAAGCGCGGCGCACCGGTTCCGGGTTCGCCTGCGGCGCCCCGGAATGACGATGTTGGAAGCGCCCCGCCGTCGCCGCGCCCCGGCGGAGCCATCCTTCGCTTCGCCCGCCCAGCTTCTCTCGTCGTCATTCCGGACGGCGCGTCAGCGGAGATCCGGAACCGGTGTGCCTCGCGCTCGCCGGACAAAGCGCGGCGCACCGGTTCCGGGTTCGCCTGCGGCGCCCCGGAATGACGATGTTGGAAGCGCCCCGCCGTCGCCGCGCCCCGGCGGAGCCATCCTTCGCTTCGCCCGCCCCGGCTTCTCTCGTCGTCATTCCGGACGGCGCGTCAGCGGAGATCCGGAACCGGTGTGCCTCGCGCGTGCCGGACAAAGCCGGGCGCACCGGTTCCGGGTTCGCCCGCGGCGCCCCGGAATGACGATGTTGGAAGCGCCCCGCCGTCGCCGCGCCTCGGCGGAGCCACCTTCGAAGGAACGGCCGACCCGAACCCTCTTGCCGTTCAGCTTGTCTCGGCTCTGGCGACATCGCCGATTATGCCTCGTCGACGACCGTAACGGCGCCCGCGATCGCCGCCGGCACGTGGCCGGCGGTATTGATGTCGAGGCGCAGCAGCTCGCGGTCGTAGCGCAGCGTGGTTGGGCAATGATCGCAGCGGAAGATCAGGTTTTCCTTGAACCAGCCCACCGGCCGCGAGGTCTTGTTGCGGCACCTCGGACAAAGAACGGTCAGTTCGTCGTCGTCAGTCAGCATCGCGGTCTCCGGCGTCCCTACCGCGCGAACTTCTTATACTTCATGCGGTGCGGCACCAGCTCCGTCACGCCGAGCCGGCGCTTCTTGTCCTCCTCGTAGTCCGCGAAATTGCCCTCGAACCACTCCACATGCGCGTCGCCCTCGAAGGCCAGCATGTGGGTGGCGATGCGGTCGAGGAAGAAGCGGTCATGCGAGATGATGACGGCGCAGCCGGCGTAATCGGTGAGCGCGTCTTCCAGCGCGCGCAGCGTCTCCACGTCGAGGTCGTTGGTCGGCTCGTCGAGCAGCAGCAGGTTGGCGCCGGTCTTCAGCATCTTGGCCAGGTGCACGCGGTTGCGCTCGCCGCCCGACAGCTGGCCGACCTTCTTTTGCTGGTCCGCCCCCTTGAAGTTGAAGGCGCCGGTGTAGGCGCGCGAGTTGATCTCGCGCTTGCCCAGGGTGATCACCTCGTTGCCGTCGGAGATCTCCTCCCACACGTTCTTCTTGCCGTCGAGCGCGTCGCGGCTCTGGTCGACGTAGCCGAGCTTGACCGACTCGCCGACCGCGATCTTGCCGCCGTCGGGCGCCTCCTGCCCGGTGATCATGCGAAACAGCGTCGTCTTGCCGGCGCCGTTGGGGCCGATGACGCCAACGATGCCGCCGGGCGGCAGCTTGAAGGTGAGATCGGCGATGAGCTGTTTGTCGCCAAACGATTTCGACAGCCCGGTGAACTCGACGACGTTGGTGCCGAGCCGCTCGCCCACGGGGATGACGATCTGCGTCGCCGAGGGCACCCTGTTGGCCTGCTTGTCGACGAGATCCTGGTAGCGCTGGATGCGCGCTTTCGACTTGGCCTGGCGCGCCTTGGGCGAGGAGCCCATCCACTCGGCTTCCATCTCGATCTGCTTCTGGCGCGCGGAATCCTCGCTCTTCTCCAGCGAGAGGCGCTTGGCCTTCTGCTTGAGGTAGGAGGTGTAGTTGCCCTCGTGCGGGATGCCGCGGCCGCGGTCGAGCTCGAGGATCCAGCCGGTGACGTTGTCGAGGAAGTAGCGATCGTGGGTGACGATGAGGATCGCGCCGGGGTAGTTGCGCAGGTGGCCCTCCAGCCAGTTCACCGTCTCGGCGTCGAGATGGTTGGTCGGCTCGTCGAGCAGCAGCAGCTCGGGCTTCTCCAGCAGCAGCTTGCACAGCGCGACGCGGCGCTTCTCGCCGCCGGAGAGGCGGTCCACCGCCCAGTCGTCGGGTGGGCAGCCGAGCGCGTCCATCGCCTGCTCGACCTGGCTGTCGAGGTCCCACAGGTTCTGCGCCTCGATCTCGTCCTGCAGGCGGGTCATCTCGTCCGCCGTCTCGTCGGAATAGTTCATCGCGAGCTCGTTGTAGCGGTCGAGGATCGCCTGCTTGGCGGCGACGCCGAGCATCACGTTGCCGCGCACGTCGAGACTGTCGTCGAGCGGCGGCTCCTGCGGCAGGTAGCCGACGCGCGCGCCTTCGGCGACGAAGCCCTCGCCCTGGTACTCGTGATCGATGCCGGCCATGATGCGCAGCAGCGTCGACTTGCCCGAGCCGTTGATGCCAAGCACGCCGATCTTGGCGTCGGGGTAGAAGGAGAGGTGCACGTTGTCGAGCACCTTCTTGCCGGTCGGATAGGTCTTGGTGAGACCCTCCATGTGATAGATGAACTGCCGCGCCATGTGATGTCCTGGCCCTCGGGGGCTCTGATGTGACGTCCAAGCCCGCTGGGCTCTTGGGTTCGTGCGAGATGGGATGGGGTCGGCGACCGTTCTAGCGGGCGGCGCGGGTCGGGTCCAGGGGTGACCGCCGTCGCGGGCGCGCGGAATGGGTCCGGTGGCGCCGCAACGCGGCGGTGCCTTTACCCCGCCACCTCCTCTATACTTGCTGCACAATATAACGGCTTGCCACATTCATGCATGTATGAACAAAAGGTTGCGACGAGCTCGATATGTCGCGACGACGCGACGTGGCGCAAAGATGCGATCCGCGGCTCCACTCCCCTTCGCAACTCCACTCCCTTCGCAACTATCGATGCGCCTGTGCGGTCCACGGGCGGAAGGACGTCGTCATGGTCCATCTGCGTATCGCCCTCGTCGCCCTGGTCCTCTCGGCCGTCGCGATCTGCGCCTCGTCCCGGCTGACGGACGCGGGCGCCGCGTCGACGCTGTCGGGCGCTCCTCACGCGCTGAAGATCGTCGCGTTCGGCTCGTCCTCGACGCAGGGCGTCGGCGCCTCCGGCCCGACCGCGGCCTATCCCGCACAGCTCGAGATGATGCTGCGCGCGACGCTGCCGGAGGGCTCGCGCGTCGATGTCGTCAACCGCGGCATCGGCGGCGAGGACGTCGACGACATGATGATCCGCCTCGACACGGACGCCGTCCAGAGCCGGCCGGACATCGTCATCTGGCAGACCGGCAGCAACGACGCCCTGCGTCACGTCCCCATCGAGCGCTTCGAGCAAAAGACGCGCGCCGGCATCGCGGCGATCCGCAAGGCCGGCATCGCGGTCGTGCTGATGGAGCCGCAATGGTGCCCGGCGCTCGAACAGAACGGGGCCGGCGACCTCTTCCGCGACGCCGTGCGCAAGATCGGCGCCGATATGGGCGTCACGGTCATCCGCCGCTCCGACCTGATGCACGACTGGATCCGCTCCGGCCTTTTGACCATGACGGCCATGCTGGCGGCCGACGGGCTGCACATGCGCGATGCCGGGTACCGGATGCTCGCCGGCCGGGTCGCGGCGGAAATCCTCCACATGCGGGCGTCCATGGAGGCGGCAAAGAACGCGCCGCACGCGAGGATCGCGACGGCGAGCCTCTGAACTCGCCGCGACGCGGGAGTAGTGGCTCCATCGCTTATGGTATCTAGCTTGTGCGGAGGGGTGCCCGGCGGTATCTATCATGATAGATACCATGAGGTGACGCCTTTGGCCGAAACCGGAACCGGCAAGCTTTTCATGCACGGACGCAGCCAGGCGGTCCGCCTGCCGAAGGACTTCCGTCTGTCGGGAACGGAGGTCAGGGTCCGGCGCGTCGGACGTGGCGTGATGCTCGAGCCGCTCACTCAGACGCTCGACGACATCAAGGCGATCTCCGCCGAACTGGCTCGTTTGGCGGCGGAGGACGGCCCGTTCATGCCGGAAGGACGCGAGCAGCCGGACATGCCATTGATGGACGATATCGACCGCGACGATGATCTGCCTTGATACGAACGTCGTCATCGGCCTTCTGAACCAGCGACCATCATCGCTGGTCGCGCGATTCGAGCAGAAGGCTGAGCGCGGTCTACTCGCCCTATCGTCGATCGTGCTTTTCGAGCTGGAGTACGGCGTAGCGAAAAGCGACCGGCAAGTCAGGAACGCCGCAAGGCTGGAGGCCTTCTTGACCTATCCGATCGCTGTCCTGCCCTTCGAGGCGGCGGACGCGCGCGAAAGCGGCGACATCCTGGCGTCGCTGGAGCGCCTGGGCACGCCGATCGGCCCCTACGACGTGCTCATCGCCGCCCAGGCGCGCCGCCGGGCCGCCACGCTCGTCACCGCCAACACGCGCGAGTTCTCGCGCGTGCCGGGGCTGCGGCTGGAGGATTGGACGCTGCCTTAAGCCTTACCACACCGTCGGCTTGGGGTTGCGCGAATCGAAGCCCTTCTGATGCCAGTAGGGATAGATCGGCTCCTCGTGGCTGGCTTTGTCGAGCGTGGCGATCTGCTCGGGCGTGAGCGACCAGCCGATCGCGCCGAGGTTCTGGCGCAGCTGCTCCTCGTTGCGGGCGCCGACGACGATGTTGCAGACGCTCGGCCGGTTGAGCAGCCAGTTCAGCGCCACCTGCGGCACGCTCTTGCCGGTCTCCTCCGCCACCTGGTCGAGCGCGTCGACCACGCGGTAGAGGTAGTCGTCGTCGACGCTCGGCCCGCCTTCGGCGCCGCCGGACGCGATGCGGCCGCTCGCCGCCTTCTGCCCGCGGCGGATCTTGCCGGTGAGCCGTCCCCAGCCGAGCGGGCTCCACACCATCAGCCCGACGCCCTGGTCGAGGCCGAGCGGCATCAGCTCCCATTCGTAGTGCCGGCCGACCAGCGAGTAATAGCCCTGATAGGCGACGTAGCGGGCGAGGCCGTGGCGCTCCGAGGTATCGAGTGCCTTCATCAGCTGCCAGCCGGAGAAATTCGAGGCGCCGATGTAGCCGATCTTGCCGGCGCTCACGAGGTCGTCGAGCGCGCGCAGCGTCTCCTCCACCGGCGTCAGCGCGTCGAAGGCGTGCATGAAGTAGACGTCGATGTGGTCGGTCTTCAGCCGGCGCAGGCTCGCCTCGCAGGCGCGCACGAGGTGGAAGCGCGAGGAGCCGACATCGTTGGGGCCGCCGCCGACCGGGAAGGTCGCCTTGGTGGAGACGAGGCAGCGCTCGCGCTTGCCCTTCAGCGCCGCGCCGAGGATCTCCTCCGACGCGCCGTTGGAGTAGATATCGGCCGTGTCGAAGAAGTTGAGGCCGGCGTCGAGGCAGATGTCGACGAGCCGCGTCGCCTCGTCCACGTCCGTCTGGCCCCAGCGCTGGAAGAATTCGTTGGCACCGCCGAACGTGCCGGTGCCGAAGCTGAGGACGGGCACCTTGAGCCCCGAGCGTCCGAGTTGGCGATAGTCCATCGTGGCGTCTCCTCGCGTTGGTCGGCCGTTACCCGAGAGGCACGACCGCACAGGCAACGCGCTACGCGCCGATCCGCTGCCTGCTTTGACCGATCGTGATCGTTGAAGACGTTGGGTCCGGCTGAGGACCGCCAAATAAATTCGGCGGCGCTCGCGTGGCTTAGGAGCCAGGACAGCCGCTCCTCGACGTTGGATACCGCGACCTGGCGCCGGGTCTTCCCACGGTCACATTCGAATGCGTATTTGCCGCGCCGCGCGGAGCCTCGAGGCACCGAGGACCCGCGCCCCCGAGCCTCTTTCGCTCGGCTGTCTATGCATGGAGTGACCCGTGGCGGATGTCGGATTGCGCGATCTTGGTTCCTTCGTGCCGGGCGGGCGCTCCAAGCAGGAGCCGATCGCGCCGCAGCCGCCGCCGTCCGCCCTCGCAATCGACCCCGGCTCCGTCATCGTCACGCCGCCGCCTACGCCGCGCGCGATCTTCGGTGGCGACCATGCCTCCGGCGCCGACGCGCTCGGCATGGACGGCACGATCGCCCATCTCGCCGAACTGGTCTCGCACAGGGGAACGGCGACGCCGCTCTGCGTCGGCTTGCTCGGCGGCGCCGGCAGCGGCAAGAGCTTCGCCCTTGCCAAGCTCGTCGCCAGCGCCGGTGAGCTCGCCGCGGCCTCCGCCAACGCGAACGGACCCTTCCTGTCGCGCATCCACAGCCAGACCATCGATGCGGCAGGCCTCGAGGGAGACCCGGCCGCCGGGCTCGCCGCCCGGCTCCATTCCGGCCTGCGCGGCCCCTATCCCGATCTCGCGCGCGAACTCGCCATGTCGGCGCGCGACCCGCAGGTCGTGCTGCGCGACGTCAACGAGAAGCTCGACGAGGCGCGCCGCCGCCTCGATTCGGAGCGTCGCGCCCTCGACGACGCCGGCTCGCGCCGCGCCCGCCTGACCGAGACGGTGCTCTATGAGGCGGCCGGCAGCCATGTCGACGCCTATGCCCGTGCCAACCGGGTCGGCATCGAGAGCAGGCTCGTCGCCTTCGGCATCACCGGCGACCCGATCCGCAACTACAAGAACCTCGTCCAGCTCGTCGCCGGATCGGGCGGCAAGCTCGGCCTGACGCTGCGCGCGCTCTGGGCCTTCAAGGGCCAGACGAAGCTGATCGTCGCGGCGATCGTGCTGGCGGCGATCGGCTTCGGCCTCGGCATCGCGCTCGACGATCAGGACACGTGGCTGGCGAGCCTGCGGTCCGGCCCCAAGGCTGGCGTCACCATCGCCGACTGGGCGGAGGCGCACATCGGCCTGATCGGCACCGCGCGCACCGGCGCCTTCGCCCTCGCCGCGCTGGCGATCCTCGCCAATCTATGGCGCGCTTTCGCCTTCCTCCAGCCGATCTTCAAGGGCGCGCGGCTGCTCGACGGCGATCTCGAGACCCGCCGCCGCGACCTCGACGGGCTCTACGCCCACCAGACAAAGCGCGTCGACGCGCTCGATGCCGATGTCGAGCAGCTGACCCGCGAGAGCGGCGAAGCCGAGCGTCGCGCCGGCGGCTCCGGCACGAGCATGAAGGCCGCGCCGTCGCCGTTCGAGGCGGCGAGCGGCGCGGCGCAGGCGCAAACCTTCTTCGCCGTGCTCGCGCGCGCCATGGGCGATGCCAGAGGCCCGGTGGCGCCGCAACGCGTCGTGCTCGCGCTCGATCATCTCGACGCCGTCGCGCCGGAGCGCGCCCGGCAACTCCTCGACGTGGCGCACCGCGTCGCCGCCCCTGGCCTGGTGCTGGTGGCCGCCGTCGACACGGCGCGGCTCGGCCGGGGCCTGGCCGACGGCGGCGATCTCGAGCGTTGGATCCAGGTGCCGGTCCGGCTCGACGTCGCCGCGGGAGAGCGCGATTATTCCGGGCTCGTCCAGGCGGTGCTCGGTCACAACGCGCCGGCCGCCGCCGCGCGCAAGCCGGATGCCCGTTCGTCCGCGCTCGACGAGCCGGTCGGCGCGGACGAGGCGTCGCTTCTGACAGCTTTGGCCGGACTGGCCGGTCGCTCGCCGCGCGCGGTGAAGCGCTTCGTCAACCTCTACACGCTGGCCCGGCTCGACGGCGACCATCGCGGCGCACTGGCGCTCATGCTGGCCTTGGCGCTGGGCGGCACGCCGGCCGAGAAGGCCAGCGTCGGCGAACGCCTCGCCGGCACGGACGCGAACGCGCCGTTCGACCTGCCCCAGTCCAGCGCGAGCGACCTGACCAAGGCCAGCGCGAGCGACCTGACCAAGGCCAGCGCGAGCGACCTGACCAAGACGAGCGGGCGACTGCGCGCCGGCCTCGATGCGGCCGTCGCGCACGGCCGTTTCACGACAGGCGAGGCCGCCAAGGCGGCACGCCGCGCGGCGATCTACGCGATCTGACGCGGCGCGCCGCGAGCGCCGGAGCGTTCAGGTCAGGATCTTCATCGCGCTGAGGATCGCCTTGTAGAGGCCCCAGCCGGCCGGCACGGCGATGATCAACCATGGGATCAGCGCGGCGCCGCTCAGCGAGCCGAGGCCGATGCCCTGCGCGGAGCCGGCGACCTGGACGGGCGCGACCCTGACGGCGGCCGGCGTTTCCGCGGGCGAACCCAGGGCGCCGTCCTTGCGCATCAGGAAGCGCGCGTGCACCGGCCGCACCAGCAGGTTGCAGATGAAGCCCAGAGCGAGCAGGCCGACCATGATGTACATGACGCTATCGTAGACCTGCGTCTTCGGGACACCGGCGGCGATCTGCTGGTCGCGCACGCGCACGATGACCTCGGACCCGACGACGCCGGCCGCCGACCAGGCCGTCAGCAGCCGCCCGTGGATGGCGCCGACGAACTTCGTGCCGAAGATGTCGGCGAGGTAGGCCGGCACGGTGGCGAAGCCGCCGCCGTACATCGAGAGGATCACGCAGAGCGCGGCGACGAACAGCGCCTTCGAACCGGCATCGGCGAGCGAGGGCACCAGCGCGTAGAGCACCATGCCGAGCGCGAAGAAGGTGGCATAGGTCGCCTTGCGCCCGATCTTGTCGGAGATCGACGCCCAGAAGAACCGGCCGCCGATGTTGAACAGCGACAGCAGGCCGACGAACCCGGCGGCGATGCCGGCGATGGCGGCGACCTGCGCCGCGTTCGGGGTGACGCCCGGCGCGAGGCCGATCAGCCTGCCGCCGAAGATCGTCTGCAGCATCGGCGAGGCGATCGACAGCACCGCGATGCCGGCCGTCACGTTGAGGAACAGCACCGACCAGATCAGCCAGAACGACGGCGTCTTGTGGGCATCGTCGAGGTGCACGTCGCCATGCGAGATGAGCTTGCTCGTCTTGGCCGGGGCGACCCAGCCATCCGGCGCCCAGTTCTCCGGCGGCACGCGGTAGCTGAAGGCGCCGATCGCCATCACGACCATGTAGAGGACGCCGAGCACGAGGAAGGTCTCCATCACGCCGGGACCGGCGGCCGACTTGAAGCCGCTGACGTTGAAGCCCGGCACCACCGTGCCGCCGCTCATCAGCAGGTTCGCCAGCGGGGCGCCGATCATCGCGCCGCCGCCAAAGCCCATGATGGCCATGCCCGTCGCCATGCCGCGCCGGTCGGGAAACCATTTGATCAGCGTCGACACCGGCGAGATGTAGCCGAGGCCGAGGCCGAAGCCGCCGACGAGGCCGAGACCGACATAGAGCAACCAGAGCTGGTGAATGTGCACGGCGAGCGCGCTGATGAGGAAGCCGCCGCCCCAGCACAGCGCCGCGACGAGACCGGCCTTGCGCGGGCCGGCCCGCTCCAGCCAGCCACCGAAGAAGGCGGCGGAGATGCCGAGGAACACGATGCCGATCTCGAAGGTCACGACGGTCGAGGAATCGGGCCAGTTGCAGGTCGTCGTCGTCAGCATGGAGAAGAAGCCCATCGCCTTGCAGGCGGCGACGTCCTCGTTGGGGATCGCCCTGGCGAGCGGCTTCCAGAACACGCTGAGCGCGTAGGCCATGCCAATCGAGAGATGGATCGCGAGGGCGGCCGGCGGCACCAGCCAGCGGTTGAACCCCGGCTTGGCAACGGTGCGCGCACGCTCCAGCAGACCGACGTCTGACCCGATGTGACGCGGCCCGAGATCCACTGCGGTCATAACACCCTTCCTTTGCCGATCGCGCGATTCGATCGCCCGATCGAACGTGTAAATGTTTTTGGGGGAGCGTTTTGCGCGATTAATTCGCCGCGTGTCTATAGGCCATCCGACACAACGGCGATCGACGGAGTGGCCGGGTTCGTGTGCTTTTCCCGAGACTTAGAGCCGAGCGGCATGAGCGGCGAAACCGGCCTGTCGGGGTGACAGGCCGGTCATGCGCTAGCCGACAGTCCGGTTCTCCGAAGGAGTTCGCTCAGGCCTGCTTGAGCTTGGAGAGCGTCGCGTCGGGAACCCCGACGAGGTTGTTCGACAACGTGTATTTCGGCGTCGTCTGGATCCAGCGGTTGAGGTCGATCTCCTCGAACTTGCCGTTGTCCCAGGTCTGGATCATCTCGACGTCCTCGTCGCCGATGTTGCGCATCGCGTGACCGAAGCCCTGCGGGATGTAGGCGACGTCGCCCGGGCCGAACTCGGCGACCTTGCCGCGACCGCCCGAGCCGAATATCGCCACCTGCGCCTTGCCCTTGAGATAGTACTGGAACTCGTTGGCGTTGACGTTCCAATGCATCTTGCGCATCTGGCCCGGCTTGATGACCATGCGACCGCCCGACATGGACTTCGAGATCGGCCATTCGTCGACGCTGGCGAGCTGGAACGTGCCGCCGTCGAAATCGCGCACCGCGCGCGGGTCGCGGGTCAGCTGGAACTTGTGCGTCGACTCTTTCGGCCAGGGCGCGTCCACGGCCTCGGACACCGGTACGATCGGGCCGGCCTGGATGTAGACCTCGCCCTTCGGGAAGGCGTCGAGCGCCTCCTTCGACAGGCCGAAGTTGAGCTCGAGCATCTCCTTGGGCGTGACGTTGATCCAGTCGGTGATCGAGAAGGTACCGTGTTCGGAGAAGGCGCCGTTGTCGAACGACAGCAGGAAGTGGCACGGCTTGTCGCCGATCGTCTGGATCGCGTGCCCGTGCCCCTTGGGGAAGAACCACAGGTCGCCCGGCTTGTAATTGTTGATCTCGCTCGTGCCCTCCGGCGTCAGCACAACGGTCTGGCACTGGCCTTCGATGACGAAGGCCCATTCCGCGGCGATGGCGTGCCAGTGCAGCTCGCGCGAGGCGCCGGGATCGAGGAACATGTGGACGGCGGCGATCCCCTTGGCGATCGGGAAATGGTGGACCGTCGCCTCCTTGGCCCAGCCGCCCGTCAGCACCTTCGGCGAGGTGCCGTCGAGCGAGTAGTGGAACTCGGGCATCGCGCCGACATCCTCGGGATTATGGTAGGCGACCTTGGCGCCGGGCGGCAGCTCCTGCGCCTGGCGGGCGAAGCCCCCCTGCCCCGGCTTGCCCTTGTCCGACAGGCTGGCGGGCGCCGCCGCGGTATCCGCGTGGGCGGCGCCGGCGAGCGCGACGAGGCTTCCCGCGCCGAGTGCCGCGTTGCCGAGAAACGCGCGTCGATTGCTGTCCATGTTCGTCCATCTCCCGTGCGCCGCATCTTTCGTGACGACGTCGCGGCAGAATGGAACCGGCACCCGCGCGCCGGTAGACGGAAAATCATGGCAAGCGTTATCGGTTTTTCCGATCGCCGGATCCTGGTGGATGAGGCATCATCGCGCGATGCTCGATCCGCTTCTCCTGCGCACGTTCCTCGTCATCGCCGAAGGCAACAGCTTCTCCGAGACGAGCCGTAAGCTTTCGATGCGCCAGTCGACGGTGAGCGACCACGTCAAGCGCCTGGAACAATGCCTTGGCCGACAGCTCTTCCTGCGCGACACGCATTCCGTCGCGCTCACCTCGGAAGGCGAGGCGCTGATCGGCTTCGCCCGCACGATCCTCGAGACGAGCGAACGTGCCGAACGCCATTTCGCCGGGACCAAGCTGCGTGGGCGCGTCCGCTTCGGGGCGTCGGAGGATCTGGTCCTCACCTGGCTGCCGTCGGTGCTGAAGACCTTCATGAGCGATCATCCGGACGTCGACTTCGAGTTCACCATCGCCCTGTCGAGCACGCTCATCGCGCGCTACGACGCCGGCGACCTCGACGTGGTGCTGTGCAAGCGCTGGCCGGGCGACGAGCGCGGCGAATGCGTCTGGCGCGACGAGATCGTCTGGGCGGGCGCGACCGCCGATGCCGTCGACGGCGCGAGCGCCGTGCCGCTGATCCTCTACCCGCCGCCGAGCATCACGCGCTCCATCGCGCTCACCGCGCTCAGCCAGGCGCGCGTCGCGTGGCGCGTCGCCTGCACGAGCGACAATCTCAGCGGCGTCGTCGCCGCGGCGCGCGCCGGCCTCGGCATCACCGCCTTGGCGCGCAAGCTCGTGCCGAAGGGGCTGGTGGAGATCGGACCCGACGCCGGGCTTCCCGCCCTCGGCCCGCTCGACTTCATCCTGCTGCGCCACGCCCGAGGGCCGAAGGCGCCGGTCTCGGAACTGTCGACGGCGATCGTCGCCAAAGGGACGGCGCTTAACTCATAGAAAAAGGTGACCTTTGCGTAATCAACTCCTGGTTTACTCTCCATGCGAGCGCCGACGCTCTCATAGATTGGGGCGCGATCGTCCCGGCAGCCTCCGCAACTAGTCGTCAGTAACGAAGAAAAGCGTTTTGACGCGACGTCCAATCGTAGCTTGAGGCGCGGAGCAAGTGGCGGTGGCGACGGACCAACGGACGATGACATGGAATATCGATTAGGCGTTTTAGAAAAGCACTTCGAGAAGCTTGACGGCAAGATTGACAAGTTGCTTGATCAAGCGGCGGCGACCAATGTTCGTCTCGCCGCGATTGATGTTAAACTCGACGCGAAAGCCGCTGTAACCGACATCAGTAAAATCGAGACACGTCTCGCCTCGATCGACGCCAAGCTTGATGCGAAAGCAGCGCAAAACAATCTTTCGTTCGTACTGGCAAGATCGAGAAGTTTGTCGACAAATGGTTCGTGCTTAAAACCTGCCTCTGGATGTTCGTCGCTGTAAGCGGCGTCATTGCCGCAATGACCCTGTTCCAAACTCAAATCAAGGCCGTCTTCGGCATTCATTAGCCGCGGCGCGCGCCCTCGATGCACAGCCCTCAATCAATGGGCCGTTGCGTCTGCATGGTTCCCGCTGCCATTTTCGAGCGACGAGAGGTTGCGCGCGGCAGGATCGCGTTGCCCAGCTTACGCGCGACGATCGGCGAGCCGGCTCGTGGTCTCGCCGAGCGGCAGGGCGTGCGCCAGCACAAGGTCGGCGATCGCCTCGACATCGTCGAGGTGGACGCGCGGCAAGCGCCCGAACGGCGGCGGCGCGTCGCTCGCCAGCGCCGCGATGGCGGGATCGTCGGGGTAGAGGAAGGGCTTGCCGTTGCCGACCCGATGCACCTCGATCTTGGCGTGCGCGTCACGCTTGAAGCCCTCGACGAGGACGAGATCGACCGGCGCCAGATGCGACAGCAGGCCGGCGAGGTCCGGCTCCGGCGCGGCGCGCAGCTCGTGCATCAGCGCCCAGCGCTTGCCGGATGCGACAAGCACCTCGCGTGCGCCCGCCTCTCGATGCAGGAAGGAATCCTTGCCCGGCTTGTCGATGTCGAAATCATGGTGGGCGTGCTTAAGCGTCGAGACGCTCACCCCGCGTGCCGCAAGCGCCGGGATCAGCTTGACGAGCAGCGTCGTCTTGCCGGCGCCGCTCCAGCCGGCCAGCCCGATGACCTTCACGCGGCGCTCCGGCATTCGATCGTCATCGTGTCGATGGTGAAGGAGCCGTCCGCCTCCAGCGCGAAATGCTCCTTGATCTCGGGCGCGGCGGCGGCCTGCAGCGCGCGGATGGCGCAAACCTGCGCGTCCGGCGTGCCGATCCGCGCGACCCACGCCGCGAAGCCAAGCCGCAATCGCGCCAAGCGCGGCACCGAAGGCGCGAAGCCGGATCGGCGCAGGGCGGCGACCCAATCGGCCGGCGCTTGATCACGGACGTGCGAGGGATCGCGCAGCCGTTCGATCTCGTGCAGGAACGCGTCGAGCGCCGGAACGCCGGGCGCCACCGTATCCATCACCACGGCAAGGCCATCGGGCGCCAGCACGCGGCGCATGCCGGCGAGGCCGGCGTCGAGGTCGTACCAGTGGTGGGCGCTGAAGCGGGTGACCACGATGTCGAAGCTGGCATCCGGGAAGGGCAGCGCCTCCGCCGTGCCGCGCCGCGTGCCGATGTTGGCGAGACCGCGCGCCCGCGCCTCGTCGCGGACGGCCTCGAGCATCGCCTCGGAGAGATCGTAGGCGACGACGTCGCCGACATGCGGGGCGACGGTGAAAGCGACATGCCCGCCGCCGCAGCCGAGATCGAGCACCCGCGCGTCGCGGCGGTCCCGCACCAGCGCCGCCAGATGCTCGAGATCCGCGCCGGCGGCGTGGTCGGCGCTCTCGACATAGGCCCGCGCGCGCGGGCCGAACTGCTTGGCGACCAGCGCCTGGTGACTGGCGGACATGACGTCTTCCCGTAAGCGGGCGGAAGCCGGGGATTGCCGCGCGCCGAGCATGAGCGCTATAGCGCAAGGCATGCCGGAGCCACAAGAACTCGACCTGCGCGGTCTCAAATGCCCGCTGCCGGTGCTGCGCACGCGCAAGGCGCTGCGCGCGATGGCGCCGGGCGCGCGCCTGCTGGTGCTCTGCACCGACCCGCTCGCGGGCGTCGACATCCCGAACCTCGTCCGCGAGCAAGGCGACGGCCTCGAGCGTCAGGCGCGGGCCGATGGCGTCGCGCGGTTCCTCATCGTCAAAGGCGGCTTGTAGAGGTGTCCATCGAAAAGCATAGCGCTCGACGTTTTCGCGAAACACTGTTGCCGTAAAACGTCGCTTTGCCGGCGCGTTTACTTTGACCGCGCTCTCGCCTCGACAGCAAGCTGTGGCGGCGCTATTCCAAATTCCGGCCGTTTCATGGCTGAAAAATGCTCTTGGAGGAGCTTGGCATGGTATCTAAGTTCAAGTCGATCGCGCTCGCTGGCGCTCTGATGATGGCTGCGGCCCCGGCCTTCGCGCAGGACATCAACCTCAATCCGCTCGGCCTCGACCTCGACCCGTTCCACATCTTCACGCCGAAGCCCGCCCCGGCGCCGATGATGTCGAAGCCGATGATGATGAAGAAAAAGATGATGATGCACAAGAAGATGTCCAAGAAGATGATGATGAAGAAGAAAATGATGATGAAAAAGAAGATGATGAAGAAGTAGTCTTCCGCACAAGACGGGTCGGCCACGGGCCGCCCCACTTCATCCAGGCTTCGTGTGCCCCAATGCCCGCGACCTTCCGCGGGCATGTTCGTCTCGACGCTAGGCCGCGCTCTTCTCGATCTTCGGCGCGGCGATCGATCCGGCCTTCTTGATCAAGGCCTCGGCCATGCGGATCGAGGCGATGTCGATCAGCCGCCCGTCGAGCGACACCGCGCCCTTGCCTTCCTTGGCCGCCTTTTCCATCGCCTCCAAGATGCGCTTGGCCTTGGTCACCTCCGCCTCGGAGGGCGAATAGACTTCGTTGGCGAGCGGGATCTGGCTCGGGTGGATCGCCCACTTGCCCTCGAAGCCGAGCACAGCGGCGCGCCGCGCGGCGGCCTTGTAGCCCTCCGGATCGCCGATGTCGCCGAATGGCCCGTCGATCGGGCGCAGACCGTAGGCGCGGCAGGCCACCATCATCCGGCTCAGCGCGTAGTGCCACGGGTCGTTCCAGAAGTAATCGCGGTGGCCCGCCTCGTCCTTGTCGGTCAGCACGCCGTATTCCGCGTGCACGCCGCCAATCGAGGTGGTGCGCGCCCGCGTCGAGGCGGCGTAGTCGGCGATGCCGAAGCTCATCGCCTCGTTGCGCTTCGACGATTGCGCGATGGCCTCGACGTTGGCCATGCCGAGCGCCGTCTCGATGAGGATCTCGAAGCCCAGTCGTTTGGTGCGCTTCTTCGCCATCTCGATGCTGGCGACGAGCGCGTCGACGGCGTAGACGTCCTGCGCCACGCCGACCTTCGGGATGAGGATCATGTCGAGCCTCGGGCAGGCCTCGACGATATCGACGACGTCGCGGTACCAGAAGTGCGTGTCCAAACCGTTGATGCGCACCATCATCGTCTTGGTGCCCCAGTCGAGATCGTTCAGCCCCTGCACGATGTTGGAGCGTGCGCGCTCCTTGTCGTCGGGGGCGATCGCGTCCTCGCAATCGAGGAAGATGATGTCGGCGTCGGACCGGGCCGACTTTTCGAACATCGCGTCCTGCGTACCGGGCACGGCGAGTTCCGAGCGGTGCAGGCGCGGCGTGGCCTGTTCGATCAGCGTGAAGCTCATGGGTAAAATCCTTGGCGGGAGAGATATCCTCCCCCGTAAAACGGGGGAGGGGGACCGCCGAAGGCGGTGGAGGGGGCGCGGGCACACATTCCTCCGCAACGTGCTTGAGGCGGCCGGTGCCCCCTCCACCATGCTTCGCATGGTCCCCCTCCCCCGCCGTGCGGGGGAGGATATACGCGGCGGCTAGGCCGCCTTCTGGTGTTCGCGCAGCACGCCGGCCATCGTCGAGCCGAGCTCGCCGGGGCTTGCCGCCACGGTCAGGCCGAAGCTCCGCATGATCTCGGACTTCTCCTTGGCGCTGTCGCCCTCGCCCGAGATGATCGCGCCGGCGTGGCCCATGCGGCGCCCCTTGGGCGCGGTGAGCCCGGCGACGTAGCCGACGACCGGTTTCCTCATGTGTGTCTTGATCCAGGCGGCGGCTTCCGCCTCCTGCGGACCGCCGATCTCGCCGATTATCAGCACCGCGTGCGTGTCGGGATCCTTCTCGAAGAGCTCGAGATGGTCGAGGAAGGACGAGCCGTTGATCGGGTCGCCGCCGATGCCGACCGAGGTGGAGATGCCGAGGCCGAGCGCCTTCAGCTGTTCGGCCGCCTCGTAACCGAGCGTGCCGGAGCGCGACACCACCCCGATGTTGCCCTGCGAATAGATGTTGCCCGGCATGATGCCGAGCATCGCCTTGCCGGGCGAGATGATGCCGGCGCAATTGGGGCCGACCAGCATCGTGCGGCGCTCCTTGGGGTAGCGGCGCAGGTAGCGCTTCACGCGCATCATGTCCTGCGCGGGAATGCCGTCGGTGATGCAGCAGATCAGCCTGAGGCCGGCGTCGGCGCCTTCCATGATCGCGTCGGCGCAATAGGGCGGCGCCACGAAGGTGATCGAGGCCTCCGCGCCCGTCGCCTCGACGGCCTGCTTCACGGTGTTGAAGACGGGCCGGTCGAGATGCCTCTGGCCGCCCTTGCCGGGGGTGACGCCGCCGACGATGTTGGTGCCGTAGGCGATCGCCTCGCGGCTGTGGAAGGTGCCCTTGTCGCCGGTGAAGCCCTGGATCAGGATCTTCGTCGACGCGTCGATCAGAATGCTCATGCGATCCTCCCTCAGGCCGCGACGGGCTGGTGCGTGGTGGCGACCTCGACGGCGAGCCGCGCCGCCTCGGTCAGGCTCGCGGCCGTGTGCATCGCAATGCCGCTCTCGGCGAGGATCTTGCGGCCGGCCTCGACGTTCGTGCCGGCGAGACGCACCACGAGCGGCACGTCGAACTTCGTCTCCCGCACCGCCTTGACGATGCCGTCGGCGACCCAGTCGCAGCGGTTGATGCCGGCGAAGATGTTGACCAGCACCGCCTTGACGTTCTTGTCCGACAGCACGAGCCGGAACGCGGTCGCGACACGCGCCGGCGAGGCGCCGCCGCCGACATCGAGGAAATTCGCCGGTTCGCCGCCGGCATGCTTGATCATGTCCATCGTCGCCATGGCGAGGCCGGCGCCGTTGACGATGCAGCCGATCGTGCCGTCGAGGCCGACGTAGTTGAGCTGGTGTTCCGCCGCCTGCGCCTCGCGCGGGTCCTCCTGCGCCGGGTCGTGCATGTCGGCGACCTTGCGCTGGCGGAACATCGCGTTGTCGTCGAAGCTCATCTTGGCGTCGAGCGCGATGATGCGGCCGTCCTTCGTCAACACGAGCGGGTTGATCTCGAGCATCGTCGCGTCGTGGTCGCGGAAGGCGCGGTAGCAGCCGAGGATCGTCTGGACGGCGCCCTGCACCTGCTTGATGTTGAGCCCCAGCTTGAAGGCGATCTCGCGCGCCTCGAACTGCTGCATGCCCACCGCCGGCTCGACGATCACGGTGATCAGGCTGTCGGGCTTCTCGGCGGCGATCTGCTCGATCTCCATGCCGCCCTCGCGCGAGGCGATGACGCGCACCCGCTCCGCCTTACGGTCGAGCACGAAGCCGAGGTAGAACTCCTTGTCGAACGGATCGGCGACCTCGACGTAGACGCGCTGGACGGGCTTGCCCTGCGGCCCGGTCTGGTGCGTCACCAGGTTCGTGCCGAGCATGCCCTCGGCCGCCTCGCGCACCTCGTGGTAGGTCTGGCACATCTTGATGCCGCCGGCCTTGCCGCGGGCGCCGGCGTGGACCTGCGCCTTGACGACCCACTTCCAGCCGCCGAGTTCGGTGGCGGCATAGACCGCCTGCTCGGCCGAGAAGGCGACGGCCCCGCGCGGCAGGCCGACGCCGGCCTTCGCGAGGATCTCCTTGGCCTGGTACTCGTGGATATCCATCGGCTACTCCTCCCTGAGACTCGGCCGTCCGCTCGCGCGTCAGCCTTTTTGTTTGATCGTCAGTCGACCACGTTCTTGCCTATTCGACCACGTTTTTGGGCGTGCCCCCGACGAAAGCCTCGATGTTGTCGATGAGCTGGTCGGACAGGATCTGCATCGCCTCGCGGCTCGCCCAGGCCACGTGCGGCGTGACGATGAGGTTGGGGATCGACGCGTCGAGCAGAATGTTGCCGTTGCGCGGCGGCTCCTCGGTGAGCACGTCGAAGCCGGCGCCGGCGATCTCGCCCGTCTTCAAGGCATGCGCCAGCGCGGCCTCGTCGACGAGGCCGCCGCGCGCGGTGTTGATGAGGATCGCCGACTTCTTCATCTTCTTCAGTTCGGCCGCGCCGACCATGTCGCGCGTGTCCGGCGTCAGCGGCGCGTGCAGCGTGATGACGTCGCTCTCGCGCCAGATCGTCTCGAGATCGACGAGCCCGTCCTGCGGGAAGGTGTCGTAGCCGATCACCTTCATGCCGAGCGCCTCGGCGCGGCGGCCGATCGACTTGCCGATCGCGCCGTAGCCGACGATCCCCATGGTGGCGCCGGCGATGTCGTGGATGTCGTGGTCGAAGAAGCAGAACTGGCGCGACGTGTTCCAGACGCCGTTCCGCACGTCGACGGCGTAGCGCAGCAGGTTGCGCTTGAGCGCGAACATCAGCGCGATCACGTGCTCGGGCACCGTGTTGAAGGCGTAGTTGCGGATGTTGACGACGGCGATGCCGTGTTCCTTGGCCGCCTTCTTGTCGATGACGTCGGTGCCGGTGGCGGCGACGGCGATCAGCTTCAGCTTCGGCAATTGCGCGAGCGTGTCGGCGCGCAGCGGCACCTTGTTGGTGATGCAGACGGTCGCGTCCCTGAGCCGCTCGACGATCTCGTGCGCCTCGGTGGCGTCGTGCTCGATGTAGACATGGTCGAAGCCGGGGGTCCTGACGTTCGCGCCGAGGCTCTCACGGTCCAGGAAGACGATCGAATGCCGCATTTGGGTACAATCCTAGGCGTGACACGGGCTCGGAACGGCCGCCTTCGTCGACGCGACGATCGCGACCGAGCGGCGTGTCGAGCGCATAGCCCCACGACACGGCAGCCCGGCTTGCGATCGGTCTCGGGCCTCTCGGCTCGGCACGTTTCCATCCAGCGCGGCGGGGGATGAGCCTTGCCGGCCGCACCTTCACCCGCCCGCGCGGAACCTGTCGCAGAACAGACGCCGAGGCAAGCGGCCGTAAGTCACTGACACTGCAAAAATTTTGAAGCCGGCAAAAGCGAATTTGCTTGGCCGCTCAGCATGGTCGCTCAAGGAGACAGGTGCGATCCCTCGGCGCCAGACCGCCGTCGCGATCGAAGGCGCCTTTGGCGCTGACGTGGACTATGCCAGGTTGGTGAAGATGTACGGCAAGTCGCCAGTAGGCCCAACGCGCCGGCACAGCCCCGCAGAGTGCACCGGGATCAGAGGATCGCGGTGCAAGGCTCGCCCGACCCGAAGCACGTCAGCACGTCCTATACGTCGAGAGGCAGAACCTCACGATCCGAATGCACATGCGCCGGTTTACGTCTGACGAACGGCTCTCAAAGAAGGTCGAGAACCACGCCTATGCGGTCGCGCTCCACATGATGTATTACAACTTCGTCCGCATTCATCAGAAGCTGCGGGTGACGCCGGGCTATGGCGGCGGGTTTGAGCGATAAGCTTTGGGAGATCGGCGACATTGCAAAGCTTGTGGAAGATGCTGAGACGCCAGTCAAAGAACGCGGATCTAATAAGCAAAAAAGTTTCTGAGCCTGCCATTAGGTAAACGTTTATGGTTATCATTTGTCCTGCTTCTGGTCGGCACCCAATTAGTGATGCCTTTATCTTTGGCGGAAACGCCTGGCAGGGCTGCCGAAGCTAACGGTCACTTCTTTTTCCGGGCGCACGGCAACAACAGCCCTGAACATGAAGTGAGTGCCGTGCTGTTTTATGGCGACCGCTGGCTGATGCGAAGCATTGCTTGCACTTGGGTCGTCGGCTGAGCCTTGGCATCTACGATCAGTTGAGAGCTAGGCGAGCTAGAAATTCGAACTGACCCACCAACCCCCGACCGCCCTCGCTTGACAGGCTTCGTAGAACAAGTTTCTCCTGCTTCCCCGCGCGAGGCGCCTGAAGCACCCTTTCCCGCCATGGCCGACACGAAGCCTCTCGACGCCATCGACAAGCGCATCCTCGCCATCGTGCAGCTCAACGCCTCGCTCGCCATCGCCGAGATCGCCCATCGCGTGGGGCTGTCGCAGACGCCGTGCTGGAAGCGGCTGCAGCGGCTGGAGCAGACCGGCTACATCAAGCGTCGCGTCGCCATCCTCGACCAGGCCAAACTCGGATTGGGGCTGACCGCCTTCGTCTCCATCGAGGTCGGCGAGCACTCCGCCGCGACGCAGCAGCAGTTCACGGCCGAAGTCATGAAGATGCGGGAAGTGCTCGACGTCTTCCGCATGGCCGGCGACGTCGACTACATGCTGCGGGTCGTGGTGCGCGACACGGCGGCGTTCGACGCCTTCTACAAGCGGCTGACCGCCATCGCGCCGCTGAAGAGCGTGAAATCGCGGTTCGCGCTGGAGGGGCTGAAGGCCGAGACCGCGCTGCCGATCACCTGAGCCATCGCGATGTCAAGGAGACGCGGCCAGCGCGAGTCTCGAGGCTTCGCCGCGCGCCGCGAGCCAGGCGAGCGCGCCCCGCCCCGCCGCCGCGCCGGTGGCGAAACACGCCTGCAGCAGGTAGCCGCCGGTCGGCGCCTCCCAGTCGAGCATCTCGCCGGCGACGAACACGCCCGGCCGGTCGCGCAGCATGTAGGTGGCGTCGAGCCCGTCGAACCGCACGCCGCCCGCCGTCGAGATCGCCCGCGCGATCGGCATCGGGCCGGTCAGCCGCAGCGGGACGGCGTTGACGAGGCGCGCCAGCGCGTCCGGCGCCAGCGCGCCGAGGTCGGTGCCAGTGGCGAGCGTGACCTCGCGCAGCAGGGCGATCGCCACCGGCGAGAGGCCGAGCGTCTTGCGCAGCGCGTTCGACAGGGACTGTTTCGCGCCACGTTTGGCCAGGCGCTCGGCGAGCGAGGCGTGCGACAGGTCCGGCCGCAAGGCCACGTGGAGGGTGACCGCGCCGTCGCGCGCGATGGCGTCGCGCAGCGGGCCGGCGAGCGCGTAGACGACGCCGCCCTCGATGCCGTGGCGGGTGACGATTGCGTCGCCGCGCGCCCGCGCGCCGTCGAAGGCGAGCGCGATATTCTTCAGCGGTTCGCCCGCGAAACGCTCGCGCAACAGCGCCGACCAGGCGATCATGAAGCCGCAGTTCGCCGGCCTGATGGGAGCGACGGCGATAGCGGCGGCATCGAAGGGTCCGACCCAGCTTGCGTCCGACCCCAGCTGCGGCCATGTCGCGCCGCCCAGCGCCAGGATCGTCGCGTCGGCGGCTATCCTTCGTGCCCCCTCCGGCGTCTCGAACGCGAGCGAGCGGGCGTCCCACCCGGTCCAATGTTGGCGGAAGGCGAAGCGCACGCCCGACGCGTCGAGCCGGCGCAGCCAGGCGCGCAGCAGCGGCGACGTCTTGAAGGAGGCGGGGAAGACGCGTCCGCTCGTGCCGACGAACGTGTCGATGCCGAGCCCGGCGCACCACTCGCGCATGGCGGCCTGGCCGAACGCGGCGAGCGCCGGGCGCAGCGGGTCCGCCGCGGCGCCGTAGCGGCTCAGGAACAGCGCCGGATCCTCGTTGTGCGAGAGATTGAGGCCGCCGCGCCCGGCCAGCAGCAGCTTGCGGCCCGGCGAGGCCATACGGTCGTGGACGGTCACCGCGACGCCGCCGGCCGCGAGGGTCTCCGCCGCCATCAGGCCGGCCGGTCCGGCGCCGATCACCGCCACTGTCACGACGCCGGTCGGGGCTCGCGCGTCGATTTCTCAGGGTCATCCATAGGGGCTGCATAGCGCATATCCTCTCTGGATCGACGGATATCGCTAGCGTGCCAAGCGCTCGCGCCATGTCGGCTTGCGCGCGATCCGACCGTCCAGCGACGGCAGATCGCGATCCTCGCCTTCTCGCTCGGTGCTCGCGGCGTTCCACAGCCTTTGGATGTCGGCGGCAAGCGGAACGAGCGGCGGCGCGGAGCCACGCTCTCTGGCGTAGCGCGCGCTGTCCAATGCCGCCAGCCGCGAGGCGATGCCCGGCTCGGCGGAGACCGTACGCCACCGTGCCGGATCGCTCCGCGCGAGCGCTCCCAGCGCAAGGCGAAACCCCGGTTCGTCGCGGAAGCGGCCGGCCCGTTTCAGCCGCGACAGGCTTCGGGAGCGCCGGCCGCCGGCGGTGCGCCGCGCGCCGACGACGAAGCCGATGAGCGCGGCCGACCAGGCGAAGCCGAGGAGGCCCGCCGCCAGCGGCGCCGGCGCCAGCACCTGGTCGCGGAAGCCGCGCAGCTTCTCGTGGCCGGGATGCACGAACGTCCCGACGTAGGCGACCCAGCGCTCGGGCAGCGCCGCCGTGCGCATGCGTCGCTCGCCGGTATCGAACCACGGCAGCGTCACCGCCGGCATTCTGGCCGGCGCGCCGGTCGCCGGGCGCAGGTCCCAGACGTAGGTGGCGCGCGCGGTGGGCCCGTCCTCGCTGAGGATCGTCTCGCGCTGGACCGGACCTCGGAAGGTGATGACGCCCGGCGCGCGCATGTCGGGGGGCGGCGGCAGCCGGTCGGCGTTGAGCCCGGCCGCCTCGACGACGATCGTGCGGCGGGTCAGCGCGCCCTGGTCGATCTCGTCGGGCTCGGGCGACCAGGTCTCCGTGATGGTCAGCGATTTCGCCGGCAGCCACCACGCGCCGGCGGGGTTGATCGCGGTGTGGTTCTGGACGTCGACGAAGACCGGTTTCGACGCGAAGTCCATCTCGACGCGCCGGCTGTCGGCATCGATGATGGTCACGTGGCGGACGAAGGGCGGGATGTTGAGCCGCCCGGCCTGGTCCGGGTAGATCGCGAGGTCGCGCTCGATGCCGTCGACGCTGAAGCCGTCGACCATCGCCTGGATCGGCTTGTCGCGGCCCATCTGCTGCACGTCGAAGTCGATCATCGGCGGCTGCCGCACATCATCGAGCACCACGTGGGCGCGGATGAACGAGCGCATGCGCAGCATGATCATCTCGCCGACGTAAGGCTTGTCCTTGGGCAGCTCGAGCGTGACCTCCACCCTGCCGATCGGCGCGTCGGCGGCTTGCGACGCCATCGGAGCAGGCACGAAAGCGAGAGAAAGCGTGGCGGCGCGGACGGCCAGGCTCACACCGGCGCCCCTTTTATCCTCGCTTGCGCGCGGCGCGGGGGAGGATGAGCGCCGCGACAATGGACTGAACGATCGGCGGGTCAATCGGCGTCCCCCGCGTCGGCGTCCTGGCGTTCCAGGCGGCGCTTGTGCTCGGCGCGGATCTGCAGCTTGAGGAAGCTGCCGGGATCGTCCGGCACGGTCTGCAGCCATTCGACGTTGGGCTTTATCGTCTTGGCGACGAACATCGGGCTGTAGCGGCGCTGGTTGAGCGCGAGCTGGGCGGTGATATCGGCAAGATCGCCGCCCGTGCGCCCCTTGCCGGAGGCGAGCCCGGCCGAGCCGCTCGCCTTGCCGGAATTGCTGTCGGTCGCCTCGGCACCGCCGCTGCCGACCTTTGAGACCTTGCTGTTGCCCTGCGTGCCGGAGGTCGACGAGCCCTCCTTGTTGCCGACGAAGCCGACGCCGAGGCTGTTGGTTTTCCCCTCGGCATTGCCCTGGCCGCCGTGCTTCTTCTCGTGCATCGCGACCGCGTTGGCGTTGCCCTGTGTCCCGCCGGGCCGGGTCAGCGCGTCGTCGAGCAGCTTGGCGACGAGCGCCTTGTTGAAGCGCGCGTCCTCGTCTTCCGGGTCGGCTTCGAGCGCGTCGTCGTAGGCGTCGAGGGCGCGCTGGTAGAAGCCGGCGCGGGCGTAGGCGTTGCCGCGATCGTAGGCGTTCACCGGCGCGTCGCCGAAGGCTTCCGCCGCCTCGGCGTAGCGACCCTCGCGCGCCAGCGTGTAGCCGTGCCAGCCCGGATCGCCGAGGAAGCGCGCCGCCGCCCGCGTGAAGCCGGCGGCGAAGAGCGCGTGCCCGAGCAGGAGCGGCCCGGCGAAGACCAGCGCGGCGCACGGCGCGAGGACGAGCAGCGCGAGGACCAACTTTCTCATGCGGTGACAGCCTTGCGGAAGCCGAGCAGCAGCGGCAGCGCCGCCAGCAGAAGGAGCAAGCGGCCGACGTCGCGCCAGTCGAGCGCGTTCACGGCGCTGTTGCCGGTACGGTCGATCGCCTCGTTGGCCAACGCGTCGAGCAGCCGCTCCGGCTTGAGGATGCTCACGGCGAAGCCGTGGCCGGCCTCCGCCAGGGCGGCGAGCGCGTCGGTGCGGCGGCGATTGCCGGCCTTGCCGGTCGCGGCGGCGGTGGACACATCCAACGTGTAGAGCGTGTGGCCGGCGCGGGCGAGCGCGACGGCCTGGCGCGCGGCGGCGGAGCCCTCGAGCCCGCCGCCCGCCGTGATCAGCACGACGTCGCCGTTGATGATGTGCGCCTCCTCGAACATCTTCTGCGCCAAGGCGAGCGCGCGATCGGGCCGGACGCCCGGATCGGGCACGGTCTGGTCGTCGAGCGCGAAGAGGTCGGCGTCGATCGCGCCGGGGAAATCGGTAAAGGCGCTCGCGGTGTAGGCGTCGCCGGCGTAGACGATCAGCGCCGTCTGGCGCGCGGTGACGTGGGCCAGGACGTCGTGCGCCGCGCTGGCCGCATCGCGGATGGCGCCGCCGGTCATGTCCTGCGAGACGTCCATCACGAGGATCGTCGCGTCGAGGTTGCGCAGGCGGTCCTGGTCCGTGCGCCGCACGGCGGGACCCGACAGGGCGAGGATGCCGAGCACCAGCGTCAGCAGGATCGCCGGTGTCCGGTAGCGCCCGCCCGCCGCCGACCCGCGCGCGACCATCGCCGCGAGCAGGCGCGGGTCGGCCGCCTTTTCCCAGCCGGCGAGCTGGCCGCCGCGCGGTTTCGTCGCCACGTAGAGCAGGCCGACGAGCGGCAGCGCGAGCAGCCACCATGGCCGCAGCAGCGCGAACTGGCCGAAGGCGATCACCGTGGCCTCCGGCGCGCGGCCGCCATCGCGAAGGCGCCGACCATCGCGAAGGCGGCGGGATAGGGCCACAGGTCGTGATGCAGCACGGCCGGCGGCGCCAGCGTCTCGCCGGCGAGCAGCGCCTCGATCTTGCGCCCGGCCTGGTTGAAGTCCTCGCCGTTGCGGACGCGGAACGCCTCGCCGCCGCCGACCTTGGCGTAGCTCTGCAGCGCCGCGAAATCGACCGAGTCCGGGTCGTCGTTGGGCGTCGTGGTATCGCTTGGACCCAAACCGATCGTGTAGATCTTGATGCCGAGGTTGTGCGCCAGGGCCGCGACGCCGGCCGGATCCATCGAGCCGGCGTTGTTCGAGCCGTCCGACAGCAGGATGACGACGCGCGAGGGCGCCTTTGACTCGGAGAGGCGCTTGACCGCGAGGCCGAGCCCGTCGCCCATCGCCGTCGAGCGGCCGACGAGACCGATCTCGACATGCTCGAGGGTACGCGCGACGCCGTCGGCATCGAAGCTGAGGGGCGCGGCGGCGAGCGCGCGCTCGGCGAAGATCACCAGCCCGATGCGGTCGCCGGCGCGGCGGCGGATCAGTTCGGTGCCAACCTTCTTCAGGAGCGCGATGCGGGTGATCGGCTTGCCACCGGCCAGCATGTCCTCGGCGATCATGCTGCCGGACAGATCGAGCGCGAAGATGATGTCGCGCCCGGTCGCCGGCAGCGCCGGCGTCGCCGCGACCTTGCGCGGATCGGCCAGCGCGACGACGATGAGCACCCAGGCGATCCACCGCAGGACCGCCGCGCGCGAGGGTGGCCGCATGACGCTGACCTCCCCGGCCATGCGGTCGCGCAGCGTGGTCGAAATGCGCAGGCCGGCCGCGACGCCGGTGCCACGCCGGCGCCAGAGCGCGACGAGCAGCGGCAGCGGCAGCAGCAGAAGCGCGAGCGGCGTGGCGAGATCGAAGCCGTGCGTCATGGCACGTGTCTCGCCGAAAAGACCGCGCTAGGCATGCTCGCGCCTCCGCGAGGGCAGGTTGGCGATCAGCCCGGTGAGCGCCCGGTCGAGCGCGTCGACGTCCGGCGCGGTGCTCGGCGCGTAGAGCGCCTCGCCGTAAGCGGTTCCCTCGCCCTGCGTGAAGAAGCGCGTGCCGAACACACGGTCGAGCGTTTGCAGCCAAACCGCTCCTCGCGCCCGCGCCTCGCTTTCGCCGGCGGCGGCGCGCACCAGCCGGCGCAGCAGCGTCGCCTGCGCGGCGAGCCGCTCCGCCGGCGCGAGAGGTCGCGACGCGGCGAGCGCGGCCTCGGCCGACCGCCGAAGCCCGGCGCGCCGGCGCCGGCCGAACCAGTACACGGCGAAGCCTACCATGGCGGCAAGACAGCCGAGCCCGGCCATGAAGAGGTAGGGCGTCACCGCGGCCGGCTCCGGCGGCTCGCGCATCGGATGCATCAGCTCCAGCAGGCGGGCGGTGTCAGCCATCGATCTGCTCCAGGGTCTGTACGCTGTGCTCGGCCGGCACGGCGGCCGACAGCCAAGCCGCCTGGGCGCCGAGGCGCCGCAGCCCCGTCACCGTCTCTTGCGCGGTCCGCCGCTTGGCCCCTTTCGCGACCCGCATCCAGCCGCCGCTCCCGTCCGCCGTGGTGAAGGGATAGTCGCCGGCCGGCGGGTCACGCTCGAAGGCGTCCTCGACCAGCAGGAAGACGAGGTCGTGGCGCCGCGTCATGCGCGAGACGACATCGTCGAAGCCCCGGCCGGGCGTATCGAGCGCCGTGGCGACGACGATGGTCGACCCGGTGCCGGCCAGCCGCTCGGCGGTCTCCAGCTGCTCGCTCAGCGGCGGGTCGCGCTCCGTGCGGTCAGCGAGCGCCTCCCGGTGCGCCTCGGCGAGGACGCCGACGTGGGCGATCATCGCCCGCTCGCCCCTGCCCTGCCGGGAGAAGCGCGTGCCGAGCGCGGTGGCGGCGAGGAGGCCGACGCGGCCGCCGCGTCCGACGCCGCGCCAGCCCAGCATCGCCAGCGCCTCGGCGCCGGCAACCGAACGGAACGCGCGGCGCGTGCCAAACAGCATGGAGGGGCGGAAGTCGGCGAGAAGCAGGATGGAGCGCTCGCGCTCGTCGAAATACGTCTTGGTGTGCGGCTGGCCGGTGCGCGCGGTGGCGTTCTGGTCGAGGTGGCGGATGTCGTCGCCCTCCGACCATGGCCTGACGTCATGGACCTCGAGCCCGCGCCCGCGCCGACGATGGATGATGTCGCCCGGCATGATCGAGCGTGGCAGCGTGCGGATGTCGCGCATGCGATAGGCGAGATGGCGCAGCTTGAGCAGCGCCTCGACCTCGAGATCGACGCCGGGCGTCATGAGTGATCCTCCCCTGCGCGAAGCGCGGGGGAGGGGGACCGCCGAAGGCGGTGGAGGGGGCGACGGGTGCTCCGGTCTACGCTGGCACCCCCTCCACCATGCTGCGCATGGTCCCTTTCCCCCGTCGCGGTCGGGGGAGGATAGGCGCGCCTCGGATCCGGCCCGGTCACCGTGGGGCCCCTACACCGCGTGAACGCGATCGAGGAATTCGCCGATGACGCGGCGCGGCGTGTCGCCGTCGGCGGTGGCGCGCCAGGTCAGGATCGTGCGATGCGAGAGGATGTCGCCGGCGAGATCGGCGACGTCGTCGGGCACGACATGGTCGCGGCCGGCGAGATAGGCCCTGGCCTTGGCGGCCGAGGCCAGCGCCAGCGTCCCGCGCGGCGAGGCCGGATGCTCGACCTTCCCCGCGACATCGCCGTGCGCGGCGCTCTCGCGCGGCGCGGTGACGAGGCGCACGATGTAGTCCTTGACCGCCGGCGACAGGAACACCGTCATCGCCGCCTTGCGCGCCGCGACGATCTCGGCCGGGCTGATCGGCGCCGGCGCCGTGACGATTTCGCCCGTGGCCTCGCCCTCGACGAGGTCGAGGATCCGCCGCTCGACGGCGGCGCCGGGCAGCGTCACCTCGACCTTCAGCATGAAGCGATCGAGCTGCGCCTCCGGCAGCGGAAACGTGCCCTCGTGCTCGATGGGGTTTTGCGTCGCCACCACCATGAACGGCTCGGGCAGCGGATGCGTCACGCCCGCCGCCGTCACCTGGTGCTCGGCCATCGCCTCGAGCAGCGCCGACTGCACCTTCGGTGGCGCGCGGTTGATCTCGTCGACGAGGACGAGCGAATGGAAGATCGGCCCCGGCACGTATTCGAACGTGCCGCTGTCGGGTCGGAAGATCGAGGAGCCGGTGAGATCGGCCGGCATCAGGTCGGGCGTGCACTGGATGCGGGCGAACGGCGCGTGAAGGCCCTGCGCGAGCAGCTTCACGGCGCGGGTCTTCGCCAGGCCGGGCGCGCCCTCGACCAGCAGATGGCCGCCGGCGAGCAGGCCGATGAGCAGGCGCTCGACCAGCATCGAGCCGCCGATCAAGCGGGATTCGAGAAACACCTTGAGTTCGCTGAAGCGCTTCTGCACGCCCGGCTCGTCACGCTGCACGGCATAGAGACCGGTTTCCGAACGCATGGAGCATCGCCTCCCTCGCGCCCGGTCGGCTCTTCGCCGAGCCTTGTCGATCCGGCGCCGCTTGCGAGAGGCGGCATGCGCGTCTTACTGTGTGCTCAGGCTGACATCGAATTGTCAACGCGTTGGCGCAAACCCTGTCGCGGAACGCGCGGCGACCATCCAGGGCCGGATCGTATCAGACGGCGCTCGGGGGTGGATTGCGGCGTGGTGCGCGCCTGTCATCGCGCGCCAAGCGACGGGTTCTCAGCGATGCGGCAATCGGAAACTTCGTTCCTCCGCGACATGGCGCGGAAATATCGATGGGACGAGCCAGACGATGCCATCGCCGCCGCGACGCCCGACCAGACGGTGAGACGATTGATGGATCTCGGCGTCTGGGACGATCTGGTCACGCTCGAACAGGTCTTCGGCCGCTATCGCCTGGCGGTCATCCTGAAGGCGTCGGGCGCAGGTTCGATGCGGGAGAAATCCTGGTGGTTCTGGCACTTCCGCCTCGGTTTGGCGGACGTAGACCGTAAGCCACCCGCGATGCGCGTGCGCGCGTTCGCGTGAGGACCGCTATGGTTTCTGCCCAGCCTGTGTTCAATCCTCCCGCGCGGCCAGCGCCTTCAGCCGATAGAGCGCCTCCAGACCCTCGCGCGGCGAGAGCGCGTCGGGGTCGATCGCCTCCAGGGCGTGCCGCAGCGCGTCGGGCCCTTGCTCGGGCTCAGGGGTCGGGCGCGGCGCCGACGCGAACAGCGGCAGATCGGCCAGCATGCGCGCCGGGCCGCCGCGATCGCCGGCCTCGAGTTCGGCGAGCAGGGTCTTGGCCCGCCGCACCACGGCGGCCGGCAGCCCGGCGAGCTTGGCGACCTGAATGCCGTAGGAGCGGTCCGCCGCGCCCGGCACCACCTCGTGCAGGAACACGACGTCGCCGTGCCAGTCGGCGACGCGGGTGGTGAGGTTGACCAGCCGGTTGAGCCGCCGCGAGAGCTGCGTCAGCTCGTGAAAATGGGTGGCGAAGATCGCGCGCGAGCGGTTCTTCTCGTGCAGGTGCTCCATCACCGCCCAGGCGATCGACAGCCCGTCGAACGTGGCGGTGCCGCGCCCGATCTCGTCGAGGATGACCAGGGACGACGGCGTCGCGCGATTGAGGATGGCGGCGGTCTCGACCATCTCGACCATGAAGGTCGAACGGCCGCGCGCGAGATCGTCGGCCGCGCCGACGCGCGAGAACAGCCGGTCGACGATGCCGATGCGCGCCTTGGCGGCCGGCACGAACGAGCCCATCTGCGCGAGCACGGCGATCAGCGCGTTCTGGCGCAGGTAGGTCGACTTGCCCGCCATGTTGGGGCCGGTGACGACAGCGATCTGGCCGCCCGCGAGATCGCCGGAGAGGTCGCAGGCGTTGGCCACGAAAGGCTCGCCGAGAACGCGCAGCGCCGCCTCGACGACGGGATGGCGGCCGCCCTCGATCATGAACACGCCGGACGTCGCGATCTCCGGCCGGACCCAGTCGCGTTCGGCGGCGAGGTCCGCCAGTCCCGCCGCGACGTCGAGCACCGCCAGAGCCTCCGCGACGGCGGCGATCGGCGCCGCCTCGGCAAGGATCGCGGCGGCGAGTTCGTCGAAGATCGCGAGTTCGCGCGCCAGCGCGCTCTCGGCGGCGGCGCCGATCCTGGCCTCCAGCGCGGCGAGTTCGGCGGTCGAGAAGCGCATCGCGTCGACCATCGTCTGGCGATGGATGAAGGTCGACGCGAGCGGCGGCGCCATCAAGGTCTCGCCGAGCGCCTGCGGCACCTCGACGAAATAGCCCAGCATGTTGTTGTGCTTGACCTTCAGCCGCTTGGTCGCGGCGAGGTCGCAGTATTTCTGCTGCAGCGCGGCGATGACCTGCCGGCTCTCGTCGCGCAGCGCGCGCGCCTCGTCGAGCGCCGGGTCGCGGCCGGCGCGCACGAAGCCGCCGTCGCGCCGCTGCAGCGGCGGGTCGTCGGCCAGGGTCGACGCGAGACGATCGGACAGGGCGCCATCGGGCGCCGCGCAGGCGGCGCGCGCGGCCGCGAGCAGTGGCGGCAGCGGGCCATGCGGAAAGGCGTCGTCGCGCAGGCTCGCCGCCAGGTGGCGCGCGGCGGAGAGCGCCGCGCCGATGGCGGCGAGATCGCGCGGACCGGCGCGCTGCAGCGCGATGCGCGACATCGCGCGCGAAAGGTCCGGCGCGGCCTTCAGCGTCGCCCGCGTCGCCGCACGCGGATCGCGATGCTCGACGAGGAAGGCCAGGGCCGCGAGCCGCGCCTCGATCGCCGCGCGGTCGGTGAGCGGCGCGGCGAGATGCGCCGCCAGCAGGCGGCTGCCGGCCGCCGTCACGCAACGGTCGATCACGGCGAGCAGCGATCCCTCGCGCTGGCCGGCCAGCGTGCGCGTCAGCTCGAGGTTGGCGCGGGTGGCGGCATCGATCTCCATGCCGCGCGAGGCACGCGTCGAGAGCGGCGGGTCGAGCTTGGCGCGCGCGCCGCACTGGGTGCGATCGAGGTAGACGATCGCCGTCGCCGCGGCGGCGATCTCCGCGGGCGTAAGCTGCCCGAGCCCCTCCAGCGTCGCCAGTCCGAAATGATCGAGCAGCCGGCGCTCGCTCGAGCCGGGCTCGCGGCCGATCCGCGTCACCGGCGCCCTCACCTCGGCGAGCGCTTGCGCGACCTCCGGGACGACGGCGAGCGCGTCGGGCACGATGATCTCGCGCGGATCGATGCGGGCGATCTCGCCGCCGAGCGCGGCGGCGGACGCGTCGCAGACCTCGAAGGCGCCCGTCGAGATGTCGAGCGCGGCGATGCCGTAGCACCAGCCCTCTGTCGTCTTGACGCGCGAGAGCGCCAGCAGCCAGTTGGCGCGGTCGGGCTCGAGCAGGCTGTCCTCGGTCAGCGTGCCCGGCGTCACCAGCCGCACGACGGCGCGTTCGACGACGGACTTGCCGCCGCGTTTGCGCGCTTCCGCCGGATCCTCGATCTGCTCGCAGATCGCCACCCGGTGCCCGGCCTTGATCAGCCGGTGCAGGTAATCGTCGGAGCGCTCCACCGGCACGCCGCACATCGGGATGTCGGCGCCCTCGTGACGGCCGCGCCGCGTCAGCACGATGCCGAGCGTCTTCGCCGCAAGCTCGGCGTCGGCGAAGAACAGCTCGTAGAAATCGCCCATGCGATAGAACAGCAGCGCGTCGGGATGCGCGGCCTTGATGGCGAGGTATTGCGCCATCATCGGCGAGGGCTTCAGCTCCGCCGGCGAAGGCTTCAGGTCCGCCGGCACGGCGGCGGCGGCTTCCACGGTGAAGGGCGCCTGGTCGCGGTCGGTCCTACGCATCGCCGATCATTGAAACAAACGACGGCGCATCTCAACCCTGCCGCGCAACGCGTCTACAGGCTCGACTCCAGCTCGACGTCGAGCGCCGCCGCGAGCTCGAAGAAGCGGCGGCGGACCGCCTCGGCGTAGGGGTTGGCGCGCTCGATCGCCTCGAACACTTCCGGCGCGTCGTAGCGCACCATGCCGGTCGCCTCGACGAGGAGATCGAAGCTGCGCGTGGTCATGCGCTCCGGCAGCGGCTCCATGCGCACCAGCACCTTGGCGATGAGGTGGGTGAGGCCCTGCACCATCGCCGCCTCGCGATCGTGCGCCTCCGGCGTCGTGATCATTACCTTGAGGCCGAGCGCCTTGCGCAGAAAGGCCGCCACCCGGCCGGCGTCAGGCCCGCGCACCGGGCAAACGGCGATCTTCAGTCCGGCGATGCCATCGCGCGCGCTCTGCGGCCCGAACAGCGGATGCGTCGCGACGATCCGCACGTGGCCGGGAAGGATATCGCGCATGATCCGCGCGGGCACCACCTTCACCGAGCCGACGTCGAGCACGAGGGCGCCGGGGCGCAGGTGCGGACCGATGGCCTTCGCGACCTCGGCGAGCCGGCTGACGGGCATCGCCAGCACGACGATGGGACAGGCGGCCGCCTCGGCGAGGCTGGTGAGCGCGACGCCGTCGGCGGCGCCTTGCGCGCAGGCGGGATCGTAGGCGCGCAGCGTGAAGAAACGGCCGAGATGCGCCGCCATCAGCCGGCCGAACGCGCCGAACCCGATGATCCCGAGGGATGGTCTGTCGTCTCGCATATGCTGGCCTGCCGAAACCCCTACAGCGCGATGGCCGAGATCAACCTGCCGTAGTCCGGCTCCCCGCGATGGGTCGTCCTGCGATAGGAGAAGAAGCGCGCCTCGTCCACATAGGTGTCGAGATCGAGCGAGACGAACGTCCCCACCCCGGCGGCGCGCAGGCGATGGCCGATGAACGCCGGGAGGTCGAACATGTGGTGGTCCGCCTTGGCCGAGGGCGTGAAGAAGCCGGCGTAGGCCGGGTCCCGCGCGGCGAAGCGGGCGATGAACTCCGGGCCGGTCTCGTAGCTCGCCGGACCGATCGTCGGGCCGAGCACGGCGACGATATCGCGCCGCCTGGCGCCCAGCGTCTCCATCGTGTCGAGCGTCGCCTCGAGCACGCCCTCGAAGGCGCCCTTCCAACCGGAATGCGAGGCGCCGATCACGCCCGCCGTCCTGTCGGCGTAAAGCGTCATGCCGCAATCGGCGCCGGTGACGCCGAGCCCCAGGCCGGGCGTGGCGGTGGCGAGCGCGTCCGCGCGCGGCCGCTCCGACCATGGCTCTGATACCGCGACGCATGTCGGCGAGTGGATCTGATAGGGCACCAGCAGCGTCGCGACGCCGAGTTCGGCCGCCATGCGGCGCCGGTTCTCCGCCACCGCGGCCGCCGCGTCGCGCGAGCCGACGCCGCCGTTCAGGCTGGCGTAGACGCCCTCCGACACGCCCCCCTGGCGAGTGAAGAAGGCGTGGCGCACGCCGGCGAACGCGGGTGCATGGATGACGGGCGGGCTCATGGGCTCGCCTCGAACCCGGGCGGTGGCGGACCACCCTTCGGCGTGATCGCGAGCACCTTGAAGAGCGTCGCCATGCTCGATTCCGGCGCGGTGAAGCGGGCGAGCGCGGCATCGATCAGCGCGGCCTGCGTGGCATCGGCCCTCGCCTTCAACCGCGCGGCGCGCGTGGCGATGCCGAGCCGCGCCAGGAACACGCCCTGCTCGACCGGCCCGTGCGCCGCCGCGCCGGCCGCCTCGGCGGCGCGTGCCAGGGCGGCGAAATCGACGTGCGCGGTCAGATCCGCCGCGCCGGGATCGCGCAGCACGTCGGCGTAGGCGTGCCCGCGCATCGCCTGCAGCGTCTCGCCGAGCGATGTCGCCACGTGTCCGTAATCGCAAACGAGCATCGCGCCGCCCTGCCCCGCGATGCGGCCGGCGAGCGCCGCCATCACCTGCCGCGCCGCGTGGCCCACCTCGAGGATCTGCCCCGGCGCGCCGGCCTCGGCGCCGACCTCGATCGGCTCGCGCGCGGCGCCGAACGTCAGCGCGCCATCCGAGCCGAGGCCGACCAGCCGTTCGTGCCAGCCGTTCGGGCCGCGCCAGTAGTGGCGCACCGGCAGGGCGTCGAAGAACTCGTTGGCGATGATGATGGCGGGACCTTCGGGCAGCGCCTCGATCGTCCGGTGCCACGCCAGATGCCGCGCGGCGCCGTCGAGCCTGGCGCGCTGCTCCGCCGCGAGGCGCGGGCTCGTCTCGACGAGATCGACCCAGATGGCGTCGTGGAAGCCCGGCACGATGCGCGTGGCGCGCAGCGCGTCCGCCATGAGCGTGCCGCGTCCCGGCCCGAGCTCGACGAGGCGCATCGCGTGCGGCGCCCCCATCCCCATCCATACCTCGGCCGCCCAGAGACCGATCAGCTCGCCGAACATCTGGTCGACCTCCGGCGCGGTGATGAAGTCGCCGCCGCGCCCGATCGACTCGCGCGTCGTGTAGTAGCCGAGCGTGGGGTGCTGCAGGCAGAGGCGCATGTAGCGCTCGACGCTGATCGGTCCCTCGGTGGCGATGATCTCGCGCAGCTCGGCCTCGAGCGCGTTCATGCCGCCTCGGCGGTTCCGAGCAGGACATCCTCGGCGCGCGGCCGGCGCATCGCGCGCACCAGCAGGGCGAGACCCACGAGGATCAGCGGTACCGAGAGCAGCATGCCCATCGTCGCGCCGTGGAACAGGTAGCCGAGCTGCTTGTCCGGTTCGCGGAAGAACTCGCAGATTATGCGTGCCGTGCCGTAGCCGACGCAGAAACAGCCGGTGAGAAGCCCGGATCGGCGCAGCCCGCCGCGATAGACGACGATCCAGAGGATCACGAACAGCACCACGCCCTCGAGCCCGGCCTCGTAGAGCTGGCTCGGGTGGCGCGGCTGGCCGTCCGAGCCGGGGAAGATCATCGCCCACGGCACGTCGGTCGGGCGACCCCATAGCTCCGGCTTGATGAAGTTGGCGAGACGGACCAGGACGATGCCGATCGGCACCCCCGGCGCGACGGTGTCGGTGACGCAGAAGACCGAGAGCCCGTTGCGCCAGGCGAAGATCGTCATCGCGACGGCGGCGCCGAGGAGGCCGCCGTGGAACGACATGCCGCCCTGCCAGACCTGCAGCGCGTCGAGCGGATGCGCCATGTAGAACGGCAGGTTGTAGAACAGCACATAACCGATCCGGCCGCCGAGGATAATGCCGGCCGCCATGTAGACGACGAGATCGTCCATCGAGAGGACGCTGGCGTGCGCTCGAGCGCCCCAGAATTTCGGCCGCGCGACGAGGAAGCGCGCGCTGACCCAGCCGCCGAGCAACGCGCCGATATAGGACAGCGCGTACCAGCGGATCGGCAGCGGGCCGATGTGCACGAGCACGGGGTCGATGACGGGATAGGCGATGAGACCGGGCGGCAAGACGCCTCCAAGAGGGCGCAAAGAACGGCGGCGCCACGACGCGCGCGGTTTGCGATGGACGAACGGCGAGGTCAAGGCGGGTCCGCCGGACCGCCGCGCACCTTCGCCTCACCGCCAGCGCATCGTCCAGGTCGCGAGGCCGGACGCCGGATTGACGCCGCCCCCGACGCGGCGGAAACCCTCGCGCTCGTAGAAGCGCACCGCGCGCGGGTTGTCCTGGTTGACGTCGAGCGTCAGGCCGGCGGGCACGCCCGCCTTGACGGCGTCGAGCAGGCGCGTGGCGATGCCCTGCCCCTTCGCCGCGAGGCCCACGACAAGCTGCTGGAGGATGTCGCCTTCCAGGGATGCGAAGCCGATCGGCCGGTCCCCTTGCTCGGCGACGATGGTCGTATAGCGCGGGGCACGCAGGAACGCGTCGATCCAGCCGCGGCGGCCTTCGAAGTCGATCGCCGGCAGTGTCGCCTGCCACGCTGTGACCCAAAGGTCGACGAGCGCCGAAATATCGCCGGCGCGACACGGCCGCAGGATGACGCCCGCGGCGCTTGCCTCATTATTGTCGGACTGGCGCACGAAGCCTCGGGGCGGTGTGGTATCGGCTTGCAAGACCGCTGTTTCATGCGGCGAGATCGCGGAGCGACACAAGCGGATACGATCGATTGCGAGCGTGTGCCTAGCGTTGACGTGACAGTTCCGGGATGACGATCGGCGAGGAAGAGAGCCTGAAGGCGGAAGACGCTCGTGACGAGGGCGCGGAGTCGCGCGTCGCGGCAACGGACTATGCGCGGCTCGCCGCCCGCGCGGACGAGCGCTTCCTCGATCCCGTCCGGGGCGCCCGCGCCGCCCGCGCGCGCTTCCTCGCCCTCGTCGCGCTGATCGTGCTCATCTACGCCGGCATCATCGCCGCCCTGCTCTGGCGCGACGCGCACGCGCCGGTGCAGACGGCGCAGAGCGAGGAGACGCCGGTCGAGATCGTCGTCGAGAAGCCGCCGGAGCCGCCCAAGCCGCAGCCCCCGGCGAAGAAGGAGCCGCCACCGCCGCCCAAGCCCAAGGAGGACCTCAGTCCGGCCCGGAGTGCGCCGCGCGCGCCCAACGAGGACCAGACCAAGACCGAGACCAAGGAGGCCAAGACCGCCGCGCCCAACAAGCTGCCGACGCCGGCGCAGGGCCAGCCGCAAGCCGCGCCCGCCGCCGCGCCGCCGAAGGAAGCCACGCCGGACGAGACCAAGAAGGAAGAGGCCGCCAAGGAGGAGGACCTGACCAAGCCCGACGCCGAGGCGCTCGACAAGGCCAAGCCCAAGGCGACCAAGAAGGAAGCCAAGAGCAAGGAGGCGAAGGCCGCGCCCAAGGTCAAGAAGATCCCCAACGCGCTCGCCGCCCTTGCCGGCGCGCCGAGCCTCGACGCGACGATGACCTTCGCCAAGCCGACGCCGAAGACGAAGATCTACGGCGGCACCGAGGACGTGCGCTGGATGAGCGAGGTGGAAGCGATGCTCGAGGCCAAGGTCCAGAAGCTGCCGCACACCGCGCACTACCAGACCGGCGGCAACGTGGCGATCTGCTTCCACGTCGATACCACCGGGCATGTCATCGAGCGGGATTTCTGCAAGAAGAGCGGCTATCCCGACATCGATCAGATGGCGATGCGCGCGCTTCTAGCGGCCGCGCCGTTTCCGCCGCCGCCGCCCGGGCTCGAGCGCGGCCTGATCTGGGGCACGACGTTCGACGGGCAGGTCCCGACGCTCCATTTCCGCTAGGTCGGCATCGAAGACACGCGCGGCGTATGAGCGCGCAGTGCACGAAAGCTTGGCAATGGCAAGTCTCGCATCCGGCTTTTTTTCTAGCGTCGGCGGCGCGTCCATGATGTGACATCGGTCATGGCGAGTGAAGACAATACGCGTTGGGCCGCGTCCCTCCGGGCCGGCATCGAGGAGCGGTTCGTCGCTCCCCTGAAGCGCAACGCGTTCGCGCAACGCACGTGGTTCGTCCTGACGCTGGCGATCATCCTCGCCGCGCATGCCGGCGTGCTCGCCTATCTCCTTTACCGCGACAGCGCCGAGCCCCAGCAGGTCGCGGCGGTCGAGGAGACGCCGATCGAGGTCGTCGTCGAGCCGCCGAAGCCGCCGCCCCCTCCGCCGCAGCCCAAGCAGGAGAGCAAGCCGGAAATCGAGAAGCCGGCCTCGAGTGCGCCCCGCGCGCCCAACGAGGAGAAGGTCGAAACGCAGGAGATCCAGAAGGAGACGCACGCGCCCAAGGCGCCGACGCCACCCAAGGACGGCACGCCGGAGAAGTCCGAGGCGGCCTCGCCCTCCACGGAGCCGACCCCGCCGGACAAGACCGAGGCCGACGCGGAGAAGAAGGACGTGACCGAAAAGGACGCGGAGGCCATCGAACAGGCCGTGCCGGAGCCGCCCAAGCGTCCGCTCAACCTCGTGGCCAAGGTCAAGCCGCCGACGAAGGTCAAGTCCGACAAGTCGGCGCTCGACCAGCTCGCCGGGAATTCGGCGCTGTCCGACTTCAGCTTCTCGCGGCCGACCAAGAAGTCGCCCGTCTACGGCGGCACCGAGGACTCGCGCTATCTGGCGATCGTCTACGGGATGATCATGCAGCACCGGCGCTCCGTCGTGTCCGTGTCCGACCTGAACGGCAACGTGACAATCGCCTTCAACGTCGACGACAACGGCAACCTTACAGGCGCCGGCTACGTGCGCCGGAGCGGCTATCCGCAGATCGACGATGAGGCGATGGCGGCGATCCGACGCGCCTCGCCGTTTCCACCGCCGCCGCCAGGCTCGCCGCACGGGCTCATCGCGACGATCGACTTCAACGAGGCCGGCCCGCCGCTCACCTCGAGCCGTCGGGCCCGCTAGTGGCCTCGTCGGGATCCGGACCCGCCGCGAATGCTGCCGCAAGCGCCCACGAGGCCAGCTCAAACGGCGAGACCATGCTGCGCCGCCTCGTCCTGACCGATTTCCGCTCCTACGCGCGCCTCGACATCGCGGTCGACCAGCGCACGGTCGTCGTCACCGGCGAGAACGGCAGCGGCAAGACGAACCTGCTCGAGGCGATCTCGATGTTCGCGCAGGGTCGCGGCCTGCGGCGTGCCGAGCTGGCGAACTGCGCGCGGCGCGCGGGCCCCGGTGGCTTCGCGATCTCGCTCGAACTCGCCACGCCGCACGGCCCGCTGCGGTTCGGCTCGGGTCTCGATCCGGCATCGGGCGAGGCGCCATCGGCACGACGCCTGCGCGTCGACCGGGAGCCGGTCGCCTCGGCGCGGGTGTTCGCCGACCATCTGCGCCTTGTCTGGCTGACGCCGGCGATGGACCAGCTCTTCAACGGATCGCCGGGCGAGCGCCGGCGCTTCCTCGACCGGCTCGTCCTCGCCGTCGACGCGGAGCACGGCAGCCGCGTCGCCGCGATGGAACGCGCGCTGCGCCAGCGCAACAAGGTGCTGGAGGACGGCCGTGCCGCCGACCCGCTCTGGCTCGACGCGATCGAACGCGAGGTGGCGGAGCTCGCCGTCGCGGTGGCGGCGGCGCGCACGGAGACGGTGGCGAAACTCGCCGCGCTGATCGGCGACGGCGGCGGTTCGGCTTTTCCCTGGGCCGGCGTCGCGCTCGCCAGCGGCGACATGGAGACGTTGTGCGCCGGGCGCACCGCCCTCGCGGCGGAGGACGGCTACCGCGCGCTGCTCAAGGCGAGCCGCCCGCGCGACGCCGCCGCCGGGCGTACGCTGATCGGTCCGCAGGCGTCGGACCTCATCGTGACGCACGGGCCCAAAGCCATCGAGGCGGCGCTGTGCTCGACCGGCGAGCAGAAGGCGCTGCTCGTCGGCCTGGTGCTCGCGCACGCGCGGCTCGTCGCCGATCTCAGCGGCCTCGCGCCGGTGATCCTGCTCGACGAGATCGCCGCGCATCTCGATGCGGCGCGGCGCGAGGCCCTGTTCGACGAGCTCCGCGCCCTGCCCGGCCAGGTGTGGATGACCGGCGCCGACGAGGCGGCCTTCAGCGGGCTCGCCGGCCGCGCGCAACACCTGCGGGTGACGCCGGGCACGGTCGCGCACGCCTGATCAGTTGAAGCGGATCGTCTGCGACAGGCGCTGGCTCTGGCCGTTCGGCGGGGGCGGCACCGCGCCGACCGAGCGCACGACGGAAGCCGCCGTGCCGCTCCCCGACACGCCGGTGATCGCGCCGCTCGGAAGCACGGTGAAGCTCACCGAAGACGAACCGCTCTCGCCAGAGAGGTTCGAGGCACCGCTTCTGATCCGCGCGGCCACCTCGGCGCGCCACGCCGGCATCGACCCGCCCGAGGCGGTCGCCCTCTGCGCGTTGCGCTGGTCGCGCCCCGCCGTCGCGGCACGCTCGCGCGAGGCCGCCTCCCGGCGCTCGGCGGCACGGCGCGCGGCCGCTTCGGCGCGCTCCTTCTGCTGCGCCGCGCGTTCGGCCTCGCGACGTGCCGCGAGCTTCTGCTGACGGAGCGCCTCCTGCCGCTGGATCTCGGCCTGCCTGCGGAGTTCAGCCTGCTTGCGGAGCTCAGACTGCCTGCGCGCCTCGATCTGCTTTTGCGCCGCGACCGTCTCGGCCTCGGCCTGCTGGCGCTCCGCATCGGCGGCCGCCTGAGCGGCGGCGTCCGGCTTCGGCGCCTCCAGCGGCGCGTCGACCTTCGGCAACACCGGCAGATCGGGCGCGGGCGCGGGCGCCACGGCCGCCGGCGGCCGCGCGACGGGCGGCGGTGATGCCGCCTCGGGCGGCGGAGGGGGTGCGGGCTCAGGTGGCGGCGCCGGCTGGCGCGGCGGCGGGGTAGGCTCGGGCGGCGGTGGCGGCGCGGGCTCCGGCGGCGGTACGGGAACCGGCGGTGGCGGCGGCACCGGCGCTGGCGGCGGCGAGGCGTCCGGCTGCGGCGAGGTCGCCTCCCGCGGAGCGGCCTGCGCCGGCGCGGCGTGCTGCTCCTCCTGCGGCGGCGTGAGGTCGAGTTCGATCACGTCGGCCGCCGGGTTTGACGGCCCCGTCGGCTGGCGTGACGCCAGGTATGCGATCAGGCCAACGTGCAGTGCCAGCACCGCGACGAGCGCCACAGGCCAGCGCCAACGCCCGCCTCCGGGCGGATCGGCGTAGAAGGAAGCGGCGGCGTCGGTCACGGTTTGGCGTCGGTCACGGTTTGGCGCCGGTCCCGCCTGCCGGAGCTTGCGGCCCGCGCGCGTCGGCAGGCGACGCGGACGCCCCGCCGCGCTTGCCGGCGTCGAGCCCGACCAGGCCGATCTTGAGGAAGCCGGCATCGCGCAGAGAGTTCATGAGTTCCATGACGTCGCCGTAGTTCACGGTCTTGTCGGCGCGCACGAAGATGCGCTTGTCGGTGTCGCCGCCGGTCGCCTGCTTGAGCGCGGCGCCGAGCCCGTCCTTGCCGACCGGATCGTCGCCGAGGGCGAGCGTGTCGTCCTGCTTCAGCGTGACGAAGATCGGCTTGTCGGGTCGCGGCACCGGCGTGGCGCTGGAAGCCGGCAGGTCGACGTTGACGTCGACCGTCGAGAGCGGCGCCGCCACCATGAAGATGATCAGCAAAACGAGGATCACGTCGATGAAAGGCGTGACGTTGATCTCGTGGGTCTCGACGAGCTCGTCGGTGTCCGCGTTGCTCGACAGTCGCGCGCCCATTATTCCGCCGCCCGCCGCGCCGGCACGGCCTCGGCGTCATCGCGATCGAGATCGCGCGAGAGCAGCCGCATGATCTCCGTCGAGGCATCGGCAAGGATCGCGCGGTAGGTTGTGATGGCGCGCGCGAACACGTTGTAGATGATGACGGCGGGGATCGCCGCGACGAGGCCGAAGGCGGTGGCGAGCAGGGCCTCGGCGATGCCGGGCGCGACGACGGCGAGGTTGGTCGTGTTGGTCTTCGAGATGCCGATGAAGGCGTTCATGATGCCCCACACCGTGCCGAACAGGCCGACGAAGGGGGCCGTCGAGCCGATCGTCGCCAGCACGCCGGTGCCCCGCGCCATGGAACGGCCGGCGCGCGACTCGATGCGCGCGAGAAGCGCGGCGGCGCGGTCCTTGATGCCTTCGTGCGGCAGGCCGCCGGAGCGCTCGGCCTCGGCGAGCGCCGCCTGCGCCAGCCGGGTCACGGGCGCCTTCGGGCCCTTCAACGCGGCGGCGGCCTCGCGCAGCGTGCGCGCGCCGGCAAGGTCGGCGAGCCCGCGGCTGGCGCGGCCTTTGGCGCCGGTGAGCTCGAGCCCCTTGGCAAGCAGGATGGTCCAGGTGGCGAGCGAGGCGAAGGCCAAGCCGACCATGACCACCTTCACGATGATGTCGGCGTTCATGAACATGCCGAACGGCGACAGGTCGTGCGGGATCAGCGCCGACCCGGTGCCGGGCGCGGCCTTGGGCGTCTCGGGCTCCGCCGCCGGGGCTGGCGACGGCGACGGCACGACCGGCGCGGGCGTCGCCGCCTCGACGGGTGCCGGCACGGTACTCTGGGCGAACTGCGCTTGCGTTCCATAGGCGACGCCCGGCGGCGCGGCGAACACGCAGGCGATCGCGATCAAGAGCGGGAAAAAAGCCCACGATAAAGCGGGAACTTTAGGAAGTCCCAGGCGGGAAAACGTCGGCCAAGTCTTTGTGGCGCTTGGCAAAAATCGGAAGCGGTACATCTGTGGGCTCTGCAGCGGCGCGTCGCGCAGGTTATGGTTTGCCGCGGGCGTGGAGACAACCCCGCGCGTGGAAATCGGCGTCGTATTCGACGTCGAGAGCGGGTCCGTTCAGCCGAGCGACACGAGCCGGGCGAGCAGCTTGGAGGTGTAGTCGACCATCGGCACGATGCGCGCGTAGTTCAGCCGCGTCGGCCCGATCACGCCGAGCACGCCGACGATGCGCTGCTGGCTGTCGCGGAACGGCGCGGCGATCATCGACGAGCCCGACAGCGAGAACAGCTTGTTCTCCGAGCCGATGAAGATGCGCACGCCCTCGCCGTTCTCGGCGCGGCTCAGCAGGTCGACGACATCCTTCTTGGTCTCGAGGTCGGCGAACAGCAGGCGGATACGCTCGAGATCCTCCATCGCGGTCAGGTCGCTCAGCAGGTTCGCCTGCCCGCGCACGATGAGCTGCGACCGCCCGACGCCTTCGGCCCAGCTGGCGAGCCCGGCATCGACCAGCCGCGCGGTGAGTTCGCCCAGTTCGGCCTCGGCGGCGCGGCGCGACGTCTCGATATCGGCGCGCACCTCAAGCAAGGTGCGGCCGCGGATGCGCGCGTTGAGATAGTTGCTCGCCTCGACGAGCGCCGAGCCCGGCAGGTCGGCGGCGATCGGCACCACGCGGTTCTCGACCGACCCGTCCTCGCCGACCAGCACGGCGAGCGCCCGCGTCGGCTCCAGCCGCACGAACTCGATGTGCTTGAGGCGGGCGTTGTCCTTGGTGGTGAGCACGACGCCGGCGCCGCGCGTCATGCCCGAGAGCATGGTCGTCGCCTCGGTGAGGATCGCGTCGAAGCTGCGGTCGCGCGCGCCGCCCATCTGCGCCTCGATGGTCTTGCGCTCGGCCTCGTCGATGTCGCCGATCTCGAGCAGCGCGTCGACGAAGAAGCGCAGCCCGCTCTCCGTCGGCAGCCGCCCGGCACTGGTATGCGGCGCGAAGATGAGGCCGCTCTCCTCGAGCGCCTGCATGACGTTGCGCACGGAAGCCGGCGACAGCGGCGAGGGCAACAGCCGCGACAGGCTGCGCGAGCCGAGCGGCTCGCCCGTGGCGAGGTAGCTCTCGACGATGCGGCGGAAGATGTCGAGCGAGCGCTGGTTGAGGCTGCGCAGCGCGCCCGTCTCGCGCAAGGCCTCCTGCGCCGCGACTTCAAGAGGCGAGATCATGGCGGCAGAATGCAGCCGCGCCGCCCGGCATGCAAGCGCGTCCGGCATGCAAGCGCGTCCGGCGTGTGGTGCGCCAGAGTGAAGGAGCCTGCCGAGCGATGCGCTCTCGGAGCGCCAGGCCAAGACCACCGCCACGCGAGAGAAGCCTGGCGCCGCGCGAGAGAGGCCTGGCCGCGCGAGAGAAGCCTGGCCGCGCGAGAGAGGCCTGGCACCGCTGCGAAAGACGCCTGCGCGCGAAAAAGGCCCGGCGCCGCTGCGGCGCCTTGGTCGGCGATCGCGGGCGTGCCGCTGTTGCGGCTCGCCTGGCGCCACACTATGGTCCGGCGCGTCGCGTCGCCAGCGCGGCTCCGGTGGGGCGTCGCCAAGCGGTAAGGCAGCGGATTTTGATTCCGCCATACGGAGGTTCGAATCCTCCCGCCCCAGCCACCCAATCTGTTTGCTATCACACCATCTCTGTGAAGGTTGATTGGCGCGCGTAATCAATGGTTTAGCGCAGGTGCGCCAATCTCCTCAGACGAGAAATGGCTTGTTTGCGCCCCCTTGGCCGCGTTTCTCCGCCAAGTCTCCGCTGCCGATTTTGCAATCTCCAAAACAGAATGATGCACGTGCAACAAGTATCGCCGGCACTCTTCCAGTAGAGGCCCCCTAACTCGGCGATTGCTAGGAGAGACCGCCCGGCACGATCGCAGGCTACTAGCGCCTGATACGTCCGACGTGGTTCGTCTAGCTAGCGATCGGGCACGAAGCACGAATGAGTCGCGAGATGCGCCAGCCGACATCCGTCGTCGGTTGTTGGAACATCGGTCGACGGTATGGACGCTCGTCCTGCAAATGCATCGGCGCATGATGAGGGATGTCGACGAAGACCGTCGTCATCAGCGAACGAAGCACGGAGGTCGTAATACGCGTCAGCTAACATCCAACATCAACCATTGGAACGATGGATAGCTGTTGGGATGCTGGCTTTGCGATTTGCGTGAGCACGGCGCTCATTGCGGGCTTGATGGTGAGCGATGTCGTTGCGGGTCGTCGCGTCGAGCGCAACAACATCGATCCACCATCGAGCTTGGCGCGGCTTAGTTCGCCTAGGCCATGAGCGTGACGGCCTTCGATGGCAGGCCAGGCGGCGTTGACGTCAGATCACGCCGATGTCGCAGCGTTAGGCTATCGACAGTGAAGCATCACCGCTGCGCTCGGCCGTGAGCCGCACGCCAAGAGCAGCAAGCTGGTTTGGCGCGGGATCGAAGGCGACATGGCCTTCTAGCGCGAGATCCCGCAGGCGCGGCGTAGGGCCATACGCGCGATTTCGTTGCCAGTTATCCGGGACGCTTTGCCGGCCATGCTCGCAGTAGCTGACCGCGAAGATCGCGCCGCCGCGAAGAGCGTCGCGCGGGAAGGGCAACGATGTGTCCGTCCCGCTGATGTTAGCGGCGGTGCCGGCTCGCGGCCGCGTGAAGCTCGCACGACTGTGGGCGCTGGCCCTTATAAAGCTGGCGACGAGATGGACCATTATCCTGATCAAGGCCGTTACCCGATACCGCCAAGTGCCGCGCGAGCGACGACCGCTGCCCTCGTCAGCCAGACCGCGACGGCCTTCGTGGCGTTGCATACACTCCTGACCTTCAGTTCGCACACCCATGCCCGTCACCACGTCTGCCCCGCGCCGACAAGCATGCTCGGTTCGCGGCCGTAGTCGAGTGGAATATGAGACGCGGGTGCCCTTCCTCCAAGCGATGCGCACATTATCTCGCCTCTGAGACAGCACGCCCCCAATGCGATTAGCACTTTCGACCCGAAAGGTTCTTACGGTGGCTTCGCGCCAACTGCAGACATTGGCTGGCTGCACGGTAGCAGACATTCCATCTTGCGTCTAAGCTCGACATTTAGGGTGCTCTTATCGTCAGCTGAGAGCTACCATTTCGACTGCGATTTGATCGTTAAGCTCCGAAGGAACAGCAACAGAACGCGCCAAACTACTTCTGGCTGACCGAGGTTGATGTAACATTTAGCACATTAGACAGTAGCACGAGCCATCCTGGAGATAGGCCGTGCAAAATGCTGCGTGTGTGAGAAGCAGATCCTGCATCGACATATTCTATGTGATACAGCTAGTCCCGTGGTGACCACATGGAAGTAGCTGATCGTGAGAAGGTCGATTTCACTTGGCCGGCCGAGCGCACGCGGCGCCTAGTATTTGGGCTCGCAACCGCTATCAGCTGACTTGAATAGGGGCCAAGCGGTTCCCAGTTGGCGGTTATGGAATATACGGCTGCACACCCTGTCTTACCGGGACGTCCTCGCGAATTCGACATAAACGATGCTGTGCGCGACGCGATGGACGTATTCTGGACGCGCGGTTACCACGCGACGTCGATGACCGATCTCATGGAGGGAACCGGTCTGTCACGCGGCAGCCTTTACAAGGCTTTCGGCGATAAGAAGACGTTGTTTCTTAGGGCCTTGGATCGCTACGCCGAATTTGGTCTCGAAGAGCTAGCCGAGATCCTGGCTGCGCACGGGTCTGTCAAAGAGACGATTCGTGCGGCCCTGACCATCTATGTCCCGTTGTCGTCGGATAAACCCGGGCAGCGGGGATGCATGGTCATGGCGACAGCGGCCGAGATGCTACCGCATGATCCTGAGATCGGCGCACGCGTTCGCGACACGTTTCTCCGGATACAGGCGCTGTTCGTCGACGAGATTCGACGCGGCAAGGCTGCGGGCGAGATGACCAGCGATCAGGACGCCCGCGATGTGGCGCGGTTCCTGGTCTGCCAGATCGAAGGCATGCGGCTGCTGGGCAAGGTTGGAGCGACCCGACAGGAGATGGCGGCTGTCGTCACGGCTGCGATGCGATCCCTAGACTGATGGATACCAAAGCTCTGGTTGGGCGGCATCCGATCGGGTTATGCAGCTACTAGCTTAACGTAGAGCCGTACGGTTCCAGCGCTAGAAAGGCTCGGTGGCGGCACCGCGCAATTTCTATTCAGGCGGCACAACTGACTTGGCGAGAGACGAATGTCATTGACAGGGAAGCACTGCCGACTAATTATGAACCGATCGGTTCCTTACCTGCTTGAGCTCCGATCGAAGTTGCTTGATGAGGTCGCTCCGATACCAACATCGCCAACAGAAATCGTGAGGGAACTCCTGAGCGACCCTACCAATCCGCAAGCGGTTCGTCGCCTGGTCGCGCCTGACGCGATTTACGTGTCGCTGAACTTCGACAATCCGGAGCTTCGGCAGATCATGCCCTGGGCAGGCACGCGCACCGGGCCCGAAGCGGTTCTCGACACCTACACGCAGGTCGGGCGCTTCTGGCACAGCGAGGCATTCTTGGTCGAAGAGCTGTTCGGCGCCGGGGAGAACGTGGCCGTGTTCGGCCGCTTCACCTACCGGTCCGTCACGCTGGGCAAGGCGGTCACGTCGCCATTCGCCATCCTTGCCAAGGTCAAGGGCGGCAAGATCGTCTTTATGCAGTTCATGGAAGACACGTTCGGCACCGCTTCGACCTTCCGCAGCGGTGATATGGCCACATATCGGAGCGACCCGGACGGCGGCGAGGTGGAGCTGTGACTCTCAGCGGCCAACCTTCGCCGCGCGACGTCATCGAGCGCTTTTACGCCGCGGAAGCCGTCTACATGAACGCAGGCGGTGCCGATGCGGGCGCCAGCTTCGCCGCCATGGCCGCCACGCTCGACCCCGACGTGGTGCTGCACCAGTCGCCTGACCTGCCCTGGGGCGGCGAGTTTCGCGGCCACGCTGGGTATGAGGATTGGGCGCGGCAGATGAGCCGAGCGTTTGACCGGCTCGACGTGGAGGACGCGCGCTTTTTCACGAACGGCGACACGGTGGTGATCACCTGCCGCCTCGTGACCCGCTCGCGCGGATCGGGCGAAACGCTCGACCTGCCGATGGCGCAGGTCGTGCGGGTCCGTGGCGAGCGCATCATCGAGTTCCGCCCGTTCTACTGGAACGTGCCCGCCTACTGCGCCGCCGTCGGAAGCGCCCGATGAATTTGCAAAGCGCCATGAGCAGCGCCCGTCCATTCTGGTCCGCCACGCCCGCGCGCACGGTCCGGCGCGGCTATTTTTGGATCACCGGCGAGCGCGTCGAGCGCGATGGCAAGACGTATCAGCGCGGGCCGATGTTCGTCGCGTGGGAAGCGCCCGAAGAGGTCACGCGGCGGTTCCCGATCGTGCTGGTGCACGGCGGCGGTCTGCAAGGCATTGAATGGCTCGATACGCCGGACGGCCGTCCCGGCTGGGCGCAACGTCTGGTCGAGGCCGGATACGCAACCCTGATCGTTGATCGTCCCGGTCACGGCCGCTCGCCGCTGCACACCGAGATCATCGGGCCGTTGGGACCGCCGTTCTCCTACGAAGGTGGGCGGCAGATCTACTGTCCGCCCGAGCCGGCGGGCAAGCACACGCAATGGCCGTTCTCGCCCGATGACGCCGAGGCGATGGACCAGTTCATCGCCGGCTATGGACCGCTACCGGCGGACCTCGCCGCCTCGCAGGAAATGGACGCTGATCGCCTCGCGCGACTGCTTGATCGGATCGGGCCGGCGATCCTGCTCACGCACTCCGCGTCCGGCCCGAGCGGCTGGCTGGCGGCGGACCGCCGACCGGGCCTGGTCCGCGCCGTCGTCAGCGTCGAGCCGATGGGGCCGCCTTTCGCCGACATCCCCAACATCGGTCCGCTGTCCTGGGGCCTGACGGCCGCGCCGCTGACCTTCGATCCGCCGCGCGGCTCGCCCGAGGCGGTACGCGTCGCCGACCCCGCCGCGCTACGCCTGCCCAGCCTGGCTAGGCTGCCGGTCGCCGTGGTGACGGGGGATACCTCTTCCTTCGCGCCTGCCAGTGCCCCGATCGTTGCCGCGCTCAAAGCGGGAGGGGCGGCGGCCGAACTGCTGCACCTGCCGGACCATGGCGTGACCGGCAATGGGCACGGGCTGATCTACGAGAAGAACTCGGACGCGGCGCTGGCCCCCGTGCTCGCCTGGCTGGAGCGCCACGCCGGCGCGGCGCGAACCCAAGGAAAGTGAGCGAGGCGTGGAAGATCGAAGCTGGACGCGGCGCGACGTCATCGCGACCCCGCTGGCGGGCGGCGCTGCCATGATGGTCGGCCTCGCGGAGACGCCCGCCTCCGGCGCGGTCCCGGAGCCGACGCGCGAGCCGCGCCGGCAGTTCGACGTCGTGCTCACCATCAACGGCGCCGAGCACCCGCTGACCGACCTCGACGCGCACACCACGCTGCTCGATGCCTTGCGGGACCACCTCCGCCTCACCGGCAGCAAGAAAGGCTGCGCGCTCGGGGCCTGCGGCGCCTGCACGGTGCTGGTGGACGGGCGGCGGGTGAACTCCTGCCTCACGCTGGCGGTGATGAGCCAAGGCAAGGCGATCACCACGATCGAAGGGCTGGAGAAGGACGGCGTGCTTCACCCGCTTCAGGCGGCGTTCGTCGCGCACGACGGCTTTCAGTGCGGCTATTGCACGTCGGGGCAGATCATCAGCGGGGTCGCCTGCATCGCCGAAGGCCACGCCCATTCCGACGACGAAGTCCGCGAGTGGATGAGCGGCAATATCTGCCGCTGTGGCGCCTACACCAACATCGTGGCCGCGATCCGCGACGTCGCCGGGGAGGGCTGACGATGGTTCCCTTTGCCTATGCCCGCGCGGCCAGTCTCTCCGACGCGACCGCGACGGGTGCGCGTCACCGTTCGGACGGGGCACAGGATCCCGGCGCCGACTTCTTCGCGGGCGGAACCGACATGATGCAGCTTATGGGCGAGCATCTGCGCAACCCCGACCGGATCATCGACATTTCCGCGCTGCCGGGCCTCGACCGCATCGAGCAACGCGCTGACAGCCTGCGTTTCGGCGCGCTCGTCCGCATGAGCGACGCCGCCGCCCACCCGGCCGTCAGGGCCGAGTGCCCCGTGGTGTCGGAAGCGCTGCTGGCCAGTGCGTCGGCGCAGGTCCGCAACTTGGCCACGATGGGCGGCAACCTGCTCCAGCGCACCCGCTGCGGCTATTTCCGCGACCCCGGTGCTCCGTGCGCGAAGCGCGAGCAGGGAACAGGTTGCCCGGCAATTAGTGGGCAGAACCGTTTCCACGCGATACTCGGCGGCAGCGAGCATTGCATCGCCACCTATGCGGGCGATCTTGCCAACGCGCTGCTGGTGCTCGACGCGACCGTCACGATTGCTGGTCCGCACGGGGAGCGCACGATCCCGCTCGCCGACCTGCACCGCCTTCCTGGTAATACGCCCGCAGTCGAGACGCAGCTGGCGTCGGGCGAGCTGATCCAGTTTATCGACGTGCCGACCGGCCCGGCCGCGCGGCGCTCGCATTACCTGAAGGTCCGCGACCGCGCGAGCTTCGAGTGGTCGATCGCCTCGGCTGCGGTGGCACTGGACCTCCACGACGACGGGATAGTGCGCGACGTGCGGATCGCGGTCGGCGGTGTCGCGACCAGACCGTGGCGATTGCCGCAGGTCGAGGCGGCGTTGCACGGTAAACGCTTCACCCCTGCGCTCACGCAAGCGGCAGCGGCGCTCGCCGCCGATGGTGCGTTTTCACACGGGCGGAACGCCTACAAGCTGGAGCTGATCCAGCGCACGGTCGCCCGTGCGCTGGCCGAGGCTGGAGCGCTCGCATGACCGTCATGGGCACTTCGCTTCCTCGTGTCGACGGCCATTTGAAAGTCACCGGGGGCGCACGTTACGCCGCCGAATTCCACCCCGACGGACTGGCCTATGCCGCGACGCACGACAGCACGGTCCCGGCCGGGCGCATCGTCGCGATCGACACCGGAGCCGCCGAGCACGCGCCCGGCGTGCTGGTGGTTCTCACGCACCTCAACGCCGACCGGCTGCCCTATCAAACGCCCATCGAACGGCCTGCGGTCGATCCGGTCGCAGGCGAGCAATTGCACGTGCTGCAGGATGCCGAAATCCGCTTTAATGGCCAACCGGTCGCCCTGGTGGTGGCGGCGACGCAGGCGCAAGCGCTGTATGCGGCGTCTCTGGTCCGCGTGAGCTACGCGCCCGCTTCCGAGCGCCGCCTCCGCTTCGCTCCTGAACTCGCCAGACCGACCTCCGAAGCCGCCGCGAAAAAGGGGCGTGGCCCGGAGACCAAGAAGGGTGACCCTGATGCGGCCTTCGCTGCCGCGCCGGTCCGGGTCGAGGCGACCTACCTTCAAGCGCGCGAGCAGCACAATCCAATGGAGCCGCACGTCGCCGTCGCGCAATGGCAGGGCGACCAGCTGACCTTGTGGAGCAAGACGCAATGGGTCGGCAACGAGCGGGACGAGATCGCCCGCCGTTTCGGCATCGATCCTGGACAAGTGCGGGTCATCAATCCGTTTGTCGGCGGCGCCTTCGGCTCGGCGCTGCGGACCTGGCCGCACGTCACGCTCGCCGCTATGGCCGCACGGCGGGCCGGTTGCCCCGTGCGGCTGGAGTTGACGCGGCGTCAACTCTCAACGGCGATCGGCTTCCGTCCCCAGACGCAGCAGCGTGTCGCCCTCGGCTCGGACGGCGAGGGACGACTGACCGCGATGATCCACGAAGTCACGGGCCAGACTTCCACCTACGAGGAATTTGCCGAGGGCACGCTCGCTCCCGCGGCCACGACCTACGCCTGTCCCAACCGGCGCACCCGCTATGGCTTGGTCGCCATGAACGTCAGCACGCCGTGCCCCATGCGCGGCCCCGGCTGGGCGACCGGGCTCATTGGCCAGGAGATGGCGATGGACGAGCTGGCCGAAGCGCTGAAGCTCGATCCTATCGAGCTGCGCCTGCGCAACTATGCCGAACGCGACCCAACTAAGGACCTGCCCTGGTCCTCCAAAGCATTGCGCGCGTGCTATCGGCAAGGAGCGGAGCGGTTCGGTTGGAAGAACCGTTTGCCTGAGCCGGGCGCCATGAGAATTGGGCGCGATCTTGTCGGATATGGCATGGCGACTGCGGTCTACCATGTCGCCCGCTATCCCACGTCGGCGTCCGCCACGCTCTTTGCGGACGGCACCGTGACCGTGCGCTGCGCCACGACGGACATGGGTCCGGGGACCTACACTTCCGCGACGCAGGTCGCGGCGGACAGCCTCGGCTTCCCGGTGGAACGCGTGCGGTTCGAACTGGGGGACTCTACCTATCCGGCCGCCAAGGAACATGGCGGCTCCACCACGATGGCCAGCGTCGGGTCGGCCGTGCAGGCGGCCTGTGCGGCCTTGAATATGAAGCTTGCCGATCTGGGCCAAGCTCCGGGCGAGGACCTACTCCGCAGGGCCGGCTTGCAGAGCCTCTCCGCAGAGGCCAGCGCAGCGCCGGGCGACGAGGCCAAGACGCACAGCTCTGTCGGTTTCGGCGCGGTGTTCGCCGAGGTGCGCGTCGATCCCGACCTTTGCAGCGTCCGCGTGGCGCGCTTGGTCGGCGCCTATGATGCGGGCCGCATCATCAATCCCCGGCTGGCGCACAGCCAGTGTATCGGCGGCATGGTCGGCGGCATCGGCATGGCGCTGCTGGAAGAGACCGAATGGGACGAGAACCTCGGCCGTGTCGCCAACGCGACCATCGCCGAGTATCTCGTCCCGGTCTGTGCGGACATCCACGAGCTCGACGCGACATTCGTCGAAAGCAAAGATGCGATCATGAACCCGCTCGGCGTAAAAGGTATCGCCGAACTTGGCCTGTGCGGGGTCGCCCCCGCCATCGCCAATGCCGTTTGGCACGCCACCGGCAAGCGCGTCCGCAAACTGCCGATCACCCCGGATCGCCTGCTCATGGCCTGAACTGGAGCCTCTATGCGCCTCCCGACCTTGCCGCCCGATCAACTCACCGCCGAGCAGCGCGCGCTCTATACCCGCAATCGTGAGCAGATCGCGCATGGCTTCACCGCCTTCAGAACGATGCGCGAGGACGGCGCCTTGCTTGGACCGTGGGGCGTGTTCCTGCATGAGCCGGCGTTTGGTCAAGCGCACTACGATGTGATTGGCGCGATCACCGCAATGAAGCGGCTTGCGCCGTCCGCCAAGCAGGTGGCGATCCTCGTGGTCGGCGCGCGTTTCAAAGCCGCCTACGAGATCTACGCGCATGCGGCGGTCGCCGCTGCCGAAGGTATGGAGTTGCTAAAGCTCGCGACGCTAGCCGCCGGCGGCCGCCCGCTCGACCTGACGCCCGAGGAAGCCTGCGCCTTCGATGTCGCGACAGGCTTGCTGGGCGGCGGCGTCCTGCCCGGCGCGACATACCGAGCGGCGCGCGACCTGCTCGGCCAGGGCGCCCTCAATGAGCTGGTCCTTTGGGTGGGCACCTATGCTCAGGTCGCCATTACGCTCAACGCCTTCGACGTTCCGAGCGAGGAGCTGTTTGATCGATGACCACGATGTACGTGACCTATCCCGGCGGCGCGGGCACGCGCTTCGACCGTGACTACTACCTCCGTCGTCACCTGCCGCTGGTGATGGCGTGCTGGGGTCCGCTCGGGTTGAGAAGCTGCACCGCGTTCTGGCCTGCCGAGCCCGATGCTACGACGGTCGCGATCTGCGAGTGCCGTTTCGACGATGAGGCGTCGATGCGAGCCGCACTGGCCTCGCTCGAGACGCCGCGCGTGATGGCCGACGTCTCTTGCTTCACCGATGCACAACCCGTCCAGAGTCTCGCGGGACGGATCTAACAGGAGAAGATCATGGCAAAGACTTGGCTCATTACCGGCTGCTCCAGCGGCTTTGGCAAGGGATTGGCCGATGCCGTGCTCGCCCGCGGCGACCGGCTTGTCGCCACCGCACGCAGACCGGAGACGCTCGACACGCTTGCCGATCGCTACGGGGAAAGGGTGCGGACGATCGCGCTGGACGTAACCCGGACTGGTGACGCCGCTGCCGCCGTTCGCCTCGCGCAAGACGCCTTCGGCGGCCTCGACGTTCTGGTGAATAACGCTGGGTTCGGTTTTGTTGCGGCAGTCGAGGAAGGCACGCCCGACGAGTACCGGCCGATGTTCGAGGCGAATGTCTTCGGGCTGATCGAGACCACTCGCGCGGCGCTGCCCGCTTTGCGCGAGAGTCGCGGCCGGGTCATCAACTTCTCATCGGTCGGCGGCCTAGTTGGGCGAGCCGGCATGGGCTTCTACAATGCCACCAAATTCGCTGTGGAAGGATTGTCCGAGGCGCTGGCACAGGAGATCGAACCGCTCGGATTGAAGGTGATAATCGTTGAACCCGGACCGTTCCGGACCGAGTTTCTCGGCCGCTCCATCAATGCGGCGGCAACCGAATTGCCCGCCTATGTTGATACAGCAGGAAAGGCGCGCGCCTACCGCCACGCCAACAACGGCTTGCAAGACGGGGATCCCGTCAAGGCAGTGGCGGTCGTCCTCAGAGCCATCGACTCCAAAGATCCTCCGCTTCACCTGCCGCTTGGCGAACCTGCCTATCGGAACGTGCGGGCGAAAGTGTCCGCCCTGTTGCAATCGATGGAGGCGTGGGAAGCGGACGCGACGGCGACCGGCTGCGACTAGTTAAACACGGCATACATCCAGCATGCAGACTGGGCGATCGACCGGGCCTCGGAACGCGTTGTTCTCCCTTGCCAATGGTCATCGGCAAAGAGCGCGCCTGTTCCCGGCAGGACCACCTATCCAGCGCCCCTGCTCCCGCTCCGCCTCGGAGCGATTTGCGCCAATAGCGGCCTTATAGCGGCATCTCTATTAAGAGGCCGCTTGGCCTAAAGCCGCCCCACAAGGTTGTGTCGCGATTCAAGCTTGCTGCTCAGCGCAGCATGCGAGCGTCTTGGCCCGCCCAGTCTTGGGGCAGGCAGCGGGCAAGCGACGAGATCGTCAGCTCCGCCGGGGCTCGCCCGTCGTGGAGTGCCTTCACGATAGACGGCGACAGGTAGGCCAGCGGCGCGAGGAAGCGGACATGGCGCTCACCGCATCCCTCCTCCCGCGCGATGTCGGCGAACGTCGTCACGTCATCGGCGACATCGCGCATCCACCGTCTGGCCTTAGCGATGGCGAGGAGGAGCTGGTCACGCGCCGCGTCGGAGAGGCCAGGTTGGCCGTCGTCGCGCACGCCCTTGGCGCGGTGAACGTCGCGCGGCGTCCAGGGAACCGACAGCGTGTGCATGGGACGGTCGTCCGTGTATCGCTCTTCGCTGTCGTCAGCGTCGTCTTCCTCGTTCAAGGCCATTTCGCTGTCCGGGTCCGAGCTGCGCCTCATCCCTTGCCCATCGACCATGTCGGCACCGTCGTCGTACACCTCGACGTCGAGCCTGCCGCTGCCGAGCACGACGGATCGCACGCGGGTGCGGACCAGATCGTGGTCCGCCACGGTCGCGTCGATGCCGGAATGTGCCCGGACAGCGGTGACCACCGCCGCCTCGAGGTCGGGCGCCGCGATTCTGGTGACCGACCCAGCTGCTTTCTTGTTATTCTGCAGCACCGCCTGCGAGACGTAGTAGCGGTAGCGCTGGCCGCGCTTGTTGGTGTGGCTCGGCGTCAAACGATGCCCTCGGTCGTCATAGAGAAGGCCGGTGAGCAGGCCGGCGGAAGCCGCTAGGCGACCCCTGCGTTGGACCACTTGCGCGTCCATGACCTCCTGCACCGCCTGGAACGTCGCGCGCTCGACGATCGGCTGCTGCGGCCCGGGGTGAACCTCGCCGCGGTAGGCGACCTCGCCGACGTAGAAGCGGTTGCGCAGGAGGTGAGCGAGACCGCCCACGCCGAAGCGGTTGCCACCGCGCGCGGTGATGCCGAGACGCTCAAGCTCAGCAACCAAGCCGGCGACGGACCTGATGGTGAGATACAGGTCGAAGATGGTGCGCACGCTGGCGGCCTCGTCTGGCACGATCGCCAACACTTTGTCCCTGGCGCTGTAGCCGAGCGGCACAGGGCCGCCGACCCAGATGCCCTTGCGCTTGGACGCAGCGATCTTGTCGCGCACGCGCTCGCCTATGACCTCGCGCTCGAACTGGGCGAAGGACAAGAGCACGTTGAGGGTGAGCCGACCCATGCTCGACGTGGTGTTGAAGGATTGCGTCACGGAGACGAACGATACTCCATGCGAATCGAATAGCTCGACCAGCTTGGCAAAGTCGGCGAGCGAGCGGGTCAGGCGATCGACCTTGTAGACGACCACGATGTCGATGCGCCTGGCACGGATCTCGTCGAGAAGCCCCTGCAGGGCGGGACGCTCCAGCGAGGCACCGGACAAGCCGCCATCGTCGTAGCGGCCGGGAGCCATCCCTCGTGCGCCTGGCTCTTAATGTAGGCCTCGCAGGCCTCGCGCTGCGCGTCGAGCGAGTTGAAGGCGAGGTCGAGGTTATGCTCGGTCGACTTGCGCGTGTAGATGGCGCAGCGCAGCGCCTTGGGCACCTGCCCTCTGCCAGCCTGCGCCCTAGGCGCCTGTGCCTTTGCGGCTTGCGCTCTGGCAGTGTGCGCCTTCACGGGCTCGCCTCCGCCAGGCACAGCGGTGAACCTTCCGGCAGCCCGACCGCGCCTCCTTCCGGTCCGGTGTCCTCTGCTTTGGCTTGGCGTAGGCCGAAGAAGCGGTTGCCGTTCCACTTGGTGCCGGTGATCGCCTGCGCAGTAGCCGACAGGCTCGGCAGCACGCGATCGTTCCATGCGAAGCCATCCGGCACGACCATGACCTGGTGGAGGACGCCATCATGCTCGCGCACCAGCGTCGAGCCGACCTTCAAACGGGTTGGCATGACACCGCTGCCATCGGCGAGCCTGTCGAGCATCGTGGCAAGCTTGCGGTCGAGCGCGCCGAGGCAGCGCTCCTGCACGCGGTGCATGACCATGCGCCGGAGCAGGTCGCCGGACAGCTGACGGCTCGGCGGCCTTCCAGTCACCTTCAGCCAGAGCGAGCGCAGCGCATCCGTGTTCAGGCTTGCGATGCGGGCCAGCTCGGCGGGGAGGTCGTCGGCCACCTTGTCGGGCACCGACGCTCGTCGTCGTGGAGGGCGCATGATCGTGAGTACCTTCTCGCTCAAGCCGCTGCGGCGATGGTCGCCGGGACGACTCGGTAGACGGAGGCACCACCCTCTCCCTCGCGGCTGCGTGCGATGGCGATGCCGCCCTTACGCAGGCCGCTCAGGGCGGCGCGCGTGGTATGCGGCAGCCAGCCCGTTGCCGCCATTAAGGCTTCGGTGGTGGCGCCGTCCTCGCGCGACAGCAGAGCGAGGATGATGGCGCGCTTGGACCCCGGCTTGGCGGCGCCCGCCTCTGCGACCTGTACCGGCCGTTCGACCGCAGTTGCAGCAGTGCCGGTTTGCTTCAGGTCGCTGCGAGAGACCTGATCCTCGTCCTTGCTCGCGTGTGATGCCGCCGCCTGCTTAGCCATCGCCTGGACAGCCACCCGTCCGGCCTTCAGAGTCTTGAGGCTGAACGCTTTGCCATGCTCGTCTTCGCGCCAGGCCGGCATGTCGTCCTTGGCACGCAGTTCGCGAACGAGGCCTTGCTTGAGCAGCTTGGCCGCGATCTTCGCCGCTCCCGCAGGCCTGAGAGCTGCCGGCCGGATGGCGAGACCATCATCGCGGGCGGACGCTGCGGTGAGGATGGCGAGCTGCGTAGCAGTAAGCTTGGTCATGTCGGGCTCCATTGATCGTGGGAGCAACAGTCGGCTCCCACGAGCCGGAGCCCGCGCGCGGGTTGGCGACGCGGGCGGGCGGGCTTTATGGCAGGAGGTCAGGCCGCCACGTCAGCTTCTCAGATCAGCGCTCATCCCCCTCGGCCGCTCTCTGTCGCGGCGGCGCACCACCGCGGTTGCGATGAGCAGGGTCTTGGCGTCTTGCAGCAGCGGCTCCAGATCGAGCAACGACTGGAAGGCCCGCTCGGCTAAGCCTTGCTTTCCGTACGCGTCGGCGGTGCGGGCGATCGCCGCCGCCTCGCCGAGCCTGCTCGCGATGTCGCGCGCGAAGTCCTGTATTATGCTGTCTTCGAACTCGTTTGCCATGCCACCGTCTCTGCGCCTCACGCAGAACATGAATGCTCGGTTTGCGGCGGCAGTCGAATGGAATGTGCGGGACGCGTGCGCTTTTGGGAAACCAACCTAGCTAGTCTCCAAATGAGCTCACCTCACCACCCGCAGCCTAACCCCCGGCGCCGGCGGGCGGATCGTCTCTCGGCGGCGGCCGCTCCAAGCCCACGAAGAACGCTCCACACCCAGGCTTATCACGGGCCGCGCTCTCGTAAACGGGCCGCAAGCGTCCCCGCCCTGCCGGGCTTCGATCGTTAACGCGCGCACGGGAACGATTGCTGTAAGGCGGTGAATTCGGAAGATGCGGCGAAAGCCGGTGCTACGTTGGGGTGCCGCGCGAGATAGCCCAGGATAAGGCTCTTTGCGGCTTCGACGCTCAGGCTTTCTTTCGGCGGGCAATAAATATCGTGGCCGTCAGCGACAGCCGCACGCCCCATGGAAAGGCCCTCGATATAGTTCCAGCATACGCTGTCAGGGCCCTCAGATGTTTTGCACGCTGCGATAAGGTCTGTGCCAGTGATGATCGTGGCGTTTGCCTGGCCGTTCATCACTAAAACGACGATCAAAGCGGCTGCAAATCTCACGGCAATTCCTTTAGATCAGGCAGGTCACGGACAATTTTCGCAGCCTACTCTGTCTCTCCTGGCGAGCCTAGCAGCGTGCTCGACCGGTCAACCCCTGCGGGGTGCTGCGCTGCGCTCCGCCCCTGCGGGTGACGCGCTCTTGCGCGCGCCGCTGTTCGGATGGCGTCGGGACGAAGGAACGTCCACCAAGATCGACGAGCCTGCGGCGCGTCGAACTAAGGAACATGCTATGGAGGGTTGAGCCATGCGGTCGCGTACATTTCGAGGCAAAGGAAAAGTTTAGGAGATTGCCGTGGGCCTAAATGAGCAGGTTACAAAAGATCAACACTATGTCTGGCGGTACTATCTTGAGGCTTGGACTAACAACACATATGGCAAAATCTATTACTACCGCGACGATATAAAGAAAGTCTCGCCATCAAGCCCGAAATCAGTCGGAAAGGACTTGTATTTCTACGAATGCCACGAGCTAACGCCCGGCGACATGAATTATCTGAAGCTGGTCATATCGGGGTTCGGTTCGCGAGAAATCAAGGAGACGGCGGCCGGGTGGGTTGACTTCTTTGATAAGCCCTACGTCCTGCGCAAGTACTTCGAGCAGATAGGAAACCTGACAGATTTTCAGCGAAAAGGGATCGCGGAGGCGATCAATTTTGCGGAGAAAATGATTGGCGAGAAGTACCACGGCCTAATCGAGACCAAGGCCGTACCTCTCTTGAACATGCTGCGTGCTGGCGACGCGAGCTTTTATAACGATGCAGAGCGTAGGATGGATTTCCTTTTCTATATCTGCAATCAATACTTCAGAACGAAGCGGATGCTGCGAGCAATTGGGGGGGTTAGTGCGGTAATGCCGGGGCATGACCCGGCGCGGACGGCACTAATCGAGAACGTTATATTTGCAACAAACGTCAGCGCCGGGCTTGTTGCTCAAAGCAATGCTTATCGCATCGTCGTTATGCATAATAAGACAGGCTCACCGCTTGTCGCGGGAGACCAGCCCTTGATTAACATACTCGGCGTCGAGGCAGGGCTGACCGGGAAGGAGCTTGAGTTTTACTACCCGATCTCGCCTTCGATTGCGGTATCCCTGACTTGCGACAGGGAGAAATTTCCCGACGATAACAAAGAACTCAGCGCGGATGAGGTAGAGCAATACAATAGGGAAATCTTCGCGAACTCGGACCAGCAGGTCTATTGTGGAGATCGGAAATACCTGGAGAAGCTAACTGCCGGGGGTAGGCCTCCAACCCAGCTATTGCCGCAGGACACCTAGAGGGCGAAAGAATTTCATATGCCGGTTGCGAAGCCGCCCAAACCGGGCATTACCTGGTCGCAGGAGCTACCGATCAAGCTTAAGTGCCAGCCCTAAACCCACCCTGCCCGGGTTCTCTAATTCTGTACGGGGCAGTGAGGTCTTTTGGTGCGTCTATATTGTTGCATAAATCAAGACTTATGCACGGCTCTATGGTGCGGGTGTCAGAACTTATGCACCATCCGCGAACAGACGTTGAACGGTGCTGACTTCCCACCGGCCGCAGTTCACCAGCTTTTTCTCACGATATGCCCTTGAACAGGTTCACCACGCTGCCGGGTGAGGCGTCGCCGAAGAACCGGGCTAGGTTCTCTGCGGACGCTTCGGCGACTTCGCTGCTAAGAGGGAATAGCCTGTCTTCGTAAGCTGCGAGCGCTGCTTCGACGTCCGAAGGATGGGCGACGATCGCTTTGGCAAGCTCTGCAGCGTCGTACAAGGCCAGATTGGCCCCCTCACCGGCGAAAGGGGACATGAGATGCGCCGCGTCGCCCAGCAAGGTGAACCCTGACATTCGGTCCCACCGGTAGCCGACCGGCAGCGCGTAGATCGGGCGAAGCACCGGGGCAGTATCACTATCGGTGATGAACGCGGTCAGGTGCGGCGCAAAGCCCTCGAACTGCTCGGCCAGATGAGCCAGGCCGGAGCGCGCGTCGCCAAAGTCAATCGACCGTATCCATTCCTCCGGCTTGTTCAGGGCCGCATAGCCGCGTGCGGTCCTGTCCGGGTAACGATGCACCATGATGCCCCTGCCTGGAGCGACTGCCATGAGCGTGCCGGTGCCGATCGCGTCGATGGAGGCCTGATGGCGTGCGGCACCGTCGAGGAGCGCCACCTCGATGAAACAGGTTCCGGTATAAGCGGGCTTGATATCCGAAAGCAGCGAGCGGACCTTCGACCAGGCCCCGTCCGCGCCGATAATCAGGTCGCCCCCGATCCTCGTCCCATCCGCGAAAGTGATCGTGTGCCGGCCGCCGTCGGTCGCGACGGACGTGACCTTGCGGTTCCATCTGACTGTTCCCTCCGGGAGCGATGCGAGAAGCATGTGCCGAAGCTCGCCCCTGTCCACCTCCGGCCGGGCGGAGGAGGCGGTGTTGCCGGGCTTGTCGAACAGGACACCGCCATCCTTGCCGACGACCCGCTTGGCGTCCTCGCCGGGACGCGAAAGCGCCTTGAACGCATCGAACAGGTCCGCGTCCTTTAGAGCACGCTGGCCGTTCTCCTCGTGGATGTCGAGCAGGTACCCTTGGGTCCTCGCCCCGGCTGCCGACTCGGCTTCATAGATTGTCGCGGCGATGCCGTTCACGTGCAGGACGCGAGCCAGCATCAAGGCGCCTAGGCCACCACCGATGATTGCAATATCGTTTTCCATTCCAAGCGCCCATCAAGAGCGCCAGCGTCAACAGACACTGGCGACCGCTATCTACCCGACGGGATTGTCGGGCGACTGTTTGGGAGACGCTGGCCAGACCATGGGGGCTGACGTATGCGCGAAAGCCTGCCGATCGTGTCGGTACAAGGTTAGGCGATCGTTTTTCGCGACAAGGCCAAATTACCCCGGGCGACTAATTGGAACAAGCTCTTTTTTGTACCGCAAACAAACCCGCTCAGCGAGCGGCATACATCAAGCAATCTGCGCAGGCCCTAGCCCGTCATATTCACAGACCGGTGCACGAGAGGCTGGCGGGCATGGTCTAAGCCTCTGATGCCGCGTAGATTTGGGTGTCGAGACCAAACATTCGCGCATCGTCGCAACGGCCACGCCCGCCATGACCCACGATACGATCCCGCCGTTCGCGTTTCCAGCCGTCCGGGGGCGGAAGATCACAGCCGATTTCGACGGCGGGCGGCTCACCTCGGACGGCGGCGTGATGCTGCTGGCCATAGCCGAGCGGCGGCTCGGTATCGCCGCGCGTTTGGCCCGCCTCGTGCCCGACCGGCGCGATCCGGCGCGGGTCACGCACACGCTCGCCGACATGATCCGCGCCAGGATCTTCGCCATCGCGATGGGCTACGAGGACGCCGACGATCTCGACCACCTGCGCCGCGACCCGGCGTTCAAGCTCGCCTGCGGGCGACTGCCGGACAGCGGCAATGACCTCTGCTCGCAACCGACCCTGTCGCGGCTCGAGAACGCCCCGGGCCTGCGCGACGTGATCCGCCTGACCTACGCGCTCGTCGATGCCTGGATGGACTCTTACCCGAGGCCGCCGCGCTCGGTGACACTCGACATCGACGATACCTGCGACGTCGTCCACGGCCACCAGCAGCTGTCGCTGTTCAATGCGCATTACGACGAGCGCTGCTTCCTGCCGATCCATGTCTACGACACCGATCGGAGCCGTCCGGTGGCCGTCGTCCTGCGCCCGGGCAAGACACCCTCGGGCGTCGAGGTTCGCGGCCACCTGCGCCGCCTCGTGCGCCGTATCCGCACCCGCTGGCCCACGACCCGCATCCTGTTTCGCGGCGACAGCCACTACGCTCGGCCCGAGGCCATGGAATGGTGCGAGGCCAACGGCATCGACTTCATCTTCGGCCTCGCCGGATCGAAGCCCCTGTCGGCGAAGGTCGAGGCGACGGCGGACGCGGTGCGCACCGAACGCGCGCTCACCGGCAGGGCCGTCGTGCGCGGCTACGCCGAGACGCGCCACAAGGCGAAGTCCTGGACCCGCGAGCGCCGCGCCGTCGCCCGCATCGAGGCCACGACGCTCGGCCTCGACATCCGCTTCGTCGTCACCAGCCTGCGCTTCGGCACGGCGCAATGGCTCTACGACAGCCTCTACTGCGCGCGGGGCCAGGCCGAGAACCTGATCAAGCTGCACAAGACCCAGCTCGCCTCGGACCGCACCTCGTGTCGATCGGCGCTCGCCAACCAGACGCGCCTCGTGCTGCACACCGCCGCCTACTGGCTGATGCTCACCGTGCGCGACGCCATCCCCAGGCCGCGCGATCTCGCCACCGCCGAGTTCGCCACGCTGCGGCTGCGCCTGCTGAAGGTCGCCGCCCGCATCATCGAGACCGCGAGCCGCGTCCGCCTCGCCTTCGCCGCCGCCTGTCCCGAAGCCGAGCTGTTCCGCTCGCTGCCGAGCGCGCTCTGGCCCTCCGCGCCATGAGCGACGGGGCCGACGCCCCGTCCACCCGCCTCGCTTCTCGAACGCGTTCCCGATCAGTGCAGGCCGAGCTCAAAACACCGAGCGATGACGCTCGCCTCGATCATGGATCGGCCCGCGACCATGTCCGTCGTGAATAGGAGCGGCTAGCGCCCGGAAACTGCGAGTACGATCGCGAGCAGCACAAGTATACACAGCACGTATGAGACGAGTTGTTGGGGATACAGACCCAGTGGACGAGGCAGCTCCACCGCGAACTCTGGGTCGCTCCAGGCGGTGCCGGGAAATACTGGCGCAATGGCCATGGCGATGAAGTAATTAGCCGCAACCGCCGTCGCGAGCAGAAACAATGGAAGCGTAAGCGGCCGTGAGACGAACAGAACGACCAACGACAGCGAGCCGCTGATGATGCCCATAGCCATAGTCTGCCCGTTGTGAAACTTGGCATGAGGTGGCCATCTAGGATTGAAGAGATGCTGCTTCGCACCGGAAGGCACGATCGCATCCGCGACAAGGCCGCCATAATTGAAGACGGCGACGAAAGCGATAATATATCTGGCGATTTCCATAGGACGCTCCTCTCCCGCCGAGCGGGAAAGGACGTACAGGTTGCCCACGTCTCCGATAGACATGTAAGCTGCACGAACGCAAAACGTCGCCCGGACTACCTACCGGGCTGTGACTTTCGCACGTCCGACACTGATTTTGCTGCGTGCACCCGTTTTGTCAAGGCGAACGTATAACTGACTCCTAGTGCCCCTGAACAAGGCGGCTTCAGCGATTTAGTACTCACAGCAGAGCTGCCAGGTCGGCAATAGCGGTCCCTGCGAGACCGAACGTGTGCATAAATCAAGAGTGATGCACCAACCGAAAGGGCTGGAATGATTGGCACGGACTGCGCATCGTTCGGCATTTTACACAGCGGGATAGGCATGGCTTCAACAAAGATTTTGCGCCTCCTCGAACGGGGCGGTTTGATGACCAGATCGGTTGCGGAGGCCGCAAGTGCCCTTTTCACTCGCGTTGAGGATGTCGGTAAGGGCCAGAAGATCCGCACCCAAGGCGAGTCATCCAGAAGCTGTCACCTGCTCGTCGACGGAATCGCATTCAGACACCTCGACACGGAGAAGGCGCGGCAAATCACGACCTTCCTTCTTCCCGGTGACTGGTCCGACATCCACGGCCTATTCTACCCCATAGTCACCTACTCGATCACCACGTTGACGGCATGTCAGATCGCGGTAATCGATCACGCGGCGCTGTCGACGCTGATGGAAGAACAACCCACCGTCGCACGCGGCCTTTGGCTTGCTACCCTGCGCGAAGCCGCCATCGAGCGAGAGTGGCTCCTGAACGTCGGACAGCGGACAGACCAGGAGAGGATCGCTCACCTTCTGTCTGAACTCGTGCTGCGATTTCGGACGTCCGGTCTGTGCCAGGGGCAAAGGTGCCAGCTGCCTTTAGGGAACCTTGAGCTAGCGCAGTGCACTGGATGCCCGCCGTACACGGTCGGGCGCGTGCTCAAAGGCTTCGAGAGCATGGGGTTGTTGCTTGTAAATTCCCAGGACGTCGAAATAACTGACCTCGTCAGCCTGAAGGCGTTAGGGGCTTTTGAACCAAGCTATCTAGAACTGCCTTCCGCCGACGAGATCTAACACTTCTTATAAGTTTTGTTAATCGGCGGGCCTTACGGTGGGAACTCCAACGAGGCCCTCATCATGCCCTATCCCTTAAGGGCCAACGAGGCTGAGCGCCTGCGCCATCTGCGCGAGCTTCGCATCGTCGGCACAACCTCCAGCATCGTTCTCGATCAAATTTGCACGTTTGCACGGGAGCTTTTGGCCGTTCCGATGGTTGCGATTACCTTGCTGGACGAAGACAGTCAGTGGCTGCACAGCAGCAGCGGCCTAACCTCTGACCGCATGCCAAGGGAGATCGCATTCTGCAACTACACCATCCTGGGAGAGGAAGTCGTCGTTGTGCCAGACGCGCAAGACGACCCACGCTTCGCGACAAATCCCCTTGTCACCGGTGGTGTTGGCCTTCGCTTCTATGCGGGAGTGCCGCTCCCTTTAGAGCCGGGCATTCCTGTCGCTACCCTTTGCTGCCTCGACACCAAGCCGAGACGTTTCTCTGCGCGTCATCGGAAAGTGTTGAACGATTTGGGCGCGATTGCTCTCACACAACTTAAGCTTCACCGCGCCAATTTGGCTCTCGATGATGCCACGAAGACGGATGAACTGACCGGGCTGCCGAACCGCATGGCGTTCCGCGAAGGCTTGGAAGGAGCGATGGAGGCCGCAACCTCAGAGGGGCACAGGGCCGCCGTGCTTTTTATCGACCTGGACAGCTTCAAAGAAGTCAATGACACCCGTTGGCACGATGCAGGAGACGCCCTTCTCAAGGATGTGGCTCAGAAGATCAGGACGTGCCTGCCCGTCTCCGCGCTGGCTGCCAGGATCGGCGGTGATGAGTTTTCGGTGCTTCTGCCGTCCATATCCGCGTCAATTGAAGCTGAACGGATCGCCGAGGACCTGTTAGAGGCGTTGCGAATGCCTATCCGCGTCGAGGGCGGCGATGCCAGTTGCCGAGCGAGCATCGGAATCAGTGTGTTCCCGGACGACGCCTCGGATGCGAAGCGTTTGTTGAAAGGGGCCGACATAGCCCTCTACGCGGCCAAACAAAGCGGTCGCGACCGCCTTGCCGTTTTCCGCCCCGAAATGCAAAACCGCATTCTGATGCGGGTGAACAAACTGTCTCGGGCGCGTGAAGCGCTGAGGGACGGGCAGATCGTCCCTTTCTATCAGCCAAAAATCGCCCTTAGCACAGGACGAGTCGTCGGCTTCGAGGCTCTTCTTCGCCTAGAAAGACCGGACGGAATTCGCCCCCCATCCGATATCGACGCAGCCTTCAGCGATCCCTCACTGACTGTTGAACTTAGCCGGGTCATGTTGGAGCAGGTCATCCAAGACATGGCCACCTGGTCGGCGAACGGCATTGCCTTTGGCAGCGTCGCTCTCAACGCGACGGAGTGGGACCTCACGAAGGAATTGCCCTGTCGGATCCTCCAGCATTTGTCCAATGCGGGGCTGCGGCCAGGGGCCCTGCAGGTGGAGGTTACCGAAAGCGTGTTTCTCGGGCAAAGCACGGGTTCCATAAAGGCTGTCATTCAGGACCTCAGGTCGGCTGGCATTCAGGTATCATTGGACGACTTCGGAACTGGCTTTGCGTCTCTAACGCACCTTCGTGATTTCCGCGTCGACTGGCTGAAACTCGACCGCTCATTCATCGGGAAGATCGACAGCGAGCACGAAGCCGCCGCCATAGTTCACGGGGTGATCAGCCTCGCCCAGAGTTTGGGACTTGGCATTGTGGCGGAAGGGATAGAAACCGGACCCCAATTGGAGTTCCTGAAGCGGCGGCACTGCGACCTTGGCCAAGGTTACCTGTTCTCAAAAGCTATCGCGGCAGCCCAGGTACCAGATTTGATACAATCGTGGCGGGGTGTCCATCAGCCCGCTATCCCCACGTCCAAGAAAACGCTGCGTAGCGCCGACCAAGGTCAAGCGATCATCCTGCAATAGCTAGGTCGATCCGGCAGCGGCGAGTTGTGCACAAATCAAGAATTGCGCAATCGAAAAAGCTCGTTGATATCGTTGTGCTTTCCTTTTGCGCAATCCTTTTGCACACTGGAAACATCATTGCTTCGCGCCAGCAATTCTACGCCACCACGCGCGCCCTTGAGATCATCTCCGAGCCGGCGCGGCGGTTGCCGGCCAGCTTCCGTGAGGCGCATGCCGCTCTGCCGTGGAAGAAGATCATGGGGATCGGCAACGTCTTCCGGCAAAACTACGAGAACGTGGTCGAAAACGACCTGTGGGACACGGTGCATCATTGCTTGCCGTCGAGGTGGGGCCGCCGCCCGAAATCGCGCCGATGGAGGCCATGGGCCTCGGCTGGCACAACCCCAAGGGTCCCGGCTTCGCTCAATATACGATGACCAATGGCATCGAGGGCAGTTGGACGCCGAACCCGACGCAGTGGGATAACAGCTACCTCGAAAACCTCTTCAAATTCGATTGGGAACAGACCAAGAGCCCGGCCGGCGCCCTGCAATGGAAGCCGAAGGATCCGAATGCGCCGAGGACGCCGGACGCACATGTCCCGGGTCAAATGAACGACCTCATGATGATGACCAGCGACATCGCGCTGAAGGTGGACCCCGACTATCGCAGGGTCTGCGAGAAGTTCCTGGCCGACTTCGATGCCTTCACGCAGGCGTTCTCCAAGGCATGGTACAAGCTCACGCACCGCGACTGGGACCCAAGTTTCGTTACTTGGGCCCAGAAGTGGCGATCGAGAACGGCCTGCTGTGGCAAGACCCGCTACCCGACCGCAATTACGAGCTCGTCGGCGAGGGCGAGGTGGCCACAATAAAGCGGGCGATCCTGGCGTCGGGCGCGTCGGTGTCCGACTTGGCCTTCACGGCCTTCTCGGCAGCGTCTACTTATCGCGACAGCGATAAGCGTGGCGGCGCCAACGGCGGTCGCCTCGCGCTCGCCCCGCAGAAGGATTGGGCGGTCAACCGCCGGGCCGCGCCCGTGGTGGAGAAGCTGCGCGCGATCATGGCTGACTTTAACGGCAAGCAAGGCGCCGGCAAGAAGATCTCGCTCGCCGATCTGATCGTGCTGGGTGGCTGCGCCGCCGTGGAAAAGGCGGCGAAAGATGCCGGCGTGGAGGCTTCGGTTCCGTTCACGCCGGGCCGCGTGGACACCACGCAGGAGCTCACAGATCTCGAGATGTTCGAGTGGCTGAAGCCGGTCGTCGACGGCTTCCGCAACTACGTCGGTGATTATTTCCGAAACATTTCGCAGGGTGTGGCGCCGGAGAAATTCTTTCTCGACAAGGCCAACCTGATGAAGCTGACGGCGCCGGAATGGACGGTCCTGACCGGCGGATTTCGTGTCCTCAACCTCAACCATGACGGGTTTGACCACGGAGTCTTTACAGACAAGGTCGGTGTGCTAACGAACGACTTCTTCGTCAATATTACCGATGTCGATCTGGTGTGGGAGAAGGCCGATCCCGAGGGAACGCGCTTCACCCTCAAGGATCGCGCAAGCGGCACGACCAAGTTCAAGGAAACTCGCAACGACCTAGTCTTCGGCTCGAACTCGCAATTGCGCTCGATCGCCGACGTCTATGCCGGCAGCGACGGCCACAAGCGCTTCGTTAAGGAGTTCATCAAGGCCTGGGACAAGGTCATGGCTCGATCGCTATGACGTGAAGGGCCACAGGCGCTACGCGCCCATGGCGGCGTGATTTTAAGCCGCCTGACCTAACTTGAGAGGGTTCGCCACTTGGCGGTCCTTTTTTGTATCTGGCATGCAGACACGGTAATCGTCCGGAAAGTAGACGCATGGCGCGTCCGCTTACGGATTCCCGGATCGTGCTCAGATCGTTCCATGACCATTACTTCGCGGCCAACAGCGGTCGGAAGAAGAACGCTGAGGCGAGATCTGCTGGCCGAAACACCTTCAGGTTCAGTCCGAGGTCGACTCCGACGAGGATCGCGTCCGCGACCTTGTCGGAGACGTGGGCGCGCTGCAACTTGTGGCCTATGTCGCGGGCATCGCTTCTTGTGTGCCTCCATCGTTGTGGAGCCCGAGCACTGAACCTCCGAGCCGACCATAGGCCGGGCCGTCGTCATAGGAACTTGAAGAAGTCATCGTCCGGCGAAGGCGGACGAGGGTCCGACCGGTTCCACCATCCGCCGCCGAGCGCCTGGAACAGCGCGACGGTGTCGATGTATTGCGCCGCCCGCGCCTGGACCGAACTCGTCAGGGCCGAAAGGTAGACCTGTTGCGACAGGAAGACCTGCAGGTTGTTGGCCCCGCCGACGATTTGCTCCTTCCTCATGATGTCGAAGCCCTCGGCCGCGGCCTTCTCCGTGGTGGTCGCGGCCTTCACCGCCTGCGCGTCCGACTGCAACGCCCGCAACGCGTCGGCGACGCTCTGGAAAGCGGCGAGGACAGCGGACTTGTAGCGCGCCTCGGCCTCCAGTAGGGCGTCTTCGCTCGCGCGCTGCCGATGGTACAGCGTCCCGGCGTCGAACAGCGGTGCGCTGACCGCCCCGACGATGCTGTAGAAGCCGGCCGGTCCGCCGAAGAGCTGGGTCAGGTTGATCGCGCTCGACCCGGCGTCGCCCGAAACCCGGAATTGCGGTAGGCGGTTCGCCAAGGCGACGCCGACGTCCGCTCCGGCCTGGTGAACCGCCGCGTCGGCGGCGCGCACGTCGGGCCGTTGCAGCACGAGCGTCGAGGGGAAGCTGACCGGCAGCTTCGTCGGCAGCCGCAACGAGGCGAACTTGAAGGATGGCGATATCTCCTCGCTGGGCGGCCGGCCCGCCAGGTCCGTGAGGATGTTGCGCTGGATCGCGAGCTGCTTCTCCAACGGCGCGAGCAACTGCTGGGACTGGCCGAGCGCTGCCATCTGCTGGACCACGTCGGCGCGCGCGACCTCCTTCAGCGCGAACGCCTTCTCGTCGAGCGTGAGGATCTCGGTCTGCGCGTCGATCACCTTGTGAACGGTGGCGATCTGCTCGCGCAGCGAGGCTTCCTGGATGGCGGCGAGGACGACGTTGGTGGTCAGGGTGAGGTAGGCCGCCTCCAGCTGGAAGCGCTGGTTCTCGTGGCGGGCCTCGAGCGACTCGATCTGGCGCAGGCCGCCGCCGAACACGTCCGGCGCGTAGGACACCGCGATGCGGGGCGTGAACAGCGCGTAGGTGTAGCGGGCCTGGTTCGTGAGCGGGCTCTGCAGACCGCCGGCCGGCGCCTTTTGGTAAGACGCCTGATCGTTTGTCGAGACGCTCGGGAACAGAGTGCCGCGCTGCGCCTGGACATCCTCGAAGGATCGATCGAGCGCGGCCTGCGCCGCCTCGAGGTTCGGATTGTGGGCGAGCGCTTCCTCCACGAGCCGGTCGAGGTCCCTGGAATGGAACAGGGTCCACCAGTGACCCTTGACGTCGCCGCCGGTCACGAAAGCCTGGGCGGCCGGCCCGCCCTGCGCGGTGGCGATCCCGCTCGCGCCGCTGGGCTGGCGCAGCGGCTCCTTGGTGTATCGCTCGACCAACGGCGGGGCGGGCGGCGCGTAGTTCGGACCGACGACGCAGCCCGACAAAGCCACGGCGGCGCCGACAAGCGCGACAGCGAGAACTCGGTGCCCGCTCGCGCACTCACGCGCTCGGCCGGCGGTCGGACGCGTCATCGCGGGTGTTCCGCTAGGCGACCGTCGCCGGCCGGTGCGGCTCGCGCCTTGTCGCGCTTCGAACGGCGGAACAGGTCGCGCAGGCGGGCGTCGGCGATGGCCGGATAGATCGCCGGCAGCACCACGAGCGTCAGAAGGGTCGCCGAGATCAGACCGCCGATGACGACCGTTGCCAGCGGCCTCTGCACCTCGGCGCCGGCGCTCGTCGACAGCGCCATCGGGAGGAAGCCCAAGGTCGCCACCATCGCCGTCATCACAACGGGACGCAGCCGCATTTCGGCCGCCAGCGTCGCTGCCGTCCGCGCGTCGGCACCCTCCTTGCGGAGGTGGTCGATGTAGCTCGTCAGCACGACGCCGTTCAGGATCGCGATGCCGAAGGTGGCGATGAAGCCGATCGCCGCCGAGATCGAGAACGGCATGCCGCGCAGCGTCAGGGCCACGATGCCGCCGGTCGCGGCGATCGGCACGTTGAGGAAGATGAGGGCGGCGAGCCTGAGGTTGCCGAACATGATGACGAGCAGCAGGAGGATCGCGGCGAGCGCGACCGGCACGACGATCGACAGGCGCGCGGTCGCCTCCTGGAAGTTCTTGAACTGGCCGCTCCACTCGACGGAATAGCGCGGCGGCAGCTTGACCTTGTCGCGGACGGCCGCCTGCGCCTCGGCGACGAAGCTCTGCGCGTCGCGCCCGCGCACGTTGGCCTGGATCGAGATGCGGCGCTGCAGTCGATCGCGGCTGATCTGCGCCGGCCCGGTCCCGACGTCGACGGACGCCACCATCGACAAAGGCATCAGCCGCTTGCCGTTCATCCCGGCCGGGAGGCTGCGCACGCGCTCGACGTCGTCGCGGTCGCCGGGCGCAAGGCGGACCACGATGTCGGTGATCGAGTTGTCGTCGCCGTAGACCATACCGGTGACGCGGCCGCCCACGCTCTCGACCGTGTCGAGGATATCGGACGCGTTGACGCCGTAGCGGGCCGCCTTCGCGCGATCGATGGCGATGGTGAGGCCGGGCATGCCGGCCTGCGCCTCCGGCTGGACGTCGGCGGCACCACGGACCTGCTCGACGACGTGCGCGATCTCGGCAGCCTTGTCTTCGAGGACCTTGAGGTTGTCACCGTAGAGGCTGATGGCGACGTCGCCGCGAACGCCCTCGAGGAGATCCTCCATGCGCATCTGGATCGGCTGCGAGAACGTGTAGGCGACGCCGTGCACATCGGCCTTGAGCTTCTTCTCGAAGGCGGCGACGAGCCCGTCCTGCGTCGTCGCGGTGGTCCAGGTGGAGGGCGCCGACAGCGTGATGAAGCTGTCGGTCGACTCGACGCCCATCGGGTCGGTGGGGATCTCGGCGCTGCCGGTGAGAGAGACGACCTTCCTCACTTCGGGGAAGGTCTTGAGCGCCGCCTCGATCTGCCGGACCGTCCGGAGCGACGCATTGAGGTTGATGCCGGGCAGCTTCTCCGACGTCACGACGATTGAGCCTTCCGCGAGCTGCGGCAGGAACTCGCCGCCGAGCTGGGTCGCCAGGACGCAGCTGCCGGCGAACAGGGCGAGGCTGATCGTCAGCGTCACCAGCGCGTGCCGACTGGCAAGCTTGAGGAGCGGCGTGTATCCGCGCCGGACCGCGCGGATGACGAAGGTTTCCCGCTCTTTGACGCGAACCCCTGAGAGGAACGCGGCCGCGAGCGCCGGGGTGACGGTCATCGTCAGGACGAGCGCGCTCGCCAGGGCGAGGATGACGGTGATCGCCATCGGCCGGAACATCTTGCCGGCGACGCCGCTAAGCGCGAGGATCGGCAGATAGACGAGGATGATGATCGCGACGGCGAACAGGATCGGCCGCGCCACCTCCGCCACGGCCTCGCGGATCACGTCGGCCGCCGGGCGATCCGGCGCGTGGGCGCGGGCGCGCAGCACGTTCTCGATCATCACGACGGAGCCGTCGACGATCAGGCCGAAGTCGATGGCGCCAAGGCTCATGAGGTTGCCGGACAGGCCGAGGGTGCGCATGCCGCCGAGCGCCATCAGCATGGAAAGCGGGATCGCCAGCGCGACGAGGAGACCGGCGCGGATGCTGCCGAGCAGCACCAGCAGGACGATCACGACGAGGGCGGCGCCCTCACCAAGGTTGTGGGCGACCGTGTGGATCGTGCGATCGACGAGCGCGCTGCGGTCGTAATAGGGCTTGATCTCGACGCCGGGCGGCAGTTGGCCGGCGACCCTGTCGAGCGTCGCCTTGATCGCACCCACGACCTCGTTGGCGTTGCTGCCGTACTGCATCAGGGTGACGCCGACGACGGTCTCGCCGGCGGCGTCGTGCGACACGGCGCCGAGCCGGGCGCGGGGCGCCTCGACGACCTTGCCCAGCATGTCGAGGGTGACCGGAATGCCGCCCTCGCCCGTCGTCACGACCGTCTTTGCGAGATCCGCCGTGGTCTTGACGAGGCCGAGGCCGCGGATGACCTCCTGCTGATCGTTGTGCTCGATGGAAGCACCGCCCCGCGCCGCGTTGTTGGCGCCGATCGCCGCGTAGACCTGGGCGAAGGTCACGCCGTAGCGGCGCAGGGCATCGGCGGAGACCTGCACCTCGTAGGTCGGCATCTCGCCGCCGTAAATGTTGACGTCGGCGACGCCGGTCGTCAGCCGCAGCTGCGGCGCGATCGTCCATTGCAGCAGGCGCCGCAGCTCCATAGCGGGGTAGCCGGGTCCGCGCACCTCGAACTGGTAGACCTCGCCAAGCCCCGTCGCGGTCGGTCCCATGTGCGGCTCGCCGACGCCGCTCGGCATCGTCGCCCTGGCGTCCGCCAAGCGCTCGAACACTTGGGATCGCGCCTCGCTCAGCGCGACCGACGCGTCGAAGGTGACGTAGACCGCCGAGACGCCGAAGCGCGAGGTCGAGCGCACGTCCTTGAGCCCCGGCACCCCGGCCATGGCGTTCTCGATCGGGAAGGTGACGAGGCGCTCGACCTCCAACGGTCCGAGCCCCGGCGACACGGTCAGGATCATCACCTGCTTGGGCGAGATGTCGGGCACGGCGTCGATCGAGAAGCCGCGGAGGTTGACGAGGCCGCCGGCAGCGCCGAGTAGCGCGATCGCGAGCACGATCCAGCGGTGGGCGATGAGCATGCCGAACCAGCGGTTCATCGTCGCGGCCTCAATCCGTCGAGCCGAGCAGGTCGCGCAGCAGGATCGCCTTCAACCCGAAACTGCCGGTGGTCGCGACGGTCTCGCCGTCGGCGACGCCGTGCTTCACCTCGACCCAGTCCGCGCGCTCGATCCCGAGGGCGAGGTCGCGTCGCTCGAAGCGGTCCGGCGCGACCTGGACGAAGGCGATCGGTCCCTGCTCGGTCAACTGGACGGACGAGGCGGGGATCGTCACGCCGCGCCGATGGAGATCGGCCTCGATGTCGGCCGAGACGAACATGTTCGCCTTGAGCAGATCCGTCTCGTTGGCGACCTCGATCCGCGCCGTGGCGGCGTTGGTGAGGGGATCGAGCGCGGCGCCGACCGTCAGGATTCTCGCGTCAAACTTGGCATGGTCGCCGGTGGGTGCTTCCACGACGACGTGGTCACCGGGCCCGACCGCACCAATGTCGGAGCCGAACAGGCTGGCGAGCACGATCATCTTCGAGGGATCGGCGACGGTGAAGGCGTCCTGGTTGGTGTCGACGACGTCACCCAAAGTTAGGTTGGCGCTGATGACGACGCCGGTAAGCGGCGAGACGACCGCGCTGGTGCTCGAGCCGGCCTCCGGCGCCAGCCTTTCGTACTGGGCGGTGTAGAGATCGACCTGGGCCTGCGCCGATTGCACGGCGGCCTGCGCCTTCGCATCCTCGACCTGTCGCCGCTCGACCTCGGCCGGCGAGACGCCGCCGATCTTCAGGAGCGACCCTGCCCGCTTCACGGCCGCCGCGGTCGCGATCTTGGTGGCGTTCGCCTCGCCGAGCGCCGCCCGCGCGGCCTCCAGCCCGTTGCGGGCATCCAGGACGCCGCTGGCGTCCAACGTCGCCAGCGTCTGACCGGCGCGCACCTTCTGGTTCGGCACGACGAGGATGCCGGTCACGCGGCCCTTGGTACGCGGCTTGAGGCGCGTGACGCGACGCTCGTCGAAGGCGACCGTCGCGGCGACGCGGATCGGCTTGATGATCTCCTGGACCTTGGCCCGGTCGGTCTCCACGCCGAGTTGCCGGCGCGTCCGCGCATCGGCAACGACCAAGCCTTCCGCAGGCTTGTCAGTGGTTTCCGCCTTTGCGGATCCGGAGGGATCGGCCTGACCGACGCCGGCTTCGATGCGGTCGGCGAACGACCAGCCGAAGGCAGCGAGCGCGATTGACACGATGGCGACGCTCGTCATGACCTTGGCACGCATGTCGCGTCTTCTCATCCTGCTCGCGCGACTGTGCATCCCGAACAGCTTGGCCAACCAGCAAAGTACGTAACGCTCGCGGCACGCGCGATCAACAAGAAATGACTTTCATGATCGCGCCATGTTCCTTTGGATGCGCAAATGCCAGCCGAGTAAATACTTCGGGAGTCATTATGAAATCGATTTCATCACTCGTTCCGACGACGTGATGCGGCCTGACGTCTAGGAATGAATTGCTTGCGCTGCAAACCCTCCTATTGATGCTGGCCTCATAAAGGGTCGTGCGGGGCTGGGTTGTCCAAGATACTGCTGATAGAGGACGATCGCGAGACCGCCGACGAGATCGCCATGGAACTCGCGCGGGTCGGCCACGCCGTCACGCGGGCGGAGACCGGCGACAAAGGGTTCGCGCTTGCACACGACACCTTCGACGTGATGGTAATTGACCGTCTCCTCCCCGGCCTCGAGGGCCTCGACATCATCAAGGCGCTGCGCGGCGAGGGCGTGCGGACGCCTGCCCTCGTGGTCAGCGCGCTGGGTGGACTCGACGACCGGGTGCGCGGCTTGCGGGCCGGCGGCGACGACTACCTCGCCAAGCCGTTCGCCCTGGTCGAGCTCGTCGCCCGGCTCGACGCCCTGCTGCGCCGGCCGGTCGAGACGCGGGAGACGCTGCTGCGCCTCGGACCGCTCGAACTCGACCTGCTCACGCGCAGCGCCAAGCGGGGCGAGCGGCCGCTCGACCTGCTGGCGCGCGAGATGGACATCCTCGAATACCTGGTCCGGCGGGTTGGGCGCGTCGTCACGCGCTCGATGATGCTCCAGGACGTCTGGGGCTACCGGTTCGAACCCCGTTCCAACGTGGTCGACGTCCACATGAGCAAGCTGCGCCGCAAGGTCGACGCGCCGGACGAGGTGCCGCTGATCCGCAACGTGCGCGGCGAGGGATATCGCATTGTCGACCCTCTCTGACCTGGCGCGGACGACGACCGTCCGCTGGACGCTCGGTATCGCGCTCGCCCTGATCCTGCAATCGGCGGTGTTGTCCGGCATCTTCTACTGGTCAACGGTCCGGCACGCGACCGAGGAGGTCGATGGCAAGCTCGTCGCGGTGTGCCGCGAGCTGAGGACGCGCGAGCGTGCGGCGATCGTCGAGGCTCTCGATCGCATCGTCGGCGAGGACGTCCACCGCGTGACACTGGTCGGGTTGTTCGACGCCCGCGGTGCCGTGATCGCCGGCAACACAGCCACGTTGCCAACGCGGCTGGCGCGACAAGATGGACCGCTCGTCATCGACCTGGTCCGCACCCTCCCGCCCGATCCCGTCCCCAACAGCAGCCGTGCCGTCGCCTGCGCGACGAAGGGCGGCGACCGCCTCGTCGTCGCGAAAGACCTCGATGAGCTCGACGCCATTCGCGCCCTGATCGGCCGCGCCCTGGCGATCGTCACACTGCCGGCGATCGCGATCTCCGCCTTGTTCGGTGTCGCGATCGGCCTGCGCGGCCAGGGCCGCTTCCGCCTTGTCCAGGGCGTGATCGACGACGTGGCGGGCGGAAACCTCGGGCGCAGGCTGCCGACGCGCTCGTCCTTCGACCCTTTCGACCGCCTGGGCCTAGCGGTCAATGCGATGCTGGACCGGCTCGAGATCGCGTTGGACGAGGTCCGCGCCTTCGGCGACGACATCGCCCACGAATTGCGCACTCCCCTTACCCGCCTGCGCGCCCGCCTTGAGCGGGGATGCCACGATGCGACGAGCCCGGAGGCCTTTCGCGCGATCGGCGAACGCGCGATCGAGGACATCGACCACGCGCTGTCGATCGTCTCCGCGATCCTCCGCATCCGCGCCATAGGCGGGGCGAAACGCGGCTCCGAGTTCAAGCCGGTCGACCTTCGCACGCTGCTCGCAGATGCGGCCGACCTCTACGAGCCGATCGCGGACGATCGCGGAATCGAACTGGTCGTCGAGGCTGGGCCAGCCGCGACAGTCATCGCCGACCGCGACCTGATGATGGAAGCATTGTGCAACCTGATCGACAACGCGATCAAGTTTACCTCGCCGGGCGGCCGGGTGCGCTGCTGCACCGCGGTGCGGGATGACAGGCCCATCCTGCGCGTCGCAGATACCGGTCCCGGTATCCCGCAGGACCAGAGGGAAGCCGTCCTGCGGCGCTTCCACCGCGGAGCCGACCATGCGGCGACAGACGGTCACGGGATCGGCCTCAGCTTGGTGGCGGCGATCGTCCGCCTGCACCGCTTCGACCTCGAGATCGGCGATGCCCACCCCGGTTGTGAGATGGTCATCGCATGCACCAAGCGTCCGGAACCCGACGACCGACACCGGTTCCAGACGCCAGATCCCAGGATCATCGATCGGTAGGGGAGCGCTCCGCCTTCATAAAGCGAAGTGAAGTCGGACGGCGCCGATCGACACAGGCCCCCTCACGTAGTTGTAGCCCGGGTTGGCGATGAACTGATAGTCTAAGGTCAGCGCGGCGACATCGCTCAAGCCGATCGAATAGTAGGTTTCGAGGATCGATTCCGGACGATAGTTCAGCGTGCCGTCGCCCAGATTAATACCGAGGCCACCGATGCTGAGGAACTTCTGGTAATTGCCGGAAAGCTCGTTGACGACACCCGCGATGCCAACCGTATCCTTGGAGCGGTTCCAAGCGGTGCCCTTCAGCACCGCGCCGATCGAGATGCTCTCGTCGATGTCGGTCCAGGAGGTGATCTCGGTCTGGCCGCTCTGGTAGCTCAGGCGCGCGAACAGGCCGAGTTCGCTGTTGACCGTATGCTCGACGTTGCCGATAAAGCCGAATTCGGAACGCGTCTTGCGCGTGGCCGCGATATCGGGTCTCCCGCCGTTGGTTAACGGATCGATAAGTATGGGGTTGGTAAGCGTCGCGGCGAAGCTGCCACAGTAGCATTGTGACTCCCATCCGGTGAGGCGGATGATCCCAGACTGGCCGAATAGGGTGTAGCCGTGCTGGCCTTCCACGAGGCTTTGTCCGCGTTCGCCGACGCGGGTATCGAAATTGGGGCTGTTCTGCACATCGGGCAGCAGGAAATATCCGGCGCGGACGGCCCAATCCTTGTTGTTGAGTTCGAGCACCGAACCATAGGTGTAGCCCCTTTGGTCGGCCGAGAAGTCGAAGGCGCCCGCGTCGTTCAATGCCCAGTTCATGAAGCCGACGCGCCCATCGTGCGAATAGCTGTTGGCGTCGAAGATGTCGGGCACAGCGAACTTTCCGAAGGTCAGCGTCAGACGTTTGATGTCGACCGACTCGGCGACTTGATTGGGCCCGTCGGGAAGATCCTCCTGCTCGCCGCTGAGACCCCAGATCTGACGAAGGAACAGGCGCGACGTGTTGTAGTGCGGGAAGTCGGAGCCGGCCTTCTGCGCCTCCAGGTTCGGATAACCTGCTATGCCGCGCGTGTTGCTGAGGCCGAAGCCTTGGAAAGGCTCCGGATTGTAGTAAAGTTCTGTCCCGATCGGTGTCTTGTAACCAAGAAATCCCGTCACGCTGAAGGTCTCGCGCGCCTGAAAACCATCATAGAGACTATTGATTCCGGACGTGGCGGCCGGAAAAGGCGCATTCGCCTGTAGGATCTGCGTGGTCTGCGCGTGGATGCTGAGGTTCTTGACGGTGTTTTCGGACAAGATGCCCACCGGCGGGCCCGAGGTCTCACCGGTGTCATTGAAGTGGTAATTCAAGCCGAACCTTATTGTCTGGAACGATAGATTGGAATTGAAGTGCTCGCCAGCGATCGGGAAGTAGGTGCTGGTCGAGGCAAATTTATAGTAGTTGTATTGCAGGCTGGCGCTAAGCTTGGATGTCAGTAGCGTCTCGAGTCCGCCGCCGAGCGTGGTGCCAACGCGCGTCCTGTAGGTCTGGTCGACGTCTCCGGCGAGGCTCGTGCTCGCAAGAAAATCCCGGTCGTAGGCAACGCCGCCTGTCGCGTAGACGAGTTGGTTACCGAAGGCGTAGCCGATGCGGCCGCGCAGCGAGCCGAAGACCTCGATGTTGTCCTGTACCAGCGAGGATCCGACCGAACCGAAGGTGATGGGCCGCGTGGCAAACATCACATCGGGGAACGAGAAGTCGCCCTCGACGCCGATCATCAGGCCCGACGGCGTGACGTGATTAAAACCGACCTGGAAGCCCGCGAAGACGGGACCGTACTCGGCATCTTGGCCGATGATGTTGACCCGACCAACCGAGGACCCGCCGGCCGGAGTCGTCGCGTAGGACGACGTCCCCGCGAACGCGTCCCCGACGTGCCCGCCCGCGTAGAAGCCATCCCAAGCACTTCCCGCGCCGAGAGCGTGCCGCGACGAGCCGGCCAGCGAGAGCGCCAGGGTCGCCAACGCTTTTAAGGCCTTGGACGCCCGTTTCATGGCTCTGCAGTCTCCAGTGAAGATTGTCTGACGTCATGCTGGTTGTTTATGACGGGACAAAGATAATCCGGAAGGGGTTTAGGTGCTTTACCGGCGAGTGAGGCGCCGCAGCTTCAGTGCCGTTGAGGAGCCGCGATGATGTAACCCAGCGCTGTCGGCGGCCGTCGACGCGGAAAGGCTCCCACCAAGCGAGATCGGCCTCGAATCGATGTGGGCGAGTACTAGGGCTTGTTGAGAATCGGGATCCCAGTCGATTGCGGCTTGTAATTTAAGCTTTGGATTGATCGCTTCGTTTTGACGGATGCCCAGTGGGCAAGGATGGCGCCTTTCTGTTTGGGCAAGCCGACTGACCTAGGGCGCACAGGCATGGATGGCCGGCTGTTCGTCGAGGCGGTTCTCTGAATAGCCCGGACGAGCAGTCCGTGGCGCGACTGCCGACGATGTTTGGCAAGTGGAACACCGTGTTCAAGCGCTATCGCGACTGGGTGAAGGCCGACGTCTTCAAGAAGATGTTCAACGCCGTGTCGAACAACCCGAACATGGAATGCGCCATGATCGATGGAACGATCGTGAAGGTCCACCGCCACGGTTAGGGCGCAAAAGGGGGACCCAGAGCCAAGCCATAGGCATGTCCCGTGGAACGCGCCGTCGGCACATGTCGTCGATATCTCACTATCGCGACTCCGCGTCATCGACATCTAAAAGCGTTTTCAAGCTTCGACCATTAAAAACTATTAATAATCTGAAACTGACTTTAGGTTTTCATCTGTAGCAGCGCCTCGCAGAGTATCTATTTAGTTATCGGCAGAACTAAAGCTGCGTGAAGCGGAGGCGTTGAATGGAACCGAGAACCCGATCGGGCCTTCTGTCGACGGTCCTTACGTTGTTTGGCATAGCGGTTTTCACATTGATGCAGCCTGGACCCGCTTTGGCACACTCCTCCGTGGTTGCGACGATTGCTGTTCCCTCGACCCCCGCAGAGGCTCAGAGATATTCATTCTTGGATCTGCATGGGGGTACAGCAAATTCACATTATCCAAGTCATTTTCCGCCAAGCTCATCGCATAGGCAATGCAATCCAAATGAAATCAATCATCTCTAAAGCGCCGCGTCATCAGCCGTGATAATTAGATGCTTCTAAGGTAACAATGACGGGAAGGCCGGCGATGCTCCATTCCTCGCGTCGCCGGACTTACGAGGTCGGACGAGCCGTAACGCCTTCGACCGCTCGCGACGGCGCATCCATTATGGCTGGTCGATCATCAACCTTCAGTGTGGCATAGAGCAAACGTCAAGGGACTGAAGCTTGATCTGCTTCTTGAGAACAAGGCGCGTCGGGATCACCTCGATCTGGAGCTTCCTCGACCGGCATGGCCTGACGTTCAAAAAGACCGCCCACGCGCAAAAAAAAAGGACGCCCACGCGGCGGAGCAGCAGCGCAAGGTGTCCGTAAAGCCCGGCAGGCTTGGTTCGACGCCCAACTCGACCTCGACCCCAAGAAGCTGATCTTCATCGACGAGACGGGCGCTTCGACCAAGATGGCGAGGCTCCGTGGCCGAGCCCGGCGTGGCGAGCGCTGTCGGGCGGCCGTCCCCCATGGCCACTGGAAGACCACAACCTTCACGGCCGGCCTCCGCCTGACCGGCATGGTCGCGCCCATGGTTCTCGACGGCGCCATAAACGGACCGGCCTTCGTGGCCTATGTCCAGCAGGTCCTCGTTCCCATCCTCTCTTTCGGCGTTACACGATAGATCACCGCGCGAAGCTCGACACCGAGATGCTCGCAGCCGAGATCGTCATCTGCAAAAAGCTCCTTGATCTCACCTGGGTGCACGCCGTTCGCATCCTGATGCGCCATGACGGCAAGAGCGACTTGAAAGTGGTGACACGCGAGGTCACCGCCGAGCTGGCGAACGACGATAGATTCACTTCGTCCAAGTAGCGGCGAACGGATCGCCGTCCTTGATTACCCTTACCTCGATCGGGTTGCAGGCGAGCGAGACGATATCGAGGTATTCGCCGAAGTGCAGCTCCTTCGGAGGATCATAGGTGCGATCACCGAACGCCGTCCGCACGTGCTGCGGTAATAATGACCTGGCTCACCCGGATGGTGTCGAAGGCCGTTACCCGCAGCGCGTTGTTGATGTTCCCCGGGCCGTAGTAGAACTTCTCGACGCGCAACGGATCTCTGTCCGGCCGCTCGGTGTCGAAGTTGTAGGTCACCTTTCATCGTCCGTCCCGACGGCCACCTCGAGCGAATGGCACGGGAACACGCGGACGGTGAAGCTCTTTCCGAAGCGCAATGTGCGCGGAGTCTGCCGCCGTCAGGCTGACCCTGCAGCTACCCCTGTTCACTTCCACGGTGTTGACCTTCAGCGAGTCACGCCGGCTGGTGATCACGACGTCGTTGTCGTCGTCCTGATTGAGGACCGGGTGGTATTCGATCGACACTTGGTCGTCGGCGAATGCGCCCGTCGGTGCGATCAGCAGCAAGAACGGGATCAGGCGGATACGAATAGGTCCCCTCCCTCGGCACCGACCATGTTGGCTGGTATTCGCCGACGGTATTCGTCGATCTTCAGGAATTCCATGTGCACCGCCTGCGGGTCCAGCCCTTCCGCCACGACGAGCGTGTGGAAGTCGATGAACATCATCATGACCTTGCCGTGCAGATCCTCGGGTATGCGGTACCGGTCACAGCAGCCCGAAATCATGTCGTAGTCATCCGACCATCCGGTCAGGTCAGGCCATGAGCCGACCTTCACCGCTCCCGCCGGCAGAGGTCCGGCGACTTCGGGTTTGGTGTGCTTTGCGTTCCAAGCCACCATCCAGCTGTCTATGGTGAAATCCATGCCGCCAGGCCTCCACAAATCACTGCGCGGATGATACGGGCGCGCTTCGGAGGCCTGCAAGGTCGTGTTGAAGCATAAGCCATGGCATGTCGCGACCGCTGCCGAGGCCATGGCCGCAGCTTAATTCGCCCGCCTCGGCTACGACGTTTCTGTTCAATACGGAGCCAACCAGCCGGAGTACGATCTCATGATCGCGCAGGACCAACGCATGCTGAAGATTTTGGTGAAGGGGAGCCAAGACGGCGGCCGGGGCCTCTCGCAGACCCAGCTATCGAGATCAAGAACGCGGACTATCAAGCCGCTGCGGAGCTCTGGTTCGCGCGTCACAAGCCTACGACGGTCCTCTGCCTTGTTCAATTCAAGGATGTTCAAGACGCAGGTGCCACGCATTTATTTAGCTTAGCCACGGGAGATCGCGGACTGCCTGAAGACTGCGTCGGGTAGGCCACAGACGCGCGGCGTCCCGCTATACGATATCGAAGCCTCGGGCGACGGGCGCCGTTCGCTCGGAGAGCCTGCGAGGATCAGCTGAACGCCTCGCATGGATGCCGAGCGGAACGTCGGCTGTCCGGCGATGGGCCGGCTCGCACGTCAAAAAGCTTTCATGGGCATGTTCCATGTAGGCATCCCGTATGCCTGCCAGACCGCTCTCGGTATCACCGGGGAAACGGTTGCTTGGATTGTTCCCGGTTACTGCCGCTGAGAGCCAAAGGACCTTACATTTTTCGACCGCCGCGGCGGCGGCGACCTAAACGGGCTCGGCCTTTCGTCGCGTATGCGGCGAGCGCCTGGTCGCTGCAGGCGACAGCCTTCGTGATGGATTCCGAGGTGATAAACTTGGCGGCCTGAGGAGCCTGCACCATCGATGCGGCGAGGATAACGGCCGGCTCATTAGGAGTTTTCCGGCGGTTGCAGCATCTGATCGACTCGTTCACGCGTCATCTTCCACTCTTCCGGTAGAGCTTCACGTGTGCCGGCGCCGGCCGCCCTCGGTCCCCTTACGGAATCCTCGTAGAGGATCGTGTCGCCCCTGCCTCGCCAAATAGTTCGTACGCTTCCAGCGTGCGGGCACGTCTGGCCGCGTCTTGCGCCACAAGCGTGCATCGGTGCGCCTAGTCTAGAACCGGCGACCCATTCATCCGACTACTTGACGATGCCGTTCTGGTGGAACGGTTGGACTGTCCCGAGCTCTGATAAACCGCTCGGCGGTACGTGAGCGATCACCAGCTGGCTGCGGCGAAGGTGCGGATCTAAGTCGATGCTTGTCACCGTGATGCCGACATGGCTAGCCGGAACCTGGTCGACGAGTTGGAAAGCACGGAAATCCCTCTCAAGCGAGAGACTGGCGCTCGTCGACCGATAGCGCTCACGGCACGATCGATCTTTCCTCTCGTCCGGCTATGCCGAGACTTCGGTGAACCGCATCGCGCAGGACGCCGGAGTGTCGATCAAGACGTTGTACCGGCACTTCGAGAGCAAGGACGAGCTGTTCGGTGCGGTGATCGCCGGCCTCTGGAACGGATCGAGGCTGAACCTTTCCGGCTTATTGGTTCAAGCCTTGGAGATGGGCATTGTCACGACAACGGCGGTTCAGGGTAAGCTCGATCTCGATGCCGATCTCCTACGCTCGCCACCGCATCCCGCCCGTGGTCATCCAGCATGCCATCTGGCTGTATCTCAGATTCACCTTGAGCTATCGCGACGTCGAGGAACTCTTGGCCGAGCGAGGTTTCGATATCTCCTACGAAACGGTCCGCCGCTGGGTCACCAAGTTCGGGCCGCTTCTTGCCCGCGAACTGCGGGCTCGGCGACCTCGTCCAACCTCTCGATGGCACCTGGACGAAATGGTCGTGACGATCGCAGGCAGACGCTTCTGGCTATGGCGTGCTGTCGACAGCGAGGGCGAGGTTCTCGACGTGCTGGTGCAATCGAGGCGAGACACCACGGCTGCGATCCGTCTCATGCGCAAGCTGCTGCGCAAACAGGGCTTCGCGCCTGAGATCATCGTGACCGACAAGCTCAGGTCCTATGGTGCTGCGCGCGAGCAGCTCCGGCTTCGGGCGTGCCATGAGCAAGGCTTGCGGAAGAACAACCGGGCCGAGAACTCGCATCAGCCGGTCAGGCGACGCGAGCGCAAGATGCAGCGGTTCAAATCGCCGGGATCGGCGCAGCGTTTCTTGTCCGTCCACGCCGCCGTCCACTACACCTTCAACGTCGAACGCCATCTCATCTCACGAAGAACTCTGAAGCCGTTCCGAGCCGCGGCCATGGAGTCGTGGCGCCAGGCCGGCGGCATCGCAGCTTGAGATCGTTCGGGACCTGCCCAGTTTGCGACTGCCGATCGTCGCCGTGACAGTGCCCGTATTACGTCAAATGGAGCATACCGTGCTGCTACGAAAGCTCAAACGCTTGTATACTTCAGCCCGCTTCCAACACTTACCAAAGCCAAGCGAAGAGTCTCTCGCCAGCCATCACTATCAAACTCGTAGTGTATGCAGGCAGAAACTTTCGCCGAGAAGCGTTGGCTTAGAGACTTGGCGGCCGCTGGAAGTTGCACGTCAACTCCATCGACTTCGATATCAGGATATTGGGTAACTACAATGAACGAGGTCGCCAAAGCCAAGCGTCTCGCAAGTCGGATTACTTCGATACCTCCTTGAGCTTGGGGCGATCCTCCGCCCCCTGGCCCACTTAAATCAAACGTCGGCAGAGACATATCCAGCACGATCAGGGGAAACGACCGGGATGATATGAGCCTTAAGGCCGACGTCACAGAAGCGGCCTTATATATAACTCCTCCTGGCAATACCTCCGAAATAAGTTTCGACAGGTCTGTTGATTTGAAGTCGTCGTCCTCTACTACTAGAATATCCACTAGGTTTTCTCACGTTGGAAGATAACAACAGATGGAAGAGCAGCTTCGAATATGATACAAAGGTCAGCTTCGCTTGATACATAAGATAGCCTCACATCGCTTGATTTTACCCTTCGAAGCTGACCAACAAGTTTTCCAAGCCCACTAAATCCTTCATCTACAGCTGCAATGTCAATAAATTCTGAGTCAGGAGATTTAAGTGAAGACCCTATTCTATACAAGCAATAGTGGAACTTGAGAAGGTCTACACAAGTGGATCTTATTGACAGCTTAATCGCATTTGCGGTGTTTTCAAGCATTTCTACTTTCACAGTTATATCACCATCGGAAGGGCCATGTTTTGCGCCATTTCCAATCAAAACAAACAATGCGTCGCCTATTACCTCAAAAGCTCCTCTATTAATCGTGATATCATCATCGAGGATGGAAGTTGCAGAGAATGCATAACTCTCGTCGAGCTCCTTCACGACTGAAAAGATACTGTTTATCAACATCCCTAAGTTGTATTCGTCCCGTCTGAACACCGGCCTAATAAACCATCCGCAAACTTCCTGAAATCTAACACGAAGGATTTGTCCAATCTCGGCGACAAAGGGCGTTAAGACCAGTCTGTCATGCGCATCGTAGCTGTAGTAATAGGCCGCTAGGCCGTTGTTAAGCTTCGGATATAGGTTTCTTATGACAAAGAGACGAAGCTGAGCTAGATCAGACTCGATACAGTCCCAACATAAAGCGTGAATATCGGGAAATATATCGTAGTTACCGCGCGACTCAAAGACTCGGCGGCGCACTCGGGACAACGTGGCATCAAGGTGTGTTACGTTTGCTGCGTTCTTCCAAGTGCCTTGTATCAATCCTGAAGGATACTTCGAGGATCTTACTTGAATGATTTCTTTACGCGCTACCTCCACCTCAGCTTGGAAATTTCGCACCCATATCTCCAATCCTTCGGCCCTGCGGTCATTTTTCCCGATTTCCTCTTCTAATCGTCGAAGCATACGATTTATGGGCGTGATGAGGTGACCAGCAAGAGTTCCATGTCTAATGCGTCTGCTCAAGTAGGAATTTAGACCGAAAAAGCGGTCCGTTGTAAACGTGTGTAGCGTAGCCTCAAACAGCGTTAGAAATGATACTTCAGACCCGACTTGACTATCGACAAGGATGACATCCTCTCCTTCTTTTATATCTTTGGTCAGCATTGTATAGAATGTGAGCATGCTCGGGTTTAACGGCGTCTGACCTTCAGCTAACACACTCTGAACGTATCGAGTCACAGCAGGTGCTTGTGTGGTACTAAACCACTCCCGAAGAGAGTCTTCATCGACGTGAACTCGAGTACTATCTAGATCAGAGCGAGCATCTATATTCGCAAGCTCTCTGGTTAAAGCTGTGCGCTCCTCCTGTAGCGCGCTCATGTTAGCATCGGCAAAATCAATCAACCAGCTACAAATGTCAGACCTGACTTGGATTACGTCAGTTATAGAAGTCATAATAAGAAACAGACGTTCGAGGAAACTTCGTGTACATAGCCGCGCCAGGAACTGGCCTAGAGCCTTACTCCATCTCGAAACTTCTATTATCACTTCGATTATTCCCTCCTTTCGGTAGGAAGGAACGAGGTCCATAAAATAAGACCTTCGCTCAAGTTCATTGTCTAGCGTTCGGGACTTTCTAAAGGCAAGTTCACTTATAACGACAAGGAATAAAGGATTGGAAGCTGAGGTGTCAGACTTAAGCAATCGCGTCAAATCGCCTGAGGTTATGAAGCTCTGCAGCTCTCCTTCTTGCGCAATGACATCCAATGCGTGCCGTACTTTTACATCATCTGAGTCCGAAAATTGTCTCAGACTGATTGCCGATATCAACGTCGGGAATAAGCTGTATACACAGCATTCTTCTTTAATTTGCCCTAGGTACGAGAGCTTGCTAATTTCTTCCACTGACCTTCCCTCTTTTTCAAAGTTATAAATACCGGCAAATCTGTAAAATGCATTATCAGGCGCGGTATGTGGAAGAGTATCGTAATACATGGCCGAACTGATATCGGATCGCCATAAGCAGACATCAGCAAACTCGTCAAAAAAGAAGCTGGCGCGATAGACCTCTTTATCGGCTGCCGCAGATTCTTGTACAGCGTACCTCGGATGTATAGCAGCTTTAGGCCTGCGGAATCTTTCGTTTAGCGCCTCACGAAGGCGCTTATCGACTGTTCCAAAAGCAGAACTAATGTCGGTTACGTGCCTTGAGCCGTTATATACTCGCCACAAAAATAGGAGAAGGTCGAGGAGCGAAAGAGATCCATACCGCAGTATTCCTTCGGCCAGTTCGTTCTCTGTCGCCGCCGTACTTAAGATCTCGAATTTTACGATTGACGTCAACCATGAAACTCGCGTGTCTCTAGGAAGTCCTACATTGAGCCATCTTCTAGAAGCCTGAACAGGATCATGAGTCTGATCAGCCATGTCAAATATCATGTGAGCATAGAGCGAGAACGGCCTCTTCTCCGTCTCCTTTATGAGCTTGGAATATCTTCGGGATAACGCAGTTAGAGATAGCTTCTCAGACCCTCCATAGAGTTCCTTTTTGAGGACAACGAGCGATAGTCCATAGTTCTCTTTGTGAGTCGAGGTAAGAGAAGCAGCAAGCTCCCAGTCCTCGGCCTCAATTGCCTCATTCAATGCTGACAAGCTTCTCAGCGCGAGTACCAGCTTCTCCGCATGGTGGTTGATCCTTGCAATGGCAATCAAGAGCTCCTTGTAACAGGAAAGAGGCGACAGGTTTCGTAATCGCCCATCAGGAAAGAGCTTTCGATCTTGGGGGTATGTATTACCTAATCCAGGAAAGGGGTAGGAAGCATTGCTTTCAACTATATTGCAAAGCGTTGTTAAATCTCCGGAATCTGTATCTCGGCGGACTTTTTGAAGCTCCTTCCAATAAACCATTCTCTTTCGCGCACCATACCGATTGTTTTCGAACCGATGTATGTTGAAAAATGGTCTGAAGATGTTGCGAATGCCGCCGCTTGCTGAGTGACTTTCCCGACCTTTAATTGACATCTGCAGGACCATCGCTCTGGGGTGAAGGAGCCTCTATCAGCTTACAAGTAGGCTGAAAGTCCAGGCGGCGGTCAAGATCCCGCCGGCTCAGGTGTGCACTGATCTGAGCGACGGTCAGCGGGCCCCTCCTCGAGCCGATGATCCCGCAGGCCGAGCCTGGAGGTCGCCCACGCAAGGCGGCGACACGGGACCTCGTCGACGCCATTCTGTACTTCCTGCGCGCCGGCGGCAGCTGGCGCCTCCTGCCACACGATCTGCCGCCGTGGCAGACGGTCTACTATTATCTCCGCCGTTGGCAGCGGGAGGGCGTCTGGACTCAGGTCCACCATGCGCTGGTGATGGCGGATCGTGAGCGCGTCGGCCGTGAAGCCTCGCCGAGCGCGGCGATCCCCGACAGCAAGTCGGTTCGCACCGCCGATCCAAGGGGGGCTCGAAAGGCTACGAAGCCGGCAAGAAGATCAGCGGGCGCAAGCGCCACATCCTGACCGACACCGACGGCAGGCTGCTCGCCGTGCACGTCCACGGCGCCGACATCCAGGATCGTGACGGCGGCAAGGGCGTCCTGAAGCGCTCGCGAGCGCGCTTCCCCTTCGTGCAGCGCGCCTATGCCGATAGGGGTTACGCGGGCCGCCTCGTCGCATGGGCAAAGGACAAGACCCACATCGTTCTAGAGATTATCCGGCGCAATGCGACCGCCGAGGACTTCGAGGTGCTGCCGCGGCGCTGGGTGGTAGAGCGCACATTCGCCTGGATCATGAAGAAACGCCGCTTCGCTCGCGACTACGAGCAACTCACCAGTGTTGCCGAAACCCTTATCGTCATCGCGGCATGCGCAACACTCGTCAGGCGTTGGCCATGAGCGAAAGTGGACTTCTCAAACACGCTCTGAGACAAAATCGTACTCTGATGATCAAGTTGCGGCGTTATGAGATGCATCTTAGGATCAGTTTGAGCAACTTAGAAGTTGTCCTAAGCGAGGGGTAATATTACATGAATGTACTGATTGTCGATGATAATGAACCTAAGCGAGCGCATCTTATAGAATGGATCAGCAAACAGGACACGCACGGTTCGGTCAAAGTGGATGAAGCTTCGACCATGGCAGACGCCGTTCGTTGTTTTAACAGTAACAAGTATGACTTCATTGTGTTGGACCTGATGCTGCCTGCATTCGCAGGGGTGCCGGAGAGTAGCTCGGCTGGATTAGAGCTGCTCATGCAGCTCCGGAAAGAGACGTGCATCAACGTTAAAACGCCCGCATTTGGCATTTCTGCGTATCCTGACGAGATCGATAGTAATAGAGCGCGATATGAGCAGCATGGGCTACTGTTGGTATCATACGATGATGATGGCTTGTGGAAGCTTTCGTTAAAAGAAGCTTTAGACTTCGCAGGCGCTAGCGGCAGATCTAAGCGAGATATCGACTTTCTAATTTTCGCTTCGTTAAAAGAAGAAGCTGACGCTTTTAAGAACACTGCTTTAAGGCTCAAGTCGAAAAGCATAATAAACGGACTAAAATCTTCTTTCGTCGAGCTTGCCTCTGGAGGGCAAGAACTTTCTGGCGTTATCATTGAAGCAAGTCAGATGGGGTTGGTGAACGCCACATATGAAATTGCTACAGCGCTTTCAACCTTTGAGAGCAAGCTCGCTTGCATGAGCGGCATCTGCGCTGGCTTTAAGAACGAAGTCGAGCTTGGCCAAATCCTTGTGGCGTCGCCATGTTGGGAATATCAAGCTGGAAAATGGTCGGACAATGGGTTCGAGATCGCACCTTTGCAGATACCGCTTCCGGCCAGAACTAGAACCATAATCGATCAAGCCTTGTCCGAACCAGGTTGGGTCGGCGCACTCGAGGTGGATCTGCCAAGTGGTGTCTTGCGTCCGAGAAACGTCAACGCAGGGATCTTACGTCCGTTCGTTACTGGCTCTGCGGTGATAAGTGACGCAAATAAGCTCCCAGATATTGGAAAACAGCATAGGAAGGTTGCGGCTCTAGATATGGAGGCATATGCCTTGTATTACGTGTGCCACGAGTCCGCAAGTCCATCGGTTCACTACTTCGCCGCGAAAGTTGTTGTGGACTTTGCAGACTTCGATAAGAGTGATGACATTCATGAATACGGATGCACTATAGCGGCAAGAGCCACAATCGCTTTGATCCTGAGGCTTCTTCGATAATACTGAAATTAGCTCTTCAAGGTCGGCAAGAGCGCGAGAAAAGCAGCGCTTGACCTTTTGGCGTCTTTGGTGTCGGAACTGATTAATTTGTCGCGCTTACCGATAAGCTCGCTCAGTTCAGCAGGAAAACGCCTTCAAAGCTAATAGACGCCGGTCTTCGGATACTTCCCACGGGCGAGCCATATCAGGGCTATGCGTACTACCTGCATGTATCACTCGGGCCACCCGAAGTCACTAACTGCCTTTTCTTTTTGCGGAACAGCACCTCAGAAGATGATTGGCGCCGAGGACAGGACTGGACTGCCTGACAACGGACCTTTGAGAAGTCTGCTTCGGGTCGATTTTGTTGAAAAAGGCTGGTTGAGGCCGTGACACGATCCTGATTCACTTCACCCCGCCGACGGGAGAAGCGGCGATGATGGGCGAGCGGCAGGTCGATCAGGCGGCGCTGTTCTACGAGTTCTCGCTGGAGCGGCATGTTCCCGCCGACCATCTGCTGCGGGCGATCGATCGCTTCGTGAACCTGGAGGGCATGCGAGCTCATGTGGCGCCGTTCTACAGCCCGATCGGGCGACCCTCGATCGACCCGGAACTGCTGATACGCATGCTGCTCATCGGCTACTGCTGCGGCATTCGCTCGGAGCGGCGGCTCTGCGAGGAGGTGCACCTCAACCTGGCCTATCGGTGGTTCTGCCGTCTCGGCCTCGACGGTGACGTGCCTGACCACTCGACCTTCTCGAAGAACCGGCATGGCCGCTTCCGCGACTGCGATCTGTTGCGCGAGCTGTTCGAGACGGTGGTCCGCCGCTGCATCGCCGAAGGCCTGGTCGGCGGCGAAGGCTTTGCCGTGGATGCCAGTCTGATCAGGGCTGACGCCAACCGTTAGCGCTGCGTGCCGGGTAACGAGGGCCTGCCGGCCAAGGCGGTGGGCCGGGCCGTCGATGAGTATCTTGTGGTGCTGGACGACGCCGCCTTCGGCGCAGCAACGCAGGTCACGCCCAAGTTTATCTCGCCGGCAGACCCGGCGTCGCGGTGGACCGGCGCCAACAAGGGGCTGGCCTTCTTCGCCTATGCCACGAACTACCTGATCGACCTCGACCACGCCGTCATTGTCGATGTGGAGGCGTCCACCGCCGTGCGCCCGGCGGAGGTGACCGCCGCCTGCACCATGATCGAGCGGGCGCACGACCGCCTCGGCCTTTGGCCCGAACGGCTTGCCGCCGACAGCGCCTACGGATCGGCCGAAACGCTGAACTGGCTGGTCCATGAGCGCGGGATCGAGCCGCACATCCCCGTCATCGACAAATCCGCCCGGGAGGACGGGACCTTCTCGCGCGCAGACTTCACCTACGACCACGCCGCCGACCTTTACCACTGCCCAGCTGGCAAGGAGCTGAAGCAGCATCGACGGGCCCTGCGCGTCGACCACCCCGACGTTCCGCCGGACGACACCTATCGGTACCGGGCCAGCAAGGCCGACTGCGACACCTGCACCCTCAAGCCTCGCTGCTGCCCCGGCACGCCGGCGCGGAAGGTGACCCGCTCGATCTACGAAGGCGCGCGGGACTTCGCCCGAGACATCGCCAAAACCGACGCCTATCTCACCTCGCGGCGGCAGCGGAAGAAGGTCGAGATGCTGTTTGCTCACCTCAAACGCATCCTGAAGCTCGATCGGCTGCGCCTACGCGGTCCCTGCGGTGCCCGCGACGAGTTCCTCCTCGCCGCCACCGCCCAGAACCTCCGCAAGCTCGCCAAGCTCATCCCGCCGACGCTGCCAGCAACGGCTTGAGGGGGGAAGAAGCTCACGCTGGCCGCGGTCGACCGCGCAGCCCACGGCAGCCTTTTTCAACGAAATCGGTCAACAGCGGCCTTACAGCGGCATCTCTATTAAGAGGCCGCTTGGCCTAAAGCCGCCCCACAAGGTTGTGTCGCGTTGCAGGCTTGCTGCCTCAGCGCAGCACGCGATCATCCTGGCTCGCCCAGTCCTGTGGCAGGCAACGGGCGAGCGACGAGATCGTCAGCTCCGCCGGGGCGCGCCCGTCGTGGATCGCCTTCACGATGGACGGCGAGAGGTAAGCCAGCGGTGCAAGGAAGCGGACATGGCGCTCTCCGCATCCCTCCTCCATCGCGATGTCGGCAAAGGTCGTCACGTCATCGGCGACGTCGCGCATCCACCGTCTGGCCTTGGCGATGGTGAGGAGGAGCTGGTCACGCGCCGCGTCGGACAGGCCAGGCCGGCCGTCGTCGCGCACGCCCTTGGCGCGGTGAACGTCGCGCGGCGTCCAGGGAACCGACAGCGTGTGCATGGGACGGTCGTCCGTGGATTGCTCATCACTGTGGTCTGCGTCGTCTTCCATTTCGCTGTCCGGGTCCGAGCTGCGGCTCGTCCCTTGCCCATCGACTATGTCGGAACCGTCGTCGTAAACTTCGATGTCGAGCCTGCCCCTTCCGAGTACGACCGATCGCAGGCGCGTGCGAACGAGATCGTGGTCTATCACGGTCGCATCGATGCCGAAATATGTACGCACCGCAGTGACCACCGCCGCCTCGATGTCGGGCGCGGCGATCCTGGTGACCGACCCGGCCGCACCCTTGTTGTTCTGCAGCACGGCCTGCGAGACGTAGTAGCGGTAGCGCTGGCCGCGCTTGTTGGTGTGGCTCGGCGTCAAAGGATGCCCTCGGTCGTCATAGAGAAGGCCGGTGAGCAGGCCGGCGGAAGCCGCTAGTCGACCCCTGCGCAAGATCGCCTGAGCGTTCATGACCTCCTGCACCGCCTGGAACGTCGCGCGCTCGACGATCGGCTGCTGCGGCCCGGGATGGACCTCGCCGCGGTAGGCGACCTCGCCGACGTAGAAGCGGTTGCGCAGAAGGTGAGCGAGACCGCCCACGCCAAAGCGGTTGCCGCCGCGAGCGGTGATGCCGACACGCTCAAGCTCCGCCACCAGGCCGGCGACGGACCTGATGGTGAGATACAGGTCGAAGATGGTGCGCACGCTGGCGGCCTCGTCCGGCACGATCGCCAACACTTTGTCCTTGGCGGAGTAGCCGAGCGGCACCGGACCGCCGACCCAGATCCCCTTGCGCTTGGAGGCGGCGATCTTGTCGCGCACCCGCTCGCCGATAACCTCGCGCTCGAACTGCGCGAAGGACAAGAGCACGTTGAGAGTGAGCCGACCCATGCTCGACGTGGTGTTGAAGGACTGAGTGACCGAGACGAACGACACTCCATGCGCATCGAACAGCTCGACCAGCTTGGCAAAGTCGGCGAGCGAGCGGGTCAGGCGATCGACCTTGTAGACGACCACGATGTCGATGCGTCTGGCACGGATCTCATCGAGGAGCCCCTGCAGGGCGGGACGCTCCAGCGAGGCACCGGACAAGCCACCATCGTCGTAGCGGCCGGGAGCCAGGCGCCATCCCTCGTGCGCCTGGCTCTTGATGTAGGCCTCGCAGGCCTCGCGCTGCGCGTCGAGCGAGTTGAAGGCGAGGTCGAGGTTATGCTCGGTCGACTTGCGCGTATAGATGGCGCAGCGCAGCGCCTTGGGCACCTGCCCTCTGCCAGCCTGCGCCCTAGGCGCCTGTGCCTTTGCGGCTTGCGCTCTGGCAGTGTGCGCCTTCACGGGCTCGCCTCAGCCAGGCACAGCGGTGAACCTTCCGGTCCCCCAACCGCGCCTTCTCCCGGTCCGACCCTCTCCGCCGCCTTCGTCTGATGTAGACCGAAGAAGCGGTTGCCGTTCCACTTGGTGCCGGTGATCGCCTGCGCGGTGGCCGACAGGCTCTGCAGCACGCGATTGTTCCAGGCAAAGCCGTCCGGCACGACCATGACTTGGTGGAGGACGCCGTTATGCTCGCGCACAAGCGTCGAGCCGACCTTCAAACGGGTTGCCATGACACCGCTGCCATCGGCGAGCCTGTCGAGCATCGTGGCAAGCTTGCGGTCGAGCGCGCCGAGACAGCGCTCCTGCACGCTGTGCATGACCATGCGCCGGAGCAGGTCGCCGGACAGCTGACGGCTTGGCGGCCTGCCGGTCATCTTCAGCCAGAGGGAGCGCAGCGCGTCCGTGTTCAGGCTGGCGATGCGGGTCAGCTCGGCGCAATGGTCGTCGGCCACATTGTCGGGCACCGACGCTCGTCGTCGCGGAGGGCGCATGATCGTGTGTCCCTCACGCTCAAGCCGCTGCTGCAATGGTTGCCGGCACGACCCGGTAGACGGAGGCGCCATCCTCGCCATCGCGGCTTCGTGCGATGGCGATGCCGCCCTTCCGCAGGCCGCTCAGGGCGGCGCGCGTGGTATGGGGGAGCCAGCCCGTTGCTTCCATTAGGGCCTCGGTGGTGGCGCCGTCCTCGCGCGACAGCAGGGCAAGGATAATGGCGCGCTTCGACCCGGGTTTGGCAGCGCTCGCCTCTGCGACCTGTACCGGCTGTTCGACCACGCTCACAGCAGTGCCGGTTTGCTTCAGGTCGCTGCGAGAAACCTGATCCTCGTCTTTGCTCGCCTGTGGTGCCGCCGGCTGCTGGGTCACCGCCTGGACAGCCGCCCGTCCGGCCTTCAAAATCTTGAGGCTGAACGCCTTGCCGTGCTCGTCTTCGCGCCAGGCCGGCATGTCCTCCTTGGCGCGCAGCTCGCGAACAAGGCCTTGCTCGAGCAGCTTGGCCGCGATCTTCGCCGCTCCCCCAGACCTGAGAGCCGCCGGCCGGATGACGAGACCATCATCGCGGGCGGACGCTGCGGAGAGGATGGTGAGCTGCGTAGTAGTAAGCTTGATCATGTCGTGGTCCCTTGATCGTGGGAGGACCAATTGGCTCCCACGAGCCGGAGCCCGCACGCGGACCAGCGACGCGGGCGGGCAGGAGCAGCTGTCAGATCTTGAATGATCCTCAGGCTGAAGCTCGTTCCTTCTCACGGCGGCGGACCACCGAGGTCGCATTCAGAAGGATGGAGGCGTCATGGATCAACGTCTCGATGTCCAGCAGCGTTTGAAACGCCCGTTCCGGTAGGCCTTGCGCACCAAGGCCACTGGCGGTCTGCGCGATGATTGCCGCCTCCTTCAGCTTGCCGGCAATGTCATCGGCAAAGTCGTAGATGATCCTAGCTTCCAGCTCGTTCGCCATGTCCTGCACCTCACTGCGTTCTCGCCAGCAAGCAATGCTCGGTTCGCGGCAGTAGTCGAATGGAATGTGGAGTTTGCGAGCAATATTCCGCGTCGAGCGCCGACCTGTCTATAAATAGTGAGCCGCGACAGATTTCTGGCGATTACTTCCTGCGACGTTGGTGGAATGTGGTAGAGGCGCTGGACTACAACGGCGTCGATGCGCGGCGATCGTGTATCGGATTTGTAGGGCGGGCGCGCTCAATATACTCGTCCCTATGCCGTTCGCGCCAAGCTTCTGGGAAGACGGACGCGGAGCGGACGTCGTTTCCGCGACTGGGTCGCTGCACATCGTCGACTTCGGCGATCAGGTGGGATTGCCAACGATGTTTCAAGCGGCTGCTTCTCGCCTGGCTTGTCGAGCCGCGCGAGGCCCTGCCGCAAGAGATCGCGAGCCTTACGCGGTATCTCGGATTCGTTGCCTCGTCGCGCGTGCTCTACCGGGCTATGCCGTGTCGGCCCAGCTCAGTCGATCTTGAAAGCCATGCGGACTGCGCCCCAGTGGCGCCCGCGCAGGAACAACGGTGCGTCGAACTCCATTCTTGATTCGATTTTGTCGCCCATGTCGCGCGCGTAGCGCTGAACGAGGAACGGCTTGAGGTTCCGCCCGGCGGCAAGCCCGACCTTGTCGTCGAAGATGCGCCGCATCCTGGAGTGCCGCTGGTTCCAGACGAGATCGTCGACGATCGGGGTGCTCGAATAATGCAGGTTGTGAACTGGATTGAAGCCGTTCCTGTCCTGCAGGATACAGAAATCAGGATAGGGCGCGATCGCGAGTTCGCCCTCTATCAAGGCGCGCGTGCAGCGTTCAAGCGGCTGGACCGAAGCGCAAGTGTACTTCTGCGGCAGGATGTCCCCGTCGCGGATGTAGGTCGTGTCGAAAATATCGGCCTCTCGACTCAAACCTTGCACGAGCTCCGCTTCAAGGCGCGCGACGACCAAGACAGCGACGCCTTGCACGCGAACGATATAGGGTTCGTAGGCAAGGCGCTGGCGCTCCAGCTCGGCGTCGAGCTTCTTGGAAACCTCTGGCGCCATGGCGACGATCAACGCTTCAAAGCCTACCGGCGTCGGCGTCAAGATCTTGATCGCAAAGCGTCCGAGCGCCTCGATCTCGACCTCGATCGTCTCGCCAAGGATATGCGGCGGGAAATCGACGCCCGTTTCGAGTTGCAAGGCCTCGCGGCAGAGGTCAACGACGCGCACGCGGATACGAGCCTCGCGGATCTGAGCCGTTCCCGGCAGCGCGACGGGCCAGCGCTCGGTGTCGCGGCCGGTGCTAAAGTCGGCTTGCCGCAGCACAATCGCGGCGCGGTCGGTGAGCCGTTCGAAGGCTTCGCGAGCCGTGCCGACCGCCTTCTCGGCAGATCCGGTCATCGCCTTGATCGAGCCGCCAAGGATCTGCATGCGGCCTGCGTTGGCCTGCACCACTTGCGCGAGGGAGGCGACTTCCTCGGAGCCGACGCCGATCTCGCGCGTTTGGCCGCCCTGCGTCTTGACGGCCACATCGACAGCAGAAAACACCTCTTCGAGACTGCCGATCACCTCGTCGAAGGCGCGCACCTCGGCGGTATTGCTGCTCGCGCGCTCGCGGATCCTCGCGACCGACGCGACGATCTCGGCGGTCGCCTGCTCGGTCTGCTGCGAGAGCGTCTTCACCTCGCTAGCGACGACGCGGAACCCGGCGCCGGCGGCGCCCGCACGTGCCGCTTCGATCGTCGCGTTGAGCGCGAGAAGATTGGTTTGCGTGGCGATGTTCGCGATCATGTGCACGACGCGCTCGATGTCGCCGATCGAGGCGGTGAGCTCCGAGACGCTGGCGAGCGCCGAGCGCGAGCGCGTATGGGCACGCTCGACGCTTTGAGCGGCGACGGACAAGCGATCTTGGATGAGAGCGCCCTGGTTCTGCAGCTCGCCGACCGATGCGGCGCACTGATCGGCGCGCCGATGCGTCAATTTAGCCGTCTCGTCGAACTCGCTCGAGAAGGCCGCCAATTCGTCGACGATGGCGATCGACTCGTGCAGGATCCTGCCGAGCGCGAGGTTGGTCTCCGTTGCGTAACCGATGCCGCTGAAGAGATCGTTCTGCGAGGCACGGCGCGTCTCGCTCGTGTCGATGACCAGCTTCGAAAATTCGCGAGGGGGCGGCACGGCGAGCACGGCAACGCCTGGCGCCGGACGCGCATTCCTAGAACGCCAAAAGCGCAGCAATGCCGACACCAACACCCCCGATCTACTACTTGTTTAGAAAGGCTTAACAGGTCGTTAAGCGCCGGGGACCGGATGCAAGAACAAGCCGTTTCGGATCGGCGATGTCCGAGTCACGAAGCTTCAAGATCAGCGCCGTTCTGCGGATGGGCCGACACGAAGCCGAAGAAGACGCCGACAAGGTTTGCGCTCGGCGCCGGCCGGCCGCTGTTCGCCTTCGCCGGGATCTGGACGCCGCGGCGCGGTGTCCGCGGCATCAAGGCCAACCCGATCGACGGCGCGCACGAGCTCTACGGCTTCCTCACCACGCAGGCGAACGGCGTCGTCGGCCCGCTGCACCCGAAGGCGATGGCGGTCCTGCTCACCACCACTGAAGAATATGACGCCTGGCTGCGCGCGCCGTGAAGCAAGGCGCGCGCGCTGCAGCGGCCGCTGCCCGACGCGATGATGGCGATTGTCGCGACGGGCGAGAAGGAAGACCGGCATGACGGTGAGGTCGTGGCTGACGCGCCCCACCCGCGCCGGCCTCCTGTGAGCGTGAGAAGAAGCACAGCCACGATGCGCGACATGGACCCGCCGCGCGGGCGAAACGCGGTGCTCAGGCGCCGCTGAGCACTTCGTCGATGCTCGGCACGGCGCCGAACCGCTCGATCACCACCGCGTCCTCGAACTCGCCCGTCGCCGGATCCCCGGTGCGCGAGAAGGCGACGGCACCAGGGAACGCTCCCTCTGCCATCCGGCGCGCCTCGCGCACCGCGGCGCCCGCCGACAGCCGCTCCTGCGCCTCGCCGGCGACGAGCTCGCCATCGTCGTTCGCGACGAACGGGAGCGCTACGGAATAGGTGACCGCCAACTCTCTCGCCTCCTCTTGACCCTAGCAGGGTAGCAGAACAAAAAAGGAGCATGAAGAGGATCGATGAACTCCTGGCCCTAGCGGCGCGCATGGCCGGCGGCGGGCGCATCGCCGTGTCGCCGCACTCGGCTGAGGCCGTCTTGTTGGCCTTGCGTGCCTACGCCGATCAACTGTCGCGACCAGTTTAGGACCATCCGAACTTCACTGTCGCGGGCGGAAGATATCGCGGGCGGTCTGGCTAACATTTAGATCCTCAGGTGCTCATCCCCGTCCACCCGCTTGTCGCGGCGGCGCACCACCGCGGTGGCGATGAGCAGGCTTTTGGCGTCTTGCAGTAGCGGCTCTAGATCGAGCAGCGATTGGAAGGCCCGCTCGGCCAGCCCCTGTTTGCCGTACGCGTCGGCGGTGCGCGCGATCGCCGACGCCTCGTCGAGCCTGCTGGCGATGTCGCGCGCGAAGTCCTGGATGATCCTATCATCGAATTCGTTTGCCATGCCACCATCTCCGTTCCTCACGCGGAGCATGCATGCTCGGTTCGCGGCGACAGTCGAATGGAATGTGCGAGACGTGTGCGATTTCCTAAGCTAGATCCGGCAAGTGTCTCAACGCGGCGACAGGCGGGTGAGCCTTATCTGACGAGCCTTTGGTCCAGGCACTTCGACTATGCATGGAGCCGCCGCGTCGGCAAACGGGCTACGTTGGCGCGTCATAGCGCTCAGAAGTCGGACCCGTTGCGCTTGACTTGGGCTGGCATGTCCGTGGGTTGCGGTTGGCCGGTCGTCGCTTTCTCCGGCGCGCGGGCGACAAAGTGGGCGGTGCCGCCATCATGTCCACCGCCGCATGGGCGGCGGCGATGGTCTTGTCGCTGATGCCGGCGACCACCCAGGCCTCCTTGGCCTTGGGATCGTACCCGCTTTCTAGCACGACGACGCCGTTCAACGTGCCAGACGACAGCGATCCCGTGAACTCCGTCAGGCCTTGCACGATGTTGCGCTGATCGGACGTGGAAATGCTCTCCCCGCCTGCCCCGGCCTTCTGGGTGGTTTGCGAGAGGGTCGCGTCGACCTCTGTCACGGCCCGGCCGGACACTACATCCTGCCGCAGGAACCGGATGATGTTCGCCTTGGCTTTCTCCTCCGCGATGAGCGTGGCTGTCTGGATGCCGCGCCGGTCGGCGATCACCACCGGCTGGGCGTACTTGGAGTAGATGCGGCGGACGTGCTGGGCGTTGTCGAAGTCGATCTTGACGCCATTCACACCCGCCTGCCACGTCACGCCGGCCTCCGTTTTCTCGACAGTCTGGGCTACGGCAGATCCCGCCATCAGCAGGCAAGCCGCAAAGGGTCCGAGCACGATATACCTTGCTGTCATAGCTTATCTCCTCAGTTTTGGACGACCTGTGCCCGCAGCGAAGCCGTTTTGCCGATGACGTCGTTCGGCAGCAGGAAATTGGCGTAGGCGTGCAGGCGCTCGCCGGGCTTCGGTAGGACGATCACCTCGCCGTAGGCGTCTAGCGGATCGACGGTGAAGAACGCGCTCTGGTTCGGCGCGCAGAAGTTGAAGAACCCGGACGCTCCCGGCGGTGGCCGCGTCGCGCTTCCTCCGAAGTTCAGCATTGGAAACGAGTTGAAGCGCACCGGCACCGAGTCGACGACTGTGCCGGAAGCGTCGAGCAGTTCGAAGCGCATGCCGAGCTTCTGCGCGTGATCTCTGAAGGACAGACAGCCCGCCCACGGCAGGACACAAGCGCACGCTTCCTACCCCGGCGCCCGTCGATCGCTTGGCGGCGATATGCTCGAACTTCGCCCGCCAGTCCTTGATCGCCTCGTCGTTGGCGATGTAGGTGACCGGTATTGTCAGCGTCAGCGCTAGGTTTTAGCGGAGCGACACTCATGCTCGACTCAGGCCGAGGCGCGTAGCAGAAGGCGACAACGTCTATGGCTTCGGGATATGAAGCAGCAAGACGTCGTCCTGCTCAGCGAAGCACTCCAGCGGCACCTAAACGCACCCGCTCATGTCGCGAAAGCATTGAGCCCCCGACTGCGCCTCGCTGGAATTACCAGCATGCTCGCCCTTTCGTGTCGCCCGCCCTCGCGGCGATGGAGCACAACGATGGCCGCCCGCTCGTGAAAGTACTGGGGATCCGCACGGTCATGAACGGCGCGGACGCACCGGCCGACCCAGACCTTCTCCCGTTCTGGCACTCGGTGCAGACAGCCCATCCGCGCCTGCACCGGTTCGAGGACATCCTCGGTATCGCTTACGCGGCCATCTTGTTTACGCAGGCCGAGTTCGACGGACCGGCATGCCTCCCGCCCAGGCTCGACGGCAACCGGCACCGCGACGCGCTGCGTGCCCCGGCCTGGCTGCGGGTTGGCCCGCTGCTCGCGTCCCAAGGCGTACACGCTGGATCCGCAATGGATACGCAACACGCACGGCGAGGCCCCTCCGGAGACCCTGGCCGAAAGCCGCGCGCTGCAGTGGGCACCGAGGGCATACGACCCGAATGCCGGCAGATCACCCGTCGATGAGTTTGAGCACAAACCCTCCGACTACATCCAGCCACTGTTCCGTGACGCTGCCGGCAAGTACCAGTTCCACGATTGGGCCGCAGCGCTCGGCCCTAACCACGTGGGCGGAACCATGCAGCCTTCTCAGGCAACGCCGTCATTCAGCCCGCACTACATCGAATTCGACGAGGCGATGCGCGGCTTTAACTTCGGTGGCGGCAACGCACAACTCGACCTGCGCAACATGAAGTTCGAGTGGGCTTGCGGCTGATTGGGCAATGGTAATTGCGACGGCAGCCTGGCCGAATGGCACGGCAATGCGAGGTCCAGGGACGCAGAACAGTTCTCAATGCCAAGAGCATCATCGTGACAGCGGCGCGGGGTACGCCGCTTTGCGGCGGCGGCCGGGCGGCTTCGGCGGCTTGATCGCATCATCCGAGAGCGTGAAAACCGTTACATAATCGGCGAACTTGGCACCGTGCGCGATAGCTTTTTCTTCACTTGCCAGCCACATCGATTGTATTCTGCCGCACCAAAGCGAATCGGGTGACGGCCGCTGCGCTGGTGGCAGGCCGCGCCGGTCTCGTTCAAGGCATAAGATTCCTCGGACGTGTTAAAAGCGAGCGCGCGCCCCTCCTTTAGCTTGGCAATGTAGAGCATAGTAATTGCGACGGTTAAGGTTGCTGTAGATATGGCGGATAGTAGAGCGAGGCGGCGAGCAGAACAAGATTAACGTGAGCCAATACTTGCGGGCGAAACCGGCGCCGCCGGCCGCGCTCTCGTGAACGGGGCCGCCAGGCGTCCCCGCGCTGCCGGGCTTCGATCGCTAACGCAAGGTGCCTCACGGCCGCCGACGCGGGCCAGCTGCTTAGGCGTTCCCCCTCGCGCGGCGACAAGGACAATCAGCGGGGCCGTGTTGGGGCTAAAGCCCCTGCCCGCACCAAGCCACCCGCAGATTCTCCTTGCACCTTGCGCACCCCCCGCTCGACCGCGTGGCAGTCGTTGCATGAGCAACGACAATGACCACACAGGGAGAAGACCATGAGCTATTTTCTATACGCACAATGCCCGAAATGCGGGGACAAAGACCGTCTCGACGTGGCGGCGACGTTTGGCTGCGGCTGACGAAAGACGGCACCGATGCCGATACAGCAGAGTCCGCGATCATGAGTATACGCCAAAGAGCCTGACCAGCTGCGGCGCTTGCGGACATAGCGGGCGCTTGTCATCGTTCGTCGGGTAACCGGGATGGGGCCGCCGCGAGGCGGCCCGCTTCCTTGCCCGCATCGCATCCCCGGTGCGGCCGGAGCCACGCCTGGTCGACCACCTCAAGGGACGCTGCGCTCAAAAGCCCTTGACCCGGCCGCCCAGGCGCGACGAGGGCTGACCGGGACAAAGCCAGGGCTTTGTCCGCAGGCGGACATAGCTGCCCGATCTTCACGCGGCTTGTCGGCTTAAGCAGGCCGCCGGGCGCCCGCTGGTTACAGAAGGATCAGCGACGCACCTGTCCACCGTCACAACGTCTTGGTGCTAGCGTTACGTCAGGCCCAGATCAGATTTAGACCCCGCACCGACAAGGCTGCCGGTAGGGGCGGCGGCTCGTCATCATCGTCACGTCGGCGCCGCTGCCACGGTGGTCGCTTGCGCCATTTGGTGAGGATCTGGTCATGGCGCCCACTAGCGGCGAAGCCGCCTGCCTTGGCGCTGGCCTGGTCAAGCTCGCGCAGGGCAGCGAGGATCGACGCAAGGCTTACCACGGCACCATTGTCGAGCTGCCGCAGCGTCGGAGCATCCGGTACAGCATGGGCGTCGGAGGCCCAGGCGGCCAGCAGCGCGCGTTTCTCGGTGGTCGAGAGGTGAGGATCGCCGACCACATCTTCGGGACAACGCAGCTCGTTCTTGAGCAGTCGGGCAGTGTCATGGGGGGATAGATTCAGGGTTTCGTTGTTCATCTCCGTTCTCCGCACTGAGCCCCCCGGCCATCGGCCGGAGGGCAGAACCGCAGATTTGAGGGATGGCCGCGTTACGCGGCCTTGCGTTCGGCTTCCGGACCGCCTTCAAGCGCCTGCTGCTGGCGGTTATCCTGGCTGCCGGCCGTTAGCGGGGCGGTGCCGATCTCGATCCGCCGCGGCTTGAGCTGCTCGGGCACCTCGCGTACCAGGTTGATCGACAGCAGACCATCTTCGAGGCTGGCGCCCGCGACCTTGACGTGATCCGCCAGGCTGAACGTCTGCTTGAAGCTGCGGCCGGCGATGCCCTGGTGCAGCACCTGACGCTCGCCCTGCTGCGCAGCCTTCTGGCCGGTCACATAGAGGTTCACGCCATGCTGGGTTAGTTCGACCTCGTCCTGCTTGAACCCGGCGACGGCCATCGTGATGCGATACTCGTTTTCGCTCTTTTTCTCGATGTCGTAGGGCGGCCAGTCCGGGCGGGTCACCCCGCTGTCGAGCAGGTCGAACAGCCGGTCGAAGCCGACGGTGGAGCGATAGAGGGGTGCAAAATCGTAGGTTCTCATAGCCACATTCTCCTTGAGCAACATGGTAATGGGGACCGCCCACAACGGGCATAATCCCCCTTGCGATCAAGCCATTTTGGCCTCGATGAAAATCAGTTGGGAGGGGCAAAAACCGGCTTCAAGAGGTCTTTCCGCCTTTTTTTTCGGAAGCTTCAACGGCGGCCTACGCCTCGGTTACTGCGCTCTGATTCCGTCTGGGTCTACGCTGACAGCCGAGCTTCGTTCGTCGCGACGTGCTCCCGAAATCGAGCAATTATGGCCATCAGGGTTCCACCAGACATTAGAGCGGTCGCGGCCTCGATCCTTGCGTCCTGCTTTTCGGCAAACTTCAGCTGCTTAGGCTTTCCCCCCTCGCGATGCTGCAAGGACAATCAGCGCGGCCGTGTTCTCCGCTGCGCTCCGGACCAGAGAACCCACGCGAGCGTTCGAGGCGACGCAGCCGGATACGACCGCACCCGCGCGAGACTGACAGGGCCGGGGCCACTGTGAAGCGGACCCGGCTTCGAGTAGCGGAGCTGTTGCAAGTAAAAACAGGCGTGACCATATCTACATTAGAGCATCAAGGCTCGTCGTACTGCGTTAGGAAGCAACTGCTGGAAAACAGGAGCACCCAATGAAGGAAGCAGGGCTCGACAATCGACACCGCGACAAGAACCCACCCAAAGCTGGCGAGATTCAGCAGAAGCGCGGCGACACCCAGAACCAGAATTTACCGCGTCCGATCCCGCAGTTTCCGGGCAATACCCGGCTCGACACGATGCGCAAGCGGACCGGAAAAACCAGCGTGGAGTCTGTCAGGCGCGCAGCCGCCAAACAGGACAAGTAGCGACAGGCCCGTATCATTCCAGCGTCACCGGACCTTGGCGAGCGATAGCCGCGCTTCCGTTTTCGCGGCGTCCTCGACCCGCTCCGAATACCGGTCGGTGAGTTGATCGACATGCGGGCGCAGCAGCACCGTGAAGCGCACCAGCTCCTCCATCACATCGACGATCCGGTCATAGTAGGGCGACGGTTTCAGCCGGCCGCCCTCGAATTCCGTGTAAGCCTTGGCGATGCTCGACTGATTTGGGATCGTCACCATGCGCATCCAGCGGCCGAGCAGCCGCAGCGTGTTGACGGCGTTGAAGCTCTGCGAGCCGCCCGACACCTGCATGACGGCAAGCGTCCGCCCTTGCGTCGGCCGCATGCCGCCCAGGGCAAGTGGCAGATGATCGATCTGGGCTTTCATCAAGCCGGACACCGTGCCGTGCCGTTCCGGGCTGCACCAGACATGGCCTTCCGACCACAGAGACAGCTCGCGCAGCTCGTGCACGGCCGGATGATCGTCGCCCTTCACCTGATCGGGAAACGGCAGGTCGGACGGATCGAAAATACGCGGCTCAGCCCCGAAGTAGCGCAGCAGCCGGGCCGCTTCCTCGACCGCTAGGCGCGAATAGGAAGATTCGCGCAGGGAGCCGTAGAGCAGCAGGATACGCGGCGGATTATCGAGCGGACCGAGGCTAAGCGCCGGCCGCTCGATCGCACAGCGTTGATCGAGGGCGGGCAGATGATCCGGGTCAGGCAGCTGGCGCAGCCTCACGCCGACGCGCCCCGCTCGTACCAGCCGCGCGAGCGGTTGACGATTTTGACTACCGACAGCATCACCGGCACCTCGATCAGCACACCGACCACGGTGGCGAGCGCCGCCCCGGACTGAAAGCCGAACAGCGCGATAGCCGTGGCAACGGCCAGCTCGAAGAAGTTCGACGCGCCGATCAGCGCAGAAGGGCCGGCGACGCACCAGGCAACGCCAAGCTGCCGGTTTAGCAGGTAGGCTAGCCCGGCATTGAAGTAGACCTGGATCAGGATCGGCACCGCCAGCATGGCGATCACAAGTGGCTGCCGCGTGATCTGTTCGCCTTGCAGGCCGAACAGCAGCACTAGCGTCAGCAGCAGCGCCAGGAGCGAAACCGGCGAAAGCCGTTTCAGCGTGTGGGCAAGAGCCCGCTGCCCACCCTTCGCCAGCAGCGCGCGCCGCCAGAGCTGGGCCGCGATCACCGGCACGACGATGTAGAGGACGACCGACAGCATTAGCGTGCCCCAGGGCACCGTGATCGAGGACAGGCCGAGCAGCAGCCCGACAATCGGCGCGAAAGCCACCACCATGATCGTGTCGTTGAGCGCCACCTGCCCCAGCGTGAAATGCGGCTCGCCCTCAACGAGGTTCGACCAGACGAAGACCATGGCCGTGCAGGGCGCGGCGGCCAGCAGGATTAGCCCTGCCGTATAGCTGTCGATCTGATCCGCCGGCAGATAGGATCGGAACACATGCGCGATGAAGACCCAGGCGAGCAGCGCCATCGAGAACGGCTTGACCAGCCAGTTGACGCCGACCGTCGCCGCGATCCCTTTCCAGTGCGCCCCCACCTGCCCTAACGCCGCCAGGTCGATCTTGAGCAGCATCGGAATGACCATCAGCCAGACCAGCACCGCCACGGGTAGGTTTACTTGCGCGACCGAGGCCGCGCCGATCGCGTGGAAGACGCCTGGCACCAGTCGGCCGAGCAGGATGCCGGCGACGATGCAGAGCGCGACCCATAGCGTCAGGTAACGCTCGAATGTGCCCATGCTGGGGGCCCTGGCCGCAGCGACGACGCCGGGGCGGGTGACGGCATCGCTCATGGCTTGGGGCTTTCTGTTGAGACGCGCCGGCCATGCGCGTCGATCACGCGCTCGCCGTCCTCTTTAGTGAAGGCCGCCTGTTGCGCAGTCGGCAACAGATCGAGCACGGCTTCCGACGGCCGGCACAGCTTGACGCCAAGCGGTGAGACGACGATCGGGCGATTGATCAGGATCGGGTGCGCCAGCATCGCATCGAGCAGCTGGTCATCGGTCAGGCTGGCATCGCCGAGGCCCAGTTCGCCGTAAGGCGTCCCTTTCTCGCGCAAGACCGATCGCACCGGGACGCCCATGCGCGCGATCAGCGCCGCCAGCAGCGGCCGTGCCGGCGGAGTTTTCAGGTACTCGATCACATGCGGCTCGATGCCGGCATTGCGGATTATAGCCAGCGTGTTGCGCGACGTGCCGCAATCGGGGTTGTGATAGATGATGATGTCGTCAGGCATCGGCTCTCGCCTTTGCCTTTTGGCCCTTCGGCGGACAGCACGGCATCAGCTCGGCAACGAGCGGCGCGCACAGCTCCGGGTTGCCGCCGCAGCAATCCTTCAGCAGGTACAGGGTCACGTCACGCAGCCGGTCGAGGCTAGCCCGATAGACGATCGAGCGGCTGTGCCTCTCCCCGACGACGAGGCCGGCGCGGGACAGGATCGCCAGATGCGCCGACATGGTGTTGTGCGGCACCACCAGCTCGCGGGCGATATCGCCCGCTGGCAGGCCGTCCGGTTCGTGCCGCACCAGAAGCCTGAACGTATCGAGCCGGGTGCCCTGGGCTAGGGCCGCAAGCGCGGCGATCGTCGTTTGGTTGTCCATATGTCCAAGATAACGGACATATCAGAGCCGGTCAACGTCGTTGCGTAATTCCAGACTAGTGCGCCATGCGCTTCGAACTGATTATGTCGAAAGCCGCCGCAGTTGCGTATGGGATTTTGCAAGGTGTGCGCTTAAGTCCGTCGTCGGATCAGCCAGCCACGCGCTCGTAGCGTGAGCGAGCATCGCCATCCCGATTTGCGCGGCAAACTCGGCCGTGCCTTCTTCCACGCCGCGTTGACGCAGCGCGTCCGATAAGCCGACGGTCAGTTTCGCTGTCTTGGACAGGACGCGCTCTTGCAAAGCCGGGGTCTTGGCGATGACCTTTTGCCGGGGCTCGGTGAAAGGGCGATTCCGCTGGAGAAGCGGTTCAACCGATCTAAAAGCGTGAAACAGCGCATCCATGGGAAGCATATCCTGCGGTGCCGCGACGACCGTCTCAGCCAGGATGTCGCGCAACGCTAACTCGCCGTCGAACAGCGCCTCTCGCTTATCGGCGAAATGCCGGAAGAATGTTCGCTCAGTGACGCCAGCCCGCTCGGCGATCTCGGCCGTCGTGGTCGCGTCGTAGCCCTGCTGCTGGAACAATTCCAGGGTCGCTTGTTGCAAGCGGCGACGCGCCTCTTTTCCGTTCCGCGGCATTTTAGTCTTCCAACATATTGTCAGTCACTGTCTTTAAGCGATATGTCTGTGGCTGACCTTATCACAGGAGATTTGAATGAGGACGCTTCGTTTTAATCGATACGGCGAGCCGGGAGATGTGCTGCGTCTCGAAAAGGCCGACATCCCAGAACCCAAGGCCGGGCATGTGCGGGTCAAAGTCCATGCCTGCGGGCTCAACCCGGCGGATTGGGCGCTGTGTCGCGGCCTGTTCCCTGGCGACCTCCCCCGGGGCATTGGCCTCGACGTTTCGGGGACGGTGGATGCGATCGGCAAGGGCGTTGCAGATGTGGCGATCGGCGATCAGGTTCTCGGTGTCCCTGCCTATCAGGACTATCCAAGCGCCGGTGCTGCGGACCATGCCGTCCTGGCAGTCTGGACTGCCGTGCCGGCAGGGCTCGATTTTGTCCATGCTGCGGCGCTGCCGATGGCTATCGAGACCTCATCTCGTTGCCTCAACATCCTCGGCGTCGCTGCCGACCACACGCTGTTTGTGTACGGCGCAGGCACGATGATCGGTTTTGCCGCTGTGCAAATTGCGCGGCTGCGTGGCGCGCGAGTGATCGCCGCCGCAGGCGATACCTTTTCAGGGCAGCTTCGCGCACTCGGCGCTGAAGTGACGCCCTATGGTGCCGGCATGGTGGAACGGGTGCGAAACTTTGCCGGCGGCACTCCCGACCTGATTTTCGATGCCGGTCCGGTTAGCGACGTGCTGCCGGACCTCGTCAAGATCGCCGATGATGCCCGGCGTATCGTGACGGTCAGCAATCACGGCCCCGCTGCCGAAGCTCTGGGCGTGAAAAACAGTTTCGAGGGGGCGCTGGCCTATGGTGCGCTGGGCGAGTTCGCCAAGCTTGCGGCCGAAGGTCGGTTCAAGGTGCCGGTCGCGCGCAGTTTTCCTCTCATGGATTGGCGATCCGCAATGGGCTTAAGTCTGGCCGGACGCGCGCACGGCAAGCTGATGCTCACCCTGGATTTGTAGCTCAGCTGGTATCAATTCCAGCAGCCAAACCCCGCCTCCACAAGGCATCAATCCTGCTCGGATCGGATCGATCGGTGCGGTACGTGCATAACTCAAGACTTATGCAACAGCCGTCGCGGCTAGCACGCCATGAACGGAGAGCCGTTTTCTGGCAGCGGCTACAGCGTCAGCCGGAAAGCGGTCGGGGTTTTGCACAACAACATATTCCCCGGTCTGATCGCCGAGGCCAGCCTCGACGACATCTTGAATCCTTCCGTTTCGTGCTTCTTGAGAGCCCAACCCGTTAGGCATGCCACTTCCCCTACCGCAGCTACCTTGCGTCTTGTGTAGGCCGCCTTCAGAGCCTTGCCATGTTTCAATCGAAGGACCTCCTCCACGGCGGCGAGCGCACACCAAAACTGGACAACGACCGGGTCGTCGTGAGCGCGTCCCTCGAGTTGGCATACGCGCCGAAAGGCGGCTTGTACTATGTCATCGCGCCCTAGCCTTTTGGCGTTGGCCATCAGGGTCCGGGCTTCGTCGGCAGTCTTTAAACTGTTTACATCAATGGCTTTTACGGATGCGCCAGAGGGGGACATGAGTATCTCTCCTGGAGTTAGGTTGGCCTGCCGCGATTTAGTTAGCCTCGGATCGAAATCTCGACGGCCTCAGGTTTGACTCCGAACGTAGCGGCGAGAGCTCGCTTAGCCTCCGCGATCGACAGAGTGGCCGGCGGCCACTTTACCGGCGTCTCGGTGGGCGTGGTGGGCGTGGTCTCTGAGGCTAAGGGGGGCATCGGCTCGAATTTGAGGTCTTCAAGCTTGATGCCCAAATCCGCGAGCGTCGTGTACTTCACCGGATTGCGCCACTTCCATAGTTTCGGCATTTCGATGCGCGCGAACTCACTAATCTGGATCATCCACCGGCCCTTTTCGTCGTCTTCGCTGCAAGGCACGATCCCCGAAATCTTTCCGACGAGGAACCCCGACCCGTGCGGCTCTGTCGCATCGGAAAAATCGTTGTCTGGATTGTGAGCGTTTTGGGTGGCGACAAGCCACTTGGCGGGGCGGGCATTCGTTGGGTTCATGACCCACGCCTGAGAGCCGCCCTCGGCGAGGACGCGGGCGGGGCTGCGCGCCGTGAAAACGGCGATCGTATCGAAGTCATTCATAACTGAGGTCCTTTGTGCCGCCGGGCGTCGTCGCTCGGTTCCACATACATACATCATATATACGTGTTGTCAACGCGTATCATAAACATATTTCAGCATGAACCTATTCAATGTTTCTCACCCCTGATAATGTCCTTTATCAGAGGTACGGCATGCACGACATCATCCTTGAATTGGACCGGGCGCACGACGACCCGGAAGTGCCTTCGGCGGAATTCCAAGCCGAGCTGCGTACCGTGACCGCCCAGCTTCGTTCCGCCGGCATCGAGTACAGTCAGCGCGGCATGGCCTTCGATGCTGTCGACGCCATCGGCTACCCGTTAGCCGCATTCGCTATCAAGCATTGGGGCACTATCGCCGCCCCCCCCCCCTGGCCGGGATCTGTGGCGCCTGGATACAGGCCCGGTTCGGCCGCAAGGTTCGCTTGAAGGTCGGCGACATCGAAGCCGAAGCTGCCAACGTGGCCGAGGTTGAGCGGCTGATTGATAAGGCCAAAGCTATCGAAGAAGGCCGCAGCCGCAAGGAAGGAATGACTCAGCAGCCCCCGCGTCGTCCCATCGAGGAGACCCATCCGCATCTGGCCGAATTCGCGTCCTTCCTTCCAAAGCTTAACGAAGAGTCCGATCGCGGCATGGTCCTGATCGCCACCAGCTTTATCGACGAGCTGCTGCGGCGGACGCTGTTGGCCTTCATGATCGAGGGGAAGACTGGCGTTTCCCTTGTCGAAGGCGACAGGGCGCCGCTCGGCACTTTCGCGACTCGAAGCGCTGCAGCGTTTGCTCTGGGGCTAATAAATGCGCGGGAGAAGCAAGAAGCTGATCGGCTGCGCCAGGTCCGCAACCGATTTGCTCACCAGGTGCATGTCTCGTTTGACGATGAGAAGATCGCTACGCTTTGCGCTCAGCTGGATATGGCCGCTAAGGACTATGGCGACGTTACGGTTGGTGCGCGTGGTCAGTTTTCCAGCGCAGCGCTGAGCCTTATTCTCAACCTCACGAACCGACCGCACTACGTTGCCCAGCAACGGCGTGGCCCGGCAAACTGGCGGACCTAACGTCCATGGCCAGCCTCGCCACATACACCCGTCAAACCGTCCCTACGCTGATAGCCGCTAGCGGCGACCGCGCGGCCTATCGCTTCCTTGAATTCTTCACCGCGCAAATCAGAAACCCGAACACGCGCCGCGCCTACACTCGCGCCGTGGGCGACTTCCTCGCCTGGCTTGAGGCGGCCGGCATCGGCTCGATCGCCGACGTCGCCTCGATCCACGTCGCGGCCTATGTCGAAGACCTCTGCCGTCGCCAGTCGGCCCCCTCGACGAAGCAGAGCCTTGCCGCCATCCGCCAGCTGTTCGACTGGCTGGCGACGGGCGGCGTCCTGCCGTTCAATCCGGCGACAGCCGTGCGTGGGCCGAAGCACTCGGCCAAGTCAGGCAAGACGCCGGTGCTTGATCCCGTCGAGGCCCGGCAGCTGATCGACCGCATCGACGTGTCCGAGCCGATCGGGCTGCGCGACCGGGCGTTGATCGGCCTGATGGTCTATTCCTTCGCCCGGATCGGCGCGGCCGTCGGCATGAAGGTCGAGGACGTATTCACCCAGAATCGCCGGTTATGGGTGCGCCTGCACGAGAAAGGCGGCAAGCGGCACGAGATGCCCTGCCATCATAACCTTGAGGCATACCTTGCCGCCTACATCGACGGCTGCGGCCTGGCGGCCGAGCCGAAGGGGATGCTGTTTCGGACGATTGGTCGGCGCAACGGCGGGGAGCTGACCGACACGCCGCTGATCCAGCGCGACGCCCACGCGATCATCCGTCGCCGCGCCGAGGCGGCCGGTATCGAGACCAAGATCGGCAATCATACGTTTCGGGCAACTGGGATCACAGCTTATCTCAAGAACGGCGGAACGCTTGAGAAGGCCGCCGCCATGGCAAATCATGCGAGCACGCGGACGACGCAGCTATATGACCGTCGGCACGACGAGCTGACCCTCGACGAGGTCGAGCGCGTGGCCATCTAAGTAGTTGGAGGGAGATTTGAGTGCAGGAAAAGAGAAATCAGATTTTCTTGATCTTATTAATAAAAAAGAGAAAGAGCAGATTTACCAAAAGTTTTTAGAAGACCACACTAAATTTATACCGAGGGAGTTCGTTCAAAATCACGGCGTGGGTCAAGGCCTTGTGTTGCGAAAGCTTTCCTTTGGCGCAGACTATAAAACGGACTTTTTCTTTTTCTCTAAAAGCTCAGATGACTGGAATGCTGTTTTCATTGAAATAGAGAAGCCGTCGTCAAAGTTTTTTAGGCAAAGTTCGAATGAATTTCATTCAGATTTTAATCATGCATTGCAGCAAATAAATCAATGGAAAGCCTGGTTTTTGTCCGATCAGAACAAAGGTACTTTTCTGTCGAGCGTCAGCGCCATTCAAGTGCCTGAACATATGGCGAGAAATCCGACATTTAACAAGTATGTTCTAGTTTATGGGCGGAGGGGAGAATATAAAGGAAATGAAGATCGGCGGCGCCTCATTAGAGCAACTGAAACCGACGACTTTAAAATCATTACGTTCGATAGTTTGGCAGAAAATGTTGAGTACAGGTATCCACTCGCGATCGGCGTAAGAAGAAATCAATATATAGACATAGTGACCGACGACATCACGGATCCGGCGTTATATTCATGGGTTGAGCCGACACGGCTACGCGTAAGTAAGGCGCTGCATGAAAAATTAAAGAACGGGCCGCGCTCAAATCACTATCGCCTCATCAACGGCAAGTCTATAGAGACCTTAACTTATGCTGCTCCTCTAGTGCGCGTGAGGGACAAATGAAGAATTGCGCAATCGAAAAAGCTCGTTGATATCGTTGTGCTTTCCTTTTGCGCAATCCTTTTGCACACTGGAAACATCATTGCTTCGCGCCAGCAATTCTACGCCACCACGCGCGCCCTTGAGATCATCTCCGAGCCGGCGCGGCGGTTGCCGGCTTCCGTGAGGCGCATGCCGCTCTGCCGTGGAAGAAGATCATGGGGATCGGCAACGTCTTCCGGCAAAACTACGAGAACGTGGTCGAAAACGACCTGTGGGACACGGTGCATCGAGACCTGGAGCCATTGCTTGCCGTCATCACCGCAGCGATCGAGGAATCGCAGCAGTGACAGCGCAGCGCCGCAAGCCCGCCGCGCCGACCCGGAAACAGGCCGCTAAGGCCCTGTCCGGCCGCAGCAGGCGAACAGGGCCGACGCGCGGCGGCCGGCCGTCTACGGCTATGCGCGCGTCTCGACCGATGGCCAAGACCTTGAGCCACAGATCAAGCAGCTGACAGCGGCCGGCGCGGAGAGGGTCTTTCGTGAGGTTGCCAGCGGGGCCAAGAGCGACCGCAAGGGCCTGCGCAACGCCCTTGCCCACATGCGCCCGGCGACATGCTGATGGTGACGCGCCTCGACCGGCTCGCGCGCTCGACGCTCGACTTGCTGCGCACTCTGGCGGAAGTGAATGAGCGCGAGGCCGAGTTTAAGTCCCTTGCCGACGAGTGGGCCAACACCACGTCGCCGCAGGGCCGTCTCATGTTGACGGTGATCGGCGGCCTGGCGGAATTCGAGCGCGACCTGATCAAGGCCCGCACCAGCGAGGGCCGCGCCCACGCCGTCGCGCGCGGCGTCAAGATGGGACCGAAGCACAAGCTGACCCCGGAGCAGCGCCGCCAGGCGCGCGCATGGATCGACGACGGCAAACCTAAGAGCTGGATCGCCTCGACGCTGAATGTATCTCCCAGCACCATCACCAGGTTGCCCGCACCATGACGGGCAACGCACCGCCTAGCATCCAAGAAGCGACCGAACTTCTCCGGCAGCGCCAGATCGTGCTGCGCGAGGTGCCGGGCGCTTACACGGTCAATTTCCGCGACGGCCGGCCGGCGACGGAGTACCGGACGGAAGACCTCGACGAAGCGCTGGCGCATGGCCCCATGGGCAAGGGATCATCGCAGCGCGGCAAGATGATCGCGCATAATCGCAAGCTTCCGCTCGCCGCCAAAAGCGCGACGCAAAGTGTGGATCGGCTTCGTGTTTCGACCCCGATCGGCTCCCAACAATGACCCTACTTCGGTGCAGATAACTTTCTGCAAAGATTATCAGAAAGCCGATGTCGGTGGGGTCAGCCTTCGGGTCTGACGCAATCTCGATGATGGGCCGCCCCTCCTCATGCCGCGCCGATCAGCCTTGCCTCCAGCAGATCGACTTTCGCCCGGCCGTACATCTGACGCTTGACCATCTTCAGCTTGTTGATCTGTCCGTTCGACCACGGCTCGACGATGGCGGCGCGGACGGCCGTCTTGGCCTTGGTGATGCCGGCAGCGAAGGAATCGAGCAGGCTTGGGCCAGCGTCGGCGAACCAGGCATCGAGGTCCGTCCCGACCTTCGTTCGGATTATGGTGTGGAAGCGCTCGACGAGTGTGCGAGCTTCCATAAGGGCGATGACGCCGGTCTCGATCGCGGCAACGGTGACGCTCTCGGCCTTGCTCAGATGATCGCGCGCCATTGTTAGCAGCCGCGCTATGGTCGGGGCTGACGGCACTTTCCGCATCTGATGATCGGTCACCGACTCCGCACGGCGGCGGCGTGTCACCCATTTCTGTACGACGCGCTCCGAGCCGCCAAAGCCGCGGTCGCGCAGGCGGCGCCATAGCTCGGCGCCCTTACGGCACCCGCTGTCCCACTGGGCGTCGAGCCAGGGCAGATAGGCTTCGAGCGAGCTCTGTCGGATACGGAATACATCAGTCCTCTGGCCTCGGACGACCTGGCGCACGAGGCGGAGGCTATGACCGGTCTCGCGGACGATCCGCTTGATCGAGACGCCCTGCCTGGCGAGCGCCATGATGTCGGCGTTGGTCTGCTCGCGACGAAGATATCCTTCGTACTGGAGCCTCTCCGCGGAGGTGAGCACGTCCGGATCGATCTTCGTCGCGCCGAGCGCCGACCTTATCGCGCGCATCGACTTGCGCACGGCATCGAGGAAGGCGTCGCTCGGGCACTGTCACGGCGACGATCGGCAGTCGCAAACTGGGCAGGTCCCGAACGATCTCAAGCTGCGATGCCGCCGGCCTGGCGCCACGACTCCATGGCCGCGGCTCGGAACGGCTTCAGAGTTCTTCGTGAGATGAGATGGCGTTCGACGTTGAAGGTGTAGTGGACGGCGGCGTGGACGGACAAGAAACGCTGCGCCGATCCCGGCGATTTGAACCGCTGCATCTTGCGCTCGCGTCGCCTGACCGGCTGATGCGAGTTCTCGGCCCGGTTGTTCTTCCGCAAGCCTTGCTCATGGCACGCCCGAAGCCGGAGCTGCTCGCGCGCAGCACCATAGGACCTGAGCTTGTCGGTCACGATGATCTCAGGCGCGAAGCCCTGTTTGCGCAGCAGCTTGCGCATGAGACGGATCGCAGCCGTGGTGTCTCGCCTCGATTGCACCAGCACGTCGAGAACCTCGCCCTCGCTGTCGACAGCACGCCATAGCCAGAAGCGTCTGCCTGCGATCGTCACGACCATTTCGTCCAGGTGCCATCGAGAGGTTGGACGAGGTCGCCGAGCCCGCAGTTCGCGGGCAAGAAGCGGCCCGAACTTGGTGACCCAGCGGCGGACCGTTTCGTAGGAGATATCGAGCCCTCGCTCGGCCAAGAGTTCCTCGACGTCGCGATAGCTCAAGGTGAATCTGAGATACAGCCAGATGGCATGCTGGATGACCACGGGGCGGGAAGCGGTGGCGAGCGTAGGAGATCGGCATCGAGATCGAGCTTACCCTGAACCGCCGTTGTCGTGACAATGCCGCGGGGGCGGCTAAGGTCTTTCGTGAAGTGGCTAGCGGCGCCAAGACTGACCGCGCGCAACTCCGCCGTGCGCTCGCTACTCTCGAAGCCGGCGACGTGCTGATGGTGACGCGCCTCGATCGCCTCGCGCGCAGCACGCGAGACTTGCTCAACACCTTGGCAGCGATCACGAAACAAGGGGCTGGGTTTCGGTCGCTTGCGGACGTGTGGGCTGATACCACGACCGCTCACGGCCGGCTTATGCTCACGGTGTTGGGTGGCTTGGCCGAATTCGAGCGCGAGCTGATCCGCACCCGCACCGGCGAGGGCCGCGCCCGTGCCAAGGCGCGGGGGCAAAGCCTCGGTCGCCCCTTCAAGCTCACAGATCACCAGAAGCGCGAAGCCGTGGCCCGATACGAGAAGGGCGAAGAGACGCTGGCCGACATTGGCCGGAGCTACAATGTCAGCGCCGCGACGATCTCACGGCTGCAAGTGGCGAGGATGAGCTAATGCCGATCCGCCCCCAGCATCGAAATTTCTCCCCGATCGACTGGCCGCAGTTGTCGGCGCTGATCCGATTTGAGCGGGCCAAGGGCCGTTGTGAGCATTGCGCTAGGCCGCACGGGCAGTTGATTTGCCATTTGGGCGATGGCCGATGGTGGGACAGCGAGCGTCTTGCCTGGCGCGATGATCGCGGGCGGCAGCTCCGCAAGCTCCTGCCCTTCCCGGCCGAGGACGCGCTGGCAACAATGGTCTACCTCGCGACCGCCCATCTCGATCACGACCCGAGCAACAGCGATCCTCGGAACCTTGCCGCGCTGTGTCAGCGCTGTCACCTGAGGCAGGATCGAGACGACAACCGCCGTCGGAGTTGGCTCACCATGCGCGCACGCAAAGCGATCGGGGATCTGTTTCTGGGGCTGTATCGGTCGGTCTGATAGCTGCAATTGAGTAAGGCTACGCGCCGGCCAGGAGCCTAGCAGCGTGCTTGATCGGTCAACCCCAGCGGGGTGCTCCGCTGCGCTGCGCTGCGCCCCTGCGCGTGACGCGCCCTTGCGCGCGCTGCTGTTCGGATGGCGTCGGGACGGAGGAACGTGACCAGTGCTCGACGAGCCTGCGGCGCGTCGAACCAAGGAACTACTTAAGCCAGGGTTATAATCCTGCTTCTGGTTGCCAGAGGACTTGTGCCAGATCGCGGACGCCATCGACAATCCGCACGATTAGCACGCCTTCCCGCTCGACCTGGTAGAGTGCCAGCCAATGATCGACGACTAGAGCACGGGCACCGTCACCGATCTCGGGCCGCGCACGGCCCAGGTTCGAGTAATTGCGAAGGCGCGCACATGCCACCTCGATCCGTTCGACAACGCGATCGGCAGCGGCGGGGTTATCGAGGGCGATGCCTACCCAGATTTCGAGAAGGTCTTGGCGAGCGACAGCGGCATATTTCAGTGTTCCCACTTACTCAGGCTTTCAGGGCCGCCAGTCTCGCGCGGCCTGCGGCCTTGAGCGCATCGAGGTCTAGTTCCTCAGCGCCGCCACCGTCGATCCCCTCCTGCCAAGCTTTCCGCAAAAAGGCGAGTTTTTCCGCGTTCTCCTGTTCGACCCGCTCCATCAGGCGCAGGGCTTCACGCACGACCTCGCTGGACGAGCCATAGCGGCCGGTGCCGACCTTCGCCTTCACGAAGTCGGCCAGCTCACTCGGTAGCGAGACGTTCATATTCATAGCCGGCCCCTTAAATGTCTATTTATAGCAATCTTAGGCATTATGAGAGGCGCCACAAATTGTGTCAAAGGATTTAGGCCATTTCGCTGTCGTGCTATCGTCCAAACGGCGCCGCGTGCGGTGCTCGTAGCGCGTACCTGAAGCCTGGCTTAGCGCGGCCGATATGCTCGGCTAAGGACATCACGCCGGAAATCGTTTCGGCTATAAGCCACGGCGATGCGCGTACGGCGCTGCTCGACCGCTGCAGATACGCGCGACAATAATCTGAAAAGCACGGACATCAATGATGCATGTGAGAGTTAGACGACAGATACCTTCCTCGGCGTTGCCGAGGCTGGCACTCGGCGTCATCACTCGTAGCGTCTTCTCTTACGTCATCTAAAGCTAATCCAGGCGGGCGCGTGATCGCTGGCGTTCTCCAGACCTCGAACATGGCGGTCGACCCCGGCATCGACGAGCCGTGATGCGGCCTTGGGGCTGAGCAGAAGGTAATCGAGCCGCAGCCCTGCGTCGCGATCCCATCGCTGCCGCATGTAGTTCCAAAACGTGTAGACGCGACTATCAGGATGCATGGCGCGAATCGCATCGATCCATCCCTGATCGATCAGCCGCTGGAAGGCGGCCCGGCTCTCTGGCTGCAGAAGGGCGTTGTCGCGATAGGACGTGGTCGGATAGATGTCGAAGTCCGTCGGCACAACGTTGTAGTCGCCCGCGAGAACGACCGGGACATCCGCGGCCATCAGGTCGGCGGCATGCGCGATCAGGCGATCGAACCAGGCGAGCTTGTACTCGAATTTAGGTCCCGGCTGCGGATTGCCGTTAGGCAGGTAGATCGAGGCGATGATCACGCCCTCCACCGCCGCCTCGATGTACCTGCTCTGGAGGTCCTCGGGATCGCCGGGAAGCGCGACGGCGGTCAAGACCGGTTCGCGCCCTCTCGTTAGGATGGCGACCCCGTTCCAACTCTTCTGGCCGCGCCAGACAGCGACGTAGCCGGCATCGAGCAAGGCCGCCTCAGGAAACGCCGCTTGCGTCGCCTTCAGCTCCTGCAGGCAGACGACGTCCGGCTTGCTCTCGTTTAGCCAAGCGAGAAGGTTGGCGAGGCGTTTGTTGACGTTGTTGATGTTGAAGGTGGCGATCTTCACCGCTCGGCGATCCACGAAGCGACGGTGTCGAGCATCGAAGCGAGCACCTCGGCGTCGGTCCGCCCCGATCGAGCCGAAACGTGGAACGCGTGGTCCGCGCTATCGACTGCGGCGAGCGTCGTTTGAGATCCAAGACGCTCGACCGTGCTTGCGAGGAGCGGCAACTCGGCTAGGCCGTCGCGAGTACCCGGAAGGAACAGCATCGGGATCGCCACGTCGTCGAGGTGCGCCGCGCGTTCGACGGATGGCTTCTTGGCAGGATGGAGCGGGAAGCCGAAGAAGACGAGGCCGCAGACGCCCGGCATCGGCTCCGACGCTTGCGCCTGCGACGTCATCCTTCCGCCGAAAGACTTGCCGCCGGCGAAGAGGGAAAGCGATGGTGCCGCCTGGGCTGCCGCTTTGACAGCGGCTCGGACTGTCGCCTGCGCAAGCGCCGGCCGATTAGGGCGCTTCGATCCGGCCTCCATAAACGGGAACTGGTATCGGAGCGTTGCTATCCGCCGCTCAGCGAAACCGTCCGCTGCGGACGCCATAAAGGGATGCGTCATGCCCGCGCCCGCGCCGTGCGCCATGACATACACAACGGTAGCGCCCTCGGGCACGTTGAGAATCGCCGACACGATGTGGTCGGCATTGACACGGATCTTCATTAACTAGGCACGCGACCGCCGAAGAGCGGGAGGTTGGCACTGCGTATCATTGATCTTCGGGTTTTTTAGGCAGCGCGGCATCTACGGACGAGCCACTATAGCTTGGTTTTGAAACCGAGTCCGATGCTCTGACCTCGCCTTAGATTATGCAGCTCGGATCACCGGCAGCTCGTCAAGCCGCGTCGTGTACCGCGGCGATCGCATCTCGAACTTCGTCGACCAGGCGCGCTTTGACGAGATGCCCGCGGCGCCTGGCACAACGGCGCCCCTTCCAAAGCGCCGATTGCACGCGTCCAGCGCCGCCATGAGGTTCGCGCTCGCCGCTCGGTCGCCGAGATCCAATCCAGGCAGCGCCCGCTGGCTGTTGGCGAGCGGCACCAGGTCGACGGTGATTAAGCCGGCCTTGCTGTAACGGTGACCGCCGCGCCAGATCCTACGCGCGCCTGAAGTTGCCGCCTTGACCAGAATCAGCGTGTCGTTTGAAGCTTCCGCAAGCGCCACCGTTGTCGATACGCTGCGCTGGGGCGCAGCCTGGTCGTGTTCGCTTGTATGATAGAACACCGTCACGTGGTCGGTGCCGAGGCCTTCGCGGCGCAGCTTCTCGCCCAGCCTCGTCGCATGCGTCGCCACCGCCTGTTCCATCGTCGCGAGATCCTCGACCCGCTGCGAGAACGATCGCGTCACCGCGCATCCCTTCCGCGTCGGAGCGATCGTGCCGAGGTCGAGACAGGGCTCGCCCCTGAGCTCGTGGACAATGCGCTGGCCCACTACGGTCATCCCCTTGCGCGCGAGACGCGGGTCGAGGTCGCGGACGTCGGCGACGGTGGAACAGCCGATCGCCGCGAGCTTTGCCTGCGAGGCGGAACCGACGCCCCAGATCTCGGCGAGCGGTAACCTCGCCATCCACCGCGATCGCTCGCTCTCGTCGGAGAGGTCGCACACGCCGCCCATGCTCGGGTTCTTCTTGGCTATATGGTTGGCGAGCTTGGCAATCGTCTTCGTCGGACCGATGCCGACGCAGGTTGGCAACCCTGTCCAGGCCAGCACGGTAGAGCGCAGGTCGCGGGCAAGCTCTGGCCGCTGGCGTTCGGCGACGTCGGACAGGTCGAGGAAGCTTTCGTCGATCGAGTAGATCTCGATCCTCGAGCTGAACGCGCGGTAGATCGTGTTGGCGCGCGCCGACATGTCTCCGTAGAGGGCGTAGTTCGACGAGAACACCCGCACGCCCTCGCGGACGCACATCGCGCGGATCTTGAACCAAGGGTCGCCCATGGCAATGCCGAGAGCCTTAGCCTCGGCCGTACGCGCGATCGCGCACCCGTCGTTATTGCTCAACACAATGACGGGGATGGCGCGGAGCTTCGGGTCAAAGACCCTCTCGCAGGAGCAATAGAAGCTGTTGCCATCGATCAGCGCGAGGGCGCGGCTCAACCCCGTACGGCTCGACGGCGCGGGTTCACGCTGCCGGAGACGACGCCCCAGATCTCGACGAGCGCGTCGGCGTCGAGCTTGAAGTCGGGATATCTCGGGTTCGCGAAGGCGAGAACAACGGTGCGCCCGCGCTTCGACCAGACCTTGAATGAACGTTCGCCATCGACGTCCACCACGACCACGTCGCCGTCGGCTGGCGTGAGCGATCGGTCGACGATCGCCAGGTCGCCGTCGACAAGGCCCTTGCCGATCATGCTGTCGCCGGCGACGCGTACCAGGAAGGTGGCAGGTCTATTCGTGACCAGCAGCCGCTGGAGGTCGATCTCCTGCTCGATGAAGTCGTCTGCCGGACTGGGAAAGCCTGCCGGCACGGCGCGAGCGAGGAGTGGCACGGGCATGGGTATGCTGTAGGCAATGCCGATGATCTCCATCGAGCTCTCCTTTTCAATCGTCGGTCGATTTTGAGGTTAGGCTGCCGCGAGCGTCTCGATCATTTCGTCGGGGACTTGGCCGATGGCCCGCACCAGGCGGGGCTCCGCGTAGATGTCCTGCTCGGGATCGGACTGCTCCTCGAGGACAACGATACCGGCATACTGGCCCGCCATGCGCTCGGCTGCGGCAACAGCCTTCCCCTGGTCCTTGGCCTTCTGCGGCGTACCTGGGACGAGCTTGCCTCCACGCTTGGCGACGACGAACGGCAGGATGATATAGGTTGTAATCGCCATGGTCCGCTCCTTCAGTCATGAGAACATAAACGGAACATGTTAGAAGCTGCAAGGTCCATTTGCGAATAGACGGGTATGGGCGCAGTCGTGAGCGCTTGGAATCAAAGTCACTTGGCGTTCGCCAGCGCGGTTCTGCTCGTGACTTTCACTTCAGCGCTGTACGCGGCCGACGACGCGCCCGCCCTGCCTTATCCCGCTATGACCCCCGGCGCCATCGATCCGAGCGTCACGCTCTCCAACATCTGCAATGGCACGACGCGCTCCCGCAGACCGCGCACGACCGCGATCTGTAAGCAGGTCTTTGACGCCTACAGCATCCCGCCGACGGATCGAGGGCTCTACGAGTGCGATCACGATGTGCCGGTGGCGCTTGGGGGTGCGAGCACGGCGGCTAACCTGTGGCCCCAGCCGCTTGACGAGGCGCATCGCAAGGATCGGCTCGAGGTCGAAATGCAGCGCCGCGCCTGCGTCGCGTACCGAACCCTTGTGCCGGCCGAAGCTGCGGCGGTACTGGCGCAAGAGCAGAGCGAGATCGCCGAGGATTGGCCGACGGCCTACGCGCGGTATCTCCTCCAGACGTTGCCGACAGCGCCGGCATCGGGCACTCCTCCGCTACCATCGGTTGTATTCTAGAATATAGCCTGTAAGCCCTTGAAATCATTGAATGTGGTAGTCGGATCCCGCGGGCGGCCCCTGTGAGACGTCTCACACCCGCGTCTCACAGGTGTCATCCCACAGCGGACCACCTTCATGGGCCCCATGACCTACCTCACCCGCCGCGCCGGCGGTGTGTTCTACGTCCAGATTCGCGTAACCAGATCATCAGGCCGCCGCGACCTCTTAAGGTTTTTGCTGGGAACCCGTGACAAGCATGAGGCGCGTCAACGCCTTATCGCATATCTCACCTGGCTCCTCCCGATGCAGTTCGCCACCCAGACCGCGCCGCTGTTCCAGACCATCCTCTCGGTTGCGAGGGAGATGATCATCCAGGGGCCTGCCAAGACCGTCTCGGACGTCAACTATCGCTCGCACTTCATGCGCACGGGGTGGAAGCATCGCGAGGACTGGCGCCTCTCCGATCCCTGCCCAATCCGCGACAGCGCCTCCTACGCCTGCCAGGACGAGGTGCGCCTCACGCTCGTCATGCTCAACGAGTTGCTGAAGGAGGACATGAAGCGGCTGCGGATGTCTTAGGCCGATGCCAACTTCCTGCTGCAGCCGGGCGAGGCGCTCCAGGCTTTGTGTTTCGACAAGCGGACGGGAGCGGTGCGCGCCTATCTCCCCGACGAATTTGACGACGCCTATGACGACCTGCCGGCTTCAGCTTTTGGTGTCCGCGACAGCGAGATCAGCATTTTCGATCTCTATTATGATGAGAAGGGAAAACCGGCATGCTACGAGCCGGCTGCCGTGGCCCCGGCCGTGCCGCCGCGGATCGAACCTCCGCGCGCCGTTGCGTCTCACACCTCGCCACCTTCGCCACAAACCGCTGCGCAGCCAGTCGACGAGCCGCCAACCTCGCACAGCACAACCATGACGATTAGGGCGGCGCGCACCGAATATCTCGAGACCCGCCGCACCAAGAACGGCGACGGCCGGGCCGACGAGGATGCCGGCATCATCATCGACTTTCTGATCGACTTGATTGGCGACAAGCCTCTTAATGCGCTATCGAGCAGCGATCTCCGAGCTTTCGAGATGGCGATGGCCAAGACACCGGACCGCAAGGGGCTTCCGGCTCCAGCGATCAGAAGCCTCTTCACGCGTTACCAATATGGTCAGACCCACGGCTTCGAGGGTCTGAAGATGATCTCGAAAAAGCGCATTACCAACGGCTGGCACCGCTGCCTCCATCAGTTTTTTGCCTGGCTAAAGGAAAAAGAGATCGCGACGATCGGCTTCCGCTTTAAGCTGGTGGCCTCGAACGCGTTGGAGTCGAAAGAGCGCGACGCTTGGAAGGCCGACGAGTTGATCCGGCTGTTTTCGCTGCCGCTGTTCACCGGCTGCAATTCGAAGGCTCACTATTGGACGCCTGGACGGTACCTCGTCCAGAACGAGCTGTACTGGGCATATCTTCTCATCTTCTTCACGGGCATGCGGAATTCGGAAATAGGCACGCTAAAGGTCGCCAACGTCATCATGCATGACGGAATCTGGGTGTTCGACCTTGGCGGGCAAAAGCGGAAGAGCGACGCAGGGCGGCGGCTCGTCCCGATCCCGCGTCTCCTGATCGATCTCGGGCTTCTCGATCGTCATCAGGATCTGCTGAAAGCTGGCAAGGAGGCGCTGTTCCCGGAATGGACGTATCCTAATAACAGAGTGTCGGGCCGGTCTATGCCCGGACATCATCTCTCGAAGAGCTGGCAATACGTCAAAGCGAAAGCCGGGCTGAACCGCGAAGGGCTAACGATCTATGGCGGCCGGCATACCCGCGCCGGGTGATATGACGAGCTGAACCTCCCCGATCGTATTCGCGATCGTCTGCTTGGCCATGGCTCCAAGACGGTGGGGGGAAACTACGGTCCGAAGCAGATCACCGCAGGCGAGGCGAAGCTCGCCGCGGTGACCTTGCCGATCGAGGAGCAAATTGCAGCGATCCTGATCGAGGCGAAGCTGCGCGCCATGACAAGGAACTGCCGGAGCCCATGCAGCTGACGGCAGTTCGGACCTGGTGACCGCTCTCGCGTTAACCAAATGCCTCTTTGTCAGAAGCACCTGAGAAGCCGCTAGCCCTTGCCGAGGGGCGCTGCGCTGTCTATTACTTCGTCGTGCCGAAGCAGCCGGAGACCCCGGGCCCTGGCGCCAGCATGCGATTCTCGGGCGCGGCCGGTGGGATGCCGATGCCTTGCGCGACATCGTTCGACAGTACGCGCTCGATACGCTTGCCGACGATCAGGCGGTGCTCGTAATCGACGAGACGGGTTTCCTGAAGCAGGGCAAGTCGCCCTGTGGCGTTGGTCGACAATACACGGATTAGCGGGGAAGGTCATCAACTGCCAGATCGGGGTCTTCGCCGCCTACGTGTCTTGCCATGGACATGGATTTATAGACCGCGCGCTGTATGCCAAAGGCCTGGACGGATGATCCGGAACGCTTGCGAGCTGCACATGTACCCGAGGGAATGAGTTTATGACCAAATCGCGCCTGGCGGTTGGGATGATCGAGCGCGCTCTTGTTACCAATGTCCCGTTTGCCTGGGTTGCGTCTGATACCGTCTACTGTGCGTCGATGCGAATTCTAGACGGAACTGTGGCGGTCGGCTGCCACGTGGATCGATGAGGCAACAGTCGTCATTTAACGCCCAGCACCCTGCAGAGTAGAGGTCGTGGTGTCGGTCAAGCTGCTTTCTGAACTGGCCATTTTACTCTTCTGGAACAGGTAAGCGGGATCATCCGGCAACAACGGACTGTACCAGCGGTTTTGCCCCGCGCTACTTCCTCGGTAAAAACCATGCCTATTTAATGGTAATGGACAGTTCCACGCTGTGGGTCGCCGGCTGGATACGCTTGGAGCAACCACTGCGAGCAAGCCCGCTTCGCTGATGGCAATCCCAAGGCGCACGATCAATACATCGGCGTCGAGAGTTGCACCTGCGTCACTCTCAATCACCGCCCTCAAAACGTCGGTCTTTACCAACAGGCTGAAGGGAGCCGGAACATCGATGCACCGTTGACACCGAAGCTGCCCATGGTACCCGCCATCGCCGACCGAGAAGCCGCGATAAGGTTCTACTATCCCATTTTTGCCAAATAGACCGCCCGACCAATGGATCGTCTTGCCATCCGCATCGAGCAGCAGGCCGCTGACTGCGGCTACCCGATCATCAAACGACGCTGGTGCGCTTAGTTTCTTTAAGACGCTATCGTGCTCATCATCGTCGCCTAATACGGCTATCCAACGTTTGCCGCAGCCGACGAGCGCTCGCACTCGATCCTTTAGAGAGCTGTCGCTGACATCGGAATATAGAACCCGCGCGGCGATAGTCTCGACATCCTGGATGCTATGTTTCGACACAAGCTCCCACATCCCAGATGTTTCGTCCAAAGAGTTTGGCTGAACCGACATATCAGAGGAAAGGCCTTTGTCGTGAAGAAGTCGATTCAGAACAAACGACTGCGAGTCTACAGTCTTAGGCTTCCTGCCGGTATTTGCTGACGCCGTCGATCCCGCGATGATACGCCATGCGTACAACAGTTCAGGAACGTGGATCGGCTCTTCATTGACCGCAATGCCCCGCAACACGCTGTCATAGTCGTGACACCAAGCAGCTCGGTCATCTCCATAAGCATCTATGGACTGCAAGAAAGTCCGCCTCAGCGCCATGGCATGAGTAGGATAACAGCAGTTGGTTATAAGGATCGGATCGAAGTCGGGCTTAAAAAAAGGTGAAAAGTGATTAGAATTAACATCTGACTTGAACTCATCAGAGTAGAACATCGAGCTTGTAGGATACTTTTCGCAGTAGAATGCTAGAATCTGCAATGCGTCTACAGTAAGAAAGTCGTCGGCGTCCAGGGGGATCAAAAAGTCACCTGTACTGGCTGCCAGAAGCGTGCGATTTGCAGCCGCGATACCGCGGTTCCTTTCGTGTGTGACGACGGTGATAAGACCCTGTTTTGCCGCCGCCTTGATCCAGGCGGTCGTCTCTTGAAGAGTTGACCCGTCATCGACAAGGATCATCTCTTTGTTGTCGTAGGTCTGCATGCAGTACGAACGATACATCTCCTCCAGAAGCTTAGCTGGCTGATTGTAGACCGGCACGATAACCGACATCTTTAGCCGGCCCGTTGGACGTAGAGAGCTTGATCGCCAAGCGATACGCCTCGTCAGCCAAGACTTGAACGCCTCAGAATCGCTATCGCGAGGCGCGCGATCCGGCACTTTGGCAAGCTCAAGATATGGGCTCCTTTGATCAAGGTTCCTATTAAAATACGGGTCTTGGAAGGTTGGATGCCTAGTGAACATTAGATCTTGCTCGCACTGGAACGTACCGACCTTAGACGCGCTTTCGAAGTGGTAGATTTCGACTTCGGGATCGACGACGCACGTGCTGCCATCTTCGACAAGCCTGAGGCAGAAATCGACATCGTTGTAGTTGAGCGGCAGAAGTGTGCTGAAGCCACCAAGCTTTTCGAACAGAGCGCTGCGGACGAACATGATGGCGCCCGTCACCGCCGCAACCTCCCGACGACATTTCAAGAAGTTCGAGTTGCCGGCGATCGATGGCGGCGCCATTATCCCGTAGTGGGAAGGACCCTGCTCGAGGAATACAACCCCATTATGCTGGACCATACCGCTTTCAAACAAGCACAGCGGCGCCATTGCTCCAACACGAGGGTGGCTGATCATGTAAGATACGATCTGGTCTCCACCCTGCCTTGTTAAGGCTTCGGTGTCGTCGTTGAGAAGACAGAGAAATTCCCCTCTACCAGCTTTCGCGCCCTGATTGATTTTATCAGCTAAGTTGAACACTTCGGCATCGTACAGAACCAACCGGACATCAGAGCGGGCTCGCAAAAACGCAAGTTGGTCGTCGGCTAGGTTTCCGTTGTGAACTACAACGAATTCACAGTTCTTGCAGAACGCGGCCTCGGTGAAGGTTTTGATGCAATGCAAGAGCAGATCGGTTTTCTGCCCGCAGATAACCTTTGAACCGCCCGCTGTCGCAACGATAAAGGAAACCAGCGGAGGATTCTGCGGGAGCGTATAATTTGTACGCCAGTATCCAAGCTGAAAGCCCGGATCAACGCTTGCGGACGGATCCATGCGGCGAGCATAGTCGAGCAGCGCGTTCCTCTGTCGCTCCAACGCATAACTTTTAGCATCAAGCGTCTGGGCCGACGACCCGGGAATCGCGCGCCACAAATAGTGTATCTCAGCTATATGAACGATGTTTTCGGTCTTCGCGAAGGCACGAAGCGCAATGTCGTAATCCTGCGTGCCGTCCCGAGCGCTGGAAAATTCCCCTAGAGAGAGCAAGAACTCTCGATCGTATGTCGCCAAATGATTGACATACATCGTGTTTTCTATGAGCGCCGGGGAGTAATCCGGTTTGAAAGCCCAGTCAAAAAGCTCATAAGCGAGGTCGATCTTACACTCGTCAGAGTAAAATAGCTTGGCTTTGGGATGTTTTATCCTCGCTTTTCGCAAGCTTTCGGTAGCTTCGCGACAAACCAGATCGTCATGATCGAGTAGCGCGACGAAGTCGCCTAAAGCCAGCTTCAGGGCCTTATTTGTTGAAGCGGAGATCCCTGCATTTGCGACGTTAAATGTCACTCTGACTCGACTGTCCTCTTTCGCGAGCTGCTGCAAGATCGAGATTGTCTCTGGACGAAACGAGCCGTCGTCTACGACGATCCACTCCCAGCCAGGATAAATCTGGTTCTGGAGAGTTTGCGCTAATTCACACAGCAAGAAAGGATCAGTATTATATGTCGGCGTTATAAAGGAAACCTTGAATGCAGTAGAGGAAAGCGTAGTCGCAGACGGCACAAGCTCCTGGACATGAGGATTACAGAAGGCCAACATTGTAGGAAGGCCAGAAGCGCCCTTCCCCTTCACTGGTGCTTTTCTACCTTCAAAACGCCCATGCCGTAGCCAATGGATCACTGGATTACTGTTGGACGCGCGGACATCTAAATTGTCGTTGAGGTAGGCTTCCGGGTCGAAGAACGCCGATGGGAGGCGCCTTTCTTGGAGGCCGTGGTTTATATAGTGCGTGGCGGCGTCCCCACCGCTCTGGGCGACATCGGCGTAGGTATCGAGGTAAAACTTCTCGTCGAAGAGGCCCGACCATCGGAGCAGAGTTACATCGTCCTCGTTCCTGCGCGATTGATCCTCTTCAAAGCTACATGATGTGGCATTGATTAAACTGGCGGGGTTGCCGGATGTCTGACGGCCCTCAAGCCGTCCATACTTCATGTAATGCAATAACGGGTTTAATTTAGAAGCTCGAACGTCCTCATAGGTTGCTATGTACCACTGCGCATCAAAGCGCGGTCCAGGGGAGCGGCCTTCGATCGTCCCGTAGAGGAGGTAGTGTTTTAGCGGATCCTCACCACTCATCGCTACATCGGAATACGTGGCGAGGTACCACGCCGAATCGAACAAAGGATGCGGAGAGCGCCGCTCCTTCGCGCCGTAAAGGAGGTAGTGGTAGAAAGGTTCAACTCCATTCTCGGCGACGTCTGGATAGGTCGTTAGGTACCAGGCTGGGTCAAACAGAGGATGAGGCGAACGTCCCTCTTTGGCGCCACTTATGGCGAAATGATCAATTGGCTCCTGACCATCTGCGGCGACGTCCGGGTACTGTGCGAGATACCACTCTGCATCGAACAGCTTCGCGTAAAGGTTGCGTTTTCTTTTAGAAGACCGGTCGAAAAGCGCCGTCAGAAAACTCATCTTGACCTTTGTGCCAACACTCTTTGTCAAAGGATCATTCTCGTTGCTATCTTCAAAACCGGTGGCTCCAACTGTCGTCTTATAGTCTGCTGGATCCAGTGAACCGTGCGCCGCCCGTAGTACGGTTCTTGCTCTTCAGCAACCCTTACGAGGTCGATATGCCTCCGTAGTGCAATCCGAGCCACTCGCTTTCTGCTTGCCTGGTCAACGGTTGAAATGGGCCGCAGATATCGATACACCGCCCAGCGAGAGTTGAGGAGTCAGAGCCGCTCAAACCTTTTTTAGGGGTGTGAACGAATGAAAGCGGTCATCCTCGCGGGTGGTTTGGGGACACGCCTGTCCGAAGAAACCTCGCTGCGGCCCAAGCCGATGGTGGAAATCGGCGGGCGGCCGATCCTGTGGCACATCATGCACATGTTTTCCGCCTATGGCGTTACCGATTTCGTGATCTGCCTGGGCTACAAAGGGTATGTCATCAAGGAGTTCTTCCTCAACTATCGGCTGCATCTCAGCGACGTCACGATGCACCTGGGCTCGGGCGATATCGAGTTTCATCGCAGCGCCGGGCAAAACTGGAACGTCTCGCTCATCGAGACCGGTGAAGCAACGATGACCGGTGGCCGCCTGAAACGGATCCGCGACTACGTCGGCAACGAAGACTTCTTCATGACTTATGGCGACGGGGTCAGCGACGTCGATCTCGGCAAGCTTGTCGCTTTTCACAAGGCGCAGAACCGCTTGGCGACCCTCACTGCGGTTGTGCCACCCGGCCGTTTCGGCGCCCTCGACCTTCATGGCGATCAGGTCCGCAGCTTCCGCGAAAAGCCGGCCGGCGACGGCGCGATGATCAACGGCGGCTTCTTCGTGCTGTCGCCCAAGGTTCTGGACCTCATCGAGGGCGATGCCACGACCTGGGAGAACGAGCCGATGGAGCAACTCGCGCGCGAAGACCAGCTCAATGCGTTCGTCCACAATGGCTTCTGGCAGGCGATGGACACGTTGCGCGACAAGAACCATCTCGAAGCGCTGTGGGCCGAGGGTCGCGCACCGTGGAAGTCGTGGTAGAGAGTGGCCGCCCATCCGCCGGAGAGACAGCAGATTGTCGAATGTTGATGAAAGCCGCGCGTTGAGTCCGAATCCAGGCTTCTGGGCAGGCAAACGGGTGCTGGTGACCGGGCATACCGGCTTCAAGGGATCCTGGTTGACTCTTTGGCTCTTGCGCCTCGGCGCGGAGGTCACCGGCCTGGCACTTGCGCCGGATACGCAGCCCAGTCTGTTCAGCCTCGCTGTCGCCGACGGCGTTGCCTCGCACACTGTCGATGTCCGCGATCTCGCGGCGGTCCGAACCTGCTTCGCGGCGGCCAGGCCAGACATTGTGATGCATCTTGCCGCGCAGGCGCTGGTCCGACCCTCCTATGTCGATCCTGTCGGCACCTATGCCACCAACGTCATGGGCACGGTTCACGTCTTGGAGGCAGCCCGCGAGATCGCGTCAGTGCAGGCCGTGGTTGTCGTGACCAGCGACAAGGCCTACGAAAATCGCGAATGGCCGTGGGCCTATCGCGAAACCGAGGCGATGGGCGGCTATGATCCTTATAGCAACTCGAAAGGCTGCGCCGAACTGGTGGTCAGCGCCTACCGCAGCTCATTCTTTGCACAGGCCGGTGTGCGCCTCGCCAGTGCCCGTGCGGGCAACGTGATCGGCGGCGGTGACTGGTCGGTGGACCGCCTGATTCCCGACATCGTTCGCGCTTTCGGGCAAAGCCAGTCCGTCGAGATCCGCTCACCCGGCGCCACCCGATCCTGGCAGCATGTGCTCGAGCCACTGGCCGGCTATCTCACACTGGCCGAACGCCTCTGCAGCACCGACGGCTTGGCCTTTGCAGAAGCCTGGAACTTCGGGCCGACGGACGAGGATTGTCGCACGGTCTCCTACGTCATCGACCAGGTCGCCAAAAACTGGGGCGGCGACGCGCGTTGGCATCTGTCCGACAAGCAGCAGCCACACGAAGCCCATTTTCTTAAAGTCGACTCGTCGAAAGCCCGCGCGCGTCTCGGTTGGGATCGTCGCTTGCGCCTCGACGAAGCCTTGGCTTGGACCGCTGGATGGTACCGCGAGCACGGCAAGGGCGCCTCCGCCCGTGATCTGACGCTCGCGCAGATCGATCTTTATGAACAGCTTGGAGCCTGATGCCGTGACGAGCGGAACCTGCCGCGCCTGTGGCACCACGCTGAAGCACACCTTTGCCGACCTCGGGTTGTCGCCGCTCGCCAACTCCTACGTGCCGCTGGCCAAGGCGCGAGAGGGCGAAATGATGTTTCCGCTCCACGCCCATGTCTGCGAAAAATGCTTCCTGGTGCAGCTCGAGGAGTTCGAGACGCCGGAGAACATCTTCTCCGACTATGCCTATTTCTCCGGCTTCTCGACGAGCTGGCTGCGTCACGCGGAAGACTACGTCGCCGCCATGACAGAGCGCTTCCACCTGGGCGCCGACAAGAAGGTCGTCGAAGTGGCGAGCAACGATGGCTACCTGCTGCAGTACTTCGTCAAGCGCGGCATTCCTGTGCTCGGCGTCGAGCCTGCCGCCAACGTCGCCAAGGTGGCCGTCGAGCGCGGCGTACCGACCACCGTCGCTTTCTTCGGCGAGGCAACCGCGCGCCGGCTTGTTGCCGAAGGCCATGCTGCCGATCTCACCGCCGCCAACAACGTGCTCGCCCACGTCCCGGACATCCTCGACTTTACCGCCGGCTTCAAGGTGCTGCTGAAGCCCGACGGTGTCGGCACCTTCGAGTTTCCCCACCTGCTGCGCATGGTCGAGCACAAGCAGTTCGACACGATCTACCACGAGCATTTTTCCTACCTGTCGCTCAAAGTCGTCGCCGAAATCCTAGCGAAGAACGGACTTCGCGTGTTCGACGTGGAGGAGTGGCCGACCCACGGCGGCTCGCTGCGCGTTTTCTTCTGCCATGACGCTGCCACGCATCAGGCAACGGCGGCGGTCGAGCGCGTCCTCGCCGAGGAACGGGCGGCCGGTCTCTCCGAGCTTGCCGGCTACACCCGCTTCGCGGAGGACGTGGTCGCGATCAAGTGCACGACGCTGAAGGCGCTGATCGCGCTGCGCGAGGAGGGCAAGCTCGTTGTCGGCTATGGTGCCGCGGCGAAAGGCAACACCTTCCTCAACTACTGCGGTATCGGACCCGAACTGGTGCGCGCCGTCGCCGACCGCTCGCCGCACAAGCAGGGCTCGCTGCTGCCCGGCAGCCGAATCCCCGTGGTTTCGCCCGAAAACCTTCTCGCGATGAAGCCCGACTACGTCCTCATCTTTCCTTGGAACCTCAAGGACGAGGTTGCCGGGCAGATGCAGGAGATCCGCCAGGGGGGCGGCAAGTTCATCACAGCCATTCCTGAATGGGGTGTTTTTTAGGGAAGTCTATGGAGCTGTATGCTCGGCTGCTGCTGAGAACGCCACCACTCAACGGTGTCCGCCATGCCAGTTGCTAGATTGTACGCTGGTCGCCAGCCGAGCGCGTCCGACTGCCTGGTTACGTCAGGGACCATCATGTCCGGGTCTTTCAAAGCTCGGGGTCTAACGCCGAATCTGAGAAGTTCGGGACGTCCTGCAGCACGTCCGGCAGCTTCAAGTATCTGTCGCAAGCTCTTCGGATCTCCCGATCCGACATTTATGACCCCTGTTACAGAGCTGTTTGTCAGAGTCACGAGAGCGTCGCCAACGTCCGCGACGTGAAGAAAATCGCGTACCTGCTCGCAATCAGAGCAATCGAACTGCGCGCCTCGCAACATGGCTTGAATCGCACTTGCGACGAGGCGCCTTCCGTCTTCATTGGGGCCGTACATGTGGAAAAGGCGCGGCCAAGCCAACCGCACTTTATTAGTTGAGCAAAAAGCCTCCACGAGCAGTCGCGTTGAAAGTTTGGCCATGCCGTAAAGCGTTTCAGGAAACCCGGCATCGTCCTCCTTAAAAATGCCGGAGCCGTTGTATTCGGCACATGTACCAGCGATAACCAAGCGGTCGCCGCCAGCAGCTTCGAAAGACTTAGCAATATGAAGTGCTGCTGCCGCCCAATCAAGATTAGCTGCTGTGGTCCAAATCTGCCCATGTCCCGAGAACCAACCGAGATGCAGGAGGGTCGTTGGAGCAACTTTCGTAATTGCAGCCTTCGTGCTGGCTCCATCGAGGAGGTCAACTTGGTGCCAGGTAAGCCGCTCAGCGTACTGTTTGGCCCATCGCGGCGCATGTCTCGAAACGCCGTGCACTCGAAAATCACTTCCACTCTCCAAAAGCTTATCGACGCACCAACGACCAATGAAACCGCTCGCCCCCAACACCATCACGTGTTGCATCGCCGCTACCGCTTCCGAGTACCATCCTGCAGAAACGAGCCAGAAGAAAAAGACTCGCCCCAGCATCTCTCTAGCACATCGGTTTAGGTGATGAGTGGGACATATTGCTTATGCGCCCAGCCATCAAGGGGGAATTATACGGTTGACGTACCACACCACAAGATGTTAACGCTCTAGTCGTCCACGTGCATTCTTCCCCCTTCTCTACCAATCCGAGCAAAAAAAGGGGGGGGGGGGGGGGGGGCCAGGTGTGAAAGTCGATATTTTAGACGCAGACGACCAATTAAAAGACAGTTTCGCAATATTCCTCGATAACAACCCGTTAAGCGAACCATGTAAGGTGATATTTGATGACATGGACGATAAAGACTGCAGAATAGCGTATTCCTGGGGCGACCCCTCTCTTCATTTATTCATTCATCCTTCTGACCGCGCCAAGGCGGAGGATATGCTCAACAAAATAAAGCTACCACCATTATTGAGCGCCATACTCCACCTCGATTGTAATTCTCTTGAGATCATTTGGACAGCAAGAAAACTGGCGCCTATTCGCCAAGATGTGGTCGGAAGAGAATTTTGGTTTTGCTTCAAGGGAAAAGTTTACGAATGCCGCTTTGGTGAGGCCACCCCAGTTTTGATGTATATTGCTCAAAGTGCGGCTTTAACACAGAATTCTGAAACAACATATCGCAACCTACAATCGTTCAAGGAATACCAGACGGCCTCTTCGTCCAAAAGCGCAAATGATTTCGATGTCCCTAGATGCTTTTTTAGATAACTTTGATCTAAACGATGAAGAGACTGTTGTATTTATTCGGCACTTAAACTTTTACATGTCATACCCAATTGTGAAGCCAGTTGACTTGATGATAGCGCGGCTTTTTCTTGACATGATGACGTCTTCGATTATTACCCTAATAATTATTGTCGTCATCGAACTTTCTGGCACAAGCGCAATGCCTAACGACCTAGTCGGGGCATCGTTTGGGCTCCTGTCCGCAGTGTTGCTTGGTTTGGGATTTGGTGTTCTAAACAGCGTCATAACCCTGATATTTCCGATTTGGAATATCTTCTACGTCCTGTTCTTGATCCTGTTTTGGCTTACCTCCGGCGTTGCTCTGAACCCAGAGACCATGCCCACTGAAATCGGGAACTGGTTTGCGTGGAACCCCCTGCTGCACTGCATTGAGTGGGTCCGAGCGGCCTACTATCCGGACATCCCGACTAGGCTTCTGGACAAGAACTACGTCTTGTCGGTGGGTGCCGGGTCTTTGGCGCTCGGTTTGGTCCTCGAGCGCATGCTCCGGCCTCAGATCATGAAGACCGGCTAGGGTTCACCTAGCTTTGAGGATAGAGCAGAACTCATGCCGATTGTGGACCGTGTCATAGACACGCTCCAATGAAAGCGCAGACAATCCGCTCGCGACGAGTTCGTTGATGATGCTGCGGAAACTTTGCGGCGTAAATTGCCACGCATGCACGTCAACGTAGCCGCCGGTCGCTTGGGCTTGTTCGTACTTAAATTGCGCGATCCTCGCGCGCTCCTTCGTTTCGTTGACGCGAGGGTCTTTGCTGTCGCCGACCCAGTGCCGCGGGGCATCGTTGTGGGTCGTCTTGGTATGATGCTCCAAGACTTTCTCGCGCGTATGCCTAACCCGCTTTTCTCGGTGAGCTGCAAAGACCTGATCAATCGTGCTCTCGGGAAGGAGGGCATCAAAGCAATATCGCTTGTCAGGGATGATCAGATAATAGAACCCGCCTGGCCTTAGCAGGTTTGCGACATCGTTCAGATGCTTCACCAAATCCGGCTGATGCTCGATGCAGTGGCTGCTGAAGACGCCGTCGAACTTCTCAGAGACGACCGCCAGATCCCCGGTAGGGGAAAAATAATCTATGAGCGGGCATTCTTCCGCCGCAGGATAGCCTTCGGCCAAAGCACGCGCGACGAGTCCAGCGCGGTCCGATATGTCAAAATACTTGATGTTTTGGCCTCGCAGGACCGGACGAACGGCGGGGCCAATTTCAAGCGTCATGCCTGCCGTTGGAATCTGAGCCACAAAGCCGCTTCGATGAGCGCCTGGCGTCGCTATCCGCCCTTCCGATCGTCCGTGCATCTTGTAATGACTGATCAAATCAGCATCGGACATCCCGACAAGATCCGACTGCACGAGCTGGTAAAACCGAGCGTCGAACTCGACGGCCAGATGATGCGGCGACACAAAGGCTGACAGAAGGTGTTCAAGGTCGTTCATATGGTGATGAGGCCGCAGTTCGCGTTAGACACTCTCAGGATGCATATAACATTGGCGCGACGCTCGCCAAGCGTGTCTTTTTGGCGAGCGTATAGACAATTCGTTGGTGTCGTTTGGATGCGATAGAAACTCATGCGGAGTGCTGTTATGGGCTGGAAGGTGCCATGGGTCGGCTTCATTCGTCGTAAGGAGCCGCCTTTGCTTGGCGTCGATAGTAAGAGATTCGATGGTCTCAGCCTTCCAGTGCATGAGAGATTTCAAAGCGGCGTTCTTGTTCAGCATGGAATTTACGCCGATGATCGGCTTAAGGACATCGCCGAAATTTCCTCCGAGCAGCAGGCAGCTTTTGATGCATCTTATATCGATCTGCTGAGGAGGATCTGGGCGGGGCTGATTGAATCGCCTTCGGGCTGTTTAGACGCAGAAGCAGCCACATTCGCCGAGCTTGACCGATCCACGCGACGGTATTTGTGGACGACATGCCACAGGGATAAGCCGGCATCATTCCTGACACCGACCTATACCTACTCAGCCGACCTTCCGGACATCAGCGGCAGCGTAGACATGGAAGGCGCTGGAAAATCCGTTCGGTTGTCGGTGCCCATAGTCCACGATCTTATGAGTACCGACTTCGTGGAACTTGGTCGACGAGCATGCGAGGATGGTTCGTTAAGTCTGAAGTCTCCAATCTCAGGCGCGACATGCAAAACCACATTAAGCATGGTGCCAACCGAGGTAATCTATTGGTACAAGTTCTATGATGCCGACGCGGATACCGCATTTTTTGTAGTCGGAGCGTTACATCATTGTAGGGTCGTCTGCCTTTATCTTCCAGAGACCCAATGCGTGATAATGCGAAGCGCATCGAACCGCGCTCTGATGAAGGAGCAGTTTGGTGGCGAGGTGGATCATGTTCTTCTCAGGCATGTAGCAATATACTGCGCAGAGATTGCGAATTACTTTCAATCGCCAAGTCGGAAAATTGCTCTTTTATTTGGAGAAGAGCATATGAACCATCATCTCTGGAACGAGCTAAGTGGGATTGACGCACTTCTTCGCGCACCCGCACCACCTAGCCCGATGGTCATCGAGATGTCGGCCAAATCGGAGATGTACGGCAATCTCGAAGCTGTCTTCCCTGAATTCGAGGGCAAGGTAGTTCGCGCTTATAGCGACCGCGCAGAGCTCATAGGCTCGTTCTATTCTCAAGACCTCTGCATCATCCGCGTCACCGGCATCTTGATTGCTGCTAGCCTAAGAGAGCGCATCAAGTCGATCGTCACTGGATCCTTCGGCCGGCAGATTGAGGCGATGCCAACAGTTGCCTTTGTGCTGCGGATTGAAAACCGAACCTTGAGTGACTGCGTTTCCTTCTACGCCGAATGTGGACGCTACATCGCATCGAAGCTCGGGAAGGTCCGCTTCATTATCGATGGGCGTATCCGGTCTCCGCGCGACGAAGCGATCGGCAGTGAGGGCGAGGCAGGCGCCGCAACATCCGTGCTCAATCTTGAGATCATCATCGCATCCCAGCTTGCAGACGAGCTTCGTTCCCTCGGTGCCGAGGTTGTCGTCAATGTCGATAAGCAGGTCTACGAGAACCTGTTCTGGCTCTATCAAACCAGGTTTTTCGTTGGGGCGTGGGGGACCGGACTGACGCGCGCAAGGTGGTTGGCCAACGTGCCCGGCTTGATGTTCACCAACACCTGGAATCTAGAAAAGCACCACGACTTCCATCTCTATGATAGCCCTCGGTTTATCGAAGATCCGACGCCTCTGCTGTTTGCGAGCAAGGCCGCGATCGTGGATAGGCCGGATCTTTCCACTATTGTGCCGGCGAGAGTCCACTTCGGAGAGAACTTCGACGTGCTGTTCGAAAAGATACGGGGGCAAATCGACGAACTCATTACGATGTCGGCTCCGTAGACGCCCGCCGTGTCACCTCCCGCGGGTCTGGCCATACTGCTCTGACCTCGACCTCGCGGCACCCACACCGCTTGCACACGAACGGCTTCGCGCCAGCGATGTGGATGATGGCGGTATCTTCGGGCAGGGCGAGCGTGTCGAGGGCGATCTCGGCGCTCCCGCTGCAATACAGGCCGCGGCAGTAGACGACCACGCTCGTGCAGATTCGTGGCGGAACCACTCGACGGCAATGATTTCCTCGTCGAGCGGAGCCAGGCCGAGCGGGCTGCTCAGCTTTCCAACTGGCGCTCAGCATCTTCGACAAGCTTTGCAATGTCGCCGATCTCCCAAAGCTTATCGCTCGTATACGCTCGGCGGCAGCGACGGCCTTCGACTAGTCTTTGGCCTTCTGGGGCGTACCTGGGACGAGCTTGCCGCCGCGTTTGGCGACGACGAACGGAAGAATGGTGTAGGTTGTGATCGCCATGGTCCGCTCCTCGGCGGTAGCACATAAGCGGAACAAGCATCGGGCGGAAAGTCTCTTCGCTCAAGAGGAGCGAAGATCCAAGCCTTTAGCAGTCGGAATTAGAAATCTCGGCAGTGGCCGCGACAAAAGCGGCGACAAGCTTCACGAGATCGGCCTGCCGCGAGACCCCTGTTTTCGCGAAAATCGCCTTCAGGTCTTCACCGTGTGCACCATCAGACCCAAATTCTTTGCCACAACGGACGGAGCCCCACGTCAACTATGGCGACAAGCACGCTCATCTCGCGAGGCGTCAGATCGAATGCCGTGGCGATCATCTTGACCGGAGAACGCGGTTCAAGGCCGATCTCGGTCACGAAGATCGACGCAACCGCTGCCGATAAAGCTCGAAGATGGTCGCGAGCTCCTGCTCTGAAAGGAAGAATGTGCGCGATGTGCTGCACGCCAACCCCTCTTCGACAGAACGACCGAAGCCGGTTCGCAGGCCCCGCCATCCAAACAGGCGTTGAGCGCTGCTTCGAACGAAGTTTTGGCAACAACGGCCGTGAGGCATCCTTTGGAAATCACGAACGGCGTTGCCCTCGCGAGGAGAGCCTCGGCGCTCTGGTTTCGATAGATTTACATGTCGGTCGGCATTGAATCATGAAAACTGCGGCTTTGAGGCCATCGAACGTGTCGGCTAGAGCAGCTATTTCGGTCTTCTGCCGGCCGATAAGGTTCCGCGATCGCGTAAGCGCGCCACAAGTGCGGACTGAGAAGCTTGAGGAGTTCGATGTCTTATCTTGAAAGGACGGATCGGAGGCCTTCCCGGCAAAAGCGAGGAAGTGAACGACGCCGTCCTTTTTGCTGAGGATCGTCGAGAGACCGTCGCCCCAGCCCATGGGTTGAACATACTCCCGGTAGTATCGAGCTGGCTTGGTATTCCTCGCCGGGAACAAGCATGCCAGGCGTAAACGCCTCCTCAACGTCTTGCGTCAGGAGAACGGTTATTCCCATCGGATTCGAATAGATCAGCGGCTGTTTATAGCGCTCGCGGTAGAGAACAGTGCCGGCTTCCTCCACACGCCTGTTGGCATAGCTGCCACCCAAAGCCATGACACGCGTGTCCTCCCAGCCGAAGGCCGCAAAGCATGCACCGAAGGCTCCAGCCAGCGCGTCGATGGTCTTAGGCCAACTTTGGGGGTCTAGCGCAGCATCGTAGATGAGGCCGATCAAGTTAGACAATTGCTGCACGGCTTCACCCCAAGAGGGCGCACGACATCAGCGCTCGGGAGTAGTGGATCGTATGCGCGAACGCGTCAGTAAGCACTTGGTCTAGCGATCAGGGTGCTGACATCGACGACACGTCCGGAAGACGAGTTCCGCCTTCCAAAGCGGACATGACAGGAAAAAGCATAGAAAACGACGGGTATCATGATGACGATGCGCGGCAGGCGCCGGGATGTCTCTTTAGCTGAGGGTGTGGTCGGCATATCTTCACCAAAGGTTCGAGGTATACAGCCGCATTCAAGCTGGGTCTCACGCCCGCACATCACCCGTTTCGGGTGAGATCCTGCTGTAATATGGGTAGAGAGGCGCTCGGCTGCTTAGGATCACAGACCGATGCTTCACGTCGGGTGCGCCGACGCGGCTGTTCTCCTGATCGTCAGCGTAGGGCGCAGCAGCTGCGCTGTCCTTCGCTTTAATGAAGCAAGAGCGCGAAGACCGCCTGTGGATTGCTGCCCATCGCCTCGATGAGTTCGATGAACTCCACGACGTCGAGGCGCCGCTCGCCGTTCTCGTATTTCGCAACGAAGGACTGAGGTCGCCCGACCCGTTCGGCCAGCACGATCTGCGTCAGTCCGGCCTCTTTGCGTGTCTCGATCAGCAGGTCGATGAGACGTTGATGGCGAGGGGTTCGGATCGACTTGAGCATGCGCCGGCGCGGGTGTGACGCCTGCGACCATGATCCTGATATCGGATCATCCCATATCAGGATAATTCTATGGACTTTCGTCCGTACAAGAGCGAAACGGACGGACCCAGACCTGCCTGGTCCAAAGGTGCCGCTGTGATGCTAATCGCCCGCTTTGCTTTACTGTCTCTAATGTTTCTGTCAGTGACGCCGGTAACGGCGGCGTCTCTTGATCAGCCGGCTGGACCGACGATTGGTGTCGCGCCCAGCCCTACCCCGACGCAACCCGGGATCAACAACAGTGACCTGCCGGCTTGGGCGAGCGGGGTCACAAAGCCTCTGGCGGTCGCCTCCTCGAAGGAAAACTACAGCTTTGAGTCTCGCCTAGCCCGAGCAAAGGCGATCGTCAGGAAGGCAGACCGTCTGCGGCAGGTCAATCCTGAGACTCGGGCTGAATGACCCTCGACAGCTATCGCTTCGTTTACGATGGTCGAAAGCATTGCGGTCTGTCCCGCCATCAGAGCTTCTATGTTTTCGTCCTTCATTTTGAATACCCTATCGTTTGTAGCTGAACCGAGAAGCTTAGCTTCGGTCGCGAGCGCGGTCGTGATGGCGGGATGAGACTAGCCTCCTCTGGCGCAATCTTGCCAAGCCAATTCGCTTTTCTACAGATCCGCAATGTCCACGCACATGCCTAAAGTCAGTAAGCACCGCGTTTATCGTCGATAATAAGAGGCAACTTGAAGATGCGAGGCTTCTATCATAGCTCACAAAACGGGGATATTCGTTTTTTAAGCCTGAAAAAGAATCTCAGGTATGGATCGTGTTGAACTGACGACGCATCCTGGCATGCCCTCGATAAGACCGCACAGGGCCGTATGTCGGCGCGGCATGCGGCGGCTTGGTTCAAACGTCCGCGTGCCGACGGCTAGCATCTGGATCCGGCACTTCCGGGTGACGGCGAGACGCGGCGCTCTCCGGAGTAAGCCGCGCGGCGCCCGGCTCGGTTCTTAAAACGCCTTTATTTCTATCGTCCAGTCTAGGTAGCAAGACAAAGGACGCCGCGCTATCAAGATCGTCTAGCGCGAGGAGACACGTAGCTAATCAGCCGCGCGGCATACAGTGGCTCTGCGATGCTCCGCGCACTGGCCGGGTAGTTTCGAATAGCAATCTATATTGCCGCCGCCAGGAGTTTCTATCAAGCGGTTTGAGATTTCCTCCGAGAAAAAAAATATGCATTGCCAGAAATCGTCCTATCGTCTCGAAGCTTGCGACCTGTGGAAAGAGGATTAGTCCATGAAAACTACTGCCTTGACGCGACCGTTGGCGGACAGGCTGGCCGATGGAGACTTCACGCTTCATGAAATAGGTGAAGCGTGCATCCGCTACCCTGCCAAAAGTGCCAATCGTAGTCTTCGGCGTCGCGCGTTGGCAGAGTTTAGCTTTGCTTCAGGCATCAGTAATGCGCAACGCCTTACCTTTACGCAACTCACAGCTGCCCTTGCGTCGCTGGATCGAACCAGTGCCTTGGCCCCAGAGACGATAACAAGGATCAGGCGCGACGTTATCGGTGCTGTTCGATCCTCGCGGCTTGTCCCGATCCTCACAGCTCACAAAGAGCCCTTAGACAAAGAATGGGAGCATGTCGCAGGCTGTTTTGAACAACAGAAACTCCCGAAAGACGCAAAGCGCCTCGCGAAGTGGGCAGTAATCCGCAGCATAGCTCCTGCGGAAGTGAATGACAAAGTGCTTCACACGTTTCTAAGGGATCTCTCAAAGGTATTCAATCAGCTTCAGAGCTATTGGTTGGCTGGAAGGATCAGTTTGGCATGGAATGATATCGCAAGGGACAAGGCGCTTGCGCTGCAGTGTTTGAGCCCCATCGTGTCTGATAGGCGTTACCGTTTGACGAGGTTTCCGGCAAGTATTGAACATGATATTGAGTCATATCAGCGATCTCTGACTTCGATAGTCTTCGACCCAATGGATGAACGCGGACGATTTAAGTCGCTGAACTCTTGTTCATCAATGCAGTCGATAAAGAACCTCCGCGCTGCCGTCGATGCCTATTGCATGGCCGGTGGCTCGCTGAACAACGGCGACAATCTCTCCGTGCTCGCAACACCCCAAGCTTTGCATCTCGTCATGTTAGGGTTGGACCTTCGGCTTGGCGAAGACCCATCTGACTACAAACGGCAGATAAGTCGGTCAGTCATAGATATCGCACGTCGATTTCGCAGGGCGAGCAATGATGTCCTCATTGAAATGAATCAGATGATGGTTGGTAGAAACACCAGCCGCGTGAGATCTAATAGGTTTGAGACGACATGCAAGATACTTCTCTCCCATGATGCAAGACGACGCGTGATTAATGCGCCAAGCCGGTTGCGCTTTCAAGCAGCCGCGTCTCACAAACTCCCTTTAGCGATGCAGCTTTACCAAACCGCCACAGCCATCGATATCTTGTTGATTGTACCACTCAAGCCGAAGTCTCTTGCAGCTCTCGAGTTCGGTTCAAGCGTAATGATCCCGATAGATCGCGATTTGCCCGTGAGAATTAAACTGCCGGATAAGGATAGTAGTCCCGCTGATGAAATGCCGCTGGACGAGCATGCAAGCAATGCCGTGAGAAGCTATTTTCGGTTTTTGAAAAGTTTTGTGCAAAGACCTCAACGCCTCTTCATCTCGGTCGACGCTGCGAAGCGACCTAAGGATCGCCCCACAGCCGATCTCTCACACATGATCGCCCGCTTTCTAAAAGAAGCGACTGAAATTCGCCTCACGGCAGGTCAGGTTCGTTTCGTGCATCTCATCGCTCGCTTGATTGATGAACCATCAGATGTCCGATTGCTTCAACAAACATATGGCTACAAGTCCGTCAATCATTTCAGCATGCTTATAGCGGGTCTGACCGGCATCAACCGTTCACAGCTACTTTCTAGCTTATCCGAATGATAGCCGCATGAAAGTTAGTTCGGAGGATTTGGAGGAGACCAGTCACGCCGGACATCGGCGCTTACCTCGGCGTCTTGAACCTATGTCCGATAAGCGCCTCTGGTCCTTTGGTGAAGGGAATGGGATTTCCCTCGCCATCGAGCACTGGCCTCAACACGATTTGCAGCGCCTGCGTGAAGCACGCGACCCCATAGCAATGACGATCGCTAATCGAAAACGGCGCCCCATAGCCGCAAGCTCTTGGACCACCTACCTCTACAGCTACTCTCTATTCCTTGGTTTTCTAGCGCGAACAAGCCCAGATGACTTGAAGTTACCAATCTCGCGCCGAGTTAATTTGGAGCGCGTCAAACATTGCATAATTTATTTGACTTCAACCGGAAAATGGAAGGCTCGGGGAATAGCCCAATTCATACACGCTTTCCGTTGTGCGCTTTGGCGACTTGCACCATCGGACAATTGGGATTGGCTCCGCAGATTAGCGGCAAGCTTTCAAGCGACTTCTAAACCCCGAGACATTACCGCTAACTTTCGATACACCGCCGAATTGTTTTCCTTGGGTCAGCGGCTGATCGAAGAGGCAAAAACGGCTTTGAAAGAAGGTTCTTCCGCCGCGGAGAAGACGACAGGGCGCATTCTATTTCGCGACGGATTAATGATCTCGTTTCTCGCCCTTGTGCCGCTCAGGCGGGCAAACGTTGCAAGTATACGCGTTGGCGTCGGTCTCGTCAGAAATCTCGATGGCTATTATATATTCGTAGATGGTAGCTCTGAGAAGACCGGTGTCGGAGACTTTAGAGCTGTACCGGAGAGTCTTAGTAATCAGCTGACATACTTTATCAATTTCGTCAGACTCTCGTTGGTGAGAGGCAGAGAGCATGATTATCTGTGGCCTTGCGCGAACGGAAAACCGCTGACCGCAAAAGGCTTGTACTACATTATAACCTCTCGCACGAAACGAGAGTTCGGCAGCGCGGTGTGGCCACATCTCTTTCGCCATGCTGCGGCTACAGAGATGGTTTTAGCCAGAGCCGATTTTAAACTAACTTCATCAATCCTGAACCACGCAGGAACATCAAACGATAAAGACTACGTTCATCCTATGCGGGGTAAGGCTTCGGTTATTACGAGGCAGAGCGTTACAGCATTAAAGAAGGATATCGACGAGCATTTCTATTTCTGATATTTCGATCGCTAGTACCTCGGCCAGGGCGGATCTAAGAGCTTATCCGAGAAGTTGTGAGTCATGCTGAGCGGGTTACGGCGACGCGCCTGAGCATGATTCGGATCATCGCGGGCTTCACAAAGGCGGCTGCGATGCGCGTGTGCCGCTCGTAGTCGCGTGACAGGTGTCGATGGCGGCTGATTCAGGCAAGGGTGCGCTCGACGATCCACCGCTTCGGCAGCACGACGAAGCGGCTCGCATCGCTGCGCTTCACGATTTGGAGCGTCCATGCGCCGGTGCGGGCGACAAGAGCCATCATCTTGGGTCCGGCGTATTCGCCGTCAGCGATGATGCGCTCGATGAAAGGAAAACGCCGCTGCGTGCGGACAAAGTCCATAGCCAACAGGAGCTGCGCTCCGGCCTCTTCGGCTTGAGCCGGCAAAAGCACCAGGCGCGATCGTCATTTTCTGTGGAACTCTATTCACGCGGTGCCAGTGCGGCAGTCTGCAGATCACAGGGAGCAGTGGCGAAGCCTTTCACGGGAGCAACCCTGTTTACGCTTGGCGCTCTATTTTAGTTTACGTTGCGCGGGCGCTCAGCTCGCCAAGGTGCTGCGCAGCTAGATGCCGCTGTCCTCGCGCATCTGCTGTCCAGATAAGTGTAAGCCTACTAACACGGGGCTATTGCTGCTGATGCACTCCTGCAATCTTCTATCAAATAGTCTGATTTAAGTCACTCACTTGAGCGCTGGCAACGACTTACGATCTTTTACGAGGCTGCCGTGTAACTTAGGAGACCGTCGAAAATCATCCGAGAAAAGTCTCTACCTGCTTCGATGAACACTATTTGCTTGGCGCCGTCACTGCGCGTGTTGCACCGGCCGTTTTCTGTGGCGTCAGTTCGACGAGCGAAAACGGTAGCGAACGGAGCTGCGCGTTCATCGCTGCCATCACGACCGGCGTGATGTCGATGAAGCCGGTGCCATCAATAACGCTCTCTTGCGTAAGAAGCAAAGTGCAGGATTTCTCCTTCTCCGCCTCTTGGAGGAGCGGAAATGCCGCCGTTGAAATCTGCTTGTCAACGATGTCACGTGTCATGTCGATCTGGCGCCGCTTGAAGTCGGCCTGCGCTGCTAATGCCTGCACACGAATATCTAATGCCGCAATTTCCTTCTTGAGCGTTTCATCATTTGGCGCGCGCTTTTCGGCATTGATGACCTTTAGGTCGGTTTGCAGGACCTGCTGGCCTTTGGCGATTTCCTCCTGAGCCTGTTGGCGCAGTTCCGACAACCGCTTACTAGAAGCGACGTTGATATCGGCCTGTCGAATAATAGATTGACGATTGATAACGCAAATTTTGAGCGCCGGTGTGGCCGGAACCGCCGCAACCGTGGAGGACGTCGGCGCGACGGGATCGACCTTGTGCGGGTCGATCCCCTGCTTGACCCGGTGCATCGGCTTGCGTGCCGTTCTATCGGCGGTGCTCGTCCGCGCGGCACCCGCCTCGTCCACGCTCGGAGCGGCGTCCTGCGCCAATGCCGGGAGCGACGCTAATGACAGGATCAGAGCCGGCAGAAGCCTGACAAGCTTGCAGGGCGAGGATCCAGTGGGAGAGTTCGTTCGATCAGTACTGAGCTGCTGCATAGAAACCTCTTTATTCCTACTTAACAAGTCTGTTTATCTTGCGATGCTTTGCCGCCAAATCTACCTGGTCATTGACGCTTGCAAGGCGGCCGCGAAACCGGCAGTTTGAATAATACCCTTGATCGGAACGCTCCCGGCGAGAAGCGAGCCGAGTAATGTGGGGGGTCGTGTCATTTGGAAGCTCACGATGACCGACTTGTTAGCCGTCAGCGTGCGGATGTCCTCGGGGACGAGCGGCCAGAGAACTAAGCATCCATTTTGATCGCAAACCGTCGGTCGAAGCGCGAGGATTGTCGGTTTGCGCTTTTGCAACGGGTCGGTCCGTAGCATGACGTTGCTCGACAGCAAGGTGCCGAATGGCAGCCTGAGGATGGCGGCGGGATTTCCGTTCTCGTCCGTCGACACGATCAGCGCGGCGATAATCGTACCGTCTTTGGCGCGCGCGACGCCCCTAAGCGAACAAAATTTTCGCGAAAGGCGCTTGATCTCGTCGCAGGTGAGCTGCCAGGCGGAGTATTGCTGCTCGATGCGCTTCACCTCGCCGATACGATAGACTGAATAATCGATCGGGGCGGACGTGAGGGCGTCGTTGGCTTGAGCAGACGTTACACCGCTCAACCCGAGGAAACCAAGCGTGCAGACGAGCAGACCCCTTTTGTGGCTGGTGCGGAACCGACTTCCATATCGCGTGGCGGCTAGCATGCGTCTCTACTTCTCGAGGGTTCGAGTTGAACCTAATTAAACGTGTAGCTCGCGCCGCCAGACACGCCGACGTCGGCCTTGGTGTTGTTTGGTGAAAACGAGACGGCCGCGTTGTAGCGCCATCTGGCGTCATCGGACGTTCCGCCGAGGCCGAAGGCCACACCGGCACTGTTGGCGTAACCAGCGGCGCCCATCGAGATCGCGACCTTGCCAGGCCGGTCGTCGTATCGTAGCGCCGCGGCCGCGAGCGCGATGGCGATACCGCCCTGCGCGGCAGACGCGACATCGTTGATCCTTTGGTTCAGCCCGTTGAAGCCGTTCTGAGTATAGGCCGCCAGATTATTGAGCTGGTTGAGGTTCACCGCGTCGGTACCGGTGGTGCCGGCTGCAACGTTCTTGAGTTGCACCGGCGAAGCCGTATCGCCCCCAGTAAACGTGATGGTGTTGCTTCGCACGCCGGTCGACGTCGTGTCGTACTGCACCGAGTTCAAGGCTACTTGCTGGACACCGTAGAGCTGCGACCCGTTGACGACATCCATTGACGTCGCCGTGACCGCGCCGGCGCCGACATTGTGGATGACGACAGGCCCCCCGGCGTAGGGAGAACTCAACGTCACGCCCGTTGCGGAATAGCCGACCGCATAGGTGTCGGTGTACGAGATTGCTGTCTGCACGCCGCCCTGCAGTTGGCGGACGTTGACCGCATCGGTCGGCGCCTGGCCGTCCGCCACGTTCTGGATCTGCCGGTAGCTGGTGGCGGACCCAACCGACACCGGACCGAGCAGGGTTCGGTCGGTCGTGTTGTAGGTGACCGACGTCGTCGCGGCGTTGGCGTTGTTCAGGGCGGCGGCGATCCCCGTCCCCGGGGCCGCTGCCGCCCCGGCGGTCGAGCCGGAGCCCAGAGCGACACTGTCCACGCCCGTCGTCGTCGCGTTGCTGCCGATGGCCACGGAGCGCAGAGCGTTGGCGCTCGTTGTCGCGGCGGGGCCGATGGCTACCGAGTCGATCGCACCGGCGATCGCCGCAGCGGCAACGGAATTGGTCTTGAAGTAGGGGTTAGCGGCGGCGCCGACGCCGCCGCCGACGTCGGTGTTGAGGGCGGCAATGGCATTCCCGACGTTGGCGTAGGCAACGCCGCCGACCGTATAGGTCGGCGCGGTGATCGCCCCGGTTGCCGCGTTGTAAGCGGCGCCGCCGCCAAGGTCCGTCGCAACCGCGTTGCCGAGGGTGGCGGCCGCACCGGTGAGTTGACTGACGTTCACGGCATCCGTCGGCTGGCTGCCGGCCGCGACGCCGGTGATCTGCCGGTTACCGATTGGCGTGACGGCCCCCGTAACGGGATTGACGACGCCGGTGGCGGCGGCGATAGCCAGTTCGCCGATCGAGGTCTGCGGCGTCGCGAGGCCGAAAGCCGTATAGTCGTTCTGGGCGCCCCGTTGCGTCAGCGCGCCTGTGCCGAGCGCCGTGCTAAACGCTTGATTGGCGAAGGCGCCAGACCCGATCGCCGTCGCGCCTTCCTCCGTTGCTTGGCTGTTGATGCCGACGGCGACGCCCGCCGTTCCGGTCGACGCGCTATTCGTGCCCACCGCGGTCGAGAAGTTGCCGCTGGAGGTCGCGGCGTTACCGACGGCCGTGCTGCGCATACCGGACGCCGTGCTCTCGTTTCCGAGCGTCGTCGCCTGCGTCGCGGTTGCCGCTGAATTGTTGCCTACGGCCATTGAGTCCTGCGCGGATGCCATCGCATTCGTGCCGAGCGCCAAAGCGTTGTCGGCGCTGACGGTCGTGTTTTGACCGAGCGCGACTGATCCGACGCCATCGGCAACGTTACTGTTGCCGAGCGCGAGTGCGCCCTGCCCGTAAGCGACATTCTGGTTGCCGAGCGTCACCGCGCCAACGCCGGTCGAAGTATTGGTATTACCGATCGCGACGGCGCCGGCGCCGTTGGCATTGTTATTTAGACCGAGTGCAATTGCGCCGTTTCCGTTGACCGTGTTCGGATCGCCAATTGAGACCGCGCCATCGCCGATCGCGCTGTTGCCCAGGCCGATCGCCACCGCGCCGCCGTTCGCCGTCGACGCGTTGGCCATCGCGCCGGATCCTATAGCGACGCTCGAGCCGGTCGAACCGGAGTTTGCGCCAAGGCCAATCGCAATCGTTCCGGCGCCGCTCGACACCGCGTTCGGGCCGACGGCGACGCTGTTTGTGCCAATGGCCTCTGAATCGGGAAGCGTCGAGTTGGCATGGAAGTACTTGATGCCGGCGCCGGAGTTGATGCTGGCGATAGCGGTGGTGTCGGTCGCCACCTGCTGATTGGTGGCAAACAGCTGGCCGCCGTTGACCGCGTCGGTGGAGGCGGCGGCGAGGCCGCCCGCCGCGATGTTGGTCAGCGTCTGCGCCGCGCCGGGCGCCGCCGCCGTGCCGCCGGCCGCCGTCGCCACCAGCTGGTTGGCCGTGCTGCGCTGGATCACGCCGGCCGTGCCGGTGCCGATCCCGGTGATCGCGGTGGTGTTGACGCCCACCTGCTGGTTGGTGGCGAACAGCTCGCTGCCGTTGACCGCGTCGGTGGAGCCGGCCGTGAGCCGCCCCGCCGCCACGTTGGTGAGCGTGCGCTCGCCCCCGGCGGCGCCGACGCTCACCGTGCCCGCCGGCGTCACGCCGGCGAAGGTGTAAGCCGTACCGCCGATCGTCGCCCCGGTGGTCGCCACCGCAGCGGCGGCGACCGTCGAACCCTGGCCGAGTGCGACGTTGCCGCCGCCGAGGCCAGCCGCGATCGTCGCGTTGCGGCCGAGCACGGTCGCGTTGACGTTGCCGTTGTCGCTCGCGCCCTCGCCCACCACCGTCGAGCCGGCGCTCGCGACCGAGTTGGCTCCAACCGACAGCGAGCCCGTGCCTTTCGCGATGGGCGTGTAGGGCGGTGCGTCGCCGGTGGCGACCAGTGGGTTGGCGCTCGTGATCGTCGCGGCCAATTGTGAGACGTCGACGGCGTCGGTCGCCGCCACGCCCGGCGCCACGTTGTGCAGCGTCACCGCCGCGCCGGCGATCGCGCCGACGAGGGTGATGTTATTGCCGGGAACCTGGGGTGTGGCGACGCCGGCGGCGTTCGAATATTGCACCGGCGCGTTCGTCTGCAGCGCCAGGATCGCGCCGCCGAGGTTGGTCTGGGTGGTTCCGTACACGTTGTAGGCCGGTGCCGCGAGGCCACCGCCGGCTGAGTAGGTCGAGCCGCCGCCGAGGTCGGTGGCGACCGCCGCGCCCAGCGCCGTGGTCTGCGCCCCGCCCGCCGTCACCGCGCTGTTGGTGGCGAACAGCTCGCTGCCGTTGACCGCGTCGGTGGAGCCGGCGGCGAGCCGCCCCGCCGCCACGTTGGTGAGCGTGCGCTCGCCCCCCGCCGTGCCGACGCTCACCGTGCTCGCCGGCGTCGTCCCGGCGAAGGTGTAGGCGGTCCCGCCGATCGTGGCCCCGGTGGTCGCCACCGCCGCCGCGCTCGTCGACCCCGCGCCCAGCGCAACGTCGCCGGCGTTGGCCGACGCCGTCGCGCCGTTGCCGAGCGCCACCGCGTTTACCGCCCCGGCCATCGCCGCCGGCCCGACCGCCACGCTGTCCGTCCCTGTCGCCGCACTGTCGGCCAGCATCGAGTTGACGTGGAAGTACTTGATGCCCCCGCCGCTGAGATCGGTGTTAATGGCGGCGAGCGCCGCGCCCACGTTGGCGTAGGCCGTCGTGCCGACCGTGTAGCTCGGCGCGGTCAGCCCACCGCCGGCTGAGTAGGTCGAGCCGCCGCCGAGGTCGGTGGCGACCGCCGCGCCCAGCGCCGTGGTCTGCGCCCCGCCCGCCGCCACCTGTTGATTGGTGGCAAACAGCTGGCCGCCGTTGACCGCGTCGGTGGAGGCGGCGGTCAGGCCGCCGGCCGCGATGTTGGTCAGCGTCTGCGCCGCGCCGGGCGCCGCCGCCGTGCCGCCGGCCGCCGTCGCCACCAGCTGGTTGGCCGTGCCGCGCTGGATCACGCCGGCCGTGCCGGTGCCGATCCCGGTGATCGCGGTGGTGTTGACGCCCACCTGCTGGTTGGTGGCGAACAGCTCGCTGCCGTTGACCGCGTCGGTGGAGCCGGCCGTAAGCCGCCCCGCCGCCACGTTGGTGAGCGTGCGCTCGCCCCCGGCAGCGCCGACGCTCACCGTGCCCGCCGGCGTCACGCCGGCGAAGGTGTAAGCCGTACCGCCGATCGTCGCCCCGGTGGTCGCCACCGCAGCGGCGGCGACCGTCGAACCCTGGCCGAGTGCGACGTTGCCGCCGCCGAGGCCGGCCGCGATCGTCGCGTTGCGGCCGAGCACGGTCGCGTTGACGTTGCCGTTGTCGCTCGCGCCCTCGCCCACCACCGTCGAGCCGGCGCTCGCGATGGCGGTGCCGCCGACGGCAAGAGAGCCGGCGCCCGTCGCCGTCGTCGTATAGGGCCTCGCGTCGCCGGTGCGGACGGGTGAGTCCGCGCCGGCGATGGCCGCGTTCAGCTGGCCGACGTCGACGGCGTCGGTCGTCGCCACGCCGGCGGTCACGTTATGCAGCGTCACCGACGTCCCGGCGGTCGCGCCGACCAGGGTCACGTCGTTGGACGGCGTCTGCGGGTTCGCCACGCCGGCGCTGGTGGAATACTGCAGCCCCGCCTTCGTCTGCAGCGCCAGGATCGCGCCGCCGAGGTTGGTCTGGGTGGTCCCGTACACGTTGTAGGCCGGTGCCGCGAGCCCACCGCCGGCTGAGTAGGTCGAGCCGCCGCCGAGGTCGGTGGCGACCGCCGCGCCCAGCGCCGTGGTCTGCGCCCCGCCCGCCGCCACCTGTTGATTGGTGGCAAACAGCTGGCCGCCGTTGACCGCGTCGGTGGAGGCGGCGGTCAGGCCGCCGGCCGCGATGTTGGTCAGCGTCTGCGCCGCGCCGGGCGCCGCCGCCGTGCCGCCGGCCGCCGTCGCCACCAGCTGGTTGGCCGTGCCGCGCTGGATCACGCCGGCCGTGCCGGTGCCGATCCCGGTGATCGCGGTGGTGTTGACGCCCACCTGCTGGTTGGTGGCGAACAGCTCGCTGCCGTTGACCGCGTCGGTGGAGCCGGCCGTAAGCCGCCCCGCCGCCACGTTGGTGAGCGTGCGCTCGCCCCCGGCAGCGCCGACGCTCACCGTGCCCGCCGGCGTCACGCCGGCGAAGGTGTAAGCCGTACCGCCGATCGTCGCCCCGGTGGTCGCCACCGCAGCGGCGGCGACCGTCGAACCCTGGCCGAGTGCGACGTTGCCGCCGCCGAGGCCGGCCGCGATCGTCGCGTTGCGGCCGAGCACGGTCGCGTTGACGTTGCCGTTGTCGCTCGCGCCCTCGCCCACCACCGTCGAGCCGGCGCTCGCGATGGCGGTGCCGCCGACGGCAAGAGAGCCGGCGCCCGTCGCCGTCGTCGTATAGGGCCTCGCGTCGCCGGTGCGGACGGGTGAGTCCGCGCCGGCGATGGCCGCGTTCAGCTGGCCGACGTCGACGGCGTCGGTCGTCGCCACGCCGGCGGTCACGTTATGCAGCGTCACCGACGTCCCGGCGGTCGCGCCGACCAGGGTCACGTCGTTGGACGGCGTCTGCGGGTTCGCCACGCCGGCGCTGGTGGAATATTGCACCGGCGCGTTCGTCTGCAGCGCCAGGATCGCGCCGCCGAGGTTGGTCTGGGTGGTTCCGTACACGTTGTAGGCCGGTGCCGCGAGGCCACCGCCGGCTGAGTAGGTCGAGCCGCCGCCGAGGTCGGTGGCGACCGCCGCGCCCAGCGCCGTGGTCTGCGCCCCGCCCGCCGCCACCTGTTGATTGGTGGCAAACAGCTCGCCGCCGTTGACCGCGTCGGTGGAGGCGGCGGTCAGGCCGCCGGCCGCGATGTTGGTCAGCGTCTGCGCCGCGCCGGGCGCCGCCGCCGTGCCGCCGGCCGCCGTCGCCACCAGCTGGTTGGCCGTGCCGCGCTGGATCACGTCCGGTGCCGATCCCGGTGATCGCGGTGGTGTTGACGCCCACCTGCTGGTTGGTGGCGAACAGCTCGCTGCGTTGACCGCGTCGGTGGAGCCGGCCGTAAGCCGCCGCCGCGTTGGTGAGCGTGCGCTCGCCCCCGGCAGCGCCGACGCTCGCCGTGCAGCGTAAGCCGTACGTCGTCGCCCCGGTGGTCGCCACCGGCGTCGAACCCTGGCCGAGTGCGACGTTGCCGCCGCCGACGCCGTCGCGCCGTTGCCGAGCCGAGCACGGTCGCGTTGACGTTACCGCCCTCGCGCCATCGCCGCCGGCGAGCCGGCGCTCGCGACCGCCGACGGCAAGAGAGCCGGCGCCCGTCTGTCCGTCGTCGTATAGTCGCGTCGCCGGTGCGGACCAGGCATCGCGTTCACGGCCGACGTCGACGGCGTCGGTCGTCGCCACGCCGGCGGTCACGTTATGCAGCGTCACCGACGTCCCGGCGGTCGCGCCGCCAGGGTCACGTCGTTGGACGGCGTCTGCGGGTTCGCCACGCCGGCGCTGGTGGAATACTGCAGCCCCGCCTTCGTCTGCAGCGCCAGGATCGCGCCGCCGAGGTTGGTCTGGGTGGTCCCGTACACGTTGTAGGCCGGTGCCGCGAGCCCACCGCCGGCTGAGTAGGTCGAGCCGCCGCCGAGGTCGGTGGCGACCGCCGCGCCCAGCGCCGTGGTCTGCGCCCCGCCCGCCGCCACCTGTTGATTGGTGGCAAACAGCTGGCCGCCGTTGACCGCGTCGGTGGAGGCGGCGGTCAGGCCGCCGGCCGCGATGTTGGTCAGCGTCTGCGCCGCGCCGGGCGCCGCCGCCGTGCCGCCGGCCGCCGTCGCCACCAGCTGGTTGGCCGTGCCGCGCTGGATCACGCCGGCCGTGCCGGTGCCGATCCCGGTGATCGCGGTGGTGTTGACGCCCACCTGCTGGTTGGTGGCGAACAGCTCGCTGCCGTTGACCGCGTCGGTGGAGCCGGCCGTAAGCCGCCCCGCCGCCACGTTGGTGAGCGTGCGCTCGCCCCCGGCAGCGCCGACGCTCACCGTGCCCGCCGGCGTCACGCCGGCGAAGGTGTAAGCCGTACCGCCGATCGTCGCCCCGGTGGTCGCCACCGCAGCGGCGGCGACCGTCGAACCCTGGCCGAGTGCGACGTTGCCGCCGCCGAGGCCGGCCGCGATCGTCGCGTTGCGGCCGAGCACGGTCGCGTTGACGTTGCCGTTGTCGCTCGCGCCCTCGCCCACCACCGTCGAGCCGGCGCTCGCGATGGCGGTGCCGCCGACGGCAAGAGAGCCGGCGCCCGTCGCCGTCGTCGTATAGGGCCTCGCGTCGCCGGTGCGGACGGGTGAGTCCGCGCCGGCGATGGCCGCGTTCAGCTGGCCGACGTCGACGGCGTCGGTCGTCGCCACGCCGGCGGTCACGTTATGCAGCGTCACCGACGTCCCGGCGGTCGCGCCGACCAGGGTCACGTCGTTGGACGGCGTCTGCGGGTTCGCCACGCCGGCGCTGGTGGAATACTGCAGCCCCGCCTTCGTCTGCAGCGCCAGGATCGCGCCGCCGAGGTTGGTCTGGGTGGTCCCGTACACGTTGTAGGCCGGTGCCGCGAGCCCACCGCCGGCTGAGTAGGTCGAGCCGCCGCCGAGGTCGGTGGCGACCGCCGCGCCCAGCGCCGTGGTCTGCGCCCCGCCCGCCGCCACCTGTTGATTGGTGGCAAACAGCTGGCCGCCGTTGACCGCGTCGGTGGAGGCGGCGGTCAGGCCGCCGGCCGCGATGTTGGTCAGCGTCTGCGCCGCGCCGGGCGCCGCCGCCGTGCCGCCGGCCGCCGTCGCCACCAGCTGGTTGGCCGTGCCGCGCTGGATCACGCCGGCCGTGCCGGTGCCGATCCCGGTGATCGCGGTGGTGTTGACGCCCACCTGCTGGTTGGTGGCGAACAGCTCGCTGCCGTTGACCGCGTCGGTGGAGCCGGCCGTAAGCCGCCCCGCCGCCACGTTGGTGAGCGTGCGCTCGCCCCCGGCAGCGCCGACGCTCACCGTGCCCGCCGGCGTCACGCCGGCGAAGGTGTAAGCCGTACCGCCGATCGTCGCCCCGGTGGTCGCCACCGCAGCGGCGGCGACCGTCGAACCCTGGCCGAGTGCGACGTTGGATCCGACGACGAGCGGCGCAATGCTTGCGCCACTGCCGAGCACGGTTGAATTAGCGGCGAGATTGTCAGTCGCACCATTGCCGACGACCGTCGATTGCGCGCCAAGTGCCGAAGCGCCGTAGCCACCGGCCGACGCGTTAAGTCCTGTCGCAATGGGCGATAGCGCCCCTGCCGCATTGTTCGATGCGAACGTCGAACTGGAGATCGCCACGGCGCCAATTGCGGAGGCAAGATTGGTGTAGATATTGCCGTCGACAAGGATGCCGGTGCTCAAGGTCCCTGTCGTGGCATTGTAGCTCACACCGCCGCCGATCGCAGCGGCGGTTCCGGTGCCGAGGTTGGCGAGGTTCGCCGCGTTAATGTTGATCGCGCTATTAGTAGCAAACAGCTGGCTGCCGTTCACAGCATTCGTGGAAAGCGAGTTGAGCTGACCTGCGGCGACATTTTCGATCTGGCGCTCTGCACCGCCGGCGCCGACGGAAACGACACCGGCGGTCAGCGGTACCTGGCCGGCATAGGTGTAGACGTTTGCACCTATCGTAGAGCTGGTGACGTTTACGCCAGGGGAGGTAAGTGACCCGACCCCCAGCGCCACGCCGCGCACTGTGCTGGCGATGGCACCCGAGCCTAATGCCACACCTTGCACGGCTCCGACGTTCACCACGGCCCCATCGCCTAAGGCAATGGACCCGGGGTTTGCGGCTGTTGTGCCGTTGCCGATGGACACCGAGCCCTGTCCGGCGGCGATGGCGGTATCGCCAATCGAGACCACGCCATTTGCGGCGCCCCCATTGATGCCACCGGTCGCCGTGGCGACGGAGTTGGAGCCCAAGGCTACTGCACCTTCGCCGGTGGCGAACACCGGACTACCAAGTGCAACCGAACCATTACCGATCGCCCGATTACCAAGGCCGATCGCAACTGCTCCACCCGTGACGGCGGCGGCGTTTGCCAAAGAGCCAACACCAATGGCCACATTCTCGCCAACAGCTCCGGCGCTCGCATTGAGCCCCTCCGCAATGTCGGCGATGCCGAGAGCGCGTGACGTGGTTCCCAGAGCGATGGCGTTGGCGAACAAACCTGTCGACGCGGAATCGCCCATAGCGATCGCCGATGCACCTAATGCGCTCGATCCAGAGCCGATGGACACAGCGCGAGCGGCGCTTGCGTTTGCTGCGGCTGCTACCGCAGGTGTTGTGGCGCCGCCTTCGGCTAGCGGGTCAGCGCCACCGAGCGCCACGGAACTTTGGCCGGCGGCAATCGTGGAGGAACCGATCGCGACGCCGTTTAAGCCTCCAGTCGCCGCGCCGGCCCCGATGGCTGTTCCGGCCTGACCACTGGCAGCCGCGCCGCTTCCGATGGCTATGGCTTGTACGCTGCTCGACTTGGCGGCATTTCCAAGTGCGACGCCGGAGCCAATTGATGTCGCAGACGTGCCGATCGCTACCGCGTCGACGGAGAGCCCCGTCGAGGTTGAATCGCCCAAAGCGATCGACGAAGCGCCGGCCGCGACGGTTCCGGTACCGATGGCTACCGCGCGCACGCCGGCCGCGTTCGCTCCGGCGGTCGCGGCGATCAGTGCGGTCCCACCTTCTAGGATCGCGTCACTCGAACCGAGGGCGACGGAGGCGTTGCCGGACGATGTTGCGCTGAAGCCTAAGGCTGTACCTCCGATACCAGCGGCGGAGGCGGTACTCCCGATCGCTGTTGCATTAGCGCCTAATGCCATGGCTGCTTGGCCGAATGCGGAATCTTGCGCCGCGATGGCGGAGGCGTTTCTGCCAACCGCAACCGAGTTGACGCCAGTCGAAACGGAGATATCGCCGATCGCTATGCCCCCATTGGACGCCGTGGCGCCGCCCCCTGCCCCGATCGCGATGGATGCGATACCGCAGGTGGCGGGAAGCACGCCGCCTGTGCCAAGCGCTGCGGTTCCGCTAATCGCATCGATCTGCACGCAAGTGCCTGCCGAGGCTAGCGAGAGCATCGCGTCAATCGTGAAAACGGTGGCAATCGAAAGACCAATTGAACCGACAACAATGGCGTGACGTATGCGGCCTTTCGCAATCCAGCGCACCGTTGTGCCCTTTGCGGCGAAACCAGCAGCGCCTTCTCTTGGTATCGCATATATGTGCTCTGGAGATACCGTCCTCGCACGAGCGCCGATTGACGGCGAACAGAGCGCCGAGACCAGGCTCATCGAACCGAGTGACGCGGAGATCGTCGCGTCGTCTGTCAGGTTACCGAGGGCTCGTTGCTTTCCCAGACCAACGACACGGTATGCCATTCGAAGTACCGCCATCAGGCGGCGCCTAGCACCCCGAGAATTCGCGGGTACATACCAGCTTCCACACCAACCAGTCCGTTGCACAGACGACAGGCGCGCACTTGGAGATATCGCGGCACGAATCATCGAAGCGCTTTCTTTATTGATTCGGAGGTAAACATTTTCAAGACTTTAGATTGCGGCGCTTTATGCCTATCGTCAATCAAAGAAAGAAATTTCTGACATGATCAAGCGAAGAGTTGCTGATTTACAACTTACCTAAAGGAATAGAAATGACGTTTTATTTAAAATAATATATATTAGACTGATCACCTAACGTAAAAGAAACGCTCGATTGTATTGACTTACAAATCGTTAATTTTTACCAAGAAGAGACAATCACTTTTTATCCAGTGTAGTAGACCAGTTCGGAGTAGTGCGGCGAGATGTCGTGAAAGCCGATCGGAGAAGGTGGTTGCGGTCCGTGCGGAACGGGCGCCATGAACTTGAGCAAGACCCTTCACGAAATGCTGCAGCTAAACGGTCTCGTAAAGAAAAGCGTCGACCGCACAAGCTACGCTGACGCGATCTACGGTCGGAACGAGCTGGATCTATCGGCGCGCGCACAGAGAAAGCCATGGACGCGACAAGGGGTCGTTCGAGAACGTCGTGATCGGCGGCGAGAAGGCGATGATCGGCGGCGATCGATTGTGCTGTCGCTGAAATAGCTGCACAACCATTGATACGAGCGCATCCCCGGCCTGCGCGGGGATGACCGAAGACTTACGCTAACCATTTGGGTATGCGCGGGATTGCGCGCATATTTAGCTCTTTATTGAGACAGTTCGCTTACCGGGCCGTAGCCACGAAAAGCAAGAGGCAAGAACTCTGCTTGAGGACGTTGAGCTAGTGAGTCAGCATTATAGCTTACTCGGGAGGCATTACAGTGATCCTTGATGACCTTGCTGCCGACAACACGTCGGACTTTCGCTTCAATCAAATACTGGCCGGAGCCGACGCCCTCTTGTCCGCCCCGGCCACGTCTGCAGCCCTGCATCCGATCGGAGATGATGAGCCCGCATTGGCGCTGAACGTTTTCGCTCTTATCCCTGCTGAAGAGGAAGGGAAAGCGACTCCGCAAATCGATCTTACGTCAGAAGCGACTGCCCTCGCTAACCAAGCCGTCCTCCAAACCCATGCTTTGGAAGGCATCGCCGATGCGAACGGCCTGATCGGAACGGTCCATGGCGTCACTAACTTAGGTGAGTCCGCGGTTCTCGGCCCCATTGGTAACGGCAATCTCGTCACCGACATCATCGCGACCCCAGCCGTTCTGGTGCTGGGCGATCCTTCGCCGCTGGGTCATCTAGTACCTGATGCAATGTCGGTCGACGGAGCGGCTAACCAGCTCCTGAGCGGTGTGGCTACTGATGGGGGCGCAAATCCAGGGCTTATCGCACCCGCGTCAGAAATCGCCTCAGCGACACAGTTTACGAGCGCCACGCCGGTGGAAACGCTGGCCAACAGCGGTGTTCTCGATTTTCATGACACCCTCGAGGGAGCCTCCGACGTGGGCGGCTTGCCGGGATCAGTTCACGGCGTCACCAACCTCGGCGAGACGATCGGCTTGGGCCATCTCGGCGCCGGTGACAATCTCCTCACCGACGTCGCCAACATACCATTGGATCTTCTGTCGGGAAATAGCGGCACGCTGGGCAATCTGCCAACCGATGCGATAAACGTGGTCGGAGCGGCCGGCGATTTGGCGAGTGGAGTAGAAAGCGATGTGGCGAGCGGGACCTTCCTGGCGAACCCGTTCGGCAACGCCATTAACATGGCGCAAGCTCTCTCGACCTTTCCGACTGCGAGCTTGGCGAACGAGGCCATCGACACGATCCACGCGTCGCTAGAGGCAGCAGTCGACCCGTTGGCGCCGGGCACTATTCACGGCGTGATCGGGCTCGGCAACGCGGTAGGCCTCGGCGAGATCGGGGGTGCTAACGCCTTGACCGACGTCACGAACGCGCCCGGCGCGTTGCTCGCCGGCGATACCATGCCGGTCACCAACTTGCCGGGAGATATCGGCACGATCGGTTCAGCGGCGAGCGCGGCTCTAACGGGTGCGGGCAGCGATCTCGCGCAGAGCGGCCTCATCGATGCGGCGGCTCATCCGACAACAGGGAGCGGGCTGCTCCCCGGTGATCTGCCCGGCCAAGGCATCGTGGACGGCGTCACCTCACCCGTCACTAACGCGATTGGCGCGGTGGGAGCTATCACCGGAACCGAGAGCACCACGCAGGCGGCCACGGCTACGCTCGGCATCGCCAATGCGGGCCTTCTCGAAAGCGTGCTGCATGGACCGGGTGACGTGGTCGACTGCACAAGCGACGGCATCGCCCCCTTGCCCGGCGAGGCGGGGGCGAGCCTCGCGTCTGCCAGTACTATTATCGCTGCCGCGATCGATGCCGTCGCGCACGATAGCGGCAGTGTCTGGTCTGGTGGCGAGCTAGCACCGGCTGCAGCTGCCGGCGCTGTCGCTGGCGGCACGTTAGCTGGACTGGAGCCGGTCGCGACGAGCGGCGCCGTGAGCGTATCGCATGATCTCGCGAGCGCCGCTGCCGGTCTGGTTTCGAGTGCCATCGGCGATGCCGGAGGAGCCGCTTCCGACCTGGTCTCCGGCGGGGCGGCGACAGCAGCTACCGCGACACATGATGCCGCGGCAACCGCCGACACCCTCCTGCCGAGCGCTGTGACCGATGCGAGTGGGACGGTGGCGGATGTCGCGACGACCGCCGCCTCTGCAGGCGACACGCTCGCTCATACGGTAGCAAGCACAGGCGCGGCGTCGGCTGCGGGCTCCACGGTCTCCACCGCCTTGTCGGATGCCGCAACGGTCCCGACGGCGATCGTGTCGGCTTCGGCGGGCGCGACGCACACGGCCGCGCATCTCGTCTCCGGCGCGACCGACGCCCGCATGCCAGCCAACGGCGCCCCGGCCGGCTCGCACGATGTCGCAACCCTCTCCGTCGGCCCGCAGACCGCCACCGGCGGCACGTCGCTCGACGTGCTGCCCTCTCACGATAGTGGCACCCAGCTTGCCGAGAGCCATACCGGCACAGTGGGGGCACCGACGCCGACGGTGGCCAGCGTGAGTCTGCTTCCTGATACGCTGCACTTCCCCGCAGCGACGGGCGGCGGCGGCGACGCGCTGTCGGGAGCCTTCTCGTCGGTCGCCAGCTCGGCGGTACCCGTAACGTCTCTCCACACCGGGGTCGACATGATACCGGCTCACGCCGACATGCCGATCGCCGCCGCGCACGCCGACCCGCTGGCCACCCTGGCTCACGCCGTCCACCACGTCTGACGATAAGGAACGGTCGCCTGCGAACTCGCGGCGGCTGTCTCCCCTATTGATCCTTTCAGCCGCGCGGGGACCCCCATGCACGTCCAGCCTTTTCGCTTGTCTCGTTTTTGGTTTCACGGCGACTTCGGCCCTATCGTCACGGCGCTGCGCCCGGTCCTCGCCATGCTCGTGTTGACCAGTGCCCTTATCAACGTCCTCATGCTGACGAGTCCGCTCTTCATGCTGCAGGTCTATGATCGCGTACTGCCCTCGCGCAGCATGCCGACCCTTGTCGGTCTTTTTATGCTGGCAGGCTTGATGATCGCGTTCCTAAGTCTCCTCGAAGTCTTGCGGGCGCGCGTCCTCTCGCGCGTCGGGTTGTACGTCGACGAGGAACTCAGCCCCCGCGTTTTCGCCCTTCTCCTGCAACGCGAGCAGAGGTCCGGTCTCCGCAGCGATGCGAGCCAATACGTGCGTGACCTCGACCATCTTCGCAGCTTCGCGTCGGGTAACGCGCTAAGCGCACTGTTCGATCTACCTTGGATGGGCATCTACGTTGTCGTCTGCTTCCTGTTCCACCCAATGATGGGTTGGGCGGTGCTCGCCGGCGTCGTCGCGCTTTGCTTTCTCGCGTTCATCACGGAGGCGGCATTGCGCGCTCCGACTGAACGAGCCTTCGATGCCGCCAACTCCCGCCGCGCGTTCGCCGACACGATGAAACGCAACGCCAGCCTACTCCAGGCTCTCGGCATGCACGCCGTTATGGCCGAGCGCTGGGAAGGTGCAAACGGCGATGTGCGGCGCGAGCAGTTGCGTAGCGCCGACATCGCTTGCGCCTTCGCGAGCGTGCTGCGCTCGTTCCGCATGCTGCTGCAATCAGCCCTGCTTGGACTCGGCGCCTATCTCGTGATCAATCGCGAGGCGACAGCCGGCGTTATGTTGGCGGCGACCATCCTCACCGTGCGCGCGCTTTCGCCGGTCGAGTTGCTCATCGCCAATTGGAAGGCGCTGATAGGCGTGCGGCAATCTCTGCAGCGGCTCGGCATGGCGCTCGCGGCCTTGCCGGACAACGAGTTGCGTACACCGTTGCCAGCCCCCACTCGGAGCCTGCGCGTCACCTCGCTTAGTCTCCTTGCCGCCGGTCGAGACGCGCCGATCGTCTACGACGTAAGCGTCGCGCTCGAAGCAGGAAGCGCGCTCGGCATCATCGGGCCGAGCGGATCGGGCAAGTCGTCGCTCGCCCGCGCTCTTGTCGGCCTTTGGCCGCCTGCGCGTGGGCTCATCCGCCTTGATGGCGCCGAAATGGCCCAGTGGAGCGTGGACGCGCTCGGGACCTTTATTGGCTACCTGCCACAGGACGTAGAATTGCTGCCTGGCACGGTGGCGCAGAACATTGTCCGCTTCCGCGAAGGAGATCCGAGGCAATTGCTGGCGGCGGCGGACAAGGCCGGCGTGCACGAGATGATCCTGCGCCTGCCGAACGGCTACGAGACGCAGGTCGGCGAGGGCGGTGCCTTGCTGTCGGGTGGCCAGCGCCAGCGGATCGCTCTGGCACGCGCCCTTTACGGCGACCCCTTCCTGCTCGTTCTGGACGAGCCGAACTCGAACCTCGACGCGGAGGGCGAGTCAGCCCTCACCCGTGCCATCCAGCTCGTGCGGACACGCGGCGGCGTCGTGGTCGTCGTGGCCCATCGATCGAGCGCACTCGCCGCCGTCGACAAGGTAATGATTGTCAACGAAGGCCGGGTACAGGCCTTCGGCGCACGCGATGACGTTTTGTCTCAGCTCACCGCGCCGCTAGTTCTCACACCTATAACCCCTGTGCCGGTCGCGGCACCGGCGCAGAAGGCGGAAGTGGAAAGGATGGAGACCCCGAACGTGAGAACTCAGAGGACAACGGCCTATGTCGATGCTGCCGAGTAATTCCGCCAAAGTGGCGCATCGGTCCACCCGCTACCATTGCCTCGCGATCGATGCGAGCGCAGCCGCCCTCGTCATCGGTTTTGGCACTTTGGGCGCGACGACCAGGCTCGCCGGCGCGGTGATCGCGACGGGATCAATCGTCGTGCAATCCAGCGTCAAAAAGGTGAGCCAGCAAACCGGCGGTCTCGTCGACGCCTCGTCGACGAGGGCAGCCACGTCACCGCCGGCATGATCATGATCCACCTTGATCCGACGGTGGCACAGGCGGGCTTAAGCGCCTTGACGCGCGACCTCTACCAACAGCAGGCACAGAAGGCCTGGCTTGAGACGGAGCGAGACGGTCTCGATGTCGTCGCCTTTCCAAACGTATGCGCATCCTGAACGGCGAAACTAACCTCTTCGCCTTCGTCGCACCGCTTACGCGGGACAGAAGAAGCAACTCGTTCAATGCCACGTTCAAAGCCCGGGATTTAGTTGCGCAATGACTTCATTGGTGAGCACAGGCAAGCCGCGCACAATCTCATTGATCATGGCCAGCGCGCACGCCGTATAGAGCGCAATCAGTACGACCAAGAAGAGGTAGGAGTGTTGTTTTGTGGAGGCATTGCCAGGAAGATTTGGTTGGTATGTTTTCCTTTCGCAAGACCGGCATCTTCCGCATTCACTCGGGAAGCGCCCACCTAAACGGGCTCTCGGAATATTCAAGGGAAGGGCGTGTGAGTGAGCCTGTCACGAGCTTCGATCCGCGACCATGACGACGGTCACTTGGTCCGGCAACGGTCTACGGGCTGGAGGGAGAACCCGGCGCCCACCTCGACGCACGTTGGGCGGAGAGCGCGACGGCCTTCTTGAAACCGACGTCGTGCCCATCGGGGTCGACGATCTCCAGCCGACGACCGAGGACGCGACGTGATCCATCCCGCCCGACGCCATCCCGCTCGACGAATGTCGTTCGACGACCTTCTTGCAGGTCTCGAACGAGCCAGGGCCGGAGGCGCCGTCAACCGGCGTTACGATCCGCCGACCGGCCTGTCCCTTTGGATCTACAGCAGCAGTTGCGTCTACGACGATCTCTGGGACGAGTTCTCGCTAATGGCGCGCGGGCTGATCCTACATGAGGGCCGACGCGAGGTCGTCGCCACGCCGTTCCCGAAGTTCTTCAACGCCGGCGAGCGGCAAGGAACGACCACAAACGGAACGACCACGAACGCGACTGTCCCGGACGGCCCGTTCGAGGCCTTCGAAAAGCTCGACGGCTCGCTCGTCATCCTGTTCCGGTTCGACGGCCGATGGCGGACGGCGACCAAGGGCGCGTTCGCTTCCGAGCAGGCGAGATGGGCGCTGACGCGCCTCGCCTCCCAAGATCTCGCCTCCGACGCCCTCGGCGAACTCGCCGAGGGCGCGACCTACCTCCTGGAGGCGACCTACCGCGAGAACCGGGTCGTCGTTCTCTACCCGGAGCCGGCGCTCGTCCTTCTCGCCGCCTACGGTGCCGATGGTTTGGAGATGTCCTACGAAGAACTTCTTGATGTCGGGCGCGGCACCGGCTGGCCTGTCGCCGAGCGGCATGCGTTCGCCTCGGTGATCGACATGATCGCCCATGCCGAGACGATGCCGTCAACGCGGGAGGGATTTGTCGTCCGCTATGCCGACGGTTTCCGGCTGAAGATCAAGGGCGCCGAATACCGGCGCATCCACGCGTTGATCTCGCGCTGCACGCCGCTCGCTCTCTGGGAGGTCATCCTTGCCGACGAAGACGGGTCCGTGCGCGAGATGGAGGCAACGCGCCGGCTCCTGCCCGAAGAATACTGGGGTGACTTCGACGCCATCCGCCAGCGCCTGGAAGCCGCCGTGGCCAATCGCAAGGCGCGCCTCGCGGAGCTCGCCGCAGAGACGGCCCACCTTTCCGACAAGGAGCTCGGCCTGACGTTGAAGACCTATCCGGCCGATATGACGCCGTATCTGTTCGGCTGGCGCAAGGGCGGCTGGGACCGCGTCCGCGCCAAGGTCGTCAAGGCGGTCAGGCCGACCGGCAACGTGCTGTACGGCTACACGCCCAGCTACGCAATCACCAGGGTGATCGAGGACCCGGGATGAGTCGATTGAGGCGCGCGGGCTTCGTTGAAGCCGCTCTAAACCGAGTCGCCGGTGTACGTGCCACTGTCGCGTCGAACGTCTCTGCGAGCCTGGCAGCCGGTTTCGCGGTCTCGTTGGAGCCGGGCTCGATCGCGCGGCCCGAGACGCCATCGCGACATGAGAGCCGAGGTAAGTAATGCACGCGTGATGGGCTGGCATGTCGTCACCAAGGAGACCGACGGCGTTCAAGGGAGGTCTTAGTCGATGTCGAGCGAGCCTACCAGGATGGTGGCAGGTCTATTCGTGATCAGCAGCCGCTGAAGGTCGATCTCATCCTCGATGAAGTCGTCCGCCGGACTGGGAAAGCCTGCCGGCACGGCGCGGGCGAGGAGTGGCACGGGCATGGGTATGATGTAGGCGATGCCGATGATCTCCATCGCAGGGGGTCGACCTCCTGGGGGAGGACCCGCGAAACCCTAGGGTCCCCCCAACAATGCCGTCGCGCGGCTCCTAGAAACGCCGCAGGGACGAGTCGACGCGGATGTCAGCCGCAACGGGGACCTAGCTCGAAAGGCTCCCGTGAGCGGTCCTATACAGCACCGCCCTAGCGAGCATGAAATGCGCTTTACTGTTGGGATTGCAAAGATGAGACGGTCTTTTGTAATGACCTCTCCGGATTGCGACCTGAATCGATCCTCCTTCTTGAACGGGTTGAGCTCCAAGACTGGTCCTTCCTTTACGTCGACGCTCCTTAGTACATACTCGACCACAGCCAGAGCGACGTTCTCATACAAGTCGTTGACCCGGCGGTCGCCTTACGCCTCGTTGATTATTAACTGTCCGCCGTGTTCGATCTTGGGGAATTGTTTGAACGATCCAAGCCCGATATCGGCGGCGTTGAGCATCTCCAACTCGGGCGACCCTTCCGTAGCAATAATCGCCTTCCTTACTGTAAGTCGGGTACCTCCCTCAAGCGGGTCTCCGATGTCGCCCAGCTCAAGCTTCCTGAAGTAGCTCAAGCTGCTTACCATCATGGTTCCTTCTATGAGGACATGGTATACATCGCCGCTTTCCAGAAACTTGTAGTACATGGGATTCTCCGCAACCAAGGAAGCCTTCAAGCCGGCATGGCGGACCATGTGCGCGGATTACTGATCCGCGCCCGACCCGCCCGCTTCGGGCCAAGCGCCCGAAACGCTCGTCATTTCTGGCGGATTCCTGGCACGGCGACCGGTTCCGCGAACCGCCCCAGTCTAATCCTGGCACGATCAGCGCCGGCATCGTGCCCGCGTCGTGGCGCGTTAGCCGAGCCAGGCTCACCCGTCCGCCTCCCGCCGCGCCACGATTCGAATGCCCTGGCGCAGCGTCACCTTCAGCCGAGGCCGCTCGATCAGCGCCTGGTCGTAGGCGGCGCGCGCGACCAGCAGGCTCGAGCAGCGCGCCATTGTTTCGATGATGCCGTCGCGATCGTCCCAGACGTCGACCGTAAAGTTCGGATGGTCCTCGACCGGCCGCGACAGCTGATCGGCATAGGCGCGCAGGGCCGTAGAGACGGCCTCGGCCGAACGCGGCGAGACGGCAATGCGCCGGCCGGCCGCCCCGGCCATCCGCGCCGCCAGCGCGCGCAGTTCGTCGATCCTCTTCATGTTCCTTTTTTGTTCTGCTATCCTGTCGGGGTCAAGAGGAGGTTAGGGAGATGGCGGTCACCTATTTCGTGGCTCTTCCATTCGTCGCAAACGATGACGGCGAGCTCGTCCCCGGCGAGGCTCAGGAAAGGCTGTCGGCGAGCGCCGCGGTACGCGAGGCGCGCCGGATGGCGGCAAGCGACTACCCAGGCGCCGTGGCCTTTTCGCGCTCGGGCGATCCGGCGACGGGCGAGTTCAACGATGCGGTGGTGATCGAGCAATTCGGCGCGGTGCCGACCATGGACGAGCTGCTCAGCGGCGCGTGAGCAGCTGCGCCGCGTAGAGCAAGCCGACGGCGCCAAGCGCCTTCCGCCATGGGTTGACGCCGCGCACGGCCTCGTCCGCGGCCCAGGCAGCAAGGCTACCCACCTCAGCCGCGCGGAGCGCGACTCCCACTGGCCCGCGTGGGCGCAGAACGGCGGCCGCAAGCCAAGCGCCTGCGAAGATCATGAGCGGTACATTCGGCTTCTGGCCTATGACGATGCGGCCGGTCTGTCGGTCCTCGAAGAGCCAGAAGAAGGCGGCGATCATTCTTGAGTACTCGCAACGGCTTCGATCATCTCAACGATCTTGGTCCGCAAGGCCGTATCGGTGATGCGGGTGAAGGCCACGTTCAGGGCGACCGCCTCTCTGTCCATGTCGCCGGAGCAAACAGTGGCAAATTCAAAATCGAAGAAGTGGGCCGGGTTCACGCGAAGGGTTTTCGCTATCACTGACAGGCTGCTTGCCGAGACCCTGTTGCGTCCGTTCTCATATTTCTGGACCTGCTGAAACGTCACGTTCAACGTCTTCGCCAAATCGCTCTGCGAGATCCTAAGCTCGAGACGCCGTAGCTTAATGCGACGCCCGACCTCCCGATTGATGACCGCCGCGTCGTCGTTTCGCAAGTGCGCCCCGCCATGCTTGGGTTGTATCGAAATAGACGTACACGCCAAACAGGCTTAGTCATAGCGCCTCAGGCAAACCAAAGTTAGTCGACGGGTGGGTAAATGACGGATCGAAGCGCGGAGGCCTTGGAGTTCGGCGCGTTCGCCCTCGAGTTTGTCGATCGGCTGTCCTCGATGACGTCCAAATCCGAGATCCTAACGGCGACGCGCGCGGCGCTCGCCGAGTTCGGCTACGAACGTTTCGTCATGTCGACAATGCCGGGACCGTTCAGCAAGGCGCTCCCGCGCGTCCTCCTCTTGGATCTCCCGCCGGGATGGGCGGAGCATTACCTCGCCAGCACTTATCAGAAGATCGATCCAGTGGTGCGCTTCTGCAGAAGCGCGAGCAATCCCTTCTCATGGGACGAGCTGACGCCCAGTCCGGCACCTCGTCCCCGCGAGGTGATGCATCGCGCTCGCGACTTCGGGATGAACTTCGGCCTGACGCTGCCCATCCACGGGCTCGATGGCGACACGTCATGCTTCTCCCTGAGCGCCAGGGATCGCCCCTTCCTCAACCAGTTCACCAGGCCCGCCATCCATCTTATGGGCATCTACGCGTTCGAGCGCGTGCGCGAACTCGACAGTGAAAGGGCTGCGGTTCCCGCCGAGACGCTGACAAACCGCGAGATCGAGGTCCTCACCTGGTCGGCGGCCGGCAAATCGGCCGTCAAGATTGCCGAGATCCTCGCCATCACGCGGCGCACCGCCGAGATGCACGTGACCAATGCCACGCGCAAGCTCGGCGCCGCCAACAAGACCGAGGCCGTCGCCCGCGCCCTCTGCCAGCGGTTGATTTCGCTATAGAATACGCAACGACCTGTAATTTCTTACAATAGCCGGGCGCTCTCGCCTTCGCGTAAAAATCCGAGGTCTCTCCCCAAGAGGAACCTTGTGATGATCCAAGTCCATGTTATCGCGAGCGGCAACTCACATTTGTATGGCGATGCGCTGCGACAGTATTTCGCCTGCAGGCACCAAGTCTTTATCAAGGAGAAGGGTTGGGCCGATATCGCCGGCGATGGCGAATTGGAACGCGACCAATTCGATAACGAACATGCCGTCTACCTCCTCGCAATGAACGGCGAGGACGTCCTCGGCGGCCAGAGGTTCTATCCGACGCTGCGACCGCACATGCTGAGCGAAGTGTTCGGCTACCTGACGCAATGGCCGATCCCGCGCGACGAGGCGACCTGGGAAGCGACGCGCTACTGCGTGGCTCAGCATCGTCGCATCGGACGCGCCGATGCCAAGCTTCTCGTCGCCATGCAGAAGTTCTGTCTCGAGGAAGGCATTTCCAACCTGACCGGCGTCATTGAGGTGGCGGCGCTGTCGCGCTGGCTGCAGGCCGGCTTCAAGCTGCGTCCCCTTGGTCTGCCGCAATCGGTCGGTGGACAGCCGACGATCGCGGTCATCGCCGAGGTCACCGCCGAAGGCTACGCCAGGATGTTGGCACGGCTCAACGCGCCGCCGGCGGAACTCGTGCGGCGCGATCTGCCGCTACGGCTCAACGCGGTGGAGCGCCATGCCGCCTGAGGGCATGTTCGGGGACGGCTTCGGCCGCGACCCTGCCGTGGTGGCGGCCTTTCGGCGTTTCTTCAGCGCGCAACCGCCGGAGATGAGAGCCAACATTCTCGCGTTTCTTCACCTTTGCGGCCCGATGGAACTCACGAAGGCCGACTTCCGCCTGAACCGGTCTGGGGCGATGCGCCTCGTGCTTCGGGCTATGTCGCCGGACGCCGCCGCCGATCCGCCCCCCGACTGAGATCAGCGCAACGAGAAGGTAAGCGCGAGGACGAGGGCACGCAGACCAGCCCGCGCGACGACGACGGCGGTCCACGTCGCCTCGATGCCGGAGAGAGGCGTGCCCTCGTACCAGGATCGGAGTACCATGATGAGCGCCAGCAGCGCTCCCGCGACATCGAACCAGGCCCATAGGTGCGGTGTGGCTCGCCGCTCAGAAAAGCCGCGCTTCGGGTCCGTTTCTCGCATCGTGGCTGTCCTCCTTCTCGCCCGCCGCGACGATCGCCATCATCGCGTCAGGCAGCGGCCGTTGGAGCGCGCGCGCCTCGCTCCACGGCGCGCGTAGCCAGGCGTCGTACTCCTCGGTCGTCGTCAGCAGCGCCGGCATCGCCTTCGGGTGCACCGGACCAACGACGCCGTTCGCCTGCGTGGTAAGGAAGCCGTAGAGCTCGTGCTCGCCGTCGATCGGATTGGCCTTTGTGCCGCGCACGCCGCGCCACGGCGTCCAGATCCCTGCGAAGGCGAACAATGGCCGTCCGGCGTCGAGCGCGAACCAAGTCGGCGTCTTCTTCGGTTTCGTGTCAGCCCATTCGCAGAACGACGTCACCGGCACCAGGCAGCGGCTGGATGGCCCGAGCCAGCCGCGCCAGTGCGGGCTTAATGTGTTGCGGATGTTGGTGACAGGCAAACCGCCGAACTGCGGCGGACCCGGCATGCCCCAGCGTGCTATCGCGAGCTCGCGCCCGCCGTCGGCACCGACGCGGACGATCGGTGCCAGCATGTCCGGAAACACGCTCGGCAGCGGCGGCAGGTTGCCAGCGAGATCCCGCTCGATAGCAAAGAGCCGGCGCATGGCTTCCTGGCCTCGCGTGATGCTGTACAAATTGCACATGGACCAAGGATAGCACGATGGGTTTTTCGGCCGCCATGCTCACCACGCTTTTGATTGCGGCGCCGACCAATGGGCGTCCGACACAGCGCCGCGACACGAGGACGAAATCGAGCTCTTCGCCGATCTGATGGCGCTCGCGCAGGTCGCCTCCGACAATTGCGCCGACATCCTCGTCAACCTGCCGCTACTCGCCGAATTTCAGCGCCGCGCCCATGTCGTTCCGGCCGACGACGCTGCCGTAAGCCGTTCCGGTCGAACGGCAATCGCTACCTACGCCGCTACAATCGCCGACGTCCCGAGCCAGCAGGCTTGGTGCGACGCCGTCTTCAAGCGTTACGGGCCGGCCGGCACCATTATCCCTATGTGCTGCGGAGGTGAGTGCTGCGCTTTCGACGATAGCCGTTCGTCCTAGTTTCCTCGCCCGAGGTGCGCCATGTCCTCTCAACCTGACATCCGTTTTCTTCCCGCGATCTGCCGCGTCCGAGGACGATGGCGCCACGAACCACCTCGTCGGCTTGAAGCTGCCCAACCTGTCGCTTCCGGCAACATCGGGAGCACTCATGAAGCTTCGCGATCTTGCACGCCGTACGATCATTACGCGTACCCGTTGACAGGTGTTCCTGGCCTCCCCTTACCGGAAGACTCAACCGAGCGTCAGTCGCAGCGAATCAGTCCTCCACCAGCCCCTTGAAGTTGGCATGCCGCAGCTCGCCGGCCATCGTCAGCCCGCGATAGGCGACCCGCGCCTTCGCATCCGGTGTTACCCAAACCGCACCCTTGCCTTTCAGCCCCGCCACCCGCAGCGCGTCGTCACCAGGCGATCGAGCCGCGCCCGCAACGCTGAGGCAACGGCCTTGCTGAAGCCGGTCCCTACCGCGCCGGCGAAGCGCAGCCTGATGCCGTCGATCGTCGTGATCTTGATGTTAGCGAAGGCGCCGCGCACCGAGCCCGACGTCGGCTGAAAACCGATGATGACGAGATTCTTCGGTCTGCGCGCACTTCGTTTTCAGCCACGCTCTCGATCGGCCGGCACGATAGGGTTGTCGACGCGCTTGGAGACGATGCCCTCGAGCTCGTGCTCGCAGGCAACACGGAACAGGTCGGCGCCGACGCCGGCGTAGACCTCGCTCAGCACGATCGGCCAGCTATCCGGTATCAGCCCGGCCAGTGCCGCGCGCCGTTCCGCAAGCGGTTTAGTCCACAGGATTTCGCCGTCTAGAAACATCAGGTCGAACGCCACCAGGACCGCCCGCCTCGAGCCGTGCTTGTCGTGGTCGGCCTGCAGCTCGGCGAGCTTGAAACACCGCGCTCGTCGAGGATGACGGCCTCGCCATCAATAACGGCGGAACGCGCCTTCAGCGCCGCCACGGCCGTGACAATCGCGGGGGAAACGCTTGGTCCACTCATGCCCATTGCGCGAACGGGTCACCACCGGCTTGCCGGCCTCGAGTGTGGCGGAGACACGGTGGCCGTCCCACTTGATCTCGTGCACCCAGTTCGCGCCCTGGGCGGCTTGTCGACCAGCGTCGGCAGGCACGGTCGCATCCAGCCCGGCACCGGCGCATCGAACAGGCCGGTTTGGCGCAGGTCCCCGGGCTTCGGTACAGCGCCGGCGATCGCCTCGCTTGCGGTCTTCCTGGTGACGACTTGCTTAATTGGAGGTTTCGGCATTGATCGGCAGCATTGCCGAAAGCTGTTAAAGGACCGTAGGCTGCTCTGCGCACGCGTCCGTCTCTTCGCGAGCGCAAGCGAAGACCGGAGCGACCATGTTCAAGCATCTTCAAGCAGCGAGCTGGATCGCTCTCTTTCTCGGATCAATCGCCCTTGCTGGTCCTGCCTTCGCTCAAGCAAAGACGGTGAAGGCGTGCACCGAAGAGTACAAGGCCGCCAAGCCGGCGCTGAAGGCCGCTAAGGAAAAGAAGGGTGAGTTCATCTCGGCCTGCCGCGCGTTGCCGGTTGGCACGCAGACTCCGATCGGCACCGCTGCGGCTGCTCCCGCAAGCCCTGTCGCGCCGAGTGCCTCACCGACGCGCACCTCGACCGTCGGTGCCTTGAAGACGGCTGGCGCTTGCAATGACGAATACAAGGCCAACAAGGGCGCGCTGAAAGACGTCAAGGAGAAGAAGAAAGAGTTTATAACAGCTTGTCGCGCGCTTGCGCCTGGCACACCGACGCCGATTGGAACGGCGGCCGCAGCTCCCGCGCCAGCGCCGACAACGGTTCCTTCAGCGTCAAAAGTGCAAACGGCCGCGCCTCGACAGTCGCCAGCTTCGGCGCCGGCCCGCTCACCGGCAACAACAGCCGCTATAGCTCCGAGCGGCGCAAACGAGTTCGCGGCGGAAGCCGGCGCAAAGGGGCGTTGCCCTTCGGCCACTGTCGTATGGGTGAACACCAAGTCAAAGATCTATCATTTCGCCGGAACGAAGAACTACGGGAACACTAAAGCCGGGGCCTACATGTGCGAGAGCGATGCAACGGCGGGTGGCGACCGAGCCTCAAAGACCGAGAAGCATCCGTAGGTGCAAGCTACATCGCGGCGACAGTTCTCCGTGAACCACGCTCAAATCGGACTTTTGATCCTTCGCGATCCTTTTATGCAGCATCCGACTTGCGTAGAGCCTTAGGCGCGTGGCATGGGCGTTAAGGGCATGTGTTCTATAAATCCCTTGTCGGCACGAACCTCGTCAGAAGCGCTCGACCTTGTCCCACGTGTTCGCTCTTCCCGCGAAGCCTATGTAGCCGTCGAGCCTCGCAATCAGTAAACTGCGCTCGTCCGGCGGTGTCCTGACCCGTGGCTCCATGAGCGGCCAAAATGCTTCCGTTACGCGAGCAGCCTGCTTGCTTTCGGCTGCGTAGAGCACCAGACGCGGCACGCGCCCCGCGCCCGGGGGTGGACCGTCATAATCAGCGGGCGTCAGACGCGCCCGCGACAGCCACACGGGATCAGTCGCGCAGAACCATCCGCCGTTGCGGCTGTCGATTATCGCCTGAACTTTGGGGGACGTCGGGTCGGGTCGCGGGTGCGCGGGATCGGTCTTGCCCACCAAGGCGATTGCGCGTGCTCAAACAGTTCCGCGCCATCGCAACCCGCTACGACAAGACCGCCCGCAATTTTCTCGCAGGCACAAAGCTCGCCGCAGCGGCAATCCTGCTCAAATAAAGGTACGCTCTAGAGCACTTAGCCTAAGACGCCATTTTTTAAGCGTTGAAGAGCGCTCGTCGCAGAGACTAGCCACCCTTTGGCAAGTACGTAGACCCACGTTGTCCGCCACCACCGTGCGGCGGGTGATTAGTCCAATCGAACCAAACTCGCGGATTTCGGCCAGCGCCCTGCGCTTGGGCTCGTCCGACGCCGCGAGCGACGCGGGCCGCACGAGGACGCTGAGCGGCGCGACGCCTTTGTCGAGCGGCGCCAGAGCCCGCAGCATCGCCATGCAGAGTTCGCCGGCGCCCAGCACGAGAATCTGATCTACAGGGCGAGCAGGCGGGGCGTGGATCATGCCGGTGCCAGCCTCGGTATCGACGTCGAGGCGACGATGAACGCCGTCGCGAGGGTCGGCTTTGCGGCGTGCTCTCCCGCACCGTGCTGCCGACGACCCCGCCGAGCGTAGAATACGCGCTGACCGATCTCGGCAAGGAGCTCATCCCAGCCATCAGGGCAATCGTCGAGGTCGGCTCAAAGCTGAACTTGCGGACGATGACGAATGCGGCGAGCTACACGGCTTCGGCCCTAAAGCAAACGTCTGACCTGACTGTATCAGCGCTTGAGCCAAGCGTTGACGGAGAAGCGGTTCATGAACTCCGCCGTTCCGCGGCCGACCACCTCGATCTTACCAACCGTTTATGATGAGGTGACGCACATCCAGCGCATGGTCATGCTGGCTGCTCGACGGCTTACGGCACGGCTCTCGGAGGCCAGGATAGCAAAACCCGCTAGGTGAAGCCCGACAGGACGGATTTTCGATTTACAATCGTTCTGGGAACGCGGCGCGCGGCGGGCAACGGCAGCTATCGCTTCCAGCTTTCCTGAGCCCGCCGTTCCGGTCTCGGCCAAAAGCGGCTCTTCTCCGCGCTATCTAAATCGTGCTCGCCTCATTCCGGCGCCTTTGATGGCGTCGTGACCGGGCACGACCTGATGCGATCCCATGCCGAAGCTCCGCCGCTTCGGCCACCGGGTCCGCGCACCTCGAGCTCAACCGAGGAGCTTATAACCGGGCACTACAAGGATGCCTGGCCCGTCTTCACGCCTGAATCCGCCCCTTGTCGACACGTATGAGCGCGACGAGAGCATCGGTGCAAGCCCTCCGAAGACAGCGCCCAATCCTCAAATCCCCATAGCCCGGCGCGCAACGCCAGCGGGTCCATGCTTGGCGGCTTTCGGACGCCGGCCCTCACCAAGCCGCACGATCGCCGCCGGCCGGCATCCGAAAACCTTCACCAACATCAGTCATTGCCGACCCTCGGCGGCAGACCTGGGAACAGACGTTTGTTTCGTGAGCGTCAAGCCGGCTCCGCGCGCAGCACCGCCGGCGGAACGACCGTGTCGACGCGTCCGGTGGCGACGTCGTAGACGAGGCCCGACACGATGAAGCCGCCGGGCAGGTCGGGGTTGGCCTTCAGCGCGGCGACGTCGAGGGCGACCGCCTGGTAGGGATCGCTGATCGCCAAGTCGTCCAGCCCGGCCGGCGGGACGCCGAGGTGCTTGGCCAGCAGGTCCGGCGCGTGGTGCAGGCAGCCGATGATGCCGCAGTCGGTGTGGTGCAGAACGACCAAGTGCCAGCCTGGGCCGATGTCCTTGCCGGCCGCCTGGGCGACGGTGCGCAGGATCGCCATGGTCTCGAGCAGCGGCGCGTTGATCCGGCCGCCGACGTTGCGGATGACGACCGCGTCGCCCGGCTCGAGCCCGAGCACGTCGACGGGATCGACCCGGGGATCGACGCAGCCGACGATGATCGTCTTCCTCGACGGCAGCATCTTGAGGTCAGCGGAGAAGCCCGCGCTGGCGAAGGCGGCGTTGCGCGCGATGAGGGTGTCAAGAAAGCTCATAGGATCCTCCATTGGTTGGGATCGCCGCGACGGCTGCGACGGGCGGGCGTGGATCGGCTGTTTGACGGCTCACCCCGCGGTCCGCCTCTTCGTCTGGCCGGACAAGACGTGAGCCGAGGGCGTTCATCGCCCCGAACGCGAGCGAACCGGAGGCGACGATGAGGAAGAGGGTTTGCAGGCTGGCGCCGCCGGCGACGGCGAGCCAGCCGCCGCCTGCGGTCACCCCGAGCCGCGCCACGCCAGCGACGAAGGGGACGAGCACGCGGCCGGTCCCCTGCGCGGCGAAGTAGAGCAGCATGCCCAGGCCGACCGCGCCGTAGGCGGGCGCGACGCGGTGCAGGTAGGTCGCGCCGGAGGCGAGCACGGCCGGGTCCCGGCTGAAGATCCCGACCCAGGTGGCGGGGAACGTGGCGGCGAGCAGTCCCACCGTCTCCGCCGCAGCGGCCGCTACGAGGGCGCCGGTCCAGGCGATGCGCCGCGCCCGCGCGTGCTGCCCGGCGCCGACGTTGATGCCGACCATCGTGACGACCGCCGTGCCGAGGCCGAACAGGAACGGGACCTGGACGTAGTCGAGCCTGGAGGCGGCGCCGTAGCCGGCGATGGCGTCGGCGCCGAAGGGGCCCACGAGCCCGGTGACGACGATTACGGTCAGGTTCGTGACGATCGTGCCGACCGCCGAGATCAGGCCGACGCGCAGGATCGCCGCGAAAAGCCGCCCTTCCAAGCGGCAGGCTCGCAGCCTCAGGCCGCCGCGGCCGTCGAGCAGGTAGGCGCTGAGGAATAGCGTCGCGCCGACGTAGTAGATCATGACCGCGTCGCCGGCGCCGGCGACGCCGAGATGCGGTATTGGTCCCCAGCCGAAGATCAGGAGGGGCGAGAGCGGGACCAGCACGATCGCGCCGATGAGCGTCACGCGGGCAGGCACGATGACGTTGCCGACGCCGCGCAGCGCGGCCGCCATCAGGTTGGCGCACCAGCCTGGAATGGCGGCGGCGAAGATGAAGTCCGAGTAGGTGACCGCCGCCTCGAGCACGGCGCCGCGGCCGCCCAGGGCGGCATAGAGCCGAGGACCGAGGACGATCGCCGCGATGGTGAAGGTCGCTCCGAAGAGGACGGCCAGCACGAGGGCGTGGACGACGAGCGCATCGGCGTCGTCGCGGCGACCGGCGCCGGTCGCCCGCGCGACGGCGGAGGAGACGCCGCCGCCGATGCCGCCGTTTGACATCATCGTCATGAGCATCGACAGCGGGAAGACCAGCGCGGCGCCGGCCAGCGCGGCGGTGCCGAGAAGGCCGACGTAGAAGGTCTCGGCGATGCCGACGAGCGTCTGGGCGACGAGGACGGCGACCATTGGCGTCGCCAGCGCGATCATCGGCGCGAGCACGTCGCCCGCGAGGATGCGCTGCTTCATCGCTTCGCGGGAGGAACTGTCCGGCTTCGATGTCATTTTGGAGACCCTCGAGTGTTCCGGCGACGTCAGGATGCCATGGCTAACGTGTCCTGAGGTCCCAGGCGATCGCGGATAGCGTCGATACCTGTTGTCCGGCCAGGTGCGCTGCCATCGACGCCGCGCTCGTGGACGTGCGCCGCCGGGGTCCGATCGATGAGCAGGCTGAGCAGTTCCGGGCGGCTGTAGTGGCCGCGCGAGTCCATCATCCGCTTGCGCCGGTCGATCGCGAAGAAGTCTAGGTCGGCGATCACCTCACCTTCGCCCGCGCGCAGCGCTTCGCCGACGACCTGTCCTTCCGGGTCGATGATCGCCGTGTAGCAGCCGCTCGAGATCGGTTCGATGCCGCAGCCGGTGTCTTTCATGATCCGCGCCTGCTGGTCGGCGTCTAGCCATGCCGTGGCGCAAACGACGAAGCAGCCGGCTTCCAGCGCGTGCTGGCGGATGTTGACCGAAATCTGCTCGGAGAAGCGGTCGCCTGCGAAGGACCCGGGGTACATCGCGGAATGGATCTGCTCGCCGTCGGCCATCAGGGCATAGCGCGCGAGCGGGTTGTAGTGCTCCCAGCACGCCAGCTGGCCGATGCGGCCGACGGCGCTGTCGACGGCGCGCAGCCCCGAGCCGTCGCCCATGCCCCAGACCATGCGCTCGTGGTAGGTCGGCGAGATCTTGCGGCGCCGCTGGATCAGCGTCCCGTCGGCGTCGAAGAGCAGCTGCGTGTTGTACAGCGTGCCGCCGCCGCGCTCGCTCACGCCGATTGACACGACCATGCCTGCAACGCGCGCGGCCTCGCCGATCGCCCGCGTCGTGTCGGAGGGGACGGTGACCGCCTGGTCGAGTAGCCTGTAGTGTTCGGCGCCCATCTCGTAGGGCGACTGCACGAAGCAGAAGTAGGGATAATAGGGCACGACCGTCTCCGGGAATGTCGTGAAGCGGACCCCCTTGCGGCCGAGTTCCAGGATCTTGCGGACGACCTTCTCGACGGTGCCCTCCCGCGAGTAGAGGACCGGGCTGATCTGCACGGCGGCGGCCTTGACGATGGTCATGACGACTTCCGGGTTGCGGCGTGGAAAAGGGATTGGCGGCACAAGCCCTTCCGCGGCGGAGCGGCTCGCGGAGGAAAGGCGCGCGTCATTTCGATGGCTCGAGAAGGAGGCGGAGCGGGCTGATCGGGCCAAGCGGGATCAGCTGGAACGTCATGAGGCCGGCTGGTCCGAAGGGCAGCTGCTCGAGAAGGGCGCGGGCTTCCGTGGGATCGGTGACGTTCATGAGGAAGACGACGCCGCTCTGGTCCTGCTTGACGAACCACTGGTCGATCTTGCCGGCGAGATACAAGCGCACCGTCTCGCGCGCCTCGGCGGGCAGGATCGGTCGCCACGACGCCGGCGTCGTCCCGGCGGTGAAGCTGCCGATGGCGAGGAGTTTCGTCGTCGGCACCGGCGCCAGGGCCGCGGAAGCCTGCAGCCCGGTGGGGTCAGACGCGGCCTGCGCATGCAGGTTGCATGGGCTGACGAGCATGGAGGCGAGGACCGGCAGACTCAGGACGGCAGCTCGGGTGCGAGACGCGATCCCGTTGGCGTAGAGGCGGCTCATGACAGCATCTCCTTGGCCACCAGCGCCGGCTCGTCGAGCTGCAGCCAGTGACCGGCGGGAAGGAAGCTGAGCGACGCCTGCTTCAGGTGGGAGTGCCAGTCCCGCGCCATGCCGGCGTCGAGGTAGGGGTCGTTCTCGCCCCATATGATGCGCACGGGCATGTCGAGCGCCTCCAGCTTTGCGATGCGCGCGCTGTTGCGGGAAAGCTCCTCGAAAAAGTGCGAGGTCATCTGCACGAAGGCGGGTCCGGCGCCGTCCCGCCGAAAGTTGTCGTCGATGACCGGACCGAGGAAGGCGTCGTAGTGCGCCTTGTGCTTGTCGGCGAGCGCGTCCTTGAACCGCTCGCGCTGGAAGTCGACGATCCAGCCGAACTGCTCCGGGCTCTGGATGATCGCGCCCGCCAGCGTCCGCAGGCTCGGCGTCGCGAAGAGCTCGATGAGCTCCGGCCATCTCCCGGCCGCCGGATGGGCGAAGGCGGCATTGAGGATGACGAGCGCCGCCGTGCTGTCTGGTTCCTCGATGGCGAAGTTCACCGCCGCGGCGCCGGACGCGTCGTGCGCGACGGGTACGATCCTGCCGAGGTCGAGGTGGGCGGCCACGGCCCTGAGGTCGTCGAGCTGCTGACGGAACGTGTAGACGGCGCCGGCCGGCTTCTCGGACCGGCCGAAGCCGAGAAAGTCGAAGGTCACGACGCGCCGGCCGGCGGCGACAAGATGGGGGACGAGATCGTCGTATATGCGCAGGTTGTCGGGGAAGCCGTGCATCAGCACGAAGGCTGGGCCCTGGCCAGCGTAGTCGCGGGCGTAGATGCTGCCCTGCGTCCCTGGCACACGATGCTCGACGAAAGGCAGCATCTTGGTGCCGTTTGGATCATGCGACTGGATCATCTCTTCTCTCCTTTTTGGATGTATATGCAACATCACGAATAAGCGTCTACCCTGCCGGTGCGCTCAGAATGCCGTCGGCGATCGTCATGACGGCTCGGCTCCCGCGCTCGCCCAGCAGAGCCTTGGCCTTCGTCTGCGAGCGCCGCCATACCGGGTCCACGGCGAGGAGGAGGTCACGGCCCTTCTTCGTCAGCACGACCGGCCGGCTGCGGCCCTTGACCTTGTCCCGATCCTCCTCCGCCCACCCCTCGTCAAACACGAGTTTGAGGTTACGCGTGAGTGTCGAGCGGTCCTGGTGGTGGAACCGCCCGATCTCCGCGCGGCTCGCCGGCTCCAACTGGGAGATGACGACCAGCAACACGAACTGCGGCGCCCCGATCCCGAACGGGCGCAGGGCGTCCTCGTACAGGCTGGTCATCATCCTCGAGATCAGCCGCGTCCGCATCAGCAGGCAGCCGCGTGCCATCTCATCGACGACCTTACCCTTGTTCATTTCTCACGATCCTCGCTGAAGGTAGTTATGATGCATATACATCATTGCGTCAACGTGTTTCTATGCAGGCTGAAGCTTGGAGACGAAGCCATGGTGGACGATGAGAGCATGACCATGCAGTCCGACCCCGCCGGGGCTCGGCAGGCAGCCTTCATCGAGCACCTCAGCGCTCACGCCTTCGCGCCGACGCTGCTCAGGCTGGAACAACTGATTGGGGACGCCGGCCTATCGATCTTCGCGCGCATCGACCACGCTGAGGCGGCGCGAAGCGTCGGCCTGGTCATGCCGCCGACCACCGTCCTCCTCTACGGCCATGCGCGGGGTGGAACGCCGATCATGCTTGCGGCCCCGCGGGCGGCCCTCGACTTGCCGTTGCGCGTCCTCGTGCGCGAGGACGACGACGGGCATGTGCTGGTCGGCTTCCACCCGATCGATATGATGCTGCGCGGGGCCGGCGTCGCCGACGACCTTGCGGTGCGGCTCGCACCCGCTCAGACGATCCTTGAGGGCGTGCGATCATGACCGCAGCCGTCATCTCGCCGCAGACAACGGAACACGTCATCGTACGAGCATCGCGCACGTCATGCTTGCCCTCACGCTGGTCGGTCTCGCAAGAGGTGAACTCAGGACGCTCCGTGCCTGAAAAGGATTGCCTGGCCTCTCATCGAAGAGCGGTCTGTGACTGGCCATCCGATTATGGCGTCGGTCATCGCTAACCGACGAACGGCGGCTATGCTCAACTCTTGCCCGGAAGCAGCCATTCCGGTTAGGGCCAAAAGCGGCTCTTCTCCGCGATACCTAAATCGTGCTCGCCTCATTCCGGCGCCTTTAGGATTTCGACGAAGGGCTTTTTAGGCTAACCACCAATAGCTTGTATAAACTGAATGAATTCTATGACGTCGAGCCGCCGCTCACCGTTCTCGTATTTCGCGACGAAGGACTTTGGGCGCCCCATTCGCTCCGCAAGCACCGCCTGCGTCAGTTCGGACGCGGCTCGCGCGCCGACGAGCACTTCGAGAAGGCGTCGTTGCCGGGGCGATCTGAGGGTCTTTGGCATCGCCGGCGCAGGGAGGAAAAGCCGCCGAACTTTGATCCCATAATGGGATTATCCTATATCAGGATTTTCTTCTGGACTTCGAAGGCAAGCAGAGCGACCAAAGGCAGAGCTACACCGCCACGTCAGAAAGGACGCTCGATGACAATCTCCCGCTCTTTGAGATTCAAGCGCTACAGCGCCTCCTCACGATCACGGCCCTTGCCGTAGCCGCGCCTGCCTACTGGCAAATGGGCAAGCCCGTCGAAGTCACTAACAGTGATGAGTGCTTGGGCGTTGTACAGCGCCTCGACAAGGTGGGAGCGACCGCACCCGGCCGGTACATTAAAAAAATTGATGGCCGCCGACGACAGGTGCCTAGGCGAGATGGAGCGCATCGACAAGGCACGGATGATCATCCGCGACGAGTACGTCAAGGTCTTCAAGCGTCAGCCCGACTGTTCTGCGGCCGTATACAGCTACAAGTTCCAGTAAAGGAGCGCCGAGGTGGCTAACTTGCTTCTTGCGGCTCCGATCTCAAGCGGATCGCGATCATGAAGGTGCAGAAATGGCACGAGCTCTCAAAGACGCAGAAAGCCGTTTACGTCCTCGTTCCGACTTTGATTACGGTGCTGTGGCTTAGCAGCCTGTTCTCCGGCGGCTCCGATCACGCGAGCGACCATGCGGAGAAGCCGATAATCTTGACCGGGGCACACGTCAGCACCAAGCAGGGCTACGCCGGTTGCAGGCACGTGGAGGACACCGACAAGTTCACGGCGTTGCTTGAGGCTAACGACACGACGGCAGCGGTGGCCTTCGTGGATCAAGCGGACTGCCAGCTGCTGCCGGAAGGCACGAAAGGCACGGTGGAGGAGCTGAGCGGGTGGCATGCTGCGCTCTGCATTCGCCAGGAAGGGCGTCCGTTCTGTTCGTGGGTACCGGAGGCGATCGCAAATCTGGAAAACTGAGTGTGCGGTCAAGTGAACAGAAGCGGTTCAGACTTCTAAAAGCTGGTCAGAGATGCTAGTGTAGGTCGACTGAAAGAGGGTCCGAGCACTCTGCCGCAGTGCGTCCGCCGTTGGCCCGACGCTATCGGCTTGAGCTACCGAACTATTCCGTTATGATATCCCTGCGTGTTGGATCGCGGCGACGGGGATCTCTCCGAACCACGTCTTTGCGCACGATATCCCTTCTTACGACATTGCGACGCACGATATCTCTAGAAACAATATCGCGTCGGACCAAATCCCGGCGTTTGACGTCGCGGCGAACCGGATTGCGCCTTGCGATGTCTCTGCGCACGAGAGGACCCAAGAGGCTCGGATTGGAGCTTGATTGCTCTTCAAGATCGTCATCCATTCAAGTTGTCCTCTGCCGTATCGCCTGCGCGATATGATCGATTGTTTGTCTACGAACGTCGGAATGGCTGATTACGTCCATTCTCGCGAGATGCCAACGGTGGCCATGACGATTGTTGCTGGCCATCAAGCATGTCCTTGATCAGATCAAGCTTCTCGGTCCTTCATCGTGTCGGCGTAAGTCTTCCGTGTCACCATGTGGACCGCGGGACAGCCCGTCAGCCGCTCCATGCGGGCGACTGCGACGTCGATATACCGAGGATCGATTTCCATGGCGCAGGCCTGGCGTCCGGTGCGGTGCGCGGCGAGCAAGATCGTGCCCGATCCCGCAAATGGGTCCAGGACAAAGTCACCTCGGCAGGTGCAGTCTAAGATGATATCGGCGATCAGACCGACAGGTTTCACCGTCGGATGCATCGCAAGCGCAGTGTCTCGGGCTGCACCGAACGAAGCCATGCCGGGATTGTAAATCGGCGCGATGCATTGACCCCTCATCGGCGACGAAGGCTGACCCTATCCGATCCTCTAATTTTTAAACGATTGGCGATAGTTGCAGAACGCCCAGTGGGGTCATCGTTCGTTCGGCGCCTATTTGGGGTTAACTGCCGCGCCGATTCACACCTCGCACGCATTGGCAACGGCAGCTGGATCCTATGCCCCTGTATCGAACCTCCGTCGCCGTCCTAAGCCAAGCGCCGGCTCCGACTTGCCAAATTCGAATTACGCTATACGCTGTAGCGTAATACATCTGTGTCTCTGCCACCCTAAAGAGCGTCGTTTCTAGGCAGCAGAGAGCGACGTCGACCGCGGCTCCTCCTGCCGAAGATCACAAGGAACGCATCATGGACTTCTCGAAGGCGACCATCCTCGTGACGGGCGGGAACTCAGGCATAGGGCGTGGTCTGGCCCGGTCGCTTCGCGCCCTCGGCGCCGAGGTCATCATCACCGGGCGCAACCCTGACTCCCTCGCGGAGACGCTGCGGGCGAACCCCGACATGGTCGGCTACGAACTCGACGTCAGCGCGCCAGGCGACGTGCTCGCTTCGTAACGACGCTCCTTGAGCGCCATCCGGGCGTCAACGCAGTGGTCAATAACGCAGGCATGATGGCCGTCGAGGACGTCCTGGATCTATCCTTCGACCTTGCGACGGTGGAGCGCACCGTCGCAACCAACCTGCTGGCGCCGATCCGGCTGACCATGGCCCTGCTTACCTACCTGCAGCTCCGGGACGAGGCGGCCGTCGTCATGGTCACGTCCGCGCTCGCCTTTGTCCCGAGAGCAGACGCCCCGACCTACAGTGCCACGAAGGCCGCGTTGCACTCCTGGACGCAGAGGTTGCGTCACCAGCTACGGCACACGACAGTCTCCGTCGTCGAGATCGTACCGCCCTGGTCGCGACCGACTTCTCTCCCGGCCAAGCCGGCAATCCGAGAGCCATGCCGCTAGACGCCTTCGTGGCCGAAGCGGTCGAGCTCCTATGCGCCAAGCGGACGCCCACCGAAGTCCTTGTCGACCGGGTGTTTCCGCAACGGAACGCAGAACGTTCTGGCGATTTCGAAAAGGTGTTCGGGATGATAAACCCGACCTAATGCGCTTGACCGCCGTCTTCCTCGCCGAGGGGAGGCATGGTCAGCCGAAGGCTTTCGCGGGGCGAAGTCCGGTAAGGGTTGATCGCGTCGAGGGCTCCGGCGAGCGCGGGACTGACCTCGACCGATGACGCGAGTCTAACGTGGGTCGAGACGCTGCGGCTTAGGGGCTTCGTGCCCGGATTCTCGGGCGAACGCACGAGGTGGCTGAGCGTCGAAGGTTTGAGGTCGAGGAGCGCAGCAAGGCGACGCAGGCTCCCGACCCGCGCCACGGCGGCGAAGGCCATCAACTCGGCCTCTACGTTCGCGGGCACCACAGGTGAACCACGCCCAATTCTGTTTCGGAGGAAAGCTTTCCGGCCGGCCGCCGTTTGCGGCTCCAACCTCGGGCTGGAACACCGCTGCCACCGCGCGTCGACCATCTTGATGGTTTGGGTCGCTCCTCATGCGCCACGGACCATCGGCGCGCTCGTGACCGTCGCGCGAGTCCGACGGTCGGGGGGAGCGATGACTCGACGTTCAGTATTCCGCGCTCGGGCGCCTGCGAAAGTTCCTGTACCATGCGTCGAGGGACGGGCGATCGGCCCCGAGCGGCTGGTGGAAACGCTCACGGGCGGTCTGGAAGATCGAGAAGGCCGTGAAGTCGGCGATGGACGGCATATCGCCGGCCAGGTACTCGTGGTCGCCGATCTCCGCCGCCAGGACGTCGACGAGTTCCGAGACGTAGCGGTACGCTCTGCCGGCGAACTCCGGCGAAGGTCGGGGCTCCTTTCCCGGGAAGGCGTCCGTCAGGTTCCAGAGCCATGCTTGGCACCGAACGCAGAGGTCATTACCGACTCGTTCCAGCGCGCGGACCTTGGCGCGCGAGAACGGATCCGTCCCGATCATGGGATCCAGCGGATGCAGCTCCTCGAGATACTCGACGATCGCCGCCGCTTCGGTCAGCGCTTCACCGGTGTCGGTCACGAGGACCGGCGCCCGGCCGGCCGGGTTCAACCGAAGGTACTCCGGCGACCGATGTTCGCCATTCGCGTAGTCAAGCTCGTGACGAGGGACGTCGAGTCCCTTCTCGGCGAGGTATATAATGACCCGCCGTGGGTTAGTTCCCCTTTGGAACTGGTACAGCAACATGGGTGATCTCCTGAGTGGCCTCATTGGCGGGCCGGCCCGGGCGTCGGCGGGCGCCCGACGGACGGAGCGGATCGGCGCAACGCGTCACGTTGGCGGGCGGCGTCCGAACCGGATCGCCTTCTCCCATTGCGCCTTCTACGCCCGGTCTCAACAGCGCCACCTCATTCCGATACACAACGTAGCGGAATAAGCAAGGCTCCCGACTTTAAGGTGGCCGCTTCGATGCGAGAGGGAGGACATGGCGGTGACGTCAAAGGGACAGGGCGGGGGCCAGCGTCGCCCTGTCGGACGCCCTCGCAGCGAGGCTTCGCGGCATCGGGTGCTGGCCGCCGCTTACACGGTCCTCGTTGAAACGGGCTTGGCTGGCTTCTCTGTAGAGGCCGTGTCCACGCGGGCCGGCGTCGCTCGGACCACGATCTATCGATGGTGGCCGACGAAGGGCACGCTTGCGGTGGAGAGCCTGCTCGTCCATCTGAGGCCGCAGTTAGCCTACGCGAGCGAGGGCTCCGTCACGGCCGCGTTCACCGCTTTGGTCACCTCCCTGACCGAAGCCTTGGCGGGTCCCGCCGGCCGAGTGTCGGCTTCCATCCTTGCAGAGGCGCAGTCCGACGGCGAGACGCGCCGCCGTTTCGTCGGCGAGTTCTCGGCCCCCCTGCGACATGAGACGGAGGCGCTGTTGAGGCGCGGTGTCGACACCGGCGAGTTCCGAGCGGACCTCGACGTGGAGCGCACGATCGACGCAGCGGTCGGAGGGGTCTACCTCAGGCTGTTGCTGGGTCAGCCGCTCTCCCGATCATGGGCCGAGGCTTTGGCCGACACATTGCTGCGCGGTTCGGTCGCCCGGTGACCGTTGCCCCGTCGACGAGATCTCTACCGCCTTCCTCGCCTTCGCGATCGAAGTCCCGCCCACACTTGAAACTTCCGGCGATGGTGGTGACTGCCAGTATCGCGGTCGCTGCGATCAGCCCAATGCCGGGGATGGGGGCCGACCAAGGCGTGATTGTACTTGAGACGGGTTTCGATCCGGCGGCGAATGAGGCTTGGGTCGTTGCCGGCGTCAGCGACAAGACGATGGCGGCCGCTACCGCCGTGCACGACATGATGACGAACCCCGGGGCTGGCACTGCCCCAGCCTCAACCTCCGGCAACACCTTACCCGCGGCACCAAGCTTGCCGCCGCAAGTCAGGAAAAGCGGATCAGACTTTTAGACCAACCCTCGAGCCAAGCCACGTTAACTGGCGCCTCGAACAGCGCGACCGGATTGGCGGTTAGAAGGTACCGTCCTTGCCGACGGCGACCGTCTACGCGCTCGACACCGGCAATCTGGTTCGCTTGCGATAGACAGGCGCTGTACCCGTCACGACCGCCTCATCGACGGCGGCCGGGGCCGGCGATATAGCTGAGCTCACCAGCGAGGGCGGCCGGCTCAAAGCCCTGCGCTCCTGTAGGGCCGCAAACGTTTCGCTTGTCTCCTCCAGCAGCGCGACCTTTCCGGTGACTTCTGCAAAACGCCGACAGATCAAGTCGACGTAAAGCGGATCGATCTCGACGCCCATGCAGATGCGTCCCGACTTCTCGGCGGCAATCAAGGTCGATCCTGAACCGAGGAAAGGATCGAGGACGATGTCGCCACGATTTGTAAGGTCGAGCATGATGTCGGATAGCATGACGACAGGCTTAACCGTCGGGTGATGTTGAAGGCCACGTCTTGCATCGGAACGCATCGACGATGCGCCGGCATGGGTGATGACGTTCGAGCGCCAGCGGCCCTTAGTCCCGAGCTTGACGTTGTTGACGTGCGGAGCGTCACCTTTTTTGAAAAGCGGGATCAGTTCGTGTTGCGATCGGTAAAGGCTTCCCATCCCGGCGTTGGTCTTCGCCCAGACGAGAAGATTAAGCTGCGAAAGCTGCGCCGACAGGGCCGCCATCGTGACAAAAGTTAGCCCACGCCAGTCGATGAACGTCGCCAATATGCCGCCGTCGACGAGATGAGGAATTGCCTCACCGATCCAAGCGTCGTTGAAGGCAAGAAATTCGTCGTCGCTCATCTCTCCGCTCGCCATCTCGAACTCGCGGTGGTCACCTTTTGTCACGTTCCCTGCGATCGGCACATTGTAGGGTTGGTCTGTAAAGACCATTCTCGCTCTCTCTCCTCTCATTGCGAGATACATAACGGATGGATCTGTGGCGTCTCCACAGACCACGCGGTGATCGCCGAGGCGGAAGACATCGCCTAATCGAGCGACTGCGACTTTAGCTTTAGGCTCGATCGTCCCTGGCTCGACCTGGTCTGGCTCGACCTCTGTGAGGATGCCGTCGATCTCGATCAAGTCGAAGCCGCTCACTTCGATCGGAGCTTCGTCGACGATAAGCTCAGTAAGCTCCAACCTTAGATCATCGAGGTTCCACGTATTTTTTTCGCCGAGACGGTTGATTGACAATCGCAGGAGCTTCAACTGCTTTTTGGTCAGCGAGTCCACGATGATGCAGGGCACAACTGGCAAATTAAGAAGCTTTGCAGCCTCGAGGCGAACGACGCCGTCGATCACCTCACGTTCGCCATTCACGAGGATAGGATGAGCAAAGCCGAGCTCGGCGATCGAATTCGCGACTTCTCTGATGTGACTTGGAGCAAGAGATCTCACGTTGCGAGTCGGGGCGGTAACCTTTTCGACAGCGATATCGACGAGCTGCAGGTTAGGCATGAGATCATTGCGGCGTGAGGCCTGAACGCCAGCGGCCCGAGAGAGCGCTTTCTGCTTTGATCGCCGTGTCCCATCTCGATGAAGGAGGCGCGAGCGAAGGGTTCCTTCGCTCGAACTTGAATAAATTGCTTTTGCGACCATGATGAACTTCCTTTTTGTATCGATATCAAAGATGTCGATTTTCAGCTTCCAATCATCATGAGATGAATGGTTTAAATACAAACTGGTGATCCTTAGCAGAAGGCATACCTGTTGAGCTTGGACCCGCGTCGAATTTTTCGCCAAGACTTCGCGAGCATCCTAGGCGTCGCCTGGCTCCTTTTTCCCCTTTTTGCCTTTTGTTGGAATGGTAGCTACAGGCGGATACTTGCCTTTAGGAACCGCTCTTAATCTCGGTCGCGACATCGGCACCGGGTAGAATGGCGATTCGGCTATCTTAACTGCCTCATTCGCGTTTGCTTTCGGGGTCGCGTCGTCGAACTTCGATTCCGATTCAAAATCGTGGCCCAATCCGCTGTCAGAAACAGCCTCAGCATCGTCAAAAGTTTCGACATCTTCTCTCGAAGACTTCTCCTCTCGCATGAGCATAGCTTTTATCCCATCGATTGCCGTTCCGAGCCTCGGATGTTTCTCGATGAGAGCATCGAGACCAGGAATGTCGTTGAGATCGGATGTATTCCGCTCGAGAAGCGTTGTGAACGCAGGTACCGGGCCGTATGTCTTTTCGAAACGATGCGATAGGAAACGCTTAACGACCCCCACCATGATCGACAGTCTCACGGCCGCCAGTGCCTTGCCTTCGTCTGTTGGTTTCCGGAGTGGGGAGGTGCGAGGCTCGGGTTTAAGCATGCCTGCTAGATGAAGCGCCTTGATGAGTCTGTTTATCTCTGTCCGCGCCCGCGAATTGCCGTACATGGCATCATTGAAGAGTTGAGTGATACCCGCTTCGCCCTGGCTGACTCGTTTCGAAGTACCATCAGCCTTCCGGACGGTAATTTTCTTATGAAAACTTGCTTCCAATGTTTCGAAGAAGGTTTTGGTTTTAGGTCGCCCTCGCATATTGCCGCTCTGGCCTTTTACGTACTGCTTGTCGACAGACGGCTTTTTATGTCCAACCTTAAAGGACTGACCCTTCGCTCTTTTGCGATGCATTTTTCTAATGCGCTTCATAGAATCGGCAAACGATGGCGTGGATAGCATGTACAATGGAAGAACTTTTGTAATGTCTCCAAGGTCTCCATAGACAGCGCCATACTCTTTCTTAAAATACGGCAGGAGAGCTAAGAACGTTGGCCAAAAAGAATCATAAGTAGAGGCGCAGATGCGATCTTGCCGCTCAATGTTAGGCGTCAATGAAGTGATCGGGCGAGCAGCTAAACCGTGTGGTTTAAGGGCGCCTATATCTCGGAGCTGCCTATGATGCTTAACACTCGCGCCACGTTTAGCCGTTGCATCTTCGACTATGCGCCTCGCGTAAAGATTTAGGCGCGTGTCTTTTCGGACCTTATTGCCAGTCCTAACCTCGATAGGCGCGAGAAGCACCTTTCGCGAAATCTTTAGGTACTCGATTTCGGCATGCGGTAGATCGACTACAGGCGCGTAAGGGTCTTTCGGTATGCGTCTTCCGGGCACGGAACCACTCCAAAGGCTGGTGTGATCACCGAAATTCCCCCTTCGGAGTGCTCGTATGATTACAATTATGTTTCGATCTACCGACTGATAAAGCAGCGATACGACTGATCTTTCGTCAGTAACCAAACCACTACCTTCGTCTCACGTTGCATCAAACAAAGCAAGCCGCTTACAAGAGCCAGTAGATATAACCGAAGACGCATTCTGTTCAGGTCAGAAGGCCAGGCAATTTCCACTGAGCAGGTAAGAGATCACCTCCTCGCGGGTTCAGTCCCCATTCCGCGATTTTGACGTCATCATCGACGAGCATGATTCTAGTCAGGTCCGACGCTCGATTCTCAAATCGCGGCACGTACTCCCTGAAAAGGGCAGTTGCATTCCCTGTTAAGTGGCTTTTGCATTCGCAGTTTTTCCATCGATCCAGCGTAGACCGGTTCGGCAAAACTGCGACCTCAGCCACCCACAGCATTCGCATCCACAGTATCTCTGCGGACATTGGAAGGCGCGGATAAACAATGGTTTAGTGCAGGCGCGCCTCTCTCCTGTGCCCAGTAAACTGCTCGTTTTCGCGCTATGTAGCCGCTCTTCTCAGCCCGGTCTCCGCGGACAATTTTGCAATCTCCAAAACAGAATGATGCAGACGCAACAAGTATCGCCTTAATCCTCCAAATAGAATAACTTGCTGAGGCGATGTTTCTGATAGAAACTATAGGTACGATCGATGCGCGCTGGCGATCGATGCCTGGCAGATGTCGGGAGAGGTCTTCGCATCCTTCATGAAGGTGCGGCCGAAGCAGTCGAGGGTGACGCTTGACGAGCCACGTCCTTGGGCGAAGCAGGCGGTGATCCCCTCCTGGTCGATTCCGAACCGTGGCCTGAAAAGGCAACGACCACCGTTTCGTCCGGCGCACAGTCGGCCAGCAACGCGAATGCCGCGTCCATCTGACCGCGCGTCGCACGCTCATCGTCAAGGAGAACACCGCTCCCGCCGAACGCATCCTCGAACAGCGCCGCGAGAGTGACTGCATCTCGACGGGCGCACGAGAGCCATGGAATGGTCGGCGACGCGTATCGATCAACACCGATGAAAAGTCTCTTGCAGACCGTACACCGTCGCCCCCTAAACCGTGAGCGACGCCGTCCTTTGCGGCGCCGCTCCCTGAGCCTCGTCACATGCCGTTCTCAGGCGAGAGGTCCTCTAAATGTGGAAGGCCATGTAGAGGCGGATGGTTCTATATCTTGTGGTCCACGGCCCCTATCATCGGCGAGCGCCTTAGTCGACGATGGATGCTCGACGAGCGACATTCGGAGCGAGCGCTTCCGCCTGCTGTCGCCGGCAAAGCTCGGCTCTTTCGGAGGTAGCGATGGAGTTACGTCACTTGCGCTACTTCTTGGCCGTTGCGGAGGAGTTGAATTTCACGCGGGCTGCCGCGCGCCTCGGCATCGGGCAGCCTCCGCTCAGTCAACAGATCAAGGATCTTGAAGCGGAGGTCGGGACGGCGCTGTTCCACCGAGTCCCTCACGGCGCCGAACTGACGCCAGCGGGAGCCGCGTTCCTCGCCGAAGCACAGGCTGCCATGGACGCCGCCGCGCGGGCCTGCGTTGCCGCGCAACGCGCCGCGCGCGGGGAGAGCGGACGGTTGCGCGTCGGCTTTACCGGGTCAGCCGCTTTCAACGCCATCGTCCCGCGTACGATCCGCCAGTTCACGCGAGCCTACCCGGACGTTCAGCTGACATTGGAAGAGTCGAACACGCAGCGGCTCCTCGATGGCCTCGACGGCGGCGAACTCGACGCGGCATTCCTTCGACCGGGACCCGACAAGCCGTCTGCTCTGCGCCTCCGGATTTTGGACGACGAGGCGATGGTCGTCGTGCTTTCTGCAGCCCACGCCGCCGCCGGTCGCGCGAAGGTGGCGCTCGCGGAGCTGGCAACGAATCGCTTCCTGCTCTTTCCGCGCATCAACGCACCGCCTCTCTACGATGAGATCATTGATGTCTGCCGTCGCTGCGGCTTCGAACCCAGGTTGGGCCAAGTGGCGCCGCAGATGTCGTCCATCATCAATCTTGTTGCGACCGAGGCTGGCGTGTCGCTGGTTCCCGCGTCTATGGCCCAGGTGAAGGTGGAAGGGGTCAGCTACATTCCCATCGAGGGACCTGCGCCGGTCGCTCGCCTGACCTTCGCATGGCGCCCCGATCTGCGTTCCATCACTCTGAAAAACTTCGTCCAGATGTCGATTGAGCCGTAGTTCTCGGCCGGCGTACCGCTCACGTGTTCAGAGGGACGAGACAAATAATAAGCTGTCGCGCCGGCGTCAAAACGCGGAAGCGCCGTGCGGATGTATGACGCGTGATCGGGCGAGGACCAACCATGTCGATCAAACATTGTGCTATGGATTGCGCGGACGAGGCCCCGTCCGGCCGAACCGGGCGGGGCGTTCATCAGCCTATCAGGTCGAGATCAGTTGCGGCTTGGGAGCCCACCGGCAGGACCACCTGTGGCGGTGCCGCGGCCATAGTACCCCGTGCCGAAATCGACGGGAGTGCGAGCCGAGTTTGCGGCTGCAGCTGCCTGCTGCGAAACGGTCGGAGCGGGCAAGGCGTTGCCGTAGGCATCAAAGCCCCAGGTTGCGGCCGATGCGGCGCCAACGCTCATCATCAGGACGGCGGCCGAAGTCATAAGAAGCGTCTTCATAATATATCTCCTTCGCTACAGACGGAAGATAGGCGTGGTTAGCGCACGTCGCCAATATATACGACTGTTCGATGCGATAGCTTTCACGAATGGGGCCGGACCTGACTGCGAGCAGGGCCCGCGGACGGTGATCACTCATCGGGACGGCGGGTTGAGATACGTATCGACCACCAGCTTGAAATTCCGCACCACGGGCGACGTATCTCCACGGCGGCAGGCGAACGCGAGTGGCGCGAACGGTGCCGGGCTTACGATCGATTTGAAGACCACGCCCGCCGCCTTCAAGCTCCCCATCGAGGCCGGCACGATGGCGATCCCGAGCTTAGCTGCCACCAGATTGATCATAGACGCGATCTGAGGTGTCGTCTGCCCGCAGTTTGGCTCAAAACCTGACTGCCGGCATGCGCCGACGACCGCGTCGAACAATACGGGGCCGATCTCGCGGGGAAACAAGAGCAGCGGGTCATTGGCGAACTGCATTAAAGAGACGGCCTCGCTTGCAGCAGCAGGGTGACCTTCAGGCACGGCCGCGATCATCGGCTCGCTGCGGAGCGGCCGCAGGTCCAGAGCCTCGCCGTCGTCCTCGCTCAGTCGCAGGAAAGCGGCGTCGATCCATCCCTCATGCAAACCCTTCAACAGCCGGGCGGTGTTGGCCTCTTCAAGCTCCAGCGTCACGTCGGGACAGGCTTGACGGAACGCGCCGATCGCACCTGCGACCTCCATGCTGTAAATCGAACTGGCGGTGAAGCCCAAGATCACCTTACCCATCTCGCCGCGAGATGTACGGAGCGCGGCGCGGGCCGCATGGTCGGCCAGCGCCGGGATGCCTCTCGCAATGTCGGCAAACGCAGATCCGGCGGCGGTCAACTCGACGCCTTGCGCCAGACGCTTGAAGAGCGAAACTCCGACTTCCGTTTCCAACTGTTTAATCTGCGCACTCAGCGGAGGTTGGGCGATGCCAAGGAGCGCCGCTGCCCTGGTGAAGCTGCCTTCGTTGGCCACCGCCAAAAAGTATCGTATGTGTCTCAGCTCCATCCCTATACCTTTTGTGTATGAGAACCTTCCTTTTCACGTATAGTACATTCCTCTAGACTGCTAGAGAGATACTGTACTTTCAGTCTCAAGTGCTGATTTTTCGAGTCTGCCTGGAACCTGAAGCAAAAAAGGCTATTAAGTGCGCAATCGTTTTTGATCGGAGGTCACTTTGCCTGAACGAATCAAGCCGACGCGAAGCTGGCTTTTCACGCCCGGCACACGTCCCGACCGATTTTCCAGGGCGCGGGAAGTTGGCGCCGACGTCCTGATCATTGACCTCGAGGATGCCGTTTCCCCCGTCGACAAGCCGTCGGCCCGGCGCACGGCGATCGACTATCTATGCGGAGACGCGGATCCTGAGATCGGGCACGCGCTGCGCATCAATGGTCTTGATACTTACCACGGCATCGCCGACGTAGAGGCATTGCTCGGATCCGTGGCTTCGCCGGATTTCATCGTGCTGCCGAAGACCGAGAGCGACGGGCATATGCTGATCCTCGATCGGCTTCTCGCGGCCGCTAACAAGCCGGCACGGCTGATCGCCATCATCGAAAGCGTACGCGGCGTGGTCGCGCTCGATGCGATCGCCGCCTCGACGCCTCGCCTTGCCGGCATCATGCTTGGCGCCGCCGACATGGCGGCGGATCTCGGCGCCGCGACCGAGTGGGACCCGTTGGCTCAGGTGCGCGGCGCGATCGTCATGGCTTGCGCGGGAGCCGGGGTGATGCCGATCGACAGCCCCTATTTCGACATCCACGATACCGAAGGGCTGACCGCCGAGATGGCGCGCGCGAAGCGCCTCGGCTTCGTCGCCAAGGCGGCGATTCACCCGGCCCAGGTGCACCCGATCAACACCGCCCTGACGCCGACCGGCACCGAAATCGACAAGGCCAAACGCATCCTCGCCGCCAACGACAAAGGCGTCGGCGTGGTCGATGGCGAAATGATCGACGAGGCGGTGGCCCGCAAGGCACGCCGGATCCTCGCCGCGTCGAGACCGTGAGGTCCGACCACAAACGTTTTCCAGTCTAACTCAAAGGACATGTTCGTATGGAGACCATGCTCGCAGCTTACAAACCGGTCGGCGAGAACCGCTACCGCGAGACGTCGGGCCTCTACTTCGAGGATTTCACGCCGGGCGATGTCTTCGAGCATCGGCCAGGACGCACGGTGCTCGCCACCGACAACGTCTGGACGACGCTGCTGACGATGAACACGCAGCAAGTCCATTTCGATGCCGCCTACGCGGCGCAAACCGAATGGAAGAAGATGCTGGTCGACTCGACCTTCACGCTGGCGCTGCTGACGGGCATGAGCGTGCGCACGGTTAGCGCCAAGGTCGTCGCCAATCTCGGCTGGGACAAGGTGAGGGCGACCCATCCCGTCTTCGCCGGCGACACGCTCTATGCCGAGTCGACGATCCTGCACAAGCGCGAGTCGAAGAGCCGGCCGACGCAGGGCATCGTCACCGTGTCGACGCGTGGGGTGAACCAGGACGGCGAGACGGTGATGAGCTTCGAGCGCACCATGCTCGTCTACCGCCGCGGCCACTCGCCCGAGGAAGCCGCCGGCTATTGATCAGCTAGGAGACCCGACATGGACTTCACTGCGCTCTACAAAGAAAAACTGACCACGCCGGACGCCGCGGTCGCGACCATTCCCTCGAACAGCCGCATGGCGATGGGCATGGCGATGGCTGAACCGCCCGCGCTGTTGCAAGCGCTGGCGGAGCGTGCGCGGACCGGCAAAGTGGAAGCTTTGCGGCTCTACTACTTCGAAGCGACATCGATCGCCGGCAACACCGTGCTCGACTATGCGCTCGTCGACCGCATCCATCCCTACTGCATGTTCGTCACACCATCCGACCGTAAACTCATCAAGAAAAGCGTCGAAGAGGATCGCAAGGTCCTTCGTTACATTCCCAACAACTTCCATCAGTCGCCCCGATTGCTAACGGACGAGATCGGCATCGAGAGCTTCGTCTGCACCGTTTCGCCGATGGACGCGCATGGCCACATGTCGTTCGGCGTCGGCAACGACTACTCGACCAAGGTCGCGCGGTCGGCGAAGCGCCTCATCGTCGAAGTCAACCGCAACATGCCGCGCGTCCTCGGCTCCGGTGCGCAGCTCCATGTCTCGGAGGTCAGCGCCATCGTCGAGAACCACGTGCCGCTGCTTCAGCTGCCCGTCCGCAAAGGCGGTCCGGAGGACACGGCGATCAGCAAGCTCATCGCCGACATGGTGCCGGACGGCGCCTGCCTGCAGATGGGCGTGGGCGCACTGCCCAACCTCGTATGCGCGGCCCTGACGGACCGGAACGACCTCGGCGTCCACACCGAGGCGCTGTGTCCGGGCCTCGTCGACCTGACGCTTGCCGGCAACGTCACGAACCGGGCGAAGACGCTGAACCGCGGCAAGAGCGTCTACACCTTCGCGATGGGTCAGAAATCCATGTACGACTTCCTCAACGACAATCCGTCGGTGGAAAGCTGGCCGGTCGACTACGTCAACGACCCGACCACGATCGCCAAGAACGACGACGTGGTGTCGATCAACGGCACCATCGAGATCGACCTCACCGGCGCCTGCAACTCCGAGCATATGCTCGGCCACCAGTACAGCGCCTCCGGCGGCCAGCTCGACTTCGTGCGCGGCGCCTACGCCTCCAGGCGGGGCAAGTCGATCATCGCCGCGACCTCCACCGCCGCGCACGGCAAGGTCTCGCGCATCGTGCCCCGGCTGAGCGGGCCGGTGACGACGCCGCGCATCGATACGCATTGGATCGTCACGGAGTACGGCACGGCCAACCTGAAGGGCCGGTCCTCGACCGAGCGCGCCCAGGCTCTCATCGAGCTCGCCCATCCGCAGTTCCGCGACGGCCTGATGGATGCAGCTAAGCGGCAACACCTCATCTGAGCACGCGAGACATCGACCAGCACAATCGATCGTCGTTGCACAAACCAGTTTACATGCAGGAGATATCATGGCCACCATCGCCGACCAAATGGTCGAGACCCTAACCGCGGCCGGCGTGGAGCGGGTCTACGGGATTGTCGGCGACAGCCTCAACGGCTTCACCGAAAGCCTGCGCAGGCAGAGCCGCATCCGCTGGCTGCATGTCCGCCACGAGGAGGTGGCGGCGTTCGCGGCGGCGGGCGAGGCACATGTCACCGGCAAGCTCGCGGTCTGCGCGGGCAGTTGCGGGCCTGGCAACCTTCACCTCATCAACGGCCTCTTCGACGCGCATCGCTCGCGTCTGCCGGTGGTGGCGATCGCCGCGCAGATCCCGTCAGAGGAGATCGGGTCGGGCTACTTCCAGGAGACCCATCCCGAGCAGCTGTTTCGCGAATGCTCGAGCTATTGCGAACTGGTCAGCGTTCCAGAGCAGATGCCGCGGGTCCTGGAGATCGCGATCCGCCGAGCGATCGCCGAGCGCTGCGTCTGCGTCCTGGTCATCCCCGGCGATGTCGCGCAGAAGGCGGCCGTCGAGAGCCGCCCGCATCAGACGCGTGAACTAGTCTTCTCGCGACCGACGACGACCCCACCGCGAGACGCCTTGCAGCGGGTCGCCGATCTCTTGAACGGCTCCAAACGCATCACGCTCCTTTGTGGTGGTGGCTGCGCCGGCGCGCATGACGCGGTCGTGCAACTCGCCGCCAAGCTGAAGGCGCCGATCGTCCATGCCTTAGGCGGCAAGGAGAGCATGGAATGGGAGAATCCCTACGATGTCGGCATGACCGGCCTGATCGGGTTCTCGTCCGGCTACTACGCGATGGGCTCCTGCGACACGCTGTTGATGCTCGGCACCGACTTCCCGTATCGCCAGTTTTTTCCGGCCGACGCGAAGGTCGTGCAGGTGGATCTCCGCCCCGAGGTGATAGGTCGGCGCACGCGCATCGACGAGGGGCTGATCGGCGACGTCGGCGCGACCGTCGAGACCTTGCTGCCGCTGCTTCACGATAATGCAGACGCCGGCCATCTCAATGTGTCCATGGAGCATTACAAAAAGACGCGGGCCGAGTTGGATCGGCTGGCGACGGGAAGGCCCGGCGGTCGTCTCCATCCCCAGCAGGTCGTCGCGGCGGCGAGCCGGTTGGCGTCGGACGATGCGGTCTTCACCTGCGACGTCGGCCTGCCGACCGTCTGGGCGGCGCGCTACCTCACGATGAACGGTCGGCGCCGGCTCATCGGGTCGTTCTGGCACGGGTCGATGGCCAACGCGATGACGCATGCCATCGGCGCGCAGGCCGCCTCGCCCGGCCGGCAGGTCGTCTCGCTGTCGGGCGACGGCGGCTTCACCATGCTGATGGGCGATCTCCTCTCATTGAAGCAGCTCAACCTGCCGGTGAAGGTCCTGATCTTCAACAACGGTTCCCTTGGGTTCATCGAACTCGAGCAGAAGTCGTCCGGCTTCATCAACACGGAGACGGGCCTCGAGAATCCAAACTTCGCCAAGATGGCTGAAGCGGTCGGCATCAAGGGCGTCCGCATCACCGATCCCGCGCATGTCGACGAGCAGATGCAGGAGGCCTTCGCGCACGACGGCCCGGTGGTGATCGACGCCGTCGTCGAGCGCATGGAACTGTCCATGCCGCCGAAGGTAACCGCCAACATGGCCAAGGGGTTCACGCTCTACATGCTGAAGGCGGTCATGAACGGCCGCGGCGACGAAGTCGTCGAGCTGGCCAAGGCCAATCTGCTGCGCTGATCCACGGACTGTCGGCACAACTCGCGGGAGGCCGTACTGGTGAGCTCTCAAACGGCAATGATCGATGTGTTCGCGCCGGGCTTCCGTCTCGGAGACCGCCGCAGAAGCGATTGGTCTGGAACTCGGCGCGCCGCCGGGTTCCAGAGCAAGACGGACGACGGCCGGCTGATCGTCCGCCTCACGGCGTGCGCCGCCCGGCCAAGCTCCTGCGGGTAGAGTTCCAGCCGGCGGGCCCGGCGTCGAGATCGAGACCATGCGGACGGCTACGGTCCGTCCCGCCGAAACGTTCAGGCGGGCTCGATCACGCGGACGCGCGGTCCGGGGCGCCTGCGAACGCCGAACTCTCGATGAGGGTCAGCATGTCTGATGCGGCGAACGCCACGTGACGACCGACATCGGCGTCGGTGGGCATGGGGCCTCCGAGCAGCACGGCGTCCACGAGATCGCGCCGCAGGAGCGCGAAGAAGGTACTCACGGCGCGGCTCGGATCGCGAATGCGCCATTGGCGTCGCGGCGACCACCGATCAAGATAGGCGGCGAAAACCTCTTGACGAGGCAGAAGCGCCTTCGTCCGATAGCACTCGCTCAGCTGCGGGAAGCGAGCGCTGTCCTGAATGATGACCCGATACAGCGCGACCTCGTCGGGCGCCAGGATGAGCTTGAGGTATTCCAGGCCCATCATTTCGAACGCCACCTCCGGCGGCTGCTCCGACCACGGCAGATCGGCGGCAGGATCCTCAGGGTAGACGCAGAGGCCGGCGATCACCGCACCGAACAGCTCGTCCTTGCTCTCGAAGTGCCGGTACAGCGTCTTGATCGACACTCCGGCGTCCTGCGCGATGCGGTTCACCGAACTCTCGGCATAGCCGGACGAGAGGAAAGCGGTACGCGCGGCCTTCACCAGCAACTCGCGCTTGCGAGCCATCAGCTTGGCCTTGGGATCGTTCTCCGTCCAGGTTTTCATGCTTGGCTGATCCGCCTTCAGCCCTTGACTGAGCATACGACAGCACTAACTGTCATCACACACGACAGCAAGTGCTGTCGCACGTTAGAGGAGCAAAGCGATGATCAGCAGTCAACCGAAGAAAGATCCGCCACGGCTTCTCGTGCTCGGCGCGTCCGGCGCCGTCGGTGGCGGGGTGATACGAGAGCTCGGCGCTTATCCGGATATCGAAGTCGTCCGGGCAACGCGCGATCGTCGGCAGGCCGAAGCGTGGGAGGCCGAGGGGCACTCGGCGGTCTGCATCGATTTGGACGATCCACGCACGTTTCCGGCAGCCCTGCGGGGCATCGATCGCCTGTTCATCATGACGGGCTACACCATCAACATGGTGCAACAGGTCAAGACGATCGTCGACGCGGCCGTTGACGCCGGCGTCGGTTTCGTCGTGCATCTGGGCGTCTTCGGCAACGGCAAGTCCACCGATCCCCATTACGCCTGGCACGAGCTGGTGGAGCGTTACATCCAGGGGAGCGGCTTGGCCTGGTGCCACCTCCACGCGAACTTCTTCATGGAGAACCTTCTCTCCTTCATGCCGGTGAGGGCCGGCGCGATCACTTGGCCCATGGCGGATCGAGAGATAGGTTGGGTCGCCGGTGACGACATCGCGGCGGTCGCCGCCAAGGTGCTGGCGCAAGGCCCGGAGGCCCACGCGAACCAAGCTTATGTTCTCTCGGCCGATGTCGTCGACGGGCCGGCGCTCGCGAAGGTGCTGAGCGTGTCCCTCGGGCGCGAGGTCAAGGCGAAGGTGATCACGCCCGACGATCTGCAAGGCGCGCTGGAGGCAGGCGCCATGCCGTTGCCGGCCGGCATGGACCAGCCTTTCTCCAAGAGCATGCTGGAGCTGGTCCGCCAGGTGGCCGATGGGCGCTTGGCCTACGCCGCAACCCGAACGGACACCGTCAGGGAGCTTCTCGGCCGCGATCCTATCGATTTCGGGCAGTGGGCCCGTGCTCATCGCCAGCAGTTGCTGGACAACGCGTCGTAGATGACACCGATGCCGGGGATGGTCAGCAGGCGCAGGGCCGCGCCGTCGCGCTTGGCGCGCTCGCGCAACTCCCGTTCGAGCAGCATGATCTGGTTGCCCAAAGCCGCGATGTGGGCCAGCAGCATGCGACCGAGGCTGACAACGGGCTGCGGCACCCCCGCACCAGGCCCCGTCAGCGCTTCGGCCAGCGCCGCGACATGGACCGGGCCGCTGGGCGCGATGATGCCGTACTCCGCCAAGGGTCCGAGGAGCGCGTTGAAGGTCTGGGTTCGCTGGCGCACAAGAGGTCGCGCATCTTGAACGTTAAGCCAGCGGCCTGCTCTTCCGCGCTCTTCACGCCGACGAAGCGCATGGTCGGGCGCGAGGCGGCCTCGGCGATGGCCTGCGCGTCGGCCGCATCGTTCTTGTTGCGCTCGACGAACGGCTTCACATAGATCGGGGCGATCAGGCGAACGTCATGGCCGAACGCGGCGGTCTGGCGAGCCCAGTAGTGCGCGCTGGCACAGGCTTCCATGGCTACCAGGCAGCGCGGCAGCCTGGCAAAGAAGGCCAGCAGCTAGCCGCGCGTGATCTTCTTGCTGAAGGCCACGGCACCGTTGGCGAAGGCGCCATGCGCCTGAAAGACGGCCTTGGCCAGATCCAGGCCGACGATGCTAACCTTTTCCATGGATGCTTCTCCTCGCGCGGTCGACACAGCGACCTTGGCACATCGATGCCGTCGGAGGGACGTCCACCCCATCGGCGCGAGCCGGTGACCCCTCTGGATGCTTCCTGGCACGGCGTCATCGCAGAATGCCGGTCGGAGGCGACATCGGCCGCAAATCTACGGTCCTGCACGCTCGCTGAAGGCGCCCCTTCACGGCAGCTGTGACCAGTGCCGGCGGTGCTGTGGCATCGATGGTCTTCCCTCAGGCGCGCGCATCCGCGATCGGATTAGAAATCGTGCCAATGCCTTCGATCTCTACCTCGCAGATGTCGCCAGCCTTGAGGAACATGGGCGGCGTCCTGGCGTAACCTACGCCCGCCGGCGTTCCCGTCGCGATCACGTCCCCCGCTTCGAGCATCATGACTTCCGACAGGATTTCGATCAGCGTGGGGACGTCGAAGATCATGTCGGCGGTGTTACCGTCTTGCATGACCGCGCCGTTCACGCGCGACACGATTCGCAAGCCCGCCGCGCCCGCCGGGACCTCGTCCGCCGTGACGATTGAGGGACCGAAGGCGCCGGTGAAATCGAAGTTCTTGCCCATGGTCCATTGCGTGGACTTGCGCTGGTAGTTGCGGACCGATCCGTCGTTGAAGCAGGCGTAGCCGGCCACGTGGTCCAGCGCCCGGGCGGCCGAGACATGCCGCGCGGTCCGCCCGATGACGACGGCGAGTTCCGCCTCCCAGTCGAGCTTATCGGAAGCGAGCGGTCGCACGAGCGGTTCGCCGTGCGCGACGAGGGACGTGTTCACCCGCAGGAAGACGGCGGGGTAGTCGGGAATCGGGTTGCCGCCCTCCTTCGCGTGGTCCCGGTAGTTGAGGCCGATGCAGATCACCTTGCCGGGCTTGTCGACCGGCGTGAGGAAGCGGAGGTCGGACACCGCGATGGCGGGCCCGGACGGGGCCGGCGCGTCCAGCATGTCCGCAAAGGTACGCGCGGCGGAACACGCCCTCACCATATCGCCTTCGCGCAACCCGTAGTGCGCACGATCCTCGTGGAGAAAGCGGACGATCTTCATGGAGGCATACCTCTCTAAGGTTGAAAACCGTTTCAGGACCGGGAGAAGGCGCTGGCCTCGTCGAACCAGCGCTGCGGCGGGGTCTGCCATCCGCCGATCTGGAAGTCGGGCGCCTGCCACCGCAGAGGCTCGTCCTCGATGTCGATGGTTTGGTAATGGGCAGGGAAGAGTTCGACTCGATGGCCGTCAGGGTCGCGCAGGTAGAGGAAGCGCGCCAAGCCGGGGCTGAAATGCCGCGCGGGACCGAACTCGACCTGCGTGGCTCGCCCTGCCCGGACGAAAAGATCCGCGGTCAACATCAGGCTCTGGGTGTCCGGAACCGTGAAGGCGACGTGGTGGAGCCGCGGGCCCGGCCCTTTGGCGAAGACGATGTCGTGAGGGTTCCCTTTGCGCTGAAGGAAGACCATCAGCATGGCTTCGTCCGAGACCACGTACTCGGAGAGGCGGAAGCCCATCTCGTTGTAGAAGAGCAGCGAGGCGTCGACCTCCGGCGTCACTACCTGGACATGGTCGAGGCGGTGGACGCATGCGCCGCGATGGCTCTCGACCTGATGGAACAGCCGAGGCCGCGTTTCCATGGTGGCGCAGAACTCGAGCGGTGTGCCGGCCGGATCACTGGTATGGAGGGTTCGGCCCTGGTGGGGGACGTCGACCCAGCTGGTCGGAAAACCCGCCCTGTCGAAGTGGCTCTGCGCCAGCTCCAGGTCATCATCGGTGAGGACGCGAAGGCCGACCCTTTCGCATTGAGGCTCACCCTGCTTTAGCACCAGGCTGTGATGGCAGCCCTCCTCGAGACCACGCAACCATAGCGTCGCGCGATCCTCGTCGCTGACGACAAGACCGAGCAGGTCCACGTAGAAGGCGCGCGACGCCGCGAGGTCCCTCACACGGTACACGACGTGGCTGGCTCGGGTGATATTGAAGGCCGGCTTGTGAACCGGCGTCGGAAGCTGGATCGGCATGACGGATTCTCGATGGTTATGGCTCACGGGCGCGCGAACAGACTGGCGTAACGGGTCCTGAGCAGGCCTTTCTGCACTTTGCCCATGGCGTTGCGCGGCAGGTCCTCGACCACGACCACGTCCTTCGGCCGCTTGAAGGCCGCCAGCCCAGATGCGGCCGCGGCCCGGATCGCGGCCAGGTCGAGGGAGACGCCCCGTTGGGCTACCACGACCGCCACGACGCCCTCGCCAAAGTCGGGATGCGGGACCCCAATCACTGCGGTCTCAACGACGCCGGGCAGCGCGTCGATCATCATCTCGATCTCTTTCGGGTAGACGTTGAAGCCGCCGGAAATGATGAGATCCTTGGTGCGACCGACGATCTTGATGAAATCGTCGCCGTCGCGCTCCGCCACGTCGCCGCTTATGAAATAGCCGTCCGACGTATGGTCTTGCGCGGTCTTCTCGGGGTTCCGCCAGTACCCGGAGAACAGGTTCGGACCCTTCAACTGCAGGAGCCCGGGCTGATCCCTCCCCGCGGGCTCACCGTCCTCGCCCATGATCCGCACGTCGACGCCCGGCAGGGGCCGGCCGACGGTACCCGGGCGGCGCGGCCCCTCGTAGGGGTTCGAGGTCACCATCAGCGCTTCGGTCATGCCGTAGCGTTCGAGGATGTCATGGCCGGTCCGCTCCCGGAACGCCAGGAAGGTGGCCTCCAGCAGCGGCGCCGATCCGCTGATGAACACCCTCATGGCCTTGCAGGACGACGTGTCAAGGCGGGGATCGTCCAGGAGCCGCGTGTAGAAGGTCGGCACACCCATGAACACGGTCGCCGACGGGAGAGCGTCGATCACGGCCGCGGCCTCGAACCTCTCGTGGAAGATGATCGTGGACCCGTTCAGCAACGCGCCATGGAGGGCGACGAAGAGGCCGTGGGCGTGAAAGATCGGCAGGGCGTGCATAAGCACGTCGCCATCCTGCCAGCGCCACACGTCATGCAGAACGAGGGCGTTGGACGAGAGGTTGCCGTGCGTGAGCACCGCGCCCTTCGATCGGCCGGTCGTTCCCGACGTGTAGAGGATCGCGGCGGGGTCGTGCGGTCCGACGGCCGCGACCGGGCCGTCAAGGTCGAAGGGGAGCCAGGGCGCGTCTTCGAGCCTCGGCGCGAGTTGTTCGCGTCGCGCCGCGGTGGCGATGGAGGCCGCCGGCGACGTCTGGCTCGCAACCACCAGCGCGGGCTGGGCGTCCGATAGGAAGTACGCCACCTCCGGCGCGGTATAGGCCGTGTTCAAAGGAACGAAGACGAAACCGCCCCGCACGCATCCCAGGTAGAGCAGCAGTGCCGCCGGCGACTTTTCGAGCTGCGCCACGATGCGGTCGCCAGGCCGCAGGCCGCAATTCTGAAGCCATCTGGCGACGCGCGCGGCGTGTTCCAGCATATGCCCGAAGGTGATCACCTGTCCGTTCGTCAACCGAAGGAACGGCTGGGCCGAGCGTTCGGCGGCCGTCCGCGTGATCAAGGCGAAGAGGTTGTGCCGCCCGGCTTCCGACGAGGCTTCCGTATCGGTCCGCACGGCGCCTCCTAGCCGCCGACCTGTGTGGCGATCCTGCTCGCCAGCAGAGGCGCGATGATCTCGGCGACGAGGTGCTTATGCGCGGGATGGGCCTGGTAGCCCCGCCAGGCCGCCTCATCCTCGAACTTGGCGACTATAAGATAGCTGCCGTTACCGGACCGCAGCACGAGATCGGGTCCGTGGTCCAGCGAGATGAGGCCGGTGATGGAAGGGCGCATATCGTCCAGCGCCGCAGTGACCGCGTCCACGTCGGCCCGCGTGACATCGTCCTTCCAGGTGAAGATTACGGCATGGATGATCACGAGGCGACGCCGCAGGCCGAAATAGTGGTCAACGAGGCGGCGACAGCCTCCGATAGCTCGCCCGGCGCCACGTCGCGGAAGATCGCGGCCACGTGGCCGTCCGGCCGCACTAGCACCGCCCCCTGATTGGACAGCGTCAGCGATTGTCCGAGCGCATCGTGCGCGTCCTCGAAATCACGGCCTTTGACGAGCACCTGAAGGGGGAACGATGTCTCTCGCTCATGCAGGTCGTTCGTGAGATCCGAGCCTGCCAGGAGCGTGAAGGCGCGATCGTCGATCAGGTCGAGGGTCGAAACGGCCTGCCCGTCCCGCTCCAGCCAAGCGTGCGGCAGGCGTCGACCGACCGCCAGCTCCGGCTTGAAGTTCGAGATGCTTCCACTTCGGCGATGCGCGACGTCGTAACTGAAACCCAGCTGCAGATCGAGGCTGTCGAAATGCTCGCGCTGATTCGCGATCTGCCCCTCGATCTCGGCCTGCGCGACTGGATCACATAGTCGTCGCGCGAGCGTCTCCGGCCCATCGTCGGCGTCTACCCGGAGTGAGGCCTGGAGACCCAGGATGCGTTGCGCGTTCTTTCCGCTCTGCTCGGCGTTCGTCAAAGCCACGCCGCGCCGTTCGGCCTCGTAAGTGTCGAGCAGCGTTTCGCCCGCCTCGCGCCGTTCCACGGCGCCGATCTTCCAAGCCAAATTGTGCGCGTCCTGGATCCCGGTGTTCAGGCCCAGGCCGCCCATCGGCGGGAAGCGATGGGCGGCGTCGCCGACGAGGAACGCCTGCCCCGCCCTGTACGTCTCCGCCACTTCCGAAACCATGATCCAGGGTAGCACGTGCTTGATCTCGATCTCGGACTCCGGCACGCCGATGGCATGGTGGAGGATGTCCATACACACTGCCGGCGTGAACGCCTCTCGAGGCATCATGGAGGGGTCGTGGGGGTAGAGCATGCACCACTGGCTCTCGATATCGTAGGCGATCAGGACGCCGGGGTGCGGGGGCTGCATGATCCAGTAGAGGATCCCGGGACGGTCCTTGACGAGCGCCCGAAGATTTGCCGCAAAATGAATGGTGATGAACGATTGGGGCGCGCCGTCGCCGACCATGGGGATCGCGAGTGCCCGACGCACCGCGCTTCCGGCGCCATCCGCGCCGATCAGGTAACGACTTGTGACGTTCGTCTGCACCAATGTATCGACATCTTCCAGAATCGACGTCACGCCGTCCTGATCGTCCCGGCACGAGACCCAGTCGACGCCGCGCCTGACCTCGATCAGCGGCGATCGGGCGACCAGCTCGAGGAGGAAGTCCTCGAACAAGGGCTGCGCCAGATTGATCAGCGGGGTGGGGGTCATGACCTTCACGGCATCGTCCTGCCGCTCGTAGGGCAACACTCCGATCTCGCTGCCCGACAGCGTCGTGACGAAGCGAACCCATCCTCCGTCCCGCACAGGCGTGGCCCGTCGCGCCATCGCCTCGGTGTCCAGGCCTATCGCGCGACAGATCTCGAGCGTTCTAGGGTTCAAGGCATGCGCCTTAGGTGCGCCATGACGCGTGAGATGACGTTCGACGACGACCGATCCCAGGCCTTGACGAGCGAGGAGGACTGCCATCATGAGTCCGACAGGGCCCGCGCCAACGATAAGGCTCGTCGGCCGGGTGCCGTCTTTTCCTGTCATGCCGCTTGCCTGGTCATGGTCGAGTGTCGATTTGTGAGACGTATCTCATTTTCAAGCAGGTCGTCAAATTGATATGAGAAACACCCTTGATGAGGCACTTCCACGGCCTCGGTCCGCTGGACAAGGCATCATGAAGAGATCTTTGCCGGGATCGGACGGAGACGCCGGGAAGCGATCTCGCACGCGCAAGCGCCTCACGGACGCGGCTCTGAAGCTGATGTCGCAACAAGGAATTATTGCAACGTCGGTCAGCGAGATTGCCAGCGCCGCGGACGTCGCCAACGGTACGTTTTATCTTCACTTCAAGAACAAATCGGAGATTGTGGCCGCCGTATGCCAAGGCGTGACTCTCGCCATGCATTCCGAGATGGACAGTAAAAGGCTGGCTATTAAGGACGGCGCCGCACGCGTCCTGTTCGCGACCCGGCAGTTCATCGAGATCGCCGCCGACGAGCCAATCTGGGGGCACCTTCTGTTGCGAGCCTTCGAGGAAGTGGCCACCATCAAGGACGACCTTTCGCGATACATGCGCGCCGACGTCGAATTGGGAATACGGCAGGAGCGTTTCCGGATAGGGCTCGACGAGTTCGTCATCGATTGCCTTCTTGCTATCCTGCGGGCGGGCGTGAGCGCACGCCTCGCCGGAGCCCCGCCCGAGGTAAGCCTGAGGACCGGCAAGTACATGCTCACCCTCCTGGGGCTCGGACATACTGAGGTGGAAGAACAGCTTCTGACTCTGACAAAGGAGACCCGGTCGAGGGGAAGGGCTACCGCCCGATCGACAATCACCTCCTGAACTCCTCCCAAGTTGCGAGTTGCAGGAGTTTGGCGGTCTGAAGAATACCGGAGCAGCGCTTCGCTGCCCCAACACCCTCTCCGATCGCACTCATCGTGAGGCGAACGCCACAGCGGCCCTTGCCGGGTGATGCGATCGACCGGTCGAGGGTCGCGGCCACTGGTGGTATCGAGAATTTAGCGTCAGTGCTTGGCTGGGACGTCAAGGGAGACCACTACGCAAGTATGTTAGGCACGGGACCCGCGGTAAGATCCCGTTAGATGTGATGGTGGATCAAGTATACTTATTGGCAAGGACCCGTTTGCGTTCCGCTGCGAACCGTACACGGCTAGCTCTCTGACGCCATGCATGGTCGATATGCCACCTTAGTGGCGTCGGACAAAGATCGATCCGCTCTCACACAAAAACACGATCAAATCCCCGAAGACTGGCACGCCGGTGACACCGAGCATGTTGACAATCCTCTCATTGGTGAGGATCCTCTCACCATCGCCAGAGGCCTTGTCGTAAACGCAACATGCGAGCCGCGCCAACGGCGGCTGAGGAGATGCTGATGGTGGAGATCCGATATGTCTCGCTCCCGATTTGTCGCGTCGTTGGATCCGCGATCCGCCGCCTGCTCGATACACAGCATGTCGCAGCCCATCCGCGCCTGCGGCACACCCACCATCAAGCGCTGTCCGTCGGCAAGATCTAGCGCACGTCCGTTGCGTGTCACAACGGCTGTAGATTGCGAAGCGTGTCCCGACGGGTTGCTTGCTCGCTCAGTTCGAAGCGGCGCGGACCATGCCCAGTCTTAATGACGTCGATTGCAGCATTTTCTCTATGCGACGAACATGACCGATGAGCGCGCGGAAAAATTGGGTCGAAGGGAGCACCGCCATGGATTTCGAAAATGCTAACGCCCTACTAGACCCGGGCTACCTGCCCTTCGAGTCGGGCTACCAGGATCTTGCCGACGGAAAAAAGGTCGTCGCGGCGCTGACTCGCATGCCCGGTTGCCGGGCCAAGATGGTCGATTGGTGGTTCACTTGGCTGGGCGGCATAGATCAATACAAATGGTGGCACCCAACCGACCACCTCGCCAGCGCTTGGGAGAACCGCGTAGACGGCAAGTACGTGGGCGGTCACCACCTTGTCGAGGAGTACCTAGTCGGGCCCGGCGGTCCGGTGTTCAGCTTGCGCATCAGCTTCCACGAGCCGACCGAGATCTTCGACGCCGCACATTACGAAGCTTCCGGAGCGGTGGCGATATGCGCCCGCATCGGCGAGCAGAACGCTCCGGCTTATTTCGGCCGCGTGTGTCATTACGTGCGCGACACCGAGATCGGCTGCGAGATGCGTAGTCGCTTCTGGCTCGGCGAGATCGAGCCACGCGACCCGGCGCACGTCATCGGCGAGGAGCAGAAGCGCGCATTGCGCCAGGCGAAGCTCAGTACGGAACTCGCCCGGAGGCTGCACCAGCACTCGACGGAGGAGATGGGCTACCTTGCCGAGATCCTCCCCGTACTCTATCGCCGCGAAACGCTGGACTCGACCTTCTGACCTCTCCAAGATTGATCCGTGTCTAAGATGCTGCTTGATAGGCCAGCGTTGCTGGCGTGCTGCATGCCGACGTTGAGGCCGATTGATCGGCTCCCCTTTTGGTGGTTCATCGCCAGGTTTCAATCAGCAGCAGAATGGGCTCTCACGCACTTCAATGCGGCCATGCGAACGTGGTCGAATGCACTTACCTTGCTCGACTCACTCCTGGTGAAATCTTTCTGAGTTCGGAACAACGATAATCTGTAGCAATGCGACCGGTAATGCGCATCACGAGATATTTCCTAAGGGCATCGACATGCCTCAAGCGGAAGAGCTGCATCAGAAGTGCGTCAGAGCTCCCGGCATCGATCATAACGGCACGGTTGACTATACCGTAGAATTCTTGGAACCGCTTAGTTCATCTTCATTTGAGTTCTTTGGATGTGCTTCCCTGTTAGGAAGGCTCGACCCGACGTTGCCACCTTTGAAGTTCCTTCGACAACCTTCATAAATAACGGGTCTCACAAACGCCTACTCTACGAGAATGCACCACATCACACGTGCTTTTCCGCATAGCGCCGAAATCGGGAGCTTAGCTCACGACCGATAGATGAAACCGCGTCCAAAAGCACTTACGACTTTTGACACCCCTCTCAGTTCCTTGACAAACGATGAGACTGAAAGTACTCCCAGAAAAAAACGAGGACCGCTGGTCACAGGATGGGAGGTTGAAATAAGGACGGCTCTCAGCGAGCTTCCGCCTACATAGGCCGAGTATACATCAAGTTCGCAACACTATCGACGGCTTCAGCTCAGCAAAGTCGGAATACACGACATTATACTATCCGATCCGAAAATAGGAAGCGCGACTTCGACGGACTACTTATAGTTTAGTTCGCCGGCCGTTTGCATCATCTCGCCGACGCGGAAGTAAGGTAGTTAGCTGAGACTAATGCAACGCTGTTGGCGCAAGATGTAAGCCAAAGCTTCATCAGGTGAGCGGGCATCAAACTCGGACGCCTAACAAGGTCGATATCGCCACTCCGAAGATACTAAAATCAGCCGTACCGGGATTATCTCTATGCCACGCACTATAGCATCTCGTCGTTGTTTCCTCTCGACTCTTCTGGTGCTTGCCGCCGTGACTGGCGTAATGCCCTGTGACGCACGAGCCGACAACGATATTGTTATAGGCGCTTCGTTGCCGCTCAGTGGTCCTCTTGCCGGTTTCGGGAGCTTCCAGCAATGGGGCTACAAGCGAGCCGTCGCCGAAGTCAATAAGGCCGGCGGGATCGCAATCGACGGCAAGAAGATGATGGTCCGCCTGGTCATTCGCGACGATCGAACAGATCCAAATACCTCGGCTAACAATATCGACACGCTTATCTCGCGTGACAAAGCCGTTGCGCTCCTCGGTTCTTGTACGCCGGCACTCGTCAATGCGGGTGCCTTGGTAGCGGAGCGTCATAAGTTGCCGATGGTGACCGGGAGCGATCCGATCGAGGCATTCCGCTCGGTGCGGAAGTGGGCGTACGTTTGGGACATCTTTTTCGACGAGCCCCGCCTGGCGGCTGCCCCTTTCTCACTCATCAAGGATCTCGGACTTCAGACAAACAAGAAGATCGCGATCCTCCATGACAACGGACCTGACGGCGTGGTCGTCGGCGGGTCCGCTTGGCCAACCCTCGCTAAACAGGCTGGATTGGAGGTCGTTCAAAACTCGTCCTTTCCAATCGATAACACGCAATTCACATCGATCGTGAGCGAAGCCAAGTCTAGTGGGGCCGATATTGTCCTCGTCGATGCGATCACCCCGCAGGCAGTGTCCATCCGCAAGCAGATGGCTTCTGCGGGATATACGCCGAAGCTGCTTGATATCGAGAAGGGTGCTGAGCCGGTTCAATTCGCTACCGCGCTCGGCAAGCTGGCCGATGGCGTCATTGTCGGCGGCTATTGGGATCCAAGTTTCCCCTTCCCGGGCGCGGCGAACCTCGCCAAGGCGTTCGAGGACGAGACTGGACGAAGCAGCTCCCAGCATATCGCTGACAGCTATGCTGCCGCGCAGGTGCTTTTGGATGCGGTCAAAGCGGCGGGCAAAACGGATCCGGCCGCGATAAATGCCGCCATCGGCAAGACGGACAAGACCTATGTCGTAGGGCCAATCAAATTCGACGCGACTCACACGGCGGAGCTGCCAATGGCGTCGTTGCAATGGCAAGGCGGAAAGACGGTCGTGGTCTGGCCGGACAAGCAGGCCACGGGGAAGGTCCTGTTTCCCATGCCGCGATAGGAATCTTCGTGCCGTTCACTTGTATCCCGTTCGCCTGAAGAATTCATGGACATTCGCTAATGCCAAGCATCCAGGTGGTCGCCAGCAGCCTGACATCTGGCTTCTTTCTGGGTGGAATACTCGCGCTGACAGCTCTCGGGCTTTCGATTGTCCTGGGCGTTATGCGCTTGGTCAACCTAGCGCACGGTGAGTTCCTTATCGGCGGCGCCTACACCGCGTTCTTCCTTCTGGCATACTCGGGCTTGGACCCGTTAGTTGGTCTGGTCGTAATCGGCGTCTTCGTCGCCACGGTCACCTATCCTATCCAGCGCTTCATACTCGCGCCTCTCGCTGGACAGGGTCCCGAGGCTCCCATGCTCACGACCTTCGCCGTGTCCATCATTCTCCAAAACCTGTTCGTGTCAGGTTTTAGCGCGGATACTCGATCAATCGAGCGGAACTACGCTAACGCGCCAGTCTCGCTCGGGCCGATCACGGTCGCACAGATCTACGTCATAGGTTTCGTTATCTCCGTGATCTTGATCGGCCTCGTTCATGTCCTGGTTTCGCGGACGCCGTTCGGTCGTGATCTGCGAGCCAGCGCGGCGGACGCCAATGCGGCTAGTGCCGTCGGCGTCGACGTCCGCAGGGTCCATGCTGCCACGTTCGCGTTGGGTGCAGCCTGCGCGGGCGTCGGCGGTACGCTCATCGGTATCGCCTTCTCATTCACGCCGGTCAGCGGCGCCTCCTACCTCCTCACCGATTTCGCAATCGTGGTCCTAGGAGGCCTTGGCAACATCTTGGGAACCTTGATCGGAGGCGTAGTACTCGGTCTCCTGCAAAGCATTGGCGGTATCACGCTCGGCGATGGCTATCGCGATCTCGTGGGCCTGGTCGTCTTTCTCCTCGTGCTGGCCCTCCGCCCGACCGGTCTCATCAAGGGACGCGCATGAAAACGTCGACCTTCGCCCCTGTTTTCTGGGGTCGCCCCCGCTTCCCGTCCGCCGCCATCTTCGTGGGGCTTGCCGCGCTTGCCTGCGTTGCGGCGATGCCGTTGCTCAGCGAATATGGTCTACAGATCGGCTTCAGACTTTTAATCTACATCGCCTTGGCGGAAGCGTGGAATTTATTGGCTGGCTACGCCGGCCTTGTCTCGCTCGGCTCTTCAGCCTTCATCGGCACCGGCGGTTACGTGCTGATGGCACTCATGAACAAGGTCGGCATGCCGCTGGCTCCGGCTCTCGCCTTCTCCGGAGCCGGTGCCGCCATACTGGCCCTGGTCGTCTCGGTTGCCGTCTTCCGGATGCGGGGCCTCTACTTCACCGTCGGAACGCTGGCGCTTGGCGAGGCGCTGCGGATGTTCATGGTCAACGTTCCCTTCTTCGGGGGAGCCTCCGGGATTTTTCTCGATGTGGATCCCGCGCCAGCAAGGGTCCTGTACTTATACGCTTTCGGGCTCGTGCTTGTGTCATCGAGCATCGTATCCCTCGCTGTCGGCACACGCTGGTCCGTCATCCTGCGCGCCATTCGTGAAGATGAGGACGCGGCTGCGCAGTTCGGCGTTAGGCCATTCAGAACCAAGCTTGCCGTCTTCGTCGTCGCCAGCTTCATAATGGGCACGGCAGGAGCATTGCAGGCCTATAAGCTTGCCGCCGTCGAGCCTTACGGCATGTTCGGCCTGAACTGGTCCGTCGATATCCTGGCGATCGTGATCATCGGCGGTGCGGGTTTGCGGCTCGGGCCGATCGTCGGGGCTGTCTTCGTGGTGGCACTTGGCGAGCTGCTGGCGAACTATCCGGAGCTTCATATCGCGATCACCGGCGTGATCCTCATTCTGGTGATCCGGTTCGCGCCCAAAGGCCTCTGCGGTCTGGCGATGGAGATCGCAGGTCGATGGAAGACGGCCCAAGTGGGTGCGACGTGACATCGAGCATGATTGCACGGTCGGACCACCAGCCCGCCTTCGTTCCGATCAGCGTGCCGCTACTCCAGGCTCGCGGGCTGGTGAAGCGATATGGCGGACTCGTCGCGACCAACAACGTCGACCTGACGCTCGCCGCCGGCGACGTCTGTGGTATCATCGGCCCGAACGGTGCCGGAAAGTCCACGCTGGTGAGCTTGCTTGGCGGCGCGCTGAAGCCGACAAGCGGTACGATCCACTTCCTCGGCCGCGATATCACGACGGCTCCGGCTTGCGAACGTGCGCGCGCGGGCATCGGGCGCACCTACCAGATCCCGCGCCCTTTCCTCGACATGAGCGTCGAGGAGAACTTAAAAGTAGCTCAATTCAGTCTTGAACCATTCCGATCGGCCGCGGAAGCTCGCGACGAGCGCGACGACATCCTGCGACGCTGCGGCTTATTCGATTGCGCCCGTCTCAACGCGCGCGCCCTACCTCTCCTGCGGCGCAAGCGTCTCGAGGTCGCCCGCGCTCTGGCCTTGAAGCCGAGGCTCCTGCTTCTCGACGAGGTAGGGGCCGGGCTCGTCAATTCCGAGGTCACCGAACTCATTGCGCTCATCCGATCCGTCACCGGCCCGGACCAAGCCATCGTCATTATCGAGCACGTGATACGCGTCGTGAAGGAATGTTGCGACCGCCTCATTGTGATCAATTTCGGCAAGACCATCGCCGAAGGTCCGACCAAAGAGGTTCTTGCCAGTGCCGAGGTTGCGGCGGTGTACCTCGGCACTGGAGGGGGAGGGGGCAACGTCAGTACACGCACGGAGTGTCCGCCAACTCTCAATGCCACCGGCCACCGCTTCGATACCCTGATCCAGGTCGCTAAGCCGTCCAGAAGCGTGGCCTCCGCCTTGCTACGGCTCGAGAGCGTTTCGGCAGGCTACGGCTTGGCCAAGGTGCTCCGCAGTATCGACTTGATCGTGCGTGCCGGCGAAGCGGTGACGATTCTGGGCCCGAACGGGGCCGGCAAGACGACGCTCGCGAACACAATCGCCGGGGACATTCGTCCGACCTCGGGACGCATCCTATTCGATGGCGAGGATCTGACGGCATCCCCTCCGCATGTTCGCTCGGCCAAGGGCATCGCGCACTGCATGGAAGGTCGTCGAATCTTCGTGCCGCTCAGCGTCGAGGAAAACCTCGCAATTGCGGCACGCGGCCTCTCGAAGACTGACCGCCAGCGTCGTCTCGACCAGGTTTACGATTTGTTTCCTGATCTGCGGGAGCGTCGAGCCCTCCCGGGCACGGCCATGTCGGGCGGCCAGCAGCAGATGCTGGCGATCGCGCGGGCGCTCATGGCGCGTCCGCGTCTCGTCATCTTCGATGAGATCAGCCTTGGCCTCGCGCCCGTGATGATGGACAGGCTCTACGCCGCGCTGCACGAGCTACGGGCCGCTGGCCTTACCATGCTGGTGATCGAACAGGACGTGGACCGGGCGCTGACGCTTTCTGATCATGTCCATGTTCTGGAACGGGGCGCTTTCGCCTTGTCAGGAACCGCCGAGGAGGTTCGTTCGGATCCTTATCTGCGCCGGCTCTATCTCGGGGTGGATTAATCGGATGCGACTGTTCCAGTCGCTGGGATGCGGAGACGGCATGCGGGAGCGTTTCGAACAGGGCCGGACAGCAATGATCAGGGACAAAACATCGGGGTCCGCGCGTCTGCTTCAACATTCGACGCCTTCTTTCTTCATGTGCCGGCCATGCCTGCGATTTTAGGCGCAACTTATGGCGCCTTCATAGATCGATCGGCACAGGTGGCGAGCTTTGGTACACCAGCGGGGACTTTTACATCAGCCGGATTGGTGAAACTGTGATCTCGCCCTAAATTTATCCTGGAACCTCAAGAACGACTTCTTTGTAAGCTTCGGGCTTACGGCTAATCCTCCCAGTATCAAATATAGCCCTGGCGTTGCGAAAATTTATAGGAACTACGCATCGATCGAGCCCGACCTAGAATCAGCTATTTAGCCAATGGATTTAAATTCACTCTCCTATTCTACTAATGACTTGATACCGCAAACCCGGTCAACGGTTACCACAGCGGCAATATTATCAACATTGACTATACAGCAACATATAGCCTTCAGAATTTTACTTTTGAGTTCGGGGGCACATGGATAGGCGACTATCGTCGATCAGAATGAGACCAGGCCGCTGTCAGCGTTCGGATTATAGCTACTCCGTAGGGCTTTCCACGAGCGGAATAAACTTCCGCGTCTCGCGCGACGACCACCAATTGCTTCGTGGCCTATGTGCTGAATGGACCTGTTCAGGATGTAGAGCAAAGACCTACAGTCGAGATTTACGAAGCATCGAATGACACGCGACAGCTTTTAACTTAAGACGTCCTCTGAAGACGATCACAGAACGCGACGATCGTGCCATTCGGCAAAAGAGGTTCAAGCGTTCATGTCGTCATATAAAGAAGTCTCCAAAGCTAATGTTCTGATCGTCGAAGACGAGATCGTCCTGCGGATGCGCGCAGTCGGGGTCGTCGAAGACGCCGGCTTCACGGCCGTCGAGGCCGTCGATGCCGATGAGGCGTTGCAGGTGCTTGAAACGCGTTCGGACATCTCCTTGATGCTCTCCGATATTCAGATGCCAGGCAGCATGGACGGGCTGAAGCTCGCCCATGCGGTTCACGCGCGGTGGCCTTCCATCAAGATCATCCTGGTCTCGGGTCAGATGAACGTAGCCGATGAGGACAAACCCGCGAACAGCCGCTTCTTCGGCAAGCCGGTCGCCGACGCGAAAATGATCGCTGTGCTGCAGGCCATGATCGGTGCCGGGACGCTCGCGATCATGTCAGAGCCTTCTATCGCGCTTCGGGAGGAGCCGAACGACAAGATCGTGGAAGGCCTTTTTGCAGAGCAGGAGGTTCTCTCGGCAGAAAACGACAGCCTTCGCCACCTTCTCGAGCAAGCGAGCTTGGATGCCGAGACCCTCCTCGCTCAGGCCGGCATCGATGCCAAGGAACGTGAGGCGGCGGATAAGCTTCAAAAGCTCATTCTCGAGGAGATGCACCATCGCATCAAGAACACGCTCGCGACGGTGAGCGCGATCGTCTCGCAGAGTTTGCGGACCGCTCCAACTCTGGAACATGGCCAGAAAGCCATCGATGGCCGCCTTGTTGCCCTCGGCCGCGCGCACGACCTGCTGATGCAGGCGAGTTGGGCGAATGCCAGTCTTCGCGATACGGTGCGGGCCGCAATCGAACCCTATGATGGTGCAGGAGCCGCGAAGTTCTCGATCGCGGGGCCGGACATCGGCATCACCTCCGGCGCGGTCATCGCACTGGCGATGACCTTCAACGAGCTTTGCACGAACACCACGAAGTTCGGCGCTCTGTCCGTCCCAACTGGCCGCGTCGACATCGTTTGGACGATCGATACCGACCAGCAGCGGCTTCGCTTGACCTGGGTCGAGAGAGGCGGGCCCACGGTCGAGGCCCCGACGCGTCGAAGTTTCGGCACGCGCATGATCGGGTCTTTGGGGCAGCAGTTGCGCGGGTCGGTGCAAGCAGCCTACCCGGCCAGCGGGTTCACCTACGAGCTAGAAGTCCCCTTGTCTTCCTTGTCTCAACAAGCTGCTGGATCATCGCTTGCCCGTCCTCGTCCATGAGCCGACGGACAACACCTTAATACAAGATGCGACGCGCCCGCCCATCGAGCGTCGCAGAGACGCGGTAGCCGTCCCACTTGATCTCGTGACCCATTGAGGACCCTCCGGCGGCTCTTCGACAAGCGTCGGCACGCACGCGCTTAGCATATCGGCCCGCACCTTGACCACGACGAGGAACCTACTGTCGTCGTGCATCGGGAAGACGACCGCTTCGCCCTCGCGTGTGGCCGCATGGCCGGTGCTCTAAAGGGGCGTCATCTCTCACTCTCTCTGGCGATCTCGCGTTAGCGAGCTTTCTGCCGGCCAAGGTTCTTCGCTTCTTGGTCGAGCTGCTCTGGATCATGACCGAGCTTGTCGATTAGCATCTGAGCCCGGTCGGGCGATATCCCGTGTTTCCGCGCGAGATCACCGGCTTCGTTCGGCCCGGAGCTTTTCACGTTGTCCGGCTGGTCCCATTTTGGTTTTTCGTCCGACATGCGTATTCTCCTGAAGCGCAACCGCTCAAAATTACGCGGGATCTCCGAACGGCCTGCACCATCACTTGGGTTCGGTAACGGGAGAACGGCCCGCGCCGACGTTAGACGAAGCGCCATGGCTCGCAAGCCGGCAAAGTCGCGCTGCGTCAGCGTAATCGACGTAGCGCCGGTCGGCGGGTAACGCCACCCCACCCTCTCGGTGTCGATGACGTCGGCAGTCGGCGCTCACCCACGCGACCGCCGAGGTCATCGACGGACAGAATACAAACAATCGCTAAGCGCCCGGTGGTCACCCGGCCGCAAGCCGACACCGCCTGGTCAGACTGGCGGCGCGGCGCCTTCGCGTTCGTCTCGCATCGCGTTCATCTGGAGCGCTCACCCTTCAGGGTTGATCTGAGTACAGACCACTTGGTATCAAACAACACGTTCCATGCACTCAAGGTGCCTGCTGGCCTTTTGCCGAGACGATCGTTGATTCTCGGCGCTTGATCCAGCCTCTGGCGAAGGGATCGGCCGTCCACGCCTTCCGAAGACACCTTGGTCGTCGCCGACTCCCGATCAGCAGCGACCCGCTTCGTCGCTTCCATATTCTTCGGGTCTTTCAGATGAAAACCGAAGTGGAAGATTGATATCCCGAGTACGCCGCCGATCGTCATGAACGCGAGCGCACCTATGATCCATTCAGAGTTCATGCCGCACCTTTTCTGGCTGACCTTCGTTCAAGTCTTTAAACAGGCACTGGTGGTCACCCGTCGGGTCGCCTGTCGCTCTCAGATAGACGAGCTCCACAAGATTGGTCTCGTCCTGCCATTGCATTGCCACGGCATCCATCGCAGGCTTGATGATGAGAGGCGTCGTTGAACGCCATCGCCTCCAGCGCGACATCGTCGATGCACCTGTGGCCGTAGTCGATTGGATTGTGAGCTGCAAGACGCTTTTGACCCGGCATGACTTTCGACGGTAGCTGGCGCTCTCAGCCCAGTCGGCTCTAGCGGCAGCTCCGCGCCCAACCTGGCCACTCACAGGCAAGTCGGCCAAGCTCGGAAGCGGACGTTTCCGCGGCCTTGAGCTACGGCCATTGGTCCATCGTGGTAGATCGCAATGGGTCTCTCCTCGAAACATATCCTGACGCTTGCCGGGGATCGCACGGCCGACACCTATAGCCATCGCTTTCGGAAGCGATGATCCGCTTCGGTGAGGATCGGCGGGCCGTGACCGAAACAGGCGGTCTCGAAGCGCAGGCCGGCGAGCTTCGCCAAGCTGCGACGGGCCTCGGCCACGTCCTCCTGCGCGGCAGCGAGCACCATGCCCTTGCGATTGATGCAGGCGTCGGCGGCGAACAGGACACCCGGCCCTCGCCAATGAAAGGCCACCTGTCCGGCGCAATGTCCCGGGACGTGGACGGCGACGAGGTCGTCGGCAAACGGCAGGGGACTGCCGTCGTCGAGCAAGTGATCGACCGTTACGGGGCGGACACGGCTGTTCAGCCTTCTCAACAGGGCGACGACGATCCTGTTGCGCAGCCCCGGCGCGGACCGGAGCGGTCGGCTGGGACCGCCGCGCTCAATGATCGGCGCATCGATCCGATGCGCGTAGACACGCGCGCCGGACCTCTCCTGCAAAGCGGCAGCGCCTCCGATGTGGTCGGGATGCGCGTGCGTCAGCAGGATATGACGCAGATCCTCGACACGTCTGCCAAGCGCTGCGATGCCCGCCACGATCTTCGCTGTGTCGCGGGGAAAGCCCGTATCGACGAGCGTCAGGCCGCCAGGCAGGTCCAGGAGGTACACGTTGACCAGACCGGAGATGATGTGAAGACCGTCTGGCAGTCTGGTCGATGTCATGGTGATCCTCCGATCGTCCGCCCGAGCTGACGGACCATGAACGCTTCTCGCTTTATTACGCCTGAGATCGCCCTTGCATCCAGACGGGATCCTGGATGTTCGCGGGCGACAGCTCGCCGGCGCCGAAGCTCGTTGCCCACGCCGGACTTGCCGCAGACCCTCACGGCCTGACCCGTGAGCGCAGGCGGCAATCCTGATCCTCGGCCTCGAGTTGGAGCGAGAGGTCCTGATCCAGGGTGCTCATCCGCACAACGGTCGCGAAGTATCTGATCCAGCGACCTTGACAGAATTGTAAGTGAAACATATTATATGCGTATGGATGATTTACCAGCTCCGTTTCAAGGCGACGATCTTCTCCCGAACCGTTCATTTGGCTACCGCCTGTGGATGCTCCGGCACGCCTGGACGCGGCGTGCGGAGGCCGCCATGGCGCCAACCGGCTTGACCCACATGCAGTTCTTCCTCCTGCGGGCCTTGGAGCACGAAACGATGACCGGTCTGCTGCGGTCGCAATCCCAACTGGCGGACGACCTGCACATCGACCGCATGACCGTCAGCAACGTCGTGCGTACACTCGAGAGCAAGGACCTGATTGTGCGTGGCGTTCACCCGAACGACCCGCGCGCCAACAGTGTCGCCTTGACGCCAGCAGGCCTCGGACTCGTCAGGCATGCCTCGACGCTGGTCTTCACAGAACAGGAAGCCTTCTTCGGTGACTTGGGCGACGAGGGAAAGGCGGCGTTCAGCACCATGCTGGACCAATTGCTCCGCCACGAAGCCCGTCGTTCCACAGAAGCTGCCAAGAAGATCGGTTGATGGTCGGTCCAGGTGGCGCGTCCGCGACGGACCCCGCCGGCAAAGGCCCGTTACGCCCCGTGAAACTCGGCCCGCAACTTGCCGCCAGCAAACGAGACACGCCATGACCTCTTCAGAAGCGCCGGTATCCGTCCCTGGGGTGCTGCCTCGGCCACGCGGCTCCCTGCCGCTGTCAGCAAGCCAGGCTCAGACGATCGTGACGCGTCCGGTCCCGGCGCCGAGCGCCCTGTGGGACAGGAAGCGGCACCTCATCGTCCACGGGCCGGTGCTGCCCACCTTGCTGCGGCTCGGCCTGCCCACGATCGGCGTGTTGCTGGCGCAGACGCTGGTTGGGGTCGCTGAGACCTATTGGACGGGATTTCTGGGCACACAGGCGCTGGCCGGCGTGGCCCTGGTGTTTCCGGTGCTGTCGCTCATGACGGCGATCAGCAACGGCGGTATCGGCGGCGGCGTGTCTTCGGCGGTGGCGCGGGCTGTCGGCTCTGGCCGGAAGGCGGAAGCGGATGCGCTCGTGACGCACGCTCTCGTTCTGGCCGTCATCTTCGGGTTGCTCTGCACGGCCGGCGCGCTGCTCGGCGGCCCGGCCCTGTACCACGCGATGGGCGGCACAGGGCCGGCGTTGGCGGCGGCGCTGCTCTATTCAGGCTACATCTTCGCGGGATCGGTTCCGATCTGGGCGCTCAATCTGCTCACGGCCGCGATGCGGGGCGCCGGCGAGGTCGCGCTCCCCGCGCTGACGACGCTGGTGGGCGCGGCCGTGCTGATCCCGCTGTCGCCCGCGTTCATCTTCGGCCTCGGCCCATTCCCGCGCATGGGCGTGGCCGGCGCCGGGTTTGCTGTCTGCCTCTACGCGACCGTGTCGCTGGCTGTACTGCTCCGGCATCTCCTCAGCGGCCGGGGAGCGCTCGTGCTGCGGGCGGCGCCGCTCCGCTGGGCCACGTTCCAGTCGATATTGGGCGTGGGCTTGGTGTCCGCCTTGGGCTCGCTCATGGGGAACATGACCATCTTGTTGGTCACGGCCGCATTTGGCCTGTTCGGCGTCGAGGCGCTGGCTGGCTACGGCATCGCATCCCGGCTTGACTGGCTGCTGATCCCGCCCCTGTTCGGTCTGGGCAGCGCCGTCGTTCCGATGGTCGGCGCCAGCATCGGCGTGGGGCGATTCGACCGTGCGCGGCGGGTGGCGTGGGTCGCCGCCCTGCTCGCGACGGCGGTGACGGAGGGAGTCGGCGTTCTTGCCGCCGTCTTCCCGCAAACGTGGGTCGGATTGTTCACCGCTGACCCGGCAGTCTTGGATGCAGGTGTCCGATACCTGAGAGTGGTGGCCCCGAGTTACGGTGCCGTCGGTCTTGGCTTGATGCTGTATTTCGCCTGCCAAGGGCGCAGCCGGATGTTCTGGCCCGTCATGGGCAGCCTGGTGCGTCTTCTGGTGGCGGCCGGCGGAAGTTGGATCCTGGCCCGGCACGGCGGGAGCATGACCGCTGTGCTCGTCATGGTGGCCTGCGGTTCGGTCGCGTTCGGAACGCTGAATGCCGTCGGCATGGCTCGGACCGCCGCCGAGAAAGACCCCGGGCCGCTACCGCAGGCCGCCGGGCGAGGGGATCAGTCATGAAGTCGCGCTACGCGGCCCGCCGCTTGGCGCCTGCCATCCTGCTGATGGCCACGCCGGCCCGTGCCCAGCCAGCCACGCCACAGGTATCGGTGAGTGCGCCGGTGCAGCGGACCATCACGGAATACGGGAGTTCACCGGCCAGTTCTCCGCCATCGCCGTGGTGGAAATCCGGCCGCGGGTTGGCGGCTACCTGACCGAGCAACTTTTTGGCGATGGGCAGATGGTCAACAAGAGCGACCGGCTGTTCACCATCGATCCCCGGCCCTCCGAGATCGCGCTGCAAAAGGCCCAGGCGCAAGCGACGACCGCCGCAGCCCAGCTCAAGGCGCTTGGCGACTGGCTGCGCGACCACGCTGTCGCCCGGACCCGCGGCCTCGTTGAGCTTGCCGCAGACGCTGCGGCCAGCTGCCGGGCGCTCCGCATCGAGCCGCCCACCCCCGACCGCATCGCGCGCGTCCTCCGCACGGCGGTGCGGGCCTACGAGGACGGGCGCACCGCCACAGTCCACGCCCGGCTAACGCCGGCCATGCGCGTGAGCTTGGACGCCCTGCTGCAGCCTGCGTGACCCGAGGGGACCGTCGATGCCGAGGACGGGGCCATGCCGGATGGGCGCGTGAAAGGTCTCACACCCTAAGTCATCTGCAAACACTGGACATCGGAGCCGGAACGATTCAAGCTTAACCCGCTCCAGCAATGCCAGGACTATACAACTAGGCTGTTAATCGAGTCGAATAGACTGGATTAGGAGCGCTTTAAGATTTTCGCGGTCTAGTCAAAGAATGCGAGTTCTTTGCAAGACATGGATCATGGACGCGAGGCGGGAAAAGCGATTCTGGCGCGCTGAGGCCGCGGCGACCAGCGTCGAGATGGCTATGGTTGCCGCCCCTTTCTTGGCGTTGATCATTGCGGGCGTACAATTGGGCATCGTCTACCTGTCTCAGGCCGCGCTCGAAGTCGCCACGGAGAAGAGCGCCCGACTCGTCCTCACGGGAACGGAGCAGAACGCCGGCACCACGCAGCAGCAGTTCCTCGCCGTCGTCTGCTCGAAACTGCCAGCGATCCTGACCAATTGCTCCAACCTCATGGTGGACGCGCAAGTCTACACCACCTTCTCGTCGGGCAACACATCGACGCCGACGATCACCTACAATGCCGACGGCACGGTTTCGAACCAGTGGCAGTATAATGTTGGCGGCTCCAACGACATCGTCGTCATGCGCGTCATGTACCTCCTGCCGGTCGTGAGCGCCTTGACGTTCGGGATCGGCAACCAGCGAAACAACATGCACCTGCTGATGGCGACGGCCGTCTTCAAGAACGAGCCTTACTGATGGTGCGGCGTGTACAGGTCTTCGCCGCCTGCCGGAGCGGCGTGGCCGCCGTCGAGTTCGCGCTCGTCCTTCCGGTATTGCTGGCGATCGTCTTCGGCGGCTACCAGATGGCGGAGGCGACATCCGCCTACCGGAAGACGACCCTGACGGCGCATGCTGTCGCCGACCTGACGACGCAATACACGACGATGGACACCGCTGACGTCTTGAACGTCCTGAACGCCTCGGCGCAGGTGATGGCGCCCTTCGCCACGTCGTCGCTCGTCATCGTCCTCACGGAATACGCGACCTCCGTGGCGGGCGTGTCGACAGTAACGTGGAGCAAATCGCTGAACGGGACGCCGCTTGTCGCGGGCACGATCGTGCTCCTGCCGGCCAGCGTCGCGCAGGTCGGCACCTCCATCGTGCAAAGCCAGGTGACCTACAGCTTCACGCCGGCCGTCGCGTACAAGCTGACCGGTCCGATCAACATGTCCAGCCAGCTCTACATGAGCCCTCGTTCCGTGCAGTCCATCCCCTATACGGGAAGCTGATCGTCATGAACAACTCCTACCGTCTTCTACTGCTTGAAACGGTTAAGTCCTTCCGGCGCTCCGAAGGCGGGAACGTCGCGATTATCTTCGCTCTGGCGTCGCTGACCCTGGTCAGCCTGATCGGGATGAGCGCCGACTACACGATCGCCGGCCGGCGCCAGGCCCAGCTGAACGCGATCGCCGACGCGGCCGCGCTGTCGACGACGACGCCAGCCTCGATGAGCCTGACATCCGCACAGGCTCAGGCGATTGCGGTGACCATGTTCAACGCTCAGGCCAGCCTCGTGAAGGGTGCGTCCTACCTTTTCCCCAACCCCGTCATCGGCGTCAACGACGTCACGAACTCGAACGGATCGGTGACACGCTCGACGACGGTCAGCTACGCCGGGACATCGTCGAACGCCTTCTCGCAACTGCTCCGGATGAACACGATGAACATCGGCGGCACGTCCGCCGTCTCGAGTTCGACCGCGCCCAACATCGACTTCTACGTCCTGCTCGATACGTCGCCCTCCATGGGCATCCCGTCGAGCCAGGCCGGGATCAACACGCTCATCGCCAACACACAGCAGCAAGGCTCAGCGCAGCAAGGATGGGGCTGCGCCTTCGCGTGCCACGAGACGAACCCGATCCAAAGCGACGTGGCCGGCAATCCCAAGGGGACGGGCGCCTACGCCAACGGCGTGGACAACTACACTTTAGCGAAGACTTACCTGGGGCTTACCCTGCGCATCGACCTGGTGCAGCAGGCGGTCGCCAATCTCTACAGCACCGCTCTGGCGACAGAAAGCAAGAATAAAGCCCAGTATCGTGTCGCGACGTACACGTTCGACCAATCGTTTCAGACGATCACGAACCTAACGTCGAACCTGGCGACCGCGCAGAGCCAGACCGCCAACATCAAGATGCTCCAGGTTTACGCCGAACACTATCTCAACGGCTTGAACGCCAATAACGACGAAGATACGCAGTTCGATAGCGCGATGGCGAATACCACTTACATACCTAATCCTGGACAGGGGACGAACGCCATTGGCGACACGCCTCAGGAGATCTTGTTCATCGTGACGGACGGCGTTATCGATGAAGCCTACCCGGGGTACGGTTCAACCAACGATACGGTTAGCGGCCGCACGATCGCTCCGGTCGGGAACCAGCTTGACTACTGCACGCCGCTGAAGAACCGCCATGTACGGATCGCGATCCTCTATACGCCTTATCTACCTTTGACGACCAACCAGTTTTACGAGACCAATGTCGCGCCGGTCCAAACGCAAATACCGACTGCGCTCATCAACTGCGCCTCGCCGGGACTGTTCTTCCAGGTCAATTCCGACACCGACATCAACTCGGCGATGCAGGCGCTGTTCGCCGCGGCGGTCGGCTCCGCGCATCTGACGAAATGATCGATGGAGGCTCGTGAACGGCGGAGGCCGGCGCCGTGAAGAAAACACCCGAGCGGGACCTGACGGCGGGCAGTCGACACGACCGGCCAATGAATGTGCTTCGCCTGCGCGAGAGCCTTTTCCATGATGTCGCTGAAGCTGATGGGCGCAAGCTCTAAAGTCTTCGTGTCAGGTACGACTAAATTTCGAAGGCACGGCGGATACGTAGCTCGATGGCCGTCCTCAGGATCGCCGACGAAACATGCTCAGCCTCATCGGCATGGGCAAGCCGCTGTACCGGCCGTACTCAAGTCGTTCGGCCGCTTTGAAGATCGGAACGGTGTGGTACTCGCCCACTGCCCAAGCCCCGTAAGCTCCCGGTAGGTCTACGCGGTACCGTCACGCATCTGTCACCCGGGTTCTTTATCGGGAACGCATGCCAGATTGCGACGACGATGGTCACAGAGCAACCAACTCGCCGGCCGTGATTAGTGTGGAGCGGCTCGCCGTCACCTACCCGAACGGCGTGCGGGCGCTCCGGCCTACCACGCTTACGTTCTCAACAGGCTCGTTCGTCGTGTTGCTTGGGCCGTCGGGGGCAGGAAAGTCCACCCTGCTGCGCAGTTTGAACGGCCTCGTCGCCGCAACAGAAGGATGCGTCGTTGTCGCTGGGCTCGGCAGATTGTCTGAAGCAGGCATTTTGCGGCGACACCGGCGACGCACAGGGATGATCTTCCAGAGCCACCAACTGATCGGGCGCAGTACGGCGCTCGCCAACGTGCTGATGGGACGGCTCGGCTATCATTCTTGGTGGCGCACGATGTTCGGCTTGTCGCAGCGCGAGCGCCGGCTTGCCTTGTCGAGCCTCGATCGTGTTGGGCTGTTCGACAAGGCGCTCTTCCGCGTCGACGTCCTTTCGGGCGGGCAGCGTCAGCGCGTCGGGATCGCGCGAGCTCTCTGCCAAGAGCCCTGTCTCATCCTCGCGGACGAGCCCGTCGCGAGCCTCGACCCGGCGACGGCAGCCGCAGTTCTGACCGACCTTAAGCAAATCTGCTCGAGCGCCGGCATCACCGCTGTGGTGAGCTTGCATCAAGTCGAGCTCGCACGACAATTCGCGGATCGTGTCATCGGGCTCGCCGATGGCGGGGTTGTTGCCGACGTCCCGGCCTCGGCCCTCACTGATGCGGTGGTGGACCAGATCTACCGGGGAGGCCGGCGCACCGTCCCCTCGTCTTCAGACCGAACGGCCGACCTACAAATCGCTCATCCCGCACTATTGGAGGCGTCGCTATGAAACAGCTTTTGAATTTGGCCAGGTCTGCCGCGCTTGCTCTTTTCGCGCTTTCGCTCGCCGGTCCCGCCCAGGCCGCCGGCGGGAACCCGGAAACCTTACGGGTCGCGCTCCTGCCCGACGAGAACGCCGCGACGATCATCCAAAACAACAAGCCGCTGAAGGATTATCTTGAAAAGCGGCTCGGCAAGAAAATCGAACTTGTCGTAACGACCGATTATTCCTCGATGATCGAAGCCATGCGGTTCGGCCGGCTAGAGCTCGGCTATTTCGGACCGCTTTCGTATGTGCTTGCGAAATCAAAGTCGGACATCGAAGCCTTCGCCGCGCTCGAGAAGAATGGACAGACCACCTATCATGCGGTCTTGATCGGCAACAAGGCGGCGGGCGTTGCCAAACCTGCCGATGTGCGCGGCAAGGACGTCGCGTTCGGCGACACCGCCTCAACCTCAAGTCATCTCATCCCAAAATCCATGCTGCTCAATGCTGGGCTGAAAGCGGGAGAGGATTACAAGGAGCATTTCGTCGGCTCGCACGACGCTGTTGCTCTCGCAGTACAGAACGGGACCGCGCAGGCTGGCGGCCTCAGCCAGCCGATCTTCAACAGCCTCGTTCAGCGCAGCCTCATCGATAAAGACAAGGTCAACGTTCTCGAGATTTCGAAGCCGTTTCCGGAATATCCCTGGACGATGCAATCCTCTCTCGATCCAGCTTTGAAAGAGAAAATCAAGGCAGCGTTCTACGAACTGAAGGACCCCGCGGTGCTGAAGCCTTTCAAGGCGGACGGCTTCGCACCGATCGCGGACAAGGATTATCAGGTCGTGCGGGAGCTGGCGGCCACGTTTGGTCTCACGTCAACGAACTGATGAGCCGCTTAGTCACAGGGTCGGACGCGCTTCGCTGGGGCGAGACCGCGGGCCGTTCAGCGGCGACGCTCGATGAGGTCCTCGACCTTGAGCGTCGCCAAGGACGCCCCGCCCTGATCTGGGCCGTTCTCAGTGCGCTCGTCATCCTCGCGAGTGCCTGGCACGCGGGGTTGCTAGACGGGAGGCGACTTGCCGAAGGCGCGCCCGCTCTTTGGCAGCTCGCGACGGAGATGGTGCCGCCTGATTTCTCCAGAATCATGGCGTGGTGGGGCCCGCTGATTGACACGATCGCGATGAGCATCGCGGGCACGTCGATCGCGGTTCTGCTCTCGTTGCCGCTCGGTTTCTTAGCGGCTCGCAACACAAGCCCCCACCGTCTGCTCTATTTGATCGCCCGCACGGGGTTAAACGGGCTGCGCTCGGTGCCCGAACTGATCATGGGGATTATCTTCGTGGCGGCCGTGGGGTTCGGCGCGCTGCCGGGCGTGCTCGCGCTCGGCATCCACTCCATTGGCATGGTGGGCAAGTTCTTCGCCGAAGCGATTGAACATGTCGATCCCGCGCCGATCGAAGCGGCGGAGGCTGCGGGCGCGTCGCACATGCAGGTTGTGATACACGCCATCTTGCCGCAGATCCTGCCGCAGGTGGCCGACGTTTCGATCTACCGCTGGGAGTATAATTTCCGAGCATCAACCGTTCTGGGGGCAGTTGGCGCGGGCGGGATCGGCTTCGAACTCATAGCGGCGCTTCGCATCATGCATTATCGCGAGGTTTCGGCGATCATCATCGTCGTCCTCTTGGCCGTCACCATTGTCGACGTGGTCGGTGCTTTCGCGCGTCGCCGCCTCGTTTAACCTGACGAACCAGTATGCAACGAGCCAAGATCGTCATCACCAATCGCGTCCATCCGGAAATCGTCGAGCGCCTGTCCGCCTATGGATTGGTGGTTGCGAACCAAAGCTCCGAACCCTGGTCGACTCGGCGATTGGCGGGCGAACTCTCGGACGCACAAGCCATGATGGCTTTCATGCCCGACTGCGTTGATGCCGCTTTGCTCGACGCCGCGCCGAAGCTCCGCATCGTGGCTTGCGCGCTCAAAGGACATGACAACTTCGATGTCACGGCCTCAGCTCGCGGCGGCGTGTGGGTGTCGATCGTCGACGACCTCTTGACGGTTCCGACAGCTGAACTGACGATCGGGCTCATGATCGGCCTCGCCCGTCATGTCGCGGCAGGCGACCGCGTCATACGCTCAGGCGCGTTTGCGGGCTGGAGACCCTCCCTCTACGGGTCCGGTCTCAACGGCGCCCAAGTCGGTACCCTGGGCATGGGCGCAATCGGCCGAGCGGTCGCCGAGCGGCTTGCGGCGTTCGGCTGCCAGCTGAGTTATTGGGACCGAAGACGCTTGCCCGTAAGCGAGGAAGCCAGGCTCAGAATCGGCTTCACCGATCTCGACCGGCTTTTCGCCACGGCCGATTTCGTCGTCTGCGCGCTTCCGCTGAACGCAGACTCACTGCATCTCGTCGATGCGGACTCGCTCGCCCGCCTCAAGCCCGGCGCGATCTTGGTCAACCCCGCGCGCGGAGGTCTCGTGGACGAGGAGGCGGTGGCCGACGCGCTGATAAGCGGACGGCTCGCAGGCTACGCCGCAGATACCTTCGCATTCGAGGATTGGGCGCGCCCGAATCGTCCGGAGACGATCAGTCCCCGGCTGCTGGCCATGCGAGATCACACCCTGTTCACCCCGCATCTCGGATCAGCCGTCGCATCCGTCCGACTCGCGATCGAGCGGCAGGCGGCCGATAACATCGTCGATGTGCTGGAAGGCCGACGTCCGCGAAACGCTGTGAACGAGCCCGAGCCGGCCGCAACGGCTCTGCGCTAGTCTAGCCTGATGGTGCCCGCGCTTTCCAGCATGATGAGCGTCGCGCAGTTTCCGGCGAAGACCCTCTCGCACTCCAGCTCAGCCGTCACCGTAAGTCCGGCCCGGATCGTCTCATGACGATCCGGTTGATATCCAGAAGGGTGTTCAGCATGCCCGACATTACGGCCAAAGACTCTTCGGCCCGGCCGGCGATACTCTTCGCCTGATCGAAATTACCGACCTTGTGCAGCAGGCCAAGCAGAAGCGTGAGCGATTGCAGCGGCTGGCGCAGATCATGGCTCGCGGCGGCGAGGAAGCGCGACTTCGCCGCATTCGCCCGCTCCGCCTCCTGCCTGGCGGTCGTGAGCGCGCCCTTCACGCGCTTCCTTTCCGTGATGTCCGTGAAGGTGATGACAACGCCCTCCACCTTCGCGCCTTGCGCGCGGTAGGGCAGGATGCGCCGAGTGAACCAGATACCCTGCGAGGAGGCGATCTCCCGCTCGATGAAGGTCTCCGTGCTCAAGACGCTGCGGGCGTCGTCCAGCACCGCATGATCGAGCACGAGGGAGGCAAAATCGGCGAGCGGGCGTCCGACATCGCTCGGAATGACGCTGAAGAGCTGTCGTATGGTCGGCGTGAAGAAACGCACGGCGCACCGAGCTTCAGGCGCGCATGCCGCTTGGCGAGGGCCATGAGGTCACGGCGAGCGACGGCCGTCACGACGTTCCCCTCGCGTCTGCAAGCATGCTCGATTCGTGGCGGTAGTCGAGTGGATTGAGCTGCATGTCGCTTTTGACCCGGCATGACCTCGACCGTAGCTGGCTCTCAGCACGGTCGATCCTGGCGGCAGCTCCGCGCCAATCACGGCTGTTCGCAGTTTTCGAAGGCGTACTCGGAAGCAGACGTCTCCCTTCCCCGCTGGTAGGGATGTTCGAAGTGCCCTACGACTATTTCTTTCCATTTTAGTGGAATCGCGTCCATCTAAGAGATGCCTAGAGGGTTACCATGGACGATCGTCACGAACAGCGGACGGAGCCGATCCCAGAGGCGTTTCACGCCACCCCCACGAGCGATCATCCCCGGATGGTTGAAGCCTTCGATCACGCCGCCGGATCGATCGCTCGGCAGGTCGTAGGTGGCGCCGCCGGCTGGCGCGGCACGCTGCTGAACATCCACGTCGCCCCCGCCGCGAGCTACGAGATGGAAGAATTGCGAGAGGCGCACTGCGTCGCCGGTCGCGGCATCCTCGGCGACCGCTACTTCAATGGAACGGGGACTTACTCGCCCAAGCCCGACGTGCGCGAGGTCACCCTGATCGAGCAGGAGGCGCTGGACGCCCTGGCGCGCAACGATCCGCCGCTGCAAGGGTCCCAGTTCAGCCTTGCCCCCGGCGACCACCGCCGCAACCTGACCGTGCGCGGCGTACCCTTGAACCATCTCGTGGGTCGACGCTTCCGCGTCGGCGACGTGGTGCTGCGCGGCGGGCGGCTCAACTTCCCCTGCAAGTACCTCGAGGAGTTGCTCGGCCTTCCCGTCTTCCTGCCGCTCTACAACAGGTCCGGCCTGAACTGCGGCGTCGAGCGGGGCGGCGTGATCCGGCCCGGCGACACCATAGAGTTGCTGGAGTTCGAGGAATGAGCGCGCGCCTCGTCATGAAACTGCGCGTCGAGCGGGCGGCGTGGACGACGCCCAACGTGCTGCACCTGACCCTGGTCCATCCACTTCGCCCATCCCTGCCGGCCTGGACCGCCGGCGCGCACGTCGACCTCCGGTTGCCGGACGGCCGCGTCCGGCAGTACTCGCTGTGCGGCGACCCCGCCGATCCGTCGCGGTACGAGATCGCCATCAAGCGCGAGGACGCCGGTCGAGGCGCCTCGCGCTGGGCCCACGCCAACCTGGCGGAGCGCGGCGCGGTCGCCCACGTGTCCGCGCCACGCAACAACTTCCCGCTCGTCGAGCGCGCGCGCCGGCACGTCCTGATCGGCGGCGGCATCGGGATCACGCCGCTCGCGTCGATGGCGCGGGTCCTCGCCGCATCGGGCGCCGACTTCGTCCTTCACGCCTGCGCGCGCTCGGCGGCGGAGGCTCCGCTGCTCGACGAACTCGACGGCGTGTGCGGTGGTCGCCTCACTCGGTGGTTCTCCTCGGAGGGTCGGCGCTTCGACCCTGCGGTCCTTGGCGGACCCGAGGAGGGCGTCCACGTCTACGCCTGCGGCCCGCGAACCCTTCTCGACGCGGTGAGGGATGGCACCCTCGCCTCCGGTTGGCCGGCCGAGCGGATCCACGTCGAGGTGTTCGAGGCGATGCTGGACGAGAACTACAAGCCCGAGCCCTTCGACGTGCGCATCGCTTCCACCGGCGAGATCCTGCACGTTCCGGCCGACCGCTCGATCCTCGACGTGCTTCGTTCGAGCGGGCGCTTCGTTCCCTCATCGTGCGAACTGGGCGTTTGCGGATCGTGCGTCTGCGGCTACCGCGACGGCACGGTCATTCACCGCGACACGGTGATCCCGCTCGCGGAGCGCCAGGACCGCTTGGCCCCCTGCGTGTCGCGAGCACGCGTCGGCGTGACGCTCGATCTTTGAAGCCGGGCGTCAGCATGGCGATTGCGATCCCCGTCGTCCCGCGACATGACGAGATCCTCCTCGTCGTGGCGTTCCTCGCCGGCAACCGTCCCTACGCCCGCATCAAGGGGGCGTCACGCGAGGCGGTGGCGAAGCTCGTCGCCGACATGCGCACCGATGCCTGACCTTTCGCCCCCTGGGCTATGCCTGGGCGGACCCGTTCAGGACGGCGGGGAACAGGGTGCCGTTCGCCGCCCGCGCCCGGTCGTACTCGATGATGCGCGCCGTCTCGCTCGCGACGTCGGGTCCGAGCACCCGTTCGAGGATGTGGAGGGTGGCGTCGATGCAGAGCGACACGCCGCCGCCGGTGATGACCCGGCCCGCGTCGACGAGGCTCGCCTCATGCGCCAGGACGCCGGGGTAATCGCGCCGCAGGGCGTCGAGAGGCGGCTCCTCCGACCCCACGACGTTGCGCTTCGTGGTGGCCGGCAGACCGTCGAGGACGCCGCTGGCGGCGAGGATCATCGCGCCGGTGCACACCGAGGCGATCGTGCCGCGCGCGGCGACCTCGCGGAGGTAGCGCAGGGTCGGTTCCGCCGAGACCTGCTCGACCCAGCCCGGACCACCGGTGACGATGACCACGGCGCAGGGCGGGCAATCGTCGATGCCGTGGTCCGCGACGACCTTCAGGCCGTTCGATAGCGCGACGACGCCGGCTTTCGGCGCGATCGTGACGACCTCGATCTCCGGTGCCACGCGGCGCGCCATGGACAGCACGCCGTAGGTCGCGAGGTCGATCGGCTCCACGCCGGGATAGATGAAGATGCCGAAGCGCACGGGATCAGTCAGCGAGGGAATCGGTGAGGGAATCATGGAGGGTTTCGCGGGCGCGGAGCGCCGCGACCAGGGTCACGACCGCCAAGCCGATCAGCATGATCGAGACCCCGCGCGTGCCGCCGGTACGCCCGAGCAGCCAAGTCGCCAGCAACGGTGACAGCCCGCCGCCGATCGCGGCCGAGACCTGGAACCCGAAGCTGGCGCCGGTGCAGCGGACCGGGCCTTTGAACAGCTCAGGGAAGTAGGTCGCCTCCGGCCCGAACATCATGCCATGGCCGAGGTTCATCCCGACCACGATCGCCAGCACGACCAGGCTCGGCGCCTTGCTGTCGAGCATGGAGAACAGCGGGAACGCGAAGGCGATCGTGAACAGGGCACCGGCGATGTAGAACGGGCGGCGCCCGACGCGATCGGAGAGCCAGCCGAAAGCGGGGATCGTCACCAGTTCCAGCAGGGCGCCGTAAAGGATGCCGTCGAGGATCAGCCCCTTGGGAAGCTTCAGGCTCGTGGTGGCGTAGACGACGATGAACACCGTGAGGATGTAGACCCAGGAGACTTCCGTCAGCTTGAGGCCGATCGCGGTGAGGAAGCTGCCACGTCCTTTGATGACGGCATCCGCGAGCGGGTTCTTCGCGAGCGTCATCGTTCGTTTCATCTCGAGGAAAACCGGCGTTTCCGCCACCTTCGCCCGCACGAAGGCGCCGAGCAGGAAGAGCACCGCGCTCAGCAGGAACGGCAGGCGCCAGCCCCAGCTCAGGAAGTCCGCTTCGGGGAGCTTCGCCACGCTCGAGACGGCGAAAGTCGACAGGATCAGGCCGAGCGGGAAGCCAACCTGGACGAGGCTGCCGTAGAGACCGCGTCGCGTCGGTGGCGCGTGCTCGATGACCAAGAGCGCCGCGCCGCCCCATTCGCCGCCGAGCCCGATGCCCTGGACGATGCGCAGCGTGACGAGGAGCACCGGCGCCCAGATCCCGATGCTGGCGTAGGTGGGCAGCAGGCCGATGGCGAAGGTCGCCAGGCCCATCATCAGCAGCGTGGCCATCAACATCGACTTGCGACCGATGCGGTCGCCAAAATGGCCGAACAGCGCCGCCCCGAACGGCCGCGCGACGAACCCGACGGTGTAGCTCCCGATGGAGGCGAGCGTCCCGACCATGGGATTGACCGTCGGGAAGAACAGCTTGTTGAACACCAGCGCCGCCGATGTCGCGTAGATGAGGAAGTCGTACCACTCGATGATGGTGCCGATGGACCCGGCCATGACGACCGAGCGCATGGAATGGGGACGGATGGCGGGTGCTTCGTGCAGGGTGGCGACGGTCATGGCCAGAAAACCCTCGCGGCGATCATTTCCCGGTCATAGGAAATAAATCCACAAAAAGGGAGCAAGCGTCGTGCCAGTCTCGTCGACCCCGCCGATCCAATCGACGACGAAGCGCTATCGCCGAAGCCGCGAACTGTCGATGACGAGGAAGTAGACGCAGTCGCCGCGACCGACGTTGGTGAAGGAATGGTTAGCGTCGGCCTGGAAGTACAAAGAATCGCCGGTGTCCAGCGTCACGATCTCGGCGCCGATGACCGCCTTCAGGCGCCCGCTCTGCACGAAGATGTATTCCTCCACGCCCCGGCGATGCGCGCCGAAATCCCCGGCGGTGCCACGCGGCGGCAAGGTGTTGATCACCCAGTCGATGCCCCGGCCCGGCAGGACCGGCGAAAGGCAGCGACGCACCAGGCCGGAGGCCGCGTCGTGCAGCACGGGTTGGCGATCCGCCTTGATCCGGAGGATCTCGCGCTCGACGGGGTGCGACATCAACTGCGAGAAAGTCACGCCCAAAGCCTCGGCGAGCTTCGCCAGCACCGTCGTGGACGGGACCGCCTCGCCGCGCTCGATCTTGGAGATCATGGAGCGGCTGACGCCGGACAACTCGGCCAATTGCTCGAGGGAGAGCTGCCGCTTGCGACGGGACGCGTGCAGCTCCTGGCCGATGACCCCGAGCTGCGGGTTATCCGTTCGTTCCGTCTTGGAGATCACGGGGTCGTCGACGGACGCCATGGGTAAGACTGCTCGCTTCTGATGCATCGTCCAAGACCAATAGGCGATCACCGACCGCTTGTCCGCCCGGCATCGACCATGCGCGGCCACGGACCATCGTAGGTATAGCGGCGCTACCTGTCGTTTCCCGGACGCAGCTGAGATCGGCGTAGCACCATCTGAACGAACAACGGTTATCTCGATGGGCTTGCTCCAGAGCGGTCATTCCGCCCTCGGCCATTTGACGCTTTAACGCTTCTTGCCGAGCTCCGCGGCGATGTCTTTTATCATGAGCCCCGCCTTGCGATGGGCGCTGGTAATTTGATCGCGTGTTACTCCCCACCGCTTCATCCAGTATTCGACCGCTTTGCGCTCGGAAAGGTCCAGCCGGTCCTTGTCAATGAAGCCGCGCTTGTCTTTCAACCCAGCCAATGCCTTCGATCCTCGATCATTCCCTGAAAGGGTCGCTTACCGCGGATGCCTTGTGCGCGCACTCTTCCCATGCCCCTCGTTGCAAGGCGATAGCAGTCAGAAGTTGCAAGCGATAGCAGTCAAAATCGGCATACGATTTCCTTGCAGCGGTGTGAGGCGTGAGACGGCCAACATGCCGACACTGCCTCATGAGGCCGCTCGTCACGCCGTCGCGCACAAAACGCGAAGGCTGGATCTCGATCACTTTCAAGGACGGGTGAATACTCGATTGTGGGCTTAAGACGAAGGCATGCTTGTTCATGCACGACCTCATTTGAATATGCCGCCTCTTTCTCCGCGGAGCCGAAGAGCATCGCGCTAAGCTCTTCACATGTCTTGAAAAGGCGCTACCCTTTGGGACTTACTGGGAGGATTGGCCATCGAGCGATGACCCAAGGTTACGAGCAGGCTCCTCAGAGCGCGGAGACCCCGGCGTTCTGGAGGAGCCAGGAGATGCTCCTCATCCAGCAGGTCGCATCGAGGATCGGCAAGGGGCTGGAGCCGGCTCCCCTCTTCCAGACCATGCTCCAGCTGATGTCGGAGTGCCTCGGCCTCAACAGGGGGCGCGTCGTGCTGCCGGATCCGACGACCGGCGGGACACGGATCGCCTACGCCTACGGCCTCACGAGGCCGGAGATCGAGCGCGGCGTCTACGCGCGTGGCGAAGGCATCACCGGGCGAGCGATCGTCGCCGAGCAGCTGGTGATCGTGCAGGATATCGACGCGGAGCCCGACTTCCTCGCCCGCAGCGTACCCCGCGAAAGGCTCCCGGAAGGTCCGGTGTCGTTCATGGTCATCCCGGTACGCGTGGGTCGCGACGCCGTCGGCGCGCTGGCCTGCCACCGCATCCGCCATCGCGCCCGTTCGCTCTCCGACGACGTCGCCATCATGCGCATCCTGGCCACGCTCGCGGGCCAGCTGCTGCAGCTGAGCGAGGCGGTGGAGCACAAGACCCTGGCCTTGAAGAACCACAACACGCTTCTGGCCGGCGCCCTCAAGAGCGCCATGGCGAGGTGCGGAATCGTGGGCACGTCGCCGCTCCTCCTCAAGGCCATGGACGAACTGCAGCGCGTATCGGGATCCATGGCGACGGTGCTCCTGTCGGGCGAGTCGGGGACGGGCAAGGAGCTGTTCGCCCGCGCCCTCCATCTCGCCAGCCCGCGACGCGACCGCCCCTTCATCAAGGTGAACTGCGGAGCCATTCCCGAAACGCTGTTCGAGTCCGAGCTCTTCGGACATGAACGCGGCGCATTCACGGGCGCGGTCGACGCGCGCGCCGGGTGGTTCGAGCAGGCCAACACCGGCACCATCTTCCTCGACGAGGTCGGCGAACTGCCTCTCGCCATGCAGACGAAGCTCCTGCGGACCCTTCAGGAGGGCACCGTCAGCCGGTTGGGAGGCAAGCGCGAGATCAAGCTCGACGTCAGGCTGGTGGCGGCGACCAACCGACGATTGGCGGCGGACGTCGGGGCGGGTCGGTTCCGCGAGGATCTCTACTACCGGCTCAACGTGATACCGATCGGGCTGCCCACGCTGGCGGAGCGTGCCGCCGACGTCCCGCTACTGGTGGCGCACCTCGTCGCGCGGTCCAACCAGCGCAACGACCGCAACGTGAACCTGACGCCGGCGGCCATCGAGGTCCTGAAGGCGTGTCCGTGGCCAGGCAACATCCGCCAGCTGTCCAATGTCGTCGAGCGCATCGTGCTGCTCGCGGACAAGGTCCTCGTCGAGCGCGAGGATCTCGTCCGCTTCCTTCCCGAAGCCGCGGAGCAAGCCGGCCGGCCACCGTACGACACAGGTCCGGGGGCGGCCGCGACTCTGTCCTACGGTCCGGCGACATCGCATACGGGCTTGCAGCTGGAGGACGCGCTGAGGGCCAGCGGCGGCAACAGATCCCGCGCGGCCCAGCGCCTGGGCATGACGGTCAGGCAGTTCACGTACCGACTGAAGAAGCAGTCGCGACCCGCCTGACGCGGTCAGCTCGCGTTGATAATGTCGACAATTGTCGACATTGCCGACCATCGTCTCTGATCGTACAAGATACACATGCCGATAAGCTGTTGCGCGAACTTGTCTTTCAGAATCGACCGCGTGCAGCGCGCGTTGGTACGTCCCTTGATACAGAGGGTTGCGGCCGGGTGAACCGGTCGTCATCCAGGAATGCGCACATGACCGACCCCGCCACGAAGACCGCCTCAGCAACCTTCCTCGCCCCCATCGACCGCGACGGCCTTGTCGGCTTCGCCGAGAAGGGCCGCAACAACCCTTCAGCCCGCGGGACAAACAAGGTCCACACGGTCATGCAGGGCAAGTACCGCTCGCTGAGCTACGTCGGCGAGCACGGCCCGGTCGTGGTCGACGAGCCGCTTCACCTCTTCGGCGACGACACCGCGCCCGCGCCCGGCGAGATCGTGCTCTCCGGCCTCGGCGGCTGCATCGCCGTCGGCATCACGGCGGTGGCGACCTGGAAGCAGGTCAAGCTGACCAGGCTGGAGGTCAAGCTGGAAGGCGACATCGGCAACCCCGCCGCCTGGGGAGCGGGAGGCGCGGAGAAGACACCCGAGGAGATGGGCTTCCAGGCGATCCGCGTGAAGGTGCTCCTCGAAGGCGACGCCTCGCGCGAGGAGCTCGACGAGATCGTGCGCCACGCCAACCGCTACTCGCCGGTCGCCAACACGATGCGGAACCCGATCCCCTTCGAGATCGGCCTCGCCGACTGACGCCGGCGTCGCCCAGCCGGTCCATCTCCTCCCATCCCGAGAACGCCATGCAAGACGCCACGGTCCTGGAACGCACGTCCGACGACGCCTTCCACGGCGACTTCTCCCGAGAAGCCGCCGTCGAGGACGGCGCCGCCATCCTCCGTGCCGCCACGGATATCGCCGAGGGACAACTCAAGGCCGCGGCGCCGCGGATCGACGGGGGCCATTACCCCGTCGAGATCCTGCGGGCCTTCGGCGAAGCGGGGGCGCTCGGCGCCCATCTCGATCGCAACGGCTGCCGGGTCGGCGTCTCGATCGCGGCGATGCGGGCCGCGAGTGGGGTCTGCGGGACGACCGGCTTCCTGATGTGGTGCCACGACGTCTGCGGCATCTACCTCGAGCAATCGGGCAACCCCGCCTTGACGGGTCACGTCCTCGACCGACACCAGCGCGGCGAGACGTTCGGCGGGACGGCCCTGTCCAATCCGATGAAGTCGCTCGCCGGCATAGAGCCCATTCTCTTGCGCGCCACGAGGGTGCGAGGCGGCTACTCCGTGTCCGGGTCGCTACCCTGGGTAAGCCACATAGGTCCGGGCCAGTACTGCGGCGCGATGGCCGGCGTCTACGCCGCCGACGGGTCGCTCTCGCACGAGATCCTCTTCATCCTCCGCTTCGACGACGCGGTCGAACTCAAGCCTTGTCCCTCCTTCTCGGGGATGGAGGGATCGAGCACCTGGGGAATGCGGCTTCAGGACCGTTTCGTCGGCGAGGACGACCTCGTCGCGGATCCGGCCCGACCCTTCATCGAAAAGATCAAGGCCGTCTTCATCCTGCTGCAGACGGGCATGGCGATGGGCACGGTCCAGGGCAGCATCGATTCCATGTGGGAGGTCGAGCAGACCCTCGGCCACGTGAACCGTTTCCTCAACGACCGTCCTGACGAGATCCAAGGCGAATTGGACGAGCTCGGCGCCCGCATCGCGAAGCTCGCCGAGACCCCCTACGAAGGCGGCCGCGACTATCTCATCGACGTGCTCGACGCCCGCGCGCACGGCTCCGAACTCGCCTTGCGGGCCTCGCAGTCCGCGTTGCTGCACCAGGGCGCCCGCGGCTACCTCATGTCGGCCGCTCCCCAGCGACGGGTCCGCGAGGCGCACTTCGTCGCCATCGTCACGCCGGCGATCAAGCACCTTCGATGGGAGATCGACCGTCTCTCGCAGGAGGAGATGCCGCGATGAGCGAGCCGTTCGACGGGGCCGCGGCGGTCGCGGACTGGCGCCAGTACATCTGTCGCGCCTGCGGGCTCATCTACGACGAGGAGCTCGGCGACCCCGACAGCGGTCTTCCACCCGGGACCAGGTACGAAGCCATCCCGGACGATTGGGAGTGCCCGATCTGCGGGGTCACCAAGTCGGACTTCGAACCCTACGTGCGTCGCGCCATGGCGACGCTGGCGGCCGTCGCGACGGCGCCGTCCCGCAGGTCGGGCGTCGTGATCGTGGGAGCCGGCGCGGCCGGCTGGAGCGTCGCCGAGGCCTTGCGCGAGCGCGACGCGACGATCCCCGTCACGATCGTGACGGGCTGCGACGGCGACGTCTACCACAAGCCTGAACTTTCGATCGCCCTCTCGCGAGGCGCGTCACCGGAAAAGGTCCGCAAAGCCGTCGGCGGAGACAATGGCCGGCGGTTGCGCGTCCGGCTGCTCGAGAGGACCTTCGCGGTTCGCATTCAGGCGACCCTGAATCGCCTTCGTACGACGCGCGGACCCCTGGCGTACTCCCATCTCGTGCTCGCGCAGGGAGCTCGGCCCACGGCGTCGGCGGGGCTTCCCGCTTCGCTGTGCTGGCGCATCAACGATTACCGGTCCTGGTCGGCGCTGTTCGCGGCCCTGCAGGGGGAACGCAAGCGCGTCGTCGTGATCGGCGCCGGATTGGTGGGCTGCGAATTGTCCGAGGATCTCGCCCGAGCGGGCCACGCGGTCACCCTCCTCCATCGCGGAGCCGCGCCCGTCGACGCGTTCTTCCCCGCGCAGGCCGCCGCGCGCGTGCGCAAGGGCCTGGAAGGGCTCGGCGTCGCCTTCCTCGGCCCCGTGGAGGTTGCCGAGGTGACCGCCTTCGGGTCGTCGAAGCGGGTCGAGACGTCCGACGGACGTCGCTTCGACGCCGACGTCGTCATCTCCGCGATCGGCCTGTCGACACCCAGCCGCTTGGCGGAGACCGCGGGGCTGGCCTTCGAGCGAGGCGTCGCGGTCGATCCGCGGACCCTGCGCACGAGCGTGCCCAACATCTACGGCCTCGGCGACTGCATCAGCATCGCCGGCCAGCCGTGTCGGTACATCGAACCGATCGCCAAGCAGGCGAGCGTCATCGCACGAGATATCCTGGGCCTCGAGCACCCGGGATACGACCACGCGCACCCCGTCGTGCGCCTCAAGGCGAGGTCCGCGCCCATCGAGATGCACGGGGTGCCGGCCGCCGACGCGGAGTGGCGCGTGCTCGTCGACGACGACGCGGGTCTCGCTATGGAGCAATGGCGCGGCGACGCCCTGGTGGCGCGCCTCACGGCCTGAAGTTTGGACCCCGCCGTTTCCCTCACCTCGAAAGGCGAGCCTATGACCGACGAGAACAACTACAGGCCGTTCGATCCCGAGAGCCACCTCGCCGGTTGCGCCTGCGGCTGCCGCAACGGCGCGACAGCCCGGAACCCGAAGCGCGGCAGCGATGCGGAGGACCTGTCCCGCGACTTCATGGAGATGGCGGCCGTAAGGGCGCTGATCCCCGACGACCGCGCGCGGAGGCGCTTCCTGAAGGCCGTCGGGACGTCGACGGCGATGGCGGCGATCCACTCGCTCTTGCCGCTGCAGTCCCTCCAGGCCATGGCTACGGAGTCGAAGGGTGCGCTCGAGAAGAAGGAGTTGAAGATCGGCTTCATCCCGATCTGCTGCGCGACGCCCCTGATCATGGCCGATCCGCTCGGCTTCTACCGCAACGAGGGATTGGACGTCTCGCTGAGGAAGACGGCCGGCTGGGCGCTCGTGCGCGACCAGATGCTGAACGCCGAGCTCGACGCTTCGCATTTCCTTTCGCCCATGCCCCTGTCGATCTCGCTGGGCCTGGCTTCCGAGGCCCAGCCGATGCGGGTCGCCACGATCCAGAACGTCAACGGGCAGGCGATCACGCTCGCCCTGAAGCACAAAAACAACCGCGATCCGAGGAACTGGAAGGGCTTCAGGTTCGCGATCCCCTTCGACTATTCGATGCACAACTTTCTGCTTCGCTACTACCTGGCGGAGCACGGCATCGATCCCGATAAGGACGTCCAGCTGCGGATCACGTCTCCGGCGGACATGGTGGCCAACCTGCGCGCCGGGAACATCGACGGGTTCCTGGGACCGGAGCCCTTCAACCAGCGGGCGGTCTACGACGAGATCGGCTTCATCCACTTGCTTACCAAGGAGATCTGGGACGGGCATCCGTGCTGCGCCTTCGGCGTGTCGCAGAGGTTCATCGACCAGGCTCCCAACAGCTTCGCGGCGCTCTATCGCGCCATGCTGAAGGCGGCCGCCGCCGCCAACGACCACGCCAACCGTGCCGCCATCGCCAAGGCGATCTCGCCCAGCCAGTACCTCAACCAGCCCGAGGCCGTGGTGCGCCAGGCGCTTACCGGCCATTTCGCCGATGGCCTGGGCAACGTCCGGGACGTTCCCGACCGGATCGGCTTCAGCCCCGTGCCCTGGTACTCGATGGCGACCTGGATGCTCACTCAGATGCGGCGCTGGGGATACATCAAACAGGATGTCGACTATGCGGCCATCGCCCGCCAGGTCTTCGAATTGACCGACGCGACCCGCCTGATGACGGAGCTGGGCATGCCGGTGCCGGCGACGGCCAATACGAGCGGCCTGGAGAAGATCACCGTCATGGGCCGGACCTACGATCCGACCCAGCCGGCCGCCTACGCCGCCAGCTTCGCGATCAAGCGCACGTGAGGTCGCGGACATGAAGAACCGTCTGAAGGCGGCCGCGCTCACGCTGCTCGTGGTGCTCGCGACCATCCTGGTTTGGCAGGGCGCGACCATGGCGCCGACGAAGCCGGCGGCGGCGGCGAACCCCGCCGACGCGGAGTACGAGGCACTGATGGGTCATGCGCCGTCCGGCAGCGGGGCCGAGACGAAGGTCGTCGGCTTCCCGACGCCGGCCGAATTCGCGACGAACGCGGCCGCTCTCCTCTCCCACCCGTTCCACGACGGCGGCCCCAACGACAAGGGCATCGGCATCCAGATCGCCTATTCGCTCGGACGCGTCGCGCTTGGTTACGCGCTCGCGGTACTGTTCGCGATCCCCGCCGGCTTCCTCATCGGGATGTCGCCTCTCCTCTACAGGGCGCTCGATCCCATCATACAGGTGCTGAAGCCCATCTCGCCCTTGGCCTGGATGCCGCTGGCCCTCTACACGATCAAGGATTCCAATCTCTCCAGCATCTTCGTGATCTTCGTCTGCTCGATCTGGCCGATGTTGATCAACACCGCGTTCGGCGTCGCCGGGGTCCGCGTCGAACTGCTGGACGTCGCTCGGACGTTGGAGGTCAAACCCCTGCGACGGGCCTTCCTCGTCATGCTTCCGGCGGCGGCGCCGACGATCGTCACCGGCATGCGCATCTCCATGGGCATCGCGTGGCTGGTGATCGTGGCGGCCGAGATGCTCGTGGGCGGCACGGGAATCGGCTACTTCGTCTGGAACCAGTGGAACAATCTCTCGCTCGCGAACGTGATTTTCGCGGTGCTCCTGATCGGCGTCGTCGGCATGCTGCTCGACCTCCTTTTTCAGCAGCTTCAGAGGAAGGTGACCTATGCGGACTGATCCCGTCGCCCGCGGCGCCGCCACCGGCAAACCCTTCCTCATCGTGGAGGATCTCGCGAAGGTCTACGCACCCAAGGCACCGGCCGTTTTCGAGGGCGTCGGGTTCGCCATCGCAGAAGGCGAGTTCGTTTGCGTGCTCGGCCACTCGGGCTGCGGCAAGAGCACCATCCTCAAGATCCTCGCCGGCCTCGAAGAGCCGACTAGGGGCCACGTCATCATGGACGGGCGCCAGATATCCGGGCCTTCGTTGGACAGGGGCGTCGTGTTCCAGAGCCACGCGCTTTTCCCCTGGCTCACCGTACGCCAGAACATCGCCTTCGCGGTCCGCTCGCGCTTCCCGGCCATGAAGGCCGCCGAGCTGAAGGCCCATTGCGAGCGTTACGTCGCGATGGTCGGCTTGAAGGCCGCGGCCGACAAGAAGCCCTCCGAGCTGTCGGGAGGCATGAAGCAGCGCGTCGGCATCGCCCGAGCCTTCTCGATCCAGCCCAAGATGCTCCTCATGGACGAGCCCTTCGGTGCGCTCGACGCGCTGACGCGCGGCGTCGTCCAGGACGAGCTGCTGCGCATCTGCTTGCAGATCCGTCAGACCGTCTTCATGATCACGCACGACGTCGACGAGGCGATCCTCCTGTCCGACCGCATCCTACTGATGAGCAACGGCCCGCACGCGAGCATCGCGGAGATCGTAATCAACACCATGCCGAGGGGCCGCGAGCGCGAGACGATGCACCACGATCCTCAGTTCTACCGGATCCGCAACCACCTCGTCGATTTTCTGGTCCACCGGTCCAAGGACATCCAGGCGCGCTCGATGGACGCTGGCGGCCCGGCGCGCTTCGCCGGCCCCTTGATCGTCTCGCCCGGGCTCGAGCGCGACCCGGCCTCGACCGGCCACTCCTCCGCACAAGGCGTCGCAGTAGCTTGAAGGCGTCGCATTAGCCTGATGTCGTCGCAGTAGCCTGATGGCGAACCCATCCTCGAGTTCCCACCGCTTCGGCGAGGCGTCTCTTCTGCAGGAGGAGGCCCGACGCGTGGCCTGTGCCAAGTCGAGCTTCTCTGCCGCCGAAAAGAACCGAGCTGTCGCTTCTTCTCGATCAGCCTGGAACCAGACGGCACGTTCCAGTCAGGGCTGGCTTTAGAAGCGGCCCCTTCGCTCTGCGCCCGTCACGGTTGTCCAGCCACCAGATGGCCTCGCCCCGAAGCAGACGTAACGGTTCGGGCGCGGATGGTGGCTCAGGGCCGTGGAGTTACAGGCAACGTCCAGGCGCGATCATCGGGAGGTTGCTGGCGCCCGCGTTTCAATGAGGTGTGGGTGTGAAAATCTGCTGGATAGTCGGACCCACGAGTCTTACCACCGCAGCGTGGTCGACCTCGGCGATAGCCGGCACGCGCAAGATTCGCCGACCGATCATGAGCCCCACCAGCATTGCCGCGGCAAAGCCCGCTCGAGCAGCGGTTTCTGGCCCATCGGGCAGTCTGGGGCTGATAACGTCGACAAGACGCGCTTGCACGAACTCGCTGAATTGCGCGGATGCCTGTTCGTTGGAGACGGTGGCGCGGATCAGCGCGAGCAGCGGTTCCGATGTGGCCGCGTCTTCCTCCCACAGGACGAGGAAGGCTCGTGTCACGCGCTCACCCAAACCTTCGAAGGAGCCGTCGAAGGCTTCCGCGATGCGCGACAGAGCGGCAGCCGGCATCGAGAGCACGGCGGCGAACAGCTCCTCCTTCGACGAGAAGAACTGCATCACGAGGGCTGGGTTGACCCCTGCATCCGTCGCCACCTTGCGAATCGTCGTGGCGCCATAGCCCTCCCTGGCGAAGCGCGTCCGGGCAGCATCCAGAATCGCCTGCCGCGTACCGCTGCTCCCCGCCCGACGTCCCCGCTTCACCACCGCCGACACTTCACCTTCGCTCGTCACCGCATCATCCTTCATCGGGAACCTAAAATATAATCACCTGTTTATATATACGGTCGCTGAGGCTGCGGCGGTCCTCGCCCGGCCGAGCGAGTGGGCCAAGCCAGCTTGGTTCAAGCCAGCTTGGCAGATGAGGGGCGTTCCACGGGACGAGTGACGAGCCGACGCGCCTCCCACGCACCTGTACAAATCATCGGAAGAGGATGTCACATGATAACCGAAGCCAGCACACTCGTGTCGATCCGCATCGCGGGCGGGTCCGACAAGGACATCGATCGATATGAGCTTGTTTCGGCGCGCCGCGCACTGCGCCTGCTCAAGCGCAACCTTGGGCACGATCGGCTCCATGACCTCGTGCGTGGGGACATAGCGGAGGGGAACGCGTTCTTTCGTGACCACGTCAAGCGCTCCGGGGGCCGGCAGGCGACCGGCACGATCACCATCGAAGCCAGCAACCTTGCTGCCGCCGATTTTTCCGAATGGATGATCCGGGCCTTCGCGCGACGGGATCTCCTGATCGATGCCCAGCCCGAGCATTACCTGATGGACATGGCCGATCCGAGCGGCCCGCACGTCGTCGAGACGCTCGGCGAGCACGTCGTCGGCTTCTACATGGGCGGATGGGACGACAGCCAAGTCGATGCCGATGAACCCGCCGGCACCGAGAAGCGACGTTCACTTCTGAAGCTTGACGACGACGGGACAGTGTTCGGGTCCGTGTCCACCGCGTTCCTCGAAGCCCAGCATGGCATGACGGCGGAACTCTCCGTCACCTTGCCCGCGACGACCGCGCCCGAAGCTATCGAGCAGCACCTGCAGCACTTTTCGGTCGAGTTCCGAAGCTGGATGCTCATGGCTGCGTCGGAAATCCGCCACCAAAGCGAACCGACGCCGTCGAGGCCCGCGGTCTCCACAGGCGTGCCGTGACCCATGCCGGTGATGCTTTAGGACGGGATCGTCTCGCGACCGTCCTCGCCGCACCAGACCCGACGCGGGTCGCCATCGGCCAATGCGCTCGTGGCGCCGCGAACGTCCAAGCCGTGCAGGAGACGACCGGCTGCGCGTACTCGAAGTCCCGACGCATGATCGAGAACGGGATCGTAATCGCTATCAGAGGGCGGAGGCCTCGCGATTCTTCGCGGCGCCCTGGTGCCGCTCGCCGGCGCGTCGACGGTGATCATCCTGCTCGTCGCCATGTTCTCGCTCCACCTGCGGCTCGATCAGCCCTTCACGTTGGCCAGAGCGCCCAGGATAAAGGCGAGCGTCAGGATGACGAGCACCAGAAAGGCTGCCGCGCCGAGGCGGTAGTCCCTGGTGCGCAGAAAGCTCTCGAGCATTACCGCGACTCGCAGCACTGGCAGCAGGATCAGCAGCGCGATGCCGGCCGCCTCGACGCGCGCGCCGGCTTCGCCCGGGATGGCGCGGAGGAGCGCGCCCGTCGCGATGACAGCGGCGGTGATCCAGGATCCGTACTGCAAGGTCGCGGCGAGGCGGCGTTCCAGGCGCGTTCCCGGCGTCAAAGGGGACGACCTAGCAAGGGCACACCGGCGGCGCTCAGCGTCATCTGCAGGGCCATGGCGCCGAGGACGACGACGAACAGCGTACGCAATCGCTCGCTCGAGATCCTCAGGACCAGGTGCGTTCCGAGGAGAGCCCCGGTTATCGACCCCAGCACGATCGGCCCGGCGATCGCCACGTCGATCTCGCCTCGCAGAAAATAGGCTCCTGCGCTGGCCGCGCCCGTGACGCCGATCATGAAGTTGGACGTGGCCGAGGAGACCTTGATCGGCAGCCGCAAGGCGGTGTCCATCGCCGGGATTTTGAGAACCCCGCTGCCGATGCCGAGGAGGGCGGAGATCAGGCCGGCGCCGAACATCAGCAGCATGCCGACGCCCATCCTGTCGACGGTGTAGGCGACATCACGGCCGACCTTCGCGTCGGGGTAGCTAGAGCCGAGGCGCCAGGACGACCATGCGTGCGTCGCGGGAACGCCGTCGCAGAGGCTCTCCCCGCGCCGCGCCAGCATCTGCTGGGCGGACACCACCATGATCAGCGCGAAGAGCAGGAACAGCGCCCGTTCGGGCACAAGGCCGAACAAAAGGGCGCCGCACGCCGCTCCAAACGTCGTTGCCGTCTCGAGGACGATCGCCAGACGGACGTTCGTCAGCCTGCTCCTAAGAAACGGCGCCGCACCGCCGCAGGAGCAGGCGATGACAGAGACGATGCTGGCACCAATCGAGGTGCGGATGTCGACATGTCCGAACGCGGTTAACACCGGCACGATAAAGAGGCCGCTCGCCATGCCGAGCATGCCGCCGACCGCGCTCGCGCCGAAGGCGACCGCGAAGAGCCATGCCGCGAAACCCATGCTCATCATACGAAACCCACGCTCATCATAAAAGGAGGACCCTCGAACCGTCGGCGCACCGGACGCCTCTTGATCAGGATAGGCGGATCTGGTCCGGAGGCTCAGGCCTTTGTCCGATCCGCGGCAACTAATTGCTGTCCGGAACGGCGCGCGCGTTGTCCTATCGTTCACGGATCGTAGGCGGAGGCCCTGATGACGGCGACGGACGACGAACTTCCCGAAGAGGTGGTCGTAGCGGAGGACCGCACGCACCTTCGACTCGTCTGGGACAACGGCCGCACCGCATCGTTCCGGAGTGCCGCTCTGCGTGACGCCTGCCGGTGCGCATGGTGCACGCGGGACCGCATTCTCGACCACCGCCGCGGACCCTACGAGGAAGTTTCCCTTGTCGGGGTGGACGTGCTGGGCAGTCACGGACTGCATCTGAAATTCTCGGACGGGCACGATCGCGGGATCTATCCATGGGCCTATCTGCGGGACCTCTGGACAATCGGCTCCCCCGATGCCGCTGGTTCAGTCGCGGTCGTCGCATCCCCAATCCAGATCGGATCGAACCAATGACCAGCGACAAAACAGAGATCGTTGAAGCCGACATCCTCGTCATCGGCGGCGGCACCGCCGGGCCGATGGCCGCCATCAAGGCCAAAGAGGCCGACCCGAAACTCCGCGTCATCCTTATGGAAAAGGCCAACGTCAAACGGTCGGGTGCGATCAGCATGGGCATGGACGGGCTGAACAACGCCATCGTTCCGGGCCACGCGACGCCCGAACAGTACGTGAAGGAGATCACGGTCGCCAACGACGGCATCGTCGACCAGAAGGCGGTGATGGCCTATGCCCAGGGCAGCTACCCGATGATCCAGTTCCTCGACCAGCTCGGCGTCAAGTTCGAGAAGGACGGCTCGGGCGAATACAACATGCGCAAGGTGCACCACCTGGGCACCTACGTGCTGCCGATGCCGGAAGGCCATAACGTCAAGAAGGTGCTCTACCGCCAGCTGCGCCGCAATCAGGTCGCCGTCACCAACCGCTACATGGCGACCCGGCTCTTGAAGGACGCCGATGGCCGCATCGCCGGCGCCGTCGGCGTCAACACCAGGACGAGCGAGTTCCTCGTCGTCAAGGCAAAGGCCGTGATCCTCGCGTGCGGCGCCGCGGGCCGCCTCGGCCTGCCGGCGTCCGGTTACATGTTCGGAACCTACGAGAACGCCGCCAACAGCGGCGACGGCTACGCGATGGCCTACCATGCCGGCGCCGAGCTCGCGAACCTCGAGTGCTATCAGATCAATCCGCTGATCAAGGACTACAACGGCCCCTCCTGCGCCTACGTCACGGGGCCCTTCGGCGGCTACACCGCCAACAACAAGGGCAGCCGCTTCATCGAATGCGACTACTGGTCCGGGCAGATGATGCTCGAGTTCTGGCGCGAGCTGCAGAGCGGCAACGGGCCGGTCTTTCTCAAGATGGACCACCTCGCCGAGGAAACGATCGGCGAAATCGAGACGATCCTGCACTCGAACGAGCGTCCGTCGCGCGGGCGATTCCACGAACGGCGCGGCACCAACTACCGCAAGCGTCCAGTCGAGATGCACATCTCGGAGATCGGCTTCTGCTCCGGCCACAGCGCTTCGGGCGTCTGGGTCGACCACAAAGCCCGTACGACGATCCCCGGCCTCTACGCGGTCGGCGACATGGCCAGTGTGCCGCACAACTACATGCTCGGCGCCTTCGTGAACGGTGGCATCGCCGGTGCCGACGCCGCCGCCTACTGCGGCGGCAACGATATGCCGAGCTTCGATCCAGGACAGCTCCTCGCGGAACAGGAGCGTGTGCTCGCGCCCACGCGCCGCGAGGATGGGCTGACGCCGCACGAGATGGAGTTCAAGACGCGACGGCTCGTCAACGATTACCTGGAGCCGCCGAAGGTGACGGCCAAGATGGAGCTGGCGCAGGCGCGCTTCGCCGAGATCCGCCACGACCTGGGCGAACTCTGCGCGCGCGATCCGCACGAACTCCACCGCGCCCTCGAGATGCAGACGATCCTCGATTGCGCCGACATGGCCGCGGCGGCCTCACTCTACAGGACTGAAAGCCGTTGGGGATTCTACCATATGCGCGTCGACCATCCGGAGACCAACAACACGGATTGGTTCTGCCACACCATGCTCTACAAGGACGCGAACGGCGCCATGGCGCATCGCAAGCGGGCCGTCGACCCCTACATCGTACCCGTCGCCGACGAGGAGATGAGCGCCTACCACCAGCTGCGCATCCCCAACGCCGTCGCCGCGGAATAAGGAGAACAAACCCATGCCGATCATCACACAGGCGAAGAGTGCGGCGGTCGTGATCGACGACGCCAAGTGCATCGCCGAGAAGGGGTGCCGGGTCTGCGTCGACGTCTGCCCGCTCGACATTCTGGCGATCGACGAGACCAGGAAGAAGGCCTACATGAAGTACGACGAGTGCTGGTACTGCATGCCGTGCGAGGTCGACTGCCCGACCAACGCGGTCAAGGTCAACATCCCCTACCTTCTGCGCTGAGGCGACCATGCCCGTGTTCGACACATTCGACGGCGATCTCGACGAGGTCGCGGAACGCTGCCACGACGGCGACGCGGGCGTCCGACGCGTCGCGATGATGGAGCTGGCCGAAATGGTCGAGCCAGGCGCCGCGGCGCTGCTGCTGGAGGGCCTGCGCGACCCCGACGCTCTGGTGCGCGCCGCCGCCGCGAAGTCGCTCGACGAGCACGACGGCGCCGAGGTCGTCGAGGGCCTCGTCGCTTCGCTCGAGGACCGCGACGAGGCGGTCCGCCTTGTCGCGGCCGAGACGCTCGCGGACAAGAAGGAGCCCGCGTGCGGGCCCCTGCTCATCGAACGGACCGGACATCCCGATCCCTTCGTGCAGGCGTCCGCGCTGCGCGCCCTGCGTGAACTCATCCTGCCCGATGCGCTCGCCGCGGCATTGAAGGCGCTGCGGAGCCCGGACGCGGCGGTGCGTCGTGAAGGTTTGGGCGTGATCGGTTACCTCAAGGCCGACGCGGCCCTGCCGGCGCTGATCGCCACCGCCAACGATCCCGAACCCAGCGTCCGTCGGGCGACGATGGCCTCGCTCGTCTTCATCAAGCAGGGTGGCGCCGGGACGGCGACGCTTCTTGCCGGCCTCAAGGACGCCAATTGGCAGGTGCGCGAGGAGGCGGCCGTGTCCAGCGGCAAGGTCCGGTTGACGGAAGCGACGGACGCGCTCATCGCCGCGATGTCCGATGAGGTCTGGCAGGTCCGGGTCAAGTCGGCGACCGCGCTCGGCAAGCTCAAGGCGACATCCGCTATCCCGGCCCTCGGCGCGAACCTCGTCGCAGATGTCGGGAACCTGCGCAAGGAGGTCGCCTCGTCGCTGGGTGAGATTGCCGATCCGGCGGCGCTCGAGTGGCTCGAGCCGGCGATGGCGGATCCGGATCCCGACGTGCGCAAGCTGGTCCGCTGGGCGATCGGCAAGTGCCAGGTCTCGCCTTAGACCGCCACTCGCCGGAGCCATCAAGCGATGACCTACGTCGTCGCGGATAGCCGGCTCGATTGAAAAACACCGATTGCGCGGAGGTCTGTCCGGTGGACTGCTGCACCGAAGGCGAGACCATGCTCGTCATCCATCCCGACGGATTTATCGACCGCGTTTCGTCGGCCGTTGACTGAACCTGACGCACGAACGCGACCCCCTCTACGGCGCTGCGGACAACATTGCCATGCTCTCGAAAAGGGCGGGCGAACGACCGCGGCACGAGGCCAGCCCTACCCGCCCTCCATTGCGGCGCACAGCGCATGAAGGTAGCGGACGTCCGTTCGCGCACTTTGGAACAGCTCCGGAGGTTGGTATGGCGATTGCTGCGCGAGGACGCTTAGGGAGACCGTCGTGCAGACACCGCACCAAGGCGCGTGGCCCCCGTACGTACGTGCGGGGCGCTCCGGCACCGAGAGGGTTGGGCCTTTCCTCTACACGCAGGCTACGCCCCAGCAGAGCGGGCCGCCACCGATGCTGTCGGGCCTAAGCGAGCGCGAAGCTCTCACCGTGCTCGAAAAAGGCACCCGCAAGGTGCTGTACCGGGGCGCCGTGCTCTTTACGCAAGGCGCGCAGCACGACGGCATCTACCTCATCGAGACCGGGCGTATACGCGTGTTCTACACGGCGCCCGCCGGCCGCGAGGTCACGCTCGCATACTGGCACCCCGGTAACTTCGTTGGAGGTCCCGAGGTGTTCGGCGGGTCGCCGCACATCTGGTCGGGAACCGCCGCGGTCAATAGCAGCGTCCTGCACCTCCCGAGCAAGGTCTTGCGTTCGCTCGTGACGCAGATTCCCGCCTTCGGCATCGGCCTCATCGAGGGCCTCAGCTTCAAGGGGAAGTGCTATTCGGCCATGGCGCAGATGCTTGGCACCCGCTCGATCACGGAGCGTCTGGCTCACCTGCTCCTCCACCTTACCGACATCTATGGGGTTCAGGAAGCCGACGGCGTCGTCATCGCCGCCGCCTTCACGCACGCGGACCTGGCGCACATGGTCGGCGCGACGAGGCAGTGGGTGACGATCAGCCTGAAGAAGATGAGCGACCAGGGCGTGCTCACGACGCGGCGTTCCGACATCGTCGTGCAGCGGCCCGACGTCCTCATCCGGATGCGCGATGGCGACAGCGGCGCTCAATGTAGTGGCAAGGTGAGAGATTAGAAGGCGAAGGCTTCGTGCCTCCTGCCAAAAAGGCAACTAATCGACCGGGTCGAACACTCTCACATTGCCGCAGGGCCGGCACGCATCGATCATCCCTCCGCATCCCCGGCAACGTCGCACGCGGGCACGAGGTGGACATGAGCATCGTTCGATCGCTTCGATACGCCGCGAGCGCGGCATGCCTGCTCGCCGCGATGCCCCGGCTCGCGGCCGCCGAAACTATCTCCCTAGGGATCGGCACCCAAGACACGACCACGAACACGGCTTCCGCCGGCGTCGTCATCCGCAAGCTCGGTCTCCTCGACAAATATCTCCCGAAGACCGGTAAGTACGCTTCGAGCAGGATCGAGGTCACGTGGCAGAACTTCACGTCGGGTCCGCCGATCACCAACGGTATGATGGCGGACAAGTTGCAGATCGGGGCGATGGGCGACTATCCGCTGATCGTCAACGGCTACACCTTCCAGAACAACCCACAGAGCCACTCGCAGCTGATCGCGATCGCCGCCTACAACATCTACGGCTCCGGCAACGGCGTCGTCGTCAACCGCGCCTCCCCTTACTTCAGCTTGAAGGACTTGAAGGGCAAGACGCTCAGCGTTCCCTTCGGGTCGGCCGCGCACGGCATGATCCTCAAGGCCATGCAGAAGGAAGGTTTGACAAACGACTACTTCAGGCTCGTCAGCCAGACTCCTGAGGTCGGCGCGACCAACCTACAGGAACAGAAGATCGACGCGCATGCCGACTTCGTCCCGTTCGCGGAGCTGCTGCCGTTCCGCGGGTTCGCGCGCAAGATCTACGACGGCGTGCAGACCGGCCTTCCAACCTGGCACGGCGTCGCCGTCCGGACGGACTTCGCGCAGAAATACCCGGAGATCATCGACGCCTACCTGAAGGCGCTCCTCGACGCCAATGCCTGGATCAAGGCCGATCCGAAGCGGGCCGCCGAACAGATCGCCGCGTGGACCGGCACGGACAAGGAAGTCGTCTACATCTTCCTTGGACCGGGCGGCATCATGACCCTCGATCCGACGATCAAGCCGGCGCTCATCGACGCCGCCCGCGAGGACGTCAAGGTGCTTCAGACGTTGGGGCGCGTGAAGACGTTCGACGTCGGCGCCTGGGTCGACGACGGCTTCGTCCGCAAGGTCTACGCGGAGCGGGGCCTCGACTACGACAAGCAGGTCGCCAGCACGGCGAACTACGAGGTCGCCGGCCACGACGCCTTCTGCGACGCGGACATCGCGCATCCGCGCGAGGCGGGAGAGATCTGGGTGAAAGGCGGCGCCATCCTCCCGTACTCGAGCCCGGCCTGCACGCTCGGCGCCTACAACAAAATGTTGGCGGACGGCAAGGCGATCGACGTCGCCTATCTCTTCGATCATGCGCGAGGCATCAAGCTCTTCGCGCGGGAGGCGTTCTACGCGCTGGACGGGAGAAAGGATGTCGTCCCCTTCCTGCTGAAGGAGGACGCCGAAGCGTACGCCGCCAAGACCGGCGGCAGCGTGATCTCCTTCGAGGATGCGCTCAAGGCCATCAAAACAAAGGGCTGACCTCATGAAGTCCTACGTCTTGTCTTCCGCGCTGGAATCGATACCCGCATCGAAGGACCTGCCGCCGGTGCAGGCACGGTGGCGGCGATGGCTGCTGCTGAACCGGACGCGCATGCGCGCCGGCGTCCTCGCGCTCGTCTCGATCGCCGTCTTCATCGCCATCTGGGAAACGCTTACGGCAAACCATCTCGACCTCTACGTGCGGTTCGTGAACGTGCCGACGCCGACGGATGTGCTCGCAAGCGCGGGCCGGGCGCTGCACAGTGCGGATTTCGGAACAAACGTCTTCATGAGCTGCCGCCGTATCGTGTTCGGCTTCGCACTGGCGGCCCTGCTGGCGATCCCCCTTGGCCTGCTGATGGGTCGCTTCGAGATCCTCAGGGAAGTCGTATTCCCGATCTCCGAGATCCTGCGTCCGATCCCGGCCATCGCCTGGGTGCCGATGGCGATCATGCTCTGGCCGACGAACGAGGAATCGATCGTCTTCATCACCTTCATCGGCTCCTTCTTCCCCATCCTCCTCAACACGCTACATGGAATGGCGACTGTCGATCCGGTGCTGGTGCGCGCCGCCCGCTCGCTTGGCGCCAAAGAGTCCGCCGTCTTCCGAGAGGTCTATCTCCCGTCGTCGCTGCCCCAGATCTTCACCGGCCTGACGATTGGCATGGGCGTCGCCTGGGTTTCGCTGATCGCCGCGGAGATGATCTCCGGCCAGTTCGGGATCGGGTACTTCACCTGGCAGGCATATTCGCTCGTTCAGTACGACGATATCGCGCTCGGCATGATCACCATCGGGCTCCTCGGACTGCTTTCGAGCTGGATCATCAACGCGATCGGAAGTCTGTTCATGCCGTGGAGGAACGCCCGATGAGACCCGCGGTTTCGGAGAGCGGCTCGCTCTTGGCGGCCTCCGCGGCGGCGCCGCCGGCCAAGGGCGAGATCAAGGTCGACGACTTCGGCCTGAGCTTCGCGACCATGGAGGGTGCGGTTCAGGCCGTCACCAACGTCTCCCTGAGCGTGGCGCCCGGCGAATTCGTCTCCATCATCGGTCCTTCGGGATGCGGGAAGTCGACGTTGTTGAACGCGCTCGCCGGCTTCCTCAAACCAACCGCCGGATCGGTGCTCGTCGATGGCGAGCCGGTCAAGGGGCCGAGCGCTGAGCGCGGCGTCGTCTTCCAACAATATTCGCTGTTCCCCTGGAAGACGGTCCGGCAGAACGTCGAGTTCGGCCTCAAGATGCGTGGAATGGGTCGCAGCCAACGGCAGGTCGCCGCCCGGACCTTGCTCGGGCTCGCCGGCCTCTCGGCGTTCGAGAACCACTACCCCGACAAGCTCTCGGGTGGAATGAAGCAGAGGGTCGGCATCGTACGGGCGCTCGCCACGGGTCCGCGCATTCTGCTCCTCGACGAGCCGTTCGGCGCCCTCGACGCGCAGACGCGCACGATCATGCAGCAGATCCTCCTCAACATGTGGCAGCAGCTGAAGACGTCGGTCCTGTTCGTGACCCACGACATCGACGAGGCGATCTTCCTGTCGGACCGCGTCTACGTGATGACCGCCCGTCCGGGGCGCATCAAGGCGGAGATCCTGGTCCCGCTGCCTCGGCCGCGCGAGGCCTCGGTCACGCTCTCGTCCGAGTTCCTCGGACTGCGCCGTGGCCTGATGTCCCTCATCCGCGACGAGAGCCTGAAGGCTATGGGCGGCGAGGTGAACGCGGACGCGCTGCAGGGCTTCTGCGTCAACCTCAACGGCCGCGACCTTTCCCAGGTCGTTTGAGCGGGTCACCCCCTCGGCCTGCCGGACCGTCCGACTGGTCGACCTCAAACCTCGAGATCCGGAACCTCCGACAATGGGCAAGACAAGCCAGGAACGCGTCACCGATGTGCATCATTGGACCGACACCCTCTTCAGCTTCAAGACGACGCGCGACCCGTCTTTCCGCTTTCGCAACGGCGAGTTCACGATGATCGGACTCGAGAGGGACGGGCGGCCGCTTCTGCGCGCCTACAGCGTCGTGAGCGCCAATTACGAGGACGGTCTCGAGTTTTTCTCCATCAAGGTCCCGGATGGGCCGCTGACCTCGCACCTCCAGCACCTCGCGGTGGGCGACGAGATCCTCGTCGGACGCAAGCCCACTGGGACGCTCGTCATCGACAATCTGCTCGCCGGACGCAACCTCTACCTGCTCGGCACGGGCACGGGCGTGGCGCCGTTCATCTCGATCATCAAGGATCCCGAGACCTACGACCGCTTCGAGAAGGTGATCCTTGTGCACGGGTGCCGAACGGTCCCGGAGCTCGCCTACGGCGACCTGATCGGCGAGACGCTCCCCAACGATGAGCTCATCGGCGCGCTGGTGCGCGCGCAGCTGATCTACCATCCGACCGTTACGCGCGAACCGTTCCGCAACAACGGCCGCATCACGGACCTGATGAAATCGGGCAGGTTGTTCGAGGCGGTGGGGCTTCCTCCCATGGATAGCGTCCACGATCGGTTCATGATGTGCGGCAGCCCCGACATGATCGCGGAAGCCAGCGAACTCCTGAGTGCGCGCGGCTTCGAGGAGGGCAACCACGGAGAGGCGGCACATTTCGTCATCGAGAAGGCCTTCGTTGCGAAATAAGGCGCTTTCCCGCGGACACGGCCGACTTCGAGACGCGGGACATCACGCTGCTGCGCCGCGAAACGGTTGGACGACAATGATCCCCGCGCTTCCAAACCGACAATGTCGGCTTTCGCCTGCGCCTCACGAGAAAGAGCTTGCCCGCGCACTTGTTTCATGAACATATGACTATATGTTCATACGTATGGTTGGATGGTCGATCTTTCTAAGGACAATATTGCGGAACTAACCGACACGTTCCGACTGTTGGGCGAGCCGAACCGCTTGCGGCTGGTGCTGGCCTGCCTGGACCGAGGACGGAGCGTCGGCGAGCTGAGCGAGGAGCTGGCGATGTCGCAGACATCGACATCTCATCATCTCAGACTGCTTCGGTTCGGTCGCATGCTAAAAGCCGAAAAGGATGGCCGACACGTTCTCTACGCCATCGACGACATGCATGTCCGCGAAGTCCTGCAGAACATGATCGCCCACCTTACCGAACCGCATGAACATCGGCGCCCCGTCGAGCCGCCAATCGATGACGATGGAAGGATCTGAAAATGGCTAGCGAGACCGTGAAATGCGCCTGCGACGATTGCGTCTGCAAGGTCTCGACCGACAAGGCCACGATGAAGGACGGCAAGGCGTTCTGCTGCGAAGAGTGCGCGACCGGACACGTTGACCACGCAGGTTGCGAACATAACGGCTGCGCCTGCCACGGTTAGGCTAGCGACGTCGCAAATTCGAGACTGGCCTGCCTCGACTGGCAGAAGGTGGCGCAGAGCTGACGCGCTCATTACAAACCGGAGGCGGTGGAAGGGCGCGTGTCGGCGCGCAAGGATGACGATGTCAACCTGAACACCCGGCGGATCGGCCCGGCCTGAGCGGGCAGCCAGTTTGCTTCGCGCCCGGATCCAGCGACACGATCGGGGTCTCCCACGAGATAAGCTCTCACCTCTACTGGCGATACGAGTGCTCATTGGGCGGAGATCGGCCTCGTAAATCGCATTACCGGGAGCGATCCTCATCTTTCGCCTTGTCGTCACTCTGCCCTGTCTTCTGGTGATCGCCCGGTTCCTTTGGCCCCTGTCGCAACCGTTGGCGGTAAAGGGCGTCGGCGCGATCCTCCTGCTCTTCTTCTCGCAATATCACCTGTGGAGCCGGCTCTCGTCCGGCTCGGTGTTCTCGCCGGAATTTCCGCGCCCGATCGTCATCCTCTTCAATTGGGCGTTCGGCGCGATCGCTTTCCTCGCGATGCTGCAGGTGGCGCTCGACACGGCGACGCTTGCCGCGATGGCGCTCCGAGGTGGCGCCGTGCATGTTCCGGACGCCGTCCGCTACGCGATCGGCACGACCGCCGGCCTCCTGGCGACCATCGGCGTGCATCAGGCCGTTCGCGTTCCGCCCCTCAGGGAGGTCGCGGTCCGCATCCCCGGTTTGCCCCCGCGTTTCGAGGGCTACACGATGCTGCAGCTGAGCGACCTCCACATCAGCCGCCTTTTTCCCGCCGCGTGGGCACGCGCCGTCGTCGACCGGTCCAACGCGCTTGGCGTCGACCTCATCGTCGTCACCGGCGACCTGATCGACGGGAGCCTAGGGATGCGGCGCGCCGACATCGAACCGCTGCGCGACCTGCGCGCGAAGGACGGCGTCTTCGTCATCCCGGGCAACCACGAGTATTTCTTCGACTACCGGGAATGGATGCGTCATTACGCGGCCATGGGGATGCGCGTGCTTGCGAACGGTCACGCGACCATCGACCGTGACGGGGATCGCTTGGTCGTCGCCGGCGTCACCGACGCGTCGGCGGCCCACGCCGGTCTTCCCGGGCCGGATCTGGCCACCGCCTTGAGCGGGGCGCCGGCGGGCGTTCCCGTCATCCTCCTCGACCATCAGCCCAGGGAGGCGCGGCGCGCGGCCGCTCGGGATGTCGCCCTTCAGCTGTCGGGACATACCCACGGCGGGATGATCCGCGGCCTGGACCGGCTCGTCGCGCGCGGCAACGGCGGGTTCGTGTCCGGTCGCTACGACGTGGGTAGCATGACGCTCTACGTAAGCAACGGCACCGCGCTATGGCCGGGCTTCGCGCTGCGCCTCGGCCGCCCATCGGAGCTGACGCGCATCACGCTGTGCGGGACGTAGGTGACGGTTCAGCGCGGTGCGATGAACCGGACGACGAAGACCTGACCCGCGATGTTCGCGCCGAGCCTCGGCGTGAAGGGTAGCGGCGTGCACGACGACACCGCCGCCAGGATCGACGTCCGCAACGCGGTGTCTGCCGTCGGACCGCCGGCCGCGTGCGAGAAGTTGATACGTGGGCTGCCGAAGACGGCTCCGTCGCGACGGAAGCTGAGCTGGACCGTCACCTGATCGCCCGCTCGCGGCGGATGCCAGCAGCGGGCAAGAGCGGGACCGACCTGCGGCGGCGTATCGACCGGGCCGTCCCACGTCTCGTCGGTCGTGATGATGATCTGGTCTGAATAGTACGAGGTCACCACTCTCGCGCCGGCGAGCGACGGCGCGAGGGCCGGCAGCATAGACATGCCGAGGATGGCGAGGACACGCACGCTCGTCACATGTTGTGCGCGCTGTCTCCGGCATTCGGCTGATCGTGGGTTGAGGTGGAGTTTCCTATTGGAGGCATCACCGAGACCGTGCGCGAACATTCGATGTGGCCGAACGGAGGGCATGGACCCACGCGCCTTGCGGCGCGTGGGACTTCGGTCCGCCGGAGCGAGTAGGCCCCAGTCGTCAGCTTGCCTTTAGGCTCTCGAAATCGAAAGGCAACGAACGCAAGCGCTTGCCCGTGGCGGCGAAGATCGCGTTCGAAACCGCCGGCGCGACCGGCGGCACGCCAGGCTCGCCGACACCCGTCGGCTTCTCCTTGGAGGGTATGATGTAGACCTCCACGACCGGCATGTCGCTCATTCGCAGCGGCAGGTAGGTGTCGAAGTTGGACTGTTCCACCTCGCCGTTCTTGAAGGTGATCTGGTTGCGCAGCGCGGCGCCAAGGCCGTAGCCGACGCCACCTTCCATCTGCGCCTTGATCACGTCCGGATTGACCGGGATGCCGCAATCCACCGCCACCACGACCCGATCGACCTTCACGTCGGCCCCGTTCACCGTGACGTCCGCCACCATGGCGACGAAGGTCTTGAAGCTCTCGTGCACGGCGACGCCGCGGCCCTTGCCGGCGGCCAGCTTCTCTCCGAAGTTGGCCTTTTCCGCCGCCAGCTTGAGGACGCCGACGTGGCGCGGGTGGTCCTGCAGCATGGCGAGACGGAAGGTTACCGGGTCCTGCCCGGCGGCATGGGCGAGTTCGTCCACCATCACCTCGACGGCCTGCGCCGTATGGCTGTGGCCGACCGAGCGCCACCACAGCGTGGTGATCGGCGTCGGCGCGTCGTGCCAGTCCACCAGCAGGTTGGGTATGGCGTAGGGCATGTCGGAGACGCCCTCGACGGCGGTGGCATCGACGCCGTTCTTGACCATGACGGGTGCGAAGGCCGTGCCCTTCATGAACGACGTGCCGACCAGCCGGTGCTGCCAGGCGGCGATGCCGCCCTTGGGGTCGAGCGCCGCCCGGATCTTGTGGGTGAACATCGGCCGGTAGCGGCCGCCCTTCATCTCGTCCTCGCGCGTGTAGACGAGGTGCACCGGGCGCTTGCCGTCCGTCTTCGCCATGATCGCCGCCGTCTCGCCGAAATAGTCGGCGTCCGGCGTGGCGCGCCGGCCGAAAGAGCCGCCGGCCCACATGGTGTGGATGCGGACCTTGTCAGGCGTGGTGCCGAGGTACTTGGCCGCGACCATCTGCTCGATCGTCTGGAACTGCGCGCCGGCGAAGAAGTCGTACGAGCCGTCCGCCGCCTTCTCGACCGTGCAGTTCAAGGGCTCCAGCGGCGCATGCGCGAGGAAGGGAAAGGTGAACTCCACCTCGACGACCTTGGCAGCCGACTTCAACGTGTCCTCCGCCGAGCCCTTCTTCGCCGCCACGGCGCCCTGCGACTGCGCCGCCTTGCGATAGTCGGCGAGCATGTCAGCGCTGGAGCGCGCCTCGCCGGCGTCGTTCCAGGTGATCTTGAGGGCGTCGCGGCCTTTGCGGGCGGCGTAGGTGTTCTCGGCCAGCACGGCGACGCCTTGAGGCACCACGACGACGTCGACAACGCCCTTCACGGCACGCGCGTCCTTGTCGTCGACGCTCGTCAGCCCGGCGCCGAAGCGCGGGGGCCGCGTCATGACCGCCGTCAGCATGTTGGGTCGCCGCACGTCGAGCGCGTACTTGGCCGAGCCATCGGTTTTCACGATGTAGTCGATGCGATGGATCTTCGTGCCGATCAGCGAGAAGTCCTTGGGGTCCTTCAGCTTGACGCTGTCGGGCACCGGCTCCTTCGCCGCCGCCTCGGCGAGATCGCCGAAGGTGGCGCGCTTGCCAGACTTATGGGTCAGCACGCCCTTCGACACGACAACCTCGTCGGCCGGCACCTTCCAGGCGTCGACGGCGGCCTGCACCAGCATGGCGCGCGCGGCGGCGCCGGCCTGACGCAGCTGGTCCCAGCTGTTGTTGACGGCGGTGGAGCCGCCGGTGCCCTGGATGCCGAAGGCAAGGTTGGCGTAGAGCTTGGCGTCGGCGGGCGCGAAAGCGAAGCGCATCTGCGACCAGTCGGCGTCGAGCTCCTCGGCGACGATCGTCGGCAGGCCCGTGGTGTTGCCCTGCCCCATGTCGAGGTGCTTGACGATCACCGTCACCGTGTTGTCGGGCGCGATGCGCACGAAGGCGTTGGGCTCTGGCGGCGCGCCGCTGGCGGCGAGCGAGACGGCCTTGCCGCCGCCGGGCGAACCGTCCGCCGCGAAGCCGCGGCCCGAGACGAGGGTGAGGCCGAGGACGAGGCCGCCGGCGGCCGAGCCGCGGAGGATGGCGCGACGCGAGGCGAGCGGCTGCTCAACCGGCGGGAGAGCGTGCGACTCTGATGTCTTGGAATACATGGCGGGCCTCCTCAGGCGAGCTTGGTGGAGGCTTGATGGATGGCGGCGCGGATGCGGCCGTAGGTGGCGCAGCGGCAGACGTTGCCGTCCATCGCGCCGTTGATGTCCTCGTCGCTCGGCTTCGGCGTCTGCGCGAGCAGGCCGACGGCGGACATGATCTGGCCGGACTGGCAATAGCCGCATTGCACGACGTCGAGGTCGCGCCATGCTGCTTGCACCGCCTCCGCGACCTTGCCGTGGATACCCTCGATGGTGGTGATCTCGTGGTTGGCGGCGGCGCTGACCGGCGTCTGGCAGGAGCGCACCGGCTGCCCGTCGAGATGCACGGTGCAGGCGCCGCACTGGCCGATGCCGCAGCCGTATTTGGTGCCGGTCATGTTCAGCACGTCGCGCACCGCCCAGAGCAGCGGCATGTCGGGGTCGAGGTCGAGCTGATGGCTCGCTCCGTTGATCTTCAAACTAACCATGGTTTTGTCTCCGTGGCGTCCGGCCGGCCCACATGGCCGCGCCTTTCCGCCGAGGTCGTCGCGTGCTGATCGTCTCGTCGTGCGCCAGCGCAGATCGCTGGTTGCGCCGTCCGATTTGACGAGCTGGCGTAAAACACAACCGAAAAGTGGCTTTTGCTTGGTTCCGCGATCGTCGAGCCGCCGTCGGGTTCAATCGCGGCGGCTCGACGACGCCGCGCGACCGAGGCTCTCGCCCGCATCGCGGTCGAGCAAGCACCACCTGGCATGGTCGGACGCCGCATCCGCCGACCGAGCGGGTGCCCCCCGCATGCGCTTGCCAGGGGCGTCGATCACAGACCAAAGCAGATGCTTCATTAAACCAACCGCGATTAATAGTTGCGACTGCAATCGTACATCTGGTGTCGGGTGCGCGCAAGGGCGATATCTGTCATGCTGGATGTCATGAAAGTGACGAAGCACCGAGCCGCGGCGAACCGCGATGCTTTGCTCCACGCCGCGGGACGATTGTTCCGCGAGCGCGGCATCGACGGCGTCGGTGTCGCGGAGATCGGCAAGGAAGCCGGACTGACGCACGGCGCGCTCTATGCTCATTTCCCGACAAAGGACGCGCTTGCGGCTGAGGCGTACCGTGCCGGCATCGAGCACAGCCTCTCCCTCATGCTGGAGTCGGCGGGCGAAGCGCCTCCCACTTTGGGCGGCTACCTCGACTTCCTTCTCTCGCCCACCGTGCGCGACGAGCTGATGATGGGCTGCCCGATGACGGCATCGGCGAGCGAGATTGGACGTCAAAGCGAGGCGGTCAGCGCAAGCTTTAGGGACGGTGTCGATCGAATGATCGGGGTGCTCGAGGCAGCTATGAATCCTGCGGTGCCAGAGGATCGAAGACGCGGCCTCGCGCTCACCACGATAGCCGCTCAACTCGGCGCAATCGTCATCTCACGAGCCGTTACCAAGGCGGATGCGGCCTTCGCGGATGACGTCCTGACTTCGGTCAAAGCTTCCTTGGAGGTCATGGCACGCGAACACGAACACCCGCACCGATCGCGCGAGAAGCTCTAGGCCCTGTCTCCCTGGCGCATCCAGCGCATCACATAGGAAAAAAGCTCTTTTGTTGTGGATGAGACGGGATCGTAATTGCCTTGGTGGCAACCTCTACGCAGAAGAAGTCCCTCAGTTCAGCCTAGGTCTCTGGCTTTCGTCGCGAAGGTGATTCCAGATGGCAGGATCAGATCTGCATGAGCCCTCCGCCTTCCCATGACCTCTTCTCCCACCTCCCTATTTCGGAACGCGCGAAGCTTGATCTGTCACGCCGCATGATGGAGCCGTGGCGGCACTATCATACGCTCCACCATCTCGATGTTCTTTGGGAGTGTCACTCACGCCACCGATCGGCCATCGGTCATCCTGAGGAGCGCTTCGACACCCTCATCGCCCTCGCGATCGCCTATCACGATGCCGTTTACGTCGGAGGCGCGAGGGACAACGAAACGAAATCTGCCGCGCTTTGGCTCGAGGTGGGCACGACAGCTGAGGGGGTCACCGAGGACGAACGGCTTTGGGTAGCCGACACGATCCGCGCGACAGCTGATCATGTTAGGGCGGCGACGACGCTGGACCTCGCCAATGCGAGCAGCTACGCGCGTCAATGGATGCTTGACCTCGATCTCACTCCGCTTGGTTCGGTCTCTGAAACCTTCGACAACAACATGGCTCTGCTTGCCGCCGAGATGCCGCACCTGAGTGACGAGCAGCGGCTTGCGGCCTTGCTTAGCGGCTTGCGGCATTTCGCGACGGCACGGCCGCTGTACCGATGCGCCCCGATCGCGAGCGCGTTCGAGGAGGCCGCGCAGCACAACCTGCGCAGGCACTTGTATGCGTCCATACCTGATGAAGACGTCGCAGAACTTCATCGTAAAGGATAATATTAACTATGTGAGAGGATAGCTGGACACCGCTTGATACAAGAAAGCGGGCGGCTGGTGCCAATAGTTCTCATGGGATGTTCGCTGGCTCGCGCGATAGGAGTCCTCCTCTCGCGCGAACTGCTCGCAATCGCGCTGCTCGTGGGAGTTTCAGCCAGCGCGCTGGCGGTAGAAGCGGGCGCGACGCGGACCGAGCTGCGAGACAGGCTGTTTCACGACACTCTGAAACATCCCACGGACGTCGCCTTGGCGCTCGCCTACGTCAAGGCCTGCGTCGCCCTCCACGATTACGAGGCGGCCATCGGGACGCTCGAGAGGGTGCTCTTCTACGCGCCCGACGACGCGAACGTGAAAGCGCAACTTGGTTTCCTGTACTACCAATTGCATTCCAGCCAGATAGCGCGCCAATACTTCGATGCCGCCCTGACCGGCCCAGCCCTCGACGACGCCGCGCGCGCTAAGATCGCGGGCGCATCGCCGGCGGTCGACACGGCCAATGCGGGCAGTCACCTCTACGGGTCCCTGCAGGCCGGGGCGAGGTACCAGAGCAACGCGGCCTTCAACCCCGACAACAATATCCTCCGGCTGTCGGGCCAGGACTACGTATTCACCCATCCGCGGGATCAGGGATCCGACGGCAACGTCTTCGGCGTCGCGCAGATCGCTTACGACTACGATCTCGGCAATCAGCGCGGCGACACTGTGGAGGCACGCTTCACCGGCTACGCGACGCAGCAGTTCCACCTTACCGACCTCAGCGTCGGCCTCTACGACGTCAGCGTCGGCCCGCGTTTCGCGCTCGACGCGCTCCCCGGCTCCAGCGTCAAGGTCTACGCCGCCGGCGGCCAGGTCTTCCTCGCCGGACAGCGCTACCTCTCCTCCGGCGGCGGCGGCGTTGTCGCCGACCTCGCGGTGCGGCCCGGCACCTTTGTCGAGCCGGGCATCGAGGTGCGCCGGGCCAGTTTCTCAGACGTGTCCGTCTATTCCAGCCTGAACTCGGGCAACACCGTCACCGTCTCCCTCGCCGGCGCCACGACCTTCAACGACGCGTTCAGCGCCACGGCGCGCGCCTTCTACACGCGCGACGCAGCCGCTGCCGCCTATCAGACCACGAACAATTTCGCCGAGCAGCTGGCGGTTACGGCGCGCTTCGCGGCGCCGCTGCCGTTCATCCACGCACTATGGTCGGTCTCGCCCTACGTGAAGCTGGTGCAGACGCTTTTCGAGGGCGCCAACCCCTTCATAGACACCGCCACCACGCGACGCGACGACGAGATGCAATACGGCCTCGTCATCGATACGCCGGTCAGCGCCGCCATCGACATCGTCACCAACGTTCAGGAGGCGCGTGTCGCCTCCAACATCCCGAACTATCGCCTGCAAAACTTCTCCATCCTCTCCGGCCCGATGGTTCGCTTCTGATGATCCGCTTCGCCCACCTCCTATGCGCCTCGTCCCTCATCCTGGTGCCCGGGGCGGGCTTCGCCCAACAGGTCGTCGGGGCTGTGGGAGCGGCCAACGCGGCGCCGACCGGTCGCGCGCCGGGGCAGGCCACGCGGGCCCTGAGGCCCGGCGGCGACATCTTCTTCAAGGATCGCATCGCGACCAAGCGCGGCGGCTCCGCCCAGCTCACCTTCCTCGACCGCAGCACCCTCAGCGTCGGCGAGAACAGCGACCTCGTCATCGACGAGTTCGTGTACGATCCGGGCGCGAGCGGCACAATGAGGGCCACCCTCAGCAAGGGCGTGCTGCGCTTCGTTGGCGGCGACATCAGCCATGGCGGCGGCGCCACGGTCAACACGCCGGCGGTGACGATCGGCATCCGCGGCGGCATCGCCACCATCGGTTACGTCAAGGATGGCGCCGACCTCGACGCGATTCCCGGCGTGCCGGCGAACTTCCACGGCGGAGCGATCGTCGTGAACGGCTACGGGCAGATGACCGTGCGCAACCGCGCGAGCGAGGTCGTGCTCTCGCGTCCGGGCTTCGCGGTCTTCGTCGGTTCGGCCGGCGAGTCCATCGCCGCGCCGGTGCGCCTCGATCCAAAAGCGACCCAGGCCTTGATGAAGGCCTTGGCGAGCAAGGGCCGGCAGCACGGAGGCGCGTCAACGAAGGTGGCGGCGGCGTTTGCCGGCGCCGGCATCGGGCATCTGGTCGAGGTCCCCGTGGCTCTGCCGCAGTTGCCACCGATCGATGCGCTCGACTTCACCTCGGTATTCTCCGCCGGCAGCGCGCTCGCGCGCAACCAGGCGCAGTCGAACCAGGCCAGCCAGCTGCACTTGCAAATCATGCGCGCGGCAGTCGCAAGCATAGCGACGACGACCGCTTCCGCGATGACAACAATGACGACCTCGAATACCAAATCGGCGACGCCAGCGGCGACAACCGCCCGCTACGACCACGCCAGCGCCCGCCACGACCACCGCCAGCACGCCCGCCACAACGACCGCCGGCACGCCCGCCACAACGACCGCCGGCACGCCCGCCACGACCACCGCCGGCACGCCCGCCATGACCACCGCCGGCACGCCCGCCATGACCACCGCCGGCACGCCCGCCACGACCACCGCCGGCACGCCCGCCGCGACCACCGCCGGCACGCCCGCCACGACCACCGCCGGCACGCCCGCCACGACCACCGCCGGCACGCCCGCCACGACCACCGCCGGCACGCCCGCCACGACCACCGCCGGCACGCCCGCCACGACCACCCCCGGCACGCCCGCCACGACCACCCGGCACGCCCGCCATGACCACCGCCGGCACGCCCGCCACGACCACCGCCAGCACGCCCGCCATGACCACCGCCAGCACGCCCGCCATGACCACCGCCAGCACGCCCGCCACGACCACCGCCGGCACGCCCGCCACGACCACCGCCGGCACGCCCGCCGCGACCACCCCCGGCACGCCCGCCGCGACCACCCCCGGCACGCCCGCCACGACGACCGCCAGCACACCCGCCGCCAGCACGCCCGCCACGACCACCACCAGCAATGCTTCTAGCAGTTCGACTCCGACCAGCGTTCAGACCGTGTACGACATCAACGTGGCCGTGGTCACCGCCGACGTCATTTACGCGCACATCATCGATTCCGGGCACATCCAGGCGAAGCAGGTCATCTACGGCACTAGTTACGGGTCCACTTCGGGATCCACGGTCAACGGCAGCGATCTCACCACCACCGGCCAGCTTAACGCTCACGACATCCACGCGGGCACCGTGATCGCCAACGTCATCTACGTCGACAGCGTCAACAAATAGCCGGGGGCGTCGGATGATCAAGGCGAGGAGCCTGTCGCGCGCCTATCGCAGCCCCCTCTATTTCGCCTCTTGGCTCGCGCCCGTCGTTGTCATCTTCATGTTGGGTACGCTGCAGCCCTCGTTCGTCATGCGCATGCAGGACCAGCTCTTCGACCTCTACCAGCGCATCGCGCCGCGCGGCTACAATGGACGAACGCCCGTGCGCATCGTCGACATCGACGACGCTTCCATCGCCAAGCTCGGTCAATGGCCGTGGCCGCGCACGCGGATCGCGGCCCTGGTCGATCGCCTGCGCGAGGCGGGGGCCGCGGCGATCGCGTTCGACATCGTTTTCTCGGAGAGCGACCGCTCCAGCGCGGACGCCTTCGTCGCCGGCATCGCCGATGACGTGCGTCGAACCGCGGTGCGCCTCGCGCTGGGGGACGTTCCGAGCAATGACAGCGTCCTCGCCCATGCGCTTGTCGCGGCGCCGGTGGTGCTCGGCCTCGTCCTCACGCAAGGTCGCGATGCGCCCCCCTTTGTCGCGCCTTACGGAATGGCCCACATCGCCGACGACCCGGCCGCCTCCCTCCCTCGCTTCAGCGGCGCCGTCGTCCCATTGCCCTCTCTGACCGAACACGCCGCCGGCCTCGGAGCTCTCAATTGGCTGCCCGACGGCGATCAGACCGTGCGCCGCGTCCCGCTACTGCTTTCGCTTGACGGACGCCTCGTTCCGAGCCTGGCGATGGAGAGCCTGCGCGTCGCGCAGGGAGCGTCGACCTTCCTCGTCGGCGCTGTCGAGACGGACGGCGCTCTCAGACTCGTGCGAGTCGGCGCAAGCACCGTCGCGGCCACGCCGTTAGGGGACATGCGCCTGCGTTTCACGAGGCATCAGGCCGAGCGATTCGTTCCGGCGCACAGGATACTCTCCGGCGACTTCGATCATGGCCTCATCAAAGGACACATCGTCCTCGTGGGATCGAGCTCGACGGGCTTGACCGATATCCGCGCCACCCCGGTCGATACGGCGATGCCTGGCGTGGAAGTCCAGGCTCAGACTATCGAAAGCTTGCTGGAGGGAAGTCGACTGCTCCGGCCGAGTTGGTCCGCGGTCGAACTCTACGGCGGGGCGGCGCTGGCGCTGGCTCTGGCGGCGGTTCTTCCCGCCGTACCCGCCCTGGCGAGCGCTGCCGTCGCCGCGCTTGGCATCGGCGCGATCTTCGCCGCGAGCTGGTGGGCCTTCCGCGACCACCAGTTGCTGATCGATCCGATGATGCCAACCGCGATGCTGGTGTTCGCTTATCTCGGCGGCGTTTCGACCCTGTTCCGGTCGGAGCAGCGAGACCATCGCTTCGTCCAGGACGCGTTCGGCCGTTTCGTGTCACCCGCCGTCGTCGCCCGTCTCGCGCGGGAACCGAACCTGCTCGCACTCGGCGGCGAGTCGCGCCCGCTCACGGTGATGTTCACGGATCTGCGCAACTTCTCCGCCATCGCGGAACGGATGAGCCCCCAGGATCTCACCCTTTTCATGAACCGCTATCTGTCACCGATGAGCGAGATCGTGCTGGCCCACGGCGGCACGGTCGACAAATACATCGGCGATGCCATCATGGCGTTCTGGAACGCGCCGCTGCCCGATCCTGTCCATGGCGAGCACGCCGCGCGCGCCGCGCTGGCGATGCTCGACGCCTTGCCGGGTCTGCGGACGGAGCTGTCGGCAAAGGGCTTAGGTCTGCCGCCGATTCGCTGCGGCATCGGCCTGGCGAGCGGCCCCTGCGTTGTCGGCAATCTCGGGTCGCGCCTGCGCTTCGACTATTCGGCGCTCGGCGACGACGTGAACCTGGCATCGCGGCTCGAATCGCTCACAAAGGTTTACGGCGTCGACATCCTCGCGTCCGAGGCGACGTTCCTGTTGTCGCCGGCGCTGGCGTGGCTTGATGTCGACAGGGTGGTCGTCTCGGGCCGTGGCGCACCGACGCGTATCATGACCCTGGTCGGAGACGAGGCGGTAGCCGCCGCTCCCGCGTTCCAGGTGCTTCGCGAGGCCCACGAGGCGATGCTGGCCGACTATCGCGCTAAGCGTTTCTCCGAAGCGGCCACCGCCGCCGTCCGCCTGCGCGCCGCCGCGCCACCAAGGCTCTCCGAGCTCTATAGCGTCTATGCCGAGCGGTGTGACCGCTACGCGGCGTCGCCGCCGGACGATTGGGACGCCGTCACACGAATGGAGCGCAAATAGTCGGCACTCTCACCGTCGTCGCGCGCCACGTGCTCATCAAATCGAGCGTCTTGTCGAACGGCAGCGGGCGACCGAACAGGTAGCCCTGTCCGAACTCGCTACCCAGCATCTGCATGAGCGCGAGCTGTGCCGTCGTCTCGATGCCCTCGCTCACCACCTTGAGCCCAAGCGAGTCGGCCAGCTGCAGCATGGAGGCGACGATAGACCGCGTCGTCGCGCAATCGCACGCGCCCTGTACGAACGTCTTATCGATCTTGAAGCCGTCGACAGGCAACGTGCGGATATAGTTCAACGACGAATAGCCCGTGCCGAAATCGTCCACGGCGATGTTAAACCCGAGTTGCCTCGCGCAGGCGAGGGCATCAGCAGCTTCGCTCGGGCTATGAATGAGCGCCGTCTCGGTGAGCTCCAGAGTCACGCTGCTCGTTTGTCCGCCTTCCGACGTGGCGATCTCACTCAACTGTTGGATCAGGTTGGGCGTCGTCAGGTCGTGCCCGGAGATATTCACCGCGATCTGAGGCGTGTCGAGATGATCGGGACGCGCCGCCGCACACGCTCTCAGGGCGACGAGGTCGCGGACCACTTGGCGCAGGCAGACGACGGCGAGTTCGGCGCTGAGGCCGCTGGCCTCGGCGATGGGGACGAAGGTGTTTGGCGCGATGAGCCCGCGCGTCGGATGCTGCCAGCGCGCGAGAGCCTCGAAGCCGGCAAGCTGTCCGTCGGCAAGCCGCGTGATCGGCTGATAGTAGACGCGGATCTGCCCTTCCCGCAGGCCAACCTCCAATTCCTTTTCGATGCGCAACTCCGCCAAGGCGGCGGTATCGAGCGCAAGGCTCCGCTTGACGAAGGTTGGGCCATTGGTCGGCAGGCCGACGATCTCGTTCAAGGTCGCGCGGTAGCGATCCAGGACCGTGCCAAGGACCAGGCGCAGAACCGGGTCGCTAGCAGCGAGTCTCTTTGCGATGTGGTTGGCCGTGATCGGGAGCAGGAGGCTCTCCTCGCAGGCGCGCACGCTTGCTGTCCGTGGCGCCTGATCGACGAGTGCCATTTCGCCGACGATCTCGCCGGGTCCGAGCGTCGCGAGGATCCGGTCGCCGTCGAGCCGTTCAAGAATGACCTCAAGGCGGCCGCGCTCGATCAAGAAGCCGCACGTCGGCGGATCACCTTCACGAATCAGATATTCATTCGCCTTCAGATGAATCATGGCGTGTTCCAAGGTTCTAGGCACTATGGAGTTGCCGCATTAACCGACCGCTAAAGAATAGCGTTACGTCGTTCTTGCTACGAGATTGGTTTCCAATTTCACGGACGGCTCATCGAGCCAGATGGTTCAGGGGGCGAAGGTCTGCGACTAGCTCGCCGGGAGCCTTAACGTTTGTGCTCAAACTAACATTTCTTGTACATAAGACAGCCGGTTGTGCATAGTGCTTATTGCGATATTCAACACAGAAGGTTCGCAAGACCGTCCTGTTGCGCCGCATCGTCGAGGGGGCTGCGCTGCTGGGCGTGCCGGCGAGCGTTCATCGTTGCTCGCGATCCATGGCCGGGCGCGCTTTGGCTGTTGGCACCGGCAGCGAACGCGATGGCTGTGCCTTCGTTTTTAGCCTACGCTTTCACGCAGAGGCAGTCGTTGTCACACCCTGACTTTTTCAGCGGCCTTCCTGTTCAGGGTTTGAGTTCAAGCAAGGCACGAAGAGCTGGCGACATGGCGGACCACAACTTCGTTTGCCCATCAAGACTGACGGCCTCGCGCCAGCTCTCGTCGCTGCCCCTGACGAAATTCGCCTTTATGGACGGAAGCGCCTCGGCACCGTAACGCCGGATCTCCGGATAGTCGGGGCCGAGCACCTCGACGAGATCGCGCCAGACTTTACCTATGTTGTTCCGCACATCGGTCGAGAGGATCCAACGTACCCTGATTCCAGTCTCCGGATTTTCGGCGAGATCGAGCCAGCTTTGCAGCCAGCGTGCGTGCCTCTCGACGATCTCAACAATTCCAGCTTCAACGACGGAACTGTCGTGCGTACCGAGATCGCGCCGTGCGCGATGGAAGAAGGCCGAGGCGCCCGAGGCTCGTGGGTCGCGTGCGAGAACGAAGACGTCTCTCACGCCGCCGGAGCGCATGACCTCGACATTATGCGGGTAAGCCCGAAAATGGTCGTGCAGCATCGCGCCGCCCGGCGAGATCGCGTCGAGCCAGCGCGGCACCAGCCAGCGCGACAGGCTGATGCGGAAGATCGGCAGATCGAGCATGCTCGCGATAGTCTGCGTCAGGGTCGCGCTTGCGGACCGCGGCAGCGACGCGATGAGGAATGACGGCATCCCGCGCGCTGTGGCGGCAAGGCGTCGCTCGTGCATTTCGATGGATTGACGGACATGATCCGCGAACAAAATCTCGCCACCGCTTCCGGGCAACACGCCCGACCGGTCGATAAGGTCGATGGCCCGTTGCGGTTGCTCCATTTTCGCATAGAGGAGCGCAAGGTAATAGTCGGCGGCCGCCTGGTAGTAGGAGTCGTCTCGGAGTGGCACGCGAACGCCAACGTCGGCGATGAAGGTCGCTACAGCCGCACGCGCGCCACGCGCCGCCCGCGCCGCCTCGACCCGCTCGGCGATCGCCGGCAGTCGCTCCAGCGATGCGTCAAGGGCGAGTTCGAGGCTCATGGGGCGCCCATCCGTGAGGTCTCCGTCGCGCAGCCGAGGCCGGAGAACCAGAGCGGATCGCTGCCGCCAGCCGGCGCCCGCCGCAACGCCAGTTCGACGTGCCCGGCTTGCCCCTGGACGAGTTCGGCCGGGAGGCGCCATTCGAGGATCAGTTCCCGGCCACGCCATCTCCGGCCCGCGGCCGGCAACATGCGATCCGCCACGGAGACGGTCAGCCCGTCGAGGGCCGCCTCGGAGCCCGCGTTCCAGACGCCGAGTGCGATGCGACGCGGCCTGTCGTCGGCCCTCAGGTTCATGAGCGTCGTCGCCCGCTCGCCCGAGATCTGTCGGTAGAGATTGCCGAGCCCGTCGCTCTCGCGAACGCCCCACCCGGCGCCACTCCAGCCGGCATCGGCCGTCGTCCAGAACGCTTCGAGCTGCGGCGTCTCGGCAAAGAAGCGCCGGCGATGGTGCGCATCGACCGCCTCCGGCGTTGCCGCACCGCAGAGTTCGGCGAGTCTCCTGCGCACGGACGCAAAGCTCTCGCGTGCCGCGGTGTAGATCGCATGGTCGGTCGGCAGCAGCGTGTCGAGAATGGCCCTGATCGACGGATCGGCGGCGTCCTGCCGCGTCGGCGCGCCATAGTCGTGAATGCGGGGACGGGACGGCGGCGCCGCCCAGCCCCGCATCGCGGCGAGGAGCAGGGTCGCACCCTCGATATCGCGATGTTCGCCGACGAGGATGGCGCGCCCGAGGATCGCGGCGGCGCGGCTGCGTTGGCGTGCGCGCACGTCAGCGAGCTCCGCGTCGGCGAGCGACCCTTCCGCCTCGTAGTCCGCGAACGTCGCGCCGAGTTGCCGCGTCAGAGCTTCGCGAAAGCCGTATAGTGCTAGGGGTGAGCGCTCGCGGATGACCGTGGCGAAGTCTGCGCTGCGACAGAGCCGCGCCAGCTCAGGCTCAATGCCGACAACGTTGCGGCGATGATAGTAGCGTGACAAAGCGGCTTCCGCCGGCTCGCGCAGGATCGTGAGGACGTCGATTGCTGCGGGAAGACGCTCAAGCTGGCCGCCGATGATATGGCCGGCGTAGAGCTGATAGGATCGCTCACCCTCGCGATGCGTCTCGAACTCGATCGTGTTACGGTAGGGCGCGACTTGGTCGACAGGAAACATCGATGTAAGCCAAGGCATCACCGACTCGCTACCGGTCTTCATCACCTTCAGGAAACACAGAGGCGGTGCTGGGGGCGACGGCCGGTACATTGCAGAAGTCGGCATATGCCAGCGCTTACCGCGCGGCGTCCCTGCGGTCAAAAGTCATTTGGCCGGCAGGTCCGGCCACGAATTAGAGCGGGTCGGCGGCGCGCTTGCCGGCCCCTCAATCACCGGGACGGGATTTTCCAATTTGCGGATGTTGGTCGTGAGCACCTGCCCGCATTTCACATGCGCTGTCGCCAATGGGCATCAGCACGCCCGGCTGCTTTGAAGGCTTCGAAGCAAGTGCGGATAGCGGCGTCCTTGCATCCCGGCACATCATCACACGGCGTGTGTCGTGCTCCCGCCTAGGCGGGTCAATGGCCGAAGCTAAATTTCGCCGCTGAAGCAGCGTGTGAAAGGACGCTTCCGCGGCGCGAGGATCGCGGTTCAGGACAAAGACCGCCTCGACGCATGACTTCGACGTTGAAGGGACTAGCCCAAAAATGATCGTGAAGAACCGCACCGCCGGGCGAAACGGCATTTAGCCATTGGGGGGATCAAGTAGCCGGAGAGACTGATCCTGAAGATGGGCAGTTGAAGCATGCCGGCGATCGTTTGTGTAAGTGAGGCGCTCGCAGAGCGAGGCATAGAAGCAATCAGGAACGTTGGCAGTCCGCGTGCTACACCCGCGACACGCTTATGATGCATCTCCAGCGAGTGTCGCACATGTTCGGCGAACAGCTGATTGCCGCCAGGACCTGGGAGCACGCCGGATCGCCTGATATGCTCGACCGCATGCTCGGGCTCGTCCCGGTTTGCGTAAAGAAGCCCCAGGTAATAGTCGAGCGCGACTTCGTAGTAGGATTCGGAACGCACGGGAACTCTTACGTCGACGAGCGAAATCAAGCGAGACACCGCCGCCCTCGCACCCGCTCGTTTCGGGATCTCGATGATGTCGTCAGGCGTGACTGGAAAGTCTGACGAGCCGATGTCGATCGCGAGTTCGACCGTCACATCTTGCTCCTCATACTATCCAGGAAGGCGGTAGGGCGCTAAAGGAAACATAGACGCTTCAAACACCTTGCAAGCGATGCCGCGTGCGACGGCTGGGACAAGACAGAGGGCAACATAGCGCTCGGCTCTCCTTGCAATTCTATTTGAGTGGGTTCTCGATGGATCCGCAGTAGCTTATCTGTTCGTCGTAGGATTGCGTTTCGCGGCGTTGATGTTTTTCGAAGTTGCTCAAGTTCGGCGCCCGTACGCTCTGCATGAAGCGCACTGAGGATTGAAAATAAACATCTTCTGCGGAAGCGGGTCCATCGAGCCAACCGATCTCTCTTTTTCCGCTCCGCTCGGATATTGGGGTTCCGGATCGATACTGATATTGCACCGGAGAGCGATCAGATGTGGAATGAAGCCCTTTTTCAGCGATGACAACGCAATGGGCTCGCTTACTCCAATCATATGTTCGGTCTTGCCCAAAATAAGAAGGATGGCCGTTCCTCGTAATCGTAGGATTGTAATGATAAAGGTCTACATAACCCGTTTCATGATGTTGCGCGAGGTATACCTGACAATCCTCATACTCGTTCACGGCGAAATAGTCGTGAAACCAGGATAGTGCGAAAGCGGTGTAGGCGTGATTGACGCGTGCCGAGCATTCCACTTGAAAAATCCGCCCTCCCGGTCGAAGTAGGCGCGATAAGTTTCGCTGCGCTGCAGCCGCGTCGAAGATATTGTCCAGGCAACTGCCCTCATAGATGAAGTCAAATCTTCCTAGCAAATCATCAGGAAGCGTCTGGCTCAGATTGAGGATGATGTCGGCGCCTTCGTAACTAGAGATGTCCAAGCAGTGAACATCCGCACACGAAAAAAGCGAAAAGAAAGCGCGATCGGTCACGGACTCTTTTCCTTGACCGGAGCGGGTCAAGGTGTCGAGGTCGAGCGACTCGGGTTGCCTGAGGGCTCGTCCGAGTTCCTGGGTGACCAGATCATACGCCTGCCTTGGCGTCATTCGAACGGCTTGACGTCCGATTAAAAGAAGCTGCCCTTCGATCGGTCGAAAGCGATGTTCGCGCAATAGAATGTTGGCAGTAAAGCGCTGAATACCCAACGTATCCTCCGATCCGGTTCGCGCCAGGAGCTATACGCGAGCGCAAGCAGCCACGCTTGTGTCATTCGGCATACAATATATCGGTTGTCGCACCCTTGTCGCTTCAGCCAGGTCGGCGCGACCGCTTCAAATAAAAGTTCAGCTCGCGTCGTGGTAACATAGGCTCCCGGAAAGTTTTTATAGCGGCGTTTCGAGATCAGCACAGCTTTTCAGCCTTCAAGAAAATGGCCGCTTGACCACAGCTAGGCCCGAAAACCAGAGCGGCTCGGCGGCGCCTGCTCCGATCCGCTCGATCACGAGCTCGACCTCACCATCGCACCCATCGATCAATGCCTCGGGCAAATCCCACCCCAGAACCAAATCACCGTCGCGCCAGCCGCGTCGTGCGCCGCCGAGCGCCTCGCCGGAGACCAAGAGCCCGACCCCATCCAGAGCGGCTTCGGAGCCGGCATGCTTGATCGCAAGATCGACCGCGCGCCCGCCGCGGACATCCTGCCGTAAGTTCAGAAGAGTGGTCGCTCGGTTTCCCGTCATACGACGGTATCGGTTGCCCGCGCCGTCCTCTTCGCGGACGCCCCAGCCGGCGCCGCTCCACCCGACGTTGGCACCGGTCGCAAATGCCGCAAAGCGCGGCGTCTCAGCGAAGAAGCGCCGCCTGTGATGCGCATCCACCGCGGCAGGCGTCGCCTCACCGCAGAGTGCGGCAAGCGTCGTCCGGATCGACGCGACGCGCGTCTGGGCAACGGCGTACAGCTCGTTGTCGGTCGGCAGAAGGGCGTCGACCGCGCGTCTTACAGTCGGGTCGGCAGCGTCGCGCGCGGTCGGCGCGCCGTGGTCGTGGATCCTTGGTCGCGGCGGCGGCGCTGCCCATCCGCGCACGGCGGCGAGAAGTAGCGTCGCGCTATCGATATCACGGTGATCACCGACGAGGATGGCGCGATCCAGGAGCCTGCGAGCACGCTCGGCTTGACCCTGGCGCCTTTCAACAAGCTGCGAGCCGGCGAGGTGAGCTTCCGTATGGCGCTCCGCGAAGCCGTCGCCCAATTGTCGCGTGATACGATCCCGCGAGGCGGCGAGCACCAGAGGCGATCCGCTGCTCACCGCATCAATTAGCGAATTTCCGAGATAGAAGGCCGCGAGCTCCGGTTCCCCGACCGCGTCCTTGCGACGCTTGTGGTAACGCGAGATCAGCATTTCCGCCGGCTGGCGAAGAATGGTGAAGATCTCGATGTCAGGCGGCAGCTTCTCGAGTTGGCCGCCCATCACATGGCCAGCGAAGAGCCGGTAGCGACGATCCTCAACTCCACAGGCCTCGAAGGCCTTGGCGTTGCGATAGGGCGCTACGTCCTCGGCGGGAAACATCGACGTAAGCCACGGCATGACCGATCCGCTCCCCGTCTGCGGGGCCTTGACGAAGCAAAGCCGCGGCGCAGCCGGCGCCGGCGTATACGCTGCGTCAGAGTAAGTACGGCCACCCGAACAACAATCATTGTTGACCAATGCTCGTCACGCTCCATAGCTTGGCAGCAGCCGGAGCGCGGGAGTCCTCATCGCGTCTACTAGTTTGGCCCGCGGCTCGATCTTAGCACCCAACATGCCGGCTTCCGTAGCTACGGGCGCAACCTGCAGTTCTCCAGGTGCTTTTCTCGCCGCACGATTCGCTCTCATGATGCCACTTTATTCCACTCAAAATGTGAACTTTTACGTCCCGGAAATGGGGTTGCGAAACATCAGGAAGGATTCGCGATGCGCTGAGTTCGTTAAACGCACGCCGTTACTTCACCTTACGCACCAGCATCCGGAGCCATTCAACAGCAAAGTCGCGCCGAGCTTTGCTATCGGCTTTCAGCGCTTATCGACAAACGTTTGTGCGGCAAATCTAGGTTTCGCCTTTGGCTCTAGAGGCAACAAGCTTGGGAGCCATTCTCACTGTTTTAATATCGACTTCATCCTCCTTATCAACATCGTTCTTCATATCGACAGTTCCAGCGAGATAGCCTGCTTCGGGAGGTGCGGATTCCCCGAAGTCCGCCGCTCGAAGATCGGCCTCCAACTGCCCAACCAGGTTGCGCGTGCCGTCGAGCATCTCGCATACCTCCGTCAAGGCCGCGGCCAGCTGTTCACGGCTTCGGAAGTCGTCTGGCCCAATGTGTTCCGATCTGCGGATCTGGTATCCAGTCCATGCGATGTATTCGTTCATCATGTACTTCAAAGGGTAAAGATCATCATGCGCGACTTTTTGCATGTCCAACCTGCCAAGTAGCCATTGAACTTTGTGTCTCGCCGACAACGATATCGCGTCTGACTTGATGTGACTGTTGAGGTGAATTGGCTTTGCCCGTCGCGGCGGTCCACTCGCCAGTTCACCGATCAGATGCAAAGTGGATTGGCTGGATAGTTTCTCGGTATAAATATTGAAACTCGTCGCAAACAACCGAGCATGCTGATCAACGAGATTGTGAACCTTATCGTAATACCAAGCTAGCTTTTCATGGATGGTTAGTCGGTTCCAATCATCCTTGTTCATCTCATTGAAATGCCAAGCCGTTGGCCGACTGGTGACAGCAAGCTTTCCTTCGTTATAGTTACCATAAGCCGCAGGATGGCGGATCGCGTTTTCAACGAGACTGTCGATACAGGCTTTCCTGTCGAGACGTCGTAGATGCACAAGACACAATCTCGGCCCACAGATCTCCGCGAAGAGCGGCAACCATGGTGCGTAGCCGTTCCCCACGATGATGTCGTGCGGACATTCTTCTATGAGCTTCCGAGCTTTCGCCAAACCGCTTTGGTGATCCCCTTCTCGACTTTCCACGAAGGCCGCAAAAAATTCGCGACTCGCATATTCGTGTGCAACGGTTTCACCATTTCCAATGTCATTCATCACGTCACGAAACATGTGCGTCACCGACTGAGTGCCGTCGCGTCCAGTTCCGACGCAGACCAATCGCAGGCGTGTTTTCGCGTCGCTTTGGGACACCGATCGATCTCCTTCATGAACCCGGAGGTAAAACCACAAAGCACCGCGCGCAGCCTGTTGCCTGGTCTATCTAAAGTCATCCAGACATACCAAGGCGGCGCGATAAAGCTTCGGGTAGCGCTGAGCGTCTGTTAAATCGCCGATGAAGTGGGGATGAAGTCAAGCAATTTTTATGGAACACCACAAAGAGATAGAATAGAGTTATCCGCAGCATTAGGTGGCTAAGTCTGCGAGGCGCGCGGCATCTACGGCACCTGACGTCCTACATTCTCCGGCGGCAGAAGAGTTAGCGAGGCTGGCGTGCAGGAAAAAGGTTTCAGCGGCATCGATGCCGCGTTCACCTTGTATCGCGGTGCTAAGTCCAGCCGCCTGACAATCAAGCGCCGCACAATGCCGGAAGCGACGCGACGTGCAGCCCGCGATAGCTGCCCACATGGCTTGCCGTCATGGTCCGATCTGACGTATGCAGTCGACAGTGTATGTCGCACAAAGGCCATATGACCGCTTCAGGCAAGGTTAGAGAGCAAACGAGATCGTTGCCGGCTCCTCTTCGCAACCTGGAAGCGGAAGCGATCCACGTCATGAGGGAGGTCGCGGCCGAGTTCCGCCGGCCCGTGATGCTCTACTCGGTCGGAAAAGACTCGAGCGTGATGCTTCACCTCGCGCTCAAGGCTTTCTCTCCCGCAAAGCCGCCGTTCCCTCTGCTGCATGTCGATACGACGTGGAAGTTCAAGGCGATGATCGCGTTTCGTGATGCCGCCGCCCGTCGAGCCGGCATGCAACTGATCGTCCATGTCAACGAGGACGGCCTGCGTCGTGGCGTTTCGCCGATCGCGTCAGGCTCGCTCGTCCACACGCAAATCATGAAGACGGAGGGATTGCGTCAGGCGCTCGAGGCGGGCGGCTACGACGCGGCGATCGGCGGCGCGAGACGTGACGAGGAGAAGAGCCGCGCCAAGGAACGCATCTTCTCGCACCGCTCCGCCGCTCACGCCTGGGATCCTCGCAACCAGCGGCCGGAGCTTTGGCGGCTGTTCAATACGCGCCTTCGGCCGGGGGAGTCGATGCGGGTGTTCCCGCTGTCGAACTGGACCGAGCTCGACGTGTGGACCTACATCGCCGCGGAACAGATCGACGTCGTGCCTCTCTACTTCGCCGCGCCGCGCCCGGTCGTAACGCGCTCCGGTGCCCTGATCATGGTCGATGACGAAAGGCTGCCGCTCCTACCCGGCGAGGCGCCCGGCATGGAGATGATCCGCTTCCGGACCTTGGGATGCTATCCCCTGACGGGCGCCGTGCGCTCGCAGGCCGTCGATATCGAAGCGGTCATCGCGGAGTTGCGCGCATCGCGACTCTCGGAACGCGAGGGGCGTCTGATCGATAACGATGATGCTGGAACGATGGAGATGAAGAAGCGCGAGGGCTACTTCTGATGGGCGCGGTTGCTGCTGGCGTTGCCGACCGCGCCTCGCCGCGAACGCAACCCGAAGCCGAGCGTCCGGCGCTTCGCTTCCTCACCTGCGGCTCTGTCGATGATGGCAAGTCGACGCTCATGGGGCGCTTGCTGCACGAACAGGGCGTCGTGCCGGACGACCAGATGACGGCGCTGCGGCGCGACACGGCGAGGCATGCGTCTGCCAGGCCAGAGACCGCGGACGGGGCGATCGACTTCGCGCTGTTGGTCGACGGTCTCGACGCCGAGCGCGAACAGGGCATCACGATCGACGTCGCCTACCGTTACTTCCGGACGCCGAGCCGCTCCTTCGTGGCGATCGATGCGCCCGGCCATGAGCAGTACACCCGCAACATGGCGACCGGCGCCTCCAACGCCGATCTCGCCGTGCTGCTCGTCGACGCGCGCAAAGGCCTGCTGTCGCAAACGCGTCGCCACGCCATCATCGCGTCCATGCTCGGCATCCATCACGTCGTGCTGGCAGTGAACAAGATCGATCTGGTCGGCCACGATCGGCGGGTCTTCGAAGCCATCTTAACGGCGTTTCAAGGCTTCGCGCGCGCGTTGGAGTTCCACGACGTCACGGCGATCCCGCTCTCGGCCCGCTACGGTGACAACATATCCGCCCCGAGTACCAAGATGCCCTGGTACGAGGGACCGAGCCTCGTCGAGCATCTTGAGAGCGTTGACATCGTCGATAACCGCTCCACGCGGCCTTTCCGCATGCCGGTCCAATGGATCAACCGTTCCCACGACGACTTCCGCGGCATTGCTGGCACCGTAAGTTCAGGTCACGTGGCGACAGGCGACGAAATCGTCGTCGCTGAAACCGGACGAAGTGCTGTTATCGCCCGCATCCTCGCGCCCGATGGCGATAGTGAGCGAGCCGTCGCCGGTGACGCGGTCACCCTGACGTTGGATCGAGCTATCGACGTCGCGCGCGGCGACGTGCTGGCCAAGCCCGATGCTCGACCCGAGGTCGCCGACCGCTTCAGCGCTCGGTTGGTTTGGATGAGCGACGAACCGCTGCGGCTGGCGTTTGGCTACCTGCTCAAAATCGGCGCGCGCACCGTGCCGGCGACAGTCGTCGCGCTCGAACATCGCTTCGACATTGCGACCGCCTGCGCCGAGCCGGCCGCGACTTTGCAACTGAATGAGGTCGGCCTCGCGACGATCGCCACGACCGCGCCGATCGCCTTCGATCCCTATGTTCTAGATCGGACGACGGGCGGCCTGATCCTGATCGATCGTATCAGCAATGAGACGATGGCCGCCGGAATGGTCGTGCGCGGGCTGCGCGCGGCGAGCAACGTCTACCCTCAGGATTTCATGGTGACGCGCGCCGACCGCGCGCGGCTGAAGGGTCACCGGCCGGGGTGGTGTGGTTGACCGGGCTGCCCAGCGCCGGCAAGTCAACGATTGCCAATCAAGTCGAGGCGCGCCTCAACCGCGCCGGCGTGCACACGGCGATGCTCGACGGCGACAACCTGCGTCTCGGCCTGACCAAGGATCTTGGCTTCTCTTCCGCCGACCGGACCGAAAACATCCGCCGCGTCGCGGAAGTCGCCCGCCTGATGACGGATGCCGGGCTCGTCGTGCTCTGCTCGTTCGTCTCGCCGCTTCGGGCCGAGCGGGCGATGGCGCGCGCCACGATGCTGGAAGCCGAATTCTTCGAAGTCTTCGTCGACACACCGCTCGCCACCTGCGTGGAGCGCGATCCTAAGGGGCTCTACCGCCGTGCCATCGTCGGGGAGATCAAAGACTTCACCGGTGTCGATCAACCCTACGAGGCGCCAATCCACCCCGACCTGGTCGTTGGGCGCGACGGAGAGACGATAGAGCACGCGGTCGCCGTCGTGATGGAGGTCCTGCAGAAACGCGGTTTGCTCGACCCGTTCGACAATGTACGGACTATTTGAGCCGAGCAAATCGATTTCGGGGCGAAGTTCGCGGAAACCGGGAGCGTAGCGACCACGGAAGGCATTTCACGACGTTGTCACCTGAAAGCTGTAGCCGCTTACCTTGACTGCGTCGAACGAAGGGATGTCGTGTTTCGCCTGGAGACACTGCCCATCCAAGTTGAACTTTGTCGTCAAGGCAGCGCTGGTGACATCGAAAGTAGCAGGAACACCGTGGGCAAACTCGGCTTCCTCGCGGTTCCGACGCGTCTATGTTAGTGTTTAAGAGTCGGCGGATTGTTTGATAGATCCATCCGCCAGGATCCAACCGAGATCATCTTAAGGAAGAAGCCGAGTGAGACGGATCGCGGTAGGGGTGGGTCCCAAGCAACCGCAGGTCGTGGTTCTCGTGGGCGCGACCGGTGATCTTTCGCAGCGCAAGCTGTTGCCGGGCCTCTTCCACCTCTCGACCGCCGGCTTCATTCCAGGCTGCCATATCGTAGGCCTCTCCCTCGACGACATCGATGGCGACGGCTTCCGTGCTTTCGCGCGCGAAGCGATCGCCAAATTTTCGGCGCGAGCGATAGACGAGGATCGCTGGGGCGCCTTCGCGGAGACCTTGGATTACGTACCTATCGCGGCGGGCGCGGATGCCTTGAGGACGGCCGTCGAGAAGGCCGAGCGCGCTTTGGGCGGTGAGGCGCAGCGCGTCCACTACCTGAGTGTGCCACCCAACGCGGCCCTGTCCGCGGTGCGTCTCCTTGCGGACGCCGACCTCGTCGCACGCTCCTCGATCATCATGGAAAAGCCGTTTGGGACGGATCTCGCGAGCGCCGTTTCACTCAATGCCAAGTTGCACGAGATTTTCTCGGAGGAGCAGATCTTCCGGATCGATCATTTCCTCGGCAAGGAGCCGGCGCAGAACATCTTGGCTTTTCGTTTCGCCAACGGACTGTTCGAACCGATCTGGAATCGAAACTTCATTGATCACGTGCAAATCGACGTGCCCGAGACCCTCGGGCTCGGCAGTAGGGCTGGCTTCTACGAGGCCACAGGCGCCTACCGCGACATGGTGGTGACCCACCTTTTTCAGATCCTGGCTTTCATGGCGATGGAGCCGCCTACCGCGCTTGAGCCGACGTCCATCAGCGAGGAGAAGAACAAGGTGTTCAGGTCCATGCTGCCGATCGATCCGGCCAACGTGGTGCGCGGTCAGTATACAGGCTACCGCGCTGAGGCGGGCATCGATCCCGAGTCTGACACCGAGACCTTCATCGCCTTGAAGTGCTCCATCGATAATTGGCGCTGGGCCGGCGTGCCGTTCTTTCTGCGCACTGGCAAGTGCCTTGCCGAGGGGCAACGGATCATCTCCATCGCCTTCCGCGAGCCGCCTAAGAGCATGTTTCCGGCCGGCTCCGGCGTCGGCGCGCAAGGACCCGACCATCTGACCTTCGACTTGGCCGACGCGTCGAAGCTTTCGCTGTCGTTTTATGGCAAGCGTCCTGGTCCAGGGATGCGACTCGACAAGCTGAGTATGCAGTTCGCCATGAACGATACAGGTTTGATAAGCGACGTTCTTGAAGCCTACGAGCGGCTGATTCTGGATGCCATGCGCGGCGACCATACGCTCTTCACGACGGCGGATGGCATTGAGAGACTATGGCAGGTTTCGGCTCCGCTTCTCGAGGCACCGCCTCCTGTTCGCCTCTATGCTCCCGCCTCGTGGGGACCGAAATCTATCCACCAGCTCGTCGCGCCTCATGCCTGGCGTTTGCCATTCGAGAGGACCTGGCGGGCGCCGCACGCTCATGCGACGCCGGGAAGCGGATAGATTTGTCCGACAAGTCTTGCTGACGGCGTGAGTGGCAGCGGTAGGGTGAGTGGCGGTGGCGACCTGCCGTTTTCCAGGACGACGTCGGCCCAAAATCGTCCTTTTGCGCTTATCATGACAGCGCCGTCCCGAACGGAAGCGCCGTCTGCTCGAAGTCGAGAAAGCCGACAGAACGCCAACCTCGCGAGAGCGAAGCCGACAAGCCGTCACTGTGTAGCCGGCCACTATATGCCTGCGATCATCATCCATCGCGCAATTCGGATTTGATGCGAAGCGGTAATCGCCCCGATTAGCACTTGGGACGCTCGGGCAAAGCTATGGGATTTTTTCGTCTATTGCGGACCGTCTCGTCTTCGGTCTAGAAATACTTGTCCGGCGGCGGTAGATCAGGTCTTCTCGCGAGGCGTCCTGATACATGGGGACCAGTCGAATGATCAGCCTCCCAAGCTTGAGTTTCTAAACAGTGCGCGGTGAACGCTCGGCATTGAAGACGTCGGTCCGTTCTCTTAATCTCGCGCTCGGCGGTCGTGTCGGCGACATGAAGGATCCTTGGAATGAGAACGTCATCCCTACTTTCCAGCGTCAGCCTGATCGTCACAGCGTCTCTTGTCTCGACATCCGTGGCGTTCGGCGCGCCGCCGCTCATGCCTGCGAGCCCGCCGAAGTTGCCGGCGCCCGCCGTCAGCATCCCGAAACCCTTGACGACAGCGAAACCCTCGACGATGGCGAAACCCGCGCCGGCCAAGGTGGGTGGCACCGCCGCTAAGACCGGAAGCACCTCAGCGGCTGGCCGGTCCGGAACGGGCAAGGTCTCCGCCTCGAAAACTCCCGAGTCTAAGACTGCCGGCTCCAAGACTGCTGGCTCCAAGACTGAAGGCTCCAAGACTGCTGGCTCCAAGACTGAAGGCTCCAAGACTGGCGGCTCCAAGACTGCTGGCACAAAAGTCCCTGGCTCGAAGACGACCGGCTCCAAGACTGAAGGCTCCAAGACTGAAGGCTCCAAGACTGAAGGCTCCAAAACCTCTGTTGGCACCTCGACCCCGGCGGGCCGGACCGGCAATGGTGTTCTCGCCAATGGTCGCGGCAAGCCGATCGCCGGCGGGGAGGTCGACGTGAAGCCGGGCCCCAAGATCAGTAGCTCCGGAGCCCTCAAGAACGGTGAGACCCAAACGATCGGCACGAAGCTCGGAGCGACGCCTCAAGGGGCGACCATCCCGGCGACTCTCGGCCAGAAACTTGGAGCTGTCGCCTCCGGCGCGTTGATCGGCGGCTTGATCGCGTCGACGCGGAGCGAGCCGGAGGCTTTGGGCCCGTCCCCAGTCGTCTCGCTGACCGACAAGACAGTCTCCGCCGCTCCGCGTCCCGTAACCGGTGCGGGGCTGGGTGGACTTAAGCCGTTGCCGCCCACCGCGATGACGTCGACGGGAACGCTCGCCGGCAGTGGGGGGGCAGTAGCGACGCCGGGCGGAACTACCCTAGGCAAGTCTGGCGCGCCAAGCGCGACGCCGACCAAGGTTGCATCATCGAGCGCGGGCGGGATCGTCGTCGGTGGACCGCCGGCAGGCCCAACGCCGAATATTCTCCCGGTATCGTCGAGTGTGACGCCTTCGCCGGTCACGACAGTCGTTTCGATGCCGCCCATCGTTTTCCTGCCCACTTCAACGATTCAGCTGCCATCGGTGTCGAACCCGGTCGATCCGATGAGCTCGGTGCCGAAGCCGACCGTCGTGCAGCCGGCGACGACGCCCCTGATCGCTGTGACGCCGCCCGGATCTCCTTTCACACTCGTGTCCAATCCGAATGGAGGCACCACGGTGATGGTGCCAAAAGGGAGCTTGTTGCCGGGTGCGACGACGAGCGATATCCAGAACGCGATGATGAACACCTACGCGCAGGAACCCCTGTCGCAATTGCAGGCGACTTTGGCGACGCGCAAGCCGACCGATCCCGATTACGCGATCCTGACCAACCTCATCAGCGTGAATCAATATGCCGGAAAGGCCACCGCGGCCTATTCGGTGCTCGATCCGGCGACGCTCCAGGCGGTCGCCAACAATCCGGCGACGAGCAAGACCGATGCCGCCTTGGCGACGGTCGTGCTCTATGAAAAATATACGGCGCAGTACCAGGCGAGCCCTCAGACGTACAATGCCGCGACGGCGTCTCCGGCGCAGGCCGCGGCATGGGGCGCTCTTCATCCGCCGCCGCAATTCGAGCCGATTGTGGTCCAGTATACGCCGCCGCCGCCAAAGCCGAAGACGGATCCGATATGCCATAGCGGCATGATCAGTATGGGCTGCATGGCGATGGATCCATACAACACGCCGCCAGTTCTTAGAATCATTGAGTCGGCCGGGGTTGGGGTTGTCATCGGTCTCGCGACCCTGCCGGTGGCCGCCATCCTCGTGCCCGGCCTTGTTCTGCCGGGTGCGATGACGACCACGGGCCTGGGGCTCGGGCTTGGCCTCGCGGGAGGTGCGGGGGGTGCCGGCGGGATTGCCGGGGCAACCTCCATCTTAGCGGACGTTGGCTTCCTGCAAGGCATCTAGAGCGGGAGCGCTTGCGACGTGCCCAATGAAGCTTCGAACCAAAACACGGGCATGAGCAGGCGAAGCGTGGACGACCCACGCAAGCCTGCTTAGAGGCTCATGCACCCTCAGCCCGCGCCGCCAACCCGGTCCCATCATCATAGCTAGAGTCTTCCTTATGACAGCTTCGCGTTCGATCACCTTCGCCGCTGCCGTCGCGGCGTCCGCCGTCGCCGCCACGATTTCCGCGTCAGATCCTGCCGCGGCCGCCGGCAAGAAAGCCGAGCAGGCCGTCAAAGCGCCGCCGGCCCAGCCCTCCCCGGCCCAGCCCTCGCCGGACGCGACCGCCGCGGCGACGATCCAGGCCGGGACGGCGCTCGCGCTCGGCCAAAGCGTCAAGCTGCCGTTGATCCGCTCGGAACTCGGCTGGGTCAAGCAATGCGCCGGCGCCGACGGCAGCCAGTGCATCTTGCACGTCGGCTTCGCCGCGGCCCCCAAGGTGGCGACGAACCTTGAACTCTCGACCAGCCTTTACTCAATCAACGGAACGCATCAGGTCGTCGTGCTGCTGCCGCTGAACCTTCAACTCAGGCCTGGTTTCGCCATCACGCTCGGTGGTACCGAAGCCTACCTCGGTACGTATTCTCAATGTGGACTGACCGGCTGCTACGGCGACGTCATGATCAGCGACGCTGTCTTCGACACCATGATGAAGGCGAAGGACGTCGACGTCATGATCAGCACCAGAAGCAACAAGACCGTTGCGCTGGAAGGGCCGTTGAGCGGGATGGCCGAGGCGGCCGCGGGCCCGCCGATGAGCGCCGAGGACCTCAAGGCCGCGCAGGCGCGTGTGGTCAAAATCCTGTCTGATGCCGAGGAGACCTCGAACAAGGCTCAGGAACAGGCAAACCAGAGGCCAGCAGGCAACGTCCCGCCGGGCACTGCGCCGGGTCCGGCAACCACGCCTACAGCACCGCCGACGGCCGAGACAGCGTCCGAAGGGTCCAAGTAGACCGCTAGCGTTTATCGGAGGACTAGTCGACGCCAAGCCAAGCTCAAGTTGGGGTTGGAACAAACCGCGGAGAAATGCTGGCCGAAGCGGAATGGCGCTTGGCGCGGGCGCCACGGTGTGCATCTAGGCCGGCGCCCAGCGCACCCAGTAGCTCGTCTTCCCGTCACCATGCGCCCCATGAGCCGCACCTTCCCCGTCGACGGCGCCGCCAGCCCGCTCGGCGCCGGCATGGCCGTCACCGCCGGATTCTAAACCGGATGCCGACGCATCATCGAATACGTCTTCTCGCCGCTCGTGAAGGTCGCATCCGATGCCATGAAGGAAGGCTGAGCCTAGAGCCTCACAGGGAGCGGGCCGGCGATCAATGAGCCCCGCTCGACGGGCTTCGTGGTGCGGCGACGGTGCGCAGGAACGGGACGAGCAGCGTCGCGAAGACGAAGGCGATCATGATGACCCGGAAGGCATCGGCGTAGGCGAGAGTCTGCGCCTCGCGGTAGGCCAGCCGGAAGAGCTGCTTGAGCGCGGCCGCGTGCCCGTTGCCGAGGCTACCCGTGGCCGCAGCGAAACGGGCCGTCTGCGCGTCGACAAGGCGCGACATGGCACCGTTCGCAGGCGTCAGGTTCGAGGCGATGGCGACGAAGTGCAGGTTGGTCCTGTCATTGAGGATGGCGCCGCATACGGCGATGCCGACCGCGCCGCCGAGATTGCGCATCATGTTGAACAGGCCGCTGGCATACTTCAGCCGTTCGGGAGGAAGGCTGCCGAGACCCAACGTGACGGAGGGGGCGATGGCGAAGACCTGCGGAAACCCGCGCAGGACCTGAGGAACGAGGAACTGGTCGCCGCCCCAATCGTGCGTGATCAGGCCGTAGCTCCACATGGCGGCGGCGAACGAGGCGAGCCCCGCCATCATCAACCATCGCGTATCGATCTTGCGCGCGAGCAGGATGTAGAAGGGCACGCCGATCAGCGACGCCGCGCCGGTCGAGAAGATCGCCGTGCCGGTCTGCCAGGCGCTGTAGCCGCGGACGTAGCCGAGGAACAGCGGCGTCAGGTAGATCGTCGCGAAGATGCCGATGCCCGTGATGAACGACAAGGTGCAGCCAAGCGTGAAATTGCGGTTGCCGAAGGCGCGAAGATCGACGACCGGACGAGCGAACGTCAGGGAGCGAGCGACGAACAGGACACCGGACACGGCCGAGATCCACGCGCAGGTGCGGATGGTTTGATCGTCGAACCAGTTCCAGCGCGTACCCTCCTCGAGCACGTATTCCAACGTGCCGAGGAATACCGCCATCAGGGCGATGCCGACGTAATCCGCGTCCTTCAGGAGGGAAAGATCGGGCTCGTCGATCCTGACGAGCAGCGGCACCAGTATCGTGATGATGACGCCGGGCACGAGGTTCACGTAGAACAGCCAGTGCCAGTTCAGCGTGTCGGTGATGTAGCCGCCGATCACCGGTCCGAGCGTCGGCGCGACGGAAGCGATCGTCCCGATCACCGCCGCCGAGTAGACCCGCTTCGGACCTTCGAAATAATGGAAGGACGAGGTGAACACGATCGGGATCATTGACGCGCCGAGCAATCCCTGAAGCGCCCGGAAGACGATCATGCTCTCGATGTTCCAGGCAAGGCCGCAGAGCATGCTCGCCACGGTAAAGCCGGCGGCCGACGCGGTGAACAGCCAACGGGTGGAAAAGACGCGGGTGAGCCAGCCCGACAGCGGGATCATGATGATTTCCGCGATGAGGTAGGCGGTCTGCACCCAGCTGATCTGGTCCTGCGCCGCCGAAAGGCCGCCGCCGATCTCCTGCAGCGACGAGGCGACGATCTGGATGTCGAGCAGCGCGATGAACATGCCGACGCACATCACGACGAAGGGAAAGATACCGCGCAACCAGCCGCCGTCGGCGGCACTCACGGCGCGGCCCCGTTCGAAGCGCGGATCATCGTTTGTTCTCGTATCGATCTCGACCGTCGCGGAGAGGCCCGGACGCAGCCGTCCGAGCGCCGCGTCTGCGCCGTCGAGAAGAATGCGCACGGGGACGCGCTGCACGATCTTGGTGAAGTTGCCGGTCGCGTTCTCCGGCGGGATGACGCTGAACATGGCGCCGGTGCCGGGCGAGAGGCTCAACACATGTCCGTGCATCGGCATATCGGGGGCGACGTCGGCGACAACGGTCGCCGCGTCGCCGATCTTCACGCGCCTGAGCTGGTCCTCCTTGAGGTTCGCGTCGACCCAGAGGCCGCGCGACGGCACGATCGTCAGGAGGTAGGTGCCGACCGCCACGTAGGCGCCGACCCGGCCGGCGCGATTGCCGACGTAGCCGTCGATCGGCGAGACGATGCGCGTGTAGCCGACGTCGAGCTCCGCCATCCTCACGTCCGCGGCGGCCTGGCTGACGGCCGCGGTCGCCTCGGCGATCTGCGCCCGCAGCACGACGAGCTGCTGCCTGGCACCGGCCAAAGCCGCCTGGGCGCCGACGGCGCCGGCCTTGCCCGCGGCGCCCAGCGAGAGGGAGCGCTCCGTCTCCTGCCGGGTGACGGCTGTGGTGTTGGCGAGGCCGCTGTAGCGGATCGCGTCCTTGGTCGCGAACGTGGCTTGCGCCGTCTTTTCCTCGAGCGTCGCCACGGCCTGCTCGATCAACGCCTGCTGCAGCGCCACGCGCGCCCTCAAGCCGTCGAGAGACGCCTCGCGCTGCCGCTGGACGGCCTGTGCGCGGTCGAGCGCGGCGCGCACGTCGCGATCGTCGAGCTGGATGAGGAGCTGCCCGGCGGTGACATGCTGATTGTCGGTGACGGCGAGCGTGGTCACGAAACCGGCGACATGAGGCGAGATCGCTGTGGCGTCGCCGCCGACGTAGGCATCGTCGGTGCTCTCGATGAAACGCCCGTCCGCCCACCACGCGTAAGCGTAGTTCGCGGCGCCAGCTAATCCGGCGAGAACCGCCAGGGCGAGCGCCAGGCGCTTGATCAAGCGGCCGAGCCTCGGGCGCTTGGCCGATGTGGCGACGGTCCGCTCGACGACGACGCTGCTCATGCGCGTGCGCCGTCGACGAGCCAGATCGAGCGCGTTTCGAGACGATGCGCCACAATCCGCGTGGCACCGTCGCAGCCCCCGGCGCTGGTCTTGGTCGAAGTTTTTGTCTTGGCGCTGGCGGTGCGCTGGGCTGGAGCAAGGAGGCTTACGCCGGCCCCACTCGCGCACGCGCTCGATAAAGCTTCGTTCATGCGCTACCCACTTCTGCTTGATGTCGCATGGAGCCGCCGTCTCCAGTCTTTCGCGGTCGCGTCGAACGATCGCCAACGGTTTCGAAGAAGCTCTTGAGCTTTTCGTCCGCGGCCGCACCGGCGACGATGCGCGCGTCCGTGATCGCGCGTCCGGTGAGCCGGTCCACCAGAATGGGATCGACGCGCGCGCCCGTCTGGCGATCCACCATTTCGACGCTGGCGCCTTCCGGCGCGAAGTGGCGATTGCCCCAGCCGAGCAGGGCCAACAGGACGGGCCGGAAATCGCGCCCCGTTTCGGTCAGGACGTATTCGTGGCGTGGCGGCCTCTCGCAATAGAGGCGGCGCTCGAGCAGCCCGGAGTCGACGAGGGCGCCGAGGCGCCGCGTCAACGTGTTCGTCGCGATCCCCAAATTCGTTTGAAAGTCGTCGAAGCGGCGGAAGCCGTAGAACGCGTCGCGAAGGATGAGAATGTTCCACCAGTCGCCGACACGCTCCAGGCTGCGGGCAACGGGGCAAGGCATGTCATCGAAAGCTTTGCGTTTCATGTCCTGAGCATAGCGTGTCGATTGCATCATGCAAGCGATGAGTGGAGGCACGTCGTGCGCCGCTCCTGCACGAAGCCGGCATCGATCCGGACACCGCGTGCGGGTCGCGCCATCCGCCGCGTCGACCGGCCGGACCTTGGCACGGGGGCGCGCTCATTTCGCGTACGCCACGGCAGGAACGGTGCCGGACGCGGGCGTGCTGGCCGGATCGCCGAGAACCTTGCCGTTCACCGTTCGCCCGTACATCGAGAAGGGCGTCTTGTGGAACGTCTCGCGCGTCGCCGCGACGTCACCCGTGAAGCGCGGATCCTGCGGCCGCACCTGGCTGTCCACGTAGGCGCCGACGTCCCACGCCTGCTGCGGGCTCAGCGAGCCCGCGGCGCCGAGCGGCATGTTCGCGTGGATGAACTCGGCCGCGCTCTTGATGGAGGCCATCCCCGCGCCCCAGTTGAAGGACCGCGCGCCCCACAGCGGCGGGATCATCACCTTGCCGTCGGATTTCTGGCCGGCGCCATCGGCGCCGTGGCATGCCGCGCAGCTCTGCGCGTAGACGCCGGCGCCGCGACCGTAGTCGGGCGTCATCGCCGGCTTCGGCAATTCGGGATAGCCGCGTCCCGCCGGCTCTTCACCTGTCGGCAGACCTTTCGCCAGGAAGTAGGAATAGCTTTCGAGCGCGATCAGAACAGGATCGCCGAGCGGCGGGGCCTTGCCGTTCATGCTGTAGCGAAAGCAGCCTTGCAGTCGCTGCTCGAACGAGTTCACCTGGTCGGTCTTCGCGCGAAAGGCCGGATAGGAGACGTAGGCCGCCCACATCGGCGCCGAGCCGGCCAGGCGGCCGGCATCGAGATGACAATTGCCGCAGCGCAGATCGTTGCCGACATATTCCCCGGCATGCGCGGCCGGCTCGCGGAAGATCTGCTCGCCGGCCCGGACTTCATCCCCGAAGTCGTTCGCCGGGATCGCGCTTTCCGCCGGCGGCGCGAAGATCGCTGGCGCAGGCCCGGCTTGCGCCATTGTTTGATTACAGACGCCGACCATCACCGATGCCATGACGGCTATGGCAGTCGATAAAAAGATCGTCGTGCTCTTCATGGCTTGCCCTCCGAGATGGTCGGTGCCCAAACATTAAACTACATGATCTCGTGCTACGAACAAAACGCGCCCCGGGTACTTCGTCGTATTGGCGGCTGAGACGTCCATGCGCCATGAGGTTAAAGATGCCGCCTCGCCTTTGGGCCCAACCGGGACAAGCGATCGCAATGATCTCGCGTGCAGGATGATGTCTTCGCGTGGCGGTGCCCATAGCGGAGTCAGTGCTTCATCATCGCCAGCAGCGCGCTCGCGGCGGCGCCCTGATGGCGCTCCTTGTGCCGCAGGGCGATGAAGCTGCGGGCCGGCAGATCGATCGCGACCTTGTGCAACAGACCGCTCTCCAATCCGCCGATCGCGGCGTTGACCGACATGGCCGTCGCGCCGAGCCCCGCCTCGACGGCGGCGCGCACCGCCTCGTTGCTCGGCAGCTCCAACGCGACGTCGAGCCTGTCCGGGTCGATGCCGATCGAACGCAGATCGGCCTCGAAGACCGAGCGGGTGCCGGAGCCGATCTCGCGCAGCACCCAGACCGTTTCGGTGAGTTCAAAGGGCTCCACGCGCTCGCGCTCGGCCCAGGCGTGGTCGGGCCCGACCACGATCACCATCTGGTCGCGCGCCACCTCGCTACGGCATAGGAGCGGCTCGTCGATCTCGCCCTCGACGAAGCCGATCTCCGCGCCGCCGTCGAGCACCGCACGGGCGACCTGGGCGGTGTTGCCGATGGCGAGCTTGATCGCGATATCGGGATAGGCACGGCGGAAAGCGACGAGGTGGCGCGGCAGCCAGTAGCTGCCGATCGTCTGGCTCGCCTGGACGAGCAGCGTGCCGCGCTTGAGGCCGGCGAGTTCGGCGAGCATCAGTTCCGCCGCCTCGGCGCGAGCGAGCACGGCGCGCGCCTCGTCGAGGAACAGGGTGCCGGCTTCGGTCAGTTCAATCCCGCGCCCTACCCTGTTGAAGAGCATCGTGCCGTGCCGGCCCTCGAGCGAGGCGACGGCGGCGCTGACCGCCGATCGCGCGAGATGCAGCGCCTCGGACGCGCGCGTCACGTGCTGCCGCTCGGCGACGGCGACGAAGACGCGAAGCTGTTCGAGCGTCATCGCGCGATCGACGCGACGGCGTGGAGAAAGCAAGGGGAGATCATGGTCGGCACCGAAGCTGAGCCGCGGAGTCTGTCGACTTGACGTGGCGACCGCAAGCTAGCGTTCGACGGTTATGCTTCGACGCTCCAAGCTTTCGCGCAACGAGCCGACGCCTAGTCCAAGCCGCCCTTGTAGGCCTTGAACCCATACCCCTCGAAGATATCGATCGCCGTCGGCGAGGTAATGAAGGCGAGCCAGGCCTTGGCCGCCTCCGGATGCGCGGCGCCGTTCACCATCGCGCCGCCGTAAATCGCCGTCGCGTTGTCGCCGGCCGGGATGTCGACGTGGGTGATCGGGTGCCCGGCCTGCTCCTGGAACATCGCCTCCGATTGCCAGGTCACCCCCGCCTGGGCGATGCCCTGCATCAGGAACAACGGCGTCTGGCGATGATGGATGTGGGTGAGGATGGTCGAACCGTCCTTCACCTTCGTCTCATAGACGGCGTTGGCGAGGTCGTCGCCGCCGGTCTTCTTCAGGCTCGTCTTGATCTGGCGGACAATGCCCTCGAAGGCCGGGTTCGGCATCGCCAGCGTGATGCCGGGCTTGCCGAGGTCGACGAGACCGGTGACGTGCGCCGGATTGCCGGCGGGCACCATGATCGTCAGCGTGTTCGTCACATACGGCACGGCGGGACCCACCAGCCTGCCCTCCTTGACCAGTTCCTGGACCTTCTTGTAGCCGGCGAAGTACGCGTCTGGCTTGACGGTAAAGGTCATGTTGCCGACCGTGATCGTACCGCCGGCCTCCATCTGCTTGACGAGCAGCCCTGGCGGGATCGTCTCCCAGAACAGCCTGCCTTTGTATCGCGGGTTCTCGCTCTCGAACGCCTTCACCAGCGGCGCCATAGCGAAGAAGTAGTTGCCGCCCACGTAGAGGACGAGGGCGGGATCGGTGAGATCGCCGTGGAAGTCGGCCATGTCGTCGACGTCCGGCACCGTGAACGCCAAGCCACGGTTCAGGGCGTCGTTGTTGGCGCCGTGCTGCCACGGCGGATAGAGGCTCTCCTCATATCGCGGCGGCACCGCCATGCCGGTCTTCGCGGCGGCGCTCTCGCTCTCGCACAGCGCCGGCGCGGCGCATAGGAGGAGCGCGGCGCCCGCGAGAAGCGTGGCGCGGAGCATGGTCGGCATAAACGCGACCCCTATGTGATGTAGTGGAAGCCGAGCTGTTGCAGCTCGGGGATGGTGGCAACCGCGCCGGGCGTCAGCACGACGCCGGGCAGAAGGTGGTTCGACAGTTCGGCGGCGACCTCCTCCTGCGAGAGCTTGTCGGGATTGATGCCCATCTCGATCAGCTTGCCGGCCTGTTCCCAGATGGCGTTGTGGCAGGACATGAAGACCACGCCGCGCCGCATCAGCATCGGGATCGAGTTGTCGTCGGGCGAGAACACGCCCTTCGGATCCTCGTAGTTCTTCGGGTCGGCGGAGGCCGCCTTCTTTTCTTCCAGCAGCGTGTTCGTCTTGAACTTGTCGCCCGCGAGCTTGGTCAGCTGGTACTTGTCCCAGGTGGCCTCGTCATAGAGCGCGAGATGGGCCGAGCCGTGCGTCAGCGACACGGCGAGGAAGTCGGGATGCTTGAACGACCAGATCTGAGCGTTGAGGGCGTTGCGCATGAGGTTGAGCCAGGGGCTCCCGATCGCGGTGTTGTCCCAAACCTGCTTGGGGCCGGCCTTGTAGGCCATCACTTCGCCGAGAGCCTCGTGATCCCACTGATCGGTCTCGTTGAGGATCATCGGCACGCTCTTGAAGTCGCGGCGCCGAGGTGCCTTCTCGAGCCGATCGAGCAGCGCCTTCAGCGTGACGGCGCCATCGGCGAGGACAGGCGCGCCTTCCGTTGGCGCGGCCTGCGCACGCGAGGCCATGATCGAGGTGCCGCCGAGCGCCGCGAGACCGAGGCCCATCGCCTGTAGAGCGTACCGGCGTTGATCGAAGCCAACCATTGTCGTCTCCTCGTGACCCTTATTGTCGAATGATACATGGCGCGACCGGCGCACCCGACCAGATCGCTGTCGAGATCGGTTCGTTCAGCAGATCAGATCGGACGTGGCTCTTGTCTTCCCTTAATCTAGCGGCCAACGGCGGTAGGCTTTTGCTGATGGACCTTGTCCTCTTCGCGTTATTGGCCGCGTTTTGTAATGTGGACCCCCGGCGCTGACTGCGTCGCGGGACCGTAATGACGCGTTGTCGCTTTCAAGATTGCGATATGGACATCGGAATCGTGCCAAGCCGCGTGAGCCCATCGGAATGACGATCTTGGCCTTCTGAGATCACACTCGCACATGACCCTGCAGGATCTGCGCTACCTCGTCGCTCTCGTCGACCATGGTCATTTCGGCCGGGCCGCCGAGGCGTGCCACGTGAGCCAACCGACCCTCAGCACCCAGATCAAGAAGCTCGAGGATCAGCTCGGGGTGACGCTGTTCGAACGGACGAACAAGTCGGTGCACGTGACCGCCGCCGGCGAGGACGTCGTGGCGCGCGCGCGGCAGATCCTGTTGGACGTCGAGGCGATCGCCAACGTGGGTCGGCGGGTCTCCGGGCCGCTGTCGGGCGCGTTCAGCCTCGGCGTGATCCCGACGCTCGGCCCTTACCTCCTGCCGTGGCTCGTGCCGGCGCTCAAGAAAGATTATCCGGCACTCAAGCTGGGCATCCGCGAGGATTTGACGGCCTACCTGCTGGAACGGCTCGTCTCGCACCGGCTCGACGCCGCGCTGGTCGCGCTGCCGGTTTCCGACGATCGCGTCGAGAGCCTGCCGCTCTTCGATGAACCTTTCTGGTTCGCCGAGCCCAAGGTCGCGACGTCAAAGGGGCGCGAACCCGCCAACGCCGGGGTGATGAAGGAAGACGAGTTGCGCGGTAAGAGGTTGCTGCTGCTGACGGAAGGCCATTGCCTTCGGGACCAGGCCCTGGCGATCTGCGGCACGACCGATCGCGACGGCGAAGAGGATTTCCGCGCCACCAGCCTCGAAACCATACGCCAGATGGTCGCGACCGGCATGGGGAGCACGTTGCTGCCGGCGATGGCGTGCGGCGACTTCCGCAGCCCCGCGGTCACCGCGCGTCCACTCGAAGGGGGCGTCGGGCGGCGCATCGGCCTGGTTTGGCGCCGGAGCTATCCCAGGGTGGAGAACCTTCGCTTGTTGGCCCAGACGCTTCACCATCATCTGCCACAGGGCGTTCACCGCATCTAAGCCGAGGCAATGATCAACGATAGCTTCAGTCAATTGCTTCTATAAGATCAATCAATTATACATGCGAGCACACAGCGCCTAAGTCACAGACAAGTGCCGGATAAGGTCGAGTCCCCATGCGATCCGCGTGGTGGTCCGGGCTACCGGTGGAACGCCGCGGGCCGGCGTGACGGGAGATAAAACATGGACGCGAAAGTCGGCGACAATGGACCGGGCGAATGCCCGATGGGCAAGGGTCGCGGCGGCGGCAGCCGCAATCGCGACTGGTGGCCGGATCAGCTCAGCCTCGAAATGCTCAATCAGCACGCGCCGCGCTCCAATCCGATGGGCGAGGCGTTCAATTACGCCGAAGAGTTCAAGACGCTCGATCTCGACGCGGTCATCGCCGATCTCCACGCCCTGATGACCGACTCGCAGGATTGGTGGCCGGCCGACTTCGGCCATTACGGCGGCCTGTTCATCCGTCTGGCGTGGCACAGCGCCGGCACCTACCGTACCTCCGACGGACGCGGCGGTGCCGGTGGTGGCCAGCAGCGCTTCGCCCCCCTGAATAGCTGGCCGGACAACGCCAACCTCGACAAGGCGCGCCGCCTGCTTTGGCCGATCAAGCAGAAGTATGGCCGCAAGATATCCTGGGCCGACCTCTACATCCTGACCGGCAACGTCGCGCTGGAGTCGATGGGCTTCAAGACCTTCGGCTTCGCTGGCGGGCGGCCGGACACCTGGGAGCCTGAGGAGCTGTACTGGGGTCCCGAAGGGACATGGCTCGGCGACGAGCGCTACAGCGGCGAGCGCGACCTGGAGGACGCGCTTGGCGCGGTGCAGATGGGCCTCATTTACGTCAACCCGGAAGGACCGAACGGTAAGCCCGACCCGGTCGGGTCGGCCCGCGACATCCGCGCCACATTCGCGCGCATGGCGATGAATGATGAGGAGACAGTGGCGCTCAACGCCGGCGGCCACACGTTTGGCAAAACTCACGGCGCGGGCGACCCGTCGTTCGTCGGCGCCGAGCCGGAAGGCGCCGTCGTCGAGGACCAGGGCCTCGGCTGGCGCAGCGAACACGGCACCGGCATCGGCGCTGACGCGATCACCGGCGGTCCGGAGGTGACCTGGTCGCAAACCCCGACGAAATGGAGCAATGCCTATTTCGACAACCTGTTCAAGCACGAGTGGGAGCTGACGAAGAGCCCCGCCGGTGCCTGGCAATGGGAGGCGAAGGACGCGCCCGCCGACGTTCCGGAGGCGCACTCGTCCGGGATGCGTAAGCCGCGTATGCTGACCTCGGATCTCGCGATGAAGGCGGATCCGGCTTACGAGAAGATCTCCCGCCGCTACCACGAGCACCCGGAGATCTTCGCCGACGCCTTCGCCCGCGCCTGGTTCAAGCTCACGCACCGCGACATGGGACCAATCGAGCGCTACCTCGGGCCGCTCGTTCCCAAGGAAAGGCTGATCTGGCAGGATCCGATCCCGGCCGTGGACCATCCGCTCGTCAGCGAGCAGGACATCGCCGCCCTCAAGGTCGAGGTGCTCGCCTCCGGATTGTCGGTCTCGCACCTGGTCTCGACCGCCTGGGCCTCAGCCTCTTCGTTCCGCGCCTCCGACAAGAGGGGCGGTGCAAATGGCGCGCGCGTCCGGCTGGCGCCGCAGAAGGATTGGCCGGTGAACAACCCGCCCGTCCTGGCTGAGGTGCTGGGCAAGCTCGAGGCGATCCAGAGCGCGTTCAACGCTTCGGCGGCGGACGGCAAGAAAGTCTCGCTCGCCGACCTGATCGTTCTCGGCGGCTGCGCGGCCGTCGAGAAGGCGGCCAAGGACGCCGGAACGGACGTGATCGTGCCGTTCACGCCCGGCCGCATGGACGCTTCGGCCGATCAGACCGACGCGGAGTCCTTCGCGCCGCTCGAGCCGATCTCCGACGGGTTCCGCAACTATCGACGGCCAGGGCGACAGTTCATGGCGCCGGAGGAATCGCTCGTCGACCGCGCGCAGTTGCTGAAGTTGTCCGGCCCGGAAATGACGGTGCTCGTCGGCGGCCTGCGCGTCCTTGGTGCCAACGCCGGCGGATCCAAGCTTGGCGCTTTCACCGAGCGGCCCGGAATGCTGACGAACGACTTCTTCGTCAACCTTCTCGACATGCGCACGGAATGGCGGCAGAGCGATACGGACGACACCTACCAAGGCCATGATCGTAAGACGAAGGCGGCGACATGGAGCGCCACTCGCGTCGATCTCATCTTCGGCTCGCATTCGCAGTTGCGTGCCCTGGCCGAGGTCTACGCCTGTGGCGACTCGCAGGACAAGTTCGTGCATGACTTCGTGGCGGCGTGGACCAAGGTCATGAATGCCGATCGCTACGACTTGGCGCGCGTTCAGGACGCGGCGTGACGCCAAGCGTAAGTAGCTGAAGGCGAATGAGGGGCGGCATCGGATTTGGTGCCGCCCTCTTTCGTTGCAGTCCCCCGTTGCGCGGTAAACCTGGCGTATTCGGACGTCTTGATGCGCCCTCAAGCCCGGACACGTCCCACAACGTTCCACGCCTGCTTAGACCGGAGGTGGGCGCAGAGCCTGTGCTGTGACAAACGGTGACGCGGGGAAGCGCCTTAGCGTCATTGATTTCCGTGACGCGTTGATTTCCGTAGCGCGTTGATTTCCGTAGCGCGTTGATTTCCGTAGCGTCAGTCTTCTAGCCTTGAGCACGGCTGGAAAACAAATCATGACGCACGGCGGCGAGCACGCTCCACATGGTCAAGGTGGCGACGATGGCGTTCTCACGCGCGCTTCGCTTCGCTCAAGCTCCGTCGCGATGCCTCCGCAACGACCGGAGAGGGAGCGGTGAGCGAGCCGCCCCTCGTTTCGATCGTCCTGACGAACTACGATTTCGAGCCGTTCGTGAGCGATGCGTTGGACGGCATGTTCTCGCAAGACTACCCGCGCTTGGAACTCATCATCATCGACGATTGCTCGCAGGACCGGTCCGCCGCGATCATCGAGGCGAAACTCGCGGCGCAAGCCTGCCCTTTCGAGATCCACTTCATCCGCAATCCAACCAATATCGGTGCGAAGCTCTCTATAACGAGGGGTTTGGAGCTGGCGAAAGGCGAGTTCGTCGTGATGTCGTCGGGCGATGACGTCACACTGCCGGGCATGATCAGCGAAATGGTACGCACATGGCGCGCAAGGAACGTTTCGCTCGTCACCGTGAACGCCTTCTACATGGATGAGCACTCGGTGCTGACAGGCACAACGGTCCAGCCCTTGGACCGCGATGCCGATGACAGCTTCGAGACTTTGGTCCGCGACGGGGCCAATGCCTGCTGCTTCGGCGCCGGTATCGGCTTCGACCGCGACGTCTTCGACACCTTCGGGTTCGACATCGATCCGTTCCTCGGCGCCTACGACATCATCGTTCCCTTCTTCGCCTATCTTCTCAAAGGCGCTTGCTTCATCAACGCGCCGCTCATGAACTATCGTGTCCACCAGTCCAACACATCGTTGAGTTTGAAGCTGAGCGGAGCGCAAGGCATCGAACAGCTACGGGTGCTCGAACGCATCCACTATCAGCATCTCGCCCACTCCATTCACATGCGCGACGTCGTCGAGAACAAGGCGGCAGAGGATCCCGCGCGCTACGGCGATGTCGCGCGAAAGATCATTCCGCTCCTCGCAATCCAGACGATCGAGCGGAGCAGAAAGCTGATCAGCGCGCGCAAGCAGCTCAACGAACAGATTTCTTCGCCTGTCACGGAGTGAACGAGTGTCGCTCGGCTCCGAGGTCGGCGACATGGCGGGATGGCGGCCGCCTAGTCCACGTCGACGCACCCACACCGCGTTCACTTGACGCGATCATTTGGCTCGAATATCTACCGGCTGGTACAGAACCTGAGTGCGCGCGCATGGCGCGCGAGATCGAAGAGCTCGTCCGACAATGGGTCGCCCCAGGGAGTTCTGCGTCGAGCAAGCCTTGATGAAGGCGCTCGAAGTGTTCTGGACGCACGGCTTCGAAGGGTCCTCGATCACCGACCTGACTCAGGCGATGGGAATCACGCGGCCGAGTCTCTACGCGACCTACGGCAACAAGGAAGAGCTGTTTCGCAAGGCGCTCGACCTCTACGATACGACCTATATGGGCTTCCTTTTTTCGGCGCTGGAGGCGGAAAAATCGCGCGAGGTCGCGGCGAAGATCATGGCGGGGTTCGTCCGTCTGGCAACGGACGCCAATCATCCGCGCGGCTGTATGGGTACAAGCGGCGCTCTCGTCTGCTCGACGGCGGCCGATCCGATCAAGGAGGAACTGGTGCGCCGGCGTGCCCTGTTCGAAGCCGCGCTGCGCCGGCGCTTCGAGACGGCCAAGGCCGCGGGCGACCTGGGGCAAAGCGAGAATGCGGCGGACTTGGCCCGTTTCGTGATGGCGTTCGTCGCGGGCGTGGCGGTACAGGCTTCCAGCGGCGCTTCGCGCGCCTCGCTCGAGCGCGCGGCGGCCGTCGCCCTTCGCGCTTGGCCGGAGCCGTCCATGGCCGGCTGAGAGCGATCGTTCGATCACACCTTGATCTCGACAAGATCCTTTGAATTAATATACCAATCAGTATGTAACGGGCCGTCAGGCCCGAGAAGGTGGCTACGATGGGCGCGCTTGTGGACAAAGCGAGTAGGGGCATCGCCGACGAGCACGCCGGCTCGAGCACGCGCCGGCGCTCGCCTGTCATCTCCGCTCTGGTCGTGCTCCTCGTCGTCGGCGGGATCGGCTACGGCCTGCGCGGCGCGTTCACGCCGGCGCCGCAGCCCATCCTTACCGCGCCGCCACCGCCGAATGTCACGGTGAGCACGCCGCGCCAGAGCCGGCTCGCGACTTGGACCAGTTTCACCGGGCAATTCTCGGCGGTCGACCGCGTCGAGATTCGCGCGCAGGTGAGCGGCTATCTGACCGAGATCCATTTCACCGACGGCCAGCTCGTCAAGAAGGGCGACCTGCTCTTCGTCATCGACCCGCGGCCTTACGCGATCGCGCTCGCCAACGCCAAGGCGCAGGTCGAGACCGCGCAGGCGACGCTCGGGCTCTCGAAGAAGCAGCTGTCGCGCACGACGGATCTCATGCGCAGCGATTTTGCCTCGCACGAAACGCTCGACCAGCGCACGCAGCAGCAGGAGGCCGCCGCCGCCGCGCTCGATCAGGCGCAGGCGACGATGCGCACGGCCGAACTCAACATGGAGTGGACGCATGTCGTCGCCCCGCTGTCGGGGCGGATCAGCACGCATCGCGTCTCGATCGGCAATCTCGTCGGCGGCGGGCAGTCGGGCGGCGCGACGACGCTGCTGACGACGATCGTCTCGCTCGACCCGATCCACCTCGATTTCGACATGGGCGAGAGCGATTACGTCGCCTACCAACGTTTCCTGCACCGCTCGCACGATCCGCTCGCGGTCGACCACACGGTGGATTTCGCCTTGTCCGACGAGACGGGGTGGAAGCACAAGGGCAAGCTCGACTTCATGGACAACGAGATGGACCGCTCGAGCGGCACGATCCACGCGCGCGCCACCGTGCCCAACGCGGACTTCCTCATCGCCGCCGGGCAGTTCGCGCGGCTGCGGCTGCCGACCGCCGGCGCCGCCGACACCCTGCTCGTGCCCGACGCCGCTCTCAGCATGGACCAGTCGCGCACCATGCTCATGACGGTCGCGCCGGACGGCACGGTCGTACCCAAGACGGTCGAGATCGGCGCGCTCTTCGGCGATCTCCGCGTGATCAATCAAGGCATCACCCGCGACGATCGTGTGGTCATCAACGGTCTCATGTTCGCGCGACCCGGCGGCAAGGTGACACCGAAGCCCGGTGTCATCGCCGAAGTGGCGGACCAGGGCTAGGCGATGCGTTTCTCGCATTTCTTCATCGACCGGCCGATCTTCGCCATCGTCGTCAGCACCTTCGTCACGATCGTCGGCGCCTTCGCCTATTTCCTCCTGCCCATCGCGCAATATCCCGAGATCGCGCCGCCGACGATCCAGGTCAGCGCCAGCTACCCCGGCGCCTCGGCCGAGGTGATGAGCCAGACGGTGGCGACGCCGCTGGAGCAGCAGATCAACGGCGTCGAGAACATGCTCTACTTCTCGAGCCAGTCGACCGGCGACGGCAATCTCGTCATCACCGTCACCTTTCGGCTCGGCACCGATCTCGATACCGCGCAGGTGCTGACGCAGAACCGGGTGGCGATCGCCACGCCGCGCCTGCCCGACACGGTGCAGAAGCTCGGCGTCACCGTGAAGAAGGCCTCGCCCGACCTCCTGATGGTGATCCATCTTCTCTCGCCCGACCATTCGCGCGACCAGCTCTACATGTCGAACTACGCGACGCTGCATCTGCGCGACGCGCTCTCGCGGCTGGAAGGCGTCGGCGACGCGGTGGTGTTCGGCAATCACGACTATGCCATGCGCATCTGGCTCGATCCCGACAAGGCGGCCGACCGCGACCTTACGGCGGGCGAGATCGTCTCCGCCCTGCAGGCGCAGAACGTGCAGGTTTCGGCCGGCGTGCTCAACCAGCCGCCCGTGCAGAGGCCCGGCGCCTTCCAGCTCAACGTCAAGGCTCTTGGGCGGCTGACCGAGCCGTCGCAATTCGCCGACGTCATCATCAAATCGGATGCCTCGGGACGCGTGACGCGCGTGCGCGACGTCGGCTGGGTCGAGGTCGGCGGCCAGAACTATGGCGCCAACGGCTATCTCGACAGCGGGAGCGCCGTGCCGATCATCATCTACCAGCAGCCCGGCACCAACGCGCTCGCGACCGGCGAGCGCGTCAAGGCGGCGATGCTGGCGAAATCGAAAGAGTTCCCGAGTGGTTTGAAGTACGACATCGTCTACGACACGACGACCTTCATCGCGCAATCCGTGCACGAGGTGCTGCGCACCATCCTCGAGGCCATCGCGCTCGTCGTTTTCGTCGTCATCCTGTTCCTGCAGACCTGGCGCGCCTCGATCATCCCGATCGTCGCGATCCCGATCTCGCTCGTCGGCACGTTCGTCGTGCTCGCCGCCTTCGGTCTTTCGCTCAACAACCTCTCGCTGTTTGGCCTCGTGCTCGCCGTCGGCATCGTCGTCGATGACGCGATCGTCGTCGTCGAGAACGTCGAGCGCAACCTGCGGCTCGGGCTCAGCCCGCGCGAGGCGGCCCATCGCACGATGGACGAGGTCGGCGGCGCCCTGATCGCGATCGCCCTGACGCTTTGCGCCGTCTTCGTGCCGTCGGCCTTCATTTCCGGCATCTCCGGTCAGTTCTTTCGGCAGTTCGCGGTGACGATCGCCGCCTCGACGATCGTCTCGGCCTTCGTCTCTTTGACGTTGAGCCCGGCGCTCTGCGCCCTGCTCTTCAAGCCGCACGAGGACCATCACGCGACACGCGCGCCGCTGCTGGCGCGCCCGTTCCTGCGCTTCTTCGATCTCTTCAACGCCGGCTTCGACTGGCTGTCGGAGAGCTACGGCCGCTTCACCGGCCGCGTCGTGCGGCTGGCCGGCTTCAGCCTTGCCGTCTACGTCGGCCTCATCGCGCTGACCGGCGTCCAGTTCGCCCGAGCGCCGACCGGCTTCATTCCCGATCAGGACCTCGGCTACCTCATCACGGTCGTCGCGCTGCCGCCGGGATCCTCGCTGGAGCGCACCGACGCGGTGATCCGCCGGACGAGCGACGCGCTGCTGAAGGTGCCGGGCGTCGCCCACACCGTCGCCTTCGCCGGCTTCGACGGCGCCACCTTCACCAACGCGTCGAATGCCGGCGCCATCTTCACGCCGCTCGATTCCTTCGAAGAGCGCTCCGAGAAGGGCCAGAGCGTCACCGCCATCCTTGCCGACATGCGCGCGCGACTCTCGACCATCCAGGACGCCTTCATCATCACGGTCCAGCCCCCACCGGTGCCGGGCCTCGGCACGGCCGGCGGGTTCAAGATGATGCTCGAGGACCAGAACACGCTCGGCCCGCGCGCTCTGGCCGGCGCCGCGCAAACCCTCATAGGGGCCGCGCGACAAGTCCCCGGCATGGCGCAGCTCTTCTCGCCGTTCTCGACCGGTACGCCGAGCATCTACGCCGATATCGACCGCGTCCGCGCCGAGAAGCTCGGCGTCTCGCCCGACAAGGTCTTCGAGGCGATGCAGGTCTATCTCGGCTCGATGTACATCAACGACTTCAACTATCTCGGCCGCACCTACGAGGTCCTCGCCCAGGCCGACGGACGCTTCCGCAACACGGTCGAGGACGTCGCCCATCTCAAGACGCGCAACGCGGCCGGGGCGATGGTGCCGATCTCGTCGGTGGCGCAGCTGCACCGCACCTCCGACCCTTATCGCGTGCCCCGCTACAACCTCTACCCGGCCGCCGAGGTGCAGGGCAGCACCGCGCCGGGCTTCGCCTCGAGCTACGGCCTCGCCGTGATGTCGAAGCTCGCGGGCGAGTTGCTGCCACGCGGCATGAGCTTCGAGTGGACCGACCTCGCCTACCAGCAGACGACCGCCAAGAACACGACGCTGGCGATCTTCGGCGCCTCGATCTTCTTCGTGTTCCTGGTGCTCTCGGCCCAATACGAGAGCTGGAGCCTGCCGCTCTCGGTCGTGCTGATCGTGCCGATGTGCCTGCTCGCGGCGGTGAGCGGCCTGATGTACCGCACGATGAACGTCGATATCCTGGCGCAGATCGGCTTCACCGTGCTTGTCGGCCTCGCCGCCAAGAACGCGATCCTCATCGTCGAATTCGCCAAGCAGGCGCAGGAGCGCGGCGCGACGAGCGGCGAGGCGGCCGTGCAGGCGGCGCGCACGCGGCTGCGGCCGATCCTGATGACGTCCTTCGCCTTCATCCTTGGCGTGATCCCGCTGCTGATCGCCACCGGTGCAGGCGCCGAGATGCGCCAGACGCTCGGCACCACCGTGTTCTTCGGCATGCTCGGCGTGACGCTTTTCGGCCTGATCTTCACGCCGCTGTTCTACGTCGCGGTGCAGCGGCTGGCGCCGAAACGCCGGCGGGGCGGCGAAGCCGCCGCGCCCGTCGCGACGCCGTCGCATTAGCTCCTACCCGGGCTCCCCTAAGAGAGGGGAATGTTTCATGATGCCCGCGTGAAAGCATCGTCACTCGACACGCGACCCCTTTCCCGCCCGGCCAACCCGCGCTTCTCGTCAGGGCCCTGCCCGAAACGGCCGGGCTGGACGCCGGCTGTCCTCGCCGATGCCATGCTGGGGCGCTCGCACCGGAGCGCGGCCGGCGTGGACAGGCTGCGTGAGCTCATCGATCTCACCCGCGACGTGCTGGAGATCCCACCCGGCCATCGCATCGCGATCGTGCCCGGGTCCGATACCGGCGCGCTCGAGATGGCGCTGTGGTGCCTGCTCGGCGAGCGCCGCGTCGAGGTGCTGGCGTGGGAGGCTTTCGGCAAGGCTTGGGTCACTGACGTCGTGCGGGAGCTGGCGCTCCGTGACACGGTCCTCCGGGAGGCGCCTTACGGCGTACTGCCCGATCTCACGCAGGTCGACTTCGACAACGACGTGGTCTTCACCTGGAACGGCACCGCCGCAGGCGTGAAGGTCCCGTCCGGCGCCTTCATCCCGGCCGATCGCGCGGGGCTGACGATCTGCGACGCGACGTCGGCCGCCTTCGCGCAACCCTTGGACTGGGCGAAGCTCGATGTCGCGACCTTCTCCTGGCAGAAATGCCTCGGCGGCGAGGCGGCGCACGGCATGCTCGTGCTCGGCCCGCGCGCCGTCGCGCGGCTGCAGAGCTTCGCACCAGATCGGGCGATCCCCAAACTGTTCCGGCTGACCGCCGGCGGACGGCTGATGGAGAGCCTGTTCGAGGGCTGGGTCATCAATACGCCATCGATGCTCTGCGTCGAGGATTGCCTCGACGCGCTGCGCTGGGCGCGCGACATCGGCGGGCTCAAGGCGTTGCGCGCGCGAGCCGACGCCAATGCCGCGGCGCTTGGCGCCTGGGTCGCCGCGACGCCGTGGGTCGACCATCTGGCGCGCGACCCGATGACGCGCTCCAACACGAGCGTTTGCCTGCGTGTCGTCGATCCCGTTCTGGCGGCAAACGACGACGGCGCCGCCTTCGTCAAAGACTTGGTCGAGCGGCTGGACGCGGAGGGCGTGGCCTATGACATCGGCGCCTATCGCGACGCGCCGCCGGGCCTGCGCGTCTGGTGCGGGCCGACGGTCGAGACGGCGGATATCCGCGCGCTGACGCCCTGGCTCGATTGGGCGCGCCGACAGGCCGCGCTCGCACCCGCCGCCCGGCGGGTGTGAGACCAATGCCTTGAAGTTATGACTTGGTAAGACCGGCTTCTATTTGCACACGACATGCTCTCATTTGACGACGACACGTGTCTTTGCTTCATTGAGGATGAAGCCTTGCTGGACACGCGCCGTGAACCAATTCGTGGTCTTAACCAACCTCCTTCGCACGATTGCCAGAGTTCTTCGCAAGATGGCGCGCAGCGACGCGACGGATGGCGCCCTCGAAAACCTGCTCAACGCCGCTGACCAGATCGATAGCGCCGCGATCAAGATTGAAGCTTATACGAGCGACACTGTGGGAATGACCTGAGGTCCTCTAGCGGGTAGCGCAACGCCGCGACCGCCCTCCAGCCGCGTGCTCTGTCGATGATATCGGCGCCGCCTCTCAGCGTGGGCTTACGTCGCATTCGCAGGCTTGCGGCTGGAGCTTCTCCACAGCTCTTAAGGGCGCGCCAAGCGCCGCAATCGCGAGATCGACACGATCACCAATCATCAGGAATGTGCCGCGCCGACGCGATGTCGCGCAGATACGCTTGCACGCGGCCGGGCTAACCCGTAGCCCTATGGCATGACGACCTACGATCAAGGGCTGAGCGAAAGCGTGTCGGTCAAGTCATCGTCGAGCCAACAGGCCATCGTCACGGCTCTCTCCGCAAATCCGGATGCCATGGTGATCCTGTCGGCGGATGGCATCGTCGAGATCGTCAACCGCGCCGGTCTCGCCCTCTACGGGCGCGCGTCGGCTGGCGACCTTGTCGGCAGGAGGTTCACGGAGTGTTTCTCCGCATCGGAGGTACGCGAACTCCGCGTGGCGATCGCGGAGGCGGCGAGCGGGCGCTTAAGACATGTCGAATGCGCCTTCGCCAACGAAGGACAGACAACCCGGCTGGAACTGAGCTTCGCGCCGTTGCGGTTTGCCGACGCGGCCCGACAGGTCGTCGTCGCGGCGCGCGCCGCCGGCCCGCCGCGGGAGCTGAAGACGACCCCCGACGACCATCTCCGGCTTGTCGCGGGCTCCGTGCCCAACATGGTATGGACCGCGCGCGCCGATGGTGAGGTCGACTGGTGCGGCGCCCGCATGATCGCGTTCACTGGTCGCCCGCTGGAGGCGCTGGCCGGTAGAGGCTGGTTCGATTCGTTGCACGCCGACGACGCGCGGACCGCCGGCCGGCGATGGTCAGATTCACTCGAGTCCGGCAAGGCCTTCGAGCTTGAGTTTAGATTGCGTGGAGCGAACGGTGATTTCCGCTGGCATCTCGGACGCGCCGACCCTGTGAGATCCGAGGCTGGGGTCGTCGAAAGCTGGGTCGGGAGCTTCACCGACATCGACCGGCTGAAGACCGTCGCCGACGCCCTGGCGCGCGACAACGAGCAACTCGAGCAGGACATCTTCACCCAGCTCCACGAGGTCAAGCAGACCCAGTCGCGGCTCCAGGCCTACTTCGATTTCAGCCCCGACTACCTCTACCTCATGCGCCTGTCGAAAGACGAAGGCCTCATCTACGAAGACCTTAATCCAGCGGCGCTGGCGCTGCACGCGACCGAGCGGTCGGCGATCATCGGGCGCCCGCCCAACGGGGTGGTCGAGGCGGCGGCGGCCGAAGAGATCGAGTTCGAGGTGCGCAAATGCCTGCGGACCGGCAAATCCGTGAACTACCTCGCCCATCTCACGGTGGAGGAAGAGCCCATCTACATACAGGTCGTGGGCGCACCGCTCGATTATTCAAACGAAGAGGAAGGCCTCGTACTCCTCTGCGGCCGCGACATCACCGAGCAGCGTGCGGTCGAGGAGGCGTTGCGCCAATCGCAGAAAATGGAAGCGGTGGGACAGCTCACCGGTGGCCTGGCGCATGATTTCAACAATCTCCTGACCGGCATAACCGGCAGTCTCGATCTCCTGCAGCTTCGCATGGCGCAGGGCCGTCTGGAGAACGTCGAACGCTACGTGACAGGGGCACAGTCGGCTGCCGCGCGAGCCGCGTCTTTGACGCATCGCCTGCTGGCCTTCTCGCGCCGTCAGACGCTCGATCCCAAGCCGATCGAGGCCAACCATCTCGTCCGTGACATGGAGGATCTGCTCAAGCGCACTGTCGGCCCAGAGATCGCGGTGCAGGTCGTCACGGCCGGCGACCTTTGGACGATCCTCGTCGATCCGAGCCAGCTCGAGAACGCGCTGCTCAACCTCTGCATCAATGCCCGCGACGCGATGCCGGAGGGCGGGCGGATCAGCGTCGAGACGCAGAACGTCCGCCTCGACGCGCGTAACGCGAGCGGGCGCGATCTGGCGCCCGGCGACTACGTGGCGCTCAGCGTGACCGACAACGGCATGGGGATGCCGCCGCACGTCATGGAGCGCATCTTCGATCCCTTCTTCACCACAAAGCCGCTGGGCATGGGCACCGGGCTCGGTCTTTCGATGATCTACGGTTTCGCGCGCCAATCGGGCGGTCAGGTCAGGGTTCATTCGACGGTCGGCTCGGGGACAACCTTGCGCATTCTCCTGCCTCGGCACTTCGGTCCGGCGGAAAGCGTCACCGCGCCAAAGGATCTGACGGTGGCCCCACGCTCGGAAGCGGGCGAAACCGTCCTTGTCGTTGACGACGAGGCGACGATCCGCATGCTGGTCACGGAAGTGCTGGAGGATCTGGGTTACCACGCCATCGAGGCGGTCGACGGCGCCACCGGTCTCAAGCACCTTCAATCGAACGATCGGATCGATCTGCTCGTCACCGACGTTGGACTCCCCGGCGGCATGAACGGCCGCCAGGTCGCCGAGGCTGGTCGGGCGCTGCGGCCGGACCTCAAGATCCTCTTCATCACCGGCTACGCCGAGAACGCGGTCCTGAACCACGGCCACCTCGAACCTGGCATGCAGGTGCTGACCAAGCCCTTCGCGATGGAAACGCTGGCAAGCCGGATCAAACTGATGATCAACGAGACAACACCATGAAGCCCGCGGCGTCCAATCCATCGGCCTGGGCTTTTCTGAACGGGCTGGCCGACGGCGTTTATGGCATCGACACGGATGGGACTTGCCTCTTCATCAACGATGCGGCCCTGCGGATGCTCGACTACGAGCGTGCGGACGATCTCCTCGGTCGCAACATCCACGAGGCCATCCACTACAAGCACGCGAACGGTTTGCCCTATCCGCAAACCGAATCACCGTTGATGGGTCCGATCGTCGCCGGCACCACCGTCAAGCTCACGAAGGAGACGCTCTGGCGGCGCGACGGATCCCCGCTCATCGCCGATTGTTCGGCGTTCCCGCGCGGTGACGGCGAGGCCGCTGGCACCATCGTCACCTTCTCGGACGCGGCGATCCGCACCGACGCGCAGAGGCGACGCGCCGACCAGAACGCCCGCGAGAGCGAGGCGCGCTTTCGTACCATCGCCAACAGCATTCCCCAGCTTAGCTGGATGACGGACGCGACGGGATCGATCGTCTGGTACAATCAGCGCTGGTACGACTATACCGGCACCACATTTGCGCAAATGGAGGGATGGGGCTGGCGGATGGTCCATCATCCGGACCATGTGGACCGCGTGGAACGCCGTTTTCGCCATTCCGTTACGAGCGCCGACTCGTGGGAGGATACGTTCCCGCTGCGCTCGCGCGATGGCGATTACAATTGGTTTTTATCGCGCGCCATGCCGATCCACGACGATCCCGACGAGGCGCATCCGCGCGGTCGACTGCTCGGCTGGTTCGGCACCAACACGGACATCACCGACATCCGCGATGCCGAGTACAGGCTTGAAGCGGCGCGCGATGAGGCCGAGGCCGCCAACCGCGCCAAGAGCACGTTCATCGCCAACATGAGCCACGAACTTCGCACGCCGCTCTCGGCGATCATCGGCTACGCCGAGATGCTGGCGGAGGAGATCGAGGAGGGAGTCGAACCAAGCGACCTCGCGCGCGACGTCAACAAGATCGAGGGCAACGCCCGCCATCTGCTTGGTCTCATCAACGACGTGCTCGATCTCTCGAAGGTCGAGAGCGGCAAGATGGAGGCCTTCACCGAGACCTTCGATCTGGCGCAGATGGCCGAGGACGTCGCCTCGACTGTCGGCGCCCTGATGGACAAGAAGAGCAACACGCTCGAGCTGCGGCTCGGCGATAACCTCGGCACGATGCATTCCGACGTGACGCGCGTGCGCCAGGTGCTGCTCAACCTGCTCAGCAACGCCGCCAAATTCACGGAGAACGGCACGATCACGCTTGCCGTCGCGCGCGAGGTCCGGGCGGGCAAGATGGATCGCGTGAGGTTCGTCGTCAGCGACACCGGCATCGGCATGAGCGAAGACCAGCTCGCCAAATTGTTTCAGCGTTTCCAGCAGGCGGACGCCTCGACCACGCGCCAGTTCGGCGGCACCGGCCTTGGCCTCGCTCTCACCAAGGCATTCGCGTCCCTGCTCGGCGGCGAGGTCGAGGTCCGCTCGCACCAGGGGCAAGGGAGCACCTTCGAGGTCGTGCTTCCCGCTGTGCTTGGCGACGGACCCTCGGTGCACCAGTCGGCCGCACCGATCGCCGAGCTGGAGGACATGAGCGGTCGCGAGGTCGTGCTGGTCGTCGATGATGACGAGACTCAACGCGATTTGATGAGCCGCTTCCTGCTTCGGGAGGGCTACGCGCCGCGGACCGCCGCGGACGGCCCGAGCGGCCTCGCCCTGGCGCGACGCCTCAAGCCGCGCGCCATCCTGCTCGACGTGACCATGCCCGGCATGGACGGTTGGTCGGTGCTGAGCGCGCTGAAGGCGGATCCGGAGCTCGCGTCCGTGCCGGTTGTGATGGTCACCTTCGTCACCGAACGGGCCCTGGCTTCCTCGCTTGGGGCGGCGGACTACGTGATCAAGCCGGTCGACTGGAACAGGCTGCGTCACGTGATGGAAGGCTTCCGAGACGCCGAAGGCGACGTGCTGGTGGTCGACGACGAGGCCGATACGCGCTACCGCTCACGGCAGGCGCTGGAGAAGAACGGCTGGAGCGTCGTCGAGGCCGCCAACGGTCGCGAGGGACTGGATCAGGTCGCCAAATCGATCCCGCGCGTCATCCTGCTCGATCTCAACATGCCGCTGATGGATGGGTTCGACTTCCTGCGCGAACTGCGCGCCCGACCCGGCTGCGGCGCGATACCGGTGGTCGTGCTGACGGCGCTCGATCTCACCGCCGAGGACCGTCGGCGCCTGCGCGGCGCCAATCAGGTGCTCAACAAGGGCGACACAAGCATGCGCGACCTTGCCGAAAAGCTCAGGCGGCTCGGCTCCGGCGCGGTGGAACAAGCCTAGCCGCCCGCTTCCTCGCGCTTCAGCAACGCCTCGTCCACCTGGTTGAGGAGACGGCTGAAGTCGACGGGTTTGGGATGGTACTCGTCGCAACCGGCGTCCAGCGCCTTGGTGCGGTCGCCACTCATGGCGTGGGCGGTCAAGGCGATGATCGGAATCCTGTTGGCCTGCTGGCGCAGAGTCCGCGCGACGGTCCAGCCATCCATGATCGGCAAGTCCATATCGAGCAGCATCAGATCGGGTGTTTCCGCCGCGACCTGATCGAGGGCCTGCTGACCGTTGTGGGCGAGCACGACCTCGAACCCTCGCCGACGCAGGCGTCGGGAGAGGAAGTCCCATAGTTCTTCATGATCCTCGACGAGGAGGATTTTGGTCATGTTCGGCCCCGATGGATCGTGACGCGCGCCGCTATGCTAAGCAGTCGCCGAGCGAGCGAAAGACCACATCATAGTTCTACAGCGAGAAAACGCGAATTGGAACAGTCGGCGCCAGAGGATGTCATCGTACGCGACCCCGTCAAGGCCCGCTCGGTGCTGCCGGTCTTGTACGCCGGCGCCATCCTGGTGGCCGCATTGTACTACGGCCAGGAGCTCATGGTCCCGCTCGTGCTGGCGTGCCTGCTGGCTTTCGTCCTGGCGCCAGCGCGCAGCCTGCTCGAAAGCCTGAGACTTCCGCGCGTGATCGCGGTGCTGATCGTCGTCCTTCTGGCGTTCGGGACCATCGGCGGGCTGGGCACGATCGTCGGCAGACAGGCGGCTTCGCTCGCCGACAGCCTGCCGAAATACCGCACCACGGTGATGACCAAATGGGAGGCGCTCACCCACCGCGTCGGCGTCATCGAGGATTTCACGCGAGGCTTCTCGGCGGTACCAGCCGCCACCGAGCGGGTCGCCAACAAGGTCAGCCCGGGGCCCGCGGCGGCGCTCGGCCTTTTCGACGTCTCCGGCCTGACGCTGGCGCGCACCGTCGCGCAGCCGATCCTCGCGCCTCTCGCGACCGCCGGCATCGTGCTGATCTTCACGATCTTCATCCTCCTGGCGAACGAGGATCTCCGCGATCGCCTGGTGCGGCTGGTCGGGCGGCAAGACCTCCACCGCACGATCCTGGCGATGAACGACGTGGCGAGCCGCCTCTCGCGTTTCTTCCTCTTCCAGCTGGCGATCAACGCCTCGTTCGGTGTCGTCATCGGCAGTTGCCTATGGCTGCTGGGCCTTCCCAATCCCCTGCTCTGGGGGATCCTCGCCGCCATCATGCGGTTCGTGCCGTTCATCGGCGTCGTCGTCGCCGTCATCCCGCCCCTCCTCCTCGCGATCGCCGTGGTTCCCGGCTGGGGCCTGGCTCTTTTCGTCCTGGCTCTCTTCGCCGGTGCCGAGGCGCTGATGGGCCAGGTCGTCGAGCCCTTGATCTATGGTCACAGCACCGGCCTCTCGCCGCTCGCGGTGATCGTCGCGACCGCGTTCTGGGCCCTGCTCTGGGGTCCGGTCGGCCTGCTGATCGCGACACCGGTGACCGTCTGCCTCGTCGTGATCGGACGCCACGTCGAGGCGCTGGCGTTTTTCGACGTCATTCTCGGTGATACGCCACCGCTCGAGCCGCCGGAAACCTTCTATCAGCGGGCTCTGGAGGGACAGGCGGCCATGCTGCTGCCCGGCGCGCGTAAGCAGATCGCCGCCTCGTCACTCACCGAGTACTACGACAGGGTAGCGCTCCCCGGCCTTGCCCTCGCGCAGGGCGACCTCGCGCGCGACGCGCTGGCGTTCGAACGGCTCGAGGCGATCCACGACCAGATCGAGAAGCTGCTGGCGCGCATGGCGGCCGAGAGGGTGGAAGCGGGCATGCCCGCACCGCCGCATTCTGTTGCGGAAGGTTGGCGCGGTGACGGTTCGGTGCTCTGCATCCCCGGGCGCGGTCAGCTCGACGATCTCGCGGCGATGATGGCGGTGCAGATCCTGTGCGGCGCCGGCTTCGGCGCGCGTGTCGAACCAAACCTCGTGCTCGGCTCGCTGCACAGCGCGACGAACGAGTTCGCTCGAACCCGTCTGTGCTGCCTGTCGATCCTCGAACAGGGCAGCAACGTGGCCGGGATCCAGTATTTCATCCGACGCATCCAGCGGCAGATGCCCGGTGCCATGATCGTCGTCGGCCTCTGGCATGTCGACCGCGCGAGCCCTCTCCTCGCGGCGCTGCGCGCGGCCGGCGAGGAGGAGCACATGGTGCTGTCGGTCGGCGAGTTGCTGGCGCTATGCCACGCCGTCGCCGCCCGCGCCGCGTGACCTTACGCTGTCGCGCGGCTGGGCAGGAAGTTGCCATGGAAGCCCGGCGGGACGCGGTGCGGTATGCGGATGCGACCCACGGGCGGCGCCTCGACATCGCCTGCGGCCAGGATGACGAGGTCCGTCGTCTCGTTCGGCATGTCGATGACGAGACCGACGAGCCAGCCGCCATCCTCCGGCGAATGAGGCGCGTCCGGCACGAAGACGAATTCGCCGGGAAAGCGTCCCGCTCCGAAATCGTGGGTCTGGCGTTCGCCCGTCTCGAGATCGTGCTTGTAGAGCCGGGTCGCGCCGATCAACTGGTCGTTGCCGTCGTCGGGGACCGCGATGGTGTAGGCATAGCGATAGGGCTGGCCGAGCCGGCGCTCGTCGGTGCGCGGGAATTCCTGCGGGCTGGCATCGACGATCCTCCGCGCCACGCTTCGCGCCGCTGGGTCTATGGTCCAGCGCTCGAACCGGCCCGTCGCGTCAGGACCCCTGCGACTTTCGGCAAACATCGTGTCGTAGGCGACCACGTCCAGGACCACCGTGCCGTCCGCCGCGTCGTAGGCATTCGCCGCGTGAAACACGTAGCAGGGTTCGACGTCGCACCAGATGACGTCACCTGCCCCGAAGCGCGGCACGAGACCGACCCGCGCGCGATGCGCCGGGTTCCAGGCGAACGGGAAACGATGGCCGCCGATCAGCGCCTTCAGCGAGAAAGTGACGGGAAGGTCGAGGATGATGGCGTAACGCGCCGTAATCGCGCAATCGTGGATGGATGGACCGTGCTCGACGGCGATGGGGCCTCTCGCATCACCTTGCCTTCCGGCGAGATGACGATGTGGCGGACGACCTCGGGCGCGGAGGGATCGTAGGCGATGGCGTGATGCTCGCCGGTCAGCGGATCGCGGTGCGGATGCGCCGTGAACGAGCCGGCGAGCGTCTCGTCGAAGGCATTGTACCGCTGGTCTTCCAGCGTGTCGGACAGCTCGACGGGATAGCTGCCCGCCTCGACCAGCGCCCAGGTGCGTCCGGCGATGTCGACGACGTTGGTGTTCACGGTATCGCCGTGGCCGCGCCTCGGGCCGGGCGCCGGCGTCTCGCCGAGAGCGGCGCCGACCGCGTTCGAGCGAATCCAGCGGTTGCGATACCACAGGGCCTTGCCACCCTTGACGGCGATGGCGTGTACCATGCCGTCGCCGATGAACCAATGATAGCCGGCAGGGTCGAGATCGACAGGATTGGGACCAATGCGCAGGTAGCGTCCATCAAGCGCGGCCGGGATCGTGCCGGTGACCACGAGATCGGTCAGCGTTTTCTCCCGCGTCATCGGCTCGTGGACGCCAGACAGGAAGGGGTGCGGCTCGCCGGTGCGCGTCATCCGCCTTCGGTTGTAGCCCGCCAGCAAAGTGGCGCCCTTGCCGACGGCTGAGCGGATGACGGCCTCGACTGTGCTTGCCACGAACCTCTCCCCCTGATCGATGCCTACGTCTTCCGCCTTTGCCAATACGTCGAGGAGCCGGCGCGGTTGCCGCGCGCGCCGAATTTCCGTCCGGTTTCGAAATGATGGTGATCGGGTGACGTCGGCAGGTAAGGATTGACTTCGGTCAAGCCGTTTTCGCCGGCCTCCCGGCCTCGCTCGAAGGCGGAGGGATGCGGTTGGCGCTCGTTCAACGCAAAGCCGCCGCGGCGAGACTTCCGGGGCCGCGAAGCCGCTGCTCGCCGAAGCGGCGACCGACTTCGAAATTGTTGTGCTCGGGCGAACCCTGGACGAAGGGATTCAAGGCCTGCTCGCCCTGGATCGCGGCGGCCTGCCCTTTCTCGAAGGCTGATACCGGTATCTTGGCCGCCATGTTCATTCTCCATAGCTTTGAATATAAATGGATATGGCGACGCTGGTGCGATTTTCAACGTAAGCTTGTCCAGTCGAACCGCGGTCATCCCCTGCTTTCACAGTCTAGTCGAAGCTCACGAAGCCGTTTTCTAAGAGCTTGGCTTCGCCAAATCTTGCGAGGCGCACCGATAGATTTTCAGGCGTTTAAGCCGCCGCGGGTCGGCATCGAGCACCTCGAACTCGAAACCGGCCTCGACGACGATCTCGCCGCGCACCGGAACGTGCCCCGCCATCGCCGTCACGAGGCCGCCGACCGTTTCGATGTCCTCCGCGTCACTCATCGCCTCGAGGTCCGTGCCGAGTGCCTGGGAGACTTCGTCGAGCGAGGCGCGCGCGTCGACCATGAAGCTGCCGTCGCCATCGGCCGTGATGGTCGGGGCGTCGTCCAAATCGTGCTCGTCCTCGATGTCGCCGACGATCAGCTCGATCATGTCCTCGATCGAGGCAAGCCCCTCGGTGCCGCCGTACTCGTCGATGACGAGCGCCATGTGCGTGCGGGTCGCCTGCATCTTCACGAGGAGGTCGAGCGCCGGCATCGAGGGCGGCACGAAGAGCACGGGGCGAAGGATCTTGGCCGCCGACAGCGGCAGCGACAGGTCGAGCGCGCCGAGCGAGCGCACCATCGTCTCCGGCGCGGGCTCCGGGCCCTCGACCGCCGCCAGCGCGATCGTCTCGGGCGATATTGGTTCCTCGGCGGCGGCGATGTGTTCGACGAGATCGCGCACATGGATCATGCCGCGTGGATCATCGAGGGTCGATCCGTAGACCGGCAGGCGGGAATGACCGGCGGTACGAAACATCCCGAGCACCTCCGTGAGCGTCATCGCCAGCGAAACCGAATAAATGTCGGCGCGCGGCACCATGACGTCGAAGACACGCGTCCCGTTCAGGGCGAGGACGTTCTTCATCATCGTCCGCTCTTGCGGCGAGAAGTCCGTCTGTGCGGAGGTGTCCTCGAGCGCGTCCTGAATATCGTCGCGGATCGAGGCCCCGCCCAGGCCGAACAGGGCGCGCAGACGTTCTATAAGGCGCGGCGGCCGCGCGGGCGGCGGCGCGCGCTCGTCGTCGAGATCGGACCGGTCGGAACCGGCATGATCGATCTGTGTCATGGCAGCGCGCCGCGGTCCTTTGCGAGCATGCGGACATCCGCGTGGGGCGAAGCGATGCCGAGCGACGCCAAGATACGCGTCTCCAGACCCTCCATCGCGTCGGCCTCGTCCTCGTCCTCGTGGTCGAAGCCGACGAGATGCAAGAAACCGTGCACGACGAGATGGGTCAGGTGGTCGGCAAGGGTTATGCCGTCGTCCGCCGCCTCGCGTGCGCAGGTCTCGTAGGCGGCAACGATGTCGCCGAGAAGCATCGGCTCCTCGGTCGGGAAGGACAGGACGTTGGTCGCCCGGTCCTTGCCGCGCCATGCCTTGTTCAGTCCCTGAACGAAGGCGTCGTTGGCGAGGACCAGGCTGAGCTCCGTGCCGGCCTCGATGTCGATGTCGGCGAGCATGATGGCGGCGGCGACGGCGCGCTGGGCGAGACCCGCGACATCGCCGACGGCGGTCCAGCCCGCGCACTCGACCGCTATGTCGATCGTGACGTCCATGTCAGGCCGGCTTGCCGCCCCCGCCGGTGAACGCCGCCACGGCGTTCTCCTGCTGGCGGCGCACGGCGCCCTCGTAGGCGCCGACGATGCGACGCACGAGATCGTGGCGCACCACGTCGCCCTCCTTGAAGACGACGTGGCCAATGCCTTCGAGCCCGGAGAGCAGCGAGATCGCCTCGCTGAGGCCGGAGCGCTGACCGTGCGGCAGGTCGATCTGCGTCGGATCGCCGGTGACGATCATCCGCGATCCCTCGCCGAGGCGGGTCAGGAACATCTTCATCTGCATCGAGGCGGCGTTCTGCGCTTCGTCGAGCAGAACACACGCGTTCGATAACGTACGCCCGCGCATGAAGGCGAGCGGCGCGACCTCGATCATGCCGGTCTGCATGCCGCGCTCGACAAGCCGCGGATCCATGAAATCGTTGAGCGCGTCGAAGATCGGCCGCAAGTAGGGATCGACCTTGTCGCGCATGTCGCCCGGCAGGAAGCCCAGCCGCTCGCCGGCCTCGACGGCGGGGCGCGACAGGATCAGCCGCTCGACGACGCCCTGCTCCAGAAGCGCGACGGCGTAGCCGACCGCGAGCCAGGTCTTGCCGGTGCCGGCCGGCCCTTCGGCGAAGACGAGCTCATGCTTCTTCAGGGTGCGGAGGTAGGTGTTCTGCGCCGCGTTGCGGGCGCGGACGGGGCCGCGCTTGCGGGTGGCGATCTGCTCGAACGGCGTCTTTTCGGCCACGCCATCGACGCTCGATGGGAACAGCACGCCCTGCAGCAGGCCCTCCTGGATCGCGCCGTCGAGGTCGCCCATGCTGATCGGCTGGCCGAGCTTGATGCGATCGTAGAGTATCTGGAGGACGTGGCGGGCTCGCTCGCAGGCGTCCGGCGGCCCCTTGATCGTGACCTGATTGCCGATCGCGTTGGCGACGACCCCGAGGCTGCGCTCCAGCTTGGCGAGGTTCTGATCGTACTGGCCGAACAGCGCCGAGGCGTGCCGGTTGTCGGGAAACGTGAGGTTCAGCTCGCCCGGGATCGCGGCGGCGAGGATCGTCTGTTGGATCGCGGTGCGGTTCGGCGCTTTCAAGCCACGGACCTCGCAAACTGGGGGATCGCGCCGACCTCGAGCCGGCCGAACAGGGAGTTCTTCGCCAGGGCGACGATCGTCACAGGCACGATCCGCCCGATCAGCGCATCGGGTCCGTCGACCTGGACCTGTTGAAGGTACGGCGACTTGCCGGTGAGCTGGCCGGGGTGCCGGCCGGCGCGCTCGAGGAGCACGTCGAACGTGCGGCCGATCATGCTCGCGTTGAAGGCCTGGCGCTGGTCCTCGACAAGCGTCTGCAGGCGCGCAAGCCGCTCGCGCATGACCGTCTCCGCGACCTGGCCACCCATGTCGGCGCCAGGCGTGCCCGGTCGCGGCGAATACTTAAACGAAAAGGTCGAGGCGAAGCCGACCTGACGAATCAGATCGAGCGTCGCCTCGAAATCGGCTTCCGTCTCCCCGGGAAAGCCGACGATGAAGTCCGACGACAGCGCGATGTCCGGGCGCGCCGCGCGCAGGCGGGCGACGAGATCGAGGTAGGCGGCGGACCCATGCTTGCGGTTCATCGCCTTGAGAATACGGTCGGAGCCCGACTGCACGGGCAGATGCAGGAACGGCATCAGCGCCGGCAGGTCGCGGTGGGCGGCGACGAGGTCGTCGCCCTGGTCGTTGGGATGGCTCGTCGTGTAGCGGATGCGCGCGAGGCCGGGGATCGCGGCGAGGCGGCGGCATAGGGTGGCGAGGCTCGCGACGCGGCCCCGCTCGTCCGCGCCATGATAGCCGTTGACGTTCTGTCCGAGCAGCGTGATCTCGCGCACGCCCGCCTCGGCGAGGGCGCGCGCCTCCGAGAGGATCGGCGCGACCGGCCGCGACAGCTCGGCGCCGCGCGTGTAGGGCACGACGCAGAAGGTGCAGAACTTGTCGCAGCCTTCCTGTATTGTCAGGAAAGCGCTCGGGCCCCGCGCCCGCGTGCGGCCCCGGCTTGCCGCCGGCAGCCGGGCGAACTTGTCGTCGAGCGCGAAATCGGTATCGACTGGCCGGAAGCCGGCGTCGGCCCGCGCCAGCAGCTCGGGCAGGCGGTGATAGCTCTGCGGTCCGACGACGATGTCGACGGCCGGCTGGCGGCGCAGGATCTCCCCGCCCTCGGCCTGGGCGACGCAGCCGGCGACGACGAGCGTCGTTCCCTTGCCGACGGCGGCGCGCTCGCGCTTCAGCACCCGCACCTTGCCCAGCTCGGAGAAAATCTTCTCCGTCGCCCGCTCGCGGATATGGCAGGTGTTGAGGATGACGAGATCGGCGTCCTCGATCGCTTCCGTCTCGGCGTAGCCTTCCGGCGCGAGGAGATCGGTCATGCGCTGCGCGTCGTAGACGTTCATCTGGCAGCCGTAGGATTTGACGAAGACCTTCTGGCGAGGCGCGCCGCGTGCGCTCGAATCCGGGTCTCGCGTCTCGCTGTCTGCTGCCATCTATCCCGCTGCGGCGCGCCCGCGCCCGATGCCTCCTGGATGTTTTAGGACGTTTCGCGCGGCAAGAGAAGCGGCTTGGCGCCTTACGCTTCTGGATCCGAGGTTACGGCGGCCGTAAGTTCTAGTTATCGACCGCTGTTCGAGCCGGCAGGCGATCCATGATCGTCGAGCGACACAGTCGGGCGCGAGGCGGATGCGCGAAGCCTCGGCCGAGAACGGCGCAGCCGCCTATCGCAACGCGCGCCGCAGGATGTAGGCCATCGCCGGCTCGCCGTTCGGCTTCTTGTAATAGGACTTCCGCTCGCCGACCTTCTCGAACTGAAAGCGCCTGTAGAGGGCGAGCGCCCCCTCGTTCTGAGCCTCGACCTCGAGGAACCAGTTCCGCGCGCCAGCCAGGGTGAGGTGCTCCATGTTCGCGTTCATCAGCCGACCGGCGATGCCCTTGCCTCGATGCTTGGGCTTTACCGCGATGGTGAGCACCTCGGCTTCGTCGGCGGCGAGACGCGACAGGATGAAGCCCTGCAGCTCGCCGGCCTTGCCGAAGGCGCCCTCCCCGAAGGTGCTGCGCGCCAGCAGCAGCCCCTCGATGTCGGCTTGCGGCCAAGGATAGGTGAAAGCCCTCGCGTGCAGCACCGCGCATTCCTCCGCGTGCTCGGGCTGCACGGCGGCGATATGGGGACCGAAGGTCTTCTGGAAGAGGCCGAACATCGCCGCCTACCCGGCCACCGGCGCGAGCACCGGTCCGGCGCGCGGCTTGGCGTCAGGCGCCTTGAGGTAGAGCGGGCGCGGCGGCGCGCTCTTGGGGTCGGCGAGCAGGCCAAGCCGCGCCACGTAGGCGATGTCGGGCGTGATCCGGTCCCCGACGATCTCGGCATTGAGCCCGCGCGTCCAGGCCTCGATGGCAAGGATCGGCGCGCCGGATCCCGCCAGCCGCAGCGGCCCATCCCCGAGATCGCGGCTCAGATCCGCGACCGCCTGCTCCTTGGCGGCGAAACGGGGCATGATGAAGATGCGCCCATCGCTGTGAAAAGCGGCGAAGAAGACATGACCGTGCCGGGCATCGATGGCGACGGCGACGAGACCGGGCTTGTCCTCGAGTATGAGCGGCGCGGCGAGAGCGGCCAGGGTGGAGACGCCGACCGCCGGCACCGACCAGGCGAGCGCGATCGCCCGCGCGGCCGCGATGCCGACCCGCAAGCCGGTGAACGAGCCGGGCCCGACCGTGACCGCGACACGATCGATCGTCTCGTAGCCGCCCTCGATGCCTGCGAGCACGCGCTCGATCAGCGGGATCAGGGCCTCGGCATGCCCGCGTTCCATGCCGAGCGTCTCCTCGGCATCGGTCCGCGTCGCGCCCTCCGTCAGCACGCAGGCCGAAACGGCCGGCAAAGCGGTATCGATCGCCAGAATCCTCATCGCGGGGACTGTGACCGCTTTGCGTCGGACGATCAATTCTCCGCCGCGTTGGTGGTGAAGATAAAGCACGATCGCTGTGGCGGCGCGGCGGACGCCGCCCATCTCAGGGACGGTGCCGCAAGCCCGATGGTATCTGATGCCCGATCTTCGTTTCCGACAGGCTACGCGCGACGATCTTTCCGCCATCGTCGCGCTGCTCGCCGACGACGCGCTCGGCCGCGGGCGCGAGGATGCGCGGCTGCCTCTCGATCCACGCTACACGGCCGCGTTCGACACCATTGCGGCCGATCCCAATCAGAGCCTTGTCGTCGCGGATCTCGGCGGAACGGTTGTCGGCTGTCTACAGATCAGCGTCATCACGACGCTCTCGCATCGGGGCGCGTTGCGCGGGCAGATCGAGGGGGTGCGGGTGGCGCGGGAGCATCGCGGCAAGGGCTTTGGCCACCGTATGATCGTCTGGGCGCTCGCTGAATGCGAGGCGCGCGGGTGCGGCATGGTCCAGCTCAGCACCAGCAAGAGCCGGATCGACGCGCGGCGGTTCTACGCGTCGCTGGGCTTCGAGGCGAGCCACGAGGGCATGAAGCTCATGCTCGGCTAGCGCATGGCACCAGTCGACCACTTGATTAAAGGCGCGTTAGACCTGCTCGACGGCCTGCACTTCCGGCACGAAATGCTGCAGCAAGTTCTGGATGCCGTGCTTCAAGGTTGCGGTCGAAGACGGGCAGCCCTGGCACGAACCCTTCATCGCGAGGTAGACGATGCCTTCGCGAAAGCCCCGGAACTTGATGTCGCCGCCATCGCCGGCAACCGCGGGGCGAATGCGCGTCTCGAGAAGATCCTTTATCGTGTCGACGATCTCGGCGTCGTCCGGGGCGAAGAACTCATCCTGCTCGGCGCCGTCGCCGGCATCGTCGGCGTCCGCGAGGAGCGGCGCGCCCGAGGTGAAATGCTCCATGATCGTTCCGAGCACGGCCGGCTTCAGCGCCTGCCACTCGGCATCGTCCATCTTGGTCACGGAGATGAAGTCGGCGCCGTAGAACACGCCGCTGACGCCCTCGATGCCAAACAGCGCGCCGGCCAGCGGCGAACGCTCGGCCGCGACCGGGCTGCGAATGTCCAACGTGCCTTCGGGCAGGACGGTCTTACCCGGCAGGAACTTCAGCGTCGCCGGGTTCGGGGTGACCTCTGTGTGGATGAACATGTTCGCCTTCTCGGATCAGCTGAGGCCGCTATTCGCGGGCGCATCGCACGGATGGGTCGTTGAAAGCAGATATGGGCGGGATCGCGGAAAGGCACAAGCGCACGCTGCGCGGAGCGGCCGCCCCGCGCCCAAGTCGTGCCCGCGCCCAAGTCGTGCCCGCGCCCAAGTCATGCCCGCGCCCAAGTCATGCCCGCGCCCAAGTCATGCCAGCGTGCCCAAGTCATGCCCGCGCCCAAGTCGCCGAAGCAAATCGCGTAATCGGCGGTATGTTTAGAACGGAAGCCGTCGCGCTCCGTTGAGCCTGCGCCCCATCGAGGGGCGGGAGATGACCTATGGCCAAGGAAAAAGACCTTCACGACGCTTTCTACGAGACGCTTAAAGACGTCTATTACGCCGAAAAACAATCGGTGAAAGCCTGCAAGAAATCGGCGAAGAGCGCCAAGGCGCCCGAACTCAAGGAGATCTTCCAGCACCATGCCGAGACGAGCGCGCACCAGGTCGAGCGCCTCCAGCAGGTGTTCGAGATGATCGGCAAGCCGGCCCGCGCCAAGACCTGCGAGGCGATGCAGGGCATCGTGTCGGAGATGGAGGAGGACCTGGAAGACTTCGGCGAGACGGCGGCCGCCGACGCCGTGCTGATCGGCTGCGCGCAGGCGGTCGAACATTACGAAATCGCCCGTTACGGCATGTTAAAGACCTGGGCGAGCCAACTCGGGCACAAGGATGCGGCCAAGCTTCTCGACGAGACCCTCGCGGAAGAGAAGAAGACCGACGAGGCGCTGACCGCGCTTGCCGAGAAGATCAACACGCGTGAGGCGCAAGCGGCCTAGCGGATCGGTCGTCGCCCGCGCGGGCGGCGACCACCCCTGTCATCCCGTCGGCGGGCCGCGTCCGCGATGCCGAGGTGGCCCTAAGCCAATCCATGTCTTGCCTGGTACGCCTGTAGATGCGCGTAAGCCGCGCGTAGCAGCCCGGTTTCGATCCCGAGCGCCTCGCCCCGCTTGATCATGTCGCCTTGGAGGTGCTGCGCCTCGACCTTGGCGCCGGCCTCGAGATCGCGGAGCATCGAGGCTGTGAAATCCGACCCGCGCGCTGTCAGAAAATGCGTGCCCCATTCCAAGGCTTGCGGCCGCAATCGGTGGCCGGCGGCGGCGGCCACCGTCTCGCATTCGGTGAGCATGGTGCGTATCTGGCGCTCGCCGTCGTCCGCCGCCATGATCGCGCCGATGCTCGCGCGCATCAGGCAGGTGATACCCGACGCGGCGGTGATGAAGGCGAACTTCTCCCACATCTCCTGCATGATGGCGTCGCTGCGCTTCTGATCGAAACCCGCCGTGGCGAACAGCGCCTCGATCGCGTCGCATGGTCCTTTCGACGCGGCAGGGTCGCGCGCGCCGTAGGTCAGCAGGTGCAGCTTGTTGAGCTGGCGGATCGTCCCGTTGGCGGCGAGCGTGACGCTGATGTGGGCCGTGCCGCCGATGACGTGGTCGGAGCCAAGCGCCGCGTCGAGCCTGTCGAGATGCGCGATCCCGTTGAGGAGCGGCAGGATCGTGGTGCATGCGCCGACGGCGGGGCGGATCGCCTCGAGGGCGGTATCGAGGTCGTAGGCCTTGCAGCTCAGGATGACGAGGTCGTAGGCGCCCTCCGGCTCGCGTACGGCCCTCACCGGGATCGTGACGTCGCCACACGGGCTTTCGATCCTGAGACCGTCAGCCTTCAACCGCTCCGCGCGAGCGGGCCGCACGAGGAACGTCACGTCCGCGCCGGCCTGCGCGAGCCGGCCGCCATAATAGCCGCCGATGCCGCCGGCGCCGAGAATCAACGTCCGCATGTTCAGACCTTCGATAGTCGCGGTCACGAGAGGAGATCTCGGAAATGCTCGCGCAGAATATTCTTCTGGACCTTGCCCACGGCGTTGCGCGGCAACTCCGGCTCGATGATGACGCGCCCGGGCTGCATGGCGGCTGAAGCGGACGGCCACTGCCACCGCAAGACGCTGCGAGGAGGCGCGGCGCCTTGGTGGCTTGCCGCCTCAGCTGATCTCGGTCTTGCGCGGCGGCCCCATCAGCGCTGGCTGGAAAAGGATCGCCGCGGCGAGCGTGCAGACGAGGGACAGCGCCATCAGCTTGCCCATGCTCGACGTGCCGGGATGGTTCGAGGCCCAAAGGCTGCCGAACGCCGTCGCGGTGGTGAGCGCGCTCCAGAACACGGCGCGCGTGAGGCTCGACTGCAACAACTTCTTCGTGCCGGCGCGCCACGCCATCACGAAATAGATCTTGAACGCCACGCCGAGGCCGAGCAGGAGCGGCAGCGCGATGATGTTGGCGAAGTTCAGCGGCATGTCGATCAGCACCGTGATCTCCAGCGTCACGACACCGGCGAGCAGCAATGGCACCAGCGTCAACAGCACATCGCCGACACGTTTCAAGACGATCCAGAGGATCACGAAGATCGACGCCAGCGCGATCGCGCCGGCCTCGATGAAGGCGAGCTTCACCGTCTTGCCGGCTTCCTGGATCGAGACGGGTTCTCCGGTCGCCTTGGGCGCGACGGATTGCACCTCCTGGGCGAAGCGGATCATGTTGGCGTTGTCGTCAGGATCGCCCTTCGGCGCCACCTCGACGCGGGCGACGCCGTCCGGCGTCACGTAGAGATCTTTCAGGCTCTTCGGGATGTCGGCGAGCGCCACCTTTGAGGCGTCGAGCGTATCGCGGATCGTCTCGACCGTGGTCTTCAAGGGCGGGATCAACACGTCGCGCGCCCGCTGCCGGATCTTCGGCGGCGCGTCGGCGAGCTTGTTGGCGAGACTGGCGAACAAGCGCGCGTCGTCGGCGCCCTTGCCCGTCAGGTTCTGCGAGGCGCCGGCAAAAGCGCTCGCCGTCTTGCGGATGGCTTCCACGTCATCCTCGTCGGGCGGCGGGTCGAGCGCACGGCTGGGATCGAGGACGGGGCCGACCACGCTCTTGCCCTGGCCGATGATCGCCAGCTTCTTCTCCTGGTCCTCCGGAACGAGATTCGTGAGCGTCGTCACGCGGGCGACGTCGGGCAACTTGGCGATCTTGGCCCCCGTCGCGTCGGCTTGCGCGAGGCTGGGCTCGAGCACGCTGATGACCTGCGTATTGGTATTGGGATCCTTCATGAGGTCGATGAGGGTCGACACCGACTCCTGCGTCTGGCTATCGAGGTTGAGCGGGTTGAAATCGAAGTGCAGGTTGCGCAGCAGCGGCGTGCCGGCCAGCGCGACCGCCAGCGTGCCGATGATGATGACGTACCGATGCTTCTCGATGAAATCGTCGACCGGTGCCAGGAACTTGTAGCCGGCCGGCTCGCGCTCCGGCGGCGGCTTGATGACGGTGAGCAGCGCGGGCAGGATGGTCACCGAGCACAGGAACGCGATGATCATGCCGGTGCCGGCGATCTCGCCGAGCTCGGAGACGCCGAGATAGGCGGTGGGCAGGAAGGCGTAGAACCCCGCCGTCGTCGCGGCCGCGGCGAGCGCCAGCGGACGACCGACCTTTGCCGCGCCCATCGCGAGCGCGTCGTAGAAATCGGGATAGTCGTAGCGCTCGGCCTTGTAGCGGACGCTGAACTGGATGCCGAAATCGACGCCGATGCCGACGAACAGCACGGCGAAGGCGACCGAGATGAGGTTCAACGCGCCGACGAGGGCGAGGCCGGCGGCGAAGGTCATCGCGAGGCCGGCGAGGACGGTGACGAAGACCGCCGCGACGATCTTCAGCGACTTCAGCGCGGAATAGATGATCAGCAGCACGACGATGCCGGTGATCGCGCCGTTGAGGCCGAAGCCGTCGGCGACCGTGGCGAACTCGCTGTCGGAGATCGGCACCTGCCCGGTCAGGCGCACGGTGACGCCGGACGACGGGTCGAGGTTGAGCGATTTGGCGGCGTCGCGCACGAAATTGGTCGGCTTCTCGCCGGGCTCCAGCGCCGAATAGTCGAGCACCGGGCTGATCATGATGAATTTGCGCAGCTGCCGCTCGTTGGGCTTGGCGCCGTTCGAGATCAGGTTCTGCCAGGAAAACAGCGCCGGCTTGTCGGCGAGGATGTTCTCCAGCGCCTTGTTCATCGCGACGATCGGCTGGTCGAACTGGTCGAACGTGCCCTGCTTGCTCTCGACGCCCTTGACGATGAACCCGAAGCCGTCGAACACGCCGCGCAGCGAGGCGTCGGAGCCGATGATCGCCAGCACCGGTCGGGCCTTCTGCAGGCCGCCGATGGCCTTCTGGACGTCTTCCGTCGACTGAAAGAGCAAACCGTTCTTCGCGAAGAAGGGGCCGCCGTCGGGTTCGACGACAGCCTTGAACAGGTCGGGATGGCCCTGCAGCTTGGCGAAGAGCGCGTCGACGGCCTGCGTCGCGCGTTCCGGCGTCTTGCCGTCGATCACGGCGATGATCTGGTTTTCCTGGTCCGGGAACGCCTTCTGATAGGCGATCTCGTTCTGGCGCCACGGCACGCTCGCGGAGATGAAATCGTCGGTGTTCGTGTTGATCGCGAAGTTGTTGGCCGCGTACCAGGCGCAGTAGCCCGTAAGGACGAGGGCGAACGCGAGGACGGCGTAGCGCAACCTGGCGCTGGTCATCACGATGAAAACGACAACTTTGGTGATGGGACCGTGCGAGACCTGCTGGCCGGACGTATCGAGCTCTGCAGGCGGATGCGAAGTCGTCATAAAGGCCATGACCTGCGTGATGGGATTGGGATCCGTCGCGGACGATCATGACCGCACGGCGCGCACCAAGAGCCGGCCCCTGTGGCCAAGATGCGGCAGGCCGTAGCCTTTGACCGAGCGAAGCCCTCCGGACGTCTTGTGTTTTGTCGTTGTCAATGTCATCCCTTCGATGGTCCGGCAAGCGAAAAGCACGCTTCAGCTCGGCCGTACACGCCTTCATCGCGGACACTCTGGTCGTCCGCGTCGAGGCCATTCCACAGGGCCGCGCCGGCCTAACGCCTACGTACCGCACCACCTTCGGCACGCGGCGCGAGGGTCCGACAAGACAGACGAGATCGAGGACAGACCTTTGGGTATACCGCTTCTTCAGATGGCAAGCGTGGGCTCCTACGTCGCGCGCAAGGAGCTCAGCGGGACCAAGCGTTATCCCCTCGTGCTGATGCTGGAGCCGCTGTTTCGCTGCAATCTCGCCTGCGCCGGCTGCGGCAAGATCGATTATCCCGACAAGATCCTCAACGAGCGCCTGCCGCTCGCCGACGCGCTCCATGCCATGGACGAGTGCGGCGCGCCCGTGGTCGTCATCGCAGGCGGGGAGCCATTGCTCCACAAGGAGCTGCCGCAGATGGTCGAAGGCGCCATCGCCAAGAAGAAGTGGGTGACCGTCTGCACCAACGCGCTGCTGCTCGAGAAGCACCTGCCGAAGTACAAGCCGAACAAGTACTTCAACTGGTCGATCCATCTCGATGGCGACACGGCGATGCACGACAAGTCGGTGTGCCAGAAGGGCGTGTACGACAAGGCTTTGTCGGCGCTGAAGAAGGCCAAGGCGATGGGCTTCCGGGTCACCATCAATTGCACGCTCTTCAACGACGCCGACCCCGACAAAGTCGCGAACTTCCTCGACGAGGCGAAGACCTGGGGCATCGAAGGCGTGACCGTCGCGCCGGGCTATGCCTACGAGCGCGCGCCCGACCAGAAGCACTTCCTCAACCGGACGAAGACCAAGGAGCTGTTTCGCTCGATCCTCGCCAAGGGCAAGGGCGGCAAGGCCTGGCCGTTCTACCAGTCGATCCTCTACATGGATTTCCTCGCCGGCAACCAGAAGTACAATTGCACGCCCTGGGGCAACCCGACGCTCACGGTGTTTGGCTGGCAGAAGCCGTGCTACCTCCTTGGCGAAGGCTACGTGAAGACCTTCAAGGAGCTGATGGACGACACGGATTGGGACAAATACGGCACCGGCAACTACGAGAAGTGCGCCGACTGCATGGTCCATTGCGGCTTCGAGGCGTCGGCGGTGACCGACTCGTTCCGCAAGCCCTGGAAGCTCCTCGGCATCGCCGCCAAGGGCGTGCGCACCAGCGGGCCGATGGCACCGGAGATCTCCCTCGCCAATCAGCGTCCGGCGGAGTTCATGTTCTCGCGCCACGTCGAGAAGCGCATGTCAGAGATCGACCAGCGCGAAGCCCGGCCCGAGCACCTGACGGCAGCGGAGTAGCGCGGCGAACGCCGCCCGGGCATCGAGCCCGGTCCTGATCAGCCCCGGCAGTTGGCCGGGGTTCCTCCCCAACGAGAGAAGGATGGCGGCGAGGTCGACCTTGCCGTCGGCGCGCATGCCGACCGTCGCGGCATGCGGCAGCGCGCGGCCGGCGGGATCCGTCACCACGCGGATCGCCGCCAAGGCAAGGCCGTGCTTGGCCGCGAGGACGGCGACGACGTGCGATTCCATGTCGACCGTGGCCGCGCCCGTCGAGCGGTAGAGGGCGGCCTTTCCGGCAACGTCGGCCAGCGGCGCGTCCACCCCCGCGAAAGCCGACCAGGGCGCACGCTTGAGGCGAGCGCCGAGCTTGGCCGCGATCGCCCGCCGCCACACGACGTCGGTGTCTGTGCGAGCCCCGTCGGGCGCGACGATCGTATCGGCGAGCAGCAGATCGCCGGGGCCGAGCTTGGGTGAGAGACCGCCGGCGACGCCGAAGCTGACGATGCCGCGCGCGCCGGGCGCCGCCGCGTCGATCTCGGCCATCAGTCTCTCACGGTCGCCGCCGCCGGCGATGACGACGATATCGGGTCCGGCCGCGATCTTGGCTTCGGCCGCCAGCCCGCAGACGACGATCAGCCGGCTCACATCCCCGCCAGCACCTGCCGGTGATTGCTCTGGGTGAGATTGCGAAAGCGCGCCAACGCCCAAAGCGGGAAGAACTTGGCGTAGCCGTGGTAGCGCAAATAGAACACCTTCGGGAAGCCTGTGGCGGTGAAGCGGGTCTCCTCCCAAAAGCCGGTCGGGCTCTGCGTCGCCAGCAGGTAGGCGATGCCGCGCCCGACGCTCTCGTGGTCGATCTCGCCCACCGCCATCAGCGCGATCAGCGCCCAGGCCGTCTGCGAGGGCGTGCTGATCGCCTGCTGATACCCATTGTAGTTTCGCTCGTAGGTCTCCGCGCCCTCACCCCAGCCGCCGTCGTCGTTCTGCGTCCGGCGCAGGAAGGCGATCGCCCGCTGCACGGCATCGGAGCCGATGTCGACCTTGGCGACGTTGAACGCGCACAGCACCGACCAGGTGCCGTAGATGTAGTTCATGCCCCAGCGGCCAAACCAGCTGCCGTCCGTCTCCTGCGCGCGCACGAGATAGTCGACCGCCCGCTTCATCGCCGGGCAGCTCTCCTGCGTCTCGCCCAGCTGCGCCAGCATCGAGATGCAGCGCGCCGTCACGTCGGCGGTCGGCGGGTCGAGCAGCGCGCCGTGATCGGCGAAGGGGATGTTGTTGAGGTACTCGTTGTCGTTGTCGGCGTCGAACGCGCCCCACGCGCCGTTGCGGCTCTGCAGGCCTTCGACCCACTCGCGCGCCCGCGCCATCGAGCGGGCGTAGCGCGCCGCGTCGGCGGTCGGGGCGTGGCTCTGCGCGCGGTCCATCGCCATCACCACGACGGCCGTGTCGTCGAGATCGGGATAATGGGCGTTGTTGTACTGGAACGCCCAGCCGCCGGGGCGCACGTGCGGCTTGCGCGCCGCCCAATCGCCCTTCACGTCGAGCACCTGGCGCGGCACCAGCCAGTCGAGCGCGCGCTGCACATGATGCGCGTTGCGTTCCTGGCCGGCTTCCATCAGCGTATGGGCCACGAGACTGGTATCCCAGACCGGCGAGACACAGGGCTGGAGATAGGCGTAGTCCTCGTATTCCACGACGAGCCGCTCGATGGCATCGAGCGCCTGCGCCAAGCGCTCGTCGTCGGGCGCGACGCCCAGCGCCTCGTACATCATCGCGGAATACGCCATCGCGGGGTAGATCGCGCCGAGCCCGTCCTTGCCGTTGAGCCGCTCCGTCGTGAAGGCCTCGGCCTTGGCCATCGCGCTGCGGCGCGGCGCCTTCGGAAAATGCGGTTCGGTCACACGCAGCATCTTGTCGATGCCGTTGAAGACGGCGGTCCAGAACACCGACTGACCGACGCCGCCCGGCCACTTCCTGACCTGATCGGCGGGAACCACAAATAATTCGGCGATGCTGACGCCGCGCGGGTTCTTCGCCTTGGGCCGGACCGCGTTCACCACCATCATCGGGCCGAGCACGGTGCGGGCCCAGTAGCTCACCTTGTTGATGTGGAACGGAAACCAGCGCGGCAGGTGCATGATCTCGACCGGCATGACCGGGACGGCCGCCCATGGAACCTCGCCGAACAAAGCCAGCAGGGCGCGAGTGAAGACGTTCGACTCGGCCGCGCCGCCGTGCTTCAGGATCGCCTTGCGCGCGGCGACCATGTGCGGCGCCTCGGTGTCGTCGCCGAGCATCTTGAGCGCGAAATAGGCCTTGACGCTCGACGATATGTTGAAGCCGCCATCGGCGAAGAGCGGCCAGCCGCCAGCCGCCGTCTGATGCGACCGCAGGTAACGCCCGAACTTGATTTCCAGGCCGCACCGGATGGGCGCGCCGCGGAAATGATGGAACAGGATGTATTCCGACGAGATCGACACGTCGGCTTCGAGCTCGAAGACGAAATGTCCGTCGGCCCTTTGCGTCCCCAGGAGCGCCTGCTCGGCGCTGTCGATCACACGGTCGAGGTCGCTGACGATGGGCAGTGATGGCTCGCGTAGTGCGGTCTGTAACACGGTCCTTCGTCCTCTGGGCATGGTGCGTGAGGCCGCCGGCCTCAAGGTCAAGAGCATGCGTGCCTCAAATCTGTACAGCGTGAGCGCTGCAATGCGAAGAGATCATGGCCCGTGTTGGGGTAATGGCCGGAACACGTTGCCAAAAAGCCGCAAATGGGGCGCCACGCCAGCGAGTCGAGCCGATGTGGTTAAACGAGCGCCGCCGCCCTGTTGCCCGAACGGATCGATCCCTCGATCGTCGCTGGCAGGCCCGTCGCGGTCCAGTCGCCGGCGAGGACGAGGTTGGCGAAGCGGGTCCGCGTGCCGGGACGCCTGGCGTCTTCCGCCGGGGTCGCCGCGAAGGTCGCGCGTTTCTCGCGGATGATCTGCCAAGGCGGCAGCGGACCGGCGATGCCGGTGGCGCGGCCCACGTCCGACCACAGTGTTTGCACCAGCGCCTCGCGCGGAATGTCGAGCAGCCGGTCGGCGCCGCTGATGGTGATCGACACGCGATCCTCGAAAGCGAAGATCCATTCCACCGTGCCGTTGATCAGTCCGAGGATCGGCGGCAGGCCCGGCGGCGGCCGCATCTTGAAATGCGCGTTGACGATCGAGCGGAACGCTTTCGGGCCGTCGAGGCCGGGGACGAGAGCTGCGGCCGCCGGTGCCGGCACCGCGAGCACGACGCGATCGTGCGGCCCGAGCGCGACGGTCTCATCGGCGAAGTGGAGCGCCGCGACCCGATCGTCGCTGTGCTCGAGCCCACGCAAAGGATGGTCGAGGCGTACCACGCCGCCGTGCGCGGGCAGCCAGGCCAGCGCCGGGTCGACGAAGGCGGCGGCGAGCCCCTCGGTCGCGATCAACGGCCGGCACGCGGCGCCGCCTTTGGCGAGCGTGTCCCTGATGATCGCGCCGGCGAGCGCGGCCGAGCTTTCGGGCGGGTCCGTGTTGAGGGCGGCGAGCAGCAGCGGCTGCCAGAGCCGGTGATAGAGGTTGCCCTCGCAGGCCATCAGCTCGCCGATCGTCATCGCGGGCTTGGCGCGCAGCAGCTTCGCGAGCGCGAGGTAGTCGCCGGGCCTTGTCCCGGGGACGCGCCGGTTCGCAAAAAAGATCCACCATGGTAGACGCCCGGCGTTCGGCCGCACGGTCCAGCGGGCGCCCGACTCGATGTCGACGAACGGGAAATCCGCCGTCGCGGGGCCCTTGAGCTGATCCTGCGTGCCGAGCACCCGCAGGAACGCCATCGCCTCCGCGTTGCCTGACAGCAGGAGGTGGTTGCCGTTGTCGATCATCATGTCGAGCGTGGCATCATGGTAGGAGCGGCAGCGTCCCCCGGCCTGGCGCGCGCCGTCGTGCAGCACGACCGGCCTGCCGCGCCCCGCGATCGCCACGGCGGCGGCGAGACCAGCCAGGCCGGCGCCGATCACGTGTACCGTGCCGGGGCTCACACTGGCACCAGCCTTTCGAGCGCTGTGAACCATCCTAGAACAAGCCATGCCGCAGCAAAGACAGGGCGAAGCGGCCCTTCGAGACGCTGACCCGCCGCCGGGGCGGCCCGAAGCCGCGCGCCACCGTCTTCGTGAAGATCTCGCTGTAGGCCGCGTCCATGATGCGGGGCGCCTTGACGCTGGCGCGCGGGCAGCGGGCCATGATGGCCTTCGCCTCGGCGAAGTGTAAGCGGGCGCGCTCCACCACCGGCTGGCAGGCGGCGGGCAGGCGCGGGTCGGCGGCCACCACGCGCGGCGCGCGGGAGACGATGCCGGCGGCGTCGAGCGCCTCGGCCGGGACATAGAGCCGAGCGAGGCGCGCGTCCTCGTCGATGTCGCGTAGGATGTTGGTGAGCTGCAGCGCTTTTCCGAGGTGATGCGCGAGCGCGTCGCGTTCGGCGACCGGCGTGCCGAAGATGCGGACGGACAACCGCCCGACCGCGCTGGCGACGCGGTCGCAATAGAGCTCCAGCGTCGCCCAGTCCGGACCTCTGATGTCTGACGCGACGTCCATATCCATCCCGTCGATGATCGCGTGGAAGTCCTGACGGCGCAGGTCGAACCGGGCGATCGATCCGGCGAGATCGCGGAGCGCCTCGCGCGGCAGCGTTCCGGCGTAGAGCGCGTCGATGTCGGCGCGCCAGCGGTCGAGCGCGGCATGGCGTTCGGGCCGCGGGCCGCCCCCGTCGGCGATGTCGTCGACTTGCCGGCAGAACGAGTAGACCTCGTACATCGCCAAACGCTGCCGCTTCGGCAGGATGCGCATCGCGAGATAGAACGAGCTTTTCTTCGCCTGTCCGGCGCTGCCCGGCGCGGCGGGCGCGAGCCTCGCTTTCGTCTCGGTCAAGCTCATGCCCGGTCGGCGCTCGCACGCGGGACTTGGGCCAGCGGCCGCGCCAGGAGACTGCCGCCGGCGCCCAAAACCGCCTGCCACAGCGCGCCCGCCTTGGAGAGATGCACCGGCTGGCTCAGCGGATCGCGCTCGATCAGCCAGCCGTTCAGCTTCTCGGCGAGGCGCGCGATGACGGCCGTCTCGAGTCGCAGCCGCCAGTCGCGCACCAGTGGCGACAGGCCGGCGCCGTGGCGCACCAGCGGGGCCGTTTTCTGGGCCACGTCGCGCAGCGTGGCGCGCAGGCCCGGCGACGCGGACGCGGCGGCGAGCGCCGCGACATCGGCGCCGTGGCGCGCCAGCATCTCCAACGGCACGTAGACCCGGTCGATCTCGCGGTAGTCCTTCCCGCAATCCTGCAGGTGGTTGATGATCTGCAGCGCCGCGCAGAGCGCGTCGTTGGCCGGCCAGGTCGTTTCCGGCTCGCCGTGCGCCGCCAGCACGAAACGCCCGACCGGGGCGGCCGAGTAGCGGCAATAGTCCATCAGCTCGTCGAAGCTCGTGTAGCGCGTCTTGGTCGCGTCCATGCGGAAGGCGACGAGGAGGTCCTGGGCGTGGCGCGGCGTCAGCCCGGTTCTCGCCAGGGCGGCGCGCAGCGGCAGCGCGGAGCCGACCGCGTCAGAGCGGCCGAGAAGCGTGGCCTCGAAGAGGTCGAGCCGGCGGATCTTTTCCTCGGCCGCGAGTGTCGGGCTGTCGGCGATATCGTCGGCGGCGCGCGCGAATGTGTAGAAGGCGAGCACCGTCGCGCGATGGCGCGGGGCGATCAGCACCGAGGCGACGGGAAAATTTTCGCCCTTGCCGTCCTTGCTGGCCTCGACCTCGACGCTCACGCCGGCGCTCCTCGCGATACGAGCGGCGAGGGGGCGGGCGGCGGGAGGGCGGGCACGAAAGACGAGCTGGCGATGGCGCTGGGCATTTTCGATCCAGGGGCGGCGTCGGCGTCTGGATACACAAGCAGCGGCCCGCACGCAAAGCATCGAGGGCTGCGGCAAGGGGCGCCCAAGCGACGGGCGTTGATGCCCTGTGGCCGGCGTAACACTCTTGTTAACCATTTTCGGCGCAAGGATCGGATTCGATCAACCGGGGCGAGCGCTCACGGCTAAGCCTTGAAACCGACTGATTTCCTGAGGTCTATGGACCCCGCGAAGTCCAAGCTCCGAGGGTATGGCGGCACGATGGTTCACGGTCACAAGGCCTGCTCGATGATGCGACGGATCGGGCTGCCGCTAGTGTGCGTGCTGGCGCTCGCCTCCCCCGCCGCGGCCGAAACGCTGCGGGCGCACTACGCGATCAGCCTGGTCGGACTGCGTATCGGCGATCTTTACGCCGACGGCGACCTGCGCCCCGACAATTACAAGATGGACGTGCGCGCCCACCTCTCGGGTCTCGCCACGCTGGTCTCCAACGTGAAGATGGCGCTGGCCTCGAGCGGCGTGCTCAAGAAGGGCAATCTGGCACCCAACGCCTACGCGACGAGCGCCATCAACTCCAACGAGACGCGGACGCTGCGTATGGCTCTGAAGGCCGGCACGGTGAGGGCCGTGGAGATCTCGCCGCCGCCGGAATTTCGCGGCGAGCGCGTGCCGGTGACGGAAGCCAACAAGCGTAACATCCTCGATCCGACCAGCGCGCTGATCATGCCGGTACCGGCCAACGACGCGCTCGTCGGTCCCGCCGCCTGCGACCGCACCCTGCCAATCTACGACGGCTACGCGCGCTTCGATATCGCGCTTCACTACGTCGGCCAGCGCGACGTCGCCGTCGCCGGCTACAGCGGGCCCGTCGCCGTCTGCTCGGCGCGCTACAACCCGATCTCCGGCCATCTCGTCAACTCCCGGTCCACCGCCTTCATGGCGCAGAACGAGGGCATCGAGGTCTGGCTGGCGCCGATCGAGCACGCTCATGTCGTGGTGCCGTTGAAGGTTTCGATGCCGACGATGACCGGGCAACTGGAGATCGAGGCGTCGGAGTTCGAGGTGTCGGGCGGCCCCGAGACGCACTGATCGTTCGTCGCGCCGGCTAAGGGAGCGGCCTTGTGTCCGGTGGACAGGGGCCCTCACGCCATAATGTGCTCCGAAGGCCGCCTTATCCGTTTCCAGGATCGATCGGAACGAGACAGCGGACCGGAAAACCAACCTTATGCCTCTCGTCCTGCGCCTCGCGCTGCGCGACCTTCGCGGCGGCCTCTCCGGGTTCGGTATCTTCCTCGCCTGCATCGCGCTCGGCGTGGCGGCGATCACCGGCGTCGGATCGGTCTCGCGCTCGCTGTCCGACGGGCTCGCCCGGCAGGGGCGCACGATCCTCGGCGGCGACGCCTCCTTCGACCTGATCCAGCGCGAGGCGACGCCGTCGGAGGCGGCCTTCCTGCGCGGCGAGGGCAAGATGTCGAGCGTCAGCGTGCTTCGCGCGATGGCGCGCGGCGACGACACGACGACGGCCCTGGTCGAGCTGAAGGCGGTCGGCCCCGATTATCCGAGCACCGGCACGGTCGTGCTCGACCCGCCGGTGCCGATCGCCGACGCGCTGGCCGAGCGGGACGGCGCCTTCGGGATCGTCGCCGACGCGGCCCTCAAGGCTCGGCTCGGGCTGAAGATCGGTCAGACCTTGCATATCGGCAACCAGCTCTATGCTTTCCGCGCGGTGTTGGTGCAGGAGCCCGACAAGCTTGCGGCCGGCATCGGGCTTGGCCCGCGCGTGCTGATGTCGGACGCTGGCCTCGCCGCCTCCGGGCTCATCCAGCCGGGCTCGCTGGTGCGCCGCCTCTATCGCGTCGCGCTGCCCGACCAGGGACAGGGCAAGCCGGCGAGCGCGGACGCGGTGCACGCGCTCGTCGCGGCCGCCGCCAAGCGTTTCCCCGAAGCCGGCTGGGAAGTTCGCACGCGTGAAAACGTGTCGCCGCAGTTTTCGCGCGACCTGCGCCGCTTCACGCAGTTCCTGACGCTGGTCGGATTGACCGCGCTGATCATCGGCGGCGCGGGAGTCGCCAACGCGATCCGCGGCTTCGTCGAGCGCAAGCGGCCGTCGATCGCCACGATGAAGTCGCTCGGCGCGACCGGCACCTACGTGTTCGGCCTGATGCTGATCGAGGTGATGCTGATCGCATCGCTCGGCGTCGCGATCGGCCTCGTCGTCGGCATCGCGATGCCCTTCGCGGTCGCCGCCGCCTTCGCCGCCGTTCTGCCGGTGCAGCTGGTGCCCGCGGTCTACCCGACGCAGGTGCTGGCCGGCGTGCTCTACGGCGGCTGGACGGCGCTCGCCTTCTCGCTCGGGCCGCTCGGCCGGGCGCACGACATTCCGGTCTCGGCCCTGTTCCGCGATCAGGTCGAGCCCGACCGCCGCCGCCTGCGCTGGCGCTACCTGGCGATGGTCTGCCTCGCCGGCATCGGCCTTGTGGCGACGATCCTGCTGCTGTCGCAGGAGCGGATGCTCGCCGTCTACTACATGGTCGCCGTCGCGGCCGGTTTCGTGATGCTGCGCGCCGTTGCCTGGCTGCTGATGGCCGGCGCGCGCCGCGTGCCGCACTCTCATAACGTCGCGCTGCGCCTGGCGATGGCCAACATCCATCGGCCTGGCGCTCTCACGCCCACGGTCGTGCTCTCGCTCGGGCTCGGCCTTGCCCTGCTGGTCTCGCTGACGCTGATCGACGGCAACATCCGCGCGCAGCTCAGCCGCACGGTGCCGGGCGAGACGCCCAGCTTCTTCTTCCTCGACGTGCAGAGCGCGCAGGCGCAGGCGTTCCGTGGCTTTCTCGAGAACAAGGCCGGCGACGGCAGGCTCGAGTTCGTGCCGATGATGCGCGGACGCATCACCAAGGTCGCCGGCACGCCGGTCGGCAAGGTCAAGCCGACCGAAAAGGCGGCCTGGGTGCTGCAGGGCGACCGCGGAATCACCTTCGCGCCGACGTTGCCGTCAGGCTCGACGCTGGTGAAGGGCGCCTGGTGGCCGGCCGATTACGCCGGCAAGCCGCTCGTCTCGATGGAAAGCGACATCGCCGATGGCCTCGACCTGAAGATCGGCGATACGGTGACGGTCAACGTGTTCGGCCGCGAGGTCACCGCCACCATCGCCAACGAGCGCAAGGTCGACTGGCGCAAGTTCGGCATCAATTTCGTACTCGTCTTCTCGCCCAACACCTTCGCCGGCGCGCCCTACAGCGATCTCGCCACCGTGACCTACCCCAACGGCGGCAACGCGGCGCGCGAGCTGGCGCTGCTGCGCGATGTCGCGGTCGCCTACCCGAGCGTGACGTCGATCCGCGTGAAGGACGCGCTCGACGCGGTCTCGGGCGTTGTCGGACAGCTTGCCACGGCGATCCGCGGCGCCGCCAGCGTCGCCCTGATCGCCTCGGTGCTGGTGCTCGCCGGCGCGCTGGCGGCGGGGCAGGAGGCGCGGCTCTACGACGCCGTCGTGCTGAAGACCCTCGGCGCCACGCGCGCCAGGCTGCTCGCCGCCTTCCTGCTCGAATATGGCCTGATCGGCCTGGCGACGGCGATCTTCGGCGTGCTCGCCGGCGCCGGCGCCGCCTATGGCGTCGTCGCCAAGGTGATGAGCCTCCAGTTCGTCTGGCTGTGGCCGCAGGCGCTGATGGCGGCGGTCGGCGCGCTCGTCTTCACCGTGGCCCTGGGACTTGCCGGCACCTGGCGCATCCTCGGCAAGAAGCCGGCGCCCTACCTGCGCAACCTGTAGAGCGCGCGGGCTGACGTCCGGCTAGCGTGCGTCGGCTGGCTTGCGCACCAAGCGAAGCGACTGCGCGACATCGGACTGACCACTTGAACGAAAAGAGCCCGGTGCGGACCGGGCTCTCTCCATTACGCGCCTGATCGAGCGACTACTCGTCGCCCTTCTTGTCGCGGGCCTTGAGCGCGGCGCCGAGGATGTCGCCCAGCGAGGCGCCCGAGTCGGCCGAGCCGTAGGTGGCGATGGCTTCCTTCTCGTCGGCGATCTCCAGCGCCTTGATCGACACCGAGACCTTTCGCGCGCGCTTGTCGTACTGCGTGATGCGCGCGTCGACCTTCTCGCCGACGGCGAAGCGCTCGGGGCGCTGGTCGGGCCGGTCGCGGGCCAACTCGTTGCGCTTTATGAAGGCGACGAGGTCGGAATTGGCGATCTTGACGTCGATGCCGCCTTCCTTGACGTCGATGACCTCGCAGGTCACGACGGCGCCCTTCTTGAGATCGCCGGAGGAGGCATCCTCGCTGGGGGCCGGCGCGTGCGCGTCGGCGCCGAGCTGCTTGATGCCGAGCGAGATGCGCTCCTTCTCAGTATCGACGTCGAGCACTTTCGCGCGGACGATGTCGCCCTTCTTGAAGTCCTCGATCGCCTGCTCGCCAGGCTTGTTCCAGTCGATGTCCGACAGATGCACCATGCCGTCCACGTCGCCGTCCAGACCGATGAACAGGCCGAACTCGGTCTTGTTCTTGACCTCGCCCTCCACATCGGAGCCGATCGGGAAGCGCTCGGCGAAGCTCTCCCACGGGTTTGACAGGGTCTGCTTGAGGCCGAGCGAGATGCGGCGCTTGACGCTGTCGACTTCGAGCACCTGCACGTCGACTTCCTGCGAGGTGGCGACGATCTTGCCGGGGTGGACGTTCTTCTTGGTCCAGCTCATCTCGGAGACGTGGATCAGGCCCTCGATGCCGGCCTCCAGCTCCACGAAGGCGCCGTAGTCGGTGATGTTGGTCACGCGGCCCTGGAACCGCGCCTCGATCGGGTACTTCGCCTCGATGCCCTGCCACGGATCGTCGAGCAGCTGCTTCATGCCGAGCGAGATGCGATGCGTGTCGTGGTTGATCTTGATGATCTTGACCTTCACGGTCTGGCCGATCGTCAGCACCTCGGTCGGGTGGTTCACCCGCCGCCAGGCGATATCCGTGACATGGAGAAGCCCGTCGATACCGCCGAGGTCGACGAAGGCACCGTAATCGGTGATGTTCTTCACCGTGCCATCGATCACCTGGCCCTCTTCGAGGTTGGCGACGATCTCGTGGCGCTGCTCGGCCCTGCTCTCCTCGAGCACGGTGCGGCGCGACACGACGATGTTGCCGCGGCGGCGGTCCATCTTGAGGATCTGGAACGGCTGCGGCACGTTCATGAGCGGCGTGACGTCGCGGATCGGCCGGATGTCGACCTGCGAGCGCGGCAGGAAGGCGACGGCCCCGTCGAGGTCGACGGTGAAGCCGCCCTTGACCTGGTTGAAGATGACGCCCTCAACCTTCTCCTGCTTCTCGAACGCCTTCTCGAGCTTGACCCAGCTCTCCTCGCGCCTAGCCTTGTCGCGCGAGATGACCGCCTCGCCGAGCGCGTTCTCGATGCGCTCGAGATAGACTTCGACCTCGTCGCCGACGCCGATCGGGCCTTCGCGGCCGGGACCCTGGAATTCCTTGAGAGCGACGCGACCCTCGGTCTTCAGACCGATGTCGATGACCGCCACGTCTTTCTCGATCGCGACGACGCGACCCTTGATGACCGAGCCTTCGAAGGCCTCGTTCTCGCCGTAGCTCTCGTCGAGCAGCGCGGCGAAATCGTCGCGCGAGGGCGAATAGGATTCAACGTTGGACATTCATTCTCCTGGAGAGGCCCCTCAAGGAGAGGCCGGCGCCGGCGGTTCGTGGTTGCGGATCGCTCGGACCTGCCGGGGCGACGCTGTGAGGCGGCACCACCGCGTCGCAACGGACGCGGGCCGACGCATGGACGGCAGGGGAAAGCGGGGTACGGGAGGCGTGTAGCAGGGGGGGCGGGACGCGGCAAGGCTTTCCGTCTTCCGGCTTCAGGGCGATCGGGTCTGAGGTCCTCGCCTGCGAAGCGCTAGGATTGCGCCGACCTTTTACGTCATTGCGAGCGGAGCGAAGCAACCCAAGGGCAAATGCTTCGACCTCGCGGCTCCTGGTTTTCTTCGCTCCGCTCGCAAGGACGGCGTTTGCAGACGGCACCGATGTTGAAGCCGCGGGCCGGCTATCGAGCCAGATCCTCGCCGAACCTCTTGGTACAGCAATGCAACACAGTTTCGTTATGTTGGTCTTACCAGCAAAATTCATAGTCCTTTACCAAGGAAAATGGTCGGTGGTCTGCAACATTGCAGATGCACGTGGCGGAGCGTGAATGAACTTCAGGGTAGGACCGATATTGATCGTCGGCGCAGGCTTCGCCGGTGCCGTCCATGCGCGATCGCTCGCGGAGGCGGGGCTTCCCGTCACGATCATCGACAAGCGCGCGCATATCGCGGGCAACGCGTTCGACGAGGTCGGCAGCGACGGCATCCTTCATCACCGCTACGGCCCGCATCTCTTCCACACGGCGAACAAGCGCGTGCTCGACTGGGTCCGGCGCTTCGCGGAATGGACGCCCTACACGCATCGCGTCCGCGCCGTGCTTCCGGATGCGCGGACCGCGCCGATGCCGATCAATCTCGACACCGTGAACCTGGTGTTCGGCACGAGCTTCCAGACGGCGGCCGAGGTCGAGGCTCATCTCGCGCGCATAGCGATTCCGCATGCCGCACCCCGCAACGCCGCCGAATATCTCGAATCGAAGATCGGGAGGGTCCTGCGCGACCTGTTCTTCCGTCCCTATACCAAGAAGATGTGGGACCTCGACCTCGAGGACCTCGACGCCTCGGTGGTGAAGCGCATCCCGCTGCGCCATGATCGGGCGGACACGTACTTCCCCCTCGCCGACACGCAGATCCTGCCTCGCGGCGGCTATGCGCGCCTCGTCGAGAACATCCTCGACCACCCGCTGATCGACGTCTCGCTCGCGACCGCTTTCGAGCATTCGATGCTGCGAGCCGCGCCGCACGCGTTCCTCTCCATGCCGATCGACGAGTTCTTCGGGTGCGGCGACGGCGACCTGCCCTATCGGTCGATCCGGTTTCATCACCGCAGCGTGCGATCCGAACGGCTCGAAGGGCCATGGAGCGTCACGGAAGACGGCGTGAGCGTGCTGAACTTCACCGACGACGGCCCTTTCAGCAGGGAAACGGCCTGGCACCGTCTGCCGCACCACCTGGTTCGCGAGACAGGGCGCCGGCTGTTCACGCGCGAGGAACCCTGCGACTATCGCGACAATGGTTTTGACCGCTACTATCCCGTGAAGACCGCCGACAAGGCGAACGAGCGCCTCTACGCATCCTATGCCGCACGGGCGGCGCTGCACCCCGACATCACGTTCATCGGGCGCTGCGGAACCTACCGCTACCTTGACATGGACCAGGTGATCAACCAGTCGCTGATGAGCGCCGACGCCTGGTTGCGGGAACATGCCGTCGCGTCAGCATAGGAGAGACGTGGCCCGTTCAGAGATCGAGGCGGACGATGCCGGCGGCCGGACCGATCGGGCGCCAGACGTCTCCGTGATCGTGCCGGTCTACAACGTCGCCGCCCAGCTCGAGCAATGCCTCGAATCGCTGATCGGCCAGACGCTGCCGTCTCTTGAGATCATCGTCCTCGACGATGGCTCGACGGATGCGAGCGGCGCGATTGCGCGTTCCATCGCCGCACGGCGACCTGGCCGTTTGCGGGTCGTGACCAAGGCGAACGGCGGCTGCGCATCGGCGCGGACGGCGGGTCTCGCCCTCGCCCGCGGCGTGTTCGTCGGCTTCGTCGACGGCGACGACTGGGTCTCCTTGGACATGTTCGAGCGGCTGCATGCCGAAGCCACCCGCAGCGGCGCCGACATCGCGCAATGCGGCTACCAGGAAGTCTATCCCGACGGCACAATCGTCCTGCCTGTCGCGGAAGCCCGCTCTCTCAAGGCGGATCCCGCGATCGTGATCGAGCCAATCGAGCTGGCGGCGACACGGCCGACGATCTGGCGAAGGCTCTACCGCCGCGACTTCCTGCGCAAGAACGGCATCGCGTTTCCCGCGCATATCCGCAGCTTCGACGATACAGCCTTCCAGTTTGAATGCTGCTGCCGTGCCGAGAGCATCGTGCTGCTTCCGGTAATCTGCTACAATTACCGCCAGCACAGGCTCGGCCAGGACGTGGCGGCTTGCGATCGCCGGCTGTTCAACTTCTTCGCGATCTTCGATTGGCTGGACGAGCGGAACATCGTGAGCGCCGGGCCGGAAGCCGAGCGGCAGCTTGTGCGCGTCGAGCTTGACTGCCACGTCTGGGCGCTCGGCCAGATCGAGCCGGCGCTGCGTTCGGAGTACCGCCGCGAGGCCGTTCGCCAGCTCGGTCGCCGGCGCTCGCATTTGAGCCGTTATCAAACGATCAAGACGGGATGTGGCATGTACACAAAAGCGAGCATCCTCATGCTGCGCACGTTGCTGGCGCGGTCCGCCTCAAGCGCGCGCGGCGCGCGATGAGCGGATTGGAGGCGACGCTGGCGCCGCGCGAGACCGGGCTGAGCGCGTCCGAGACCGAGCGAAATCAAACCTTCGTCCTGCAGTCGTTCGTTCTTCCGGACGTGTCGCGCGCCTACAAGCTCGGGCTCTACGTGCGGTCGACGCCCGGGCCGATCCGTCTCGCGGAGGCGGACGGCCTGCGGATCGACGCCGGCAAGACTGTCGACTTCACGACCTTCTTCAACGCGTTCAGCCATCGCAAATGGCGCGAGCTGACCGGCCTCGACACCCTCAGCCTGCGCCTCTTCGGGCAAGGCACGGTCGAGATCGTCATCGCCGACTACCGCGATACCACAGCGGCCTGGGTCGTCCATAGGCAGAGCGTGACACTCGACGAACGCGGCACCGACATCTCGTTGCCCACTCTCGCACCCTTGCACGGCGAGCTCCTCGGCGTGACGATGATCGCCGGCGCGGCGCCCGCGCGCCTCACGGCGGCATCCTGGATCACCCTGCGGAAGCCGCGTCGCCCGGTCGCTCTCGCGGCGATCATCACGACCTTCGGCCGCGCGGCGGCGATCGGCGAGGCCATGACGAGCTTCGCCGACCACGTCTGCGCGCACGCACCGCTCGGCTCGGTCGAGCTCCTCGTCGTCGACAACGAGAGCAGGCTCGCGCCATTCCCATCGCCGGGCGTCCGCGTGATCCACAACGCCAACCTCGGCGGCGCGGGCGGCTTCTCGCGCGGGCTGATGGAGGCAATGGACGCCGGCCGCTTCACGCATGCGCTCTTCATGGACGACGATGCCGCCTGCGAGCCGGAGAGCGTGTGGCGCACCATCGCGCTGCTCGCCTACATCGAGGACGGGCGCTCCGCGGTCGCCGGGTCGATGCTTCTGTCGCATCGCCCCTGCATGCAATACGAGAAGGGCGCGAAGCTCGATAGGGTTGGTCGCGGCGGGCCGACTTTCGCGGGGAACAAGCCCTGTGCGGACCTGTCCGTTTTGCACAAACTCTGCGTTAACGAGTGCGACAAGCCTATCGACTACGGCGCCTGGTGGTTCTTCGCCTTCGCGCTCGACGCCGTCACGGCGATGCCGTTTCCCTTCTTCGTGCGCGGCGACGACGTCGACTTCAGCATCGCCAACAATTTCAAGATCGTCACGCTGAACGGCGTCGCGACCTGGTGCGACAGCTTCAACACGAAGGTCGGCCCCTCGGTGGAATACCTCGCCTTCCGCGCCTGGCTGGCGCTCGCCCTGATGCACGGCAACCGCAAGGCGGCGCGGGACGCGTTCCGCAATTGCTTGATCACCGCCGAGAAATGCGCCTATCGCTTCGACTACGTCACGATGAGCGCGATCCTGGACGGCGTCGAGGACGCGATGGCCGGCCCCGAGATGTTCACGGACAATCCCGCTCCGCTCGCCAAGCTCGGCGCCTATCGCGCGCAGGTCCGCCGCGAGCCCACCGAAGACGACTTCGCCCGCGTGAGCCGGCAGCTCTGGCATGGGCTGAGCCGGCGTTGGTCAAGGCTCCCGCTGTCGGGTCATTTCTCCGCGTTTCTGTCACGTCGTGCGACGGCGGTACGCTACGCGCGGATCCCCTGGGAGTTCGACCGCAAGGGTCTGGGCGGCGCCGGCCGCGCCATGTACGGCGAGGCGACCGCGCTGGCGATGTTCACGCTCGACCGCGACCAGCTGCTCGCCGGCCGCAGCCGCCTCGCCCACATCCGCCGCCTCCGCCGCGCCCTGCCCGCCCTGCAAGACCGCTACCGCGCGATCGAAGCGCCGGTGCGCACGCGGGCATATTGGGAGAGGGCGTTGGGGTTGAAGGATTGACAGGCGGCGCCCGTCTGCGTGTCTCGGTATGCTCGGCTGACCCAGACGGGATGTGACCAGCGGCATTACCAGGAAGGTCAAAGCAGGACATACCAATGATATTGAAATGAGGCTGCGCTTGACGGGCCACCGGAACTCGCACGGCGCCTATCCTGGCTTTAGCTTTCGCGCGCAAAAAAAAAGGGCCGGTAAGCCCTTTTTCGTAAGTCTAAATTTGGTTGAGCGCCGCTAAGTAGAGCTAGCTCTCACTAGATCTTGGTGAGCGCTTCCAGGCGCTTCATGAGGGCCGGCAGCTGCTGATGGGCAAGTTGGGCGATCGCGGGGTCGTCGCCCTGGCTGATGTAGGTGCGATAGTCGCTCTCGATCTGGCTCAGCGCGTCGAGCTGCGTGACGAAGAACAGCTTGTCGAAGGCGCGGCCGTGCAAGCGCTTGAGGGCGGCGAGATTGCCAACGGCGGGAAGGCGGCCGTTGGCGGCCTCGAGCACCGACGGCTCTTGCGGTGCGGCGACGTGCGCCGGCGCCCCGGTCATACCGACGACGGCGACGGAGCGGCCCGTGAGCATCGCGCCGGCATCCGCCGAGACCACCATATGGTCAGAAGGTGTCGCATCGGCGAGCGCGGTCGCGGCATTGACCGCTTCCACCGTCTCGCTGCCGGCGTAGGCCACGACATCGGCGGTGCGCGAGTGATCGTCCGCCAGGCGGCTCGACGTGCTGAGGATCGCCAGGTTCGCGGCGACGTTGGCAAGGAAGGCCTCGGTCATCGGCGAGGCGGCGCGGGCCGGTGCCTGCGTGAGCGCGAAGGCCATGCCGACCGTCGCGAGCGTGGTGCCGAGCTTGAAACCGACCATGGTGCTTACCCCTCAGTGAGCGAAGGAGTAATGCGGATACCGCCAGCTAAGTTCCTGAAGGCCGCAAACGGGCTCGATTAATCGGCTCGGTGTTCGCCGTCCTCGCCGACAGCACGGCGACGGCGGACGCAGGCGGCCTGGTCAACGGCGACGGCGAACGCCGCGCCGGCGGGCTCAGGCGCGGTCGGCGACGCAGGCCTTGAGCGCGTCCAAAGCCGCGTCCAGGCCGCCGATATCGAACACCTCGCGCTTGTCGCCGATGCCGATCTCGAGCGATGTCGCGGCGCGCAGCACCTTGTTCGTCGAGAACGAGCCCTTCGCCAAGGTGGCGTCATTCTGCCCGAAGGCGGCGAGCGCCATCGGAGCCTTGTCGCCGATCTTCACCGTTTCGGAGAGCTGCGCGCCGAGCGGATAGGCCCAGCCCTCCACCGCCACGGTCAGCGTCTCCAGCCCGCTCGACATGCGCGTGAAGCCGATGCCCTTGGTGGTGCCGGTCATCTTGGTCGCGGCGCAGGAGCGCGCCTCTCCGAGCGGCGCCTCGACTGGCGCGATCTTCCAGCCGGAAGACAGATCCTGCGCGAACGCCGGAACCGTCAAGATCGAGCCGACAACGGACGCTCCAAGCCCGAGGACTACGACGCGCGCGATGCTGATCATGGCCTGACGTAGCTCCATCCCTGTTGCTGCAATTCGGCGATGCGAACGATACCGCTCGGCGTGTCCACAACACCCGGAAGCTGCGGCACATCTTCGGGTTTCTTGCCCTCGCTTTCGGCGATGCCGCGCCGCGTGTTCTGGCAGCCGGAAATCACCAGCGCCGCGCCGAGCGATTGCCGAAGATTGGCAACCTCGCCCTTCATCATCGACATGTCGCCGCGCACCATCTGATAGCCGGGCCCGAAGGCGACGATCTCGATCTGGAACGGTTCGCCCTTGGCTTTGTAATAGGCGGCATAGTTCGCCGCGTTGCCGAGCGCGAGCTGCTGCGTCTGCCGATCGCCCGAACTTACCTGCACGACCACCTTGTGATCCTTCTTGCCCTCGTTCGCCGCCTTCGCCGACGTCGCGAACAACGTGCCAAAGCCGGCAAGCAGGCCAAGCCCGATGCGATTGAAGGATCGGCGATTCATGAAGTCTCCTCGGGTGACGTCGATCGTGCGATCTAGACCTCGTTTTGTCCAACCGTGACACCGGTCTCCGGTTCGATCGCGCTCAGCAGCGCGTAGTCCGCCACCACCTTGTTGCTGCCGACCGCCGTTACGGCATCGACGTAGCGCATGCCGAAGCGAATGTCGGTGCCCGCCATCGTATGGAGATCGGACACCTCCTGACCCACGGAAGGATCCTTGGCGGAAATCGTCACAAAGAGGCGCATCGACTGGAACTCCTCGCTGTCCTTGTTGAGGCCGAACAAGGGGCTCGTCTCGTCGATCACGTGCATCATCGTGTACAGGATGGCGAAGATCGGCACCTTGGAGCGCAGCAACGGCAGCTCGACGATGATGGCTTGGCGCTGCCCTTCCGCCGAGGTTGTCCGCACCAGAGTATGGAGGCTGATCGTGACGTTGTGCAGCACGTTCAGACGGGCGTTGCCGATGCGCAGCATCAGCGTCGGCTTGCCGTTGTTCAGCGTCACGACCGGATGTTCGGCATAGAGCACCCGCGCCCGCGGCTTGGAGAAGCGGATGAAGAGCAGGCCGGTCATGATGGCGGTGAAAACGGTGCCGGTCAGGATCTCGACGCTGGAAACGATGTGGCCGTAGCGCGTGCCGGGGTACATCTCGCCGTAGCCGACCGTCGCCAGCGTCTCCAGCGAGAAGAAGAAGGCGCTGACGAAACCCGGCACGGGCTGGTTGGCGATGGAGCCCGGCTGCAGAGTGTAGAGCGAAGCGAAGAAGGCGTTGATCGTCGCTTCCGCCGCGATGAAGACCAGCGCGAACTTCTTCCAGCTGAGCGAGACCGCCAGATGGTAGGGGTCGCGCGGGTCGAAGGCCGACAACCCTTTCTTCTCGAACTCCTGCTGACCGATCGAGTATCGGACGGGACGCGGGCTCCGCTGCCGCGTTCCGGGATCGCTCGACCGCGTCATCCGCGCCGCGTCCCGCTCTTCCACGTGGCGTCGCGGCTGGCGAGCTTGCGGGTCACGATCGCGCGCGCCGCCGCGTAGGCGCCCTCGACGTCGAGGGCGGTGGTGTCGAGGACTTCCGCGTCCGGCGCCGGCCTGAGCGGCGCCGAGGCGCGGCCGGAGTCGCGCGCGTCGCGCCGGCGTATGTCGGCGAGCACGCCGGCGGCCTCGACGGCCTCGCCTCTCGCCTCGAACTCGCGCAGGCGGCGCTGCGCACGCGCCTCCGCCGAGGCGACGACGAAGATCTTGGCCTCCGCCTCGGGGCAGATCACCGTGCCGATGTCACGCCCGTCGAGCACGGCGCCCGAAGGCTGGCGCGCGAAGGCCCGCTGCGTCTCGATGAGGGCCGCACGTACCGCCGGCCATGACGCGACGAGGGAGGCGGCCTCGCCCATTTCGCTGCCGCGAAGGCCGGCCTCGTCGAGCGTGCGCGGGTCGAGCCGCGTGGCCGCGCGGACCGCCGCCGCCTCGTCGGAAATATCGTGGCCGCCGCCAAGCACGATGGCGGCCGTCGCGCGATACAGCAGACCGGTGTCGAGATGCGGCAGGCCGAACTCGCGAGCGAGGCGCTTGGCCAGAGTACCCTTGCCCGAGGCGGCGGGCCCATCGATGGCGATGATCATGGGGTGCCCGATCGGCCGGTCACCGGAAGCGTGCTCCGAGCCGTGTCATGTCTCGACGAAACGAGGGATAGCTCGTGGCGATCATCGTCTCGTCGTCGATCGTCATCGGCTTGCGCGAGGCGAGCCCAAGACAAAGAAAACTCATCGCGATGCGATGATCGAGATGCGTCGCGATGAAGCCGCCGCCCGAGACATCGCCGGCGCCGCCTTCGACGACGAGATCGTCGCCCTCTATCGCGTGGGCTATACCCGCCTCGGCGAGCCCGTCGGCGACGGCCTGGAGGCGGTCGGATTCCTTGACCCTGAGCTCTTGCAGGCCGTTCATCCGCGTCCGGCCGTCGGCGAACGAGGCGGCGACGGCGAGGATAGGATATTCATCGATCATCGAAGGCGCGCGGGCGGCCGGCACGTCCACGCCTCTCAGCGACGAGGCCCTCACGCGCAGGTCGGCCACGTCCTCGCCCCCGTCCAAGCCGCGCTCCAAGACCTCGATTTCGGCGCCCATCTCGCGGAGCGTGGTGATGAGGCCGATGCGCAGCGGATTCATCATCACGCCCTCGACCACCACATCGGAACCTGGCACGATGAGGGCCGCGACGATGGCAAAGGCGGCCGAGGAGGGATCGGCCGGCACGACGATCGGCTTCGGCTGCAATTCAGGCCGGCCCCGCAGCGAAATCTTGCGACCATGCGCGCCGAATGGCTCGACGCTGATGTCGGCGCCGAGGAAGGCGAGCATCTTCTCGGTATGGTCGCGGCTTGCCTCCGTCTCGATGACGGTCGTGCGGCCGGGCGAATTCAGGCCGGCCAGCAAGATCGCCGACTTGATCTGCGCCGATGCGACCGGCGTGCGGTATTCGATCGGCGTCGGCTCCGCCGTTCCCTGGATGACGATCGGACAACGGCCGCCCTCGGCCTGCTCGAGGACCGAGACGCCCATCAGGACCAAGGGATCGAGGATGCGGCGCATCGGTCGCTTGCGCAGCGACGCGTCGCCATCGAAGCGCGCGGTGAGCGGATGGCCTCCGACGACACCGAGCATCAGCCGCGATCCGGTTCCGGCATTGCCGAAATCGAGCGTGTCGCGGGGCGCCAGCAGCGAGCCGACGCCAACGCCGTGGACAATCCAGGCGTCACCGGCGCGCGCGACGGTCGCGCCGAGCGCGCGGCACGCCTGCGCGGTCCGCAGCACGTCTTCGCCTTCGAGCAGCCCCTGAATGCGCGTCGCGCCGACGCTGAGCAGGCCGAAGATCATCGAGCGGTGCGAAATCGACTTGTCGCCCGGCGGCCTCAGGCGGCCGAGCAGTGGGGTGCCGCCCTCCGCGGTCAGCGGACGCGATCGCGCGGGGTCGGTTGGTGGCGAAGGAGACGTCAAGATCGGGGGATCCGTGTCGGCTTGGCGCGAAGGTTAAGGTCCAGCCGCCCGTAGCATGGCGTGGCTCGGCCTGTCATCAGATGGCGAGCGAAGCGGCCACAACTTCCATTTGACACGCGGCTCCGCCACCACTAACCGCACCGCCACACCAGCAGTCCAACACCCCGACCAGGGTTCGACCTGTTCTCGTTCAAAGGTTTTTTCCGTGGCGAAACCCGATCTTGGCAGCAAGCGCCAATGCCAGAACTGCGGCACCAAGTTTTTCGACCTCGGCAAGGCCCCGATTATCTGCCCGAAATGCGGAACTGTCTTCGTTGTGGCATCGGCATCGGCCTCCGCGCGCGCCAGCCGGGCGGCCCCCGCGGACGACGAAGAGGCTGAGGCCGAGAACGGCGCCGAGGTGGTGGCGCTCGAGGACGCGGACGCGATCGACGACGGCAAGGTCGCGCCGGTGGTGGCGGAGGAAGACGCCGATGTCGAGGACGATCCGGCGGCGGCCGACGACGACGACACCTTCCTTGAGGAGGAGGAGGAGGACGACGCCGACGTCGCCGACCTGATCGACGGCGACATCGAGGAAGACGACGAGCGCTGAGGCGCTTTACCGGACCGCGGCTTGAGGCGGCCGCGCCGCCAGGGCGGCGAACAGCGCGTCGTCCTCGTTGACCTCGGCGTTCGGCGTCGTCAGCAGCGTCTCGCCATAGAAGATCGAATTGGCGCCCGCCGTCATGCAAAGCACTTGCGCCTCCCTGGACAGGCTGGAGCGGCCCGCCGACAGGCGCACCCGGGCCTTGGGCAGGACGATCCGGGCGGTGGCGATCATCCTGACGAGCTCAAGCGGCTCGACCGCGCCGCGCGCTTCGAGGGGCGTGCCCGCGACCGGCACCAGCGCATTGATCGGCACGCTTTCGGGATGCGGATCAAAGCCTGTGAGCACCTGCAGCATAGCGGCACGGTCACGCACGCCCTCACCCATTCCGATGATGCCGCCGCAGCACATCTCGATGCCGGCGCCGCGGACCGCATGCAGCGTATCGAGCCGATCCCGGTACGTGCGCGTCGAGATGATGCGATCGTAGAAATCCGGGCCGGTATCGAGGTTGTGGTTGTAGGCGGTCAGCCCCGCTTGCTTGAGGCGGCCGGCCTGCGCGGCATTCAGCATGCCGAGCGTGACGCAAGCCTCCATGCCGAGCGCGCGCACGCCTTCGACCATCTTGAGAACCGCGTCGAACTCCTTGCCGTCGCGCACGCCACGCCACGCGGCGCCCATGCAGAAGCGGTCGGCGCCAGCCGTTTTCGCGCGCGACGCGAGCGCCAGGACGGCGTCGGCGTCCATGAGGTCGACGCGGTCGAGTTTAACCTCCTTGTGGTGGGCCGATTGCGGGCAGTAGGCGCAATCCTCGGGGCACCCGCCCGTCTTGATGGAGAGCAGGCTCGCCCGCTGCACATCGCTGGGGTCATGGTGCGCGCGATGCACTTGATTGGCCTCGGCGATGAGGTCGAGCAGAGGCATGTCATGGATCGCGACGATCTCGTCGACGCTCCAGTCGTGGCGCGAAACCGTAGGCGGGCTGGTGGCGGGCTGGTCGAGCATCTATCCCCACGTGCGGCATGGCGCCAGTTCGACGGCTGTGACTAGGTAGCGGATCAGGGATCGCTCTTCAATTCGGGCCCTGTCATTCGACGACCGAAGCGATCAGCCCTTGGCATATCTCGCCATGAACATACCCACCGCGCCGTCGATATGCGCTTTGACCTCCCACGCGGTCATCGGGTGCTCCTGGAAGACCAGTCCCTTCAGGTGGCTGACGTGCACCAGGGCGCCGAGGAAAAGGCCGGCGGCGAGATGCGGATCTTCACAGGCGAGCTCCCCCCGCTTGTCCGCGAGCGCGAGAAACTCGGTCAACCGCCGCTCGATGCGATCCGGGCCCTCGTGGAAGAAGATGCGGCCTAGCTCCGGGCTGCGCGGGCTTTCGGCGATGACAAGGCGGCACAGCGACAGACCTTCTGCGCCGACCATCGTTTCAAGCATTCGGGTCCCAAGATCATGCAACACGTCCGCGACGGATCCGGGCCTTTCGAACTTCTCGTCGATACTATCGAGGAAAATCTTGGCGCGGCTCTCGACGATCTCGGCGAAAAGCTCTTCCTTGCTGCCGAAATGGCGATAAAGCGTCTCCTTCGAGGCGCCGGCGCGCGCCGCGATCATCTGCATCGTCGTATCGGCGAAACCGCTCTCGAAGAACACCAGTTCAGCGACAGCGGCGATTTCCCGGCGACGCTTCTCGCCACGCGGAATGGGCACAAATGTCGTTGACAACGACGGCATGCAAGACGTCTGCACGGGCTGCGTTGGCATGGGCGGTCCAGACCTGGTTGACGCGGGCATGGGCTTCCTGATCTATAGGCGAACCGGTGGGTTCGGTTGCCGCTGTGCACAAAGAGCATCAAAAGCGATGACCGGCAACCTCGAAGCTCTCTCTAAGACTCCTGTCGAGTGGTGATCATGAGACACAGCGATCCCGAACATCTTGATGGCGACTTCGACGGGGAGGTGAAGACCCGTGACCGACCGGCGGGTGAGAAGCCCGAGCGTCACGAGGAAGCGCCCGACGCCGCGCACGCCGAGAAGGGTGAAGCAGGCGACAGCGGCGAAAGCGAAGAGGATGCGCAGAACGAGCGAGACCAGGAGACCCGCAAGAAACGCCGGCCTTTTGTCCTGATCGTCGTGCTGCTCGTGATCGCCGCGCTCGTGCTCAGCGCCATCTACTATTGGCTTTCCACGCGCAACACCGAGGACACGGACGACGCCTACACCGACGGGTATTCGATCCAGATCGCCCCGCAGGTCGCCGGGCGCGTGGTCTCGCTCGACGTGACCGACAACCAGTTCGTGCGCAAGGGCCAGGCCCTCATCCACATCGATCCACGCACCTTCATCAACGACCGCGATCAGGCCCAGGCGGCGCTCGATACCGCCAAGGCCCAACTCGCCGGCAACAATTACGCTTTCGAGGTCGCCAAGAAGAACTTCCCGGCGGCGCTGCAGTCGGCCCAGGCGGACCTCGCCTCGGCCAAGGCGACGCTCGCGCAGCGCCAAGCCGATTTCGCGCGCCAGAAGAGCCTGCCGCGCCAGGCGACCACACAGCAGGATGTGGATCAAGCGACGGCGCAGCTGCAGCAGGCGCAGGCGCAGGTGCTGCAGGCCGAGGCACGCCTGGTTCAGGCTACGCCCGTGCAGCAGCAGATCGGTCAGAGTAAGGAGCAGGTCAACAACATCAAAGCCCAGGTCGAATCCGCCCAGTCCAAATTGAACCAGGCGAACCTCAACCTGTCCTACTCGGTCGTGAAGGCGCCGCAGGACGGATGGGTCACACGACGTCAAGTCGACCAGGGGAACTATGCGCAGACAGGCCAGCAGATCATGGCGCTCGTCTCTCCCGATGTATGGATCACGGCGAACTTCAAGGAAACGCAGCTCGATCTCATGCGCGCCGGCCAGAGCGTGAAGATCAGTATCGACGCCTATCCGAATCTTGACCTGCGTGGCCACATCGATTCGATCCAGCTCGGCTCCGGGTCGCGGTTCTCCGCCTTTCCGGCCGAGAACGCCACCGGCAATTTCGTGAAGATCGTTCAGCGCGTGCCGGTGAAGATCGTCATCGACTCCGGTCTTGATCCCACGCTGCCACTGCCGCTCGGCATCAGTGTCGAGCCGACGGTTACGGTGCAATGAGCAACGGCAAAGCGAAGCCGATCACTCAGCAGCAAAACACACCCGGTTCCAGCTGGAAGCCGCGGGTCAATCCCTGGATCATCGCCGTCGCTGTCACCCTCGCGGCCTTCATGGAGATCCTGGACACGACGATCGTCAACGTGGCACTGCCCTACATCGCCGGTTCGCTCGCCGTCTCGAACGATCAAGCGAACTACGCCCTGACCTCCTACCTTGTCGCCAACGGTATCGTACTGACGATCTCGGGCTGGGTTTCGGATACGATCGGGCGCAAGCGCTACTTCATCATCTGCATCGCCATGTTCACCGTCTGCTCGTTCTTGTGCGGGATCTCTCAAAGCCTCGCGCAAATCGTGATCTTCCGGGCCATGCAGGGCCTGTTCGGTGGCGGTTTGCAGCCCAACCAGCAATCCATCATCCTCGACACGTTCGAGCCCGCCAAGCGTGGCGCCGCCTTCGCCGTCACGGCGATCGCGACGATCGTGGCGCCGGTCCTCGGACCGACCCTCGGCGGGTACCTGACCATCAATTATGGTTGGCGCTGGATCTTCTTCGTCAACATCCCGGTCGGGATCTTCGCCGTCATCGTCAACTTCTTGGTCGTCCAGGATCCGCCTTGGGAGAAGGCCAAGCAGAAACGAAAAAGGCGCGGTATCGATTATATCGGCCTGGGGCTGATCTCGCTCGGTCTAGGCTGCTTGCAGGTCATGTTGGATCGCGGCGAGGATGACGATTGGTTCGGTTCGAAATTCATCACCATCATGGCGCTGCTTGCCTTCATCGGCGTCTTCGGCGCCATCGCCTGGCTGCTGACCGCCAAGAAGCCGATCGTCAATCTCGAGGTCTTCAAGGACAAGAACTTCACGATGGGATGCGTCCTCATCGGCGCGATGGGGATGATCCTCTACTCGAGCGCCGTCATCATCCCGCAGTTCTCGCAGGAGGTTCTCGGCTACGACGCGTACAAGTCCGGTTTGATCCTCTCGCCCGGCGGTCTCGTCGTCATCGTCCTGATCCCGATCGTCGGACAGGTGCAGAAACGCGTTCCCACGCGCTACATCGTGATGTTCGGTTTCTTCCTGATGGGATTGGCGCTCTTATACTCCAGCGGCCTCGTCCCCAACATCGACTACAGGACGCTCGTCATCATGCGCAGCTTGCAGACCGCGGCGCTCGGCTTCCTCTTCGTGCCGATCTCGACGATCGCCTACCTCACGCTTCCACGTAAGATGCAACCGGATGGCGCGGCTTTGTTCTCGATGTTCCGCAACGTCCTCGGCGCGGTCGGCATCTCAATTTCGGCGGCGCTGGTGACCGAACGGACCCAGGCCGATCAGGCCCATCTCTCGAAATTCATGACACCGCTGAACAACGGCTACAACAACCTGATCCAGCAAAGCGAAAGCGCGCTGCGCGCGCTCGGCCGCGCGCCCGACAGCGTCCACACTCTCGCGGTCAGCCATACCTACTCAACATATATGAAACAGGCGCAGGTTTTAGCCTACGGCAACATCTTTCTTTACACATCAATCATTGCTTTTCTCGTCGTTCCGTTCTGTTTTCTGATCTCGAACAGGAAAGCTGCGGGCGGTGGTGGCGGTCACTGATATGATGAGTGCCATACGCGTGCTGCTGGTGGCGGTCGCCGCCGCGAGCCTTGCCGGCTGCGTGCTCGGTCCCAACTTCACGCCGCCTGTGCCCGAGAACGCGGACGCGCGCGGCTTCCTCGACACCGGCAAGCCGGCACTCTCGCCGATACCCGTCCTCGCCGAGGCCTCGGGCGCGCCGATCGATCCGCAATGGTGGCGCGTCTTCCACGATCCCATCTTGACGAAGCTCGAGGCCCGCGTCGCCGACGAGAACCTCGACATCCGCACGGCGACGCTCCGCGTCGCGGAGAGCCGCGCGCAACGCGCGTCGACCGCGTCGGCCGCCCTACCAACGCTGAACGGGACCGCGTCGGACTATCGCCAGGCGTTCAGCCAGAACAGCCTCTTCTCGATTGTTCCTCTGCAGGGGCTGACGCAAGCGTCGCCCAACGCGCAGCAAGGGATCAATCGCCTCTTCTCCGGCTTCAACAACTACTCGATCGGGTTCGACGCCTCCTGGGAGCTCGACCTGTGGGGCAACGTCGCCCGGCAGATCGAGGCGGCGGACGCGCAACTCGTCATGAACGCCGACATGCGCCGCGACATGCTGGTCTCGACCCTCGCCGAGCTCGCCCGCGACTACGTGCAGCTTCGCGGGTCCCAGGAACTGCTCCGCATCGCGCAAGACAACATCAGGGTCGAGCAGGAGATTCTCGGCGTCACGAAGGTCCGTCAGGAGAAAGGTCTCGTCACCGGCCTCGATGTCGAGACCGCGGCGGCGCAGGTCGAGTCCGTCAAGGCGCAGGTGCCGATGCTGCAGCAACAGATCGTGCAGCAGATCAACGCGATCAGCCTGCTGCTGGACGAGCCGCCGCTCGGCCTATCCGACGTGCTGATCCGCGCCAGGGCGGTGCCCCCCAATCCGCCACGCGTGCCCGTCGGTCTGCCGTCCGAGTTGGCGCGACGCCGTCCCGATATCCGCTCGGCGGAGGCGCAGCTCCACGCCGCGACCGCCAACGTCGGGGTCGCGGTGGCGCAGTTCTACCCCAGCGTGAGGCTGAATGCCGATCCGACATTGCAGGCGGTCGATCCCAAGAACCTGTTCAAGGGAGCCTCCGCTCAGTACATGGCGATCGGACCCAGCGTGACCCTGCCGATCTTCCAGGGTGGCCGCCTCAAGTCCAACCTCGTGCTCCAGGAAAAGCGGCAGCAGGAAGCGGCGATCTCCTATCAGAAGGCCGTCCTTTCGGCGTGGCACGACGTCGTCAATGCGCTGACCTCCTACAAGGCGGAGCAGCTTCGGCGCGAGCGGCTGCGCGCGCAGGTCGAGCATGCCAAGCAGGCCCTGGTGCTCGCCCGCTCGCGCTACGAGCAGGGTGTCGCGGATTTCACGACTCTCTTGAACAATGCGCAGACGGTGCTGTCGGCCGAACAGAATTTCGCGACGAGCACCCAGAACGTCTCGGTCGACCTGATCGCGCTCTACAAGGCGCTCGGCGGTGGTTGGGAACTGACCTATCCGGACGTCCGCGCGATCGAGCCGCCGACGCTCCTGCCGGCGGCGCCCGGCCCGGTGCTGACGCCGGCCGAAATCGCCGCGCCCGCACCGGTGCCTGTGCCGATCGTCGCGCAGTAACCATCTATCGCGCCAGCCCTCAAGCTGGCGCGTTCTCGACGCGAAACGCCGCGGCGAACAGGGCTTTGGTGTAAGCGTCCTTCGGTGCCGCGAAGATCGCCTCGGCGGCGCCCGCCTCGACGACCTTTCCCTCGCGCATGACGATGATGTCGCTGGCGAGCGCGCGCACGACCTTGAGATCGTGGCTGATGAAGAGGTAGGCCAACCCGCGCTTGCGCTGTAGCGCGCGAAGCAGGTCGACGATCTGCGCCTGGACCGACATGTCGAGCGCCGAGGTCGGTTCGTCGAGCACGACGAAGCGGGGCTCGAGCACCATGGCGCGCGCGATGGCGATACGCTGGCGTTGCCCCCCGGAGAACTCGTGCGGATACCGGTCCATCGTCGAAGGGTCGAGGCCGGTCTCGGCCAAAGCTGTGGCAACGATCTCGCGTCGTTCGCCGTAGGATAGCTTGCGCCGCTGGATCGATAGTCCCTCACCCACGATGTCGGCGATCGGCATGCGCGGCGAGAGCGAACCGTAAGGATCCTGGAAGACGACCTGCATGTCGCGGCGCAGCGGCCGCATGCCGGCGGAGCCGAGGCCTTCGATCGGACGGCCGAGGTAGGCAATGCGTCCCCGCGACGCGATGAGCCGGAGGATCGCCAGCCCGAGCGTCGTCTTGCCGGAGCCTGACTCGCCGACGACGCCGACGGTCTGGCCCTCGCGCACGACCATGCTGATGCCGTCGACCGCCTTGACCGCGCCAACGGTCCGGCGCAGCAGCCCTTTTTTGATCGGGAAATGCACGCGGACATCGTCGACCGCGACGACCGGCGCCGCGCGCAGATCGAGCGGGGGCGCCGCGCCCTTCGGCTCGGCGGCGAGCAGCATCTTCGTGTAGGCGTGCCGGGGGTTCGCGAACACCTCCGCCGCCGGCCCCGCCTCGACGATCAAGCCCTTCTGCATGACGGCGACATCGTCGGCGAGACGGCGCACGATGCCGAGATCATGCGTGATGAAGAGCATCGCCATGCCGTGCTTGGCCTGCAGGTCCTTGAGCAGCGCGAGGATCTGCGCCTGCACCGTCACGTCGAGCGCGGTCGTCGGCTCGTCGGCGATGAAAAGGTCGGGCCGGTTGGCGAGCGCCATCGCGATCATCACGCGCTGGCGCTGGCCGCCGGAGAGCTGGTGCGGATAGGCGCCGAGTCGCTCGGCCGGGTTGCGGATGCCGCATTCCGTGAGCAGTTCCAGCGTTCGGGCGCGCCGCGCGCCCTGCCCGCGCATACCGTGCACCTCGAGGATCTCGCCGACCTGCCGCTCAATCGTGTGCAGCGGGTTCAGCGAGGTCATCGGCTCTTGGAAGACCATCGTAATGGCCGAGCCGCGCAGCGCGCGCAGACGCGGCGCGCTTGCGGTGAGCACGTCTTCGCCGCGAAACAGGATGCGCCCGCCGATGCGCGTGCCGGCCGGCAGCAGACGCGGGATGGCAAGCGCGGTGACCGACTTGCCGGACCCGGACTCGCCGACCAGCGCCAGCGTGCGGCCCTTGGCGAGCGAGAGCGAGATGCCGGCGACGGCCTTGGCGTCTCCGGCGTTGGGGAAGGCGACGGTGAGGTCGCGAATGTCGAGGAGCGGGGTGTCAGGCATCGAGGGCCTTGATGAGGGCGGCAAGGTCCTCAGGACCGGCGGCTATCCATTGAAGTTCTTGCGGCAGACGGTTCGCGTCCTGATCGAAGGTCATGAAGAAAGAGCATCCGACGGAAAGGGCGGTCGCGATGTGGATGGCATCGGGAAGACGTTGTGAGTGCCGATGTCTCACGCTCGCGGTGTCCATGAGGATGGGACGACTGACCGGAACCAAGTCGACGAAGCCGCCTCGATCAAAGAAGTCGAGGTAGGTCGGCATTCGCCTCGCGGAGAGGTCCGGAGCCATTCGCTTCACCGGCGCCAAGAGTTCCGCAAGCGTTAGCTCGCTCGTCACCGCGGCGCCGGGTCTGTCTTCAAGCAGCTTGAAAAGCTTGAGCAAAGGCCCTTGCGTCGATCCTACGAACTCGAAGGCGGCGATGAGAACGCAGCTATCGATGTAAACGCAGGCGCGCCGCCTCAATCCCATTCTTCGCGGACCGAACGAATGTGGCTCACGATCTCTTCGACGGATGTAAAGGTTCGCGGCGACTGCGCGAACAGCAAGTCCAAGTCGAACGGCTTTTTGCTCGCCGGCTCGATTGTCTCGGTAGGCTCCAGCGTCACACGAACGCTGCCCTCGGGCGATAGTCCCTCCTTGAGGGTCTCGGGCAGATCCGCGACTGGATAGTTCTCTCGCACGATCCTGTTCATCGCACTCTCCTCCGCGCTCAGCCTACCACGCCCTCAGACCAGCGTCTTGCGCGGGTCGAAGGCGTCGCGCACGCCCTCGCCGATGAAGACGAGCAGCGACAGGATGATGCCGGTCGAGAAGAACCCGGCGAGCGCGAGCCAGGGCGCCTCCAGGTGGTTCTTACCCTCCTGCAGCAGTTCGCCGAGCGAGGCGGACCCGGGCGGCTGGCCGAGGCCGAGGAAGTCGAGCGCGGTCAGCGCGGCGATCGACCCGCTCATCAGGAACGGCAGCAGCGTCAGCGTCGCGACGGTGGCGTTCGGCAGCACGTGCTTGACCATGATCCTGACGTTGCCGAGGCCGAGCGCGCGAGCGGCGCGCACGTATTCGTAGTTGCGGGCACGCAGGAACTCGGCGCGCACGACATGGACGAGTTGCACCCACGAGAAGAGCAGGAGGATGAAGAGCAGCGACATGATGCTCGGCGCGACGAAGGACGAGATGATGATGAGCACGTAGAGGCTCGGCAGCGACGACCAGATCTCGATGAAGCGCTGGAAGAGGAGGTCGGTCCAGCCGCCGAAATAGCCCTGCACGGCGCCGGCCGCGACGCCGATGATCGACGACATGGCCGTCAGCGCCAGCCCGAACAGGATCGACGCGCGCGAGCCGTAGATGACGCGGGCGAGCACGTCGCGATCGACCTCGTCGGTACCGAGCCAGTCGCGCTCGATGCCCTCGCACCCCATGTTTGGGCCGCCGGTGGTCTTGGCCTTCGCCGCGCCCGCCGTCTCGCATTGTGCCTTGGTCAACATCCAGGTCGGCGGCGATGGCGCCGGCGTCGCCGAGGCATAGTTCACCGTGCGGTAGGAGAAGCGGATCGGCGGCCAGAGCATCCAGCCGTGCGCGTTGATCTCGTCGGCGGTGTCCTTGTAGCGATAGTCGGCGAAGGCCATGAAGCCGCCGAACGTCTCATCCGGGTAATCCCTGAAGATCGGCATCAGGATCTCGCCCTTGTAGGAGACGAGGATCGGCCGGTCGTTGGCGACGAATTCCGCGAACAACGAGATGAGGAAGATCGCCATGAAGAACAGGAACGACCAGAAGCCGCGCCGGTGATGGCGGAAGATGCGCAGCCGGCGCCGATTGATCGGCGTGAGATCGAGGAATCCGCCCGACGGCACGCGCGGCGCGATCTGCGGTGCCGCCACCGGGTCGTGGAAACGCTCGTCGCCTGAAGGCGCGTCACGAACGACCGGCGCGCTCATACCTCGCGTCCTTCGAAGTCGATGCGCGGGTCGACCCAGGTATACGTGAGGTCCGAGATCAGGTTCACGGCAAGACCGAACAGCGCGTAGATGTAGATGTTGGCGAAGACGATCGGATAGTCGCGGTCGATCACCGACTCGTAGGACAAGCGGCCGAGACCATCGAGCGAGAAGATGATCTCGATGACGAGCGAGCCGGTGAAGAAGGCGCCGACGAAGGCGCCGGGGAAGCCGGCGATGACGATCATCATCGAGTTGCGGAAAAGATGCCCGTAGAGCACGCGGTTCTCGGTCAGGCCCTTCATCCGCGCGGTCTGCACGTAGGCCTTGTTGATCTCGTCGAGGAAGGAGTTCTTGGTCAGCGCGGTGATCGTCGCGAAGGAGCCGAGCGTCAGCGCCGTCACCGGCATGGCGATGTGCCAAAGGTAATCGCCGGCCTTGCCGAGCAGGGAGAGCTGGTCGAAATTGTCCGACGTCAGCCCACGCAGCGGGAAGATCGGATAGTAGGCGCCGCAAAACAGCGTCGCCAGCAGCACGGCCCAGAGGAAGCTCGGGATCGCGAAGCCGACCGATACGAAGAACGATGTCGCGATGTCGAACGTCGAGCCGTCGCTGACCGCCTTGCGAATGCCGAGCGGGATCGAGATGATGTAGGAGAGCAGCGTCATCCAGAGGCCGAGCGAGATCGACACCGGCAGCTTCTGCAGGATCAACGTGGTCACCGGGATCTTGGAGAAGAACGACTTGCCGAAGTCGAAGCGGCTGTAGTCCCGCAGCATCTTGAGGAAGCGCTCGGCCGGCGGCTTGTCGAAACCGAACTGCTTCTCGATCTCCTTCCGGAATGCCGGGTCGAGCCCCTGCGAGCCGCGATAGCGCGACGATGAATCGCCGCCTCCGCCGGCCTCGGAAACGCTGCCGCCGCCGGCCGTGCCCTGGATCTGCGCGATGATCCGCTCGACCGGGCCGCCCGGGGCGTATTGCATGATGAGAAAGGTGAAGAACAGGATGCCGACGATCGTCGGGATCATCAGGAGGAGGCGGCGCGCGATGTAGGCGAGCATCGTGGCCGTCCTCCTAGCGGGGCCGAAGCGCCGTCGCCTTGGCCTTGGCATCGTCGTACCACCAGGTGGACACGACGTTGAGCCCGTATTTCGCCGGCGCCTTGGGCCGGCCGAACAGGTCCCAGTAGGCGACGGTGTGGCCGGCCTTGTTCCACATGGGCACCCAATAATGGTTGGCCCGCAGCACGCGGTCGATGCACTTGCAGACCATCGTCAGCGTCTCGCGCGTGTCGGCGACCACCGCCTGCTCGATGAGCGCGTCGAGCACAGGATCATTGATGCCGCAAAGGTTGCGCGAGCTCGGAATGCTGGCCGCCTCCGAGCCGAAGTAGTCGCGCATCGCGGCGCCCGGCGTGAGGCCGAAACCGAAGCGCTCGGTGATCACGTCGAAGTCGAACTTGTCGGTGCGCTGCTTGTACTGCGCCGGATCGACGACGCGGACGTTCGCCTGAATGCCGAGCAGCTTGAGGTTGCGAATGAAAGGCAGCGTATGCGGTTCGAGCGCCGGGTCGGAATCGAGGAACTCGATCTCGAAAGGCTTGCCGTCCGGCAGCAGCAGGTTCGTCCCCTCACGCTTGCAGCCGGCCGCCTTGAGGAGCTCGAAGCCCTGGCGCAGCATCGTGCGATCGGAACCAGATCCGTCGCCCTCCGGCGGCATGTAGACCGCACCGAAGACATCCGCCGGAAGTTTGGCGCGGAACGGTTCGAGGTACCGCAGTTCCTCGGCGCCAGGCGAGTCGGTCGCGGCCATCGGCGAGTTCTGAAAGTACGATACGGTCCGCTTGTAGGCATTGTACATGATGTTGGCGTTCGTCCACTTGAAGTCGAACGCGTAGCCGATCGCCTGGCGTATCCGTTTGTCCTTGAACTTGTCGCGCCGCGTGTTGAAGAACCACCCTTGCGTACCTTGCGGCGTGTCGTCGGGGATGAACTCCTTCCTGACGCGCCCGGAGGTGACTGCGGGGAAGTCGTAGCCTTTGGCCCATACGGCGGAGGTGAACTCCTCGCGAAACGTGAAATCGCCGGCCTTGAAGCCCTCGAAGGCGATCTTGCGGTCGGCGTAGTACTCGTAGCGGATCGTGCCGAAATTGTTGGTGCCGACATTGATCGGCAGGTTTGCCGCCCAATAGTCCGGCACGCGCTCCATCGCGATGTACTTGCCCTGTTCGAAACGCCCGACCTTGTAGGAGCCGGAGCCGAGCGGCGGATCGAGGCTCACCTCGTCGAACGCCACCTTGGCATAGTAGGCGGCGCTGAAGATCGGCAGGCCGGCGACGAAGAGGATCGCGTCGCGGCTGTGGCCCGGCTTGAGGGTGACTTTGACCACGTCGGGCGCCTCGGCGATGGCCGTATCGAGGTCGCGGAGAGGGAGCCGAAAAGCGGGATGACCTTTCTCGCGCAGGATGTTCAGCGAGTAGGCCACGTCCTTCGCGGTCAGCGGCGCGCCGTCGTGGAAGCGTGCCTCCTTGCGGAGCAGGAAACGGTAGGTGATCTTGTCGGGCGACACCCGCACCGCACGCGCGACGAGCCCGTACAAGGCGTCGGGCTCGTCGGCACTGCCGCCCATCAGACTGTCGAACGAGGCGGGAACGCCCGCCGCGCCGTCGCCTGCCGTATTGAAGATGTTCAGCGTGTTGAAGGTCAGGAAATTCTGGTTGCCGGACGAGCCGGAGATCTGCAGCAGGATCTCGCCGCCCTTCGGCGCCTTGGGGTCGACATAGGGCAGCTGCGGAAAATCCTTCGGCAACGCGAGATCGCCGAAAATCGAAAGCCCGTGCACCTCGTCGTCGGCCGCGAAGACCGGCGTTCGGAGCATGCTCGGCAGGATGATTCCGCTCAAGCCAAACGCCAGGGACTTGCGTCGCGTGATGCGCGAGAAGGGCCTCGAAGGGGTCAAGACGGACGATCTCCGCTATGTGAGCGATGGACGCTCATGCCCCTTGCCGCGCGATTGTGTCGGTTTTGTCGCCGCGCACCGTGGCGTGCCGCGCGGCGCCGCGGTTACTTCGCGTCGTCGGGATTGGGCGCCGAGAAGGGCTCGGGCCCCCTATCGTTGCCGCCATCAGAGCTTGTCTGCGACGTCGTGGGTGCGGCAGGCTTGTCGGCCGGCGCGGCAGGCGAAGGTGCCGCTTCTGCGGCAACCGGTGGCGCCTTGGTCGCCACGGGAAGCGGCTTCGGCGCGGGCTCGTCCGCCTTCGTGACGGCCTTCTCGGGCGTGCCCGGCGTCGGCGCGGCGGCGGTCGGCAGAGGCGCGGGGCTTGTCGCGAGCGTACGGAGGAAGGCGATGATCTCGGCGCGCTTCTTCTCGCTGGCCTCGCCCGCATACCCCATCTTGGTGCCGGGAATATAGGAGGCGGGATTGGTGAGCCAGGCATTCAAGTCCGCATACGTCCACTTGCCGCCCTTGCCCTTGAGGCCGGCGGAATAGTCGTAGCCGGCGATCGAGCCTTTGCCACGATCGACGACGCCCCAGAGCGGCGGCCCGACGATCACGCCGCCGCCTTCCTTGAGGTTGTGGCAGGCGCCGCACACCTGGGCGTCGGACTTGCCCTTGGCGGGGTCGGCCGTCGCGATGAGCTGGATGAGCTTGTCGTCCGCGCCGGTATCGACCTTCTTGCCGGTCGCCGCCGAATCGCCGCCGGCAGCCGATTTCGGCTCGGCGGCCGCCGCCGTCTGGAGGTCGCCGCCGGTCTTCTTGGCGCCACCCGCCTCGGCCTGCTTGTCGGCGTCGGTCACCGGCGGCAGAGGTTCCGGCGTCTTGGCGAGCGAGCGGAGATAGGCGAGGATGTCGGCGCGTTTCTCCGGGCTGTCCTCGCCGGCGTAGCCCATCTTGGTACCGGGGATGTAGGCGGACGGCTTGAGGAGCCACTCGTTGAGATCGGCGAAGGTCCACTTGCCGCCCTTGCCCTTCAGCCCGGCGGAATAGTCGAACCCGGCGACCGAACCCTTGTCGCGGTCGACGACGTCCCAAAGGTCTGGACCAACCTTGCTGCCGGCGCCCTCAGCGAAATTGTGGCACGCGCCACACACCTTGGCATCCGTCTCGCCCTTCTTGACGTCGGCTTTGGCGAGCAGGATCGGCAAAGGCACCTCAGGCGCCTTCTTGGCGTCGGCCACCGCCTCGGCCTTCGGCTCCGGCAGAGCGTAGCCCGGCTTGGTCGGTGGGCCCGGGACGTAGATGGCCTCTCCGAGGATCCCGAGGCCCATGCCGACCAGACAGGTTCCAAGAACGGCACCGGCAATCTTGTTGTAAGTAAAGGAATCCATCGACCCTCAGCCATCCTCGCAAGACGTGGAGCGCCACCCAGTCGCGCGGGGATGCTCATGAAAGCCGAGCCTTAACCGCTTTCGAGCCGCGCTGTAAACAAGGAGCCTGGCTTCTTTTTGACCCGCCTCGCCGCCGTCGTGATATGGGCGGCGGACACAAGCAAGATCCCGCGGACCCATGACCGAAACGATGATTGCCTACCAGGGCGAACCCGGCGCGAATTCGCATATCGCCTGCCTCAACGTGTATCCGACATGGACGCCGCTGCCCTGCGCGACCTTCGAGGACGCGCTCGCCGCCGTGACGGAGGGTCGCGCCCGGCTGGCGATGATCCCCATCGAGAACTCCATCGCCGGCCGCGTCGCCGATATCCACACGCTGCTGCCCGCCTCCGGGCTCTTCATCATCGCGGAATACTTTCTGCCGATCCGCTTCCAGCTCCTCGGCATCGCCGGGAGCACGCTCGCCGCCATCACCAGCGTCTATAGCCATGTCCACGCCCTCGGGCAGTGCCGGCGCGTCATTCGCGACCGCAATCTGAAGGCGATCGTCACGGCCGACACCGCCGGCTCGGCGCGCGAGGTGCGCGACTGGGCCGACCCGACCCGGGCCTCGCTCGCGACCAAGCTCGCCGCGGAGATCTACGGCCTCGAAATCCTGCAGGCCGACGTCGAGGACGAGAAGCACAACACCACCCGTTTCGTCGTGCTGTCGGGCATGGCGGAATGGCCGTCGGTCGCCTCCGCCTCGATCACCACCTTCGTGTTTCGCACCCGCAACGTGCCGGCGGCGCTCTACAAGGCGCTTGGCGGCTTTGCCACCAACGGCGTCAACATGACCAAGCTCGAGAGCTACATGGTGGACGGCGCCTTCACCGCCACGCAATTCCTCGCCGACGTCGAGGGTCATCCCTACGGCGTCGGCCTGGCACGCGCCATGGAGGAACTCGCCTTCTTCTGCGAGGAGATCAAGGTGCTCGGCGTCTATCCAGCGCATCCGGACCGATCGGGCCGCGGCGACGGCGGGTCGAAAGGTCCGACCATGCCGGCGGGCATGCCGGACTATTCGCAGGCGTTCCTCTGATCGGCAACGAACGCTCGGGTTCCCGATCGTTTCTTAACGCATCATGCTCTATGCGCCCGCGCCAGGCTCATGGCAGCCAAGCGCACGCGTCGTCCGGCCGCCATCTCATCGCCAAAGAGACTTGTTTGTATCCAATCCGTCACCGGATCACGATCCGGCGCGACGCTGGTGCTGACAAGTTGGAGATCGTTTTGCGGGCTTCGCCCAATTCGTTCATGTTCATCGTCCTCATGAGCCTGCTCGGCGCGATCTCCGCGCTCGCGACGGACATGTCGCTCGCCGCCGTCGAGCCGATGGCGCACGACCTCCACGTGAGCCCCAACATGGTCGGGCTTTCGCTCTCGGCCTTCATGCTGTCCTTCGCCCTGTCACCGCTGGCCTACGGTCCGTTGTCCGACCGCTACGGGCGGCGTCCGGTGGCCCTGCTCGCCTGCCTCGTCTACGTGATCGGCGGCGTCGGCTGCATCTTCGCCGGCAGCCTTCCCGCCCTGCTCGTCTGCCGTTTCGTCCAAGGCGCCGGCGGCGGCGCCCGGCCGCTCGGCCTCGCCATCATCGGCGATCATTTCAAGGGGCCGGCCGCCCGCGAGAAGATGTCCTACGTCTCGGCGCTCAGTCTTTTGGCGCCGCTGCTCGCGCCCTCGATCGGCGCCCTGTTAATGGGGTTCGGCGGCTGGCGGACGATCTATCTGGTGCTGAGCGCGACGGGCGGCATCGCGCTGTTCTTCGTCTGGTGGCGGCTCGGCGAATCGTTGCCCGAGGAGCGGCGGGTGTCGATGTCGGTCCGCGCGGTCGCCGGGCACTACGCGGCGGTATTCCGCGACCGTCGCTCGCTCGCCTATACGCTGATCGCCGTCGCGATGTTCGGCGTCATCTTCGGCTACGTCAGCGGCTCGCCCTACGTGATGATCGGCGCCTTTCATCTGACGCCCGTCGAATACGGACTGACGTTCATGCTCAATTCCTCCGGCCTGCTGGTCGGCAATCTCGTCAACGCCAGGCTGAATCGGCGCGGCGTCCCCCCGGCGAAGCTCCTCACCGCCGGCCTCCTGCTGGTGGCGTCCGGGTCGCTGGCCCTGCTCGGCATCACGCTGGCGGGAAACAGCAGCGTCCTGGTGTTCCTGCCGTTCCTGTTTCTCTGCATGGCGGGCTGCTCGATCAGCAACACCAACGCGCTGCAGCTCGCCATCGAGCCGCTGCTGCACATCGCCGGCACGGCGAGCGCGGCGGTCGTCTCGGCGCAGCTCGCCTTCGGCGCGCTTGCCGGCTTCGTGGTCGCGACGTTCTACGATGGTCGCACCCCGCTCTCGACCGTCGCGACGATCGCGGCCATCGGCGTGATCGGGCTCGGCGCCTTCCTCACGCGACCACGAGAGGCGCCAGTCATGGTGACGAAGGTCGTGCCCGCGCGGGCCTAGATTTCCGTCGCGCCGGCCTTGAGGTGACGCGCGAGGCGCCGGCGCGTGGCTTCCGCCTCCTCGGGTGTCCAATGCCGCAGGCCTTCCCCGGCGCTCATCCCGAGCTTGCCGTCGCCGATCAGCCGATCGAGCAGCGGCGAAGGCGTTCCCCGCGCGTCCAGCGTCGGCAAGACATGGGCGTGGATCGCGCGCGTCAGCTCGAGGCCGATGAGGTCCGCGTTCTCGATCGGCCCGAGCACCGGCAGGCGCCGCCCGAAGCCGGCCTTGACCACCGCGTCGACCGTCTCCGCGTCGCAGACGCCGGTCTCGACGAGATGGATCGCCTCGCGCCACAGGGCCATCTGCAGCCTGTTGCCGATGGAGCCGGACACGTCCTTCCTGACGTGGACCGGCGCCTGGCCGATCTGCCGATGGAGCGCCATCATCGCCTCGATGACCGCCGGCTCCGTCCACTCGCTCCCGATGATCTCGACGAGCGGCACGAGGAAGGGTGGGTTCCACCAATGCGTGGCGAGCGCGCGCTCGCGATGCGCGAGGCCGCTCATGATCGGCGTGACCCTGATGACCGATGTGTTGGTGGCGAGCACCGTATCCGGTCGCACGAGCGGCTCGACGCGCGCGAACAGCGCCTGCTTCAGCGCCAGATCCTCGGCGATCGCCTCGACGACGAGATCGGCATCCGCGACGGCCGCCTCGAGCGTGGGGCACACCTGGATCCGCGCGACGGCTGACGCGTCCTGATCAAGCGCCGCGAGGTTGGCCCGGATACGCGCGAGGGCGAGCTCGCGGGCGCTGGCCGACGTGTCGGTGATCGCGACGTCATGATGGCCGAGGGCGAAGACCTGGGCGATGCCGTGCCCCATCAGGCCAGCGCCTATGATGGCGACTTTCATTCCTCACATACTCCGTCGAAGCCGTTTCCGCGATTTGGCCGCCACTTACCCGATTTCGAACACAAGTATGAATGGGGCACGAACTTTGGCCTTGTTCTCGCATTCTCCGAACGTCGCATAAACCCGCACCGTCGGTACGCCATAATGAAGTGGACAGCGTTGAATGCGTTGGGTGGCGTGTCTTGGCTCTTTGGCCTCGAATACGCAAAAGGGGTCGAGTTCCCCCTTAGCAACATTTTAGCATCAGACGAGCATCGCGTGGCGCTCGGACTGATGTTCGCACTCTTCGGCCTTATCATCCTGCTCTGGGCGAACATACGAAGTCCTGCCTGATAAGGGCGCGCGCCGTCCGCGGGTCCTGATCGCGCGATGCCGGTCGTCTCTACCGCGCCCTCGAGCGGTCGATACACAGCTAGGTGTCCCGCTCGAAGACAGCGCATGATCTCGGCGGCGCTCCGCCTTTTTTCAGGCGATCCACTGGCCTGATGTCGTTCACCGCTGATGGTCCTGCCAAACACCCATGCTCATGCGGTCATGCCGAGGGGCGGACTTGCGGCGCCGACTTGGCAGCTTGTATACGGACTTTGTAGAACGCGGCCGTGGCGGTTGGCCCGGATGCGTCGCACCCGTGCCACCGTCTAACGCTCAGTTGCGCGCGAGCGAATGACGTTTACAGGATAGGGCCATGCAAAGCGCTCACGGCGGACCCCGTCTGCTGCTGCGCAGGCTCCGCGAGGTCATGGCGGAGCCAGTCAGCGCCCAAACGCGTCTCGACCGTATCGTCGTCCACATCGCCGCGAACATGGTGGCCGAGGTCTGCTCGGTATACGTGCTGCGCGGTGACGGCCGCCTCGAACTCTACGCCACCGAGGGCCTCAACCGCGAGGCCGTGCATCTGACGACCATGCGGGCGGACGAAGGGCTCGTCGGCCTCATCGCGCAAACCGCCGAGAGCCTTGCGCTGGCGGACGCGCAGCAGCATCCGTCGTTCTCGTACCGGCCCGAAACCGGCGAGGAGGTCTATTCGTCCTTTCTCGGCGTGCCGGTCCTGCGCGGCGGCAACACGTTGGGCGTCCTGGTGGTGCAGAACAAGGCGCGCCGGATCTACGTCGACGAAGAGGTCGAGGTTCTTCAGACGACGGCCATGCTGCTCGCCGAGATGATCGCGTCGGGCGAGCTGCAATCGCTGGCGGCCTCCATCGACGATTTCGCGACGCGCCGGGCGCTGTCGCTATCGGGAACGCCGATCACGGACGGCATCGGCTTGGGCTCTGTCGTGCTGCACGAGCCGCGCATCGTCGTGAAGCAGATCGTCGCCGAGGATGTGACGCACGAGCTCGCCCGATTGGAAATCGCGGTCGAGGCGACGCGGGCCTCGATCGACAAGCTGATCAATGTCGGCGATCAGGCGCCAGGCGAGACGCGCGACATCCTCGAGACGTTCCGCGCCATCGCCAACGACCGCGGCTGGCTTCGGCGCCTGCGCGAGGCGGTGTCGAGCGGCCTGACCGCCGAGGCGGCGGTCGAACGCGTGCAGAACGACGCGCGCGCCAAGATGCAGCGCCAGACCGATCCCTATCTTCGCGAGCGCCTGCACGATCTCGACGATCTCGCCAACAGGCTGCTGCACGAACTCGTCGGACGTAGCTTCGCGGCGGACCTGGCGGATCTGCCCGACAACGCCATCATCGTCGCGCGCTCGATGGGGCCGGCGGCGCTGCTCGACTACGATCGCGCCAAAGTGCGCGGTCTCGTGCTGGAGGACGGCGGCGCTCAGAGCCATGTCGCGATCGTCGCCCGCTCCTTCGGCATTCCGGCGGTCGGCAACGTCGCCAACATCATCAATCTCGCCGAACAGGGCGATTCGATCATCGTCGATGGCTCGTCTGGCAGCGTCTACGTGCGACCGACCTCGGACGTGGAGAGTTCCTATAACGAAAAGGCGCGGCTGCGAGCCAAGCGTCAGGAGCAGTACCGTGCCTTGCGCGATCTGCCTTGCCAGACAAGCGACGGCGTCGCGATCGACCTGCACATGAACGCCGGCCTGATCGTCGACCTCCAGCACATGGAAGAGACCGGCGCGGTCTCGATCGGACTGTTCAGGACGGAGATCCAGTTCATGGTCGCGCATCGCTTCCCGCGCATGCGCGAGCAGGAGGCGCTCTATCGCTCGATCTTCGAGGCCGTCCCCGGGCGCGCGGTCACGTTCCGGACGCTCGACATCGGCTCCGACAAGATCCTCCCCTACATGGACAAGGTGGAGGAAGAGAACCCCGCGCTCGGCTGGCGCGCGATCCGCATCGGCCTTGATCGCCCCGCCCTGCTCCGTTCACAGATCCGCGCGATGCTGCGGGCGGGCGGCGGACGCGACCTGCGCATCATGTTCCCGATGATCGCGGCCATCGAGGAGTTTCATCTCGCCAAGGGCATCGTCGACCAGGAGATCGCCTACCTCGCCCGCTACAACCATCCTTTGCCGGTCGACCTCAAGCTGGGCATCATGCTGGAAGTGCCGAGCCTGCTTTGGCAGCTCGACGAGATCTGCAAGAACGTCGACTTCGTGTCGGTCGGTTCGAACGATTTGCTGCAGTACCTCTTCGCCGCCGACAGGGACAATACGCGGGTCGCCAACCGCTTCGACAGCCTGTCGCCGCCCGTGCTGCGCGCGCTGAAATCGATAGCCGACAAGACCGCCGCGCACGGCACGCCGCTGACCCTCTGCGGCGAGATGGGGGGCAAGCCGCTCGAGGCCGTCGTGCTCATCGCGCTCGGCTTTCGGGGCTTGTCGATGTCGCCGGCCTCGATCGGCCCGGTCAAGGCGGCGGTGCTGGCGACCGACCTCGCCGAGATGGAGCGCTTCGTCACCGATCTCGTCGAACGCATCGATGGCGGTCATTCCCTGCGCGAGCCGCTCCGCGCCTACGCCGAGCAGCAGGGGATCCCGCTCGGCTGACACCAAGCTGATCGCGTGACTCGCGCAAGAGGCAATCATGCGGCGCGGATGAGCACATCGGTTCAGATCGCGTGCGATTTTCCTCATCCCGCCACCGTGCCTTCATCGAGCGCCACCGTTTTGATCAGCGCGTTGACCGGCGACCCCACGCCGAGCGTGAGATCGTCCATGGCGCGGCGGGTCACCAGCGCCGTCAGCCAGCCGCCGCCGCGCAGCGCGATTGACACCGTGGCGATCGCGCCCGCGTGCTCCACACCGACGATGGTTCCGGCGAGCGCGCTGCGTATCGAGATCGGCCCGGTCGCGCCAGGCGCGAGGCTGACGTCGGTGGCATGGATCAGCGCGCTGACGGGTTTGCCGCGGGGCCCGGCCTGTCCGGCGAGCCACAAGGTGCCGGCGGGATGATGCAACGCCGTCAGACCGTAGGCTTCGTCCGCCTCGCCGACCCGCAGGCTGAGCACGGAGACACGGCCGAAGCGCGGCTCCTGCTGCTGGTCCGCCTTGCCCAAGACCTCGGCGGGGGTGCCGCTCGCGATTACCGCACCCGCTTCCAGAACAAGGACGGTGGCGGCGAGGCGCACCACCTCCTCGATCGCGTGCGAAACATAGACGATCGGGATCGCGAACTCGTCGCGCAGCCGTTCGATCAGCGGGAGGATCTCGAGCCTGCGATGGCGGTCGAGCGCGGCGAAGGGCTCGTCGAACAGCAGCAGGCGCGGGCAGGCGAGCAGCGCCCGGCCGATCGCCACCCGCTGGCGCTCGCCGCCCGACAGCAGCGCCGGACGCCGATCAAGCAGCGCGCCGATGCCGAGCGTGTCGATGACCGCCTCGAAGGCGATGGCGCGCTCCGGGCGCGGCGCGAACCAGCGTCCGAACTTGAGGTTCTGCCGAACGGTGAGATGGGGGAACAGATGCGAATCCTGGAAGACCAGGCCGATCCTGCGCCTGTGCACGGGCACGCTCGTTCGCGCGGCGGTGTCGAGCAGGACGGTCTCGCCGACGCGCACGTGGCCGGCGTCCGGCCGCGTCAGTCCGGCGATCATCGCCAGCGTCATCGACTTGCCGGAGCCGGAGCGGCCAAACAGCGCCGTGACGCCCTCCGTGGTGCGGAAGGCGACGTCGAGCGCGAAGCCCGGCACGGCTCTCTTCAGCGCGACGTCGACGAGGCCGGGCGCGCTCATCTGTCGGCCGACAGACGGCGCTCGACCCCGCGCTGCAGCAGGTCGGAGGTCATCACGGCGGCGAGCGAGATGACGATGGCGATTAGTGTCAGCCGCAGCGCGCCGGCGTCGCCCTCGGGATTCTGCACGTCGGTGTAGATGGCTGTCGCGATCGTTTGCGTCTCGCCCGGAATGTTGGAGACGAAGGTGATGGTGGCGCCGAACTCGCCGAGCGCGCGGGCGAAGGCGAGGATCGCGCCCACCAGAATGCCCGGCACGGCGAGCGGCAGCGTGATCAACGCGAAGCGCCAGGGTGCGCTGGCGCCCAGCGTGCCAGCCGCCGCCTCGAGCCGCGTGTCGATCGCCTCGAAGGAGAGCCGCATCGCCCGCACCATCAGCGGGAAGCCCATCACCGCGCAGGCCAGCGCCGCGCCTGTCCAGCGAAACGACAGCACGATGCCGATATCGGCCAGCGCCTGCCCGAACACGCCGCGCCGGCCAAAGCCAAGCAGGAGCACGTAGCCGGTGACGACCGGCGGCAGCACCAGCGGCAGGTGGACGAGCCCGTTGACCAGCGTCTTGCCGGGAAAGTGCCAACGCGCCAGCGCGTAGGCGACCGCGATGCCGAACGGCAGGCTCGCGAGCGTCGCGACGGCGGCGATACGCAGCGAGAGGAGCACCGCCGTCCAGTCGTCGGGGGAGAGGCCTAGCATGCGGGCTCCGGTTTGACGGGCCTTCTTACCCGCAAATGGGTGCGAGAGGCCATCTGAGGCGGGTCGCTTAGGTGCAGGCGTTTAGAAGGACGCGAATGGTCCAAAGATCCAGCGGCGGCGATCCTTGAACTACAAAGCTGTTCACGCGGCCTTTGCGCCCGGCGATCAAGAGATAGCGCGTCGCAGACTTCAAATTGGCTTTGGTGAAGGGCAAACAGCCGCCTGAGGTTCGTCCAGGCTTATGGCGTCGCCGATAACGTCGCGTGCCAGCCAACGCGACCTAGGGCGCGAACGAGGCGCGGCTACGAGGGTTACTTTTCACCCTTGACGATGCCACGATGTGTTGCGTGGCGCCTGATGAAAAGCGTCGGGAGCATGGAATTCAAATCCATTGGACTAGTCTAGTCGTTTAGTGTTTCAACTATAAGCTCTTTTTCTGTTTTCTATCTGTCGTATTTACGCTAGGTAAGCGTGAGGCTACGCTACGTAAGCTTATTTTCAAAATAAAACGCAGGGCGTTAACCGATTTTTACCTCTCGTTAGTCAGTAAGTCCTAGATCTAAGACCATATCCATTGGCCAGGCGCAGCGGCGCTTATTGGTGAGAGGCTATGATGAGAAAGTTCATGCTAGGCTTGGCAGCCGTTGGTCTGCTCCCCTCTTCGGCGGCCCTCGCGACCCCACAGAATCCGGCGACGGCTCAATTCAACGTCACGATCACCATCCTCAAGCAGTGCCTTGTCACGGCCCCGTCGACGATCAATCTCGGCTCGGTCGGCGCCAGCGATCTGATTACGACCACGACGGCCGCGACTCAGTCGTTCACCGTCACCTGCTCGCCGGGCACCGCCTACACAGTCGGCTTCTCCAGCACCAACGACGTCTCCACCGGTAGCCCCACGCACCAGATGAAGGGCTCGCTCAACGGCAACACCGGTGTGGTACAATACAATCTTCTCGACGCTACGTCAGGGGCCACGAACACCGCGGCGCTGAGCGCCACGTCGAGCGTCATCTCCGATACCGGAACGGGCTCGAGCCAGATGAAGATGCTCAAGGCGCAGGTGACGAACTACACGACCGAGGTCAAGCCCGACACGTATACGGATACCGTCACGATGACGGTCAGCTACTGATCGAGGAGACGACCTGATGGTTTTGGACCTCTCTCATCGGCCCGCTCTCTTATTGCTCGCGTTGATGAGCCTTGGTGGCGCGCTGTCGCCGGCGCAAGCGGCGGCGCTGCGCGTGTCGCCCATCCTGATCGATGGCGGCGCGCAAGCCAACGCGACCATCACGCTCCGCAATCAGGAGAACCGCCCGATGAACGCGCAGGTCCGCGTCTTTCGCTGGTCGCAGAAGGACGGACAGGACGACCTGCAACCGACCGACGACGTGATCGCCTCGCCGCCGATCGTCTCGATCGGTGCGAGGGAGGATTACGTGATCCGCCTGCAGCGCGCGACGGGACAAGAGCCCGTGAGCGAGGAAGCCTACCGCATCGTCGTGGACGAGCTGCCGAATCCCGACAGGCAGCGCAACGGCACGGTCGCGGTCGTGCTGCGCTATATCGTGCCGGCCTTCTTCTTTCCCGCGGAAGCGACGCAGCCTCGCATCAAGTGGTCTTTGGAACGTCGCGACGGCCGCGCCTTCGTCGTCGCGGAGAACAGCGGCGACAAGCGCGTCCAGCTCGTCAACCTACAGATCAAGAGCGGCAATCGTACGACCATGGTCGGAAAGGGTTTGGCTGGCTACGTTCTCGGCCATTCGAGCAAGGAATGGCCGCTGTCATCGAAGCTGTCCGGCCTGCGAGGAGGCACCGTCGTCGTCATGAGCGATCACGGCGCGCTCAGTGCTCCTCTCGCGCCATAAGCGACACGCGGCTCTTCTTGCTTGCATTCTCGGCGTTTTCAGCGTGGAGCCGTCCGCGCGGGCGGAGCTTGCCCCGATCGATCCGCATCAAACGCCGACGCTGCTCGCCCAGTCGCTTCGCCTCGAGGTCTTCGTCAACGATCAGCCGACCCACCTCGTGGAGCCCTTCGTCATGTCCGCGGAGGGGCACCTCCTGGCCAGGCCCAGCGATCTCGAGGACATCGGCATCAAGGTGCCGGGCTTTCCCGATCCGCTCCTGCCCATCGACCTGGCGAGCCTGGTCGGCGTGACATACCGTTTCGAGGCGGCGGCCCAACGCATCGACTTCCAGCTCTCCGACGCGCAGAGGCTAGCGCATGTCTACGACGCGCATCCGGCCGCTCTTCGCGCCCCGCCGCCGCAGTCGGACTGGGGCGCGGTGACCAACTATTCGATTTTCGGAACGACGACCAACCAGCTCGGCAGCTTCCCGCGCTTCAGCGGAGCCAACGCGACGCTCGACACGCGCGGCTTCAGCCCCTACGGCGAGATCAGCCAGACCGGTATCCTCGGCGACACGGTCTTCAGCCAGGCCAGCGCGTTGAGGCTCGACTCGACCTACAGCTATTCCGATCCCGATCGCATGCTGACGGGCCGGGTCGGCGACACCATCTCTGGCGGACTGGTATGGACACGACCGATCCGTTTCGGCGGACTGCAGCTTCAGCGCGACTTCAACCTGCGCTCGGATCTCGTCACGCAGCCGCTTCCCAACATCACCGGAAGCGCAGCCGTTCCGTCCACCGTCGACGTGTTCGTCAACAGCGTGAAGACCTTTTCGCAGAATGTCGCGCCCGGGCCCTACAGCATCACGAACCTGCCTGTCGTCTCCGGCAACGGGACGGCGCATGTCGTCGTCACCGACGCGACAGGCAAGACGACGGACTCGTCAGTTCCTTTCTTCACCGCGCCGACGCTTCTCGCCAGGGGCCGGTCCGACTTCTCGATCGATGCCGGCTTCGCGCGCCGAAACTATGGTCTGCTCTCCGACGACTACGATAAGCGGCCGCTGGGCTCCGCTTTCGGTCGCTACGGTCTCACGGACTGGTTGACGCTCGAGGGGCACGCGGAAGGTGGGGCCGGCCTCGCCAACCTCGGCATCGGCGGCGTCGCGCGCGCCGGCGCCTGGGGGACGGTTTCGGCGGCGCTCAGCGGAAGCCATAACGGCTCGCGATCGGGCGCGCAGATCTACGGCGGCTACGACCTGGAGTTCAGTGGCTTCAACATCGATGCCAGCACGCAGCGCACGCTCAAGACCTTCAACGATCTCGCCTCCGTGACCGCGACCAATGCTCCGCTGCCGAGCCTGGCCTCGACCTTCGCGACAGGGGTCTACTCGCTCGATCCCCGCCCGCCCCGCGCGCTCGATCGCGTCACGCTCGGCATCCCGCTCAAGTTCGACATCACATCGCTCAGTGTCAGCTTCATCAATCTGGTCGAGGCGAATGGCACGCGCTCGCAGATCCTGTCGGCATCGTTGTCGCGGCCGCTCCCCTTCGATGCCTCGATGTTCGTGACAGGCTTCGTCGATGTCAGCCAGCGCGACAGCATTGGGATCTTCGCCGGTGTATCGATCCCGCTCGGACCTCGCATCCGAGCCAACGTCGGCGGCAACGTCGGCGGGTCGGGCCGTTACGGCGAGCTCGATGTCGGGCAGCCGCTGCAACCGACCGACGGCAGTGCGGGCTGGCGCGTCCGCGATCTCGAAGGCACCAACGCCATCCGCATAGGCGACGCGGCCTATCGTTCGAGCTACGGCACCGCTCAGGTCGAAGTCTCGCAGCAGGGCAAGACGGTCAGCACGCAAGGCGAGCTTGATGGATCGTTCGGTTACATCGCCAACGGCGGTCCCTTCGTCGGCAACCACGTGGCCGATGGTTTCGCGGTCGTCGACACCGGGATCGCCAACGTGCCGGTCTATCGCGACAACAGGCTCGTCGGCGAGACCAATCCCTGGGGAACGCTGGTCGTCCCCGATCTGCGATCATACCAGGGCAACCAGATCGGTATCGATCCGCTCGGCCTGCCAGCCAACGCCGAGGCGCAATCGACCAAGCAGATCGTGGCGCCGGCCGCGCGCAGCGGCGTCGCGCTGACCTTCGGCGTCGACCGGCACGTCGATGCGGCGATGGTCCATCTCATCGACGCGTCCGCCCACCCGCTTGCCGTCGGTGCCAAGGGCCACCGCAAGGATGACAGCGAGATCTTCGTCGTCGGCTATGACGGACAGGCCTACGTCAAACATCTGCAAGCCACCAATACCGTGCTCGTCGATCTGGGCGATCACGACTGCACGGCGACCTTTCCCTATCAAGCGGCAAGCGGCAAGCGCATCTCGATTGGACCGATCCCATGTCTTTGACGCGCAGGCTCTACTGCCATTTCGCGGCGACGCTTCTCCTGGCGATCGTCGCCCTCGGGCTTCAGGGCGGCCGGGCTCGAGCACAGGCTGTCAATCTCTCCTGCTCGGTCTCCATCAGCACGGTCGCCTTCGGTAGCCTAGACGTCCTGCCCATGGCGTCTGTGAGCACCAACGCGACTTTGTCCGTCTCGTGCCTGAGCGTCACGTTGTCGTCGGGGTCGCTCTACGTCTGCGTCGCGCTGCCGGCGCGTTCGATGCAGGGTCCCTCGACGACGCTGGCCTACGACATCTATGGTCCTTCGCCGCTCACCACCTCGTGGTCGAACACCGCGCAGATCGCCGTCCCGCTGTCGACGCTGAAACTCGGTCAGACTTATACGCTCAACGTGCCAGCGACAGTGTTCGGCTCGCAGCAGACCGTACCACCCGGCAGCTACACGCAGACGCTGGCCGCCACCGCGACCTACGGCACGACGAACTGCACGTCAGGCTCTCTCTTCGGCTCGACCAGCTTCTCTTTCCAGGCCACCGCGACGGTGCTCAAGTCCTGCAACGTGTCGGCGAGCAACCTCAACTTCGGAGCCGTGGGCGACCTCACGACGATCGTCGACGGTCAATCGGCTCTCAGCCTGCAGTGCACGCAAGGCACCGGCTACACAGTGTCTCTCAACGGCGGTTTGTCCGGTGCGACCGATCCGACGGCGCGCAAGATGATGATGGGATCCCAATCGATCACCTACGGCCTCTACCAGAACAACGCCCGATCGGTCCCGTGGGGCACTCAAGCCTCGGCGACACTCGCCGGCACCGGCACCTCGAGCAGCCAGATGATCCCCGTCTACGGCCGCGTACCCGTCCAGGCGACACCGGGAATCGGAACCTACAGCGACACGATCGTCGTGAGTGTGACTTATTAGGGAAACGCCAACGGCCGACAGCGTGAAGAGCCTTGAACATGCTTGCGATCCTGGCAACCGGCTAATCTTGCGTTCCATTAACCTCCGTTTTAAGGTATTCCTACCAAGTCAAAGCGGCACAAGGTCAAAGTGCAAGCAAGCGAAAGAGAGGATAGTGGCTCCTATCGCCCGACCCTCACAAACCATGACGCTTATGACGCTATGACGCTTATGACGCTGAAATGTAACGTGACGTGCTTTTTTTCACCGTAGCTGTCGGCCAGGAGGCGAGCGGCCCGGGTCGCTACTTCGCCAAGATCGTAAACCCTTGATCCCGCAGGATCTTCGTCGCCTCGGGCGTGTGCATGAAGGCTTCCAGCGACGCCGCGTCCGGGCTCTTGGCGTCCTTCGTCACGGCGATCGGATAGACGATCGGCACGTGGGACTCCTCGGGGAAGGTGTCGACGACGCGCACCTTCGGCTCGGCCTTGGCATCGGTCGCGTAGACGATGCCGAACCTGGCCTCGCCGCGCGCGACCAGAAGCAGGGCCGCGCGTACGTTCTCGGCCTGGGCGAGCTGCGGGACGATCGAGTCCCAGACGCCGAGGCTCGTCAGCGCCTGCTTGCCGTAGATGCCGGCGGGGCACGAGCTGACCGTGCAGACCGCGAGCTTGCCGTCGCCGAGCGCCTTGGCGAGATCGAAGCCCTTGCCGATCTTGAGATCGGCGGTCTCGCCGATCGGCGCGATCAGGACGAGGCGGTTGCCGACGAGGTTCTCGCGCGTGCCGGGCTTGAGCGCGCCGGCCTTCTCGAGAACGTCCATCCACTTTTCGTCGGCCGAGATGAAAAGATCCGCGGGCGCACCGCCCTCGATCTGTTTCGCCAGGACGCCGGACGAGGCGTACGCGACGACGGCGGTCTTGCCGGTCTTCTTCGTCCAGGCGTTGTCGATCGCGTCGAGCGCGGTCTTCATGCTGGCGGCGGCGAAGACGAGCGGCACCTTGCCGGTATCGTCCGCTTGCGCGCCAGAAGACCCCAGGATCAACAGGCCGGCGAGCACGGCCCGACGGCCCGATCGCGTGTTCGTCATCGCATCACCCTTGGCACCGGCGTCATGACGCTGGGAAAACACGGACGGGGCGAGCCGTCAAAGGTTGCTCTCAGCCGCGCATCTCCCGGCGCCGCATCGGCATCTGGTCGATGATCGTGAAAATCTCCCTCGGGTTCACGGGATCGCGCCAGACCTTCTTGACGCCGCCGTCCTTGCCGACGAGCACGACGGCGAAGCCGTGTCGCTTGACGCCGAGACTCGTGCGCAGCCGGCTGCCCGGCTCGGAGTCGCGCAGGACCTTGATGTTGCGGTCGTCGAGTTCCGGCTTGGTACGATCGAGCGCGGCGATCTGTTTGGCGACGCGCGGGTCGTCGCGCGAATCGGAAAGGACGACGACCGGGCGCGCGTTGCCGCGCAGTGCCGCCAGCGCGTCCGCCCCTGACCGCGCCTGCGCGAGCGGCGGGGCCGCAAGGCTCGCGGCGATAAGGGTGGACGTCAGGATCAGTTCGCGGCGCATCGTCGTCTCCATGGGATCGGGCCTACGAGACGAAATGGCGTGCGCCGCCGCGAAAGCAGCGAACGCCGACGATGAAATTACGGCAATGGAGCGCCGCGCCTCAGCCGTACCTGTTCCAGTTGCTCGTCTTGCAGATCAAGCCGCCGAGCGCGCAGCCCTGCGTGGTGAGGTGGCGCCCGGAGACGGTCATCGAGCCGTCATAGGTCTTGCCGTCCTCCGGGTTGAAGGCCGACCCGGTCCATTTGTTGGGTCCCGCCTGCGCCATGCCGAAGAAGACCTGCTCGCCGACCTTGCCCGGACCTTCGGGATGCTTCAGCCAGACGATCGTGCCGCAAAGACCGCCCCCGCACGGCGAGAACTGGATGCGGGCTGCGCCGTCCGAGCGCTGCCAGACGCCTTGCGCGTCGCCGGCAAGCGCCGGAGCGGTGAGGGCGCAGGTCGCGACCACCGCCACCATCATACCTCGGAGACGGAACCGTAGCATTCGAAGTCCTCCACATCGCTGAACATGTGCGGATGATGTCGGTCGGGACATCGCCGCGAGTCAACGCGCCGAACGACGGAAGCGTCAGCGCCAAAGTTCCAGGCTGGTCTTCTCGACGAGGCATTGATGCCTGGCGACGGTGTAGACGGCGTCGCGCCCGAGCACGTGGGCGTGGTGCTCGCCAGGCCCCAACAGCGTCGCAAAAGCCATGTCGAGGAAATTGAGGCCGCCGGCGTAGGCACCGAAGGCCGGCATGATGCAGCGCAGGCCGTCCGCCACGAAGCAGCGGCGGCGTACAGCCCCACTCTTCCCGCCAACGATGGCGATGGGATGAAGGTGGCCGGCGATCTCGCCGTCGCACGGGGCTACCGACGGCTCGTGGCGCAGGCAGATGTGGCCGGCCGCGAGATGGGTGGCATGGTCTCCCTCGAGAAGATGACCGTTGAGAAGCTCCGGCGGCGCCGGATCGTGGTTACCTGCGATCCACAGCCATTCACGACCGACCTGCATTGCCCGCAACGCCTGCACGTCGTGCGGCAGCAGGCGGGCGGCGGCGGCGCGATCGTGAAAGCTGTCGCCCAGCGTCACAACCCTCTTTGGCTTCAGGCGCCCTACAACGGCAGCGAGCCGCGCCAGAGTCGCCGACGTGTCGTAGGGCGGCAGGAACACGCGGCGGGCGGCATAGGACGAGCCTTTCTCCAGGTGCAGGTCGGCCACGATCAGCGTGTGCTCGTCGGGCCAATAGAGCGCCCCGGACGGGTCGGCGACGAAGGCCGAACCGTGCAGGCGGAGGATCTTCTCGCGAGGTTCGAGCTTCAGCGCAGGCGCGTTCATCGCCAGGTCTTAAAGCAGATTCGATCGTCAGTGGCACGCGGGTGCCGCGAGTCGCTTTGCCACAGCACGGCCAAGCGACCACTTCACGTCCACGGCGGCGATCAACCCTTCGCGCGATCAACCAGGCGCAGGCCGTGGTCGATCACGAGCTGAATGCTCTGGCACAGCAGCGCGCCCTGGCTCACCGCGACCTCGCTTGGCGATTGACATTCCGCCAGCCGCTCCATGCCGGAAACGGCACACGCCACCTGAGCCCGTGCCAGCTCCAACCATCCGAACGTCGCGTCCAAGGGCTGCGAGTGCGGACCGGTCGACGCGGCTGCTTGAGATCGGGCCTGCGGCTGCGGCGCGAGGTCGGCAACTCGACGCGCCTCCTGCCCGCGCTCGGTGTCGCTCAAGGAGGCGGCTTTGAGGGACGGATCATGATCGGCCATCGATTCGACGGCGTCGTTTGCCTCGTGCGTGCTCGTCGGCTCATGCGACTTGGTCGGCTCGTGGTCGGCTCATGCGACTTGGTCGGCTCGTGCGCCATCATCGGCGAAGGCGCGGCCACCGGCTCGTGGGGAGCCCGGGATTCGGCGCCGGCCATGACGTCGTCGGACACGCCAGCCGAAGGCGCGTCCGTGCTCGGCGCCGCGACCGAGGGGAGAGCGGCGGCCTCTCGACCGCGTCGATCGGCATCGTGCGCCAAGGCCTTGCGCCAGTAGCGGTCGCCGCAATCTTGGGGACAGCCATCCGCCTCCCACATGAAATAGGCGACCTGTTGCAGATCGGGCGATTGATCCATGGCGAGCATCCGTTTTGCGTATCCGCAAGACCTTTAAGCGCGGTCCGTGCCGGATTTGCGACATCGTTCGCGGGGCCGAAAGCGGCTTGGCGTGCCGCCGCTTCGTCCTTACGGCGGCACTCTGGTCCATCGGCCTCGCTGTGCCTACACTAAAGTCGTGCCCACAGCCCTCGCCCGTCGCACCGCAAAGATCGAGGCAGCCTCGCCGCTGCTGCCGGAACGATTCGAGGCTTGGTTCGTGGGGCGGGGCTGGGCGCCGCGCCAGCACCAGCTTGATCTGATCACCGCCGCCGAGCGCGAGGAGAACGCGCTGCTGATCGCGCCGACCGGCGCCGGCAAGACGCTCGCCGGCTTCCTGCCCACGCTGATCGACCTGGCGCGGCCGGGCCGCAGCAACCGGGCGCACTCGCGCCTCCACACGCTCTACATCTCGCCGCTCAAGGCGCTCGCCGTCGACGTCGAGCGCAACCTCGGCCGCCCGATCGCCGATCTCAAGCTCGGCGTGCGCATCGAGACGCGCACCGGCGATACGTCGGTGTCGAAGCGCAAGCGCCAGCGCGTCAACCCGCCCGACATCCTGCTCACCACGCCCGAGCAGCTCGCGCTGCTGTTGGCGAGCCCGGACTCGCATCACCTCTTCGCCGACCTGCGCCGGGTGATATTCGACGAGCTGCACGCGATTGTCGCCTCCAAGCGCGGCGACCTGCTCGCGCTCGATCTTGCCCGGCTGCGCGCCATCGCGCCGATGATGCGCGCCACCGGCCTTTCGGCCACGGTGCGCGACCCCGGCGAGCTGCGGCGCTGGCTCGTCGGGCAGAACCCGCAAGACGGCGAGATTTGCGAGGCGGCACTCATCGTCGCGCCGCCCGGCGCCAAGGCCGACCTCACCATTCTCGATAGCGAACAGCGCATGCCGTGGTCCGGCCATTCCGCCCGCCACGCGCTGGCCGAGGTCTACGCCATGATCCGCCGCGCCGGCATGACGCTGATTTTCGTCAACACGCGCAGCCAGGCCGAATTCATCTTTCAGGCCCTGTGGCGCATCAACGACGACAGCCTGCCGATCGCGTTGCACCACGGCTCGCTCGACGCCGGCCAGCGCCGCAGAGTCGAGGAGGCGATGGCGGCGGGCAAGATCAAGGCGGTGGTTTGCACCTCGACGCTCGATCTCGGCATCGACTGGGGCGATGTCGACCTCGTCGTCAACATCGGCGCGCCAAAGGGTGCGTCGAGGCTCACCCAGCGCATCGGACGCGCCAACCATCGCCTCGACGAGCCCTCGCGCGCGGTGATGGTGCCCTCGAACCGCTTCGAGGTTCTGGAATGCCGCGCCGCGCTAGAGGCCAACGCCATCGGCGCGCAGGACACGGCGGTGGCACGCGCGGGCGCGCTCGATGTCATGTGCCAGCACATCCTCGGCATGGCCTGCGCCGGACCGTTCCACGCCGACGACCTTTACGCCGAAATCGTCTCCGCCGAACCCTATGCCGGGGTCGATCGCGACACGTTCGATCGCGCGCTCGCCTTCGTCGCGCACGGCGGCTACGCGCTGCAGAGCTATGAGCGCTTCGCCAAGATCAAGCAGGTCGTCGGCAAGGATGGGCGCGAGGGCGCGTGGCGCATCGCCAACGGCCGCGTGGCGCAGACCTATCGCATGAACGTCGGCACGATCGTCGAGGCGACGACGCTGAAGGTGCGGCTCGTGCGCGGGAAGGCCTCTCCAAACAAGGCTTCGGCCAACGAGAGCGGCGTTTACACCGGGCCGCTGCGTTCGGGCGGCCGCGTGCTGGGCGAGCTGGAAGAGGGTTTCCTCGAGAGCCTGGTGCCCGGCGACACGTTCCTGTTCGGCGGCGAGATCCTCGCGCTGCAGGGCATCGTCGAGAACGAGGCGCTGGTGTCGCGTTCGCGCTCGGACACGCCTCGCGTGCCGAGTTACGCCGGCGGCAAGTTCCCGCTGTCGACCTACCTCGCCGAGGGTGTGCGCAAGCTGCTGGCGGAGCCCGATCACTGGGGCGACATGCCGATGCAGGTCGCCGAATGGCTGGAGCTGCAGCGCGAGCTCTCCGCGCTGCCGCCGCAGGGCGATCTGCTGGTGGAGACGTTCCCGCGCGGCGGCCGGCACTATCTCGTCTGCTATCCTTTCGAGGGCCGCCTCGCCCATCAGACGCTTGGCATGCTGCTGACGCGCCGAATGGAGCGCGCCTACCTCAAGCCGCTCGGTTTTGTCGCCAATGATTACGCGATGGCGGTGTGGGCCAAGACCGACATCGGCTCGCGCGCCACGAAAGGTTTGGTCTCGATCGACGATCTGTTCTCGAAGGACATGCTCGGCGACGATCTCGAGGACTGGCTGCAGGAATCGGCGCTGATGAAGCGCACGTTCCGCCAGAACGCCATCGTGTCGGGCTTGATCGAGCGCAATTTCATCGGCAAGGAGAAGAACGCCCGGCAGGTCACCATTTCGACCGATCTCATCTACGACGTGCTGCGCCGCCACGAACCCGACCACATCCTGCTGCAGGCCGCCCGCCTCGACGCCTCGACGGGTCTTCTGGACCTGGTGCGCCTGGCGTCGATGCTGACACGCATCGAGGGTCGCATCCTGCACAAGGATCTGCCGAAGATCTCGCCGCTGGCGGTGCCGATCATGCTCGAAGCCGGCAAGGAGAAGATCGACGGCGAGGCGCGCGACGCGATCCTCGCCGAGGCGGAGGCGGAGTTGGTGCGCGAGGCGATGGGTTAGGCGGCCGGCGATCATGCTGTGGCCGCCGAGATCGAGAGCGCAACCTCGCGTCAAAACCGATGCGAGATGCCGCTGAAGACCTGGAAGGCGGGGGCGGCTCTGTTCAGGCCGGTGTCGATGCCGACGTCGAGCTGCGTGACCGGGTCGACCATGTAGGCGAGCGCGAAATCGGCGGTGTACTGATCGGCTGTGAAACGGTCCGTGCTGATCGAGGTGAAAATCTCGGCGTAGGCGGTCAGGTCCTTGATGCCGGGCACGGGGTGGTTGAGCTGGGCGATGTTCACGAAGTTCGCGTGGCGCTGGCTATCGGCGCCGCCCTTCAGCGCGTCACCCTCCGTTTGGAAGACCAGCGTGAAGTCTTGCGGCAGGGATGTCTGCAGGATGGCGTAGCCGCCCGCTTCGACGACGCCGTTGCCGAGCGCCAGCGATGCCGGGGAGGAGCTCGGGATCTTGACGTAGGGAACGACAGCGAAAACGAAGTCGCCGCCGTCGTTGCCGATCAGGTTGATTTTGGTGCGGAAGAACACATCGCCGAAACCGGTGGAATGCACGGCAGGTCCGGTCATCCCGGCCATCGATTCGCGAACGTCCTGATAGCCGTTGAGCGCCATCTCGACATCGACGTTGTTCAGAACGCCCAGCTTGAGAACCGGGTCGAGCGTCTGGAACGTCTTGGTCGTCAGGCCCTGGTCGCGCGTCTCGGCATAGTTCGCGAGGTCGCTCTCGATCTGAAAACGTCCGGCATCCACCGTGAAGGGCGTGTTGATCTTGGGTGGCCTGTCCGACGCGAAGGCGCGGAGATCTACATCCGGCGTCGGGTTGAACAAGGAGTACTGGCTCTTATCGGTGACCTTCGTAGGCGTCGGGTTTGGACCCGAACCGGCGTCGTCGGCTCGAGCTCCTCGCGCGTCGGTGACGAGCGCGAGCGCGACGACGAAGAGAGACAAACATTTCGTGACGACGGTGCGACGCATCGCGGATCAGCTCCATGGTGGGAGCGATCAGATGCAAAACTGGGGTGCAAGGCAATGCGGGCGCGGGCGCGCGCCAGCGAAGCACACACGCCGCCGCATTTTCGCAACGCGTGACCGCCCGTCCGCCATCCCCACCGTCAAGCGCATCAAGCCGAGGATCATCATGCTCGCCTCTGGCGTCGAGCTGCTGACGCGGCCATCCCGATCGGCTTTCCGCACTGTGCCTTGAAGGCCACGGTCAGAGCCAGCCGTGTGAAAACACACATTGACGATTGCGCAGAGGAATGTCTTGGTTGACATTTGATGACGGATCTTCGATTTCGACCACCGGATTGCGCAATATGATGATTGGCCCGTCATGTCACGGATCGAACGGAACGCGTAAGAAGTCGAATTTCGACGGTCTTCTTTCTCAAATCTACAGCCCCTGCACCGAGATGCCGGACGCACTACAAAAGCTGTTGGACCAGCTGGCGGCGCATGAGCTTGGGGTGATAGCCGCGGCGTCCGCCCTTAATGCCGCCGAGCCTATAACCGCATAGCGAACGCGCCGCTTCATTCCGCGGCGGTCTCCATATGCGTCTCAAACTGCAATTTGGCCAATCGCGCGTAGAGTCCGTTCTGCGCGACAAGGCCGCGATGCGTGCCTTCCTCAACGATGCGACCCCCGTCCATCACAAGGATTCGATCGGCCTTGAGAACGGTGGCGAGCCGGTGCGCGATGACGAGCGTCGTGCGGCTCTCCATCAGCTTCTCGAGCGCCCCCTGCACGAGCCCCTCGTTCTCGGCGTCCAATGCTGAGGTCGCCTCGTCCAGCAGCAGCACGGGCGAGCGGTCGAGGATCGCCCGGGCGATGGCGACCCGCTGGCGCTGGCCGCCCGAGAGCGTGATGCCGCGCTCCCCCACCGATGTCTCGTAGCCTTCGGGCAGCATGCGGATAAAACCGTCGGCGGCGGCCTGTTCGGCGGCGCGGCGCACCTCGGCGACCGATGCGGCAGGACGGCCGTAGCGGATGTTATCGGCAACCGAGCAGCCGAAGATCACCGGATCCTGCGCGACGCTGCGGATCTGCGCGCGAAGGTCGGCCGGATCGAGCGTGCGGATGTCAACGCCGTCCAAGAGAATGCGGCCGTTCTGTGGATCGTAGAAGCGCAGCAGCAGCTGGAACAACGTCGTCTTGCCTGCGCCGGACGGGCCGACGATGGCGACCGTCTCGCCCGGCCTGATCGCGAAGCTGAGGTTGTGCAGCGCGCGATCCTCGCCGCGCGTCGGATAGGCGAAGCCGACACCGTCGAAGATCAGAGCGCCTTCGGGCTTAGCCGGCAGCCTGGCGGGCGCCGCGGGAGCGACGATGCGCGGATGCACCGCGAGCAATTCGCCGATGCGCCCCGCCGCGCCCGCCGCCGCGACGATCTCGCTCCAGACCTCGGAAAGCTGCCCGAGCGAGCTCGCGCCCAGCACCGCGTAGAGCACGAACTGCGAGAGTTGGCCGCCGGTCATCCGCCCGGCCAACACGTCATGAGCGCCATACCAAAGCACGAAGACGACGCTGGCGAAGACCAGCAGGATAACGACGGCGGTTAGGACCGCGCGCGCGGCGACAGCCCGGCGCGAGGCCTCGTAGGCGTCCTCGACCGCGGCACCGAAGCGGTCCGCCGTCGCGCCTTCGGCGTTATAGGCCTGCATCGCCCGCACGGCGCCGAGGCTTTCGGCGGCATAGGCGGTGGCGTCGGCCAGCGTGTCCTGCGCGGCGCGCGAGCGCTTGCGCACCGTTCGCCCGGAGGCGACCAGCGGCAGCACGACCACCGGCAGCACGACGAAGACGAAGGCCGACAGCTTCGGGCTCGTCCAGAACATCAGGGCGAGCGAGCCGACGAAAAGGAACAGGTTGCGCAGCAGCAGCGAGGCGGAGGAGCCAAACGAGGATTTGAGCTGCGTGGTATCCGCCGTCAGCCGCGAGACCAGCTCTCCCGTGCGGGCCGTGTCGTAAAAGACGGCGTCGAGGCCGGTGAGATGACGAAACACGTCGGCGCGCAGGTTGGAGACGATGCGCTCGCCCAACGTCATCACGAGATAGTAGCGTGCGCCCGAAGCCGCCGCCAGGATCACGACGACCGCCAGCATGGCGACGAAGTAGGAGTTGATCAGCCCGGCCTTGTCCTGCGCGAAGCCGAAATCGACGATCCGCCGGATCGCCACCGGCACGACCAGGGTTGCCGCCGAGGCCGCCGTCAGCGCCGCCAGGGCGCCGGCGATCCGGCCCTTGTAGCGGAAGGCGTAGGGGAGGATCGGGAGCAGCGCGCGAAGATTGGGACGCCCGCGTTTGGGCTTGGTCGTCGGAGAAAGCGGGGCGGCGGCGCTCGCGGCAGTGTCTGTCATTCCGGGGCTTATAATCATTCTCGATTAGACGCGCACCCCGAAAGATGGCCGCACGATGCGGCGGCTTCTATCCCCTAAGTGCTCCGCCCGCTCAACGGGTTCTCCGAATCCCACCCGTAGCGCAGCGTCTCGAAACGCATCCCCATCGTGTCGATCAGCAGCAGCCGGCCGACCAGACCCTCGCCGAAGCCGACGATCTCGCGGATCACCTCCAGCGCCATCATCGCGCCGAGCATGCCCGTCAACGCGCCGAGGACGCCGGCCTCCGCGCAGGTCGACACCGAGCCGTCTGGCGGGGGCGCGGGAAAGAGGCAACGGTAGGTCGGGTTCGGCGTGCCGTCGGCGCCACGCTCGAAGGGGCGCAGCGTCGTCAGCGAGGCGTCGAACGAGCCGACCGCGGCCGTGACGAGCGGCTTGGCCTCATGGAAGCAGGCGTCCGAGACGGCGTAGCGGGTCGCGAAATTGTCCGACCCGTCGGCGACGATGTCCCAGCCGTGCACGAGATCGCGCGCGTTGCCCGCATCGAGCCGCGTCGGCATGACCTCGATGGCGACATGCGGGTTGAGACGGGCGAGCGCGTCGCGCGCGCTGTCGATCTTGCGGCGTCCGACATCGGGCGTGCCATGAAGCACCTGGCGCTGGAGGTTGGAGAGCGAGACCAGATCATCGTCATGGACGCCGAGCGTGCCGACGCCCGCCGCGGCGAGATATTGCAGCAGCGGCGAGCCGAGTCCGCCGGCACCCACCACCAGCACGCGCGCCGCCTTCAGCTTCTGCTGGCCGGGGCCTCCGACCCCGTGCAGGACGATGTGGCGTGCGTAGCGCTCGATCTCGGATGGGCTCAGCATCGCCTCGGTTTCCGGTCGTCGCCACGCTCGAGATGGCGCGGCGATATCATGGCGCGGCGATATCATGGCTGGCGGGTCAGCCCAACCTCGGCCATCAAGCGGCATGACCAAGCCGTTCCTCGTCGTCGCCGCGCTGCTTTACCTGATCCTCATCGCGCTCGCTCTGCGCCCGGGCTTCGATCTCGACGCGGCACGGATCTTCTACGTCGCGCCAGGCCATTTCGTCGGCGCGACGCGCGCCGGCACGATCGTGCGCTACGTCGCGTGGAGCCTGCCGTTCGCGCTCTACGTGATCTTGCTTCTGGCGTGGGTCGCTCGGCGCGCCGGCTTGATGAGTCGCTATGCACCAAGCGCTTGCGGCATTCTCTTTCTGACGCTTTCGCTGGCGACCGGCCCAGGCCTCCTCGTCCACGGCGTGCTGAAGGAAATCTCGCACCGGCCGCGCCCGTATGACGTCGACGCCTTCGACGGAAAGGCGGCGTTTCGGCCATTCTACAGGTTCGACGGCTCATGCGGGAGCAATTGCTCGTTCGCCTCGGGCGAGACCGCCGCCGCCACCTGGATGCTGGCGCCGGCGAGCCTCGCCCCGCCGCCGTGGCGAGCGTTGGCGATCGCCGCCGCTTTGATCTTCGCGGCCGCGACCGGTCTGTTCCGCATGGCCTTCGGTGCGCATTTCCTGTCGGACGTCTGCGCGGCGATGCTGATCATGATCCTGCTCGTGCTGGCACTCTACAATCTGATTATCGTGCGACGTCAAAAGCGGATCGCGAGTGCAAACAAGACGTCCAGCGACGCCACGACCTCAGGTGGAGCGGCGGCCGAAGGCTAAAATAATTGTCGCTTACCGGGGAAGTCGGCGCGTTGGAGCCTCCGCGCTTGTCAGCAAAGGGCCTCGCCCGTAAGAGCCGGGCACCGCTCTTGCAGCGCCCGCGCGCCACCCCGCAGAGACAGACGATGAGCCAAGACAAGATCAAGCGTGTCGTCCTCGCCTATTCGGGAGGGCTCGACACGTCGATTATCCTCAAGTGGCTACAGACCACCTACGGCTGCGAGGTCATCACCTTCACGGCGGACCTGGGACAGGGTGAGGAGCTCGGTCCGGCGCGCGACAAGGCGATCCTGCTCGGCATCAAGCCGGAGAACATTTTCATCGAGGATCTGCGCGAGGAGTTCGTGCGCGACTACGTCTTCCCGATGTTCCGCGCGAACGCGCAATATGAGGGCTGCTATCTTCTCGGCACCTCTATCGCGCGGCCGCTGATCTCGAAGAAGCAGATCGAGATCGCCCGCAAGATGGGCGCCGACGCCGTCTGCCATGGCGCCACCGGCAAGGGAAACGACCAGGTGCGTTTCGAGCTGAGCTATTACGCGCTCGAGCCGGAGATCAAGGTGATCGCCCCCTGGCGTGAATGGGAGCTCACGTCCCGCACGGCGCTGCTCGATTTCGCCGAGAAGAACCAAATTCCGATCGCCAAGGACAAGCGCGGCGAGGCGCCGTTCTCGGTCGACGCCAACCTGCTGCACGCCTCCTCGGAGGGCAAGGTGCTGGAGGATCCGGCCGAGGAGGTCCCGGACTATGTCTACTCCCGCACGATCTCGCCTGAGGACGCGCCGGACAAGGCGACCTACATCACGATCGATTTCGAAAGAGGCGATCCCGTCGCGGTCGACGGAGAGCCGCTATCGCCGGCGACGCTCCTCGCCAAGCTCAACGAGCTAGCCAAGGCCAACGGGATCGGCCGGCTCGATCTCGTCGAGAACCGCTTCGTCGGCATGAAGTCGCGCGGCATGTACGAGACGCCCGGCGGCACGATCCTCGCGGTGGCACATCGCGGCATCGAATCGATCACGCTCGACCGTGGCGCGGCACATCTCAAGGACGAGCTGATGCCGAAATATGCCGAGCTGATCTACAACGGCTTCTGGTTCTCGCCTGAACGCGAGATGCTGCAGGCGCTGATCGACAGAAGCCAAGAATATGTCTCGGGACAGGTTCGCCTAAAGCTCTACAAAGGCAACGTAATCCTGGTCGGCCGCTCCTCACCGTACTCGCTCTACGACCAGGATCTCGTGACGTTCGAGGAAGGCGCCGTCGCCTATGACCATCGCGACGCGGCGGGGTTCATCAAGCTGAATGCGCTGCGCCTGCGGACGCTGGCGAAACGGGATCGGAAGTTGGCGCCGCTTTGAGCGTTCCCGGAGCTTTCGTACAATGGACCTCGCGGGGTTCTCTCGCGCGCCGCGATTACGCGGCGGCTCTCGAGGTGTGATGGAGCCTTTGAAGCCACATCAGGAAGATCGCCGAGCCGATAAGTTCGAGACCCATCGCCCCCGTGAGCACAGGCGAGGCCCACCCATACCGATAGACCGCCAGTGCGCGTCCCAAGCCGCTGAAGAACAGCGTCCCAAACAGGATGTGAAGCAAGCCTGATCGGCCTCGCGGGTCGGAACTCGCCCACCAGAGCGATAAGCCGTAGCCGAACCAGATGACGCCCCAAAACTTGATCTGGTTGTTGAGCACAGCGTCCGAAACGGAAGCATTCGGCAGGGTTGCGCCCGCCGTCCGCAGGAAGGCTGCTCCCCCAAAGAGATCAGCCAGCCCAGTGAGGAACGGAATGACGCAGAATACGCGGAGGACGAGCGTGAGTGTCCAGAAGCGCGGCACTTCAACGAGTTTCTGCTCAGTGTCCAGTTCAGCCATCCGCATGAAAACCTCTCGCTGAGATTTGACCCAAAGAAAAACGTCACGAACTCCTCTTGACATAAGAGATGTCAAGACGCCGGATGCGGATGAAGCTATGGTTTCGAGAGAAAAGAGGGCGATCGAGGTCGCGACGGATGTCTTCCTCCGCTACGGTTTCGCTCGAACCACGATGGGCGATATCGCGAAGGGGGTGGGCATATCGCGTCCCGCGCTGTACCTTGTTTTTGCCGGCAAGGACGAGGTCTTCAGCGCCGTCATCGAGCGCCTTGCCGACGATAGACTGGCCTATATCCGCGATAGGTTGCTCGGCTTCACTACGCTGGAGGAGCGGATATCCTTCGCCTGCGTGGCGTTGGGGACATACGGCTTCGACCTGATGGCCGCGCATCCGAACGCCAAGGATCTTTTCAACTTCGCGGCAGCGCCGGTGCGTTCGATGTACGCCAAGTTCCAGGCCTTGATCGCCGAACTCATCGCGGAGGCCGCCGAAAAATCCACGCCGCGGCAAACACCCGAACTTTTGGCGCGCATCGTAACCTTCGCCATACGCGGCTTCAGAGAAGTAGCGGACGACGAGGTTGATATGCAGCGGATGATCGACGGGCAGGTGTCGCTGCTTCTCGCCATTTTGATCGCCCCGCAGAGACAATAAAAAACCCGCCGGCGTGAGCCGACGGGTTTCGAAGAGACTGTAAGTGTAGGACTATGGGCAGTTCGACGTGGTGCGCGTCTCGGTATTTCCTTCGGAGTCCTGACGCGTCACGGAGCGGCTGCCGCAGCCCCGATCGCCGCCGACACCAAGCACGCCGCCAACGGTACCGGTGGCAGCGCCAACCGCACCGCCGACGACACCACCAACCGGACCCGCCGCCGCAGCGCCCTGATCGGCGCCTTCCTGAGCGCCTCGGATCGTGCCCTGAGCCAGAGCAAGCGAGGGTGTCGCGACCAGAACACCAAAGATAACAAGAACATGCTTCATCGACATCGTATGGTCTCCTTTTGAAAGACTGGCAACGACCTGCCGAGCTGGTTGTTCCCTCATCGGCGCGGCAGCGTAGTCGTAGGATCAAGCTACAGTTTCGCCGTAACGCCGCGCAGCCAGCGTCTTGTGTCGGGCGGGACAAGCGGGCCGATCACCCTGCGCACATCCGCGTGATAGGCGTCGATCCAGGCGCTCTCCGCCTTGTCGAGCAGTCGAATGTCGATCAGCGACCGGTCGATCGGCGCGAACGTTATGGTCTCGAAGCCGAGCATCGCCCTGTCACCGCCGGCGATCTCGCGCGGCTCGACCACGAGAAGGTTTTCGATGCGGATACCGTACGCGCCGGCCTTGTAGAAGCCCGGCTCGTTGGAGAGGATCATGCCCGGCTCGAGCGCCACGCCGCCGGTCTTGGCGATGCGCTGCGGCCCCTCGTGCACGGACAAGTAGACCCCGACGCCATGCCCGGTGCCATGGTCGAAGTCCAGCCCCGCCTGCCACAGCGGCACGCGAGCGAGCGCGTCGATCTGCGCGCCGTTGGTCCCCTTCGGGAAGACGGCGCTGGCGATCGCGATATGGCCTTTCAGCACGCGCGTGAAGCGGTCGCGCATCTCCGCCGTCGGCCGCCCGACCGCGAGCGTGCGCGTGATATCGGTCGTGCCGTCCTCGTACTGCGCGCCGGAATCGATGAGGTAGATGCCGCGTTCGATGCTGCGATTGGAGCTCGACGAGACGCGGTAGTGCGGGATGGCCGAGTTCGGCCCCGCCGCCGAGATCGACGGGAAGGAGAGGTCCTTCAGCTTCTTCGTCTCGGTGCGGAAACTCTCGAGCGCCTTGGCGGCGTCGATCTCGGTCAACTTGCCGGGCCTGGCGTTCTCGGCGAACCAGTGGAGGAAGCGCGTCACCGCGGCGCCGTCGCGCAGATGCGCCGCACGGGTGCCGCTCAGCTCGGCGCTGTTCTTGCGCGCTTTCATCAGCGCGATCGGATCGGTGCCGACGATCGCCGTGCCACCGGCCTCTTCCAGGCTTTGCGTCAAACGGGACGGCGCTGTCGCCGCGTCGAACAGCACGGTCTTGCCGGTCTTGCCGAATGCCGCCAGAACGGTCTCGACCGACTCCGGCGTGGCGACCGTCGCCAGCTTGCCAAGCTCGAGACGCTCGCGCTCGCCCAGCTTCCCCTCATCCACGAAGAGCGTCGGATGACCGGTCTCCGGCACCAGCGCAAAGCCGAGCGGCAGCGGCGTATGGTGGACGTCGGCACCACGAATGTTGAACAGCCAGGCCATGGCGTGAGGATCTGAAACGAGTAGAGCGTCCGCCTTGCCGAGCGCGAGCGACACGCGGGCGAGCTTTTTCGCCGTCGCTTCACCGACGAGTTTCCGCCCTCGTAGCGTGACCGCGCCGCCGGGCGGCGCCGGACGATCGTGCCAGACGCCGTCGATCGGGTTGCAGGCGACAGAAATGAGCTCGCCGCCAGCCGCGATCGCGGCTTTTCGCAGCCGCTTCACTTGGTCTGGCGTCGCGAGCCAGGGATCGTAACCGAGCTTGCCGCCATCGAGGTTCTTGCCGATCCATGCCTCGACGGTCTGCTCGGCGATGGCGACCGGCGTGATCACGGCGGTGTCGATCTGGTCACGGACGGCAAGCGTGTAGCGCCCGTCGACGAAAATCGCCGCCTGATGCTTGAGCACGATCGCCAGGCCGGCCGACCCGGAGAAGCCGGTGAGCCATGCGAGACGTTCGTCACACGCTGGAACGTACTCACCCTGATGGCGGTCGGCTCGCGGAACCACGAAGCCGTCGAGTCCCTGCCGCGCGAGTTCCGCGCGCAACGCCGCGACGCGGGCGGCGCCTTGCGAGCGGTCGGTCGGCTCGTCGAAGGATTGAAAGCGGCTCTCGAACATCAGCTGGTCTTCGATCGTGCCCGCCAAGGAGCTGTGATGACAGCGAGCAAAAGCTAACCCACGTCGGCTTCCGCCATATGGGCCGGCTGCTTGTCGCAAGGCCAGCGCGGACCGAGATCGCGCATCTGCGCCTCGATGCACTCGACCTCGAGCCGAACGGCCGCGCCGCCGGAGAACACCAGGGTCACGTGGCCGGCGGGCGCATCCGCCACCTCGAAGCCGAGCGCCAGCAGATTCAGCTCACGGTCCCGCTCGCCTTGCGCGAAGCCAATGCGGGTGACGCCGAGAACGCGCTCGAAGTGCAGTCCGGTCGCGCAGCGCTCGCAGCCGCCCGCCGCCGCTTTCGCCCAGTCGAAGCGCTTGCCGGCCAATGCGAACCGCTTTTGACCGGGCATGTAGGCCATGTCCGCCACGAGGATCTTGGCGTCCTGCATGTTGGCGGAGAGGATCGCCAGATCTTCTTCGTCCAGCGCGAATAGGCGCAACAGGCTCGCGTTTTCGGCTGTCGTCATACTGGCCCCTGGCTTGTCTCGACCGCGAACGCTTCGGCTTGGAAGACGTTCAGCCCGGATTCGAAAGCCGCTCGACGATAGCGCCGCATCGCCCAAGCTTTTCTTCCAGGTGTTCGAAGCCGCGGTCGAGATGGTAGACCCGGTTCACCACCGTCTCGCCCTCGGCCGCCAGGGCGGCGATCACCAGCGATACCGAGGCGCGCAGGTCCGTCGCCATCACTGGCGCGCCCTGCAGGGCCTTCACGCCCTCAACCAAAGCGACGTCGCCCTCAAGCTTGATGCGCGCGCCCAGGCGAGCCAACTCCTGCACATGCATGAAGCGGTTCTCGAAGATCGTCTCGGTGATGCGCGACGAGCCCTTGGCCATGGTCATCATCGCCATGAACTGGGCCTGGAGGTCTGTCGGGAAGCCGGGGAACGGCGCGGTCGAGATATCCACGGGCGCCAACCCGGAGCCATTGCGCCTCACCCTTATGCCCTCGTTGGTGATCGAGACCGTGGCGCCGGCCTGCGAAATGGCGTCAAGCGCACTTTCCAACAGATCGGGCTCCGCGCCTTCCAGGAGCACGTCGCCGCCCGCCATCGCCGCCGCCATCGCGTAGGTGCCGGCCTCGATACGGTCGGGCAGCACGCGGTGTGTCGTGCCCGATAGCGAGCCGACGCCCTCGACCTCGATCGTCGAGGTGCCGGCGCCGCTGATCCGGGCACCCATTTTGACGAGGCAGTTCGCGAGATCGCCCACCTCCGGTTCGCGCGCCGCATTGGTGATGCGCGTATGTCCTTTGGCGAGCACGGCGGCCATGAGAGTGGTGTGCGTGCCGCCAACGGTCACCTTGTCGAAGTGGATGTCGGCGCCCCGAAGGCCCTTCGGCGCCCTGGCGTGGGCGTAGCCGGCTTCGATCTCGATCTCGACGCCGAGTTTCTCAAGTGCCATCAGCAGCAGGTCGACCGGGCGCGTGCCGATGGCGCAGCCGCCGGGCAGCGACACGCGCGCCTCGCCCATGCGGGCGAGCAGCGGCGCGATGACCCAGAAGCTGGCGCGCATCCGCGAGACGAGTTCGTAGGGCGCGGTGGTGTCGACGATTTCGCGCGCGCAGAGATGGATGGCGCGCGCGGCGTTGGATTCCTCGCCGACGCGGCGGCCGTTCTGCGAATAATCGACGCCATGGTGGCCGAGGATACGCACGAGCATGCGCACATCCGCCAAGCCCGGGACGTTCTGCAAAGTCAAGGTCTCGCGGGTCAGCAGCGAGGCGATCATCAACGGTAGTGCCGCGTTCTTCGCGCCGGAGATCGGGATCGTGCCGGTCAAACTCTGCCCGCCGACAATGCGAATGCGATCCATGCTACTCCCCGGGTCCACCGTCGGCCGATGTATCGGCGCGGTCCGCCTCCGACTTGGCCAACTGTGGCCTTGCTCCGGCCTTGCGCCGCTTCAGATTCGCGCGCAGAGCCTCAGCCAAGCGCCGCTTCGCGGCGGCTTTCGCATCCTCGGCCATTCGAACCACCCCTCGATTGCAAAGCTTGTAGGCTGTCCTCTGAATCGCCACAAGCGCGCACTGTGCTTGACGCGGCAAGCGGCGGGATGCGCCCGCGGCCTAACGCTCCCTTGCTCGGGCGCCGAACAAACCGCCGTGGGATCCGCCAAGCAGGACATCACAAGCGCTTGCAATCGCGAAAACTTGCTCATAGGTTCGCGCCGGCCCCGCCTGCCGCCATAGCTCAGTTGGTTAGAGCGCTTGATTGTGGATCAAGAGGTCCCCCGTTCGAGCCGGGGTGGTGGTACCAACTATTGCCAACTTTACTTTCAAGGATGCTCTTTCAGGGCTGTTCGACTGCTGCTTTGATCCGCTAACGCTCACTTTCACTATTGGTATGATGCACTTCTAAGTGTCGGCGTGACTTCAACTTGCGCAATTCAGCCGTCAGCTCGCGCATGCTCGTAGCACCCTTGCTTAAGATGCGATCGGCTTCGCCCAACCGATCGCGATCGGCAGCCGTCATGTCACGGGCGGTCAGCACCACGATGAGGATGTCGGAAAATCCGGGTACCTGACGCATACGGTGCAGGAAGGTAAAACCGTCCATGACCGGCATCGTCAGATCCAAGAGGATCAGTTGCGGTGGACTTCGCCCGACGCACTCGAGCGCCTGCGCCCCATCGCCGGCTTCTCTCACGCTCCAGCCACCCTTCTCCAGAACGGTGCGCAACCGATCACGCATGTCGGGGTCGTCGTCGACGACGAGGACGTCGCTACCATCACCGCGAAGTTTATCGAGAATGCTCGCCAGTCTCGTCCAGTCCACCGGCTTGGGGATCGACGCCGCCGCGCCCAGGCTTGCGCTCATTGTCGCGTCAGCGACGAAGCTGACCATGACGACCGGGATTTCGGCTGTCGCAGGCTCGGCCTTCAATGCCTTCAAGACCGACCATCCATCAAGGCCAGGCATCATGACATCGAGCAGGACGACGCGTGGTTGGATCGTGCGCGCGAGGTCGAGCCCCGCCTCGCCGTCGGGCGCGGTCCGAACCGAGAAACCTTGGCGATGAAGATAGCGGGTCATCAGATCGCGCTGCGATGCCTCGTCATCGATCACCAGGACGAGGTCTCCGCTGGCCTCGGCGGGCGGCAACGATGAATTGGCATCTGTCACGACGGACGTACCTGCAACAGGCACTTCGGCCGGCAGCCGGATCGTAAAGCAGGTCCCCCGACCTTCAACGCTATCGACCGTGATGTCGCCGCCGAGCAGACGGGCGAAGCCCCGGCTCAGGGCCAGTCCAAGCCCCGTGCCGCCGAACTTGCGGGTGGTGGTTTCATCGGCCTGGTTGAAGCGCTTGAACAGACGGCCTAGCTGCTCAGGTGTCATGCCGATGCCGGTGTCGCGGATCGCGAAGGTTATCCAGTCGCGCTCGGCGGACGGGGCGCGCCGTACCACGAGCGTGATGGTGCCGCGCTCCGTGAACTTGGCCGCGTTACCCAACAGGTTGAAGAGACACTGCCGCACTTTGACCGCGTCCGAGCGCATCACGCCGACGTCCTCGCCGATATCGAGGACGAGCGTATTCGATTTGCGCTGGATGAGCGGCTCGACCGTACCGGCGGCGTCCCGAACAAAGGCGGCGACCTCGATGTCGTCGGCGTAGACGTCCATCTTGTTCGCCTCGACTTTGCTGAGGTCGAGCACGTCGTTGATGAGGCCGAGCAGGTGCTTGGCGTTGCTCTTGATCTTGCCGAGATCGGCGAGCATCGCGGGCTCGCCCGTATCCTCGGCCTCCTCCTCCAGCATCTCGGCGTAGCCGATCACCGCCGAGAGCGGCGTGCGGAGTTCATGGCTCATGTTCGCCAGGAACGAGCTTTTCGCCCGATTGGCTGCCTCGGCGGCTTCCTTGGCGTTGGACAGCGCGAGTTCGGCCTCCTTTCGCTCGGTGATATCAGTGAGCAGCGTGACGACGCCGAGCACCGTGCCGTCGGGCGCCCTGTGCGGCCGGTAGAATGCCTCCAAATCCCGGTCACCGACACCGCGGCGTTCAAGCCGGTGCTCGAAACGAACCTCCGAACCGGTCATCGCTTGCTCCAGCTCCTGGCCGGAACCCGGGAAGCCACCGCCTGGGAAAGCCTGCGCCAATGGTCGGCCGTGCAATCGCGAGACATCATCGACGGCGAAATCGAACCAGCGCGTGAACTCGCCGTTCAAGAAACCAACTCTTTTATGCGCGTCCACGTAGCCGACCATCGCGGGGAGCGTGTCGGCGGTGACGCGCAAAAGCGAGGTGCGTTCGAGTTCGATCAGATTGTCCTTGAAGACCTGGACCGCTCTTGCCATCGCGCCGACTTCGCTGCGTCGCCGCCGGCCCGGCACATGGACGTCCAAGTCGCGCTGCACGAGTCGGTGCATGGCTTCCGCAAGCCCCACCAGAGGCCTGACGATGGAACGGCTGATCGCGAACGCAACCAGGGCGCAGATCGCGAGCGAGATAAAGGCGGCCACCCAGATCGCCAACTCCACCCGACGACGCCAATCGGCCGCAAGCTCGTTCTGCGCGACGGCGGTACGGCGTTCGGCGTCCTCGACGGCGTTTAGCTTGACGCGGAACGCGTCGAAGTACCGTTTGCCTTCGCCTTTACCCTCGATGGCGATGGCGGAGGGGCGGCTCGCTTCATCGGCCATGCTCGCGATCGCCACCCTGGCGATTTTGTTCTGCCAGGCGCGCGCCGCTTCTAACGCAGCCTCGACGAGAGTAGCCTCCGACGGATTGCCGCCCGTCGCCGCCCGCAGTCTGCTGACCGCCTTCTCCAAGTCGGCGCTCCCGCTACGGTACGGCTCGAGGCTGCTTTCCCGACCTGTAAGAAGATATCCGCGAACCCCCGTCTCCTGGTCGAGCATCGCGGCGCGGAAATCGCCAAGGATCCGGATCGTGTCGTAGGCTTGCCGCCTTGCCTCGGTCGCGCTGTCCGAGCGGCTCAGGGCTTCGACCACCAGAAATCCGCTGAAGACCGCCACCAGAGCGATTGACGCGATCGCGCCGCCAAGTGAGCGATTCAGCCCGTAGGTGTTCGACATCCCCGCGTCCCCGTTGCAGACCGAGATCGAGCGTTACAGCTATTGGACCGCGGCCGCATCCTTCGATCGGCATCGATATCTGGGCTCGCCGTCGCGCGCAGCCACGCGGGCTTCCAAAGCGAGCTGAGGCTTGGTCGGAGCGGATCGATCGCAAGTCCGATTTCGGTTCGGCGCCTGCCTGCTTGCGAGCGAAAGTGGCCTGAAGCGCGCCTGCTTCGCGACGATCCTCTCGCCTACGATCAAGAGTCGAATGTCCTTTGGGACGTGAGCTGTTCTCAGACGGCGTCAGATACAAGATTGCGTTACGTGAACACGCCGGCGATCCCGGCGTAGAGACCTAGAACGACGGTCACGGTCATCAGCACCGCCGTGATCGCCGCGCTTCTGCCATCGAGGCGATATGGTTCAGGAAGGCGGCGGGCGAGCAGGTACAGAAACGTCAACACGATGGGCAGAAGCATCGCGTTCATCACCTGTACCCCGATCGACAAGGTCACGAGGTTGATGCCCGACAGCACGATGCAAGCGCTGACGATCAGGGTCAACGCGTACACGGCATAAAACCACGGAGCCTCTTGGGTGGTGGTGTCGAGTTCGTGCTTGTAGCCGACCAACTCGCCAAGCGTTCGTGCGGCCGTCAATGTGACGACGATCGCCGCCACGATTGAGGCGCCCGAGACGCCAAGGCCGAAACAGAGCCGCCCCGCGGTCGCACCGAGCACCGACGTCAGCGCCTCGGCGATCTGCTGCACCGTGTCGAGCGAGCGGGTCGGGCCATGGGATAGCGCGGCGGCCGCGGCCACCAGCACAGCCGCCATGATCAGCTGCGTGAGCATCGCTCCGATGGCGGTGTCGGCGCGCGCGGCTCCGAGATCGCGTGTCTCAAGCCCTTTCTCGATAACAGCCGACTGCTGGTAGAACACCATCCAGGGCATGATGACCGCACCGATATTGGCCGACACGAGGAGCATATATCGAGGGTCGGCGATCGGGATGGCGATCATGTCGCCGGCAAGATCGCCGAAGCTTGGACGAGCGATCCAGGCGACCGCCAGGAAGGCGAGCTCGAAGGCGCCGACGGCGATCGCGACGCGCTCGACGCTCTTGTACGAGCCGGTAACGGCCATCGCGATCAGCGTCGTGACAGCGAGGACCATGGTGACCCAGGTCGGCACGCCCAACAGGTCGCCGATGCTGGCGAGTCCACTCAGTTCGGTGAGAAGAGCCCCGACACACGCGACCAGCAGGGTCGTCACGGAGACCCAGGCCCAGAATCGCCCGAAATGATGCTTTATGAGCGCCGCGTGTCCTTGCCCTGTGACGATGCCAAGACGAACCGTGAGTTCCTGGACCACGTACAGGACGGGAATCAGGACCAGCTGGAAGAGCAGGAGCCGGTAGCCCCATTGCGCACCGCTCTGCGCGGCCGTAACAACGCTGCCCGCGTCGGTATCCGCCAGCATGACGACTATGCCTGGGCCGAACACGGCGGCAACCCGCTTGATGGTGAGGTTTGGCCGCTTGCCGCCGCTCAATATTGTAGAACCGCTCGTCATTGCATCCGGCTGCGCGTCTCTATTCACACGCTGGTATGTGGCGGCGCCGGAGGCAAGTCTATGTCAAAAAAGTCGCGTGCGCCCGATTAGACTTATTACAATTCCAAGGTGCGATTGGCTTACGAAAGCCTCGATTGAGCGAACCTTTCTCACGAAGCACCAATCAGGATGCCGGTGGCGAGCACGAGGCCGCCGCCTAACATGACCTTCGCGGCAGCCGAGAATGGCGGCGTGTCCATGTAGCGCCACTGGATGTAAGCGATCGCGAGCAGTTCGCATACGACCACGCCGGCGGCCACGATCGTCGCGGTCCAGAAGCTTGGGATCAGGTAGGGCAACGTGTGCCCGATGCCGCCGGCGATGGTCATCAGCCCGCATACGAGCCCGCGCAGGTACGGCGTGCCCCGGCCCGACAACTTGCCGTCGTCGGCGAGCGCCTCCGCGAAGCCCATGGAAATGCCTGCGCCAAGCGACGCGGCGAGGCCGACTTGAAAGGCATTCCAGGTGTTGTGGGTACCGAACGCTGCCGCGAAAACAGGAGCGAGCGTGGAAACCGATCCGTCCATCAGACCGACCAAGCCCGGCTGCACGATCTGGAGGATGAAGCGGCGGCTCGCGTCTTCGTTCTCTTTGCTTCGCGCTTTGTCGGATAGGTGCTTCGCCTCTAAACTATCGGCCGTTCGCTCGTGCGCGTCTTCGGCGGCGGCAAGGTCGCCGAGCAGCTTGCGCGTCGAGGCATTCACCGTCCTGGCGGCGGCAAGCCGGTAGAAGCGCGCGGAATCCTGCTCCATTTGTCGCGCCTGGCGACGTACGACATCGACGCCCTGAGGCATCAGGTGCCACAACTTCTTGCGGACTAAAGTCCCTTTCACATCCTGGCGGCGAACCTGCGGGATGTGCTCGCCGAACCTTTCGCGAAAGAGGTCGATCAGCTGGCTGCGATGGCCGTTCTCCTCCTCCGCTATCTCGACGAACATGCGCGCCGTATCCGGATAGACGTCTTTCAGTCCATGCGCGAAGTCGGCGTAGGTGCGGCCATCTTCCTCTTCGCAGCTGATCGCCAGGGCGATGATCTCGCGCTCGTCGAGTTGATCGAACGTCTTCATGCGGTCCCCTTGTTTAGAATAGTTCAAATGTGCTGTGCTAGGCAATCCGTCAACCCGTGAGGAGTTCGACCTATCGAGCGATCACAAGGATCAAGCCGCTGCGGCGCGATGATTTCGTCAGTCATCCCGGCTGGGCATTTAAGAGGAGGCAAGCGCCGCTCTCATCCCAGGCCCTGCGTGAGCGTTTAGCTCGCCAATGGCAAATCGGGTAAGAGGCATCACATCGAACGGTGCGGCTTGACGTCGTAACCGCGAACCAAGATATTTTGTGTAAAGGACAGCGAGCATGGACGCCCGCGTCGAACAAGCGCCGTCATATGCGGCCAGCGAAGAGCGAACCGTATTCGCAATCCTTTTCGCGCTCAGCTTCTCGCACTTGGTCAACGACACAATTCAGTCGCTGGTCCCCTCCGTCTATCCCATTCTCAAGTCTTCGTTTAAGCTGGATTTCGGACAGATCGGTCTGATCACGCTGGCGTTCCAGATGACCGCCTCGTTCCTGCAGCCCGTCGTCGGGTACCTCACCGACAAGCGGCCGAGCCCGTACTCGCTTGCCGTGGGCATGGCGTTCTCCCTCTGTGGCCTCATCATGCTTTCGCGCGCGCCGAACTTCGGGATCATCCTGGTCTCGGCGGCGTTGATCGGCGTCGGCTCGTCGGTTTTCCATCCGGAGGCCTCGCGCATCGCGCGCGCCGCATCGGGCGGCCGCTACGGCTTCGCCCAGTCGCTGTTCCAGGTTGGCGGCTACTGGGGCGCGGCGCTCGGGCCGCTGCTCGCCGCCTTCATCGTCGTGCCGCATGGCCAGCATTCGATCGGCTGGTTCTCGGCCGTCGCCTTCATCGGCATCGTCACGCTGGCGATGATCGGCCACTGGTATGCCGGGCACCTCGTGGCCCGAAGCGGCAAGGCCCGCAAGGTTGCGGCGCCAATCGATCTTCCGCGCCGCACCGTCGTCTTGACGATAGTGGTACTGCTCGCTTTGATCTTCTCGAAGTTCGTCTACATGGCGAGCCTATCGTCGTATTTTACGTTCTACCTCATTCACAAATTCGGGGTCGGCGTGCAGACGGCGCAGCTCTTTCTGTTCGCCTTTCTCATGTCGACCGCGATCGGCACGTTCATCGGCGGACCGGTAGGCGACCGCTACGGTCGGCGCGCTGTGATCTGGGGCTCGATCCTCGGCGTTCTGCCGCTGACCTTGGTGATGCCCTACCTCAACCTCCCGCTCACCGGCGTCTTCGTGGTGCTGATCGGCCTCATCCTGTCCTCGGCGTTTCCCGCCATCATCGTCTTCGCGCAGGAGCTACTTCCCGCGCGGATCGGCACGGTGACAGGCCTGTTCTTCGGCTTCGCTTTCGGCATGGGCGGCCTCGGCGCGGCGGTCCTCGGCGAACTTGCCGACCACACGAGCATCACCCTCGTCTACAGGTTGACGGCGTTCCTCCCCGCTATAGGCCTGCTCGCCTGGTTTTTACCGCGTTTGAAGGCACGCTAGGGCGCAGCCGGGACCCGCTTACGCGAAGGACCAGACATGTCGCGTCGCTTAGCGCGCGGCTGTCGACTGGCGCAGCTGCGAGGTAACTTCCGAATTGTCGGAACCGAGCAGGGTCATCTTCACGAGCCCCTGATTGTCGAACCAGAGGTCGCGCGGGAAAGCACCCGAGAGCTTGACGTGGTCGAGCTGTTGCGGCGCGCCGTTCATCCGGACTTCCTCGGGTCCGAGATCCTGAACCTGCACCGCCATGCGCTTGCCGTTGGCCGGATCGAAAAGCTGCGAGCCTTTCGAGACGTCGGCGCTCCACAGGCTGGCCGGCATCGTGGTCTTGGGCGCCGTACTATCGACACCGTCCACGACCATCGCGAGCTTTCCGCCGGTTTGCGTCGCGCTGACCTCGTGGTTTTTGCCGTTATCATCGGTCGTCGAGGAGAAGGCGACGAGCTGATTGCCTTTCCAGCTCTCGGTCTCGGAATGCGTGTAGCGGTAGGCGGTGATGAAGGCGATCTTGACGACGATCTGCGTGTCGATCTTGACGGTGGTCGTATCGCCCTGGCGCGCGATGTCGAATGTGTCCGTGCCGATGCGCGAGCCCGCGCGCATGATGTCGAACACGCGATGGAGGTGCCTTGGTCCCGTGGCGACGGCGGCCGAAGCGGACCCGACCAGAGCGGGCATAACGACCAGGGCGCCGAGCGCGACACCTGCGAGATAAGCCTTCATTCTGAACCCCTTGAGCATTGGACGCATTCACTTGATGACGGGCGAAAGCGTCGCTTTCGCGTTACCGTCGTGGCCGCATCGTGAGCGTGCGGCAGCCCCCGCCTTGATGTTCTAGGATCGTGATGGTTAAGGATTAACCGTGATCGGTCGGCAGGCCGATGGCTCAGAACGAGACGCGAGTGACCGGGGCCATGTCTCCGTAGACGGTCTTCGGCAAGCCGATGCGGGCGAGCACGCTCTCGCGCGTGTAACCGTCCTGCCGGAAGGTGCGCAGCGCCTTGGCGCGCAGGCTCTTGGCGAGCTTCTGCCCGGCACTGTCGCGGAGCAGCGCGTGGTGATGATAGTTCGGCGCGGGCAGATCGAGCAGTACCTGCAGGATGCGGTGTAGGCTTGTCGCCATGAAGAGATCCTCGCCGCGGACCACGTCGGTCACGCCTTGCGCGGCGTCGTCCACCACCACGGCGATGTGATAGCTGGTAGCGATGTCCTTACGTGAGAGAACCGCGTCGCCCCATATCGCCGGTGCCGCATGCTCCTCGTGCGGCTGGGCTCCGCCGCGAAACTCGCTCCAGCTGAGCTCGCCGCGCGCCGCCGCCAAGGCGCGGTCCATATCGAGCCGATAGCTCGCTCGCTCGCCGTTGGCGAAGCGCCGCGCGCGCTCGCCGGACGACAGGTGCTTGCAGGTACCGGGATAGAGAGGCGTGCCGTCGGGATCGACCGGCCAGTTCGGCCGCGTCGCGACCGCCGCCATGATATCGCCGCGCGAGCAGAAGCAGGGGTAGACGAGGCCTCGTTTCTCGAGCCGATCCATCGCATTGGCATAGTCGCCGAAATGATCCGACTGGCGCCGCACGGGTGTATCCCAGGCAAGCCCAAGCCAGCTCAGATCATCGCGGATCGCGGTCTCGAATTCAGGTCTGCAGCGTGTCGTGTCGATGTTCTCCATGCGAAGGAGGAGGCGACCGCCGGTCTCGCGGGCGACGAGCCCGTTCATCAACGCGGAATAGGCATGGCCAAGATGTAGGAAGCCGTTCGGTGACGGCGCGAACCGCACAACTGTCTTGGCGAACGATGACGTCATGCGATGTTCCGGCGCTCAGGTTTTCTCGGGCGTCATTGTATGGCAATGCCTACGAGTGGCTTCATGCGTGCGACGATACCGGCCTAAGGAAACACGACCTCGTCCGTTTTCGTTCATCTTGGGATTCGGGTTTACGCTTGGCATCGAAGGGAGACAAGCCGCTCGCCGCGAGACCTTTGCTGGTGCTGGGCGATCAGGCGGCGTTCGACTTGGCGCTCGACGCATTGGCGATTGTCGACGCTGCTTTCGCCGCTGAGGTTCTCGGCGCGCGCGCGCGACCCTTGTTGCGCCGCCGCACGTCCGGCCTCGAGGGCCTCGCCTGGATCGTCGTCTCGCAGCAGGTCTCGACCGCGAGCGCCAACGCGATCTTCGGTCGGCTGAAGGCGCGGCTCGGCAACTTCGACGCCGCGACGATCCACGCGACGCACGATGAGGATCTGCGCGTCTGCGGGCTCTCAACGGCGAAGCTGCGAACCCTGCGCGCCATCGCCGAGGCGCAAACGTCGGGTCTGCTCGATTTTGCGGCGCTCGCCATGGCGGAGGCCGAGATCGCGCACCGGGCGCTTGTCGCCGTCAAGGGCATCGGGCCTTGGACGGCGGATATCTTTCTGCTGTTCTGCCTCGGCCACGCGGATGCCTGGCCGGCGGGCGATCTCGCGCTGCAGGAGGCGGCGAAGCTGGCCCTCGGTCTCGGCGCGCGCCCCGACGCGAAGGCGCTCCACAAGCTCGGCGAGCGCTGGCGGCCTTACAGAGGGGTCGCCGCGCATTGTCTTTGGGCCTATTACAACGCCCGCAAGACCAAGCCCACCGAAGCCGACAAGGCGAAAGCCAAGCCCCGAAAAGCCAAGCCCGCCCAATGCACGGAACCCTGATGATGGCTCTCGACGGACCCCGCCTCGCCACCAAGACCGGTGCGCCGCCCAAGCAGCTCGTCGTGCTGCTTCATGGCTACGGCGCCGACGGCAAGGACCTGATCGCGCTCGGCCAACAATGGCAGGCGATCATGCCCGACGCGGCCTTCGTCGCGCCGAACGCGCCCGATCCGTGCGGCCAGGCGCCCATGGGCCGGCAGTGGTTCCCTTTGACTTCGCGCGACCCGGAAGAACGCTGGAAAGGCTGCAACGCCGCCGCGCCCGGGCTCGACGCGTTTCTCGACGCCGAACTTGTCAAGCATGGGCTCGACGGGGGTAAGCTCGCCATCGTCGGCTTCAGCCAGGGAACGATGATGGCGCTGCACGTCGGCTTGCGCCGCCGTCGCCCGCCCGGCGCCATCGTCGGCTTCTCCGGCGTGCTGGTCGGCCCGGAGCACCTGAAAGCCACGGCGTCACCGCCGCCGGTGCTGCTGACCCATGGCAGCGAGGATGACGTGATCCCGGCTGACGCCCTTTTCTTGTCGGCGGAAGGCCTAGCCGAGGTCGGTATCGGCTGCCAATGGCACCTCTCTGTCGGCGTCGGCCACGGCATCGACGCCCCGGCGATGACGCACGCCGCGCTGTTCATCGGCAAAAGCTTCGGGCTGAGGAACGCGGCGGGGCCGGTGACGGCGCGTTAGGCGCCACGTACCTCATCGCACGATGATGTTCTTGAACTGCCAGGGATCCTCCAGGTCGACGTCCTCCGGGAAAAGCACCCCGCGGTCGTCGAGCGGCGTCCAATCGGTATATGCGCCGATCACCGGGCCGAGATAGGGCAGTTGCACGTCCAAGCAGCGGCGGAAGTCGACCTCGTCGGCCTCGACGATGCCGCGCCTCGGGTTCTCCAACGCCCAGACCATACCGGCGAGCACGGCGGAGGTCACCTGCAGGCCGGTGGCGTTCTGATAAGGCGCGAGGCGGCGGGCCTCCTCGATCGAGAGCCGCGAACCATACCAGTAAGCGTTTCTGGGATGGCCGTAGAGCAGGACGCCCAATTCGTCGATGCCGTCGACGATCTCCGTCTCGTCCAGGATCTGGCTCTTCTTCTGCTGGCGCCACTGGCAGCCGGCCATCTCTTCGAGGGACAGCACGGCATCATCGGCCGGGCGATAGGCATAATGGCAGGTGGGCCGATAGACGACCTCACCATCCTCGCGAACGGTAAGATAGTCGGCGATAGAGATCGCCTCGTTGTGCGTCACAAGGTATCCGTGCTGTGCGCCGGGCGTCGGGCACCATGAGCGCACGCGGGTGCCGGCGCCGGGCCGCATCAAGTAGATCGCGCAATCGGGCCCGAACTCGTGGCGGCGACCTTCCGGCGGCAAGGTCTTCTCGTGCGTGCCCCAGCCGAGTTCGGCCGGCTGCAGGCCCTCGGAGACGAAGCCCTCGACCGACCAGGTGTTGACGAACGTTCCCATCGGTTTGGGCTTGGCGGCGCGCTGCGTGTCGCGCTCGGCGATGTGGATGCCTTTGATGCCGACTTTCCGCGCGAGCTTCGCCCAATCCTCACGTGTCCTGGGGTCGCCGGGATCGAAGCCGCAATCGGCGGCGACGTTCAGCAATGCCTGCTTGACGAACCAGGAGACCATGCCGGGATTGGCGCCGCAGCAATTGACGGCGGTTGGGCCATGCCGGCCCAACTCGCGACTGAGTTCGAGAACGCCCTCGCGCAGCGCGTAGTTCGAGCGCTGCGAGACCGACAACGAGGCATCGCCGTAGAAGCCCGGCCAGGGTTCGGCGACGGTATCGACGTAGAGCGCGCCGAACTCGTTGGCGAGCCGCATCACGGCGGTCGACGATACCTCGATCGAAAGATTGACGATGAAGGCCTGGCCCTCGCCTTCCGTGAGGATAGGACGCAGCATGTCCTCGATATTGTCTTTGGTGACCCTATCCTGGACGAAGCGGATCCCGCGCGCGTCGAGCAGGCCGCGATCCTTGTCTTCCGGGTCGATAACAGTGAGGCGATTTTGATCATAGGCGAAATGGCGCTCAATCAGCGGCAGCGTGCCCCTGCCGATGGAGCCGAACCCGATCATCACGATAGGGCCAGTGATGGTGCCATGCACCTTGCCGTCCATCATCCCTGAGCCGTCCTTTAAAGTCCGCGCGATCCGCCCTGCCAGCGAGGAGGACGCGAGGCGCCTTTTCGCCGTATGCGTTGGATGGCGCAAGTGACGGGCGTACGACACGCGTCGACGCGGCTCTCGAAAGTATGCCCCGAATCGGCTTTTCGCTGGGCAGCCGACAAATGCTATCCTTGGATCCGGACGCCGGGATTCGTCCCGTATCGCCGAAAGATAAGGGGAGCGCACGTATGGCATTGACGCGACAGGTCATCACCTCGCTCCAGCGCGACGGCACAGACATGCTCGGCACGAAGAGCCTTGCCATCAAGCTCGCCGACGATAGCATCGTGTCGGGCTCTTTGCTGACCGTCGAGAGCAACCACTTCTGCGTGCTCAAGGCGCGCGGCGCTGTGCTCAACGTCTACGAGACAGGACAATACGCGCTGACGACGCCCGACAAGCCGCTGCTCGGCTCGATCGCGCAGGGCTTCTTCGGCGGCGCGTCGCCCTGGGTCTACGAGGTCATCTACATCAACCGCTCGAAGCTGCTCGTGCGCAGCGAGGGCGTCGCGACCAGCGCCGAGATGGCGGAGATGGCCTACCAGGTCGACTATTACATCCACGTCGACACCAAGCAGGACGCGCTCGACCTCATCACGCATCTGCCGTTCAACGGCACCATCATCGATACGCAGGAGGTGTCGGACTACGCCGGCCCGGCGATCGAGCAGGCGATCAACCAGATCGTCCAGGTCACGAAGATGGAACAGATTAACGAGCATATCACCGAGATCCGCGAATCAGTGAAGTCGCACCTCACCGATTTCCTGAAGGTCTACGGCATCATGCTCAACGACCTGAAGGTGCTGATCCTGCCCAAGGACGAGCGGATGCGCGAACTTATCTCGCTGCAAGCGATCGGGCTCAGCCCGCAGGAGGCGATCCGCTACTATTTGGCGTTGCGCATGGCCGAGAAGGGCCTCGTCTCGGCGCCGAACGCCGCCGCCGGCCTGCCCTTCAACATCGGCGGCCAGACCAGCGGCTTCTACTCCGTCGCGTCCGAGACGGGCCTCACGGGCGGGCGCTGATGCCGTCGTCCGACTTCTACGCCGTCGACGATCTGACGAAGGTGGCGATCAACCTGTTCTACGGTTGGGGCTACAACTTCTATCGACTCGAAAACCAGCTTCGCGCCGACGACGCCCTGATCCGGGAGAAGGCCTGCGCGCTGCTCGGCGAGGCCCGCGCGAGCGTCGAGGCGGCGGAAGCGGCCTACAGGCGCGACGCCATCCCCGCGCCGAGCCGGGCCAAGCCGTTCCCGGACGCCGCGGTGATCGCCGAGGCCAGGGCGCTCGAGGCCCTGTCGCGAGCCATCGGCGCGCTCGAGGGCCAAATCCGCGCGCAGCCCGCGCCGGAGAGCGACCGCATGTCAGAGCTGTTTCGCCGCGAACGCGACGTGCTCGTGCAACTCGGCGACCGTGATTATCAGCTGATCGGCCAGGCGGAACTGCTGCGGAGCAAGCTCGATCGGGCGAACGCCGCGACGATCGCCGCCATGCGGCCGAACCTCGACGATGGTCTCCACGCCATCATCGACACGCTGCGCGAGCGCCGCGCGGTCTTGCTCAGCCCGGATTGATCGACCACTTGCCGAACGCCATGCCTCGGGCTGGTCAAAGGCTCGTGCTGGGTGAAGGGCTGATGACTGAGCGGAGGGCGCGCGAGAGCGACATCCACGCCTGAGGTGCCGCGACAGGATGGCGCGCGAGCGTGTCCGTTCCGAGGACGGTGATCCGCCTCCATGCCTCCTCGGCTCGGCTCGGTTCGGTTGATGTTCAGCCCTCTTGCGGCTAGACAACAGGCGTACCGCGCGGCTCGCGCTGCGTTCTGAGTCGCCGCGATCTTTCTTCCGGAGGCTCCATGGACCGCCGCTCCTTTATCGCCTCGCTCAGCGCATCTGCCGCCGTCATCGGGCTTCCGGCCCGGGCCTATGCCGAGGCTGTCGACGGCAGTGTGCCTGTCGCCTATTCCTTCGACGTGATTCCGCCGATGGACTCGGAGGAGAAGTTCGTCGCCTGGGCCATCAAGAACCGGGGCGAGGATCCGAAATATCTCAAGGAGCGCTTCGAGCGTTTCCGCGGCATGGTCGGCAACCGCGACCTTCTCGACATCAAGGACAAGCGCGCGTTCCTGATGACGCCGCGCGAGAGCTTCGTCTTGAAGCAGAACCTCGGCCGCGCCTACGAGCACGCCTTTCTCGACATCGGCTTCGGCGTGACGATCTCCGGCCCCTACATCGTCGGGCGCATGACCCAAGTGATCGATGTGAAGCCGGGCGACAAGGTGCTCGAAATCGGCACCGGCTCTGGCTACCAGTCGGCCTATCTCGCCAACCTCACCGACAAGGTGTGGACGATCGAGATCATCAAGCCGCTGGAAGAGCGCACGACCGGCATCCGTAACGCCCTGATCGATAGGGGCTACACGGAGTACAAGGCGATCCAGGCCAAGAACGCCGATGGCTACTACGGCTGGGAGAGCGCCGGGCCGTTCGACAAGATCATCGTCACCTGCGGCATCGATCACGTGCCGCCGCCGTTGCTGCAGCAACTCAAGGTCGGCGGAACGATGGTGATCCCGGTCGGGCCGCCCGGCGCCCAGCACGTGCTCAAGATCATCAAGAGCAAGGATGCCGACGGCCAGATCTCGGTCGCCCGATCCGACATCTACAATGGGCGCATCGTACCCTTCGTCCCCTTCACCAAGCTCGCCGACGACGGCAAGATCGAAGGCACGCACAACAAGTGAGGGACCGCGCGGTTCATATCCACCGCCGCGACGCGGGGAGGATAGACTGCCGATGACCACCGCGTTCCTCGCGCTGGACAATCGCCGGTCGTCCGCCCTCGTCTACCTCGCGGTCGGCCTCGTCGCCGGCGCGATCATCGCGCTGCAGATCGCGATCATGCGCATCTTTCAGGTCGGCAGCTGGGCGCATTTCGGTTCGCTCGTCGTGTCGCTGGCGATGCTCGGCTTCGGCCTCACCTCGGCGGTGATGTGCGTCGCCAAAGGCTGGTTCGCGCGCCATTGGCGCGGCGTCGCGACTGCCGCGCTCCTGCTGTTCGGCCCGCTCGCGGTCGGCAGCAATCTCGTCGCGCAGCAGATCCCGTTCAACGCGATCTTCCTGGTCTCAGACCCGCATCAGAAGTGGCGGCTCTTCGCCAATTTCATGCTCTACCTGCTGCCGTTCGTGGCCGGCGCGACCTTCCTCGGCACGGTGTTCCTACGCGCCGCGACCGGGTTCAACCGCGTCTATTTCGCCGATCTCGCCGGCTCCGGCCTCTGCGGCCTGGTGTTTCTGGCCGCCATGTACGTGTTCTGGCCGGAGAACCTCATCGTCGCTCCGCTGATGCTGTGGATCGTCGGCAGCCTGCTCTGGTTCGTAGGCGTCCGTGACGAGAAAGTTGGCGGCGCGCGCACGGCGGTCGCCTTCGTAATTGTCGCGGCGCTGACCTTTGCCGTGCATTTCGCGGCGCCGCCATTGCTCGGCATCACCAAGCTCGCGGTCTCCGACTACAAGGGCGTCGCCTACGCCCGCAAGTTCCCGGATGCCAAGCGCGTCTACGCACGCGACACGCCGTTCGGCTTCGTCGAGGTTTATTCATCCTCGTACCTGCATTTCGCGCCGGGCCTGTCCGACAACGCGGCCTTCAACTTGCCGACCATGCCGGCCAACGCCTATCTCGGCCTCTACGTCGATGGCGAGGGGCCGGCCGGCATCATCCGTGATCTCCCGCAGGCCGAGACGGACTATTTCCGCTACCTGCCGATGATCTATCCCTTCGTGATCAAGAAGCAGCCGTCGACCTTCGTCGTCCAGTTCGGCGGCGGTCTTTCCACATCGGTGGCGCTGCACAACTCCAGGCACGTAACGGTCGCCGAGGGTAACCCGGCCATCCTCACCGCCTTCCGGACCGATCCGACGCTGCGCGCCTTCACAGGCGACATCCTGCGCAAGCCCAACCTCGACGTGATCGACTACGAGGGCCGGCTGTTCCTCGCCAACACCAAGCAGCGCTTCGACGTCATCGACCTCAGCCTCGCCGACTCCGCGGGTCTCTCCGCGCCTGGCGGCTTCCCCATTGTGGAGAAGTTCGCCTACACGCGCGAGGCGATGGAGAGCTACATGCGCGCGCTGGCCCCGGGCGGCGTGCTGTCGGTGACGATGTGGAACAAGGAGGAGCCGCCCAAAAGTGTGCTGAAGCTTTATTCGACGATGGCGGCGGCCGGTCGTGGGCACGATGCCGCCAATCTCGAGAATTCCTTCTTCGTCGTATCGAGCTATCTCTCGACCGCGACCGTGCTCTACAAGAATGGCGGCTTCACCGCCGACGAGATCGATGCGTTGCGCAAGCATACGAAGAAGATGTCTTTCGACGAAGTCTACTATCCCGGCATCGCCGTCGACACGACGACGCAGGAGAAGGTGCTCTCCGACTACACGGCGCAGCTGTTTGGCGCGGCCGGCGCCGGTTCGGCCACGGACGGCGCGCCGCCCGCAAACGAGATGGCCGAAGGGCCGCTCGACGACGCGACCGGTATTGCGCCGAGCGTGCTGCCATCGACCGCCCTCGGACGCTTCGCCTGGCAGGCGCTGGTGCATGGCGGCTGGGAGGAGCTGTCGCGCAAGTACGTGTTCGACGTTCGTCCGCTCACCAACAATCGGCCTTATTTCGCCGCGTACATCAAGCCCTCCGATCTCGGCAAGATCACTGACAGGCTCGAGCTTGTGCAGGACGAGTGGGGCTACCTGCTTCTATGGGCGACGCTTTTCATCGCGATGGGCACGGCCTCCACGCTGATCGCGATCCCCGTAGCCTTTGGCTGGCGGACGGTTTTCGCGCGCTCTCCCGGCAAGGCGCTCACGATCGTCTATTTCGCCTGCCTTGGGCTCGGTTACATCATGATCGAGGTCGGTTTGATTGCGGAATTCATGCTGGCCCTATCCAACGCCACCATTTCCGCCTCCATCATGATCACCGGCATGCTGGTCTTCTCCGGCCTCGGCAGCTTCGCGTCGGAACGCGTCCTGCCGAACGCGCGTGGCGTGATGCCCTTCATCTTCGTCGGCATCGCCGCGCTGCTGATCGTCTACGGGCTGTTCCTGCACATTCCGCTCGACATGATCGGCACCTATCCCTACGGCCTGCGGCTGGTCTTCTCGTTCCTGCTCGTCTTCCCGCCGGCCTTCCTGATGGGCTTCCCGATGCCGACCGCGATGGCGACGCTGGCTCGCCTCGGCAAGGAGCACATGTTCCTCTGGGCGTGGGGCATCAACGGCTGCTTCTCGGTGATCGGCGCCGCGCTGGTGCCGCTCGTCGCCACCGCCTTCGGCCTGTCGAGCGTGCTGTTCATCGGCGCCGGCGCCTACCTCATCGCGATCCCGGCTTTCTTCGCCGTGCTGCTGCCGGCGGGCGAGCCTGTCGAAGAATGGCGTGGCGCGCCGGACGTCGCGCCGAGCAGGATCTAGTCACGCGCGATGATCTCGTCCTCGTGCGCGAACGAGGTCTCCGAGCGACAAGCGAGCCCTATCTCGCGCCGGCGAGAGAAGCGCGACCGGCGTGAAGGTTCGACGCGCTTGGTGCGTCGCGCCAGGCTCGGACGTAGCTTGACGCAGGCGTCCTCGATGGCGACGGGCTGACACAGAAGGTGACCCCAGGCCCGGGCCTTGCGCGCCAGCGCGATCGCCTCGCCGCTGCCGAGCACCACATCGAGGTCGCTATCATCGTGGCGCAGCGTCAAGGTCGCCGTGCCCATCGGGTGGCGTATGGCCAGGGTGAGGCCGCGATACGCCGCGACCGGCACGCCGACCCGCATGCGGACACCCTGAAGCACGCGCTCGATGGTGACGCCGGTGGCATTGACGTGGACGAGGCGTGTCGCGCCGTCGGCGCGTGGGTCCACGGCATGCCTGCAGAAGATGTCGGCTGCGGTCTGACTTGTCATCGCTCGAAAGCTCCTTGTTGCTTCGACGATGATGGCGCCGGCCCGGGTTTAATCCGCTAAGCGCTTTGCTGAACGCGAGCTAAATGCCCGTTTGCGCGGGAGTTTCGATCGACATGCTTGGACCTTCGCCACCGCAATAGGTAAAATTCGATCGTTAGGGTTGGGCTCCTTGCCTCGGGCGGCCACTCGCGGCAGGGTAGCATTGTCCCTTTCAGCAGAGACAGGCCCCTTCAACATGATCCCGCACTTCGCCCTCTCGCTTTCCGACGCCAAAACCATGGCTGCCGCCGCTCGCACCGAAGCCGAGCGCAATGGCTGGACCATGGTAATCGCGATCGTCGACGACGGCGGCCACCTTGTCCTTTTGGAGCGGATGGACGGGACGCAGAAGGCCTCGTGCGTGGTCGCGCAGGAAAAAGCGCGCACGGCCATCATGTTCAAGCGTCCGAGCGCGGCGCTCGAGAAGGTCGTGGCGGATGGCCGCATCGCCATGACCACCATGCCTGGTGCGACGATGGTCGAAGGCGGCCTGCCGATCGTCTTCAAGGACGTCTTCGTAGGGGCGATCGGCGTCTCGGGAGCGCAATCCTCGCAGGACGGCATCGTCGCCAAGGCCGGCCTCGACGCGCTCTCCGCCGCCTGAGCCGGCGGCTTCGCTTGAAGGCGCCGCTATCGCTCGCTATGCCGGAGGCTTGCTACTCAGACGCCGGCAGACCGTGCTGACCCTACCCCCCAACAATGCGCAGACGCTGTCACGCCTGCAAGCCATTGCCGAAGAGGCGGGGCGTATCGCGCTGGGCTTCTTCAAGGCAGGATTAGACACTAACGCGGAGATCGAGTGGAAGGGCGACGGTTCGCCCGTCACCGAGGCCGATTACGCGGTCAACACCTTCCTCGAAACGGCACTGAAGGCGCTGTGGCCCGGTGCGGCCTGGCTTTCGGAGGAAAGCGCCGACGACACGGCGCGTGTCTCCGCCAGCCACGTTATCATCGTCGATCCGATCGACGGCACGCGTGGCTTCGCGCGCGGGGACAGCAACTGGGCCGTCGCGATCGCGCTGTGCGAGGCCGGCCGGCCGATTGCTGGCGTCGTCCACGCGCCGGCGTTAGAGGAAACCTACAGTGCACAGGCCGGCCAAGGCGCGACGCTGAATGGCAAGCCGCTCCGTATGCGCGCGGACGCGGCGCTGCGCCCCGACATGCGGCTCACCTGCCCCGGCAACCTCGCCAAGGCGCTGGCGAAGGCGGGCGTGTCGATGGTCTTCGAACCGAAGATCGCCTCGCTGGCGCTGCGGATCGTCAAAGTGGCATCGGGCGTCTACGACGCAGGTTTCGCGTTGCGCAACTCGCACGACTGGGATCTCGCCGCGGCCGATCTGGTCCTCACGGAAGCGGGCGGCATCCTCGCCGACCTCGATGGCGAGCCTCTCGTCTACAACAAGCTCGAGCCGGTCCACGGCATCCTGACGGCCGCGCCAAGAACGTTGCGGCCGGTCTTAAGGGACGCGCTTTCCCTCACACCGTTTGGCAACGCGCCGACAAGCATGCTCAAGTGACGGCTTGATAAGCCGTCACGATGCTTTGCAACTGTCGCTCCATAGCCGATTTGTGCCGCCAGGAGCTTGTCCATGAGCGAGAAGTCCGAGACGCAACTGCTCCATCTCGTCTTCGGCGGGGAACTCGACGATCTCGACGGCACCACCTTTGTCGATCTCGCCGCCGTGGATATCGTCGGCCTGTTCCCGAGCTACGGAAGCGCGTTCGCCGCCTGGAAGTCCAAGGCCCAAGGCAGCGTCGACAGCGCGAATACACGTTATTTCATCGCCCATCTTCACCGCCTGCTCGATCCAGCCGGCTGAAAGCGCCGCTGGTCCGCGCGGCGGCGAACCGGAGCGGGATCCAGAACGGCGCGAGGACCCAGACCGACCGATCCCGCGGCGAAACCGAGCGGGTCGGCCATGAGTGCGTCCGGAGCCTAGAACAGCCCGACGATGAAGCCGTCCTTGTCGAGCCCGATCTTGTGGGCGGAAGGCTCGACCGGCAGGCCTGGCAGGGTCATGATATCGCCGCAGGTCAGCACGACGAAGCCGGCGCCAGCGGAAAGGCGCGCGTCGACGATCGGCACGACATGGTCGACCGGGGCACCAAGCGCGGCGGCATCGGCGGAAAACGAGTACTGCGTCTTCGCCACGCAGATCGGCAGGTTGCCGTAGCCCATATCCTCGATGTTCTTGATCGCGGTCTTGGCCTTGGCCTCGATGGCGATGTCGGACGCGCGGTAGATCTCTTTGGCGACAAGCCGCATCTTGTCGGCGATCCTCATCTCGGTGTCGTAGAGCGGCTTGTAGTGCGCCTCGCCGCTTTCGGCGATCGCGACGACCTTCTCGGCAAGCTCGATCGCGCCCTTGCCGCCTTCCGCCCAATGCTTGCAGAGGACGGCCTCGGCACCGAACTCCTCCTTGCATGTCTTCTGGATCAGCGCGAACTCCGCCTCCGTGTCCGAGGTAAAGGCGTTGATGGCGACGATCGGCGGCACGCCGAACTTCTTCACGTTCTCGATGTGGCGGCCGAGATTGGCCATGCCCTTGCGCAGCGCGTCGAGGTTCTCGGCGCCGAGTTCCTTCTTGCCGACGCCGCCGTGCATCTTGAGCGCGCGAACGGTGGCCACGATGACCGCCGCCGCCGGTTCGAGGCCGGCCTGGCGACACTTGATGTCGAAGAACTTCTCCGCGCCGAGATCGGCGCCGAAACCCGCCTCCGTTACCACGTAGTCGGCGAGGTCGAGCGCGAGGTTTGTCGCGATAACCGAGTTGCAGCCGTGCGCGATGTTGGCGAACGGGCCGCCGTGAATGAAGGCCGGCGTCCCTTCCAGCGTCTGCACGAGGTTCGGCATCAGAGCATCCTGCAGCAGCACCGTCAGCGACCCGACGGCCTGCAACTGCTCGGCGGTGACGGGCTTGCGGTCTCGGTCGAGGCCGACGATCATCCTGGCGAGGCGCTTCTGCAAGTCGGCGAGATCGCTTGCCAGGCAAAAGACCGCCATGATCTCGGAGGCGACGGTGATGTCAAACTTGGTCTGGCGCGGGTAGCCGTTGGCGACGCCGCCGAGCCCAACGACGACGTCGCGCAGCGCGCGATCGTTCATGTCGACGGCGCGGGCCCAGGTGACACGGCGCGGATCGATGTTGAGCTTGTTCCCGTGATAGATGTGATTGTCGATCAGCGCGGCGAGCAGGTTGTTGGCCGAGGTGATGGCGTGGAAGTCGCCGGTAAAGTGCAGGTTGATCTGCTCCATCGGGATCACCTGCGAGAAGCCGCCGCCCGCCGCGCCGCCCTTGACGCCGAAGCAAGGGCCGAGCGAGGGCTCGCGCATGGCGACGGCGGACTTCTTGCCGATCTGGCGCAAGGCGTCCGCGAGGCCAACCGTGGTGGTGGTCTTACCTTCGCCAGCGGCGGTCGGATTGATCGCGGTGACCAGGATCAGCTTGCCCTTGTGGGCCGCCTTTGCGCTGGTGCCCTCGACGAATTTGGTGTCGATCTTGGCGATCGTGCGGCCGTAGGGCAGCAGCGCGTCGGCGGGGATCCCGATGCGCTCCGCGACCGTGGCGATCGGCTCCGGCTTGGTGGCGCGGGCGATTTCGATGTCGGTCTGCATGGAAGCGCTCCTCGGATCGTCTTTGCCGCATGCTGGTTTGCCGTCGCCGGCGCCGCGTGCTTTCGGGTTCCGGCATTGCCACGCTTCCGCCACGTAGAGCAAGCTGGCAAAGGTCGGAAAACGGCTTCAACATGCCCGAGCGCCTGCTAAATTAATTGTCGGCTGATTCGAAGAAGTTGAGCAGGCGCCATGGCAATCGTACCGCCGCAGGGCATGACAGAGGTCGACTACGAGGCCATCGAGGCCGCGGTGACGGAGACGGTGCGCGGGCGCTGGTTCCTCAACGAGTTCGCGCGCCGCAACCGCCTCGCTGAAACGCGACTTCTCCTCGACGCCATGGCGCGGCTGGAGACGACCGTCGCGGCCAATCAGACCATGCTGCCGTCGGCGGATCCCTCGATACGGATGCTGGTCCAGCGCATCAAGGAGATCGCCGAGCAACTCGACGGCCTGGCGCGCGACATGCGCCAGGATGAGGTCGACGACCGCCATTGGGGCGCCGTCGAGCACCAGGCCCGCGCGGTGGCCGGACTGATGCGCAGCGCGACGCCGGTGAAGGCGACGCCCCAGGCAATCGAGGCGCGCCCCGAGCCACCGCAGCCCGCGTCCCTGTCGCCGCCAGCGAAGCAGACGCAGCCGAGCCCGCGTCTGCCGCGCGCCGACCTTCCGGCGGCGCTCGCCGCGCGAGTCGAGCCTGGTGTGACGGCGGCACCGCCGCCCGATCCGCGCCTCGCCTTGCTGTCAGGGCTTGATGGGCTGACGTTGGCGAAGAAGCTGGCTTTGTTTGGTTGAGGGTCGCGCGGCTTCGCGGACGGCGTGGCCGGCCCTGGCCGCCGCTACGTTCGTGAGGAACTGCTCGGTCGCGTTCGCCCAGGTGAACGTCTCGGAATGCGCCCGAGCGGACTCACGCGGGATCGCGAGCGCCGCGAGACACGCCGCGCGAAGATCCTCGTCGAGGATGCCGGCTCCGCTCGCGCCGATGACGTCGAGGGGACCCGGGACCGGCAGCGCCGCAACCGGCAGGCCGCTCGCCAGTGCTTCGAGAAGCACCATCCCGAACGTGTCGGTCCTGCTTGGAAAAACGAACACGTCGGACGAGGCGTAGATGCGGGCGAGCTCCTCGCCCTTGCGGACGCCGATGAAGTGCGCGTTGGGGTAGGCTCTGCGCAGCATGGCGCTCGAAGGGCCCTCACCGACCACCAGTTTGCTGCCCGGGAGATCGAGTGCGAGGAAGGCCTCGAGGTTCTTCTCCGGTGCGAGGCGCCCCGCGTAAAGGAAGATCGGGCCGGGCAGATCCAGGCTGGCGCGCTTGCGGGGATTGAAGAGAACGGCATCGACCCCGCGCGACCAGCGCATCAGCCGCGTGAACCCTCGCTGCTCGAGTTCGCGCGCCACCGTCGGCGTGGAGACCATGATCCCATCGCCCGCGTTGTGGAATCGCCGCAGCACCGCATAGGTCATGGCTTCCGGTATCCGCGTCCGCGTTGCGATGTATTCCGGAAAACGCGTGTGGTAGCTCGTCGTGAACGGGAGACCCAGCCGCAGACAATAGCGGCGCGCGGCATAGCCGACAGGGCCCTCTGTCGCGATATGGATATGGTCGATTCCCTTGCCTTGCGCGTCCAGCGCCGCCACTTGGCGGGCCACGCCGCTGGTGCCCGTGAGGGCGAGCCTGATCTCGCCGTAGGTCGGCAGCGGGATCGTGGGGAAACCGTTAGGTGGCAAAAACTCGATTTCAGCGCCGAATCGGGGCGCCGTTTCGGCTAGCGATTCCAGGGATCGCACGACGCCGTTGACCTGGGGCCGGAACGCATCCGTCGCGACGAGAATCCGCATCAGGCCGCGGCTTGCGCCGTCGCGGCGATCGTCCGACCCGCGGGGTTCGGCATCCGCTCGTCACTCATCACCTGCCAACGAAGGATCTCGAGTCGACCATCGGCGTGTTCGGCGATGGCGGTGCAGGATTCGACGAAATCGCCGACGTTCACGTAGGTGATCCCATCGATCTCGCGGATCGTGGCATGGTGAATATGGCCGCAGACGACGCCCTGCGCGCCCCGTCTGCGAGCCTCGTCGGCGAGCGTCGTCTCGAACGAGCCGATGAAGCTGACCGCGTCCTTCACCTTGTGCTTGGCCCAGGCCGAGAATGACCAGTACTGGAAGCCGAGCGCGCGGCGCGCCTTGTTGAACCAGTGGTTCGTGAACAGCGCTACCTCGTAGGCCCAGTCGCCGAGAAGCGCGAGCCATTTGGCGTTGGAGACGACGATGTCGAATTGATCGCCGTGTATGACGAGGAAGGTCTTGCCCGTGGCCATCTCGTGGAGCGCGCTGTCGATTACCTCGACCCCGCCGAAGTTCATCCCGAGGTAGCCGCGGGCAAATTCGTCGTGATTGCCCGGCACGAAGATGATCCTCGTGCCCTTGCGTACCTTGCGCAGCAGCTTCTGGATCACGTCGTTGTGCGATTGCGGCCAGTACCAGCCACTCTTCAACGCCCAGCCGTCGATGATGTCGCCGACGAGGAAGATCGTGTCGGCGTCATTGTGACGGAGGAAGTCGAGGAGCAGGTCCGCCTGGCAGCCGCGCTTTCCGAGATGGATATCGGAGATGAAGAGCGTGCGGTAGTGTGTGGTGTCGGGATCGTCGTTCACGCGGGTCGCCCCCTTGTGAGATGCCAACCCTTTAAACCAGAGTCACATTGCACCGCGATGACAACGGCCGACCGCGACGAGAATGGCTGTGTGAAGACCTTTTCGCGGCTTACGCAAGCGCGTCGCGGACAGCGAGCCGGCTTTTCGCGAATCAGCCCCAAAGCAACGAAGTCGGCGGATGGATCGTCGAGCCTTCGTATCGAAGCCCGTCCGGACGATCGCGCGCAAGCAGCAAGGGACCGTCGAGATCGACGTAGCGCATGCCCGGGGCGAGCAGCATGGCCGGCGCCATCGCCAGCGATGTACCGACCATACAGCCAACCATAAGGGTGAAGCCCAGTGCTCGCGCCTCGGCGGCAACGGCAAGCGCCTCGGTCAAGCCGCCGGTCTTGTCGAGCTTGATATTGACGGCGTCGTAGCGTTCGCGCAGCGCCGGCAGGCCGGCGCGATCGTGCACGCTCTCGTCGGCACAGATCGGGACGGAATGAGCGATACGCGCGAGGAGCGCGTCCTCGCCGGCCGGCAGCGGCTGCTCGACGAGCGCCACGCCGACCTCGGCGCAGGCGGCGAGCATCGCCGCGCATTCGTCCGCGGCCCAGGCCTCGTTGGCATCGACGATCAGCGTCGACGCAGGCGCGGCGGCGCGCACGGCCTTGAGCCGTTCGCGGTCACCGACGCCGGCGAGTTTGACCTTGAGCAGCGGTCGCGCCGACGCGAGCGCGGCGGCCGCGGCCATCGCCTCGGGAGTACCCACAGAGATAGTGAAGGCGGTCGTCGCCGGGGCAGGCACGACGCCGGCGCGGGCGAAGGCGCCGACACCCGTGCGCTTGGCTTCAAAGTCCCAGAGCGCGCAATCGATCGCGTTGCGCGCCGCGCCAGGCGGCAGCAACTCTTGCAGGAGAGCGCGATCGGGCTCGCCCATGGCCGCGCCGGCGCTTTCGATAGAGGCGACGACGCTCTCGACATTCTCGCCATAGCGGGCATAGGGGACGCATTCGCCGCGCCCGCTGACGGTGCCGTCGGAGAGCGTGGCGACGACGACCCGCGCCTCGGTCTTGGCGCCCCGAGCGATCACGAAGCGCCCGGCGATCGGGTAGATCTCGACGCGGACGGACAGGCTTGCCATGAGGCCAAGTATCGACCGTGCGCGGCCGCGCACCAAGGGCGCGCGGCCGCGTCGATCGATTTTCAGCACGTGTTGTGATCCGTGCAACAGCGCAGGAGCGGCAATCGCGCGGCGTTAACCACACATCTTGGCTTGCCTCGACTTCGCCCTTCCCGCGACTTAACCTTTTACGTTAACGCTCTTCAACCATCGTCGGGTAACGCTAGACCGCCATGCCGAAGCCGCCCGCGTTCTCCGCCGAGACTGAAGGCCAGGCGATTCGCTTCGCGCTGAGCGGCAGCTGGACGATCGAGGCCGATGCGCTGGAGCGAGGCGCCTCGGCAATGGTGATGGAGGCTAAGGCGGCGCGGGCGGCGACCTTCGATCTCGGCCTTGTCGAGCGCCTCGACACAGCCGGCGCCTGGCTCGTCGATCGCTCGCGGCGCGAACTCGCCGCCGGCGGGATTCAAACAAGGGTCGAGCGGCTCAAGCCGGAGTTCCGCATTCTGCTCGACGCGATGCAAGGGCGCGATGCGGCGGCGCCTCCGGCCGAGAACGAGTTCTCGATTTTCAACCTGTTGGCGGACATCGGCGAGGCGGTCGTCGCGTTCGGCCGCGACTTGCTGGCCGGCGTCGCGTTCTTCGGCGAACTCACGACATCGCTCGGCAAGGTTGCCTTGCGGCCATTTCGGTTCCGCTTCACCGCCCTGGTATTCCATGTCGAGGCGATCGCCTTGCGTAGCGTGCCGATCATCGCGCTCATAAACTTTCTCGTCGGCGCCATCGTCGCCCAGCAGGGCATCTTCCAGCTCAAGCGGTTTGGCGCCACAACGTTCGCCGCCGACCTTATCGGCGTGCTGATCTTGCGCGAACTCGGCGTGCTGCTCACCTCGATCATGGTCGCGGGACGCTCCGGCTCGGCCATTACCGCCGAGATCGGGTCCATGAAGATGCGCGAGGAGATCGACGCGCTCCAGGTCATGGGTCTGCGCGCGATGGACGTGCTGGTCGTGCCTCGCCTCGTCGCGCTCGTCGTCAGCCTGCCGATGCTGACCTTCATCGCCGACATCGCGGCGATCTTCGGCGGCCTCGTGACCGGCTGGCTTTACGGCGGCATAAGCCCGGTCGCCTTCCTGCATCGCCTGCAGGCGGCGATCGGCCCCTCGACCTTCCTGGTCGGCCTCATCAAAGCCCCTTTCATGGCCTTGGTCATCGGGCTGATCGCCGCCGTGGAGGGCCTGAACGTGCAAGGCTCGGCGGAATCGCTAGGGCGGCAGGTCACCGCCTCGGTGGTCAAGTCCATCTTCATGGTCATCGTGGTCGATGGCCTGTTCGCGGTCTTCTTCGCCAGCATTCACTACTAGGGGCCGAACCTGTCCGATGCCGTCCTCGATTTCGCGCCCGTCCGCTTCGACGCGCCCGACCCTGAAATCGTCGTCCCGGCGATCAGGGTGCGCGGCCTCGTCGTCGGCTTTGGCGAAAAGATCATCATGGACGGGCTCGACCTCGACGTCTTCAAGGGTGAGGTGCTGGGCTTCGTGGGCGGCTCCGGCATGGGCAAGTCGGTGCTCACCCGCACGATCCTCGGCCTGGTCGGCAAGCGGGCAGGCACGATCGAGGTCTTCGGCGATGACCTCGACAGCCTCTCCGCCGCGGCGCGCATCGCGCTGCAGCGGCGCTTTGGCGTGATGTTCCAGCAGGGCGCGCTGCTGTCGGGGCTCACGGTCAAGCAGAACATCCAAATTCCGATGCGCGAGCACCTCACCCTCTCGCGCCGGCTCGCCGATGAATTGGCGATGATCAAGATTGGGCTCGTCGGACTGCCGCCGGACGCCGCCAACAAATACCCCTCCGAACTCTCCGGCGGCATGATCAAGCGCGCCGCGCTCGCCCGCGCGCTGGCGCTCGATCCAGAGCTGCTGTTCCTCGATGAACCGACCTCTGGTCTCGACCCGATCGGCGCGGCGGATTTCGACGAACTGATCGCCACCCTGCAGAAGACACTCGGCCTCACCGTTTTCATGGTGACGCACGACCTCGACAGCCTCTACGCGATCTGCGACCGCGTTGCCGCGCTCGCCGACCAGACGGTGATCGCCGCAGGGCCGATGGCGGAAATGCTGAAATCCACGCATCCCTGGCTCCAAACCTATTTCCATGGCAAGCGCGCGCGCCGCTTCATTTCGCCGGCCGCGCCGCAGCGCGGGACACGATAGTCCAGAGTGTAGAGACCCCGATGGAAACCCGCGCCAACTACGCCATCATCGGCGCCTTCACTCTGGCTGTCGTCGCATGCGCCTTCGCCTTCGTGTTCTGGTATTCCGGCGCCGAAAAGCCGTCGGGCACACGCGTCTACAAGGTGATCTTCGACGGTTCGATCTCCGGCCTCGCGACCGGCAATTACGTCCTCTTCAACGGCGTGCGCGTCGGCGAGGTCACGAAGATCGACCTGATGCCGGACAACCCCTCGCAGGTCTACGCCATCATCGATATCGACGGCCGCGTGCCGGTGCGCACCGACACCAAGGTGCAGCTCGAATATACCGGCCTCACGGGCAGCGCCCAGGTGGGCCTCAGCGGCGAGAGCGGCTCGGCGCCGCCGCTGGCGACCTCCGCCGCCAATCCGGCCGTGCTGCACGCCGACCGCTCCGACTTCCAGGACCTGATCAAGACGGCGCAGAAGATCGCCGCGCGCGCCAACGACATCCTCGACAAAGGCGACAGCCTGATCAGCGACGCCAGCCCGGCGATCAAGCAGTCGGTGATGAACGTGCAGAAGTTTTCTGACGCGCTCGCCTCGAACGCGGACGGCGTGAAGGATTTCATGAGCGCGATGGCCGATGTCGGCAAATCGATCAAGCCGCTGACCTCGAAGCTCGAGACGCTGACGACCGACACCGACAATGTGGTGAAGGCGATCAACGCCAAGGACGTGCAGCAGATCGTCAGTGACCTCGTCGCCGCCTCCGCCAAGATCAACACCGCCGCCGGCAAGGTTGACGGCGTGCTGACCAACCTCAACGGCTTCCTTGAGACGACCGACAACAAGGGCGTCTTCCAGGAGGTGTCGGACGCCGCCAAATCGTTCAGGCGCCTGTCGGAAGACACGGATGCGCGCACCCGCGAGATGTTCGCCAACATGACACGGTTCTCGCGCGACGGTCTGAAGCAATACGACGGCCTTGCCTCGGACGGGCGCGCTGCCGTAACGGAACTGACCAAGCTGATCCGCTCCATCGAGGCCAATCCGCAGCAGTTTCTCTTCGGGAAGAAGTGAAGGAAGGCTGTGAGGCTTTGTTAAAGCGGCCCGGCGCCGTCAGCGCAGGAACGACGCCGATGCGAGCGGCACGCGATCCCGCATCCTGTCGGCCGCGTTGTCTTGGCCTGCTGGCCAACTCCATGCATGGTTCGCCTCAATCCGACGCGATCTCCGAATGTTTGCCGCGTCGGAGCAAGGAAGCAGCTGTCGGTCACCTCACGCGAGCCGTCGCGTCGCAGAACGCCCCGGCGCTTCGGAACACTTTTGGCGTTTCGCCTGTGATCCGCTTGAAAACGTCCGACAGATGGCTCTGGCTTGAAAACCCCGTCCGTAGTGCGATCTCCGCAATAGAGAACTGGGTCGAGATCAGAAGCTGTTTGGCTCTCTCGATGCGTCGCGCAACGATGTAGCGGTGCGGTGTTTCGCCCTTTGCGGCGGCGAAAAGTTCGGTGAGACGAGCGGGGCTGAGCCCCGCCTCCCGCGCCAGACGGGTTAGGCTGAGATCGCCATCGAGCTCATCCTCGATATGTGTCTGCAAGTGGATCCAGGTCGACTGGAGCATAGGTTGCGACCGGATTCCGGCCGCGGCTGAGGTTGTCGGGTCCTTTCGATTGGCATGATGACGCAGCAGGTGCGAGGCCGCCGCGGTCGCGAGTTGATCGACATAGAGGGGATCCTCGGTCGTGTTCCGTCGATCCAGCGCCCTAATGATCTCCATCGCCACCTGTTCAAGGAACGGGTCGTAGAAACCGACGCGGGGCTCCATGCCACCGTCGTCCGCAGTCATGTTGAAAAGATCCCGCGCCATACGCTCGACCAGCGCGCCCCGTATATAGATCATCATGATGTCGGCCGTGCCGGTAAGGCGGAACATGGAGGCGACGCGGGTCGGCAGGATGCCAAACTGGCGTGGACTGAGACCAAGCGTCTTTACTGCGGCCTCGCCCGCGATCCGCCGCTCGATCCGCGCCGAACGCCGCAGACAATAAGCGAAGCAGATATGATTGATTGGGCTCAAAGATCCGGCCCAGCGCCGCTCTGCAGTGACCGACGCATGGATGTTCGACCAGCCGAGGCCGTCACTGGTCGATAACACGCGACTGCCTTCGGCGAGTACGATCGGGTGCGTCTCGCTGGAAGGCAACGCTGAGGCCATTGTCACCCGCGACGTTCCAGTCATCACCAGAGGACTTCCAAGAACACTTAATTCGCCATTAGTATCTGGTAAAATAAAGAATGAATCTGGAAGACGCAAACCTTGAGGAAAGCCAAAATTTGCGCGACGGACGGCCTTAATTGCTGTTGATCGAGGCAAAAGGCTTGTGGGCGAGCGCCGTTGCTTACGAATTCAGCGGGCTTGCGGGCGCCGGCCTCGTATTAAAGGGATGCGGATATGGCGAGCGAGCCTGAGGTTCTGGTGATCGGGGGAAGCCTGGTTGGACTCGCAACGTCGATGTTTCTAGGCAGCCATGGCGTGCCCTGCCTATCAATCGAGAAGCATCGTGGCACGGCCATTCATCCAAGAGCCGGATATTTCCAGCTTCGCACCCTCGAACTCATGCGGGCAGCGGGCATCGAGGAGAACGTCATCCAGGCCGCTCACGCGATTTATGATCCCAACGGCGGCCTCAACGCTGTCGAGACGCTCGCTGGTCGTGAGATCGCAAACTACATCCCCGATATAAACCAGGGGGTCGCCGATATGAGCCCAGCTCGCAGGCTGTTCATGCCGCAGCAGGTTCTAGAACCGATCATTCACGAACGCGCCGTCGCACTCGGCTCGCAGTTCCGCTACAGCACCGAGCTGGTCTCGTTCGACGAGGACGCCGACGGCGTGACGGCTTTGGTCCGCGACATCGACACGATGAGAGAGGAGCGTATCCGGGCCCGCTACATGGTGGCTTGCGACGGCAACCGCAGTCCAGTCCGGGAGAAGCTCGGGATACAGATGCGGGGCCATCCTGTCATGAGCCACAGCATCACGATTTACTTTCGTGCTGACTGCTCACGCGCGCTGCGTGGCCGCAACCTGGGCGTCATCTACGTCAACAATGAGAAAATACGTGGCTTTTTCCGGTTGGAAAAGACTGGCCTCGGCGGTTTCCTGGTGGTGTTCACCGTCGGTGACATCAAGGACCCTGCGGCCCGGAAGGCGGCGGACGGAATCACCATGGAGGGCGCCGCACAGCTGGTGCGCGACGCGGTCGGCGAGATCGACCTCGATGTGAAAGTCGAGGATGTCGCAAAGTGGGTGGCGGTCTGTCAGGCTGCGGAAACCTTTCAGAGCGGGCGCATCTTCATCGCTGGAGATGCCGCGCACACCATGACACCCACCGGCGGTTTCGGCGGCAATACCGGCATCCAGGACGCCCACAACATTGCGTGGAAGCTGGCCTATGTCACACGTGGCCTCGCTGGCCCGAAGCTAATGGATACATACAATGCCGAACGGCAGCCGGCAGGCAGGCAGGCCATCGAACAGGCCTATAACCGGTACGTCACCCGGTCCGATCCCGACCTCGGCACAGAGGGCATGCAAAAGGCCATCCCGGATCCGCATGTCGAGTTCAATCGGTATCGCTCGGACGCCGTGATCCTCGACCCGGATCTGCCGGACGATGGCGCAAGAGACATCGATCCCCGCAAATCCTTCGCGCGTCCGGGGACGCGCGCTTCGCACATCGTCTTGCGCCGCGGAAGCGAGACAATCTCCTCTCTTGACCTCTACCGCGGTAGCTTCGTCCTGATGGCGGGGCACGATGGGCAAGGCTGGATGGCAGCGGCTCGTCGTGCGTCTGAAAACACGAGTGTCGATATAACTGGCCATGTCGTCGGAAAACCCGGAACAGATGCATCCCTGACAGATCTGCCGCCGCATCGCGCGAAGATTTCGAGTCTCTTCACGGCGCCGTTCCCGACAGCATATGGTATCGAGCCCTCCGGCGCCGTCCTCGTGCGCCCCGATGGCTACGTGGCCTGGCGCCAGACGACGCTCACACCGGATGCGGCCGAAAACCTGACAGCCGCGCTAACCCGAGTGCTGTGCCGGTAATCCTCTCTCGAGAGACTGGAGCTTCCCGTGTCGACGCGCATCCACATCATTTTTTACAGCATGCATGGGCACATGCACAAGATGGCTGAGGCCGTGGCGGCCGGAGCAAGCGAGATCGAGGGGACGGTCGTGTCGCTTCTGCAGGTGCCGGAACTCGTGCCTGACGATGTGCTTCTGCTCAGCGGCGCCCGCGAAACTCGGGCGGCCTTCGCCCATGTACCTTATGCCGAACCGGGCAAGCTGGCCGAAGCCGATGCGATCATTTTCGGAACCCCAACCCGCTTCGGCAACATGTGTGCGCAGATGCGCAATTTTCTGGACCAGACGGGACCGCTCTGGGCGAGCGGCGCTCTTGTGGGCAAAGTCGGAAGCGTGTTCACCAGCGCCGCCACCCAGCACGGCGGCGTGGAGACAACTATCACGAGCTTCCACACCACTTTGCTACATCACGGCATGATCATCGTGGGTGTACCCTACATCGAATCGCGACTTCTTGACATGGACGAGATTACAGGCGGCAGCCCCTACGGTGCGTCCACGCTCACGCGGGGGGACGGAACACGTCAGCCCAGTCGGAACGAGCTCGCGATCGCCCGCTTTCAGGGCATGCACGTGGCGGATATCGCGCGACGGCTCGATGGCAGCCACTGGCGCTGAGGCGGCCCGGACGACGACTTGCAGCGAACGCGGGCTGCTGCCTCGGCGAGTACGTCGATCACACAATCCCGGCGATGCAAGTACGCCATGCCCGTCATGGATGTGATGCTTTCGCAGCAGACGGATCGGGCTCCGCGGCCGCGACCGACGTGGAATTGTGTTCAGGCTCGAGCGACGACGATTTGACGCCGGACGCCTTGTCGAGCGCTCCGCTGACGTCGCTCGTCGAGAGCAGCTCCGGCAGCACCACGCCGCCCGGCGCGGCGGGACCGTAGACGATGTTGAAAGGAATGCCGTAGCGGCCGTAAGTGGAGAGGTAGGCGGCGATCTCGGCGTTCGGGCGCGTCCAGTCCGCCTTCATCGGCACGGTCTGGCTATTGAGCCGCGCGGCGATGACGTTCTTGGACAGCACGAACTTCTTGTTGGCCTGGCAGGTCAGGCACCAATCGGCGGTGACGTCGACGAAGACGGTCTTGCCCTGCGAGACGAGGCTGCGGATCTGACCGCGATCGAAACTGTGCCAGGCGATCGTGTCGTTGGCGTCAATGCCGCCCTTTCGCGCTTGCGCCGCGATCACGTCGGGCAAGGCGATCGTCACGAGAGCGAAGAACGCGACGAGCGGGAACACGAGGCCGCGCCGCGTATCGGGCACTCTCTCGCGCCACGCCAGCATGGCGGCGATCGCGACGAGCATCGCGCCGATCCCGACGGCGAGGCCGAGACCTACCTGTGTGGCGAGGATCGAGAGCAGCCAAAGCGCGGTGAGGCCAAGCGGGATCGCCATCGCCTGCTTTAGGATCAGCATCCACCGGCCGGGCTTTGGCATCCTGGCTGCGACCTGCGGCACGGCGGCGACGACGAGGTAGGGCAAAGCCAGGCCGATGCCGAGCGCGAGAAAGATGCCGAGCATCTGCGCCGTCTCGCCGGCGAGGGCGAAGCCGACGGCGGTGCCGAGGAACGGCGCCGAGCATGGCGTCGCCAGCAAAGTGGCGAAGGCGCCGGTGACGAAATGACCGGCGAGGCTCTCGTCAGGACCGGTTCGGCTCGAGGCGGCATCGCGGACGAAGCGCGGCAGAGGCACCTCGAACAGGCCGGCGAGATGGCAGGCGAACAGCGTAACGAGTACCGCCATGCCGGCGATGAAGGCCGGCTCCTGGAACTGGATGCCCCAGCCGATGGTGCGCCCCGCCGCCTTGACCGCGATCAAACCGCCGGCGAGCACCAGGAAGGACACGATGATTCCGGCGGCCGTGGCGAGGAAGCCCGCACGGATCTTGCCCGGCGCCCGGCCGCCCTGGCTGACGACCGAGATGAATTTCAAGCTCAGCACCGGCAGCACGCACGGCATAAGGTTGAGGATCAAACCGCCGAGAAGCGCGACGCCAAGCATGGCGAGAAGCGAGGGGCCAGCGTCTTCCTGCGCGGCGGAAGCACCCTGCCCGATCGTTCGCGTCGGCGTCTCCAGCGCGCGATTGCCATCGAAAAGGGTCAGGATCACCTTGCGGCCGGCGAGCTTGGCGCCGACCGGCAGCTTCTCACTCAACGGCACCAGCAGCGTCGCCTCGCGCTTGTCGGCGGAGTAGCCCACGTGCGGATCGCCCAACGCCAGAGCCGGATCGATTTCCGCGATGACATCGAGATGCTGGAAGGGCTCGCGCGCGGTGGCCCGCACCTGCAGCGCCGGCGCGCCCTTATCGGACACCTCCTCGACGCTTTGAACCGCCAAACCGGACGCCCGCGCGTCGGTCGGCACCGCGGCGCGAGCCTTGGCGATCACCTGCGCTTCTGGGTCGGGAGTCGCGGCGCCGGCGGGGATCGCCAGCACGAGGTCCAGCGTCTTGGGGATGCAGAGGTTCGCGCAGACGAGAATGTCGAGTTTGAGCTTCAGGTCGAGAGGCTCACCGGGCTTGGCGAGCGTCACATCGACCGGAAACACGACATCATGCTTGTAGCCGAACGTTTGAATGCCGAGCAGGGTGAGGCGCTGCGGCGTCGGATAAAGCAGCACGCTAGCGGCGAGATTGCTCGACCCTTTCCAATCGAGGGTCGGTGGCAGGCCGGCGTCGCCGGGCGAGCGCCAATAGGTCTTCCAATTGTCGTCGAGGCTCAGCTCGATGGCGGCCGGCACTGTGGCGAGATCGCCGGTACCGCCGACGGCGGCAAGCAGGCGCGCCTTGACATATTGCGAGCCCACCCACGGGCTTGTGGCCGCTTGGGTCGGCGTGCCGGCGGCCAGCGATATCGTCACCGCGAACGCACTGACGACCGCTTTGACGGTAGCTTTGCTCAAACCCATTTTCCGCCTCTGCGCGATTGCTAGCGACGCTCTTTGGCGCGCAATCTAACCGAACGACCGTCGATGAACGGCCCATCCGCGCGGGAAGAGCCTCCTAAGAATATAAGCGCCTACGTAAGCACGCGCCGAGATTCGTGGCGATAGTTACCATTAGCTAGTCGTTCTGGCCGAAATAGGCCGCGATGATACTGCGGTAGATCGCGGTCAGCCGTTCCAGATCGGCGACCGGCACGCGCTCATCGACCATGTGCATCGTGTCGCCGACGAGCCCCAGCTCGAGAACCGGGCAGTATCGCTGGATGAAGCGGGCGTCCGACGTGCCGCCGCTGGTGGAAAGCTCCGGCTTGCGGCCTGTCTCGGCCGCGATGGCCGCGCTGACGAGGTCGGTGAAAGGCGAGCGCGGCGTCAGGAAAGACGGCGCGTTGCAAGGCAGAAGCGTCACGCGGGCGTCGGCATCGCCGGCCGCCGCGCGCACCCGCTCGGTGACGAGTGCCGCGAGATTTTCGGCGGTCCATTTATCGTTGAATCGGATGTTGAAGGCGGCGCGCGCGGCGGCCGGAATGACATTGGCGGCGGCGTTGCCGACATCGATGCTGGTGATCTCGAGGTTCGACGCTTCGAAGTCGACCGTGCCCGCGTCGAGCGTCTCCATGAGTGCCGCCGACACCCTGAGCATCGCCGGAATCGGATTGTCGGCCTTAGCGGGATAGGCGACGTGGCCCTGCCGCCCTTGCACGACGACGCGCCCGTTGAGCGACCCGCGCCGCCCGATCTTGATCATGTCGCCCAGCGCCGCGCGGCTGGTCGGCTCGCCGACGATGCAATGGTCGAAGCGCTCGCCCCTGGCATGTGCCCAGTCGAGCAACTTCACCGTGCCGTTGATCGCCGGCCCTTCCTCATCGCCGGTGATGAGGAAGCCGATCGAGCCTTTCGGCGGCCCATACTCGGCGACATGCGCGAGTGCCGCCGCCGCGAAGGCGGCGATACCGCCCTTCATGTCCTGCGCGCCGCGTCCGTAGAGCACGCCATCGGCGACGCTGGCGGCGAACGGATCGTACCGCCACGCCTCCCGCGCGCCCGGCGGCACCACGTCCGTATGCCCGGCGAAGAGCAGGTACGGCGCGCCGGTGCCCAGGCGCGCGTAGAGATTGTCAATGTCGGGCGTACCGGGCTCGGCGAAGGTCACGCGCTGCGTCGCGTAGCCGTGCGCGTCGAGCAGGCGCCGCAACGCGTCGAGCGCGCCAGCGTCGGCCGGCGTGATCGAGGGGCAGCGCAGGAGATCCTGCGCGATGGCAAGGGCGGAGACGGTCATCGCCGAAATCTATGTTCAATCATCGCTGTAGCGCTGCTCGGTCCAGGGATCGCCGCGATCATGGTAGCCGCGTGTTTCCCAGAAGCCCGGCTCGTCGGCGGTCTTGAAGGTGATCGCCTTCAGCCATTTCGCGCTCTTCCAAAGGTAGAGATGCGGCACGATCAGCCGCACCGGGCCGCCGTGATCGCGCGTCAGCGGCTTGCCGTCCCAGGAATGCACGATCATCGCGTCCGGCGCGGCGAAATCTTCGAGCGGCAGGTTGGTCGTGTACCCGTCCGACGACGCCAGCACCACGAAGGTCGCGTCCTCACGCGGCTGAACGAGGTCGAGCAGCGCGCGGGTGGGCAGGCCCTGCCAGACGTTATCGTAGCGTGACCAGGTCGTGACGCAATGGATGTCGGTGACGAGGTGGGCCTGCTTCTGTCTCTGGAAAGTCGTCCAGTCCCAATGCAGGCGATGCTCCACCGCGCCATCGACGTCGAGTGTCCAGCGCTCGCGCGGCACGTTGGGGGTGACGCCGAGATCGAGCACCGGCCAGTCGCGCACGAGGTGCTGCCCCGGCGGTAGGCGATCCTCGGCCGCGCGCGACGCATGGCCGGTGAGAAACTTGCCCTCCTCCGCCCAGCGCCGCTTCGAGCGGGTCAGCTTGGAATCGGGCGGGGTGTCGTCTTCCGTGCTCATGTCATTCTCTTCAGTCTTCGGCTGCTTGCCCTTCTCTCGCCGATACCTGAGAAGGGCAAGCAGCCTGGGCTTATGCTTCATGGGTTTTGATGACCGCCACGTCTGACGTTCGAGACCACCCGCCGCTGGAGCGTCGCGCCGTCGCAGCCGTCATCCTCGGCAACGCGCTCGAATTCTACGATTTCACCACCTACGCCTTCTTCGCCACATCGATCGGCGAGAGCTTCTTCCCCTCGAAGGATCCGATGTCGAGCCTGCTCTCGTCGCTCGCCATCTTCGGCATCGGCTTCGCCACGCGGCCGATTGGCGGCATCGTCATCGGCGCCTTCGCCGATCGCGCCGGGCGCAAGCCGGCGATGGTGCTGACGATCGCGATGATGGCGCTCGGCATGCTGATGCTGGCGGCGACGCCGGGCTACGCCACGATCGGCGTCTGGGCTCAGGTGCTGGTCATATCCGGGCGGCTGATCCAGGGTTTCGCGCTCGGCGGCGAGGTGGGACCCTCGACCGCCTACCTGCTGGAGGCGGCGCCGCCGGCGCGTCGCGGCTTCATCGCCAGCTGGCAGATCGCCAGCCAGGGCATCGCCTCGCTGCTCGCCGGCACTATCGGCTTTTTGCTCGCGGTCACGCTTAGCAAGAACTCTATGCAGGAATGGGGCTGGCGCATCCCTTTCCTCGTCGGCGTCGCCATCGTCCCGGTCGGACTCGTCATCCGCAACCACTTGCCGGAGACGGCCGGCGCGAACGAGGATGGCGACACCGCCGCCTCGACGCTGGACGTGCTCAGACGCCTGTTTCGCGATCACGGCCGCATGCTGCTCCTCAACTTCCTCGTCATCATGGCGGCGACGGTGTCGAATTTCGTCGGCACCAACATGCCCACTTACGCCAAGTCGACGCTCGGCCTCTCGCTCGCGGCGTCCACCGGCACGACGATCGCGCTCGGCGCGGCTTCGGTGATCTTCCCGCTCGCCGGCGGCTGGCTCGCCGACCGGATCGGTCGCCGACCGGTCATGATCGTCCCGCGCGTCGCGATCGTCGTCATCGCGATCCCCGCCTTCTACCTGCTGACGCAAAGGCCAAATCCGGCGGCGGTCTACGGCGTGACCTTCCTTCTTTCGGCGCTCTCGTCCATCAACGCCGCGGCCGTCATCGTCGGCATCCCCGAATCGCTGCCGCGCGCGGTGCGAAGCGCCGGCCTCTCGATCGTCTACGCCTTCAGCGTCACCGTCTTCGGCGGCACGACCAACTACGTGATCAACAAGCTCATCGCGGTCACCGGCGACAAGCTCGCGCCGGCCTACTACCTCGTGGCGATCAGCGTGGTTGGCGCTATCGCGGCGTTCCTTATGCCGGAGACGCGCGGCCGCTCGCTCGACTGACATCGTCCGCCCCGGACGCAGCTTTGACGATGCCCATTGACGCGGCCCTGGTGAATTGGGTGAATGCGATCGTCGGCACTTCATTCAGAAAGCGTCCGGAGGGGCATTGAGGACGTGGCGGCACTGTCGCCAGATGCCCGGGAGTTATGCTTGCCGACTTAAGGAACACGCAAGCGGTTCGGCCTAAAGGTGCTCCCCGCTGATCGGAGCGAACCTGGACCATCAAGCTTGATCGACAAACTCAATTATGTGCTCGCCCTCGCGCGCGAGCAGCACTTCGGCAAGGCGGCCTTGGCCTGCGGCGTCACGCAGCCGACAATGTCCGCCGGACTCAAGCAGCTCGAGGAGGTGCTCGGCGTCGTCATCGTGCGGCGCAGCTCGCGCTTCCAGGGTTTTACGCCCGAAGGCGAACACGTGTTGTCGTGGGCACGTAGGATCGTGGGAGACGCCCAGGCTATGCGCCAGGATCTCGATGCCTTGAAGCGCGGCCTCTCCGGCCACATCCGAATGGCCGTGATCCCGACCGCGCTGGCGATGGTGCCGGCGCTGACGACGCCGTTTCGTGACGCGCATCCGACAGTGCGCTTCTCTATCCGGTCGAATTCATCGAGCGGGATCTTCGATCAGCTTAGCAATCTCGCCGTCGAGGCTGGTTTGACTTATCTCGACAACGAGCCGCTCGGCGATGTCAAGACGGTTCCGCTTTACCGCGAGGCCTACCGACTGCTGATCAGCGAGGACGCCCCGCTCGGCCGCCGCGAGACAATCGCATGGCACGACCTCGGCGGCTTGCCATTGTGCCTGATGACGCCTGATATGCAGAACCGGCGCATCATTGACCAGATGCTGGGCGAAGCGGGGGCCCGCCAAGAGACCGCGCTTGAGACCGATTCACTCATTGCCCTGTTGGCACATGTGGCAACGGGCCGCTGGTCGAGCATCGTGCCGTCCGGCCTGACGGAAACAATCGGCCTGCCGCCCGGGATACGGGCAATTGCGATCGTTCAGCCGGAGATTACGCATCTCGTCGGCCTCGTCGTGTCGCAACGTTATGCAATAAGTCCGCTCATCAACGCGCTGGTCCAGGAAGCCGAACGGCTAGCCGTTCGGCAGATGCCGCGCAATCGGACTTGAAACAGAAGTTTTCGATAGTGATGTTCTATCGCGGCACGGTACGCCGGTATTGATTGTACGGCGGATTAGGTGCTTTTTTGAGCGATTATAAAAACGTAGGTGGGAAATGCCTGTTTTCGAGCGCTGGGACCTTGCCGAGGCAACCCGCATCGTCGCGCGTCGCTCCGATGAAAAGGGCGCCACGCTGCCGATCCTCCATGACCTTATGGGGCGTTTCGGCTACGTCGACCAAGCGATCGTCCCCGTGCTCGCTGACGCGCTGAACCTGTCTCGCGCTGAGATCCACGGCACCTTAACGTTCTACCACGACTTCAAGGACCACCCGCCCGGGCGCCGCACCATCAAGGTGTGCCGCGCCGAGGCCTGCCAGTCACGCGGCGTGGTCGCCATGTCGGACGAACTCAAGCGCAAACTCGATGTCGATTGGCATGGCACGACGGCGGACGGCGCGATCACGGTTGAGCCGGTATACTGCCTCGGTCTGTGCGCCTGTGCGCCGGCGGTGCTGATCGACGACGAGCCGATGGGCAACGTCGATGTGCACGCGGTGGACGACCTTATCGCGGAGGCGCGCGCGTGACCGCCACCGTTTACATTCCCTGCGACGCGGCCGCGGTCGCCGTCGGCGCCGACAAGATCGCCAAGGCGCTCGCCGCCAAGGCGCAAGCTGCCGTGGGCACAGACGTGAAGATCGTCCGCAACGGCTCGCGCGGCCTGTTCTGGCTGGAACCGATGGTCGAGGTGGTCACGCCGGACGGGCGGATCGCCTATGGGCCGGTCAAACCGGGCGACTTGGACAGTCTCCTCGCCGCCGGAATGTTGACCGGCGGCGCGCACGCGCTGCGCCTCGGCAAGGCGGAGGACCTGCCATTCCTCGCGAAACAGCAGCGACTCACTTTCGAGCGCTGCGGTATCATTGATCCCATCGACATCGCGGACTATCGCGCGCACGGCGGGTTCGTCGGCCTCAAGAACGCGATCGCCATGAGTGGGGAGGCGATTACCGAGCAGGTGACGCAATCGGGTCTGCGCGGGCGCGGTGGGGCCGGCTTCCCGACCGGGATCAAGTGGACCACCGTCCGCAAGGCCGAAGGCTCGCAGAAGTACATCGTCTGCAACGCCGACGAGGGGGACAGCGGCACCTACGCCGACCGGATGATGATGGAAGGTGACCCGTTCTGCCTCATCGAGGGCATGACGATCGCCGCTCTCGCCGTCGGCGCCACCGAAGGTTACATTTACATCCGCTCGGAATATCCGCACGCCTTCAAGACGATCAGCCGGGCGATCGAGATCGCCAGCGCCGATGGGGCGCTGGGTGACAGCGTGCTCGGCTGCGGGCGGGCATTCCGCCTGCACGCGCGTCTCGGCGCCGGCGCCTACATCTGCGGCGAGGAGACTTCGCTGCTGGAGAGCCTTGAGGGTCGTCGCGGCGTCGTGCGCGCCAAGCCGCCGCTGCCGGCGCTGCAGGGGCTGTTCGGCAAGCCGACCGCCGTCAACAACGTCATCTCGCTCTGCTCCGTCCCGTGGATCATGAGCCATGGCGCCAAAGCCTACGCTGATTATGGCATGGGCCGCTCGCGCGGCACGCTCTGCGTCCAACTCGGCGGCAACGTGAGGTTCGGCGGCCTCATTGAACTCGCTTTCGGCACGAGCCTAGGCGAGATCGTCGACGGGTTCGGTGGCGGCACGGCCAGTGGCCGACCGGTGCGCGCGGCGATGGTCGGCGGTCCGCTCGGGGCGTACTTCCCGCCCGCCTTGTTCGACACGCCGCTCGATTACGAGGCCTTCGCCGCCAAGGCCGGCCTCATCGGCCACGGCGGCATCGTCGTGTTCGACGACACGGTCGATATGGCGCAACAGGCCAAGTTCGCCTTCGAGTTCTGCGCCACAGAGAGCTGCGGCAAGTGCACGCCGTGCCGGATCGGCGCCGTGCGCGGCATGGAAACCATGGCGAAAATCATTGCCGGGACCGATGTCGAAAAGAATCTCGATCTCGTCGAAGACCTCTGCGTGACGATGACCGACGGTTCGCTTTGCGCCATGGGCGGCCTGACGCCGATCCCGGTGAAAAGCGCGATGACCCATTTTCCGGAGGACTTCGTGCCGGTGCCGCAGCGCATCGCGGCCGAATGATCCCCGCCGTATAGACAGGAAAACAACCATGTCCCTCATCGAGGAATTCAATTCCGGCACGCCGATCCGCCCTTCGGCCGAGACGGTGACGCTGACGATCGACGGCGAGCAGGTGAGCGTGCCGAAGGGCACTTCGGTCATGGCCGCCGCCATGTCGATGGGCACCAAGATCCCGCGCCTCTGCGCGACGGATTCGTTGGAGCCGTTCGGATCGTGCCGGCTGTGCCTTGTCGAGATCGAGGGGCGGCGCGGCACACCCGCCTCGTGCACGACGCCGGCCGACGAAGGCATGGTGGTGCATACGCAAAACGACCGCCTCGCCAAGCTGCGCAAGGGCGTGATGGAGCTCTACATCTCCGATCATCCGCTGAACTGCTTGACCTGCTCGGCCAACGGCGATTGCGAACTGCAGGACCAAGCTGGCGCGGTCGGGCTGCGCGAGGTTCGCTACGGCTACGCCGGCGAGAACCACCTTGACGCCCCGACGGACAGCTCGAACCCCTACTTCACGTTCGAATCTTCCAAGTGCATTGTCTGCAATCGCTGCGTCCGGGCTTGCGAAGAGGTGCAGGGTACCTTCGCGCTGACGATCCAGGGTCGCGGCTTCGACAGCAAGGTGTCGGCCGGCGGCACCAATTTCTTCAATTCGGAATGCGTCTCATGCGGCGCCTGCGTGCAGGCCTGCCCCACTGCGACGCTGAACGAGAAGTCCGTCATCGCGATGGGCAAGCCGGAGCATTCGGTTCTCACGACCTGCGCCTATTGCGGCGTCGGTTGTACCTTCAAGGCCGAGATGCAGGGCGACAAGGTCGTGCGGATGGTGCCGGCGAAGGTCGGCAAGGCCAACGAGGGCCACAGCTGCGTCAAGGGGCGTTTCGCCTACGGCTACGCGACCCACAAGGATCGCATGACCAAGCCGATGATCCGCAAGGCGATCACCGACCCCTGGCACGAGGTGTCGTGGGAGGAGGCGATCGCCTTTGCGGCCGCCGAGTTCAAGCGCATCCAGGCCAAGTACGGCAAGGATTCGATCGGCGGTATCACCTCGTCGCGCTGCACCAACGAGGAGACCTACCTCGTCCAGAAGCTGGTGCGCGCCGCCTTCGGCAACAACAACGTCGACACGTGTGCCCGCGTCTGCCACTCGCCGACCGGCTACGGCCTGAAGACAACGCTCGGCACCTCGGCCGGCACGCAGGACTTCAAGTCGGTTGAGCAATCCGACGTCATCCTCGTCATCGGCGCCAATCCGACCGACGGCCATCCTGTGTTCGGCTCGCGCATGAAGAAGCGCCTTCGCGCCGGTGCCAAGCTGATCGTCGCCGACCCGCGCAAGATCGACCTCGTCAAGTCGCCTCACATCAAGGCCGACTACCACCTGCCGCTGAAGCCCGGGGCCAACGTCGGCTTCATCAACGCGATGAGCCACGTTGTCGTTACCGAAGGGCTGATCGACGAGACCTACATCCGCGAACGCTGTGACCTGCATGATTTCGAGTCTTGGGCGCGTTTTGTCGCCGACGAGCGGCACTCGCCCGAGGCCCAGGCCGACGTCATCGGCGTGCCGGCCGCCGACCTGCGCGCGGCCGCCCGCCTTTACGCGACTGGCGGCAACGGCGCGATCTTCTACGGGCTTGGCGTCACCGAGCACTCGCAGGGTTCGACGATGGTCATGGGCATGGCGAACCTCGCCATGGCGACCGGCAACATCGGCCGCGAGGGCGTCGGCGTGAACCCGCTGCGCGGCCAGAATAACGTGCAGGGCTCGTGCGACATGGGTTCGTTCCCGCACGAATATCCCGGCTACCGCCACGTTTCGGACGACGCCACGCGCGAGATCTACGAGACGCTGTGGGGCGTGCCGCTCGATCGCGATCCTGGCCTGCGCATTACCAACATGCTTGACGAGGCCGTCGATGGCTCATTCAAGGGCCTCTACGTGCAGGGCGAGGACATCGCCCAGTCCGACCCCGACACGCACCACGTGACCGGCGGCCTGCGGAACATGGAATGCGTGGTCATCCAGGATATCTTCCTGAACGAGACGGCGAAGTACGCGCACGTGTTCCTGCCCGGCGCGTCCTTCCTCGAGAAGGACGGCACGTTCACCAATGCCGAGCGCCGCATCGGACGCGTGCGCAAGGTGATGGCGCCGCTCGGCGGCTACGGCGACTGGGAGGGCACGATGATGTTGTCCGAGGCGCTCGGCTACAAGATGCACTACAGGCATCCGAGCGAGATCATGGACGAGATCGCGGCCACCACGCCGTCCTTCGCCGGCGTTAGCTTCCAGAAGCTCGACGAACTGGGCTCGATCCAGTGGCCGTGCAACGAGGCGGCGCCCGATGGCACGCCGACGATGCACATCGGCCGCTTCGTGATCGGCAAGGGCAAGTTCATGATCACCGAGTTCCATCCGACCGAGGAGCGCACGGGTCCGCGCTTCCCGCTCATTCTCACGACCGGCCGCATCCTCTCGCAGTACAACGTCGGGGCGCAAACCAGGCGCACCTCGAACTCGATGTGGCACGAGGAGGACAAGCTGGAGATCCACCCGTTTGATGCCGAACAGCGCGGCATCCTCGACGGCGACCTCGTCGCGCTGGAGAGCCGCTCCGGCGACATTGCGCTGAAGTGCAAGATATCCGAGCGCATGCAGCCGGGCGTCGTCTACACGACGTTCCACCACGCCAAGACCGGCGCCAATGTGATAACCACCGACTACACCGACTGGGCGACCGACTGCCCCGAATACAAGGTCACCGCCGTGCAGGTCCGCAAGACCAACCGCATGTCGGACTGGCAGGCGAAGTTCTACGAGGAAGACGAGTCGCTGACCCGCGTACTGCCAGCGATCGCGGCGGAGTAGAGCTTCGGTATCTGTTCCAATCCCCTCACGGTGAGGTCCGAAGGATCGTCTCGAACCGCGAGGATTCATCGCGGTTCGAGGAAAGGCCGCGGCATTCGAGGTGCGCCTTGCGTTCCTCACCATGGGGCCTATGGGGTTATGACGCCCCCTCAACCGTTAGGACGTTGGTATGGCAGGTCACGAAATCGACAAGCTGGCACGGCGGGCAAACCAGATCGCGCTGTTCTTCAAGAGCTACCCGCACGATGAGGCGGTCGCCGGTATCGCCTCGCATATTGAGGCCTTCTGGACGCCGCGGATGGTCGGCGTGCTGCGCGACGGTCGACACGAGGTGCCCGGCCTCGACGCGCTGGTGGTGGAGGCCTTCTCGCCCGAGGTCGAGGCAATGGACCCCGCCGTGAAGGCGAGTCTGGGGCCGGGCAAGGTCGGCGAACTGGGAGCGGTCGACGCGGGCTAATCAAGGCGCCCGCTCGGTGCGGATAAGACTGCGCAACACCTTCTACTGCCGCCCGTTTACGGCGTGCATCTCATACCCTGTTAACCTTTCACCGTTCATTAACCACTGCCTTGCAGCATGGCTCGATTGACGAGGGCACATGATGATTTCGGCACCGCAACGACCTCTCTCTCCGCGCGAGCGTCTCGCCTATCGCCGAGCGGCCGACGAGCTCTTGATCGACTCGATTTTTGGATCCCCGCTCAAGCCAGTGCGCGACGGCGACGTGAGACCGGCGCGGCCGAAGCGGCCCTTGCCGATCGCGCAAGCAGCGGACCAGCGCGCGGCTTGTTCGCCTTTCACCTGACGGCGCAACAAACGTCGGCAATGCGAGTCCTCCGTCTTTTGCCGGATCTCGCATTGTCCAACCCGTCCGCGCGGCGTGCTAGAAGGCGGTCGTAACCGCCCGAGAGTGCACCATGCGGTCCATCACTATTATCTCAGCTAGCCTGCTGCTGCTGTTCGCCCCGTCCGCGCAAGCCGCGGACACGAGCGACAAGGGCCTGCTCGCCGCAGGGCAGGATCGCGGCGATTGGTTGATGAACGGGCGCACCTACGCCAACCTGCGCTTCTCGCCGCTCGACCAGATCAACACCGGCAACGTGAAGAGCCTGGTGCCGAAATGGATCTACCAGACCGGCAAGGTGGCGACTTTCCAGGCGACGCCGCTCGTTGCAGACGGCGTGATGTATCTCTCCGAGCCGCTCTCCAGCGTCTCCGCGCTCGATGCGAGCACCGGCAAGGCGATCTGGCACTACACGCACAAGATCGCACCCGGCACCAAACTCTGCTGCGGCCCAGCCAATCGCGGTGTCGGGCTCGGCTACGGCAAGGTGTACATCGCGACGGTGGACGCACACCTCGTGGCGCTCGACGCCAGTACCGGCAAGGTCGCCTGGGATGTCGTACTCGCCACCCCGGACACGCAAACGGCCGAAAACCAGGCCTTGTTGGCAAGCGTCGGCAACGATGCCAGTCGCAAGGCCTCCGGGCAGAGCGGCATCGGCGCCAATTCGGCGCCTCTCGTCTACGACGGCAAGGTCTTCGCTGGCGTGGTCGGCGTCGGCTACGGCTTGCACCTGGAGGCCGAACGGCCTGGTTTGCCGCTCGGCACCGTCGTTGGCATCGCCGGCAAGTACGGCAGCTCCGGCTTCCTGGCGGCCTTCGACGCGCAGACCGGCAAGCGCGTCTGGCAGTTCGACACGACGCGGACGGGCTGGGAGGGCGATTACGTCGCCAAGACGGCCTATGGCGAGCCGCTGCCGCGTGACATCGCGGCGGAAAAGGCCGAGGACAAGACCAGTGCCGACGCCTGGAAGTACGGCGGCGGCTCCATGTGGAACACGCCGGCGCTCGATCCCGATCTTGGACTCCTGTATTTCGGAACGGGCAATCCATCGCCGCAGGCGACCGGCACCGGCCGCCCCGGCGACAATCTCTGGTCGGTGTCGCTCGTCGCCGTCGACGTGAAGACCGGCAAGCTTCGCTGGGGCTTCCAGCAGGTGCCGCACGACCTCTGGGGCTACGACGTCGCGAGCCCGGCGTCGCTGTTCAATCTGGTAATCGACGGGCACAGCGTTCCAGCTGTCGGCGAGGCCAGCAAGCTCGGCTGGTACTTCGTCAACGATCGCCGCGACGGCAAGCTCCTCTTCAAGTCGGAGCCGTTCGTCACCCAGAAGAACCTGTTCAAGGCGCCCTCCCGAGAGGGCGTCACGATCTGGCCCGGCGTCGGCGGTGGCGCCAGCTGGTCGCCGGCCTCGATCGACGAAGGCAAAGGCGTCGCCTATGTCGCTGCGATGAACCTGCCGACGACCTTCAAGACGGCGGAGCTGCCGGCCGCCGACGGCAAGCCGCCGGTCAACTACACCACCGCCGAACCGGCCAAGGTGCCGAACTCTGGCACGCTCACGGCGCTCGACCTGAAAAACCGGGGCAGTATCCTTTGGCAGCAGACCACGCCGCAGCCACTTGTCGGCGGGGTCTTGGCGACGGCGGGCGGGCTGGTATTCACCGGCGAGGGCAACGGGCAGTTCGACGCCTACGAGGCGACCTCCGGCAAGAAGCTCTGGAGCTTCAACTGCGGCGCCGGCGTCAACGCGCCGCCGATCACCTACGCGATCGACGGCAAACAATACGTCGCCGTAGCCGCCGGCGGCAGCGCCATTTGGGGCTATGCGCAGGGCGACGCGCTGATTGTGTTCGGGCTGCCTTAGTCGGCGCGAGCACGAGAAGGCGCGGCTCTTCAACCATGGCTTCTTCCACTCGCCATGCGCAAGTCGCCGTATGACGAAACCGCGAGATCGGCGAGCGGCAATATTGCCGGATCCGCGACATGGCCGGACGCCGACTTCGCTGTCTCCGAGGCGGTCGAACGCCGACGCGTGCCTTGGCTTGCCTCCACGGGGATCAAGGCCTTGCTTGACGCGCCATTTCGGTACGGTACCCTAAGCCCCAGCGTCTAGAAAGCCTTGGTTCGGGTCCTTGCGAAGCCGGTTCGGCTGGCCGCTCCTGCGGAGGCGACGATGGCGAGCTATTCGAGCGATGTCGCGGGCACGCGCTACCGGTTCGACGGCCTGGGGCATCTGCTCGCCAAGGCCTCGCCCCGCCGCTCCGGCGATGAACTGGCGGGACTCGCGGCAGGCACGGACACGGAGCGCGTGGCGGCACGGACTGCGCTGGCCGACGTGCCCTTGAAGGCCTTCCTCGAAGAGCCGGTGATACCGTATGAGGTCGACGAGGTCTCGCGGCTGATCGTCGACACGCACGACGCGGGCGCGTTCGCGCCGACCGCGTCCCTCACCGTGGGTGCTTTTCGCGATTGGCTGCTCTCCTATGCGGCGACGCCGGAGATTCTCGCCGCGATCGCGCCCGGCGTGACGCCGGAGATGGCGGCGGCGGTCTCGAAGCTGATGCGCAACCAGGACCTCATCGCGGTCGCCCGCAAATGCCACGTCGTGACCGCGTTCCGCAACACCATCGGGCTACCGGGACGGCTCGCGACTCGTCTTCAACCCAACCATCCGACCGATGACGCGCGCGGTATCGCGGCGGCGACGCTCGACGGGCTGCTGCTCGGCGCCGGTGACGCGGTCATCGGCGTAAACCCGGCGAGCGACAGCGTTCCGAACTGTATCGCATTGCTCGACATGCTGGATGCGTTACGCGCGCGCTACGACATCCCGACCCAGACGTGCGTGCTGACACACGTCACCAACGCAATCGAGATCATGCGGCGCGGCGCCCCGATCGATCTCGTCTTCCAGTCGGTCGCCGGCTCGCAAGCGGCCAACGAAGGCTTCGGGATCAATCTCGCGATGCTGCGCGAGGCGCACGCGGCGGCGCTGTCGTTGCGGCGCGGTACGATTGGCGAGCACGTCATGTACTTCGAGACAGGGCAAGGCTCGGCACTCTCGGCGAACGCGCACCACGACGTCGACCAGCAGACGATGGAATGCCGTGCCTACGCGGTCGCACGCGCCTTCAGGCCGCTACTCGTCAACACGGTCGTCGGCTTCATCGGCCCGGAATATCTATATGACGGCAAACAGATCATCCGAGCCGGGCTCGAGGATCACTTCTGCGGCAAGCTGATGGGTTTGCCGATGGGCTGCGACGTCTGCTACACCAATCACGCCGAGGCCGACCAGGACGACATGGACGGTCTGATGGTCCTGCTCGCCGTCGCCGGCTGCAGCTTCCTCATCACGGTACCGGGCTCCGACGACGTGATGCTGAACTATCAGAGCTTGTCGTTCCAGGACGCTCTCGTGCTGCGTTCGACGCTTGGCCTGCGCGCCGCCCCTGAGTTCGAGGCTTGGCTCGAGATGATGGGCATGACGGATGCCGAGGGCCATTTGCGCGCGGTCGCGGGGTCGGGCCAGGCCAGACGGCTGATCGAAATGACCGATCGCACCCATGCCGCCTGACACGCCGATCGGCAAACCCGGCCTGCCGGCCTCCACCGGCGAGACGGACGCCTGGGCCGCCCTGCGGCCGGCGACGCCCGCGCGCATCGGGCTGCGGCGCGCCGGCGACGCGCTCGCCTTGCGCCACGTGCTCGAGCTGCAACTCGGTCATGCCAAGGCGCGCGATGCCGTCCACGTGCCGCTCGACGTCGCGCGCACGCGCGAGTCGCTCTCAAAGATCGGCGACAGCCTGCACGTCTGGAGCCGCGCGCCCGACCGCGTCACCTACCTGCGCCGGCCGGACCTCGGACGCTTGCTCGACGAAGCCTGCGTTCCCATGATTGCGCCCGGAGCCTTCGACGCCGTGTTCGTCCTCGCCGACGGCCTGTCATCGTTCGCCGTCGAACGGCACGGCGCCGCGATGCTGGCGGCGTGCATCGCGCGACTGGAGGGCTGGCGCATCGCGCCGATCGTCGTCGCGACGCAGGCGCGGGTCGCGCTGGCTGACGATATCGGCGCGCGCCTCGGCGCGGCGATCAGCGTGATCCTCATCGGCGAGCGCCCTGGCCTCTCGGCCGCCGACAGCCTCGGCGCCTATCTCACTTGGCAGCCGCGGTGCGGGCGGCGCGATTCGGAGCGCAATTGCGTCTCGAACATTCATGGCGCCGGGCTGGGCTACGCGCGCGCGGCGGACACGATCGTCTGGCTGATGCGCCAGGCCCGCGCGCGGCAGATCACCGGCGTCGGCTTGAAGGACGAGACGCCGCCGCCATCGGCGCGGCTGGCGTAGCCGATCATTCGTCGCGGGCGGAGAAGATCACGCCGCGCGTGGTCCGCACGGACGGGCGACGCCCGGGTGTGATGGAGAGCACATCGCCGACGTCGGGCAGCGTGTCGCCAACATGCACCGTGCGCACATGGCCGCCGATGGCGATCGTCGCGGCGTCGATGGTCGCGACCTCGACGGTGGCGGCGTCCAGGAGGCTCGCCGCCTTCGCGCTTGCGTTTGGATCGCCGCTCCTGGCGGCGTCGCGCGGGATCGACGCGGTCGCCGTCATGTCGAGCTCGTCAACGCGCTTGGGCGCGGCGTCGACCTCGCGCGGCGTGTGCGGCGCCAGCTGCGCGAACACCGTGAAGTCATGCCCCGTCCCGAAGCCGGGCGCGGGACCGTGTATGGTCATGAAGATCCCAAACGATGTGGAAGCGAGGGCAAGGCCGCAGCCGGCGATGCCCATCATGGTGTCCGACGTGGAACGCGAACCGGCAGCGCGGATCACCCGTCGTCTGGTGTTCATTGTCGTGTCCTGCTCAGGGCTTCCGCCAGTTCGCGAAATGCGTCGGTGCTCGGCACCCCATTAGGTGCTTGCGTGAGAGCTTCGTAGATGATCGGTGTCAAAGCGACCGCCTGATCGAGATCGGCGTCGACGCCAGCCTGCAGGCCGCCCATCTGGCGCAGATCGCGCGTGTCCTCGAAGCGTGCCACCATGGCCCGCAGCTTGCCGACAAGCAGGCGCTGATCGGGCGTCCAGACGTGTTGCGCCAAGCGCGAAATCGAGCGCAGCAGGTTGATTGCGGGATACCGCGCCGCGTCGGCAATCGCGCGGTCGAGCACGATGTGCCCGTCGAGCGTCCCCCGGATGCAATCGGCGATCGGATCGTTGTGGTCGTCGCCGTCGACGAGCACGGAGAAGATGCCGGTGATCGAGCCTCTTCCCTCAAGGCCGGGTCCCGCTCTTTCGAGAAGCCGCGGCAGGCTGGTGAAGACGCTCGGCGCGTAGCCGCGCGCCACCGCCGGCTCGCCGGCCGAAAGCGCCACGTCGCGCGCCGCGTGGGCGTAGCGGGTGACGGAATCGACCATGAGCAGGACCTTGTCGCCTCTGTCGCGAAAGTATTCGGCGATGGTCATGGCGGAAAGCGGTGCCATCTGCCGCTTCATCGGGCTTTCGTCGCCGGTCGCGACGACGATTACGGCAAGCGGACGGTTGGGACCGAGCGAATCCTCGATGAACTCGCGCACCTCGCGGCCGCGCTCGCCGACGAGGGCGATCACGACCGTGTCGAAGCCTTTCGAGGCCGCCAGCATGCCGAGCAGCGTCGACTTGCCGACGCCCGAACCGGCGAAGATGCCGATCCGCTGGCCGTGGCAGAGCGGCGTGAAAATGTCGATGAGCCGAACGCCTGTCTTCAAAGGCGTCGTGACGCGGCCGCGATCGAGCGCCGGCGGCGGATCGGCGTGGATCGGCAGGTGCCGCGTGCCGGCTTCGAGCGGACTACCGCCGTCGACCGGCGCACCGAACGCGTCGATGACGCGACCTTTCCAGGACGATGCCGGGGCGAGTGTCACGCGGGCGGTTTTGCACACCGCGGCGCCGAGCCTGACGTCGTCGGTCGTCGCGTAGGGCTTCACCGTCACGGCATCGGCGTCGATGCGCACGATCTCACCATGGCGTCGGCCCGCGTTCGAACCGAGCGTCACGCAATCGCCGAGCGCGGCGAAGCGCGAGAGGCCACGCACGCGATAGGTCGTCGGCGTCACCTGCGCCACTGTTCCGGCAATGCGCAGCAGCGCGCCGGGCTCGGCGGCATCGGCGGCAATCGCCGCGAGGCGATCGAGCGCTCTCATGCGCGCGTTCGCACAGCGCTGGCGCCGATCACGCGTTCGACCCCAGCGTCTTGATGGCGTCTTGGAGGCTGCTTTCGGTTGACTGGGTCGTGCTCGCCAGCCCGTCGAAGGCGCGCTGAACCTGGATAAGCTTGCTGATCTCGAGCACCGGATTGATGTTCGAGCCCTCCGAAAACCCTTGCGCGACGCTGTTGCGCGAGAAGTCCAGCACAGCTGTGGCGGCCTTGTCCGGGACGATCGCTGAATTGTCGACACGTGTCAGCTTGGCGTCATCGGGGATCGAGAAGAGGCCGACCGCGCCGACCTGTCGCCCTTGCTGGGACATCATACCGTCGGCGGCGATCATCGGCGCGCCGCCATCCGGCTCGAGCAGCATCGCCGCCCCGCCCGCGTCGAGCACGGGGTAGCCGTTCAGCGTCTGCAGCTCGCCGCTGCTGGTCATCTGGAAGCGGCCATCGCGCGTGTAGGCGGTGCCCTGCGGCGTCTTGATCGCGAAGAAGGCTTCGCCCTGGATGGCGAGGTCGAGCGGGTTGTTGGTCTGCGTCGCGCCGCCTTGCGCGCGCGAGATGTAGTCGGCGCCAGTGCCGACGAAGGCGGCCGGTCGGTCCCCGGCCTTCGAAAGCACGCTCGTGAAGGTGACGCCCGACGCGCGGTAGCCGGCCGTGTTCATGTTCGCGATGTTGACGGCGATCGTATCGAGGCGTTTTTCCAGCGCGACCTGTCCCGAGAGTGAAACGTAGAAGTTACCGCGCATCGCTCACGAGCCTCCGAGCCGCAGGCCCTGCAAGCTGAGCAGAAGACTGGAGCTGACGCCTGTCGAGGACGCCGAGAAGATCTGCGCCACGCTCGAGGAATCGGATGACGTATTGTTTCCGCCTAGGTCCCACATCGCGGTAAATCGCTCGGCAATCTTGTTTACCTTGGCAGGATTCTGCAGATCGGACACGCTGACGTATTTGCTCAGCGTCGCCGCCTCCGTATCGATGTTCTCCGATGCCGAGGACGGCAGGCCGAACGCCGTCTGCACGACCTTCAGGAGGCTCGAGTCCGCCAGGAGCCCATAGACGTTGGTGACCAAGGGCGCGTTGCGGGTGAAATAAAGCGCGAGCTGGACACCCTTGTTCTGGACGCCCTGGTTGTCCTCCAATGTCTGCTCGACATAGCTGCTGACGGTGGCCGTTGTCGCAGCGCTCCTCTGCGTCACCGCAGAGCCCTTGCCGACGAAATCGAAGGCGGTCGCCAGCGCCTTGTAGCGTTGATCCGACAGGGTATTGGCGAGCGCGGTGCTCGAGGTCACGCCACCTTCGAGGACCTTCGTCACAAGGCCTTTGGCGTAGGTCATGTCCTCTAGCCCATAGGCCTTCATCGCATAGGAGAAGAGACGATAGTTGCCGACGAAATCGGCAATACTCGTCACCTTGCCGATGTTGGCGAGGTAGTAAGCCGTGTCGGTCTTGACCTGTCCCTGCGCGGCCGTCGCGGTCTGCAGGCGCGTCAGATTGTTGGCGACAGCGAGATAGGAGGCGGTGGTCGAAAGCAAGGTCGAGTCTCCACGCGAGCTTGACGATGCTGCCCCCACGAGCTTGCCCGAAACTGTTTGCGCGCGGGCGGCGTATCGACCCCTCCGCCGTCAGCCTCGGGCAAGTCTTGCCTGTTGAATTAGAATTCGGATCAGGGGAGAGCCGCTTTGAGTTTCATCATCGGACTAGCCGTGGCGTTGGGCTGCATGCTGGGCGGCTTCGCGGCATCCGGCGGACGCATCGCCGTCATATGGCAGCCCTACGAACTGATCATCATCGGCGGCTCGGCGCTGGGAACCTTCATCGTCGCCAACCCGCTCTCGACGATCAAGGACTCCGGCAAGGCGTGTCTGGAGGCGATCAAGGGCGCCTACCCGAAAAAGCGCGATTATCTCGACCTGCTCGGCCTCCTCTACGTGCTGATGCGCGAGCTGCGCGGTAACGCCCGCAACGAGCTCGAGGAGCAGATCGACAGCCCTAAAGAATCGGACATCTTCAAACGATTCCCGAAGGTGCTCGCCGACAAGGACATGACGGCCTTCATCTGCGATTACGTCCGCCTCATCCTGATCGGTAACGCTCGGACGCACGAGATCGAATCCTTGATGGACGAGGAGATCGAGACGATCAAGCGCGACAAGCTCAAGGCCTACCAGGCGCTGACTGCCGTGTCAGACGGCCTGCCGGCTCTCGGCATCGTTGCCGCCGTACTCGGCATCATCAAGGCAATGGGCGCGCTCGACCAGTCGCCGGAGCTGTTAGGCGAATTGATCGGCGCCGCGCTCGTTGGAACCTTCGCCGGCATCTTCATGTCCTACGGGATCGCCGGGCCGCTGGCGACCAAGATCAAGGTAACGCGCGAGAAGCGCTGCCGACTCTACGTCATCATCAAGCAAACTCTACTCGCCTTCATGAACGGGGCGATGCCGTTGATCGCCCTGGAGCATGGCCGCAAGACCATCTCTGCCTATGACCGTCCATCGATCGACGATGTTGAAAGCGAGACCATGGCGGGCGGCAAGGGCGCGGCCGAACCACAGGCGGCCTAACGATGTTCCCGTTCGCGACAGAGCTCGGCACCCGAGGGGTCAGCGCCAGCGATAATCGCGGCGCGCAAGCAAAGATTGACATCAAACCTAGGCTCCGGGACGCGATCGAACGTGTCGTCGTTAAAATCGTGAAGAGCCTGCAGACGATGGCGGGCACCACGACGACGATTGAGGGAATGCTGTCCGGTCTCGACGTCGACACCGCCAAAGCCGTCCTCGCCGCGCATCGTCCTGCCAATGCTGCCGCGATCCTCGAATGTCCGGACATGCGCGCTTCCATGCTGTTGACGCTCGACGCGACGCTCGTCCACGCCGTCGTAGAATTGCTCTGCGGGGGAAACGGCAGCGAACCGATGCACAAGGCCGCGCGCGCTGTCACCCCTATCGACTTGCAGTTCTCGCAAATCGTCTTTTCCCTCGCGGCCTCAGCCCTCCAGACCGAGTGGGCGGAGTACGGCTTTGCCGGCACCCGCTCGATCAAGATCGAGAATGGCCTGCCCCCCGACCTGTTCGGCGCACGTGGAGAGAACGTCGCCATTATCAAGATCGCCATTGGCGCGTTCGGTCTTCACGGCGCCTTGCGCCTTGCCTTGCCAAAGGCTCTTCTCGATCGCTTTGTTGAGCCCGACGACGCGCTCGAGACGCCGAGCACCTCCGATCCAGCGTGGGCGACGCTCTTCAACAAACAGATCGAGCAGGCCAGCGTTACGCTCGACGCGTATCTCGAGGCTACGGACATCACCTTGGCAACGCTCGCTAATCTAAGGGTCGGACAGGTTCTCGCCCTTCCGGCCGAGGCGCGCGAGCATGTCGCGCTCATCAACGCCAGCTGCGTACTTTATCGCGGCGAGCTCGGCCAGGCCGAAGACCTCTACTCCATGCGTATCAATGAAATCGTGTCGGATCGCATAAATCCGGTCACGATCGAACCGCGCCGATCTCCGCTTCACGATTTATCCAAGGGCTGACAAATGTCCCAGGCCGCCTCTTCAGACACGACGAACGACAGGCACGCGAGCACGACACAATTGGACACGATCCTGCGCATACCGGTGACCGTGCAGGTGTTCCTCGGCTCCGCCTCCATGCCGATCGCCGATCTCATGAAACTCGGTCGTGGCGCGGTGGTCGCGCTTGATCATGCCATATCCGATCCGGTCGACGTCGTCGTCAACGGCCGCATCGTCGCGCGCGGAGAGCTCGTCGCACTTGACGAGGATCCCTCGAAGATCGGTGTGAAGTTAACCGAGATCGTCGGGCGACCCGATGCCCCGCTTTAGCCGCAAGAGATAGCTGCCCCGGACAGAGATCAATGGCCAACGACGCCACCTACGACAGCGGCTTCAGTCCCCTTAAGGGATCGCAGAAGGTCGCCGCGCTCCTGCTTGCGATGGGCAAGCCGCTGGCAAGCCGTCTGCTCGGCCATTTCGACGCGGCGGAACTGAAGGTCATCACGCGCGCCGCGGTCGAACTCGGTTCAATACCCATCGATGTCGTCGAGGATCTCGTCGAGGAGTTCGCGAGTGAATTCGCCAACGGGGCCGAGCTGCTCGGCAACGCCGATCAAGCAGAAGGATTGCTCTCTGGCGTCTTGCCGCCCGATCAGGTGGCCGACATCATGTCGGACGTGCTCGGAAACTCGAACCGCGGCATGTGGGAGAAGATCGGCACGATCCCCGCGCCAATTCTGACCGACTATCTTGTGAAGCAGCATCCACAGGTGATCGCGCTGGCGCTGTCAAAGCTCAGTGCCGCCGGCGCCGCGGCCATCATGGAACTGCTTCAGCGCGATACGCGAAACGAGGTCACGCGACGTCTTCTATCCCTTGCCCCAACGGCCAACGCGGCCTTGCGCGTCATCGAGACACGCATCAACCAGGATCTCGTCCTCAACCCGCCGGCGCCGGCGGGCGCGGGTACCTCCCGTATGGCCGAGATCATCAACAAGATGTCGCCCGAAAACGTCGAGGATGTACTCAAGGCGCTCGCATCAGACCGACCGGAGGATGCGGAGGCGCTGCGCTCCAAGCTTTTCTCGTTCGACGACCTCGTCTCCCTGCCGCAGAAGACGCGCCAGGCGCTCTTCGAGAAAGTGCCGAGCGACAAGATCGTCACCGCCCTTTCGGGCAAAGACTTGGAGTTCCGAACGAACGTTTTGTCGTCGCTGACATCCCGCGCGCGTCGCCTGGTCGAGAACGAGCTCAACAGCGCGGGCGAGTCGCCGGCGAAGGAGGTCGCGGGGGCACGTCGTTTCATTGCCGACATGCTGCTCGCCATGGCCGATCGCGGTGAGGTCGAGTTGCGCGAACCCGAATCCTGAGCGGGTGGATAGGCCATGAGCGACAGAGATCAAGGGCAGGAAAAGACCGAGGAAGGCTCGGAGAAGAAAACACGCGAGGCGATCGAGGGCGGCAATACGCCGTTCTCGCGCGAGGCCTCGGTGTTTCTCTCGCTCGGCGCGATGCTGGTGATCGCCTCGATGATCCTCGCCAACAACGCGAGAGCGCTGGCCGCGCCGCTCGAGCACGTCTTCGCCAATGCCAGCCGAGATCCCTTTGCGACGCCAGCCGATGCTCTCAACGTGATCCATTTTGTCGGCGAGGCATGCTTCGCCTTTCTCCTGCCAATCATGCTGCTCCTGATGCTATCTGGGATCGTCGCCGGTGTTGCGCAGGGCGCGCCGCGCGTATCCCTGGAGCGCATTCAGCCGAAATGGTCGAAGGTCTCTCCCGCAGCGGGCCTCAAACGACTTCTCGGGCGCGACGGTCAGATCGAATTCCTCAAGACCCTGTTCAAGTTCATCATTTGCTGCACCGTCATCGCGATCGTCCTGCGCGGCGAAGGCGACGCCATCATGCAGACGCTCTACGTAGACCCGGCCTCGCTCGGCGATCTGATACTCGCGATCGTCGGGCGGCTTCTCGCGGGCGCACTCGTCGCCTTCACGGTTCTCGCATCGGCCGACCTCGTGTGGGCCCGCTTCCGCTGGCGCCGCGACCTGCGCATGTCGAAGCAGGAAGTGAAGGACGAGATGAAACAGTCGGAAGGCGATCCGTTCTTCAAGGCAAAACGGCGGTCACTCGCGCTCGACCGTTCACGCCGCCGCATGATGGCCGCGGTGCCTAAGGCGACGCTGGTGATCGCCAACCCGACCCACTACGCCATCGCGCTGCGATACGTGCGAGAGGAAGGCGGCGCACCAAAGGTGATCGCCAAAGGTCAGGATTTGATCGCCCTTAAAATTCGCGAAATAGCCGAGAACAACAATATCCCGGTGATTGAAGATAAGGCTCTCGCAAGGTCAATGTACGACCATGTGGAAGTAGCGCAATTGATCCCAGCGGAATTTTACAAGGCTGTCGCCGAACTCATCCACTTCCTTCAGGCGCGCGGCGCGCGCTCGCAACGTTCAATCATGAAAGCCTGACATGCACGATGCCGTATCGGTCTATGGTTTGACGCGAACCGCCATTCTCGCGGATGCGCTAAGCGAGACTGTCGCCGAGCTCGGCCTCATCGAGCTCAGTGACATGGTCGCCTATATCCAAGCCGCTCAATGGGCCAACATCGCCGATCTCATAGAATCCTCAGCCGAGTTGTCATTCATCGAAGGAACTCTGTGCTTCGCCTGTTCCGCGGCCATCCAGATCGACTCGGGGAAGCCGGCATCGATTAGCCTCGACATGGAATTCCAGGTGAGCGACTTTTCCGTGTTTTTCAGGCTGACGCTTGGCGCTTGCGAACATACTGTCGAAATCGAACATATCTGGTTTGCGATCCCACCCTCTAACGAGAGACTGGCGACGTTTATCTTCGCGCGCGCGATCGAAGGCGCACGCCTGCGAGCAACGATCTCGCGAAAGGTTCGGCTGCCGCCGCGATGAACTCGACCGATGATCCGACAGCCTTGGTCATACGGCATGAAGTCCTCGGACGCAGGATCGGCGCGGGCGCCCTGCCAAGCCATGATTTCTTCTACAGCGTCATCGACTCGACCCATCCTTCCGGCGGCGTTCGAAAGGCGCGAGAGAGACGTGGCGAGAAGCGCTTGAAGACGCGTTTGCGCGACGGCGTGCTTGCCGAGCGGCGCGTCCTCGTCAACTGCCGCATCCGCGACAAGTCCAAACGCGGTGCCAGGCTGCAGCTCGAGGCGGACCGTCCCCTGCCGCGAACCTTCGTGCTGTCGGACCCAGCCAGTCGGGCGCGCTACGCCGCAACGCTGATGTGGCAGGTCGGGTGCGAGGCGGGTGTGAGATTGCGGTCGCTCGACGAGGGCTGATGGCTTTCCTGCAGGAGCGCGTCTTCGACGTTCGGGTGGAAACGATGTCGTCAGGTTAACGCCGGACGAGCCTGAATGACGAGGATATCGATGACGAGTTTCCTGAAGCGAAGCTCGCAGCACTGATCCAAAAGGGCGTCTTAAGGGTTCTTCCTAGATGAACTCGCGCGCTTCTCGCATCGTCGCGAAGCGGCGCGTGCCGACGATCGTCTCGACCTCGATCGATCCGTCCGCCAGGGTGCGATAGGGCCGCCGATCGCGCGCGGGGGCGGCTGTGGCATCGACGACGATTGATTCGGATTGCGGCTGCGGCGTGAAGCGCTGTGCCGAGCGGGCCAGCACCGCGTTGAAAAAGCGGTTGAGCGTGCCAAAGCCGCTCTGAAGGGCGCCGATGACCGCCAAGCCGAAGCCGCTGGCGATAATGCATTTGGCGATGTCGATCAGGTCCGCGTGGAACGTGGCGGGAAGCGGGCGTGCGGCCTTGACGGTCAGGATGTCGGCCACGGTCGCTTCGCCGATCAGCGCCGCCCAGCCAATGCCGGCCAAGGTCAGGCCGATCCAGGTCAGGCGCCCGACCTCCAGAGCGTCAAGGGCGACGCTCGTCATTCCGGCATCGGACGATTGCGCGCTCATTTCTCGTTCTCTTCCTTGGAGATGAAGGTGAAATCCTGGATCAGGACGTCGTGAACGACATCGTCGCCGAGCCGCTTGTTGGTCGCGGCGACGAGCTTGGTCGTCAGGGCACCGACGTCGTACTTCTCAAGATGCAGGAAATCGAGATGGTCGTCCGTGTAGACCGTACGGAACGCCTCATCGAGCAGAAACACTTCCGGCGAGATCGGCAAGCTCTTGGCCTTGGCGCTGTCGACCGTGTAGGCGAACTGCGCGACGATGAAGCCGCGCACGGCGCCGCCGGCAATCATCGGTACGTTGATCACCCGCGTCTTTTCGACCGTTAGGCTCGGCTTGGCGGCAGCAGCGCCGGTCTTCGCGGGGACCGAGATGAAGGCGACAGCATAGCTCGTTCCCAGCGCCACGATCAGAACCCAAAGGCCGATGACGAAGGCTTTCATGCGTAAGTGTGATCCGCTCGGCCGTAGGCGAGCGAATAGGTGCCATCGGATTCGGACTCGCGTATCACGCGCACGATGATGGCGGTGACATCCTGGACCGCGCGAAGATACACGCGCAGCATTGCCTCGTTAGCCTCCAGCCGCGAGCGGAAGTGGGCCAGCCGAGCGAGGATGTCCGGGCTCGGAATGGCATTCTCCATCGAGCGCATAATGCGGGCGAGCTCAAGGAAGCCCTGGCGCTTCTGCTGCGTGAAACCGACGATATCGTGATGTCTACAAGTGGAAAGCGCGGACGTCTCTGCGGTGATCGCCGCTTCGAGACGTTCGACGACGGCGAAGAAGGCGTCGTAGGTCTCCGAGGAAACGAACTTGCGATCTTGTGGGAAGAGCTCGGTATCCGATGTGCTGGTGCGCGGCAAACTCATGATGCGAAACCCTGCGCGTTTGTTACGGCGAACGAAGTTTTTTCGGGGCCGGGATGCGCGTGCTCGACGGCCTTTGCGATCCCGATACCGCCGGCCTTGGCGAGCTGCGAGGCGAGCTGCTCGGCCATCATCGATCGATAGGCGCCGGCCGTGTTCTTGTCGCCGAAGACGTCGTCATCTTTCGGCAGCATGGACTCGACGAAATTTTGCAGGAGGACGGCCTCGAACTTCTGGTAGACGTCCTTGCTGTGGGTCGGCTGTCGCGTGATCGTCGGACCGCCCGCCGGAGAGGATGCGGCGACCAGCGGCGGAGCGCTCATCGATCCGCTCTTCATATCGGCGCGCGCGGAGGCGAGCGCCTTACCAAAATCCTCGTTGCTCGCGGCGGGATCCGCGGCGAGCTTGGCAAGCCGCGCCGTTGCGGCTCGGACTTTGACGGGGTCAGCCGCGCTCGCGACATCGAGGAGAATATCAGAGGGCGGCGAGATCGCCATGCGTGGCTCCGCTAGCCGGATTATAGAGGCTCGACTATGCGAGACGAGGCTTACGGCAGGCTTGCGCTTCGCGCGGCGAGCCACGCTTCGATCGTCACCTTCATGTCGCGCTCCTCGTCGGCTCTCGCCGCGACAAGAGCAGCCTCGTCAGCCATCGTCGCGACGACGCGCTCGCGGCGGCGCAGGAAATCGCGACGCTTGATTTCGGCGTCGCGCGCCGCGTCGGCAAGCGCGCGGCGCGTCTCCACGCCGTCGAGCGACTTCAGTGCCGCCTTGGCCAGCGGCACCCCGAGCAGGCCTTCACCGACGATGTAGGCGCGCAATCGCTCGCGGTCGTCGGCGAGGTTCCGACACACCTGCTCGGCCAAGGCGATCCGCCAATCGCTCAGGTGAACCATCTGCTTCTGCACGGTCTCGATGCGGCGCAGGATCGCCAGACGATCCGCCATCAGCCGGCCCTGAGAAATGCGGAGAACGCGTTGGTGAAAAGTTCGAGTGCCGGCCTCATCGTGAAGTAGAGGATCACGAGACCGCCGGCGAGAAGGAAAGGCGTCGCGATGAACGTCACTGGGATCTGCGGCACGAGCTTGTTAATGAGGCCGATCGCGAAGTTCGCCACGAGGGAAAAAACTAGAAAAGGACTGGCGATGCGCAAGGTGAAGAGAAACGTCTTCGTCGCGTCATCGGTCAGCTGTACGAGCCCTATGCGCGGATCGAAGCCCTGATTGATCGGGAGCACGTTGTAGGAGGCGGCAAGACCTCTGAAGATCTCCCAGTGAAGGTCCGTGACGAAGATGAGGAGGACGGCGACGAGCGACACGAGCGACACGATGCTCGGCATTGACTCGTCCTCATCGACGGCGCTGAACGTACTTGTTAGCCCGATCGCGTAGGACACTGACATCGCCATCGTCTCAAGCGCGACGAAGAAAAAGCGGCCCAGTAAACCGATAAGCACCCCCTTCAGGCTTTCCGAGATGATGATCGTCAACAGCCTGATCGGTGTCGTGCCGGTGACCACCGGCTGAATCTCGACGAGGAGCAGCGGCGTCAGCGAGAGCGCGATGGCGATCGCCACGAGAAGTCGCGCGCGCACGGAGAGACGGGGCGACGAGAACCCGGGAATGACGAGCATGCATCCGCCGATCCGGCAGAAGACGACGAAGGCGCTTAAGATCAGGTCGGGCGTAAGCGCGGTCACGACAAGGCGCCGAGCGTCTTGATCTGTACGCCGCGCGCGATCTCGAGATGCGATAGGACGGGCAAAGTCGCGAACATCCGTTCGACGATCATCCGAACGTAGATGCGCGTCTCCGGCGTCGCGAGCAGCACGAAAGTATGGCCCTGGTCCATACGTTCGCGGATGATCGGCGACGCTTCGGTGCTGAACTGCTCGACCATGCGCGGGTCTAGATCGAAATCTGTCGCGTCGGTCTTGGAATCGCGCTTGAGGCTCTGCTGGAACGCGAGATCCCAGCGCGGTCCGAGGCGGAGGACCTTGAGTTCGCCATTCTCCGACAGATCACCGCAGATCTGCTGCGATACGCGCATGCGGACATGCTCCACCACCTGCTCCGAGCGGCGCACGTGCGGCGCGATTTCGGCGATCGCTTCGAAGATAAGATGCAGGTTGCGGATCGAGACGCGCTCGGCGAGCAGCAGCTTCAGGATCGCTTGCAGGCCGGAAGTGGAGATGTGGGCGGGGGAAATTTCATCCACGAGCTTTTTATACTCGGGTTCCATCCTGTCGAGCAGGGCGCGCAAATCCTTGTACGACAGCAATTGCGCGAGATTGTTGCGGATGGTCTCGCCGAGATGAGTCAAAAGCACCGACAGCGGATCGACGCACTTGAAACCCTCGCGCGTCAGTTCCGGCACGAAAGTCTCGGGGATCGATATGGCCTTCATGCCAAAGGCTGCTTCTCGCAGCGACACGCCGGGAACGCTCGGCACGCGTCCCTCGCCGACGATCACCAGGACCTCGCCGAGACGCGACTCCTGCTGCGAGACGGTCGTGCCGTGGATCTTAATTTGATAGGCCTTCGGCGATAGGACGAGGCTGTCCGTCACCTTGATCTCCGGCACGACGATACCGTATTGGCGCGCAAACTTGCGGCGCAGCTTAGCGACGCGGCTGCCGAGCTCTCCTTGCGCGGCGAGGAGCTTCACGGATAATTGTTTGCCGAGCACCAATTCGATTTCAACAGTTTTCAATGATTCCTTGATCGACGTGCTCGCCTCGGCCTCGGCGTCGCGCTTGATCGCGGCCGCGGTCGCGGCCTCGGCGTCCACGCGCGCCGCGCGCCGGCGCGGTATCGTGTAGCCGACGAAGGCCATGGTGCCGCCTAGCACCGCGAAAGGGAACATCGGCAGGCCGGGTATGAGAGCCAGCGCGCCCATCAGCATGGCGGCGACGAAGAGGGCTCGCGGATAATTGGCGAGTTGGCTGAGAACGGCCTGGTCGGCCGAGCCGCGCGTGCCGCCCTTCGAGACGAGAAGCGCGGCAGCGAGCGACACGATCAGAGCAGGAATTTGCGACACGAGGCCGTCGCCGACGGAGAGCTTGGTATAAACGTCGGCGGCTGTGGAAAGGGGCATGCCGTGGCGGGTGGCCCCAATGACCATGCCGCCGAAGATATTGACCGACAGGATGATTATGCCGGCGATCGCGTCGCCGCGGACGAACTTGGAGGCGCCATCCATCGAGCCGAAGAACGAGCTCTCCTCTTCAAGCTCCCGGCGACGGTGCTGCGCCTCCTTGTCGTTGATGAGGCCAGCGTTGAGGTCGGCGTCGATCGCCATCTGCTTGCCGGGAATGGCGTCAAGCGTGAAGCGAGCGCCGACCTCGGCGATCCGGGTCGCGCCCTTGGTGATGACGAGGAAGTTGACGGTGATCAGGATCGCGAAGACGATGAGGCCGATCACGAAGTCGCCGCTCATCACGAGGCGCGAGAAGCCGCCGATGATGTAGCCCGCCGCGGTGACGCCCTCGCGCCCGTTCGAAAGAATGAGGCGTGTGGTGGCGATGTTGAGCGCCAGGCGAAGAAGGGTGGCTACGAGAAGCACCGTCGGGAAGGCCGAGAAGTCGAGCGGCTTTTGGATCCACAGCGCGACCATGAGGATCAGCACGGAGAGCGCGATGGAGAAGGCAAGGCCGAGGTCGATGAGGAAGGACGGGATCGGAAGGAAGAAGACCGATAGGATCGCGATGATGCCGAAGGCGAAGCCTATGTCTCGCGAGCTCTTCTTTGGAATCGGCAGCGCGCCCGCCGTGAACCCGTTAACCGCCGCCATCCGCGCCACCTTGGTTCTCTACGCGATCTTGCGTTCTTGCGCGGCGATCATGCGGATCGAAGCTTGCGCCGGAATGATCAGAAGCCTTTCTCGATATGCGCGTAGACCTGCTCGGTGAAGGTGAAGATCTGAGCGCCGATGAAGGAGGCGGTGAGCGCCGTCACGAGCAGCACGGCCACGATCTTCGGAACGAAGGTGAGCGTCATTTCCTGGATCTGGGTCAGCGCCTGGAATAGCGCCACCGCCAGGCCGACGATCATCGCGACGCCGACGGCCGGACCGGCGGCGGCCATGATCGTCCAGACGGCGTGCTGGGTGATGTCGAGCGCGTCGGCTTCGTTCATCGCTCAGCTGACCGTGACGCCGGAGCTCAAGGCGAGAGTCGAGCCGTTTGTCAGTGTGGCGGTCACAGCACCGCCGCTGCCGATCGCCACCGACGAGACCGTGCCGCTGGTCGACCCGTCCGCGGATGTCACGGTGCGCCCTATCGTGGCATCGGCCTGCGACAGGGCGTTCGTCGTCAGGAGCGTATCGAGTTTGCTGTTGGTCTGAACGCTCTGTCCCACGACGGAGAAGGACGCGAGTTGGGACATGTACTGCATCGGATCGGTGGGAGCGGTCGGATCCTGATTTTGCAGCTCGGCGACGAGCAGCTGCAAAAACTGGTTGTAGTCTACCGTAGGCGCGTTTGCCGCCGTGGTGCTTGAGCTAGGCGTGCTCGTTGTGCCGCTCGCGACGGGCGTCGTGAGGGAAGTTACACTGGTCATGGCGGGGCCTCTCGAAGCGCGGTGCGCGACCAGTGTCGAGACTAGGACGACTGCCTTTCGCGAACCTGGAGTCGGAGCGACGATCTTCCGCTATCCGCCATAACCAAACCATCTAAGAGGCGAGATCGAGCGCCTCACTAGCGCCGCGGAGAAGGGTGTCGTCGTGCGCGAAGGTCAGCCGCAGGAGCTTCAACGCATCGAAACAGCGCCCTTCCGTCACCATCTGTGTCGTACGCATCAGCGCCTCGCGAGCGACGGCATCAGTGTAGGTCCGCAGCATTCGAGGCATGCTCTCCTCAAAGAGCGCTGTGGCGGCAGTCTTGTCGTTCGGATTCATCAGCATCATCTGCACGACAAAGTAGAGCTGACGCATGGGCGAGGTCGCCTTCTCCACGCTCATCACATGCGCCTCGAGAAGGAAGACGGCGTCGTTCATGAGTTCGATGCTGACCTTGCGGTCGCTCCGCAGGACGGCTCCGTTCAGGTAAAGTTTTTCGCCGGCTCGCAAGGTGATGTGCATTCGGGCCTCACAGGAGTCCGTCGCGGACGATGCCACAGATATCGGCGATGCCGGCGTAATTGGTCGATTCGCCGAGCCGGATGGCGTCGGCCTCCTTGAGGATCCAGATGCCGATCGAGATCAGGTTCGCGCGCAGTTGTCGCGGCAGCGCGTTCTCCGGCGCCCCGAGCTCCCTGATAAACGTCATCCAAAGCTCGCGTGTGAAATGCAGGGCCTGCACGCCGGGGATGGATGGCGAGGCGAGGGCATCGGCACCCATCAGAAGGGTCACCGCATGGTCGAGCGCGCGCGCCTCGATCTGCCGGGACTGATGCTGATCGTCCTCGAGAACTTCGGCGTAGGAATGCTGGTACATGCTGCTTATCCGGTGGGAAGGTAATTGACGAGGCTCAGGCTCTGCAGGCGCGACGTGAGTTCGTACGAGGCTTCGAGCTGCGTCTGCAGCGCCGTGACCTGACTGGAGAGCGCGTAGGTGTCGACGCTGGTCGCATCGGAAACGTTGGTCTGCAAGACGCCGACCTGCGAGGCGAGCTGCGTGTCGGCGGTGCTCACCTCAGCTTGCGCCGCGCCGACGCCGGCCTGGATGTTGGTGAGGTTGCCGATGCCGGTGCTCATCAGGGCGCTGGCCGAAGAGACCACGGCGGCCTGAGCGTCGGCGTTGAGACTCGAACCGGTGAACTCCGTGAGCATCGTATAGGCTTGGGCGATCTGCTGAAAGGAACTCTGATTGGCGCTGACGGATGTCGTCAGGGTCTGCGACGGCGCGACCGTGCTGCTGATTGTCTGAGAAGAGGCGGAGGACCACGACCATTGCCCGTTGCTGCCGGTGAAGGTCTGGCTGAACGCGCCGTGCAGGAACGTCGTCATCTGCGCGCCGGTTATCGTCGCGGGCGTCGTCCCGGTATTTGTCAGATAGGTTTGGAATGCGGTCTCCACGTCCGACTTCGCGGTCGAGGTCGGAGTGCTGAAATAGTCGGCGATCGGGCTGACGCCCGAATTGATGCCGCCGAAGACGGACTGGCCGCCCGCCGAGGTGTTGAGCCCGGAGATCAAGCCTTGCAGGGCGCCGGTCGCGGTGGCCGCGAGCGCGCTCGTCGTGCCGCCGGCGCTGCTCGCGGTGATGAGGTCGCTCTGGATGCTCTGCGCGGAGGACAGCATGCCCGTGAGCGCGTTCGATGTGGCCGCCAGGCGCGTGGTAGCGCTGGCATTCGATGTGGTGAAATTGTTCAGGGAGTCGATGTCCGATTCGAAGGACAGCGTCTGTCCCGTGCGCGCGCCGAGCTGAAGCCCGAGATCGGCGTAGGTGCCCGACGAGACTTCCGTCTGCGCCTGCGTCAAGGCCGCTTGCGCCTGATTGACCGACTGCCGCAAAGGCGACGTGAGCGAGAGAGTCGAAATGGTTGTCACGCGAGCCGTCCTTAGTTGAAGGCCTGGAGCAGCGCCGTGTACATCGTGTTGACGGTGTTCATCAGTTGCGCCGAAGCCTGGTAGGCGTGTTCGACGTCCAGCATCTGCGACATCTGATCGTCGAGGTTGACGCCCGTCGCGTTCGATAGCGCGGTCGTCGTGGCGCTCACGTTCGCGGTGTTCGTCGCGAGCGCGCTCGTCGACGTCTGGCGCGAGGCCTCGAGCCAGCTGACCGAGGATGCGGCGTAGGTGGCAAGCGTTCCGGACGCGGCGCCGCCCGAATGACCGTCGAAGGTCCGCGTCGCGGCGAGCGCGGTCGTCAGCTGCTGGAGGCGTCCGGAATAGGCGGCGTCGCTACCTGTGTTGTAATTTACGGACGCGCCGTCACGCAGTGCTGTGACGCTGCCGCCGGACGAGGGATCGAAACTCGCGTTGATGGCAAGATTTTCGGCGAGGCCGGTCGTCTGCTGCGAGGTCGGCGTCGTCGTCAGACCGGCCGCTGTGAAGAGGCCATTGGTCGTCGTGGCTGGATTGGTGGTCGTATTGGTTTCCGCGAACGTCGTGACGAGGCTCGATGCCATCTGATCGAGCTGGTTCTGATAAGAGACAGTCGCGTCGTCGCGCAGCGTGGCGAGGCCCGCGAGCGCGCCGGACTGGATGGGCATGACGGCGGAAGGTCCGGTGACCGGGACTCTATCGACGGTGACGGCGCCGCCGGTCGTGCCGGCCGTGAGGCTGCTGGTGGGCGTGAAGTTGACGGCGCGCGCCGTGGTCTCGAACAATGTCGCGCCGCTATCGGTATAGATCGCCGTGCCGCCGCTGGCGGCAGGTACGGTCGTGATGCCGATTTCATTCGACAATTGCTTGAGGATGCCGTCGCGCGTGTTCTCGGCGTCGCTGACGTCGGTGCCGGTCTTCGTGCCGATGACGATCTGGGTGTTCACGGTCTGGAATTGCGCGAGCAGCGCGTTGATCGTGCTGACGGAAGCCGCCATGTCGCTGTCAGCCTGTTCGCGCACGGATTGCACGGTGCTCGAGGCCGCGTTGAGGCCGCTCACGACCGCTTTAGCCGCGGCAAGGGCGGCGGCCCCGAGTGATGGATCGTCGGGCTGAGCCTGGTAGGCCTGCAAGGCGTCGGCGAAGGCGCCGATCAGCGTCGCCGGCGAGTCGTCGGTCGCGCTCGTCGTACTCGTCGAGGCTGTCGATTCGAGCCCAAGCGAGCCGGCGATCTGCTGCAGCCCGTTGTTCAAGGCGCTGCTGGAGGCGGAGGCCGACTGGGAAGACAGGAGATTGGCGAGAAGCGCGGTGCTGGTCGCGCGCTGCGTCGCGCCGATCGAAACCGCGCCAGAGCCTTGCGTGACCGTGCCGGCGGTTTCAAGAGAATAGTTCGGGTTGCTGACGTTCGCGATATTCTGCGAAAGGATTGCCGATTGCGCCGCCGAATTGGCAAGAGCGGACTGAGCTATATTGAGAGCGCTCGTGAGACTCATTATTACTGATCCACCACACATGGCAGCGGGTTGCGCCTTGTTCGATGATCGTGGCGCTAAAAGGTGGACAGACTGTTTACTCTGATCGGTAACCGAGAACTTTCAGCGGAGATTCAGGATGAATGACACGTTCAGCTTGTCGTCAAACGATTGAGCACGCTCAGAAGATCGGATGCCGCCTGCAGCACTTTCGAGTTCGCCTCGTAGCCGCGCTGGGCCTGGATCATGTTCGTCAATTCGGTTGCGAGATCAACGGTCGATTCCTCCAGCGAGTCTTGCTGGATCGTTCCCGTCCCGTTGGTGGTCGCCGCCGAGAGCACGACCTGGCCGGACGTCTGGCTCGCCTGGTAGACGTTACCGCTGATAGCCGTGAGGTTGTCGGGGCTCTCCACCGTTGCCAGAGGGATCTTGTAGGTCGCGACCTGGACGCCGCTGGAGTAAACGGAGGTGACCGTGCCGTCCGTTCCGATCTTGATGCTGGACAGAGTGCTGGGCGCGTTGCCGTTGGCGGTCGCCGTCGTGACGCCGAAGCTGGTCGCCAGTTGCGTGGTGCCGCTCAGATCTATGCCGATCGCGTTTCCGTCCGGAAGCGTGACCGCGAGGCTCGGGCTGGTCATGGCCTGGCCGGATAACGCGTTGGTGGACGAGGTCACCTTGCCGCTCGCGGCATCGAAGGTCAGATCGGTCACGGCGACGGGAGCGCTGGCATAGGGAAAGCCCCCGTTGCTCGCCGCGTCGCTCTGCTGATAGGCGGTCATTTCGTAGGTATCGGTGCCTGTCTTGGTCGCGTAAATGTCGAGGATGTCGGCTTTACCGAGATTGTCGTAGACCGTCATCGAAGTCTTGTCGGTGTACTGGGCAGCGGGACTGTTGCTTGACGGGAGGGGACTTCCCGTCGCCGCGACTGGGTTTCCATTCGCGTCGGTTGTTGCCGGGGTCCCGACCACGGCCGCGGTCGACGGCAGATTCGCCTTCAGCGTACCCGAGGTGGATGCGGCGGCCTGCAAGGTCGAGTTGGAGACGTTGACGACCGACAAGGTCGAGGCCGTGCCATTGGTCCCGATCGCGTAGCCCATCAGGTTGTAGCCGGCCGTGTTGACGAGATTGCCCGTCGTGTCCGGCACGAAGGATCCGGCGCGGGTGAGGTAAGTGCCTTGACCGTTCTGGCTGACGGCGAAGAAGCCGTTGCCGCTGATAGAGAGATCGGTGGCGGACGTGGTCGTTTGCAACGTACCCTGGTCGGCGACACCATAACGAATATCGGTTTGAACCCCGCCGGATTCGTAGTTCGTCGTCGAGTCCTCGCCGAGAAGGGTCTCGAACTGCGCGCTGGCATCCTTGTAACCGGTCGTGCTCGAATTCGCGATGTTGTCGCTGATCGCGCTGAGGGCGTTGGCCTGCGCGGCCATGCCGGACGTCGCGGTACGCATGGAGTTGAAGAGACTCATGGACTTCTTCGCTTTCTGGATTGATCGTGCAGGATCTCGCGGTCAGGCCGCCTGATGCAGCCCGGCGTCCGTATCGATTCGGCTCGCGTCGAGTTCGATGCAGTAACCCAAGAACCGTTTTGAATCGATCGGATCATAGCCCAACCGGCCGCGCAGCTTCTTGCGGAGCTTGCTGATGTGGCTCTCGATCACGTTCTCCTCGACATCCTCGTCGAAGATCCCATAGATCGCGTTGAAAATCTGCGTCTTGGTCACGCGGCGGCCGCGGTTGACGATCATGAATTCGAGAATGCGGCGCTCCCGGCGCGGCAGATTGAGCGGCGTGCCGTCTATTTCCGGATCACGACCATCGAAGAACACGTTGACGGCGCTGATGAGAGGTGCGCGCGCAATCACCTCAGCATGACGCGAGGCGCGACGGCGGATCGCGCCGAGGCGCGCTAGCAGTTCGCGCACGTGGATCGGTTTGCGCACGACATCGTCGAAGCCTTCGGCAAAGAGCGACAGCGTCGCCTCAAGCGCGTTGGCATCGTTAAGGGCGATCACGGGCGCTTGCGAGCGCAACGAAATGGCTCTTGCGCAGGCGACGCGGCATTCGGCTTCGCCTAACAGGAAAGCCTCTACGGCGGCGATCTCCTGGTTCGGCGCATTTTCGATCCAGGTTAAAAAGTCCGCTGGAGCGAAGCCGACGATGGCGACGCCCTCGGCCTCGAAGCCGGCTTCGTAACCGGCGATTACCAGCTCACGCTCATCAACCACCATAAGCATAGCGACCCCCGAAATCTCGATGGTCAAACGGTAGATTGATCGTGAAGATTTAGGGTAAACGGATATTTACTATTGGCGCGAAATACGTTTTCAGCATCTGATAAGAAATCGTAAACAGCACCGATTTCGAGCGAACGACCCGGCTTTGTCGCGATATATGCTCGAAAAAGTCTGTTGCGGCACGGCGAAAGGCCAGCAAACGTTCAGATTGGCGCTTTTGCAACAGGCGCGATAAAGCAAAAATTTCGCGCTGATTCGGTCCACGCGCCGAAGCCACTCGCGACCATCTTCGTCAGGACGCCGCAGACGTACTTTTTTTGAGCCGGATCGTTGTTGGGTCCGGCGTTGTAGCGCGCGACGGCCATGGTCCAGGTTCGTTCGCGCTGCTTCAACTCGCGCAGGAAACGAGCGGCGTAATCGACATTGAGAGCCGGATCGAACATCGCTTCCAACGTGGCGAATTTGTCAGAATGGTAATGATGATTGATCTGCATGCAGCCAATGTCGATCATCCGGGCGCCGGCCAGCTTGGCCGCCTTGAAGCGTGATATCGCTTCGCCCAGCGAGCCGTTGGCGCTCGCGCGACCATCGATATTCATGGAGTAGGGCTGCAGCCTTCCGCGTGCGCCCGTCTCGTTGAGACCGACGGCGTAGAAGACTGCGAGCGGGATGCCGTAGCGGCGCGCGGCCGTCGCAATCTCGTGCTCGCATGAGACCGCCGACACGTCGGCGCGGGCCTCAGACGAAAAGCTGGCTGTCGCTAGCGGCAGAAGAAGACCGAGAATCCCTAGCGGCAGGAACGTGATTTGGTTGCCGCGAGGCGGCTTGTCCGTCGCGCGCGCCGCCCTGATCCTGGTTCGAGCCGCCATTGCGGCCGGTGTCGCCTTGGTTCGCATTTTTCTCTCCCGCCGTCGAAGCGGCCGGCCCGTCGGTGCCCTGAATCACCAGAGCGTTCAGTTGATAGTTTTGGCCGCCAAGCGCATCGGACAAAGAGCTTCGCTCGCGCGTAAGCACACCCAGCGTCTTTGGATCGGACACCGAGAGACTGACGTCGAGCGAGGCGCCAATGAGATGAAGGCGGACATTGATGGCCCCGAGTGCGGTGGGTTCAAGCTCCAACGTCATCGTGCGCGCGGGCGCGACCGGCGCGCCGCCGTCCGACGCCACGTTCGTCCGCGCCGCCAAGGCGGCGCTTGGCGAGGCCGGCGCTTCGGTCTGGGCGAGCGCGAGTTGCGAGGCGGCGTTCACGATGGCCTGGATCGAGGCCTGCATCGCGCCTTCACCCGTTTGCACCGTCGGCGTCGCATCCGACTCGTCGACATGAGGGGCGGTAACCTCGGACGCGACGATCGCGGGATCGCTCGACCTCGGCGAGGCGTCGCCGCCCCGTGATCGCTCGCTCGATACGGCAGTCTGGGCGACCTCAGCGCTTGCCTGATCGACAGATCCTGACGTGATGCTTGCTGACTTCGTCTCGCTCTTTTTCGTCGGGTCGCCCTTGCTGCCCGTCAGCACCTTGCCGGCGCCTATGCTCCCCGCGTTAGCGTCCGCGACAGCCAGCGGGAAGCCAACGGCAAAAACCTGCGCGGGTGCGAGATGCGACACGCTCGCGATGTCTGTCGCCTGCGTTACGGCCGGTCCAGGCTCAATCGAACCATCGGATCGCGCCGCGCTGGCTAGCGAGGGATCAGATCCTGTCGCCAAAGCGATCGTACCTGCCTTCCGCGTGATGGTCCAAGACGTTGGCGTCGCGGCGCTTGCTTGAAGCGACACCCCGAACATCGACATCAGGTTGAGCGACGTCGGGGCGGCAATCGCGGCGCCGGCCGCGAGCGCATCAGGCGCCGAAACACCCACGTCGGCGGCTTTGGACGCGCCAGTCTTGTCCTTCGACGCCGCCGTCGCCTCCATCGCGGTCTTACCGCCAGCGACCGCGCCGACAAGCTCGATCAAATCGGTGCCGGGCTCGACGGAAGGGCTTCCAATGATAAACGCGATTGGAGAACCGGATGGCGCGGACGCGGAGGTGCCGCGAGCGTGCGCCAATGCCGAAAGAACGCTGGCCTTCTCATCCGCCGACGATGTGCCGCCGAGCGGATCGGCCGAAGCGATTGGCATGGCTTTCTCGCTGGCGAGCGTCGACAGAACCCCGTTGAAACGCTGATCGCGGGAAGAAGCTTGGTCGTCCAGCGCCGCGTCTCTGGCGCTGCGGCCACGCTGGTCGACAAGCTTCGCATCGGTGGAAAGGCTCGTCGGCGTCACTTCTGGTCTTTCAGGATGGTGTACGTTGCTTGTAGCGAGTGCTCGGCCTGAGCCACCAGCGCGGCTTCCGTCTGACCACGCTGGAGGGCGCCCGCGCCCGATGATGGCGGCATGCGGATTACGTCGGCCACGGCCAGCGCTGATAATCGCAACGCGCGGTCCCGCGCGTCGAGCCGCTGCGGCGTCACCTCGTCGAGAGCAGCGATACCGGCATCATATCGCGACCCGACGATCTCGGCGGCCCCAATATAGACATGCGCGCGGGCGGCATCGGGCTCATCGCGCCCGGCAAGACGGACGGCCTCGCCGCCGGCCATCGCCGCCATGGTGGTGCGGCCGGCGAGCAGGGCCTCGCGAGCGATCGCGAGGTAGAGCCGCCGCCTCTCGACCTTGTCGAGGGCCGCCATCAGTTTGGCGAGCTTGCGCGCGGCCGCGTCCGAGTCGCCGGCGCCAAGCTGCATCGCCGCCTGCGCGACCAGGTTTCGGAAATTGCCGGCGTACACCGAGCGCTCGAAGCCGCTCAGGTAGCGCCGCGAGAGTAGCGTGAATTTGTCGAGGTCGCCCGAAGCGCCGATCAGCGACATCTCCTTGCGCAGCGCCGCTTCCTCGACGAGCGTCCCTGGCTCGAGCAGGCGTGCGATGTCGAGGAGAGCAATCGCCTTCGGCGCATCGTCGGCGGCAAGCAGGGTCGCCTGGATCAAAGCCAGGTGGCCGCCCAGGCCGGAGGGCAGGCTTTTCGCGTCGATGGGCAGCAGGCGAGCGCGGGCGGCTTCGTCGTCGCCGATGCCGTAGGCGAGCGCGCCCTCGTAGAGCGTCTTGACCTCCGGCGCGACGAGGTCAGGCGGAATGAAAGCACCCATGCCTGCCTCGCCACCGCCGCTGAAAAGATAAGTGATCAAGGCCCGCGCGTTCCGAAGATCGCGCCAAAGTGTGGGCTTGGCCGCCGCGAAGGCGCGACCGGTTCTCACGATGGCCTTGGCGTGCGCCGCCTGGGCGAGGGCGTCTCCGGTGGCGATACGATCCTGAAGCGCCTGCAGCGACCGCATGGATTCGAACGGAGCGAGATCACCCGCGGCAAAACCGCAGGACACCGATCCGAGCGCCAGCGCGACCGCAAGGCACGCGATTGAAGCAGGCTTCATCGACCCTTGTCCTTCAGGAGGATCTCGATGCGCCGATTGAGGGGACTGGCGGGCTCGACGCCGGCCTTGGTCGCGTGATCGGCGTAACCCTCGACATGGTCGATGCGCGCGTCGCTGAGGCCGCCGCGGACAAGCATGTAATGCGTCACCTGCGCCCGGTCCAAGGAGAGATGCCAATTGTCGTAGCGGTTCGAATGAAACGGTTTGTTATCGGTGTAGCCGCGCACCACGATTTCGCCCGGCCGGCTCTTCAGGATCTGCGCGACACGATCCATCAGCAGTACGACCTTTCGCGATGGCACCGCCGATCCGTTGCCGAACATAGAGAAGGCGTCCGTATCCGTCAGGCTGAGGAGAAGCCCCTCGTCCGTCGCGCGCACGTCGACCGCCGGTCCGGCCGCATCGCGGCCCGTGGTCCTCATCGACGCGACGATCTGGCTCTTCAGCTCGTCACGCCTCTCCTTCTCGGCTTGTTCCGCATCGGCCTTTCGCGTTCTCGCGGCGGCCTCGCTCGTCGCCGCATCATCTTGATCGGCGTCGGCCCGATCGGTCTTGGCCGCCAGAGGGGGCGGCGCGAACGGATCGCGGAACGCCTCGCCGCCGCGGCGCCCGATCACGGGCGGGCTCGCGTTGCTATCCGGGGTGGCCACCTCGCCGGGACCCTTCATGCCGGCGATCTCGGCCAAAGCGGCATAGGGACTGTCACGCAGCTGAGTGTCGAGCCGCGTCTCGCGGCCCGTCGCGGTCTCACCTTTCTTGTCGACGGCGGCCGGCTTCGGCGCGCCGCCGGACTTCGACGCGTCCTTGATGTTGGGGTCCTTTACGTCAGGCGAGGAGGTGATCCCCGATTCATCCTTCTTACTATCGTGCAGGCCGCGCGGCTGAGTCGTGGCGTCGACCAGCCGTACCGGATTGAAGTAGCGCGCCACGGACGCGCGGGTCTTGTCGTTGGCGCTAATCAGCCACATGACGAGGAAGAACGCCATCATCGCCGTCATGAAGTCGGCGAAGGCGATCTTCCAGACGCCGCCGTGATGCTCGTCATGGTCGCCGTGATGGCGTTTGATGATGACGATTTCGTGCGCGTGATCGCTCATGCTTTGGGCTCCAGGCCATCAAGGGCGGCGAGGGCGTGCCCGAGCCTGGTCTCGATATGAATACCTTCCGCAGCCACGATGACGTCGACGCGGTCCGCTGTCTCGTAGATCGTGCCGCTGCTTTCTGGAGCGCGGGCACGCAGCGCCTCGACGAGATCGCTCGGGCCGCGAACGGTGAGGCACGGATGATCGGGATCGGCAAGTATTTGATCAATCGTTTGGGTTAGGACCTCCATAGTTCGCGCGAGGATGGCCTCGGCGAGCATCGGTCGCAAGACCGCCGCGAGCCGATCCGAGAGCACCTCGCGCAACCGCGCGAAGGCGGTGTCGATCGAGATGCCGATCGCCTCCGCGTTCGTCGCTGCCCAGTCGGCTCGCGCCGCGACCAGAGCATCCTCGATCGCTTGAGCATGCGTTGCCTCGAGTGCGGCGTTAGCCTTCGCGAGCTCGCGCTCCGCCTCCTGCCGCGCCTCGCGCAGCGCCAGATCGAGCGCGCTATCGGCGGGTTCGATGATCGACGTGGACTCGGGCTCGGCTGCGGCGGCCGGAGGCGCGATAAGGAAAAGCTCACGCGCATCCCGGGGCGCGAAGGACGTGAGGTATCGCGATAGCGGTGCGTTCATCTAGGCCAAGCTCCCGCGCCGCACCCATTGCTTCAGGATCTCGGCCGCCTGATTCTCATCGAACTCGACCATCTGTTCGAGCCGGCGCTGAGGCGAGCGTCGGGGCCTGTTCGTCACGTCCTCGATCAGGCTGCGCTCGCTCTGCGCCTCGATAACCTTCGGCTCGACGACATCCGACGAGCCTTGCGGTCCCTCCAAGGCCGGCATCGCTGGCAACCCGGCAAGGGCGGCCATCTCTGGCTCCGGCGGCATCAAGATACGGGTCAGCGGGCGCAGGCCGAACATGATGAGGAGGACGGCGACGACGAGCGCGGTCAAGGCGTTGATGGCGGTTCCGAACTGCCGCATCATCACGTCGACGATGGAAGAGGACGGGACCGGATCGAGATCGTGGCCCGCGTCGGCGAAGTCCTCCGCCAAGACCTTGATCGAATCACCGCGGTCCTTGCGCAATCCCGCCGCCGAGGCGACCAGCCCCTCGATGTCGGTGAGCTTGGCATCGAGAGCCGCTGTGCCAGCCTCGGGCTTGGCCCCCGGCGTCAGCGTCGCGCGATTGACGAGGATGGCGATGGAGAGATGATCGATCGTGTAGCCGCCGCTGACCGTGGTGACGACCTTCGAGGAAAGTTCGTAGTTGGTCAGCTCCTCGCGCTTGGAATTGTCTGTGTTGGAGACCTTGCTGTCGGCAGGCGATCCGCTTTTATCGCTCGGCAGCGCGCTGGTGACCGAGGTCGGCGCCTGGTTCGAATTGTTCTGCATCGTCTGGTTTTCCTTGACGACGCGTGTCGATCGCTCCACCCGCGAGTCAGGATTGTAGATCGTCTCGTTGGTCTGGCGATTGTCCGTGTTGAGCTTGGCGGCGACGCTGATCTGAAAATTATGCAGGCCCAGGTATGGCGCGAGCTCCTTGCGGATGTTGTCCTGGATCTCCTTGGCAACGGTGTTCTCGAGCGCCAGCATCTTGCCCGGCGCCGCCTCCTGGAGATCGTCGCCCGACGAGAGCAGCGTGCCGTCCGTGTTGAGCACGGTGACTTGGTCGACGGTCATGCCGGGCACGGCGGCGGCGACGAGATGGCGGATCGCCTGTCCCGTGCGCGCATCTGAGATCGTGTCGGTGCGGATCATCACCGACGCCGATGGCGGCTGCCGGGCGCGACGGAACGATCCCTCGTCCGGCAGCACGATGTGGACGCGGGCGGCGCGAATGCCGTTCATCGTCTGGATCGTGCGGGCGAGCTCGCCCTCAAGGGCGCGGACGCGGGTCACGTCCTGCATGAAGGACGTCAAGCCAAGCGAACCGAGCTTGTCGTAGAGCTCGTAGCCGGAGTTGGTGCTGTGCGGCAGGCCCTTCTCGGCGAGCAGCATGCGCGCCTGCGCGGTCTGCGAATAGCGCACCATGATGGTGGTGCCGTCCGACGAGGCGTCGAAAGCTATGCCGGCTTCTGTCAGCGCCGCGCCGATGCCGCTCACGTCCTGCCGGTCGAGCCCGGCGTAGAGCACCTCCTGCGACGGACGGCTGAGATAATAGCCGGTGACGCCGACAACCGCGAAAACGGTGGCGCCGATCAAGCCCAGCGCTGTCAGCCGCCGCCAGCCGAGCTTGGCCAGGTTGGCGAGGAGGATCTGCAATTGCTCTTGTACGTTCATGCCGGCCGATCTGGCTCTACCCTGAGCCTTGATGATGCGGCATCAAGCTTGCGCGGAGATTGAGCGCCCATGACATCACCTAACAGCCGCGCCGACTACGACATCACCTTTGTTGGCGCCGACGACTATCCACGACAAGGACGATCGACTTGGGGCGCTCCGCCGCCCTCGAGCGCCTAAGCCGCTTGCGCGACCTGCTTCGAAGTGGCCTGCTGCCGTGGCGTTATGGGACGGAACACGACGATCATGACAAGCGGCTCCCAAGCGCTTCGCGGGGGTGGCGCGATAAGGCTGCCGTCGAGCCGCATCTCGTAAAGGCCAGGCGCCCGCGAAGTCATGTTCTCGACCATGAACTCAGCGGTCTTGGCGCTCGTCAGATCATTCGCGACAAAGTTAGCAACGCTTTGGAACATGACGTTCTCGATCTGCACCCACTCGTAGCATAGACCAAAGCCTACAGCGGCGATAAATCGGCCAACTCCGATCGGGACCGCAAGCCGATAGAAGCCGTCCGCCGTCGGGTAGGCCTTCAGCTTCAATGGCGTCTGGCTTGCGGTGTCAGCGAGGACCACGGGTATTTCCACACCTCCGACCGAGAAATCACTGTCACGCAGGTCAAGGGAAAACCTCAGCGAACTGAAGAAGGAGATGTTGAGCGGCAAACCATGCCGTTGGATCTCACCGGGAATAAAGAAGCGCTCCGCGCTGTTGATGTATGGAAGGCCGATACTCCTAAGTCCGGTCACCGCAGCTTGCCGGTCCAGCATCTTCAGCGACGACCCCGATCCAAGATTGATGTCCTGCTCAAACGTCTCAAGCAGCTCGACTTCGTTTTCCATCGGCAAGAGAAACAAGCGACCGAGCGCGGCGATCGACATGGTTCGACTCGCGCCCTGATCGACGCGGGGTAGGCTGGAAATCGTGTCGGCAGTGATTGCCGCCACGTAGGCGGTGGCGCCGGCCTGAATGCGGTCGCGGACCTCGCTTTGCCTACTTTTCTTGTCGGTCGCCTCTCGGATCGGCGTGCCATCTTTGTCGAAGTCCACGGTAGAGCCGACACTCAGATTGCAGATCTGCTCAAGGACGGCAACGCAGATCGAAAGGCTGTGCAGCGAGCGATGCTCGTAATTTCTCGTGTCGATGAAACCGCGCTTATCTCTCGTGCGCAGCTCGACTTCCCGCAGCAGCAGATAACGGCCTGCGACGGTCATTCCGAGCTGATCGACGAGATAGGGTTCGAGCAGGTTTTGCGCGGTTCCATTGTAGCCAAGATCGACGAGCATGATTGCGTCGTCGCGCTTGATACCCAGCGTGCGCAGATGTTCTTCGAGCCTCCTGCCAAACCCCTCGGACTTTTTCATGATCTTGCGAAGCGCGCGTGGCTTGGCGAGAGCCTCGGCGAGCGAAGTCGCGTCGCATTCCTCGAGATTGAGGGGTTTGCAAAGATCGGCGAGCTCAATCATGCTCAAAGAAAGATGCTTGGCTAACGCTTCGCTTGGCATAGCGCCCGCTCGGCTGTCGAGGAACGCCAGGATCGCCTGCTCCGTGCAAAGGCCGGCGCGAGCCGCCACAAGGCGCGTGATCTCGACAGGCCGCGCGCCGCTCGCCGGAAAGAGCATCTCGAAGATACGCATCGGCAGGTATCCGTCGCGCATCATGAACAGCGGATGCACGACGCGCCCCAGACGAGCCTCGAAGTTGTCCTTTTCCTGTTTGATCCACAACGCGAAAGCGTGGAGGATCGGCCCTATCACGTCATGGCCGAGCACGAAAGCGGGCTCCTGCTCGGCACGCATCGCGACTAGCGCGCGATGGGGCTGATGAACGGGACGGCTGATTCGCACCGACGCGTCGAGCATGATGGCAGAGGTGGCCTCGAGCCGAAGTCTCTGCTCGGCGATGGTATCGAACTGCACCAAGTGGACGACATGCATGCCTAGCGTCGAAGGCCTGTCACAATCCGAAGCTCGATTATCCCCACAGTGCAGAATGGTTTTAGGTAGAGCTCCTAGCTTCTTGAGAATTATTGGGAAGAGTTCCTGCTGTTTGCCGCAGCCATGATCACTCGAGGTGAAGACGTGATCGATGAGCGCGAAAATCTCAAGTCCCGCCGCATGCTCGATCAGTTGGCCGAGCTGGACGGCGCTGAGATAAGTGTCGCTTACGATCATGATCCGCAGGCCGAGACTTTTCGCCTCGCGGATCAGCTGGACTATTGGTGGGAAAGCGAAGCAATGCCTCTTCTCAAGCGAGAGTTCGCGCTCGACAGCACTTTCGATCTGCCCGGCGTCAGCCTCCGGCATGAGCTGGCGATAGATATCGCTTAAAGTGACTTCTGATCGTCGGTGCCGTACGCTGGCTGTTCTTCGTGCCGATTTTTCCGCGAGGATCCGGAGCTCCGGGGCGCCGCCTTCGATATCCAAGTCCGAGAAAACGTCGCGGGGCGCATGGACTGCGCGCCAGATCAGCGTGTCGAAGCAATCGAGCGAAAGGATTTCGACTTCGGAAGGCAGGCAATCGAGCAGTCCGCCGATTTCAAAAGGTCGCAGTGAGATTTTCATCGCGTCTCGTCACATGCTTGCGGGCCGTGTCGAGTAATCTAAGCTGATATGCTTAGGACTTCGTTAAGCATAACGGCAGCGTCCGAACGCGAGTGACCGCCGCGCGCCCATCGCGCGTGACGGCCATACAATTATTACGCGCCACGCTTTCGTGGACGACCGCGCCTACCGCGCCGCCGTCCGCGAAGCCGAGCTATCTAACCGCCGAACAGCTTGAGGATGAGCTGGCTGTTCTGGTTGGCGACGGAAAGTGCCTGCACGCCGAGCTGTTGCTGCGTCTGCAAGGCGTTAAGGCGGGTCGAGGCCTCGTTCATGTCGGCATCGACGAGCGAACCGACACCGCTGGTGATCGAGTCGGTCAGCGACGAGATGAAGGTCGACTGCAGAGAGATGTTTTTCTGCGAGGCGCCGACGTTCTCGGAGGCCGTATTCACGTTCGTCAGGGCGGCACCGACAGCGGCAATATAATTTGCTAGATCGCCGGAAGACGTGCTTGACGAGACAGCGAACGTGTTCACGTCGACCGTTGCCGCGGTCGTTCCCTGAGAAGTGTTCGCGGCGACGATGATGGAGAACTTCGAGCCCGTACCGGTGCCGAAGTTCGTTCCCTTGGCATCGACGTCGAGGTAGTTGACCTGCGTTGAAGATCCGGTGCCGGTTACGGAGGAGACGAAGCCGACCGAGCCGCCCGTCGCTGTTGCGCTGGTGCCGCCCGACGCCGTTGCGACCGAGGATCCATCCAGTAGATTGACGCCGTTGAACGAGGCGGACTGAACGGAGCTGGTGAGCTGGCTCTGCAGCGCCGTGATATCCGTGCCGATCGAGCTGAGATCGGTACCGGGCTGCTGCGCGGAGACGAGGTCGGCCTGGATCTTCTGCAGGATTCCCGTCATCGAGCTGAGCGCGGACGTGGCCGTGCCGAGGACAGAGGTGCCGAGATTGAGCGAGCTTGTGACGGCCGATAGATTGCTATTCTCGGTGGTCATGTTTTGCGCGATCGACCAGTATGCGGCGTTGTCGCTGGCGGAGGCAACCGCGAGACCGCTGGAGATCTCGTTCTGGACCATGTTGAGCGACTTCTGCGTCGCGTCGAGATTGGCGACGGCCGTCATCGCCGACATGTTTGTGAGAATGCTATTCATGAGTGGTATCCCCATCGAGTCGAGTTGAAGGAGATTCCGGGCCGAAACCGGTACGCGAGGGCGGCATCATGCCTTTGGGCCCGTGCCGTTGATCGGCGGATCCAACCTTTCGTCACGGAAGGCTGCGCCGCGAAGGCTGCGAAGGCGTTAAGATGCGAGGGCCTTCGCCGAATGCCGCGACGAGGTTAATGCCCGCTGAATCAACACGCTGGCTCATCACCGGCGTCGAAGGCCGCCGGCGCCCTGCCCGATCGCGCTTCCCGCGCCATGCGCGCATAGGCGTTCTCGAGCGACACCGCGAAAGCCGGCATGTCGAAGAGGGGGCTCGTCGCCCTCGCGTTGGCGAGCCGCTCCCTCAACGCCCGTATCCGCTCCGGATCGCGGGCCAGCGCGATGGCCTCGCGCTCGTAAGCCTCAAGCGTGTCGGTCACGAGGTCAGGCAGCCCGAGCGTTGTCAGCAGGCTCCCGCCCATGCGGCTCACGTAGGTTTCGCCGACGCAGGTGAGGACGGGAAGACCCACCCAAAGGGCGTCATTGCAGGTCGCCCCCGCCGCATAGGGGAAAGTGTCGAGGAATAGGTCGGCGCAGGTCATCCGGCTGAGATAGGTTTCGAAGGGCACCGCACCGGCGAAAATCAGCCTTTCCCCGGCGATGCCGCGATGCCTCGCGCGATCGAGCATGTTGGCTTTCGCCTTCTCCGTCCGCGCGTAGAGCCAGAGCACGCTGCCGTCCACCGCCTCCAGCACGCGCATCCAGGTGTCGAATACCTCCGGGCTGATCTTCAAGGTGTTGTTGAAGCTCGCGAACACGAACCCCCGCTCCGGCAAGCCGCAATCGGTGCGGGAGGGTCGCGGCTCCGGTGTCCGGCGGGCCGTGTCGCAGGGCTGGTAGCAGTTCGGTAGGCGCACGACGCGCTCTTGGTAGAAACGCTCAGAGCCCGGCGGCACCAGGAAGCGGTCGGCGATGATGTAGTCGATGCAATCGGCGCCGCACGTGCCCGGCAGGCCGAGGAACGACACCTGAAGCGGGGCGGGGCGCAGCGACAGGATGCCGAAGCGTCCGTTGGCGGTGGGACCGGTCAGGTCGATCAGGATATCGACGCGGTCGTCCAGGATCGTTTTCGCGGCCTCCATATCGGATTTCTTGTCGAGATCGACGAACCTGTCGAAGAGGCCGGCGAGGCGATGCCGGAGGGCTGATCGATCGTCGCCGCCGAGCGAGTAGCCGATGACATCGAAGCGCGCGCGGTCGTGGAGCGCGATCAGGTCCGGCAGCAGATGCCCGACCGGATGCTCCTTGAAGTCGCCCGACAGGTAGCCGATCCTGAGGCGCTGGGGATCGAACGTGTTCCGGTATCGTCCGGCGCGCGTCGGCGATACAGCGAATTTCGCCATCGCGCGGCGCGCGTAGGCCAGCTGCTCCTCTCCCGAGGCGGACATGGCCATGAACGCGATGAGGAAGTTGGTCGTCTCGCCATTGAGGTCGCGGATCGTCGCCTCGTCCGCGTCGCTCCGGCTCCAGTCGCAGAGGTGCCGTCTCACCTTCGTCATCTCGATGCGCGGCTCTTTCAGCGACGGATCGATGGCCAGGGCCTGCAGGAAGGCGTCCTCCGCCTCGTCGTAGAAGGCCTTCTGCGCGAGGATCGACCCGATGTTGCTGTAGGCCGGCGCGAATTTCGGATCCTGCGCGACCAGCTGCCGGAACACGAGCAGCGCGTTCTCCGTGTCACCCCGGATCTGCAGGACGACCGCGAGATTATTGAGGATCGCGGCATTGTCCGGCTGCAACGTCGCGCCGCGCAGACACAGGTCTGCCGCTTCATTGAGATCGTTGGACAGACTATGGAGCGCCATCAAGATACCGCGGTTCGAAAGCGCGATTGCGTGATCCGGCCGCACGCGGATAACGTCGCCGAAGCAGGCGATCGCCTCGTCCACACGCTGCAGCGTCTTTAGGATGTCCGCCTTAGCGAAGAGGCTCTCGGCATCCTCCGCGTCGGCGGCCAGCAGACGATCGTAGACGTCGAGGGCTTCTTCTAGCCTAGCCGCTTGCACAAGCGCCTCGCCAAACGATCGCAGGAGATCGATGCGACGCGGATGTTGAGCGACGACGCCTTTCAGCAGCACGACGAGTTCAAGCGGCATGTCCTTGCGCTGATAGACTTTCGCCAAATTGATCTGCGCGTTGAGTAGATTGGAATCCAGCGCAAGCGCCTGTCGGCTCGCCGCCATGGCGGCATCGAGGCGGCCGTCATCGACCAGAAGGGCCGCCAAATTCGACCAGACTATCGCGTAACGGGCATCGAGGACGAGGCTCGCGCGATAGAGGACCTCGGCACTCGCGATGTCGCCGACCTTCGACCGCGCCAAGGCGGCCTGGGACAGCGTGCTGATTGGCGTCTGTGCCGAAGAGCGCAAGGCGCCGATGCTGTTCGCGACCGGCGCGCCCGATGTGTCCGGACGCGACAGGATACGCGCCGCCTCAACAAGCAGCGCGGCCTTGCCACGCTCTCCAAGGATACTCAGCCTGTTCGCCTTGCGGATGAGCGACGCCGACACGTCCACGGCAGGGTCCAGCGTCGTCCGTTGGTCAAGCTTTCCTGCCGTTTGCTTCATCTTGGCCACGGAGGACCGCCTAAGAATAAGATCGGATCAGATTGCCGACCAACATGTTCCAGCCGTCGATCAGCACGAAGAAAAGGAGCTTCATCGGTAGCGATATGATCTGCGGCGACAGCATCATCATGCCCATCGACATGGTGACGGTCGCCACGATCATGTCGATGACGAGGAACGGCAGCACAATGAGGAAGCCGATCTCGAAGCCGCGGCGTATCTCCGAGATCATGAAGGCTGGCACGAGGATGCGCAGATCGACTTTCGTCTTGTCGACAGTCTTGATGCTCGCCTTGGCAAGATCGTCGAAGAGCTTGAGATCCTTGTCACGGACCTGCGCCATCATGAAGATGCGAAACGGCTCGGTGATCTTTGGATAGGCTTCGCTCTCGGTCATCTGATTGTCGATGAGCGGCTTGAGACCGTCCTGCCAGGACCGATCGAAAGTCGGCGCCATGACGTAGAAGGTCATGAACAGCGAGAGCGAGACGAGGATCAGGTTTGCCGGCGTCGTTTGCAGACCGAGGCCCGATCGTAGGAACGAGAAGGCGATGGCGAAACGGGTGAAGCTCGTCACCATGACGAGGAGCCCGGGCGCGATCGACAGGACGGTCAGAAGGCCGACGATCTGCACGATACGGCCCGTCGCGGTGCTTCCGGCCGGAGGGATCAGCGCGTTGAGATCCGGCGTTTGGGCGAAGGAGATCGCTGGGATGAACGCAAAGGCGAGAGCGAGCAGGAGCGTGACCGTCAGCTTGCGTTTCATTGGACCACGAGTGTTTCGATGACGACTTCGCGAACCTTGCCCTGCGAGCGCACGGCGGCGCGTTCGTTCAGATCCTCGCGCAGGTTCTGCAGGCCGCTGGCGCCCTGCAATTGGCCGACAGTCAAGGTCTTCAGGAAGGCGACGAGATCGTCAGAGACCTGTGCCGCCATGAGGTTGGGGTTCTCGATGGCCTTCTTGTTGTAGACAACCGCGACCTGAAGGCGCACGCGCATTTCGGGCGGATCGGCGAGGTTCGTCACGGTCGCGGGCAACTCGCGAACTTCCGTGTCGCCCGTATAGGCCATAGCCGGCTTCGCGGGCTCGGGGGCCGGTGCGGCGGCCTGCTGCAGCTTGACGACCATGAGCTTGCCGACGAGGCCGCCGCCTACGGCAGCCAGCACGGTCAAGACGGCCACCGTCACGATAACGTTTGCCTTGCCGACCGGCTTCTGCGTCGCTGCCGTCGCCATCTGCTCCCCACTCAGAAAGGTTTGAAGTTGTCGTAAAGCTGTTGTCCCCAGCCCGGCTGCTGTATCTCGCTGAGGCGGCCGCGCCCGCCATAGGAGATGCGGGCCTCGGCGATGCGCTCGTAGGGGATCGTGTTGTCCTTCGAGATGTCACGCGGGCGGACGATACCGGCGACATAGACCTGGCGGATCTCAAAGTTGACGCGGACCTCCTGCGAGCCGCTGACGACGAGATTGCCGTCGGGCAGCAACTCGGTGACGACGGCGCCGACGGAGACCTGTATCTTCTCGGATCGGTCTATCGTGCCCTGCCCGTTCGCCGAGCTCTTCGAGGCACTGTCGAACGAACCGTTGATCGCCGCCTTGCCGAAGCCCGCGTCGAATTTGTTGGTGACTTCCGAATCGAGCGAACGGTCGGTGTTGTTGCCGAGCGTCGCCTTGTCGTTGATCGAGATATTGATGGTGAGCACGTCGCCGGGTTTCATCGCGCGCGGGTCGCGGAACAGGCTGGCGCCGTCCTGGTAGAGCGAATTAAAAGCCGGGCGCGGCGGCTGGTCTCCGGGGAAATGATGCGGAACGATGTCGGTCTGCAGACCGGCGCCTACGGGAGTGAGAACCGGCTCCTTGACGAACTCGGATGGGCGACTCGCGCAAGCGGCGAGCGAGGTCGTGAGGCAAGCGGCGAAGACCAAAGAGGCCGTAAGGCGGACGCGCATGGTCACAACTTCTTGTCGGCTACCGGCGCGACCCCGGCGATCATGCCGGCGAGCTTGCCGGCGCGCTCTGGCACGATCTCGTTGAAGATGGCGCTAGCCTGGCGCGGCGTAAGCTGCGCGAGCACGGCAGCCGCCATATCGTCGTCGAGCATGGCAATCTGCGTCGCCGCCGTCTCCGGCCGCATTTTGGAGTAGATGCCCACGAGCTTCTCGCTCGCCTTCTTCTCGATTGTCTCGCGGCGCTCGATCCAGCCGCGCAGCTCGGCGGCCTTCGCGTCGAGTTCGGCGATCCGCGTCTTGATTCGCGTTTCGAGCTCGCCGAGCTTTCCGGTCTCATAGGCAAATCGCGCGTCACTCGCAGCGACCGCGATGTTCGTGCAGTATCGGCGGACGTCGGCGCTCTGCGACTGCTCGGCGCCGATCGCCTGCCCGCGCGAGACGCTTGGCCAGGAGATAAGCGTGAGAGCAGCGAGACTAGCAAGCGGTCCCGTTTTCGCAAGCCTACGTCGCGTCCTGCTCGAAGAATGGCTCTTCATCATGCTTTGCAGCATGTCGCGACAAGCTTGCGTCGGGCTGGCGGCCTATTGCGTGACGAGATCGGCCTGCAACGCACCAGCCGACTTAATCGCCTGGAGAATGGCGATGATTCCGCTCGGTTTCAGGCCGATTTGGTTTAGTCCATTGACGAGCTTGCGCAACGTCGTGCCGCCGAGGATGCGCATCTGTCCACCATTCTCGTTGATGTCGATGTTCGTGCGCGGCACCACTACAGTTTTCCCTTTGGAGAAGGGCGCCGGCTGAGAAACTTCCGGCGTTTCTGTAATTCGAACGGTTAGATTGCCGTGCGTGACGGCGACGGTTGAGATCTGCACGTCCTGGCCTATGACGATCGTCCCGGTGCGAGAATCCACGATGACGCGGGCTTCGGTATCGGGCTCGACCATGAGGCTGCCGATCTCGGCGATATAGCGCGTCGGTCCCATATGCGGTGGCAGCGCGAGCGCGATGCTTCGGAAATCGCGTTCGTGCGCGGTCCTGATGCCCCAGCGCCGGACGGAGTACGCGTTGATCGCGTCGGCGATCTTCACCGCGGTGGCGAAATCAGGGTTTTTTAGATCCAGGGCGAGCGGCCCGATGTCACCGGGGCGATTCGGATTAGGCAGCTCGATTGTCGCGCCGTTGGGGATGCGCCCGGCGGTCGGCACGCCTTGAGAGAAACTTTCGGCTTGGCCGACGGCGGCGACACCGGAGACCGCGACGGCGCCCTGCGAGACGGCGTGGACACGTCCGTCCGCGCCCGACAGCGGCGTCATGATTAGCGTGCCGCCGAGGAGGGAACTCGCATCGCCCATCGAGGCCACGTTGACGTCGATGCGCTGGCCTATGTTCATGAACGGCGGAAGGTCGGCGGTGACCATCACGGCCGCCACGTTCCGCGAGCGCAGGCTGACGTTGCGCACGTTGATGCCAAGGCGGTCGAGCATGGATTGCATCGCTTGCTCGGTGAACGGCGCGTTGCGCAGCGTATCGCCGGTGCCCTCGAGCCCGACGACGAGACCGTAGCCAATGAGCTGATTATCGCGGATGCCCTCGATCTGCGCGATATCCTTGATGCGGACCGCGGCTTCCGCCGAACCGATGGCGGCCAGCGTGGCGCACAGCGCCTGGAACAGTACGGCGATGAGCACGAACTGCCGCCGCATCAGCCACTCCCGACGTGGATGCTGCCGTCGGCCCTGATCGTGCCGCTGATCGTCAGCCCACTCTCGAGGTTGCGGACGGAGATCACATCGCCGGCTCCGCCGCCCTGCAAGGCGGAGGCGTAGGTGACGATCGTCAGACCATCTTCCTCGAAGACGAGCCGCACCATCGCACCGGTCGTCACGAGCTTCGGTTCGCCAAACGCGTTCGTTGGGATTGCCTGTCCCGGCAGCAGCGTGCGGCGCGCGACCTTGCCGACGAGCATCGAGCGATTGAAGGCGTAGGCCGAACTCGCGACCGCGTCCGGGAAGTCGGCGTCGGTCAGCATCGACTCGCGGATAACGTCGCCGGGATAAATCGTGATCGCGGGGACGGGGCGGCGCTCGGCGGCGATGGCTGCCCGCGCGAAGGCGAGCAAGAGACCCAGCGTCGCGAGCGAGCAACGACAGAGGTTTGGCGGCGGACGAGCAGGCATCATTATCTCGCTTACGAGCGCATCTGGGTCAGCGTCTGGCCCATCTGGTCGGCGGCCGTTATGACCTTCGAGTTCATCTCGTAGGCGCGCTGCGCCGATATGAGGTTGCTGATCTCGGCAACGGGATCGACGTTCGAGCTTTCAAGATAGCCTTGCGAGATCGTCGCGAATCCAGGGTCGCCGGGCACGCCGACGACGGGCGTGCCCGATGCCGCTGTCTCCTGATAGAGATTGCTGCCGAGCGGCTGCAAGCCGACCTCGTTGGCGAAATTCGCGAGCGTCAGCTGCCCGAGCTGCACGGGCGCCGTATTGCCGGCGACCGTCGCGGTCACGATGCCGGATTGACTGACGGTGACGGCGGTAGTGTTCTGCGGAACCAGGATGTTCGGCGTTACAAGATTGCCGTCGAGCGTGACGAGCTGCCCGGTGGCGTTGGTGTTGAAGGCGCCGGCGCGTGTGTAGGAGGTGTTGCCGTTGGCGTCGGTGATCTGGAAGAAGCCGCGCCCGGTCAGTGCGAGATCGAACTGGTTACCGGTCTGCGCGAGCGCGCCCTGGATGTGAAGGTTGCGGATGGCCGCCGTCTTTACGCCGAGGCCGAGCTGAGCGCCTTCCGGCACGACCGCCTGGTTGCCGCGGCTCGCCACGCCCTGCGTGCGCTGCGCCTCATAGAGCAGATCGGTAAATTCCGCCCGCGCCCGCTTGAACCCTGTGGTGTTGATGTTGGCGATGTTGTTGGCGATGACTTCGACGTTGGTGGATTGCGCGTTCATGCCGGTGGCGGCGATGGTGAGGGCCCGCATGTGATGGCGTCCTTATATCGGCATGCGGCTGATTTCCTGGAACGCCGAGACTGCCTTATCGCGCACGGCGAGGGCGGTCTGTAGCGACTCCTGGGCGGCGATGACGGATTGAACGACCGACTGCGTCGTCGCCTTTCCCTCGATGCCGGCGATCGATATCTGTTCGGACGTCTTCATCTTGTCGACCGTGTCCTTCGAAAACGAGGAGAGCATGTCCGAAAAGCTCGAGCCGGCGCCGGAAGCAGCCGACGTCTGCGCGGCACTCGAGGCCGCCGCGGTGGCCTGGCTTGTCCCCAGGACCGAGGATAGAGCGGAGGTGACGAGCGGGAGCGCGAAGATCATGATTAGCCCTTGAGAAGGTCGATGGTCATCGAGATGAGATCGCGCGACTGCTTCACGACTTGGAGGTTGGACTCGTAGGCGCGGTTGGCTTCGCGCATATCCGCCATCTCGGTAATAAGGTTAACATTGGGAAGCTTTACAAACCCTTTCGCGTCGGCGGCCGGACTGCCGGGATCGTGCTCGACGACGAAAGGCGCGTTGTCGACGCCGACATTCGAAACCTGGACGATGTTGGTGCCGGAGGCGTCGTCAAGCGCGTTTTCGAACGTGATCGTCTGGCGACGGTAAGGGTTGGCCCCCGGTGTCGTCCCGGTCGACTGGGCGTTGGCAATGTTCTCCGATGTCACGCGCATCCGTGCCGAGTTCGCGGACATGCCGGACCCGGCGATCGTCATGGACGCCTGCAGGGGATCGATCACCTTGCCTACTCCTTCAGGCTTGCCATCAGCATGGCGTGAAAGCTCTTCATGATGTTTGTCGTCAACGCGTATTCTCGGTTGACCTCGCCGGTCTTCATCATCTGCTGTTCGATGCCAACCGAGTTGCCGCTTTCGGTTACCTCGAAGCCACCATCCTGCTCGATTTCGCCGGTGCCGCCTGCCTCGCCTATGCCAGCCAGCGAAATGTGGTTGGTATCTGTGGAGGCGAGCTTAAGCTGCGTCTGGGAGAGCACGTCGTTGAACTTGACGAGATCTTTGGCCTTGAATCCGGGTGTGTTCGTATTGGCGATATTCGTCGCCAGTGTCGCTTGACGGGCCGCCAGATAGGCCGTCTTGCGAGACGCCAAGTTGAGGAGAAAGATTGAGTCCATGGTGGAGTTTCGGTCCAGTTCGGCCATCACACTGTGCGTCGGCAGGCTTGCCCGAGACTTGTCGTGGCCTCCCCGGCCCACTGGCGCTTTATTAACGCGAAACTAACCAAGCGCCTGCCATCCTCCGAACGTCTCCGCCAGCACGGAGCGCTTTATCGCTCAGATCTGTGACGATGCCATCTTCGTTCGACCCGCCGCCCAACATCGCGCCACCCGCGGACGATCCTCTGGAAGCGATCCTGTCTTCCTTTCGCAGAGGTGCGGTGCTCGTCGACGGGGCGGTCGCTGCACTGGCGATGATCGCCGCTTTGCTTCCGACGATCGAAGCGCAGGAGGAGAACGCGGGCGGGGATTTCGTGCGAGATTTGTGGGCGGCGGTCGCCACGGCGACACGGGACGGCGATAACCTCCTCGTCGCGCGATCGGGCGGCGATGGAGCAAGCCCTTTCGTCATTTTCGGGCTGGCGCGCGTCACCACCGGAACGTTCGCAATCCAAACGATTGAGATCGACCGTCAATCCGTAGCCTTGATGAACTCTGCCAACGGAGCCGAAGCGAGGCCTATCGATCGGCTTATTTCAGCATTAACGATCCGGGAACACGCGCCTACAGACGGCAACGCAGACGCCGTTCGATCGGCGGCTCGGCTCGTCAAGCAAGCGGCGGCCTTCTCCGCAAGCCGCTTTAGTATCGTGAAGGCAAGGCTCGATCTGCAAGCGACGTTCATGACCGCGATAAGGGATGCCGACACGGCCTCGCCGCTGGTCCGCCTCGACAGTCATGTCAATCATGCCGGCGCCCGCGAGATGGCGATGGCGACGCGCCGTCTGCTCGGGCGTCAATCGCTCAACATCGCCAACAGCAACAGAAGAACCCTGGAGGCGCTGCTCCAGCCTCACTTGGCCTCGATCGCCTAAGGATAATCGCTCGCCGTTAGACTAGGAGGCAGAAACTTGCGCGTCGCGCCGCTGATCGCCGCGCCGATTCCTCGCATAACTACCGACACGATCGATCGTCGTGATCAACGTCTCGAGTTCGATTGGTTTCTGGATGAAGTCGTCCATGCCTGCCGCGCGCGCGGCCTCGACGTGTTCTCGTAAGACATTGGCCGTCATCGCGATGATCGGCACGCTGCCGGCCGGCTTCGGTAGCGCGCGGATCGCTCGCGCGGCAGTGTAGCCATCGACGAACGGCATCTGTATGTCCATCAAGATAAGATCGTAGGTCAGATTTTCGGCCGCCATAATCGCGTCCGCGCCGTCGCCGACCACGTCGACTTTGTGCCCCTTCGCTTGAAGGATCGCGCGCGCCAGCTCCTGATTTATGGCGACATCTTCGACGAGCAGAATGTCAAGACCTCGCGAAGCGGAGGTGGCCAACGGCTCGGCGGCGGCCAGCACCAGAGGCACCGAGGCAAGCGAAAGTGAAAACCAGAAGGTAGAACCAGCATCCTTGATGCTGGTGACCCCGATAGCGCCGCCCATAAGTTCGACGAGACCCTTGGCGACGGCGAGCCCGAGGCCGACTCCGCCGTGAACGCGACGCATCGTTCCATCGACCTGTCTAAAACGTTGGAACAGGCAAGGCAGGTCCTCGATAGCGATCCCGATGCCGGTGTCGATGATCTGGAACAGGATTCGTGGGCCGGCCGCATGGCGATCGTAGCCGACCCGGATGGTGATGCCGCCGTCCGGCGTGAACTTGATGGCATTGTGGAGCAGATTAAGCAGGATCTGCCGGATCCGCCCGTCGTCGCCCATGAGGCCGGCCGGAAAGTGATCGACGAGCTCGACCTTCAAGGCGAGCCGCTTTGCGACGGCCGCGCCTTCGACGAGCGCGACGCACTCGTCGATGAGGAGCGGCAGCGCGAAAGCGCGAGGCTCGAGCCGCAACTCGCCGACCTGTGCCTGCGAGACATCTATCATATCACCGACGATCTTCAGAAGGGCGTCACCGCCGCCCTTGATCAGCGCGGCGTTGCGCCGTGCCGAAGCCGGCAGTTCTCCAGCTTGCGCGATGAGATCGGCGAAGCCAAGGATTGCGTTCAGGGGCGTTCGGATCTCGTGGCTCATGACCGCGAGGAAGTCGCTCTTCGCCCGTCTAGCCTCATTCGCTTCCGCCTCCATCTCTTTCGCTCGCCGTTCGGCAGAGTCGAGCGCCTGCGCGTCGCGCCTCGTTCGCGTGACGTCGCGGATCACGACCAAGTAGTCGGGCTCACCGCCTGCCTCCTCGATTCGTCCGAAAACGGCTTCGACGAAAACCTCGGCGCCGCTTCTATGTTTAATGCGATACGAAGCCTTCTGACAGTCGTGTGCGCCGGCGAGGGATTGATATGCCGCCACTACGTAGGCGAGATCGTCGGGATGGATCAGGTCCGCCATCGCGATCGTCCGCATCTCTCCGATGTCGTACCCGACGAGATCGCGGATCGATGGCGTGAAGGTCGGCGCTCCATTCTGGATGCGTATAACGACATCGCCGCCCTGCGCGACGATCGCGTCGCTGGCGGCGCATATCTGCTTTCGCTTCACCTGAAGAAGGCGATCGCGCCGCCTTGCGATCAAGGCCGCAGCCGCGAGACCTAAGATCAACCCCGCCGCCAATGCGGCGATCGCGAGGAGAGCGTCGTTACCCGGTCGCTGCTGAAGGACAACCGGCAATGACTGATCGCCCAGTCCATCGAGAACGGGACGAAGTCCCAGATTTTCGTACGCGGCGGCGGAGCCGGCGACGAGAGATAACGCGGTCATCAGCGCGAAAACGGCGACAACGAAGACGCTTCCGGCACTATCGCGCGGCATTCCCATCAACGAGAGCCATTCCGCCGAAGACGATCGGCGACGGCACTGTCGGATCGATCCTCATCTAAACCTTCATGGTTTCAGTCGAACGACACCATAGCAAAATGTAGATTTTCTTACCGCCGCGAAGCAAAGCGTCTCTCGATCTTGCTTGTGCCGCTGACAAAGCCGCGCAGCCGAGCGCCGCATCAGAATCTTGCACCGATCGAACGCTCCGTCAGCTCTCCTGCTCACGGGCGATCTCGCGATTCGACGTACATGTTTTACTAAGGAAAATAGATGATGGTGATGAGAGTCACCAGGATCAAACCTTTGCAGTTCTCCTCCCTCGGCGATAATGGCGGCCCAGATGTTTCGATCGGTCGCATCGTTTCGGTGCGCGGCTCAAAGGCGGCGATCGAGATTGTGGCGCCTCACGCCACGGCCAACATGCGTGCTACCGTCGGTGGCTTTCTCGCGATCGACGCGGGCGCGGTCCGGCTTGTCGGAATCATAACGGAAGTGGGTGCCCACAAAGTCGCCGACTGCACCGACGCGGTGATGGGCTCGGCCACGATTGATCTGGTCGGCGAGATCGACCAGTCAGCGGACGGAACAACGCACTTCCGGCGCGGGCTCTCGGTCTATCCGACGATCGGCGACAGAGCCTTCATTCTTCCGCGCGACTTGACTAGAGTTATTTACCAGCCTTCGAATGGGCCTTCGATCAGCATCGGCCATCTCTACCACGACACCTCGATTGAGGCTTATGTTGACGTCGAGAGCCTGCTCAACAAGCATTTTGCGATCCTTGGTTCGACAGGTGTGGGCAAGTCTAGCGGCGTCGCGGTGATCCTCAACGAGATCATCGCGGTCCGCACCGACCTGCGCATCTTCATGCTCGACGGCCACAACGAGTACGGCCGCTGCTTCGGTGATCTCGCCAACGTCGTCAACCCGCGCACGTCGAAGCTGCCGTTCTGGCTCTTCAATTTCGAGGAAGTCGTCGATGTCATCTACGGCGGCCGGCCGGGCATCGACGAGGAACTCGAGATCCTATCCGAATTGATCCCGATCGCCAAAGGCCAGTATCTGCAATACAAAAGCTCAGCCGATCGCCTGTCGATCAAGCGTCCCGACCCGCGCTCGACCGGCTTCACCGTCGACACGCCCGTACCCTACATGCTGCAGGATCTCATCGGCCTCATCGACGAGCGCATGGGCAAGCTCGAGAACCGCTCGTCGCGGATGAATTATCACCGGCTTATCGGCCGCATCGAGATGATCCGCAACGATCCGCGCTACGACTTCATGTTCGAGAACGCCAATGTCGGCGGCGACACGATGGCGGACCTGCTGAACCAGCTCTTCCGCATCGATATGAACGGCAAGCCGATCACCGTGATGCAACTCGCCGGACTTCCCGCCGAGGTCATGGACGCGGTGGTCTCCGTCCTGTGCCGCCTCGCCTTCGACTTCGGCCTTTGGAGCGATGGCGCGATTCCGCTGCTGTTCGTCTGCGAAGAGGCCCATCGCTATGCCTCGATCGACCATTCGATCGGCTTCGGCCCGACCCGCCGCGCGCTCTCGCGCATCGCCAAGGAGGGCCGCAAGTACGGCGTCTTCCTCGGCCTCGTGTCGCAGCGGCCGGCCGAGCTCGATCCGACCATCATCTCGCAATGCGCCACGATGTTCGCGATGCGGATGGCGAACGACCGCGATCAGGCTCTGCTGCGCTCGGCGATCAGCGACGAGACAGCAGACCTCCTCGCTTTCATACCTTCGCTGGGGACTCGCGAAGTTATCGGCTTCGGCGAGGGCATGCCGCTCCCGGCGCGTCTGACCTTCAAAACTCTGCCCGACCATATGCTCCCGCGCGGCGAGACGATGGGTTTCTATAAGACCGACCTCAATAGACGGACAGGCAACGAATTCGTGCAGGAAGTGATCGATCGATGGCGCCGCGCCGCGACCGACCGTAAGCCGAAGGCCGAGGAGACGCCGGTCGCGCATGGGCCATCGCTTGACCAAAATGGCCTCGTCAGCGCGAGCAGCCGCTTAGACCAGGCGAAGTATCAGCTGCTGCGTCGCTGAGGCAAGAGCGTGAGCGAGCCGCAGACCACGCCGTCGCTGGACAAGACGACAGGCGGCGACACGAGTTCCGCCTGCGCGGCGCTGGTCGCCAGGGTGGTCGACCAGATGCTGACAGGCGTCGCGATCTATGACCGCACGGCTGGCGCCAGCGTCTACGCCAATGTAGCGGCCATGGCGCTCCTGGATGAGGTCGGCGGCAGCGGCGTCGATGTCGCGCGGCAGGCGGTCGAGGTCGACGGGCGCGCTTACGACGTCGTCACCTTCGCCGACGCGACGGAGCGCCGCCGCATCGAAGACGAGCTTGCCAAGCGCGCCTTCTACGACGACTTGACGGGCCTGCCCAAGACGAACCTGATCCAGCAGACGGTCGACGGAATGATCGCCGATGGAGCGCAGCCCTTCGCGTTGTCCTTTATCGACGTCGACAACTTCAAATTCATCAACGACTATTACGGCCATGGAGTCGGCGATCAGCTTCTCGTCAAGATCGCCCAACGAATCTCCGACAATTCCCGCTCGACCGACCTGATGGCGCGCGTCGGCGGCGACGAGTTCGTGCTGCTGACCACGCCGATTGCTTCTTTCTACGAGGTCGGCCCGGAGGTCGACCGCCTGTCGACGCGCTTTCGTGAGCCCTTCTTCATCGACGGATTCGAGATCTTCGCCTCCGCCTCGATCGGCGTCAGCCTCTACCCCGCGCACGGGCAAAGCTACGAGATCCTACGCGCGAACGCCGATAGCGCGATGTATCGCGTCAAGGAGACGGCGAAAGGCGGCATCAAACTGTTTGACTCGAACCTGAGCGACGCGGCTACCGCGCGCATGGAGGTCGAGCAGCGCCTGCGTCTCGCCATACGTGACCAAAGTCTCTTCTGTGCGTTCCAGCCGAAGGTTGATTTCCGCTCGGACACGATCGTCGGCATGGAGGTGCTGCTGCGCTGGCGCGACGAGAACGGTGTCATCCATGCGCCGGGCGACTTCATCAAGCTTGCCATCGAGCTAGGCCTGATTGACGACATCACGATGATCGTGGTCAATCAGGTGATCGATCAAATTGATCTCATCAACGACGCTTTCGGGCCCAAGGCGACGATCAGCCTCAATGTCGGCGCCAAGCAGGCAGGCGAGCTAGCCTTCATGCGCAAGCTCGTCGACGTGCTGAGCGCAACCGGGTACGCCGCACGCTTCGTGATCGAGCTGACGGAAGAAGCCTTCCTTTCAACGGGCGATTTCCAGCAGCGCGTGCTGCCGATGCTCCGCGAGGTCGGCATCGGTGTGTCGATCGACGATTTCGGCGTCGGCTATTCCTCGCTTTCGGCATTGGCGGAGATTACGGCGGATGAACTGAAGGTGGATCGCTCCTTCATCACCGATATCCACCGCAAGCCGCGCAACCAGACGATCCTGAAGGTCATCGAACTGCTCGGCACGGCACTCAACATGCGCATCATCGTCGAGGGTGTCGAAACCTTCGAGGAATTGGCCTATCTACAGGCGGCGACGCGAATAAGCTGCGCGCAGGGGTATTATTTCGCCAAGCCGATGTTCCTGCAGGAGCCATCCAAGGTCACCGACGCCTCTGGGGGCCGCACAAGGGGTCAGCGCGGCGCAGCGTTGGGGCGACCGGCGAACGCCAAACGAGGGTAGTGGGGCAGCCGCCTTGCCAGCATTTCCCCTTCGTCGCGTTGGCGCTCCGTCATAAGGCGCGCTTGTCCGCCGTCGCGGCGACGGGCACATCTCGCGCTGAGGACTGAGGCAGGACGAGCGGCATGAGTTTGGAAGCTTCGCTGGTGACAGGAGACCGGCTGCCCACGCGCGCCTGGACGATGCTCGCGCTGATAGGTGGCGCGCTGATACTGTCGATGACGACGTGGTTCTCGGCCACTGCGATCCTTGCGGACCTACGCCTGCAGTTCGGCCTCTCGGAGGGGGCAGCGTCGTGGCTCACCAATGCGGTCCAGCTCGGCTTCGTAGTGGCGGCTCTTGGCTTCGCCGTCTCTGGCATCGTCGACGCGCTGCCGATACGCGGCCTGATGGCCGGCTGCGCCCTACTCGCCGCCGCGGCGAACGCCAGTCTGCTCGTGGTGCCCAACGCGACATGGCTGTTCGTTGCCCGGTTCGTCACCGGGATGGCGCTGGCCGGCGTCTATCCTCCCGCGCTCAAGCTCATCGCGAGCTGGTTCGTACGCGGACGCGGCCTCGCGATGGGCGCGGCGGTCGGCGCGCTGACGCTCGGCTCGTCCGCGCCTTACCTGGTACGTGCGCTCGGCACCGCCGTCGACTGGCGCCTCGTGGTAATGGTGTCGTCACTTGCCGCCCTCGCCGCCGCGCTCTTGATCCTCGCCTTCGTTGCGGACGGGCCGTACGCGGCGGCGCGTCCTAAGCTCGAGCTGAGCCGTTTTGCGGCAGTGCTGCGTGATCCGGTGCTGCTACTCGCCAACCTCGGCTATTTTGGACACATGTGGGAGCTCTACGCAATGTGGGGCTGGTTCCTCTCCTTCGCGCGCGAGGCGCATGCGGGGACGGGCCTTTCGCCAGCCTTGCTGACCTTCCTTGTCATCGCTGTCGGCGCGCTCGGCTGCATCGCTGGGGGCCTGCTAGCGGACCGGATCGGCCGCACCGGTACCACGGCGTCGATGATGCTGGTATCGGGTGCCTGCGCGCTGACGATCGGCTTTGCTTTCGAGGGACCATCGTGGCTTTTCATCACCATCGCCCTCGTTTGGGGCTTCTCCGTGATCGCCGATTCGGCGCAGTTTTCCGCTATGGCGACGGAGCTCGCAGGCCCATCGACGATCGGGGCGGCGCTCGCCCTTCAAGTAAGTATCGGTTTCGCCCTTACGATCGTCTCGATCCGGCTCACGCCTCTCCTCGCTTCGCACATCGGCTGGCGTTGGACGTTCACGATGCTGGCGCCCGGGCCTTTCGTCGGCGCCGCCGCGATGCTTGCGCTTCGCGCCCAGCCCCGGGCGCGAGCGATCGCCAACGGCCGGCTCTGAGATGGCTGCCGCAAGGTCTTCGCGTGCCTCAGCGCAGGGACAAGACGGTCCCGCCCGGCTCTGCGCCGCTTTCGGCCCTTCCCTTAAGGGCTTTATTGGAATAGGACGGCCGCTCGCTAAACGATGACTGCGGCGAAGTGGATCGTGGCTGTCCCTCTACCGGGACGCCGGGAACGGTCAGACCATTAACCGGCTTGCACACGCCTCCGGCATCGCCGAAGGTCTTCGTATCGAGAGCCGACGATTGGGAGTTATCGGTGGATACCAAGGATCAGGCGCCAGAGACGGTCGGCCACAAAGAACCGATCAACCATGACGTACTGGTCAGCAAGATCGTCGACACGATCGTAACCGAAGGCATGATCGATCGCGAGAAGGTCACGATGGACGCGACCATCGAGAGCCTCGATCTCAAGTCCATTGACATCGTGATGATCCTCACCGCGATCGAGGACAAGTTCGACGTCTACATTCCAATGGACGGACCGTTCCACGATGCCAAGGACGTGAGAAGCCTCATCGACGCCATCGCCAACTACATCATCAAGGAAAAGCAGGCCTGATGGCCGCATCCAAGCGGGTCGTCGTCACCGGGATAGGCGCGGTGTCGTCGGCCGGCATCGGCGCCGCGCGCTTGTGGGCAGCGGCGCGCGACGGCAAGCCATGCATCTATCCGCCGACCTTCCCTTACGAATACAGGGGCCGCATCACGATCGCGGCGCAGGTTCAAGGCTTCGACCCGAAGCTCTATCTCGACCGCAACACCCTGCCGTTCTGCGATCCCGTCAGTCAATACCTCCTTGTCGCCGCCGACGAGGCCATGGCGCAGGCCGGCTACGACCGCGACACCCGCCTCGGCCATCGTGCGGCCTGCATCGTTGGCACCGGCATCGGTGGCATGACGACGATTGAGGAGGGCATTTATCTATCGCTTATCAAGAAAGGCCGTCCGCATCCGCTGATGGTGCCCAAGCTGATCCCGAGCGCCTGCCCGGCCAATCTGTCGATGCGCTACGGCCTGCAGGGGCCGAGTTTCGCCGTCGCGTCCGCCTGTTCCTCGGCGACGCAGGCGATCGGCCTCGGCTACCAGATGATCCAAGCCGGCATGGCTGACATCGCGGTGGTGGGCGGGACCGAGGATCACATCACCAACAACGCGATGCTGGCCTGGGAGGCTTTGCGCGTCATGACGCCGGACTTCTGCCGGCCATTCTCCAAGGGCCGCAACGGCATGGTGCTCGGCGCCGGATCCGGCGTTGTGATCCTCGAGTCCGAGGCCCACGCCAAGGCGCGTGGCGCGACAGTACTCGCGGTACTGGCCGGCTACGGCACGACCACCGATGCCAAGGACATGGTTGCCCCCGACGTCAACGGCGCCTCACGGGCCATGGCGATGGCGCTCGACGACGCGGGCCTCGCGCCCGCCGACATCGACTATATCAACGCCCACGGCACCGCCACCATCGTCAACGACTCGACGGAATCGGCCGCGCTCCACATGGTCTTCGGCGAGCGGGCAAACAGCGTCCGATCTCGTCCACCAAGCCGATCCACGGTCACGGCCTCGGCGCCGCCGGTGCGCTGGAATTCGTGGTCAGCATGGGCGCGATCCGCGACCAGGTCGCGCCGCCGACCATCAACTACCTTGAGCCGGACGAGAAGTGCCAGGTCGACGCGATCCCGAACGTTGGGCGCGAACTGAAGATCAAGACCGTGATGAGCAACAGCTTCGCGTTCGGCGGCGTCAATGCGGTCCTCGTGATCCAGGCGCCGGAGGCGACGTGAGCCAGCAGGCGTCCGCGCTTGGCACCTTCGCCGTCATCGGCACGCTCGAGCAGGCCGCCGCTTTTCGGGCGGCGACGGGGCAGAGAGGCGAACCCGCACACGTGCTGCCGCTGACGTTCCCGATGCGCTGGCTGGTGACAACGGAGGTAAGAGCCGCGATCGCCATGTTAGTGCCGCAACCCGATCTCGTTCTCGTGCATGAGTCGCAGACTTTCGACTATGTATCGCCCCTTCGTGCCGGCGAACGCTACGCGATGACCCTCACCGCGCGTCGCAAGACCGACCCCGACCAGCTCATCGTCGACGGTGCGATCGCCTCGCTCGAAGGCAAGCCCGTGGCGACGCTGGAGACAATCTTGCGCCTTTTCTCCTCCGCCCCCGGCGCTGCATGAGCGAACCGATCCGCCGGGGCGAAGCTCTCGCGTCACGCCTGTTCGGCCCCTTCGACGCGCCGGCCGTGGCCGCCTACGCTATAGCCTCGGGCGACGACAACCCGTTGCACGTCGATCCAACGATCGCTGCCAAGGCAGGCCTCGCACGACCACCGGTCCACGGCATGCTCGTGATGGGCTACTTCGAGGCTTATCTCGTCGCCTGGCGCCCAGAGACCAAGATCACCAAACTTTCCGGCAAGTTCATCAAGCCCGTACTCGTTGGCGAGACGATAGAAATAAGCGGCAAGGTCGTGCAGGTCTCCGAGGCGGCCGCCGTGCTGCGGCTGATGGTAAGGCGCGAGGATGGCGAACTCGTCTGTCTCGCCGAAGCCTTCGTCAAGGCATGAGCAGGTCTCATCGCTCGGTGCTGATAACCGGCGCTTCAAGCGGTATTGGCCGCGCGCTGGCCCTCGCCTACGCGGAGCCCGGCATCCGGCTAGCCCTCATCGGACGTGACGCTGCCAGGCTCGCGGCAACGGCAGCCGCGGCGCGCGACAAGGGCGCCGGTGTGGAGGCCGGCACGATCGACGTACGCGACCGTGCCGCCATGGCCGCCTGGATCGGCGCCGCCGACGCGGCAAAACCCTTTGACCTCGCGATCGCCAATGCCGGGATCACCACCGGCCTCGCACCGGGCGATCTGACCGAGGACCCGGACTCCGTCCGGGCGATCATCGCCACGAACCTTGTCGGCGTGCTCAACACGGCGGAGCCGCTGATCGGCCCGATGTGCGCGCGCGGCTCCGGCCAGCTCGCCTTCGTTGGGTCGATCGCCGGCCTTCGCGGCCTGCCGTACTCGCCGGCCTATTGCGTGACCAAGGCCGGCGTTCACGCCTACGCGGAATCGATCCGGGCGCGGCTCGAAAGGCGCGGTGTGCTGGTCAGCCTGATCGTCGCCGGCTTCGTCAAGACGCCGTTGAACGACTCGATATCCGCGATGAAGCCGGGCGAGATTTCAGATGCACAAGCCGCCGCCCTGATCAAGCGCGGCCTGGCTAAAGGCAGAGCAACGATCGCGTTTCCGTTCTTCCTCTATACGGCGGCGATGCTCGGGCGCTTGGTTCCGGCGCGCTGGTACGACCGCCTTATGCGCGGCGTCCGCGTCACCGTCCCGGCGACGCGCGAACGGGTCTGATTGCGCCGAACTCATCGTCCGTTTCGCGACTTCCATATGCGAAGGCCAAAATCCGCCCGCATTCGGCGGCTTTATGCTCGCACCCAAACAGCACGTCGGAACCTCTTTGCATGAACCTCAAACGCCGCCTAGTCGCCTCCCTGCTGGTGCTGCCATGGTTCGTCTTTTCCGGGCTTGTTTCGCCCTGGTTCGTCCCGTCAGCGGCCGCGCAACAGGATTACGATAGACCGCCAGCCGGCTTCGGGGATGATGGACGATCGGGCTACGGTTACGGCGGCGGCGGCGGGGCTCCGGTCGATGCGCCCGACCCCGCTGGTCTCGCTGTCCGGATCGGCCGGCTCGAAGGTCGCGTAAGGGAGATGACGGGGCAGATCGAGGAACTGCAGAACGCCAACCGCAAGCTCGTCGAGCAGCTCCAGCACGTGCAAGAGGGATCCGGCTCGCTGCCGCCGCGGACCAAGCGAAGCGAAGCCGGCACGCCAAGTGTCATCGCCGGTGAAGCCGGCCCCGCAGTGGACGCCGACGGACTACCGCCCAAGCCCGCGCCGCGGAAGTCGCGCGACGACGCGTTCGACCCAGATAAGGCGCCGGCCAACGTGCCGGGCCAGCCAAGGCAGTTGGGCTCCGTGGCTTCGACCCAGCCAGACGACGGCGCCAACGCGCCGATGGATCTCGCGGGCGGTAAATTGCGGCGATCGGACGGCTCCGATGCCGCGCTCGCACCGACGTTGCGGCTGCCATCGGCGGCGCCGAAGGCGGCTGCCCCGCTGACGCCGAACGGCACGGTTGTCGCCGAAGCGAAAGCGGAAACGCCGCGCGAGGCGTTCGACGTTGCCCTCGGCTACTATCGTGACAAGCAGTACGACACCGCCGAGAAGAGCTTCACGGCCTTCATCCAGAAGAATCCGAAGAACAAGCTCGTCGCCGAGGCGACCTACTATCTCGGCGAGAGCTACGCGCAGCGCGGCCGCAGCCGCGAGGCGGCGGAGCAGTACCTGAAGATCTCGACCGAGTTTGCGAACTCGACGCGAGCGCCGGACGCGATGCTGCATCTCGCCTTGTCTCTGAAGGCGCTTGGCGCCAAGGAGCAGGCCTGCGCGACCTTTTCAGAGGTGAGCCGCAAATACCCCAATGCGCCCGCCTACGTCCGCAACGGCGCCGAGCGTGAGGCCAAGCGCGCGCAATGCTGAGCGGCTCAGTGACGCCGTCGACCCAGGCTTCGTGTCCGGCGTCTCGTACCGACAGCGCCGCGACCGCAGAGCGCCTGACTCTCCTCGATCTCCCGCTGTTCGCCGGTCTCGAACGCGCTTCGGCGATCCTCATCGCCGTCTCGGGCGGCCCCGATTCGATGGCGCTCATGACGCTTGCCGCGGAATGGCGCGGCCGGAGCGGGAACGGCGCCCCGTCGCTCCACGTGGCGACCGTCGATCACGGCCTCCGACCGGAGGCGCGCGGCGAGGCTGCCGCCGTCGCGCTGGCGGCGGCGGCGCTTGGCCTGCCGCACGCGACGCTGACCTGGGCCGGGCCGAAGCCGACGACAGGGGTGCAGGAGCGCGCGCGAGACATGCGCTACGGCCTACTCGCCGCGCATGCCCGCCATCTCGGCGCCAGCCACATTCTCACCGCGCATCACGCCGACGATCAGGCCGAAACGATCATGCTCAGGCTCGGTCGCGGAAGCGGTATCAGTGGCCTCGCCGGCATGCGCCGCGACAGCTCGCTCGCACCCGGCATCACACTAACGCGGCCGCTCCTCGCCGTTCCGAAGAACGAGCTCATCGCGTTTTGCCATGCCCGCGCGCTCGTCTTCGTCGAGGATCCGTCGAACCGCGATCCGGCTTTTGCGCGAGCGCGCCTGCGTGGCCAAACAAGAACGCTGGACGCGCTCGGCCTCGATCGCGCCGCGCTGCTGCGCCTCGCGCGGCGCATGGCACGGGCGGATGAGGCTCTCGAAGCCGAAACGGACCGTCTGGAAGTGCTCGTGTCGACGCAACGCGACCACGCTTTCTACAAAGCGGATCTCTCATGCGCGATCGAGATGCCGGCTGAAATCCTGGTGCGACTGATCGGTCGCGCCGTTGCTCATGTCGTTCCCAACAGGATCCATTTTCGCCTCGATCGGCTCGAAGCTCTCGCCAAGGCAATCCGTAGCGCCTTACGGAGCGGCGAGGCGCATCGGGCGACACAGGGCGGCGCGCGCCTCGTGCTCGGCCGCGACAGATTGATTGTCGTGCGACCCGAACCGATGCGACGGCGCGGCCTGAAACCAACGGCCTTAGAGATGACGACCGGCTCCGGAGATCAACATGAAGGCCGAATTGACGCGCCTTCTTCGTTCCCTTGGCAAGTCAACGAGGCCGGCTTACATTGAATTTGATCTTTCATGGTCGGTTCGCATCGGTGATTCCAAATTATCGCTGCCTCGACTGATTTTTCTCCTTCGGGTCGGAGCCTTAAGTAGGGGCCGGATCCACCTGGGTCGCACATGAATCCGAACTTTCGCAATTTCGCACTCTGGGTGATCATCTTTCTCCTGGTCGTCGCGCTCGTCATGTTGTTTCAGAGCCCCGGACAGAAAACGCAAACGACCGAGATCACGTTCAGCCAACTGCTGACCGATGTCGATCAGAGCCGCGTTCGCGACGTGACGATCGCCGGCGCGGAGATTACCGGGCATTTTACGGATAACAGGGCCTTTTCTCTGTACGCGCCGAATGATCCGATGCTGGTGCAAAATCTTTTCAAGAAGAACGTCAACATCACCGCCAAGCCTCCGTCGGATGGCAACAGCTGGCTGATCACATTGCTCGTCAATGGGCTTCCGCTGCTGGCGTTTTTGGCGCTATGGATCTTCGTGTCACGCCAGATGCAGGGCGCTGGCGGCAAGGCGATGGGCTTCGGCAAATCCAAGGCAAAACTGCTGACCGAGGCCCATGGACGGGTGACATTCGAGGATGTCGCCGGCGTGGACGAGGCTAAAGAAGATCTGCAGGAGATTGTCGAATTCCTGCGCGACCCGCAGAAGTTTCAGCGGCTTGGCGGCCGCATTCCGCGCGGCGTGTTGCTGGTGGGACCTCCGGGTACGGGTAAGACGCTGCTTGCTCGCGCTATCGCCGGCGAAGCAAACGTGCCGTTCTTCACAATCTCCGGATCGGACTTCGTCGAGATGTTCGTCGGCGTCGGCGCAAGTCGTGTCCGTGACATGTTCGAACAGGCCAAGAAGAACGCGCCCTGCATCATCTTCATCGACGAAATCGACGCCGTCGGCCGCCATCGCGGCGCCGGCCTTGGTGGCGGCAATGACGAACGCGAGCAGACGCTGAACCAGCTGCTTGTCGAGATGGATGGATTCGAGGCCAACGAGGGTATCATCCTCATCGCGGCGACGAACCGCCCCGACGTGCTCGATCCCGCGCTGCTGCGCCCCGGCCGCTTCGATCGTCAGATTACCGTTCCCAACCCCGACGTCATCGGCCGCGAGCGCATTCTCAAAGTGCATGTCCGCAAGGTGCCGCTCTCGCCAGACGTCGACTTGAAGGTCGTGGCGCGGGGCACGCCTGGCTTCTCGGGCGCTGACCTGATGAACCTTGTCAACGAATCCGCGCTCATGGCGGCCCGGCGCGGCAAGCGTATCGTTACGATGAGCGAGTTCGAGGATGCCAAGGACAAGATCATGATGGGCGCGGAGCGACGCACCCTTGTAATGACGGAACAGGAGAAGATGCTGACCGCCTATCACGAAGGCGGCCATGCTCTAGTGGCGCTCAACGTGCCGGCGACCGATCCAGTCCATAAGGCGACGATCATCCCACGTGGTCGCGCGCTCGGCATGGTCATGCAGCTTCCAGAGCGCGACAAGCTCTCGATGAGCTACGAGCAGATGACGTCGCGTCTCGCCGTATTGATGGGCGGCCGTGTCTCGGAAGAGATTATCTTCGGCAAGGAGAAGGTGACGTCCGGTGCCCAATCCGACATCCAGCAGGCGACGAAACTCGCCCGCGCCATGGTCACGCAGTGGGGCTTTTCCGACGCTCTCGGTACGGTCATGTACGGCGATAACCAGGAAGAGGTGTTCCTCGGCTACTCGATGGGGAAGACCAACACCCTGTCGGAGGAGACATCGCGTAAGATCGACGCCGAAGTCCGCAGGCTTGTCGAATACGGGCTTGCCGAGGCGACTCGCATCATTACCGAGAAGAAGAAGGATCTCGAGACGCTAGCGCAAGGCTTGCTGGAGTACGAAACGTTGTCCGGCGACGAGATCATCGGCCTGCTGAACGGCAAGACGCCGGTGCGCGATACTGGCGACGATGCGCCGCCGACGCCGCCACGCGGATCGCCGGTCCCGACGACCGGTGCACGGCCGAAGCCAGGTCATGAGCCGGGTGGCTTGGAGCCGCAGCCACAGGTCTGAACGAGCATGATAAGCAAAGCCCGGTCGCAAGGCCGGGTTTTTGCGTTCAGGCTCCCATGACGCTTTTGCGATCAACGAGGATCCAAGTCCCGGCCCAATGGCGAAAACGTGGATCGGAGCCGTGACGAAAGCGGCCGACGTTCACCCTCCGCAGATAATTCCGAGACATGTCTGGGGAGCGGCTCTGGCGCGCTTTCGCGCCGCCGTACGCGCCAGTGAGAGCGGTCTTATTTTTCTCGCGGTGCTGGTCGGTATAGCGGCCGGTCTGCTCACTGTCGCTCTCTCGCGTTCGGCCGCTGTCCTGCATGGCCTGCTCTTCCAGCTCAGCGGATCCACCTCGCTCAGCGCGCTCGATCATTTCACCAATCCATGGTTCGCGCTCGTCCCTGCTGGTGGCGGCCTTCTGCTCGGTGCGGCAAGCCGCCTGGTGCCGCGCATCCAGCGGCGCAGGCCGGTCGACCCGATCGAGGCCAATGCGCTGCACGGCGGCCGCATGTCCAGCGTCGACAGCCTGATCATCGGCGCGCAGACGCTGTGCTCGAACGGCTTCGGCGCCTCGGTCGGGCTCGAGGCAGGCTACACGCAGCTTGGTTCCGGTATTGCCTCGCGGCTCGGTCGCGCCTTCAATCTGCGCCGGTCCGACATGCGCATGCTCGTCGGGGCCGGTGCTGCGGGGGCAATCGGTGCGGCCTTCGGCGCCCCATTGACGGGCGCCTTCTACGCCTTCGAATTGATCATCGGCACCTACACGCCGTTCGGACTCGCGCCGGTGGTCGCCGCGTCCATCTCAGGCGTGCTGGTCGCGCGCGCGCTCGGCACAGGCGAGAGCTTCATTGGTCATCTCAGCTCGGATTTCACGCTAGATGGCGGCAGCATGGCAGCGCTGCTGATCCTGGCGCTTGCCTGCGCCGGCCTCGGAATCGCGATTATGCGCGGCGTTACACTGGTCGACGATCTTTTCAAGAAAAGCCGCCTGCCCGCCCTTCTGCAGCCGGCCGTCGGCGGGCTTGGGCTTGGTGCCATGGCGCTACTGACTCCGCATGTGCTCTCATCGGGGCACGGTGCGCTGGCTGTCCTGTTGCACGAGGCGCCGCCGGCTGTCGGCATGCTGGCGCTCACGCTCGTCTTGAAGTCGCTCGCCTCGGCTGTTTCGATCGGTAGCGGTTACCGCGGCGGCCTGTTCTTCGCCTCGCTCTATCTCGGCGGCCTCACCGGAAAACTTTTCAGCGGCATCGTCACGCTTGTCGGGCTGCCGCTGGAGGGCTCGACCTGCGCGATCGTCGGCATGGCCTGCATGTCCGTCACGATCGTCGGCGGCCCACTGACGATGAGTTTCCTGGCACTCGAGACCACAGGCGACTTCCCGTTATCGATTCTGATCCTCGCGGTGACGACGCTCGTGTCCGTGATCGTGCGGCGAACGTTCGGCTACAGCTTCGCGACATGGCGCTTGCATTTGCGCGGCGAGTCGATCCGCAGCGCTCAAGATGTCGGCTGGATACGCGCGCTGACCGTACGCCGCCTGATGCTGCACGATATCGAGACAGCCTTCGCCGATTCGACCATAGGTAGTTTTCTACAGAACTATCCTCCCGGCACAGCCTATTGGGTTATCGCGACCGATCCGTTCGGACGTTATGCGGGCATGATCGCGCTGAACGAAGCACACATGATTTCGCCGGGCGACGAGAAATGCAGGGAGGCTTTGAACAGTCTCCTGCAACACTCGAATACCATGCTGACGCCGGACATCAACATTCGCGAGGCGGCCGATATCTTCGAGCAGACTGAGACAGAGGCCCTGGCCGTCGTCGAGAACATGACGAGCCAGCGCGTAATAGGATTACTCACGCAGGCGCATGTCCTACGGCGCTACACAACGGAACTCGACGCTGTCCGCAAGGACTTGGCGGGGGAGACCTGGATGCCAAAAGCCTAAGCCGGCTCATAGCCGCTCACATTCCCATTACGCACCAAACGGCCGCTACCGCCACCTCCGACGCGTTCGGCCTTGGCGAAAACACCCTTTAGCTGCGTTCGCACGATCTCGAGCGCGACCCCATCGAAGGTAGAAACTTCGTTGACTTGGTGACGCTCGAAGACTGAGACGATCTCGATCGAGAGGCTGCTAGGCGGCCTTGCGAACGCGGTTCGAGACAAGTTCGCGCAACGTCATCAGGTCTTTCGCGAAGAGCCTGATGCCGTCCGCGAGCTTCTCGGTCGCCATAGGATCCATGTTGAGCATTAAACGGAAGGTTTTCTCGTCCATCTCAATTTTGGCAGGCGCCTGCGACGCAGCCTTCTGCGGATCGAGCCGCCGTGGCAGGTCGCCACTGTCGTTGGCAAGTTCCTTCAACAGTTCGGGGGCGATCGTGAGCCGGTCGCAACCAGCCAATGCCTCGATCTCACCCAAATTGCGGAACGACGCGCCCATGACGTCGGTCTTGATGCCATAGGCCTTGAAATACGCATAGATCTGCTTGACCGAGATCACGCCCGGATCGGTCTCGGGCGTAAAGGTCTTGCCTTCTTTCGCCTTGTACCAATCCATGATGCGGCCGACGAAAGGCGAAATGAGGAAGGCACCGGCATCCGCGGCGGCGATTGCCTGACACAGCGAGAAGATCAGCGTCATGTTGCAGTCGATCCCCTCGGCTTGAAGGATCTTGACGGCCTGGATGCCCTCCCACGTCGAGGCCACCTTGATGAGGATGCGGCTCTTGTCGATGCCGCGCGAGGCGTAGTCCTCGATAATCGAGCGCGCCTTGGCAACGGTCCCATCGGTATCGAAGGAGAGATCCGCGTCGACTTCCGTTGAGACCCGGCCGGGAACAACCTTTGTCAGTTCAGCGCCGAAATTGACGGCGACGCGGTCGCAAATCTCACTTGTCACGGCATTACGCGAGCGGCCCCAGACGATAGCCTCCTCGATCATCTGATCGTAGGAGCCGAGATTGGCGGCCTTGAGGATGAGAGACGGGTTAGTCGTCGAGTCGGTGACGCCGAACGCGCTGAGATTGTTGAAATCGCCGGAATCCGAGACGACGGTCGTCATTGTCTTCAGTTGGTCGAGCTTGGACGGCATGGGTGCTCCCTTCTGCGGAACATGAGGTTGAATCGATACCGGGCGCTTGTTCCCCCGACCTCGCATCGAACGCACGGGAGCACGCCTCCGTTGCAAATGAGATGCCTTGGCCGCTCCGTGTCTCAGGCCGAGACCCATTTCGCGACGCCAGTCGCATCGATTGAAGCGGCCGCATCGGCAACTCGGCGCTTGCCGATCACGAGGTCGGGCGCGATCTCCGCCAACGGCACGAGGACGAAGGCGCGCTCGAAGAGGCTCAAGTGCGGTATGACGAGATCGGGCATTACCACCGCCGTCCCCGCATAGAAAAGGATATCGATATCGATCGCGCGCGGACCCCAGCGCTCCCCGGGAACACGGCCAAGCAATGATTCAACCATCTTTATCTCGGCGAGGAGGGCGCGCGGCGGCAGATCGGTCGCGCCTACCGCGCAGGCATTGGCGAAATCTGGCTGCGCCACCGGACCCCAGGGCGGCGTTCGATAGATCGAGGAGGTCCGCTCGATGCGCACATGCCCGCGTGAAATGAGGGTCGCGATAGCCGCGACTAACATCGCCGGCGCGTTGCCCAGGTTGCCGCCGAGCCCGAAGGCGACCTCCGTCCAGCCATCAGGCACGCGCGATAGCCTGATGGACGGCGAACGCGTCACGGTGATCCGCGCAATCGTGCACTCGAAAGATGCGCGCGCCGTGCGCGAGGGCGGCGGTGTTGGCGGCGAGCGTCCCCACAAGCCGATCCTCCACGGCGCTTTTGCCGATCAGGCCCGCAAACAGCGATTTGCGAGAAACGCCGACCAGGATAGGCAGACCAAAGGTCGCGCTTAGCGCCGCGACGCCGGCGCCGAGCGCGCGCAGGTTTTGCGCCTTTGACTTGCCGAAGCCGATCCCTGGATCGAGAATGATCCTGTCGCGCGCGATGCCAACTCGCGCCGCGATGGCGAGCGATCGGTCGAAAAACTCGCACAGGGCATCAACAATGTCGTCCTCGTCGCCACGCAGGCGATTGTGCATGATGACGAGACCGGCTCCAGCGTTGGCGACGACGCTAGCCATCGCGGAATCCCCCTGCAGACCCCATTGATCGTTAACGATCGCCGCGCCGGCCTCAAGCGCCTGAGCGGCGATGGAAGCCTTCGTCGTGTCGATCGATACGGCGACATCCACGGCATCGATCAACGCCGCCAGGACGGGGGCAAGTCGCGCTTTCTCCTCACCGGCAGTGACCGTCTTGGCGCCCGGGCGTGTCGACTCGGCCCCGACGTCGATGATCGCGGCGCCTCCGGCGACGTGGCGGTGGGCCTCAGCGATCGCCGCCGTAGGTACGACGAAACGGCCTCCATCCGAGAATGAGTCCGGCGTCACGTTGACGATTCCCATCAGGGCCGGCGCGTCGCCGAGCCCGGCGAAGAACGCGTCGCATTTTGCCTTGGCCGCTGGTGTCACGTCACGACACGCGCGACGGCGGCCGGCGGCGCACGATCTCGATGCCGACGGTTCCCTCGACGACGTCAAGCTTTTCCACCTTCACCTTGACAGCGAGGAGATCGGCGTGGGTCAGGAGCGCAGCCGCGACTTCCTCGGCCAGGGTCTCAACGAAGGTCACGTGCGGCCGCTGCGAAAGGACCCTGATCGTCTCGATGATCACGTCGTAAGAAAAAATATCGCGCATATCGCGCGGCGGCACGGCCTTGCGCACCACATCCGCTTCGACGCTGAAACGGACTTTCTGGCGCGTATTCTGTTCCGCGCGATAGGCGCCGATGGAGATCGAGACGGCGAAGTCGCGTACGAAAACACAATCTACGCCGCCGTTGTCTGGCCCTTGCGCCGCAACGGTCGTATCGCCTTCGCGAGGGATCAAGGCGCGTATGGCGGCGAGGGCGCTCACGTCGAGCGGCTGCTCGGCGCGATGTTCCAGGCGAACGGCCACGTCGAAGCCGAGAACGTCGGGCTTCAAGAGAAGCAGCCGTGCCACGTCAGGGGCCTCCAGTCCACCGGACAGTCCGAAAGGCAAGCCGGTCGCCCGGCATGCGACCGCCAACGCATCAAGCTGCGCGATCCCCACGTGGTCGATAAGCCGGCCGGCGACCGGTTCGAGCATGACGGCGCCGATTTGGTCGCGAACCCGCCGTACTTCGTCGAGTAAGTTCGGGCCCTTGATAATGCCTATGATCGTAAGGTTCGCTTGGGTGGCGCGCAAAGCTGGCGCCGCTTCATTCAGCGGGAACACGACTTCGTTCGCTCCAGCATCGCTTGCGGCGGCAACGAGCTCGGGCGACACATTCGAGTCTGAAAGACGCAGACGTAATGTCCCTTGGAAAGCAAGGCGCACTGCGCGCAATGCCGAGAGATCCAGAGGTTCATCGACGACCATCTCGATCGCGTCTACGCCGGCGGTGGCGGCCCGCGAGGCCTCTGCGGCATCGACGACGCGCACCAGCATGCGGGTTCGCACCCCTGTCAAACCAATGCAGCTTTCATGACGTGCCTCGCCTTGCGCAGGAACGACCGAGCGCACCGCTCGGCCTCATTAGCCGAGAATCCAAAGCTCAGCCAACCTGACCTCGCAGGCGGTTCCAGAAGACCCATCCCAGCGCCGCGAGAAGCGTGAAGAAGGCGATGGAGCCGAGTAAGTCGATCAGGAAAGCGAAGGTAGCGACAACGATTGCGCCGAAGCGGCGCCTCTCCCTCAAAGGGACGGAATTACCCACCTTGCCTCGATCACCTGAGCCTGAAGCGACGGTTTTTGCCTCCCAGGGCGTCATCGGAGCATCGGCGGCGAGGGCCTTGTCGCGTTCGAGGAGGCGCCTCGCAACATACTCCGTGACAGCGTCGACCATTATGTCGATGGCTGGGCTCTCGGCAAGCGTCGTGCGTCCATGTCTCGTATCCTGGACGAGACGATAAAGCCTGGCGTCGCGTCCCATTTCGACGAAGCCTATCATGTCAATGAAAAGCCGCGGGTTCGCGCCCGGCATTAAGGCCAGCTCGAACATGTCGGCATCAGGCGGGATCTGTGCGACGAGCGGCTGCAGCGCCTCTTTCAATAGCTCGAGGCGCCCCACGCGAGCAGCCCGAAGGTCGGCTATGATGCCGGTGCGTTCCGCATCGTCGGAGCGGGCTCGGCGCATCGCCTGCCGCAATGTTTGCAGGGCGGCGGGCTGATGCGGGACAGCCGAGTCAGCTGTCGTGCCCATAGGCGGATCGCGACCAAGCGGGGGCGGCTCTTGCGTCCTGTCGTCCAAGCGCCAACCCTTCAGGAGGCTCATCAGCTAGTTCGTTCGAATACCACTCAACTCCAAGCTTCGTCACGTGTGCCACACCGGCATGGTGAAAATCGCGATAGCGATGGACCAGCCCATGATCCAGACAATGCTCCGCAGGTGGGGAAGACCGGCGAGGTACACACCGACGTAGACAACACGCGACGCGACCCAGGTCAGCGCCAATACATCGAGCAAAGGAACGGCGACTTTGCTGGACGCCTCGCTTGCCACCAGCACCGCGATAGCAAAAAGCGGAAAAACTTCTAAACCGTTTTCGTGCGCACTATGCGCGCGTGACGCGATGCCGCTGTAGAGATTTGGCTTGCGTGGATTCGCGTTATCGTAGGTGCCGCCAAGCTTGGCGAGGCCAACCGTCAGGTACGGTAGGACCGCCGCGGCAAGTACGCACCAATAGGCGATCGACATTTATCGCTCTCGTTCGGTAAGACGCTATCGCGCCCGTCGTTCACCTCCGGGATACCGGTTCAGGCCTGCTGTATGGCCGAAAGCGTCCAGCCTACCGGACCGGTGCCAGCGCGACGCGCAAACGTCCAAACCTCCGTGACAGCCTGCGGCGTGTTAAGATCACCTGCAACAACGCGTCCCGTACGCTCTTCCACGGTGGCGTCGATCAGCGAAAACTTCATCGCCACGGTCGCATACTCGTCGCCGCCTTCGCGCCAAGCCTCAGAGAGATCGCCGTTCAACAGGCGGACATCGGAGAGCTTGTTCACGACGCCCTGGCGAGCGTTGCCAGAGAGTTCCTGCTCGAAAGTACCAGCCATCTCAGGTGTCGCAACGCGCCGCAAAGCGGCGACGTCGCCGCTGCTGTAGGCCGCTTGGCTCTCGATCAGCCGCCGCTCGAACGCCTGATAGTCATCCGGCCCGATCGAAATCGGCGTACCCTGCGGACGGGCGGAGCCGCTCGAAGCACCAAATGGCGCGCCACCAGACACGGTTGACCGTGCGGCCCCATAGCTAGCCCCACCCAATGCGGACTGTCGATTGCGAAAGAAACCCATGATCAAACGGAAGCCGAGGTAGAGCAGTCCCAACTGCAGCAACAAGCCGATGATCGACATGCCACCGCCGAGACCGCCGCCAAAGCCGCCCCCAAACAGCATGCCGAACAGCCCAGCGCCTAAAAATCCGCCGAGCAGGCCACGACCGAAGCCGCCACCGAAGAAACCCGGGCGCGAAAAACCGGACGTGCCCAATCCAGGCCGCGACGTCCCCGAGTTGCTAAACGGCGAGACGCGCGGCGCCGTCGGCGTGGCCGACGGCATGCTGAACGTTCGGGAGCCGCGGCTTCCGAATGATCCGCCACCGCCTAGCCGCGCATCTGCGGAACCGGGCGCGGCCACGATCATCGCCCCCGCGAGCGCGATCATGAGCACCGCCGCGACGGGCCTCGTCGAGTTTCGAAGAGATGGTCTGACAGAATGTTCGCTGACAGAAGACTCGCTGGAAGATGTGCCGACAAAGGGTACGCGATGAGCGGAAGACATGGTTAACCTGCCATATGCGAGGCGCACTTGCCACGCGCGATATATGTGGACTGCCGCCGTATTTCGCAAAGGTGAAAAGAGCCTCAAGAGTACGCAAGCCATGTCGTATTCAAGCCATGTCGTATTCAAGCCAGCAGCAACGAGACGGCGGCGGCCTACCACACGACCTTCGGCAGCCGGCGCTTCCACCGCTCGCCCGGCTTCAATGTTTTGCGGATCCAGGCGTAGGGCTCGACACGCGGGCGCTGGACGGCAATGGGTCTCGTGACCGGCATCGGGGCTCGCAAAGATGCCCCCTGAACGGCCGCAATGGCGGGTTCGGATGGCGTTCGGTTCTTTGCCGACGCCGATGTAGCCCTGCGCGCCGATCGTTCGGGCGGCGCGCGGGTTACAGGAAGCGCTCCAATCCCGATCGACACGACCTTGGGCTTGTTCTTGGATCCGGGCTTTCGGCCGCGGCGTTTCGGCGTCTCGGCCTCAGTATTCGAAGATCCCCAAGGAAGCGCCTCGTCGATCACACGCAGAATACGGCCGCCACCGAGGTTCGCCGCGGCTGCTTCACGCGCATGAGGAGCGCGAGAAGACGCCGTCTCGTCGCCGACATTGTTCCCGAGAACAGGCGGAGCTTGGTCTCCAGCAGGCGGAGCTTGGTTGCCCGCGCTCCCCCCTGAGAAGAGGGCGTCGGCGGCCCGCAGCGCCGCCTCATAGAAATCTCCAGAAGGTAGCAACGACACTCCCGAGCGGTTTTCCGCGACCCGCGCACGCTCCAGTCTAGATGCCTTTCGCTGCGCTGATGCTGCTGGCGCGTCATCCCCTGACTTCAAGGACGGTCCGGTTGTCGGCGCCTGGCGCCTGGCGTTGCCCTTGTACTCGGTTACGAACGGCTTGACCGGACGTCGCATTCTAATCTCACCAATATACGGACATAAGTTATGAAGCGGCCTATGATAGTGCGCTTGGAACCGGTCGGTAAGCCGCCACGTGGCGGAAGACCAGCTGCTTGATAGCTAAGCTTGATAAACGACAAGCTTTGCTGTGCAAAAGCTTAACTCCGACCGCTTGACGCCGCAACTGTTAAACAAGGACCAACTATCAATGCGCGAAGCGCTCAACAATGATCTCAAGACAGCGATGAAAAGCGGTAACAGGCGCCATGTCGATACCATCCGACTGATCAACGCCGCTCTCAAGGATCGCGACATCGAGGCGCGCGGTCAAGGGAAGACGCTTTCGGAGCAGGACGTTCTGGCTTTGCTGCAAAAAATGGTCAAGAGCCGGCAGGAGTCCCTCGAGATATTCACCAAGGCGGGCCGCGCCGATCTTGCGCGGGTCGAAAGCGAAGAGATCTCGATTATCCAGGATTATCTACCAAAGCAAATGGGCCAAGAAGAGATCGTGGATGCCGTCGATAGCGCCATTGCCGAGACTGGCGCCACGTCCATAAAGGACATGGGAAAGGTCGTCGGCGTCCTCAAAAACAAGTATCCAGGACGAATGGACTTCGCGAGCGCGAGCGCGAGCGTCAAAGCCAAGCTCGCCAGCTGAAACACCTCAAGCTAGAGGTAGCTCGAGGCGAAAACGGGCTCCTCGCTCAGGGCGTGCGCCATGAACTCCATGGCGCCGCGAATTTTTTCGCGGCTGGCCGGGCCACCGATACAGACGCGGACCGCCTCCGTCGGTTCGCCCGCCACGACGAACGCGTCGCTCGGCACAATGCCGATGCCGGTCGAGCGCATGTGGCCTATGAAGGCGGAGCGCGTCCATGGTCTCGGCAGCGCCACCCATAGATTGAAGCTCAGCGGATCGGCGCTGTAGCTGCCGGGGCGCAGGATACGCGCGACGAGCTGCTGTCGCGCCAAGGTTTCGGCGCGGATAAAGCGCAGGATCATGTCGGCCGTCCCGTCCTCGATCCAACGCGTCGCAAGCGCCACCGTGAAGGGCGAGGCCATAACGGTCGCGGCACGTAACGCGGCCGCGAAAGGCCATCCCGATTTGGCATCCGGAACGACGACGTAGGCCGCGCGTAGGCCGGCCCCGATGCACTTGGCCAGCCCGGCGATGTGCCAGGTTATATCCGGGCCGATCGCCGCGAGGGGATGCACGCCGTGAGTCGGGATAAACCCGTAAGCGTCGTCCTCGACGATCGGCAGGCGATAGCGTCGCGCCACCGTGACGATCGCCTCCCGTCGCGCTTCCGGAATGGTGATGGTCGTGGGGTTTTGCAGCGTTGGGTTAAGGTAGAGCGCCTTGGGTGCCAATCGCTCGCACGCGTGCGCGAGCGCGTCGGGATCGATGCCATGCGCGTCTATCGGTAGTCCTACCAAGGTCAGGCCGAGCTGGGCCGCAATCGAGCGCACGCCGGGATAGGTGATCGCCTCGCACAGGACTGTGTCGCCGGGTTTCGCCAGCAACGACAGAATGCCGGTAATCGCCGGGTGGGCGCCGGGCACGACGAACACCCGTTCCTGCTTGGGCACGAGCGCGCGTCGTCCGAGCCACGCTGATGCGGCATCCTTGTCGGCGGAGCTTCCGCCGAAGCCCTGATAACGAAGCAAGGAAACAAGATCGCGGGCAACGAAGGCGCAACCTTCACGCATGCGTTCGAGAAGATCGGGCTCGTTGGGCTCGGGCGGCAAATTCATCGAGAGATCGACGATCTCGGGACGCGCACTCGTATCGACACGCGGACTCCGGCGCTCGCCGCGAACGAAGGTGCCCTGTCCGACGCGCGACTCGATAAGGCCGCGCCGCTGCGCCTCGACATAGCCGCGCGCAACGGTGGTGAAATCGATCGAAAGGCGAATGGCGAGCTTTCGCTGCGGCGGGAGACGATCACCGCTTTTCAAGCGACCGGATTTGACGTCGGCGGCGATGACATCGGCGATCGCGACGTAGCGCGGCTTGTCACTGCGCGAGAGATCCGGAACCCAAGTTGTCATGTTTTTGCGCGCCTGTTTCCAAGCACGCTAGCAAGACTCACTCCATTGATTGACCGGAGTTGTATCCATCAATCTTCTTGCAAACGAAGGGCCTCGTTGAACTACATCGTCTGGAACGAACGAAGATGCATTTTCGAGGCGAAGTGCCCGTTCAAGAAGCAGTATGATCGTATCGCACCCATGAACGATTGACTGCACCGGTGACTGCAAACCAATGATTTGCTGAGGAATATCAATTGACGGGCCTTTTGGCACATGCATTGCGAAATGGGCGTCATCCCCGCGCGCCGCTGGGGCGATTGCCACGAGGAGTGAACAATGCCCGCCGTAACAATGCCAGCCCATAAAAAAGGTGATTTTCTTGTCGACTACGAGGACAAGAAATTCGAGGACGTAAAGGCCCTCCCGGGCGAAAAGGCGCTTATTACGTTCCACACTGTCGCGTTCGAAGGCTCGATCGGTCTTGTCAACCTGCTCCAGGCCACTCGGATCCTGCGTAAGGGCTTTGAAACCGATGTTCTGCTTTACGGGCCGGGCGTAACCCTCGGCGTGCAGCGCGGTTTCCCGACCTTAGGCGACGAAGCGTTTCCCGGCCATATGGCGATGAACAAGCAAGTCGAGAAGTTCATGTCGGAAGGCGGAAAGGTTTACGCGTGTCGTTTCGCTCTTCAGGCTTTGTACGGCCACGGTGAGGGCTCGCTGATCCCCGGCATCACTCCGATCAGCCCGCTGGACGTGCTCGACCTTATCCTGCTGCATCGCCGTTCAAACTCGTTCATGATCAACACCTGGACGATGTAAGTAGCCTGATCTGCTGACGCGGCTCGGGCGGGCGGTTTGAGCCCGCACCGGGCCGCTCCGCCGAGGAGTTGGACTCATGGAAAAGCGGATCGTTCGCGTGGCCGCAGCGCAAATCGCTCCTGTTCTCGACAGGCCCGGTGGGACGTTAGAGAAGGTATTGCAGGCGGTAGCGGAAGCCGCGTCTCGCGGCGTGCACTTCATTGTTTTCCCTGAGACGCTCCTCCCGTACTATCCCTATTTCTCGTACATCGAGCCGCCTGTTTCGCAAGGCACGGCGCATTTGAAGTTGTACGACGAGGCGATCGTCGTGCCGGGACCGGTGACACAGGCGCTCGGGGCTGCCGCGAAGCGTTATGCCATGGTCCTCGTCGTCGGCGTCAACGAACGCGACGGAGGCACGCTCTACAACGCGCAGGTCGTGTTCGACGCTGACGGCTCGATCGTACTGAAGCGGCGAAAGATCACGCCGACCTATCATGAGCGGATGATCTGGGGCCAAGGCGACGGTGCCGGTCTCAAGGTCGTCGACACCGCCGTTGGGCGCGTCGGCGCGTTGGCCTGCTGGGAGCATTATAATCCCCTGGCGCGCTACACGCTGATGGCTCAAGGCGAGGAGATCCACGCTTCGCAGTTCCCCGGGTCGCTGGTCGGTCAGATCTTCGGCGACCAGATGGAAGTCACCATTCGCCACCATGCCCTCGAATCCGGCTGCTTCGTCGTTAACGCGACCGGATGGCTGAGTGACGAGCAGATCACCTCTTTATCGTCGGACGAGAAGATGCAGAAGGGTCTGCGCGGCGGGAATTGTACCGCGATCGTCACACCGGAGGGTCGGCATCTTGTTTCGCCGATGACTCATGGTGAAGGGCTTCTGATCGGCGACTGCGACATGGCAATCATCACGAAGCGCAAACGGATGATGGATTCGATCGGCCATTATTCGCGGCCCGAGTTGTTGCAACTGCATCACGATATCAGGCCGGCGACAACCCTCGTCCAGCATGCGGGCACGCCGGCGCGGGCGAGTGCTTCGCTTCCACAGTCCAGCCCGCAGCACCTTCCAGCGGTTTTCACCGCCTCGGCAACCCCCCGGCAAGATGATCATGACAGAACTCGCGACGGAACGCCTGATCAACGAGTTGCAATCGTTCGGAGTGCGGCTGGCTGACGCCAAGCTCGGTGCGCCAAGTCGGCGCGGTGGCGCTGGGCCGTCCGACCACAAGGCGGTAACGGTCAACGGCCGTACCGTTATGGTCCCGATCCATACGGCGGCCTCCCTTGATTCCCCTTACTTCTCGCGCCGCGCCGACGTTCACGGCGTCAGTGTCATTGAGCGCGATGGCGTGGTGGTCGGACGTATGTCGTTCCCGGGCCAGCCTCGTTTCTACGCGCTGCAAACCTTCGACGGCGTTCCTTACCCGAAGATAGCGGCGCTGCATTCCAAGGACGTGCTGGCGACCACCGTCTTGCAGACGTGCATTCGCTACCAAAGCCGGACGAAGACCTGTCAGTTCTGCGCGATCGGGCAGTCACTTGCCGCCGGCCGAACGATCGCCCACAAGACACCGGAACAGCTCGCCGAGGTTGCCCGCGCGGCCGTGTTGCTCGACGGCGTCAAACACATGGTGATGACGACGGGAACGCCGAACGCGACCGATCGCGGCGCGGCCGTGCTGTGCGAAAGCGCCTTCGCCATCAAAGCATCCATCGACCTGCCGATCCAGGCGCAATGCGAACCGCCGGACAGCGATCGCTGGTTCGAGCGCATGCGGGCTTCGGGTATCGACACGCTCGGCATGCATATCGAGGCGGTAACGCCGGCCATTCGCGAGCGCATCATGCCCGGCAAGGCGAGCGTGCCTTTGGAGCGCTACATGGCGGCATTCGAGGCGGCTGTGCCTATCTTCGGCCGAGGCCAAGTCTCGACCTACATCCTGGCCGGGCTGGGCGATACGAAAGAGGCCATTCTCGATATGTGCGCGCAGTTGATCGCGCGCGGCGTCTATCCCTTCGTTGTGCCTTTCGTGCCGATCTCCGGGACGCCGCTTGAGGATCACGCGACCCCATCGCCGATGTTCATGCACGAGATACTGTCGCCGCTCGCCCGCATGCTGAAGGCGGCGGATATGCGCGGCGACGCGATCAAGGCCGGCTGTGGGAAGTGCGGCGCCTGCTCCGCGCTCTCGACTTACGAAGCCGTCGGCGGTGACAAGCCGGCCGCTTCTGTCGAGCCGGGGACGAGCGCTTTCAAAGTCCCAGTCGTCGATCTCGTGCTCGAAGGCGTGCGTGCATGATCGCGGACTCGTTCGGTCCATTCGCGGCGTGCCATTTTCGCCTGAAGTACGCGACCGAGCGCTGGGAGCAGCAAGGCGCGTGTTCATTGCGGCGCAGCGTCTTTTGCGGTGAGCAGGGCATCTTTGCCGATACGGACAGAGACGCGATCGATCAAAGTGCGATCCACCTTGTGGCTCTATCGACGATGGCGGTGATGACCGACGAGGTGGTCGGAACCGTCCGCATTCATCAAAAGGAACCCGGCATCTGGTATGGCTCGCGTCTGGCGGTCGATCGCCGTTACCGACGCGTAGGCGCGCTCGGCGCCGCGCTCATCAAGCTTGCGGTGTCCAGCGCGAGCTCGCTTGGCTGCGTGCGCTTCTACGCGCATGTGCAAGCACCCAACGAGCTGATGTTCAGGCGTCTCGCCTGGCATCGAATCTCTGACGTCGAGCTCCATGGCGCGCCGCACGTGTTCATGCAGGCCGATCTTGCCGCTTATCCGCCGCTCGCGAACGCCCCAGAGGGCTTTCACGCGCTCGCCAAGAAGGCGGCGTGATGAGCGGCTCGCTCCGGGAGATCGCGGCCGCGGTGACGGCAGGGCGTGGAATGGCGCACAAGACCGATATCGCGGGCGTGGTCGAGGCGCTGGGGCTCGGTGGCGACGCGATACGCGTCGGCGATGATTGTGCCGCGATCCCTGATGGAGACGGCTGGCTGCTGTTCGCCATCGAAGGCTTCGTCAACGATTTCGTCGAGGCTGATCCGCGCTTTGCCGGCTATTGCGGCATCATGGTCAACCTCTCCGACATTGCCGCGATGGGCGGCCGTCCTCTCGCCGTCGTTGACGCTATTTGGGCAAGGAGCGGTGCCGATGCCGACCCGGTCCTCGCCGGCCTGCGCGAGGCCTCGGCCATCTATGGCGTGCCGATCGTCGGTGGTCACACCAATAACAGGACGGAGCACGGGCAACTCGCTGTTGCGATCCTCGGTCGCGCCAAACGCCTCATTACCAGCTTCGACGCGCAGGACGGTGACGCACTCATCGCGGCCATCGACTTGCGCGGCGCGTTTCGAGAGCCGCATCTCTACTGGGATGCCGCGACAGGCGCACCGCCCTCGCGCCTTCGAGGCGACCTGGACGTGCTCCCCGCGATCGCCGAGGCTGGGCTCGTCACCGCCGGAAAGGACATCAGCATGGCCGGCCTGATCGGCACCGCGATGATGCTGCTCGAATCCTCGGGACGCGGCGGGCGAATCGAGGTCGATGCCGTGCCCTGTCCACCCGGTATAGCGATCGAGCGCTTCCTGCTCGCGTTCCCAAGCTTCGGATTCGTCCTCTCCGCCAACCACGATGATGTCGGCACTGTCCTCGGTTATTTCAGCGCGCGCTCGATCGCCTGCGCGGCAATCGGCAGGGTCGATTCCTCGCGCAAGGTTCGTCTATGGCGGGACGAAGATGAGATCGAGGTCTGGGATTTCGATCGCCCGTTCATCGGCTGTGCCGCGCAGCCAACAGCGAGATCCGCCAAATGCCAGTGACGCTCTTCACGGTTCGCTGGCCAGATGGCGGGATTGAGGCGTGCTATTCGCCCTCGACCATTATCACCGACTACTTCACGATCGGGCGCGACTACACGCTGAGTGAGTTCTTGGAGCTGTGCCGGGCTGGCCTGCGTGCGGCGAGCGATCGGGTCGGGCAGCAATACGGCGGCGGCGGTTGTTCCCGTGCAATGGCGCAACTCGCCGCGATCGAGATGACCGCAAAACGTCATGCGAGCGGAGACCCGGCGGTACGCGTCGAGGCCTTCGAGACCCGTTAAGCGAGAAAGGATTTCAAGACATGGACGAGATTACGGACGTCAACGTCGACGGCATGGCCGACAAGAAAAGTGGCCTGCCGGCCATGGGCCACGTGCCCGTCATGGTGGTCGGTGGCGGTCAGGCCGGCCTGTCGGTCAGTCATCTTCTAAAGAAGAAGGGCATCGGCCACGTTGTGCTGGAAAAGAACCGTATCGGTCACGCTTGGCGCGCCGATCGTTGGGACTCCTTCTGCCTAGTGACGCCGAATTGGCAGTGCACGCTGCCAGATTTCCCTTACACCGGAAACGATCCTGACGGCTTCATGGTGAAAGACGAGATCGTCGCCTACCTGGAGGGATTTGCGAGAATGGTGGACCCGCCAATCCACGAGGGCGCCACCGTCACCAAGATCACGCGCGATGCGGAAGGCCTGTTCCACGTTCGCAGCACGATGGGCGATTGGACCGCGGACAACGTGGTCATGGCGATTTCGGGCTATCATACACCGGCGATCCCGCGTGTCGGCGAGCGGCTCCCGCTCGAGCTCTTCCAGATGCATTCAATCGAGTACAAAAACCCGCAGCAGATCCCCGAAGGCGAGGTCCTGATCGTCGGCACTGGCCAGTCCGGGTGCCAGATCGCCGAGGACCTGCATCTCGTCGGGCGCAAGGTGCACGTCGCGGTTGGCGATGCGCCCCGTTCGCCGCGCATGTACCGCGGCAAGGACACGATCAGATGGCTCGACGAGATGGGCTATTATGAAACAACAACAGACACGCATCCGCTCGGCGTGGAAGTTCGCAAGAAGGCTAATCATTATTTCACCGGCCGCGATGGCGGCCACGAGATCGATCTCCGTCAATTCGCCGCCGAGGGGATGCGGCTCTATGGCCTGCTCGATAAGGTCGACGGCGACACCATTAGCTTCCGCCCTGATCTGGCGGAGAACCTCGACAAGGCCGACAAAGTCTATCTTCGCATTCGCAAGATGATCGACGACTACATTGTAAAGAACGGCATCAACGCGCCTGACGCGACACCCTACACGCCGCCGTGGACGGTGACGGAAGAACCGAAGTCGCTCAGCATCACGAAATCGAACCTCGGCGCGGTGATATGGTCGACCGGCTTTCGCGCCGACTTCTCGATGGTCGATATTCCCGTCTTCAACGGTTCCGGCTATCCCGGTCATCATCGCGGCGTTACGACCGTGCCAGGTCTCTACTTCATCGGTCTTGGCTGGTTATGGACGTGGGGCTCCGGCCGTTTCTCCGGCATTTCGCGGGACGCCGAGCACATCGTCGAGCACGTCGGTACGCGCTTCTGGGCGGCAGACCTGTCGCGCGCCCCACAGCAACGCGTGGCGTAACAGACCTACTACGGGGCGTGAAGCGAAGCTGGGGCCTCGTCCCGACACGCCGACGGCAGGCCTACAACCTCTACTGTAGAGGCTTGCGTAGCATCGTCGTGCCCGGGGATGACGACGGCGGCTGATAGGGCATCTCCTCTGGACCGGACGGCGGTATACCGGCCGGCGCCTCAATGCCGGGGTTCTGGATCTCGTCGGGGCTTGGCGACGGGACGTTTACGGGCTCAGGCTGCGGCGTCTCGGATGGCGCCGGTTCGCGCACGGGCTCAGGATTGGGCGTTCCAGGTCCGGGCGCGCCCGGCCCTGGTTCGGCCGGCACGGGAATGCTTAGCGGCGGCTCGCCCGGCTCGGGCTCCCCGGGCTGATGCGGCGCCTGGGGCGGCACGGGAATCGACAGCGGCGGCGACGCGGGAGCCTCTTCGGGTCGCCCCGGCTGAGAAGGCGCGGACGGAACCGGGACGCTAAGCGGCGGCGCGCCGGGGCGCTCGCGCGGCGTAGGATCGGGCGGCGGCTGACGCTCGGGTTCTGGGGTTATAACGGGATCTGGCATGTAATCCGGAAAAATGGGAAGAACGTACCATTGCGCCAAATGGCGCCAGCAGTCGCTCGGCGACGCCTCTTTAACATCGCTTGGCGACGCCTCTTAAAGATCGCAAGAGCCGGCGCGGTTCCCCAATCGTCCCGGCCGATCAGACGATAACGAGCCCCTACTTTGGCTGAACGCCAAGCTTCGTCATGCACTCGCGACGATAGGCCTTGCGCTCCGCGCCCTTGCCGGATTTTACAAAAAGCCCCTTGGCATCGGCCTCGTCGGAACATTTGGTCAGCATCGCCTCGATCTGCGCCTTCGTAGGCTTGCTCTTGGTCGCGTCCGTCGCCGCGGGCTTGATGTCCTCGGCGGACGCGATTGTAGCCATCGCGAGCGGAGCGGCCAAACAGGCGACGAGCGAAAGGCCTCGGATCGGATTCATCGTAAATCTCCTTGTCGACGACTGTTCAGCGCAGCGCGACAGCCTCGTCACGACACCAAAACGCCCGGCTGTTTTTGCGGCCGGGCGCCTGTACGGCATGTGAATGATCCATCAGGCCGCGTTGGCAAGCGGCCGCGGCGCGCCAGCCTTCACTTTTGCTTCCGTTTGCACTTGGGCCGAAACCTCGCCTGCGACGCGGGTTTTCGGTCGGCTCACGCAGAAGCCAGAGGGAACAGCGAAAGCGGATCGACGAGTACTCATACGCTTGATTTCCTTCACCTGTCAGAGCACGAACGCGGTCGAGCGGAATTAAGGACCAGCTTCAGGCCCTAATATTTTTTCGAGGCCGCAAGAGTTTTGCTCGGCATAGTCCGCGGACCTTTCCTCGATCCGCTTCATCGCGCTAACGCCTCATTGGATTGGGGCTGCGCCTTAACGCGCCCTTTACCAGCGATCCAATTGGAACATCGCATGCTCTCCTTCTTCGCTCGAGCATCTTAATGGACCTGCGCGCTCCTCTCGCGGCGTTCATCGTCTCGCCTTTCGCACACACGTTCAGCATCTTCGCCCTGGCATTCGTTCTGGGCACCGCGATCGGTTTCGAGCGACAGTGGCGACAGCGGACGGCCGGCTTGCGTACCAACGTCCTTGTGGCGCTGGGCGCGGCGGCCTTCTCCGACCTTGGTTTTCGCCTGCTCGGCGCCGACGGCGCTACCCGCATCATCGCCTATGTCGTATCGGGCATCGGCTTTCTCGGCGCCGGCGTGATCCTCAAGGACGGCACCAACATCCGCGGCCTCAACACGGCGGCAACACTTTGGTGCTCGGCGGCCGTCGGCACATTCGTCGGCAGCGCACTCTATGGCGAGGCGACGGCCTTGACCCTTTTCGTGCTCGCCGGCAACACGGTGCTGCGGCCGATCGTGAACTGGATCGATCGGAGGCCGATCGTCTCCGATGTGACTGAAGCGTCCTATCGCGTCCACGCGATCTGCGAGCCCGAGTCAGTATCCGCCGTACGCGACCTCATCGATGCGGCGCTCGAGAAAGTCAGCTATCCAGTTCGCGAGGTAGAGACACTTTCCGATAACGAGGACATCGTCGAACTCGCCGCGACGTTGCTGCCGACGACCGCCGAAGCCGAAACGCTCGACGCGGTTGTCGCCTCGCTGGAGTCATCGCCGCTGGTACAATCGGCGACTTGGACCGTTGAGACGGCGGCTTGAGCCCTCACCCGTCGTCCTCGATCAGCGCCAATTCGGCCTTTGGCATGGCGAACGTGTTGGACTTGTCCGGAAAGCGTCGCTCGCGCACCGCCGCGACATAGGCGGAGGCGGCGTCGCGAACCGTCGCGCCGATCTCGGCGAAGCGATGATTGTGGCGGAAGTTCGCATCGGTGTAGCCGAGCACGTCGGTGATCACGAGGACCTGCCCGTCGGTTGCGCGGCCGGCGCCTATGCCAATCGTCGGCGCCGCCACCGCCTTGGTGATCCGCCCTGCGACCTCCTCCGGGATCATCTCGAGGATCAGCAGGGCTATGCCGGCGCGATCAAGCGTCAGCGCGTCGGCTTCGAGCCGCAACGCCGCCTCGGCGGTCTTGCCCTTCAGCCGCTTCTCCTCGTGATGCTGCGGCTCAAGCCCCAGGTGTCCGCTGACGGCGATGCCGGCTTCGACAAGCGCCTCGACGATAGACGGACGCGCGCCCTCGAATTTCACCATGTCGGCGCCGGCTTCGATCAGGCGCTTGGCGTTCGCCAGCGCATCGGCCTCGGTGTCGTAGGTCGCGAACGGCAAGTCGGCAAGGATGAAGGCCTCGGGGGCGCCACGCCGCACCGCGCTGAGGTGGTGCAGGATGTGGGCAAGCGTGACCTCCCGCTCGCTCGAGAGGCCGAGCACGTTCGTGCCGACGCTGTCGCCGACCAGGATCATGTCGACCCCGGCGGCCACCTGCGCCTTCGCGGTCGGCGCGTCGTAGGCGGTGAGCACCGCGATCGGCTCCCGCTGACGCTTCATGTCGAAGAACCGATTCGTTTTGCTCATGGACCCGGTCTAATCATGGAGTTCGCACCTTCGGCGCCTCGCGTGATCTTTCGTCGCGTCGGACCTGTTGATTGAGGGGACAAGTCGACTCACCCATCCTCTGATAAACAGGTGCGGCGCGGTATAGGTGAGGGCTCAATGCGCTTCCCGCCATCCTTTCTCGACGATATCAAGGCGAGGCTTCCTGTTTCGGAAGTCGTGCGCCAGCGCGTCAAGCTGAGGAAATCGGGCCGCGAGTTCGTCGGCCTGTCGCCGTTCGGCGCGGAGAAGACGCCGAGCTTCTTCGTCAACGACCAGAAGATGGCCTGGTTTGACTTCTCGTCCGGAAAGAACGGCAACATCTTCGATTTCGTGATGGAGACGGAGGGGCTGTCGTTTCCCGAGACGGTCGAGCGCCTGGCGCAGGACGCTGGCCTACAATTGCCAGCCCGTACGCCGGAGAGCGATCGCCAGGAGCGGCGCCGCGCCGGCCTGCACGAGGTGGTGGAATGGGCCGCCGCCTTCTTCGAGGTCGAACTGCGCGGCGCGCGCGGCGCGAAGGCGCGCGGCTACCTCGACGAACGCGGCATCGGCGCACAGAGCCGCGCCGATTTTCGCATCGGCTACGCGCCGGCCGAGCGGCACGCGCTGCGCGACGCGCTCGCCGCGAAGGGCGCCAGCGTCGAGGCGATGTGCGAGACCGGCCTTCTGATCCACGGCGAGGACATCCCTGTCCCCTACGACCGATTCCGCGACCGCGTGATGTTCCCGATCGCCGACCGGAGCGGCCGCGTCATCGCCTTCGGCGGCCGCGCGCTGGAAAAGGACGTCCAGGCCAAATACCTGAACTCGCCGGAGACGCCGCTCTTTCACAAGGGCGGCGTGCTGTTCAACCATCACCGCGCCCGCAAGGCGGCGCACGATGCCGGCCGGGTGATCGCCGTCGAGGGCTACATCGACGTCGTCGCCATGCACGCCGCCGGCTTTCCCGAGACGGTGGCTGGGCTCGGCACCGCGCTCACCGAGGATCAGGTCGGCCTGCTGTGGCGGATGGCGCCGGAGCCGATCCTCTGCTTCGACGGCGACAAGGCCGGGCGCAAGGCGGCCTACCGCGCCGCCGAGATGGCGCTGCCGCTGATCGGCCCGAGCCGAACCCTCGCCTTCGCGCTGCTGCCGGAGGGCCGAGACCCCGACGAGTTGATCCGTGTCGACGGACCGGGCGCGATGCGCGAGGCGCTCGCCGCGAGCCTGCCGCTGGTCGACCTCGTCTGGTCACGCGAGACAGAGGGCCGCGCATTGGCGACACCAGAGCTGCGCGCCGCGCTGGAGCGCGACCTCGCCGCCGCTTCTTCGGCGATACGTGACGAGAGCCTGCGACGACATTACCGCGCCGAGTTCAACCAGCGCCTGAAAGTCCTGTTCGGCGTAGCCGAACGCGGACCAGCATACGATCGGGGCCGTCGACCAGCCAACGGTCGAGGCGGCAGCTATCGAAACGGCACGTTCACGCAGGAACGCGGGGGCTATCTTTCCTCGCCTGTCATGGCGAGCGCTAGCCTTGCGCAAAGCCCGACGTTTCGCGCTGGCGGCGCGGCGTCGTCAGATTCCGCCGCGGCAAGACCTTTCCCGGCCCGCGAAGCGATGATCATGGTCATGCTGCTGGCTCAGCCGGCGCTCGTGGCCGAGTTCGCCGAGGACCTCGCCGCAATGGATTTCGCGGCGCGCGAACTTGCCTTGCTGCGCGACAAACTCGTCGACCTCGCCCACGAGGACATCACATCGAAGCCATCGGTCGGGGTGGCGCTCGAGAGAGCAGGCGTAGGGGCGACCCTTGCCCGGCTCGACGCCTCTGGCGCCGGCACGTCGTGGTATGCCAAGCCTGAGGCGGATTTCGGTGACGCCGCAACTGTGCTTCGGCAGGCACTGACCTTGCATCATAAGACACGGGCGTTACATACAGAGTTGCTTTCCGCCGAGGCGGCCCTAGCTACCGACGCCTGCGAGGCAACCATGGCCCGCATGCGCGACATACAAGGGCAGATAAGCGCGTTGACCGGCACGGAGGCGGCCCTGGAAGGTTTCGGAGTGTCGTCGGGCCACTCTGGATCGTCCGTGTAGGTTCCGCGCATCTCGAGCGAGCCAGCAGCTTCTACAAAAGTCGCGAAGTGTTTGAGTGGACGGGTTCAGGCTCTGTCTTTTTGAAGTGAAGGCTCTGATTTCCGGAAAATCAAGGGCCTGTGGGATGAGGACCGGATGGCCAAGAAGGATAACGACAAGCCGGAAACCGACGGCGCCGTCACAGAGAACGCCGATGGGCCGCTACTCGATCTCTCGGATGCCGCCGTCAAGCGGATGATCAAGGCGGCCAAGAAACGCGGCTTTGTGACATACGCGGAGCTCAATGCCGTTTTGCCGTCCGAGGAGGTCAATTCCGAGCAGATCGAGGACATTCTCGCGATGCTGAACGAGATGGGCATCAATGTCGTCGAGGCCGAGGAGGCCGAAGATGGCGATGCCGAGGAGAAGGAAGAGGAGGAGGAGGCCGAAGGCGGCGACCTCGTCGAGGCGTCGGCCCCCAAGGCCGTGGCCGTACGTTCGTCCGAGCCTGCTGACCGCACCGACGATCCGGTGCGCATGTACCTTCGAGAGATGGGCTCGGTTGAACTGCTATCGCGCGAAGGCGAGATCGCGATCGCCAAGCGCATCGAGGCGGGGCGAGAGGCGATGATCGCCGGGCTTTGCGAAAGCCCTTTGACGTTCCAGGCCATTATCATCTGGCGCGACGAACTCAACGGTTCGAAGGTGCTATTGCGCGACATCATCGATCTCGAGGCGACCTATGCCGGCCCCGACGGCAAGAACACGCCGAAGATCGACATGACCGCGCCGGGCGCCCAGGAGGCGCTCGCGGCCCAGCGCGCGCCCGCGACCGCGCCGATGAACCCACCCGCCAGCCTGCGCCCCGCCGGCGACGATGGCGATGCGCCAATCCCCGACGACAATTTCGACGATGAGGACGACATGGAGAATTCCGTGTCGCTTTCGGCGATGGAAGCCGAGCTGAAGCCCAAGGTGCTCGATACGTTTGACCGCATTGCGGACAGCTACAAGAAGCTGCGCAAGCTCCAGGACCAGAACGTCGAGCACAAGCTCAAGAACGAGACGCTGACGCCGACGCAGGAGCGCAAGTACAAGACGCTCAAGAAGGAGGTCGTCACCGACGTAAAGTCGCTTTCGCTGAATCAGAACCGCATCGATTCGCTGGTCGAGCAACTCTACGACATCAACAAGCGCCTGATTGGACTCGAGACCAAGCTGCTTCGCCTCTGCGAGAGTTATGGTGTCGGCCGAGAAGACTTTCTCAAAAATTACCAGAACTCGGAACTCGACCCAAAGTGGATTCTCCGTGTCTCGAAGCTCGGCACGCGCGGCTGGCGCGACCTCGTCGCTCAATCGATCGAGCCGGTGAAGGACATCCGCGGCGACATTCACCAGCTGGCGACCGAGACCGGCCTGGAGATCCAGGAGTTCCGCAAGATCGTTCATATGGTGCAGAAGGGCGAACGAGAGGCGCGGCAGGCCAAGAAGGAGATGGTGGAAGCCAACCTCCGCCTCGTGATCTCCATCGCCAAAAAGTATACAAACCGCGGCCTGCAGTTCCTCGACCTGATCCAAGAGGGCAACATCGGCCTGATGAAGGCGGTCGACAAGTTCGAGTACCGCCGCGGCTACAAGTTCTCGACCTACGCCACCTGGTGGATACGCCAGGCGATCACCCGCTCGATCGCCGACCAGGCTCGCACGATCCGCATCCCGGTGCACATGATCGAGACGATCAACAAGATCGTCCGCACGTCGCGCCAGATGCTGCACGAGATCGGCCGCGAGCCGACCCCGGAAGAATTGGCCGAGAAGCTCGCCATGCCGCTCGAGAAGGTGCGCAAGGTGCTCAAGATCGCCAAAGAGCCGATCTCTCTCGAAACGCCGATCGGCGACGAGGAGGATTCGCACCTCGGCGACTTCATCGAGGATAAGAACGCGATCCTGCCGATCGACGCGGCGATCCAGTCGAACCTACGCGAGACCACGACGCGCGTGCTCGCCTCGTTGACGCCGCGCGAGGAGCGCGTGCTGCGCATGCGTTTCGGCATTGGCATGAACACCGATCACACGCTGGAAGAGGTCGGCCAACAGTTCTCTGTCACGCGCGAGCGCATCCGGCAGATCGAGGCAAAGGCGCTGCGCAAGCTCAAGCATCCGAGCCGCAGCCGCAAGCTGAGGAGCTTCCTCGACAATTGATCCTTCCGGAAGGCCCAAGCCGTTGGGAGTTCTTCTTGCGTGACGTCGGTCACATGCTGGCGCGGGCCTGCTCAGAGAGCCTCCCCCATAATGTCGTTGAAGCCGCGTAGCTTCCGCGTGCGCGGGCGTCGCTGTGAACAGGATGTGAACCGGCCGGCGGCGAGATCGTCCTTTACGGAGAAATCGCCCTGCAGAACAATGCCGCAGCCCTCCAGTGCCGCATCGCGCAGCACGTGGGAATCCTTGACCTGGAAGCGGCTGCCTACGGCAACGGTCTGCTTGCGGCCCGCTCTGCTGAAGTGCCAATCCAAGTTGGACCCGACCAGAAGACGACGCCGAGACATTCGTGATCCGCGAGATCTCACGCGGTACACAGGCCGCCTGGCACATAGGCGCTTGATGACTGGCAGCTTTGAAACGACCGGCGCATTGTGAGCGGATGGCATCTGCTTCCTTCACGGCCTTCGGCACGCGCGCCGAAGCCGAGCCGATCAGCCCCGGCCTCCACGTCGTGGCGACACCGATCGGCAATCTCGGCGACATTTCCTTGCGCGCTTTGGCGACGCTCGCCGCCGCCAACCTCGTGATTGCGGAAGATACAAGGGTAACGCGGACGCTGCTTGCGCATTATGGGATCACCACACCGCTGTCGGCCTATCACGAGCACAATGCCGACGCGGTGCGCCCCAAGCTCATCGCGCGGCTCGAGGCCGGGCATGCGCTGGCGCTGGTCTCCGATGCGGGGACGCCGCTGATCTCCGACCCGGGCTTTCGGCTCGTTGGCGCGGCGCTCGAACGCGACATCGCGGTCACCTCGATCCCCGGCGCGTCCGCCGTGCTGACCGCGCTCGTGGTGGCGGGCCTGCCGACGAGCCGCTTCTTTTTCGAGGGCTTTCTGCCGTCCAAAACCGCCGCGCGGCGCCAGCGCATTGCCGATCTGGCGGCGATACCCGGCACGCTGGTCTTCTTCGAGTCGCCGCGCCGCGTCGTCGGCCTGCTTGAGGATCTCGCCGCCGTTCTGGGACCACGCGACGCCGCGATGGCACGCGAACTGACCAAGATGTTCGAAACGGTGCGGCGCGGCACGCTACCGGCGCTCGCCGCCGCCGTGGCGGCGGACGATCCGCCGCGCGGCGAAATCGTCGTCCTCGTCGGGCCGCCCGACGATCACGTGCCCGCGCTCGACGGCGCGGCGCTCGACGGCAGGATCCGCGCGGCGTTGAAGAGCCTGTCCGTCAAGGACGCCGCCGCCGTGGTCGCCGGCGCGACCGGCCAGCCGCGCCGCAAGGTCTACGCGAGGGCGGTGGAACTCGCGGCCGCCGATGCGCAATCCTGAGGATTCCGCCCGTCGGCGCAAAGCGCATCGTGCGGGCCATGGTGCGGAACGGCTCGCGATCGTCTACCTGCGCCTCAAGGGCTACCGCATCGTCGCGCGCCGTTATCTGGTAAAAGGCGGCGAGATCGACATCATCGCGCGCAAGGGGAAAACGATCGCCTTCGTCGAGGTAAAGCGGCGCGCCAGGCTGGAGGAGGCGATGATCGCGATCGAGCCCGCCAAACGCCGTCGCATGGCGCGCGCCGCGCGCGTCTTTCTATCGCGACAGCGCGCGTCCGGGCTGACGCTGCGAGCCGACGCGATCTACTGCGCGCCCTGGCGCTGGCCGCTGCACGTGCCGGCGGCGTTCGAGTTGCGCCTGGATTGACAGCCGTGCTCCACCGCGTTTCTCAATGAACGTTCGCGATTTCGGCTTGGATCGCCTCGGCAATCACGCGCGGATCGGCGGCCTGGGTGATCGGGCGACCGACGACAAGATGGTCCGCGCCGGCTTTAAGGGCGGCCGCCGGCGTCATCACGCGTTTCTGGTCGCCTTTGGCCGAGCCGGCCGGCCGGATGCCCGGTGTCACGAGCCGCAGTCGCGACCCGACGCGGCGGCGCATCGCCTCGACCTCTTCCGCCGCCAGGATCAGACCGTCGATGCCGATCTCCACCGCCTGATCGGCGCGGCGCACGACGAGGTCGCGCACGCTCACAGAATATCCGGCCTTCGCAAGGTCGCGGTCGTCGTAGGAGGTCATCACGGTCACACCAAGGATGCGGACCCCGGAGTCACTTACCCCGATCTTCGCGGCGCGCATCGTCTGCGGGAAGGCATGAACCGTCAGGAACGTCGCGCCGAGACGCGCCACCTGAGCGGCCGCTCGCTCCACAGTTGCGGGAATGTCGTGCAGCTTTAAATCTAGGAAGACCTTCTTACCCTGTCCCACCAACCGCTCGGCGAAGGGTAGGCCACCGCCGTAAACGAGTTCGAGACCAACCTTGTAGAAGGTGACGCTGTCACCTAGGGCGCCGACAAGTCGCGTTGCGTCCTCCGGTGTCGCGACGTCCAACGCGACGATCAGACGATCGCGCGAGTCAGCGAGGGACATCGCGCGCGTGTGGTCGGGCGTCATGCAATCCACCAAAGCCCATCGCGGCCGTCCCGTCAGTCTCGGGTTAAACTGACGAAGACATTCCGCTTTTTGCGAAAAAGACGCTTATCGGCGCGGGAAGGAAAGCTTGCCGGTCGAAACGAGCCCGTCTCGGCTTTGCGCAGACCAAGCCGCTTAGCGTCACGCGGGGCGAGGTCGAAGGCGCGGCTCATGCTTTCGCTTTTGCGGCGATAAATCCAAACGCGAGCGGGCGGCAAATTCAGCCAGACGGGCGCCGATACGTCGGCCTCGAAGGCGTCCGACCAAGGGACAGGCGAGTTCATGCCGTAGGTGAATTGCACGAACGAGCCGCCCGGTTCCATCAACGAGAACGCGTCCTCCAGCAAAGCGACGCGCTGCGAATCGGGTTTGTTGAGCAGCGGCAGGCTCGATACGATAGCGCTGGCCGGAGCCTCGAGAACGCTTCCCAGGCTGTCGCGTAAGGCATAGGCGTCAGCCTGGACGACCTTGACGCCGGGAAACCGCTTGCGGAGAAGGCGGCAGAACGCCTCGTCGAACTCGACCAGGAGCAGACGACGCGGATCGACGCCGCGTTTGAGCAAAGCCTGCGTGATCGGACCGGTGCCCGGCCCAAGTTCGACGATCGGCCCCACGCCATCAGGGTCTACGGCGCAGGCCATCATCCGCGCGAGGAAGCGACCCGACGGTGACACGGCGCCAGTAAGGATCGGATTGTCGAACCAGGTTTTGATAAAACGGGCTTCGTCCGCAATTCGGTCTTCCAGCCGCGAGCGCCCCAGCGCGCGGCGCCCCTGACTCGTGAACTGGTTAGGCAACCGTTTCCACCTTGAGCTACGGGAAGCGACTTGGTTGCCGGCCCGACGAAACACCATCACCAATTTGCCGAAGAATCAGCCATCGTCAAGAAAGCGTCATGGCGAAGCTAGGGTTCCTTACGGCAATCGCCCTGTCGCTAATTCAGTTCGTCCGGCAGCACCGGGATCGGCAGGATCATGATGCCCTCATCGAGAAGGCCGCGCGCCTCCTCGGGCGTCGCCTTGCCGTGGATCTGCCGAACCGGAGTCTCGCCGCCGTGCATCCGGCGCGCCTCCTCGGGAAAACGCTCGCCGACATCATGCCCTTCGGCGAGGATTTTTTCACGCAAGGTCCTCAAGGTCGTGCGCACCTTCATCCGGCTTTCATCGAGCAAGGCGCCGTCGGGCTGTCCCGGCTCGGTTAAGATCGCTTGAGGCCGCCGCTCGTGGCGCGGTCCGACAACGGCCGGAGACATGATCGTTTTCGCGACACATGTGGACTGGCAGATCGGGCACTGCACCAATCGCGCGGCGACCTGCTCATCGAAGACATCGTTGCCGCGAAACCAGGACTCGAAACGATGCCCGGCGTCGCACGCGAGCGTGAAAAGGATCATGCTCAGCCGGTCTTGGCTTCGGCGAACGCGTCAAGCCCACCGGCAGCGGCGAGCGCGTGAAGATCGTCCGAGCCGCCGATATGTCTGTCGCCGACGAAGATTTGCGGAACGCTCGTGCGACCGCCGGCCCGATCGCTCATCGCGCGACGCCCGGCACGATCCCCATCCACCGCAATCTCGCGAAACACGACACCGTTCTTCGTGAGCAGCGCCTTGGCGCTGTGGCAGTATGGGCAAAACATCGTCGTGTAGATCACGACCTCTGGTGCGGCCATCGAAGCAATCTCCTCGGGTGGTATATGGCAAGCCGGTCGCCGCTTGTCACGGGCCTGTCGCACGCCAGGTTCGCCTTACGATGCTCCGGTGATCACCCGAGCGAATACGAGGACGTCGACACGCCGAGCGCCACCGCGTAGCAGGGCGCGCGACGCCGCGTTGATCGTCGCGCCGGAGGTCAGCACATCGTCGACGAGGACGACGGCTTGTCCCTCGATCGCGAGGCGACGCTCGACAGGCACGCGGAAGGCGCCCTGCACGTTCAACGCGCGCTGCGTGCGCGTCAGCCCGACCTGGGGCGGCGTCGGCTTGTCGCGCACGAGGGTCTCGACGCTGACCGGAACACCGCATCGCGCGGACACCGCGCGCGCGAGCAGGGCCGACTGGTTGAAGCGGCGCCGCGCCAAGCGCATGCGATGCAGCGGCACAGGAACAAGTACGTCAGCCTCGGCGAGGATCGCGTCGCCGGCACGGGCCATCCAGCCGCCCATGGCATGGGTCAACTCGAGCCGGTCGCCGTACTTCAGGCGATGGATAAGCTGGCGCGCCGGCCCATCGTCGAAATGGCAGACGCAGCGGCAGCGCGCGTAGACAGGCGGGTTGGCGATCGCCTCCGGCGACATCAGACCCTCCAGGGCCAGATCGAGCGGAAACGGCGTACCGAGCCGTTCGCAGAACGGTCGTTCGATGAAACGAATGGCGGACCAGCAGCTGGCGCAGAGCGCATCCGTTGTCGCGACGGCTTTCCGGCAGGCGAGGCAGGACGGCGGGAACACGAGGTCGAGCGCGGCGCGGCCTGCGCCGATAAGCCGGTCCGCGACGGCCCGGCGGAAGGGCGCGGGGTCCGACCCTGGGCGAGGCGGCCTGACTTGGCTGATTTCGTCCATGCGCGATCCTAAGGATTTTTGCCGCCGGCGCGCCTCTCGAAGCGCATCAACGTCACCTGCCAAATCAATCCGATCGAGCGGCCTTTTGGTCCAGAGCATTAGAAAACATTGGCGCCATACCATATGGACGGCATGGCTTCGCCTTCGGACCCCAAGATCGCCATCTTCGACACCTTGCTCGGCCGCCGTCGTCTCGCCAGGGCCGCCGCCGGAGCACCCGCCGACTTCCTGCTTGACCGCGCCACCAGCGATATCGTCGAGCGTCTCGAGACGGTGAAGCGGCGCTTCTTGCTCGTCGGCGACATCGACACGCCAGGGCCGGCGCTCGCCACGGCATTGGCCAGAATGCTCCCGGAGGCGCAAGTCGTAAGAGTTGCGCCTTTGGCTCGCCCGAGCGTGAATTTTGCCGTCGTTCGCGGCGACGCGGAGACCCTGCCGCTTGCCGGCAGCCTCGATCTCGCAGTCTCCGCGCTGGCGCTTCAGGGTGTCGACGATTTGCCCGGTGCCCTGGTTCAGATCCGCCGTGCGCTGAAGCCGGACGGCCTTTTTCTCGGCGCGCTCGTCGGCGGCCGCACGCTGCACGAATTACGCGCCGCCCTGACCGAGGCTGACGTCGAGATCAACGGAGGCGTCAGCCCGCGCATCGCGCCTTTCGCCGACGTGCGCGACATGGGCGGCCTGCTGCAGCGCGCCGGCTTCGCCTTGCCGGTCGCCGACAGCGACATCGTCACCGTGCGCTACGACCACATGTTCGCGCTGATGAAGGACCTGCGCGCGATGGGCGCAACCAACGCGCTCGTCGCGCGCACGCGCCGCTTCTCCCGGCGCGCGTTCTTCGCGCGGGCCGCCGCGATCTACGCGGGGCGCTACGCCGACCCCGACGGCCGCATCCGCGCCACGTTCGAGATCGTATCACTCTCGGGCTGGGCGCCGCACGGCAGCCAACAAAAGCCGGCGCGGCGGGGATCGGGAACCGTGAGCCTGGCGAAGGTGCTCGGCGACCGAAGCGACGATCCTCGACTAGGCTGATTCCGCTTCATCGCTCACTTGTCACGGGGATGACACCTGCTAAGCATGGGTGATTGCCCACGGCAGGCCAGATATGGTTGTTCGCGTTGCGACGGTTGCGTTCGAGGGCATCGAGGCCAGGCCTGTCGACGTGCAGGTGCAGATCGCCAGCGGCAACGTCTTCTTCGGCATCGTCGGTCTTGGCGACAAGGCTGTGGCGGAATCCAAGGAGCGGGTGCGCGCGGCGCTGTTTGCCTCCGGCCTCGCGCTTCCGGCCAAACGGATTGTCGTCAATCTCGCGCCGGCCGACCTCCCCAAGGAAGGCAGCCATTACGATCTGCCGATCGCGCTTGGGATCATGGCCGCCATCGGCGCGATGCCGGCCGACATGCTGTCGTCCTACCTCGTACTCGGCGAACTCGCGCTCGACGGCACCGTCACCGCCGTGGCGGGCGTGCTACCGGCGGCGATCGCCGCCAGCGCGCGGGGCCTCGGCCTCATCTGCCCTTGCGATACCGGGCCGGAAGCCGCCTGGGCCTCGGCCGACCTCGACGTTCTGGCCCCCCGCTCCCTGATCCAGCTCGCCAACCATTTCAAGGGCACGCAGGTGATGGCACGTCCGGCCGCCGCTATCCGCCGCCAGCCCGGCGAGCTGCCGAATTTGCGCGACATCAAGGGCCAGGAGAGCGCCAAGCGCGCGCTGGAGATTGCCGCCGCCGGCGGGCACGCCTTGCTCTTGAACGGGCCGCCGGGCGCGGGCAAGTCCATGCTGGCGGCGCGGCTGCCGTCGATCCTGCCGCCGCTTACGCCTGCCGAACTGCTCGACGTGTCGCTGATCCACTCGATCGCCGGAGCGCTCGCCAACGGCGCGCTGACCGACCGGCGGCCGTTCCGCGCGCCGCATCACTCCGCCTCCATGCCGGCGCTGGTCGGTGGGGGCACGCATGCGCGCCCGGGCGAGATCTCGCTCGCTCACCACGGTGTGCTGTTCCTCGATGAGCTACCGGAGTTCCAGGCGGTGGTCCTCGACTCCCTGCGCCAGCCGCTCGAGACCGGCGAGGTGATGGTGGCGCGTGCCAACCATCGCGTCACCTATCCCGCGCGCTTCCAGCTCGTCGCGGCGATGAATCCCTGTCGCTGCGGCCACGCGATCGACCCCGGCTACGCCTGCCACCGTCAGCCGAATGCCCGGTGCATCGCTCAATATCAGGCGCGCCTGTCCGGCCCGCTGCTCGATCGCATCGACATGCACGTCGAGGTGCCGGCGGTATCCGTCGCCGACCTGATGCTGCCGCCGCCGGCCGAAGGCTCCGCCGAAGTCGCGGCCCGAGTCGGCGCCGCTAGAGCGACGCAGCAGCATCGATACGGCGCGCTCGGCCGACCCGAGATCGGCTCCAACGCGGCGGCGCCAGCCAATTTGATCGAGGAGGTCGCGCGGCCCGATCGCGGCGGCCAGAAGCTGGTGCGCGAAGCCTCCGATCGCCTGCAGCTATCGGCGCGCGGCTATCACAGGGTGCTGAAACTAGCGCGTACGATCGCCGACCTCGACGGGACGGAAACGGTGTCGAGCCCGCATGTAGCGGAGGCCCTGTCCTACCGCGCGGATCAAACGATGCGGGGCGCCCGCACACTCGCCTGATGGACGTTTCGGAAACTGATTTTGATAGGGCCTGCCCGCCCTACATCATCCGCGCCTTACATCATCCGCGCCTTACATCATCGAGGTCAGGTTCTCATGGTATGCGGGCGCGACGCGGAGCTCGGCCGGCACGGGACCGTTCGGCGGCGGCCGTCGTACGCACTCGGTGAGATAGCGGATGCAGGCCGTGATCCCGGCTTGCGAGAATGGCTTGGAGACAATGCCCGCCGCGCCCTCGTAATCCTCGGGGATCCGCGTCGCGTTGGCGGTGATGAAGACGACCAGCGTCTTGTCCGAGGCTCTGAGATGGCGCGCGACATAGATCCCTGTCGGTCCATCGAGAAGGTGAAGGTCCACGAACGCGATATCAGGTTCCACAAGGCGCGCGAGCGCGATCGCCTCGCCCGAGGTCATCGCCGTTCCCACGACGTCGTGCCCCTCGTCCTCAATGGTCGACTCGAGCTGCATCAGCAGGAGCGCTTCGTCCTCGACGATCATCACGCGCAGGGGTTCATCCATTCGCGTGCTCCGATGGCGTCTTCTTCAAAGGGAACTTGATGTCGACGATCGTCCCCGGATGGCCCGGCAACCACAAAACTTCGGCCTGCAGCTGACGTGCGAGCGTCTTGATCAGGCGACTGCCGAAGCCGCTTCTCTCGCGCGCGATCGGCATGCCAACGCCGTCGTCCGAAATGATCGTGTGAAGGTGGTCATCGTGTTGGCGAATATCGATCATGAGGTTGCCGGCGCGGCCGGCGGGAAAAGCGTGCTTCAAGGCGTTCATCACCAGTTCGTTCAGCATCAAAGCGATCGGCGAAGCCTGCTGGGACGGAACCTTGACCGTCGCCAGGTCGAGCGAGAGGTTCACGTCCTCGCGGCCGCAAGCTTTGAGGAGTTCGTGCGCTATGTCACGTACGAAGTCCGCGAGATCGAAGACCTGAACATCCTTCGATTGATAGAGGCGGCGGTGCACCGTACCGATCGACTCAACCCTTTGCAGCATGCTGCTCACCGCCTCGCGCGCCTGCGGGTCCGTGAGCGTACGTGCCTGCATCGACAGAAGTGCCGAGATCATCTGAATATTGTTCTTCACGCGGTGGTCGACCTCGTGGACGAGCATCGTCTGAGCGGCGAGAGCCTCCTGAAGATCGTCGGTGCGCTTGGAAACCTCGCGCTCGAGCCATTCCTGCTGGCTGGCGATGAGGCGCTGCGCCTCGACGCGATCGCTGACGTCGAGCTGAGAGGCGAAGAAAAATTGCAGCTCTCCGGCCGCGTTGGTGACGGGGCTGATGTAGAGGCCGTTCCAGAACGCCTTGCCGTCCTTGCGGTAGTTCAGGAGATCGATGGCGATATCGGCACGCGCCCTTATGGCATCGCGGATCGCCTGGATCGAAGCGCGATCCGTATCGCTTCCTTGCAGAAAGCGGCAATTGTGCCCGACGACCTCTTCGCGATTATAGCCCGTCAGCTTGAGGAAGGCCGCGTTGGCGAAGACGATCGGATTGTCGGGCTGGCGCGGATCGGTGATGATCATCGCCATGCGTGTCGCGCGCACGGCGGCGGCAAACGGATCGCCTTGGCCCTGTTCGGCATGGAGGCGGTCGGTCTCGTGCCAATCGTGAATGTCGGTCAAACCCAAACCTCCAGGCCAGACAACCGGATGCGAAACTCATCCGCCATGAAACGCCAGTTCACGCAACGCCAAGGTCGTGTCCCTTCGCCCTGAGATTGGGCGACATGGTGAAGCATTGATCCCCCTCGGTCTCGCGCGATCAACCAACCGAAGCTTCAGCGGTTTTCGTGAAAGCAAACATGAATGACAGAAGCGATCGAAGCTGAGCCGCCTTGGCCGGTTTGCGGATCAACGCGCACCGACTCTCGAGCATGATCGCCTCCACGCTGCCCGAATGGTCGGCAGTGACGACGATCGTCGGCAAGGTGGCGCGCGTCGCCGCACGAGCCTCGGCGACGGGCTCGATCCCAATGGCGCGCCGCCCGACGAGATCCCGCCGGACGTTGAACACCGGAACGCTGGAAATCAACTCCCCGGAGCGGATGCCAGCGCCTCGGTTTCGTAATCGGGAGAGAACAGCACGATGAGCTGACCGACAGCCGGCCCTGCCAACGAGGAAGATCTCGGCGATCGCCGAACACACATCATAGGCCTCGGTCCAGGCGGTCTGAACGCCGCAAAAATGCGACCGCGCCATCTTGCGCAACATACCTTGGCCCCGAAGCTCGTCTCTGCCCTATCAATTTCGCTCATGACTATGGGGTCGCATCCGGCGTGGCAAGCCTCTCATCCGAAGGGCGAGAGCCTTCCCGACCGTCTGAAACGCTCGGCTTCCGACGGGCTGACGAGCCGTGCTTCGTCCAGGATCCGACGCGCTACGGCGTTGCCGGCTTCTTCGCGAAGGCCTGCGACAAGGCCACACGTCGAGGCGATCTCCGCCGTTTTGAAGGCGCATGTCTCGGAGATCCCAAGCAAACTCGGCGTAATGAGCCGAACGCAGATCGTCATCGAGACGGCCTCGCTCAACTTCGATCGGCTCAATCGACGGCGCAAGACCGAAGCGAGCCTTCCTTCCCTTCCGCCGCGCGCCCGTCTAAGCAAGGCGTCCACATTCCAGCGACAGGGCTCACGAGGGTAAGGGCATGGCGGGCCATAGTCAGTTCAAGAACATCATGCACAAGAAGGGCAGACAGGACGCGATCCGCTCCAAGCTCTTCTCAAAGCTCGCACGCGAAATCACCGTCGCCGCCAAGATGGGCCTGCCCGACCCCGCGATGAACGCGAGGCTTCGCTCCGCCGTCATCGCCGCGCGCGCGGAGAACATGCCGCGCGACAACATTGAGCGGGCGATCCGCAAGGCATCGGGCGCCGACGCGGAGAACTATGACGAGGTTCGCTACGAAGGCTATGCGCCGGGCGGCGTCGCGGTGATCATCGAGGCGCTGACCGATAATCGCAACCGTACCGCGGGGGAGGTGCGATCATACTTCACGAAGGCGGGGGGCGCGCTCGCCGAGACGGGTGCCGTCTCTTTCATGTTCGATCATGTCGGGCTGATCGAGTTCGACAAGAAGGTCGCCTCCGAGGACGAGATCATGGAAGCGGCGATCGACGCCGGCGCCGACGATGCGGTCACCGGCGAGGAGAGCCACGAGATCATTACCGCGCTTGAGGATCTGCGCGGCGTCGCGCAGACGCTCGAGGGCAGGTTCGGCGAGCCGCGTCAGGCCAAGATGGTTTGGAAGCCGCAAAATCTCATCGCAGTCGATGACGAGGCGGGCGAGAAAATCCTCAAGCTCGTCGACGCGCTCGAGGAGAACGACGACGTCCAGACCGTCTACGCGAACTTCGAGATCTCGGACGCGCTCTTGGCGAAGCTCGGCGCTTAGGCGGCGCCTTCACCGGATCGGTGGCGTGATGCCGAGCACGGCGGCGCAGCCCAGCACGAGCAGGCCGAGGACGCATTCGACGCCGATGCTGCGGTAAAGCCGGCTGTCGCGCGCCATCGAAGCGCCCGGCGTACGCTCCAGCCTCGGCATCAGGATGAAACGATTGTAGCCGCCCAGCGCCAGCATGATCGCGACCAATCCGACCTTGACGAGAAGGATCTGCCCGTATGCCTCGTCGAACAGCCGGCGCGGAGCCAGACCGGCGTGGAAGCTCGTATTGGCGACCCCGCTCGCGAGGATCAACGTGACCGCCAAGAAGGCCATAAGCGAATAGCGCGACAGGAGATGTGCGATGCGCGCGGCTGGTTTCGCGCCGCCGCGTAGCTCGGAGATCGCGAGGAGAAGCGGCGGCAGTCCGCCGATCCAGGCGGCACTCGCGAGCACGTGCGTGGCGTAGCTGCCGATCATCGCGGCGCCATAAAGCGTGCCGCCGTCCTCCGCGGCATGGCCGAGCCAGGCTTGGCTCACCAGGAGCAGGCCGCTCGTCGCCGCGACGGCGGCCATGCGGAAGCGTACCCGCAGCGGCGCGAACGCGAGACCGGCGAGAAATGCGAGCAGGACGAGGCGCCCCATCTCCAGAGGCCCGAACGCCGTCTGGAAGAAGAAGGCGTGCAAGGTATCGCGATCGAAGACGCCGTCGAAAGCGCCCGTCATGTTGGCGATCGTGGCGAGTAGCCAGGCGACGCCCGACAGCGCCGCGAGCGGTGCCGCGACGCGAACGAGCGAGGTCGTTCGCGCGGCGGCCCACTTCAGATCGTGCAAGGCCACCGTCCTGCCGATCGGGACGCAAAACAACCAGAAGAGCGAGCACCCGAACAGGAGGAAGATCGACACGAAGTGCACCCAGCGGGCGAGGACGAGAAAGTCAAACACGCTGTCGATGGTTCGTCCTTCCTGATCGCTCGCGCGGCTTATCGTTCAGGGCGCGACAGTGAATTTGTATGATCCAGATGTCGGATGGGTGTCGACCGACACCACGTGCCAGGTCACGACGTATGTGCCCGGCGCGAGCGGTCGTCCAAGCCGCACGTGCAGAACGCTCGGATCGGAGGCATCGCCGGTCGGCTTGGAGGCCGCGACTGAGCCGCCGCCCGCCGAGGCGATCTTCACGCCGGACAGCGCGACCTCGACGTTCTGCGTGAAGCTGAGCTGCAACTCGCTCGGGCCGCCGGTCACCGTAGAGCCGACACCCGGCACCGCTCGTTCGAGGAAGGCATGCGCCGAGGCCGCGGTGGCGGCGCAGGCGCAGATGGCGGTGAGCGTTAATATCTTCAGCTGTTTGTTCATGGATAACCTCAGCGGCTTATGGAGCGCGATTGCGGAGGGCCGAACAGCGGCTTGCCGAGCGTGTCGGGGGCAATGTCGTCCAGGAAGAAGTCGACGATGCCCATCACGCCGGGATGCAGCCCGCTCGCCCGGTTGATCGGCACCTGCAGCATCGCGCCGATCTCGAAATAGCTGCCGACGTAGTACAGTGATGGCCCGAAGACGCCGATCGTGTCGTGAACGGAGAAATCGCATGGCGTAGAGACACCGGTGTTGGCCACCGGCGTACTGAAGACACCCTCGAAGGTCGGGATGAGCTTGCTGAAAACGCTCGGCACTTCCTGAATGAAAGCGTTCCTGTAGAGCAGGCTGTATTGAATGCTGCCGCCGTAGGTGACGAAGTTCGGCACCTGGCTTCCGTCGAGCGGGTCGTGAATGACGGTTGGGATGGAATAGCTCACCGACCCTGTCACCGCGAAGGGTCGCAACCAGTCCGTCTTGGCGTCGCCGAAGCCCTTGCCGGCATAAAGCGTCGGCGTCACCGTCGTGAACTGGTCCGAAGGCAGCGCCGAGCTGGGCGAACTGCCGGTGCCTCCGATGTCGATGTCGACGCCGCCCGACACGATGAATTCGTGCTCGGCGCTCTGATAGAAGACGTATTTCGCTCCAACGGCGATGTTGGCGAAGCCGGTCGCCCGCGGGTTGCGCTGGAAGGTCACGCCCTCGGACGCGATTGAGATCTGAAGATCGGCCGTGATCGTCTTGTCGTACTCGCCGCCGAACGTGAAGGAGCTCGGCCCCATCGTACCGTCAGGGTTGGCCGCCGTAAGATAGGAAAAGGTCGGCAGGGTAAGCTCGTCGTTGACGCCAGGATCGTCGATGGCGAGCGTCGCCGGGAACACCCGATCGCCGACGATCGTGTGGGAGAGCGCCGGACTGGCGGCGATAAGAATGGCCACGGCGGCAAGCGCGCGGGCTAAGGCGAGAGGGGCCCTGAGAGGCATGATAGATCCTTGAAGAGAAATGAGGCGGAGCTCGTTTGAGCGAGTCATGACCGCGCGAGATCGGTGGAGCGGCCAGCCGCTTCAGTGGACCCGGCGCAAGGCGAGACCGGTCGCGGCAAGACGCGACGGGTGGCTCTCGATCAGACCTGTGAGGGAGGCCCGCGCGGTGGGGCGCCGACGGCGAAGCGCGCAGACCGATGCGTCAGGATCGATTGCGGAGCAACAGCAGCGGTAACGATCCGGAACGGCGCGACGATCGCGATAGACGACGTGGTCGCGATCGTCGCGTGGCAATGGACTGAGCAGAATGGGCAGGTGTGCTGCGCGGGAGGCGTATCTCTTCCGTCGCTCGCCGGGCCGAGATCTCCGGTGCTTCTTGGCGAATGGCATATCGGGAATAAGCTCGGATCCGAACGCCCGAAAGAGGCGTCGGCCGCGCCACCCATCCCGCAGGCGGCCGCCACCGCCAATTGAACAAACAGGCAGAACACGGCGACCCACGCGACGAAAGCTCCGACGGCCGAGCGGGAGGCTGGGACGCGAGATTGGATTCGTCGAATGGAGACAGTCGTCATGGAATGCCGAGTGGCGCTGATTTTAAGTAGGCCTGCACAACCCTAGACATCGGGCAGGCTCGAGCAAAGATCACCGCGATTTTAAGCATGCCGCGTGGTATTTTGGCTCCAGTGGACCCGTGCCGCTTGGCTGCGACGCGGAGAGCGCCGCTCATCCAGAAGCGAGCATCGGCGAAGCTAGTTGGCATCGCCCTTCATGCTCTCGTTCAGCTTGTCGAAATTCTTGGTGACAAGATCGATGTTGCCGGCCGAGGGCTTGGCGCTGGTCGCCGGGCCTATCGCGGCGGTCAACTCGTCGAGCGTTTCCTTCTTCTCCTTGGGAGGCATCGTCTTATCGGCCTGCACCTGAGTAATCTGCTTCTTGATGACGACGTCCGGTCCGACATACTTCTTCGTCTCGGGGTCGATGCCGGCCATCACAATGCCGATCGTCGAGCTGACGTCCGAATACTCGCCGAGATCCTTGAAGCCGTTCTTTTTCACGGCGGCGCCGAGCTGAGCCTCGATTTTCGGATCCGGCTTGTCATCCCCACCTTGCGGCAGCTTGGCCTCGACGGCCTGGATCGCCGGCTGCGTCTTGATCACGCCATCGATCTGGGCCTGGGTGAGGGTGACGGACTTGGCCTCCGGCACGGCGCTCTGCGCGTTGGCCCGCACGAGAACGGGTGCCACCAACGGACTAGCCGCGAGGCAGAGGACCGCCGCTGTCGTGAGGGCGAGGCGAGTAGATGCACGCATGAACCTGATTCCTTCAGCTATCTGTTTGATTGGCGCAGCCTTTCGCACAGACCGGGGCCGAGGCCAAGTGGAGCAAGGAAGCCGCTCGGCTCGCTCGTTCGCGTAGGGAGCGAAGCGGCGCTGAGCGCGAATGAAGCGGCAAGATGTTGCCAAACGGAGGTTGAGCAGTTTTCCGCCAATCTCGCCTCCGTCTGGAAGTCGGATCCCAAGGAAAGCGACGACTAACCTCCTCGGCGTCGGCTCTGGAACCCCGACCTCCACGATCGTCGCTGGACCTGACCGAGGGCTGCCACATTTTCCCGATTTGAGTTCGCGCTGAACCGGAAGGAGCCGCTGAATTCTTCTGCGGTCAGGCGACAGGTCTTGGCGGAGGGCGGAACATGAAGTTCAAATTGACTGTAGCTTTAGCGGCACTCCTGACTACGGCTGGCATGGCTTGGGCGGCAAGCCCGGCTGACTTCCTGCGGGCGGCGAACACCAATCACGACAAGACTTTGTCGCTTGTCGAGGTACAGAACTACGCGCTCAAGCGCTTCGCCGCGCTCGACAAGGAACATGACGGCAAGCTGACCAAGGCCGAATTGGGTGACCGGATCAGCGACGAAGACTTCAAGAGCGCCAACACACACCGCGAGGCGAGCACTCCGACACTGTCCACAACCGAGTTCTCCCTCTTCGTGTCGAAACTGTTCGCCGCAGCCAACGCTGACCTGAAATCCGGCCGAACGGATGTCGATGGGACGCTCTCGGAGGCCGAACTCGCGACGCCCGCCGGCGCGAAACTGATCAGGTTGCTGGACTAGCCGGAGCGGGCGAGCATTTCCGGCAGTCGCCTCACATCCGGTCACGCATCATCTATGTTACACCGATGAGCGATGACGGAATCCTCTTACCCCGACAAGGATGGCGTAGCGCCGGCTGACGATGCCGCGCATCTCCTCATCGTCGACGACGACCGGCGCATACGGGAATTGTTGCGCCGCTACCTCGTTGGCGGCGGATACCGGGTGACCACAGCCGGTAGCGCGGGCGAGGCAACGACCGCGATGCGCAACATGGCGTTCGACCTCATCGTGCTCGACGTCATGATGCCGGGGGAGGACGGCTTCACCTTCGCGACGCGCGTGCGCGGCGATACCGGTCCAAGCGCCCAGGTGCCGATCCTGATGCTGACGGCCAAGACCGAGTTTGAGGAGCGCGTGCTCGGCTTCGAGATCGGTGTCGACGATTACCTCGGCAAACCTTTCGAGCCGCGCGAACTCTCGCTGCGGATCGCCTCGATCCTGCGTCGGGCCAAACCGCCAGCGGATGCCGGGATCCCGACCCAGGTACAATTCGGGCCGTTCGCCTTCGACCTGGAGCGTGGCGAACTGAAGGAAAACGGCGACGTCCTGCGGATCACCGAGCGAGAGCGCGAAATGCTGCGCCTGCTCGCAGCCAACGCCGGTGGCACGGTCTCGCGCGAGGCCCTGAGCGGGCCGGGTGGCGCCGGCAACGAACGCACGATCGACGTGCAGGTCAATCGGCTGCGCCGCAAGATCGAGGCGGATCCGGCGAACCCCCTGTTCCTGCAGACTGTAAGGGGCGCCGGGTATCGCCTGCTGGTCGACCGATAGCGGTGGTCCTCTTAGCGCAACCTTCCTTCTCAGGCATGATTGAGCCCGCGCTGCCTGAAGGCGACAGGGAAGAGGAATCACCCGGCTCCGCGTCTCAACGCAACCCCCGACAGGAGAAACGATGCATCTAGAGGCCATGGAAGTGCACGAGAGGAACGAGGCCCGCGTGCTCGCCTTTCTTATCAACATGCTCGCGCCGAGTGCCCACGAGCAGATCAAGTTCGTCCATCTTGTCGAGGCGCGCTTCGGCGCCGAGCAAGGCGATATCGGCCGCGTCTGGCGAGCACCGAGCAAGCCGTTCGGCTCGGTCGACCTACGTTTCCCGAGCGAGGGGGCGTACACGAACGCGAAACGCTTCTGCGCGGAGAAGCTGACAGCGTCGGGCATGATGATAGCCGGCGATCGCGGCGCGCTCGACAAGCAGGAGAATGCCGCCGGCAAGGCCGATCTTCTGTTTCGACGTATGCAGGCGAGACCGATCCGCGAGCGATCGTAATACCGGCCGCCGCGCATGAGAGATCAGAACAGGCGCCCGACGTTGTCGCGGACCTCGGCTATCAGCCGGTCCGACCCTTCCCTCGTCAGGTGATGGTAGTCGAACTGCATCGGCACGCCGGCCGCCGCGAAGAGCTCGCAGCGGCCTCTCGGGCACATGGTATCGTAGGGCGACACGTAAGTCGCCAGCCCGCCAAGCGCGGCCTTCATGCTCTTGTCGAGCGGCTTGACATTCGGCGACTGATGCGCGGACACGCTCTCGAGGTCATCGCGCATCATGCCCTTAGCGATGAGCGTGGCGACGGGTTCGTCGTAGCGCGGCATCGGACCGAACACGATGACGTCGCCGACATACGGCTTGATGGTTTTCACCGTCGATTCGAGCCGTGCGATGTCGGCCTCGTCCCACAAGCCGGCGATGACAATCGCGTCGAGGTGGTGGGTCGGCAGAAAGTCCTCGAAGATCATCTTCATCAACGACGTGCACCGCTCCGCGCCCACCGTGCCGAACACCGGCTTGCAGCCCGACGCGGTCGCCTGCAGCATGTTCACGCCGGGCCACGTGTCGCGGAAACCGGCCCAAAGGTGGGCCGCGTGGCTATCGCCGACGATCAGGACGTTCCTCTCGCTTGGGACGAGCGCAAGGCATTTCGCTGTCTTGAAGTCGCCGACACTCTCCCGCGAGGTGATGAAGCATTCGCCTTCGCGAAAGGGCCTGAGTTTGGCGTAAGAGTAATACGAGGCGACGGACGCGACCGCTGGCGGGAAGCGTCCGGGCAGTCCATTGCAGGCCAGGAGGACCAAACTGCACGTCGCGAGAGCCGACGCACCGGCCGTGAACAGGACCGGCGACCACCACCAGCGGGCAGCCGGTGATCGGAACGGGACCTCGACGTAGCGCCAGGACAGGACGGAGACGATCGCCAAAAGGCTCAGCATGACAGGCGGGCCATAGACGTCGGGCACATCAAGGTAGTGGGCGAAGACGATGATGGGCCAATGCCAAAGATAGATCGAATAGGAGATCAGTCCGACAAAGACAGGCGCTCGCCGGCCAAGCAGATCGGCGACCGCGGTACGGCGCGTCAGCCCGACATGAATGATTGCCGCCGTCGCTATACAGGGAACGAGGCTGAGCAATCCTGGCAAGGGCGTCCTGCTCGAGACCGTTACAACGGTCAGCGTCAGCGCGACCATCGCCGCGCCCGTCGTCGCCTCCGCGCGCCATGGCGTCTTGATCGCCGGGAGCGAACCTTCCGCCAGCATGCAGCCGATAAGGAACTCGAAAGCCCGACTCGGCATCAGGAAGAACGCTGCGTTCCTGGATTGCATTCGGATGCCGACGCAAACCACCAGAGCCAAAGCGAACAGCCCGACGAGCAACAATAAGCGGCGTGTCGGTCTGACGTGGCGCAGCGCCAGGGGGAGAAGGGGCGCGAATATGTAGAACTGCGCCTCGACCCCTAGGCTCCATTCGTGAAGGAGCGGTTTGAAGATCGCGTCGTGATCGAAATAACCGCTCTGGGCCAGATCGACCATGTTGGGTACGAAAAGGACCGCGCCGAGCGCGGCACGCGCCGTCTCGTCGAGTTCGCCCGGCAACATGACGAAGGTGGCGACGATCAGCGTCACGGCCGTCACGACGTAGAGAGCCGGCAGAATGCGCCGCAGCCGCCGCGCGTAGAAATCACGCACGGACAGGCGATGCTCCGTCATGCGCCCGACCAGATCCCGATGGATCAGATAGCCCGATATGACAAAGAACATGTCGACGCCGACGAAGCCGCCGGCGCCGACGCCGACGTGCGCGAGAATGATCATCGTCACGGCAAGCGCGCGGAGCCCATCGATGTCGGGCCGGTATGAGGCCGATCCGCCCTTTGCGCGCGTCCGGCCGACATCAGGCGAAGCACAAGCGTCGTGCGCCGATTCAAGCGCCTCGGGTGCCAGACGCGGTATGCGGGTCACGAAGGTGGAAGATTATTTCGCGGCATGGTCCAGGAGAATATCAATTCTCCGAGCGGCACACACGATATTTACCTTTGAGCGCGGCCGATCAGAGCTCCTGTTGCTTAAACGTCGCGATCCGCCAGGGTTCCGGCCGCTGGCACATGCTTACAACACGCGATCCGGGCGTGTAGGATGCCTGTCGCGCGACTGCCGTATGCGGGCGACCTCGAAAGCGTGAACCATGAGTGAGATCACAACGCCCTGGCTTGCCGCCAACCCGCGCAACGTCTCCGGCGCGTCATGGGCCTCGTTCAAGGGCTTCGCGCGGCGGTCGGGCGCTCTCCTGCCCAAGGGCTTGTACGCCCGCTCCATTCTCATCGTCATCCTGCCGATGGTCATCCTCCAGAGCGTGCTGACCTTCATCTTCCTGGAGCGGCATTGGGCGCTGGTGACCAACCGGCTCTCGACTGTGCTGACGCAGGATCTCGCCGCCGTCATCGATCTGTACCAAGCCTATCCGCAGGACAAGGAGGTCGACACGCTCACCCGCATCGCGCAGGAGCGCATGAAGATCGATGTCGAGTTCCTGCCCAGAGGGCCCCTGCCTCAGACGTTGCCCAAACCGTTCTTCTCGATCCTCGACGTCGCCCTATCCAACGAGATCCGCAAGCAGATCGGGCGACCCTTCTGGCTCGATACGGTCGGCCGCTCGAACCTCATCGAGATCCGCATCGAGCTCCCGAACGCGATCCTGCGCGCGGTCGCGTACCGCAGCGCCGCCTACGCCTCAAACTCGTACATCTTCATCCTGTGGATGCTCGGAACATCGTTCGTGCTGATCATCGTTGCGGTCGCGTTTCTGCGCACGCAAATCCGGCCGATCCTACGACTTTCGCGAGCGGCCGAAGCATTCGGCAAGGGCCGTGACCTCGACTTCCGGCCGCGCGGCGCGCGCGAGGTGCGCCAAGCGGGCTACGCCTTCATCGCCATGAAGCGCCGCATCGAGCGCGCGATCGAGCAGCGCACCGCCATGCTGAACGGGGTCAGCCATGATCTGCGCACCGTCATCACGCGTTTCAATCTCTCGCTCGCGCTGATGGACGACTGCGAGGATTCGGACGAGATGAAGAAGGATGTGGAGGAGATGCAGCGCATGCTGGAGGGCTACCTCGCCTTCGCGCGCGGGGACGCTGGCGAGCCGGCGGTGCCGGTCGATATGCGCGAGTTCCTCGACGACATCAAGGCGGACGCCGACCGCCACGGCGGCAGCCTCGCGGTGGGATTCCAGGGCGACGCCGTCGTGCGGGTCAGGCCGGACGCCTTCAAGCGATGCATCGGCAATCTCGTCGCCAACGCGCGTCGCCATGGCAAGACCATCGCGATCGAGGGCGCGCGGGACGGACGCTTCCTGACGATCCACGTCGACGACGACGGACCCGGCATACCGGCAGAAAGTCGCGACGACGTTTTCCGCCCCTTCGTGCGCCTCGACGAGGCCCGTAATCAGGACGCCGGCGGGACCGGCCTCGGCCTGTCGATCGCGCGCGACATCGCGCGCGCGCACGGCGGCGACATCAGCCTCGGCGACAGCCCGATCGGCGGATTGCGCGCGAGCGTGCGCCTGCCGGTCTAGCGGCGGGGGGAGGCCCCTTAAAAAGTAGCTTCTACTTCGGCCGCCCGTGCGGCATCGTTTCGATCGGCTCGGTCGCCGCGCGCACCGGCAGCATTCCCGGCGCGGTCGCCGATTCGGCCAGCAAGGGCGCTGTCGAGACTTCACGCGCGGGCTGGCAAGCGAGGTGGCGCGCGAAGGCATCCGCGTCAACGCCGTCGCGCCAGGCATGATCGAGACGGACCTGACCGTCGGCTTTGCGGAGAAAATCGCGCCGACGATACCTGTTGGACGGTGCGGCAAGCCCGACGAGATCGCGGCCGCGTGACCGTTTCGATTGGTTGCTAAGCCTTACCCCTCGGTCGCGTCTAGGAACAGGACGGTCGGAGGGCTGTCGGGCGAGTAGTTCGGAATGTCGGCCAGAGCGGCCTGACCTTCGGGCGAACCCAAGCCGGCGCTGATGGCGGCGGCACTGTCGAAGGTGCCGACGAACACCCAGAAGTAGTCGCCGTCGGCGCCGTCGGGTGCTGTCGCCGGACCGAAACTGTGGCTCATCAAGCCGGGCATCTTCACCACGAGCGGCATGTGGATCTCGCGGAAGTGCTTGGCGAAATGAACCGGGTCGGCCGGCTTCTTGTACATGACGATCAGCTTGTTCATCGGCGTTCCTCCGGCTGCGGCGGCCACGATCTAACGGCCTGTCGGCAGCCTGTCCACAGGAGCGCTTGACCCAAGCGCGCGTTTTGGCGACCACACGGAATGCGCGCGCCTCACGTCTTCACGATCTCGCCCGCCCTGCCCTTCCTCGATACATTCGTCACCGCCTTCCTCGACGGCGCAATCGTGCCGGGCGTCGGGTTGGACGCGCCACTCGGCCTTGCGGATGCGACCATCTACGTGCCGACGCGGCGTTCCGCGCGGGCGCTCGGCCAGATCTTCCTGGAGCGAAGCGGGCGTCGATCCATCGTCCCGCCACGCATTCTGCCTTTGGGTGCTCTCGAAGCGACCGAGACGGAACTGATCTTCGCGGAGCCGGACCCCGTCTCCGCCGGGCTGCCCCTGCCGCCGGCTGCGAGCCCGATGTGGCGACGCTTGCGCCTCGCCGCGCTGATACAAACCTGGGCGGAGGCGATCAAGGGCGCGCTGTGCTCCGTCGATCGGTCCGGCGCGGCGGTTGTCGACGAGCGCGAGGCCTTCCGCGTCGCGACGTCGGCGGTCGACGCCTTTGCCCTGGCGGGCGATCTCGCCGGATTGATCGACGAGATGCTGATCGAGAACGTTCACTGGCGTGAGCTCGACGCGTTGCGCATGGCCGCCTTCGACGATTATTGGCGGATCACGACGAGTTTCCTGTCGATCGCCAACGCGCAATGGCCGAGCATCCTCGAAGAGAACGATTTCGTCGATCCGGCCGCGAGGCAGATCGCGCTTGTCGACCAGCAGGTGCGCAAGATCGAAGAAGGGGCCGCCGGACCGGTTTTGGTCATCGGATCGACCGGCACCAACAAGGCCACGGCCCGGCTGCTCGCCGCCATCGCGAGAGCGCCAGACGGCGCTGTCGTGCTTCCGGGCCTGGATCTCGACCTCGACGACGCTGCCTGGGCAATGATCTCCGGCCACCTGGAGGCGGGTCAGGAGCCGAGCTTCGGCCACCCACAGACGGCGTTGGCGCGGCTGCTGCCGATTCTCGGTGTGTCTCGCGCCGACGTAAAGCCCCTCGGCGAGCCGGCAACGGCGCTTGCCGACCGGGCGCGCTTCGTTGCCGAGGCGCTCCGACCGGCGGACACGACCGACCTGTGGAGAGACTATCGCCGCAAGGCGCCGCAGAAGGTGATCGCCGCCGCGCTCGCCGATGTCAGCCTGATCGAGGCCGCCGACGAGCGCGAGGAGGCGCTCTGCCTCGCCATCGCCATGCGCGAGGTTCTGGAGACGCCCGGCCGCACGGCGGCATTGGTGACGCCGGACCGCGAGTTGGCGCGCCGCGTGCGGGGCGAGCTGCTGCGCTGGAACGTCGAGGTTCTCGACACGGGCGGCGCGCCGCTGGCGGAAAGCCGACTCGGCCTGCTCGCGCGGCTCGTCGTAGCGGCCGCGCACATGGACGCCGGCGCGGTCACCGCCCTGCTCGCGCACCCGCTGACGACCTTCGGCGGCTCGCGCGCCGAGGTCGCGCGGCTCGCGGCCCTGCTCGAGATCGGGGTGCTGCGCGTGGTGCCCCTCGCCGGCAAGACCGCCGACGAGGTCTTCACGATCGCCCGAGCGGCGGCAGTCGACCGACACGCGCACCCCGCGCAGAGGGCGATCCTCGCCGAGGACTGGACCGAGCTCGAAGCGTTGTGGCGCACGCTTCGCGAGGCGCTGGCGCCTCTAGACCAGCTGGTGGGCGATCAGCCTCTCGACGCCTGGGTGGAGGCGCACGCCGCCGTCATCGCGGCGGTGACGCACGACGCCGCCGAGGACGAGACGGACGCGCTCGCGCGCCTGTTCGCCGAGCTCGCGCCAGGAGGCGCCCCGCCACTGCGATTCGACGCGGAAGCCTACGGCGTCTTCTTCGGGCGGGTCGCCGGCGAGATCGTCTTGCGCAACACCGATCGCCCGCATCCTCGACTCGCGATCTACGGCCTCCTGGAGGCGCGACTCATGCGGGCGGACACGATGCTGCTCGGCGGCCTCGACGAGGCGATCTGGCCACCGCAGGCGACGAGCGACGCCTTCCTCAATCGGCCGATGCGCCATGATCTTGGCCTCTCACCGCCGGAGCGGCGGATCGGCCAGACCGCGCATGATTTCGCGCAGGCGATGGGACAGAGCAGCGTGGTTCTGTCGCGCGCGCGCAAGCGCGGCGGCGCGCCTTGCGTGCCCTCGCGCTTCCTGCTTCGACTCCAGGCACTGGGCGGCAAGGCATGGGAGGCCTGCCGGCAGCGCGGCGCGGCGGTGCTCGACCTCGCGCATGCCCTCGACCGCCCCAAGCATGCCGCCGTCGCGATCAAGCGGCCGCGCCCAGCGCCGCCGGTCGCGCTACGCCCGGATCGGCTCAGCGTCACCCAGATCGAGACGCTGCGCCGCGACCCGTACTCGATCTACGCCGCGCACGTCCTGCAGCTCGCCCCGCTGCCACGCGTCGGCGGCGAGATCGACGCCAGCGAGTTCGGCAGCCTGATGCACGAGGCGCTGCACGCCTTCGTCAAGAAGGATGCGGCGGCCGGATCACCGGAGGCACGGCACGCGGCGCTCACCGCGATCGTTCGCGAGATGTTCGCGGGCGCCCTGCGCGACGCCAACTTCAGGGCGTTCCGCTGGCCGCTCATCCTGAAGGCGATCGAAATATTCCTGCGGTTCGATGCCAAACAAAGGGAGACCACACGCGACATCGTGGTCGAGACCACGGGAAAGCTGGCACTGACGCTCGCCGATCAGTCCATCTTCACGCTGAGCGCGCGCGCCGACCGCATCGACTATCATCGCGACGGCGCGGCGACGCTGATCGACTATAAGACCGGGACGCCGCCGGGCAATCGCGAGGTGCAGGTGGGATTCGCGCCGCAGCTCACGCTCGAGGCGGCGATACTGCGGGGCGGCGGGTTCGGCGCCGCGCACGAGGGGCCGGTCGCCGCGACCTATCTCAAGCTCGGCGGCAAGGATGGCGGGCTTGAGCGCGCGCTGAAGTTCGACGACGAGACCTTCGCCGAGGTGACGGTGCGCCACTTCGACGGCCTGCACCGGCTGCTCTCGAGCTTCAGGGCCGAGGCGACGAGCTATCCGTCACGGCCGTTCCCGAAATACGCCAAGGACTATGGCGCTTTCGACCATCTGGCGCGCGTTCGTGAGTGGTCGCTTACTGGGGAGGACGACACGTGAATCTGCTCATCCCCGACCACCTGCGCGAGCGGCAGATCAAGGCGTCCGACCCGCGCTCGTCAATCTGGGTCTCGGCCAACGCCGGCTCCGGCAAGACGCATGTGCTCACGCAGCGCGTCATCCGCCTGCTGCTCGGCGGTGTCGCGCCCGCGAAGATCCTTTGCCTCACCTTCACCAAGGCGGCGGCGGCGCAGATGGCGACGCGCGTGTTCAAGACGCTGTCGGAATGGACGGCGCTCGACGACAGCCTGTTGCGCGCAGCGATCCTGGAGACCGGCGCGCCGGCACCTTCGCCCGTCGACATGCTGCTGGCGCGGCGTCTGTTCACGCGGACGATCGAGACCCCGGGCGGCCTGAAGATCCAGACCATCCACGCTTTCTGCGAACGTTTGCTGCACCTCTTCCCGTTCGAGGCGAACGTGCCCGCGCGCTTCGAGGTAGCCGACGAGAAGCGCACGCAGGAGATGCTGTCGCTCGCCAAACGCGCGGTCATCGCCGAGGCGCAGCAATCGACCGGTGCGCTCAACGCCGCGCTGTCGCTCGTCGCCGATGTCGCTGGCAGCGCCGGCATCGACGCGCTCATCGCCACCGCGATGCGCCTTCGCGCGCCGGCCGCCCAGGCGCCGAAGGACCTGCAGGCAACGCTCGCGGACGCGCTCGGCGCCGGCAATCTCCGCGATGTCGATGCGGTGCGACGCGCGATGATCGAGGACGGGATCGCGCCGGCTTGCTGGCCGGAGATCGCGCAGGTTTTCGATCGCGGGACGCCGAACGATGCCAAGCAGGCAACGCGTCTTCGGGCGGCGGCTGCCTCGGCCGTCCGCAACGATCCGGCATCTCTGGCAGAAACCGTCAAGCTCTACCTGACCTTGTTCTTCGATACGAAGAACGAGAAGCGTCCCTCTTTGCTGACGAAGGCGCTCGCAAAGACTTACCCCGTCGTCGCGCAGGATCTGCAAGACGAGCAGGCGCGCATCGTCGACCTTCGCGCGAGCCTGAAGACCGCCGAGGCGATCGAGCGCACCCAGGCGCTGATCGCTATCGTCGACGCCGTGATGGCGCGCTACGCGCACGCCAAGATCGCCGCCGGCCTTCTCGATTTCGACGACCTGATCGGCCGTACGCGCACCCTGCTCGATCGCTCCGATGCCGGCTGGGTGCTGCACAAGCTCGATGCCGGCATCGATCATGTGATGGTCGACGAGGCGCAGGATACGAGCGAGGCGCAATGGCGCATTCTCGAACAGCTCACCGCCGATTTCACCACGGGGCATGGCGGCCGCTCCTCGGAGCGGAGCTTCTTCGTCGTCGGCGACGACAAGCAATCCATCTTCTCGTTCCAGGGCGCGGCGCCGCTGATGTTCGACGCGATGCGCACGCGGTTCGAACGGCGCTTCAAGTCCGGTGCCAAACCGTTCGAGCGCGTCAGTCTGGCGACCTCGTTCCGCTCGGTGCCGGGCATCCTCGGCGCGGTGGACGAGGTTTTTAAGGAAACCAAGCGCCAGGACGGCCTCGTGCAGCCGCACGACATCTGGCCCATCCACGAGAGCATCAAGACCAGCCTGCCCGGCCTCATCGAGATCTGGCCCAAGATCGGCGCGACCGCCCCGCCCGAACCGGAGGATTGGTCAATTCCGCTCGACATGCCCGGCGAGAACGATCCGGCCAGCATCGTGGCCGATCGCGTTGCCTTGAAGATCAAGGCGCTGATCGCGGCGGATTCGCAAGAGTGCGTGCACGACGGTCGCGGCATGCAAAAGCGGCCGATCCGTCCCGGCGACATCCTCATCCTGGTGCGCACCCGCAACGCCTTCTTCGAGGCGGTGATCCGCGCGCTGAAGCGCCACTATGTCGATGTTGCCGGCGCCGACCGGCTCGACGTCGCCCATCACATCGCGGTGATGGACCTCGTCGCCGCCGGGCGGACGGCATTGCTGCCGGCCGACGACCTCAGCCTCGCCTGTCTGCTCAAGTCGCCGCTGTTTGGCTTCAACGACGAGGATCTCATCGCGCTGGCGCCGAGACGCGCGGGCTCGCTCCACGACTCGCTCACGAGATCGCCGCTTGATCGGCATCGGCGCGCGCACGCCATCATCAGCCGCTGGTCGGCGCGGGCCAGCGGTGCGACGCCCTTCGCCTTCTACGTCGAGCTGCTCGGTCGCGACAGCGGTCGGAAGCTAATGGAGTCGCGCCTCGGCCCGGAGGCGCACGACGCCATCGACGAGTTCCTGCGCCTCGCGCTCGCACACGAGCGGCAGCAGGCGCCCTCGCTCGCGACGTTCCTGAGCGAGGTCGAGGCGCTCGAGTCCTCGATCAAGCGCGACATGGAGGGCCCCGGCGACGCGGTGCGCGTGATGACAGTGCACGCCGCCAAGGGGCTCGAGGCCAAGATCGTCTTTTTGCCTGACACCTGCGCCGTGCCGAGCCCGCGCTTCGACCCGACCGTCTTCGATCTCAACAAGGACAGCGGCAGCGCGCCGGTGCTGGTCTGGTCGCCGCGCAAGGCGGACGATCCCGCGATCGTCGAGCGGGCGCGCGCGGCCGAACGGCTGGCGACGATGCGCGAGTACCGTCGCCTGCTCTACGTCGCGCTGACCCGCGCCGAGGAGCGGCTCTACATTGCCGGCTTCTTCAACGCGAAGGAGCCGCCGGAGGATTGCTGGAACGCCATGATCGAGGCGACCTTCAGCGACGCGGAGGAGGTGCCTGCAATCTGGAGCCCCGAGGAGACGGTGAAGCGTATTCTGACGCCCGGCGCGCTCGAGGACAGCCGCATGCCGCGCGTGCCGCGCGAGCAGGGCACGCTGCGCCTGGCGCCCGATTGGCTCTACCAGGCGTTCGAGGCGCCGCCGCGTGTCGCGCCGCTGCGGCCTTCGTCGGCGGCCACGACCAAAGCAGGAGAACGGCGCGCCGGTCTTGCCTACGGGTCCGCCCTGCATCTTCTCCTGCAGCATCTGCCATCGCTGGCGCCGGCAACGCGGGCCGGCGCGGCGCGAGCCTATCTCGCCGCGCGCGCCGATCTGGTGCCGGGCGCCCAACACGATAGGCTCGTCGCCGAGGCGCTGGCGGTCATCGACTTGCCGGCACTGGAACCGCTGTTCGCGCCGGACGCGAAGGCGGAAATACCGGTGCTCGGCCGTCTCGTGAGGATGAACGGCGAGGCTTTCGATGTCAGCGGCACCATCGACCGGCTCGCGGTGACGGCCGATTGCGTGATGCTGGCCGACTTCAAGACCGGTACGCCGCAGGCCGAGGTGCCGCTCGTCTACCGAGAGCAGCTCGCGCTTTATCGCGAGGTCCTGGCGCCGCTCTGGCCGGCGCTGCCCGTCAAGGCGCTGCTCGTCTGGACCGCCGCGCCCGAGGTCGTGGCGCTCGACGCGGACGATCTGGATCGGCTCGTCGAGGCGCGCCTGGCGGCGCCTTGACGCTCCCCCCCTCGGTTCTTACCTTGCCGTCAAGGGGCCGTGACTCGCCATGGCTCAAAGGAAGGTTTTTCGATGAGCACCTTGAAGGTTACGGACCAGAGCTTCGAGTCGGACGTTCTCCGCTCCGCTGTTCCGGTCGTCGTCGATTTCTGGGCGGAATGGTGCGGACCCTGCAAAATGATCGGGCCGTCGCTCGAGGAGATCGCCAAGGAGCTCGACGGCAAGGTGAAGATCGCCAAGGTCAACGTCGACGAGAACCCCGGCATTGCCGGGCAACTCGGCATCCGCAGCATACCGACGCTGATGCTCTACAAGGACGGGAAAATGACCTCGCAGAAGGTCGGCGCCGCGCCGAAAGGCGAGCTGAAGAAGTGGATCGACGCGGCCGTCTAGAGCGAAGTTTTCGTGATCTCGCGTCCACGCATAAAGGCCCCGCCGCCCGGCGGGGCCTTTCTTTTTGGCGCCGGCGCCATCATGGCTCCACGCCGATCGCGACCTCGTTGCGGCGCAGCGCCGGGATCGTGAAGGGCGGATCGTAGCCGAGGAAGAACGGCGCGCCGTCTGTCTTGCGGCCGGCCTTGGCGAGGGTGTCTCTCAGGACCTTGGAATGGCTCGCCAGGTTCTGGTGATCGATCGCGCCGGAGAAGCGGATGGCGGCGATGGTCCGCGGCAGCAGGTTCACGACGCGCACCCGCGGATCCTTGGGCGGCGGCGCGTCTGCCGCGATCTTCGGCGGCAGGAAGAAACGCATCAACGTCGCTCCGGACGAGCCCGAATCGCTCCAAGCGCCCCCGCTCTGTTCGACCGGTACCGTCATCTTGATCAGATGGTCGCCCGTGTTCGCGCCGGTAATGTAATCGAATAGTCGCGAAAAGGCTTGGCCGTCGCCCTCCCTGGCGCTCGTCTCGACGACCGTGATGGGACCGTAGGCGCGGATTTCGATGGCGTTCGTCAGATGAGCGATGACACGATAGTCGGGTTGCTGCTGAGTCGAGCGGATGCCGAACACCGACAAGGCCGATTCGAGAAACGTCAGAATGAAGTAGAGCACTTTCGCCATCTCTGCGTCTCCTTACGCGGCATGACGCGGTGGTGACCTCGACGTTCCTGAGCCGCGCCTCGGCCAAACGGCGGCTAAGGATGATCGCTTGGCGGAGGTTTCGCGCCGATCTTCATCTTGTAGACCGAGATCGGGTAATCGACCTTGTCGATGCCGCCGTTGAAGGGCGCCATGCGGTCGAGCTGCGCCGCCGGCATGTAGAGGTAGCCGTTATCGTCGATCCACATGGCGTCGACCCATACGAGCCTCTGATCCTGGATCAGCGTCTCGAGCGTCCCATCGGGGTGGATCTTCAGCACACGCCGCTCGTCGGTGTCGCTGCAATAGATGTTGCCGTCCGCATCGATCGCGGTGCCTCCGGTCGAGTGGGTCTTGGCGAACGTCGTCACGTGCTTGGCGAGCTGCGCGTCGGGCAGCTTGGGATCGTCGAGGTAGCGCGTCGCAATGCGCGACATCGGCCCGCTCGCCGGCTGGTAGTAGAAGAACTTGCCGTCCGGCGCGACCTCGAGCTGGTCAGCGTGGATGCGCACCGGTTTGCCCTCCGGGCCGCGCAAGACGTGGTCCTCCGCCGTGATCGGGCGCTGTGCTGTCGTCGAGGGATCGCCATCAAGCACGCGGCGGGTCGCGCCTGTCGTCAGATCGAGCACGATCACGCCCGGGGAACCGGCATCGGTGATGTAAGCGAGATTGTCATGGAACCGCACGTCGTCGACGAAGCTCTTGGCGTTGGTGGCGTCTTCAAGGTCGTAGACGCGGGCGACCAGGTTGGTCGCGAGATCGACCTTCACGAGCTTCGGGCCATGCGGCAGCTTGGGGTTGTTAAGGCCAGGCGCCCCGACATCGACGATCCACAGCGCGCCGTCCGGGCCGATGCGAAGGGCGTTGACGCGGACGAAGGCCGTGGCCGGATTATCGCCCTTCTTGAAGCTGTTCCATGCCGCGTCGGGAAACGCGACTGGCCTGCCGTTCTTCCACTCGACCGCCTGCGGACCTTCGCTGCCGTCGATGCGCGAGAACGGCAGGAACATACGGTTCTTCGGCGTGGTGGCAATCCCGTTGGCGACCGTCCCGCTTCGCAGCACCGTGACAAGAGCATCCGCCCTATCGTTTTGCCCGGTCGCGGAGCCGGCAAGGGCGACGAGCACAACTGCGACGAGAGCGGCAAGCTTGGCGCGCATCGAAACTCCGTTGTGACATCCCTGCGGAAGGACGCGATGTCCTTTGTCGATCACGCATGGCTAGCGATCAAGCGTTGGCGCGTCCGCTATCAGGCACATCGCAACGGAAGTCGGCAAAACGAAGCCGTCCGACGAATCTTGTTGTTCAAACTCTCTTGTTCGCTTTATGTTCTTAGATCGAAGTTCGAGATCGTCGCCATGGCGCTGACAACCACCTTCATCGTCGTCCCTTTCTTATGTGGCGCAAAGACCGCGTTGCATCCCGGCGCGCCGCGCCGGAGCCTCTCACGCGCGGCGGCAATCGCGATGGCGGACAGCTTGGCGCCGTTCTACGCCGGGGTGATCGTCCTGCGCGATCGCAACGATCCCGGCGCCGGGATTTTTCTCGAGCCTCTGCTGATTTGCGTCATCGGCGATGTGCCGGGCGACCTTCTGGAACAGTTGGCGGCTTAGCGGCTAGCGCGACAAGGCGCCGATGCTGCGGTAGAGCACATAGGTCGCGACCACGAAGATGAGCAGCGAGAAGACGCGGCGTAGGCGGTCTTTCTGCTGGCAAAGCAGAACGGCGAGCTTCATGCCGACGACACCGCCGGCAAGGCCGCCGATGATGAACCACGCCGCGACCGGCCAGTCGATGAGGCCCGAACGCGCGTAATTGGCGGCGGTCGCCACGCTGAAGGCGGTGACTGCCAGCAGCGAGCTTCCGACGGCGGCGATCATCGGCATCCGGGTCGCGAAAAGCAGGCACGGCACGATAAGGAAACCGCCGCCGATCCCGAAAAACCCCGAGGCCATGCCGGCCAGCAGGGCTAGTCCGGCGACGGTCTTGTCCGAGCGACTCTCGTAGGCCGGCGACGCGTGCTCCACGTCGCGCGAGCGGAGCATCAGGGCGCCCACCACGAGCATGAGCAGCCCGAACAGGACGAGGAGCTTCTGCCCATCGAAGGCTTTTCCGAGCGTCGAGCCGACCAACGCGCCCAGTACGCCCACGAGCGCGAAGACGATCGCGTTGCGCCAGCGCACGTTGCCGGCGGCGGCGTGCGTGGCGAAGTTGGACAGGGCGGCGGCCGAGACCGCGACCGCGCCGGTGCCGATCGCGATGTGGGGCTGGCCCACGCCGACGACGTAAAGCAGCAGCGGCGTGGCCAGGATTGACCCGCCACCGCCGACCAGCCCGAGCGCGAAGCCGACCAGCGATCCGCAGGCGACCGAGAGCAGCGCCTGGATCATCCTGCCGCCAGGCGGCGCTCGTCGATTTCGAGGTCGCCAGGCGCCCCGGGCGCCGCGCGGGGCAGCAGCGCGGCGATCTTCGCGGTCAGCGCAGCCGTGGTGAACGGCTTGCTGATGAAGTTGAGACCATCTTGGAGCGCACCCTGGTGGGTGATCGCGTCCTTGGTATAGCCGGTGGTGAAGAGCACCGGCAGATCCGGCCGCGATACAGCGACGTGGTCGGCCAGCTCGCGGCCGTTCATCGGACCTTTGAGGACAATATCGGTGAAAAGCAAAGCCGTGTCGTCGTGATGCCGAAGCGTCTTGAGCGCGTCCGGGCCGGTTCCCGCCTCGACCACGATGTAGCCGCTTTCGCGCAACGCGGACGCGCTGAACTGCCGGACAAGGTCGTCGTCCTCGACGACGAGGATTTTCGTGCCGCGCCGCGGCAAGATCATCGGCACCGCGGGCGAGGTCTCGAGCTTGCCGCGGGACGCCTGGGCCTGCCGGAGCCGCGGGAGATAGAGCTTGATGGTCGTGCCAACGCCCTGCTCCGATTGGATCTCCGCGTGGCCACTCGACTGCCGAGCGAAGCCGTAGACCTGGCTGAGCCCGAGACCGGTGCCCTTGCCGACCGGCTTGGTGGTGAAGAACGGCTCGAAGGCGCGCGCGACGACATCCGGCGGCATGCCGGTGCCGGTATCGCTCACGCCGATCATCACATAGTCGCCCGCGGCGACGTCGGCGTGCCGGGCACAGAACGCCTGGTCTAAGGCGGCGTTGGCGGTCTCGATGGTGAGATGGCCACCGCGAGCCATCGCGTCGACCGCGTTCACGCAAAGGTTAAGGATCGCGTTCTCAAGCTGGTTGGGATCCGCGAAAGTCGACCATAGATTCTCGGCCAAACGACACTCGATCGTGACAGTTTCGCCAAGCGTGCGCTGGAGGAGGTTCGACATGCCGTCGATCAATGCGCCGGCGTCGATCGCCTCGGGATCGAGCGGGTGCTGCCGCGAGAAGGCGAGCAGTCGCGCGGTCAGCGCCGCCGCCCGCGTGGCGCCATCGACGGCGTTGCCGATCAGCGCCTTTTGGCGCGGGTCGGCATCCTTCATCCGGCGCGAGAGCAGGTCGAGACTACCGATGACGACCGTCAGGAGATTGTTGAAGTCGTGCGCGATCCCCCCGGTCAGCTGCCCGACGGCTTCCATCTTCTGCGCTTGTCGCAATTGCTCCTCGACCTTGGCGCGCTCGCCCATCTCCGCTTCCAGCAGCGCCGCCGATCTGCGCCAGCGCACCGTCGCGCGACCCTCGAGCGCGATGCGGCGGATGGCGAAGCCCGAGACGCCGAGCAGGGCAAGCGACGAGAGCGCGGCGACGAGGCCGTAGCCGCGCATATTGCGCCACCAGGGGGCGAGCGCGGAGGATGCGGTAATGCCGAAGCCAATAACGACGGGGTAGGCGCCGACCCGCTCGAAACCGAAGATCCGCCTGACGCCGTCCATCTCGAAAGGACTCATCATGAAGCCGTTGGTGCGGCTCTCCAGCGCCAGGTCCGAGACGGCCTTGGCCGGCAGGTTGGCCAGGCCCGTCGCCGGCTCGCTCGCCAGGACGCCACCGTCCTGGCGCGCCAGGATGACGAGGTGCTCGTAGTCGCGTTCGTTGTCGCGGTAGAAATCCATGAAATAGGACTTGTCGATCGCGACGGCGACCACCCCGTAGAATTGCTCGGCGACCGGACCCTTGAGGCGGGCGGCCACGGCGAAGATGGGCTGGTGCGTCAGCCGATCCACGACAGCGTGCGATATATAAGGCGTCGCGAGGTCAGCGGCTTGCAGCGCCTTAAAGTAATCGCGATCGGCAAAGGTCGGCATGGGCTCGCCGTCGGCCTTGGAGCTGCTGGCCCGCAATCCGCCGTGCGCATCGGTGACGATGATGGAGGCAACCTGCGGCAGCAGAGCCTGGATGTGGGCCAGCCGCTTCTGCAGGTCGGCGACAGCCTTCGGATTCGCCCAATCAAAGCTGCGGAGGCGCTCATTCAGCTGGTCGATCATGAGCTGCTGTGTCTCGAAGACTTTCAGCGCATGCTCGTGCAGGATGCGGACGGTTCGCTCGACGCGATGCTCAGCCGCGCGCTCGACGTCGTGCCTGTTGGCGGCCGCCGCGAGGGCGAAGAGGACGAGCGGCACCAGCACAGAGACAAGCAACAGGGCGATCGTCGAGCGCGGCACACGCGCGACGCGGCGTTGGCTCGACGAGCGGGCCTCGCGCGGGCGTGCGGGGCTCGGCTCAGGCATCTGAGGTCATCATGCCGAGAGACTATCGGTGATCTCGATGTCGCAAAAATGGCCAGCTTGACCGCGCATCGAAGTCAACCCATCTGCCGCCGACGAATCAGCTCCGCGTCGGTAACGCATGCTCGCGGCGATGTTCGATGATCGCCGCGTCGATGCCGTGCTCGACCGCCGCCGCCGTGTCGCCTCGGCGCCGCGTGCCCCAGCGCCAGAGCCGCTCGATGGGAAGTTGCACCAGCATGAACACGTGCTCAAGAATGGCCAGAGCCATGAGCGTCGCGACGAGCACGTAGCCGGTCTCGGTCGAAAAGCTCGCGTCCGGATCAAGGGCGGCGCCGATGAAGCCGACCATCAGCAAGACGGCTAGGAGCATGGCAAGCGGGAAGAACGCGTTAACCTGCCCGCGCCGGAAATAGCTGCGCAGATGCGCGATGTCGGCCGGCATGATCTCGTCGTTCAGCACCGGAACGCCGAGGAATAGATTGAGCTTCGCGCTCACCCGCATGACGTACAGCACCAGGAAAGTCAGCGCGCCGAATGGGTTGGCGGCATGCCACGTGACCGCGACGACGGCAAGACCGGAGCCGATCAGCGCGATCTCGTGGTAGAGGATCGCCCGGATCGCGTAGCTCGCGCGCGCCAGACCCGTAGCGTCAGGCGGACAGGCCAGCGGACGCGGTCCCGTCAGGAAGCCGGTGAGGAAGCCGACCTCCTGCGTGCCCCAAAGGACCACCGACGCGGAGAAGGCGAGATAAATGGCAAGCGGTCCCGTATAAGCGCTGCTGACCGCGATTATGCAGAGCGAGACCGGGAACAGGAGCGCCGCGCCGGCAAGGCTCAGGCGGACTGCGGCGCGCTTGCGCAGAACAGAAAGAAATACGAGCCCGGTGGTGAACCACCAAACGAATAGCGCGTAGGCGATAGCCGGCGCGACCTCTCTCATGGCTGATTCAACGTCATCGCCGGCCTTACCAGGCCGGCGCGAGAAGAACGGTCGACGGCAAGGCGGTCTGCTTCACCGGCACGAGGTAGAGACGCACGAAGAGACCGGCGGCGGCAAGGCCGTAGCCGGCGCGCTTGATCTTGGCGAGGACACCGCCCCGCTTGTTCAGCGCGGCACGAGCCTCGGTAATGCGCCACAGCCGCTCGAAGCCGGAGCGGAACGCCGGATGATCGAGGTCGAGCGCCACCGGGAAGACCTGCCTGGCGATCGCCTGCGTAATGTCGAACACCTTGAAGTCGTAGTCCGTCGGATTGATACCGACCGCTTCATGGAAGGCCGGCCGCATGTGGTCGCGCACGTACATTGTCGCGAAAACGGCGAGCAGAAAGAAGCGAATCCACAGCTTGTTGCGGCCCTTCAGCAAAGACGGATCGGCGCGCATCAGCAGGGCGAACGCCTCGCCATGGCGGAACTCGTCGTTGCACCACTTCTCGAAATACTTGAAGATCGGATGGAACAGCCGGTCGGGGTTGCGCTCCAGCTGACGATAGATCGTGATGTAGCGGGCGTAGCCGATCTTCTCGGACAGGTAGGTCGCGTAGAAGATGAACTTGGGCTTGAAGTAGGTGTACTTCTTGACCTTGGTGAGGAAGGCGAGATCGATGCCGATGCCGGCATCCTTGAGCGTCTCGTTGATGAAGCCGGCGTGGCGGGACTCGTCGCGCGCCATGTAGGTGAAGAGCTCGCGGACATCCTTGTTGTTGATCTGCTTCTTGATCTCGGAATAAAGCACGCAGCCCGAGAATTCGGCGGTCAAGGACGAGACGAGGAAATCCTTGAACTCCTGCCGCAAGGCCGGCGGCAGTGCCTCGATATCGGAGTCGAACGCGCCCTCGCGGCGGAAATGCGTCTTGTTGTGATCGGCGCGGAGCTCGGCGATGCACGCGTCCCACTCACCGCGCACGAGGTTCACGTCGAGCCTGTCCATCGCCTTGAAATCGGTGGTGTAGAAGCGCGGAGAAAGGATCGTGTCCTCCTTCGCGCTCTCAAGGGAGCCTGGTTCGGCACCAGACGGAATGCGGCTGGGCTGGATCATGGAGCGCGAGGCGCCACCTTCCATCATCATGATCGTCGTCCTTCCGCCAGGCTGGCTTGCTGGAAGCTTTCTTCTGAGAAGCTGACTTCGTAGAGGTCCGTTAATTCAAGATAGCCCTCGATGTGGGCCCAAAAGCGTTGCAAAGCGTTGGCGCGACGCACGGTCGCGTGGCGCTGGTAGATGGCACGCTCGCCGAAGGCGATGCTTGCCGGGGCGCCATGGATAATCACCTCGTCGCCCGGCCCCACGTTGAATCCTTGCAGATCGACATAGGCGTGCAAGCTGTCGGGCGTCTGCTCGATGTCGATCGTGCAGGGCACCTCCAACGTGCCCCGCCCACCCCTCGAAGGGCTCTTCATCGCGCGTCCACTCCCTGTCGCGTCCTCAATTCGGGATCCGGTCGCCCATGTCCGTGAACTTGGCCATCGGATGGTTGAAGAAACTCGCGAAAACGGCTTCGTTGGTATGCCCGAACGCCTCGAGCTCGAAGCTCTCGTTCGTCGCGGGATCGGCGATAGACAATCGCCCATCGGCCCATTGCGTCAAGCGAAATGAGGTGCCAGCCGGCTTCTGCTGCAGGTCATGATCGCGCACCAAAGCCCGCATGATGCCGCGCAGGAAACCGCCCGTCGTGGGCAGCACGTTGGTTACGAGCTTTCCAGTGTCGGCATCGGTGACGAGGACCCCGCCGTTCGGCATATCCTTGAAGTTGAGGTTCAGGCTTTCCACCGCCGCGGTCGGGCCCATGTCGATGTGGCCCATTCCCAGCATCCGGCTCGATCCCGCGATGCCGATCGTCAAGAGCATGAGCGCGCCGATGCCCATGATGGCGCCTTTCGGGAAGCCGCCTTGAATTGTGATGTCGACCATTGTCCCATCCTTGATTTGGAGAGCTGACGAAGCGAGCGGGGTCAGGCGGTCACGCCGACACCGGCGGGCTTGCGAGACTCCGGCGCGCGCGCCGTCGCGACCGCGATCGCCTCGCCGCTTGGCGAAACCTTGAGAAGCGCCTGCGCCAGGACCGTCGCGACATGCGCGGCGTCTGGAATCGCCCGCAGCATCGGCTGCGAGCGCTTCAGGCGCCAGGGTCGCGCGTGCGGCCAGATGAGCAGATAGGCGAGCTTCTGCTCGCCGAGAGCGAGCGGTATGTCGCCGCTGCCATCGGCGTTGAGCTTGACGTCGGCCGAGCAGATGCGGCGTAGCGGAAGCGTAAGAGCGATCGGCAGCGCGACGCCGATGCGCATGATGACGCGCTTGTCGGTGATCGAGTAGTGCGTGGTGGCCGCCATGAGCCACGCCATCGCGTAGATCACCAGCGCGGCGACGATCGCCGGCACCGCGACCCAGAGCGCCGAGATGAAGGCGGCGTTGGCGCGGAAACCGTCCGCGTGGGACGCGGCGAGGTTCCAGGCCGCGAGCACGGCGAAATAGCCCATGATCGCGCGGACGTGGAACACGTCCCGGACGAGCCCGCCGATCGTCGGGCGGCCTTGCCACAGCACCTGCTCGTTGCGGCCCAGATCTTCCGAACCTTCGTTGAGGAACAGGGCTTCCAGAAAATGTTCGCGTCTCATAGCAGCGGTCCCATCCGGTCTGGCGTAGCGTAGAGGTATCCGCCGGCGAAATAGCCGACGATCTTGTCTTCCTCGAGCTTGGTGACGAGATCGGCGTTCTTCAGCCGCGGCGCGGCGTCGAACTGCGCGGCGCGGATCGAGGCGACCTTGACCGTGCCGGTCGAGCGGCTGACCCGGCTCATCGTCATCGGCAGGAGCACGGTCCTGGTGCCGGTATCGACTTCGAGGTAGCGCACGATCACTTCGGCATGGTCGACCCAGGCGTCCTTGACGACGCCGGCGAGGGCGCCGTCGCAACCAAGCACCTTCATGCCGATCGGGTTGGGACCGTCCGGCGCGATCGAGTGATCCTGCGCGACCCGCAGCGGAAGGATCACCGGCTCCTGGTTGACGCCGAGTTCCGGCACGTCCTCGCGCTGCGCGTAGGACGCCGGCCCCACGCCCGTCATCATAGGGTCGCCGACCGGCATGAACGGCGAACCCGGCCATTCCGCCGACGGCACCACGGGCGCGTCCTGACGATCGTTGCCGTAGGCCGGCACGACGAGCGTGCGGCCGTCGTGATTGCGGTAGATCTTCTTGCCCGGTATTTCGGGATAACCGCGCACCGCGAGCCGCGACCCCATCGGCCGCTCTGTCTCCAGCGGATACCCCTCGCGCTTGTTCTCGCGATGGAGGTAGAAGACCAGCCCCGCGAAGAACAGCCAGAATCCGTAGAGGACGATCTGCGCTAGGTCGATGTAGCTCCCGGTCGCTTGAATCATGATGATCTCCTCGTCACCTAAGTTTTCTCGTCACGTCAGTCCGCGGCATCAGGCTTGGCCCCGCAGGTCGGCCAATCGCGCGAGGTCCGGCAGTTCGAAGGAGCGTCGCGCGCCGCGCTCGACGACCTTGACCAGCGGGCCGAGCGCGACCAGCGTCGCGAACAGCAGCACGATCTCGCAGCCGTAAACCGCGCTGTAGCCGGTCGCTGGATGGGCCAGTCCCGGCCCAAGCGCGCCCTTGGCGGCGAGCGCGGAGACCGCGTCGCGCATGAGGCCACCGGCGGCCACGGCGACGCCTGCCGCCGAAGCCTGCACCGCGCCCCAGATGCCGAGCACCATGCCGGTCTGGCCGGTCTGCGCGAGGCCCATCGCGGCCGTCAGCGTGCAATGGGCGAAGATCCCGCTACCGAAGCCGATCAGCGCCACGCCGCCGGCGAAGACGGCCGTCGAATGCAGCGGTGCCGCGAAGACGACCGCGACGAAGGCGGCGACGCCGACGAGCGTGCCGGCGGCCGCGAACCGATAGGGATCGACGCCGCGCCCGAGCCGGTAGGCCGCGAGAATGAAACCGAAGCATCCGCCCGCCGCCAGCATCGCGGTGAGGCCGGTCGTCGCGCCGACCGACAGATGGAGCACCTGGCCGCCGTAGGGCTCGAGCAGCACGTCCTGCATGGAGAAGGCCATGGTCCCGAGACCGACGGCGACGAGGCGGCGCACCGGGCGGCCTTGCGCCGCGAAAAGGCGCCATGAATCGACAAACGTCGGCCGCGCGAGGCTCCTCGCCGTGGCAGCGGGATTGCGCGGCTCCTGTTTCCACAGCGCCACGATGTTGACGATCATCGTGAAGGCGGCCGCACCCTGCACGACCTGGATCAGCCGGACCTCCGAATAACGCGCGAGCATGAGGCCGAAGACGAGCGCCGACAGCACCATGCCGACCATCATCGCGACGCAAAGCAACGCGACGACCTTTGGATGCGCCTTCTGTGGCGCGAGATCGGTGGCGAGCGCGAGACCGGCCGTCTGCACGGTGTGGAGGCCGGCTCCCATCAACAGGAACGCCAGCGCCGCCGCGCCCTGCCCGACATAGGCCGGCGCGTTCGTGTCGCCGCCAAGCAGGATCAGCGCGAACGGCATGATCGACAGCCCGCCGAACTGCAGCATGGTGCCGAACCACAGGTAGGGCACGCGGCGCCAGCCGAGCGACGAGCGATGGGTGTCCGACTTGAAGCCGACCAGCGCGCGGAAGGGCGCGAAGATGAGCGGCAGAGAGATCATCAGCGCGACGAGCCAGACCGGCACGCCGAGTTCGACGATCATCACCCGGTTCAGCGTGCCGATCAGCAGAACGACGGCCATGCCGACGGTCACCTGGAAAAGCGACAGGCGCAGAAGCTTTGCCAGCGGCAACTCGGCCGAGGCGATGTCGGCGAACGGCAGCATGTCCGCGCTCAGCTTCATCCAGGCCTTGGCAAACTTTTGGCGCTCGCGCCCGGCCGAGATCGACGTCGCACGTGACTCGTCCGTCGCGACCCGACAAGCCCACCGATGATCGCCGTCGCGCCCGGCAGAGTTGGTCATCGAATCACGATCTCCTGCGCCTGAGAGATGTAGAAGCCCGTGGCGACGCGCCGCGATCGGCCACGCCGAAAGAACGGCTGTCCGTCGAGCTTGGGCGCCAGCGCGTCGAGCTTGCGCGCGATCGCCGCCGGCCGGACCGGAACGATGGCCGGCGAACGATCGCCGCGCGGAAAGATCTTGCCGGCGCCGTACATCAGCGCGAGCGGCACCGTTTGCGGCGCGAAGGTGAAGATAATTGAGCGCTCGACGCGCTCGGAAAGGCGGGCCACCGCCTCCGCCATGTCGGCGGTCTTGTAGTGGATGAGCGAATCCATCGCGACCACGTGATCGAAGCGGCCGAGCGCCGGATCGAGCATATCGCCCGATTGGAACGTGATGACGCCCTTGCCGAACGAGCCGGCGATCCTCGCGCGCGCGAGATCGACCAGGGTCGGCGAGAGATCGATTGCCACGACATGCGCGCCGCGCCGCGCGGCTTCGACCGCCAGGGCGCCCGTGCCGCAGCCGGCGTCGAGCACGCGCGCGCCGGAGAGGTCGCGCGGCAGGTAGTCGAGGATCGTCGCGCGCATCGCGTCGCGCCCGGCGCGCACCGTCGCGCGGATCCGAGAGACCGGCGCGTCGGACGTCAGCTTCGCCCAGGCCTCGACCGCAGTGCGGTCGAAGTAGGTGAGGAGCTGGCCGCGCTTGGCGAGGTAGGTCTGGTTTGGCATCAATCGAACCCGAGCAGGTCGAAGATGTCGCGGTCCTTGAGCGGCTTCGGCATCAGCGGCTCGGTGCCTTTGTAGAGCGTCTCGGCAAGCTTCATGTACTCGTCCTGGACGGCGACGATCTCCGCAGTCGCCTCCATCTCGAACAGCGTCTGCTTCTTCAGACGCGACTTGCGGATCGCGTCGAGCATCGGGAAATGGGCGATCGTGTCCAGGCCGACCGCGGCGTTGAACTTATCGACCTGGTCGGTCGCATCCGAGCGGTTCACGATGACGCCGCCGAAGCGCACCTTGTAGTTCTTCGCCTTCGCGTCGATGGCGGCGATGATGCGGTTCATCGCGAAGATCGAGTCGAAGTCGTTGGCCGTGACGCAGATCGCGCGCTCGGCGTGCTGGAGGGGCGCCGCGAAGCCTCCGCAGACGACGTCGCCCAGAACATCGAAGATGACGACGTCGGTCTCGTCGAGCAGATGATGCTCCTTGAGGAGCTTCACGGTCTGGCCGACGACGTAGCCGCCGCAGCCGGTGCCGGCCGGCGGGCCGCCCGCCTCGACGCACATGACGCCATTGTAGCCCTCGAAGCAGAAGTCCTCGGTGCGCAGTTCCTCGGTGTGGAAGTCGACCGTCTCGAGCACGTCGATTACCGTCGGCATCAGCTTCTTCGTCAGCGTGAAGGTCGAATCGTGCTTGGGATCGCAGCCGATCTGCAGCACGCGCTTGCCGAGCTTGGAGAAGGCGACCGAAAGGTTCGACGACGTCGTGCTCTTGCCGATGCCGCCCTTGCCGTAGATGGCGAACACCTTGGCGTTGCCGATCTTGACGTCGGGGTCGAGCTTGACCTGAACGGAGCCATCGCCATCGAGGAAGCCGGCGGCGCGGCAGCTGTGGGCTGGCGGTTTCACGGGTACGTTCATGCCGTTACTCCGAAAGAGGGATGCGCGCCTCAGCGCGACAGGTAGGCTTTCGCATCGTAGAGAGTATCGATCGTGATGAGCGCGACGCCGCGCTCGGCGGCGAACGTCTCGGTGTTGCGGCGGGCCTTGCCGCGCACGAAGAACGGAATCTTGCCAAGTTCCTTCTCGGCGTCGGCCGTCCAACCGATCGCCGAGGCGGTGTCGGCGGGCTTCTCGAGAACGGCGACATCAGCCTCGATCGAGGCGTCGGCCCGCGCCGCCTCGCTCGCCGGCGCGCCGGTGGTCGCGAGATGCGACGGCACCGCGCCGACGTGGAACTCCCTGTCCTCGCGGAACATGCCGAGAAGGTGTTCCTCCAAACCCATCATCAGGGGATGGACGAACGTGTCGAAGATCACGTTGGCCCCCTCGAACCCCATCTGCGGCGAATAACGCGCCGGGAAATCCTGCACGTGCACCGGCGCGGATATGACCGTGCAGGGTATGCCGAGGCGCTTGGCGATGTGGCGCTCCATCTGCGTGCCGAGCACCAGCTCGGGCCGCAGGCGCTGGATCGCCTCTTCCACGGCGAGGAAGTCGTCGCTGACGATCGCCTCGGCGCCGTAGCGTGAGGCGGCCTCGCGAATGTCGCGCGCGTATTCCCGCGTGTAGGTGCCGATGGCGACGACGCTGAAGCCGAGCTCGTCTTGCGCGATGCGTGCCGCGGCCAAGGCATGCGTGGCGTCGCCGAAGATGAAGACGCGCTTGCCGGTCAAGTAAGTCGAATCAACGGATTTGGAATACCAGGTCAGGCGCGACTCGTCAGCATCGAGCAGGGCGCCCGCGTCGATCCCGGCAAGCGCCGCCACCTCGCGGATGAAGTCGCGTGTCGCGCCGACGCCGATCGGCACGGTCTTGGTGGAAGGCTGGCCGAAAGAGCGCTCCAGCCACTTCACGCACTGCGCCGCGATCTCTGGATAAAGAACAACATTGAAGTCGGCGTCGCCGAGACGCGCCAGGTCGGCCGGGCTCGCGCCCATCGGCGCGGTGACGTTGATGTCGACGCCGAGCCGGCCGAGCAGCCGGGTAATCTCCGCGACATCGTCGCGATGGCGGAAGCCCAGCGCGGTCGGCCCGAGGATGTTGCAGGATGGGCGCTTGGCCGCATCACGCGGCGCCCGCTTCACGCCGGGCTTCAGCGCGTGCGGGCCGGCGAAGGCGCGAACGAGCTGGTAGAAGGTCTCCGCCGCGCCCCAGTTCTCCTTCTTCTGGTAAGAGGGCAGCTCCAGCGGCACGACCGGAATGGGCAGGTCGAGCGCCTCGGCGAGACCGCCCGGATCGTCCTGGATCAGCTCCGCCGTGCAGGAGGAGCCCACCAGCATCGCCTGCGGCTTGAAGCGCTCGTAGGCGTCGCGCGCGGCGTTCTGGAAAAGGCTCGCCGTATCGCCGCCGAGGTCGCGCGCCTGGAACGTCGTGTAGGTGACCGGCGGCCGCTCCTTGCGGCGCTCGATCATTGTGAACAGCAGGTCCGCGTAGGTGTCGCCCTGGGGCGCGTGCAGCACGTAATGCACGTCTCGCATGGCGGTGGCGATGCGCATGGCGCCGACGTGAGGCGGTCCTTCGTAGGTCCAGACGGTCAGCTGCATCTCAGGCCACCAGCTTGGTGCGGCGCGCCAGGGGTCGCGCGAACAACTCGGCGCAGTCGCCGGCCTGTTCGAAACCCTGGATCGGGGTGAACACGAGTTCGATCGACCACTTGGTCGTCAAACCATCGGCCTCGAGCGGATTGGCGAGGCCGAGGCCGCATACGGTGATGTCGGGCGCCGCCGCGCGGCAGCGGTCGAGCTGCTTGTCGACGTCCTGCCCCTCGCTCAGCATCACGTCGTCGGGCAGCATGTCGAGGTCGGCGGCGAGATGCTGGCGGTGCAGGTAGGGCGTGCCGACCTCGACGAGCCGCATGCCGAGCTCGCGATGGAGGAAGCGCGCGAGCGGCACTTCGAGCTGCGAGTCGGGAAAGAAGAAGATGCTTTTGCCGGCGAGCGCGCCGCGATGGCGCGAGATGGCGGCGATGGCGCGCTCGCGTGCCGGCGCGAGGACACGCTCGACAAGAGCGGGTTCGACGCCGAAGCGGGCGGCGGCGGCGGCGAACCAGCCGCTCGTGCCTTCCGCGCCGAGCGGGAACGGGGCGGCGATGCGCGTGGCGCCGCGCGCCTCGAGCGCCCGGGCCGTATCGCCGAGAAAAGGCTGCGCCAAGAGGTAGGACGTGCCAGGCCCGACCGGCGGCAGGTCGGCGGCGCGGCGCGGCGGCAGGAACGTCACCGGCGCGATGCCGAGGGCGGCGAACAGTCGCTTGAACTGATCCTCGACGACATCGGCGAGGGCGCCGACGACGAGTAGCGACGGTGTCGCGTCAGGCTGTGCGACGGGCAGTTCCGGCACCAGCGAGGCGAGGCAGGCATCCTCGCCCTGGGTAAAGGTCGTCTCGATGCCGCTACCGGAATAGTTGAGGATGCGGACGTCCGGCGAGTAAGTCCGCGACAGCCGCAGCGCCGCGCGGGAGAGATCGAGCTTGATCACCTCGCTCGGGCAGGAACCGACCAGAAACAGAAGCTTGATGTCGGGCCGCCGCGTGAGGAGTTGCGCGACGACGCGGTCGAGTTCGTCATTGGCATCCGACATGCCGGCAAGGTCGCGCTCGTCGATGATCGCGGTGGCGAAACGGGGTTCGGCGAAGATCATGACGCCGGCGGCGGACTGGATGAGGTGAGCGCAGGTGCGCGAGCCGACGACAAGGAAGAAGGCGTCCTGGATCTTGCGATGCAGCCAGACGATGCCGGTCAGCCCGCAGAACACCTCGCGTTGGCCGCGCTCGCGCAGCACGACCTTCTCGCGCTTGGCCTGCGCGACGGGCGCGCCGCAGCTATCGATCGGCGGCCGCACCAGGGCGTTCACGAAGACGCTCCCGCTAGCGCGCCATCAAGCGGCCGCTCTCGCGCACTTGCGCCACCCTGCAGCCGCGCCGCGCGGAGCTTCAGGATGAACTGCCCGGCGTTTATGACGTAAGTCGCGTAGGCGGCCAGCGCCAGGAGCATGAGCCCATGCGAGCCAAGCGCGCCGGTGAACAGCGCGCCAAGATAGGCCGTGTGCAAGGCCAGCACCAGCATGCTGAACACGTCCTCCCAGAAGAAGGCGCGGGCGAACAGGTAGCGGCCGAACACGACCTTTTCCCAGATCGCGCCGGTTATCATGATGGCGTAGAGCGCCAGCGTCTTCACCACCACCGATCCGGTGGCGAGCGCCAGGCCATGCCCGGTCAGCAGAAAGTGAACAACCAGCCCGAGGCTTGTGAGAAAAATCAGGAATTGGATCGGGGCCAAAATGCCCTGCACCATCGTCCACGCGGTGGCGTCGCGCCGAAGGCGCTGTTCGGGCGTGTAAAGAGCGGCGTTGGGCCACGGCCGAGATTCACCGAGGGCCGAACGTCCACTGTCATCCTCGATTGACAACCGCGTGTGCGTTTGTTGCGATGGCGGCGGAGCGCATCGGCGCGAAACCGGAGGTGTCGGGTACCTTCGTGTCAGCGTCGCCGGATCGGCTCCGACGAGAGATCCACCGTGCGGCGCAGCGTTTCGAGCTCTCACGGTGTGAACCATCGCTTTCAGTCCCGCCTCCTGGGCACATTTGAAAGCGTAGGCCGCACGCCAGGAAGTGTCAACCGAAGTTGACGTAAAACAAACTTGACGATTGGCAGAGAAGCGTTCTAGATTGGTGGGGAGACGGGATCATGGCCGATATGCAAACTTCCGGACACGAAAGCGACAGGACCAGCGACGCCAGCGCGTCTATGCGCTCGAGCCGTTCGGCAGTCGCACCATCGCGCGCTGCGTCAACCGGTCGTTCGATCAATCTCATTCCCACCATACAGAAGCAGGTGATCCCTCGCCTGCATGCGGCCTTGCAAAACAGCTTGAGCACGCAGCGGCGTTCATTGACGATCGAGCCTTCGGGCGCGACCGGCGAGCGAGAGGCCGACAACGAGATTTCCGCTCTCGCCGACAGGCTTCTCGCCAGCGATCAGAAGGGAGTTCACAACCGCGTGGATGCCCTTCGCATCGAAGGACGGTCGCTGGAGAGCATCTACCTCAACGTGTTCGCGCCGGCCGCCTGCCGCCTCCGCGATCTCTGGAGCGACGATTATTGCGGCCTCGCCGATGTTACCCTCGCGCTTTGCACTTTGCAGAGTACCCTGCGGCATTACGCAACGGACTTCTATGCCGAGGTAGCGCGCCTCGACAGCGGCATGCGTGCCCTGCTTGTGTCCCCTTCCGAGAAGCGCTCGCACGTCGCGCTGCCGACGTTCGGACTGTTGCTGATGTCGGAGTTCTTCCGCCGCGAAGGCTGGGACGCCTGGGTCGAGAGGGATCTGACCAGCGGGAGTTTCCGCGGCGCGGTCGTGGGCGAATGGTTCGATCTGGTCGAGGTTCTGGCGACGAGCGACGAGCAGCTGGACGAAATCAGCTCGGGCATACGCGCAATTCGGCGCGGCTCGCCCAATCCGGCGATCGGCGTGATCGTCTGTGGCCAGGTCTTCATCGATCATCCCGAGTTCGTCAGGCTCGTCGGAGCGGATTTGATGGCGGTTGACCCGCTTTCAAGCCTGTCTCAAGCGAAGCATCTGGTCACGCGTCAGGCGCAGCGCAAACGCTTGTCGTAACGTCCCAGGTCGCGAGACAAGGGAGGCGCGGCGTCCGCAGCGGCATTCGTTTTGGCTGTGGAGGTTGCAGGCTCCCGTGAAGGCGTTTCGAGTTCCGCACGAATCGATCGGCACCCTGGACGCCGACACGGCGGCGACGCTGGTTACCACAGCGTCGGACGTCGCGCTGGTCATGGACCGCGCCGGCATCATCCAGGATATGGCGTTCCACAAGTCCGATCTCTCGCTCGAGCTCGAGGGATATGGACGCTGGTTCGGGCGCTCCTGGAGCGAGACGGTCTCGCTCGACAGCCAGTCCAAGGTCGCGTCCCTCCTGCGCGAGGCGGAAAAGAATGTCGCGTCTGGATGGCGGCAGCTGACGCATCAGACGATTCAGGGCCGCGACGTGCCGATCCTCTATGCCGCCGTCCGACTGACGGGCGGCGAGCACATCGTCGCGCTCGGCCGCGATCTTCGCGCCGTGGCGGCGCTCCAGCAGCGGCTCGTCGACGCGCAAATGTCGATGGAGCGCGACTATGCGCGCCTGCGTTTCGCCGAGACCCGCTATCGTCTGCTGTTCCAGACGTCGAGCGAGCCCGTCATCATCCTCGATGGGGGCACGCACCGGATCGTCGAAGCGAATCCGGCCGCGGTCAAGCTGTTCGAGAGCGGAGCCAAGCGCGCGGTCGGACGGCCCTTCAGCGACATGTTCGAGGCGGCGAGCCGCGCACGCATACAGGCATTCCTCGCCGATCTCCGCAGCGTCAGCCGTGCCGACGACGTGGAAGCCGTGCTCGTCGAGGGCGGCGGTCGCGTCCTGACGTCGGCGGCGGTCTTCCGTCAGGAGGCCTCGACACTGCTGCTTGTCCGGCTCTCTCCCGTGCGCACCGCGCCCGCGAGCAAGACGTTGCCCGTCGCGAACACGAGCACTGAGGCCCGCGTCGTGGACTTCGTGCGGTCATCGCCGGACGGATTTGTCCTGGTCGACGCGAGCGGCAGCATCGTCGGCACCAATCCGACTTTCGTCGAAATGGTCCAGCTCGTCGATGAGGGTGCGGCGCGCGGGGTCGCGCTCGACCAGTTCTTCGGCAGGCCAGGGGTCGACCTCGATGTCGTGATGGCGAACCTCCGCCAGCACGGATCCGTCCGCCTGTTCGCGACGTCGCTGCGCGGCGAACAGGGCGCGACGCTCGATGTCGAGGTATCGGGCGTCGCGCTCGGCCAGGGCAAATCCGCAACATTCGGTCTTACGATCCGCGATGTCGGACGCCGGCTTGCCGCGGCGCCTCGCTCGGGCCACGAGTTTCCCCATTCGGCGGAGCAGCTGACCGAGCTGATCGGTCGCGTGCCGCTGAAGGACCTCGTGCGCGAGACGACGGACGTGATCGAGAAGCTGTGCATCGAGGCGGCGCTCGAGCTGACCGGCGACAACCGCGCCTCCGCCGCCGAGGTACTCGGCCTCAGCCGCCAGAGCCTTTACGTGAAGCTGCGCCGTTTCGGCTTCGCCGATGCCGCCGCCGTCGAAGACGAGCCATGAACCGCGAGGAGAACGAAGGAGCCGCACCTCTGTCCTGGCTCGGCATCATCCGCCTCGGGCTGGTGCAGACGGCGCTCGGCGCGATCTTCGTGCTCGCCACGTCGACGCTGAACCGGGTGATGGTCATTGAGCTCGCGCTACCCGCCGTGTTGCCGGGCGCGCTGATTGCCCTGCACTACGCGACCCAGATCCTGCGACCGCGCCTCGGCCACGGCTCGGATGTCGGCGGCCGCCGAACGCCATGGATCGTCGGTGGCATGGCCGTGCTCGCGCTCGGCGGCCTGATGGCCGCCGTCGCTACCGCGCTCATGCGGTCGAGTGTCGTGCTGGGGCTCGCCCTCGCGGTGCCCGCGTTCGTGCTCATCGGCCTCGGCGTCGGCGCCGCCGGCACCGCGCTCCTCGTCCTCATCGCCAAGCGCACCGCGCCGTCGCGGCGGCCGGCCGCCGCGACCATCGCCTGGGTGATGATGATCGCAGGCTTCATCGTGACGGCAGGCGTCGCCGGCAAGCTGCTCGATCCATTCTCTACGACGCGTCTCGTGGCGGTCGCCGCGGCGATCTCGGGTCTCGGCCTCGCCGTCACCTGTCTCGCCGTCTGGGGCATCGAGGGTCGCGCGGCGACGCCGAAGGACGCCGCGCTCGCCCGGGACAGACAGGCTTTCGGTCGCGCGCTGCGCGAGGTCTGGGGCGAGCCGAAGGCGCGTCGCTTCGCGATCTTCATCTTCGTTTCCATGTTGGCCTATGGCGGCGAAGACCTGCTGATCGAGCCTTTCGCTGGCGCGCTCTTCGCCATGACGCCGGGCGAAACCGCCAGGCTGAGCGGCATGCTTCACGCCGGCGCGCTGATCGGCATGGTCGCCGTCGCGATCGTCGGTACCGCTCTCGCCAGGCGCCGCGTCGGCTCCCTTCAGGTCTGGATGACGGGCGGCTGCGTGGCCTCGGCCGGCGCCTTGATCATGCTCGCGGCGCTCGGCATCGACGGCCAGCGGCAGGCGCTGGCGCCGACCCTTCTCGTGCTAGGTGTCGCCAACGGCGCCTACGCGATTTCCGCGATCGCCTCGATGATGCAGCTTGTCGGCGCGGACGGTGCGGAAGGCGCGCCCTCGAAGGAGGGCACACGCATGGGCTTGTGGGGCGCGGCGCAGGCCTGCGCTTTCGGCGGCGGCGGCCTAATCGCGACGATGCTCAGCGACGCCATGCGCCATGCCTTCGCCCGGCAACACCTGGTGGCGGAACGGCCCGCGGCTTACGCCAGCGTGTTCGCGATTCAGGCCGCCGTCTTCCTGTACGCCGCCGTCCTCGCGGCGCGCCTGAAGCAAGCCGACAGGGCGGCGCTCACGCTCTCGCCGGTGCTGGCCCGCTCATGATCGCGCTGGCGGTCGACATCATCCTCGGGCTCGTCGTCGTCGAGGCGTTCGCCCTCACCGCGTGGAAACGCGCGACCGGCAACGGTCTGGCCCCGAGAGCCTTGCTCGGGACGCTGGCGTCCGGCTTCTTGCTGATGCTGGCGGTCCGGCTGGCGATCGGCGAGGCGGGCGCCGGCCCGATCGCCGTCTGCCTGCTCGCCTCGCTGATGGCGCATGTCACGGATCTCGTACTGCGCTGGCGCGGCGAGCGTGCCGCTTCGCCGAGCTAGGCGGCCCTATTTGGCGACGCCCGGGCCGGCATCGCGCGGTCGCGCCAGGGCTTCGGCGCAGGCTTCGCTCAGCGCCTTGCGCTTGTCGACGAGACAGGCGGCGACCAGCTTTTCGTCCGGGAAGACCGCGTCGCAAAGCCGGTGCACGTCCGGCTCGCATGCGTCGGCGTCCTGTCGCGTGACCTCGTCGGCGGCGATCGCGGGGGCGAACGCGATAAGGGCAAGCAGGCCGACCGCAAGGATGAGGCGCTGGACCATGGGAACCGCTCCGTCGACGCGGCGGTACAAGATCATGGTTCCGCCCGAAAGCAAGAGCCTGCCTCCGATCTCCCGAGAAAGCGCATGAGCACGCCCTTCAAGATCCTGCAGGCCGATCACACCGGCATCACCGTACGCGACATGGAGGCGTCCCTGGTCTTCTGGCGTGACACGCTGGGCTTCAAGCTGCTCTACCGCGCCCATCGCGGCGGCGCCTATGCGGCCGAGGTGACCGGCGTTCCGGGCGCCGAAATCGACATCGCCGTGCTGCTCGCGCCCGGTCACAAGATCGAGCTGCTGCACTATCTCGCCCCCGCAGGCCACGAGATCCTGGAGCCACGCCCTTGCGATCTCGGCTCCGTTCATCTCGCTTTCGACATCGACGATCTCGACGCGGCACTGGTCCATCTCGCCGCCTCGGGCTGGACCGCTGTCGGAACTCCGCAGACCATCGCGGACGGTGCGCGGGCCGGAACCCGCGTGGTCTACGTGCGCGACCCCGACGGTACGACGCTCGAATTCATGCAGCCGCCAACAGTTTGAGACACCGCGATCGATGCCGCGAGCGTATCTGGCCCGAGCGCGTGGACCGTGCTATGCCCGAGCGCGGTCCCGGTAGCTCAGCAGGATAGAGCAACGGTTTCCTAAACCGTAGGCCACAGGTTCGAATCCTGTTCGGGACGCCAGAATATTCAGCAACAATGACCTACCGCCGGGATTGTGAATAACCTGATTTGACGAGCGTTTCGGTCCCAATCCGGTCCCGAAAGGTTCGTCTCATGCAGAGAAGCGCCCTCAGGAGAGACTGCCCAAGGGGTTCATGCGCAGAGCGTCCGCCGCACCTGCGTGTTCAGATCCGGGTCGGCGGATACATCAACTGCCGCCGTTCCGTCCAAGGGCGATGGCGGCTTTCCTCCATTTTCGCATCGAACGTCTCGAGCGTGCGGAGGAAGGCGGTGCGCAGCGACCGCACTGGAATAAGCGATGCCGGCTGACCGGCTTGGTGCCGCCGGCGGCAGAGGACGCGCGATCGCTTGCCTCGACGTAACGCAGCGACGCAGCACTCTTCCTCGCGCCTGTGTTTCGTCCCAAGCTGCAGCCGATCGGTTGATTTGGGAACGACAAATCGGCATCAAAGGCTGCCAACGCGTCGCGGCGCCAGCGAGGCGCAGAGCTTTTCAATTGTGCTTACAAGCTTAGATCGAAGAAGGCATGGCGATCATGTGTCGACGGATGTCCGCCAACACCTTGGACCCCGGCTCCGCCAACGGCGCGATTGCGGTGAAATGGTTGGCATTGGGGAGTACTTCGCAGGTCCCTCCCCAGGCCTTCGAGATCATTTGGCTTTGACGAAGATATTCTTCGCCCTCTTCGGCGCCGACCGCCGCATGCAGCTTGATCGGGGGCGCTGGCCTGTAAACCGGAGATAGCTCGCGCGCGGCCGTCAGATCCAGCCTCAAGGCTTCGTTGATCGTCGTCGAAACCAGTGGGACGAGATCGAACAGACCACTGAAGGCATAGCCACCCGCAACGGCCGCACTGGCGAGATCGTGTTGTCGCCAATCCGTTGCCAACGCCATCGCGGCGAGATGGCCGCCAGCCGAGTGGCCCGTCACGTAAATCGGCCGTCCGAGCCGCTTGACCAGGAAAGAGCAGGCGGCCGCGGTTTCGGCGACGATGTCAGTCATCGTGACGTTGGGACAAAGATCATAGGACATGACGGCCAACGCGAGGCCGTTCGCGACAAAGCCGTTCGCCAGATGACTGAACCAGCTCTTGTCCAGCGCCTGCCAGTAGCCGCCGTGGATAAACAAGGCCACCGGTGCGCCACGTCGATCATCCGGCCAGTAGATGTCGAGACATTGCCGCGCGGTCGGCCCGTAGGACAGATCAGCCTCACTCTCGCGATGGCTGGCGCGAAAGGAGGCGGCATCTCGCCGCCAGCCGTCCATCTCCGTCATATGGTTCGGTACTTTCGCCCGATTGTTGTACTCGGCTTCGAGGTGAGGATCGATCATCGTCTTGACCTTTCGTGCCGCTCAGGAGGCGCGCGGCGACCGCATCTGCCGATGCCGCGGAACACCCCGCCGCCTGCCTGGTCAGTTTAGGCATAAAACATCTAGCTCGCCAGTATCTCGCTATGTAAAGTCGCTTCTGCGGGCATCGTCCGCGCCGCAGCCGGGGAGATGCGAATGGAGAGCGTGCTCGTCAACAATCATCCGATGACCTACGTCGAGGATGGTCAGAAGAGTTCTCCGACGCTCGTGTTGCTTTCGGGGTGGGCGCAGGACGAACGCCTGTTCAAGAATTTGGCGCCGCTCCTGGCGCGCGACTTCCACGTCATCTGCCCGAATTATCGCGGCCACGATCAGGCGCAGACGCTCCACGGTGACTTCACCGAAGCCGATCTTGTCGATGATCTTTTGCTTTTTCTGAAGGCCAAGCAGCTGTCGGACGTGCACTTCGTGTCGACGTCGCACGGATGCTGGGTCAACATCGATCTCTGCGAAAAGCTGAAGATCGAGAACACGGTGGTGATCGACTGGCTCATGCAGCCCCATCCCGGCTTCTTCCAGCAGCTGAAAGACGGACAGGATCCGGCGCGCTATGCAGTCGGCCGCCAGAGCTTCTTCGACGAATGGGTGGAAGCGACCGACAATCCCGACGTCATCAATCACATTCGCAACGAGATGACCTTCTTCAGGGGCGAGATGTGGATTCGCGCCTGTCGCGAAATTGAGAAGGCGTATCGCCACTGGGGCAGCCCGCTCGAGCGCATGGCTGCGCTGAAGCCATCGATCCGCGTGCGCCATATCTACTCGCAGCCGCTATCGGCCGACTATCGCAAGTTCCAGACCGACTTCGCCGCCGCGAACCCTTGGTTTGATCCCGTCCATATCCCCGGGCGCACTCATTTTCCGACCCTGGAGAGTCCGGAGCCCGTCGCCGAGGCCATTCGCAGCTTCTATAAAGCCTGATCGCTAGACGAGCGAGCAAGAGGTCGAGACATGAGAGCGATCATCGCAGGCGCTGGGTTCGGCGGTCTCACAGCCGCGGCAGCACTCGCCCACCGCGGCTGGGACGTCACCGTTTATGAGCGTCAGGCCGAAGTGCGGGCTGCCGGGTCCGGCATCTATCTCTGGGAAAACGGTCTCCGAATCCTTGATGCCATCGGCGCGAAGGTCCTGACAGAAAACACCTTCCGCGGGCTGGCTATGGAGCAACGCGACCACGCCAACCGCGTGATCGACGATGGCGCTTTGCCGCCAGACCTTCGCCTTGTCGCCATTCCGCGCAAGGACCTCCTGGGTGCGATCCGCGCCGTCGCCGAGCGAGCGGGCGTCACGATCCGTACGAGCACCTCGATCGTCGGCGCGCGCGCCAACGGCGAGCTGCATCTCGCCAACGGCCGGATCGAGCAGGCGGACCTCGCGGTCGGGGCCGACGGGATCTGGTCGGCAGTCCGACAAGCGCTCGGCCTTGAACTGGTCCACGAGCTCACGACCGAGGGTGCGCTGCGCGCCATCATTCCCGGCACCCAGGCGGACCTGGGCGACGCCCGCGACCGCTACATCGAATGCTGGCACGGCACGCGACGCTTCTTGATCACGCCGCTCAGCCAAGGGGAGATCTACCTCGCCTTCACCTGTCTGGATTCCGACGAAACCGGCCGTCGCGATCCGCTCGACCGCCAGTCCTGGTGCGGTTCCTTCCCGGCGTGGGCGCATCTGATCGAACGCGTCGAGACGATCCTGCCGTGGAGCCCCTACAGCGTCATCAAGGTCAAGGCCTGGTCGGCCGGCCGCACGGCGATCCTCGGCGACGCGGCACACGCCCAGCCGCCGAACCTCGGGCAGGGCGGCGGCATGTCGATGCAGAGCGGCCTCGCTCTCGGCGTGGCGATGGACGGTGTCGAAGACCGTCGCGACATTCCCGACCGCCTGGCTCGCTGGGAACGCACGGAGCGTCCTCTCATCGATCATTGCCAAAAGTGGTCGTGCCTCTACGGCGAGATCTCATTCCTTCCAGACGACGTGCGCGCCCGCGCCATCGAGAAGATGATGGCGGATCCTTGGGTAAGGGCGCAACTTGCCCGCCCCGCGCAAAGCGTGCCGACGGGTTGGGCGGCTGCCGTTTGATCGCGGTTCCGGTAACGATCGGCATCATCGACGTCGCGCGAACCCGAGCGGCATATATCCTGCTAAGACGAATAGTTTAGGCCAGAAGCAATCTCGACCGAGATCCTCGGTTGAGGCTAAGCCGGGGTACTCGAGAGATGAAACGACTGTTGCCAGTTCTTGCTAGTGCCGCCGCCGGTTTGGTCTTTTTCGTCTCGGCGGCATGGGCCGCCGATCCGATCAAGATCGGCGTCGGCATCGCCCAGACCGGCGCCTTTGCGCCTGCCGCTGTCCCCGCCCTCAACGCCTACAAGCTTTGGGTCGCGCAGCAGAACGCGGCTGGCGGCCTCGACGTGGCTGGAACGCGGCGCCCGATACAGCTCGTCACCTACGACGATCAATCGGACTTCACGAAAGAAGCGGCGATCTACGAGAAGCTCATCACCGACGACAAGGTCGATCTGCTGCTCGCCCCGTATTCCACGCCTGCGCATTTCGCCGTGGTGAGTGTCCTCGAGCGCAACAAGTTTCCGATGGTTGGCGCCACCGCGGCGTCCTATCAGTTGAAGAAGCTGAAGCCGGGCAACATCTGGTTCACCACATCGGCAATGCCGGACCAGATGGGTCCCGCACTCGTGAAGCTTCTGCAGAGCCAAGGTTTCAAGACGCTCGCGATCTCGACGCTACAGTCCCCGTTCCCGCGCGAGTTCGAGCACTTCGTGCGCGAAGCCATTAAAGGCACGGACATCAAGATCGTTGTGTCCGAAGAGTTCGCGCCCGACATCCGCGACATGAGCTCGATCGTGACGCACATCAAGGCCGCTCACCCCGACGCCGTCCTCAGCCTGTCCTATCCCCCACAGTCGATCCTCTACGTGAAATCGGCGCGTGAACAAGGACTCGATGCGCCGTTTCAGCTCGTGCTGATTGGGGCTACGCACGAATATTTCGCCAAGATGTTCGGTGAAAATCTCGATGGTATCGTAACCATCGGACATTGGTCGCCCTACCAGACGAAATGGCCGAAAGCCATGCCCTTCTACCAGGCTTACCTGGCGCGCTACAAGGAGGCGCCCGATTACCTCGACGTGCCGCTCGCCTACATGTCATGCGAGATCCTCCAGCAGGCCGTGGCCAAGGCCGGTCTCGACCATGACAAGCTGCGGGCCGAGATTTCCAGTGACACGTTCGACACCATCGACGGTCCAGTTAAGTTCAACGGTGTCGCGAACGTTTCGACACCCACCATGTTCCTTCAGCGACAGGGCGACAAGACCCAGATCATCTGGCCGAAATCCGAGGCGACGGCCGAATTCAAGAAGAAGAGCCCCTGGATCAACTAATGCGGGTGCCAGCGCCGACCTTCTCAGCCGCAACCGCTGGGCGCTCGCATCCCGATAATGGATGAGCTCCTCTCTCCGCAACTCCTGATCGCGGCGCTTGTGCTGGCTGCGATCTACGCTCTCGTCGCGCTCGGGCTCAACCTGATCTACGGCACGATGCGCCTGCTCAACGTCGCGCATGGCGAGATCATGATGCTCGGCGGCTACGTGTCCTACGAGGCGTTCGAGCTGGCGGGCATCGGTCCGCTGTGGTCGATGTTTGCAGCGATGGCCCTTGGTGCCGTCCTTGGTGCGCTGTGCTACCTCACGGTGTTTCGCCTGGTCCTGCGGGATCGGGCGTTGGCGGCACGTTTGGAGTCGAACTCGCTGCTGATCTTCTTCGGCTTCTCGATCATCGTCCAGAACCTTCTGTCCCTCGCCTTCAGCGCCGACCCGCGCTCGTATCCCTTTCTCGACAACATCCTGACGATCGGCACAGCCCACATCGAAGCGAACCGGCTTTTCGTCCTGGGCGTTGGCGCCGTCGCGACCGGCGCCTGCACCCTGTTCTTCCGCTACAATCGGCTGGGGCTCGCCACCCGTGCGCTGATTCAGCAACGCGATGCCGCCGCGCTGGTTGGCATCGACGCCGATCGCATCAACCTGCTCATCTTCTGCATCGGCTTCGCGATGGCCGGTCTCGCCGGTTCGCTGCTCAGCGCCACGAGCACCATCAATCCGTTCGGCGGTTTCTCCTACACGATATCGGCCTTTATCGTGATCATCCTCGGCGGTCTCGGCGATCTGCTCGGCGGCCTGATCGGCGCCGTGCTGCTCGCCTTCATCGAGATCTACGGCGTCGCCCTGACATCCTCGGCCTACCGCTCCACCCTCATATACGGTGTCTTCATCCTCATCCTCTTGATCCGCCCCCAAGGCCTGCTGGGTCGCCGAACGGCATGAGAGCCTCGAAATCGCAGCTGACGATCGCCGGTGTGGCGTTGTTTGGACTGGTGCTGCTGGTGCTCGCCCCGTCGATGATCGGGCCCTATGAGCTCGGCGTCCTCCTGCAACTGTTGAGCTGGATTGCGCTGACCCAGAGCTGGGTCGCCTTCTCCGGCCTCACCGGGTACATTTCGCTCGGGCACGCCGTGTTCTACGGGCTCGGCGCTTACGTCGCGGCGCTGCTTTGGCCGGACACGCCGCTCTGGCAGATCCTGCCGCTCGCCGGCGTCGCGGCGGTGGCGCTTGCGCTCGTGATCGGCGCGCCGGCGCTGCGTGTGCGCGGGCCGTATTTCGTGATTCTTACGCTCGGCTTGTCCGAGTTCGTCAAATACGTCGTGGTCGCCGTCGAGGCCGCGCTCGACGTCAACGGCCGGCTGCTGCTCGCAGCGCCAGACCCGCAGGTCCTCTACTACATCCTGCTCGGCCTCGCCGTCGTCGCCACCGGGTTCACGCTGTGGCTCTCGAACTCGCGATGGGGCGTCGGCTTGCGGGCGATCCGGGAGGACGAGACGGCGGCCGCGACGATGGGCGTCCCGGTCGCCTTGCTTAAGGCCGGAGCCTTCGCCGCTTCCGCTTTCATTCCCGGCATGGTCGGGGCGGTCTGGGTGCTGCGCACCGGATACTTCGAACCGTTGGCCCTCTTCGCGCCGGCGACCTCGTTTACCATCGTCACCATCGCGATCATCGGTGGCAGCGACACGGCGGCCGGCCCGCTTCTGGGGGCGAGCTTCATCGTCCTCATGTCCGAGCTGCTGTGGGCGCGCGCGCCGCAACTCTACCTCATCTTGTTGGGTATCCTCCTGATCGCCTTCGTCCTGTTCCTGCCCCACGGCCTCTACGGGCAAGCCGTCGCACTGCTGCGGACCAGACGCGGGGCGCGACGCACGTGAGCCTGCTGCGGACCCACGCGCTGACGCGCAGGTTCGGCGGCGTCGTCGCCATCCACGACGTCAGCTTCAGCCTGCAGGCGGGCGAGATCCTGGGGCTGATGGGCGCGAACGGCGCCGGCAAGACGACCTTGTTCTCGCTGCTTGCCGGCAACGTCCGTCCCTCGAAGGGCGAGATCTGGCTGGACGGCAAACGGATCGATGGGATCGGACCCGTCCGGGTGAACCGGCTCGGCATCTCCCGCACCTTTCAGATCGTGCGTCCTTTCGCAGGGATGACCGTGGCGGAGAACGTCACCGTCGGCGTGCTCTACGGCCGGGGTCAGATGCTGTCGCAGCGACAGGCCGCGGTCCGCTGTCGCGCGATCCTCGACGAAGTCGGGCTCGCCGACCGCGCCGACCTGCCGGCTGCATCGCTGACGCTGGCCGGTCGCAAGCGGCTCGAAGTGGCACGCGCGCTCGCGACGGAGCCGAAGGTGCTGCTCCTCGATGAGGTGCTCGCCGGCCTCAACGCCACGGAAGCGCACGATGCTGTCGAACTTGTCCGGCGGCTTCGCGCGGCGCGCGACCTCAGCATCATCATCATCGAGCACGTGATGAAGGCCTTGATGCAGATCAGCGACCGCATCCTCGTGCTGCACGACGGCTGCCAGATCATGGAAGGGACCCCGGCGGAGGTCGCCAAGGATCCGCGCGTCATCGAGGCCTACCTCGGAAAGGGCTACGATGCAGCCCATCCTTGAGGCCTCCGATCTCGATGCCGGCTACGGCGAGGTGAAGGTTCTGAAAGGCATCGGCCTGAACATCATGCCGGGCTCGATCACGGCCGTCATCGGCAGCAACGGTGCCGGCAAGACGACCCTGATGCGCACGCTGGTCGGCCTCATCGACGTTGGCCGGGGGACCGTCGCCTTCGACGGCGCCGACGTGACGAACTTGCCGGCTCATGCCCGCCTCGAGGCCGGCCTGGCGCTTGTACCAGAGGGCCGGCTGGTCTTTGCCGATTTCACCGTCGACGAAACCCTGCGGATCGGCGCCTTTTCTCGGCGTGCCCGTCAGGGATGGAAGGCGCGCGCCGAGCAGATGTATGTCCTGTTCCCCCGCCTGCGGCAGCGCCGGACGACCCGGGCCGGATCGCTTTCGGGCGGCGAACAACAGATGCTGGCCATCGCGCGCGGCCTGATGTCCCGCCCCAAACTACTCTTGCTGGACGAGCCGAGCCTAGGCTTGGCGCCGGCCATGGCGGAGGAGGTCTTCACCAAGCTCGGTATGATCCGAGACGGCGGCACGACCATCTGCCTGGTCGAGCAGAACGTCTACGCCGCCCTGCAGATGGCCGATCGCGGCTACATCATGGAGAACGGGCATGTCCGCTTCGAGGGTCCCGCCAAGGAGCTCCTCGCGCTGGGCGATATCCGCGAGGCCTATCTCGGCCTCTGACGATCCGAGGGTCAGGCGGACAGACGCTCGATGATGTCGGCGCAGTCGGTGACCTCCCCGAATTCATGCGCGATCGCGGTAAGCGTGACACGTTGAACGTCCGCGGCACTCACCGCCCCCCAGCCCATGTCCGGATACGGCATCGCGGCGCAGGCGTCGGAGACGACGACGACCTTGTATTCACGATGGACGGCGTCGCGCACCGTGCTTTCGCAGCACACGTTGGTCACGGTCCCGCAGATCACGACCGTATCGACGTCCCGGGCGCGGAGAATGGTGTCGAGGTCCGTATTGTGGAAGCCGCTGTAGAAGAGCTTGTCGACCACGATGTCGCCAGGGTGCGGCGTGAGCGCCTGGATGATCTCCACGCTTGGGTTGTCACGGGCTAGGAGGGCGTCGACGCCGGGATAGATGTCGCGCATGCGACCGGTGTCGCTGCCATCACCCCGCACGACGTGGCGGAGGAAGACGACAGGCAGGCGGGAGCGGCGTCCGGCTGCAACGAGCGATTTGATCGGCTCGACGATGTCGGCTGTGTCGGCTACGTAGACAGCGCCGTCGCGGTCGCAGAAGACGCCTTGCATGTCGACCACGATGAGCGCGGTGCGCCGTGGTACGATTGGCCAGCGGACGGGAATGTTGCTCACCGCTCGATCTCCTTGCCGCGAGTCGCCTAGCACGAGATATGCTTCAAGCCTCTAGCAATTTCGCGGCCGCAGGGTAGCTCAAGCATGACGGTTCTCATCGCGGGTGCGGGCATCGGCGGTCTCGCGCTGGCGCTCGCGCTCGAACAGCGCGGGCTCAAATTCATTCTCTTCGATGCGGCATCGGAGCTCAGACCGCTCGGCGTCGGTATCAACGTCCTGCCGCACGCGGCCGGCGAACTTGCCGAATTCGGCATCCTGCCAGCTCTCCGAGCGATCAGCGTGGCGACGCGCGAGCTGCGCTACGTCAACAAGTTCGGGCAATTGATCTGGAGCGAGCCGCGCGGCACTCACGCGGGACACGAACTGCCGCAGCTGTCGATCCATCGCGGCTTGCTCCATGCCACGATGCTCGCCGCAATCCGCGAGCGCCGCGGCGCCGACGTGGTACGCGTGGGCCAGAAATTCGAGAGCTTTTCCGAGACGTCGAGCGGCGTCGTCGCCCGCTTCCGTGGCCGCGACGGGTCGCTGACCGAAGCGTCGGGCGATTGTCTCGTCGGCGCCGATGGCATCCACTCCGCCGTCCGCTCGCAGCTTCACCCCGACACCGGGCCGATGCTTTGGAACGGCATCATGATGTGGCGCGGCACCGTCGACTGGCCGGTCTTCGACGGCGGTGACCTTATGGTCGTGTCCGGCGACATGGCGGAAAAGCTGCTCTACTATCCCATCAAGACCGGCGCGACGCCCGGTACCATGCTGACCAATTGGGTTCTCGCGTGCCGGATCGCCGAAGGCGAGACGCGGCCGCCGGAGCGGGAAAGCTGGTCGCGCGAAGGCTCTCTCGATCGGGTGCTCCCCTTCGCGACCCACTTCAAGCTGCCGGACATCGACGTCCTCAGCATGATTCGCTCGACGCCTACATTCTTCGAGTATCCCATGTGCGATCGGGAACCGCTCGACCAGTGGGGTACCGACCGGGTGACACTGCTCGGCGACGCCGCGCACCCGATGTATCCGGTGGGTTCGAACGGATCGGCACAGGCGATCATCGACGGCAAGCGCCTCGCCCACATGCTGGCTGAAGAGGCGGCGCCTCAGGCGATCCGGCGCTACGAGGCGGAACGGGTGCCGCTCACGGGGGCGCTCGTCCGCGCCAATCGCAAAGGTGGTCCCGAGCGTGTCGTCGACGTCGTGTCCGCGCGCGCGCCCGATGGTTTCGAAAGGCTCGATGACGTCATCAGCAACGATGAGCTTCGCGCCATCAGTCAGGGCTACGCGACGATGGCCGGCTTCGCCCTCAAGGAAGATCTGGCGCGCGGTCGATAAAGCTGCGATCCAAGCCTCTCGGGGCAGTGGCCGCTGGCCGCGTCCTTCTCCGGACTCAGGCTTTCCGATTGGCTGCCTTGAATTCGATCAATACGTTCCGGTAGGGCGCCGACCCACGATTATGAAGTTCGTGGGGAATGCCGGGCTCGCGCCACATGACGGCGCCCTCTCGTTCGATGGTGTCGCGTACTCGTCCGTCCGCGAAACGCATCTCGTTGGTCCCGTCGGTCAGCGGCACGATGAGGTAGGGGTCGTCATGACGGTGCCAGGGCTGCCGGGCGCCGGGCTCGAGCTCGAGACTCCATACCCGAACCGTGTCGTTCTCGAAGATGATGCTGTCGCCGATGGGTCCAAGTGGCGTGTCCGGGTCCATGCTCATCGGCGCTCCATGTCAGACTGGCGGCAGTTCCTGCGAGGCGGTCGCCCTCGCCAGGGCGCTCGGATTATCGCACACGATCGCGCGACGTCGCGTGGCGGCAACGCCTCCTAGCTGCTCGTGCGGGTGGAGCAATCCCATCGGAAAGGGCCAATCCGAGCCGAAGACCACGTTGCTTTCGCCAAATACGTTGCACGACAGCGCAAGGGCGTCGTCGTCGTGGGTGATGCAATCGACACAGATGCGTCGCAACAAGCTGCGCGGGTCGCTAAGGCCGTGATCGATGCCCGGTCGCGTCGTGACATAGCCTTGACCGAAGCGCCCCGCCAGCGCCGCCGCGGCGCCGCCGCCATGCGCGAAGCAGAAGCGGATACGGGGAAAGCGATCGAGGACGCCACCGAACACGAGATTGGCGATCGCGAGCGTGGTCTCGTAGGGGTTGCCGATCAGGTTGGCGAGATAAAAGCGTTTCAGGCGGCCATCACCGCATTCGCCCGGATGCATGAATACGAACGCCGCCACCGCATCCAGAGCGCCCCAGAGCGGATCGTAGGCAGGATCGCTCAAGGCGAGGTCGCCGCCGCCGACTGGAGCAGAAAAGCGACGCGAACCGGTCGCGAGGCGCTCCTCGACCAAGCCCGCGGCGACCTCTGGATCGTGGAGCGGTAGATGGGCGAGGACAGAGAGCCGCCGAGGTTGCGTCGCGGCGATCGCGTCGAGCCCGGCGGTAAGGCGTCGGCTCCAATCGCGCGCCGCCGCCCCACCGAGATGTTGGCGGTAGAGTGGTGGCGGCGCTGACACCCAGGCGGCGGCGACGCTTTCCCGGTCCATCCAGGCGATTAGGTCACCTGGCCTGTAGAGGGCCGCCATCGCGACCGCATGGCCATCGACGATTAGAACATTCCGCGCGTCATCCCACGCCACCCCGTTGATTCCGACAGCGTCGGCGCACCTGAAGGGCACGAGATGCGCGTGAACATCGAGAGCGATGCCATCGGTCATGCGACCATCCTTGTGGTGGGTCACACGCGCGAGCTGTCGACGGACACTTTGCCGACAATCCGATCATAGAGGCGATCGATGAGTCCTTCGCCGATCGGCAGAATTGCCGCGACATGGTCGTCGGGCCGGACAAGCACGACGGTATCGGGTTCGCACCGCAGTCGAAGGCGAAGACGGTCGCCGGGATCGAAGAGGCTGCGGTCGCGCAAGCCGGAGTCGAGAGGAGCGTCCCAGCGCGACACGGCGTAATGCTTGAGGCCCGGACGCGTATCGCCCGGAATAGGTGGGCGTCGGCGGACGTCCGTGAAATAAAGGGCGACGAAACTGTCGTCGACAAGATCGTGCAGTCGCACCGGTCGACCTTGCGCATCGTGGAGAATGACGTCCGGAACGCGATCGCCGACGCGGATCGGCTCCGGCTCCATCTTCACCATCGACCAATCGTCGGTTCCCTCCACGTCGAGCCGAACGCCGAGCATCCCGCGTGTGTAGGCATTGGCCCAATCGGTACCGTGCATGGCCTCGACCAAGTTCTTCTGGCCATCCATGTACTTGCGGGCAGCTTCCGCCATCTCGCCGGAGCCCAGCGCGGCTAGGGGCTTCTGCTCACGGGCATAGCCGTCGAGGAGACTGTCGGCGGCCCAGCCGCGCAACACCCACGCCAATCGCCAAGGCAGGTTGATGGCATCGAGCACACCCGTGTTGAGGCCCAGCGCCCACATTGGGGTGATCAGATGGGCGGCATCGCCCATGAGGAAGACGCGGCCATGCCGCCATTCCGTCGCGATGCGATGATGCACGCGGTAGACGACCTTGTTGATGACGGCGATCTTGTCGACGGTGCCGATGAAGCGCAGCACCTTCGCGGTAAGTTCGGACGCGCTTGGCTCTTCGGCGTCCGGCGGCAACGGAAACAGGAAGCGCCAGCAATGGGGCTGGCGGACGAGGATCATCCATTCCGTCGGATCTGAGAAGTAGGCGAGATAGGGGTAGTCGCGGAAGTTGGCCACGTCGAGATCGACGACCATGTCGACCAGCATGTAGCGGACATCCAGCGATTTGCCCTCGACCTCGACCCCGAGCTGGGACCGAATGGTGCTGCGTCCGCCGTCGCAGGCCAGAAGATAGGAGCCCGCCACCTCCTTCGGACCGTCGGGCGTGTCGAACCGGACGACGACCCCATCCGAAGTCTGGCTGAAGCCGGTCATCTTGTGCCGCATCCGTAGAGCGCCCGGACGACGCGTCTCCAGGCTTTCGCGCAAGATCGGCTCGAGATGATGCTGCGGCAGGTTGATGACGAACGGATAGCGCGTGTCCTCGGCGAGCAGATCGAGACGGACGGCGCGCGACGACTTGTTTGTAGCCCGTTCGATGTCGCCGATCTCGTCGAGCCGGAGCGCAATCGAGAGGACGGCATCCGCGACGCCGTAACGGCGAAATGCCTCGATGGTGCGGGTGAGGATCGTACCCGCTTTGGTATCCAACGAGAGGCTCTCGTCCTCCTCGAAGCAGACAACCGGAAGGTCGTAGCTGTCCAGGGCGAGCGTCGTCGTCAGCCCGATCGGGCCCGCTCCCACAACGATCACAGGCTTCATGTCATTGCTCCGGCTGCGCCTCCGCAGGAAACGCCAAGTCGCGACTGAGTATCGAACACGTCATCGTCGCCGCGTCCGACAGCAGAAAGAGCAGCGGGCCGACCGTGTCCTGCGGGAGGCCGACGCCGAGCGACGACCGCCACCGTTGATCGTCGTCGCCCTGGTTGGCGGCCCGGTATTGCGGCGTGTCGATCACACCGGGCGACACGAGGTTGAAGCGCACCCGAGATGCCGCGATCTCCTTGGCGGCACTTTTCATGAAGGCGATCAGCGCCGCCTTGCTGGCGGCGTACGCCGACGCCATAGGCCAGCCCTGGGTGGCGAGGCCCGATGTGAAGGCAATGATGCTTCCGGTGTGCCGGGCGATCATCCCCGGCACCACCGCCTGATAACACCACACGACGCCATCGAGATTGACGCGCATGACGCGCGACCATTCCGCCGGGTCCATCTCGTGAACCAGCGTGCGCGGTTGGAGGGCGGCACCGCACACCAAGCCGTCGATCTCGCCGAAGTCGCGTCGGATCGCCGCCATGGTGACGAATACCGCCTCGCGGTCGCCGACGTCGAGGACCCGCCCGTGCAGCCCGCGGTGCTTCGCCGTGGCCGCGTCCAGGGCCGCCGCATCAATATCGCAGAGGACAACGGTCGCGCCCGCCGTCGCGGCGGCCTGGCCGAGCGCCTTTCCGATCCCGTTGGCGCCGCCGGTAATGACGAGAACGCTGCCGCGCCCATCGAAGGTCGCCTTCACGATCCGGAGGCCCCGAGCACCACATCGGATCGTCCGAAGAGATCGACGGCAACGAGCCGGTTGCTCATTTCCCCGAGGCCGGTCGCGCGCGTGGTCACGACGTCACCCTCTTGCAGGAAGATCGGCGGTTCGCGCGCGCTCCCGATGCCCGCCGGCGTGCCGGTCAGGATCACGTCGCCCGGCTCGAGGGTCATGCCGAGCGAGATTTCGGCGATGAGTTCGGCGATCCCGAAGGCCATCTGACCGGCGATCGCGTCCTGCATCACGGTACCGTTCAGCAAACATTCCAGGCGCACCGTCGGGATATCGACCTCGTCCGGCGTGGCGATGAAAGGTCCCAGCGGCATGGTCCGGTCGATGCTCTTGCCCTTGAGCCATTGGCCGCCGTGGCGCCGCTGCAGGTCGCGTTGCGAAATGTCATTGGCGAGCGTGTAGCCGAAGACATGGGACAGCGCGTCGGCTTGCCGGATGCTCCGGCCGCGCCGGCCGACGATGAGCGCAATCTCCCCCTCGTAATCCCATTTGCTCGAGACCCTTCCATCGAAGGCGATATCGTCGTGCGGTCCGACGACGACGTCGGGACCTTTGGTGAAAAAGGTCGGCGCTCCGGGGCGGTCGACATCTTGCCCCTCGCGCTTGCCGCGACTTTCTTCGAAGTGCGGCCAATAATTCCATCCTGTGCAGAGCACGTCGCGGCGGAAGCGATCGATGGGCGCCAGGAGCCGCGCGCCCGCCAACGGCACCCGCGGCGCAGTCGCCAAATGGGCGGCCGCCCACGTCAAGCCGTCCTGGCCGCTTGCGATCAGGTCGACCATGTCGCCGCGCGACGGCGGAAGGACGATGATCTGCTCGGCCTCGATAACGCCGAGGCGAACGGAGCCGTCATGCTGAAATCTGGCGAAGCGCATGGGATCCTCAGCCGTTCGGAACGACGGCGATGGCGCTGATCTCGATCAGGTAATCGGGTGATGTCATCTTCACCACCTCGACCATCGTGGAAGCCGGCAACGGCGGCTTGAAATATTCGCGGCGGACTTTGTGGATCGTATCGAAATGTTCCATGTTGCGAACATAGACGTCCACCCGCACGACATCGTCCAAGGTGCCGCCGGCCGCCTCGACCGCCGTCTTTATATTTTCGCAGACCTGCCGCGTCTGCATCTCCACGTCGCCGACGCCAACGATGGTTCCGTCCGGAGTGCGCGCGGTCATGCCCGACACGAAGACGAGCTTGCCCTTCGCTTCAATCGTCGTGGCTTGAGAGAAATGGCCGTTTGGTTGACGGAGACCGTCTGTCGAAACTTGCTGCTTCACGAGCGCACCTCTCCTCAATGCAGAAAGACAGCCTCGACGTCGAGATCGGCGGCGAGTGCGCGCAGAGCTTGGCGCGTTGCGGGATCGAGGTCGCAGGAGCCCGCGCGCCGCGTGTCGGAGGCGAGTTCTCCCGGCGCGAAGACACGTTCGACACCGCGCGCGGGCTTGCACCGGCTTATCCGAGCGGCTTGATCGCGGACCAGATCGGCGAACGCGGCCGGGTTGCCGAAATGCGCGACATCGATGGCCACGAAGAACTGAGCGGAAGTATAGGGTTCGCTGGCGCTTCCGTAGAGCGGCCGGACGCCGGCACCGACCGATCCTGCCGAGAGGCCGCCGCACAGCAGATCGACCATGAAAGCAAGACCAAATCCCTTCGGACCGGCGGCGGGAAGCAGCATGCCCGTCAGCGCTGCCGCGGCATCGGTCGTCGCGTCGCCGTTTTCGTCGACGGCCCAGCCATCCGGGATCGGCCGTCCGGCGCCGGCCGCGAGACGGATGCGCCCCATGGCCGATGCGCTGAGCGCCATGTCGACCTCGACGGGATGTGCGCCGGAGGTGGGCAGGGCGATCGCGATTGGGTTGTTGCCGAGCATTGGTTCGGCGCCTCCCGGCGCGGGCATCATCGGCCGCGTGTTCGCCATGACGATTCCGACGGCGCCCTTTTCTGCGATGAGTCTGGCATAGCGGCCGGCCGCCCCGAAATGGAAGGCGTTGCGCACGGCTACCGCCGCCAAGCCGCCATGCTCGACGGCACGTGCGCTCGCAAGGGCTGCGGCGCGATGGGCGACAACCTGGCCTAGGCCGTTCTCGGCGTCGAGGACCACCGCGCCGCCGCGTTCGGAGACGATCGTTCCTCGCGCGGTCTTGGAGACGGAACCGCTCCTGAGCCGCGCCACATACATTGGCAGCAGCATGACGCCGTGCGAGGGTATGCCTTCCATGTCTGCGGAGACTAGGTCGGTCGCCGTCAAGGCCGCCGCCTCGTGAGGTACGCCGATTGAATGCAAGATGTTTGTTGTCAACCTAACTAGATCGTCAGACGCAATCGTCGTGTAAGCAGTCACCGCGCGTCCTCGTCGTCGGTGTACCAAGACGGTCGCTGCGCATAATGGGGACCATCATAGATCTCGAGAACGATGGTTTCCTCGTGAGCGAGCGTAGGCCCGTGCACGTTGCCTTTCGGGTTGCAGTAGAAGCTTCCCGGCAGCAGGCGTACACCCGTTCGCGTATACTCGTAATCGCCTGACAGGCAGTACATGAACTGGTTGGAGGCGTGCGAGTGCGGGACGGGAATGCTCACGCCCTTCGCGAAACGGATGAGGGCGACCGAGGCGCCGGTCTCATCGTCCCGCCACAGCATCTTCTCGAACAAGCCTTCGAGGGACTTCGGTCGCCATTCCATCTGCTCCGCGTGTAGAAGAAGCTCAGTCATGTCGGAACCTGCCGGCGGTATCGAAGGCATCGTCGCTCCTTGTGCGCATCTCGTGATGAAGGTCGAACACGCCCGACCAGGCTTGCCCGTTCGCGAAGGCCCGCAGAACGCTGAAATGGTCGGCCGCCGCGATCGTCATCAATCGAGAGCGGCCGCCCTTCCCGATCCACGCCTCGTGCATCGCTTGCGTCTGTAACTGGAAGTCGGGCGTCTCCAGCGCGCCGACGAGGAACGAGGCCGGCGGCAGCCCCGATGGCAGGCGGTGCAGGGGCGAGCAGGCGAAAGCCTCGGCCTCGGTCAGACGAAGGGCGTCGTTCAGCGTCGTCGAGACGAGAGGCCTCAGGTCGTAGACGCCGCTGATCGGGATTATGCCGGCGATGGGCGAGCTGCCCACCCCGAACGCTGCCCAGTCCGTGCTCGCGAGTTCGACGGCGAGATGACCACCCGCAGAGTGACCGGCGACGACGAGCTCTCGGCCGCCGCGTCCCGCCTTGCGGAGATAATCGAGGATAACCGGGATTCCGCGTCGAACGACGTCCACGATCTCGGCGAGCCGAACGGCCGGGCAGAGCGGATAATTGACCATGAGGACGTCGATCCCTTCGCCGAGGAACGGCGGCGCGAGGAAGCGGAATTGGCTCTTGTCGCGCGACTGCCAGTAGCCGGCGTGGAGGAAAAGCAGCGTCCCTTTGTGTTCGTGCCGGCTGCGGTAGAAATCGAAGGTCGTTCGAGCCCCTTCCGCGTAGGGTACATCGATGGTGGGCGCGTAGAGCGCCAAGGTTTCGGCGCTCTCGCGGTCGTAGGCCGCAAGGAGAGCCGCTTGGCTCGGGCGACGCTGTCCGTCGAGATAGCCGAAGCGCGAATCCGCTGGAGCGGCCAGCGCCGCGAGGTCGACGCTCAAGGCCGCGCCGCCACGGCGAACCCGGCAAGCTTGGCGTAGCCGCTCGCGATCCCCTTCAGCTCTTCGGCGCTCGCGACATCGTGCAGATCGGTGAAGCCGCCGGGCGCCCGCATGCCGACGAGGTCGATGACCTGCTCGGGACCACCTTCGCGATTGGAGTGCACGACTTGCGTCGTTGCCGATCGGCGATCCTCATCGTAGGCGAGCAACGCGTCTTCGGCCGGCAGGACGGTCAAGTGATCCGTGAGACAACGCGCGTCGAGTGTCGCCTGAGAGCCGCCGTTCGACCCGACGGGGTACATCGGATGCGCGGCATCCCCGAGCAGAGTGACGCGTCCCCTCGTCCACCATGGCAGAGGGTCGCGGTCGCACATCGGATAGACGAAGATCGCCTCCGACTGCCGGATGATCGACTCGACGTCGATAAACGGGAGACGGATGCGGTCGGCAAGGTGCTTGAAATCCTCGAAACGACCGAGGCGCGACCAGCTCTCGCGGGCCGGCGGCAACGCATCGCGCTCGGCGACGCGAGCGTAAACGACCCAGTTCGTCAGGCGCGTGTCCGGCTTGCGCCCCGGGGCGATCGGGTAGAGCACGAACTTCGCGACGTCGTCGCCGGCGATCACCATGGATCGCCCGTCACCAAAGGCCGGCCATTCCATGGCGCCGCGCCACATCATCGTGCCCCGCCAGCGGATGCCGCCATCGTCGGGATGAAGCAGCGCGCGCATCCGCGAGTGGATCCCGTCGGCGCCGACCAGGATATCGCCGCTTTCGCTGAGATCGGTGCCGTTGTCTTGCGAGAAGAACGCCTCGACGCCGTCGCGGTCCTGCTCGAAGCGTTGAAGACGGCGGTCACTCCGCACGGCGTTCGCGCCGAGCCGTTCGACCGCTGTCCGCCAAAGCAACGTGTGGAGGTGGCCGCGATGGATCGAGTATTGCGGGACCGGGTGGCCGGCATCCATCCCGCGTTTCTCCGACCAGATCTCCTGACCGAGATGATTCATGTAGGTCAGCCGGGACGTGCGGATCGCGATCGCGTCGAGGTCTTTCGACAGGCCGAGCGCATCCAGCTGCCCGATCGCGTGCGGCAGAAGGTTTATTCCGACGCCGACGGGTTTCACATCGCTTGCGGCTTCGTTGACAATACAATCGATGCCGCGCTCGTGGAGCATCAAGGCGAGCGTCAGCCCGCCGATGCCGCCACCTGCGATCAGGACTCGCATGCCACGGATCTCACGATTCAGGCGGTGGCAGGAAGAAGATGTTGTGCTCGGCCGACACACGGACGACCTCCGCGGGGTCTGTGAGACCATTGAGCCGGCTGAATAGATCGTAAAGCTTCTGGGACGGGGCCACCCAGAACAGCGCCCGGACATCGGCATCGCTCTTGTTGAAGATTGCGTGCTTGCAACCCATCGGCAGGCAGACGATGTCGCCGGCCTTCGCCACGCTCTCGCGACCCTCGAGCCATAGCGAAAATGTTCCCTCGGTCACCCTGATGAACTCGTCCTGATCGGGATGATAATGGGGCGGCACGAAAGTGCCCGGCGGGAACAGCGTATCGAAGGCGAAGCTGGTTTGGGACAATTGTTTAGGCCGGTACGTTTGGCCGAGAATGTCCCATACAACGTTGTCGATCGCGTCGACGCTAGCCATGACGCTCGGGACCATTGTTGTACTCGCCATTAATTGAGCTCCCTCAAAGCATTTCTGCTGGCCTGCGCCGGAGATTGAACGATCGATGCGGCCAAGCGGGTTCGGATGGCTGCGCGCGCGAACAGCTCATGCGCGTGGATCGTCAGGTAATTATGCACGCCCTTAGCCTCTAGCAATAGAGGTGCCGACCACGCCGTTCGACCGATAATTTTAGGTTTGAAACATTTTTGGCGGCGTGCGAAGCCATCAAGCGCCTCATGCTTTTCGAGATGTCATGTCGGACGTAAGACTCTACGCCTATTGCACCGGTTCGCTCGGCTGTCGGTATCAAGACGTCTTCCTGAACGAGGGGTTGGGCCAGCCCTACGAGATCCCGGTTCCATGGTATCTCATCCGGCATCCCAAGGGCGACGTCGTCATCGACGGCGGCATTCCGATCGAGGCGGCCAAGGATCCCCACAAGCACTGGGGAGCGGTGAGCGAGGTTTTCGTGCCGCGATTGCGTCTCGATGAGACCTGCGTCAGCCAGCTGGCGGCGACCGGCGTCCATGTCGATACGGTCAAGTTCGTCCTGCTGTCCCACCTGCATCTCGATCACACCGGTGCCATCGGGCGTTTTCCCAACGCGCGACACATCGTGCAAAGACGTGAGATGTCCTACGCACTCGCTCCGGACTGGTTTTGTCGCGGCGCCTTCATCCGCGCGGATTTCGATCGACCGGATCTCGAATGGGATCTGCTCGACGAGGGGTGGGGCGACGGCTACGACGTGTTCGGCGACGGCACGATCGTCTGCCTGCAGACGCCCGGACACACCGTCGGCCACCAATCTTTCCTGGTGAGGACCCCGCGTTGCCGCGTTCTCCTCGCGGTCGACGCGGCCGACACTCTGGCGCACTGGAACGAGCGGGCGCTGCCCGGAGCCGTCGCCTCCACCGTCGATGCCGTACGATCAGTGCGCCGGCTTCGTGCCATCGCCGAGCGCGAGGATGCCGTGGTGATCACCGGACACGATCCTGAACAATGGTCGGGGCTTCGCAAGGCGCCGGACTATTATTGATCCGCGGAGATCTTCCATGCCCAAAGACCCGTTGATGGGATGGCAGTCGGTTCGCGAATGGATGGAGCCATGACGCAATTTTCGGGTCGAACGGCAATCGTGACGGGCGGCGCCCGCGGCCAAGGCGCGGCCGAGGTGGCGCTGCTGGCGGCGCGCGGCGCCGCGGTGCTGGCCTGCGACGTGCTCGAGGACGAGGGTAGCGCTCTCGCGGCGGGATTGACCGCGCGAGGGCACGATGTCCGCTTCTCGCGCCTTGACGTCACGTCGGCGAGCGATTGGAGCGCCACCGTCGCCGCGATGATGGACTGGAAAGGTCGCCTCGACGTCCTGGTCAATAACGCCGGAATCATCAACCGCACCGGGATCGTCGCGACGGAGCCGGCCGCCTGGTCGCGCGTGATCGAGGTCAATTTGACCGGGGCTTTCCTCGGCATTCGAGCTGTCGTGGCGGCCATGAAGGCGACAGGTGGCGGCAGCATCGTCAATATCGCGTCGAACAGCGCGTTTTCGGGCCACTACGACCCGGCCTACACGGCCAGCAAATGGGGCTTGCGCGGACTGACGAAATCCTCGGCGATGGAGTTGGTCGCCGACCACATCCGGGTCAACAGCATCTGCCCCGGGCTGATCGTGACGAGCCTGAACGCAGGCTCCCCGCATCTCGCGCCGATGATCGGCATGACGCCGATGAACCGGCCGGGCGAGGCCGACGAGGTCGCCAAGCTGGTCGCCTTCCTGGCAAGCGACGATGCCAGCTTCATCACGGGAGAGGACATCGTCATCGACGGCGGCTTCATAGCGGGCGCCGGCTATCGCCGGGTTGCCGTCGAAAGTGGCGTTCTCGCCCCCACCGCGCCCCAGACCGAACCCACTCGAGGCCGAGAGACATCATGACCGGAGATCTCAAACCTTTCGTCACCCGCAAAAGCCAGGAAGACACCAGGACCGGCCAGTCCGAGGGCGCCGTCCGGATCTCCGGCGTCAGTCCGCAGCACACGCCGGCGACCAGGATCTGGTTCGGCAAGGTCAGCAACCATCCGGGCTTCCGCTCGCCGCCGCACCACCACGGCGAGGCCGAGACAGGCGGCTACGTTCTCCGCGGCAAGGCGCGTGTCTATTTCGGCGACGCCTATGCCGAATACGTCGACATGGAGGAAGGTGATTTCATCTTCATTCCCCCCTTCATGCCGCATGTCGAAGCCAACATGAGCCTGACCGAAGACCTGGTGTGGATGACGACGCGGACCCCCGACAACATCGTGGTCAACCTCGATGACGTGCCCGACGAGACACTGGCGGGCTATCGGCGCCCCTGACTGCGCGACCGCGGCGCGCCGGCTCGATCCGGCGTCGATCGGCTGCTAATTTGGGCGCGATCCGGCGCACATTAGCGCAGCGCCCCATTGCGTGAATGTCCGCGATGATTGATGCTTATAGTATCGATGATGAGGATGCGGCTTTGCTCGAAGGGCGACACGCACTGGTGACCGGCGGCAGCCGCGGGATCGGCTTTGCTGTCGCCACGACCCTCAAGAGGTCTGGCGCTCGAGTGACGATCCTCGGGCGCGAGACGTCCAGCCTCAACAAGGCGGTGCTCGATGGCGCGGCCGATCACCGGATCGTCGCAGACGTCACCGATCAAGGCTCCGTGGACGCGGCTTTGGCGCAGATCGCGAATGGGGCGCCGATCGATCTGCTCATCACCAATGCGGGCGCGGCGAGCACCGCGCCGTTCGGCAGGACGGACGTCGAAGCGGTCAGTCGCATGATGGACGTGAACCTCTTCGGCGCGCTCCGTTTCGTGCGTGTTCTCGCGCCGCAGATGGTGGCGCGCGGCAGCGGCCGCATCGTCGCCGTGGCCTCGACGGCCGGGCTCAAGGGCTACGGCTACGTTTCCGCCTATGTCGCCGCCAAGCACGCGCTCGTCGGCTATGTCCGCGCGGTCGCGGCGGAGATCGCTAAAACGGGCGTGACGATCAACGCGGTCTGCCCCGGTTTTACCGAAACCGAGCTGGTCGAGGCAAGCCTCGAGACCATCATGCGCAAGACCGGCCGTTCAAGAGACCAGGCACTCTCGGAGCTCACCAAGCACAACCCGCAGGGTCGCCTCGTTCGAACCGATGAAGTGGCCGATGCCGTGCTTTGGTTGTGCGGGAGCGGTTCCGGCGCCATCAACGGCCAAGCCATCGCCGTCGCCGGAGGCGAAGTCTAGAAAGCATTGAAGTCTAGAGGGCGCTGAAGTCTAGAGGCACTGAAGCCTAGAGGGCACCATGATCGCGAGCGCACATGTCGATACATTCGCGGCCGAGAATCTTCCCCCGCGCGAACTGTGGCCCGAGCTGCTTCTTGATAGACCGGAGTTTCAATATCCCGAGCGTTTGAATTGCGCCGTCGAGTTCCTCGATCGCAGGATCGAGGCGGGGTGTGGCGAAGACATCTGCTTGATCGCTCCCCATCGCCGCGTGACCTACCGCGAGCTCCGAAGCGAGGTCAACCGCATCGCCAACGTGCTGGTCGACACGTTTGGCCTGCAACCGGGCAATCGCGTGCTCTTGCGCTCGGCGAATTCGATCGAGATGGTCGCCTGCTACCTGGCGGTCATCAAGGCCGGTGGCATCGTGGTCGCGACGATGCCGCTGCTGCGCGCGGCGGAGATCGCCTTTCCGCTCAACAAAGCCCGCATCTCCATCGCGCTCTGCGACAGCGAGCTCGCCGAAGAGATGGAGTTGGCACGGCCGCTGGCACACTCTCTCGATCATGTCGTCTACTGGAACGCGGATCATGCCGGTTCGCTCGACCGCCTGGCGTCGGCTGCGAGCGCCGACTTTGCGCCGGTGGCGACCGCGTCCGACGATATCTGCCTCATCGCGTTCACCTCCGGGACGACCGGTGAACCCAAGGGAACGGTGCATTTTCATCGTGACATGCTGGCGATCTGCGATGGCTATGCGCGCCACGTCGTCCGCGCCGTCAACACCGATACCTTCATCTGCACGGCGCCGCTCGCCTTCACCTTCGGCCTCGCCGGCGTTCTGTTTCCGATGCGCGTCGGCGCCGCCGGGATCTTGATCCCCCGCGCCACGCCCGACGAGCTCGCCGCGGCGATCGCCCGGTTCGGCGCCACGATCTGCTTCACCGCGCCGACCGCATACCGCAAGATGCTCCAGTCACCGCACGATCTCTCCACCCTGCGACGCTGCATCTCCGCGGGCGAGGCCTTGTCGCGCACGATCTTCGATGCCTGGCTCGCGAAAACCGGTCTGCCGCTGATCGATGGAATCGGCGGTACCGAAATGCTGCATATCTACATTAGCGCGAGCGAGGACGATCTGAAGCCCGGCGCGACCGGCAAGCCGCTTCCAGGCTACGAGGCGAGGATCGTCGACGAGAGCGGCGCGGAGCTCCCGGTCAACACGATCGGCCGGCTCGCCGTGCGCGGTCCTGTCGGCTGCCGCTACCTCAACGATGTGCGTCAGAAGGAGTATGTCAAGGATGGCTGGAACTTGCCCGGCGACAACTTCCTCAAGGATGAGGACGGCTACTTCTGGTACCAGTCCCGCAGCGACGACATGATCGTCTCCGCCGGCTACAACATTGCCGGTCCGGAAGTGGAAGAAGCCTTGCTGCGGCATGCCGCCGTCGCGGAATGCGCCGTGATCGGTGTCCCGAATGTGGAAAGGGGGCAGATCATCAAGGCTTTCGTCGTCTTGTCACCCGACCAGAAAGAATCGGCAGACCTGACGCGAAACTTGCAGGAGTTCGTAAAGGCGGAGATTGCGCCCTTCAAATACCCGCGCGAAATCGCCTTCGTGTCCAGTCTGCCGAAGACGCCGTCCGGAAAGATACGCCATGTTGTGTTGCGGGCGCGGGAGCGTGTCGCCGCCTCGTCGTGAGGCAAACTCCGACAATCAATTTCGAGCCGGGCCGAAGCTTTGGCAGCAGGTTTGCGGGACCGTTTCGTCCGACCGATCGTGTGACGGTTCGATTGGCGATAAAGTCACGAGAAACCGCTTGAAGCTTAAAAGGATAAGCGTGAAGTTAGCGCCGGTTCTGTTTCCGGAGATCTTGAGGCTGGGCCGAGCGTGGCGCAACCTTGGTCGCATGCCGTCGCGTCATCCTGTCGGACGAACCCCAATCTGGACCGACAGGGTCCTTCTCTTGGAAGGTAGGCTCTGCTGCGGAGCAATCATCGATGGAGTTGCCCGATGTCGAACCCTCTGACGCAAACCCGAAGCTTCAAGCTCGGGATCTTCGCTGCCAATTGCTCGAACGGCATGTCCGTGACCAAGGTACCGGAACACTGGGACGCCTCTTGGGACAATAACCTGCGGCTCGCACGCATGTGCGACGATGCCGGCATCGACTTTCTCCTACCGATCGCGCGCTGGATCGGGTATGGCGGCCGCGACATGAATTTTCAGCGCGATGTGCTCGAGACCACCACCTGGGCGGCCGGGCTGCTGGCCGCGACGCGCCGGATCGCCGTGGTCACGACGATCCACACGGCGGTCACGAACCCGGTTGTCGCCGCGAAACAAATCGCCACGCTCGATCAGATCGGCCATGGGCGAGCCGGCCTTAATGTGGTTGCCGGCTGGAACGCGCCTGAATATGCGGCGCTCGGCCTGGAACTGCCGCCCGAGCACACGCGGCGTTACGCCTTCGCCCAGGAATGGTTGGAAGTCATCCGGCTCCTCTGGGAGTCCGAAGGAATCGTCGACTTCGAGGGCGCGTTCTTCAAGCTCAAGCAAGCCCATAGCCATCCCAAGCCGGTGCGCGGCACGGTGCCGATGATCAACGCGGCCGGCTCCGCCGAGGGTCGCGTCTTCGCCGTTCAAAATGCACAGTTCCTGTTCACGCCGGCGATCGACTTGGCGCGATCGAGCGCGGAGATCACCGCTCTCAAGGCGCAGGCCGCGGCGGCCGGGCGGAGCCTGGACGTGCTGACCTTCTCGCACGTGGTTTGTCGGCGAACGGAGAAGGAGGCGCAGGACTATTATCAGCATTGCCTGGCCGAGACGGATTGGGAGGCGACCGACAATCTCGTCGCGTTGCAGTTCGCCCACGCCAAATCCTTTCCCCACGATCTGCTTGCCCTCATTCGCGAGCGCATGGCCGCTGGACATGGCGGATTTCCCCTCACCGGGACTCCCGAGCAGGTGGCACATGGCATTCTATCGCTCGTCGAGGCGGGTTTCGGCGGCACCACACTGTCCTTCGTGAACTATGTCGACGAATTCCCTTTCTTCCGCGACGAGGTGATGCCGATCCTGCGCGAGCAAGGCGTTCTCATCGGGACTTCGACGTGATCGCGCCGCGTGGTCAGGACGAACTCCTCGAGGAGCAGACGATGACCGGAGCGGAGTCGTCGCGCCGGGCGCAGCTTTCGACAGACCGACCGATCAGCATCGCGATCCTCGCGATGGGCGGCCAAGGTGGCGGCGTCCTCTCCGACTGGATCGTCGCCGTGGCCGAGGCGGAGGGATGGGCCGCCCAATCCACTTCGGTTCCCGGCGTGGCTCAGCGCACGGGGGCCACGATCTACTACATCGAGATGCTGCCCAGGCGTGACGGCCGCGAGCCGATCTTCGCGCTGATGCCGTCGATGGGCGACGTCGATATCGTCCTGGCGGCCGAGTGGATGGAAGCCGGGCGCTCGATCCTTCGCGGTCTGGTGACGCCAGAGAAGACGACGGTGATCGCGTCCACGCACCGCGCCTTCGCGATCCAGGAGAAAGAAAAGCCGGGGAACGGCGTGGCCGACTCCGGCACGGTGACCGCGGCCGGTGACGTCGCGGCCAAGCGGATCATCCGCTTCGACATGCAGGCGGTAGCCGAGCGGAATGGCACGGTGATATCCGCGACGATGTTCGGGGCGTTGGCGGCGGCTGACGCGCTGCCGTTCCCGCGTCAGGCCTATGAGAAAGCGATCACCGCCGGCGGCAAAGGCGCCGAGCCGAGCCTGCGCGGGTTCGCAGCCGCGTTCGACTTTACGCGCAAGGACATCGTCGAGGACGTGGTGCCCGGGCTCGCCAGACCGGCGGCCGTGAACGAAGGAGACGACCCCGGACGCCGGGCTCTGTTTCGACGCATCGCGCACGATCTGCCGCTGCCGGCTCAGGCCTTCGCCCGCGCTGGCGTAGACCGGCTCGTCGGCTACCAGGACATCGCCTACGCCGAGGAGTACCTGGGGCTCGTCGCCCAGTTCGCGCGTCTGGATCAGCAGCTTGGCGGCCCGGACAAAGACTACGCGCTAAGTGCCCAGGCCGCCAAGTATATCGCGGTGGCGATGAGCTACGACGACGTGATCCGCGTGGCCGATCTGAAGACGCGGAAGGGGCGGTTCGACCGGATCCGCGTCGAGATGGGCGCGAAGGACGGCCAGATCCTCTACACCACCGAGTACATGCATCCTCGGATGGAGGAGGTGCTTGGATTGTTGCCGGCGAAACTCGGCCGCGCCGTGGAGGCGAAACCGAGGCTGGTCAAGCTGCTCGATCGCTTCGTCAATCGCGGGCGCAGGGTACGGACCGGGACGGTGATGTGGTTCCTTGGACTCTATGTTCTGGCCGGGGCCAAGGGGTGGCGCCGCGGGTCGCTTCGCCACCAGAGAGAATGGGGTCATATCGCCCTTTGGCTGCAGACCGTGACCGACGCGGCCGCGACCGATTATGATCTGGCCGTGGAAGCCTTGGCGTGCCGTCGCCTCGTCAAGGGCTATTCCGACACGCATGCCCGCGGTCTGTCGAAATTCGACAAGGTCCTCGCCGAGGTGTCCTTCTTGACCGGGCGACCGCAGAGCGCCGCCTGGCTGCGCCGCCTCAAGGAAGCAGCGCTCAGCAACGAGAGTGACACGGCGCTGGAAGGCGCTTTGCAGACGATGCAAAGCGCCTACGATTGAGGCTGCCCGCGACATCGCGCGCCGCGCGTTGAACGCCCGAGCGCTTGCCGCGAAAGATGAATTAATTTAGGCTTTAACGAAATTCGGAGAGCGGCGTGAGAATTTCGGTAGTCGGTGGCGGTCCGGGCGGTCTCTTCTGCGCGCTCCTGACGAAGAAGGCGCGGCCGGATTGGATTGTCGAAGTCTTCGAGCAGAACAGAGCCGACGACACGTTCGGTTTCGGCGTCGTCTTCTCAGACGACACGCTCGAGGAATTCTTGTCCCGCGATCCCATTTCGTACGAACGTATCCGCGATAGTTTCCGCTATTGGGACGATATTGCCATTAACTATCGCGGCAACGTGCTGCGCTGCGCCGGCAACGGCTTTTGCGGGATGTCGCGCGCCGGTCTTCTGGCGCTGCTCCAGCAACGCTGTCGCGAGGTCGGCGTCGCGCTACATTTCTCGCATTCGATCGCGATCGAGAATATCGAGCACGCGTTCGACGACAGCGATGTCGTGATCGCCGCGGACGGGATCAATTCGCAGATCAGGGCGCGCTTCGCCGAGCAGTTCGCGCCCTCGATTGTGATGAAGTCCAACAGGTTTTGCTGGATGGGCTCGGCGCGACCGATGGACGAGTTCAACTACTTCTTTCGCGAAACGCCGCACGGCATCATCTGTGCCCACAGCTACGCCTACGAACAAGACCGTTCGACCTGGGTCTTCGAGATGGACGAAGCCTGCTGGGCGGGTCACGCGTTCTCGGAACTGGACGAGGAGGACTCGCGAGCCAAGCTGGAGCTGATCTTCGCGGAGGAACTCGAAGGGTACCCTCTTCTTCTGAATCGCTCGGTCTGGCGCCGCTTCCCGCGCGTGTTCTGCGAAACCTGGTCGCACGGCAAGTTCGTCCTGCTCGGAGATGCCAAGGCGTCCGCGCACTTCTCGATCGGGTCGGGCACGAAGCTCGCCATGGAATGCGCGATCGCGCTGTCGGATGCTCTGCTGGCGCATGCGGAGCACTCGATCGAGGATGCGTTCGCCGCCTATGATGCGGGGCGCAGGACGACTTGTCAGGTGGTCCAGCACAATGCCGACGTGTCGCTCGCCTGGTTCGAGCACATGAGCCGATCGTTTGATATGGAACCGATGCAGTTCGCGATGGTCGTGATGTGCCGCGCGAAATCCGTGACCTACGACAACCTGCTTCTGCGCGACCCCGCCTTCGTCGAGAAGGCCGATACGGAATTCTACGAGCGGCTCTACCGCGAAAGCGGTTTCGACCACCGCAAAGAGCGTCCGACGCCGATGTTCACCCGTTTCCGGCTGCGCGAGCTAGAGCTCAAGAACCGCGTCGTCATGGCGCCCATGGCGCAATATCGCGCCAACGAGCATGGCGACATCGACGATTGGCACTTCGTGCATTATACCTCGCACGCGATGGGCGGCATGGGGCTCATCTTCACCGAGATGACCTGCGTGGCTGCCGACGCGCGCATTACGCCGGGCTGCCCGGGTTTGTGGTCGGATGCGCAGGAGGCACAGTGGAAGCGGGTGACCGACTTCATCCACACCAACACTGCAACGAAGATCTGCCTCCAGCTCGGCCATGCTGGTCGCAAAGGCTCCACACAGCTCGGCTGGGAAACGGCTGACTACCCGCTGCTCGATCAGGCCGCCAACTGGCCGCTCGTCTCGGCCTCCCCTCTTCCCTGGCTCACCGAGGTCAGTCAGACGCCGCGCGAACTTGACCGCGCCGGGATGGACCGGATCGTCGCGGAGTTCGTGCAAGCGACGGAACGTGCCGCGCGCGCGTCGTTCGACATGCTCGAGCTGCATTGCGCGCACGGCTACTTGCTCGCGTCGTTTCTCTCGCCGCTGACCAACCGGCGGAGCGACGAGTTCGGTGGATCGGTCGAAAATCGGCTTCGGTTCCCGCTCCGCGTCTTCAGGGCGATGCGCGAGGCTTGGCCGGCCGAACGACCGATGTCGGTGCGCATCTCGGCCAGCGACTGGCTCGAAGGCGGCATTGACGAGGCGGACGTGCTGGCGATTTCCCAGGGCTTCGCGGAGGCCGGATGCGACCTGATCGACGTTTCGGCTGGGCAGACGGACCCGCGTCAGCAGCCGGTCTACGGCCGCTTGTTCCAGGTGCAGTTCGCGGAGGCGGTGCGTAACGTCAACAAGCTGTCGGTGATGGCGGTTGGCGCGATCACCGAGGCGGGCCAGGTGAACACACTGCTTCATACCCGGCGCGCCGATCTCGTTGCGCTGGGCCGCGTCCACCTCTGGAACCCCTATTTCGCCCATCAAGCCGAAGCATGGTATGGGGCGCGCAATCAATCGTGGCCGGATGCATATCTGTCGGGCACAGGCCAGGCGCGTCGGGAGTTGGGCAAGCAGCGCGAGAAGCAGCTGGAGCTGCAGAAGAAAGCTCGCCCTAAGAAGCATGCTCGCGGTGATCTTGTCGACCCGGCTTGAGAGCACCGAAGATAGTCAGCGGGAGGTGCCGAGCTTGCGAACCGATACTGTCGACGAGTCTCCCCCCCGAGCGCGGGAGGTCTCGCAAATGGCCAACCGCATATTGCACCCTGCCGGCTGGCCAGATGCGAAAGGTTACGCCAACGGGATGGCGGGCGACGGGCTGTTCGTCGTGACAGGCGGTGTCGTCGGCTGGGATCTGGACGGCAAGTTCCCTCTCGGGTTCGTCCCGCAGGCCAGCCAGACGTTCGCGAACATCGTCGATATCCTAGCCGAAGCTGGCGCCGGCCCTGAGCACGTTGTGCGACTGACGTGGTTCGTCACAGACATCGACGCCTATCTTGCGGACCTAAAGGGGCTTGGGACCGCCTACAGGGCGATCTTCGGCCGAAATTTCCCGTCAATGACGACGGTCCAAGTTGTCCGCCTCGTCGAGCGGGAGGCGATGATCGAGATCGAGGCGACGGCGATCGTCCCGCGCGCGAGGACTCTTTGAGCCAAAGCGGGCCTGACGGGCAACCGGTGGTGCGGACGCTGACGATGCCTTCGGAGGCAAACCTCAACGGCGGCATTTTTGGCGGCTGGATCCTTGCTCAACTCGACAAGGCGGCTGGGATCGTCGCCATGGACCGTTCGCGCGGCTCTGCGAACACTGTCGCCATCGAGTCGTTGCGGTTTGTGGCGCCTCTGCGCGTCGGCGAGGATTTCAAAGTCTTCGGCACTGTCGCACGGGTCGGCCGCACGTCGATGCACCTGATGCTGGAGGCATGGGCCTGCGACCCGCGCGAACCGGTTCAAAAGAAGATCGTCGAAGCGGTATTCGTCGTCGTCGCCGTCGACAGCGAAGGTCGACCGCGCGAGGTTCCCGCCGCAAGCGACGCGGCGGGTTCTCGCTAATCGGTCTTTTCCGTCGATTGCCGAAGCAGCTTGAGGATGCGGATGAGTTCGGCACGATCGCTGGCGGTGAGACCGGAGAAGATCCTCGTGATCCACTGCGAATGCGCGCCCGCCATCATGCTGAACGCAGTGCGCCCGGCGCGGGTCATGCGCACGATCTGCACGCGCTTGTCGTTTGGCGCCGGTGTTCGCGAGACGTAACCGTCCTCTATCAACTTCTCGCAAATGGCGGTCACATTACCGGCGGTCACCATCAACCGACGTGAGATTTCGCCGAGGACCAGACCTTCGGGAAAGCGCTCGAGTTGCGCCAGCATATCGAAACGCGGAAGCGTGAAGCTGAACTCTTCACGAAGGCGACTGCGGATCTCGTTCTCGATAACCGTCGAAGCCCCGTACAGGCGCAGCCACGCCCGCAATTCGTCCTTGTGCTCGACCTCGTCGCGCGGTTCTTCGCCGGGGCTTGATGAAAGGACGGCAGATCTTGTCACGCGTAATCCAACTCAATTCTCTGGGCCCGGCGTAACAGTGGATCGCTCTTTGCGGGCGATGTGACGCGATCCCCGCAAGTCAATAATATAACATTTAAACTTTTCCACGCCTCGCGAGCCGATCGAGAAATCATACCGGATTTGACTTCACGTTTTCCAGCAACCCCACGTGGTTACCAGCGGACGCGAACGACCATCTGCTCACAATCCGCTAGATACCGGGCGGATTGAATGCATTGAAGGCAATGGTAGTGCAGGTGTCCTTCACGCCAGGTATTGAATGGAGCCGCTTGTTCACGAAGATTCCGGGATCATCCGAATTGGACAGATGGACAATGGCGAGAAGGTCGTAAGAACCCGACACCGAATAGATTTGGCAACCTGTCAGATCGTCGACGATAGAAGCGGCCACGTCATAGGCACGGCCGAGTTCGCACTTGATCTGAACGATGAGCGTGAGCATGCGATCCCGAGCTTCTTTGGAGCGTCAAGAAACTCTACCGCAGCCTGCCGTCGCTTGTCGATTGACCAGAGGCTTATGACGAGTGATCGCACGTTGCCCGCGTGGCTTGGCCGCTTTGGGCGCTCAGACCCGAGAGAGCGTCAGGATGCGACGAGTGCAAGCACGCGGAGCGGGCTTCCGGAACCATTCTTGATCTTCAAGGGCGGCGTGATCAGCATGGCGCCGACGGGGGGCAACTGGTCGAGGTTGCAGAGGCTGGCGAGCCCGTACTTGTTGGCCCCATGCATCAAGTTGTGAGCCGGGAACTGCGGCTCGAATAGGAAAGCTTGGCCGTGATCCGTCCCGACAGCCTCGACACCCCACCCGTTGATGTCACGCTGCTCGACGAGGAAGCGCATCACGTCCGCCGAAGGACCAGGGCTATGAGGACCGTCGTCCTTGGCGTTTAGGAAGCTGGCGGCGTCTTCGCGCTTCGACCAATCCGTCCGCATCAGCACCCAAGCGCCCTTCGGGATGCGGCCGTGCTCCCTCTCGAAAGCCTCCACGTGCTCGATCTGCAACGTGAACCGCTCGTCGGCGGCAGCTTCCTTCGAGCAGTCCAGGACGACGGCGGGGGCAAAGAGGCGCTGCACGGGAACGGTATCCGTCGCGCCGTCGGCGTATTCCTTGCCGGTGATCCAATGGATCGGCGCGTCGAAATGCGTGCCCGTATGCTCGCCAAAGGACAGGTTGTTCCAGTAGAAATACAAGCCTTTGTCATCATATCGCGAGATCTTTTCGATCACGACAGGGTTCGATTGCGCGTTGGGCGGCGGAAGCTCGATGACGGGCGTGTCGGGGCCGAGTGTCCTCGTGAGATCCACCACGCGAATGCCGCCGCTCGCGATTGCCGTGGACAGTTGGTTCAGTAGGTCCTGGGACATTGCTGCAAGCCTTCTACCATGAACGTCGACCCGGCGCCGATCGCTGGTCGATACGAGGAATTGACATGCATCAGCCTCACTTGGCCAGCCAAGCCAGATCGACCATCGGCAGCGGTATGGCATCGAGCAGACGTCTTGTGTAGCTGGAGCGTGGTGCCGTGAAGACCGCCTCGCTCGGACCTTCCTCGACGACTTCCCCGGCTTTCATCACCATGACTCGATCGCAGATCAGGCGGATCACCGACAGATCGTGGCTGATGAAAGCGATCGCGAGCCCGAGCTCTTTTTGCAGTGAGACGAGAAGGTTGAGGACTTGGGCCTGGGTCGAGACATCGAGACCCGAGACGATCTCGTCGGCCAGGATGAAATCGGGTTTGAGGAGGATCGCGCGGGCAATGCCGAGGCGCTGCCGCTGGCCGCCGGAAAGCTCGTGAGGGTAGCGTTGCGCAAATCCGGGGTTCAATCCGACCTTGCCGAGGACCTCGGCCACGAGCCGCTCGGCGTCACTATTCGTCGATGCGATTTTGTGAAGGAGAAGCGGCGCGCCGAGGATGCGTCCCACTCTGTGACGCGGGTTGAGGGCCGACATCGGATCCTGGAAGATCATCTGGATGCGCGAGCGCAGTGGCCGGCGCCGCGCCTCATCCAGGTTCGTGACATCCATGCCATCGAAACGGATCGTACCAGAGCGTGGCGCGACCAGCCCGAGCAAGGTGCGCCCGAGTGTTGTCTTGCCCGAACCGGATTCGCCGACGATGCCGAGCATCTCGCCCCGATCAATCGCGAACGACACATCGTTGAGAACCGGCTTTGATGCCGCGGACTTGCCCCAAGCGGGTCCGTCCTTGTCGTAGCCGACGACGAGGTTGCGCGCCTCCAGCAGCGGCTCGGCTACAAGCGGCTCAGGCATGCCCGCCCCTGTCGAAGGCCTCGATCTCCGCCCTGCACGTGGCGAGCACATGCTCCGAAATCGGCACGATGCCTTGCCCCGGCCGATCGTATCGGGGCGTCGCCTCGATCAGCGCGCGCGTATAGGCGTGATCGGGAGCGCTCAGGATGCGGGCAGTCGACCCCTGCTCGACCACACGGCCCTGGAACAGGACCGTCGTCCGGTCGCAGATTTGCGCGACGACGCCGAGATCGTGGGTCACGAAAATCGCCGCGGTGCCATGGCGCTCCTGCATGGCCCGGATCAGCCGAAGGATCTGCTTCTGCACCGTCACGTCGAGAGCGGTGGTCGGCTCGTCGGCGACGATGAGCTTTGGTTCGAGCGCGAAGGCGGCGGCGATGAGCACGCGTTGGCGCATGCCGCCGGATAGTTCATGCGGGAACGACCGCATCACCTTCTCGGGCTCGCGCATCTGCACTTCCTCGAGCAGGTCGAGCGCACACTTGCGCGCCGCCTTGCGCGAGTACCCTTTCCACATCCGCAAGCCGTCGGTCAGCTGCGCCTCTATCTTGCGGCTGGGGTTGAGCGCCGTCATCGGATCCTGCGGGATCAACGCCACTTCTGTCCCGAGAAGACGCCGTCGCTGTTTGAGCTCGAGGGTCAGCAGCTCCGTGGCCGACAAAATCACCGCCCCGCTCGTCACCTCGACGCTGAAGGGGAGAATGCCGAGGATCGCGCGCGCGATGGTCGATTTGCCCGCGCCGCTCTCGCCGACGAGCCCGTGGATCTCGCGAGGCGCGACTGCCAGCGACACGTCGCGGAGGATTGGCTTGCCGCCATCACGAGTCGATCGCGCGCTGAGCCGTTCGACCGAGAGCAGCCGAGGCGCGCTCATTCCTGCACCAGAGGGTCGACCGCGTTCTGCAGGACATTGCCAACCCCGTTGAAGGCAAGGACGGTGGCGAGGACCGTCACGAGAGGCGCGGCGAAGACCCACCAGGCTTCATGGATGATCTGCCGACCCGACGCGATCATGCCGCCCCATGTCGGGACATCGGAGGACAGCGACAGCCCGATGAACGAGAGGATCGCCTCGACCACCACGGCGATGCCCATCTCCATGGCGATCAAGCCCACGAGCGTCGGCACCACGTTGGGCAGGATCTCCCGCATCAGGATCTGCCGGGGCCTGAAGCCTAGCACAACCGCCGCCGTAACGTAGTCGGCCTGCGCCTGCGCCATCGTTTCGGCCCGGATGACCCGCGCAAAGCGCGTCCAATCTATGATTGCGATGGCGACGATGACGGATCCCAGCCCCGGACCGATGATGGCGACGATGAGGATCGAAAGGAGCACTGCGGGGAAGGCGAGCCAGATTTCGACGATCCGGGAAATCAGACGGTCGATCCAGCCGCCGCAATAGCCGGCAAGCAGTCCCAGCGTCGCGCCGATCGCGGCGGCCAAGAGCGCGGCGACGACCGACACCGTAAGCGCCACGCGGGACCCGAAGATCAAGCGAGACAGCACGTCGCGGCCGAGGTCATCCGAGCCCAGCAGGTGGGAGGCGTCGCCGCCGGCCATTCCGAAAGGCGGCAGCATCGCGGAGGCCAGATCCTGATCCAGCGGATCGTGCGGCGCGATCAGGGGCGCGAAGACCGCCAGCACCGCGAGCAGGAGCAGAAAACCGCCGCCAAACCAGAAGGCCGGCCGCCTCACGGCACTACGCAGACGCGAGCGAGCTAGGCTACGTCGCAGCGTCTTTTCCGGGGCAACGAGCGCAGGGTCGAAGATGACTTTCGCTTCAGCCACGTCGTAGCCGTGGATTGAGGGCCGCGACCGCAAGGTCGACGACGACGTTGGTGAGAATGAACAGGAGGCCGAAAACCAGGATCAAACCCTGGATCAGCGGAAGATCCCGCGAGATCACCGCATCGATCGCGAGGTTGCCGAGGCCGGGATAAGAGAAGATCCGCTCGACGATGACGGTGCCGCCTAAGAGGAAGGTGAATTGCACGCCGGTGAGCGCGAGTGTCGGTCCGATCGCGTTCCTGAGAGCCTCGCGCATCACGATGCGTGGTTCCGTGAACCCTTTGACCCTCGCCAGCATGATGTAGTCGTTGACCATGGCCACGCCGAGCGACGCCTTGAGAACACGCGAGATGACGGCGGCCAGCGGTAGGGCGAGAGCCAGCACCGGCATCAGCAGGTGTTTCGAGATATCCCAGGCGACCCTCCACTTGCCGGTGGCGATGCTTTCCGTGAGGAGGAACGGCGTTCTAAATTGCGTGCCGAGGCTCGGATCGATGCGGCCCGACAGCGGCAGAAGCGGCACCGCCACGCCGAACAAAAGGACAAGGGCGAGCGCCCAGATGAAGTCCGGTATAGCCAGCATCAATCCCGTGGCGGTGTCGACGGTCGCGCCGCCAATCCTGCGTGCCTTGAGAGTCCCGACGACGGCTAGGGTGCCACCAAGCATCATCGCCAACGCCAAGGCCGGCAGCGCCAACTCGAGGGTCGCCGGCAGGCGCTCCGCGATGACGCCGACGACATCGCGGCGCAGCGAGATCGACGTGCCGAAATCGCCGACCGTCATCGCCCGCAGCCAGAGCCCGAATTGCGAGAGGATCGAACCGTCGAGCCCATAATGAGCGCGGAGATTGGCGATATCCTGAGGGGTCGCCCCAGGCCCGATCATCATCGCGATCGGGTCGCCGGGGGCGACGCGGAGCAGCACGAAGATGACGACGGCGACGCCAAACAGCGTCAAGGCGATGGAACCGACGCTCTTTACGAGTGCAGCCAACAGCGCGGACGAGCGTTGGCTCGCACCATCGCCGAAACGTGCGCTCACGCGTCCTTCACCAAACTCGGCTGGAGAGCGCCCGACATGTTGCCTGCCACCTTCAAGGACGACTTGAAGAGGACCGGCTGGACATACTGGAGGAGCGGGATCACCAGCCCTTCTTTCGCGATAACGGCATCGACGGACTTCCAGCCGGCGATTCGCTTCGCTTCGTCCTTCTCGCTGAACAGCGGGATCATCATCGCATCGAGCTTGTCCGATTTCCATGCGCTGTGCGGCGACGGTCCGAACATGGCGGCGCCCGTAGACGTCTCGGGATCGCCGATCGCATTGCCCCAGTTGTAGAAGGCCATCGGCGCAAGCTTGTGCTGCGAACGTAGCTCGTAATGCTTGGCGATCTCGTAGACCTCAATGTCCGCCTCGATGCCGACCTTGCGCCACATCCCGACGATCGCCTGGATCATCTCGTAATCCTTCGGCTTGAAGCCGCGGGTCGTCTGGATCTTGAAACGCACCGGCTTCTCGGGCGAGTAGCCGCTGGCCTTGAGCAGATCGGCCGCCTTCTTGGGATCGTGCGGGACCTTGATGGACGGGTCGAACGCCTCGTACTCGGGCGCCTCGAGGGTTGCCAGGGCGATGCCGTAGCCCTTGAGCAGGCGCTTGATGATTGCCTGCTTGTCGATCGCGTAGATGGCGGCGAGCCTGACGTTCTCGTCGTTCATCACGGGATCGACGTTGGTGATGAAGATCATGCCGACGTCCGAGATCGGCGTCGCCACCCCCGTCAGGCCCGGCTTGCGCTTGAGGCGGTCGAATTCCTCGTAGGACACGTCGAGCGTGATGTCCGACGACCCGCTCTCGATCTCCGCCGCCCGGCTCGTCGCGTCCGTCACGAACTTGAAAATCACGGTCTCGAAAGGAGGCTTACCGCCCCAATAGTGCGGATTGGCCTTGAGCCGCAGGAACGCGTTGCCCTGGTATTCATCGACCATGTAGGGCCCGGTGCCGATCGGCTTGGCCTCGAAACCCTGCGCACCGACCTTCTCGTAATACGCCTTGGGCAGGACATAGCCGGTCAGGAAGGCCATCCACTTGAAGATCGCCGGCTCGTAGGAGATCACGTCCCCGGTGATCGTATTGCCGTTGATCTTGTAGTTTCCGATCTTCGCCCAGTAGATGGAGACCGGGTTGCCCGACTTCGGATCGGCAGCGCGCGTCAGCGACCAGACCACATCCTCCGGCGTCAGCGGCGATCCGTCATGCCAAAGGACGTTCTCGCGGACTTCCAGGTGGACTTTGGTCCGGTCCTCGTTCCAACCCCAGCTTTTCAGGATGCCTGGCTCGAAGGACAGATTGGGCTTCTGCCCGATGTATTGATCGAAAATGGAGCGGTAAATGGCTTGGATGGTCGGGTTGACGGCCGAGCCGCCTGTCGTGGGGTCGAAGGATGGTAGCGATACGTTGAACGCGATTGTGAGCTTATCCGTCCCCGCAGCAGCGACCGGAATACTTCCGTTCAGGACGCTGGCCAGTAAGGTTCCGGCTCCCACTGAGAGCACTGATCGACGTGAAAGCGTGTCCATGAAAGACCCCGAATCGTGTAGAAAGGGTCCGTACAACGTCGCGATACCGGACACCAATAACTCGAAGCTTAAACTAAAAGATGCGAGGCGCAACAGGCTGAACGCCGATCGTTTCGGCATGTGCAGATCAATGCGTGGGCGTCTGACTGCAAGATCAATAGATAGTGGCTGTTAATTAGCCTAACGGCCTTTGTGCTTCGCGGATCGGCGCTGGCCCGAGAACGCTTGAAGCTTTAGCTACGGCAACTCACGGCAAGGCTTCTGAAATCTTAACAGGCTCATGAAGCTCTTTTGGTCGCGCGACGCGAATTGCTATCGCCTTTTTGAGCACGCACGAAGGTGTCTCCGGTCATCAACTATCGCGCGATACTATGGGCCTGATGCCCCTTTTGCGCGACCCGCTGAATAGCGAATTCATGCTCCGCATTTCTGTTGCGGTCCGCACCGCATCTTGAACGAAGGAAAGCCATTTGCCGCTCATTTCACCGATCTGCCTCTGAATTGATCTAGAAGCAAGATGACTTGTAGTTCGTTGATCTCCTAAGTCTCGCACGACGACTTGGCGTTCCTTGATAAGTGACAAAATCATCACAAGGATCTCTGTAAAGTGGCGAACAACCAGAATAAACTTGAGGTCTCAAATGTTTTGTATTTCCCTACGCTAGGCCGCTTCGAGCTTGGTGGGATGGGGAAGTATGATGGCGATTAGAATCAACATGCACGCGAGTCTCTGCTGTGTGGTAGCAGCAGCGATAGCCAGCGCTACTGTTCCCGCGGCCGCCCAAACGGATGCGCCCTCGGACGTGACGTCCCCCACCGGTGTCTCTGCTCCGCAGAGTGTCGCGAAGAACAAAGCGCCCGGCGTCAGGCGCGCCAGGCATCGCGTGCGAACAGTCGGCCGCGTCGGAGAAGGCACGAAGGGAGCGGCGCAAGATGTCCTCCCTCGCGGCGCACCCGCCCCTGCGCAGGCGGCGCCCGTCCCAGTCGGCCCCCTCGCCCCACTAGGCGCACGGCTCGAAGCCGCCGGCATTCAGGTCCATCTGGATCAAATCGATGCGGATTTCGGCAACCTGGGCGAAGGCATCAGAAGAGTGAACGAGAACACCGGCATCTTCGTCGCCGGCCTCGACTTCGACCTCGGCAAGATCGCCAATCTTCAGGGCAGCTCATTCCATTTTGAGGAATATTTCTTCTACCTGCAGGATAGAAACCACCTCAATGCCGGGGCCGGTAAATACGGCGATTTGGACGCCGCCTACCAGCCTATCTACAATCCGACCGACAATCAGCTCGAAGTCCTCACGTTCGAGCAGCAGTTCGCGAACGGGAAGGCCGATGTCGAAGTCGGTCGAAGCAACTTCTACCGGGCCTTCGACACGCCAGTCTGCGCCGATGCTCCTTGCTTCAACTACGTGCTCCAAATAGATGCACGACTGCTGCCATCGACCATCTCCGAATGGAGCGGGCGCGGCCTCTACCACATCACGCCCAACCTCTACGTTCAGGGCGGCGTCTATGAGGACGATCCCCAGGCGACGCAGGAACACGGTTTCGAGTTCGGCGCGCAGCGCGCGACCGGGGTGATCGGCGTCGGAGAGATCGGCTACAAATCGACCTTCGCGGACGCCAGATATCCGCAGCGTTATGAACTTATCGGATATTACAACAGCTCGCGAGTGAACGATCCCTTCCGCACGGTCAACGGAACGTCACAGGTCTTTAATCCCGGCGCGGCGCCGCTCACGCACAACGGAAACGCCGGCTTTACACTTACCGGGCAAAAGACCTTCTACCGCTTCGATGGCGGTCAGACTGACAACCCGACGCCAACCTCTCTCGTCGCCGTAGGATCAGTCGCCGCGCCTTTCACGTCAGGGTCTGCGGTGAGCTTCGACGGACTGATCGGCGTGACGCTGCTGTCGCCATTGCAGAGCCGCCCGCTCGACACGATCGGCTTTACAGCCCATCTCGTCCAGCTCTCGCAGCTTGAGCAAAACTTCTTGATGGACTCCAACATCGCCGCTGGCGGCGCGGGCTATTTCAAGAGCAGGAACGAGATCACGTTCGAGCTGAACACCCACATCCAGGTCGCCAAGCTGTTCAGCATAGATCCGAGGATCGAGTATTTTACCAACGCCAACAACTTCTTCGCGCCGGCATCCACCAAGGTCTCTTCGGATGGTTTCTATTTCGGCGTCGGAGCGGTTATACCGATCGGCACGCTATTGGGCCTGACATCGTTGCCCTTCTAGAACGTCGTGGCTTAGCTCTGCGTCATCTGACGAGTATCGCCTCGATCCGACGCCAAGCACCGAGGCGGGCACGATTTGACGTCTCTGAGAAACTTCGTCGTTGCTCAGGGGCGCCACGGTCTGCAGGAATAACGAACGACAACTATTGGTGCCGCGCATTCCCTCGCGCGGTGCCAACAAAGTAAAGGCGGGTGCTATGCATCCGTCCTCATCATCTAAGCTTTCGTCTTCATGTAGCCACGGGTTCTTGCCCGCCGAGCGGATCACTTCACTCGGAAGCGCTATGAGGCAACATCGACGGTTGCCGACGTTGCCTCAAGCTAGGAAGGAAAGGCAATGCGCTGAGGATCGCGTAGGAACGATGAATGTCCACCGCGTCAGAGCGCGAAAGACTCGGTAAGCTCGGGTTTGTTCGCCATTTCTTGCATCGAGCCGCTGAACTGGATGCGCCCTTTTTCGATAATGTAAGCGCGATCGCAGATGATCTTGGCGAAATGGGAGTTCTGTTCGGAAACGGCGATCCCTAACCCTTCGCTCTTCATCTGGAGGATAGCCTTCGCCATCTGCTCGACGATCCGGGGCGCGAGACCTTCGGAAGGTTCGTCCAGCAAAACGATATGCGGGTTGCCCATCAAGGTGCGTGCGATCGTCAGCATCTGCTGCTCGCCGCCGCTCATCTGGCCGCCGAGCCGTTTGCGCATCGCGGCGAGATTGGGGAAGAGCGCGAACAGCATCTCCGGAGTCCAATGCGGGACGCCGTCCCGCGGCGCTCGTCGGCCGACCTCGAGATTTTCATCGACGGTCAGCTCGGTAAAGATTCGGCGATCCTCCGGCACGTAGCCGAGGCCTCTGCGACTGATCTCAAAGGGCCGTGCTGTGGACAGGTCGACGCCATCGAGCCGGATCGATCCGCGCCGGGCGTGGACCAGCCCCATTACGGAGCGAAAGGTCGTCGACTTCCCGGCGCCGTTACGGCCGAGGAGCGCGACGACCTCGCCGCGCCCGATCTGGAGTTCGACGTCGAACAGGATCTGGGCGCGGCCATAGAAGCTCGTGAGATTGGCGACGGACAGCATCACGGCCCCTCGCGATAACGCGCGTCGTACAGGCTGCCGTCGCCGAGGTAGACGGCGCGGACGTGCGGATCGGCGCGGACGGTTGCCGGTGGGCCTTCGGCGATAAGCCGGCCGCGATCCATCACGAGGACGCGGTCGGCATGTTCGAACACGACGTCCATATCGTGCTCGGTGAACAGCACGCCGATCCCGTCGTTCTGCGCGAGCGTCGCGGTCAGGCGCATGAGATCGGCGCGCTCGCGGGGCGCCATCCCGGCCGTCGGCTCATCCATCAGAAGCAGCTTCGGTTCGTTGGTCAGCGCGATGGCGAGTTCGAGGCGCTTGAGGTCGCCGTAAGCGAGTTCGTTCGCCGCCCGGTCGGCGGAATCGTGGAGGTCGACGCGCGTCAGCAGCGCGTCAGCGGATCGCGCCATCGCCGGGTCCCGCATGCCCCACAACGACCAGATCCGGTTCAGATGGGAGAGCCGGGCGACGATGATGTTGTCGCGCACGCTCATCGATGCGAGCGTCGCCGTGATCTGGAACGTGCGTCCGACGCCGAGACGCCAGATCGCGCTTGGTCGCAGGCCCGTCGTGTCGCGACCGAGCAGCCGGATATCGCCGGAACTCGGGCTGTTCTGCCCGCTCAGCACATTGAAGCAGGTGCTTTTGCCCGCGCCGTTGGGTCCGATCAAAGCGACGACCTCTCCGGCGGAGACGGTGAAGGAGACGCCCCTCACCGCCGCGACGCCGCCGTAGGACTTGGCGAGATCACGCGCCTGTAGGACGGGTTCCGCCATCACCGCACGGCATCCGAATCGACCGGCGCGAGAATCTTGTGTCCTCGAACGCGCGGCTGCCGCCAACCGATCATCTCCAACGTGCCGAGGAGTCCGAGCGGGAAGACGAGCACCGCACCAACGATGACAGCGCCGAGGACGAGCTTCGAAAGGTCGGTCTTGCTGATCAACCAGATTTCCAGCGCCTTGTATGCGACAGCTCCGACAACGGCGCCAGAGACGGTCTCGATACCTCCAAGAAGGACCATGACCAAACCGTCGATGGAGAGCGGAATACCGAGCACGTCCGTGAAAACGCTGCCTTTGAGGAAGGCGAACAAGGCGCCCGCCGTTCCGGCAAAAGCGGCCGAAAGCACGAATGCCGCCCATTGAACGGCGATCCGGCGAATGCCGATCGCCTCCGCACGCAGGGGCGAATCGCGTGTCGCGCGCAAGGCGAAGCCGAATGGCGAGAAGACGATCAACCGGTGCGCGACGAATGCGAGGGCCGCCACCGCAAGCGCCAGCAGGTAGAAGTGCGCCGGCGTGCCGATCCAGGCGGACGCCCAGACGTCGAGGATGCCGTTGTCGCCGCCGGTCACCGCATCCCATTGATAGGCGGTCGACCAAACGATCTGGGCGAAGGCGAGCGTCAACATCGCGAAATAGACACCGGACGAGCGCACGCAGAACCAGCCGAAAAGTATACCTCCGACGATGCTGAGGGCTATGCCGCACGGGATCGCGACCTCCATGGGCAGGTTCACCGACTTGACAGCCAGGGCCGCACCATAGGCGCCAAGTCCGAAGTAGGCGGCTTGGCCGAACGAGGCGAGTCCTGCGACAGACGCCATGAGGTGGATCGACAGCGCGAAGACGACGAAGATGAGGATCTCCGCGCCGACGTTCAGGCCGTAAGGGCCCAGCGCGAAGACGGCCAGACCCGCGAGCGCGACGACGAGCGCGAACAGTCCCCAACCGGCGTGACCGAGCGGCGCCCAAAGGGATCTGTTGTAGATCGCGGGTGTGCGCACGACGGCATCGGCGCGACCAAACAAACCCCAAGGGCGCAGCGTCAGCACCATCGCCATGACGATGAAAATCAGCACCAGCGAGATCTTCGGAAAGGCGATGATGGCGAAGGCGTTGATCTCCGAGACGAGGATCGCGGCAACGAAGGCGCCCCAAATGCTGCCGAGACCGCCGATCACCACGACGACGAAGACATCGACGATCAGGTTGATATCCATCGAGTGATTGACGGCGTCACGCGGGATCTGCAGGGCACCACCGAGCCCGGCGAGGAATGCGCCCGCTGCAAAGACCCCGGTGAACAGCCATTTCTCGTTGACGCCAAGCGCGCCGATCATCTCGCGATCCTGCGTCGCAGCCCTCACGAGCATGCCCCAGCGTGTCCTGTGTAAGATCGCGAGGATCAGTACGAGCACGACTGGACCGCAGGTGATCAGGAACAGATCGTAGGACGGCACGAGCTGGCCGAAGACGTCCACGGCCCCCTTCAAGCCGGGCGCGCGTGGGCCGACAAGGTCGTCCGGTCCCCAGACGAGAGTCACAATGTCTTCCAGCATCAGGCTGACGCCGAAGGTCGCCAGCAACTGGAACAATTCCGGCGCGCGATAGATGCGACGCAGCAGCGTCATTTCAACGAAAGCGCCCAACGCCGCTACGGCGATCGCCGCCAGCAGGAGCGCGCCCCAAAACCCGAGCGGCCCCGACAAGAACGTCGTCAGCGTATACGCGATATAGGCACCGAGCATCGCCAACGCGCCATGGGCGAAATTCACGATGCGCGTCACGCCGAAAATGATCGAGAGACCGGCGGCGAGAAGGAACAAGGACGCTGCGCTGGCGAGGCCCGAAAGGAACTGCGCGAAATAGAAAGCCATGCGGGTCTCGCTAAGTGGTCATTCGCCGTGACGCAGTTTCGTCACCTCTCGATCGCTTGGCAGGTAATTGGCGCCCGGGAGGTACTTCGATCCGACCAGTACGCCCTTGCCGTCCTTCACCGCCGTCGTGCCGACGAAGGCGCCGAGCGTCGATTGATGATCTATGGCGCGGAAAGTGATCGGCCCGAACGGCGATTCGACCTTGAGCCCGTCGGCGGCCGCGATGAGCTTGTCGGTCTGTGTCGAGCCTGCCTTATCGATGATTGCCGCCGCGGCCTTGATCGTTTCGTATCCAACAACCGAGCCGAGGCGCGGATAGTCCTTGTATTTGGCCTGGTAGGCCTGGAGGAACGCGGCATGCTCGGGGATCTTCACGTCGTTCCACGGGTAGCCGGTGACGATCCAGCCGACGGGCGTCTCGTCCTTGAGCGGGTCCATGTACTCGGGCTCGCCCGTCAGCAGGCTCACCACGGACGTGTGCTCGAAGAGGCCGCGCGTGCTGCCCTCGCGGACGAACTTCACCAAGTCGGGTCCGAACTCGACATTGAAGATGGCGTCCGGCTTGGCCGCGGCGATGGCCTGCACCATGGGGCCGGCGTCGATCTTGCCCAAGGGCGGCCATTGCGAGGCGACCCACTGGATGTCCGGCCGTTTGGCGGAGAGCAGCTGTTTGAACACGGTCACGGCCGACTGGCCGTATTCGTAGTTCGGCGCGATCGTCGCCCAGCGCTTCGCCGGCAGTTTCGCGGCCTCGTCGGCCAGCATGGCCGATTGCATGTAGGCGCTCGGGCGGATGCGGAAGGTATACGGGTTGCCCTTCGACCAGGTCATGGCATCGGTAAGCGGCTCGCCGGCGAGGAAGAACATCTTCTTTTCGGCGGCGAAGGCCGAGATCGCGAGGCCGATATTGGAGTAAAATGTGCCGGTCAGCATGACGACGCCGTCGGCCGAGACGAGCTCGTTTGCCGCGGTCACGGCTTCGGCCGGCTTGCCGCCGTCATCCTTCGAAATGACGACGAGCCGCTGCCCGAGCACGCCACCACTCTTGTTGATCTCGTCGACGGCAAGGTCTGCCCCCTTGCGATAGGGACCGGTGAAGGCGGCAAGCCCGGAATAGCTGTTGATGTCGCCGATCTTGATGTCGCCGGTCGCGCGGGCGGAGCTGGCGAGCAGGAGCGTGCAAGCCAACGCCAAGCCAGTCGAGCGGCTCATCTTTGTCGTTCCCAGATGGCTCATCGCAACCCGTCCTCGCCCTTGATCTCGTCGACCGTGAGCCCGCCGATGCGCGGCAGCGGGCGCCCGCTGTCCGTAACCGCGACCACGACCACGATCTCGTTCGCGCGAGGCGCATCGGCGACGCCGATCGTTATCGCGTCGTAATGGCTCCGCACGTAGGCCGCGTCCTTGTGGCCGAGCGGCACGTCGATGGTAATGCCCAGACCGCCGCGCTTCTTCGAGGATGGGATCAGCGCGGCCCCTGTACCGAGCACGCGACGCGCCGGCGCGCCGAGCTTCGGATGCAAGATTGCCGCCGCATGCTCGAGTTCGCCGTTCTCGCCGACAATGGCGGCTTTGCCGTAGCTCTGCGCGCTTGGTCCGGCGATGCCGAGCGCGGCGACCGCGCGTTCGGTCAGAAGTTGTCCCAACTCTTCCCCGATGGCCGCGAGGGGAGCGAGATCGCGTTCGAACCGCCCGGCGAAGGGATTCTCGATGACCGCGGCGGCGGCGGCGCGGCGCTGCGGCGGATCGATCGTTTGGTCCATTTCCAACCGAGTTTCCTCGACGAGGACGACGAGCTTGCGGATCTTCGCGCTCATCGCAAACCGTCCTCGCCCTTGATGTCTTCGGCCCGGAGGCCGCCGGCACGGTCGTGCACGCGCGGGCCGGTCGTCATCACCAGCGCGAGGAGGATCTCATCAGCGCGAGGTGAATCCACGATGCCGACCTCCATGGAATCGAAATGGCTGCGGACGTAGGAGGCGTTGACGTGCGCCACAGGGACGTCGAGCCGCGAGCCGGGCGCGCCGACCTTCTTCGTCGACGGTACGATGGCCTTGGCGCCGTCCAAGACCTCGCGCATGGCGTAGCCGCCCGGCGCATGCCATAGCGCGCCATGTTCCTGTTCGCCGGCCGCGCCGACGATCGCGCCCTTGCCGTAGCCGGCGATCGCCGCCGGGCCGCCGAGTTGCGCGGCCAATCGCGCGGCCATGCGAAAGCCGAGCGGTTTCAGATCCTCCATGAACGGCTGGATTTCCGCGACGAAGCGGCCCGCGAACGGATTGTGGATCACGGCCAGGATCGCGCCCTTGAGGAGCGGCTTCGCTGGCGGGGGACCTCCCTCGTGGAAGATCTCCTCCACGATGAGAACCTCTTTGCGCACGCGCACGTCAGGCATAGGCGGCCACCTCTAGGCTCGGCGTGGCGTCAATCGATCGTGCGCCGCTGACGACGCTGGAGCCTTGAAGATGCAGGGCCGCGGTCGTAGCCAAGCGCCGTGCCACGATGTCGTCGGCGAGGCGCTGTCCAGATCGCAGGGCGCGCGCGATATCAGGCAGGGTCAGCGCGCCGACGGCGCGCGTCACCAGTCGGGCGCCGAGATCGCTGTCGGGCTGCAGATCGCAGGCGGGCGTGCGGGTCACCGCGGGATGCGCCGGCAGGTCGACGGCATTCGCGATCGCGGTCGCCGCGGCGTCGGCCGCCGCGGCATCGGCGGCAAGCACCGTGACGGCATCGGCGATGCCGAACGAGAAGCTGCGGCCGTGCCGGCCACTCGTGGCAACGCCGCGCGCGATCTCGCTGCCGCGCAGGAGCGTTGTCCCGAACAAGTCCAGCCGGGCCGGATCCGCGACGAGGCCGACCTTGAGCGAGGCATCGCCGACGAGATGCACGGCGATGTCGCCGCCATTGTTGACATAGGCCTTGTCGAGCGCCGCCGCGCCACGCATCGCTGCCAGAACGTGGTCGGCGACGGCACCGGCTACGGCAGCCATCGGCGTGATGAACATGTCGGGCGCGAAGGGACGCGTCGCCCGCATCATGCGCTGCGCGACCGGGCCGTCCGGATCCCGGGTGTTCACCCTGATGGGGGTTCGCAGAAGGCTCAGCTCGTCGCAGAGCGCATCGAGGAGGCCGGTCATGCATTGCACGGCCGCGGCGAAAGCGGCGGTGATCTCCGGCTGTGCTCCCCACGCTTCGATCACGAGATCGATCGGGCCGTCCTGGACGTGCAACCTTCGGCCGTCCGCCAGTATCGCGATCTGCGGGCGGCGCATCAGCGAGCATCCCTGATCGCGTGCGGCCACGGGTTGTCGGCCCGTGCTATCTCGCGACGTTCCGCGGCCGACGCCACCTCGTCGAGCCGGCGGATCTGGCCCATGTGACCGCCGAGCGCCTCGTAGGCGGCGAGCGGCATGGTGAATTCGAGCGGCGCCACGATGGCCGGCGTCGGCACGGATCCGAAACCGCCGCTTGGGACGCAGGTCACGTCCACCATGAAAGTGATGCCGCCACCCGGCCAGACGTAGGCCGGGGCGCCGCCGCAGGTCAGCTGGCTGAGAGAGGCCTTGACCGCCTCGGTCAGCCGCACGGGGTTCTCGGTGACGCCGGCGCGAAGAGAACCGCCGGCTCCGCCCATGAACAGGACCGTGCAGAGCGCCGGTTCGCAATTCTCCTTGATCAGTGCGACGGACCTAGAGAGCGCGTCGGGGAGAACGGACGCGATCGGGCGCAACGCATCGTCGAGCACGAAATAGCCGTGCTGCTCACCGGTGGTGCTGACCATCAGGAGGCGCAGCCCCGGCCACGCAACATCGGGGTCGAAGGGCCCGAGAATCGACAGCGGATCGGAGATGTCCGTTCCGCCCCATCCGGTTCCCGGTTCCGCCACCTGAAAATAGCGCCCGGGCGTGGAGCGCCGCCCGTTCAGCTTGAGGCCGGTCTCGCGCATCCCGATCAGTTTGCCAGCTTGATGCTCGGACAGGACGCCGGTGATGTGGTCGTCGACGACGACGACGTCGTCCACCAGACCATGCCATTGCCGGGCGAACATGCCGATCGTCGCCGAACCGCAGCCGACGCGCATCCGCTCTTCGCGCACGCCGTTGACGACGGGAGCATGGCCGGCCTGCACGCGCACCGATGCGCCCGCATCGATCGTCAAGTCGACGGCTTCGCGGTTACACAGCGATAGAAGGGTTTGGCAGGTGACGCGCCCCTCCTTCTTGCTGCCGCCGGTGAGGTGATGGACGCCGCCGAGCGACAGCATCTGCGAGCCGTATTCGCCCGTCGTCACGTGCCCGACGGCTTCCCCCGCGCAGCGAACGGTCGCTTGTTCCGGGCCGAGGAAGCGGTCGGTGTCGATCTTCACCTTGACGCCGCAGTAGGAGAAGATCCCTTCCGTGACCACCGTGACCGTTTCGCATCCAACGACTGACGAAGACACGATGAACGGCGCCGGCTTGTAGTCGGGATAAGTCGTGCCGGCGCCGATCGCCGTCACGAATGTGTCGGCGCCAACGATCGGGTTGCCCGTCCAACTGCCCGCATCGAAGGGGATGACGCTCCCGCCGTCGCCGATCGCGCGCTGAAGAACCAAATGCGGATCGACGCGAACCAGGTGGCCGGCATCGTTCGCGTAACGATCGCAGGCGCCCGTCGCGCCAGGGCGGATGTAACAGAGGACCGGGCAGGCGTCGCAGCGAATCTTGTCGTCGGCATGCACGAGCGCGCCTCCAAGTCATTCGTATACACATGATCTTCGCAGCTCGAAGCCTGTTGTCAACTGCCATCGCCACCGCGCACTGCCGATAAGCGAGCCATGCCTGGGCATTAACTGGGCAGACGTCTGCCGAACCGGCGTCGATCGCGGCGCTCGGCGAGCCCTAAGCCGGGGCGACGACGTGCGGCGTACGATCGGCCGGCGGCGTATTGCGACTGCGTCCCGTGCGCACGACGCCATCGATGATCGTCATGCCGACGCCGGGCAGATCGCCCAGGGCGATGCTGTGCAGGAGATCGCGTCCCGCTGAGTGCTGGGCCCTGTCGAGCAGGACGAAATCGGCGCTGCGACCGACCTCGATGAGGCCGCTGTCCAAGGCCCGCAGGCGCGCCGTGTTGCCGGTCGCGAAGCAGACGGCGATCTCCGCCGGCACGTCGCCCAGAGACGAAAGCAGACTGATCATGCGCAGGATACCGAGCGGCTGGACGCCAGACCCGGCCGGTCCGTCGGTGCCGAGAAGCACGCGATCGAGCTGCCCCATCTCCTTGGCCGTTCGCAGCGTGAACAAGGCCGCGCGCTCGTTGCCGTTGTGGACCAGTTCGAGCCCGCGACCGCAGCGCTCGCAGAGGCAGCGAATGTCGCCATCGGGCAGCGCGGTATGGCCGCCGTTGACGTGCCCGATCACGTCGGTATCGGCCTCGAGGACGATCTCGGCATCGATCAGCCCCGAGCCAGGAATCGACGGGCCGCCGGTGTGAATCGTGCTGTTAATGCCGTATTTGCGCGCCCAAGCCACCATCGTCCGGGCTGTCGGGCCGTCCTTGACGCCGCCGAGCCCGACTTCGCCGAGGTACTTGACCCCGGCGGCCGCGAGTTCCGCGAAGTCCGCCTCAACCATGCCCGGCTCGATCACGGGCGCCCCGGCCATCACCTTGACCCCGCTCGGGCGAAACGAGCGGAAGGCGCGTTCCGCGAAAATGGCCATCGCCTTGACGCCGATGACATCCCGCGGGCGCCCCGGCGTATGGACCTCTCCGGCCGAGATCATGGTGGTGACGCCGCCATGCAGGCTCGAGTCGATCCAGTTGCTCTGGCTCTGCCGAGGTGTCCAGTCGCCCGCCACAGGATGGACGTGGCTATCGATGAGCCCGGGAGAGAGTGTCACGCCTGCCGCGTCGACGACGGTTGTCGCCCCGGCGAGATCGAGATCCCTGGCATGCCCGATCGCGGCGATGCGGCCATCGATGGCGACGACCGTGTCCGCATCGAGGATCGGCTGCTTCAGGTCGCCGCTGAGCAGAAGGCCGATATTGCGGATGACGAGCTTCGAGGGACCCGCGCGGAACGTCTCGTCTTGAGCCATGCTGGTCATCCTTCTCGCCGTGGACGAGCCGATCATGCACGGCCGAATTCCGCTTGCAAATCGTTTGTGTACGAATGTCGCAACGAAGGCTTCGCCAGATGCCCGAACAACGCTAGACGTTCAGACCGGATCGACGCCTCCGTCCCGGCCAGCAGCAACGAATGAAGCAAAGATGGTGACCTCTCCAAAACGCCGCGCGGCGCAGGGCATCGATGAGCGGGACACCATGGCGCCAGTCCCGCTCCCGACGGACGGCTCCTACAGCCTCGAGGAGCAGGTCGGCTTTCTTCTGCGCCAGGCCAACCAGCGGCACGCCGCGATCTTCGCCGATCGTTTCGGTGACATGACGCCGCCGCAATGGGCCGCGCTCGCGAAGCTGCACGAGGTCGGTCCCTGCTCGCAGAACCGCCTTGGACGCCTGATTGCCATGGACGTGGCAACGATCAAGGGCGTCGTGGACCGATTAGGCCGCCGCGGATTCATCAGGACTGTCGCCGACCATGCCGATCGGCGCCGCGTCACGATCGAGCTTACCGAAGATGGGCACGACTTCTATCAACGTCATCTCGCCGCCGCGTTCCAGGTTTCGGCCGTTACGCTCGCCGGCTTGACGCCGCGCGAGCAGAAGACGTTTTTGATCCTGATCCACAAGCTGGCCTGACATGAGGGCGGACCTTCGCGTCGCGTCTTCGTTATCCGGCCATTGAAATGTCGCGAAGTGGCTGGCCGCCCCGACGCAGGTCACCTCCGGCGTCGGTGTGGAATGCAGGCGCACGCGCCGACGGCTGCGGCGAGAACGACAGAGAACGCTACGGCGCGACTCCGGGCGCGCAGACGCCGTCGGGCCCTCCCGCACGCTGGTCTGACATGCGGCCGATGCCCCCCATCTCGGCCGCCCGCACAGCGGCGGTCGGCGAGCCGCATCCGCGCATCTGGTCGCGCCCTCGGTCGGGCCGAGGGGCAGCGCCATAAACTGCGCAACTATGCCGAAGGCGGGAGCTCATCCAGCCAGTGTGCTATCTCGGAAGCGGTGTCGCGCCAGTGTGGCTCCATCAGCAGGTTATGGCCGCGGCCGGGTAGCATGCGGAAGTCGGCTTTGGCGAGTTCCGCGAGGGATCGAACGTACGCCCCGGGGACGAGCGGGTCGTTTTCGGCACCGAACGCGAGAATCGGGCAGCCGATCTTGGCGTAGTCCACACTGATCGTGAAGCGTGTCGCCTGTTGTACACAGGTGGGGGATTCTGGACAAAGCAGGCGATAACAGCGCATCGCCTCTTCGGCTTCTAGCCCGTCGAAGAAGAGGGACGACGCGATCTCCGGCGGCAGGTGGAACGGCTGGTCCATGACGAGCGGAACGTTGATCGGCGCGACGTTCGCCTCACTGGAGACGACAGGCGCCAGGAGCACGAGGGCGCGTGTGGGATGGCGTTCGGCGTACTTCTGCGCGGCCATTCCTCCCATGCTGTGCGCGATCAGGATTGGCGGTTTGGACAACGTCGCAGCGACGTGACCAATCTCCTCGGCGACCTCGGGAATGCCGCGCGCCAGAAATTTGTCCGCAGGCAGTGAAGCTGAGCCATTATGGTTGAACCAATTGAGAGCGTGACCTTGCCAGCCGCCAGCCGCGAACACGCTCTGGAAGTTATCGAAGCACCAGCTGCCGTGGCACCCGCCGTGGACGAAGATGATGGGATCGAGCTTGCTGGCGCCCACGGGCGCTACACTTTCCACGCGTACGCCGTGTGTCTCCCACGTTTTCTTACGGCCGGCAGTTTCTCCAGGCGTGCTTTCCCTCATGGCAACCTCTTGATCGACGACATAGCCCAACGGGCCTGTTTGCGCGACGCGCAACCACGAAAGATGCTTGATACCAAAGTTATGGTAACGCAAGCCGTGCGACGCGCTCGAGGACGCGGCGCCTATCTGTAATCGAGCGCGCATATATGAAGCGCGCCTATCAGACGTGCACTTGCAAAAGGAAGCAAATATGGTTGGATTTCAGTCGAAGCGCGGTGTTCCCACGGCGCTGGGGATCGACCACGTCGCCGTTACGGTGCCTGATCTTGCGCAGGCCATCGCTTTCTTCTCCTCCGTCCTCGGCTGGGACGAGGTGTTTTCGGTCGGCCCAATCAGCGATCCGACTGGCGACTGGATGACCGTGCACCTCGATGTCGAGCCTCGCGCCTCTCTCAAGCTGGCGATGATGCGAGCCGGGCCGACACAAAATGTCGAGCTGTTCGAGTACAGCGCCAAGGATCAGGTGAAAGCGCCGCCACGCAACAGCGACGTTGGTGGCCATCACCTCGCGATCTATGTCGCCGACATGGAGCAAGCCGTCGCCTATCTGGTCGGCGTGCCGGGGGTTCGTGTCCTCGGGAAACCCACACCGATGACCGAAGGCCCGAACGCCGGTGAAACGATCTGCTATTTCAAGACGCCATGGGGCATGCAAATGGAGCTCGTCTCCTATCCCGGCGGGATGCGCTACGTCGTGGAAACAGACAAGCGATTGTTCGATCCATCGCAGGGACCCTCGGACCGGGCTTGACGCCCGAGGCGCATTCGCCAAGGATCGCCTCAATAGTTCATGCTTCAAGCTTAAGCTGTGTCCCTCGCAAGATCGAGGGTAAGGCGACTGGCGAGGAATCGCGACATGTGGAAACCGCCGGAGCGCATCCGTTTCGAAGCCGGCGTCGGGCGCGTGCCGACGCGGGAGGAAGCCGCCGCCTCGCGGCTGTTCTCGCCGGTGCGTGTCGGACCTCTCGCCCTCGAACAGCGGACCTGGATCCCTGCGATGGTGCCTTGGCGCGCCACAGAGGATGGGTTCGTGACCGATGCGGTCTGCGACTGGTATGCGCGGTTCGCGCGCGGGCGGCCGGGCGCGATCGTCGTCGAGGCGACCGGTGTCCGCGACGTGCCGAGCGGGCCGTTGCTGCGCATCGGGCACGACCGCTTCATGCCCGGTCTGCGCCGCCTCGTCGAGGCCGTCCGCCAGGCGAGCGGCGGCCAAACGCGGCTTTTGATCCAGGTCATCGACTTCCTATCGATCCGCCGCCGCCCCGATCCCGGCAAGTTCCTGCGGCAGTTCCTCGTCCTGACGGATCGGCATCGGGCGGCCCTGCCGGGTCTGGATGATTCCGTCATCCGCGAGGCGTTGGTCGCGATGAGGGATGATGAGATCGCGAGCATCTTGTCGGACCGCGAGATCGAGGCTTTGCGTTTCGGTGCGCGCGAACACGTCACCGATATGCATCTGGCGCATATCGCCAACCTGCCCACGATCCTGCCCGGCCTCTTCGCCGATGCCGCAGCGCGTGCCGTCGCGGTCGGCTTCGATGGCGTCGAACTCCATTACGCCCACGCCTACACGATGGCCTCTTTCCTGTCGGCGAAGAACACCCGCGAGGACGGCTATGGCGGCGCGAAGGAGAATCGGGTGCGCTTGCCGCTCGAGGTGTTCACCGCCGTCCGCGACCGGGTCGGGGCTGGCCACGCGATCGGCTGCCGCTACCTCGCTGATGAATGTATCGCGGATGGAAGCGGTGTCGACGACGCCATCTACTTCGCGCGGCGTTTCGCCGGCGCCCGCATGGATTTCATCTCCACGTCGCGTGGCGGCAAGTTCGACGACGCCAAGCAGCCCTTGATCGGGGAGTCGGCCTATCCCTACACGGGACGCAGCGGCTACGAATGCATGCCGCATTCGATCTCGGATGATCGCGGCCCGTTCGGACGCAATCGCGACGCGACGCGGGCGATCCGCGATGCGATCCACGGCGACGGCGCGGCAATACCGGTCGTCTGCAGCGGCGGCGTGCATAATTTCGAAATGGCCGAGCGCATGCTCGAAGGCGGGATCTGCGACATCGTCGGCGCGGCGCGTCAGAGCCTCGCCGACCCCGACTGGTTTCTCAAATTCGCGACGGGACAGGGCGCGGCAGTCCGCTCCTGCCGTTTCACCAACTATTGCGAAGGGCTGGACCAGAAGCACAAGACGGTCACGTGCCAACTCTGGGACAAACAGGATCTCGGACCTGACGTGCCGCGAACCTCCGACGGCAAGCGCCGGCTCGTGGCGCCGGAGTGGTCGGCGTGATGCGATGATGATGGCCGCAGGCGGCCCTCACGCCCCCGCCAGCATCTTGCCCAGGATAAAGCCGGATCCGGCACCCACACCGGCGCCGGGCCAGGTCGAGGCGCCGACGATATAAAGCTTGTCGATTGGCGTCTTGTAGCGCGACCAGCCAAACAGCGGCCGGAAAACGAAATTCTGGTCGAGGTGGTGGCTCCCCGACAGGCTGTCGCCGCCGACGAGATTGGGGTTCTCCCGCTCGAGGTCTTCCGGGCTCACGACCGCGCGGCCCAACACGAGTTCGTGGAAGCCGGGCGCATAGCGCTCGATGAGGGCGCTCACACGGTCGGCGTAGAGCTCCTTCACCGTGTCCCATGCGGTGCCATCGATCATGTTGGCGGCATCGCCGCCGATGAGTCTCGGCAGGACGCGGACCTGGACCCACAATATGTGCTTGCCGTCGGGCGCGCGGCCGGGGTCGATCGCCGTGGGTTGACCTACAACGAGAATCGGCGTGTCGGGGAGAAGGCCGGCCCTCGCCTGATCGTAGGTCCGGGTCATGGTGGCGTAATCGGGCGCGAGATGCACGTAAGCGAAGCGTCGGAGCGCCTCTCCGGCGGTCCAGTTTGGCAGGTCGGCGAGCGCATAGTGGATCATCATGGTGCCGGGCCCCGGCTTGAAGCCGTTCAATCCAGTCCGGTATTTCGTGAGGTCGCCACCCTTCAGCAGCTGATCGACGAGACGTTGGGGATGGACGTTGGCGATGACGGCGCGTTTGGCCGCGATCGATCGTCCGTCGGCGAGACGGATTCCGTTCGCCTTGCCGGCCGCTTGGGTCACCTCCGCCACGGGGCGCCGAGGTGGAGCTCACCGCCCTTTTCCTCGAGGTAGCCGGTCAGCGCCGCGGTGATGGTGTCGGCGCCGCCGCGGCCGATCACCATGCCGAAGCATTGGCACGCCATCGATTCGAGATACGGGAACAGGGCGCCTCCCGCCGCATCCGGCGGAAAGTCGAGGTGCATGCCCCAGACACACATCATCGCTTTGAGCTTTGCAGAATCGAAGTGCCGATCCAGGAAGTCGCGCGGCGAGGACACCACGAGCCTGGCGAGCTTGCCGATGCCGGTAAGGCCGTTGCCTCTGTAGGCTTTCCAAAGAGCGCGCGCCGCCGCCCATGACGGCATGGGAGCTCCGAGGAGCGCGAAGATATGCGGCGCCTCAGCCGGGAAGGCCGACATCATGGCCCGCCATGCGTCCGCGTCGCTTGGCGACAAGCCGGCGATCCGGGAGAGCGTCAGGTCGGGGTCACTACTGACACCGAGCCAACTGGCGTCGGGGAACGCGCTCGCGAAACAGTCGGGCGCCGGCACGAAGGCCAAGCCGTGCCGTTGCAGACCCTCCTTGTGGGCTGCGAGGAACGGCGAGCCGGCGAAGAGGCTCAGGTTCATGGCGTAGAGATCGTGACGGAAGTCGGGGAGCGTGCACTCCTCCGTCCGGATCGCGCCGCCAGGCCGCTGCGCGGCTTCGAAGACGCCGACCTTCCAACCCTTCGTCGCCAGGTGGACGGCCGCCGCGAGCCCATTGTGGCCCGCCCCAACGATCACCGCGTCATAGACCATCATGCCGTCTTCCGTTGCGCCATGAGGCACGATCGCGTCTCCGCCGCGGCCTGGAAACGAGGGTAGCGCCTCAACCTCGTGCGCCCTACAAAGCATAAAAGCTTCAAGCTTGCACTATATCGGTGGCGAGGCCGCGAAGCGCGGTTCAGAACGGAGTTCGAAAGATGGCCGAGGCCGATTACATCGTTGTGGGAAGCGGCATCAACGGCCTCGTCTGCGCGGCTATGCTGAGCCTCAAAGGACGCAAGGTCCTGCTCCTCGAACGCAACGATCGGATCGGCGGCTGCATCCGCTCCGAAGCGATCACCGCGCCCGGCTTCGTCCATGACGTCATGGCCGCGACGTTCGTGCTGTTCGTGACCTCGCCCGCCTACAAGGTTTTGGGTCCGGAGCTCGAACGGCGGGGTCTCGCCTTCGCCCCCACCGACATCCCCACGGGGGTCTTGCGGCCCGACGGCACGTCTCTCGTCCTGACGCGGTCCCGCGCGGCGAATCGCGCGGCGTTCGACGCCGCGGGCTCAGGCGACGGGGCCGCCTTCGATCGCGAGATGTCGCTGTTCGGCGGCAATGCCGGGCTCGTGTTTTCCGTGCTCGGCGGGTATCTCTGGTCACGCGACATGCTGCGGATCATCCTTCGGGAGCTGTGGAAACGCGGGCCGCGCGGTCTCGCGACCTTCCTCGGCGAGGCGCTGACGTCGGCGCGCGCCCATCTCGAGGGGCGTTACACGTCGGATTTGGTGCGCGATCTCTTCGCTCCCTGGGTGCTCCACACGGGTCTCGGCCCCGAGAGCGCCTACTCCGGCGAGATGATCAAGGTGATCGGCTTCGCGCTCGAGGCCGTCGGTGCTCCCATCGTGAAGGGCGGCACGCAGAAGCTGCTGGACGCGTTCGAGCGCCTCATTCGAGACAACGGGGGCGAGATCGAAACCGCGGCGGACGTCGTCAGGATCACCCTGAACGCCAAGGGTCACGCGACCGGCGTCGTCCTCGCCGATGGCCGCACGATCGACGCCCGCCAAGGTGTGATCTGTACGATGGCGCCCGAGCGGCTCTACGGCCGGCTCCTCGACGATGCGAAGCTTCCCGCCGATCTCGTCGAAGCGCTCGGCCGCTATCGCTACGGCAAGGGCAATATGCAGATCCATTACGCGCTCGCGCACCCGCCCCGCTGGCGCGGCGAGGGCCTCGGCGACGTCGCGCTGCTCCATTTGACGCCGGGCCTCGATGGCGTCTCGAAAGCCGCCAACGAGGCGGAGCGGGGCGTCCTGCCCGCCGATCCGACGATCTGCGTCGGCCAGCCGACGGCGATCGACCCGAGCCGCGCACCCGACGGTAAGGCGATCCTATGGTTGCAATTGCCGGAAGCGCCGCGCCAGATCCGGGGCGATGCCGCCGGCGAGATCGCGCCGCCCGAGGACGGACGCTGGAGCGAGGCGATCCGGGAAGCTTTCGCCGACCGCGCGGAACGCATTCTGGCCCGCCATATCGAAGGCTTCCAGGAGAGCGTCATCGCTCGTCGCGTCTATTCGCCGGCCGATCTCGAAGCTTTGAACATCAACCTCGTCGGCGGCGATCCCTATGGCGGCTACTGCGGGATCGACCAGTTCTTCCTCTGGCGGCCCTTCAAGGAAACAATCAATCACCGGACCCCGGTCCCGCGTCTCTACCATATCGGTGCCGCGACGCATCCGGGCCCGGGGCTCGGCGGCGGCTCGGGCTATCTGCTGGCGAAAAGCCTGGCCTGACCGCGCGTCGTGCGGTGACACTGTTCAGGCGGCGACGACACCGTGCCGACCCTCGCGCCGACGCTGCAGGAAGCCGATGATGGCGCCACGCACGCGCGCCATGAACACGTCGAGCCGGGTCGGGTTGACGATGATGTCGGCCCGATAGAACGAGGGGCACAGCACGGCGGCTTCGGCGACCTCGCCGCAATTGCCGCAGCCGACGCAGGTCTGGTCGATGGACGCGACGGGATCGTCCCTGAGCGGGTCCGCGGTCTGCTTCAGCGACAGCGAGGGGCAGCCCGACAGGCGCATGCAGGCATGGTCGCCGGTGCATACGTCCTCATCGACGCCGAAGCGCTCGCGCACCACGCGCTTACCATCCTTGATCGCCTTGCTGAGCAACGGGCGGACCCGACGCTGCTTGTTGAGCATGCATTCCGACGAGGCCACGATGATCTTCGGGCCCGGCTCGGTCGACGTGAGAGCTTCGCGCAGTGTGTCGCGCATGCGCCCGACGTCATAGGTGCGATCGAGCTGGCGGACCCATTTGGCGCCGATGCCCTTCACCGCGCTGGTGATCGAGTTTTTCGTCAGCCGGCGCGGATTGTCGGCGCGCGACGACAGGATGTCCTGCCCCCCGGTCGCGGCAGAGTAGAAATTGTCGACGATGAGGATCACCCCATCCTGCTTGTTGAACACGGCGTTCCCGACGCTGCTGGTCAGGCCGTTGTGCCAGAAGCCGCCGTCGCCCATGACCGAAATCGGCTTCTTGCTGGCCGGCACGTTGAAAGCCGATGCCGACGCCGGCCCGAGGCCATACCCCATCGTCGTCGTGCCGATGTTGAAGGGCGGCAGGATCGAGAAGATGTGGCAGCCGATGTCGCCCGAGATGTGGTGAGCGCCGAGTTCCTCCTCCACGAGCTTCATGGCCGCGAAGATCGGCCGCTCCGGACACCCGATGCAGAACCCCGCCGGGCGCTGCGGCACGACCTTGGACAGCAGCTTGACCTTGTCGTCCGCGAGGACCTGCTTGGCGTTCGGGATCGGCGGCCGGTTGCCAAGTAGGCTCGGCGCATGGGCCGCGATGAAGGCACCGATTCCTTCCGCCAGCACCGAGGCCGAGTATTCGCCGCCCATCGGCAGAAGGTCCTTGCCGCTGACCTTCGTCTGGATGTCGCGGCGGTGCAGGAGCGTGTGCAAAGCCTGCTCGATGTACTCGGGATGGCCTTCCTCGATCATGATCACGGCCTTCTTGCCGAGACAGAAGGACACCACCTCGTCGTCGATCATCGGATAGGTGACGTTCATCACGTAGATCGGAACGACCGTCTCGCCGTAGACGTCCGCGAGCCCGAGGTACTGCAGGCCGCGCATGAGGTTGTTGTACATGCCGCCCTGGACGATGAGGCCGACGTCGCAGTCGGCCGGTCCGAAGAACTCGTTCAATTGATGCGACTTGACGAACTCGATCGCCGCGGGCCAGCGCGCCTCGAGCTTCTCCTTCTCGTGGAGGTATGTAGCGGGTGGCAGCACGATACGCGAGACGTCCCGCTGCGGAGCTTCCAAGGCGTTCCTGAGCGTGAAATCCGGGCGCTTGTTGTCCTTGGCGACGAAATGACCATGGACGTGGCAGGTCCGGACCCGGACCTCGAGCATCACGGGCGTGTTCGACGCCTCCGACAGCTCGAACCCGTCCTCGACGGCCTTGACCAGGCTTTCGAGGTTCGGGCGCGGGTCGAGCAGCCACATCTGCGATTTCATCGCGAAAGCGTGGCTTCGCTCCTGCGAAATCGAAGACCCTTCCCCGAAATCCTCGCCGATCACGATCAGGGCGCCTCCCTTCACGCCACCGCCGCAGAGATTCGACAGGGCATCGGCGGCGACATTCGTGCCGGCGGTGGACTTCCACGTCACCGCGCCGCGGATGGGATACATCACCGAGGCCGACAGCATCGCCGCGGCCGTCGCTTCCGAGGCCGAGGATTCGAAGTGCACGCCGAGATCGTCAAGCACGTCCTTGGCGTCCGCAAGGACGTCCATGAGATGCGAGATCGGCGAACCCTGATAGCCGCCGACGTAGGACACGCCGGACTGCAGCAGCGCTTTGGTGATCGCCAGAATACCTTCGCCCCGGAAGACCTCTCCGGCGGAAAGTTTGAGATCCTGGACTTCGCGCGCAAACGACCGTTCAGCCACGGACATCTCCTGTCGCCGCTCGCAAATCCTGCAAGCCTAAAGCATCTCTATATGGAGCCGTGCCACGAGCCGATGCAAGCCCCTTGATGTTCGCTGGCAAAGGCTGTTGCGCCTTCTTCCATCATGCGCCCCAATCGTCGGCTCTCCCCTTGAGCGAGCTTGAGATCTCCCATTCTGAAGTCTTCGAACGCTGATTGGGAGGCGTTAGGCGATTGAAGGAGCGGCTATCTCGCAGCTGATCATCTGCCGACCGCTGTTCGGCCGCGCTGGATGCGGCCACCTTTGCCCACACTGTATTGTTGCCGAACGCCGAGCGTCTTCGATGCCGCAAAGTCTACTGAGATCTTGTCCCGAACTGCCTTCGCGCTTTCAGCGGGCCAAGATCGAGTGCCTCCGCCAGCTATCACGATTTCGCTGCAACGGCCATGCGCGCAGGGGACTTAAAGTGCAAGAAAAACTAGCTACATCGTGCCTATGGCCTAGGCAAACAGCTACTATCTAGGCATCACAAACGTCTTGCTTCAGGCAAGCGCACAGGAGATCATCATGAAGAACACCTTATCGACGCTCGCTATCGCCGCGACTTTGGCGGCGACCTTCGCGGGTTCGGCTCTGGCCCAGAGCGCACAGGTCCCGGTTGGGGCCGGCGATTACTACGCCGTGGCGCCCTCTACTCAAATCGACCCTTCCGAGGCTCGGAGCTTCAACCTCCAGCGTGACCGCTCGTCGAACGCCTTTACCAGTCAGGATGCGCAGCGCGTTCGGGGCGACCGCTGGTAAAAGATAGGATGTCGTCGGCTTGTTGCGTGTGGGACCACAGCCCAGAAGCGCAGCGAAGCCGACGGCGGAGCGCGTAGTCTTCGATACCGGCGCAGGTCGGATGCGGCTTCGGGCGGAAAGGGTTGCCGTCAAGCACGACCGGACGGTTTGGGCGGCACACCTAGTCTAGTAGGCGTCGAAAGCCCTATCGGTCCGGTCGCGGCGGCGCGTTGCGCCGTCGCGCTTCATGGTGTCGGCCGCAAAACCCGAACCGCTTCCGGCGCCGGTTTGTCTGCGCCACGATGTCGCCGCGCCGCGTTTACGCCTTCCGTCGGCTGCGGCGCGCGCCATCGCTTTGTCTAGGTCCTTGCGCATCGCGCGAGGCGTCAAGCCGGCGAGCCTGCGCTGATCGGGACGTGAGTGCGTCCGCCTTGCGCCCATGTCATTGCTGGTTCCATCCCCCACCTGGGCTGAAGGGAAGCGTCCAGTGCAACACGACCGACGCTCAGCGAAGCTTTGCCGCTCCGCCATCTTTTCGGCGCAGGGGCCTGTTCAGCTTGCGCTCTAAAGTCGTTTGGGCTGGCGCTGGTCCGTTCGATCGCCCGTTCCCCCGCGGAGCGCGACAGTCCAAAGGGTGCTACGTGCTGACTTCCCCTCGTTCGCTCGGCAAGATCAGCCTCGTGGCCGGCGCCGCGATGCTGCAGGCGGCGTGCGGCACGACCGTGGGCACCGTCGGCCCCAAGGCTTCGGCCGATACCGATGTGTCGCCGAATGCGCCGATCGGCAGGGTAGACAAGCAGGCGCTCGCCGGCTCGACGGGCCCTACGATCGGTTCGGGCAACATCAAGGTCGCGCTGATCCTGCCGCTCACTTCGGCCAATGGTCAGCCGAGCCTCGTTGGTCAATCGTTGCGCAACGCCGCCGATCTCGCCTATTCGGAGTCAGGCTCCAACGATCTGACCATCCTCGTCAAGGACGACAAATCGAGCCCGGACGGCGCCCGCGACGCGGCGCAGTCGGCGCTCAGCGACGGCGCCGAACTCGTCATCGGTCCCCTCTTCGCGCCGGACGTGCGCGAGGTGGCGCGCGTCACGCATGCCGCCGGCAAGCCGATGATCGCCTTCTCGACCGACACATCCACCGCCACGCATGGCTCCTATCTGTTATCTTTTCTCATCGAGAGCTACGTCGACCGCATCGTCGAGTACGCCGCCGGAAAGGGCAAGAAGTCGATCGCCGCGCTGGTTCCAGATAACGATTACGGCCGCGTCGCCGACGCCGAGTTCCAGTCCGTCGCCGCCAAGCGCGGCCTGCGCGTGCTGTCGATCGAGCATTACACGCCGCAGACGCGTGACGCGGCGGTAAAGAAGGTCGCCGATCTCGGCAACCAGATCGACTCGTTGTTCATTCCCGAGCAGGCCGAGGCGATGCCGGCGATGTCGGCGGCTCTGATCGCCAGCGGCCTCGATACAAAGAAGGTGCAGATTCTCGGCACAGGCCTTTGGAACGACGCCCGCGTGCTCGAACTGCCCGCGCTGCAGGGTGCATGGTTCGCCGCGCCGGAGAACGGCGGGTTCAACGCTTTCGCGAACCGCTATCGAGCCAAGTACGATACCGACCCGACGCGGATCGCCACGCTGTCTTACGACGCCGTCTCGCTCGCCGCCGCGCTTGCCCGATCGCAGGGCGCGCAACGCTATTCCGACAACGTGCTGCTCAACAAGTCCGGCTTCAACGGCGCCGACGGCGTGTTCCGCTTTCGCAGCGACGGCACCAACGATCGTGGCCTTTCGGTGCTGCAGATCAACAACGGCAAGGCGAATACCGTGAGCCCGGCGCCGCACACCTTCCCGGTGGCCTCGGCGACTTAGAGCCTACTCTGGCCGCCCGAGCGGGCGCGCTTGAAATTTCACTGAGATGAAAAAGAAGCGGCGACCGCCGTAGCGCCGCCGCAATGATCCGTTATCAGGAGATAACCGATCCCGCTTGGATCGGTGCAAACGATCGGAAAACTTATGGCTACGGGTACTGTTAAATGGTTCAACGGCGAAAAAGGCTACGGCTTCATCGAGCCTGATCAGGGTGGCAAGGATGTGTTCGTTCACATCACCGCACTCGAGCAGGCCGGCATGCGAAGCCTCGCCGAAGGCCAGAAGATCTCCTACGAAGTGAAGGCAGACCGCGGCAAGGAATCGGCCGTGAATCTGAAGGCCGCCTAGGCGCCTTCGCAATCCGAGATTGCCGCGATGGCGCCACCGTGCTCAATGCCGGGGCGCCATTTTCACGTTTGGGCCTCGGTTCTAGGCAGAGCCGCGTGAAGCCTTCTTACAGACAAGCCTTGCGGACCTTCGGCTCGCAAGCGGAATCGAGACGTTGATGACCGATATGGAAGCCGACATCCCGCAGCAGGCCGCAGCCAAGCTGGTGATGTCGCCCGAGCAATGCCGCATGGCCCGCGCCGGCCTGTCGATCACCACGCGCGACCTGGCCGACGCCGCGCGCGTCTCGATCAGCACGATTACCCGCTTCGAGTCGGGTCAGACGATCCCCAGCATGACGGTCGCGCTGTTCCAGAAGGCGCTGGAGCGCCAGGGCGTGGATTTCGTCGCCGACGGCGAGAAGGTCGGACTCTGGATGACCGGCTCCAAAAGCGCCTGAAAGGCGTCTTGGGGATTGCTCAGGCCGCATCGCGTCGATCGCCGTAACGCTGGCGCAGATGGACGAGATAGGCGTCGATTTCGATCGGGCGGCCGGTCGCCGCCGCGACCAGCGCGTCGGCGCCCAGCAGGCTGCCCTTGCCGTGCACCGCGTCGCGCAGCCAGCCGACGAGCGGCGCGAACGCGCCGTCCGCCAGGCTCGCGTGGATCTGAGGCCTCGCTGCGCAGGCGGCGGCGAACAGCTGCGCGGCGGTGATCGCGCCGAGCGTGTAGGTCGGAAAGTAGCCCCAGGCGCCGCTCGGCCAATGGATGTCCTGCAGGCAGCCCAGCGCGTCGTCGGTGACCGTCAAGCCGAGACTATCGCGCATCCCGGCGTTGAAGGCGGCGGGGAGATCAGTGATTTCAAGCTCGCCGCAGATCATCGCCCGCTCGAGATCGTAGCGCAGCAGGATGTGGGCCGGGTACGTCACCTCGTCGGCATCGACGCGGATGAAGCCCGGCTCGACGCGCGTGTAGATGCGGTGAAGATTGCCGGCGCTGAGCGCCGCGTCGTCGCGTCCGAAGATCGCGCGCACGAGCGGTGCGAGGTAGTCGAGGAACGCGCGCGTGCGGCAGGCCTGCATCTCGATCAGCAGCGATTGGCTCTCGTGGATCGTCATGCCGCGCGCGTCGCCGACCGGCTGCCGCAGCCATTCGCGCGGGCGTCCCTGCTCGTAGAGGGCGTGGCCGGACTCGTGCAGCACGCCCATCGTCGCGCGGGTGAAATCGCCCTCGCAGTAGCGCGTGGTGATGCGCACATCGCCGGTGGCGCCGCCGCAGAACGGATGCAGGCTGGTGTCGAGCCGGCCGTGGTTGAAGTCGAAGCCAAGAGCTCGCATCAGCGTCTCGCCGAGCAAGCGCTGGGCGGCGACGGGAAAGGGGCCGACGACCGGGATCGGCGCGCCCTCGCGCTCCTGCCGGACGCGCGCCTCGTCGATGAGCGTCGGCAGCGCGACGCGCAATGTCGCGAAGAGCGGGTCGATGCGCGCCCGTCGCAGGCCGGGATCGTACTGGTCGAGCAGCGCGTCGTAGGGCGCCAAACCGAGCGCTTCGCCCTTGTGGCGCGCGGTTTCGCGCTGCAGCGCAAGCACCTCGCGCAGATGCGGCGCGAGCAAAGCGAAATCGCTCGTCGCCCGCGCCTCCCGCCACGCCATCTCGGCGCGGGAGGTGGCCTTCGAGCTCGCCATGACGAGCTCGGGCGGCATGGCGATCGCGTGGGCGTGGGCGCGGCGCATCTCGCGCAGGTTCGCGGCCTGCCAGGGCCCGAGTTCGTCTTGCCCCGCTTCCGCCAGCAGGTCGGCTACGGCGGGCACGACGATCAGATCATGGGCGATGCTCCGAAGGGTGGCCAATTGTTCGCCGCGTCCCTCGGCGGCACCGGCCGGCATCAGCGTCTGCGCGTCCCAGCCGAGAATGGCGGTCGCGTCGCCGATCGCGCTAAGGCGGGCGAACAGCTGCTCCAACGATCGATAGGCTCGCATCACGGCATCTCCTGGTGTGCGCCACGCAATTATCGATTTTCGATGTCAGCCGTCGGGCATGCATGGCAATGGCGACAGTCCCGAAGATCCCCGCGATGATCCGCCGCGCCGCGCGGTGCTCATCGGCTTCCTCTTCATCGTCGTTCTCGCTGTCGGCGGCTACGTCGTGATCACCTCCATGATCCACATGGCGCGTCTTCAGGATTGCGCGGTGACCGGTCGCACCGGCTGCTGACGGCGATCAGCCGCCATGACAAGGTCGCTTTCCGCCGCTAGCAAACGGCATGCGCATCCTTCTAGCGATTCTCGGCTTTCTCTACGTCACTAATGCCGTCGCGTCGCCGGTCGGCGAGTGGCTCGTCAACGACAAGACCGCTCGCGTGCTGATCCGCAAGTGCGGGCCCAACCTCTGCGGCAATCTCAGCTGGACCTCCGACGGCAAGCAGCTCGGCCGTCAGATCCTCATCGACATGAAGCCGGAAGGCTCGACATGGAGCGGCACCGTCGTCGACGTGCGCGATGGTTCGAGGTACCTCGCGCATATCGGCTTGGAGGCCAGCGACCGGCTCAAGCTCGATGGCTGCGTCCTCGGCGGCGCGATCTGCAGCGGCGAGGTTTGGACGCGCTATCGCTGACGCGCCGATGCGCGGTGATCGTCGTTCGGTGCGGTCGAGCACGAAGCGTAGATCGGCCAGCACGCGCTCCTGGCATCGCGCGATCTGACCAACCAAGCGTGCCGGCGATCCGTGGGGGACGGATCCCGGCGCCAGTCGGCGGCATCACCGCGCGACTCTGCGACGTTGCCCGCGCCTTGGCCTGCCGAAACCGCGCTCGGCATGTTATCTGTGCGCGATGCTCGCCGCGCTCGATACGATTGCCACGCAACCACCCTCCCCGATCTTGATCCAATCCTCGCTGGTCGGCCTGACCCGCGCTGAGCTCGGCGAGGCGCTCGCCGCCGTCGGCGTGCCGGAGCGCGAGCGCAAGATGCGTGTCGCGCAGCTTTGGCAATGGATCTATTTCCAGGGCGTCACCTCGTTCGACCAGATGCTCAACGTCTCGAAGGTCCTGCGCGCCACGCTCGCCGCCGCCTACAGCCTGACGCGTCCGGAGGTCGTCGGTGAGCAGGTCTCCGCCGACGGCACGCGCAAATGGCTGATCCGTCTGCCACCGCACCCGTCGGACCGCACCGCCGGCGGCGTCGGCTCGGAGGTCGAGTGCGTCTATATCCCCGAGAACGATCGCGGCACGCTTTGCGTCTCGAGCCAGGTCGGCTGCACGCTGACCTGCGCCTTCTGTCACACCGGTACGCAGAAGCTCGTGCGCAATCTCTCAACCGCCGAGATCGTCGCGCAGCTGGTCGTCGCGCGCGACCGCCTCGGCGACTATCCCGGCCTGACGCCGCCAACCGACGGGCTGATCCCCGGCGCCGGCGCGCGGCCGATCTCCAACATCGTCTTCATGGGCATGGGCGAGCCGCTCTACAATTTCGACGCGGTGCGCGACGCGGTCGGCGTCATCGCCGACGGCGACGGGCTCTCGCTCTCGCGCCGCCGCATCACCGTTTCCACCGCCGGCGTGGTGCCGCAAATCGGCCCGCTCGGTGCCGAGGCCGGGCCGATGCTGGCGATCTCGCTGCACGCGGTGCGCGACGAGTTGCGCGACACGCTCGTGCCGCTGAACAGGAAGTACCCGCTGGCCGCCTTGCTCCAGGCGTGCCGCGACTATCCCGGCGCCTCGAACGCCCGGCGCATCACCTTCGAATACGTGATGTTGAAGGGGGTGAACGACAGCCCCGCCGAAGCCCGCGAGCTGGTGCGCCTGCTCAAGGGCGTGCCGGCGAAGATCAACCTCATCCCCTTCAATCCGTGGCCCGGCAGCCGCTATGAGTGCTCGGACTGGGGTACGATCGAGCGCTTCTCCGACATCGTCTTTTCCGCCGGCTACGCGAGCCCGGTACGCACGCCGCGCGGCCGTGACATCCTTGCCGCCTGCGGTCAGTTGAAAAGCGAAACGGAGAAGCTGCGCGCGCGCGCCGCGCTGATCGGCGAGGACTGAGCATCGCCGACCGGTGGCTTCGTCGAACGGCGAAGCGGCTGAACCGATACGCCGAGCTTACGGGCGATCGCAACCAGCAACACGTGGTTCGACCTCATCATCTCGCTGTCCGGGCAAACACCGATGCCCGAGGCTGCCTTAGCCGCAAGCTTTCGAGGCACGTCGGACGATGGTTGCGCTTCTATTTAGCGGTTGGTTTCCGTCGTATCCAGCGGACGCCCCTCGCGGCAGGCCTTCATCTGCAGGATCTGCCCGACCGCGCAGCCCTTGAGACAGCCGAACTTCACGTTGTTGTTCGTATCCTTATAGTCCGACGCGGCGGCCAGGGCGCGGTTGGTGCAGGCATCCGTACACGATTGTATCCTGTCGTTCATCGCCTTCTTGCAGGCTTCCTGGCGGTCGTCGGCGGCGGCCGGGCTTGCCAGCTGGATGCCGCTGAACAGCGCGAGCGCTATGATCTTCAAAAGCGTTTCTCCTGCTCTCCGCCATTATCAGTCGCGTGTCGTGACCGTTCGGCGATTCCGCGTCGAGCTTAGTCGAAACAGGGCTCCCTCACAGGGTGTCGATCGACGCAGGGATGGCGGCGTCCAGGCGCTGTCGTTGGCAGGGGCACATCGGCAACAAATGTGGTCCGCCCAAGTTCGGTAGACGATCGGCGAACGCGAGAATGATGGACGAACGCGGAGGGTGTTGATGTCAGGACACGAAACCATCGCGAGGTCGCCCGATGGCGCGCGCTACCCGGGACCGGAGGTCACCATCAGCGCCCACGGCGCGATCGGCAACATGCGTTCGCTCGCCCTGGTCTCGACCTATGGCACGATCGACTATCTATGCCACCCGCATCTCGACTCGCCGAGCGTGTTCTGTGCGCTTCTCGATCCCGAGAGCGGCGGCGCCTTCTCGATCGCGCCGGCCGAAGGCGCTGGGTGGCACACGCGACAGATCTACATCCCCGATACCAACGTCCTCATCACGCGCTTCATGGATGGGCGGGCGGTCTTGGAACTCACCGACTATATGCCGGTGATGGCGGCGCATGGTCCGCGCAGCGCCGTTGTCCGCCGGGTAACCTGCGTGCGTGGCGAGGTGTCAATGATCGCGCGATGCGCTCCGCGCTTCGACTACGCGCGGGATGGAATGCCGCGTGTCGCGCTGCAGGACGACGCGGCGCTTTTCACGCCCAACGACGCGACCGTCTCGGGTCCGCTGCGGCTTCGCTCAAGCGTGCGCCTCACCGCGAGCCACGGGACCGCTGTCGCGGAGTTCCACTTGATGGAAGGCGAGACCGCGAGCTTCATTCTCGAATGCGCCAACGAATCGCCGACGGGCGGAGGCGACGCGGAATCGTTTCTCAAGGTCTCTTTCGAGGAGACCATCGCCTATTGGCAGAGCTGGTCGGCGCACTCGATCTATAAGGGGCGCTGGCGCGAGCACGTGATGCGTTCGGCTCTTGTGCTCAAGCTGCTGACGTCGGCCGATCACGGCTCGATCGCCGCCGCCGCCACCTTCGGCCTGCCCGAGCAACCCGGCGGCAGCCGCAACTGGGACTATCGGTTCTGCTGGATCCGCGATGCCGCTTTCGCGACGTTCGCACTGATGCGTCTCGGCTACGTCGGCGAGGCGATCCGCTTCAACGACTGGGTCGCCGACCGCGCCGATCGCAGCGTCGCGGGCGAGTTCCAGATCCTCTACCGGCTCGACGGCAGCAATCAGGCCGAGGAGCAGGAACTTCCGGCGCTGGCCGGCTATGGCGGCGCCACTCCTGTGCGCATCGGCAACGCCGCCGCCTCTCAACTCCAGCTCGACATCTACGGTGCGCTGCTCGACTCCATCTATCTCGCCGACAAGCATGGCTCGCCGATCACCTACAAAACCTGGGAGCGCACCGCCCGGACCCTCGATTGGGTCTGCGAGAACTGGGATCAACCCGACGAGGGCATATGGGAGATCCGCGGCGAGCGGCGCCACTTCCTGTCGTCGCGGCTCATGTGCTGGGTCGCCTTGGATCGCGGTGTTCGCATCGCGCGCAAACGCTCCTTGCCGGCCGAAAACGCCGCGCGATGGGAGAAGGATCGCGACCTCATTTACCGCGATATTCACCGGAATTTCTGGGACGCGCGGCGCGGTGCCTTCGTCCAGTACAAGGGGGGAAAGACGCTCGACGCGTCCACGCTGCTGATGCCGCTCATGCGCTTCATAGCGCCCACCGATCCGCGCTGGCTCTCGACGCAGGCGGCAATCGAGCGCGAACTCGTGTCCGACGTGCTTGTGCGCCGCTACGAGACGGGCGCCAACGTCGACGGGCTTGAGGGCGACGAGGGTGCTTTCACCCCGTGCTGCTTCTGGCTCGTCGAATGTCTCGCACGGTCGGGCGACGTGCGGCGCGCCCGCCTGCATTTCGAGAAGCTGGTCAGCTACGCCAACGATCTCGGTATCTTCTCCGAGGAGATCGGCGCCGGCGGCGAGCAACTCGGCAATGTTCCCCAGGCGCTTACCCACCTCGCCTTGATCAGTGCGGCCCATACGCTCGACGCGACGCTCGATAAGCGGGGCGCGCTGGCGAAAAGTTGGCACCAATTCGGCTGATCGCGCCGAAGCCGGGTACGACACGGGGATAAAGAGGCGGAGCGACACCGCACCGCGGCTCACCAAATCAAGGTTGAAAAAGATCGCTACTTATGCTCGATTTTGCCGCAGTGCGAAGGACTGTATTCATGTCGAACTCCTTTGAAGAGCGTCAGGCACAGATCGACGCCTTGATGAAGATCACGCAGGTCGATCGAATCCCGGTACAGAAGCACCTTCTCGGGCTCGCCAGGATCGGTATGGAAAAGCCCGAGAGGTTGACGTCGGACGAAACGAAGCAGGTGTGCTTCGCGCTCGTCGCCCACTATCATCAGATGGGAATCAGCTGATCGGCGATCAGTGTAGATCGGCGGGGAGCTTACCCCCGTTGGCTGCGAATTTCGCCATGACTTCCTTGTGGAGCCACATGTTCATCGTCGCGGAATCGCTAGTATCGCCCGTGTAATGCAGCTCTTGCGCGAGTTGCTTGCGCGCCGAGAGACTGGAATCCATGTCGAGCAGCTTCATGAGATCGACGATCGAATGGCGCCAGTCGAGCTCCTGGCCGGCCTTGCTCTCCATGCCGTCGAGGACCTGAGCGACGTCGACGGTCCCTCCAGCCGCCGGCGTGGCGGTGCTGGTCGAAGCCGTTGCAGGCGATGGCGCGGAAGGCACCGGCGCCGACGCGGTACCGCCGGTGCTGGCGGGAGCGCCGCCGGCTGGCGCCGCTTCGGCGTGGCCGAAGACTTTGGACATGATCGTGCCGAAAATGCTCATAGAACCTCCTATGTCGGCGAAGATCGTCGCCGACGAGAGGAAGAACGCGCGAGTGCCGGCAAAGCTGCCTCCACTATTTGCCGGTGGTGAGGAGGATTTTGCCGAGATGCGCCGAGGAGTCCATCAGCTCATGGGCTTGGCGCGCCTCGCCGAGCGGAAACGTCGCGTGGATAATCGGCTTCACGGTGCCGGCCCGCAAGAGCGGCATCACCCGTTCGCGCAATCCGGCCGCGACCTCGGCTTTCTGCGCCAGCGTCCGCGAGCGTAGCGTCGAGCCTGTAAGCACCAGCTTCTTCAGCATCACCGGCATGAAATCAACCTTCTCGGAGACGCTGCCGCCGAGAAACGCGATCTGCACCAACCTGCCTTCCACCGCCATGATCGATATGTTGCGCGCCAGGTAGCCGCCGCCGACCATGTCGAGGATCACGTCGACACCCTTCTTCTCGGTCAGCGCCTTGATCGCGGCAACGAAATCCTGCGTTTTGTAGTCGATCGCGTGATCGGCCCCAAGCGTGCGGCAAAAGGCGCATTTCTTCTCCGACCCGGCGGTGGTGAAGACCTCGGCGCCGAAGGCATGAGCCAGCTGGATCGCCGTGGTACCGATCCCGCTCGAACCGCCGTGCACGAGGAAGCGCTCGCCTTTCTTCAGCTTGCCGCGCAGGAACACGTTGTCGAACACAGTGAAATAGGTCTCGGGAATCCCCGCCGAATCCGACACGCTCAGCCCATCGGGTACCGGCAGGCAGAGCGCCGCGTCGGCGACGGCGAATTCGGCGTACCCGCCCGACCCGAGCAGCGCGCAGACCGCCTCGCCCTCTTTCAGGCCCTCCACGCCGGGACCGATCCCCACGACGCGGCCGGACACCTCCATTCCAGGGATCTCGCTCTCGCCCTTGGGCGGCGGATAATTGCCTTGTCGCTGGAAGACGTCAGGCCGGTTGACGCCCGCCGCGACCACCTCGATCAGCACCTTGCCTTCGCCGGGCTTCGGCACCGGCCCCTCGCCGAAGCGTATGACCTCGGGACCGCCGGCGCCATCGAAGTGGATTTGCTGCATGCGTTCGGGCAGGGCCATGACATTCCTCGCGGACCGGATCGATAGACATAGAGCGCAACGGAGCGCGAGCGCCAGTCAGCCTTCGCGACAGGCCGAAACGCGTCGCCTCACTCGCATCGCCGCAAGGATCGTCGCCAACACTGCCTTGACGGGTGCCGCGCATCGGACGAAAACCGCGTCGGTACAGTTTTTCGCGAGGGTCCGTTGGCCGCTACCAAACCGAGCCTGCTCCGACTGACAGTGACGATCCCGGCGGAGATCGTCGTCGGCTTTTTCGTGATCCTCGACACGATCATCCGGCCGCTGTTCATCCCGCTGATGCGCTGGCTCTCCGGCCTTAAGCCGATCAAGCGGCTCGAGCGGGCGATCGGCTCGCTGCACCCCTACTTGATCCTGGTTCTGCTCGCGGTGCCGTTCGGCATCGCCGAACTCACCAAGGTGCTCGGCGTCTATTTGATGAGCACGGGGCACTTTGGCATTGGCATGACCCTCTTCATCGGCGCCTACGTCGTCAGCATCGTCGTCTGCGAGCGGACCTTCCACGCCGGTAAACGCCAGCTCATGACCATTCCATGGTTCGCCACGGGCTTTACTTGGGTCATGATGGTGAAGGACCACATCTTCGGCTGGTTCCAGCAAACCTGGGTCTGGCAGAAAGCCTCAGGCCTCCGCCAGGGTGTCCGCCTCGCCCTGCGCCGGACGCAGACGCGGCTTCGTTCGCTGTTCGGCATCAAGCCCAAGGGACTGCTGGAGCGCCCCTAGCCGATGCGGACCGTCGACCTGAACTGCGATTGCGGCGAAGGCTTCGGAGCCTACAGAATGGGGGATGACGCGGCCATGTTGGTCGTGGTCACGACGGCCAACGTCGCCTGCGGCTTCCACGCCGGCGATCCCGACATCATGGTCGCGACGTTCGCGCTGGCGAAGCGGCTCGGCGTGGCGGTGGGCGCGCATCCGGGGTTCGCGGATCGTGCCGGGTTCGGACGGCGGCCGATGGCGCACAGTGAGGCCGAAATCGAGCGGCTCGTCGCCTACCAGATCGGCGCCGCGCAGGCGCTCGCGGCGCTCGCGGATCATCGGATCACGCACGTGAAGCCGCATGGCGCGCTGAGCAACATCGCCATGGCGGATGCCGGTGTGTCCCGAGCCATCGCGCGGGCCACACGTGCCGTCGATCCCTCCCTGGCCTTCTTGGCGATCGCCGGAACCCAGCTGGAGCGGGCCGGCGCGTCGGAAGATCTGAACACGGTTTGCGAGATCTACGCCGATCGCGGCTACAGCGACGACGGACACCTCCTGCCGCGCGCCGCCGAGGGAGCCGTGCTGCACGACGCCGCCGCGGCGGCGGAGCGGGCGGCGGCGATGGTCGCGGAAGGCGCGGTGATCGCGCGATCCGGGCGGCGGGTGCCGGCCGCGATCCAGTCGATCTGCGTTCATGGCGACACGCCCGGCGCGGTCGCGATGGCGCGGTCCGTGCGGACTGCGCTTGAAAGGGCGGGGATCGCGGTCCGCTCTTTCGCCAAGGCTTGAGCATGGGGCGCCGCTACCTTCCGGCGGGCGAGTCGGCGCTTGTCGTCGAGTTCGGTGAGACCGCCGATCCGGCGTTTCACGCGCGCGTCCTGGCGCTGGACGCGGCCTTGCGCGGCGCCGCGATCGATGGCGTGCGGGAAACGGTGCCGACTTACCGTTCGCTGATGGTCCATTTCGATCCGCGCCTCCTCGGCACGGCCGAGTTGATCGGCGTGCTTGACGGGTTTTCGGACGCGGCCGTCTCCGGCACGCCGGCCAGCAAGCACTGGCGTGTTCCAGCCTGCTACGAGGCGCCGCACGGCGAGGATCTGGACGAGATCGCCGGGCTTCTAGGCGTCGCGCCCGAGCGGGTGGCCGACCTGCATGCCTCAGCGCACTACAAGGTCGTGATGTACGGGTTCGCGCCGGGCTTCGTCTTCCTTTCGGGGCTGCCAGATGAGCTCTCGATTTCCCGGCGGCCAACGCCGCGGCCGTCCGCGCGACCGGGCGCCCTCACGATCGCCAATGGTCAGGCGCTGATCGCTTCCATCGCCATGCCGACGGGTTGGTATGTGATAGGCCGCACCACCGCGCGGACCTTCGATCCCGGCGGCGAGCCCACCTTCCCGCTCGGAGTCGGCGACAGCGTAAATTTCGAGCGGATCGACGCGGCGACGTTCGATGCCTTGGCGAAAGAGAACCGCCCGCTCGCGCCCGCGGTCTGACATGGCGGCTCGCGTCTTGATCGAAACGATCGGACCTGGCGCGACGATCCAGGACGGCGGTAGGCACGGCCTTCTGCGCTTCGGCGTCACGCCAGCCGGCCCGATGGACTGGACCGCCCTGGCGACGGCCAACCTTGCGGTGAACAACGCGCCCGACGCCGCCGCCTTGGAGATCAGCCCCGGCGGCGTCACGCTCAGCGTCGATCGCGCAACGCCACTCGCCTTCGCCGGCGGCGGCTTCGCCTGGACCCTCGATGAAACGCGCTTGCCGGCCGCCGCTCGCGTCACGCTGAAGCCGGGCGAACGTCTGCGCGCGCGCGCAGGCGTTTGGGGATCCTTCGCGATCTGCGCTCTGCCCGGCGGCGCCGATGTCCCCGAAATTATGCACAGCCGGTCGACGCATATTCGATCGGCGTTAGGCGGTCTCGAGGGGCGCGCGCTGCGCGCCGGGGACACCTTGTTGGCAGGCGCCGATCGCGGCGCGATGGACGATGTCGCGATCGACGCTGGATGGCTGGCGCGTTCGGACGCGCCGATCCGCGTCGTACTTGGTCCGCAGGACGATCATTTCGCCGCGGCGACGATCGCGGCCTTCGCCGAGGCGACCTACAGGTTGACGCGGACCGCCGACCGCATGGCCTACAGGTTCGAGGGTCCGAGGCTCGCGCACGCCAAGGATTTCAACATCGTCTCCGACGGCGTCGCGCTCGGCGCCATCCAGGTCGCCGGAGACGGGCAGCCGCTCGTGCTGATGGCCGATCGGCAGCCGACCGGTGGCTACGCCAAGATCGCCCATGTCTGCCGCGCCGACATCGGACGTCTCGCCCAGATGCGTCCGGGCGAGACCTGTCGCTTCCAGCCCGTCGATGTCACGATCGCGCGCAACGTTCTGCTCGCCCTGGAGGATGCGATCGCCGGTACGCACAAGCGTCTCGAGCCGCTCCGCCGCATGCCGAGCGCGGCCAGCCTGCTCGGCACGAACCTGATCGGCGGGATCGTCGACGGCCTCGATGGCTAGGCGCCGGCCGGGTGCGCCGCCAACGCCGCGCGCACCATGACAGGAAAGCGCACCGCGCGGCCGCCGCGTAGCGCCGCCACGGTGACCGCCGCACGCACCATGACCAGCGCGTCGCGCCTGACCTCCTGGTTCATGCGCATCGAGGCGCCGCGCACCTCCTCTATCGTCGTGGCGATCGTCAGCATGTCATCCATGCGCGCCGGGCGCAGGAAGTCGAGCGCCATCCGCGCGACGACGAATACGACACCGTCCCGGTGGAGCGAAGATTGCGTGATGCCGAGCGCGCGCAAGAAATCGGTGCGGCCACGTTCGAGAAACTTGAGGTAATTCGCGTGGTAGACGAAGCCGCTGAAATCGGTGTCTTCGTAATAGACGCGAAAGTCTGTGTGATGCATTCGACTCTCGGTCCCGGACCGTTCAATCAGGAGGCCTGCCATCGTGCAAGGTGGGGATCATACTCTGGCGATCGTCCTGATCGGGGTGAGCGGCAGCGGCAAGACCACGGTCGGCAAAAGGCTCGCGCCGGCGCTCGGCGCGACTTTCCTCGAAGGGGACGATTACCACTCGTCGGCGAATATCGCGAAAATGCGCGCCGGCACGCCATTGATGGACGCGGACCGCTGGCCCTGGCTCGAAAAGCTTGGGGTCGCGATCGCCCAGCATGTCGCGCAGGGGCGGCCGGTCGTCGTCTCCTGCTCGGCCCTTCGCCACGCCTACAGGCGAGCCTTGAACAAAGCCGCGCGCAGGCCGCTCATATTCGTTCACCTGACGATCAATCCAGCGATCCTGGAGATTCGCATGAACGCGCGTCACCAGCACTTCATGCCGACCTCGCTTCTAAAAAGCCAGCTTGCGACGCTGGAGCCGCTCGGTCCCGACGAGCAAGGCACCGAGATCGCCGAGACCGGCACCGCGCAGCAGACCGTCGCGGCCATCGAACGCTGGCTGAGGCTCCGCTCGCGGGGCAGACTGGACGGCCGCCACGAAAAAGGGCGGCATCGCCGCCCTTTCGTCCAGGAGAAGAAGCCCAAGCCGATCGGCGGCTGGGGCTCCAGACAGCTTTAACTCAGCGCTTACCGGCGTGGTCACCGTCGCGCATTTGACCGGTGGGCTCCTGCACGTGCGCCTCGAGGAACCACATCTGCTTGTCGACGCCGCGCGAAACTTCCGTGAAGAGGTCGGACGTTCCCGCGTCGCCGGCTTCGTCAGTATCGTCGATGTTCTGGCGCACGGAATTCGCGTAGGTGGCGTAGCGGTCGATCAGCGCCGCCAGATGATCGGCGACCGCGTAGGTATCGAGTGGATAGGGCGCAAGCTGCGTCTGCGCGTCCACGGCCTGAACGGTACCTTTGGCGGTACCGCCGAGCTGGATGATGCGCTCGGCAACCTTGTCGTTGTAATCGTCCATCTCGTCGCGAAAGCCATCGAGCATAAGGTGGATGCCGATGAACTGCGGGCCCTTGAGATTCCAGTGCGCCTGCTTGATCGTCAGCGAAAGATCGATGCCGTCGGCCAGGCGCGCCTGGAGCGTATCGAGCGAGACTTTTTTGGCGTTGGACTTGGTATCATTGCGCGTCTCATGCATGTGCACGCCTGTCTGGGTCTTGGACGAGGTCATCTGGAAAGTCCTAAAGCTGGAGAATGAGGGCATCGCACGTCTGCCCGAAGCAGGTGCGCTTGCCGCAAAAACATTTGTTGGATGCCGTGGTTCCGAACTCCGCACCCCTCGTTGCGAGCGCGCGCGACGAGCCTCTTGCGAAGTGATGCGGATGCCCTGATCTTAGTGACGGGCGCGGCGAGTACGCGCGAGCCCGGTGCGACGATGGAGACGGTCGATGAGCGGATGGGGCAATGCCACGCGCCAGGGCGGTTGGCACAACGTGCGGCGCGGCGAGAGGGCCGGTTTGCCGCGCGCGGCGGCGCGGTGGACAGCGCCGGATGTCGCGCTCACCGTCGTGGCTTTCATCATCCATTGGGAAGTGGGTCTCGCGTTCCTTGCGCTGAAGCTCTGGCATCAGGCCAGCGGCTACCAGGGTAGCGTCTTAAGCTTCGCGCGCGAGAAATGGGAGGCTCTGGTCGGGACCACGCGCTCCCTGATGTCGGGAACGGCGCTGCCCTTTTCGGTCAGTGTCGGCACACGTTCGACCGGCAACCAGGCGTTCGACGCCTGGCGCCAGGGCGAACTCGCTCGCATCGAAGCGGAACGCGACAAGCTTCGCGTGGCCGAACGGGAGTTCTCCGCCTATCGCGACGAACTGCTCCACGCCAGGGACCGCGAGCATTTCGACCGCTTCATGCAGGCGCGCGGGAACACCGCGAGCTAGTAGAAGCCGATCGGGAAGTATTTGAGGTAAAGGTCGGCGTAGGTGCCGTTTGTCGCGAGCTTGGCGAGTTCGAAGTCGAGCGCCTCGCGCAGCGCGATGTTGTTCACGGCGACGGCGATCGACACGCCGTTGCCGAAGAAATGACTGTCTGTGAAGGGCCCATCGCGAAAGGCGCAGCAGCCTGCGGCGTCCGTTCCGTTCAGCCAAAGCGACGAGGCGATGGCATCGTCGAAGATCATCTCGACCGCGCCGTTCTTGAGCGCCACGCGCAGCTCCCCTTTGCCGGAATAGACCGCGATCCGCGCTTTCGCGAAAAAGGCGCGGACGTAGGCCTCATAGGCGGTACCTGCCTCGACGCCGATGGTACGGCCTGCCAGCGTTTCCGGGATCATCGGTCCCAGCGCGCTGGTCGCCTTCGTCACGAAGCGGGCGGGTGTGGTGTAGTAGGGTGCCGTGAAGGTGAGATCGCCCCGCGTCGCCGGCGTATTGGCCACCGCGGCGATCAAGGCATCATCCGCGCCCGCCTTGATCTGCGCGATCAATGTATCGAAGCGGCGCGCCTGGATCGTGCACGTCAGCGCGAGGTCGACGCAGATCGCGCGCGCGAGATCGATGTCGAACCCGGCCAGCGAGCCATCCGCCATCGCGAAATGAAACGGCGGGAAGTCGTCGGTCGTGAGGAATCGGATGCTCTTGATGGCGCCAAGATCGGGCTTGGGCAGCCGATGGTGAGGGTCGAACAGGTCCGGGATGACCGGCTTTTGAACGGCGTTATCGCCGGCGCGCGCGTGCGGCCCCGCCCCGATCGCCAACGCGATCAGCGCGGCTCCAAAGGCACGATGTAGGCTCCTTGCCGCGCGTCCGGCCACGTCAGTGCCCCGCGAAGGCCACCAGTGAACGCACCGGTGTACCGAGCGCCTCGATCTTCTTCGCGCCACCGAGATCGGGGAGATCGATCACGAAGCAGGCGGCGACCACGTCGGCACCGATCTGCCTGAGCAGCTTCACAGCGCCCTCGGCCGTGCCGCCGGTCGCGATGAGATCGTCGACGAGGATCACCTTCTCGCCCGGCGCGATCGCGTCGGAATGGATCTCCATCTCGTCGACGCCGTATTCCAGCGTGTAGGCCACAGACACCTTGGTGTGCGGCAGCTTGCCTTTCTTGCGGATCGGCACGAAGCCGGCCGAGAGCTGGTGCGCCATCGCGCCGCCAAGGATGAAGCCGCGCGCCTCGATGCCGGCGACCTTGTCGATCTTCTTGCCCGCCCAGGGCCGGACCAGCTCGTCGATGGCGTGGCGGAACGCCTCCGCGTTTCCGAGCAGCGTCGTGATGTCGCGAAACAGGATGCCCGGCTTGGGATAGTCGGGAATCGTCCTTATCGACGCGGCGAGATCGTAGGTCGTATTCATCGGCTGCTGACCCGCTTCAAGATCGTGGACAGTCTGCTCAGGAGCTCGGGGTCGCGGGCCTCCGGCGCGGTGATGAGCGCGGTGTCGAGGGCGCGGTCCGAGCCCTCCGGGCAGGATTCGTGCTCCCGCGGAAAGTCATGGAGCAGCCTTGCCAGAAGCCGGGCGGCCTTTCCGGCGTTCGCCTGCATCACGGCGATGATCGAGGCGACATCCACGTTGGCGTGGTCGGCGTGCCAGCAATCGAAATCGGTGACCATAGCGACGATCGCGTAGGAGAGTTCCGCCTCGCGCGCCAGCTTGGCCTCCGGCATCGCTGTCATGCCGATGACATCGTAGCCCATCGCCTTGTAGCCGAGCGATTCGGCGAGCGAGGAGAACTGCGGCCCCTCCATGCAAACGTAAGTGCCGCCGTGCCGCGCGACGATGCCCTCCGCCTCCGCCGCGGCGAGGCAGCGGGCGGCCAGCAACGGCGACACCGGATGCGCCATCGAGACGTGGGCGACGCAGCCGTTGCCGAAGAACGAGGATTGCCGCCCGACGGTACGATCGACGAACTGGTCGGCGATGACGAACGTGCCTGGCGGCAGTTCCTCCTTGAAGGAGCCGCAGGCCGAGACCGAGACCAGGTCGGTGACGCCGACCTGTTTCAACGCGTCGATGTTGGCGCGATAGTTGATGCCGTTCGGCGCGAGACGATGACCGCGCCCGTGGCGCGGCAGGAAGACCGCTTCGGTGTCGCCGATACGGCCGAAGCGCAAGCGATCGGACGGCTCGCCCCAGGGCGTCGCGACGCGCACCTCGCGCTCATCCCTGAGACCGGGCAGATGGTAGACACCCGACCCGCCGATGATGCCGACGATGGCTTTGGACATGAAGGCTCGCTCAAAGGTCCGATGCTTCCCGCTCTGTTAACGAGTTTGCCGGCGAAGGCAAAGCCCATCCCCGGCGATGCCGATCGCCCTCGATGGCCGCGACATTCATGGCGCGATGAGCGGTATCGTCGGCTTCGTACGCGTGCCGACGACCGTATACATCGGCATGCGACGGCCCTTGAGACGCTGCGTATGGTACGTCACGACCGCCTTCTCGAATCCGAGCACGCCGAGGAACTCGACGACGAGCGCGGGCGGCAGGTTCCACCAGGTCTCCCAGGGCCCGTTCTTGGCGAAGCGCGGCTTGAACACCATCGCGCGGCCCATGAGGGCGGCGACCATTCGCGAGAGCGCGTGTCCGCCCGGCAGGAGATCCGAGACGATCATCGTCTCCCGCGTAATCTGCGCGGCATTGTGGAGCGCCAGGAAGGGGTCGCGCAGGTGGAGGAGGATACTGCCGAAGACGCTGATGTCCACGGGGCCAAGCGCGGGATCGATCCGGTAGACCGTTCCGTGCGCCATGCGCGCCGCCGACCCTTGCGCCGCATGGCACAGCCAGTAGCCGTTATTGATCGCGCCGATATGTGCCTTGCGCACGCGCGCGTGTTCAGCCGCATCGATGCCGGAGAGGGGGACGATGTCCCAGTCCTGCGCCTCCGAAAGATCGTAGGAGACCAACGCGCCGCCTCGCCTCTCCATGTGGAAGCTGAGGTATCCGGTCGCCGCGCCGACATCGAGTATCGTCTTGTTGGCGAACGATGTGTGTCCGAGATAGGCGTCGATCCCCGGCGCCAAATCCCACTCGCCTTCGACGGTCCCATGCCCCGGAATGGTCGTCGTGTGATAGAAGTAGCAGTCCGCGATCGTGGGAACGCGATCGGGTTTCGGCGCGTAGATGAATGAGGACACGTGCGATCTCGGGCGCCAGCCGGCTTACGGCTCATGTCATCTTTGGCCGAGATCAGACCGTCGAAGCAAGGCTGCCGCGAACGTCATTCCAACGCGGCTCATGAAAAAGCCCGGCACGAGGCCGGGCTTGAACAATCGAGAATGCTGACGGCTACTCGGCCGCGTGAACGGAGCCGGACTGCGCCGCGAAGTGAGCGCACCAGTCGTTCTTCGTTACGACAGGCCATAGGCCGTGCGCGTCGGGTCCCGGCTGCGAGACGGGCGGGTTGAAGCGGCACAATCCGTCATTCGTGGCGACTTGTCCGCCATTGGTGTGATGGTCGTAATGGGCGCATTCGGCGCAAGACATCGACATCAGGAAGCTCCATCTTTCGCCAGCGTACCGGCATCGAAACTGGAATGTTTCTAAATTGGATTCGTTCCAATGTCGAGCGCGAACACGCCGACGTGACGCGCGGCGACAGGTTGGGCTGACGCTTCGATGAAGATGGCGACGAAGACGTTAATGAGAGCTGGCGCACGATCATCTGTCTAACGACTGCTGCCCATGCCTCCCCATGTCAGGCGCATCTTTTCGATGGAAGGTCGAGCGATGCGGCGGGAGATTGGTGACCAACGGCGGCGCGCGCATTCTCCTCGTCGACGATTGCGACTTAAGCCGTGTGCTGACGGAGCGGTCCTGAAAAGCGCGACGTACGACGTCGACAGCGTCGCGGCTGTTCCGCCGCTCTGCGCGAGATCGTGAGCCCGCCGAGCGTTATCGGCCTCGATTTGTTATTCAAGCGCCAGGATCGCCCTGCCCCATGCTAAAACGCGACCGGGTACCGACGCCCCCAAGTGACGACTGCTTCTCGTCGCGGACATCGAGGTCAACCAGCTTCTCGCCAGGACCTTCTGGAAGCGATGGGCACAACGTCGATGTCGTGTCCTCGGGCGAAGACGCGATCGTCGCCGTTCAGCGCGACAGCTACGATGCCGTCCTCATGGACGTGCAGATGCCGGGAATGGGCGGCGTCGCGGCCGCCAAAGCGATCCGGTCGGTCAGCACGACGGCGCATTGCTGGGCGAGCGCGGTGACGAGGTCGAGAGCTTCGAGGAGAGGGCGACAGACGTCCTGCTCGCCAAGCGGGAGGCACTCGCCAAGCTGACCTCGCTCGGCGCACGCGACGTCGAGCGGGCCGCCTGCTCGCACCAGCGGGCGAACCCAAGCGGGTGAACCATTGCCGGTGGCGGGCGCCCTCTTTATAAAGCGCCGACGGCGGAAGAGCACACTAAAGCCAGATTTCGCTTGCAGGCCTGCCGCCGATTTGCCGCCCGGAAGAGGCGGCATCCAAGGAGTCTTCGCGTCATGACGTTTGCAAGCCGCTCGCTGTCGAGTTCCCTCGCGCTCACGGTGGCGCTCGCCGTTGCGGCGCCGGCTTTCGCCCAGACGGGTGCCGCGGCTCCCGCGCCGATGAGTCCCGTGCCGATGACTCCCGCGCCGGCCGCCGCCCCCGAGGCGCCCCCGCCGCCGCCCGACACGGTGCTCGCCACGGTCAACGGCCAGAAGATCACCCAGCTCGACATCACGCTCGCCGCCGAGGATCTCGGCACCAACCTGCCGCAGCAGCTCAAGGGCAAGGCCCGCGAATCCTATTTGCTCGACTACCTGATCGACGGCAATCTCGTGGCGCAGAAAGCCAAGGCCGACAAGCTCGACCAGACGCAGGACTTCGGTCAGAAGCTCGTCTACGCCAACGACAAGATCCTCATGGAGGCGATGCTGACGCAGATCGCCAAGGGCGCGACCGACGACGCCACCCTGCACCAGATCTACGACAATGCCGCCAAACAGCAGAAGCCGGAGGCGGAGATCCACGCCCGCCACGTCCTGGTGGCGACAGAGGCCGACGCCCAGGCCGTGCTGAAGCGCCTGCGCGCCGGCGAGGATTTCGCGAAGGTCGCCAAGGAGACCTCGAAGGATCCGGGCTCGGAGGGCGGCGACCTCGGCTGGTTCACCAAGGAGCGCATGGTGCCGGCCTTCGCCGATGCCGCCTTCCAGCTCAAGGAGAATACATTCTCTGAGCCGGTGAAATCGCAGTTCGGCTGGCACGTCATCGAGGTGCTGGGCAAGCGGCAGAAGACCTTCCCGCCTTTCGATCAGGTCAAGGACCAGATCGTCCGCTACTCGATCCAGAAGGCGCAGAGCGACCTCATCATGGACCTGCGCAAGAACGCCAAGATCGAGCGGACAGCCGCCGCGCCGGCCGAGGCGCCGGAAATCCAGCCGGGCAAGTAGATACAGCCGCCAAGTATTCAGCGCCAAGTAAGTCAGCCGCAAGTAAGTCAGCCGACAAGGGAGGTCGAGGCCGGCTCGACCATCCGTTGGGAACCGGCGACGATGCCATCCATTGCGCGCCCACAGGCTCAAGCCCCGGTCTGACAATAATGACGATAGCCACGACGCGAACCAAGCCGCCTTTCGAAGAACAGACGCAGAGCTTCCCCGGCCACGGCACAAAGATGCGGCCGAAACCCGATCATGGCGAGGACACCTACAAGGGTTCCGGCAAGCTCGCCGGCAAGCGGGCGATCATTACCGGCGGTGACAGCGGCATCGGCCGCGCCGTCGCGATCGCCTTCGCGCGCGAGGGCGCCGACGTGATGGTCGCCTACCTCGACGAGACCGACGATGCCGAAGAGGTCAAGGGCTGGATCGAGAAGGCTGGACGCAAATGCGTGCTCGCGCCTGGCGACATCGCGAGCGCCGACCATTGCCAGGCGCTCGTCGAGAAGGCCGTGGCGGAACTCGGCGGCATCGACATCCTCGTCAACAATGCCGCCTACCAGAAGGTGGCGCAGCGCTTCGAGGACATCACCATCGAGGATTGGGACAAAACCTTCCAAGTCAATATCAACGCGCTGTTCTACATGACGAAGTTCGCCGTCCCGCACATGCAAAGCGGCTCGGCGATCGTCAACACGTCTTCGATCAACAGCAAGAAGCCGATGGCCTCGCTGCTCCCCTACAGCGCGACCAAGGCGGCGATCGCCAATTTCACCCTGGGTCTCGCGCAATCCCTCGCGGAGCGGAACATCCGCGTCAACGCCGTCTTGCCCGGCCCGATCTGGACACCCTTCATTCCGTCGGGCATGGAACCCGAGCAGGTCGAGAGCTTCGGCGCGACGACGCCCTTCGGACGGCCCGGCCAGCCGGCGGAGCTGGCGTCGGCCTACGTCATGCTGGCGTCGAACGAGGCGAGCTACACGTCCGGCGCCCTGGTCGTGATCTCCGGCGGCACACCGGTCTTCTGAGACGGACGGCACCGGCGGTTGCGGGCTCAGCCATGATCCTCCCACGATCTCAGTCGGACTCCGCGACGCGCGCTCGCCGCCTGATCGGGCGGCGTCAAGCTTGAGCTTGACGCCGCGTCGTTCGGCGAGGCCTTGTGCGATGCTTGAAGAGCGTTTGGGGTGGGCATGACCGAGACGGGTGCGAAAGGCCGGCGCGACTTGCAGATGCGCACGCGTCTGGCGGCGGCGGGACGCCGGCCGGGCGAGCAGTTCGGCTTCGTCAACACGCCGGTCTATCGCGGCTCGACGGTGCTGTTTCCGACTTACGCCGACTTGGCGGCGCGCACTGGCCGCTTCAGCTACGGCACGCAGGGCACGCCGACCACCCAGGCGCTCGAGGAGGCGTGGAGCGAGCTCGCCGGCGCCGAGACCACCGTGCTCACGCCTTCCGGCCTGGCGGCGATCACCATCGCGCTGCTCACGGCCGTCAAAGCCGGCGACCACATCCTCGTCATGGACAGCGTCTACCGGCCGACCCGCCATTTCTGCGATACGGTGCTCGCCCGGATGGGCGTCACGACGACCTATTTCGACCCGCTGGCGTCGGCGTCGGCGACAGAGACGCTGGTGCGCGACACGACGAGCGTCCTGTTCCTGGAGGCGCCCGGCTCGCAGAGCTTCGAGGTGCCGGACCTGCCGGCGATGATCGGCTTGGCCAAGGCTCGCGGCCTCTGCGCGATCCTCGACAACACCTGGGCGACGCCTCTGTTCTACCCGCCGCACGCGGCTGGCGTCGACATGGCGGCGGAGGCAGGCACGAAATACCTCTCCGGCCACTCCGACCTTCTCCTCGGCCTGACGTCGGCCAACGCGGCATGGGCGCCGGCACTGCGCGCGACCTTCGATGCTTTCGCGATGCTTGCCGGCCCGGAGGACGTGTTCCTCGGCCTGCGCGGGCTGCGCACCCTCGACTTGCGGCTGCGCGAGGCCGAGCGGCAGGGGCTCGCGATGGCGAACTGGCTGGCGGCGCGGCCGGAGGTCGCCCGCGTGCTGCACCCGGCGCTGCCGGATTGCCCCGGCCACGCGCATTGGAAGCGCGACTTCCTCGGCTCGACGGGGCTCTTCTCCGTCGTCCTGCACCCGGCGCCGCTGACCGCGGTGGCGGCGATGCTGGACGGTCTGCAACTCTTCGGCATGGGCTACTCCTGGGGTGGCTATGAGAGCCTCGTCATCCCGTTCGACTGCGCCGCCTATCGGAGCGCGACGGCGTGGCGGCCGGCCGGGCCGGCCTTGCGCTTCTCGATCGGTCTCGAGGACGTCGTGGACCTGCAGGCCGATCTCGACGCCGGCTTCGCGCGTCTGCGCGCCGCATCGTCATAGGCCTGCGCCAACAAGCGTAGCCTTGCCGAGCGTCCGCGTTGCGGGCAAAGTCGTCGCCATGTCGCGTAGGGGTTTTCTGGAATGAGGGAATTGCGGCTGGTGCTGCTCGGGCTCGCCGCGATCATCGCGCTGCTGCTCGGCGCCAGCTTCCTGTTGCGCGCCTTCAGGAGTTCGGCGCCGCTCGCGACAGCGGCGGACGTGACGCAGGTGGCGAGCCAGCGGGAGCCGCCGCGCTCGAGCCTGCCACCGGCGACCCTCGCGGCCGCGCGCGGCGTGATCGAGCGGGCGATCACCGAGGCGCCCGACTACACCCGCTTCTTCGACCGGCTGCGGCTGGTGTTTCCCGGCGACTACGAGACCATCATGAACGCCCTCGCCGAGGCGAACCAGGCAAGAGGTGCCGATGGCAAGGAGGTCAACGACGATCTGGTGATGGCCGACGCCGTCGTCGCTCTGCGCCGGGCGCGCGGCGCGCTCGCGGCGAAAGCGCCGGAACCGGCGCTGGCGCAGATCTTCAATCTTCAGCTCGCCGAGATGCGGGCGCTGCGGCAGCGCGACCCGCATCTCTGCGTCGCGTTCCTCTACGGCGCGAATGGCGCCGGCTTCCTGTCTTTCGCCGCCGACCACCGGCCGCTCGTCGCCGACGCGGCGATCGCCGGGCTCGACGCGATGAACGGCGGCCGCATGGAGCAGGTCGATCGCGGCACACCCTCCGATTTCGACTTCCAGAGCCTGGACAGGGCGCTCGTCGGCAAGGGCCTCAGCCGACCGGAGATCGACGCGCTGCTCGACGGCAAGACCGCCGATCCGCCGATCGCCGACGACGCGATGTGCCAGGCCGGCGAGACCTACCTCGAAACCCTGGGGTCGCTGCCCGCCGACGTACGCGGCCGCCTTTACGGTTTGGCCGTGGACCTTATGGCGAAATCCTAGGCGTTCGGCATTACCTGACGCCACGATTCGCCTTTAGGAGGGGGGTCGCCAAAACGGGGTACAGCGTGACAAAGTGACGGTGAAGCTAGGGCGGGACCATCATGCGCGGACACTTGCTGAGAAGCCGAAAGTTCGCGCCGCTGTTCTGGTGCCAGTTCTTCGCGGCCTTCAACGATTCCTACCTTAAGACCGCTCTCGTCTTTCTTTTGATGATCGAGCTGACGGCGGCGAAGTCCGCGTCGATGATCCAGATCGCCGGCGCCCTCTTCATGTTCCCGTCTTTCATCCTCTCGTCGCTCGGCGGCGAATGGGCGGACCGTTACGACAAAGCGCTCGTCGCGCGCCGCATCAAGTTCGTCGAGTTCGGCGCCGTCGCGATCGCCGCCGCCGGCTTCCTGATGCATTCCATTCCGCTGCTGTTCGTCGCGCTCACCTGTTTCGGCATCCTCTCGGCTCTGTTCGGGCCGGTGAAATACGGCATCCTGCCGGATCAGCTGGTCAAGCACGACCTTCCGGCCGGCAACGCCCTCGTGGAAGGCGCGACCTTCATCGCGATCAACGCCGGCACGTTCATCGCCGCCCTTTCGATGAACGGCGGCAGCGGCGATCCGCTCTACTTCACGGCCCTCACGCTCGTCTTCGCGGCCTTGAGTTGGGTCGCCAGCCTCTTCATCCCCTGCACCGGCGAGGGCGACCCCGGGCTCAAGGTCGACTACAACGTCTTTCGCTCGACGACCAACCTCATGCGCCACCTCTGGCATGATGCGCGCCTGTGGCGCGGCGGCGTGTTCGTCTCGATCTTCTGGCTGATCGGCGCCATCGTCTTCGGGCTGCTGCCGCCCATCGTGAAGATGGAGCTTGGCGGGACCGACATGGTCGTGTCGGTCTATCTGGCGATGTTCGCGATCGGCATCGCGATCGGCTCCGGCCTGGCATCATGGCTGGTCAACGGTCGCATCCTCATGCTGCCGACGCCGATCGCCGGCTTCGGCATTGCCTTCGTTTCTTTCGACCTCGCCTGGCAACTTCACAAGGTCGTCCCACACAACCCGCCGCTCGGCGTCCCGGCGTTCTTCGATCATTGGATGGGATGGCACTTCGGCATCGATCTGGCGCTGATCTCGATTTTCGGCGGCCTCTTCATCGTCCCTTCGTTCGCCGCCGTTCAGGCCTGGGCGCCAGCCGACCATCGCGCGCGCGTCATCGCCGCCGTGAACGTCCTATCCGCCGTGTTCATGGTGCTTGGCTCGGTCGCGGTCGGCATTCTGGAGGCGATCGGCTTCACGACCTCGGAGGTCTTCCTGCTGCTTGGCGTCCTCGGCGTCCTGTCGTCGGCGTGGATCTTCCTCGTCCTGCCGACGAACCCGCTGCGCGACTTCGCGGCTATCGTCTTCCGCCTCGTCTATCGCCTCGACGTCACCGGCCTCGAGAACGTCGCCAAAGCCGGCCCCAACGCGATCGTCGCGCTCAACCACACGAGCCTGCTCGATGCCGAGATCGCCTTCTCGATCCTCGACAACGACCCGATCTTCGCCATCGACCACACGTTCGCGCAGAAATGGTGGATGAAGCCCGTCGTCAAATACATGAACGCGCTGCCGCTCGATCCGACCAAACCCCTCGCGACGCGGCAGCTCATCCAGGCGGTGAAAGGCGGCGCGACCCTGGTGATCTTCCCTGAGGGCCGGATCACGCGGACCGGCAGCCTGATGAAGGTCTACGACGGCTCCGGCCTGATCGCCGACAAGTCGGGCGTCCCGGTCGTGCCCGTCCGCATCGAGGGCGCGGAGAAGACGCGCTTCTCCTATCTTACGGATCGGCAGGTCAACAGGTCGCTTTTCAAACGTATCAAGGTGACGATCCTCGAGCCGCGACGCATCGAGCTGGCACCGGAACTGAAGGGCCGCATGCGCCGTCAGGCGGCCGGTGCCGCCCTCTACGCGGTCATGTCGGAGATGATCTTCGAGACCACCTCGACCGATCGCACCGTGTTCCAGGCGGTCGTCGACGCGGCGCTAGAGCATGGACCAAACCACGTGGTGCTGGAGGATCCGGTATCCGGCACCATGACCTACAAGCGCGCGCTGATCGGCGCCCGCGTGCTCGGCAAGAAGTTCTCGCCACTGGTGCCGCGCGGCGGCACGGTCGGCCTGATGCTGCCGACGTCGATCGGCTGCGTGGTCAGCCTGCTCGGCCTGATATCGGCCGAGCGCGTCGTCGCGATGGTCAACTTCTCCGCGGGCGCCGCAAACATCAAGGCGGCCGGCGTCGCGGCGGGCTTCGACACGATCATCACGTCGCGCGCGTTCATCGAGAAGGGCAAGCTCGACAAGCTGATCGGCGAGATCGGCGCGCAGTACAAGATCGTCTATCTCGAGGACCTACGGACCACCGTGGGGTTGCTCGACAAACTGTCGGCCGCTCTGCGCTGGAAGGAGGCGATCTCGCCGAGGCGTGGCGCCAACGGCGGCGCCGACGATCCGGCCGCCGTGCTGTTCACGTCGGGATCGGAAGGCAAGCCGAAAGGCGTCGTCCTTTCGCATCGCAACATGCTGTCGAATGCCGCGCAGTCGCGCGCCGTGGTCGACTTCAGCCGCGAGGACACGGTCTTCAACGTGCTGCCGATGTTCCATGCCTTCGGGCTCACCATCGGCACGATCGTGCCGGTCGTCTTCGGGGTGAAGGTCTACCTCTATCCCTCGCCGCTGCATTACCGGATCGTGCCGGAGCTGATCTACAGCTCCAACGCGACGATCCTCTTCGGCACGGACACCTTCCTCGCCGGCTACGCAAGGGTCGCCAACGCCTACGATCTGCGCTCGTTGCGCTACGTGATGGCCGGCGCCGAACCGGTGAAGGCGGCCACGCGCGCCGTGTATCTCGAGAAGTTCGGGCTGCGCATCCTCGAGGGATACGGCATCACCGAGACGGCCCCCGTCCTCGCGCTGAACACGCCCATGTTCAACAAGAACGGCAGCGTCGGGCGCATGATGCCCGGCATGAAGGCGAGGCTCGAACCCGTCGATGGCATCGAGGATGGGGCCAGGCTCGTGGTGAGCGGCCCCAATACGATGCTGGGCTACCTCAAGGACGACCGCCCGGGCGTTCTGCAGCCGCCGCAGGGTGGCTGGCACGACACCGGCGACATCGTGTCCATCGATGCCAAGGGTTTCATCACGATCAAGGGCCGCGCCAAGCGCTTCGCCAAGATCGCCGGCGAGATGGTGTCGCTCGCGGCGATCGAGCAACTCGCGGCCGAGCTTTGGCCGGATGTGATCTCCGCCGCTGCGGCGATGCCCGACGCCCGCAAGGGCGAGCGTGTCGTTCTGATTACCCAGCAGCCCGGCGCCTCGCGCGGGGAGATGGCAAGCTTCGCCAAATCCAAAGGCGCCTCGGACTTGATGGTGCCGGCCGACGTGCAAACCATCGCGACCATACCGCTCCTCGGCAGCGGGAAGGTCGACTATGCCGGCGTCAAACACCTTGTCGACGAGCGCGAAGACCAGAAGGCTTCGGCGGCCTGAGCGCGCACCGCTCTGGCGCGAGCGGCTCGGCTAGGGATTGTCGGGCTGGCACGCCACCGTCCGCTCGCGGTAGAGGCGTGGATCGGGGAGATCCGGGTCGCGGCGGACGTCGTGGCATATGATCGGCGGTGCCGGCGTCAAAAAGGCCGCGGCGATTGTGTCGAGCGCGTAATCGGGCGCCGGTACGACGATGTGCGGCGGCTGCCCAGGCGGCGGCAGCGCGACGAGAAGCTCGACGCCGGCGAGTGCGGGCCGATTAAGGTCGAGCGGAACGGGTCTCGCGCGCGCATAATGCCGGACATGTCGGCGCGTCGCGTGCATCGGCCGTTTGTGAACCTCGAGCGCGGGCTGCGGCCTGCCGACGATGCTGTCGACGACAGGTGACGTTGTCAGGCTACCCGACGCCGGCAGCGTCGGCTGAGGAGAGGATGAGTCCTGAGGTGTGGTCTGCGCCCGCGCGGGCATCGATCCGGCGCACGACGCGGTAATGACAGCCGCCAGGGTCCAGACATGGACGCGGCTTACGCGATCGATTGGGTTTTGCATACGATCCTCCGCTTTCATGCCGGCACGCCGCAATTCTAGCGCTAAGCAGGCCTAAAGGGACCTACCTGACCGCGCGATACACGACGCTCGCGGCTTGCGTAACCTTTTTACCGGTTCTGACGTAAGTGTCGATGACAGCCCGCTCAGAGCCGCCGTGCCGCTTGCTTGCGGGGGGCTTGGACAACTCAGGAGATTCCCATGACCAGCAGACGCAATTTCATCGCAACGGCTGGTCTCGGCGTCGGCGCCATCGTGCTGGGTGACATGCTGCTGCGCGCGCCCAAGCCGGCGGTCGCAGGTCCCACGGCCAAGTTTCCGATGAACCTGACTGACGAACAGTGGCACAAGCGTCTGACGCCGGCGCAGTACGACATCCTGCGCGAGGCGGGAACGGAGCGCGCCTTCACGAGCCCGCTCAACGACGAGCATCGCGGAGGCGTCTTTTCGTGCGCCGGTTGCGAACAGAAGGCTTTCGCCTCGGAGACGAAGTTCGACAGCGGCACCGGATGGCCTAGCTTTTACCAGCCGCTCCCGAACGCGGTCGGAGAGACGACGGACCATTCGTTCGGTTTCGAGCGCACCGAGGTTCATTGCGCCAATTGCGGCGGCCATCTCGGCCACGTCTTCGACGACGGCCCGCGCCCCACGGGCTTGCGCTACTGCATGAACGGCATCGCGATGAAATTCACAACCGCCTGAGCCCTTCCGCGAACTGAGGAACGTCCATGAACATCAAGACAGGTTCAACGCGCCAGATGCTCCTTCCCGGCGCCGTGGGGTTGATCGCCATCGGCGCGGCCTTCTGGCCGCAGCGCCATGCTTCCGCCGACGAAATGAAGGTGGTTCCGCCGCCGACGGTGGAGATGCCGACGAGCGGCGCGAAGACGGCGACGGCCGTTCTCGCCGGCGGCTGCTTCTGGGGCGTGCAGGGCGTCTTCCAGCACGTCAAGGGCGTTCAGGACGTCGTGTCGGGCTATACCGGCGGCTCCGCAAAGACGGCATCCTATCCGATCGTCAGCTCCGGCGAGACAGGCCATGCCGAAAGCGTCAAGATCACCTACGACCCAAGCCAGGTCAGCTACGGCAAGCTGCTGCAGATCTATTTTTCGGTCGTGACAGACCCGACGCAGTTGAACGCGCAGGGCCCCGACGAGGGCACGCAATATCGCTCCAACATCTTTCCGACCACGCCCGAGCAGGCCAAGGTCGCGGATGCCTACGTCGCACAATTGCAGACGTCGCATGTCTTCGGCGCACCCGTCGTCACCAAGGTTACGCCCCTGCAGGCCTTCTATCCGGCCGAGGGCTACCACCAGAACTACCTCACCCTCCATCCCAATGACGGCTACATCGCGCAAAACGACATTCCCAAGGTCGAGGGCCTGAAGAAGCTTTTCCCGAAGGATTATCAATCGAGCCCGGTGCTCGCCGCGACGAACTGAGAACGCCGCGCAAAAGTGTCCGGCGCGCGCCGCGCCGGTTTCTCGGGACGCGCCTGTCGACTCGCCATGTAACCCGACGCGGCGCTCGGCGAAGTGTCTATGTCGTCTCAAACTCCCGATCCGTCGAAGTAGGGTTCCTCATGCGCCTGTCTCTGCTGCCGCTGGCGATCGGGTTTGACTCTGACCTCGAGCGTCGCCTTCGCCGCTTCCCGGCCGGTTGTCGTCGAACTCTTCACGTCGGAGGGATGTTCATCCTGCCCTCCGGCCGATGCCTACCTCACCAGTCTGACCGGCCGTCGCGACATTCTCCCGCTGGCCTTTCACGTCACCTACTGGAATTCGCTTGGGTGGCGCGACCCGTTCTCAACGGAGGCCGCGACAAGCCGACAGGCGAATTATGCCGGTCGGCTCGGCGGCGGCTCCTACACACCGGAGATGGTGGTCGACGGAAGGCGCGGCCTGGTCGGTTCGGAGCGGGGGGAGGTCGCCTCGGCGATCTCCGCATCCAGGGGCGAGGCTGAGAACGCGGCGCCGGTCAGCCTCAGCCGGTCGGGCAACGGCATCTCGGTCGCGATCGGACAAGGTCAGGGCAGCGGGCGCGTCCTGCTCATCGGTTTCGATCCACGCCACGAGACGCAGATTGGACGCGGCGAGAACTCAGGGCGAACCCTCACGGAGTCGAATATCGTGCGATCGATGCGGAGCATCGGCGAATACAGGGGAGCGCCGCTAACCGTGTCGGCCCCGCGCGGATCAGGTCAGGACACGGCCGTCATCGTCCAGGCCACGGATGGCCGGATCATCGGCGCGGCGCGTCTCTGATCCTTGGGTAGCCGCGCGGTCAGGTGGCGGCGTGGAAGACCGTAAGGCCGAGCACCAGGATCAGCACCGCTATAGCCAGGAAAATAAAGAACAGGATCCTGGCGATACCGCCTGCGGCGGCGGATACGCCGGAAAAGCCGAGACCGCCGGCGATCAGCGAAATGACGAAGAAGATGATCGCGTACTTTAGAAGGTGCATGGTGGAGCGCTCGGCTTGATTTATGACGCGTCCAACCGCTCAGCTTGGCCGAACGTTCCACGATGCGATTGACTGGCGAGGCTTGGCCAGGCTTGCCACCCGTCAATGCGCGACGTGTTCTCCAATAGATGGTTGCACGCGCGCCTTCTTAGCGGGTGCGCTTGTCGCATCCTTTACCGACAGCTTCTTGCTGCTGGTCTTCACCGTCGCTTCTGACGCGCTTGGCTTAGCCAACGTTTTCTTGCGCGCAACGGCCTTGGTCTTTGCCGCGGCTTTCGGAGCCTGTTCGCGCAAGAGCGCCCGCTCGGCCAAGATCCAATGCTCGTCAGCCTTTCCGTCGGCCATGCCGGCCGAGATCCAGATGTGGTAGGCGCGCTCTCTTACCTGCTGTTCGAAAGAGTCCATCGGTTTCGATCCTCGTTGCTCGCGAGGCTGCAACAAACATCATCATTGGTTAAGGCATGCTTAACGCGCCGCTGTACTGCATTCGCGCCCCCTCCCGTCCCCCTCGTAGTTCCAAGATCAAGTGACGATCGAGCTTGCCACGAAGCCTTTTCGTTATGTCGACCGTAATCATGCTGACAAGGCGGTTCGAGCGGTCGGCGAGCCGACAGTGCGGGCACATATCGAGCAGAGATCACGGCTGTGGCGCACATCTATGAAGTTTCTCTGGATGCGAAGTTCGTCTGCATCATGGATGTCATCGCGCGAGAGATCGGCTACGGCGGACACGTGATCGGATTGACTGCAGAGCGTCGGTCTTCGGTGCAGCACATGGCAGAACAAGCCATCATCAACTGGGCAGCGACGCGAAGGGCGGGAGGCGCAAGGCAATATCCGAACACAAATTTACAGCATCTTCTGGATGAATATTGCGCGCTCGCTGAACACCTCTGATGCGTCGTGCCGCACATCGAGGCGTTATGCCGATCCACGCCGGCGCGAACGCGTCAAGGCGGCAGTTGTGACTTATCTTTAGACCGCTTAGAAATTCAGCGCCGGTAAAAGAGACTCATGCGGGTCGTGACTGCATGCAAATCTCATCGCGCTTCATTCGCGTGGAAGCAATCTACCTCGAATGGACGCGGTCGGGAGAGTCATCAATGAGCTTCGTCAACGCACTCGCACTGGTTTTGTGCGTCATAGGTGGGATTCTCACCTACCTCAGTCTGGGCCCGGCCGCCGGCTACATCCTTATTTGGGCGATCTTCATCGCGACCGCGACCGGCGTTGCGCTCGGCGGGACCAATGAGGCCTTCAAGAACATGGTCATTTGCGAGATCTGCGGCGTCGTCATCGCCTGGATCGGTTCGATGATCATCCTGAACGTGCCGCTCGCCGCCACGCTGACCTTGCCCGTCTGGGCGGGCATCATCGTCGGCATCACCACCGGCTGTCTCGCGCTCGTCGCGAACATCCCGATCTTCCCGGCGATCCCGGCGACCGTCATCGGTTACGCCATGACGTTCGCTTTCCTTCTCGGCAACCCGAAGGAATTGCTGACCACCGCCAATCTGACGAGCGTCGCGCCGACCAACCCACTGGTCTGCATCGTCCTGTCGATCCTCGTCGCAGCGGTCTTCGGCATCGTCGCGCTGAAGCTGGCGACGTTGCTGTCCACCAAATCGACGACGGCCGCCGCTGCGGCGGAATAACGTCGCGGTCGCGGGCCGCTCCTGGATCTAACCGTCCCGGCGGCGGCCCGCGGCACGCCTTCACGCCTCATGACCGCGGAGCGTTTGGTCGCCGCTTCGGGGTATTCGGCCCGTCAGAGCGCGTTAGTCAGTATCGGCAATATCGGCGCCCGTACCGATAGATGCAGCGATGATAGCGTCCGCCGTAGTAGTAGCTCCGAGGACCAATGCCGAGCGCGCCATTGACGGTGCCGACACCGGCGCCGACCGCGCCTCCGACCACGCCGCCTAGAGGACCGAGCGCGCGATCACCGGCGCGATAACCGTTTTCCGCGCCGCCAACGAGTCCCTGCGCCTCCGCCGCGATCGGCGACGCCACAATCGCCAGCGCGCCGAGCGCAATTGCGTAACGAATCATCATTGCCTCCATCATTTGCGACAGCAAACCGGCCACCGCGAGCAAAGTTTCCAGTCAAGCTGGCGCTCGAAGGCTTGGCGCTCAAAGGCCTGGCGCTCAAAGGCCTGGCGCTCAAAGGCTTGGCGCACGCCGCTCCTAAAGAACGGCCGGAGAGGCGGCACGATCGGATGCGCGGACGCCGATGGTCTCAGGCGCCTGTGACCCCGATGCGATGGTAGCCCCTGATCTTGTAGATCGCGACCGACACGATCCAGCTCAGCACGAAGACGACGACGATCACGTAGCCGATCGTACCGGATTCGTCGTTCAGCGAACCGATCGTGGCCCAAAAGGCGCCCTTCAGACCGAGCTGGCCGCCGATCACGCCAAGCGCCTCGGTGGCGCCGATCGCGAGAGCGACCAGGATCGAAACCAATGTGACCGTCATATTATAGTAGAGCTTGCGGATCGGCTCGACCAACGCCCAGCCGTAGGCGCGCAGCATCAAGATGCTGTCGGCGGTGTCGATCAGCGTCATGCCCGCCGTGAAGAGCAGCGGGAAGATCATGATGCACCAGGTCGACATGCCCCGCGCCGCGCCCGTCGCTGACATACCGAGAACGCCGATTTCAGTGGCGGTATCGAAGCCTAGGCCGAAGAGAAAGCCGAGCGGATACATGTGCCAGCTTTTGTCGATCATGCCGAACAGCGGCTTGAAGATGCGGTTCAAGACGCCGCGCTCGGCGAGCAGGAGATCGATGTCCTCGTAGGGACCGCCGTTCTTGACTCGCCGGAAGGTCCGGCAGACGCGGATCAAGATCACGATATTGGCGAGCGCGATCAGCAACAGGAAGGTCGCCGAGACGATCGTGCCGACAAAGCCGCCAATCGCCCTGACTCGATCGAGGCTCTCTAGCGCCGTTGCCGTCGCCGCCAGCGCCGCGGAAGCCAGGACCACGATGGTCGAATGGCCCATCGAGAAGTAGAAGCCCACAGCGATGGGCCGCCCGCCGTCCTGCATCAACTTGCGGGTTACGTTGTCGATCGCGGCGATATGGTCCGCGTCGACGGCGTGCCTGAGGCCGAACGTGTAGGCGAGCAAGCAGGTCCCGAGGAGCACGGGATGGGCTCGGAACGTCAGGAAGGCCGCCGCCCAGACGATGATATTGGCAGCAACCAGGAACGCGTAAAGCCCGACGATCCGCCTGCTGAGGCTTGATGGGTTGGCGGCGCGACGTGACGAGAGCACGGACATCCCTTCGACCGATGATGTTAGCGGGCCCGATGGCAGACTTCCGCTAGGACCGGCATGTCCTCCTATAACTCGCCCCGGCCGCTGGTGGTCGAACCCGCTGCGTCGAAAGTGCCAATGGCGACTATCGAAGACGACCATGCGCAAGGAGCGATTTGACCGGCGACCATGCGCGAGCCGACCTGGAACGCCGGCGACAACGCGGGGCGAAGCGGCTCATAAGGCGGCGGAGGAGTTATTTTCCGACGTGGTGCCGGTGCTGGTGCTCCCTTAAGCTTCACGGATTCGACCTTCGCTGCTTGAACACGAAGACCACAGACGCGGGCCTATGACGCTTCCGGTGGATGCACGATCAACGGATCCGGTGTAGGAGCTATGCGGCAGCGCGACGTCCCATGCTCCTCTTCGAACTTCTCATCAGCCTGCTGATCGGCGGGGCGGTCCTTACAGCCTTCGCCAACAAGGTGGGCGCGCCCTATCCGGCGCTGCTTGCGCTCGCCGGAGCGGCGCTGGCGCTCTCTCCCGTCCACGTGCCCAGCCTCCGGCTCGATCCCGAGCTGGCGCTGACGCTGTTCGTGGCGCCGGCCATCGTCGACGCGGCGTTCGACGCCTCGCCCCGCGACCTGCGCGAGAACTGGATCCAGATCTCCAGCCTCGTGCTCGTCGCCGTGGCGCTGACCGTCGGCGCCGTCGCGATCGTCGCGCGCCGGCTCGTGCCCGACCTGCCCTGGTCGGCGGCGGTCGCGCTCGGCGCCATCGTCGCGCCGCCCGATCCCGTCTCCGCCGCCGCCGTGCTGGGGCGCCTGTCGCCGCCGCGCCGCCTCATGGTGATCCTCGAAGGCGAGGGGCTGCTCAACGATGCCAGCGCGCTCCTCGTCTACCGGCTGGCCGTCGGCGTGATGCTCGGCTCGGCCCTCAGCGCGAGCCGGACGCTGCCGCTGCTGCTGGCAAGCTCGGTTGGCAGCGTCATCCTGGGTTGGGGACTCGCGCGCGCCTATTTGTGGCTCACACATCGTATCGATGACCTCGCGATCCTCGTCGTCACGCAGTTCGTCGGCACCTTCGCCGTATGGATCATCGCCGAGCGGCTCGGCGTGTCCACCGTGCTGACCACCGTGACCTACGCGGCCGTGCTGGCGCGCCGCCTTCCCGCAACACAGAATGCGGAGAACCGACGCGGCTCTTTGGCCGTGTGGGAGGTCGCGGTCTACATGCTCAACGCCCTGGCTTTCCTCCTGATCGGCCTGCAGCTTCAAGAGATCGGCCACACGCTCGACGGCGGCATCCGTCCCTATCTCGGTTTCAGCCTCGCCATACTCGGCACCGTCGTCGTCGCGCGCCTCGCCTGGACGTTTCTCTACAACGCCCTCGCCCGGCTGGTCGACCGGATGCTGCTGCCCCCGGAGCGCCGCACGCCGGTCGGCCGATCCTACAAGAGCGCCCTCGTGGTCGGCTGGAGCGGCATGCGAGGGCTGCTCACGCTGGCCACCGCCCTGGCGCTGCCCTTCGAGGGCGATCTCGCCCGCTTTCCCCATCGCAGCCTGGTGATCGTCGCCGCCTTCTCCGTTGTTCTCGGCACCCTCGTCATCCAGGGCCTGACACTCGGGCCGCTGCTGCGCTGGCTCGACCTCACCGACGACGGCCGCGCCAACCGCGAGCGCGACTTCGCGCGGCGGGAGGCCACGCGGGCGGCGCTCGACACTCTGGACGGGCATAACGAGCCCGAGGCGGCGATCGTCAGCCGGCAGTACAACGTCGTGCTGCAGGGAGAAGAGGAGGCGCTGCGCCCGAAGGTGCTGAGAAAGTTGCGGATGCGCGCCATTGCGGCCGAGCGCGAACGGCTCCTCGCCCTGCGCCAGAGCCGAGAGATCGGCTACGACGCCTTCAGGACCCTCGAGGAGGAGCTGGATTGGGCCGAGGGGAACGCGAGGCGACGCGGCCGCCGCTACGATGTGGACAAAGGCTGATGTGTGGACAAAGGCTGATGTTCGGCGTGGGCGTTGGCCGCCACCCGGGCTTCTGCCGCAAAGGCGATTTCGAGCTGCTCGAACAAAGCCTACTGGATGAGTAATGGTCGGAGTGAGAGGATTCGAACCTCCGACCCCCTCGTCCCGAACGAGGTGCGCTACCAGACTGCGCTACACTCCGACTGGTCGACTGAAGCGATGCAGCCGAGGGCCGCCTTATACCCAGCGGCATGGGAACGCACAACCTCTATCCCGGCGAGGACCGCGCCCGTTACTGCGAGACCGCGGCCGGGTCGGGCGTCCGCGGCGCGGCCTTCGCGGCCTGTATCTTCTTGCGCGCGGCCATTTTGCGAACCTTCTTGCTCGGCGGACTTGCCGGCGGGGCCGGGGACGGCGGCCTCCGCCTGCGCTCTTTGCGCCTCCTGTGCCTGGGCCGCCGTGAGCGGCGGCTGGAAGGCGCTGGGATTGAGAGCGCAGAGCAGACCCTGGCAGGCAGGCGCCGGCGCTTGCGGCACCTGCGGATCGATCGGGTTGCAGAAAATGCCGCCGCACCCTGGATCGTGCGAACTCGGCGGATATTTGAGGCTCTGCGCCCCCGCCACGTCGCAGGACGCCGCGACCAGCAAAAGCGGAAAGGCAATCTGCTTCAAGACCTTCATGCAAGGCTCCGGGGTGCGGTCCGCGCTGACGCTAATCCACTTCGCTGCTCGTCGAAAGTCCGCCTACCAGGGAATGGTCTGGCCACGATAATCGACGAAGACGCATCCGGGCTGGCCGAGCTTCCCGTCGATGACACCGATCATTCCGGCGACACTCTCCTCGATGCTCAAAGAGGCCCGCGCGCCGCCCATGTCGGTGCGCACCCACCCGGGATGCATGGCGACGACGCAACGCTCGGCGTGGCGACACGCGTAACTCCGCAGCATCGTGTTGAGGGCCGCCTTGCTGGCGCGATAGACATCGTAGCCGCCACCTGTGTTCGCGGCGACGCTGCCCAGCACCGAGGTCATCGCGACGATCGCGCCCCCGGCGGCGATCTTGTCGCCGAACGTCTCGATTATAGCCATCGGCGCATGAGCGTTGGTCGTCATCACGCGCGCGAACGCGTCCGCAGCCTCGATGCCGGCCGGCTTATCCGCCTCGTTGATCACCCCGGCCGATACGAACAGCAAATCGAGCGTGCTCGCGCCGATCCGCTCGCGCAAGGCCGAGATGCCTGCCGCGTCCGTCACATCCAAGCGCTCGACCGAGAGCCGCCCAAGGGCTGCCCGCGCGAGAGCGAGAAGGTCGGCGTCATTCTCTCGAGCCGTGGCAACGACCTGCCAACCGGCGTCGAGATAGCCCCGCGCCAGTCCGAGACCGAGGCCACGCGAGGCGCCGATGATCAGCGCGCGCCGGGAAGCTTCCGTCATAAGTCCCTCGCGATCAGGAAAAGCCGGTGGTCTCGTGCGGCACGTACAGCGACTCGAGGCTCGTCGTCTCCTCTTTCGTCAGCTTCAGCGACAGGGCCGCGACCGCATCGTCGAGGTGGTGGGGCTTGGTGGCGCCAATGATCGGCGCGGTGACATTGGGCGTTCCCAGAACCCAGGCCAACGCCACCTGCGCCCGAGGAACGCCGCGCGCCTTGGCGATCTCGCCGACCTTGGCCACGATCGTCTTGTCGGCGTCTTGCGTCTTGGCGTAGAGCGTCTTGCCGAACTCATCGGAGGTAAGCCGCGCCGTTTCCTCCGACCAGTCCCGCGTGAGACGCCCGCGCGCCATCGGGCTCCACGGGAGGACGGCAATCCCCTCCGCCTCGCACAAAGGCAGCATCTCGCGCTCCTCCTCACGATAGAGGAGGTTGACGTAATTCTGCATGCTCGAGAAGCGCGTCCAGCCATGACGATCGGCAAGGTATAACGCCTTGGCGAACTGCCAAGCGTACATCGAGGACGCACCAATGTAGCGCGCCTTGCCCGCGCGCACGATATCGTGGAGCGCTTCAAGCGTCTCTTCGATCGGCGTGTCGTAGTCCCAGCGATGGATCTGGTAGAGGTCGACGTAATCCGTGCCGAGCCTGCGCAGGGAATGATCGATCTCGCTCATGATGGCTTTTCGCGACAGGCCACCGCCATTCGGCCCCGGCCGCATGCGGCCATGGACTTTCGTCGCCAGCACGACCTCGTCGCGCCTCGCGAAATCCTTCAAGGCACGACCCACGATCTCCTCGCTGGTGCCGGCGGAGTAGACGTTGGCGGTGTCGAAGAAGTTGATGCCGAGTTCCAAAGCCTTCGCGATGAAGGGGCGGCTGGTCTCCTCATCGAGCGTCCAGGCGTGCGATCCCCGGTCGGAAACGCCGTAGCTCATGCAACCGAGACAGAGCCGCGACACCTCCAGGCCCGTGCGGCCCAATCGTGTGGTTTCCATCTCCAATCCTCACACGGAAGTTCAGCTGCTCATGAGAGCGGCGGCCACGTTCGTCGCGTACGCAGCAGACGTGAAAAGGGCGGCCCAGCGCCGCCCTGCCCTATCGAAGCTGCCGCGTCGCCAACTCTAGTGCGCCGTCAATTGCTCCACGCGGCTCTTAGGCGCCGGCGCTTCGATGCGCGCCATGCCCGTCTTGACCGCGGCTTGTACCTTCTCGAACGCGCGAACCTCGATCTGCCGGACGCGCTCGCGCGATATATCGAACTCGTCCGACAGATCCTCGAGGGTGATGGGATCATCCGACAAACGTCGCGCCTCGAAGATTCGTCGCTCACGATCGTTGAGCACCGTCAGAGCGCCCCGCAGGGCACCCAGACGATTGTCGGTCTCCTGCCGCTCCGCCAAGACGTTCTCCTGGCTCGAGCCCTGATCGACGAGCCAATCCTGCCACTCGCCTTCGCCCTCCTCGCGCAGGGGCGCGTTGAGCGACGCGTCGCCCGACATGCGCCGGTTCATGTCGATGACGTCCTGCTTGGAGACACCCAGGCGGGTCGAGATGATTTCGACCTGATCGGGACGCAGATCACCCTCTTCGAGAGCGGAGATCTGGCTCTTGGCCTTGCGAAGATTGAAGAACAGCTTCTTCTGACTCGCCGTCGTTCCCATCTTCACGAGCGACCACGAGCGCAGGATGTACTCCTGGATCGACGCGCGGATCCACCACATGGCGTAAGTGGCTAAGCGAAAGCCCTTGTCGGGCTCGAAACGCTTCACCGCCTGCATCAGCCCGACGTTGCCCTCCGAGATCACCTCGCCGATCGGCAGACCGTAGCCGCGGTAGCCCATCGCGATCTTGGCCACCAGGCGCAGGTGCGATGTGACGAGTTGATGGGCGGCATCGGGATCCTCATGCTCGCGCCAGCGCTTGGCAAGCATGTATTCCTGCTCCGGCTGAAGCATCGGGAACTTGCGGATCTCGTTCAGATAGCGCGAGAGGCCACTCTCGCCAGAGATCATCGGTAGGGCAGCAGCCATAGTCGTTCTCCTCAAAGCCCCCAAGCGGCAGGCTAGATGCGCCACCTCGTCGTTCGCCGGCGGCGCAGCCGGTTGATGTAAGATACCTTCTGCCGACTTTAACGGCGCGATATTCAAGCGCGTCATTAATTCTTGGAAAGAATCCTTGATATCGCCAACGCGTCGAGCACCCGCGAGATCATAAGCGGCTACTCGTCATTCTGGTTGCAGACGTGGTTGTCGCGGCCGCTATGCTGAACGTCAGCATGACGACCGAAGCTCAAGATCGGCAGAGCGCGGATTCCAAAGCGACCATATCGGCAGGCAGGTCGCTTTCGAACTCGAGGAACTCGCCGGTGACCGGATGCTCAAACCCGAGGATCGCCGCATGCAGCGCCTGGCGGCCGAGGGCCGCGAGCGCTTGTCTTGCCTCCGGGGCGAGACGGCTGGCTTTGCTCTGAAAGCCTTTGGCGTAGAGCGGGTCGCCCATGACGGGGTGACCGGCATGCGCCATGTGCACGCGGATCTGGTGGGTCCGCCCCGTCTCGAGATTGCACGTCACGAGGCTGGCGGCGGCATCAGCGCCGAAGCTGTTTTGCAGCCGCCAATGGGTGATCGCGACCCGGCCGCGCGCTTCAGGCACGACAGCCATGCGCAGGCGGTCGGTCGCGTGACGGCCGACCGGCGCCTCAACGGTGCCAAACGGCCTGTCCGGCTTGCCCCAGACGAACGCGCGATAGGTTCGTGTAAGCGGCAGCGTTCGCCCGTGATCCGCGAACAGCGCCGCCAAGCCGCGATGGGCGGCATCGGTCTTGGCGACGACCAGCAGCCCCGACGTGTCCTTATCGAGACGATGCACGATGCCGGGACGCTTGACGCCGCCGATACCCGATAGGCTATCGCCGCAATGGGCGATCAGCGCGTTGACGAGCGTTCCCGTGGCATGGCCGGGCGCGGGATGCACGACGAGGCCGGACGGCTTGTCGATAACGATGAGGAACGCATCCTCATAGACCACGTGGAGCGGCAGGGGCTCGCCCCGCGGCTCCGCGTCCTCGGCGGCAGGAACGTTCAGTACGACAGCCTGGCCGTGTTTCAGCTTGTGGTTGGCGTTCAGGATCGGCGCGCCGTCGATCGAGAGACAGCCGGTCTCGATCAGACCCTTCACGCGGGTGCGCGAAAGGACGAGACCGGCCTGTTTCGCCGCGTCGGTCACGGCGGCGTCGAGACGTCGACCGACATGCGGTTCGTCGGCGCGAAACGCCAAGCTATCGCCATCCTCGTTGTCCAGAACCTCGGGCTCGGGATCTCTCCGTCCTGCCGTTTCCACCATGTCGATCTCGAAGCGACGCCGCGCGCTGGCCCGCAGCCTTGCGCCACGCCTATCGCTTCGCTCTACACCCGAATTCGAAAGCCTCGCACCCCAATGTCCTTTTATCGCCTGTACTGGCGCGTCCTCGCCCTTCTGCGATCAGAGAAGCCCTCGGTCGCGATCCTGCTCGTCTCCGCGATCGCGCTGGTCGGCACGCAGTTCGCCGAACCCGTCCTGCTCGGGCGCCTCATCAACAGGCTGACCGGCGGGGCGAAATCGGGGCACCTCCCGACCATGATCGACCTGCTGCCGACGATCCTGGCGTGGGTCGGCTTCGCCATGGCCTCGATCGGCGCGGCCGTGATCGTCTCGCTTTCCGCCGACCGTCTCGCCCACCGGCGGCGCCTCGCCACCATGGCGATGTTTTTCGAGCACGCGCTGGAATTGCCGCTCAGCTTTCATGCCGGCACCCATTCCGGCCGTTCGCTGAAGATCATGATCGAGAGCTCGACCGGCATGTTCGCCGTCTATCTCAGCCTCTTCCGCGAGAACCTGCCGGCGCTCCTGTCGCTCCTGGTCGTCCTGCCGATTTCGATCTGGCTGAACTGGCGCCTTGGATCGCTGCTGATCGGCCTCGTGTTCCTGTCGGGCTCCATCGCCATCTTGGTCAAGCGCCGGACCGATACGCTGCAGCATCAGGTCGAGCTTTATAATTCGAACCTGTCCGAGCGGGCGTCCGACGTCCTCGGCAACATTCAGGTCGTCCAGAGCTTCACCCGCGTCGGCAGCGAGACGGCGGCCATGCGCGGCCTCAGTCGGACCCTGCTCGCGGCGCAGATGCCGGTGCTGTCGTGGTGGGCGCTGGCCGTCGTCTTCGGCCGCGCCGCCTCGACGATCACGCTGCTGCTCGTCTTCGTTCTCGGGACGATCCTGTACCTGCACGGGATCGGGTCGATCGGTGGCATCGTCATGTTCATGAGCTTCGCGACCATGCTGATCGGTCGCCTCGAGCAGCTGGTGAACTTCTACAACGGGCTGTTCCTGCAGGCCGCCAAGCTCGGCATGTTCTTCGAGGTGGTCGATACGCGGCCGCAGGTCGCCGACCAGCCGGGCGTTATCGATCCGGGCAAGCTTCGCGGGCGCGTGGTCTTCGAGAATGTGCGCTTCGCGTATCCGCGCGGGGAAGGGGCTGCTGGCAGATCCGCCGTGGACGGTCTCGACTTCGTGGTCGAGCCCGGCGAGACGATCGCGCTCGTCGGCGCGACCGGCTCCGGCAAATCGACGACGCTGGCCCTCCTGCACCGCGCGTTCGACCCGCTCGATGGTCGCGTCACCATCGATGGCATCGACATACGCGACATGCCGCTCGAAGCCCTGCGCCGCAATATAGGCGTCGTGTTCCAGGAGCCGATGCTGTTCGCCCGCTCGATCGAGGAGAACCTCCGGGTCGGCAAGCCCGACGCGACGCCGGCGGAGATCGCGAGGGCGTTGCAGCTCGCGCAGGCCGACGATTTCATCGCCCGGCAGCCGCGCGGTCTGAAGACAGAGGTGGGCGAACGGGGCCGTTCACTCTCCGGCGGCGAGCGCCAGCGTGTGGCGATCGCCCGCGCGCTGCTGAAGGATCCGCCGATCATGATCTTCGACGAGGCGACCGCGGCGCTCGATGCCACGACCGAGCAGAAGCTCCAGAAGGCGCTCGCCAGCGCGACCGCCGGTCGGACGACCTTCATCATCGCGCATCGGCTCGCCACGGTGCGCAACGCGTCCCGCATCCTGGTCATGGACGCGGGCAAGATCGTCGAGGCGGGCACGTTCGAGGAGTTGGTCGAGCAGGATGATCGATTCGCGGTCCTGGCACGGGCGCAGTTCATGGGCAGGCCCTCCGATGGGCCCGCAGAGGCGGTCGCGCGGGAAGCTTCGCCTTCGCTGACCTGAGCTCGCTGGCGGCTTTCTCGGTATGGCCGCCGGGCCAGTTCGGATCACGCGCGGCCGCGTGACGCGAGCGCGATCGCCCATAAGGCGCGCACCGCTATGGCTTGGGCCAGACGTGGCTCACGGCGGGCACGGCCGACCGCGTCGCCGAGCATGTTCACGATACTTGCGAGACGCACGGAATCCCAAAGGTGCAACTGCTGTTCGGCTAAGGCGCGGCGCGGACCGTAGAAGCCGCCATCGCCGCTTGCGCCCGCATCCATGGCGATGCGGGCGCGATGCAGCGCTGTGGCATGGCGCAGCGCCGCGCCAAGCAGCTGGTTGACGTCGCCGTTCTCGGCGAAGAGCCGTTCCGTCGTCGTCTCGATCGCCGGCAGCGCACCTTTGAAAGCGCCATCGATCGCGTGGTCCATGACCAGGGCGGAGGCATCCGCCACGATCGCCTCGACGTGGTCGACCCGGACGCGGCCCTCGCCGTAGGCGTAGGTCGCGAGCTTCTCGAGCTCGGATCGAGTCGTGAGACGGTCCTGGCCGAGCAGCGACATCAGCAACTCCTTGGCATCGGGATCGATGGTGAGGTCGGAGCTGGCGAGTTCGCTCTCGATCAATTGCGAGACATCGCGCGGACCGTCGGGAAAACATTCGATCGCGGCCGCCGCTTTCTCTTTCTCGCAAAGCTTGCGCAGGAGGTGATCGCGCTTCAGCGCGCCGCCCTCGACCGCGATCACGCAATCGCGCGGCGGCGCGCGGAACAGGGGCTCGAGCGCCGGGATCAGCGACTTGCCTGTCGTCTCGACGCCGATCGCCTTGCGCCCTCCGAACATCGGAACCGCGTTCGCCTCGTCGGCGAGACTGAGCGGGTCCGAGGCGACGTCGTCGCCGGCGAACCGCACGAGCTGGAACGCGTCCTTGGGATCGTCGACCGCGCGAACGAGGATCGTGCGCATGCGCTCCGCCACGAGCCCGGCATCGGTGCCGAACACGAGGTAGAGGAAGACGCCGGGCGGCGGGTGGTTGATGAAGCGATCCGCCTCGGAGGATCTCACGGCGACCATGAGGAACCATATGCGCCGCCGGCCGGCGCCGACAACCGGAGATCGCAACGCCGAGGGATACGATTTCTATCGCTAGGGTATCGCTCGAGGCTGCGAGAGAACAGCGGCGAGCCGTATACGAAGTTGGTCGGACAACTGCTTGGCATCATGGATTTCGGCGTCGCGCGCGGCGCGTATGTTGGCGAACCGCTCGCTCGTGCGATCGTAGCTCTTGAAGACGTAGGCGGTACCCTTGGTGATCGGCAGTCCGGTCGACGCGTCGGTCAGGCGGTAGTTCGCGTTGATGACCAGCGTGCCCGAACTCGCGCGACCGCTGACCGTATCGATAAGCGGCGTCTGCACACTCTCGTTCAGCGTAACGAAGAGCCGGTATTTCGGTACGACGTCCGAGCCCGTCCCGTTGAGGTCGAAGATCAGGTCGTCGCCGAGGTAGTGGCCGATACGATCGGGGATCGGCTCGATCGCGATCGCCTGCAGCTCGTGCTGGAGGCCCGGGCCGCCCTCCGCGAACTGGCCGTACATCGGCTGCAGACATCCACCGAGCATGAGCGCCGCGCCGAGCGGCGCCAGGCGCATGACGCTAGACCACGACATTCACGATCCTCTGCGGGACGACGATGAATTTCTTCACCGGCTTGCCGTCAAGGGCGCGCCGCACCGCCTCGAGCGCCAGCGTGGCCGCCTCGATCTCGTCCTTGCCCGCCTCGCGTGCGACCGTCACGTCGGCCCTCTTCTTGCCGTTCACCTGGACGGGCAGCACTATCATATCTTCCTTAACGAGGCTCGGGTCGCCGACCGGCCAAGGCGCCAGCGCGACCAATTCCTCGTGACCGATGACATTCCAGCAACTCTCGGCGAGGTGCGGCATCATCGGCGCGAAGATCTGCACCAGGATGTCCGCCGCTTCGCGCAAGGCGAAGCGCAGATCGGCGCCGATGTCCGGCGTCTCGATGGCGCCGATGGCGGCGGAAAGCGATTTGACGAGTGTGTAGATCCGCGCGATGGCGCTGTTGAAATGCAGCTGCTCGATGTCGTCGCCGATCGTCAGCAGCGCCTCGTGGGTCGCTTTGCGCACCGCCGCCGCCGCCGATCCGACCTCCACAGGTGCCTGCGTGCCGACCGGCGCGGCGACCGCCGCCACCTCGTGCACCAGCCGCCACAAACGCTGCACGAACTGGGCGCGGGCATGCACGCCCTCCTCGGTCCAGATCACGTCGCGCTCTGGCGGCGAGTCGGACAGCATGAACCAGCGCGCGGTATCGGCGCCGTAGCTGTCGATGATCTCGTCGGGGTCGATGACGTTCTTCTTCGACTTGGACATCTTCTCGATGGCGCCGATCGTCACCGGCGTGCCGTCGGCGATCTTGAACGCGATCCGCGCCTCGGCCGCGCCTTCGAAGCGCACGTCGGCCGGCGCGACCCAGGCGCCGGCGCCGTCCTTGTAGGTCTCGTGGTTGACCATGCCCTGCGTGAACAGCCCGGCGAACGGCTCGCTCACCACGCTGTTGCCGCTCCCTTCATGATCTCGTCCGGCATGACCGGTCGCCGCCATCGCCCGGGTGAAGAAGCGGGCGTAGAGCAGGTGCAGGATCGCGTGCTCGATGCCGCCGATATACTGGTCGACGGGCATGAAGCGGGCGACGGCATCCGGGCTCGTCGGCTCCGTCGTCCAGGGATCGGTGAAGCGCAGGAAGTACCAGGAGCTGTCGACGAACGTGTCCATCGTGTCCGTCTCGCGCCGGGCGTTCCCGCCGCATCGCGGGCAGGCCACGTCGCGCCAGGTCGGGTGCCTGTCGAGCGGGTTGCCCGGCTGATCGAAGCTGACATCCTCCGGCAGCACGACCGGGAGGTCGGCGACCGGCACCGGCACCACGCCGCAGGCCGCGCAATGGATGATCGGGATCGGGCAGCCCCAATAGCGCTGGCGCGAGATGCCCCAGTCGCGCAGGCGATAGTTGACCTGGCGCCGCGCGACGGGCGCGCCGGCCAGCGTCTCCGCCTCTAGCCGCCTGGCGACCTCGGCCTTGGCGTCGGCGATGGTCAAGCCGTCGAGAAAGCGTGAATTGATCATCCGCCCCTCGCCGTCGAAGGCTGTGGCGCCGACAGCGAAGGTCACGGAGTCCATGCCGGGCGGGCAGACGACGGGCGTCGCGCCGAGCCCGTACTTGCGGGCGAAGTCGAGGTCGCGCTGGTCGTGCGCCGGGCAGCCGAAAATGGCGCCGGTGCCGTAGTCCATCAGCACGAAGTTGCCGACGTAGACCGGCAGAAGCCAGTCCGTGTCGAAGGGGTGCGCAACCCGCAGGCCGATGTCGTAGCCGCGCTTCTCCGCCGTCTCGATCGCCGCGACGGATGTGCCCATGGTACGGCAGTCGGCGATGAAGGCGGCGAGCTTGGGGTCACGCGCCGCGACGCGCGCCGCCAACGGATGGTCCGCCGCGATCGCCAGGAACTTCGCGCCAAACAGCGTATCCGGCCGGGTCGTGTAGACCTCGATCTCCGAATCGACGGCATCTCGCACTTCAGCGTCAGAAGCGTCCTTCGCATCAGAAACGAGCGCGAAGCGCACCAGAAGCCCTTCCGAGCGGCCGATCCAGTTGCGCTGCATCGTCTTGACCTTCTCGGGCCAGCGCTCCAGTCCATCGAGGCCAGCCAGGAGGTCTTCGGCGAAGAGGCCGATGCGCAGGAACCATTGGGTCAGCTCACGCTGCTCGACCGGCGCGCCCGAGCGCCACCCGCGGCCGTCGATCACCTGCTCGTTGGCGAGCACGGTCATGTCGACGGGATCCCAGTTCACCTTGGCCTGCTTGCGGTCGACGAGCCCCGCCTCGAGAAAGTCGAGGAACAGCCGCTGCTGGTGCCTGTAGTAGGCCGGGTCGCAGGTGGCGATCTCGCGCGACCAGTCGAGCGAGAGCCCCATGCTCTTCAGCTGCCGGCGCATCGTCGCGATGTTGGCGTAGGTCCAAACGCCGGGATGGCTGTCGTTGTCGCGCGCCGCGTTCTCCGCCGGCATCCCGAACGCGTCCCAGCCCATCGGGTGCAGCACGTCGTAGCCCTGTGCGCGCTTGACCCGGGCCACCACGTCGCCCATCGCGTAATTGCGCACGTGGCCCATGTGAATGCGCCCGGACGGATAGGGAAACATCTCGAGCACGTAGTATTTCGGCTTGTCGCTGGGTTGATTGCCGACGCGGAAGATGCCGCGCTCGTCCCAGATCCGCTGCCAATGCGGCTCGGCCTCGCGAGCGTTGTAGCGTTCGATGGTCATGGTCTCGGTGTGTCTTTCGAGCGGCAAGCGGCATGGACGAAAAGCCGGGAGCCCATTGTCAAGGTACAATTACCTTGCGGCGGCGGCCGAGATCAAGCTCTCTGATCGTGGCGCGGCCACAACAGGAATCGAATAGTCGATTGTGCAAGCACACGAACACGTGAGATCGCCGAGCGCCCGTCTTTACGCTGGCGTCATTCTCCGCTTCAACGAAGCATCGCTCGCGTTTCAACGAGGTTTTTCGATGGCATGTGCTTCGCGCCTCGCGCGCTTTGCTAGCGTCTTGATCGTCGCGCTCTCGGTCGACATCGGCGCGGCGCAGGCGGAAGTCGTCGTCGCCGCGGGCCGATCGGTGTCGCTGATGACATTGTCCTCGATCGATCCCACTTGCCACGCGCTCGGACCTGTCACCGTCAACGTGGTCGAGCAGCCGCGCGGCGGCTACATCGAGGTCAGCCAGACCAAGGCTTACCCAAGCTTCAACACGCTTAATTCCCGCTCGCGGTGCAACACGCTCAAACTCCCGGCGACCCGCGTCTCCTACCAATCGGCCGGCAATTTCCTTGGGCTCGATTTCGTGACGGTCGAAGCGATCTATCCCGAAGGCGCTGTAAAACGCATCCGCGTCGCGGTGTCCGTACGGCCCATCGCGCCCGCGCCGCCCGAATTGCAAGGTAGGGCCGAGATGCCGTCCGGCAGAGCGGAGGTGCCGCCGGCGAGCGCCGATGCGGGGCCTACCGGCTACGCCATGCCTGAAGGTCCGCTCTCCGGCGCGGATCCCAAGCCCGTCATGCCGCGGCCGAAACCACGGGTTCGGCACGCCGATGCCCAGCCGCACGCGTCGGAGCGTCACGGCTGCAAAGCGCCCTGCGTCGTCACCGGCAAGGCACCGGCCCCGGCGCATCCCGTGACCAAACCAGCGGAGGACAAGACGCTCCTAACGCCGATCTGAAATCTGGAAACAGCGAGCATCCGGTGATCCTCGCCATCGTCAGACGCGCGACGGTCTCAGTTGCGGCTCGGATTGCCGCCGGCCGGCCCACCTGTAGCGGTCCCTTTGCTGCCGCTGCTCCCGGTGCCGGTCGCCGGCGCCGCGCCCGACTTCATCATCGAGCCGCTTTTCATCATGGAGCCCGACTTCGACATTGATCCTGACTTCGACATGGAGCCTGACTTCATCATGGAGTCCGATTTCGATTTGGAACCGGACGCTCCAGCGGGATTGGCCGGTGTCGATGTGCCATCGGTCGGAGGCGAGGTCTGCGCGAACGTCGGCGTGACGCCAAACGCGAATGTCGCCACTAGTAGCGCGGCTCTTGTGCTTCCGACCATCATGTATCGTGCTCCTCTTCAACGAACCTGCCATGTTGGCGGCTGCGTTCAGTGTTGAGAATTTTCTCTAAAGGCAAGCGGTTCCAAGCTTTTTAGATGTACGCCCGCGAGCGTATAGACGATGGCGGCGTTGGCCCGTTCCCTTTTGGGCGGCTGCGGAGCGGGTGCTTCTCAGAACCGCACGGCCCACAGCACGCGTCGGACATCGACCCGCGTACGCCAACGTCGTGAGGTCTCCATGCGATCGCCGCCTTTCGCCATGCTGCTGCTCGCCGCCCTAGCCCAAACCGCCGTCGCCCAAACCCCCGTCGCCCAAGGCCGTCGCCGCCAGCACGCCGCCCAACACCATCGATTGTGCTCAATCCGCCAAGGTCGGGCCGATCACCTGGAACGAGCATGGCACGGCGGTGCTCGACGTCGGCAAGGTGAAAGGCACGCACATCGAAAAGACCCCGATCCAGCCGCATGCCTTCATCCTCGAGGCAACGATCTCTACGATGCCATCGAGGCGAAGTGGGAAGGAAATGAGCCGGCCTCTCAGGCGGCGGCGCGCTGCCGGACGCGCAAGAAGCTGATCGCGTTGTCCTTGACGACATGGTTCTGTCGCTCGTCGGCCTGTCGGGGCATATAGTCGACGACCGCTCGCATGCCTTGCTGCTGCAGGCCGGACGAGGCGTTCGCCACGACGAAGATGAAACAATCGTCGACGGCTTTTTCGACGGTCGAATGGCGGCCGCAAGTCACGCAACTCACGTGCTCGGCATCGCCTATGGTGAAACTGCCGACGGGCGCGACACAGTGGAAGCACATGATGTTGGCGATAGGCATGTTCCACATGGCTGATGATCCCTAAGCTTATTCCGTAAGGTCAGCAGGAAGTCTTTAAGGCTTGATAAACGGCTGGGGCGAACCCGCATCGACGAGGTTTTCATCACGTCGGATCCCGTCAGGCGGCCAGCCGATCGCGAAGATCGCAGCCGCGTGGCGCCCGAAGCTAAGTAGAAGCTTGTCTCACGAAGCTTTTACGGCCTAGGGTGGCCGCGCACCCGCAAGAAGAAGTGATGAACAAGCCGCCTCCCCATCAAAAGATACGTGTAGCGATCATCGGCGTCGGCAATTGTGCGTCCTCTCTGGTGCAGGGCCTGACCTTCTACGCCGAGGCCGATCCGGGCGAGCCGGTCCCGGGCCTGATGCACGCCGTACTCGGCGGCTACGCGATCGGCGCCATGGAGATCGTCGCCGCCTTCGACGTCAGCGCGGCCAAGGTCGGCCTGGATATCGCCGAGGCGATCGCCGCCGCGCCCAACAACACGGTGCGATTCGCCGAGGTCGCGCCGACCGGCGTGCGCGTCGCGCGGGGACCGACGCTCGACGGAATAGGTCAGTACATGCGCGACGCGATCACCGAGGCCGACGCACCCGTGGCGGATGTGGCGGCCGAGTTGCGCCGCGTGCGTGCCGATGTCGTCGTATCGTTCCTGCCGGTGGGCTCGCAGCAAGCGGCTGAGTTTTACGCGCGGGCGGTCATGGAGGCCGGCTGCGGCTTCGTCAATTGCATGCCGGTGTTCCTCGCCTCCGACCCGGCCTGGGCCGACCGTTTCGAGGCGGCCGGCGTTCCGGTGATCGGCGATGACATCAAGAGCCAGGTCGGCGCGACCATCGTGCATCGTCTGCTGGCCAGGTTGTTCGAGGACCGCGGCGTCAGGCTCGATCGCACGTACCAGCTCAACTTCGGCGGCAACGCCGATTTCAAGAACATGCTGGAGCGCGACCGCCTGGCCTCCAAGAAGATCTCGAAGACGCGATCGGTGATGAGCCAGATGGCCGTGCCGCTGAAGAGCGCCGACGTGCATGTCGGCCCGAGCGACTACGTCGAATGGCTGAGCGACCGCAAGATGGCCTACATCAGGCTCGAGGGCACCGGCTTCGGTGACACGCCGCTGTCGGCCGAACTGAAGCTCGAGGTTTGGGACTCGCCCAATTCCGCCGGCGTGGTCATCGACGCCATCCGCTGCGTGAAGCTGGCGCTGGACCGCGGCCTCGCCGGCGCGTTGATCGAGCCGTCGAGCTACTTCATGAAGTCGCCGCCCCGCCAGGTCTCCGACGACGAGGCGCGCGTGCTCACGGAACGCTTCATCGCCGGCGAGCCCGGGACGGTTGCCCGCGCGGCCAAGAAAGCGCCCGAGCGGACGGTGCCGTGACGGTCGTCTTCCTGGTTCGGCACGGCGCGCATGATCGACTCGGACGCTATCTCGACGGACGGCGCCCGGGCGTGCATCTGTCCGAGCAGGGGCTGCGGCAGGCCGAGCGCGTCGCCGAGCGGCTCGCGCGCGAACGGGTCGAGCATGTGTTCTCGAGCCCGATCGAGCGCGCCCGGGAGACGGCGGCGCCGATCGCCGCGCGAGCGGGCCTGGACGTCCAGGTCGAGACGGCGCTTGAGGAAATCGATTTCGGCGCATGGGCCGGCATGAGCTTCGAGGCGCTGCGGCCGGACGAGCACTGGCAGCGCTGGAACGCCGCGCGGGCGACCTCTCGCACCCCGGCCGGCGACACGATGCGCGCCGCGCAGCAGCGCATGCTCGACTTCATCGACGCGCGCCGGCTCGCCGCCCCGGACCAGGCCTGCGTGCTCGTCAGCCACGCCGACCCGATCAAGGCCGCCGTCGCCTATTATCTCGGGCTCTCTCTGAACGACCTGCCGCGTTTCGATATCGCGCCGGCCTCGCTGACGCGCGTCGAGATCGACCCCTGGGGCGCGCGCGTCGTGACGCTGAACGAGGTCACGGCTTGAGCTACACGCGCGAGGAGATCCAGGCCAGGGTCGAAGCCCTGAAGCCATGGTTCCACAACATGCTCGTCGGCGGCGTTCGCACCGCGCCGGAGCACTTCCTGTTCGACTATCCCAACGTGAAGTTCCAGTGCTTCGCGCAAGCGCTGCCGGAAGACCTGTCGGGCAAGAGCGTGCTCGATATCGGCTGCAACGGCGGCTTCTATTCCATGGAGATGAAGCGACGCGGCGCGGCGCGCGTGCTCGGCATCGATTGCGACGAGCGCTACCTCGCGCAAGCGCGTTTCGCCGCCGAGGTCGCGGAACTCGACATCGCGTTCGCGAAGCTCTCCGTCTACGACGTCGGCGCGCTCGCCGAGCGCTTCGACCTCGTCATCTTCATGGGCGTGCTCTATCATCTGCGCCATCCGCTGCTCGCGCTCGACCTTATCCACGAGCATGTCGCCGGCGACCTCCTGCTGTTCCAGTCGATGCTGCGCGGCAGTGGCAGCGTCACGCCGGTCGAGGCCGATTACCCCATCAAGAAGAAGGCGATGTTCGCGCGCTCCGGCTATCCGCGCCTGCACTTCGTCGAACACAGCTACTCCGGCGATCCCACCAATTGGTGGATCCCCAACCGCGCGGGCGCCGAGGCGATGCTGCGCTCGTCCGGCTTCGACATCGTCGGCGCGATCGAGGCCGAGGTGTATCTCTGCAGGCGCCGCGACACGAACGAGTCCGGCGCCGTCTACCCCGGAAGGATCGAAGCGTGATCGAAGCGGCGATGATCTGGAACGAGCCCAACAACAAGTCGCATTGGGACCTCGAGGTCGACCCGGACTGGTCGAAGTTCGCCGCGATGACGATCGCCGCCTGCGAGGCGATCGCCGCCGTCGATCCGACGCTGACCAAGGTGCTCGGCGGCATGTCGCCGATCGATCCCTTCTTCATCCAGCGGCTTGCCGCGCTGGGCGTGCTCGACCACGTCGACGCCGTCGCCGTGCATGGTTTCCCGCTCGATTGGAACCTCTGGAAGATCGACGAATGGCCGGCCAAGGTCGACGAGATCAAGGCCGTGACCAAACTTCCGGTTTGGGTCAGCGAGGTCGGCGTCTCGACCTTCGGCGCCGACGAGGTGCAGGTGTTCGGCTTCGACCGCACGGCGGAACTGCTGGTCGGCAAGGCGCCGCGCATTCACTGGTACTCGCTCTACGACCTGCCGCGCGAGTGGGAGGCGACGACCCGCCATCGCGAGGCGGAGGGCTCCTCGTACTATCGTCATTTCGCGATGGGCCTGCTGCGCGAGGACGGCACGCCGAAGCCGTCGCTGGAGCGCTTCGCCCGCCACACGCCGGCACTCGGGATCTGCCAGTGGTTTCATTTCGAGGACCATCGCCTCGACGACGCGGTCGCCTGGCTCAAGCGCCTCGGCGTCACCTACATCCGCACGGGCCTCTCCTGGGCGGATTCGTTTCGACCCAACGCGCTCGACTGGTTCGACCGGCAGATGGCGGCGCTCGCCCCTTTCGACGTCACGGTGACCTTCTGCTTCACGCCGCAGCACCGCGGCCTCGCGCCCCACCATACCAGCGCGCCGATCGACCCGCGGGAGTTCGCCGAATTCTGCGCGGCGATGATCGCGCGTTATGGGACGAAGCTCGCGCGCTCGACAGACACGCTCCTTGCGGTCTGAAGCCGGCACCACCTGAGCTTCATCTGGACTTCCGGACAATCATGTCCGAAGCTTTCGAAAAGAGGCGGCGCTATGGAAAAGCGCGATCGATTTATTCGCCGAGCTGCGTGATGAAGCAAAAGCGCTTGGGCTGCCGTTTCGCGTCAGCAGGCAGCGCGGCAAGGGCGGCCACGCTTTGGTTTGATTGGGCGAGCGGACCACGACGCTTCCGAGCCGCGAGATCGATCCGAAAACCGCTCGCAAGATCAGGAAGGCTCTTGGGCTTGATTGAGCCGGCGGCAAAGGTTGAGGTGACCAGCATGCGGACCTTCACATATCCAGCTATCTTCGAGCCGGGAGACGAGGCTGGTATCGTCGTGACGTTCCCCGATGTTGCCGGCGCGATCACGCAGGGCGGCGACGAGGCGGAGGCGCGCATGATGGCGGCGGAGGCGCTTGGCCTGATGCTGCTCCACTATCTATCGATCGAAAATCGACTGCCGACCGCGTCCAAGCCGGCGGAAGGCCAGTTCCTCATCACCGCCGAGCCTGAACTCGCCGCGAAGATCGCCGTCCTCGAAGCCTTTCGTGACGCGGGCATAAGCAAGGCTGAACTGGCCAAACGCCTCGACAAGGATGAACGCGAGATCCGGCGCATCCTCGATCCCGATCATGCCACCAAGATGCCGGCGCTGACCTCGGCTCTGAACGCGCTAGGCCGACGCTTCGTCCTGGGCGTCGAGGCGGCCTAGCGCCGGAGCCATGACGCGTTCAAGATCCGCCTCGAACGCCTGCGCCCGATGCGCGGCGGTATGCTCGGCGAGCACCCGCACCCGCGCGCGATCGGCCATCGCCTGCCGTGCCCGTTCCGGCTGGTCCCGTAGGATCGCGACGACCGCGTCGGCATCGTCGACCAGCGCGATTTCGGCGCCAGGCGCGAACAGCGCTTCCAGCCCCGCCCAGCGATCCGACAGGATCGGCGTGCCGCAGGCCGCGGCCTCGAACAGGCGCACGCTCGGCGACCAGCCGGCCGCGATCATGTCGGCGCGGGTGACGTTCAGCGTGTAGCGGCACGAGGCGTAGAAGGCGGCGTGGTCCTCCGGCGGCACATGCTCCAGCCGCGTCACGTTTCCAGGCCACGCGATCTCGGCGGGATATAGCGGCCCGGCGACGACGAAGGTGAGATGCGGCAGCCGACGCGCCGGCTCGATCAGCAGGCGCTCCAGCGCCGGCTGGCGATCGTCGCTGTAGGTGCCGAGATAGCCGAGATCGTAACGGCGCGGCAGGTCCATCGGGTGGTAGCGCGCCGGATCGACGGAGCAGTAGAGCGCGCGTGCCGCCGGCGAGCCGTAGTGCTGTTCGAGCAGGTCCAGCGTCGGGCCGCCGGTAAAGGAAAAGTAGATGTCGTAGCCCGGAATGAGAGCGGGCGAGAGATATTCGAAATCGTTCCGCCGCAGCTTGGCCAGCGTCACCGGCGTATCGATGTCGTAGAAGGCGCGCACGCCCCTGGCGGTCGCCTGCACGTAGGCACCGACGGCGACGCCCTCCGGCACGTAGGAGCCGACGACCACCGCGTCCGCCGCCGCGATCATCGCGCCGTGGCTCTCAAGCGCCGCGAGGGAGTCGTAGAAGACGAGATCGCAATATGGGACCGAGTCGAAATCGCGCGCGCTGCGGTACCACGGCTTGTCACGCTCGAGGAACGTGACGCGGTGGCCGCGCGCGGCGAAGGCCGCCAGCAACGCGCGAAAGGTGGTGGCGTGGCCATTGCCCCACGAGGACGACAGGCTGAGGCCGACGACGACCAGATGCATCAGGCGGCCGACGCGCGACGGCGACCGAGTGTGTCGCGCAGCAGCGCGTCGACCTCGATGCCGCGCCGCGCGTAGGTGTGTTCGGCCAGCACGCGGCGCTGTGCCGCCGCGCCGATCGCCCGCGCCCGCGCCTCGGTGAAGGTGGCGAGATGCTCGGCGACATCCTTGCCGTCGCGTGCGACGAGGATCTCCGCGCCGGGTGTCAGGAACAGTTCGACGCCCACCCATGCGTCGGTGATGAGGCACGCGCCCGCGCCCGCCGCCTCGAACACGCGCGTCGCCGGCGAATAGCCCATCGCCGCCATCGAATCGCGCGAGATGTTGAGCGCCGCCAGCGCCGTCGAGTTCAGCGCGTTGTGGTCACGCGTCGAGACGTGCCCAAGCGCGCGGATGTTCGGTGCCATCGGCTTGTCGCCCCAACCGGAGCCGCCGATGAGGAAGCTCTTGCTTGGCGTCGCGGCCGCCGGCTCGAGGAAGAACTGCTCGACCCTCGACTCGCGGTCGGGCAGCCGATTGCCGAGGAAGACGAGATCGGCGCAAAAGCGCGGGTCGGGCGCGACGCGAAAATGCGTCGCGGGATCGAGCGCGTTGTAGATCGGCACGCAGCGCCGCGCGCCGAGCGCCTCGTAGGCGGCGATCACCGGCGGGCCGCCGCCGTAGGTCAGCACCATGTCGAGCGCGGGCAACGTGCGGCGGATCGGATGGTCCGGCGCCTCCCTCATCTCGGCCAGGGTCGCGGGGGCGTCGACGTCCCAGAAGATCTTCAGCGCGTCCGACCGCGCCGCCGCCATCACACCCTCGATGAGTTCGTCGTCGAACACGCCGACGCCGCTCGCCTTGATCACGACGTCGGCGGCGCTCGCCACCGCGATGACCTTGGCGAGGGCATCACGCGTGGCGGGGTAGACGACCACCTTCGCGTAATCGGGCGGCTCGATGTCGCGGTTCTGCTGCCGCTCGTAGGCGTCGGGCTCGTAGAAGGTGATGTCGTGGCCGTGCCGCGCCATCTCGCTCAGCATGCCGCGATAGTAGGTCGCCGCACCATTCCAGTAGGATGACACGAGGCTCGACCCGTAGAAGGCGATCTTCATGCGACCGCCTCCGTCGAGGCGCTATCGAGACGTGCGGCGATGGCGAGAAGTTCGCGCGCGCGGTGCGCGCAGGTGTGGCGCGCCACGATCGTGGCGCGGCCATGCGTCGCCAGCCGTTCGCGCAGCGCGGCATCGGCCGCCAGCGCGCGCAGATGATCGGTCATCGCCGCTCCATCCGCCGCGACGAGATAGTCCGCGCCCGGCGTGAACAGACGTTCGGCATCCGACCATGGCGCGCAGACCAGCGGGATGCCGCAGGCGAGCGCCTCGAAGACGCGGATCGTCGGGATGCCGGGCAGCTGGTCGACGTAGAAGCGGCGCGGCACGTGCACGGTGGCGAGGTGCCGCGCGAAGACCGACGGGGCGGCGGCGTTGGCGAGCCAGCCGCGATAGGCGGCGCCGTATCGCTCGAGCAGGGCGAGGGCCGCCTCGGGATAGCGCACGCCGAAGATGTCAAGCGGCAGCCCGGCGTCGCGTGCGGCCTCGAGCAGGAACGTTTCGAGCTCGCGCGTGCGCTCGCCGTCGCCCCAATTGCCGATCCACACCAGGCCCTCGCGCTCGCCTTCGACGAGCGGCGGCTTGAAGAGCCTGATGTCGGCGGCCTCGTGCCAGACGAAGACGCGCCCCCGCCAGCCGAGCCTCTCATAGGCCTGGGCGAGCGTGCGCCCGAAGGCCAGCACGCCGTCGTAGAAGCGCAGATCGTAGCCCTCGATCTCGTGTGGCGCGCTGACCGCGCGATGGTGCGTGTCGTGAAACAGCAGGCGGGCGCGATGGCCGGCGTGGCGCAGCGCGCCGAGGGCGGCGATGAGGGCTTGCTCGTTCCACTCGTGGACGATGACGAGATCGGCATCGCGCACGAGCGGCTCGAGATCGGCATCCGGCGCGTAGGTCCGAGGCTCGAGGTCGGGGTAGTTTCGTCGAAAAGCATCGAGGCCGGCTTCGCCCTGGTCGCGCAGCAGGTTCGCCAGGCTCCAGGAGCTCTCCGGCTCGTAGGCGCGCACGTCATGCCCGAGCGCGGCGAGCTCGCGCAGGACGCCGCGCAGGAAATGCGCGTTGCCGTGGTTCCAGCAGGAGCGCAGCGAATGCGTGAAATAGGCGATCCTCATGCCGACACCGCCACGTGCCGCTCCGAGACGGTACGGAGACATCGTTCGTAGGCGCGCATGGTGCCTTGCGCCATCGCCTCGAGCGAGTAGCGGGCGCTGCGCTCGCACGCGGCACGGCCGAGCGCGTGCCGATGGGCTCGGTCATCGATGAGCGAGCGGATCGCCGCGCCGAGCGCCTGGTGGTCGTCGGCGTCGACGAAAAGGGCGGCGCCGTGCCAAAGTTCGCGGAACGTCTCGATGTCGTTGAGCACGAGAGCGCATCCGGCCTGCGCCGCCTCGAGGACGCCGAGGCCGAACGGTTCGTAGCGGGCCGGGGCGACGAAGATCGGGCGCCCCGCCAAATGGCGGCGCACCGCCGCGCCGGGCAGGTGGCCGATGCTTTCGATCGCCTGGAACGCGACGCGCTGGCCGTTCGGCGCCCGCGTCTCGCCCGCGACGCGAACCGGCCACGCCAGCGAGGCGGCGGCGCGGTCGAGGGCGGCGATGTTCTTGGCCCTGTCCCAAAGGCGCCCTGTCGCGAAGACCTCGTCGCTTTCCACCGCCTCTACCATCGTAGCGGCGGCGCGTCCGTTGTGCACGGTTCGCGGGAGGACCGTCAGCTTGTGGACCGTGGCGACCGCGGCCCCGTGCGCCGCCGTCGGCACGAGCACGAGATCGGCCCGCCGCAGACCTTCCCCCGTCGAAGCGATGCGCCAGGCATACTCTCGCGGCGACGCGCCCGCGTTCATGGCCTGCCGCCAGGTGGCGACGCACGAATGGTTCATCGCCACCACGGGGCAGGTGAAGCGCGCCGTCGCGGCGAGGGCGGGCGTGTTCAGGTGAACGATGTCGGCGCGCCAGTCTTCCGCGATGGTCGCGACGGCGACACCGGCCGCCTCGACTTCGGCAGGAGCCTCGGCGAGCCATTCCAGCGTATGGTCGCTCTCGATGACGTCGAGGCCGCGTCGCGCGGCGTCCGCCCGCTGGTCGGCATCCGGCCGCGGTCCGAGCGTCACGACCTTCACCAGGGCACCGGCCTGCGTCAGCGCGGCGGCGAGATCGATCGTGTAGGTCCAAACCCCGCCGACCACGTCGGCCGTGATCACGATGCGCATGCCGTCGATCAAGCGCAGGAGACTTCGAGCTCCGGAAGAGAGGCGGGCCGCTCGTCCTGGATCTCGCTGAAGTGCGTGAATTGCGCGAGGTAGTGCTCGTGCGCGCGCTCCCATGCCCGCTCGTCCGGCATGCCGAACAGGCGCCGGTAGTCCGGCGAGCTCGGATAGGGGTAGAGCGGCACGGGATCGTTGGCCCACACACCATGCCGGTCGAGCCGCGCCCGCCACTCCGCGACGAGCTCCGCCTCGTCCTCGCGCGTCTCGATCAGGTTGGCCTGGACGAACGGCACCCGCCCCTTGGCGTAGATGAGACGATCGGCAAGCTCGTCCGTCGTCATGCGGCAGCGCTTGTCGAGCGCCTGCCTGCCGGCTTCGGTCAGGCTCTCGACGCCGGCCTCGATCGACACGCAGCCGGCTTGTCCGAGCAGGTCGAGCATGTCCGGCTTCCATAGATCGATGCGCGTCTGGATACCGAACTGGATCGGCCGCGCGACAAGCGCCTCCAGCAAAGGCCTGTTGGGCAGGAAGATCTCGTCGATGAAGTAGACATAGCCGACGCCTTGCGCGACCAGCCCGTCGATCTCTTGCAGCAGTGGCGCCAGTTCGCGGCGGCGGTAGGCGTCGCGAAAGTCGATCTTCGCGCAGAAGGTGCAATGATAGGGACAGCCGCGCGACGCCTCGACCTCGGCGCCGACGCAGGTGGGCGCGCTGTCGAAGCGATGATGGTGATGGTGGTGGCGCGCCACCCAGTCGGCGGGCCAGGCCAGCGCCGGTTCGTCCGTGAAGACGCAGGCGTGCGGCGGCCCGGTGACGACGATGCCGTCGCCGCTGGAGAAGGCGATCGCCGGGACGTCGGCGAGCGGCGCGCCTGACGCGAGCCGCGGCAGGATCTCCTCGCACTCGCCGCGCACGACGATGTCGACGCCGAGCTTGCGCAGGGTTGTTTCCGGCGTCACCGATCCATGCGGGCCGACGGCGACGGTGCGCCCGCCGCGTCGGCCGAGCGCGCCCAGGAACGCGCGGGGAATGCGCAGTTCGGGCGGCGCGCAACGCCAGAACAAGTAGCTCGGCGCCGTCGTCACGACGCTCATCTCGGGCGCGAAAGCGGCCACGGCTTCAGCCAGGGTCTCGTTCGTCTGCCCGAGGAGGTGCCCATCGAGCATCAGCACGTCGTGGCCGGCCCGCTCGAGCCACGCCCTCGCGTAGCCGAGCTCGAGCGGCAGATGCGGCTCGCGGCAGCCGAAATAGATGCTCCCCTCGAAGCTCCAGCTCGGGTTGACGAGCGCCACGCGCATCAGACCGCCTCGGCCGGAACAGCCGTTCGGGTGGCGCTCGCCCGCTTGGAGGTTTGGAACCAATCGACCAGCTCACTGACGCCGCGACGCCAGGGGCGCGGGGCCGGCAGGCCCAGCCGCTCGTCGATCAGCCGGCGATCCGAGACGTAGTAGCGCTGGTCGCCCGGGCGCCAATCGTGGAAGCTCGCGTCGACCGCTTCGCCGGTCACCTTCTCGAGGTGGGACAGCAATTGCACCAGGCTGATCGCGTTGCCGGGGCCGCCGCCGAGGTTGAAGGCCTCGCCCTTGACGACGTCGATCGCGGCCCACGCGGCGAGATAGGCCGCGACGGCATCATCGACATGCAGCACGTCGCGCACCTGGTGGCCGTCGCCGTAGATCATGATCGGCGCGCCGGCGAGCGCGCTCTTGATGAAGTGGGCGACCCAGCCCTGATCCTCGGTGCCCATCTGGTGCGGTCCGTAGATGCAGCTCATCCGCAGAGCGGCGGTGCGCAGGCCGAAGCTCGCGCCGTAATCGAGCACGTACTGGTCGGCGGCGCCCTTCGAGCAGCCGTAGGGGGTATGAAACGCCAGGCTCGTCGTCTCGCCGACGCCCTCGCGCCGCAGCGTCGCGTCACGAGGCACGTAGGTCTCGCCCTCGTGCGCCAGAGCGACCTGCGCAAGGTTGCCGTAGACCTTGTTGGTGCTGGCGAAGATCAGCGGCGCGTCCGGATTGGTCGTGCGCAGGATCTCCAGGAGCCCGACGGTCGCCGCCGCGTTGACCGCGAAATCGTCACCGGGATCGACGAGGCTCGTCGTAACGGCGACCTGCGCGGCAAAGTGAAACACGGCCTTGGCCCCGCGCGCGGCCGCCGCAAGCCTGGTTTGATCGCGGATGTCGCCGACGACGACATCCAAGTGTCCGCCATGGACCCCGCGCAGCCACTCGACATTGGCTTCGACGCCGGGCCGCGCCAGAGAATCGTAGATCGTGACGCGGTGGCCGTCGCGGCACAGGCGATCGACGAGATTGCAGCCGATGAAGCCGGCGCCGCCCGTGACGAGGACGGGGCGGGTGTCGGGCGATGCGGATGCCTTCACGCGACCAGTCCGCGCATCTCGAGTTCGCGGCGCGCCTCGACCACCTTGTCCTGCGATTGCTGCTGGCGCGCCACCCACGCGGCGAGTTCGGTGAGGCCGTCGGCGAAATCGCGGCGCGGCTGGAAGCCGAGTTCCGCGCGCGCCTTGCCGATATCGGCGAAGCAATGGCGGATATCGCCGGTGCGCGCCTTGTCGAGGATTTCCGGCTTCAGGTCGTCGCGGCCCATCGCCGCCGCGAATGTCTCCGCGATGCGCAGGATCGAACGCTCCTCGCCGCTGCCGATGTTGAAGACGCCGTTCCTGGCGCGCGGCTCCTCCAGCGCGAGAAGGAACGCGTCCGCCACGTCCTCGACGTGGATGAAGTCGCGCCGCTGCAGGCCATCCTCGAACAGCACCGGCGCGTTGCCGTTGAGCAGCCGCGAGGCGAAGATGGCGAGCACACCGGTGTACGGGTTCGAGAGCGCCTGGCCCGGCCCGTAGACGTTGAAGAGCCGCAGCGCCACGCCCTCCATGCCGTAGGCCTGCGTGACGTTGAGGGTGAGCCGCTCCTGCACGTATTTCGTCAGCGCGTAGACGGAGGCGAGATTGACGCGCTTCCATTCCGGCGTCGCCACCGGCACGAGATCGCGGCCCCGCGCGTCGCGCGGGTTCCACGAACGCCCGGCGCCGAGATCGGCCTGGCGCTCGACGCCGTCCTCGATCCCGCCGTCGGCGTCGCGATAAAGCCCTTCGCCGTAGACGCTCATCGAGGAGGCGGTGACCAAGCGGGCGACCGGCGACTCGATCAGACATTGCATCAGGTTGGCGGTGCCGAGATCGTTGACCGACACGTAGCGGTCGACCGCGTACATGCTCTGGCCGACACCGACCTCGGCGGCGAGATGGACCACCTTGTCGATGCCCTTGAGCGCGCCGCGCAGGCGATCGATGTCGCGGATGTCGGCGCGGACGAGCTCGGCGTCCTCGGACAAGCCGGCGGGCCGGCCGCTCTCGCCGTGCACCTGCTCGATCAGCAGGTCGTAGATGCGAACCTCGTGTCCTTGTCTCAGAAGACGATCGGCGACGTGGCAGCCGATGAAGCCGGCACCCCCGGTAATCAAGATCCGATCGGCCAAAGATCCTCCAATGCGCAGACACGAAGAGGCCGGACCATCCGATCCCTCAGGGTGCTGCGATCATGCTTCATCTTTGTAGCTGGTTCCAGTACAAAAGATACAGTCTCTTCGAAGGCAAAGAAGGCTCGTCACACGCCCAGCCGCACCCGCGAGGCGCGCCGCGACGTCACGCGCGCGGTTTGGCACGCAACGTCGGCGCCGCCCCGGCGGGATCCTCCGGCCAGAGGTGCTTGGGATAGCGCCCGCGCATTTCCGAACGCACCGCGCTCCACGAGCCGCGCCAGAACCCGGGAAGATCGCGCGTGATCTGCACCGGGCGGCCGCCCGGAGACAGGAGCTCAAGCACCACCGGGACCCGGCCGCGCGCCAGCGTCGGGTGCGACGTCAAACCGTAGAGCTCCTGCACCTTGACCGAGAGGGTGGGCCCCTGCTCGGCCGCATAGTCGAGGCGATGGCTGGCACCGGCGGGCGTCTGGAAGAAGGCCGGCGCCTCCGCGTCCAGCCTTCGCGCGAGGTCCCACGGCACGAGGCTTTTCAGCGCGACGTCGAACCGCTCGACGCCGAGCGCCGCGAGGCCGGTCACGCCGTCGAGATGCGGCGCCAGCCAGGGCGCGCCGTCGGCGGCCAACGCCGCGTCCGCGAGATCCGGCCATTGCGTGCCCTCCGCCTCGCGCAGGAACATGACGCGGTCGCGCCATTGCCGCAGCGCCGGCGTCCACGGCAGTTTGTCGATATGCGTCGCCAGGCCGGCCGCAAGGCACGCGGACGCGTCCGGCCCGGCCGGCACCGCCAGCATGGCCTCGCTCAACACGATCGCGCCGAGCCGTCGCGTGCGCCGCGCCTGCAGCGCCATGCGGGCCGGATCGAACGCCACGCTGTCCGCTTCGACGATGCCGGCCGACGCGTCGATCTCCGCCGCGCTCAGCGGAGCGGCCAGCAGGATGCGCGCCGCGCCGGCGCGTCCCGCGCTCTCCGCGATCGCCAGGAACGGCGCGGCGGCGAGCGCCTCGTGCGGCTGCAGCGCGGCGGCGCGGCCGTTCGCCATCAGGAACTCGCCCAGCCTGCCGCGCGCCTTGGCGATCCGGTCCGGGAACGCCGTGGCGAGGAGCCGGCCCGCGCTCTCGACGTCATCCTCGGCCACGTGACCGCCGGCCTGCCTGGCGAAGGCGCGGGCCAGCGCGCGCGCGTCGGCGGCGCGGGGCGCGCGGTCGCGCCGCCAGCGGATCAGGCGCTCGCGCAGGTCCGCGCCATCGCCGCCGAGGCCGCGCTCGACGATCAAAGTGGCGATCTCCGCCGCGAGGCCGGCCTCGCCCGTTTGCGCCGCCAGGATGACCATGCGGGCGAGGCGCGGCGGCAGCGCGAGCGCGCGGATCGCGCGGCCGGCCTCGGTCAGGCCGCCCTCTTCGTCGAGCGCGCCGATCGCCTCCAGCGTCGCGCGCGCCTCGGCGAGAGCCGGCGCCGGCGGCGGATCGAGCCAGGCGAGGTCGCGCTCCGGACGCCGCGCGCCCCAGGCGGCGCAATCGAGCAGCAGCCCGGCCATGTCGGCGGAGAGGATAGCCGGTCGCGAGAACGCGTCCAGCGCGCCGGTGCCGGCCTCCTCCCAGAGCCGGTAGCACACGCCCGGCTCGGTGCGCCCGGCGCGGCCGCGCCGCTGGTCGGCCGAGGCGCGCGAGACGCGCCGCGTTTCCAGCCGGGTAAGGCCGATCCCCGGCTCGTAGCGCGGCACCCTGGCGAGCCCGCTGTCGACGACGATCCGCACGCCCTCGATCGTCAGCGATGTCTCGGCGATCGAGGTGGCGAGCACGATCTTGCGCGCGCCGGCGCGGGTCGGCGCCACCGCCTCGTCCTGCGCGCGGCGGTCCATCGCGGCGTAGAGCGGCGTGACGAGCGTGCCGGGCGGCAAAGCGGTGGCGCGCAGGCGTTCGGCGACGCGCACGATCTCGGCCTGCCCCGGCAGGAAAGCCAGCACGGAACCGTCGTCGTCGCGCAGGGCGCGGAGGATCGCGCGGGCGACCGCGTCCTCGATCCGCTCGCCCGGATCGCGACCGAGATAGCGGGTCTCGACCGGGTAGGCGCGGCCCGTCGACTCGATCAGCGGCGCGCCTTCGAGGAGGCGGGCGACGCGGGCGCCGTCGAGCGTCGCCGACATGACGAGCAGGCGCAGATCCGGCCGCAGGGCACGCGCATCGAGCGCCAAGGCGAGGCCGAGATCGGCATCGAGCGAGCGCTCGTGGTATTCGTCGAAGAGCACGGCGCCGATGCCGGCGAGCTCCGGGTCCTCAAGGATCATTCGGACGAAGACGCCCTCGGTGACGACCTCGATCCGGGTCGCGGCGGAGCCCGCCGCCTCGAAGCGCACCTTGAGACCGACGCCGCGCCCGACCGGCTCGCCCAGCGTCGCCGCCATGCGCTCGGCCGCCGCGCGCGCCGCCAGCCGGCGCGGCTCCAGCAGGACGATCTTGCGGCCGCCGAGCCAGTCCTCCCCAAGGAGCGCGAGCGGCAGCCGCGTGGTCTTGCCGGCGCCCGGCGGCGCGACGATCACCGCCTGATTGTGCGCCCGCAGGCTCGCGCGCAAGGCCGGGAGCACGGCATCGATCGGCAGGGCGCGTTCGGACAGGCTTGGCACGCGCAAGCCTTGCCGCGCCGCGCCATCGCGTGCAAGCCGCGGATCGGCCAGCGCGGCGGCGATCCGCGCCCGACGGAGCGACACGACGGATGAAGCTCATCCGCGCGGCGGCGTTGACGCGCACCGCGCTCGGCCCTAAACAGCGCCTCGGAGCGGGGCTGTAGCTCAGATGGGAGAGCGCTGCAATCGCACTGCAGAGGTCAGGGGTTCGATTCCCCTCAGCTCCACCAGACGTATTTAGCTACATACAGTGCCGCGGACTCCAGCGGGCAGCGCCCCCACTCGATTGTCCGTTCTGCCGAAGCGTCTGAAGCTTTAAACCATTGCCGATTACGCCGCCTTCGATTACGTTTTACAGGACAATCTACGGTTTTTACCTTTGCTCGAAGTTCGGAGGAAGCATTGTTCCTTTCCGCAAAAGTGCTCGGCGCTTGCCTTTCGTGCATGATCCCGGCCTTTGCTTTCGCTCAGGCGAAATGTCCCGCTGGGCGCACTTCCAGTGGGGCTTGCGTCAACGCGGGTCTGACGTCATCGATGGAGCAACGCGCTGTCGTTTTTTCGCAACCAAATCTATCGTTTCTCGGGCCTCCTCTCGCTTACGGCGACAACGGTTACATTGACGCGTCCCGCAATCGCCAAGCGTTGTCCAACGGCATAGACATGCCGGTGAAGAGCTCGACGGCCGCCACGCCAGCGCCAGGCACGTTCATCGGCCTGCCTCCCAACGTAAATCCGGCGAACCTGAATATCGCGGCTCCCTTCGCTGTGGTTCCGGGTGGTATTCGCATCAAGTAGTCTGGCCTCGGACAAGTGACGGCGGGGTGGTCAGTGCTGTGATGCCTCATCCTTGGCGCTCTCCCTTGCGAGGTCGTCGAGGGCTTGTCCGAGACCGCTCAGAGAGATTGGCAGCGTGAGCGTGCGCTCCGCGGCGTCGGTGAAGGTGAGGTGTCCTGTCTTCTGCGGGCCGCGCAGATCCTTCATGAACTCCGCGGTAAGCTTGCCCTCGGTCAGACAGCCTCCCGGCACGCAGCGGCGGAATGTGAGCGGCACGGTCTGCGACTCGTCCGAGCCGGAGAGTTTCGGCGGCTTGTCGAAGGCGATGTTGACGGGAAGCAGGACCGCCAGGGTCAGACTGGCGTCGGTCATCACGGTTTTGCCTTCCGGCGCGTGGCCGAAGGCGATCTGGGCGATTGGACCCTGCTGCCCCTTGACGATCAAGGCCTGAGCCGCCTCGCAGAGACGCCGCTGGGAACCGGGCGGGCGCTCGCAACGTACGACCCAGTCGGCGAAGGTGGCCGAGGTCTGTTGCGGCTCGCTGGAGACACCAGACGATGCTTGCGGTGGAGCCTGAACGGAGGGAGCGGCGTCGTGTTTGGTATCACGAGCGGACGCGGGACGAGCCGCAAGCCCGGCGGCGGCCCCTACGAGCAGCACCGCAACCAAGACATTGGTCTTCTTCATCATCGTGTCAGCGTCTCCCGAGACCTGTTCGTCGCTACCGCGCGTTTGAAGCATGCCGATGTGCGCGGGCGGACTGCCGTAATTGTATGAAGGCGCGTACGATATCGAGATCTCCGCGTCGACTGTCGGCCTCTGGGGTCAAGCTCACGCAGATCTCGAATGTCATCTTTTAACGGATGACGTTGGCTTAGAACGCGAACGTACCCGTCAAGCCCGCGCGAAACCCATTGGTGTGGACCGTCCCGACGCTGGAGGCCGGATTGTCGGCCTCCGTCGCCTGAAAATATTCGAGGCTGGCCTTCGCGGATACCTTTTCGCTGAACGCGTAGCCTGCGGAAGCGCCGCCCGAAATGATGGTCTTGCCCGGAACGAACTGCGCCGTCGTCTCGTCGTAGCCGTTGCGGTTGCGATAGACGAATCCAAGCAACGGGCCGTACGTCCACTTGTCCATCGCGAACGTATGATCGAGCCGCAGCCGGGTCACGAAAGTGTTGGAGTTGAATGCCTCGGCAAGGAAAGCCGGAAGCGACGTGTTCAAGGTATTGTTTCGTTCCGCGTAGGAAAGCGTACCAGTGAAACTGGTGATCGACGTCGGGCTCCAGCTATAGGCTTCCGTCAGCGATCCTATGAATCGATCTCCCGCCTGGAACGTTGGCGAGCCGTCGGTGAAGGTTATGCTTTCCTTGGCATAGGACAACGACGCCTGCGTGTTGAATGGCGCCGCCACGTATCCGATGTTCGCGCTGAACGTGATGTCGCTTCCCGGTTGGAAGACTTGCGTCCCTTGCGAGAAGGTCGTCGGGTCGATCGCGGCTTCCTTGTTATAGGAACCCTGGTGCGTATAGCCCGCGCTGAGCGATCCGGTCAGCTGCTCGTTGAAGGGAAGGTTGACGCCGATCGTCGGACCGATGTTGAGGCCCTGGCCGAAGGTGCCGACGCTGACGAAATCTGGGTCCAAGCGCGCGTTGGCCGCTGTGCCCAGCAGGACCGTCCGACCACTGGGCAGATTGAAGTTCAGCGAGAAGAACGGCTGCACGCCATTGATGGCGAGGTAGGTGAACGTGGCGGAGGCTGTCGTATCGGCCGGCGTGGCGACGCTACCGCTCAGCCCTATCGTGCTCTGGCGGCTCGAGACGAACCCCGGCTTGGCCAGCAGATCGAGGCGCGTATCTGGCAGGATGGTGCCGGACGCCTGGATTACGGTCGACGCATACACCTGGGAACCGCTGCCGCCGGCCAAGCTGCTGGAGGTCGGGAACCCGCGAGAGCCGCGGAACGAGTCGACCCGGATGTCTGGCGTGACGGAACTCGTCCATGGCGTCGGCGCGACACTGTTGATGTCGGGGTTGACCGTAGCGCTCTTGATATCGTCGTTGAGCATGCTGATGCCGAACATGGCCGCGTAGCCCCGCGTCCTCGCGGACGCCACGCCTTCCAGATTGGCGTAGAGCGAGGTACGCGGTGACACGATCAGGCGCGCGCCCAGCTTCAAGTCGGCCACATCCTCGTCGGCCACGATCCCGTTGGCCGTGAAGAAGGACAGCGGGATATTGGTGAAGAAGGCGTCGATCTGGCGCCGCCTGATCGTCTGGTGGTCGTACGCGGCGCGAAGAAAGGGTTCGAGGAGCCATCCGTTGCCGATGTCGAAGCGGCCATCGATCTGGGCACCGATGGTGATTGGCACCGATGAAGCGTTATGGGCAGCGAAGGTCAGGCCGTAGAGGTCCGCGTTGGCCCCGGTTTCCGAATAGCCGTTTTGAAACGTGTCGAAGTAGGCGATCGAGGCGAACGGCGTTATCGCGTACTGCCCCATGTCCTTGCGGTAGCCGGCCTCGAAGCTTCCACCGGCCTGATCGCTGCCAAAACGCCCCTGCTCGGAAGCGATCGGGCCGACGTCCGTGACCAAACGGTTCGTCGTGTTTTCGAAATGCGCGTAGGTCAGAGCGGCCGTGGTGTAAAAGTCGGAAAACTTACCGGCGGCGTAGACACCGGCGTGAGCGCCGTCCAGCCGACCCGACGTGAAGCTCTGCGCGACGTCGAAGCTCGAGGTGCTGCCGCCAAGGCCGAAGCCGACCAGCAGCGAGGGATTGACCTGATAGTCGGCGCCGAAGCCGCCGCCGGACGTGCGATGGCTGAGATCCAGCGTCCCGCCGTCGAGGTCCTTCAGGGTCTGGCCGCTGGTGAAGCCGGTGCCCCAGGCGCGCCAGGTTCGCGTCGCGGGGACGGCGTCCACCCCGTCGAGCGCAAGGAAAGCGGCGTTCGCCTGCGCCGTCAGCGAGGGCGCGTAGGAGAGCGGCTTGGCCTGCAGCACGATCTCGTTGGTGGCGGAGCCGCCTCTGCCGCCCCGTAACCATTGCTGGGACTGGTCGTTCAAAGCGTCCATGAAGAGCCTTCCGGCGTCCAGGGACACTTCCTGCGTGGCGCTGGTCGCCTGTCCCGCCAATTGCGCCAGCGCGGCGGGCGCCTGGGCCGCCGACAGGCCGGCAACGTCGTTGAGGAGGGTGGCGCCCGCGCCGGTGGCGCCGGCGTTGAAGGCGTTCTGCAAGGCTTGGCCGATGGACTCGTTGGCGGTGGGAGCCGTCACAGCGGCGAAGTTCGGATTGCCGATGTCGAGAAAGACATTGTTCGCGTCGTAGGAGAGCGTCGGCGTCAGGAATGCGAAGTTCGTCGCGACGCCGGCGAACGGACTGGCGATCCTCCCCGCGTTCAGGATCAGGAAGCGGGTGTCGCCGGCATTGTTGAAGTTCGCGTCCTGCGCGAGGACGCGCACGGTGCCGCCAGCGAGGTTTGCGGCGCCGGAGACGATCGCGATGTCGTTCTGGTTGGCGCTCGTGATCCGGACGGCATAGTTCGAGCCGGGCAGGAACGTCGCGTCGCCATTGATCCGGACGAAGCCGATCGCCGCGTTCGTCCCCGCGCCCAGGGTGCCGCCATTATCGACCGTCACGGCGCCGACGGTGCCGGTGCCGTTCAGCATCGCGCCCGACATGATCTCCGTCGGCGAGACGATCGAGCCGGTGACGGTCAGCGTTCCGGCCGCGACGGTCGTCGCGCCGCTGTAGGTGTTGGCGCCGCTGAGCACGAGCGTGCCGGAGCCGAGCTGATTGAGAGCGCCGGTGCCGGAGACCACGTTGGCGTAGGTGTAGGTATCGGAGCGATCGAAGGCCAACGTCGCGTTGTCGGTGATATCACCCACGACGGAGCCCGAGGTCCCACCGTTGCCAAGCTGCAACGTGCCCCCAAGGATGTTCGTGCCGCCGGTGTAGGTCTGGTCGGCCGCCAGGACGGTCGTACCGGCGCCGAGCTGGTACAGGGCGCCGCTTCCCGAGACGACGCCGTTGAACGTGAAGATGTCAGACCGATCGAAGGCCAGGATACCGTCGTTGGCGACGTTCCCGACGATTGATCCGGACGCGCCGCCGCCGCCGACGATCAAGGCGGCCCCGTCCGCCACGGTCGTCCCGCCGGTATAGGTGTTCGCCCCTTCGAGCATCTGCGTTCCGCTCGAGACCGCGAGGCCGGTCTGGCTCGCCCCATCCATGATGACGCCGGTGAAATCGGAAGGCGACCCATCGTTGGCGATCGTCAACGTCGCGAGGGTGCTCCCGTCGTTCCGCACGACGCCTGCGCCCGACAACGAAAGAAGCGTCTGATTGAAGCCGCCGAGATCGAGCGTGCCGCCCGCGGCCACGCTCGTCGCGCTGGCGGCGCTAAAGGCATTGTTCGCGTTCGCCGTCGCCGTTCCACCGTCGATCACCGTCGCGCCGGTGTAGGTGTTGGTGCCGGTAAAAGTCGTCGTGCCGGCGGTGATGGTGACGGAGGCGGGCCCGGCGATCGTCGCGATCGCGCCGTTCGACGTCACGGCGCCAGTCAGGGATCCGTCTTGCAGCACGCCGCCGTTCAGCGCCACCGCGTTGATGGCCTGCGCGAACCCGCCGAGATCAAGCGTGCCGCCGGTCTTCGCGCTGGCGGCGCTAGGCGTTGTTCGCGTTCGCCGTCGCCGTTCCACCGTCGATCAGGTGTTGGTGCCGGTAAAAGTTCAGCGTGCCGGCGGTGATGCGTTGGCGGGCCCGGCGATGGCGATCGCGCCGCCGTTCTGACGTTACGGCGCGAAGCCGCCGAGATCAAGCACGCCGCCGGTCGCCACGCTGGTCGCGCTGGCCGCGCTGTAGGCGTTGGCGGCGTCGCCGATGGTCGCGCCCCCGTTGATCGCCGTCGCGCCGGTGTAGGTGTTGGTGCCATCGAAAACCGTCGTCCCGGCGAACGGTCACGGTCGCCGCGCCGGCGATCGTGCCCCCGGCGACGTCACGGCGCCGCTCAGGGATCCGTCTTGCAGCACACCGCCGTTCAGCGTCACATTGTTTATGGCCTGCGCGGCCGAGGTCGAGCGTGCCGCCGGTCGCGACGCTGGTCGCGCTGGCCGCGCTGTAGGCGTTGGCCGCGTCGCCGATGGTCGCGCCCCCGTTGATCGCCGTCGCGCCGGTGTAGGTGTTGGTGCCATCGAAAACGTCGTCCCGGCGGTGACGGCGCCGGCGATCATCGGGACGTCGGCGCCGGTCAGGCTTCCGTTTTGCAGCACACCGCCGTTCAGCGCCACCGCGTTGATGGTCTGCGCGAAGCCGCCGAGGTCGAGCGTGCCGCCGGTCGCCACGCTGGTCGCGCTGGCCGCGCTATAGGCGTTGGCCGCGTCGCCGATGGTCGCGCCCCCGTTGATCGCCGTCGCGCCGGTGTAGGTGTTGGTGCCATCGAAGACCGTCGTCCCGGCGGTCACGGTCACGGTCGCCGCGCCGGCGATGTTCGAAATCGTGCCCCCGGTCGACGTCACGGCGCCAGTCAGGGTTCCGTCTTGCAGCACACCCCCTTCAGCGCCACCGCGTTGATGGTCTGCGCGAAGCCGCCGAGATCAAGCACGCCGCCGGTCGCCACGCTGGTCGCGCTGGCCGCGCTGTAGGCGTTGGCGTTGGCGGCCGTCGTCGCGTCGGTGATCGTCGTGGCGCCGGTGTAAGTGTTCGTGCCGACGAACGTCGTGACCCCGCCGCTGGCGGTCACGGTCGCGGGACCGCCGAGCCCGGTGATCGTGCCGTTGATAGAGTTCACCGCTCCCGTCAGCGCGCCGTCCTGCAACGTGCCGCCGTCGAGAGCGACGTTGTTGATCGTCTGCGCGAACCCGCCGAGGTCGAGCGTGCCGGCAACGATCGTCAAGCTCGCCGCGCTGAACGTGTTTGCCGCGCCACCCAGCAGAACGCCGGAATCGACCCTCGTGATGCCCGTGTAGGTGTTCGCGCCCGAAAGCGTGAACGTGTCCGTCCCTTGTTTCTCGAGGCCACCGGCGCCGGAGATGGTGCCCGAGAAGGTCGTGTCGACCGTATCGCCTGTCGTTAGCGTTGCGACGCCAAGCGTGACGTTGCCGGTGCCCGCGAGAGAACCGATCGTGTTGTCGAAATTGTTGAGGTCGAGCGTGCCGGTCACGGTGTAGTCGGACGCCGCTGAAAACACGTTTCCGTCTCCGGCCCGCAATGTTCCCGATTGGACGAGTGTGGCGCCCGTATAGGTGCCGGCTCCTGTCACCACCACCACGCCGCCCGCCGCCGCGCTGTCGGCGATGGTGAGGGTGCCGGCGCCGTTGCCGTTGGCGATCGGGCCGGACAGGGTGAAGGTGTTGCCGTTGCTGTCGATAGTGCCGCCGCCGGTGTTCAGGGCGACGGCGTTGGCGATCGTATAGGCGCCGCCGGCCTGCAGCGTGCCCGCGTCCAGCGTCAGCGTGCCGGTGCCGATCGCCGAGGAGGTGATCGCGCCGGGCGTGCCGACCGTGTCGACTCCCACCTGGATGGCGCCGTCGACGATCGTCGTGCCGCCGGTATAGGTGTTCGCGCCCGTCAGGATCAGCGTGCCGGGGAATTCCTTGGTGAGAGTGCCGGGCGTATTCGGGTTCATATCCGCGATCACGCCGCTGATCGTGTCCGCGAAAAACGGATTGACCGCGACGACGGCTCCCGTGCCGATCGCGAAATCATTGGCGATATTGTAGGCGGCGTTGTTGTCGAAGGTCAGGACGGCACGGCCCGACGTCATCGTGACGAGGCCGGTGCCGAGAGCCGAGCTGTTGCCGACGACGAGATCGTTGTTGCTGACGATTGTCGTCCCGCCCGAGTAGGTGTTGGCGCCCGACAGCTCGGCGAGCCCGGCGCCATCGGTGTTGGCCGCATTCGAAACGAACGCCCCTTGATTCAGGATGAAGCCGCCAGTACCGGAAATGGTGCCGGTGACGTTCATGGCTCCTCCCCCGAGAGGCTGGAAACCCACGTCGGTCAGCGTCGCGGTGCCGAGCGCGACGTTGCCGGCGCCGGAAAGCGAGCCGACGGTATTGGAGAAATTGTTCAGATTGAGCGTGCCCTCCACGTCGAACGTGGAGCTGGCGGACAGCGCCGTCGTCGAGCCGGCCTGCAGGGCCGCGGTGGCGGCGACCGCCGTCGGACCCGTGTAGGCGTTGTCGCCGGACAGGACGACGGTGCCGGCACCGTTCCCGGAATTCGCGATCGTCAGACCGCCCGTTCCGGCATTGCCGTTGGCGATGTTGCCGCTCAACACGAAGGTGTTCGCGTTCGCGTCGATCGTGCCCCCGCCGGCGTTCAGGGCGATCGCGTTGGCGATGGTGAAGGCTCCGCCGGCCTGCAGGGTGCCCGTGTCGAGCGTCAGCGCTCCCGTGCCGATCGCCGACGACGTGATCGCGCCGGGGGTTCCCACCGTGGCGACGCCGACCTGGATTGTGCCGGCGTCTATCGTCGTACCGCCGCTGTAGGTGTTGGCGCCCGACAGGATCACGGTGCCAGCCGTGGTCTTCGCAAGCGGAGCCGCGCCGGTGAGGACCGCCGACGCCGTACCGGCCGCCGCATCGATGGTCGTCGATACCGCCAATGTGCCGTCTTGCAGGGTCCCGCCCTGCAGGCTGACGCTTCCGGCATTCAGCGTGCCGGCGCCCAGATCGACGGTGCCGCCGATGTTGTTGAGCGTCGTCAGATTCGCGGTCGCGGCCGCGTTGCCGGCGTTTGTCCACGTGCCGGCGTTGTTGACGGTGAGGCTCGCCCCGTTGGCTGTGGTCGCGAAGGACGTCAGCATTCCGTTGTTGTCGACGACGACCGTTCCGCTGTCGGCGGCGACAGCCGCGGCGGAGCCCGACGTCACCGTCCCGGTCGCGTCATTGGTGAAGGTGATGGTCCCCGTGGAGCCCGCGCCGACGAACCCGCGCGCCGCGCCGTTCGCCGCGCCGATCGTGCCGTCGTTCGTGACCATGGCATTGCCGCTGCCGGTGGCGGCCACGTGAACGGAATCCGTCGTGCCTGTGACGATGGCGCCGGCATCGATGCCGATCGTCGTGAGACCGGTGGTGGCCGAAGTCGTGAGACCAACCCCTGCCGTACCTGCAACGGTCCCGCTGAGGAAGACGTTTACCGCCCCACCACCTAGCGTTGAAGCGGCTATCCCGGTTGCGCCGGTAACGTTGCTTCCCAGCGCCGCCGTCGCGGTGCCGACGAAAAGGTCGCCTGTCGTTACCGCATTGTCGATGGCCGCCACGAGGCCGCTATTTGCGGCTCCCGAACCGGTAAGCGTCGAGCCGGCAGCCCCGGTCACTGTGAGATTGGCCGCGGATGGGACCGCTGTTCCCCCGCCGGGCGAGTTAGCGATGTTGACGCCCAAGATCTGCGCGACCACCCCATTCGAGCCGCCTGTGATCTGCGCCGTGCCCAAGGCCACGGTGTTGTTGCCACCGGTCGTATCGGAGATAAGGCCGCTGAAAGCCCCGGCTGCGGACATTATGGCTTGCCCGCCGAGGGCGATCGTACTCGTACCGGTATCGTTGATGATGACGTAGATGCCTTGGCCGTGACCACCGGAGAAGGCATCGGGCGTGTACGCCCCGGCGGTAACGGTGATGGGTGTCGCGAAAGGAACGACGGAATTGCCGTTGGCGCCTATGCCGGTGATCGTGCCGATCGCGGCGGAGCCGCCGTTGCTGCCGGTGATGAATATGCCGGCCCCGTTGCTCGGGACGATCGACCCGCCGTTCGTTGCGGTCGAATCCACGCTCGCGACGCTTCCGGCCGCGGTGACGTTGAGCGTGACGCCGTCTCCGGCGTTGCTGTTCGAGACGGCCGCCCCATCGATGACGACGTGAAAACTGCCATCGGTTGTGGCCGTCGGCGCGAGACCGGTCGTCGTGGTGTTGGCGGCGTCGCAGGTGTAGGTATCGACACCGTTGTAGAGACAGGCGGCGAACACGCTCGTGCTCGACAGCAGCCAGGCAAGCGTCGATAGGCCCGCGAAAGCCTGGCAACCTCCGATGAGTGACGATAGCCGTCCCGATCGCTGGACCAAGGCCCCTGAAACGCGCGGACCGATCATGACGGATGCGCGCATCATCGAAGAGGGCCGGTCATCGTGTTCGCGTCCGAGCACAGAGCGACCGAGTTCAGGCCGATCGCGCCGAACGCGGCCTGCACGGAAGCCAAGGCCGCGGCGAGCAGGCAGCGCTGCTGTTCGGGGCGCGCGAGAAACCCATGTGCGACAGCGCAAGCGGCGGATCTATACAGCGGCGCGGTCATCGTTCATCCAGGGCGAGTCCTAGCGAGGATTAGGCTGGCAGAAATCCGACTTCAAGAGTGCCTCCAACTGGCTGCGATAACCTGATGCCAGGTGATATTTCAGCAACGATCATGACGATCAAAGTTCGACCCCACCGTTTGACCGAGACCCGCGAGTAGAGCGGGTGACGAACAGCCTATTGTTGATCGGAAAGCACGTATCGACGCGCCGCGCTTTCCCCAACACAGGTTGCCGCAAGGATGCCGCAGGAAGACAGAAGGGCGGCGTATCGCCATCAGGAGTGCGCCAAGCAGGGCGCTCGACGTCGCTATGGACTATGCCGCGCCTTGCCGTGTCAATAGTGGATATCCTACCGACCGCTTCGGTTTGCACTTGGGACGCTAAGGCAAAATCATGGGATTTTTCGGCTGTCGCGCGGACAGTCTTGTCTCTGGTCGAGGAATACTTGTCCGGTGGCTGTCGATCGGGTCTTATTCCATGGCCAGACCGCGACGGTGTCGGAAACGCTGCCGCGGCAGCCCGACGACGCTCTCCCGTCGCCGAGAAGATCGTCGCCGATGGCGGCTACGCCGGATCCAGGATGCGTGCGCCCGGCGCCCGCACCGGTGACGTGGCGCCCCAGATCGTCAAGCGCAGCGATGTTCGGAGGCTTGATCGTCCTGCCCGATCGCCGGATCGTCGAACGCACCCCGTGCAGAGCGACCCGGTCCCCGCGTGCAACGCCGCCGGCCCGGGAGGCTGTGGCCCCCCCGACGAGGCCTTCGTCGTCGATCTTCGATGACGCTTCGCTTTGCGCGAACGGGAAGCTCGACCCCTATCGGCGGGCGCGACAGCATCCAGACGAGATCGCCGCACGACGCGGCATCAAAGAGCCTCGACGACCTTCGTCTCCGAACGCCCGATCGACGTCCGCGCGAACGACCCGGCCGCAAGGTCGGTTTTCAAGCGCGACCCTTCAAGTGCACGCATAAGAAGTTTCGTCTCTCGCGAACGAAGCCGGCACCCGGCGCAACGAGCCTTGTCTGCTCGCAACGTCGATCTCGCGCGGCGACCGTCCGGCTCCGCTACAGATCGGATACCGCTGTCGCCGCAACGCCAGCCAAACGTTCAAATCGAACGGGCCGCCGCTGACCATGTCGGTCACGCGACAGCCCGTTGCCATCTGCGATCAGTTTGGATGCGATCTCAGTAGCGGGCGACGACGGGCGCCGGTGCGCCGCCGAAGTCGAACTTGTAGTTCACGCCGGCGCGCACGAGATTGCCCTGCGCGTGGATGGCCGCGTTGAAGGAGTTCCCGGTCCCAGCGGTGGACGCGACCAGCACATTGTTGGAGTTGAGATCATAATGGATGAACTCGGCCTTGACCGTCACCGCGCTCGAGTGGAACGGGTTCAGGAACGACGCGACCGGGATCGCGTATTCGACGCCGCCGCCGTAAGCGTAACCCGTGCGCAGGGTGTTCTGCGAGCCGAAGTAGGTGTTGACGCCGGCGGCATTGTAGAAGGCGATGTTGTCGCTGACGTTGCCGTAGGCGAAACCGCCGGTGCCGTAGACCAGGAAACGATCGAAGGCGTAGCCGAGGCGGCCGCGGACGGTGCCGACGAAGTCGGTCTTCGAGACCGCCTGCGAGCTGAACGCGCCGGCGGTGTAGAACGACCCTTCGGAGTTGCCCGTGTAGGCGGCATCCGCCTCGATACCGATGACGACGCCACCGAGGCCCCCGAACGATCCGCCCGCGCCAGTAATCTGGTAGTTGTAACCGAACTGTCCGCCGCCGGTGAAGCCTTTGGCGCGGTCCTGCAGGAAGGCCGGCCTCAGCCCGGTCGCGATATTGCCGGCCGGTCCGGCCGTATTCCCGGTGAACGCGATGTTGTGGTCCTGTTCGAACGCGTAGCCGGCGTTGGCGCCGATGTACGCGCCGGTCCAGGTGAAGACCGGGATCGGCGGCGGAATATAGACGGGCGGCGCGCGGCGCGAGGGCAGGTCGGCCGCCAAGGCCGTTGTCGTCATCATGCCGAAGCAGGCCGCCGTAACCAGAAACTTGTTCATCGCCAGTCCCCCAAAATGTACCCCGCCTATAAAATGCCGCCGGGCCTTTCCGAGTTCATGACATTTCGCCCCACAAGAACGCGAACACGTGCGCTGTTTCCGAAATGCCACATTTCGCCTACTTCATAGGCACTTTGCGAAACATGCGCCGCCACCCACGAGATTCCTATTTGGTTTGCACTGCCCACACATCGAAACCGCACGGGCCGCACGGCCATGGTCTTCAGCGTGGCGGACTTCGTCCGGTCGCGCCAGGATCCGAGGTCGTTCATGCTTGACATCATCTTCATCGCGGCCGGCATCGCGTTCTTCCTGCTGACTTCGGCCTATGCCGAAGGCTGCGACCGGCTCTAGGGACGTTGCGATGACCTTCGACTACGCGCTCGGGGCGATCGTGACCGCCGGCATTCTTCTGTACCTGACGTACGCGCTGATCCGCGCCGAACGATTTTAGGACCACCATCATGACCTTCATCGGTTGGGCTCAGATCGTCGTCTTCTGCTTCGCGGTCGCGCTTCTGACGAAGCCGCTCGGCGGCTACATGACGAAGGTCTTCACCGGCGAGCGCAACCTTCTCACGCCGGTGCTGCGCCCGCTCGAGCGCCTCTTCTATCGTGCCGCCGGCATCGACGAGCGGCAGGAACAGCATTGGCTGTCCTACGCCTTCGCCGTCATGCTCTTCCACATCGGCGGCTTCGTCATCCTCTACGCCGTCCTCCGGCTGCAGGGCGTGCTGCCCTTCAATCCCGCCGGACAGGGCGCGGTGGAACAGGGCCTCGCCTTCAACACGGCGGCGAGCTTCATCACCAACACCAACTGGCAGAGCTACGGTGGCGAAAGCACGCTCTCCTATCTCACGCAGATGCTCGGCCTGACGCACCAGAACTTCCTGTCGGCCGCCACCGGCATCGCGGTCGCGATCGCCGTGATCCGCGGCTTCTCGCGGGCTTCCGCTCGCACGGTGGGCAGCTTCTGGGTCGACGTCACGCGCTGCACCCTCTACGTGCTGCTGCCGGTGTGCGTCGTCTACACCCTCTTCCTGGTGTGGCAGGGCGTGCCCCAGACGCTCGGCGCCTCCGTCGACGCGACGACGCTCGAAGGCGGCAGGCAGACCATCGCCCTGGGCCCCGTGGCGAGCCAGGTGGCGATCAAGATGTTCGGCACCAACGGCGGCGGCTTCTTCAACGCCAATGCCGCGCATCCTTTCGAGAACCCGACGGCGCTGTCGAACTTCGTGCAGATCGTGTCCATCTTCGCGATCGGCGGGGCGCTCACCAACGTGTTCGGCCGCATGGTCGGCAACCAGCGTCAAGGCTGGGCGATCTTCGCCGCCATGGGCGTGCTGTTCCTCGCCGGCGTCACGGTGGTCTACGCCGCCGAGGCGGCGGGCAACCCGCTCGTGCACGCGCTCGGCGTGGCCGGCGGCAATTGGGAAGGCAAGGAGCTGCGCTTCGGCATGGCCGGGGCGGCGCTCTTCGCCACGGTCACGACCGACGCGTCCTGCGGCGCGGTCAACGCCATGCACGACAGCTTCACCGCGCTCGGCGGCATGATCCCGCTCATCAACATGGAGCTTGGCGAGATCATCTTCGGCGGCGTCGGCTCGGGTCTCTACGGGATGATCGTCTTCGTCATCATCGCGATCTTCGTGGCCGGCCTGATGGTCGGGCGCACGCCCGAATACCTCGGCAAGAAGATCGAGGCCAAGGAGGTCAAGATGGCGATGCTCGCCGTTCTCTGCCTGCCGCTCGTCATGCTCGGGGGTACCGCCGTCGCGCTCGGCGTGCCGTCCGCGGTGGCGGCGATGAACAATCCCGGACCGCATGGCTTCTCCGAGGTGCTCTATGCCTTCACATCGGTCGCGGCCAACAACGGCTCGGCGTTCGCCGGCCTTTCGGCGAACACGATGTTCTTCAACGTCATGCTCGCGATCGGCATGCTGATCGGACGCTTCTTCGTGATCGTCCCGGCGCTGGCGATCGCCGGCTCGCTCGCGGCGAAGAAGACGGTGCCCGCCTCCGTCGGCACGTTCCCGACGACGGGACCGCTGTTCGTCGGGCTGCTCATCGGCGTCATCCTCATCGTCGGCGGCCTGACCTTCTTCCCGGCGCTGGCGCTCGGGCCGATCGTCGAGCACCTCGCCGCCAACGCGGGGCAAACGTTCTAGCGGCCGAGGCTGTCATCCCGGATGCGGCCCAGCCGCGATCCGGGATGAGGGCAACGGTCTCGCGGGTGGTCCTGGGTCCCGGCTCTCCCTCCGCCGCGGCGCGATGACGTCGGGCACGCCACTTTCATTTCCTCGCTCAATCGGGCTCACGCCATGTCCAAGCAATCGTCATCCATCCTCAACCCCGAGCTCCTGGTCCCCGCCATCGGCGGTGCGTTCAAGAAGCTCGACCCGCGCGTCCTTTCCAAAAACCCCGTCATGTTCGTGGTCGAGATCGTCGCCACGCTGGTCACGGTGCTGTTCGTCCACGATCTCTTCATCCACGCCCCCAACCTCGCCTTCTCCGGCCAGATCATCCTTTGGCTGTGGTTCACCGTCCTGTTCGCCAACTTCGCCGAGGCCGTCGCCGAGGGTCGCGGCAAGGCGCAGGCCGACAGCCTCCGCAAGACGCGCACCGAGACGCAGGCCAAGCTGCTGACGGGAAAGGACCGCGCCAAATACGAGATGGTGGCGGGCACCGACCTCAAGGTGAACGACGTCGTGCTCGTCGAGGCCGGCGACATCATCCCCTCGGATGGCGAGGTCGTCGAAGGCATCGCCGCCATCAACGAGGCGGCGATCACCGGCGAATCGGCCCCGGTCATCCGCGAGTCGGGCGGCGACCGCTCGGCGGTGACCGGCGGCACGCAGGTGCTCTCGGACTGGATCCGCGTCCGCATCACCGCCGCCGCCGGTTCGACGTTCATCGACCGCATGATCGCGCTCGTCGAGGGCGCCTCGCGGCAGAAGACGCCCAACGAGATCGCCCTCAACATCCTGCTCGCCGGCATGACGATCATCTTCGTCTTCGCCACCGCGACCATCCCGAGCTTCGTCACCTACGCCGGCGGCCACATCTCCGTCCTCGTCATCGTGGCGCTCTTCGTGACGCTGATCCCCACGACCATCGGCGCCCTGCTCTCGGCGATCGGCATCGCCGGCATGGACCGGCTCGTGCGCTTCAACGTGCTCGCCATGTCGGGCCGCGCGGTCGAGGCCGCAGGCGACGTCGACACGCTGCTGCTCGACAAGACGGGCACGATCACGCTCGGCAACCGCCAGGCGACATCGTTCCGGCCGGTCTCGGGCGTCAGCGAACGCGACCTCGCGGACGCCGCCCAGCTCGCCTCGCTCGCCGACGAGACGCCGGAAGGCCGCTCGATCGTCGTTCTCGCCAAGGAGAAGTACGCGATCCGCGAACGCGACATGGCGAGCCTGAACGTCAGCTTCGTCCCGTTCACCGCGCAGTCGCGCATGAGCGGCGTCGACGGCGAGGGAATTTCAATCCGCAAGGGCGCCGTCGAGTCCATCCTCGCGCACGTGAACGCCTCGCCCGAGAACGGCGCGCCGAGCGGCGTCCTCGTGGCATCGCGCACCAGCCCCGCCGCGACCCGGGAGATCCAGGCCATCGCCGAGGAGGTCGCCAAGAGCGGCGGCACGCCGCTCGCCGTCGCGCGCGACGGCCAGCTGCTCGGCGTCATCCAGCTCAAGGACATCGTCAAGGGCGGCATCCGCGAGCGCTTCGTCGAACTGCGCCGCATGGGCATCCGCACGGTGATGATCACCGGCGACAACCCGATGACCGCCGCCGCCATCGCCGCCGAGGCCGGCGTCGACGACTTCCTCGCCCAGGCGACCCCGGAGGACAAGCTGCAGCTCATCCGCGACGAGCAGGCCAAGGGCAAGCTCGTCGCGATGTGCGGCGACGGCACCAACGACGCCCCCGCCCTCGCCCAGGCCGACGTCGGCGTGGCGATGAACACCGGCACGGTGGCGGCCCGCGAGGCCGGCAACATGATCGATCTCGACAGCGACCCGACCAAGCTCATCGAGATCGTCGAGATCGGCAAGCAGCTGCTGATGACGCGCGGCGCGCTGACGACCTTCTCCATCGCCAACGACGTCGCCAAGTACTTCGCGATCATCCCGGCGATGTTCCTCGGCTTCTACCCGCAGCTCGCCGCGCTCAACATCATGCGTTTGCATTCCTCGGAGAGCGCGATCCTGTCGGCGATCATCTTCAACGCGCTCATCATCGTCGCGCTGATCCCGCTCGCGCTCAAGGGCGTCGAGTATCGCGCCATCGGCGCCGCCGCTCTCTTGCGCCGCAACCTGCTGGTCTACGGGCTCGGCGGCGTCATCGTGCCTTTCGTCGGCATCAAGCTCATCGACATGATCGTCTCCACGCTACACCTCGTCTGACTCACCGCGTCCAGGATTGAAGCCATGCTGAAGCAACTTCGCCCCGCCCTCGTCATCGTCGTCTCGCTGACGCTGCTGACCGGCCTCGCCTACCCGCTCGCGATGACCGGGATCGCCGGCGTCCTGTTCCCCCGCCAGGCGCAAGGCAGCATCGTCACCGTCGACGGCAAGGTCGTCGGCTCCTCGCTGATCGCCCAGGGTTTCGCCAGCGACCGGTACTTCCATCCACGGCCTTCGGCGACGACGACCACCGACCCGAAGGATCCGGCCAAGACGATCCCCAAGCCCTATGCCGCCGACGGCTCCGGCGGCTCCAATCTCGGCCCGACCAGCAAGGCGCTGATCGACAGGATCAAGGGCGACGCCGACAAGCTGAAGGCGGAGAACCCCGGCGTCCCGGTGCCGCAGGACCTTGTCACGACCTCCGGCTCCGGCCTCGACCCCGACATCACGCCGGAAGCGGCGCTGTTCCAGATCCCGCGCGTCGCCAAGGCCCGCAATCTTTCGGCCGACACGCTGCGCGACCTCGTCGCGACGCACACGGAAGGCTTGGCGCTCGGGATCCTCGGTGAGCCCACGGTCAACGTGCTCCAGCTCAACCTGGCCTTGGACGCGCTCTCGAAGACCTGATAGCGATCGGCATGACCAAGGCTTCGCGCGACGACGCACGTGTGTCACCCGACGCGCTCGTGGAAGCCGCGCATCGGCTTGAGCGGCGCGCCGGCCGGCTGAAGATCTTCCTCGGTGCCGCGCCCGGTGTCGGCAAGACCTACGAGATGCTGCTGGCCGCGCAAGCCAAGCGCCGCGAGGGCTACGATGTCGTCGTCGGCATCGTCGAGACCCACGGCAGGGCCGAGACGCGGGTCCTGCTCGATGGCCTCGAGATCATCCCGCGGCGGAGCATCGACTACAAAGGCCGCCAGCTCGACGAGATGGATCTCGACGCCGTCCTGAGGCGCCGGCCCAAGCTCGTCCTGGTGGACGAACTCGCGCATACCAACGCGCCGGAAAGCCGTCACCCGAAACGCTATCTCGACGTCGAGGAACTGCTCGCCGCCGGCATCAACGTCTACACCACGCTGAACATCCAGCATGTCGAGAGCCTCAACAGCGTCGTCGCGCAGATCACCCGCGTGCGCGTGCGCGAGACCGTGCCGGACGGCATTCTCGACCGCGCCGACGACATCGAGGCGATCGACATCTCGCCCGACGACCTCATCCAGCGCATGCGCGATGGCAAGGTCTACCTGCCCAAGCAGGCGGAGCGCGCGCTGCGCAATTTCTTCTCGCCCGGCAACCTCACCGCCCTGCGCGAGCTGACGCTGCGGCGCACCGCGCAGCGCGTCGACGAGCAGTTGCTCACCCACATGAAGTCGCACGCGATCGCCGGGCCATGGGCGGCCGGCGAGCGCGTCCTCGTCTGCGTCAGCGAGGATCCGCGCTCGGCCGCCCTGGTGCGCTTCGCCAAACGGGTGGCCGACCGGCTCCACGCCTCGTGGTTCGCCATCCACATCGAAAGCGCCCGCAGCCTGCAGCTCAGCGAGGCGCAGCGCGACCGGGTGGCGGAAACGATGCGGCTCGCCGAGCGCCTCGGCGCCGAGCCGGTGACGATTCCCGGCGGCGGCAGGCGGACCAGCGACGACATCATCGCCTACGCGCGCGCCAACAACGTCACCCAGATCATCGTCGGCAAGACCAAGCGCTCGCGCTGGTTCGAAATCATCAACGGCTCCGTCGTGCACGATCTCGTCAGCCACGCCGGCAACATCAGCGTCCACGTCATCGCCGGCGACCAGATCGACGCGACGACGGCAAGGACGGGGGCGGCAAGGAGGGCGGCGGCCAGATCGCCGCGGAGCGAACCCGCTTCGAGCTGCCGCCCTATGCCGCCGCTTTCGCCTACGTCGCCGCCGCGTTGGGCCTCGCCGAAGTCCTCAAGCCGGTCTTCAACGTCCAGAACGTCGATATCGTGTTCCTGACGGCGGTCGTCTGCGCCGCGGTCACGCTCGGCCTCTATCCCTCGCTGTTTGCCGTCATACTGGCGACGCTCGCCTACAATTTCTTCTTCCTGCCGCCCCTCTACACATTCACCATCGCCGATCCGGCGAATGTCACCGCGCTGTTCTTCTTCACGATCGTGGCGGTGCTCGTCTCCAATCTCGCGGCGCGGACCCGCAGCCAGGCGAAGGTCGCGCAGGCGAGGGCTCGCGTCACCGACGCGCTCTACAGCTTCTCGCGCAAGCTCGCGGCCTGCTTCAGCATCGACGACGTGCTCTGGGCCACCGCCTACCAGATGGCGTCCATGCTGAAGGTCCGCGTCGTTCTTCTGCTGCCGGAGGACGGCAGCCTGGTGCTGAAGGCCGGCTATCCGCCCGAGGACGAGATGGACGCCGCCGACCTCGCCGCCGCGCAATGGACCTGGGCCAACGACCGTGAGGCCGGCCGCGGGTCGGATACGCTGCCTGGCGGCAACCGCCTGTTCGTGCCGATGCGCACCGGGCGCGGCACCCTCGGCGTCGTCGGCCTCGATGCCGACAGGCCCGGCGCCCTGCTGACGCCAGAGCAGCGCCGCCTCCTCGACGCCTTGATCGACCAGGGCGCCCTTTCGGTCGAGCGCGTGAGGCTCGCGGAAGATCTCGACAGCGCCAAGCGCGTGGCCGAGACGGACCGTCTGCGCTCGTCGCTGCTCACCTCCATCTCCCACGACCTGCGGACACCGCTGTCCTCCATTCTCGGGGCGGCGACGACGTTGCGCGACCTCGCGCCGGCGCTCGAGGAGCAGGACAAGCAAGGTCTCGTCGGGACGATCGTCGAGGAATCGGAGCGGCTCAACCGCTTCATCGCCAATCTCCTCGACATGACGCGGCTCGAGTCGGGCGCCGTCTCGCCGAACTTCGCGCTCGTCGATCTCGGCGAACTCGTCGGCGCCGCGCTGAAGCGGGCCGCCACGATCCTGGACGACCACGCGATCGAACTCCGGCTCGCGGACAAACTCCCGATGCTCAAGCTCGACGCGGTGCTGTTCGAACAGGTGCTCTTCAATCTGCTCGACAACGCCGCCAAATACGCGCCGGAGGGCACGACGATCTCGATCCAGACGTGGCGCGACGAACGCGCGGTGTGCCTGCAACTGCTCGACGAGGGCAACGGCATTCCCGGCGAAGACACGGAACGGATCTTCGAGAAATTCTACCGCGCCCGGAAGGGCGATCGCGTGCGCGCCGGCACCGGCCTCGGCCTGGCGATCTCGCGGGGCTTCGTCGAGGCGATGAGCGGCACGATCACCGCCGGCAACCGCTCGGATCGCGACGGCGCCGTCTTCACGATCCGCCTGCCGGTGCCCGCCGCCGGCGAACTCCTGGATACCGCCGCATGAGCGCGCTCGCCGTCCGCATTCTCGTCGTCGATGACGAGCCACCGATCCGCAAGCTGCTGCGCACCGGTCTCGGCACGCAGGGCTACGACGTCGTCGACGCGGCGACCGGCCGCGCCGCCCTCGACGGGCTGACCGGCAAGCCCGATCTCATGATCCTCGATCTCGGCCTTCCCGACATGCAGGGGCTCGACGTGCTTCGCGCCCTGCGCGAGGGCGGGAACGCGCTGCCGGTCATCATCCTGTCGAGCCGCGAGGACGAGGCCGGGAAGGTCAAGGCCTTCGATCTCGGCGCCGACGATTACATCACCAAACCTTTCGGCATGAACGAGTTGCTCGCGCGCGTGCGCGCCGCCTTGCGCCACAGGCTGCAGAGCCAGGGCGAGCGGCCGATCTTTACCGTCGACGGCCTGAGCGTCGATTTGATCCGCCGCATCGTCAAGGTCGATGGCGCCGACGCGAAGCTTTCGCCCAAGGAATATGAGCTTCTGCGCCTCTTCGTGCAGCATGCCGGCAAGGTCTTGACGCACGCCTTCCTGCTCAAGGAGGTCTGGGGGCCGACGACGGACCCGCAATACCTGCGCGTCTACATCCGGCAGTTGCGCCAGAAGATCGAGAAGAGCCCGGAGCGGCCGACCTACATCGCGACGGAGACGGGTGTCGGCTATCGCCTGCGCGCGCCCGAATGAGCGCGCCCGGATGCATGCGCCCGGATGAACGCCCGGGTGAACGCGCGCGGGGGGCCCAGACGGATCATGCCACGCGCAAGCCCGCGTGCACCGCTCGCGGCGCGAGAGCGCGCCGGCGCGCTTGCGTTTCGCGATGATCGAGACCCTTGTAGGGTCGGCTACCGCCCAGGCACGGCGGACTGAGAATGGCGCCTCCATGAAACTCGCCGACATCTTGCGACCGGTCCAGTGCGGCGTCGACAAGCGCTACGCCGACAAGAGCGCGTGCCTGGCCGATCTCGCGCGCCGGGCGGCGCTCGTCCTCGACATCGAGCCTTCGCGCGTTCTCGAGGCGCTTCAACATCGCGAGGCGCTCGGCTCCACAGGCCTCGGTGACGGGATCGCGCTGCCGCACGCCAGGATCGCCGGCATCGCCGAACCCTATCTCATGGTCACGCGGCTGCGCGAGCCCATCGCCTTCGAGGCGATCGATGACCGGCCTGTGGATATCGTGTGCCTGATCCTCTTGCCGGCGGCCGGTCCGCCCGGTAACGACGTCCTCGCCTGCGCGGTCAAGCGGCTTCGCGACAAGGCCGTGCTGGCGGCCATCCACAAGGCCAAGGACGCGCAGGCGCTCCACAGCGCGCTGGCCGGATGACCCAAGCGCCGGGCATTGAGCGATCTCGAAGGTTTCGATGGTGGGCGCACACAGGCTCGAACTGTGGACCCGCTGATTAAGAGTCAGCTGCTCTACCAACTGAGCTATGCGCCCATCGAAATCGCCGCCGAGCCGAGGTCTTGCGCTCACGGCGTGGCGAGGCTGGCCATCTAGCAAACGAGCCGGCGCCTGTCCACCCCGGGAAGAGTGTCGGGCAGAACAAACGGGTCCGGGCCGGTCGAGCGACGCTCAGCCCGCCAGCGTGTCGGGCCGCACCTTGCCGCGCTTCATCATCAGCTTGTTCAGCGCGCCGACATAGGCGCGGGCCGAGGCGACCATCGTGTCGGGGTCGGCGACGCGGGCCGTGACCTGCTTGTCGCCCTCGACGAGCCTGACCGAGACCTCCGCCTGCGCGTCGGTGCCCTGGGTGACGGCGTGCACCTGGTAGAGTTCCAGCACCGCGTTGTGCGGCACCAGCGTGACGATGGCGTTGAAGATCGCGTCGACCGGGCCGTTGCCGGTCGCGACGAAGCTGCGTGTGGCGCCGTCGATGGTGAGTTCGATCTCCGCCGTCTGCGGGCCCTTCGTGCCGGCCTGGACGACGAGGCTCGCGAGCTTGATGCGCTCGTGCTTGTGGGCGATCTCGTCGTCGACCAGCGCCTCGATGTCCTCGTCGTAGACGATCTTCTTCTTGTCGGCCAAGGCCTTGAAGCGGACGAAGGCGTCCTGCATCGCGTTGTCGCCGAGCACGTAGCCCAAGTCGCGCAGCTTGTCCTTGAAGGCGGCGCGGCCGGAATGCTTGCCCATCACCAGCGAATTCTTGGCGAGGCCGACGCTCTCCGGCGTCATGATCTCGTAGGTCAGCGCGTTCTTCAGGACGCCGTCCTGATGGATGCCGCTCTCGTGGGCGAAGGCGTTGCGGCCGACGATCGCCTTGTTGTACTGCACCGGGAAGGACGACACGGCCGAGACGAGTTTCGACGCGCGCGTCAGCATGGCGGCATCGATGCCGGTGCTGTAGGGCAGGCCGTCGGGGCGCGTCCTCACAGCCATGACGATCTCCTCAAGCGCGGCATTGCCGGCGCGCTCGCCGAGCCCGTTGATCGTGCACTCGATCTGTCGCGCGCCGCCGGCGACGCCGGCCAGCGAATTGGCGACGGCAAGGCCGAGGTCGTCATGGCAATGCGTCGAGAAGATCGCCCGATCGGCGTCCGGCACCCGTTCGCGCGCGTGGGCGATGACCGCGCGGAACATCGCCTCGTACTCGGCCGGGGTGGCGTAGCCGACGGTGTCGGGCAGGTTGATCGTCGTCGCGCCGGCCTTGATCGCCACCTCGACGCAGCGGCAGAGATAGTCGACCGGCGTGCGGGTGGCGTCCATCGCCGACCATTCGACGTCGGGCACCAGGTTGCGCGCCTGCGTCACCGTCCTGGCGATGATCGCCAGCACCTCGTCCTGCGTCTTGTTCATCTGGTGGGCGAGATGGATCGGCGAGGTCGACACGAAGGTGTGGATGCGGGGGCGCCCGGCATGGCGCACCGCCTCGCCGCAGCGGGCGATGTCGCCCTCGATGGCGCGGGCGAGGCCGGCGATGGTCGCGTCGCGGCTCGCCTTGGCGATGGCGGAGACGGCCTCGAAATCGCCGATCGAGGCAATCGGGAATCCGGCCTCGATGATGTCGACGCCCATCGTGTCGAGCAGGTCGGCGACCTCGAGCTTGTCCTCGAAGGTCATCGTGGCGCCGGGGCATTGTTCGCCGTCACGAAGCGTGGTGTCGAAGATGATCAGGCGGTCGGTGGCTGATGGGGCGTCTGCGGACGTCATGGTCGGGATCCTGGACGACTGAGGGGCTCTCGAAGCGCGATCCCCTGAGTGCCCGGGCGCCAAGCCCGGCCGGCCCTCAGGGGCGGCTAAGAAGACCGGCGCGCGAAAGCGGACCCGAGCGCGGCGCCGGAGGTCGTCGGATCGCGAAGAGGGCGGCACATGCGCGCATCGCTAGATGCCTAATGCATTCGGCCGCACGTGCGCAAGTCCGCCAGCGGCCTCTATCGACCACCCTGGCGGTCGGCTGGGGCGCCTCGCCAAGAGCACGCGACGGACCCCCGACCGGTCGCGGCATCGAAGCATGACGCCGGTCTTTGCCGTGTTCAGAGCTGCGCGATCTATCGGTAGAAGCGCCCGCGACCACGACCATAGTAGCCGTAGCCCCGACCGTAGCCGTAGCCGTAGCCGCGACCGTATCCGAAGCCCCGGCCGTAGCCGTAAGCGTAGGGATAGCCGTAGCGATAGGGATATCCGTAGCCGTACCCATAGTACTGCGTGCGCTCGATCAGGCCGGCGGTCGACGATGCCGGTGCGATCGTGGCGCCATCGATGGGCATCGCGGATGCCGCCTCGGCGGTCGCGAACACGCCCATCATCAGACCGCAGCCGAGCGCGGTCGCCGTTCCAACAAAGCCCTTCATGATGATCTCCCTGCGCGAGCGTTCGTGGCTCGCCGACCGACTAGATGATCCGCTCGATGAAGGACGGATGAACGCGAGATCACGTTATGGCGAACGATGATCGCGGCACGCGTCTCGAGCATGACCTCGAAGCGAAGCGCCTGATCTATAACGCGATTTGCAAGCTCGCGACAACAAGGCGATCAAGGCGCCTGCCGCTCCGTCTTGATTGGCGCACCGCGGCGCCGGGCGATGTTCTTTTCGGCCTTCGGCGGTTCGCGCACGCGGGCGTTGCGATAGGTCGGAAGGGGCGCCGTCAGCATATCCCTGATCGCCTCGAGCGCGGCGGGTGAAGGTTTCTGGCGATTGCTGATGTCGTCGTCTTGCACTACGGGCCCCGCCACGCATTAAGCTTGGCCGTGAGCGCTAGCAAAGCCGCGGGCGCCAGTCGTGCACAAATTATAAGAACGACCGCGAAAAGTGCGCGAGTTGCGAAAAGAGCGATTCGCCGAGAGCGAGAACCCCTATGAAGAGACATGATAGAAGATCCGGCTGACCGCCGCCGATCTCTTGAGGCTACGCCGAACGGTCTAGGACCAAGGCGAACCGGATCGGCGGGGTCAGGAAAGGCAGAGCGCTTTTTCAAGCCAAGGCGCCGATACATCCACGGCCGCCATCTCTACCTTGCCTGTTAGATAGCGCCTCCCGGTCGTCATCGCAAGGAGTCTCTTGATCTCAGCCGCGATCCTGGCGTTTCCTGGTGCGCTCCAGGAGAGCTTCTCGTGCGCATCTATCTCGCCGGCCCCGACGTGTTCCACGCCGACGCCGCGGGGCTCGGCGCGGCCAAGAAAGCGCTGTGCGCCCGCTTCGGCTTCGTCGGCCTCTACCCGCTCGACGCGGCCGCCGCCGACCCAACCGTCTCCGACGCGCCCTCGGAAAGCGGGGCCATCTACGCCGCGTGCCTCGCGATGGTCCGCGCGGCCGATTGCGGCATCTTCAACCTGACGCCGTTCCGCGGTCCCTCCGCCGATGTCGGCACCGTGTTCGAACTCGGCCTGATGGTCGGTCTCGGCAAGCCGGTCTTCGCCTACAGCAACGTCGCCCGCGACCTCATCGAGCGCCTGCGCGACACGCCCGGCCTCAGCCTCGATGTCGGCGGCGCGTGCTGGCGCGATCCCGCCGGCATGATGGCCGAGGATTTCGGCAACGCCGACAATCTGATGCTCGACGAGACGCTCGTCGCGCAAGGCCGCAAAGTGCATCGGCGCGACGTGCCGGAGTGCGCCCGCTTCACGGACATGGACGGCTTCGTCGCTTGCCTGGAGGACGCCGCCGCCTTCGCGCGCTCGCGGCCTACCCGCTGATGGCGCCGAGCAGCGCCGGCTGGATGACCTCGTTGCCGACGCACACCGAGCCTTTCGCCAGCATGTCCTGGCCGCCGTCGCAATCGGTGATGAAGCCGCCGGCCTCCTTCACCATCACCATGCCCGCCGCCATGTCCCACGTCTTGATGTCGCGCTCCCAATAGCCGTCGTAGCGGCCGGCGGCGACGTAGCAGAAATCGAGCGCGGCGGCGCCGAGGCGGCGCAGGTTCGAGACCTGGCCCATCACGCTCTGCGCCTCGGCCATGAAGCGCGGATGGTCGCGGCGCTTGCCGAGGTGGGGAATGCCGCAGCCGATCACGCAATCGGCGAGCTTGCGGCGGCCGGAGACGCGCAGGCGCCGGTTGTTGAGGTAGGCGCCCTGGCCGCGTTCGGCGACGAACATGTCGTCGACGGCCGGATTGTAGACGATGCCGGCGATCATCTGGCCTTCGCGCGCCAGGCCGATCGACACGCCGAAGATCGGGATGCCGTGCAGGAAGTTGGTCGTCCCGTCGAGCGGGTCGATGTACCAGGTGTGGCTCTTGTCGGTGCCCTCGACCTCGCCCGATTCCTCCATGACGAAGCCGTAGCCGGGCCTGGCCTTCGAGAGCTCCTCGAATACGGTCTTCTCGGCGCGCCGGTCGGCCGCGGTGACGAAATCGCCGGGACCCTTGACGGAGACCTGCAGGTTCTCGACCTCGCCGAAATCGCGCTTGAGGCCGCGCCCCGCCTTCAGCGCCGCGGCGGTCATCACGTTCATCAGGGCGGAGCGGATCATCGAGGCACTCGTCGGGCGGGTGCCGGGGTGATGCACCTCAGACCCGCTGGGCGCAAGCTTCGGCCTTCGACGTCGATCTTAACTCAGATCGATCGCGTGCGCCTTCAGATCGGCCAGCCCGCAATGGGCGAGCGCGCCCTCGTGCGTCGCTCGCAGCACGACGCGCGGCGCCTTGCCGGCCTCGAAGGCCTCCTGCCAGCGCGGCGCGCAGAGGCACCAGCGATCGCCGGGGTTCAGTCCCGGGAAGCCGAAATCCGGCATCGGCGTCGACAGGTCGTTGCCGCGCGCCTTGGAGAAGGCGAGGAACTCCTCCGTGACCTGCGCGCAGACGGTGTGGCTGCCGCGATCCTCGGCGCTCGTGTTGCAGCAGCCGTCGCGGAAGAAGCCGGTCATCGGCGCCATCGAGCAGCCGTCCAGCGTCTCGCCGAGCACGTTGCGCGCCTGGCCGCCGTTACCGCGGCCGCCCTTGCCTGGTTCGCTCCGGAACATCGCGGTCCTTTCCGATCGACGACAGCCATCTGCCGCGCGAGGAGCTTCGCGCCGTTCTCCGGCCCTGTCCAGCGCCTGGCGCCGGTTCGATCTTCAGTCGCTGTTGCGGCGGAGACACAGACACGGCGCGCCACCCTTGCTATCAACGCTTCAGGCGCTGCCGGCTGACGAAGCTTCTTCGGGGGAAAAAGCTTCCATGACCCGGCAGGGTTGAGGGGTAAGAGGCTCGGTCTCGTGTCGCGCAAGCGGCCGTACCGGGCCTTTTTGCTTTTCCGTCCGGCTTTCCGCCGCGAGACGCCCGCCGCGGGATCCGCATCCGCAAGCCACCGTCTTGTCGAGCGCCTCGCCCGCGTGCCATCACGGGCGCGCGGTCATCACGGGCGGTGGAGATGAGCCTTTGAGCAAGCGGATCATGGTGACGGGCGGGGCGGGCTTCCTCGGCTCGCATCTCTGCGCCGTGCTCCTCAAGGAGGGCCACGAGGTCCTCTGCGTCGACAATTTCTTCACCGGCCGCCGCCGCAACCTCGGCGCGCTGCTCGACGACCGCAACTTCGAGCTGCTGCGCCACGACGTGACGTTCCCGCTCTACGTCGAGGTCGACGAGATCTACAATCTCGCCTGCCCGGCCTCGCCGATCCACTACCAGTTCGATCCGGTGCAGACGACCAAGACGAGCGTCATCGGCGCCATCAACATGCTCGGCCTCGCCAAGCGCACGCGCGCCAAGATCTTCCAGGCCTCGACGTCGGAGATCTACGGCGACCCCTCGATCCATCCGCAGCCTGAGAGCTACTGGGGCAACGTCAATACGCTGGGCCCGCGCGCCTGCTACGACGAGGGCAAGCGCTGCGCCGAGACGCTGTTCTTCGACTATCATCGCCAGCACAAGGTGCGCATCAAGGTCGCGCGCATCTTCAACACCTACGGGCCGCACATGCACCCGCAGGACGGCCGCGTCGTCTCGAACTTCATCGTCCAGGCGCTGCAGAACCGGCCCATCACGATCTACGGCGACGGGCTGCAGACGCGCTCGTTTTGCTACGTCGACGACCTCATCGCCGGCTTTCGCCGCCTGATGGACGCGCCCGACGACGTCACCGGACCCATCAACCTCGGCAACCCGGGCGAGTTCACGATGATCCAGCTCGCCGAGACGATCCTCGAGCTCACCGGCTCGCGCTCGCCGCTGGTCAAGGAGCCGCTGCCGGTGGACGACCCCAAGCAGCGCCAGCCCGACATCGCGCGGGCCAAGGCGCTGCTCGGCTGGGAGCCGAGCGTGGCGCTGAAGTCCGGCCTGGCGCGCACGATCGCCTATTTCGAGAAGCTGCTGGCGGAGAACATCTGAGGCCCGCGTCAGTCGCCTGTAGCGAGCGCGCGCTCGACAGCCTCCGGATCATATCGAATCGCCTTGACGTAGGCGGCGGCGACAGAGTCCGGCTGGTAGCGCGCCTGCTCCCAATCACGGAGCCGCGCCAGAGCGATATGGTAGCGCTCGGCGAACAGGGCCTGGGTCAGGCCGGTGCGCTCCCTGGCCTTGCGAACCGAGCGGGCGAAGACGGCTCGCTCCAGCCGCTCATCGGTCCACTCCGGGTTGATCTCGTCATCCTGCGCTTGCTTCTCGATCTGGTCCTCCGTCATCGCCTCGATGCGAGCGCGCTGCTGTGTCGAGCGGGTGGGACGATCGGCTGCCGTTGCGGCTAAGGACTTACGCGGCATAGCGTTCTCGTTCCCTCCGGCTCGCCGGGCGCGCTGAGATGATGATCGCGACGTCGCCCTCCATCGCGAAGGTGACGTTGATGCAGATGCCATCGACCAGGCCAATGGTGTTGAAGCGCGGCGGATCTCGAAACTCACGAAGGTCGGGGGTCTCCAGGCGATCCGCGTCAAGGAACACGAAGGCCGCGAAGTCGAACCAGATCCCATGCTTTTCGAGGTGTACCGCTTCGTTTTTATCGGACCAATCGGTGAACCCGGGGCTCTGCACTGAGATCTTTATACGCTTTAAACGTACTTGAACAAGGGGCGCAGGGTGTCGCTCGACCTCCGCAATCGTCGTGTCGGATCGCGGCCGCGGACGCCACGACGTTGCGCCGCCCATGCGTGTTGCGATAAGCGCAACGAATGATCGAGCCGGCCCCTTGCCGGCGTCGAGGAGACCACACCCTTGCGCATCGCGATGATCGGCTCAGGCTACGTCGGGCTCGTCTCCGGCGCCTGCTTCTCGGACTTCGGCCACACGACCGTCTGCGTCGATCTCGACGAGAGCAAGATCGCGGCGCTGCGCCGGGGCGTCATGCCGATCTACGAGCCTGGCCTGAAGGATCTCGTCGCCCGCAACGTGCGCGAGGAGCGCCTGGCCTTCTCGACCGATCTCGCCACCGCGGTCGCCGACGCCGAGGCGGTGTTCATCGCGGTCGGCACGCCCTCGCGGCGCGGCGACGGCCACGCCGACCTCTCCTACGTCTACGCCGCCGCCCGCGACGTCGCGCGCGCCGCCAAGGGGCCGCTGGTGATCGTCACCAAATCCACGGTTCCCGTGGGGACGGGCGACGAGGTCGAGCGCATCTGCCGCGAGGCGCGTCCCGACCTCGCGCTCGACGTGGTGTCGAACCCCGAGTTCCTGCGCGAGGGCGCGGCGATCGACGATTTCAAGCGGCCCGACCGCATCGTCGTCGGCTGCGAGAGCGAGCGGGCCAAGGCGGTCATGGCGGCGATCTACCGGCCGCTGTCGCTCAACAATCCGCCGATGGTCTACGTGAGCCGGCGCACGTCCGAGCTCATCAAGTACGCCTCGAACGCCTTTCTGGCGGTGAAGATCACCTTCATCAACGAGATCGCCGACCTCTGCGAGAAGACCGGCGCCGACGTGCAGGACGTGGCGCGCGGCATCGGCCTCGACAAGCGCATCGGCCCGAAGTTCCTGCACGCCGGGCCGGGCTACGGCGGCTCGTGCTTCCCGAAGGACACGCTGGCGCTGGTCAAGACCGGGCAGGACTACGACGCGCCGCTGCGCATCGTCGAGACGGTGGTCTCGGTCAACGACCAGCGCAAGCGGGCGATGGCCCGCAAGATCATCGCCGCCTGCGGCGGCTCGGTGCGCGGCAAGACGATCGCCATCCTCGGCCTCGCGTTCAAGCCCAACACCGACGACATGCGCGACGCGCCGGCGCTCGCCATCGTCACCGCCCTGCAGGACGCCGGCGCCAGCGTGCGCGGCTACGATCCCGAGAGCATGGAGCAGGCGAGGCCGCTGCTGCCGGGCATGACCTTCGCGACCAGCGCCTACGATTGCGTCGACGGCGCCGACGCCGTGGCGATCGTCACCGAGTGGGACGCCTTCCGCGCCCTCGACCTCAAGCGCCTGAAGAGCCTGCTCAACGCGCCCGTGCTGGTCGACCTGCGCAACATCTACCCGCTCGAGGACGCGCTGCGGGAAGGCTTCAGCTACACCGGTGTCGGCCGCGCGCAGTAGAGCGTCATACCAAATCGGGAGCGTTCGCATGATCAGGGGCAGGACGGCGGTCGTCACCGGCTCGACGAGCGGGATCGGGCTCGGCATCGCCCGCGCCTACGCGAAGGAGGGCGTGAACATCCTGCTCAACGGCTTGGGCGACGCCGAGGCGATCGAGACGACGCGGGCGGCGATCGAGCGCGAGTTCGCCGTCGTCTGCCGCTACTCCGGCGCCGACATGTCGGACGGGACGGCGATCGCGGCGATGATGGCGGAGGCGGAGGCGGCGTTCGGCTCGGTCGACATCGTCGTCAACAACGCCGGCATCCAGTTCGTCGCGCCGATCGAGGATTTCCCCGTCGCGACCTTCGACAAGATCATCGCGATCAATCTCGTGTCCTCGTTCCACACGATCCGCGCCGCCGTGCCGGGCATGAAGGCGCGCGGCTGGGGCCGCATCGTCAACATCGCCTCGGCGCACGCGCTCGTCGCCTCGCCCTACAAGTCGGCCTATGTCGCGGCCAAGCACGGCGTCGCCGGGCTGACCAAGACGGTCGCCCTGGAACTCGCCACGCACGCCATCACCTGCAACGCCATCTGCCCCGGCTACGTCTGGACGCCGCTGGTGGAAGCGCAGATCCCCGACACGATGGCGGCGCGCAAGATGAGCAAGGAGCAGGTCATCGAGGACGTGCTCCTGAAGGCGCAGCCGACCAAGGACTTCATCGCCATCGACGAGGTCGCGGCTCTCGCCGTCTACCTCCTCTCGGATGCCGCCAAGGGCATGACCGGCAGCATCCTGTCGATCGACGGCGGTTGGACGGCGGCCTAATCTAGCCGCGGAATCAGACATTCAAGGTTCTGATGCCGGCCCCGGGCTTGATTGGCAGTTCGAACAAGAAAGGGGGCGCCAGCTTAAGAAGGCTCTCGATGTCCGCCCAGCGCCAAAGGATGCGCGACGCCTGCTGATTGGCGGCAAAATCTTGGTACGCGGGCGCTAGCACGAAACCTCTCAGCCGGGCTTGCCGATATGCTAGCCGTTCGGCTTTAGTTCGCTGGATGCGCAGGTCGCCGGTGAACACGAGCCACTCGTCGCCGGAGTTGCGCAAGAAGTTGATCCACTCGATGTCTGTCGCGCCGCGACCGCACGGCAGATCACGAAGGTGAACGGCCGATTGTCGTTTGTGGACAAGAAACCCCTGGATCGTTTCTGCGAGCACCGGAGAGGTGCATTGATCGAAAAATACCTTCAAGCGGCGAGGGGCATCGTCATCGCATCTCGAAATGCGAGCGCGCGACGGATCGCCTTTACGGGCACGTCCCAGACCCGCGCCGCCGCCTCCTCCGAACCTTCGGCCGCGAGCGCGGAGACGAGCGTTTCGACTGGCACCGAGGTCTCGGCCTCGACTGGCTGACCGAAGGACCGCGTCGGGTCCAGGACAATGCTCTTGGCCCGCCCGAGCGGCCACCATTTGGCGGGAAGACCCGCCGCGTCGTAGTCGAGATTAGTCAGGCTGCGTTCGACGATTTCGCGGAATGCGAATTGCCGCCTGAACAGATCGATCAGCGTTGTCTGGCCGTCGTTTTCGACGACTTGCAGGAACACCGACCGCCCATCCGTCCTGAAGCGCGTCGTCGAGAGTGGGCGCTCCTCGCCAATCAGATCACGCGCCATCGCTATCGCCTGGCGCACCCGTTGCGCGCTCAGGCCCTTCGCCAGGAACGCGGATGCGACACGTGCTTCCTGAAGGTCGCGAAAGCCGAGACAGAAGCCGTCGGCGCCGAGATCGACCTGCGGCTGCCAAAGCGCCTCGTAGCGCTTACCCGCAACATCATGGCCACGCAGCCAGCGCGTGATCGTCGTCGGATGGATGCGCAGCAAACGACCTGCCTCGGCGGCCGTGTACAGTCCGATGCCGAGCAGGTCTTGCGCCACGGCTGGCGGCAGAGGTTTGTTCATCGCGCGAGAGCGTCCCCCAACGCATTCTCGCCGTCAAGCGCCTGGCCGCTCTCGTCGGTGTCCTACTCCGCCGCCGCCAGCGCGGGCGTCACGGGGTAGGGCTTCTCCGCGCGCATGCGCTTCAGGACGAACAGCGCGAGGATCGCCGTCAGGAAATCGAGGCCGATGACGATCGAGAACACCGGGATCCAGCCGCCGACGGCGCCCTTGAGCGTCGCGGCGAGCGGGCCGCCGAGGACAGAGCCGACGCCCTGCGCCATGTAGAGGAAGCCGTAGTTGGTCGTCGCGTATCTCTCGCCGAACGTGTCGGTGAGCGTCGAGGGAAACAGCGAGAAGATCTCGCCCCATCCAAAGAACACCACGCCCGACATCAGGACGAAGATGAGCGGATCCTGACGGAAGGTGAGCAGCACCGCGATCGCCACGCCTTCCAGCGAGAAGGCCAGCGCCATCGTGTTCTCGCGGCCGATCCTGTCGGAAACCCAGCCGAAGAACGGCCGCGTCAGGCCGTTGCAGCAGCGGTCGATCGTCAGCGCCAACGGGATCGCCGCCATGCCCAGGACCATCGCCTTCGAGACCCCGAAGTCGGTGGCGAAGGCCTTGAAGTTCGACACGACCATCAGGCCGCCGGTCGACATCATGGTCATCATCACGAACATCAGCCAGAAGATCGGCGAGCGCAGCATCACGCCAGGCGACACGCCGCTCTTGAGTTCGGCGCCGGAGCGGACGTCGACGACCGTCGGCGCGCGCAGGAAGATGGCGGCGGCGACGCCGACGGCGCCCTGGATCAGGCCGTAGTCGAACAGGACGGCACGGAAGCCGAGGCTGTTGATCATCGTGTCGATCGGGAAGGTGGTGATCAGCGCGCCCGACCCGTAGCCGGCGGCGACGACACCGACCGCCATGCCGCGCATGTCCGGGAACCAGCGCACCATCAGCCCGACGACGCCGACGTAGACGAAGCCGGTGCCGATGCCGCAGAACAGGCCGTAGGTGGCGTAGAGGCCGTAGAGCGAGGTGATCCGGCTCGCCAGAACCCAGCCGAGGCCGGTCAGCGCCGCGCCAAGCGTGATCAGGACCTTCGGTCCGAACCGGTCGATCAGCCAGCCCTGGCCGGGCGCGGCCCAGGTCTGCAGGATGACGAGGATCGAGAAGGTCACCTGGATGGCGCCGAGGTCCGCGCCCGTCGCGCCCATCATGGGCTTGGCGAAGAGCGTCCAGACATATTGCGGGCTGGAGATCGCCATCATCACGATGAGGCCAAGCACCAGCTGGACCCAGCGATTGGCGCCGGCCGGCGCCGTCGGGGACGTTGTCTGCATCATCGCAATCCTATTCACGCGTCGACAGCCCACAGCCGCACGCGCGAGGCGGGAGCAACTTTCGTGCTAGGCGCCGCCGCCGCGCGCCAATTGCGCCATCCGCACGAGCGCCTTGCGCAGATCGGTCCCGTTCGTGACCGGCGCGTCGAAGGGAATGCGCGCGGTGAGATCGCCGCGGGCGAGGTCCATGCCGTCGGGGTCGAGGCCCGTCGCGATCCAGGCGCCGCCCGGCTTGCCGGCGATCGTGCGCGCGTAGAGGTCGAGCGCGTCGGCATGGTCGGCGTTCATATGCGCGAGCGCGCCCTCTTCGGACGCGATGAGCGCCCGCGCCTCGGCGACCGGGGTGAGCAGCCGATCCGCCGGGAAGCGCGCGGCACGCGCGAAGCCGCCGTTAAGGTGGATCTGCTCCATCGCGACCCGCCAAAACGAGAAGTCGGCGAAATCGGCGTAGAGCGCCGCTTTGGGATGGCGCGCGAGGAAGCGCGCGCGCACCGCCTTGCGCGTGTCGCGATCGATGACTTTCGCGGCGACGCCGGTGATGGTGAGACGCGGATGAGCGAGTGGGTCGCCCTCGCCGGTCTCGGCGAGAAGCAGGGAGCAGCGCCCGTCCTTGTCGAGATGGCGGGTGTGCGCGGAAAGCTGCGACACCAGGATCAACGGCGAGCCATCGTGATCGGTGGCGACCGTGATGAGGCTCGCGAACGGATCGCCCGACCCGTTCAAGGTCGCCAGCGTGCCGGCACGGGTGGCGCGCAGCAGGCGTTTGGATTCGGCGAGAGGGTCGAAGCCGGGGTCCGCGCCGGGACGCTTCATCTGCTCTTCAGGCTCGCTCATCGCGTCTCCATCCTGCGCTCGCGTGCTTCCTTCGCATGGGCGCCGCGGCCTCGCCACAGGGATCTGCCGCGGCGCAAGCGCGAGGCGGCGCGGCCAGGAACCATCGCGCAAACCTGCCGTTTGGCCAGCGCAAACTATCGCCGGAGGATATGTTGATGGCCGAAACGTCTGGCAGCCAGGACGATCGCGAAAAGGTCTGGTCTCTGATCAAGGACATCAAGATCGCCCTGATGGTGACGACGGGAGGCGACAGCCATCTTCACGGCCGACCGATGGCGGCGATGAACAAGACGTTCGATGGCGAACTGTGGTTCGCCTCGCGCGACGACACCCCGAAGCTCGAGGAGATCGCCAGCGCGCCGCAGGTGCTGCTCGCCTATTCGGAGCCGAAAGGGCAGAACTTCGTATCGGTGTCCGGATCCGCGAAGATCGTGCATGACGCCTCGAAGGTGAGGGAGCTTTGGAGCGAGGGCGCGCGCGTGTGGTTCCCGAAGGGGCCGGACGACCCCGGTATCGCGTTAATCTGCGTCACGGTGGAAAGCGCGGAATATTGGGATGCGCCGTCATCGGCATGGGTTTACGCGACGGGCTACGCCAAGGCGCGGCTCACGGGCGAGCCGCCTCGCGATGTCGGCGAAAACAAGGTGGTGACCTTCTGAACGGCTTCGCCCGGTCGCGCGACGCCAGGGCCTGAGCCGACGAACCGTCGGGCGGCGGGCGTCGGGCAGATGAACAATACTCGCCGGGGCTCGGCTCTCGTCTAATCGTGAACAACAATAGCCACCGGACTCAGTAAACCGGGGACGAAGCAAAGGCCGATTTGACTGGCGGCTTGACATGGCTCATCTTGCGTCGCCCGTTCGTTTGTACAGTCGCTGCCACATTCCAGCCTTCAATCCACTCAAGGGTACGCGTTCGGTGGCTGGGACGTCCGGCGCTTGATATGAACGAGAGACGGTGGATCGCCGACCCCCGAGCGATCCTGCAGAAAGCGTGTGACATCGATGCCCAATATCGCCCTGGTCGACGATGACCGCAACATCCTCACATCCGTGTCCATCGCGCTCGAAGGCGAGGGCTATCGCGTCCAGACTTATACGGACGGATCGATGGCGCTCGACGGCCTGAAGTCCAATCCGCCCGACCTCGCGATCTTCGATATCAAGATGCCGCGCATGGACGGCATGGAGTTGCTGCGCCGGCTGCGGCAGAAGTCCGACGTGCCCGTCATCTTCCTCACCTCGAAGGACGAGGAGATCGACGAACTGTTCGGCCTCAAGATGGGCGCCGACGATTTCATCCGCAAACCCTTCTCGCAGCGTCTCCTGGTCGAGCGCGTGAAGGCGATCCTGCGTCGCGCCAATCCCAAGGAGGCGGCGGCGCAGAAGGAATCGGAGGCGCGCGTGCTCGAGCGCGGGCTGCTCAAGATGGATCCCGAGCGCCACACCTGCACCTGGAAGAACGATCCGGTCACGCTGACCGTGACGGAATTCCTGATCCTCCAGGCGCTCGCGACGCGTCCCGGCGTCGTCAAGAGCCGCAACGCGCTCATGGACGCGGCCTACGACGACCAGGTCTACGTCGACGATCGCACCATCGACAGCCACATCAAGCGCCTGCGCAAGAAGTTCAAATCGGTCGACGACGACTTCGAGATGATCGAGACTTTGTATGGCGTGGGGTATCGCTTCAAGGAATAGCGTGGGTTGCCCGATCGGAGCGGGAGCGCCCCGGCGGAGTCGAGCGTCTTGACGCTCGACGCGCCACACCCGGCTTCATCATCGACTTATCTGGTCGGCGCCCGGCGCCGCTCGCGTCGTCTATGGCGCGGGCTCGTCAGACGTGGCCGGTTGTCGAAGCGCGCGTTCACGGCGCGGTTCGCGTCGTCGCTCACAAGGCGCATCGTCTTCCTGAACCTCGGCGGCCTGGTCGCTCTCGCCGTGGCGTTTCTCTACGTCAATCAGTTCCGCGAGGGCCTGATCGACGCGCGGGTGCAAAGCCTGCAGACGCAGGGCGAGATCATCGCGGCCGCGATCTCGGCCTCGGCCAGCGTCGAGACCGACTCGATCACCGTCGATCCCGAGAAGCTGCTGCAACTCGCGCCGGGCCAGAGCTCGAAGGCCGCCGAGGAGACGTCCCCCTCGCTCGAGTTCTCCATCAATCCCGAGCGCATCGGACCGGTCCTGCGCCGCCTCGTCATGCCGACCCGCACGCGAGCCCGCATCTTCGATCGCGACGGCTACCTGCTCCTCGACTCGCGATCGCTCACCCGGCGCGGCAACATCTTCCGGTCGGACCTGCCCCCCACGACCAGTCAGCCCGACGAACCCATGGCGCTCATCGAGCGGACCTGGAACGTGGTGAAGGGGCGCTTCGGCAAGGCGGCCGCTCCGGGACCCGAGGAGTTCAGCGGCCGCGGCAGCAAGAATTTTCCGGAGGTGGCGGCGGCGCTGACCGGCGAGGTGCAGAACGTCGTCCGGGTGAACGCCAAGGGCGACACGATCATCTCCGTCGCCGTGCCGATCCGCCGCCTGCGCGCGGTCAAGGGCGCCCTGCTCCTGTCGACGCTCGGCGGCGACATCGATTTGATCATCGCGTCGGAACGCTGGGCCATCGTGCGGATCTTCCTCGTCTCGGCGGCGATCATGTTCCTTCTCTCCTTGTTCCTGGCGGGCACCATCGCGGAGCCGATGCGCCGACTGGCGGAAGCCGCCGACCGCGTGCGCCGCGGCACGAAATCACGCCAGGAGATTCCCGACTTCACCCGCAGGGCCGACGAGATCGGCCATTTGTCGGGATCGCTGCGCGACATGACCAGGGCGCTCTACAATCGCATCGAGGCGATCGAGCGTTTCGCCGCCGATGTCTCGCACGAACTCAAGAACCCTCTGACCTCTCTGCGCAGCGCGGTCGAGACGCTGCCGATCGCGCGCACCGACAACGCGCGGGACCGGCTGCTCGCCATCATCCAGCACGATGTCAGGCGCCTCGATCGATTGATCAGCGACATCTCCGATGCCTCGCGGCTCGACGCGGAACTGGCGCGTGCCGACAACCGCGATGTCGACCTCGGCCAGATCCTCGAAGCCGTGGTCGCGGTCGCCAACGGCATCGGCAAGAACGACGTCCGCGTCAGCCTCGACGTGGGAACGCCGACCGACCGGGACGGCGACACCATGCGCTTCATGGTGCTGGGCTACGATTCCCGCCTCGGCCAGGTGTTCAACAACCTCATCGACAACGCGCGCAGCTTCTCCGATCATGGCGGCAGCGTCCGCGTGACGATGCGCGTGCAACCGCATGGCACGCCGGGATCGCAGCGTCGCGGCTACGAGATCTGCATCGACGACGACGGTCCGGGCATTCCCGCCGACGCCTTCGAACGCATCTTCGAGCGCTTCTACACCGATCGCCCCAACCACGGTTTCGGCCAAAACTCGGGGTTGGGCCTATCGATCTCGCGTCAGATCGTCGAGGTGCACGGTGGCCATATCGTCGCGTCGAACAGGATCGGCGAGGGGGGCGCCGATGCGTCCGAACCGATCGTCGATGGCGCGCGCTTCGTCGTGTGGCTTCCGGCGGCATCCGATGTCCCGTGACGCCTTCGGCCCCTGAAGCGACGGCGGTTCACGCCACGGCGGTCTCGATCGCCGGGCGCGCGCTTCTCATCGTCGGGCCGTCGCGATCGGGCAAGAGCCGGCTGGCATTCGCGCTGATCGAAGCCTCGACCCGCGCGCGCAGGATCCGGCTCGTCGGCGACGACCGCGTCATGCTCACGCCGTCCGGGGATGGCCTGATCGCGCGGCCGCATCCTCGCATCGCCGGCTTCATCGAGCGTCGCGGCCTCGGCATCGTCGCGTTGGCGCACGACACGGCGGCGCCGGTCGCCGCGATGGTCGATCTCGGGCGGGACATCGCGACGAGCGGCGATGCCGACGCGCGCTTTCCCTCTCTCGCGCTCGCGCGACCGGCCGACGATGGCGCCCGCCGCGACAGGGTCCTCGCATGGTTCTCGACGTTACCGCGACAAACGCACCACACTGCCGGAAAATGCCTCTTCCTTGAAGCCGGCGTCCTTGAAGATGGAAGCCGGCAAGATTGGAATTGGTAAGAAAAGCGCGCTCATATATACAGACCGCCTTCGGGACCGCCGCATGGCTTTCCTCGAAGAATCGTGAGCTTTCCCGAAGCCTGATGAGAGTATCGCCTTTGGAGACGCGTCGGACCATGACCGACGGGAAATTGGCACCGTCCGTCAGCCAAGCTGGATGCCGGCCTTGATCGGGATGGTCCTTGTCACGCATGGCGAGCTGGCGACGCAGTTCCGCGCGGCCCTGGAACATGTCGTCGGACCGCAGAAGCAGGTGGCGACGATCTCGATCGGGCCGGAAGACGATATCGAGCGCTGCCGCGTCGCCATCATCAACGCGGTGAGCGAGGTGGACACCGGCGCCGGCGTGGTCCTGCTGACCGACATGTTCGGCGGCACGCCGTCGAACCTGGCGATCTCGGTGATGAACGGCGCGCACGTCGAGGTCGTCGCCGGCATCAACCTGCCGATGCTGATCAAGCTCGCCTCGGTGCGCGACGCGGCGAGCCTCGAGCAGGCGGTCATCCAGGCCCAGGACGCCGGTCGCAAGTACATCTATGTCGCCAGTCGGGTGCTGAGCGGGAAATGACGACCGCGACGCCGATGTCCGCGGAAGACGACGCACCGCTGCGACGCGAACTTCCCATCGTCAATCGCAAGGGCCTGCACGCACGCGCCACCGCCAAGCTGGTGCAGTGCGTCGAAACCTTCGACGCGATCGTCACCGTGACCCGCAACGGCGAGACGGTCGGCGGCACCTCGATCATGGGCATCCTGACGCTCGGCGCCGGCATCGGCTGCACGATCCTCGTCACCGCGGACGGCAAGCAGGCGCGCGAGGCGATGGAAGCCATCAGCGCGCTCGTCGCCAACCGGTTCGGCGAGGACGAGTAGCGCCCGAAGTCCTAGATGTCCTGCTGGCCCTCGACCTTCTCGAGCCCGCAACCGCTGATCCGCCATTCGCCGTTCGCCTGTTCGAACGAGTAGATCGCGGTCCACACCGTGCCGTCGGAGGCGACGATCGTCATCGTCTGCAAGGGGCCGTGCGGCGACGTTTCCATCGCGCCGAACGTGATACTCTTGCGATGCAGAAGCTGGCTGTAATGCTCCTTGACCATGGCGAGGAACTGCGACGGCTCCGGGAAACGCTCGCGGATGGCAGGCGCGGCGAAAATCTCGGCGGATGTCGCGTTGTCGTGATCGAACGCGTCGAGCTGCTTGGTGATGACGCTCTGGATCGCCGCCTTCGTCGCCGCCGCGTCGGGCGCGGTGGCATCCGGAGGCGCGGCGAGAGCCACGCTGAAAGGCACGCACGATAGCAAGGCCGCGAAAATGAGCATGCGTTTGGTTGTCATGGCGCGACTCCCGGCTTGGGCCATCCAGCCTGAGCCGTAAACGAGCGACGCGCGAGAGGGTTCGCGCGCGATCGACCCGTCAATCCGCCATGTCGCCGCCATGTCGCCGCCATGTCGCCGCGACCCACGATCCGGTGCTTCAGAACGGCATGTTGAAGACGCGCTCGGGGACCAGTTCGCCCGCCTCGATCGCGCCGATGGCGATCACGACGCCGGAGCAGGCGGCGTAGGCCTGGCCGCCGATCGGCGCGTCCGCCCCGCGCAACAGCATGGACTGGCCGCGCCGCAGCCGCGAGGCGTCGGCGCGATCGACGAGGATGCGGGTGATCTCGCCGAGCCCGGTTTCGACGCGTCGCAGGGCGGCGATGGCCGCGGCGGGCTCTTCCAAGGCGTCGAGCGGGACGGCGTCCGCTTCGTGGAACGGTCCCACGCGCGTGCGGCGCAGCGCCGTCACGTGGCCGTAGCAGCCGAGCGCCCGCCCGAGATCGCGCGCGATCGCGCGGACGTAGGTGCCCTTGCCGCAACGCGTCTCGAAGACGGTGCTCTCGGCATCCATGCCGACGATGGCCAGCGCGTGGATCGTCACCGTGCGCGGCGCGATCTCGACGATTTCGCCCGCCCGCGCGAGATCGTAGGCGCGCTCGCCGGCGATCTTGATGGCGGAGAAGGCCGGAGGGCGCTGCTCGATCGTGCCGATGAAGCGCGGCAGCAGGATCGCGACGGCATCGCGGCTCGGCCGGAGTTCGGAGCGCGCGACGGCCTCGCCATCGGCATCGTCGGTGTTGGTCTCGACGCCCCACAGCACGGTGAAGCGGTAGGCCTTCTCGCCATCCTGCACGAACGGCACCGTCTTCGTCGCCTCGCCGAAAGCGATCGGCAGGATGCCGGAGGCGAGCGGGTCGAGCGTGCCGGCGTGACCGGCCTTCTTGCCGTTGTAGATGCGCTTGAGACGCGAGACGGCGTGGGTCGAGGTGATGCCGACGGGCTTGTCGAGGACGACCCAGCCGTCGACGTCGACGCGCTTGGAGCGATGCTGCTCCTTCTTTTCGGTCACGCGCAGATCGCCGTTGTCGGCCATGCGCAAGTCGCCGTTGTCGGCCATGCGCAAGTCACCGTCATTGGCCATACGCAAGTCGCCGTCATTTGAAAGCCGCCGTCATCGGCCATGCGCCGCGCGCCGGGCCTCACTGGACCGCATGCTCGCACCGCCCACCGACCCGCGCGCGTTCATTCCGCCTCGTCGTCGCCGGCGAGATCCCGCTTGACCTTCGGCGAGCCGAGCAGGGCGTCGATCTTGGCGCCGTAGTCGAAGCTCTGATCGATCTTGAAGCGGAGATCGGGCGCGAACTTCATGCTGATGCGATGCGCGATCTCGGTCCGCAGCACCTTGCGATTGCGCTCGAGCGCTTCCATCACCGGCTTCGTGTCGCGCCCGCCCAGCGGCATGACGTAGGCGGTCGCCAGCTTCAGATCCGGGCTCATCTTGACGTCGGGGACGCTTACGACGTGGCCCTCGAGGACCGGATCGTTCAGCACGCCGCGCGACAGCAGGTCGGAGAGCGCATGGCGGACGAGCTCGGCGACGCGGAGCATGCGCTGAGACGGCTCGCCGCCCTGTTGGTGGATGCGTGACATGTTGATTTTGCTTCTTTATGAGGCGCGACACGCCGGGCGACTCCTTCTCCCGGCTTGGCGGGAGAAGGAGCGGTACAGGCGCCCTACAGCGACCGCTTGATCGACGTCACCGTGTAGCACTCGATGATGTCGCCCACGCGCATGTCCTTGTAGGTCTCGAAGGCCATGCCGCATTCCTGGCCGGAGACGACTTCCTTGACCTCGTCCTTGAAGCGCTTGAGCGTCGACAGCATGCCTTCGTGCACGACGACGCTGTCGCGGATGAGGCGCACGTGCGCGCCGCGCTCGACCTTGCCGTCGGTGATCCGGCAGCCGGCGACCTTGCCGACCTTCGAGATGTCGAAGATCTCGAGGATCTGCGCGTTGCCGAGCATGTCCTCGCGCAGCGTCGGATCGAGCATGCCCGACATCGCCGCCTTCACGTCATCCACGAGGTTGTAGATGATGTTGTAGTAGCGGATCTCGACGCCGGCCTGCTCGGCCGCGAAGCGCGCCTCCTTGAGCGCGCGGACGTTGAAGCCGATGATGATGGCGTTCGAGGCCTCGGCGAGCGTGACGTCGGACTCGGTCACGCCGCCGACGCCGGACTGCAGGATGCGGGCGGCGACCTCGTCGGTGTTGAGCTCTTCCAGCGTCGACACGATCGCCTCGACGGAGCCCTGCACGTCGCCCTTGATGACGAGCGGGAATTCCTTGCGGCCGGCGGTCTTGAGCTGGCTCATCATGTCGACGAGCGAGGAGCGCAGGCCACCGACGCGGGCGGCGGCGATCTCGCGCTTCTGGCGGTCGCGATATTCCGTGATCTCGCGCGCTCGGCCCTCGTTCTCGACGACGCCGACGCGGTCGCCGGCTTCCGGCGAACCGGAGAAGCCGAGGATCTCGACAGGCATCGACGGTCCGGCGACGAGGACGTTCTCGCCCTGGTCGTCGATCAGCGCGCGCACGCGACCCCATTGGGTGCCGCCGACGACGAGGTCGCCGACCTTCAGCGTCCCGCGCTGGACGAGCACGGTCGCGACCGGGCCGCGGCCGCGATCGAGACGCGACTCGATGACGGTGCCTTCCGCCGGCCGATCGGGGTTGGCCTTCAGGTCGAGCAGTTCCGCCTGCAGCGCGATCAGGTCGAGCAGCGTGTCGAGGTTGGTCTTCTTGGTGGCGGAGACCTCGACCTCGAGGACCTCGCCGCCCAGGGTTTCGACCTGGATCTCGTATTGCAGCAGTTCGCCGCGCACCCGCTCGGGCTTGGCGTCGGTCTTGTCGATCTTGTTGATCGCCACGATGATCGGCACGCCGGCCGCCTTGGCGTGGGCGATCGCCTCCGCCGTCTGCGGCATGACGCCGTCGTCGGCGGCGACGACCAGCACGACGATGTCGGTCACCTTGGCGCCGCGCGCGCGCATCTGCGAGAAGGCGGCGTGGCCGGGCGTGTCGATGAAGGTGACGGCCTGCCCGCCCGGCGTCGTGATCTGGTAGGCGCCGATGTGCTGGGTGATGCCGCCGGCCTCGCCGGACTGGACGTTGGCATGGCGCAGGGCGTCGAGCAGCGAGGTCTTGCCGTGATCGACATGGCCCATGATGGTGACGACGGCCGGACGCGGCAGCAGGTGGTCGTCGACGTCCGGGCGGTCGAACAGACCCTCCTCGACATCCGATTCCGCGACGCGCTTGACGGTGTGGCCCAGTTCCTCGGCGATCAACTGCGCCGTATCGGCGTCGATGACGTCGTTGATCGTCGCCATCTGGCCCTGTTTCATCAAGAGCTTGATGACGTCGACCGCCCGCTCCGCCATGCGGTTGGCGAGTTCCTGGATGGTGATCGTCTCCGGCAGGATGATCTCGCGAGCGAGCTTGTCCTTCTGCTCCGCCTGGTGGCCCTTCAGGCGCTGCGTGCGGCGGCGGAACGCGGCGACGGAGCGCGTGCGCTCCTCGGCGGTGTCGCCGGTGGCGGTCGAGACGGTGAGGCGGCCGCGATCCTTCTGCGGGCCGGCGCGGGTCGGGCGCGGCGGCAGCACGACCTTCGTCGGCATGCCGGGGCGCCGGATGATGCGCTTCTGCTCCTCCTCCTCGTTGGCGGGACGCGACGCGGCCGGCACGAGGGTCATCGGGCCAGCGGCGGCACCACCGACGGGACGGCGGACTTGGCTCAACGGAGCGGCCTCGCCGCCAGAGAGACGGCGGGTGGCCTCCTGCTCGGCGCGACGCTTGGCCTCGGTCTCCTGCAGACGCCGCGCGTCTTCTTCCTTCTTGCGAGATTCGGCGGCGGCGCGCTCGACGCGCTCGCGCTCGTCGCGCTCGGCGCGGAGCAACGCGTCGGCCTCCGCACGGCGCCGGTCCTCGTCCTCGCGCTCCTTGGCGCCGGACAGCGCGCGGGCACGGGCGTCACGCTCTTCCTCGGTGAGGGTGCGCAGCACGACGCCGCGCGGCGGCGTCGGACGCGGGGCGGGGGCCGGCGCGGGCTGCGCCGCCGGTGCGGGCGCCGCGGCGGCCGGCTGCGGCCGGACGGGCGCGGCGGGCGGCTGCGGACGCGCCGGGACCGGCGCCGGAGTGCTCTGCGCCGGGGTGATCGGCGCCGGGGTGATCGGCGCGGCGGGCGCCTTGGCGACCAAGGGCGAGGCGGCCTCGCGCGGCGGTGGGCTCTTGCTGATCGGCGTGATGGCGCGGCTTTTCTTCATCTCGACGACGACCGTCTTGGTCCGCCCGTGCGAAAAGCTCTGCTTGACGACGCCCGCCTCGACCGGTCGCTTCAGCGACAGCGTTTTGGAAGGTGTCTTCGTATCATTCATAGGTGCGCGTCCCGAAACTCTGAAGCTGATCAACGGCGAAAACCGGGCGTCGCCCGGCAGGCCGTCCTAAGCGGGCGCCGCCTTCGCGTCCGCGTTCGACTCATGCGACGCCACCGATCGATAAAGCATCAATCTTCGACATCGCGACAAGAATGCATGGCCCGCCGGTCCCACGGCAAGCGCGGCATGTATTACATTTGTGCGCCCCAAAGCCAAATCCAATTGCTCGGACGCGAAGAGTTTCATCGAGACGACCGGATCGCCTGTCGCGGCGCGACGCCTGACGAGCGCGTCGAGCTTGCGGACGCCGTCCTCGCCGCCGTCGGTGGCGTGCAAAAGCGCGGCGAGACGTCCCGTTCCCAGCGCCGCCTCGACCTTGGCGAAGCCCGTCGTGACCGCGCCGGCCTTGTTGGCCATCGCCAGGGATTGCAGGGCGTCCCGGGCCAGCAGCGCGCCGACATCGTCGGCCAGCGTCGGCTCCGCCTTCGCCTTGACCTTGAAGCCGCGCGAGAAGGCATTCTTGCGCACCGCCTCCGACACCGCGCTCGAAGAGGTCGTCACCCAGACGCCGCGGCCCGGCAGCTTGCGCCGCAGGTCCGGGACGACGGCCTGGTCCGGTCCGAGGACGAAACGGATCATCGTCTCCGGCGCGGCCTTGCGCCGCGTCACGAGGCAGGTGCGTTCCGGCCCGTCGTCCTCGTCCTCGCGCATGGTCGGCCTCAGGGCGTCGCCGGCTCCTCTTCGATCTCCTCGGCCGCGGGCTCCGGCAGCGCGTCGATCCAGCCGGCATCGAGGCGCGCGCGCATGATCATCGCCTCCGCGTCCTCGCGCGAGACCTCGAGACCATCGAGGAAGCCGGCGTGCTTGGTGCTCTCGCCCGCCTTGCGCTCGGTCCAGCCGACGAGATCGTCGGTGGCGCAGCCGGCGAGGTCCTCGATCGACTTCACGTCGTTCTCGCCGAACTTGACGAGCATCGGCAGGGTCACGCCATCGATCGTCTTGAGCTCGTCGGCGACGCCGAGCTCGGTCCGCTTGGCGTCGAACTCGGCGTCGATCCGCCCGAGGTAGTCGCGCGCGCGCTGCTGGATCTCGCTCGCCGTGTCCTCGTCGAAGCCGTCGATCGAGGAGAGCTCGGCCGGCTCGACGAAGGCGAGTTCCTCGACCGAGCGGAAGCCTTCCGACGCCAGCAGCTGACCCACCACCTCGTCGAGGTCGAGCGCCTCCATGAAGGCCTGCGTGCGCTCGTTGAACTCCTTCTGGCGGCGCTCGGACTCCTCCGCCTCGGTCAGGATGTCGATGTCCCAGCCGGTCAGCTGCGAGGCGAGACGCACGTTCTGGCCGCGCCGGCCGATCGCCAGCGAGAGCTGGTCGTCGGGCACGACGACCTCGATGCGGTTGGAATCCTCGTCGAGCACCACCTTGACGACCTCGGCCGGCTGCAGCGCGTTGACGATGAAGGTCGCGGCGTCGGGCGACCACGGGATGATGTCGATCTTCTCGCCCTGGAGCTCGTTGACGACCGCCTGCACCCTGGAGCCGCGCATGCCGACGCAGGCGCCGACCGGATCGATCGAGGAATCGCGCGAGGTCACCGCGATCTTGGCGCGCGAGCCGGGATCGCGCGCGACGGAGCGCACCTCGATCACGCCGTCGTAGATCTCCGGCACTTCCTGGCGAAACAGCTTGGCCATGAACTGCGGATGGGTGCGCGACAGGAACACCTGCGGGCCGCGCGGCTCGCGGCGCACGTCGTAGACGTAGGCGCGCACCCGGTCGCCCGGCCGGAAGAGCTCGCGCGGGATCGCCTCGTCGCGGCGGATCGTGGCCTCGCCGCGGCCGAGGTCGACGATCACGTTGCCGTACTCGACGCGCTTGGCGACGCCGTTGATGATGTCGCCGATGCGGTCCTTGTATTCGTCGTACTGGCGGTCGCGCTCGGCCTCGCGCACCTTCTGCACGATGACCTGCTTGGCCGATTGCGCGGCGATGCGGCCGAAATCGAACGGCGGCAGGGTCTCGGCGATCCAGTCGCCGAGCTGGGCGGCGGGGTTCTTCTTGCGGGCGTCGGCCGGCAGGATCTGCGTGGCGTCGTTGTCGATCTCCTCGACGACGAGCAGCAGGCGCGAGAAGCGGACCTCGCCGGTCTTCGGGTTGATCTCGGCGCGCACCTCGGTCTCCTGGCCGTAGCGGGAGCGGGCCGCCTTCTGCATGGCGTCCTCCATGCTCTCCAGCACGATCTGCCGGTCGATGGATTTCTCGCGCGCGACGGCGTCGGCGATCTGCAGCAATTCGAGTTTGTTGGCGGAAATCGCCATGGCGGGTCTCCCAGTCCTCTAAGCGCGCAGTCTTCTACGCGCGGTCGTCTAAGCGCGGTCGTCGGTCAGCGCGGCTTGCGCGCGCCGTTCAGCTTGCTCGGTCCCAAATGGCTTCTGACGCCGGCCGGCGTCAGCGGTCGTGCCTTCTGCTTCTCGGCGTTGCGCGAGGCGAAACGCCCCGGTCCCTTGACCGGCAGCGGCGCGGCGGGCGACGCGTCCTCGGCCGCCGCGTCTTCGCTCCCGTTGCCCGCGTCGGCGGCGGCCTTCGCCGCCCGCAGGGTCTCGCGAACGAGATCGTCGGTCAGCACCAGGCGCCCATCGGCGATGGCGGCGATCGGCAGGCGCACCAGCTCCGGCTCGCCCGGCTTGGCATCGAAACGTGTCAGCGCGAGGACCGGCGCCGGGCCACTTTCGTCGTAGGCGTCGATGCGCCCGCGGAAGCGCTTGCGGCCCTCGGTCAGCACGCTCATCTCGACCTTGGCCTCCCAGCCGACCGCGCGCTTGAAGTCGGAGGCGCGCATCAGCGGCCGGTCGATGCCGGGCGACGAGATCTCCAGCCGGTAGGCCTGCTTGACCGGGTCCTCGACGTCGAGCACCGGCGACAGCGCCTCGGAGATCGCCTCGCAATCCTCGACCACCAGCGTGCCGTCGGGCCGCTCCGCCATGATCTGCAGCGTGGTGCCGTCCTGCGCCGAGAGTTTCACGCGCACGAGGCGAAAGCCGAGGTCGCGCAGCACCGGGCCGGCGATCCGCGCGACGGCGAGCGCCTGCCCGCTCTCCTGCGAGAGGCGCGGTTCGTCGAGGAGATCGGGCGTGTCGTCGCTCACGGGCGCAAGTGGCTTTCGTCTCGTCCAGGCGACCTCGGCTTAAGCGAAAAAGGAGCGGGTCCGGTGGGGCCCGCTCTCAAACGCGTCAGCGATGAGGGCATGATGTCAAGGTAGCGCAGCGGGTGCGGATCCGCAAGGGCGGGGTCGGCCGCCGCTCAGCCCATCGCGTAGGCGGCCGACAGCAGGGCGACGCCGGCACCTGTCGAAAGGATGAGCCTGAGCCGGCCGAACCATCGCGGCGCGGAGCCGGCGCGCACCAGCGCCAGGTCGAAGGGTCCGAGCGCGAGCGCGAACAGGCCGAGACCGGCGAGCCGCCACGGCTCCGGCGCCGCCAGCAGCGCCCAGGCGACGAGCGAGGGCACGATGGCGATGGCGTAGGCGCCGACGGCCGCGCGGTCGCGCACCGCCAGGCCCCAGCGGATGCCGCCGAGGAAGGACACGATGATCGCCGCATAGGTGACGAGCGCCCGGTCGCAGGCGACGAGCCCGACGCCGAAGGCGCCGCCGAGCGCCACGCCGACCGCGAGGCCCCAGAACGGGATCAGTCCCCCGAGGCCGAGGACCAGCGGTCCCGGCGGTATGGCGCGATCGTCGGGGGTCATGAGCGGTCCGGTTGCGGCCGGCGAGGCATAGTACGCCGCGCCCGGGCAGGCCAATGCGCGATCGTCGCGGGCGCGACAACCCTCAGAGAAGCCCGATCCCGTCGAGGCCGCCGACGAAGGCGAAGACGATCGTCATCGCGGCGATGGCGTAGACCACCCACTTGTAGGCGCCGGCGACGCGCTGGGGCTCCGGCAGGACGCGCGTCGCCAGCAGGATCAGCAGGCCGAGGGCGAGCGGCAGCAGCAGCGCGTTCATCACCTCGACGGCGATGTTGAGGCCGATGAAGTTCGGGATCAGCTGCACCGCGCCGGCGCTGGCGACGACGGCGAGCGCGAACACGCCGTAGAAGGTCGGCGCCTCGCGCGGGCTGTCGCGCAGCGAGCGCTTGGCGCCGGTGACGTCGCCCAAGCCCCAGGCGAGCGCCAGCGCGACGACGTTGAGGGCGACGAAGGCCGCCGCGACGATGCCGACGCCCAGCACGACCAGGCCGAGCGTGGCGCCGAACGCCGGCTCGAAGGCGCCGACGAGATCGCCGACCGTCTTCAGCCCCTGGCCGTGCCCGCTCTTGCCGATCGTCGCGGCGGCGGCGACGAGGATCGCGCCCATGATGATCTGGCTGACGATCGCCCCGCCCAGCGTGTCCCACCGCGCGCCGCCGATGTCGCGCTTGCGCAGGCCTTTCTCGGCGACGGCGGACTGCTGGTAGAAGATCATCCACGGCATGATGACGGCGCCGATGTTGGCGGCGATCAGCACGCGGAACTCGCTCTTGTCGAGCGGCAGGTGGAGGATCGACCGGCCGATCGCCGCCACGTCCGGTTTCGCGGCGATGGCGAGGCCGACGAAGACGAGTTCGAACAGGCCGACCGCGATGGCGATCCGCTCGACCTTGCGGTAGCTGCCGCTGAACACGATCGCCAGCAGGATCGCCGCCGGCAGGCCGAGGCTGATCCAGCGCGACAGGTGGATGGCGTCGCCGATCCCGGCGATGCCGGAGAATTCCGTCACCATCGCGCCGACGCCGGCGAGCACCAGCCCGCCGAACGATACCCACGCCCACCCGCGCCCGTAGTGCTCGAGGATGAGGGCGCCATGGCCTTGCCCGGTCACCGCGCCCAGCCGCGCCGTCAGTTCCTGCACGATGTAGAGGATCGGCACGAGGGCGGCCTGCAGCCAGAGCAGCGAATAGCCCCATTTGGCCCCGCTCTGCGCCGCCGTGATGAGGCTGCCGACGTCGGTGTCGGCGAGCATGACCACGAGGCCCGGCCCCGCCACCTCGAGGAAGGCGCCGAGGCGCGATCTGTTATCATTCGACACGGCTGGCTAATGGCGGCGTTCCGGCGTCGTTCCTTCGCGCAGGCGCGACACGACCGCGTCTCCCGCCACGGCTGGCTTGTCCCTGCCGCCGACCTACTTCGTCTCCGCCGGCTTGCCGTCGCCTGCTTTGGCCTCCGCCGGCTTGCCGTCACCGGCGTCGGAGACCCTGGCCTTGGCGCTCTTCGCGTGCGCCTTGGCATGCTTCTTCGCCGGCTTGGGCTCGGGCGCCTGCTCGATCGGTTCGGGCGCTGGCGCTTGCGCCCGCCGTTTGCCGAAGGCGCCGCAGATGAAATCGTTGCAGGGCAGGCTGCGCGGGTCGTTGGCGCCGCCGATGATGCCGAGCGTGCAGAACAGCCCGGCGCAGGTGTTGGGATCGGTCGGCGGCGGGTCGAGCGCCAGGGCCGGGGCGATCGTCGCGAAGGCGAAAACGGGAGCAAGGAGGGCGACCGCGAGGCGATGCTTGATCATCAAGGGCTCCGTGCAAGGGCTCCGTAGAGACCGCGACGTTAGGCGAAGTGTCGGCGCCTGCCCAGCGTGCCTCGGCCCGGCGCGGGACAAAAAAGACCCCGCCGAAGCGGGGCCTTCCTTACGCCAACGCGCCTAGTAGGCGCCGTAACCGTAGCCGTAGGGGCCGCAGGCGCCGTAGCCGCTGTAATAGCCGTAGCCGCAGGTTGCCGTGCCGGCGAGGGCCAGCGTCCCGAGGCCAAGGCCGAGCCCGAGCCCGGCACCACCGAAGCCACGGCCATAGCCGCCACGGCCATAGCCGCCGCCGAAATGGCCGCCGCTAGCGAAGTGTCCGCCGCCACCGAAATGGCCACCGCCGCCGAAGCCGCGCGCGTCGGCCATCGTCGGCACGGTCGCCAGGCCGGCGGCCAGCGTCAGGGCGGTCGCGCCAGCAAACAGCGTCTTCTTGAAGGTTCTCGTCATCGTGAACTCCATCGTTGGTCTTGCCTTGGACTTTAGATGGAGGGCAATCCGGTTTCCGCAAGACGATTCGTCGAACAATCGATTGTGAACAAACCTTCTAAGTAGATCGGGAACCTTGGTCGCGGCGGCCGCGACCGACGCCCTCCGGACGATGGGCGCCACGCCGCCGATTTGGCGGGGCGTGCGCGGACGTGGCAAGGTCCGCTTGTCTCATCCACAGCGAGGGTCCCCGATGCCGATCCACTGGCCCGACCGCTACGCGCCCGCCGCCACCGCCGTGCACGTCAGCAACGCGATCGCCATCGCCGCGCCGCCGCAGGCGGTGTGGGGCGTGCTGCTGCGCGCCGTCGACTGGCCGGACTGGTACCCCAACAGCGCGAACGTGCGCATCGCCGGCGGCGACACCGAACTCGCCCAGGGCCGCTCCTTCAAGTGGAAGACGTTCGGCATCCCCGTGGCCTCCACCGTGCGCGAGTTCGTGGCGCCCGAGCGCCTCGCCTGGGACGGCAGCGGCCCGCTGATGGACGTCTACCACGCCTGGCTGATCGAGCCGCGCGGCGCCGGCTCCTGGGTGCTGACCCAGGAGAACCAGAACGGCCTCGCCGCCCGCGCCCAGGCCCTGCTCGCCCCCCACCGCATGCACAAGGGCCACCAGCTGTGGCTGGAGCGGCTGAAGGCGGTGGCGGAGGCGCGCTGGGCGAAGCGGTGAGGGGGTGCGGCCACCCAATGGGCGATCCTCGACCCGTCTTCCCGGGGCTCGCCGCAGGCGAGAGCCCGGGACCCATGACACCGTAGGCGCAGGATGAAACACCCTCGCTCCCGCCCGGAACCGCGTTGTCATGGATCCCGGGCTCGCCTGCGGCGCCCCGGGAAGACGGCACGATGCGTTTGGAGCGGTAGCGCCTTACAGCGCCGGCCCGCGCGGGCGGAACCGGCCGTGATGGGAACGGCCGACCTAAACCCATCCGGCTTTTCGTCTCAAGGATCTGCGACCGGCGGAGCCGGCGCCGCGACGCGGCGTCCTTGACACGAAAACCCGGATGGGTTGCCCTGTCGCCGTGCCCTTCAGGGCAAGGTGTGCGCCGCGCGCCTGGCTGGAGCGGCGGCTTCTAAAAAGGTGAAGCGTGGTCACCTACGATCCCGCCAAAAACGAACGAAATATCGCCGCGCGCGGCGTGTCGTTCGACGCGGCGGATCAATTCGGCTGGGACGGCGCCACGATCGACACCGATCAGCGCCGCGACTACGGCGAACCGCGTTTCGTGGCGACCGGTCTGATCGGCGGCCGACTTCACGTCCTCGTCTTCACGCCTCGCGAGACGGACGTGCGTGTGATATCGTTGCGACGCGCGAACACCAGGGAGCAAGCCGCCCATGCCAAGCGGACCCGATCCTTATCTGGTCGATGACGAGAACCCGGAGCTGACAGAGGCGGACTTCGCCCGCATGCGTCCCGCGTCCGAGGTCCTGCCGCCTGACCTCTACGCGAGCCTCGTCGCACGGTCGGAATCGCTGAAAGCCGGCGCTGTCGAAGCCGTTGTCGTCCATCTCGACCCCGAAACCGCCGCGCGCCTCCGCGCCGAGGGCCCTGGCTTGGAAGACCGCGCAGGCGAGATTCTGCGCAAGGCGGTGGGATTGTAGGCGACGATGTACCGTCTTTTTCAAGATATAAGGCGCGCACGACGGCTGCGCTCAAAAGCGTTTAGAGTGGATAGAAGCTAACGTTGGTTCGGCTAAGTCATTGCCGGTGATCGAAGTGGTGCAAAGAGCCAGCTTGATTTACGATGCGCATCATTTCTTGTTTCGCGGTGCCAATCTTTTCGGTCAAGCCTAATATTTCATCTTTTGAATACATATGAGTTTCTATGGTGATGTTTCCGTCTTTGCTACTCTTCACCAAACCGAACGTATATAATCCAAATTCAGCATTTCCCTGGTATAGTCCGTGAACGATTACCGTACGTTTATTATGCAACTGCTCTAGCGAGCACAGTACAGGAAGCGCACTGTCGGCGAGGCTCGCATATCTCGGCAAACTATGAAATCCTTTTACGGCTAGTTGGACCCGCTGAGAGAATGGAACTGGCAGGCCCTTGTTTGGGAGTAGATTGGGCGGCCAGATCATTCGAAGCAGCAACGTGCCAAGACACGCTTCGACATGACCCCATATGAGCACAAGCCGACCAAAGAGCGCATAATCTTCGTCTGTGTCCTCAACATTGATTTTCATGTTGTCAACCAGCCTGCTCTTCCCCAGACATATTGTTCCTGTATAAGGCATGCGGCCCTTCGAGAGGGCTCACCCACCCCGCTGGACGACATCCCGGCCGGGCGGTTCTCGAGGCTTCGGCCTCACCCACACCACCTAGAAAGGATACCCGATGTCGATTTCGCCGGAGCGCAAGCAGGCTGTCATTGCCGATAACGCCAACAAGGCCGGGGATACGGGGTCGCCCGAGGTCCAGGTCGCGATCCTCACCGAGCGCATCACCAACCTCACCGAGCACTTCAAGACCCACGCCAAGGACAACCATTCGCGGCGCGGCCTGCTCAAGATGGTCTCGCAGCGCCGCCAGCTGCTCGACTACGTGAAGCGCAAGGACGAGCCGCGCTACAAGTCGATCATCGAGAAGCTCGGCATCCGCCGCTAGGCCCGCCCGGCGCCGCCTTCTCGAGATATTCGCCTCTCGCCCACACCTCCTTCACAGACCCGCCTCACAAGACGCGTGCGCGGGCCTCACAAGACGCGTGCGCGGCCCGCCGTTCTCTGCTAAGCGGGTCGCGTGCGTGGAATACGCCTGGCGCAGGCCGGGTCCGCACGAAGCCGGCGACATGGGGTCGCCGGGCATCCTGGGCCATCCGGCCCGCATCACGAGACCCATCCGTGCCATGGCAGGATAGCCGGGCGCTGTCGTTACGTTGAAGGTCGCTCGACCCCTCCTCCCTCACGGTGATCTCCGCCCTCGCGGTGACCCGCGAGGACGGATGCTGGACCTCCCGGTTCGAGACGCGCCCCGCGCGCCTCGCCATGAGGCCAGGCGCGGTCGAGAGGCTCGCGGCCTTGTTTCACCGACAGCGTCTCGCCGTCTTGTTGTGGCGCCCCAACGGGTCGCGCCACACGAAAGACGTCACATCACATGTTCGAAGTTCATCGCGAAGTCATCGATTGGGCCGGGCGCCCGCTCGTGCTCGAGACCGGGCGCATCGCCCGCCAGGCCGACGGCGCCGTGCTCGCCAGCTACGGCGAGACCACCGTGCTCGCCACCGTCGTCGGGCTGAAGTCGCCCAAGCCGGGGCAGGATTTCTTCCCGCTCACCGTCAACTACCAGGAGAAGGCCTTCGCCGCCGGGCGCATCCCGGGCGGCTATTTCAAGCGCGAGGGGCGCCCCTCGGAGAAGGAGACGCTGGTCTCCCGCCTCATCGACCGGCCGATCCGGCCGCTGTTCCCGGAGGGCTACCGCAACGACACGCAGGTCGTCGTCACCGTGCTGGCGCATGATCTGGAGAACGACCCCGACGTCCTGGCGATGGTCGCCACCTCGGCCGCGCTGACGCTGTCGGGCATCCCCTTCATGGGGCCGATCGGCGCCGCCCGCGTCGGCATGATCGGCGGCGCGCTGAAGCTCAACCCGACCGTCGACGAGGTGAAGACCTCCTCGCTCGACCTCGTCGTCGCCGGCACGCAGGACGCCGTGCTGATGGTCGAGTCGGAGGCCAAGGAACTGTCGGAAGAGGTGATGCTCGGCGCCGTCATGATGGGCCACAAGGGCTTCCAGCCGGTGATCGAGGCGATCATCCGCCTCGCCGAGAAGGCCGCCAAGGAGCCGCGCGACCTCGTGGCGATCGACAATGCCGCCGTCGAGACCGCCGTCGCCGCCGCCGGCGAGAGCCAGCTCGCCGAGGCCTACAAGATCACCGCCAAGGCGGAGCGCTACAAGGCCGTCGACGTCGTCAAGAAGCAGGTGATGGCCGCGCTGTTTCCCGCCGGGCAGGAGCCGAAGTTCACCAAGGAGCAGGCCGGCGCCGCCTTCCACGACCTGCAGGCCAAGGTGGTGCGCCACGCCATCCTCGACAGCGGCATCCGCATCGACGGGCGCGACGTGAAGACGGTGCGCCCGATCGTCTCCGAGGTCGGCTTCCTGCCGCGCGCGCACGGCTCGGCCCTGTTCACCCGCGGCGAGACGCAGGCGATGGTCGTCGCCACGCTCGGCACCGGCGAGGACGAGCAGTACATCGACAGCTTGGAGGGCACCTACAAGGAGCGCTTCCTGCTGCACTACAACTTTCCGCCCTACTCCGTCGGCGAGACCGGCCGCATGGGTTCGCCCGGCCGCCGCGAGATCGGCCACGGCAAGCTCGCCTGGCGCGCCATCCGGCCGATGCTGCCGACGGCGGCGGAGTTCCCCTACACGGTGCGCATCGTATCGGAGATCACCGAGTCGAACGGCTCGTCGTCGATGGCGACGGTGTGCGGCGCCTCGCTCGCTCTGATGGACGCCGGCGTGCCGCTGAAGCGCCCGACGGCGGGCATCGCGATGGGCCTGATCCTCGAGGGCGAGCGCTACGCGGTGCTCTCCGACATCCTCGGCGACGAGGACCATCTCGGCGACATGGACTTCAAGGTCGCCGGCACGCAGGAGGGCATCACCTCGCTGCAGATGGACATCAAGATCACCGGCATCAACGAGGAGATCATGAAGGTGGCGCTGGGCCAGGCCAAGGACGGCCGCCTGCACATCCTCGGCGAGATGAGCAAGGCCTTGACGGGGGCGCGCGCCGAGCTGGGCGAGTTCGCCCCGCGCATCGAGACCCTGAAGATCCCCACCGACAAGATCCGCGAGGTGATCGGCACCGGCGGCAAGGTGATCCGCGAGATCGTCGAGAAGACCGGCGCCAAGGTGAACATCGAGGACGACGGCACGGTCAAGGTCGCCTCCTCCGACGGCAACGCGATCAAGGCGGCGATCGCCTGGATCAAGTCGATCGCCACCGACCCGGAGGTCGGCATGATCTACGAGGGCACGGTGGTGAAGGTCGTCGACTTCGGCGCCTTCGTGAACTTCTACGGCGCCAAGGACGGGCTCGTCCACGTCTCGCAGCTCGCCAAGGGCCGCGTGAACAAGCCCTCCGACGTCGTCGCGGAAGGCCAGAAGGTGAAGGTCAAGCTGATGGGCTTCGACGACCGCGGCAAGGTCCGCCTGTCGATGCGCGTGGTCGACCAGGCCACGGGCGAGGACCTGGAAGGCAAGGAGCAGGCGGCGGAGTAGGCGGCTTCATCTCCGTCATTCCGGGGCGGCGCCAGCCGAACCCGGAACCGGGGTGCTTCAATCCTCATCGCTGGCGCACGCCGGTTCCGGATCTCCGCTGCGCTGCGTCCGGAATGACGTCCGTGGTTGATTTGGCTCAAGAGACGGCTCAGCAGCCGCCGCTCGCGAACGTCATTCCGGGGCGCCGAAGGCGAACCCGGAACCGGGGTGCTTCAATCCTCATCGCTATCGCATCCCGGTTCCGGATCTCCGCTCCGCTCCGTCCGGAATGACGTCAGTGGTTGAGCTTGTCGTAGAGATCCTCCCACAGCGGGTTCATCTCTTCGATCAACGCGATCTTCCAATCCCGTCGCCATTTCTTCAGCATCTTTTCGCGCGCGATCGCATCGACGATGCTGGAATATTCCTCCATCCAGACGAGCCGATCGACGCCGTACGTCGCGGTGAACCCGGGCTGCGCCTTGCCTTTGTGCTCGAACACGCGACGGGCGAGGTTCGACGTCACACCGAGGTAAAGCGTGCCGTAAGGCCGGCTCGACAGCATGTAGACGTGCGGCATGAGCAAACCCTACCGCCATCCGCCTCCCCCGTCATTCCGGGGCGGCGCCAGCCGAACCCGGAACCGGGGTGCTTCAATCCTCATCGCTAGCGCATCCCGGTTCCGGATCTCCGCTCCGCTCCGTCCGGAATGACGTCCCGTGGTTGATTTGGCTGGAGAGACGGCCCGGCAGCCACTACTCGCGAACGTCATTCCGGGGCGGCGCCAGCCGAACCCGGAACCGGGGTGCTTCAATCCTCATCGCCGGCGCACGCCGGTTCCGGATCCCGCTCCGCTCCGTCCGGAATGACGTTCGGTGGTTGCTTTGGCTGATGAGACGGCACAGCAGCCGCCGCTCGCGAACGTCATTCCGGGGCGGCGCCAGCCGAACCCGGAACCGGGGTGCTTCAATGCTTATCGCTGGCGCATCCCGGTTCGGTCATAGCGCAATCCGACTCAATAGCCTCGTGGTTCGAGACGCGCCTGTGGCGCTCCTCGCCATGAGGGCATTGGCGCATTCGGGACTCCATTGACGGCTCGGCGCCATCCGCGAACCGCTCACCGGTAATCTTGCCAAACTTGTCCTTACACGGTATATATACCTGTTATGACGAGCGAAGGCATACGGCCATGAACTGGATCATCCACGACGAGGACGGCAAGCGGACGGACTGGCACCTGCCGACGCAGGATGCCGTCGCCAAGCGGTTCGCCGAGGCGCAGGCGGGGCGGCTGCGCTACTGCCACGACGCGCGGGCGTGGTTTGGCTGGGACGGCGCGGTGTGGCGGCGCGACCGGACGGGCGCGGTGGCGCATCGCATCCGCGCCGCCGCGCGGGAGATGGCGGCCGATCCGTTCGGCAAGCCCGGCGCGACGGCGGGCGGCACGCGCTTCGTCACCGGCGTCGAGCGCTTCGCCCGCTGCGACCCGGCGCTGGCGGTCACGGCCGAGGCGTGGAACGCCGATCCGCTGCGCCTCGGCACGCCGGCGGGGACGATCGACCTCGCGACGGGCGGCCTCGCGCCGGCCGATCCCGCCGAGGGCATCTGCCTGAGCACGGCGGTGGCGCCGGCCCCGGTGAGCGAGGCCGACGGCGCGGACTGCCCGCTGTGGCGGCGCTTCCTCGACGAGACGTTCGGCGGCGACATCGAGCTGATCGCCTTCCTCCAGCGCTACCTCGGCTACGCGCTGACCGGCTCGGTCGCCGAGCAGATGCTGCTCTATGGCTGGGGCGGCGGCGGCAACGGCAAGTCGGTGTTCCTCAACACCATTCTCGCGGCGCTGGGCGACTACGCGCGCCCGGCGGCGCTCGCCACCCTGACCTCCGTCGACCTCGGGCGCTCCGGCGCCAAGCTCGACCTGCTGCGCGGCGCGCGGCTCGCCGTCGTCGCCGAAAGCGACGGCGACGTCGCCTGGAGCGAGCGGCGCCTCAAGCTGCTCACCGGCGGCGACCCGGTCGTCGGGCAGCGCGGCAGCTACACGCCGACCTGCAAGCTGATGGTGATGGCCAACCAGCCGCCGAGCCTCGGAACGCTCGACATGGCGGTGCGCCGCCGCCTGCGCATCGTGCCGTTCCGCCGCCAGCCGCGGACGCCGGACCGCGGGCTCGAGGCCAGGCTGCGGAGCGAGGCGCCGGCGATCCTGCGCTGGATGATCGAGGGTTGCCTCGCCTGGCAGGCGGAGGGGCTGCTGCGGCCGGCCGCCGTGATCGCCGCGACGACCGACTACATCGCCGACGAGGACACGATCGGCCGGTTCCTCGGCGCCTGCTGCGTCGGCAAGCCGGAGGACACGCACCATACGACCACGGCGGCCGACCTGTTCGACGCCTGGCGCGCCTGGGCGGAGCGGGTCGGCGCCGAGGTCGGAACGCGACGGGCCTTCGGCCTGGCGCTGACGGTGCGCGGCTACGGCCGCGAGCGCACGACCTACGAGCGCGCCTATCTCGGCCTCACCCTGCTCGACGAGCCCCTGCCGTGAGGCGCATGACCACGACATCGAACCATGACGCTTATGACGCTATGACGCTTATGACGCTGAAATGTAACGAGGCGTGCATTTTGTTTTGACGGCGCGGCCCTTCGGCGATCGCGAACCTTGTGTTTTCCGTACGCGTACATATTTGTGTATGCGTACAGGAGAGCATCATGCGATATTCCCACGAAGCCTCGATCCCGGTTCCGGCCGGCGCCATCGACCTCCCGGCCTGGCTGTTCGGCCTGAGCGAGGAGGATTACGGCGCCTGCGCGCACGGCCATCGGGCGATCGGCACGGTCGGCCAGCGCGCCGGCATGGTCAACGTCGAGTCGATCGGCGGCTCGCTGTTGATCCAGCATTACGCGACGCGCCAGGCCGACAGGGACCACGTCACGATGGTCTCGCCGGCGAGCCGCGCCTACCTGATGCATCTCGCCCCGGTGAAGGTCGGCGTGGTCTGGGACATGGCGATCGTGCCCGATGGCCCGGAGGCCTCGCGGTTTCGCTGCACCATCGACGTCGCGATGCCCGCCGCCGTCCGGCTGCTCGGCCTCTTCAACGGCACCGGCTTCTTCGTGCGGCGCCACCTCGTCGAGGAGACGAAAGGGTTCGCCCGCGACATCGCCCGCAAGCACGCGGCCGGCCGATAGGCGCGGCGCCCGGCCTTCGCGCCCGCCGGCGCCGCCAGCGCGAGGAGCTGCGCGGCGCGGTGCTGGCCGCCGCACGGACCCTCATCGCCTCGGACGGCGCGGAGGCCCTGAGCATGCGCAAGCTGGCCCAGCGGCTCGATTGCGCGCCGATGAGCCTCTACTCCTACTTTCGCGACAAGCACGACCTGCTGCTCGCGCTGGCGCACGAGAGTTTCGACGAACTGGCGCTGCGCCTCGCGGCGGGGGCGGCGGACACGCCGCTCGAGGCGCTGCGGACGCTCTACGTCGCCTACGCGCGCTTCGGCCTCGAGCGGCCGGACGACTACCGCACCATCTTCATGACGCCGGAGGCGCGGCCGCCGCGCGAGCCGAAGGGGCCGGACGAGATCTACGCGGACAATCCCGCCTTCGCGGTGAGCCTCGACCGGGTCAGCGCCTGCCTGGCGGCGGGCGTCTTCGCGGGCGATGCGCACGCGATCGCCACCCTGCTGTGGACCAGCGCGCATGGCGCCATCGCCGCGATGCTGGCGTTTCCGGCCTTCCCGTTCGGCGACCGCGCGACCTACGTGGTCCGGGTGATCGACCTCGTGCTCGGCGCTCTCCGGGAGAGGACGATCGAGCCGCTGACGGACAGCGTCGGACGCCAGAGGATCCGAGGATACCCCCACCGGTTTCCTATGAAGATCCGCTTCGATCCTACTCGCGAGGCCCCGCCGCGATCGCTAACTCACGATCGCCGCCCATTACCCGACGATGCGGCGCGTATCGCGAGTGGCGATCCTCCGGGACGCCGGCGGCGCCGCGGACAAGTCTTGGCGCGGGCTCACCCGGAACGCCGATGGGCGGAGGACTATCTTGCGAGAGAAGACAGGCTCGGCGGCCGCGTCCCCGCGATCGATCGGGCGCTTCATCGTCCCCGCCACCGCGCTCCTGAGCTTCGTCTCGTTCTGGCGCGCCTCGGCCATCGTCCTCGGCGATCTCGGATCGTCCGCCTTCTACGTCGGCGGCATCGCCGAGGGCAAGATCGGCAAGGCGGCGCCGTGGTTCATCCTCGCCATCATGCTGTTTTCCTACGCGGTACGGGCCGTCTACATCGAGAGCTGCAGCATGTTCACCCGCGGCGGCGTCTATCGCGTGGTGCGCGAGGCCATGGGCACCACGGCCGCGAAGTTCTCGGTCAGCGCGCTGATGTTCGACTACGTGCTCACCGGGCCGATCAGCGCCGTCAGCGCCGGGCTCTACCTCGCCGCGCTCCTCGACCAGCTCGCCGGCCACGTCGGGCTGCCGCATCTGCCGGTCTCGCCGCAGGTTATCGCGGCGATCTTCGCCGTCGCCGTCATCGCGTTCTTCTGGTGGAGCAACACGATCGGCATCCCCTTCTCGAGCACGCAGGCGCTGCGCGTCATGCAGATCACCACCGTCATGGTGGTCATGCTGATCGGCTGGTGCCTGCTGACGATCGCGTTGAAGGGCTACCAGCCGGTGCCGGCGCCGGTCCCCGCCAACCTGCGTTTCGGCGCCGATGCCTTGGGCTGGCTCAAGGGCACCCACCTGCCCGACATCGCGATCGTCGCGATCTTCATCGGGCTCGGCCATTCCCTGCTGGCGATGAGCGGCGAGGAGAGCCTCGCGCAGGTCTACCGCGAGGTGGAGGCGCCCAAGCGCAAGAACCTCATCCGCACAGGCCTGATCATCTTCGGCTACAGCCTCGCCTTCACGGTGCTGGTCTCCTTCTTCGCCGTCATGCTCATCCCGGACGATCAGCGCCAGAAGGTCCAGGACGATCTCATCAGCGGCATCACCATGGTGCTGGTCGGCCCGGACTGGCTGCGCCTGACCTTCCAGGCCTTCGTCGTGTCGGTCGGCGTCCTGATCCTGTCGGCGGCGGTGAACACGTCGATCATCGGCTCCAACGGTGTGTTGAACCGCGTCGCCGAGGACGGCGTGCTGGCGGACTGGTTTCGCCAGCCGCACAAGCGGTTCGGCACGACCTACCGCATCATCGCGCTCATCGGCATCCTGCAGATCGCGACCGTCATCATCAGCAGGGGGGACGTGACGCTGCTGGGCGAGGCCTACGCCTTCGGCGTGGCGTGGAGCTTCGCGATGAAGGCGCTCGCCGTCACCATCCTGCGCTTCACCCGGCCGGACGCGGATCGCTGGCGCGTGCCGCTCAACCCGCGAATCGGCGGCCGCGAACTGCCGCTCGGGCTGATGATGATCACCGCCATCCTGTTCCTCTTGGCGACGGTGAACCTTCTGACGAAGCAGGCGGCGACGATCGGCGGCGTCAGCTTCACGATCGTGTTCTTCGTCCTCCTCACCATCAGCGAGCGTCGCAACGCGGGCAAGATGAAGCAGGGCCAGCGGGCGCCCGAGCACTTTCGCCTCGAGTCGAGAGACGGCCTCACGCCGGAGGCGCTTGGCGTCAAGGCCGGCGGCATCGTCGTCGGCGTCCACGATCCCGAGCACCTGGAGCATCTCGACGTCCTGCTCCGCCGCCCAAATGGAGACGGGCGCGACGTGATCCTTGTCGCGGTGAACAGCCAGGGCGGCGATCAACTGCAGGACCGCGACGACGACGCCAAACAAGTCGTCGGCGCTTGGGAGAACCGCGTCTTCACGACCGCCGTCGCCTCCGCGGAAGACGCCGGCCGTCCTCTCGCCTTGCTGGGCCTGAGGGGCAGCGGACCCTATCGCAGCGTGCTCGAAGCCGCCGCCTGCCTGGGCTCACGCGACGTCGTGTTCGGCCTGTCGGAGCGAGGCCTGGAGTGGCAGACCGGTGAAATCCGGCGCGACTGGGAGCGGATGGACGATCACAGCGACGACGTGCATGTCGAGATCGTGTCCGACAAGCGCGACGGTTCGACGACGATCGAGCTTGCCTCTGAGGAGCACACCCCTCGACACTGAAGCCTCGTCAATGGCTCACCGCGGAGCGATCGCCTCGCTGGTCCGGGCGCTGGCGGCTGAGTGTTGTCACAGCCGTGCGCTGTCCATTCCTCTGCGAGGCGTAGACGGTGCTGCCGAGATAGATCAGGGCGCCGAGCGCGGTGATCCAGAAGCTCGTCGGCCAGTCCGTCACGAACGCCAGCGTCAGGCCGCTCCACGCGATGATCAAAGCGGCGACGGCTGACATCGCCACGCCGCCCGCTATCGTTCTCGTCAGTCGGGAGGCGCAAGCCGCAGGGGCGACCATCAGGGCGAAGACCAGCAGCACCCCGACGATCTGGACCGCCTCCGCCGTCGTCACGGCGACGATCGTCATGAAGAGCGCCGAGACGAGAGCCTGTGGGACGCCTTTGGCTTCGGCCAGCTCCGGCTGCAGGCTCGAGAACAGCAGCGGCCGCGCGATAAGTGCGAGGCCGGCGAGGCTCAGCACCCCGAGGACGAAGAGCGCGCCGACCATCGCTTGGCTGATGCCGAGGACGTTGCCAAACAGGATGTTCGTCGCCAGCGAAGCGTAGGAGGTGTAAAAATGCAGGAAGAGCAGGCCGAGGCCCAGCGACAGCGTCAGAACGAGACCGATGGCGACATCGCGCTGCGCACGCTCGCCAAGCAGGCCGATGCCGATGCCGGCGGCGACGGTGAAGACGGTCAGGCCGACGAAAGGCGACACGCCGATGAGCACCGCGCCGGTCGCGCCGGGAAAGCCGACGTGGCTGAGCGCGTGCCCCGCGAAAGTCTCGCCGCGCAGCACGAGAAAGTAGCCGACCACGCCGGACACGACCGCGACGATCGCACAGGCCGCGTAGGCGTTGCGCATGAACTCGTAGGCGAACGGGTTGGTCACGCCCCGACCTCCTCGCAGGTGTCGCAGGCATGGGCACTATCGAATTCAGCGTCCTCTGCCATGACGTAGATGCGGCCATTGTTGCGGGCGACGTGGATCGGCGTGTTGTAGAGGGACGACAGAACCGCCGAGGTGATGACCTCGTCGGGCGTGCCGATCGCCGCGTGGCCGTTGCCTAGATAAAGGACCTCGTCGACCGCTCGCAGGATCGGATTGACCTCGTGGGCGCAGAACAGGACGGTGATGCGCGACTCGTCCGCGATCGTGCGGATCGCCGCCACCATCTCGCGCTGGCCGCCCGGATCGAGACTGACGAGCGGTTCGTCGAGCAGCAGCACCTTGGGATCATCGATCAAGGCTTGAGCGACGAGGATGCGTTGACGTTCACCGCCCGACAATTCCATCAGGGGCCGTGCCGCCAGGTCGCTGGCGTTCACCCTCTCCAAGGCCCTCTCGGCCTTCCGCTTGTCGGCGCGCGTCGCGAACGGCCAGCCCCAACGCTGCCCGGCGACGCTGCCGAGCACGAGTTCGAAGCCGTTGAGGCGCAGTTGCGCGGCTCCGCGCCGGAACTGCGGCACATAGCCGATATCCGGATGGCCGCGTGTCGCCGTGCGTCCGGAGACCGTGATGCGACCACTCTGGATCGGCACCACGCCGAGTATGGCACGCATCAGGCTCGTCTTGCCGGCGCCGTTGGGACCGAGCACGCCGACGAAAGAGCCGACCTCGACGCGGAAAGAGACGTCGGACAAAATCCGACGCCGCCCGAGGCTCAACGCGACCGCATCGAATTCGATCGCGGTCAATGCTTCTCCAGATCCTGTCTGATCTCTTCCAGCTGACCGCAAAACCAAGTCTGGATCATCTTACCCTTGGGCTCCGTCTCGGTCACGCCCACAACGATCACCTTGTGCTCCTTGGCGATCTCGAGCAGGCGCTCGGTCGTCTTGTCCGTGACTTGGCTGTTGTAGAACAGGATCTTCGCCTGTCCATCGCTGAGGCTCTTCTCGAACGCTATGACCTGCGAGGGGCTGGGCTCGGCATTGTTCATCATCGCCATCTGGAACGCGGTGTTCAGCATCGTGAAGCCGAGCGCGTTCGCCATGTAGCCGAATACCGGCTCGGTGGCGGTGACCACCAGTCCGGCGTGCTCCGCCTTGATCTTGGCTATGTCTGCGATCGCCTTGGCGAAGGAATCCTCGAAGGAGGACAGGTTCTCGCGAAAATCGGCCTTGTTGGCCGGATCGATCCTCTCGAGGTCCGCCTCGAGGGTCTTGGCCACGGCGGGCAGTGTCTTTGGTTCGTACCAAAGGTGGGGATTGTCGCCGCTCTTGGCGCCGACAACGTCGGCGGCGACGATCGTCGCCGCCGACCGCTTCTTCGACGCGGAAAGCAGCTTTTCCATCCATGGGTCGTAATCGGCACCGTTGTAGATCACGATCTGGGCATTGGCCAAAGCCTCGGCGGTCGATGCGCTCGCCTCGAAGAGGTGGGGATCATCGTCTGGATTGGAGAGAATGCTTGTGACCTGCACGTGCGAACCGCCGATCTGCGCGGCGAGGTCACCGTAAAAGTTTTCCGCAGCGACGATCCTGGTGGCGGCAGACACGCCGACGCTCGTCGAGGCCAGCAGGACCAGGCTCACCGGCAGATATCTTGAAGGCATCGGCTGATTTCTCTCTCGACTCAGAGACCTGCTTGTTGCATTTATGCCGCACTAAACGGCGCGTTCGACCGAGTCGGCGCGCCGTATCTTGGCAACGTTATAACGTCTCAATATGCATTAACATAACGCTGATGGGGCGTATCGCGCAAGGTCTGGTGATTTGATGTTAACTTCCCGGTCGTCTTTGGTTTGGCTTGGGGCCGCGTCCACTCTCTCGATCGCGATGGTCGCCCACGCGTCGGCGCAGACGACACTTCCATCGGTTACCGTCACCGAACCTCAGGCCAGGCCCAAATCTAAGCCAGCATCTGTTCGTCTCAAGCCGGTCAGGCGCGCCGCGGCCAAGACACCGGCCTCGACCTCACCCACGCCCCGCTTCGGGCCGCGTCCCGACACGCAGCTCGCGAAGTCGACCGCCAGCGGAGCGACGCCTGGCGTCGAGGCTCCCGGTGGCACCACCGGCGCTGAGGATGGTACGGGGCCGGCTGGCGCCTCGGGTGGCCCGGTCAGCCCGGCGCTCGCCGCGGCCAAGGCCGGGGAAGGGAAAGCCGAGCAGTCGCGCGAGCGTATCTTCACGCAGGGCGGTGCCAGCGTGACGACGATCGGCAAAGCCGGGGTCGACACCCTCCCGCAAGGCAACCAGACGGACTTCGACCGCCTAGTGCTGCAACTCCCCGGCGTGTCGCAGGACTCCGCCGCCAGCGGCGATTTCCACATCCGCAACGAGCACGCCAACGTGCAGTACCGCATCAACGGCATCCTGTTGCCCGACGGCGTTTCGGGCTTCGCCCAGGTCCTCGACTCGAGCTTCATCCGCACGATCTCGCTGATCGACGGCGCGCTGCCGGCCGAGTACGGCCTGCACACCGCCGGCCTGCTCGACATCACCACCCGCAACGGCGCCGACGCGCCCGGCACGATCCTCAGCGAATACGCCGGCAGCCGCGCCACCAGCCTCTCGACGATCGAGACGTCGGGGGTGGCGGGGAGGTGGGACTACTTCTTCACGGGACGTTTTACGACCAACAAGATCGGTATCGAGAGCGCGACACCGACCCTCGACCCCATTCACGACAATACAAGGCAGGGCCGCTACTTCGGCTACGCCTCGACGCCGCTCGGCGACAGCAGTCGCTTCGTGTTCATGTCCGGCGCGGACACGGCGCATTTCCAGGTTCCAAACACGATCGGCGGAGCGCCGCAGTTCACCGCGTTCGGCGTCTCGAACTTCGATTCGACTCAGCTCAACGAGAACCAGGTCGAGCACTCGATCTTCAACATTCTCGCGCTGCAGACGACCATCGGACCGCTCGATTCTCAACTCGCGTACTTCCAGCGCTACTCGACGCTGCACTTCCTCCCGGACGTGGTCGGCGACCTCGTCTTCAACGGCGTGGCGTCAAACGTCGCGCGCATCGATCTCGTCAACGGCATACAGAGCGATAACGCCTACAAGGTCAGCGAGCGGCAGACGATCCGCTTCGGATCGACCTTCCAGGTCGAGCGGGCACAAGACATCAACAGCTCGGTCGTGGAGCCGCTCGACGGCGACGGAAATCCGATCGACGCGCCCTTCACCCTGTCCGACGCCGAGAAGCGCACCGGGCTCGTCGGCGGCGTCTACGTGCAGGACGAGTACAAGCTGACGCGGCAATTGACGCTCAACGCCGGCCTGCGGTTCGACGCGATGGACGAGTACGTCACCGCCAACCAGCTGAGCCCGCGCGTGTCGCTCGTCTATACGCCCTTCGCGACGACGGTGATCCACGCCGGCTATTCGCGCTACTTCACACCGCCCGAGCTGGCGCTGTCGGCACCGACGCCGCTGGTGCCCTTTGCCAACACGACCGGCGCGCCGGAGGTCACCCAGAACACGCCAATCCGGCCCGAGCGGTCCGACTTCTTCGACGTCGGCATCACGCAGCAGGTGACGCCGAAGTTCGCGGTGGGCGTGGACGCCTACTACAAGGTCGCCAAGAACCTCATCGACGACGGCCAGTTCGGCCAGGCGCTGGTGCTCACCGCCTTCAACTACGACCACGCCTTCAACAATGGCGTGGAGGTCAAGACCACATACAAGGACGGCGGCTTCTCCGCCTACGGCAACGTCGCCTTCGCGGAGCAGAAGGCGAAGGAGGTCTCGTCCAACCAGTACCTCTTCGGCGCCGACGAGATCGCCTACATCGCCAACAACTACATCTTCACCGACCACGATCAGGCGATCACCGCGTCCGCCGGCATCGCCTATCGCTACGCGCCGACCAAGACGACCCTCACCACGGATTTCATTTACGGCAGCGGCCTGCGCGACGGTTTTGCCAACATCGGCACCGTGGCGCCCTACGCCTCGGTGAACGTCGGCTTCCTCCAGGACTTCCAGGTCACGCCCTCCGCCAAGCCGACGACGTTCCGCTTCGCCGTCGTCAACCTGCTCGACCACACCTATGAGATCCGCGACGGCTCCGGCATCGGCGTATTCGCGCCGCAATATGGCCAGAGGCGCGGCTTCTTCGCGAGCCTCAGCCAGAGGTTCTGATGCCGGACCGGCGCACGGAGGAGCTGCTCTGGCGCCCATCCCCGCTCATCGAGATCGCACGATACGTCCTGGCGATCCTCGTCGTCGCGACGTTTGGCTCGGCGGCGACGCTGGCCGCGCTTCACTTTCAGCCGAGCGGGCAGGTGGCATCCGACACGGACGACGCGGTGCTGCTCGATCTGCCGCCGGCGGTCGAGTCTTCGGCGCCCCAGCGCGATGTGAACGACGGTCCCGAGCAGCAAGCCACGCAGGCCGCCGCGCCGGTCGCGCCGGCGCCTCCGGCCGAGGTCAAGCCCGTTCCGCCCGATCCGACTCCGCCCGACCCTAAGCCGGAGCCGCCGCAAGATCCTACCGACCAGAAGATTGACGTCGCTCCGGCGCCGCGCCCGGACGCCGCCGTGATGCCGCCACCCAAGCCGCCGGACATACCGCCGCCGGACACGCCGCCCAAGGATGATAAACCCGACTTGCTGAAGACCGAGGTCGCGCCGCCACTGCCGCCGCCGGTCGCGGCCGCGACCGCCCAGGAGGAGACCGGCGTCTCCGGTTCGGCGGCTCCGGCGAAGGAGGCCGAGCCGACCGACAGCGAAGCCGCGCACGCCCGCGCCGCCAAGGCGATCAGCCGCTGGCAGCGATCGATGCTCGGGCGCCTGCAAGTCGCCAAGAGCGGCATGCATACGGGCGGGGAGATCGGATCCGTCGAGGTCGTGTTCTCGATCGACCATGCCGGCACGATCGTCACGAGCCGCGTTGCGCGCGGCAGCGGTTCGCCCCGTATGGATCAGGCGGCGTTGGCGCTGGTCCAGCGCGCCTCGCCCTTCCCGCGACCGCCGGCGACGCTCACCGCGCGGGAGCTGACCTTCAGGGTTCCGATCGTGTTCGCGCGGCGAAGGTGACGGCTGGAGCCCTCGACGATCTCGCGACCGTCCGCAAAGCCGGGCTTCTCCTTACTGAAACGTAATTTACTTACCCATCGTGCCCGTCATATCCTGCCGACACGCGCGGGAAACAGGTTTGACTCGGCGCATACAACCAAGGTGTTGTCTTGATGAGAGGGCGGTCCGTCGCATGAGCGTCGCGTTCACGAAAGAAGGGGATACGGAAAACGCCGCTGCGATCGACCTTCCCGACCGAACGATCTCACCGCATCCCAATCTCGTGACGCCCAATGGCCTGGCACAGCTCGATGCGGCGGTCGCGCAAGCCCGGCTCGACTACGCCGCACACCAAGCCGATGCGACGCATGAGGGAGACCGCCGCGCCCTGGCGCGTGCGGCACGCGATCTCCGCTACTTCTCCGCCCGGCGGGCGACGGCGCAACTCGTGCGCTTGGTGAGCGACTGCGAGGTGGTGCGCTTCGGCACGCGAGTGACGATCGAAGGCGCCGATGGGCGTCGGCAGGTCCTCAGGCTCGTCGGAGAGGACGAAGCGGATCCGACGAAAGGGTCGATCTCCTATGTCGCCCCGTTGGCCCGGGCGCTGATCGGAAAAGCAGTTGGCGACGCCGTACCGATGGCAAGGGGAGTCGGCGAAATCATCAACATCGACCAAGGACAAGCATCGGGCGGCACTTGCGAGCCGGGCGCGGACGATTAGAGACGCTTAAGGGCGGCCACATCCGCCACACGCCCGAGGTCGTTGACGTGAAGTTGCGCCCTGCCGATACCCGGAAACTGCGCGATGATGTCTTCGAGGCGTCCGATGTCGTCGGCCGGGAGATGGCCGCGGCAGCCCTCGACGACGCGTTCGGCGCGCTTGAAGACGCTGAGCCGCAGCTTGTCGTTCTCAACCGTCGAGGCGACGTCCGCAAGCATCCGCAGCAAGCGCCGGCTCACCGCGAAATCCCTCGTCGCGTAGGCGCGGATCTGCTCGACCGCGGTGATGAGGAGATCCTCGGAATCGATCCAGGGAACCGTCAACCTCAAGATCGTGGGCGGCTGATAGACGTGCATATCCGGCGGGAAGCGAGAGAGCCAGCGGATCAGAATACGGGTGAGCTGGTCGATGCAGCTAATCGCGGTGCTCGGATCGTTGACGGCGGGCGAGATGGCACGCAGCGCGATATCGACGATCTGAATGACGCCGAACTCCACGTCCTGCTGAAGGGTGCGCATCGGGCCGATATCGAACGCGGCCGTGAGATCGACGGCGCGATCGTGATCGACGCGGCTGCGCCGCGATATCATCAGAAGGGGGACGCCTTGGGGCACGAATTGGCCGACCTTCCGCGTCACGCGGACGCGGAACTGGTGCGATCGGGCGAATTCGACAAGACGTGGAATGTCGATGAAGCGGATGTAGCCCGAGACCTCGCTCAGGATCGGGATCTCCTTGTCGCCGTCGATGATCGCCGCGGGGGTGATGCCTTCGTGCCAGCCCCGCAGGTGCGGCATGAGTTCGTCGATGACCACTTCGGTCTCGCGCGCGATGCGATCCACGATGTGGTTGACGCTGATCGCCTGCGAGATGTGCTGGATGAAGAACAACAGGCACCCGACGCACACGAGAGCGAGCATCATCGCGCCCGACGCGGTGGCGATCGGCGAAACCGGGTGCGGCACGCTGCGGGCGGCCGGCAGGGCCGCGACACAATAGGAGAAGGTGCCGAGGAAGATGCCGAGCGTCCACTGTGTGGTTTTATCGCGCGAGAAGCTGATCAGAATTCGTGGCGAGAACTGCATCGAGGCGAGCGTCAGCGTCATCAGCAGGATCGCGAAGACGATCGACACGACAGTCATCGTCGAGGTCGCGATGACGCTGAGGATGGTCTGGGCGACCTGCGGATCATTGCGCGAGGGAAACAGCGTGGTCGGCACCCAAACGGCCATCCAAGGATGCGCTTCCTCCAGAGAGGAGACGGTCGCGCCGCAAAAGCCGAGCGTTATGGCGATCACGAGCGGTCGCACGAGGAAACCGCCCCGTAGCGCATAGGCCGCCGATCTCAGGCGCAACGGCAGGAACTTGAACATTGTTGGTCCTTGGGCCGAATCCCTGACGCTGATGGCTGGACGCGATCGGGTCGCGCGCTCCAATAAGCCTCTTAGGCGATTGTCAACGGTTCAAGCCTGCCCGAACATGGACGAGCGACGCGGGTCAGGCTGAGGCTTCGGCCAGCCAGCGCCAACGACGAATAAACGCGCGTCGGCCGCATGAACGCTGGCAGGATCGGCTCCGGCCGCGACTGTCGCCGCTCGACAGCCATGACGCGCTCGCTCCGACCAAGCTCTACATCTTCGCCGTCGACCTACTCCTCGACAGGTTCACCGGCGGCGTTCCAGTCGAGCATGCCACCGGGATAATGCGCCTTGATGTCGTCGCGTCCGGCCGCATGGGCGCGTTCCAGCGCGGCCAGCGAGCGCTTGCCTGAGCGACAGGAAAGCACGATGCGCTGACCTTCGCGCGGCCTCGGCAGCGCGCTCGCGTCGAAGCTCTGAAGCGCGTTGAGCTGCGCGCCGGGAATGTGGCCGTCGGTGTATTCGTTGGGCTCGCGCACGTCGACGAGGACGATCGATCCGTCGGCCAGGCCTTTCTTGAGCGTCTCGCGGCTGACGTTCTCGACATCCGTGCCATCGGCCATGTTAGTTCTCCTAGATCGTTGCTCGGTTAAGTCCGACATTAGTCCGCTTGTCGGCCTGGTCCAGTCCGTTCCGGCCCTGTCGCTTGACGTCGGCATGGCGCCACCGCAGGAAGGCGCGATGCGCCGCCGCTACCACATCCTCGATGTCTTCACCGACATCAAACTCGCCGGAAATCCGCTCGCCGTGGTCCTCGACTGCGAAGATCTTGACGGTGCGGCCATGCTGAAGATCGCCCGCGAATTCAATCTTTCCGAGACCGTGTTCTGCACGCCGCCGATCGACCCCGTCAACACCGCCGCCATGCGCATCTTCACGCCGCTCAAAGAACTGCCGTTCGGCGGCCATCCAACGATCGGCGCGGCGGTGCTGCTCGCCGAACTGAACGCGCCCCAGCTGCTCGCCCGCGAGGATGTGGGGCTCGTACTCGAGCAAACGATCGGACCGGTCTCCTGCAGTGTGCGGCACCGCCGCGGCGAGGCGGCACATGCGCGTTTCGAGGCGCCTCGTCTCGCGCGACAAGACGGCAGCGCGCCGGAGACAGACGAGCTTGCCGCGATGCTGGGCCTTCGCGCCGAGGAGATCGGCTTCGCTCAGCACCAGCCGACCCGTTACTCGGGAGGCCTCGCGTTCGTGTTCGTCCCGTTGCGCTCCCTGGACGCGCTCGCACGCGCGCGCGTGCGAATGTCGGACGAGGCGTTCTACCTCTATACGCCCACGAGCGAGGCGGCCCCACGCGCGTTCCGCAGCCGCATGCTGGCGCCCGGGCTCGGCGTCGCGGAGGATCCCGCCACCGGCGCCGCGGCGGCCGCCTTCGCGGGGGTCCTGCTCGCCAACGAGCAGTTGGCTGACGGCGAGCACGATTGCCTTCTTCACCAAGGGATCGAGATGGGCCGTCCGAGCCGTATCGGGCTCGCCTTTCGCGTCGAGGATGGCCGCCTGACGTCCGCGACGGTCGGCGGCTCCGCCGTGATGGTCGCCGAAGGCGTGTTGGACCTGTGACAAGCGAACCGACGATCGTGCGCGTCAAGACAATCGATCTGAGACTCGAGGACTACGACTGGCGGTTCGCGGCCGAAGAAACCACTCGGATCGACGCGCACTGGGAACGCCTTCGCGAGGAGAAACCGGCGCTGTTCGACGGGCGCGTGCTGCTTTCGCATCGTGTCGCGATCGAGGAAGGGCGCCTTCATGGCGCCTGCTTCGAGACGGGCTACAAATCCTTTTTGGCCTGGCGCGACTTCGGATTTCCCGGCGCGGGCGTCACCAACCTCTTCGCGATGCCGGCGCTGCGCGCCGCCGACGGCGCCTTCATGCTGGGCGAGATGAACGCGACGACCGCCAACGCCGGGCGCCTGTATTTTCCCGCCGGCACACCCGAGCCGGCGGATGTGAACCCGCAAGGGCTGGTCGACTTCGAAGCGAACATCCTGCGGGAACTCGAGGAGGAGACCGGATTGTCGCCGGGTGACGTCACGCTGGACGCTGACTGGGTTGTCGTTTTCGCCCAACCGCTCGTCGCCTGCATGAAGGTCGCGCGAAGTGCGCTCGATGCCACCGCGCTTCTGGCAAGGTTCGCCGCGTTCAACGCGCTTCAGACGGACCCGGAGCTGGCCAGGCTCGTTCCGGTCTACGGCCCCGATGATTACGACGCCAAGTCCATGCCGGACTTCATGCTGCGTTACATGGCGTACGCGTTGACGACGGCTCAGGCGCGGTAGCCGTGCCTCGCCTTCGAGCTGGCGACGAGAGCGTGCGCCTGGGCGTTCTGTCCCGCCGAGCAAGCCGCGGCCGCGCGCGACATTTCCGCGTGGATCTGGTCGGCGACCTTCTGCTCGACGTTTCCTGTTTCGAGATCGTGCGACACGACTGCCTGATACGTGTCGATCTCGGACGAACAAGGCGCGCCGGTCGGCATGTGGTAGGACGAGGCGACGAGTGGCGATGACGCGATCGGTCCAGGACCACCGGCTGTTTCGTTACACCCGCAGAGAGCGAGGGCAGCCACACCCGCTGCGACGATGGAAGGAAGGCGGATCATCAACAACGTCTCCGTGTCCACCCACTCCGAACATGTAGCCATGCTTCATGAGCATGGCTTTTCAGGTGCGTAAATCGCCGCCCGAGACCTAAAGCTTACCGGCGTAAGCCGGCGCCGATCCCATCGCGGAAGAAATCTGAGCGGACGGCGTCTCGAAACGCACGAGAAACCCGAGGGCGCTCGCCGCGAGAGCGATGACGACGATCAAAATCAGCGAAACATGAAATTGACGCCGCGCGGCGCCACTGTCGTAATTTCTGATGAAACCAGCATCTGGCGACTGGTCGAAATGGTCTGCAATGGACATCGAAAACTCCACACTCTGAACAACGTGAGTGTCACTTCGGATTGCAAACAAGTTCTTCCGGACGGGACGCCGCGTCGAAACATCCTTTGCGATTAGCAAATGAACGCGGCAGAAAAGAAACAGTTGCTTGCCATCAGGGCGCGGCAGCAAAAATTAACGCTTTCCTCATTGACTTTCCTGTCGGACCTCGGAGCCGCGCGCCAAAGCGTGCATCCCACCCTCGACGACACTCTCGGGAAACAGCGCGTCCCCTGAAGCGCGTGTGAGTGATCGCTGGAGCGAGACAGCCTCTCCACGCGCCCCGATCATCCCGCCGCGGGGAGGCATCATAAAATGCACACTCCTTCACATTTCAGCGTCATAAGCGTCATAGCGTCATAAGCGTCATACGGTTTGCCCAAACGCTGTATCAGGTAGAAAGACCTTAACATACCGGTGGGATGAAGGCCAGGGTCCCCCGCGTCGCCACCCGAAAGGATCCTGATTTGTGGAAGGATCGCGGTTTGACGTTCGTTGGCCTCGCTCCTATGGTCGCCGCCGCCTGAGGCCGGGGCTCCGCGAGCCCGTTTGCCCGGCCAGCCCGCTTCGCCGGCAAGGAGCCCAGATGTCGATCGTGTCCGCCGCGCTGATGCGCGTCAAACCCTCAGCGACCGTCGCCGCCACGCAGAAGGCGCGCGACCTCAAAGCCCAGGGCAAGACCATCATCTCGCTGACGATCGGCGAGCCGGATTTCGACACGCCGGAGAACGTCAAGCAGGCGGCGATCGCGGCCATCGAGCGCGGCGAGACGAAATATACGCCCGTCGCCGGCATCGAGCCGCTGCGCCAGGCGATCGTCGATAAGTTCAAGCGCGAGAACGGGCTCGACTACAAGGCCAGCCAGATCATCGTCGGCACCGGCGCCAAGCACATCCTCTTCAATGCCTTCCTCGCCACCATCAATCCCGGCGACGAGGTCATCATCCCGGCGCCGTTCTGGGTCTCCTATCCGGACATGGTCGCGATCGCCGACGGCGTCACCGTGCAGATCCCGACGCGTATGGAGAACGGTTTCAAGCTTGCCGCCGCCGACCTGGAAAAGGCGATCACGCCGAAGACCAAGTGGCTGCTGCTCAACTCGCCGTCGAACCCATCGGGCGCGGCCTACACGCGCGGCGAACTCAAGGCGCTGACCGACGTGCTGTTGCGCCACCCTCACGTCTGGGTGATGACCGACGACATCTACGAGCATCTCGTCTACGGCGACTTCGAGTTCACCACGCCCGCCCAGGTCGAGCCGGCTTTGATCGATCGCACGCTGACGATCAACGGCGTCTCGAAAAGCTACGCGATGACAGGCTGGCGCATCGGCTACGCGGCCGGCCCGCAGGCGCTGATCAAGGTGATGGACATGCTGCAGGGGCAGCAGACGTCGGGGGCCTGCTCGATCGCGCAATGGGCGGCGGTCGAGGCGCTCAACGGCACGCAGGCGTTCATCCCGCACTGCCGCAAGGTGTTCGAGGGGCGCCGCGACCTGGTGGTCTCGATGCTCAACCAGACCAAGTACCTGAAGTGCCCCACGCCGGAGGGCGCCTTCTACGTCTATCCCTCGGTGGCCGAAGCCATCGGCCGCCGGACGCCGGAGGGCAAGACGATCGAGACCGACGCGGACTTCGTCGAGGCGCTGCTCGAGACGGAAGGGGTCGCCGTGGTGCAGGGCACGGCCTTCGGCCAGGGCCCGAACTTCCGGCTCAGCTACGCCACCGCGACGCCGGTGCTGGAGGAGGCCTGCGGCAAGCTGCAGCGCTTCTGCGCCTCGCTGCGCTAGGCGTCGAACGCCACGATAAAGGGCCGCGAAGGGCCGCGCGAGCGGCCCTACGCGCGACGATGACCGCGCCTTAGGCCGCCGGGGCGGCGGCCGCGTGCTTCTTGGCGATCTCGCGCTTGATGACGCGCATGGCCTGCGACAGCTGGTGGTCGTGCGCCTTCGCAAGGAAGGCGTCGAGCCCGCCACGGTGCTCGACCGAACGCAGCGAGGCGGCGGCGACGCGAACGCGAATGGAGCGCTCCAGCGACTCCGACGTCAACGTGACGTTGACGAGGTTGGGCAGGAAACGCGTGCGCGTCTTGTGGTTGGAGTGGCTGACCACATTGCCGGTCTGCACGGCCTTGCCGGTCAATTCGCAACGGCGCGCCATCGTAAAATCCTTAAACGCCAGGGAAGAATGGGGAAGCGGGTCGATACAGGAGCCGCACCCAAGGGTCAAGATCACGCATGGCGATGCGAGCGATCGCCCGCGGAGCAAGGTGGAGCGCGCGTCGCGGCGCGACGCGCGCCGCGCTAGCCAGGCGCGGGACGCGAGGCGCTGGGCGGCGGCTCTTGCGGCGGCGCCGGTGGCGCGTGGGGCGCGGCGGTCTGCGGCGTCTCCGCCGGTGGCTCGCTGCCCAGCAGATGCGCGACGGTGACGAAACGCTCCTCGCCGACATGGCCGAACACCTTGAGCGCCTCGCCGCCTTGCGGGACGAACAGGGCCTTGAGCACCCGATCGTCGGAGCATGTGATGTCCGACAACCGGACCAATCCGGTGCCGGGCGTCAGGTCGCCGCCGTCGCAGGTCGCGCCGTTGCCGAGCCTGAGTTCGAACTGCGTGTCGGTCTTGCCGGTGACCATCGTGCCGGAGAAGGTCTCGCGGCTGTCCTGAAGGCTGCCGGAGAAGATCCAGGTGTCGGGCTCGTCGGCCTTCGTCCCGCCCGACTGCGCGGGATCGGGCGAGAAGGCGCCCGGTGCCGGGCTCGACATCTTCGGCGTGAGGCGCTCCGCCCAAGCGGGGGCGATCAGCAGGGGCAGGCAGGCGCCGATCAGGATGCGGCACGTCCTCGAGAGCCGAAGCGCCCTCAAAGCCACGGCCGATCCGCCGCGATCTTGTGCTCGAAGGCCTCGACGTCGCCGCTCTTCTCGAGCGTCAAGGCGATGTCGTCGAGCCCGTTGAGCATGCAGTGCTTGCGGAACGGGTCGATCTCGAAAGCGAGCGTGCCGCCGTCCGGGCCATGGATGACCTGCGCCTCGAGGTCGATCGTCAGCGTCGCGTTGGCGCCGCGGTCGGCGTCGTCCATCAGCTTCTCGAGGTCCGCCTTGGCGACGACGATCGGCAGGACGCCGTTCTTGAAGCAATTGTTGTAGAAGATGTCGGCGAAGCTCGTCGAGATCACGCAGCGGATGCCGAAGTCGAGCAGAGCCCAGGGCGCGTGCTCGCGCGACGAACCGCAGCCGAAATTGTCCTCGGCGACGAGGATCTTGGCGTCGCGATAGGCCGGCTTGTTGAGGATGAAATCGGGGTTCTCCGACCCGTCGTCGCGAAATCGCAGGCCGGAGAACAGCCCGGCGCCGAGCCCGGTCCGCTTGATGGTCTTGAGGAAGCGCGCCGGTATGATCTGGTCGGTGTCGATGTTCTCGATCGCGAGAGGCGCGGCGACACCGGTGAGTTGCGTGAACCTGTCCATCGCCGAAGCTTACAGGCCGTGCGCGCGAGGGGCAAATCGCGGCGCAATCCCCCGACAGGTCAGATGCCGCTCGCGCCTCTAATCCCGCCGTCTCAGGCGCACGTACAGCGCCCCCGCGCCGCCGTGCGGCCGTCCCGCCTCCTCGCAGCCGACGACCAGAGCCCGAAACTCCGGCAGGGCCAACCACAGCGGCACGGAGCGCTTCAGCACGCCGATCTCGCCGCCGGCCATGTCGAACCCGTCCGCGTGGCGACCCCCCTTGCCCGTCACCACCAGCACGACGCGTGCGCCGTCGCGCCGCGCGCGATGGAGAAACCGCAGCAGCGCCGCGTAGGCTTCGGCCTGGCGGAAGCCGTGCAGATCGATCGCCGCGTCGGCCGCCATCTTGCCGCGCGACAGCTTCTGCTTCAGCTTGCGCTCGAGCGGCGCCATAGCCGCGATCTTCTTGGGCAGCGGCGCGGGACGCGGCACCGGTGCCGCGACGACCGGCTTCGGCACGGTCGCCGGCTCGGCATCGGCAAGCCGCTCGGGCAGCGTGCTGCCGGCGCGCCGCGCGACGCCCATGGTGACGCCGAGCCACAGCGCGATCTCCTCCTCGCTCAGGTGGCGCAGGAGCAGACCCTTCGTCGGACCATCGATCATGGCATCTTGGCTCCGCCGCCGCCGCTGGCGTCTTGCGGCTTGGGCCAGAGCACAAAAAGCGTGCCGTGATCGCGCATCGCCCCGGCGCGCCGCGCCGGCTCCTCGCCGGTGCCGAAGAAGATGTCGCCGCGCGCCTGGCCGATGATGGCGGAGCCGGTGTCCTGCCCGACCATCAACGCCGGAACGGTGTCGGCGCCACGCCCTGCCACGGCAAAACAGCATCGAGGTAGAACGGCAGGCCATAGGGCCAGGCGCCGCGATCGATCGCGAGCGAGCGTAGCGGCGTAAGGCTGATCCCCTCGCCGCCGATCGGCCCGGCCTGCGGCGGCAATGTGGCGTCGAACGCGAAGAAGACGTAGGAGCGGTTGCGCCGCATCAACGCGGTGCCTTCGTCGCCCGGCCGCTGGCCGTTGGCGCGGATCCAGGCCTTCAGTTGCGCCATCCCCATCTCCGATGGCGGGATGCGCAGCCTGTCGACCAGCAGCTTGCCGATCGAGGTGTAGGGATAACCGTTGCGCCCGGCATAGACGAGCCGCCGCAAGGAGCCGTCGGGGAGCCGGATGCGCGCCGAGCCCTGGACCTGGACGAAGAACGCCTCGACGGGATCGCGCACGAAGACGAGCGGCCCCTGCGCCAGGGCGCCCGCCTCGATCGCCGCGCGATCGGGCATCGCGACGAGCCGCCCGTCCGGCAGACGGCGCGCGGCGGAGAGCGCGGGGTCAAGGCCCGGCGAGGTCTGGCCCGGCGTCACGCCGACGAGGTCGGGCGGCGGGCCGTAGAGCGGCGTCGCGAAATCGCTGGTGGCGACGAGCGACCCTTCGACGACCGGCTCGTAGTAGCCGGTGAAGAAGGCGCCATTGTCGGGTCCGATGCGCCTTGGCGTGAAGTTTCGCTCGAAGAAGGCGCGAGCCTGCGATCGCGTTGTCACCGAAGCGGCCGCGGCGCAAAGCGCCGGCAAGGCCGGCGGAGGCGCAAGCGCGGCCCTTGACGGCCTAGGCGCGCCGCAGGACGCGCGGAAAAGCGTCAGCGCGAGAAGATGATCGTCGGCCTCGAACCCGCGCAGCGCCGAGAAGGAGACCGGCTCGCCCGGCGCCTCGGATCGCGGCGAGGTCGCGCCGGTCAGCGAGAGCAGGGCGGCGAGCGCGCCCGCCGCACGCCTCAATGGCCGGATTCGGTCGCGACCAGCTTCCAGTTGGGATCGCGCGAGGTCACGTCGCGGGCGAACGTCCAGATGTCGTTCATATCGACGATCCGATCGGGGCTCCCGTCGGTGAGCTTGCCGTCCATGTCGTGCGTCGCCGAGATCTGCTTCGACAGGAACCGCACGGACACGCGGGCCATCCTGGCCTCGATGCCGGCCGTCTCGAACGTGGCTTCGTCCATCGAGACGAACGTCGTGGTGAGCCGCTCCTTGCGCTTCTCGCGATCGATCAGGGCCGTGTTGAACCCGTCGTAGACTTCCCTGGAGAGCAGGTTTTGCAGCGTCTTGCGCTCGCCGGCGGCGAAGGCGGTGACGATCGCCTCGTAGGCGGTCTTCGCGCCATCGAGGAATGGTCCGGCCGAGAAGCTCGGATCGGCGGTGGCGATCGCGTCGAGCCCGTTCGAGACCGGCGAACCGGGTTCGGCGAAACCGCGCCAGCGGTTGGGATCGGCCGGCTGGGTCGGTGGTGCCGCCGTCCCGGGAAGTCGCACGACATTGTCCTGGGCCTGGCCATTGCGCGCGTTGCCCGGGCGCGACGCCGGACCGTTGGCGTTCCCGCCCCCGAAGAACGGCGCGCGCGGCGGCTTTTCCAGGCCTGTCCGCTCGCCCAGCACGGAGCGCAGCTTCCAGATCACGACGATCGCTACGATGGCGAAGACGATCGTCAAGGGGTCGAGGGGCATGGCAACCTTGGAAGCGAGGAGCGCGGTGGCGCATTGCAATCGAGAACAGTCTCGATCATCTATCAATGTGGGGAGGCGATGCGCAACGTCCAGCGGCCACCCCGCCGATCGGCGATCGGCGCCCAAGCGGACATGGCCGGAGGTGGCCGATGGTGGTTTTCAGCACGATCAGGGTGTCGCCGCTCGTCAAGCTGGCGCTCGCTATGTGGTGTGCGTGCGAGATCCTCGTCTTCGCGCTCGTCGTCCACCTCATCGGATTGGGCGACGCGATCCTGGTTGGCGTGATCACCAGCGTGCTCGGGTTCACCATTCTGCGGCGGGCGGGCTCGTCCGCGCTCGCCAAGCTGCGCGACCGGATGGCGACGCGGCAAGCGGTGCCCGGCGGCCTTTTCCTGGACGAGACGCTCGCCACCGTCGGCGCGCTCGCGCTGCTGCTTCCCGGTTTCGTGTCCGACCTCATCGGTCTGGCGCTCGCCGTGCCGGCGCTGCGCGACGCGATCGGGGCGTGGATCGGGCGGGGCGGCCTGCACGCGGTGCGCACCGGCCATCGGGCGCAGCACGGCCCCTCGACCATCGATCTCTCGCCCGAGGAATGGCACAAGGCGGACTCGGTCGGTCGTTCGATCCCGAAGGCCTGATCCGACCCCGCCTCGCCTTGTGACGCTTTCCGCATCATGCTAGCCGGAGCCGATGGCGGAACCGGCACGCGGACGCGCCGATGAGGGGTGTGACGATGGCCGAGGCGAACGGAAATGGCAAAGCCCCGGTACCGGCGCCGGGCGCGCCGTCGTTGAACGCCATGGTGCAGTTCACGAAGGATCTCTCGTTCGAGAACCCGAACGCGCCGCGCTCGCTCGGCCCGCAGGAGAAGGCGCCGAACATCTCGATCCAGGTGAACGTCAACGCCAAGCAGCTCGCGGAGACCGACTTCGAGGTCAACATCATGCTCGAGGGTTCGGCCGGCGAAGGCGCCGACACGCTCTTCAAGTTCGAGCTCGACTATGCCGGCATTTTCCGCCTGATGAACATTCCCCCCGAGCAGCAGCATCCCGTCGTGATGATCGAGTGCCCGCGACTGCTGTTTCCGTTCGCGCGCCAGATCATCGCCGAAGCGGTGCGCGGCGGCGGCTTCCCGCCGCTCTACATCGATCCCATCGATTTCGCCGCGCTCTACCAGGCGCGCATGGCGGAGGCCGGGCAGCAAACCGGCGGTCCCTCCGCCTGAAGGCGGCGCTGGCCTCGCTCGTCGCCCTGACGACGCTTACCGCGCCGGTGCGTGCGGGCGAGGACGCGTGTCGCGCGGTGCTCGACGCCCGCGTCAACGCCTGCGCCGAGGCTTGTGTCGCCCGCGCGAAGGCGGCGGTCGACCCGGACATACGCGATCGCATCCATGGCTATGGCTGCCGGAGCAATTGCGCCAAGCTGGAGATGTTCGCCGGGCACGGCTGTTCGACACGTTGATTGCTGATCGTTTGGAGCGTGGCGCAAATAGCGCCAGCCGTGCCGCGAAAATGGCCCGACGCCGCGCCGACGCCGCGCCGCTGATGCCGGTCCGCAGAGGCGGCGGCAATACGCGCTTTCGCGGTTGCACGCCAAAATGGCCTATGTTAGGGCTCCCGCGCCTTCCGGGAGGCGGCTGCCGAAGGGCGCTTTTCCCGTCGCTGAACGGTTTCGCACGGATCACCCGGTCCTTCGCCTGTTCGCGCAACGGCGACGCAGATCAGGGGCTGAAGGCTTTGGCGAAAGAGGAAACATACGTCTCGGGGATGGCCGGACGCTATGCGCAGGCCCTGTTCGATCTCGCCAAGGAATCCAAGACGACCGACCGGGTCGAGACCGATCTCGTGGCGTTCCAGGCGATGATCGACGAGAGCCCCGATCTGCGCCGTTTCATCAAGAGCCCGGCCTTCTCCTCGGAGGATCAGACCAAGGCGCTCAACGCCCTCTTCGCCAAGGCCGGGATCGCCGGCACGGCCGCCAACTTCCTCAAGCTGATCGCCGCCAAGCGCCGGTTGTTCGCGGTCGAGGACATGATCCGCGATTTCACGACCCTCAACGATGCCGAGAAGGGCGTCTCGCGCGCCGAGATCACCGTCGCGGAGCCGCTCAAGGACGCTTTCGTCCTCGAACTCAAGGACGCGCTCGCCCGCGTCGCCGGCTCCGACAGCGTCGCCGTATCGGTCAAGGTCGATCCGTCGATCATCGGCGGCATGATCGTGAAGCTCGGCTCGCGCATGGTCGATTCGTCCCTGAAAACCAAACTCAACCTGCTCCGCACACGCATGAAAGAGGTCGGCTGATGGATATCCGCGCCGCAGAAATTTCGTCGATCCTCCGGAACGAGATCGCGAATTTCGGCAATGAAGCCGAGGTCACCGAGGTTGGCCAGGTGCTGAGCGTCGGCGACGGCATCGCCCGCGTCTACGGTCTCGACCAGTGCCAGGCCGGCGAGATGGTCGAGTTCGAATCGGGCGTGCGCGGCATGGCGCTGAACCTCGAGACCGATAACGTCGGCATCGTCATCTTCGGGCCGGACCGCGACATCAAGGAAGGCCAGACGGTCAAGCGCACCGGCGCGATCGTCGACGTGCCGGTCGGCAAGGAGCTGCTCGGCCGCGTCGTCGACGCCCTTGGCAACCCGATCGACGGCAAGGGGCCGATCAATGCCAGCCAGCGCGCCCGCGTCGACGTCAAGGCGCCCGGCATCATCCCGCGCAAGTCGGTGCACGAGCCGATGGCGACCGGCCTCAAGGCGATCGACGCGCTGATCCCGGTCGGCCGCGGCCAGCGCGAGCTCATCATCGGCGACCGCCAGACCGGCAAGACCGCCGTCGCGCTCGACGCCATCCTCAACCAGAAGGCGCTGAACCAGGGCACCGACGAATCGAAGAAGCTCTACTGCGTCTACGTCGCCATCGGGCAGAAGCGCTCGACGGTCGCGCAATTCGTCAAGGTGCTCGAGGAGCAGGGCGCGCTCGACTATTCGATCGTCGTCGCGGCCACCGCGTCCGACCCGGCGCCGATGCAGTTCCTGGCGCCGTTCGCCGGCTGCGCGATGGGCGAGTTCTTCCGCGACAACGCCATGCACGCGCTGATCGTCTACGACGATCTCTCCAAGCAGGCCGTCGCCTACCGCCAGATGTCGCTGCTGCTGCGCCGCCCGCCCGGCCGCGAGGCCTATCCCGGCGACGTGTTCTACCTGCACTCGCGCCTGCTCGAGCGCGCCGCCAAGCTGAACGACGCGCGCGGCGCCGGTTCGCTGACCGCGCTGCCGGTCATCGAGACGCAGGCCAACGACGTCTCCGCCTACATCCCGACCAACGTCATCTCGATCACCGACGGCCAGATCTTCCTGGAGACCGACTTGTTCTACCAGGGCATTCGCCCGGCGGTGAACGTCGGCCTGTCGGTGTCGCGCGTCGGCTCCTCGGCGCAGACCAAGGCGATGAAGAAGGTCGCCGGCAAGATCAAGGGCGAGCTCGCGCAATACCGCGAGATGGCCGCCTTCGCGCAGTTCGGCTCCGATCTCGATCCGACGACGCAGAAGCTGCTCAACCGGGGCGCCCGCCTCACCGAACTCCTGAAGCAGCCGCAGTTCTCGCCGCTGAAAATGGAAGAGCAGGTCGCGGTGATCTACGCCGGCGTCAACGGCTATCTCGACCGCATGCCGGTCGCCAAGATCCGCGAGTTCGAGGACAAGCTGCTCTCGACGCTGCGCACCAAGAACGCCGACCTGCTCGACGCGATCCGCTCCTCCAACGACCTGTCGGACGATTCCGCCGGCAAGCTGAAGAGCGTGGTCGAGTCCGTCTCGAAGGGGTTCGAGAAGCAGGGCGACGACGTGAAGGTCTCCACGGCCGCGAAGGCTTGAGCGCCCGGCGCCGACAGTCGAACGGGTCACCGCGATCTCAGACGGATAGAACATGCCCTCGCTGAAGGACCTCCGGAACCGCATCTCCTCCGTCAAGTCGACGCAGAAGATCACCAAGGCGATGCAGATGGTCGCCGCGGCGAAGCTGCGCCGCGCGCAATCGGCGGCGGAAGCGGCGCGGCCTTACGCCGAGCGCATGGAGAAGATCCTCTCGCGCATCGCGGCGGGGCTGGGCGAAGCCTCGAACGCGCCCGAACTGCTCAAGGGCAACGGCAGCGACCAGACGCACCTGCTGATCGTCACCACCGGCGAGCGCGGCCTCTGCGGCGCGTTCAACTCGTCGATCGCCCGTCTCGCCCGCGACAAGGCCAACGCGCTGATGCGCGATGGCAAGCGGGTGAAGATGCTGTTCATCGGCAAGAAGGGCTACGATGTGCTGCGCCGCCAGTTCGTCGAGCAGACGCTCGAGCTCGTCGAGATCAAGGCGAAGCAGCTGAACTTCTCCATCGCCGAACCGATCGGCGCCAAGGTGATCGATCTCTTCGGCAAGGGCGAGTTCGATGTCTGCACGATCTTCTTCTCGCGCTTCCAGTCGGTGATCTCGCAGGTGCCGACCGCGCTGCAGCTGATCCCGCTGCAGATCGCCGCGCCGGACGGCGAGGACAAGAAGGATCGCGAGGTCCATTACGAGTACGAGCCGGACGAGGAGGAGATCCTCTCCGACCTGCTGCCCCGCAACATCGCCGTGCAGATCTTCCGGGCGCTGCTGGAGAACGCCGCCTCCGAGCAGGGCGCGCGCATGAGCGCGATGGACTCGGCCACGCGCAATGCCGGCGACATGATCAAGAAGCAGACGCTGCTCTACAACCGCTCGCGTCAGGCGCTGATCACCAAGGAACTGATCGAAATCATCTCGGGCGCCGAAGCGCTCTGATCGCACGCAAAGAGGCAAGACATGGCTGAAGCCGCTACCAACAAGCCCGTGGGCCGGGTGACCCAGGTCATCGGCCCGGTCGTCGACGTCAAGTTCGACGGCCACCTACCCGAAATCCTCAACGCGCTCGAGACCGAGAACAACGGCAATCGCCTGGTCCTCGAGGTGGCGCAGCACCTCGGCGAGCATGCGGTGCGCTGCGTCGCGATGGACGTCTCCGAAGGCCTGACGCGCGGCCAGGAGGTCACCGATACGGGGGCGCCGATCATGGTGCCGGTCGGCGAGCAGACGCTCGGCCGCATCATCAACGTCATCGGCGAGCCGGTCGACGAGCTCGGCCCGATCAACACCGAGGCACGCCGCGCCATCCACCAGTTGGCCCCGCCCTACGTCGACCAGTCGACCGAGAGCCAGATCCTCGTCACCGGCATCAAGGTCGTCGACCTGCTCGCGCCCTACGCCAAGGGCGGCAAGATCGGCCTGTTCGGCGGCGCTGGCGTCGGCAAGACCGTGCTGATCATGGAGCTCATCAACAACGTCGCCAAGACGCACGGCGGCTACTCGGTGTTTGCCGGCGTCGGCGAGCGCACGCGCGAGGGCAACGATCTCTACCACGAGATGATCGAATCGAAGGTCAACGTCGACCCGCACGAGCACGACGGCTCGGCCGAGGGCTCGAAGTGCGCGCTGGTCTACGGCCAGATGAACGAATCGCCCGGCGCCCGTTCGCGCGTCGCGCTGACCGGCCTCACCATCGCGGAGGACTTCCGCGACAAGGGCCAGGACGTGCTGTTCTTCGTCGACAACATCTTCCGCTTCACGCAGGCCGGCTCGGAAGTGTCCGCCCTGCTCGGCCGCATCCCCTCGGCGGTCGGCTATCAGCCGACGCTCGCCACCGACATGGGCGCGCTGCAGGAGCGCATCACCACCACGACCAAGGGCTCGATCACCTCGGTGCAGGCGATCTACGTGCCGGCCGACGATCTGACCGATCCGGCGCCCGCCACCTCGTTCGCCCATCTCGACGCGACCACCGTGCTGTCGCGCTCGATCGCCGAAAAGGGCATCTACCCGGCCGTCGATCCGCTCGACTCGACCTCGCGCATGCTTTCGCCGCTGATCGTCGGCGAGGAGCATTACGCCGTCGCCCGCTCGGTGCAGCAGACGCTGCAGCGCTACAAGTCGCTGCAGGACATCATCGCCATCCTCGGGATGGACGAGCTCTCGGAAGAGGACAAGCTGTCCGTCGCCCGCGCCCGCAAGATCGAGCGCTTCTTCTCGCAGCCTTTCGACGTCGCCACGGTGTTCACCGGCGCGCCGGGCAAACAGGTCTCGCTCGAAGACACGATCAAGGGCTTCAAGGGCCTGGTCGAAGGCAAGTACGACGATCTGCCGGAAGCGGCCTTCTACATGGTCGGCACGATCGAGGAGGCGCAGGAAAAGGCCAAGAAGCTGCGGTCGGACGCTTGATCGGCGCGCGGCTGAAGGCGCCGGCATGAAGGCGAACGCGAAGGTCGCGCTGCTTCTACTGGGCTTGCTGGTCGGCGGCGTGGCCGGCTATCTGACGCGACCGGCGGCGGCCGAGATCAAGCTCGGCGGCGCTTCGATCGAGTTCTCCGATAACAGCGTGTCGGCCGGATCGTCGTCGGAGAGCGGCCTCACCACCGGCCAAACGCAACATATCGCGCTCTACGCCTTCATCGGCGGCGTGCTCGGCCTGCTCGCCGGCTTCGCCGCCGATCGACGCTGACCGTCCCGCGCTCGACCGTTCCGCGCCCAACCGTTCGCGCTCATTAAGGACAAGACGATGGCCTTCCAGTTCGAACTGGTCTCCCCTGAAAAGCTGCTGTTCTCGGGCGACGTCGAGTCCGTCACCGCGCCGGGGACGGAAGGCGAGTTCACCGTGCTGAAGGACCATTCGGCGTTCATGACGACGCTGCGGCCGGGCAAGATCACCGTGAAGGGCGGCGGCGCCGACGACGAGATGTACGTGCGCGGCGGCTTCGCCGACGTGGCGCCGACCGGCTTCACCATCCTCGCCGATTACGCGATCCCGCTGAAGGATCTCGACGGCGCGATCATCGACCGCGACATCGAGGCGGCGGAGAAGGCGATGGAAGAGGCGCAGGGCGACGAGACGCGCCGCAAGGCGATGGAGCAGCGCGACCACCTGCGCGAGTTCAAGGCGTCGATCGGGAAGTAGCCTAGGGTCTTGTGACCAACGATCGTTGCGGCCTGAGCTTGTTTGATGCCTCGGGAATGGCGGCGCCGTGCGCTCACTCCCCCGGCGCGAAATCATCGTTTCGGGGCGTACGATCCTGTCGAACTCCTCGCCGCTGACGAAGCCCAGCGCCAGCGCCTCCTCGCGCAAGGTCGTGCCTTTCTTGTGCGCGGTCTTGGCGACCTTGGTGGCGTTGTCGTAGCCGATCGACGGCGCCAGCGCGGTGACCAGCATCAGCGAGCGTTCGAGCAGCCCCTTGATGACCACCTCGTTGGCTCGCAAACCTTCCACGCAATTGGCGCGGAACGAGTCGGCCGCGTCGGCGAGCAGGCGAACACTTTCGAGGAAAGCGAAGGCGATCACCGGCTTCATCACGTTGAGTTCGAACTGGCCCTGGCTGGCGGCGAAGGCGATCGTCGTCTCGTTGCCCATCACGCGCGCGCAGACCATCGTCATCGCCTCGACCTGCGTCGGGTTCACCTTGCCGGGCATGATCGACGAGCCGGGCTCGTTTTCCGGCAGCGTCAGCTCGCCGATGCCCGAGCGCGGGCCCGAACCGGCCAGCCGGATGTCGCTGGCGATCTTGTAGAGACCCGCCGCGAGCGAGTTCAGCGCGCCGTGCGCGAACGACAGCGCGTCGTGCGAGGCCAGCGCCTCGAACTTGTTGGGCGCCGTCTCGAACGGCAGGCCGGTGTAGCCAGCGATCCGCGCGGCGAAGGCCGTGTCGAAGCCCTTCCTCGAATTGAGCCCGGTGCCCACCGCCGTCCCGCCCTGCGCGAGCTGGTAGAGCCCCGGCAGCGTCATCGCGATGCGCGCCTCGGCGTTGCCGATCATCGCGACATAGCCGGAGAACTCCTGGCCTAACGTGACCGGCGTCGCGTCCTGGAGATGCGTGCGGCCGATCTTGATGATCGGCTCGAAGGCCGCGCGCTTGACCTCCAGCGCCTCGCGCAGGCGGGCGAGCGCGGGCAGCAGCGTCCTGTTGACCTCGATCGCCGCGGCGATGTGCATCGCGGTGGGAAACGAGTCGTTGGACGACTGCCCGCGGTTGACGTGGTCGTTCGGGTGGATCGGCGTCTTTGTGCCGCGCTCGGATCCGAGCGCCTCGTTGGCGCGGTTCGAGATCACCTCGTTGACGTTCATATTGGACTGGGTGCCGGACCCGGTCTGCCAGACCACGAGCGGGAAATGACCGTCGAGCGCGCCGCTCTCGATCTCCTTGGCGGCGGCGACGATCGCGTCGGCGAGCTTGCCGTCGAGATCGCCCTGCGCGTGGTTCACCTCGGCCGCCGCCCGCTTGACCTGAGCGAGCGCGTGGATCACCGGCAGGGGGATGGGCTGGCCGCCGATCTTGAAGTTCTCTTTGGAGCGCTGCGTCTGCGCGCCCCAGTAGCGATCCGCCGGCACGTCGATCGGGCCGAAGCTGTCTGTCTCCGAGCGCGTCGCCGGATCGTCGGTCATTGCGAGTCCTGTCGTAAAAAGCTTGGAGCTGTAAGGCTGCGGCCTTTTCGATCAGTATAGATGGCGTGTCAAAGCCGTATGGGCGACATCAGCCAACAACCGGAGTGAACCTCAGTCGCTACCGGTGCGCGAGAAGCGCTGGCCGAGAAAAATCGGGTCGATCGCCTGCCAGTCGCCGTCGTTGCCGAACTCGGAGCTCGACTGAAGCGCGAGCATGTCGGCCAGACGATTGCGCGCGCGGTTGACGCGGCTCTTCATGGTGCCGACCGCGCAATTGCAGACCGCCGCCGCCTCCTCGTAGGAGAGGCCCGAGGCGCCGATGAGGATCAAGGCCTCGCGCTGGTCGGTCGGGAGCCGCTGAAGCGCCTCGCGGAAGTCGAGGAAGTCCATGTGGCCGTGCTGCGCCGGAGCGGCAGCCAATTTGGCGGCGATCGCGCCGTCGGTATCGGCGACCTCGCGACGGCGTTTGCGATATTCCGAGTAATAGATGTTGCGCAGGATGGTGAACAGCCACGCCGGCAGGTTCGTGCCCTCGACGAACGAGCCGAGATTGCTCCAGGCCTTGACCAGCGTCTCCTGTACGAGATCGTCGGCCCGGTCGGGATTACCGCAAAGCGAGACCGCAAAAGCGCGCAGGTTGGGTATGACGGCGATAAGATCCGCCTTCATCTGCGCGCTTGCTTGGGGACGAGGCGCGGGGATTGTGTCCCCTGTCACTTGCTATCCTTCTTCTGCGCCGCCACGCTGGCGACTCCCAGCCCCGCGAGGCCGGACATCCCGTCGATGTCCTTCAGGAGATCGAGGAAACGGTCGGGTACGGGTTGAACCAAGATGTCGTTGTAGACCGACCGAAGTTGCCTGCCGATTTGGTCGGATATCTCCGGCTTTGTAGTCGTTTTTTTGACACGAAGAGACGACAAAGGCTTACCTCAATGTTGTAGGCAACGTGCCAAGGCGCAAGCTTCGCATCCAAATCGAAACAAAGTGTCTAGATTTGTTTGCGTTACGGATGTTCGGCAGACGCTTACACTCTGAACTATGGTAAACAATTGGTGGCTCCAAGAGTCCTCAGCCCTCCCCTTAGGCAGCGGAGCCTAACGCGGCAAGTAAGAAATTATCGTGATCCGCAGGGAACCCGGCGCAGGTGTTTGCGTTGCGTCGCGGCCTCTTGATCGAGGCTTTACATCGAGGCAGGGTTTGCTTTAGTCGGCTGATGCATCGAGAGGGAAAAGCGTAGATGTCCGTTTCGCAAGCGATTGCCTCGCACATTCCTTACCTGCGGCGCTTTTCCCGTGCCCTGACGGGTAACCAGGCCGGCGGTGACGCTTACGTGCTGGCTACGCTCGAGGCGATTGTCGCGGATCCCGCCGGCTTCGACGCCGGCAACGATGTTCGAGCCTCGCTGTACAAGGCCTTCCTGAAGGTCTGGCGTTCGATGCCCGTCAACGAACATACCGACCAACTCGAATTGTCGGGCGACGAACATGGCGCGCGTCGTAACCTCGAGGCGATTTCCTTGCGGCCGCGCATCGCGTTTCTCCTTAGCTCGCTCGAAGGCTTCGATACCGCCGAGGTGGCGCGCGTGCTGGAGTGCTCGCCGAGCGAAGCGGCGACCCTCATCGACACGGCCGGCAAGGAGATCGCGCACCAGATCAGGACGGACGTGCTGATCATCGAGGATGAGCCGTTCATCGCGCTCGACCTTCAGACACTGGTCGAGGAACTCGGCCATCGCGTCGTCAACGTGGCGCGCACGCATACAGAGGCGGTCGATGCCGTCGGCAAAGAGCGGCCGGGCCTCATCCTCGCCGACATTCAACTCGCCGATGGCAGTTCCGGTCTCGAGGCCGTCAACCAGATCCTCGATTCTTTTTCCGTCCCGGTGATCTTCATTACCGCCTATCCCGAGCGCTTCCTGACCGGCGCGCCACCCGAGCCGGCTTTCCTCATCACCAAGCCGTTCGGGGTCGACAGCCTGAAGGCGGTCATCAGCCAGGCGCTGTTCTTCGATCGTAAATCTCATCGCAAGGAAGAGCAGGAGCCGCAGACCGCGATCGGCTGAACCTCAGATCCGCTGAGCCTCAGGCCGCCTCGCCGTCCGTCTTCCGCTCCTCGTTGGGCCGTAGGCCGAACAAATCGGACGAGATCAGGCTCGCGATGAGGTCGAGCGACAACACCGATCGCCATGTCTTCCACATGCGCCCGATCAGGAAACCGCCGACGATGGCGAGGCCGACGAGCGGCAAAGGCCCGAGGCGCTTGGCAATCGACGCGCCGGCCAGTACGGCGAACTGCTCGCGACGCAGGCCGAAGCGGGCGAGCAGCGCCATCAAGGGCGCGGTGAACTGATCGATTTCTTCCTCGACCTTGGCGTCCGCCTTGCGGGATGCCTGCGACGCATCCTGCTTTCCCGGCGCTTGCGCGGCTTTCGCGCGTCCGTCGCTTAAGGCGAGAACGACGGCGGCGATGGCGATAAGCAGGTAGAGACCGGCGACCGCGAGCGCCGCGACGATCGGGTTCGCAAGATGCGCGATCCAAAGGAAGAACGCGAGCGTTAAGGCGCCGAGCACGACGATCAGGCAGACGGCGGCAACAAGAAAAAGCGCGACCTTTCGCAAGAGCCGCGCGCTGAAGGCCGAAGCCTGATCGATGAGCGGCGCGACCGCGCCGCCGACAATCCTCGCGATGAAGCCGAACATTAAAAGGAGCGGCTCAGCATTCCCATCAATAGGCCAGCGATAGCCGCGACAACGACAGCCGTGAGGGGGTTTCGCTCGATCTTCGTCTCCATGTCGGAGCCAAAGGCGCCGAGGCGATCCTGGGCATCGGACGCGTGGCCTTGAAGGCGATCGCGCGCGTCCGACGCATAGTCGGACACCTGATCACGCGCGCCCGAGGCGTAGCCGCTGAACTGATCGCGTGCCGTCGAGGCTCGGCTGGCGAACTGATCTCGAAGACTGGCCGCGCGATCGGCGAGATCGTCGCGCGTGTCCGACGCCCTGCTCGCCGCACGATCCTTGGCCTTGCCGTAGCGGTCCGACGCCTGACCGGCGGCATCGCTCGCGCGCGAACGGAGCATGTCGCCGACGGCCCCCGTCAACTTCGAGATGTCGTCGCGCAACGCGGCCAGGTCTTCGGCGAAATCCTGCGACACCTGATCGAATTTCTTGCTGCCGGTCATAATCGTTGATCCTCGTCACTCAACCGCGGCGTGCCGACCCGCGCATGCCGCGAGGCGCCCAGTGCGGTGCTCACGCGTCAACGCCGCGTTTTTGCGGCGGTTCCGGCGCCTGACAGCGAGGCGCGGCGTCTCGCGCACCCTCCGCCTCGGTCGGCGAAGGATACCGGAAGCCGTTCGTCAATCCTTTCGTGAATCCTTTCGTGCGAGCTTGATGTCGAGCGGTGATCGCGACCTCGACGCTCGAAGGCGGCCGGGAGCGGAACCGGCTTTCGTTTCGCGCTGTTCTGTTCCGTTGCGTGCGTTTCAGGAGTTTGCCATGGCACCGCGTCCGAGTTGGAAAGGCTATCTCAAGCTCTCGCTCGTCTCCTGTCCCGTCGCGCTCTATCCGTCGTCGAGCAGCAGCGACAAGGTCAGCTTCCATATGCTGAACGCCGAGACCGGCAATCGCCTGAAGCAGCAATACATCGATGCGGAGACCGGCGACCTCGTCGAGCGCGACGAGCGCGTCAAAGGCTACGAGATCTCGAAGGGCGACTACCTCATCGTCACCGATGACGAACTCGCCGACGTGAAGATCGAATCGAGCCACACGATCGATATCGAGAGGTTCGTCCCGAAAACCGAGATCGACGCGCTCTACTTCGACAACAATTATTTCCTGACGCCGGACGACAAGGTCGGCGAGGAGGCCTTCGCGGTGATCCGCGAGGCCATGGCCAAGCGCGGCATGGTCGGGATCGCGCGCGTCGTCCTGTTCGGCAAGGAGCGGATGATCATGCTCGAGCCGCGTTCGAAGGGTCTCGTCGGGACCACGCTGCGCTACGCCTACGAGGTCCGAGCGGAGGGGGCCTATTTCGACGAGATCCCCAAGGTGGAGATCTCGAAAGAACTGCTCGACCTCGCCTCGCACATCATTGACACGAAAGCCGGCGCCTTCGAACCTTCGGCGTTCAAGGACCGCTACCAGGAGGCGGTGGTCGAACTCATCCGGGCGAAACAGGCCGGCAAGCCGCTGCCGTCCGACAAGGGCGATGCGAAGCCAAGCAATGTCGTGAACCTGATGGACGCCTTGCGGCGCAGCCTCGGCCAGGATGCCGGCAAGGGCGATCAGACTTCGGCGGAGAAGACCGAAGCGAAGGGGTCGTCGAAAACACCCGCGGCCAAGAAGCCGGCCACCAAGAAAGCCGCCGCGAAGGCACCCAGCCGCTCCGCCGCCAAGGCCGTCGCCTCGCCGGCGAAACGCTCGGCTTCCCGCAAGGCAGGCTGAAACTTCATCCGGCAAGGCAGGCTGAACCTTCGCGAGCGGCCTTGCCTTTCGAGGGCATCGCGGCGATACCCCGCCCGCATCGACCGAAGAAGAGGCTCAAGCGGGCATGGCGTCAGATCCCAACCAGAAGATCGTGAAGAACGAGGTCCAGGCGCGGCAAGGCTCCCGCAAGCCGAACCTCATCTACGTCCTCGTCGCCAGCGTCATCCTCATCATCGTGCTTTTCGGTCTGGTCTGGACCTTCACGAAGGGTGGCTAGGGACGCGCGCGCTAAACACTCGCGAACCGCGCGCGCGGATGGTTGGCGCGGTAGCTCTCGAGCAGTCGGACGCTGTCGACCGCCGTGTAGATCTGGGTCGTCGACAGCGAGGCGTGACCGAGCAGCTCCTGGATCGTCCGCAGGTCTCCGCCCCGGCTCAGCAGGTGCGTGGCGAAGGAATGGCGAAGCGCATGCGGCGTGGCTGTATCGGGCAAACCAAGCGCGCCGCGCAGCCGTTCGACCGCGAGCTGGATGATGCGCGGCGACAAAGGCCCTTGCCGCACGCCGATGAACAGCGGACCTTCCGGCGGCAGCGTGACCGGGCAGAGCGCGAGGTAGCGCTCCACCGCACGTTGGAGCGGCTCGATGATCGGCACCTGCCGCATCTTGCGACCTTTGCCGAGGACGACCAGGACTTCGACACCCGCGACGGGAGCGTCGGCCCGCCTGATCGCGAGGGCTTCGGAGATGCGCAGGCCGGCGCCGTAAAGCAGGCCGAGAACGGCGACGTCGCGCGCCATCGTCCAGGTCGGCCGCGTTTCTCCGGCAAACCCCTCGCCCGAGACGACGCCGCAGGCGAGCGGCGCGCTGAGTGGCTTAGGCAAGGTGCGCGGCAGTTTCGGCGCGCGGATGGCCGCGAGCGCGCTCGTCCTGGCGAGACCTTCCCGCTCGCAGTAGCGCGCGAACGAGCGAATGCCGGCGATCTGGCGCAGGAGCGAGCGATTGCCGACATCGCCCTGCCGCCGGCGCGCCATGAAGGCTCGGACATCGGGCGGCGTAAGCCGGTCGATGGTGGCGAGGCTTGGCCGCTCGCCCTGGTACTCCGCGAGGAACGCGATGAACTGCCGGAGGTCGCGGCCGTAGGCATCGAGGCTCAGCGGCGAGAGGCGCCGCTCCGACCCGAGATGGCGCATCCAGCCGCGCGCCGCCGCGGCCAGATCGATCTGCGCGGGGAAGAAGGCGAGCGAGGCGTCGTCGGTCTCGGGCATGCGGCGATCCTCGCACGCGAAAGCTTCCAAACGATTAGCCGGGCGCGTCTTCACCATCTTGGCCGGGAAGACCTTTCTTAGCCGGCAAGGCCTTTGCGGGGCACGTCGGTGGCGACTATATGGTAATGACGCTTCGGTCGTCTTGAAGCGACTGACGCAACCGGGACTAGCTGCAGGCGTGGCCCTTATCGGGTTGTGTCCGGGGTCGGAACCGGCTACGAGGCGAAGGCATACCGCGGCAACAACGCGCAAAATCCTGCGCTGCTCTCTTGAACCGCTCCTATGGTTCGGTTCCGGTGGCGCGGCCTAGGGTCTTTAAGGAGCCACGGCCACAGATGGATCACCTCAAGCCACGGTTAATCCCCATGAATCGCCGCCGCCGCATATACGAGGGCAAGGCTAAGGTTCTGTACGAGGGTCCCGAGCCGGGCACGCTCATCCAGCACTTCAAGGACGATGCGACCGCGTTCAACGCCAAGAAGCACGAGGTGATCGACGGCAAGGGCGTGTTGAACAACCGGATCTCCGAGTTCATCTTCCAAAATCTGAACGACATCGGCGTGCCGACCCATTTCATTCGTCGGCTCAACATGCGGGAGCAGCTGATCCGCGAGGTCGAGATCGTGCCGCTCGAGGTCGTCGTGCGCAACGTCGCCGCCGGCTCGCTCGCCACGCGCCTCGGCATCGAGGAGGGCACGCAGCTTCCCCGTTCGATCATCGAGTTCTACTACAAGAACGATGCGCTGAACGACCCGATGGTGTCGGAGGAACACGTCACCGCCTTCGGCTGGGCGAGCCCGCAGGAGATCGACGACATCATGGCGCTGGCGATCCGCGTCAACGATTTCCTCTCCGGCCTCTTCCTCGGTGTCGGCATCCGGCTGGTCGACTTCAAGATGGAAACCGGGCGGCTTTGGGAAGGCGAGATGATGCGGATCGTCGTCGCCGACGAGATCTCGCCCGACTCGTGCCGGCTTTGGGACATCAAGTCGAACGACAAGCTCGACAAGGATCGGTTCCGCCGCGACATGGGCGGCCTCGTCGAGGCCTATACCGAGGTCGCGCGTCGTCTCGGCATCCTGCAGGAAAACGAGGCGCCGCGCGCCTCCGGCCCGAAGCTGGTGCAATAGCTCGAGCGCGACTTGCTTTCAGGGCGTGTATGTCGGGGGCTTGCGCCCCCGTTCACGTTTTGTGAACCATGATGGCGCTCTAATGGGATATTGATCGGAGTCGTACCATGCCGACGTCTCTTCCTGTCCGTCTCGAAGAAAAAGCTCCAGCGACAAGCTCACCCGCGATGATCGCGGTCATTCTCGCCTTCGCGGCTCTTATCGTGTTGACGCTTCACGCGCCGTCCTACGATCAGATCGGCGTCGGGTCGCAAACGCCGATCGCGGGCGCGTTCGAACACAGGGTCTGATCGGCGCCGTCGCGGCGAGGAACCTCTAGTCGGCTTCGCCGATCCCGTTTAGAGGAAGCTTCGGCAAGCTCCGGAGCCCGCATGAAAGCTCGCGTCACCGTCACCTTGAAGTCCGGCATCCTCGACCCGCAAGGCAAGGCGATCGAGGGCGCGCTTCGCGCCTTGCAGGTTCCCGGGATCGGCAGCGTTCGCCAAGGCAAGGTGTTCGACATCGACCTCGCCGACGGCATCGACGCGCAACAGGTTCTGAAGAGCGCGTGCGAGAAACTCCTCGCCAACACCGTCGTCGAGAATTATCACGTCGATCTGCTATGAAGGCCGCCGTGGTCCTGTTTCCCGGCTCCAATCGCGAGGGCGACGCCGTGCGGGCGCTGCGCTCGGCCGGCATCGAACCGACGATCGTCTGGCACGGCGAGCACGACCTTCCCTCCGGCACCGATCTCGCCGTGCTGCCCGGCGGCTTCTCCTACGGCGACTACCTGCGCTGCGGTGCCATCGCCGGGCGCTCGCCGATCATGGACGCTGTTCGCGCCCATGCCGGTCGCGGCGGGCTCGTGCTCGGCATCTGCAACGGCTTCCAGATCCTGGTCGAGAGCGGCCTGCTTCCGGGCATATTGATGCGCAACGCCAACCTGCGCTTCGTGTGCCGCATGCAGTCTTTGCGGGTGGAGCGGGCGGACGCGCCCTTCACAAGCCGCTACCGCGATCGCCAGACGATCAAGGTGGCGATCGCCCACGGCGAGGGCAATTACACCGCCGATCCCGAGACGCTCGCCAGGCTGGAGGGAGAAAACCTCGTCGCCTTCCGCTATTGCGACGGTGACGGCCACGTGAAGGAACGAGGAAGCCCGAACGGCTCGATGAACGAGATTGCCGGTCTGTTATCGCCGAACCTGCGTGTGCTCGGCCTCATGCCCCATCCAGAAAACCTCATCGATCCGCTCGTCGGCGGTACCGACGGACGTCCCTTGTTCGAAAGCCTGGCGAGCCTTTGAGTGACCTCGCGCGTCGAGCGTGAGGCCGTGAGGTGAGGCCTCGGTTGACAAGGCGCCAGATCATGTTTCGCAAGATCGGTTCAGGCGTCCTGGCTGGCATGGCGACCTGGCTCGCGTCGACTTGGCTCGCGTCGACTGGCTCGCGTCGACTTGCCTCGCGTCGCCTTGCCTTGCGTCGACCGTGGCAAGCGCGGACAGGGCAAGCGCGGATATGCTCCTCTCGACCAAGACGCTGCACGCGCGCTACGCCCTCATCGTCAGTAGCGTCAAACCGATCGATCACCGCAGCTGCGAGTCGCGGGGCTCGGCCCTGTACCTTGGCGATGATCTCTACCTCACCGCCGCGCATGTCCTGCTCGACCGCGCCGATGTCGCGCGCGAGTGCCGCTTCACACCAGAGGTCAGCACGGATTTCGCGCGATCGGCCGCCGAGGCGGATCCGTTTCGCGTGAGCGTCAGGCGCGCGGCGGGCGCCACCGCCGACGGGACCGTCGCCGCCCTCGGCTCTCGTCGAAGCGGGCCTTCGGGGGAGATGGATTTCGCCGGCTCGGCCGATTTCGCGATCGTCCGGGCGAAGACGGCCGGCGCTCGCCCAGCGCTCCGCCCCTGCGCCGGCCCGCCCCATCCCGGCCAGACGGTCGTCGTCGTGCTGCGGCAGGGTCTTGTGCGGACGCGCGTCGCCGCGACGCAAACGGCCAAATCAGACGGCGACGCGCGTTATGTCGATCTCGACGAGGTCTTAGACCATGGGACATCCGGCGCCGGCGTCCTCGACGCGGCAACCTCGTGCGTCCTCGGGCTGATCAGCCATCGCTGGCCCGAGCCGACCCCGCGCGTGACGCGGATGACGCCGACCGCCGTCTTCGTCGACGCCTGGCAGACCATGATCGCCCGTTGAGATCGCGCGAGGGCGAGGCGATCCGACGTCGAGCGGAGCGGCGCACGCAACCGCTCGTCGCGCTTCCGACCCCCTGACTCGAGCGAACATCAAGGACGAAGTGGGCGCCGCGCCTCGATTGACACCGTCGAGGGTTTCTTCGACAAGCTCGCGCGCTGAAATGCGAGACATGAGGACCGGCCGGCGCAATGCCGGCTCGTCGCGAGGAGTTCGGCCATGGCGGACGTCGACACCTGGAAGCACGATGGTGTACGCGTCATCCCGGCCGCCTCGCTCGATCCGAGCACCGCGCAGACGCCTGGGATGGATCGCAAGGCGGCCATCGACTTCGCCAGGGTCGGCGCGCAAAAGCTCTGGGCCGGCACCGTCACCATCCATGCCGATGCCAAGACCGGCGCTCACCATCACGGTCACCTGGAAAGCATCATCTACGTGCTCAAGGGGCGGGCACGGATGCGTTGGGGCGAAAGGCTTCAGTTCGTGGCGGAAGCCGGCCCGGGCGATTTCATCTACGTTCCGCCGTACGTGCCGCATCAGGAGATCAACGCGAGCCGCGACGAGATCCTGGAGTGCGTCCTGGTGCGGTCCGACGGCGAGGCGGTGGCGATCAACCTCGACATCGCGCCCGTGGAGCCACCCGAGGCGGTGCATTGGGTGGATCCGACGCATCCGCGACCGGCCGGATGATGCCTGGCCACCATCGGTTCATTCTTGCGGGGCGGCACGCGAGACACCAGCTCGCAGCGAGAGCTTCGCCTTACGTCCGTCCCCCTCAGGACGCCCCAGCGTCCGTCCCCTTCAAGACTTCGGATCGTCGAGAAACGTCAGCAAAGTCGAGCAAAGCTCCTTGATCTCGTCCGGCGTGAGAGCCGAGGGATCGTCGCGACCCTTCTCCGCGATCCCGGTCACGCGGGTTTTCGCTTCCGCGTCGACGGCCTGGGCGGACGCCAGTTCGGACGACATCGTGTTGGCGGGATTCTCGACCATCCGAACGTCTCCTCGTTCACGCGCAGGGTAATGGCCGGCCGTTGCCGCTCTGCGCAGATAAGCGGCGCGTAGGAGCGGCGGCGGCGTCCTCCGGGATTGCGGAGGCAGATTTACATGTTAGCTATCGCGCCGATAGTCTTAGCGCGCCGCTTTGCCATCCGCGATGGCGGCCGCAGTGCCGCACGCCGCGCCGTGAGGACGGCTCAAAAGTCCCGTTGAGTTGGCGGAGAGGGGGGGATTCGAACCCCCGATAGGCTTGCACCTATGCCGCATTTCGAGTGCGGTGCATTCGACCACTCTGCCACCTCTCCGAGGGGAACGCGGCAAAGTCGATGCCCGCGCGTGGTCGGCCGGGCCTAGCATGCGCGTTCTCCGCGAACAAGGGATTGGCCATGACGGCGATGCAACGCATGCTCCGCGGCTGGCGCCAATCGAGCTTCGGCGGTGCAGGGAATGCTGGCTCGACGTGTCCCCCGCGTCCCGCCGCGCCCAGCTGGCGGGCGATCCCGTCTGGCATCTGGGCGCTCGGCTTCGTGTCGATGCTCATGGATATCTCCTCCGAGATGATCCATTCGCTGTTCCCGGTATACCTCGTCGGCGTGTTCGGCGCCTCGAGTCTGACGGTCGGCATGATCGAGGGTCTCGCCGAGGCGACGGCCTCGATCACCAAGCTGTTCTCCGGCGCGCTCAGCGACTGGCTGGGCCGGCGCAAGCTGCTTGCGGTGATCGGCTACGGGCTCGCGGCCCTCGCCAAGCCGGTCTTCCCTTTGGCCGCGACGATCGGCTGGCTGGTGGCGGCGCGCTTCGTCGACCGCGTCGGCAAGGGCATTCGCGGGGCCCCGCGCGACGCGCTCGTGGCCGAACTCAGCCCGCCTGAGCTTCGCGGGGCGAGCTTCGGCCTGCGCCAATCGCTGGACACGGTCGGCGCCTTCACCGGACCCCTGCTGGCGATCCTTTTTCTTTGGCTGTTTCACGCGCGCTTCCGACCGGTGCTCTGGCTCGCCGTGCTGCCGGCCTTCCTGTCGCTCGCGCTGATCATCGCCGCGGTGCCGGAGGCGCGACGCCCTGTCAAAACCGCGACAGCGCGGATGCCGCTGCGTCGCCGCGAGCTCGCCCGGCTCGATCGGACCTACTGGGCCGCGATAGCCATCGCGACGCTGTTCACGCTCGCGCGCTTCAGCGAGGCGTTCCTCATCCTACGCGCGCGGGGGATCGACCTGCCGGTGGTCCTCGTCCCGGCGGTGTTGGTCATCATGAATATCGCCTACGCCGCATCGGCGTTTCCAGTCGGCATCCTCGTCGATCGCATCGATCGGGTCGCCCTGTTGGGGATCGGTCTGCTGCTGCTGATCGCGGCCGATGCCGTGCTCGCTTTCGCGTCCGGACCGGCCGCGCTTGCTGCGGGCGCGACCTTGTGGGGCCTGCACATGGGGTTCTCGCAAGGCCTGTTCGCGACCATCGTCGCCGACGCCGCGCCGGCGGACATCCGCGGCACCGCCTTCGGCGTCTACAATCTGGTGACGGGTCTCGCGCTCCTTGCCGCCAGCGTGATCGCCGGCGCGCTGTGGGACAGCGCCGGCGCGCGGGCGACCTTCCTGGTCGGCGCGGTCTTCGCCGCATTGACCCTGGCGGCCCTCGTGAAGCTGCGGACTCGGCTGACGCGCCGCGCCGCGCCGCCGTAAAAATAAATGCCAACGGCTCTTATCTTGTGGCACACCTCGCGGACAGCCCGTTCAACGCCTACCTGTGTATCAGAACCCCTAGTCGAGTGAGATCATGGCGAGCACGCCCGGCAAGAGTACATCCGGTAAGGGTCTGGACAAGGCGGCGTCCGGCCAAGCCCTGCGCCCCGCCACCCAACTCGTGCACGGCGCCACCAATCGTACCCCGTTCGGCGAAATGTCGGAGGGGCTGTTCCTCACGCAAGGCTATGCCTACGACACGATGGAGGTCGCCGAGGCCCGCTTCAAGGGCGAGGCGCCGGGCTTCATCTACTCGCGCTACTCCAACCCCACCGTGTCGATGTTCGAGCAGCGCATGGCGCTTCTCGAGGGCGCCGAGGCGGCGCGGGCGACCGCCAGCGGCATGGCCGCGGTGACCGCCTCGCTCATGGGTCAGTTGCGCGCCGGCGACCATGTCGTCGCCGCCCGCGCCCTGTTCGGCTCGTGCCTCTACGTCGTCGAGGATCTGCTGCCGCGCTTCGGCGTGTCGACGACGCTGGTCGACGGCGACGATCTCGACCAGTGGCGCGCCGCCGTGCGCCCGACGACGAAGGTGCTGTTCCTCGAGACGCCGACCAACCCGACGCTGGAGGTCTACGATATCGCGGCTTTGGCGGCGATCGCCCATGACGCCGGGGCGACGCTGGTGGTCGACAACGTGTTCGCGACGCCGATGCTGCAGCGCCCTCTGGCGCTCGGCGCCGATTGCGTCGTCTACTCCACGACCAAGCACGTCGACGGCCATGGGCGCTGCCTCGGCGGGATGATCCTCGCGAGCCAGGCCTTCATCGACAAGCACATCCACAACTACCTGCGCCAGACCGGACCGGCGATCTCGCCATTCAATGCCTGGGTGATGCTGAAGTCGCTGGAGAGCCTGCCGGTGCGGGTGGCGCACCAGTGCGCGAGCGCGGCGCGCATCGCCGATTTCCTCGCCGATCAGCCCGGCATCAGACGCGTGATCTATCCCGGCCGGGCCGATCACCCGCAGGCGGACCTCGTCAGGCGGCAGATGAAGGGCGCCTCCACCCTCGTCACGTTCGAGGTGCAGGGTGGCAAGTCGGCCGCCTTCCGGTTCGCCAACGCCTTCTCCATCATCAAGATCTCCAACAACCTCGGTGACGCCAAGAGCATCATCACGCATCCCGCGACGACGACTCACCAGCGTCTCACGCCCGAGGCGCGTCAGAAGATGGGGATCGGCGAGGGAATGCTTCGACTATCCGTCGGGCTCGAGGACGTCGATGACCTCATCGACGATCTGCGCCACGGCCTGCTGACGACGGCGGTCACAGACATGGCGGCGGAATAGAAGTCAGGCTGCTCCAACACCTGGACTCGCGACGCGACGCCGGCCGGGTCCATTCCATCGGCCCGCGCGTTGCATCGTCGCCGGCTAACAGACGAAAGCGCCGGGAGCTAACGGCAGATGCTGATCCGCTACGGATACCACCTCGAATTTTTCTGCCCGCAGCCCGTCATGATGGTCTGTCTGCTCGACACGCACGCGGACCATACGCAGCAGGTCCGGTGGCAGGGTGCTTTCGAGTCGAGCGTTCCACTCGATTGGCAGCTCTACACCGATGCTCATGGCAACGAGGTGCGCCGCTTCATGGCTCCGGCAGGGGCGCTGACGATCTCGCGCGACCAGGTGTTCGAATGCGACGGTCGGACCGATCCGATCGTGACGGACGCCAAGGAGGTGCCGTTGAACGAGGTGCCGTCGCGCTATCTCGTCTACCTGCTCGGCAGCCGCTATTGCGAGACGGACAAGCTCTCCAACATCGCCTGGAACCTGTTCGGCAACGTCACGCCCGGCTGGCAACGCGTGCAGGCGATCTGCGACTACGTGCACAACCACCTGACCTTCGGCTACCAGTACGCGCGCGCCACCCGGACGGCGTACGAGGCCTACGAGGAGCGCCTCGGTGTCTGCCGGGACTTCGCCCATCTGGCGGTCGCGCTGTGTCGCTGCATGAACATCCCGACGCGCTACGCCAATGGCTTTCTCGGCGATATCGGTGTGCCGCTCGACCCCGCGCCGATGGATTACAACGCCTGGTTCGAGGTCTACCTGGACCACAAGTGGTTCATCTTCGACGCGCGCCACAACGTGCCGCGGATCGGCCGCATCACGGTCTCGCGCGGCCGCGACGCCACGGACATCCCGCTGGCAACCTCGTTCGGGCCGCACTTTCTCAACGTCTTCAAGATCTGGACGGACGAGGTGGGCGAGGACGTGTTGCGCGAGCGCGAGTTGCAGCCCGCCTGATCCTGGAGGGCTAGTAACCCAGCAGGCGGGTGCATTCCGCTTCGCCAGCCGAAACGTCCAGCGCGCCGGAGCTACGCGGCGTTGGCGAGCCGCACCGCGATGCCCACGGCGCAGACGCGCTCGAGGTCGACGCCACCCTCACTCGCCGCATCGACCGGCTCGACCTCGAAGTCGAGGCCGATGATCGCGTCGGCGTCGATGTCCTCGGCCCGGCGAATGAGATCCTGCAGGACGCGCTCGCGCCAATTGTTGGAGATCGGATGATGGCCGGCGGCATGCCAGGATGTGGCCGCCTTGATCTTGCCCAGGGGATAGAGAACGCGGGCGCCTTCGATGGCGTCTTTTTCGCTGACAAGCATGATTTACCATTTCTCCACAGCGCTCGGATTGGGTGGTCGGTTGCGCTTGGATCGAAGGTAGCCGTGCAAAACCGAACAGAAGATGACCAGCCTCAGGCCGCCCTGCCCAAATTGAGATTTGGTTAATGCTTTCGGCCGCTTTCGAATGGTCAGTGGCGGAAATGTCTCGTGCCGGTCAGCACCATCGCGAGTCCCGCGTCGTCGGCCGCCGCGATCACCAGATCGTCTCGCATCGAGCCGCCCGGCTGGATCACAGCGGTGGCGCCGGCCTCCGCCGCCGCCAGCAAACCGTCGGCGAACGGAAAGAAAGCGTCGGACGCGACGACCGAGCCCTTCGCCAGCGAGTCGGACAAGCCGCCGGCGATCGCCGCCTCGCGTGCCTTGATCGCGGCCATGCGCGAGGAATCGAGGCGGCTCATCTGGCCGGCGCCGATGCCGACCGTCGCCCCACCCCTGGCGTAGACGATCGCGTTCGACTTGACGTGCTTGGCGACCGCGAAGGCGAAGCGAAGGTCGGCGAGTTCCTTCTCGCTCGGCGCCCGCTTGGTGACCACCGTGAGTTCGAGATCGTCGACGACGGCGTTGTCGCGATCCTGCACCAGGAAACCGCCGGCGACGGGCCGCATCGTAAGGCCGCTCGCGCGCGGATCGGGCAGCGAGCCGGTCAGCAGCAGGCGCAGGTTCTTCTTGGCGGCGACGATCGCCATCGCCTCCTCGTCGGCGTCCGGTGCGACGATCACCTCGGTGAAGACCTTGACGATCTCGCGTGCCGCGTCCGCGTCGAGCCGGCCGTTGAGCGCGACGATGCCACCGAAGGCCGAGATCGGGTCGCAGCGCAGCGCGAGGTGGTAGGCCTCGGCGAAGCTGGCGCCGCGCGCCACGCCGCAGGGGTTGGCGTGCTTGATGATGGCGACGGCGGGCCCCGAGGCCGGCGCGAACTCGGCGACGAGCTCGATCGCGGCGTCGGTGTCGTTGACGTTGTTGTAGGAGAGCGCCTTGCCCTGGACCTGCCGCGCGGTGGCGACGCCGGGCCTGGCTTCGGCGCCGGCGTAGAAGGCCGCCGCTTGATGCGGGTTCTCGCCGTAGCGCAGCGCCTCGATCAGCGTTCCGCCGAAGGCGCGGTAGGCCGGCGCGCTCTCGCCGATCCGCAGAGCCATCCAGTTCGAAATGGCGGCGTCGTAGACAGCCGTGCGGGCGAAGGCCTTCTGCGCGAGCCGCCGGCGCGTCGCGAGGTCGGTGCCCCCCGCCTCCAACGCGGCGATAATCGTCGGGTAGTCGGCCGCGTCCACGACCACGGCCACGTCGGCATGGTTCTTCGCCGCGCCGCGGATCATCGCCGGGCCGCCGATGTCGATGTTCTCGACCGCCGTGTCCTCGTCTGCCCCTTTGGCGACCATCGCCTCGAAAGGGTAGAGGTTCACGACGAGCAGATCGATCGGCTGGATGTTGTGGGCGAGCATCGCCGCCTCGTGCTCCGGATTCTCGCGGATCGCCAGCAGGCCGCCGTGCACCTTGGGATGCAGGGTTTTCACCCGCCCGTCCATCATCTCCGGGAAACCGGTGAGGTCGGCGACCTCCGTCACGGCGAGACCGGCCTCCCGCAACGCCTTGTGCGTGCCGCCCGTGGAGACGAGCGCGACGCCGTGCGCCGCGAGGCCGTGGGCGAACGCGACGAGACCGCTCTTGTCCGACACGGAGAGCAGCGCGCGCGCGATGCGGCGGCGATCAGACGCCATGGACCGGCCTGCCGAAGAGCTTGCGACCGTCGTGGCCGGCGACGGCGAAAGAGGCAATATCGCCGGGCGCGAGCGCGCCGACGGCGATGGGGGTGAAATCGGGCGCGCGGCCGAGGCCGCCGCGCTCGGCCAGGACGGGCAGGACGCGGCCGATCTGCGCGCGAAGGTGCCGGCGCAGCGCGCGGTCGCCGGTCTCGCGAAGGTGCCGCGCCCGCTCCCTGGCAAGGCCCGGCGCGACCGCCGGCATCCGCGCGGCGGGCGTGCCCGGGCGCGGCGAGAAGGGGAAGACGTGCAGGAAGGTCAGCCCGCAATCGTCGACCAGCGCGCGCGTGCCCTCGGCCATGGCGTCCGTCTCGGTCGGGAAGCCGGCGATGAGGTCGGCGCCGAACGCCATGTCGGGGCGCAGGCGCCGCAGCTCGGCGCAGAGGTCCACCGCGTCGCGGCGCCCGTGCCGGCGCTTCATCCGCTTGAGGATCATGTCGTCGCCGCTCTGCAGCGAGAGATGAAGGTAGGGCATCAGGCGCTCCTCCTCGGCGAAGACGGCGCGCAGCTCGGCGTCCGCCTCGACGCAGTCGATCGAGGAGAGGCGCAGCCGCTCCAGCGCGGGCACGCCGCGCAGGATCGCGCGGACGAGTTTGCCGAGGCTCGCCGCCTCCGGCAGGTCGCCGCCATAGGAGGTGAGATCGACGCCTGTCAGCACGATCTCGCGGAAGCCGCGCGCCGCCAGCGAAGCCGCCGAGGCGACGATATCGGCCAGCGGCGCCGAGCGCGACGCGCCGCGCCCCTGGGGGATCGCGCAGAAGGTGCAGCGATGGTCGCAGCCGTTCTGCACGGCGAGGAACGCGCGGGTGTGCTCGTCCGTGCCCTCCTGCAGCGGGCTCGCGTCCGGCAGGACAACCGGTGGGGAGCCGCCGATCCATGTCGCGACGCTGGTCTTGGCACCGTTGCCGACGATGGCGTCGACCTCCGGCATGGTCGCGAAGCGTTCCGGCTCCATCGCGGCGGCACAGCCGGTGACGACGATCGCCCGATCGGGCCTTTCGCGCTTCAGCCGGCGCACGGCCTGGCGCGCCTGGCGCGCCGCCTCGCCCGTCACGCCGCACGAATTGACGATGACGAGGTCGCTCCGGCCGGCCGCGCGGGCCGCCCGGCGGATCGCCTCGCCCTCGACGAGATTGAGCCGGCAGCCGAAGCTGACCACCTCGGCCGCGCCGGTCGCCACTGCCTCGCTGGTCGCTACGCTCACGCGGCGCGCTCGCCGAGGTTCGCCAGCGCCGTTTCGAACTCGAATTCGACCGGCCCGGTCATGATCACGCGGCCATCGGCGCGCCACTCGATATGCAGCCGGCCGCCGGGAAGATCGACGCGGACGGCACGCGCGGTCCGGCCTGTCGAGGCGGCGGCGACCACAGCCGCGCAGGCGCCGGAGCCGCAACCCAGCGTCGCGCCGGCGCCGCGCTCCCAGACGCGCAGCTTGATGGTCTCGCGATCGATGATCTCGGCGAAGGAGACGTTGACCCGTTCCGGAAAGACGGCGGCGTGCTCGATCGATGGTCCGGCGCGGCCGAGATCGATCGCCTCGGTGTCGGCGACGAAGAAGATCGCGTGCGGGTTGCCCATGCTCAGCGCGAAGGCCGGGCCGAAGGTGGCGGCCTCCGGGATATCGACGGCGCGCGGGTCGAGGCCGGCATCGCACAACGGGATCTCGTGCCAGGCGAAAGACGGCGGACCCATGTCGACGGAGAAGGTGGTCGGGCCGAGGCGGCGGCACGCCAGCCTGGCGCTCGACGTCGCGAGGACGAGGCTGTCGCGAGAACCCTGGCGGAGGAGGAACCAGGCGACACAGCGGGTGCCGTTCCCGCACGCGCCGGAGAGCGAGCCGTCGATATTGTGGATGCGCAGGAACGAGTCGGTGCCCGCCTCGCGGGGATCGTGGATCACCATGAGCTGATCGAATGCCAGCCCGGGCGCCATCGCGATGGCCCGTGCTTCCTCGACCGTGACGACGAGGTCGACGCCGCGCAGGTCGAGCACGACGATGGCGTTGCCGACGCCGTTCATCCGGGCCAGCGGGCGCCCCGCCAGGCGCGAGAGGCTTGCGATCGCGTTCATGTTGGGTTCGGACACCATCTGCGAGCCTCGGTCAAGCGTCGGCGGGAGCGTTGGCGCGCGCGTTTTCGGCATGCCCCTCTTTGCGGGCGCCGGGCGACAAGGTATCGCAAAGTCGCGGCACGCGATTCGCCGCGCTGACGGGGAGCGTCCAGGGTGCACAAATCCAAGAACCGGCGGCTGGTCAGACGCTTCGTTTTGGCGGCGTTCCTGACGGCCGGCTTCGGGCTTGCGGCTCAAGGTTCCGCGGTGGCACAGGCGACCGCGCCCGGCGCGCCGACGATCGCGCCCGTGCCGCCGATCCCGGCCAAACCCGAAACCGCGACCCCGGCGCCCAAGGGCGAGACCCCGAGCACCACGCCGCCGACGGCGGCGCCCGTCCCGGTGCCGACGAGCCCCGGCGCGCCAGCCGGCCCCAAGGCGCCGGACGGCAAGGCGCTCGCCCCGGAAGGCCAGCCCAACAACACCGAGATCGAGCCGCACGCCGCGCCCGGCATCCCGGACAACGCGACGACCGAGAACGTGATGGTGCCGGCGCGCCCGGTGGTGATGATGACGGGACAGTCGTCCTACGACGACGCTTTCAAGTCGATCAAGACTTCGCTGATCGCGGTGAAGGCGGCGATGGACAAGGCCGGGCTTAAGCCGTCCGGTCACCCGATCACCATCTTCAGCGAGCCGGACGACAAGGGCTTCAAATTCATCGCGGCGATCCCGATCGCCGACAAGCCCGCCACCACGCCGGATCTCGGCAAGAACGTGACGATCGGCGCCTCGCCGGCCGGCAAGGCGATCAAGTTCCAGCATCGCGGCGCCTACGACGACATCGACTCGACCTACGACGTCATCACCGCCTACCTCGACGCCAAGGGCATGCAGGTCGACAATCCCTACATCGAGGAATACCTGACCGACCTCACCGACGCCGCCGATCCGAACCTGCAGGTCGACATCTACGTGTTCGTGAAGAAGTGAGAATGTCGCCGCTGCGATGACAGAGAGCCAGTTCTTCGACAGGGCCGCCGTCGCGGCGCCGCACACGGCGGCGGCGGAGACGGGGCGGAGCATCCTCGCCGCCGGCGGCAACGCGATCGAGGCGATGCTCGGCATGGCGGCGACGATCGCCGTCGTCTACCCGCACATGAACGCCATCGGCGGCGACGGCTTCTGGCTGATCCGCGAGCCGGGCGGTCGCGTGCGCTACATCGAGGCCTGCGGGCCGGCCGGCGCGCGCGCGACGCCGGAGCGCTATCGCCGCCTCGGCTACGACGTCATCCCGCCGCGCGGGCCGCACGCCGCCGTCACGATCCCCGGCACCGTTGGCGGCTGGGCGCTGGCACATGATCTGGCACGCCATGAAGGCGGGAAGCTGCCGCTCGCCGACCTGCTGGGCGACGCCGTCAAGCTCGGCCGCGAGGGTTACCGGCAATCGCCGTCGGAGGCGCGTACGGTCCCGTTCGAGTTCGACGCCCTGAAAGAGGCGCCGGGCTATGCCAAGGCTTTCCTCGTCGACGGCAAGATTCCGGAAGCCGGCACGCCTCGTAAAGCCGAGACGCTGGCGGCCACCCTGGAGCACCTCGGCCAGGCTGGCCTCGACGATTTCTATCGCGGCGATGTCGGCCGCGAACTCGCCGCCGACATGGATGCCATCGAGGCCGGAGGCACCCGCGCCGACCTCGAGGCCTATCGCGCGGTCCTGCGCGAACCCTTGTCCCTCAGGCTCGAGGGTCGCACCCATTACAACGCGCCGCCGCCCACGCAGGGGCTGGCCAGCCTGGTGCTGCTCGGCATCTTCGACAAGCTGCGCGTCACCAAGGCCGAGAGCTTCGCGCATATCCACGGGCTCATCGAAGCCTCGAAGCGCGCGCTGGCGATCCGCGACGCCGTCTGCACCGATTTCGAAAAGCTGCGGCACCTGCCGGCCGATTTCCTGACCTCGTTCGCGCTCCAGCGCGAGGCCGACGCGATCAGCATGAGCCGGGCGGCCACGCTGCCGGTCCGCTCGACTTTAGGCGACACCATCTGGATGGGCGCGATCGACAGCGAGGGTCGCGCCGTGTCCTTCATCCAGTCGGTCTACTGGGAATACGGCTCCGGCTGCGTGCTGCCGCGCACCGGCGTGCTGCTGCAGAATCGCGGCGCCTCCTTCTCGCTCGATCCTCGTGCCGTCAACCCGCTCGTGCCGGGGCGTCGGCCGACGCATACGCTCAACCCGCCGCTCGCCGTCTTCGACGACGGCCGCGTCGTGGCCTACGGCTCGATGGGCGGCGACGGGCAGCCGCAGTTCCAAGCGCAGATCTTCACGCGGATGCTGTTTGGCGAAGGCGTCGCGGCGGCGCTCGACAGGCCGCGTTACCTGTTCGGCAAGACTTGGGGATCGTCCGTCAGCGGGGTCAAGCTCGAGCCGCGCTTCGACGATTCGCTGGTCGCCGCGCTGCGCCGGGCCGGACACGAGATCGAACTGACGGCGGCGCCCTATGCCGACACGTTCGGCCATGCCGGCGCGCTCATCCGCCGGAAGGACGGGCGCATCGAGGCCGGTCACGATCCGCGCTCGGACGGCGGCGCCGCCGGCTTCTGAACGCGCCCTGCGGAACCTGGACGTGCCGCGATCACCCTCTAGCGGCGCGCCCGACCTTGCCCTACATTGGACGGGCGGTGCTGCTGGGTGCGTGTTGGATTTGTATTCCCGGGGCCTTATCGATCTCAAGGGAGCTGTCCCTGGCCTTGTCCGTGGACTCGGTCACACGGCGCCCACCTACGTTGTAGGTTCCCGGGGTCGATGTCCCACGGCTTTTGTGGCCCGCACCTTTGGTTTCGCATGATCGACGCCTTCGACAAGAAGACCATACGCGCCAAGGCCATAGTCTCGCGCGGCACGATGGCCAGCCATGATGCCGGGGCTTTCGCGGCCCGCCTCGCCCGGCTCGGCCCGGATCTCGCCAGGGGCCACGGCGCCGAGGTCGTCTCCGTCTTCTGGTCGATCGGCGACGAGATCCCGACTTACCCGCTGATCCGCGCGCTTGATGACGCAGGTTTCGCTGTCGCTCTTCCCGTCACCGGCGAGCGCGGAACACCCCTCATGTTCCGTCGCTGGACACCGCTGACGATCATGGTGCCGGGTCGCATGGCGATCCCGCAACCGCCCGCCGAGGCGGAGACGCTGGTGCCGGATCTGCTCTTCGTACCGCTCGCCGCCTTCGACCGGCGCGGCCATCGCGTCGGCTACGGCGCCGGCTATTACGATCGCACGCTGGAGGTTTTGCGCGCGAAAAAGACGGTGACGGCCGTCGGGCTCGCCTATGCCGCGCAGGAGGTTCTCTTCATTCCCGACGAGGCACACGACCAGCCGCTCGATTTCGTCGTCACCGAGAAAGACACGATCCTCTGCGCGGATCCCGATTGATGCGGCTGCTTTTCGTCGGTGACGTGATCGGCCGCGCCGGCCGCGCGGTCTTCGGCCAGATGGTGCCGGATCTGCGCCGGCGCTGGGCGCTCGATTGCGTGGTCGTCAACGGCGAGAACTCGGCCGGCGGCTTCGGCATCACCGAGGCCATTTGCCAGGAACTCCTCGACGCGGGCGCCGATTGCGTGACGCTCGGCAACCATTCCTTCGATCAGCGCGAGGCGCTCGTCTTCATCGCCCGCCAGCCCCGCCTGATCCGGCCGCTGAATTTCCCGGCCGGCACGCCGGGCGCCGGGACAGCGCTGATCGAGACGGCGGACGGGCGTCGGGTGCTGGTCGCCAACGTCATGGGCCGCACCTTCATGGACGCGATGGACGACCCGTTCGCCGGCATCGACGGTGCGCTGGAAGCCTGCCCGCTCGGCCAGGTCTGCGATGCCGCGATCATCGATTTCCACGCGGAGGCGACGAGCGAGAAGATGGCCTTCGGCCATTTCGTCGATGGCCGCGCCTCGCTCGTGATCGGCACGCACACCCACGTACCCACCGCCGACCACCAGATCCTGCCTGGCGGCACCGCGTTCATGTCGGACGCCGGCATGACCGGCGACTACGACAGCGTCATCGGTATGGACAAGGACGAACCGATCCGCCGCATGGTGCGCAAGACGCCCGGCGCCCGCTTCGAGCCGGCCCTCGGCCCGGCGACGCTGTGCGGCGTGGCGGTGGAGACCGATGCCTCGGGTCATGCCGTGATGATCGCGCCCGTGCGGCTCGGCGGGCGGCTCAGCGAGGCAAGGCCAGCCGCGTGGGATTAATCCACTCAAGGTCGAGGCTGTAGTTGCGCCCATTAAGCCAAGACCAGATTACTAACTTTCATGACGCGCCGTTTGGAATAACCTTTCGTGAATTTTGGCGATCGTCCGATCTTCGAGTTTACCGTACCAGGACCCGCTCTTTCCGCGCAGGCCAAGAACCGTCAACGGCTTCGTATATGGCGAGAAACAATCGCCGACCAAGCGCGCCGAGCACTAGTGGACAGACCGATATTGATCGACGAGCTAGAGCTGCGCCTGACGGAGTTTAGCGAGCATCGGAGAAGTGACCGCGACAACATCGCGAAGCCGATCCAGGACGCCATGGAAGGTATCCTCTACGCCAACGATCGGCAGGTCACCCGCATCAAGGTGGAATGGTGCGATATCGACGGACGATATAGGGTAAGACACATGTCAACAATCGTAGCGGCGGCATTGAGCGCGGGTCGCGAATTCATTGGATTCGGATCTTCCTGCATCGAGCGAGGGACGCGTTGATCGAATGAAGTCTCCGGCGACCACCTCCGAACAAAGGCAATTGCTGGTTACCGCGCGGGCATATAGGCGGAATGGCTACCAAGTCTTGATCCCAGAACGTGGTGACCCTATCCCCGCGTTCTTGGACGGCCTTAAACCCGACCTAGTAGCTCAGCGCGATGACGATCACGTCGTGATTGAGATCAAGCGCGCGGATGTTGTCGCCGGGTCCAATGACATCGTCGAATTAGCGCAGGCCGTCGCGCCTCGATCCGGTTGGCGGTTCGAGCTCATCGCCGTTCCGACGCTTGGCCGTGTACAGCGACCCGATCTGACCTCGGTTTCCATGGAGGCAAGCAGGCTTTTAGCACTCGACTTTGCAAAGGCAGCTTTTCTTGTGACGTTCGCCGCGATCGAGAACCTGTTGGCGTCTGCTGCGGTACTGAATGGCATCAATCCCGCCGATGCGCCGCTTGCCGCATTGGCACGCGACCTCGTGGTTCGCGGTCTTCTATCGCGGGACGTCTACGACGAAATTATTCGCTGGGCAGCCTTTCGAAACGCGTCCGTGCACGGACGTGATACGGATAGCCCGACAAAGCGCGATGTCGAGACGTTGATCGCCTTAAGCAAACGGCTGGAGGCCGACGTTCTCGCTCAGGTACCGGCTTAATCGCCACGAGACCTACTTGATATCTTATAGCGGACGGCGAAGACCATCCTGATGCTGAAAGCCCGCGTGATCCCCTGCCTCGACGTCAAGGACGGACGCGTCGTCAAGGGCGTCAACTTCGTCGACCTGCGCGACGCCGGCGATCCGGTCGAGGCGGCGGTCGCCTACGACGCGGCCGGCGCGGACGAATTGTGCTTCCTCGACATCACGGCCAGCCACGAGGCGCGCGGCACCCTGCTCGATGTCGTGAGCCGCACGGCGGAAGCCTGCTTCATGCCGCTTACCGTCGGGGGCGGCGTGCGCGGCGAGGCCGACATCCGCGCGCTGTTGCTCGCCGGCGCCGACAAGGTCTCGATCATGACCGCCGCCGTGCACGACCGCGACTTCGTGCGCCGCGCGGCGGAGAAGTTCGGCAATCAATGCGTCGTCGTGGCGATCGACGCCAAACAGATCGCGCCCGGCCGTTGGGAGGTCTTCACGCACGGCGGCCGCAAGCCGACCGGGCTCGACGCCGTCGCCTACGCCCGCGAGGTGGTGGCGCTCGGCGCCGGCGAGATCCTGCTGACGTCGATGGACCGCGACGGCACCAAGTCCGGCTTCGATATCGCGCTGACCAAGGCCGTCTCTTCCGCGGTTTCGGTCCCCGTGATCGCCTCCGGCGGCGTCGGCACGCTCGACGATCTCGTGGCCGGGGTGCGCGACGGCGGCGCGACAGCCGTGCTGGCGGCCTCGATCTTTCACTTCGGCACCTTCACGATCGGCGAGGCCAAGCGGCATATGGCGGCGGCGGGGCTGCCGATGCGGCTTGACAAGGCCGCCGCGTGAGATCCGGGCCCATCCAATGACCACCTTCACTCTCGACGATCTCGCCGCCATCATCCGCTCGCGCGCCGCCGGTGACGCGGCGGCGTCCTATACCAAGTCGCTGCTCGACAAAGGCCCGGCGCGGGTCGCCCGGAAATTCGGCGAGGAGGCTGTCGAACTCGTGATCGCCGCCGTCGAAGGCGACGCGAATCCAATCATTTCCGAAACGGCGGATGTCCTCTATCATCTCCTCGTCCTGCTGCGCGCGAGCGGCATCGAGCTCGGCGCCGTCATGGCCGAGCTGGAGCGCCGCACTGTCCAATCGGGGCACGAGGAAAAAGCCGCGCGCGCTCTCTAGGACCACGCGCCGAGTCGGGGATCGCATGGACCAACGCGCCGACGAGACGCCGCCGGCCTTCTCGCCCTACCATTGTTTCAGCCGCGCCCAGTGGGCGGCCCTGCGCGCCGACACGCCACTCACGCTCTCGGCCGAGGATCTGAGCCGTCTGCGCTCGATCAACGAGCCGATCACGCTGGAGGAGGTGATCGAGATCTACCTTCCGCTGTCGCGTCTGCTCGCGCTCTACGTCGCGGCGACCCAGGGGCTGTTCAAGGCGACGCAGCGCTTTCTCGGCGCCGAGGATGGCAAGGTGCCCTACATCATCGGCGTCGCAGGCTCGGTCGCCGCCGGCAAATCGACCTTCTGCCGCGTCATGCAGGCGCTGCTGGCGCGCTGGCCCAACACGCCGCGCGTCGAGTTGGTGACGACCGACGGCTTCCTGTTTTCGAACGCGGTGCTCGAGCGCGACGGCCTGATGGGCAAGAAAGGCTTTCCCGAAAGCTACGACGGTGCCGCCCTGCTGCGCTTCATCTCGGATGTCAAGGCGGGGCGCCGCTCGGTCGAGGCCCCGGTCTACTCGCACCTCACCTACGATATCGTGCCGGAGGGGAAGGTCCTGGTCGATCGGCCGGACATCCTCATCGTCGAGGGACTCAACGTTCTGCTGCCGGGGCGCCGCGCCAACAACGGCCGCGCCAGCGCCTTCGTCTCGGACTTCTTCGACTTCTCGATCTATCTCGACGCCGGGGAGGACGACCTCGAGCGCTGGTACGTCGAACGCTTCATGCGCCTGCGCGAAACCTCTTTCCGCGATCCGCGCTCGTACTTCAAGAAATACGCCGAACTCGACGCGGCCGCGGCGGAGGATCGGGCCAAGACGATATGGCGTGACATCAACCTGGCCAATCTGCACGAGAACGTTCTGCCGACCCGTGAGCGTGCCAACCTTATCCTGACCAAGGGCGAGAAGCACCGCATTGAGGATGTCGAGCTGCGCAAACTCTGATACGCGCAACGAACGCGTCATGCGCTAGGAGCAAGCTTACATGAGCATCGGTTTCATCGGCCTTGGAGCCATGGGCTCGGGCATCGCCGCGAACCTCGTCAAGGCTGGCCACGAGGTCACCGTATGGAATCGCGGTCCCGGCAAGGCGGAGGCGCTCGTCGCGGCCGGGGCCGTCGAGGCGAAAACGCCGGCTGAGGCCGCGTCCGACGCCTCGGTCGTCTTCAGCATGCTCTCCGACGATGCGGCGGTCCTCTCCGTGCTCAACGGAGAGGACGGCGTGATGCGAGGCCTGCCGGAGCATTCGATGCACGTCTCGCTCAGCACGATCGCGGTGATCACGGCCGAGCGGCTGGCCGAGACGCATGCCGCCCATGGCCAGCGCTACGTCTCCGCCCCGGTGTTTGGACGACCGGAGGCGGCGGCGGCGGCGAAGCTGTTCGTGGTGGCGGCCGGCGCGGCGGCGGATCTCGACGAGTTGGAGCCGCTGTTCCAAGCGATCGGCCAGAAGACTTTCCGGGTCGGCGAGAAGCCGGGCGCCGCCAATCTCATCAAGCTCTGCGGCAACTTCGCGATCCTCTCGGCCATCGAGACGATGGGCGAGGCGATGGCTTTGGCCGAAAAGGGCGGTGTGTCGAAAGCCACGCTGCTCGAGGTGCTGACCGGCACCTTGTTCGATGCGCCGATCTACAAGAACTATGGCGCGATGATCGCCGAAGGCCGCTATAGGCCAGCCGGCTTCAAGGCGCCTCTCGCCTTGAAGGACATGCGTCTTACGGGACAGGTCGCCGAACGATATCGGGTGGCGATGCCGGTGCTCAGCGTCGTGCGCGACCATCTGCTGGAGACGATCGCCAAGGAAGGCGACGACATCGACTGGTCGGGCATCGGCCTGACCATCAGCAAGAATGCCGGGCTCTAAGGATCGGCTCGCTGGGCGGGAATCCGACGACGCCACTTAACGGAGTCTAAACCGTAAGATCGCAAACCGCTCGCCGCGGCGGCTCTCGTTGCGGAATTAAGCGGTCTCTTTCCGTTTGCGCGCCTAAATCGGAACCGCGTGAGGAGCCGCCTTGATTGATCCGGCCCTTGCATTCGATGCAGGAGCATGATCGGCATGACGTCCATCGCCGCCGTCGCCATCGTCGGGGCCGGTCCCTATGGCTTGTCCGTGGCCGCGCACCTCGCCGCCAAAGGGATAGAGCCGCTCGTCTTCGGCCCTCCCATGGAGAGCTGGCGCAATGGCATGCCGCGCGGCATGCGGCTTAAATCGGAAGGGTTCGCCTCCTGCCTGTCCGATCCCGAGGACGCGTTCACGCTTGCCGCGTTCTGCGCGGCCGAGGGGCTGCCCTACGCAGATCAAGACCTGCCCGTACCCGTCGAGACCTTCACCGCCTATGGCACGGCGTTCCAGGAGCGCTTCGTACCGCAACTCGACACGCGGCACGTAAGGCACATTGAGCGGGCGCCGCACGGGTTCTCGCTTCGGCTGGACGATGGCGCGTGCGTCGACGTGCGCCAGGTGATCGTCGCCACCGGCCTCGGGCCGTACCGCCATATGCCAGATGTGCTCGCCGGTCTCCCGCCGACGCGTCTCAGCCATACCTGCGATCACGCCGATTATTCGGGTTTCGCCGGTCGCGACGTGGTCGTCGTGGGCGCCGGCGCGTCGGCGATCGACGCCGCGGCCGCGCTGCATCGCGGCGGCGCCAGCGTCCGTCTCGTGAGCCGTCGCGACGCGGTCGTGTTCTACGCCGCCGGTCCCCGCCGCTGGATCGATCGTATTACCGCGCCGATGACGCCGCTTGGCCCCGGCTGGAAGAAGCTTCTCTGCGTCAAGGCGCCTCTGCTGTTTCGCGTCCTGCCGGAGGCTCTGCGCGTGAAGATCGTGCGCCGCTATCTCGGTCCCGCGCCGGGCTGGTCCGCGCGCGAGGATTTCGAGGGCAAGGTGGCCCTCACCTTGTCGTCGAGCGTCGTCGGGGCGCGCGAAACCGCCAGCGGCGTCGAGCTCGAGATCGCCACGCGCGACGGTCACGCAACGATGGCCGGCATCGACCATGTCATCGCCGGCACGGGCTACGACATCGATGTGCGGCGCCTGCCGTTCCTCGATCCCGCGCTGGTCGCCAGGCTCGCGCTGACGCGGAGCGCGCCCTGGTTGTCCTCGCATTTCGAGACGTCGGTGCCCGGCCTCTACGTCGTCGGCACGGCGGCGGCCTACGCTTTCGGCCCGTTGCTGCGCTTCGTCTGCGGCGCCGGCTTCGCGGCGCGGCGCGTGTCGAGCCGGGCCGCCGCGACGGAACGGCGGCATCGATCCGGTTCGCTCGCCAAAACTCCCAGAGGACGCTTCAGGATCGATGGCGGCTCACCGCTTCAGACCCGCGCGACGATCCTGAGGCCCGACCTCGACCGCCTGTAACCTTCGAAGAGGCAATCCGCATGTCCTCGCAGCCGCGCGTTCTCTTTCTCACCCTCCTCAGCGATGTCGGCTCGGATCGGATCGTCGCGGCGATGGGACGGCTCGGATGCCAGTGCGCCGTGCTCGGACCGGCCAGCGCTTTTGCCGCGCGCTCGCGCTTCGCCGGCACCTTGTTTTCACTGCCACGTCTCGGCAGCTATTGGCTTCGCTGCCTGTTCCTTCGCGACCGCCTGGAGCGGATCGTTCGCGACTGGCGGCCGGACGTCGTGATCCCGCTCGACGATCTCTCCGCCCGCCGCCTGCGCGATCACCGCCTTTTCCGCGACGCGGGGCCGGATCTGCGACGCCTCATCGAGATCTCTCTGGGTCAGCCCGCGACCTTCTCCACGATCTGCAGCCGCGAGAAGCTGATCGACCTCGCCGCGGCAATCGGCCTACGAACGCCCGTTCAGAAAGCCGTCGCGACCTTGGCCGAGGCCAAGTCGATCGCCGCGACGATCGGCTATCCCGTCGTGCTGAAACGGGAGCAGACCTGCGGCGGGTTCGGCGTGGCGATCGTGGCGGACGAAGCGTCTCTGGAAGAGGCTCATGGTCTCGCCAGCCGCAAGGCCGCGACGAAGAGCCGGGTGCAACGATTATTGGGCTTCGGCGCGCAGGATGCCGCCGACCTCGTGTTGCAGAGCTATATACCAGGTCCGATGGCGTTCCAGGTCGTGGCCTGCGCGAACGGCAAGGTGCTCGACTCCATCAGCTTCTCGGCCGAGTGCATCAATCCGCCTGTCACGGGGGCGAGCACCGTCCTGCGGGCGATCCAGCGTGCGGATATCGACGAGGCGACACGCACGCTCGTCGCAGCGCTCGGCTGTTCGGGCCTGGTGTCCCTCGACTTCATCCTCTCTTCACAGGGCGCGAGCCTGATAGAGCTCAATCCGCGCCCGGTCGTCAGCGGGCATCTCGGCCGCCTGTACGGCCATGACGTGTATCAGGCGTTGCTCGACCATGTGCGCGGCGTCGACACCGCACCGCTCGCGTCGCTCGCCGGCGGTCCGGCGCGTGTCGCACTCTTCCCGCGGGAGCTCGATCGCGACCCGGCGTCGTCGCTTGTCGACGCGCCCGACGTCCTTCACGATATTCCGTGGGACGATCTCGACGTCCTCGAATCCTATGCGACCTGGCTGCGGCGGCGCCACCCGGCAGACGTCGAACGCCTCATGCGGCAGCTGCCGCTCGACGGCACGGTCACCCCGCTCGAGCTGCGCCGGATGGTGACCTACCTCGATCGCTCCCCCACGTAGATTGAGGCGACCTTGCTTTGTTCTAGTACTTGTCGTGGCAGCGTGATTCCTGTCTGCCGGTTGCCAGACGAGATCGCTTGCCGCTCTTCACAGCTTGCTGATTATTCTCGTCGCGGCGAGGGACCAAATGCCGGCATCCATGTTGGTGTAAGCAGCATGCGGCTGTGCCGATGAGGACCAGCCCATGATGTTCCCTTTCTACAGCTTGACGATGCTAGGCTTCGAATCGACAAGCGTCATAAACAAGCGGCTTGCCAAGATCGGGCTCGGTGGAACGCAGTCCGCGGACGAAATTCGCCTCATGTTCACGGAGAAGGCGGACGCCGTCAGGGAGGCCGCTACGGCTTTGATGTTCGGCGGAACCCCGATGGCAACGATCGCGCGATTTCGCGAGCATGTCGCCGCCAACGAGGCGAGGCTTTCTCTCGGCTAGTTGCTCTCGGCCGCGAAGCCCCCGGCGATATCCGACGTAGGCGTTCTACGCGGCTAGGTCCGCCACCACGGCATCGAGCAGCGGGAAGCCGGCCGCGCTGACGCGCAGGCGTCCGTGCTGGGTCATCTCCACCATGCCTTCCTCGACCAGTGATGAAATCCGGCTTTGGTCGAGCATGCGGTTGGACAGCGCCTCGAACTGCGTCGGCTCGATCCCCTCTGACAGGCGCAGGCCCATCAGCAGGAACTCGTCGCCCTGTTCCTCGGTCGAGAGCAGATCGTCCTCGACAAGGCCGTGCCCCTCCGTCTCGACGCAGGTCATCCACATCTCGGGATGAGGCTCGGTGGAATGGGCGCGGCGCCCCTTCGGGGTGAGAATGCGGCCGTGCGCGCCGGGGCCGACGCCGACGTATTCGCCGTAACGCCAGTAGATGAGATTGTGACGGCTCTCGGCGCCGGGTCGAGCGTGGTTGGAGATCTCGTAAGCGGGCAGACCGTGCGCGTTCATCGTCTCCTGCGTCACGTCCCAGAGGTCGCGGCACTGGTCGGCGGAGGGCACCTTCAGCTTGCCGGCGTTGCGCAGCCGCTCGAACATCGTGTCGGGCTCGATCGTCAACTGGTACAGCGACATGTGATCCTTGGCGCGGGCGATCGCCGAGACGAGCTCCTGCTTCCACGCCGCCGGCGTCTGGTTCGGCCGCGCGTACATCAGGTCGAACGAGTAGCGCTCGAAGATAGACGCGGCGATGCCGACGGCCCGCATCGCCTCATCGGCGGTATGCAGACGGCCGAGCGCCTTCAGGTCGGCGTCGTTCATGGCCTGCACGCCGAGCGAGACCCGGTTCACGCCGGCCTTGCGGTATCCGGTGAAGCGATTGGCCTCGACGCTCGTCGGGTTCGCCTCGAGCGTCACCTCGACGTTGGGCTCGACCGTCCAGTTCGCGGCGATGGCGTCGAGTATGCCGGCGACGGTGCCGGGCTTCATCAGCGAGGGCGTGCCCCCACCGAAGAAAATCGAGGCGACGCTCCGCCCCTTGGTCAGCTTGGCCCTGTGCGCGAGTTCGGCGCGAAAGGACTGGACGAAGCGCTCCTCGTCGATCGCCTGCGCGCGCACATGACTGTTGAAGTCGCAATAGGGGCATTTCGAGAGGCAGAACGGCCAGTGCACGTAGACCGCGAAGCCGGGGTTGCCGGGTTTGTAGATCTGGCTCGCCATCGTCGCCCCGCAACCACGCCGCAAATGTGCCGCCAAGGCACGCCACCAAGGCACGCCACCAAGGCACGCCACGCGTTCCCGCGTATGGCGCGCTCCTGAGCGGTCCTAGCATGGTTAGCCTGCACGCCGGGTCTTAAGAATGCGTTCACCACGTTTTCCTAAAACGGATGGCATGTTCCCCGCGCGCGCAACGAGTCAGGCGAGATGAGCTACCTGCAGCCGCCGCCCAACATGTCGCCCGTCGTGGTCGTCAAGGACTTCGGCGGCTACGTGGATCAGTACGCGGCGGTGACAGAGATGTACCGCCAGACCAAGCGCGAGGTGCGCATCCATGAATGCCACTCCGCCTGCACGATGGCGCTCGGCCTGCCCAACGTCTGCGTCTATCCGACGTCGATCTTCAAATTTCACCAGGCCTACGATCCGCGAAACCACGTCACGAACTGGCAGGTGTCGGACGAGCTCTTCAACACCTATCCGGCGCCCGTGCGCGAGCGGCTCGGCACGCTGACCAGGCAGTTCACGATCCTTCGCGGGCAGGAGCTGATCGATCTCGGCGTGCGAAATTGCGAGGCGCCGCAGCCGCGCATCATGCTGGCGCAGGCCTCGATCCGGCCGCTGCCCGACACATCGAGCGGGTCCGGCCTGTCGATGCTGACCGGCAAGCTCGAGAGGATGATCCCGAGCTTCGGCGCCAAGCAAGAGCCTGTCCCGCCAGGCGAGCCGCCGCGCAAGCGTGCGACGCCGCCGGTTCCCGACGGCATGCTCGGCGCCAAGGTGCCGCTCCCGCCGGAACGGCCCGGCGCGATCGAGGCGGTCGCGCCGGACGACGTCATCGCCGTGCCGGATGGCATCCCGATGCCGCCGCCTCGCCCGAAGCTGCTGGTGGTCGCCTACACGCCGAAGCTGGCGCCAATCCCGTTCTTCCAGTCTATCGATGGCGCGGCGCCGATCCTGCCGGCGAGCCGTTTCGTGCCGTTTCCGAAGGGGTGAGGCCTTGGGAGAGACACGATGTTTGTGCTTGCTATAGATGCGCTTGGAGTGATGTAGCGCGAGCCAATCGATGAACAGCCGAAATGGATCATCGCCGACGCCGGAGACTTGGCTCGGCCTCCTTAGAAGCGCCTACGCGCTCTTCGATGATCTGGAGGCGAGAGGCTTCGGCAAAGCGCCCTTCTTATTGGGTGGCGGAACCGTGCTCATGCTGGATCTTGCGCACCGCTTGAGCAAGGACATCGACCTCTTCGCCTACGACGTTCAGTGGCTGACGCTGCTCACGCCACGCCTTGACGAGAAGGCAGGAAGCTTTTCTACAGAGCGGCGACGTTGAAGCCGCGCGACGTGTACGACATGGCCGCGGCAATCGACCTGAAGCCCTCGGCCGCAGCCGACGCCGCGAAGGCCGCGAGCTCGAAACGCGCCTCGCTTTTGCGGCGCCTGGACGAACTCGCGGTGATGGATCAAGCCCTGCTTCTCAGCGAAATATTGCCGTATGATGGCCCGCTTAGACACTCCTCCGGCATGGTCGCGAAGGTGCGGGACTTTTTGGTCGGGCAACCGCACGAGGCTTTCCGATGAAGAGGGACGTGTTCGCGACGGTGCTGAACGCCTTGTCGAACGCGTCGCGTACGCCCGTCTCGAAAGATGATGTCTTGGCGATCCTGGTGACCGGCGACGGGCCGGGCAATCTCGTGCGGGCGCTGTTTGGCGACTGCTCACTCGAGACGCTGGATCGCCTCGGCCAGGCGACCGGCTTCTCGAGGTCGCGGATTAAAGCCTCTTACCGCAATGCCAAGCGCCTGCATGCCGCCGCCAACGCCGACATGGACGGCGCGCCTTAGCCTCAACCTTGGTCCTTCCGGGCAGTCGAGGCGAAGCGAGCGGTCGGCGCGATCTGAGAGTTCAGGCCGGCGTCGTCTCATGCCAACCTGTCAGCTTGCCGCGCAAGGAAGAGCGCGAAGGCATCGAGCGTTTCCTCGCTGACGTGGTGCTCCAGCCCTTCCGCATCACGCCGCGCGATCGCCGGGGCGATTCCCAGCGCCAGCAGGAAGTGTTCGACCACGCGGTGGCGCTCGCGGCTGCGCAGGGCCAGAGCCTGCCCGGCCGGCGTAAGGAAGGTGCCGCGGTCGGGTCTCTGCGCGACCAGGCCATCCTCGGCGAGGCGTTTCAGCATCTTCGCGACCGTGGGCTGCGCGACGCCGAGGCGCGCCGCGACATCGACCTGCCGCGCCTCACCGCCGGCGTCGAGAAGGTCGGCGATCAGCTCGACGTAGTCCTCGACGAGTGCCGCGCGTCGCGCCTCTCGCGCCTGACGGAAGCTCTCGACCTGCAACTCGGTCGCGACGAGACCGTCGGGATCGGGTGGACGGGGCGCACGCGTCACGGTCGTTCCTTGCATCGCATCGTAGGGCACCGTCGCGGATGATCCGCATCGCCGCCCACCTTGCAACCATAGTTCCTAATTCGTGGATAGTCGTGGACGTGGTTGCTGTTTCCCGAGAACGATGCGGCAAGACGTAGGTCGTGGCGAAACGCCCGTAGGAGATGACATGAAGTTTGCCGCGATCATTGAGTACGGAGACGATAAGAACCGATTGAAGATCAACCATCCCGCTCATCGGACGTACCTTCGCACGTTCCTTGAGAATGGCCGGTTGCGAGCTGCCGGACCTTTTGCGGACGATGCGGGGGCATTGTGGGTGCTGGACGCCGATATCCTGGAGGCGGCGGAAGAAATCGTCAGGGGAGACCCGCTTGTTGAGGCGGGTGTCATCACGAGTTGGAAGATACGGCCGATCGCCTACTGGTCAGCTCAGGAGGCGAAAGGCGCACGCTAGCTCGCCTTAACTCCAGAGTGTCGCGGCAGCCTTATCTTGCAAATAGGTCTGGCTTCAGCCTATTTATAGCCAAAGCTATAAAGGATCGGCGAAATGCCTTGAGCGACACGACCAGTCGCCCGACGACCAGTGGTTCGATCCAAGGCGTGACCGCCCGCTCCCTGCTTGCGATGGACGATATCCTCGCCGGGCGCGCCCGCGCGCGTCCGTTATCGGTGCTGCTCTTCGCTGGGCCGGCGGTGATCGCCTCCATCGCCTACATGGATCCCGGCAATTTCGCGACCAACATCCAGGCCGGCGCGAAATACGGCTACGCCCTCCTTTGGGTCGTGCTGCTGGCCAACCTGCTGGCGATGATGGCTCAGGCGCTTTCCGCAAAGCTTGGCATCGTGACCGGGCGCAACCTCGCCGAACTCTGCCGCGATATGTACCCAAGGCCGCTCGTCTACGCGATGTGGGCGATCAGCGAGGTGGCGGCGATGGCGACGGACCTCGCGGAGTTCCTCGGCGGCGCGATCGGTCTCGCCCTGCTGTTCCACCTGCCGCTGCTTGCCGGCATGGGCGTGACGGCCGCCGTGACCTACGCGCTGCTCCTGCTCGACAGGAACGGCTTCCGACCGATGGAGCTGCTGATCGGCGGCCTGGTGGCGGTGATCGCCCTCTGCTACGTCGCCGAACTGATCATCGCCCCCGTCGATTGGCACGCCGCCGCGCTGCACACGATCATGCCCGGCCTTCCCGACGCCGCCGCGCTGACCATCGCCGTCGGCATCGTCGGCGCGACGATCATGCCGCACGCCGTCTATCTCCATTCCGGCCTCACGCAGAACCGCGTCCGCGCCGACAGCGACGCTTCGAAGCGACGACTGCTCCGTTTCTCGAATCGCGAGGTCGTCGTCGCGCTGGCGCTCGCCGGCCTCGTCAACATGGCGATGCTGATCATGGCGGCGGCGGCCTTCCACGATGGCCACAGCGACGTCGCGGAGATCGAGACCGCCTACAAGACGCTGACGCCGCTGCTCGGCGGCGCCGCGGCGGCTGTCTTCCTCGTTTCGCTGATTGCGTCAGGGATCTCGAGTTCCGTCGTCGGCACGATGGCCGGTCAGATGATCATGCAGGGCTTCATCGGTGTTCGGATCCCCATCCTGGTGCGTCGCCTGGTGACGATGGTGCCGGCCTTCGTGGTGGTGGCCCTCGGCGTGAACGCGACCCAGGCGCTCATTCTGAGCCAGGTGGTGCTGAGCTTCGCCCTGCCGGTCCCTTTGATCGCCCTGGTGCACTTCACCCGACGAGGTGACATCATGGGCGCGTTCGTCAACGGCCGGTGGACGGACGCGGCGGCGATCGCCGCCACATGCGTCGTCCTTCTCCTCAACGCCGTCCTTCTGGCGCAGACGTTCGGCCTGCCGATCCCGGGCTTCTGATACCGCTCCCGCAACCGCCTTGACCTCGCCCAACCTCCCGTGTTCCTAGGCCGTCATGGCGATGACAAGCATCTCTGGGGGCGCGAGCCACCGCTGGAGCCTGCCCAACCTCCTGACCTATGGGCGGATCATCGCCGTTCCCCTGGTGATCGCCTGCATGTTCTGGCCGCGCGTCGACGCCATGCGTTGGACCGCCTTCGTCCTGTTCGCCGCCGCCGCCATCACCGATTTCTTCGACGGGTATCTGGCGCGCGCCTGGTCGCAGCAGTCGGCGCTGGGCCGCATGCTCGATCCCATCGCCGACAAGCTGCTCGTTGCCGCCATGCTCCTCATGCTGGTGGCGGACCAGACCATCGCCCACGCCTCCATCGTGGCGGCGATCGTGATCCTTTGCCGCGAGATCCTGGTGTCCGGGCTGCGCGAGTTCCTGGCTGATCTCAAGGTATCGATCCCGGTCAGCCGCGTCGCCAAATGGAAGACGACGGCGCAGCTGCTCGCCCTCGGCTTCCTCATCGTGGGACCAGCCGGCGACAAGGTCGTTCCGCACAACACGCAAGTGGGCCTCGCCATGCTGTGGATCGCGGCGATCCTCACCATCTACACGGGATGGGACTATCTCAATTCCGGCGTACGCCACATCCTCGCCCTGGAGGATTGACCGTGCGGGACGCCTGCTCGTGAAGGCCGTCTATTTCGCCTGGGTGCGCGAGCGGATCGGCAAGACCGATGAATTGCTCGAGCCGCCGGCGCACATCGTCACGGTGGCGGACCTGATCGGCTGGCTGAAGACGTTTGGCGAGGGCTACGCGGCGGCCTTCGCCGACGAGGCCACCATCCGCACCGCGATCGATCGCGCCCACGTCAAGCACGATGCCGCGATCGGAGGCGCGCGCGAGATCGCCTTCTTCCCGCCGATGACGGGCGGGTGATGTCGCCGGGCGGCGCGCGCGTCAGCGTCCAGGCCGAACCCTTCGACGCGGCGGCGGAGATCGAACGACTAAGCCAGGGCGGTTCCGATATCGGCGCGGTCGTCACGTTTACCGGCCTCTGCCGCGACGAGGCCGGCACGCTGGCGGCTCTGGAGATCGAACATTACGCCGGTATGGCGGAGGCGGAGATCGTCCGCGTCGTCGACGAGGCGGAACGGCGCTGGCCGCTGGCTGGCGTCAGCGTGATTCACCGCTTCGGCCGCATCGCGCCCGGCGAGGGGATCGTGCTCGTCGCGACCGCCAGCCGGCACCGCGAGGCGGCCTTCGCGGCGGCCTCGTTCCTGATGGACTACATGAAGACCCGCGCTCCCTTTTGGAAGAAGGAGCATCGGGTCGACGGCGGCAGCGGCGGCTGGGTCGCCGCGAAAGACGCGGACGAGATGGCGGTGGACCGCTGGACCTCGGCTCGCGACTAGCCGCTCGACCAGCATGAGCGAGCGCCAGGGGCGTCTCAGATCAGCCTGCTGACGCGCTCCCGGCAATGCGGGCGAGATAGAACCTGGTGCCGCAAGAGGGACTCGAACCCCCGACCCCCTCATTACGAATGAGGTGCTCTACCACCTGAGCTATTGCGGCGAAGCAATCCGCACCCTTGGATCGCAGCGTTGTTTAGCGAGCGCCCTTCCATTTGGCAATCGGCGGCGCGGGTTGCCGGGCGGATCAGCCCGAGGTCAGAAGCGAGGTCTGCGGGCCGCCACTTTGCGCCGCGGCCGGCGAGTCCGTGCTTCCGGCCTCATCCCTCTTCGGCGTGGACGTGGTCTCATCGGATTCGGCCTTGCCGTTCAGCATAGCGGGCGTGTCGCCGTCGCTCGCTTGGGCAGCCGCGCTGTCGTGGCGATGGCGTTGGTCATCAAGCGACAGCAACGCGTCGCGGTGAAACAGGGCGCGGGATTCGGGCGCCGGCGGCGCGGCGTCGGCCGGCGCCGCGATGGCGGCCGCCTCCGGCGAGGGCGCGTCGATCGCCGTCATCATCGCGGGGGCGCCCTGCCGTGCGGGTGCTGCCATCGCTTCCATGGCCGGGCCAAGGCGCTCGGCCGGCACCTGCCAGACGAAAGCGTCCAGCTTGCCTGTCGTCGGCGAGGCCGGCTCCCAATGGTCGTAGACGATGCCGTCGGCGACCCAAGCCGGATCGAACGGCGCGCGCGCCGCCCGCGCCAGCCATTCGCGCCAGAGCCCGACGTCGCCGTGCTCGGCCTCCTCCAGTTCGGCCATCAACAGGCTCATACGGACGGTCGGGCGTTTGCCCTCGGCGATCAGCGGCGCCATGGCCGCGCGTGCCGCGCCGAAGTCCTTGGCCGCCAAGGCGGCGCGTGCCACGCCCATGCGGCTGACCGGGTCGAAGGAGGCGATGCCCATGAGCGTTCTGGCGCGCTCAAGCCGGTCCGTGGTCGAGTCACCGGGACGTATGTCGAGGTAGGCGCGCGCGATGTCTGGATGCTGGCAGCGCGGCCACGTTCGCTCGATGAGCTTCGCCGCCTTGCGGATGTCGCCGCGCCGGCTGTAGAGCCGCGCCGCGAGGACGATGGGTGGCGCGAGCTCCGGCGCGCGCTTTATCGCGGCGTTGGCCAAGCTCAGCGCCGCGTCCGGCGCGGTCATTTCCTTTTGGTAGGCGATCGCGGTCTCGAGGACGGCGCGCTGGCGCTCGCCGGTGGCCTTGTCGATAAGCTTGGCGCTGATGCTCGTTTCGACGGTCGCCAGCGCCTTCTCCCATTCTCCCTCGGCGGAACGGTGCTCGAGCACGGCCTGCGCGGACCACGGCATCGGCGCGATGCGATGCGCGGCGCCGGCGAAGTGGCGGGCGGCGTCATCATGGCCGCGGCGCGTCGCTTCGGCGTGGAGCCCGCGCAGGCCGAGCACGCGAGTCTCCTCGCGCTGTGCGAGGGCCTCGAACGCCGTCCGCGCGGCATCGTCATCGCCGTTCAGGTGCGCGGATTGCGCGCGCAGCATGATGGCGAGCGGATCGTTCTTGAGATGCTTGCTGGCCTGCGAGGAGGCCTTGCCGGCGGTCCGCGCGTCACCCGAGCCGACCGCGATGAGACCGCGCGACAGCGCCGCATAGCCCTTCTCGCGTCGCCGCTGCCGCGCGAACAGCGAGACGAAGGACGGAATGCCGACGACGAAACGGACCAGGCTCCAGATGATGATGGCGACGAGCGCCACCGTGATCAGCAGGAGTGCCGCCGGAGCGTTCACCACCTCGCCGAACCAGTTCACCGTGATGTGGCCGGGATGCTGCACCAGCCACATGCCGCCGTACGCCAGAATGGCGAGCACGACGAGGTAGATCAACACGCGGATCATGGATGTCCCCAAAAGCGGGTGGCTTGGGTCGCCAGCGGCAAGGCGCGATCAACCATCACGATTTCTTGGCACCGAGCGCGGCGATGGCCTGAATCTGCAGCGCGCGTGCCGCCTGCATCGCCTCGGCATGCGTCTTGGCGAGCGCGCCCCAAGCTTCGGACTTGGCCTTGGCCGCGGCCGGTAGCGCGCCCCACACGGTATAGGCACTGGCCACGTCCTCGTGCGCGAGGTCCGCCTCGATCAAGGCGACATGCGAGGCGAGCGTGTCTCCGGTGGTGTCGTCGGAACGCCGCACGCTCACCATGCTGAACATGCCAGTCTTCAGCTTGTCGAGAAAGCCGGCGTTCGGGGCCGCCGTGCGCTGCTCGCTCGCGATGATCGGGTCCGCGAGCGGCTCGAACTTGGACGCGAGCGCATGGGCCGAAGGTACGCCCTTGTCAGCGTTTTCTTTTAGGACGGCGATCTTCGCGGGATCGGCGCCAATCGACGTGAGCGCCTCGACTTGCGTGGCATACGGCTCGCCGCGCGCGATCTGCATCACGAGGCTGTCGGCCACGACGGCGAGGGCCGGCGACGTCGTCACCTTGCCTTCGAGCGCCTTCTGGCCCGATTGCAGCGTGCCGATGCTGGCCTGCGTCGCGGAGGATTGCTTCTGGACCCCGTCGATGGTCGAGCGCAGCGCCGCAACCTTTCCATCGACGCCGTTGAGGGCCGCGACCGCGGTAGCCAAGGCCGCGACCTTCGCATCCACGGCCTTCACGTCGGCGCCCTGCTTGCGCAAGCCGTCCACATCGGCCTGCAGACCCGCGATCTTGTTCTGCAGAGACGCGGGATCGAAGGCCGGCTTGGCCGCATCGTCCTTGCGCGCGGTTTGGAGCGCGGTCTGCTGGGCTTTCGCCTGAGCATCGACGTTCTTCTGAACGGCGGCCACCTTGCCGCCAAGGTCCGCCACGTTACTCTTCAGGGACGCGAGGTCGGGCTGCGGATCGGGCCGCTTCTGGAGCGCGTCGATGCGGGCGGAGAGCGCCGCGAGGGTCGATGCGTCGCCCCCCTGCGCGGCGTAATAGGCCGCCGCGCTTCCGGCGCCGATGATCGCGCCCACTATGATGCCGACGGCGACGGGCCAAAGCGAGCGTCGAGGCGGCTCGGCCGCACGTGCGGCGGGATCCGGCTCCGGCTCGCGCGGTGTCGTTGGCATGGCTGGCGCCGCGTCCAACGTGGCGGGCTCGCTCGCAACGGCGTGCGGTTCGGAGGCGGGATGCTCGTGAGGCAGAGGTGCCGCCGATCCGAGTTCGCTTGGCTCGCCCGCCGCGTTCAGCGGGCCGCGCGCATCGCTCGCCGTCCACTCGGTGGCGCCTGTCGCCGGGGCAGGCGAAGGCGGCACGGCAGCCTTCCCGCCATCGTTCTCGGCATTCTCGTCTTCCGCCATGAGCCCTCCACTATCCTTCTATGTTTAGATTGTTTTCGCGGTGAGGGAAATGACGACCATGGCAAAGGTCGGCACCATTCGGAACGGCACTTGCCCTGAACGTGCACTGGTGCAGGTGGTTCATCGGCGGCCGGGCGACGGACCCGCCGCTTAAGCGCGCGGGCTTGCCGCCGCGAATGCGCGTTGTCGTGCGAGAGACGGCACGACATTTGTGTGATCGTCCGCCGTAATCACTTGAGGCGCCTGGAATTTGATGACGAACTCTCCCGCGGCTCCAATTGACGAGAACCTGCCGGCCGTGCTCGCGGAAGGCTACGCGGAGTTCTGGCACGGCCGTCTGCGGGAGGAGCGAGACCGCTTTCGCCAACTCTCGGACGAGGGGCAAAAGCCGCCAGTGCTGCTGATTGGGTGCTGCGACTCGCGCGTCGCGCCCGAGGTCATTTTCGGGGCCGGCCCTGGCGAGATCTTCGTGGTGCGCAACATCGGCGCTCTGGTGCCGCCCTATACGGCGGAGGACGCCCTGCCGGAGACCTCGACGGCGATCGAATACGCGGTGCTTGCCCTCAACGTCGCGCATGTCGTCGTGATGGGCCATGCCCAATGCGGCGGCATCCGCGCGTTCGCCCTTGGCGAGACCAACCAATTCGTACCGCTCTCCGAGGCGAACTTCGTCTCCAAATGGACGACGCTCGTCAAGCCAGCCGCCGAACTCATCGGACCGGCGGCGGGCGATTTCAATGCTTATTGCGAAAGCCTATGCCACGCCTCGATCGTTCAGGGGCTCGCCAACCTGCGCACCTATCCCTGGCTGCGCGAGCGCGAGACGACCGGCCGACTGACCTTGCACGGTGCCTATTTCGGCGTCGCCGACGGAGGCATGATGGTGCTCGACGAGGCCGCGGGCACCTTCGTGCCAGTCATTCCGCGAGAAAGGTAGACGTCACCGCCCAAACAGGCTGCCGCCGAATGAGCGGAACCGCTCGCCATAGGTGTCGCGCGCGTCGGCATCGACGGCGGCGGCGGGCGCGCTGACGATCAGCCCGGCCGCGTCACCGAAGCCGGCGACGGTGCCGGTGGCTTTCGTGAACAGTGTGTCGCTGAAGCGCTGCTTGTTGTCGCCCAACGCTTGGCCCGAGGCGAGGCGCGACCCGATCAGGCCGACGATCTCGGGGCTGGTCGCGAAGGTGTCGTGGTTGAGCCCGCCCGGCGTGTTCAGCGCGGTGAGATCGTAGACGGCGATCTTGTCGCGCTCCAGCATCTCCTTGTAAGGCGCCTTGAGGGGATCGATGTCGCCGAGCCGGGCACTGCTCCCGTAAAGGTCTTTTGAGAGTTCGAGCGCCTTGTCCGAGCGCGAGACGAACAGCGAGAACGCCGGCCTCCTGGGACCCATGTCGGCGATCTGCTCGCGGGCGATGTCGATGTCGACGTCGGGCGCGGCGAGCAGGACGTTCTTGATCTTCGGCGACACGCCGCCTTCGCGGATCGCCATCTGCCGCAGGCTTTCCAACGCCAGCCAGTTGCCCATCGAATGCGCGAGAATGGACACTTCGCTGACTTGCGGATCGACGACGAGACCCTTCAGCACGTTCTCGAGCTGCGTGCGCGAATAGGTCGAGCTCTCGCGGTCGTAGCCGTAGGCGAGCACGCTGGCCTTCGAGGGCCATGTGAACAGGACGGGCACCGCCTCTGTCCCCGAATCGTGGACGATCTGCGCGAAGCGATAGACCGCGTCCTCGAAGCGGTTGTTGAAGCCGTGCACGAACACCAGCACCTGCCGCTTGGGCGAGCGCTTCACCTCGTCATGGACGATCGCCAGCGCCGTCTTGCGATCGATCACCGACGAACGCTTGGTCACGAAGCTGGTCGCCGGATTGCCGGGCAGTACGCTCGGCCATTGCACTTCGCCGGCCTCGCGCGCGCCATCGGGCGGGATGGACACGTCGACGTCGGCGAAGGCCAGCTCGTCGGCACGGGTTCCATTAAACATGATGCTGGGGGACTTGTCGGCGCCGCGCGTCGTCGCGACGAGCACGTTGACCCGGCTGGTCCCGGGCGAGTCGCCGAGCACGGGCTCGAGCACACCATGCGGATGATCGGCACACGAGCCCAGCAGGAGAGCGCCGAGGAAAATAAATACGAGCCGGCGCGAGGGGCTTGGCATCACAGGATGAGGTGTTCCGGTCGAGGCGGCGGATAAGGGCGTGCGTAAGTCTTAATTGAACATCCCTAATGGTTCTTAAAGCGGCGCAATTGCGGTTTCCGCCTGCGCGGTCAGCGGGTCACGGACCTATAAGCGGTCCTCCTCCCCGGCAAACAGCCCGAACTGCGCCGCCGGCCGCGCCGGCGCTGCCAACCCAAGATGCCCGAAGGCGTGCGGCGTCAACAGCCGTCCCCTCGGCGTGCGCTGCAGGAAACCCTGCTGGATCAGGTAGGGCTCGATGATGTCCTCGATCGCGTCGCGCGGCTCGGAGAGCGCCGCCGCCATCGTCTCGATGCCGACCGGGCCGCCGCCGAAGGACAGCGCGATCGTCGAGAGGTAGCGTCGGTCCATCTGGTCGAGGCCGATCTTGTCGACATCGAGCAGGCCGAGCGCCTTGTCGGCGATCGCCCGGCCGATCTCCGCCTCGCCGTCGACCAGGGCGAAGTCGCGCACCCGGCGCAGCAGCCGGCCGGCAATGCGCGGCGTGCCGCGGGCGCGGCGCGCGATCTCGTTGGCGCCTTCCGCGCTCATGCCGATGCCGAGCACCCGGGCGCCGCGCCGCACGATGCTCTCCAGCTCCGCGACCGTGTAGAACTCGAGCCGGATCGGAATGCCGAAGCGGTCGCGCAGCGGCGTCGTCAGGAGGCCGGCGCGGGTGGTGGCGCCGACAAGCGTGAACTTGGCGAGATCGATCTTCACGGAGCGGGCGCCCGGACCCTCGCCGATCATCAGGTCGAGCTGGAAATCCTCCATTGCGGGGTAGAGGATCTCCTCCACCGCCGGGTTGAGCCGATGGATCTCGTCGATGAAGAGGACGTCGCGATCCTCAAGGCCGGTGAGCTGCGCGGCGAGATCGCCGGCCTTGGCGATGACCGGCCCCGAGGTAGAGCGGAAGTTGACGCCGAGCTCGCGCGCGACGATCTGCGCCAGCGTGGTCTTGCCGAGGCCGGGCGGACCGACGAACAGCACGTGGTCGAGCGCCTCGCGCCGCGTCTTCGCCGCCTCGATGAAGATCTTCAGGTTTTTGCGCGCCGCGGCCTGGCCGGTGAAATCGGCGAGCGTGAGCGGACGCAGCGACAGGTCGGGGTCGCTGTCGAGACGGTCCGGCGTCACGAGGCGCTGGGGGCTGAAGGCCAAAGGCCGATATCCGTGCGTTCGAATCCGCCGAATCGTAGCGTGTAACGACGTCCGGTGATAGGTCGCGGAGCTCGTGTCCCGCCCTTGGTCAGGCGAGGGGATCCCTTATTCACTCTGGAAGGACCATAGACAATGATCTACCCGGCTCTCACGGCATTCTACGGTGCGATCCTGGCGCTGATCTACATCGGCCTCTCGGGGTGGGTGATCGCCAGCCGCACCTCCAAGGATACGCTGATCGGCGACGGCGGCGATTTCTCGATGGTGAAGCGCATTCGCGCGCACGGTAATTTCCAGGAGTACGTGCCCTTCGCGGTAATCCTGATCGGCTTCCTCGAGGCGGGCGGCGCCGGCCACCTTCTGGTCCGCATCCTCCTCATCGTGCTGATCGTCGCGCGGCTGATGCATCCAATCGGCATGTTCGCGAAGAAGAACGCGCCGCAGCAGTTCGTCTTCCGCGGCGTCGGCATCATGGCCACGCTGGGCGTGATCATCGTGTCCGCCGTAATGCTGCTTGTGCGGCTGGGCTAGCCGACAAGGCGGCGCGCCGCCTTGCAAAGACGTCGCGATGGAGCTATCGCACACGTCTCGCCTCTTCGGTCAGGCTCGGCCACGCGCTTCCCCACGCGTCGTCCCGGCTCACATCCCGAACCCGGCCGCCCTGGCCCTCTCCCAACGATAAGACCGCCGCCATGACAGACGTCATCTCCCCCGATCAATCCAGCGAAGACATGATCGAGGCCGCGCCCTACACCGGCCCGAAGGAAATCAAGCTCGCCGACCTGAAGGACAAGTCGCCGACCGAACTCACCGCCTTCGCGGAAGAGCACGAGGTCGAGAACGCCTCGACGCTGCGCAAGCAGGAGTTGATGTTCGCGATCCTCAAGCAGCTCGCCAGCCGCGAGATCGAGATCGTCGGCCTCGGCGTCATCGAGGTGCTGCAGGACGGCTTCGGCTACCTGCGCTCGGCCGACGCCAACTACCTCGCCGGCCCCGACGACATCTACGTTTCGCCCTCGCAGATCCGCCGCTTCGGCCTGCGCACCGGCGACACGGTGGAAGGGCTGATCCGTTCGCCGAAGGAAGGCGAGCGCTATTTCGCTCTGCTCAAGGTCAACACGATCAATTTCGAGGATCCCGAGAAGGTCCGCCACAAGGTCAATTTCGACAATCTCACGCCGCTCTATCCCGACCGCCGTCTGAAGCTCGAGATCGACGACCCGACGCGCAAGGACCTGTCGAACCGCGTCATCGACATCGTCGCGCCGATCGGTTTCGGCCAGCGCGCGCTCATCGTAGCCCCGCCGCGCACCGGCAAGACGGTGCTGCTGCAGAATATCGCGCAATCGATCGCCGCCAATCACCCCACCGCCTACCTTATCGTGCTGCTGATCGACGAGCGGCCGGAGGAGGTGACGGACATGCAGCGCTCGGTGAAGGGGGAGGTCGTCGCCTCGACCTTCGACGAGCCGGCGACGCGCCACGTGGCTGTCGCCGAGATGGTCATCGAAAAGGCCAAGCGCCTCGTCGAGCACAACCGCGACGTGATCATCCTGCTCGACTCGATCACCCGCCTCGGGCGCGCCTACAACACGACCGTGCCCTCCTCCGGCAAGGTGCTCACCGGCGGCGTCGACGCCAACGCCCTGCAGCGACCCAAGCGCTTCTTCGGCGCCGCCCGCAACATCGAGGAGGGCGGCTCGCTGACCATCATCGCCACCGCGCTGATCGACACCGGCTCGCGCATGGACGAGGTGATCTTCGAGGAGTTCAAGGGCACCGGCAATTCCGAGATCATTCTCGACCGCAAGATCGCCGACAAACGCACCTATCCGGCGATGGACATCGCCAAATCGGGTACGCGCAAGGAAGAGCTGCTGGTCCCCGCCGACATCCTCAAGAAGATGTACGTGCTGCGCCGCATTCTCAATCCGATGGGCACCGTCGACGGCATCGAGTTCCTGCTCGGCAAGCTGCGCGACACGCCCAAAGGCAACAGCATGTTCTTCGAATCGATGAACACGTAGGCGTTCTTACGCGATGAGATGCTCGCGTAGAAGAAGCGCGCCTGTTGTAGCTCTACTGAGGTGCCGATAAGGCTCTGTTTCGCCGGCACATGTCCCGATTACGCACGCAAGCCAACGCACATCTTATCTGGCGATCAGGCAGGCTTCCGCGGACGCCAGCGCACCCGCCGCGTTCGGCGTGTCAAAGGTAACGCCCTTGTTGGGTTCGGTCTGCAGCGTGAACGCCGGGCTCGCGCCCAGCGCGGTGACGATGGGGCGCGCCTTGTCGAAGGTGCTGGCCAGCGTCTGGCCGTCGCCGACCCATTTCGAGCGCAGGGCGACCGTGTGGCCGTCTTCGCCCACGAGGAGGAGGTCGGCGTAGACCGACTGGTCTTTCGCGAAGGACCAAGTCTGACTGGTCAGCGTGACGATGAGGTTGATCCCCTCGGGATTCTTGAACATCCCGAGTACGACGGCGGTCTTCTTTTTAGTAGCCTCGTCCACGCCGGTGCGGCCTGCCAAGCAGATGCCGTCAGCCGGCTTGGCCGTCACCGACCAGCCGTCCGCGCGCGCTGCGGATGAGGCGATCATTCCGCCGATCAAGACTAATGTGCCGCATGCGGCGACCTTGAGCATGATGTCCTCCATGGTCGTGCGGGACATGCCAGCGAGCGGTTCGCATGTCCATAGCGACATGTCGGGGCGGTCCGGTCGTCGGCTGGGCGACGCGACGGATCGTTTGTGGCACGCCAAGCTTTCATCTTGACGCTCCCTCGCGGGCTCACGCACATGGCGCCAGCCGCCGAAGCACGAAAGACGCAATCCATGACCGCGGTCTCTCCGCTCGCTCCCACCACCGTGCCCGAGATGCCGCCCGTCAAAGGCGTTCGTTTCGCGACCGGAGCGGCCGGCATCCGCTACACGGGCCGCACCGACGTGCTGCTCGCGCTGTTCGACAAGGGCACGCAAGTCGCCGGCGTGTTCACGACTTCCAAATGTCCGTCGGCGCCGGTCGATTGGTGCCGGCAGAAGCTCGCCGGCGGCAAGGCGCGGGCGCTGATCGTCAACTCCGGCAACGCCAACGCCTTCACGGGCAGGATCGGCGCCGCGGCCGTGGCGCTGACCGCCAAGCTTGCCGGCGCGGCATCCGGCGCGCCCGCCAAGGAAATCTACATCGCCTCGACTGGCGTCATCGGCGAACCGCTCGATGCGGGTAAGTTCGAAGGCGTCTTCGAGACGCTGATCGAGAAGGCGTCGCCCGACGGCATTCATGACGCCGCCAAGGCGATCATGACGACAGACACGTTCCCCAAGCTCGCCACAGCGACGGCCGACCTCGGTGGCGTAAACGTCACGCTTACAGGTATCGCCAAAGGGGCCGGTATGATCGCCCCGGACATGGCGACGATGCTCGCCTTCGTCTTCACCGACGCGCCGATCGCCGCTTCCGCCCTTCAGGCGATGCTGGGCAAGAGCGTCAAGGCGAGCTTCAACGCGATCACGGTGGATAGCGACACCTCGACGTCCGACACGCTGATGCTGTTTGCCACCGGCGCCGCCGCCAGCCGCGGCGCGCCGCAAATCCTGATCGCAACGGATCGGCGGCTGAAGGCCTTCAAGGCCGCGCTCGACGGATTGCTGCTCGACCTCGCCCACCAGGTGGTGAGGGACGGAGAGGGCGCGCGCAAATTCATCGAAGTCCTGGTCGAGGGCGCGGAGAATGACAGGGCGGCCAAGCGCATCGCGCTCTCCATCGCCAACTCACCGCTCGTCAAGACGGCGGTCGCGGGCGAGGATGCCAATTGGGGTCGCGTGGTGATGGCAGTCGGCAAAGCCGGCGAGAAGGCCGATCGCGATCGACTCGCGATCTGGTTCGGTGGCACGCGCGTCGCCCACAGGGGCCTGCGAGATCCCGCCTACGACGAGGCGAACGTGTCGACTCTGATGCGCGAGGCTCACGTCCCGATCAAGGTCGAGATCGGTCTCGGCAAGGGCAAGGCGACGGTATGGACGTGCGATCTCACCAAGGAATACATCACCATCAACGGCGATTACCGCTCTTGAGCGGACAAGGCCGGTGACCAAACTCATACTCGTCGTCGCGGCGGCTTTGGTGGACACCGACGGTCGCGTGCTTGTCGGCCAACGCCCTGAGGGCAAGGCGCTGGCTGGTCTGTGGGAATTCCCCGGCGGCAAGATTGAACCGGGCGAGCGGCCGGAGGTCGCGCTGATCCGCGAGTTGCGCGAGGAACTCGGGATCGCCGTCGAGGAGGCGTGTCTCGCGCCGCTGACTTTCGCCAGCCACGCCTATGCGGACATGCACCTGCTGATGCCGCTCTATATCTGTCGTCGATGGGAAGGCATCGCCCAGCCCCGGGAAGGTCAGGCTCTGCGTTGGCTCCGCCCAGCCGAATTGCGGCGCATCGCGATGCCGCCCGCGGACGCGCCGCTGATACCGGCGCTTCTCGATCTGCTCGGATGATGCGGGATTAACGCTACTCGGACGCAATCCTTAACGATTTCAACATCTAAATATTCGATCCTCAGGCGGGAACAATCAATGTCTTTTTACAGTTTCCCATTCAATTAGGTCCGGCCTACACAATAACGTTTTTCGTGAGGCACGGTCGCATATTCATCTTATCGGATGAGTTGGAAGGTCGTAGGTCGAAAGATGCGTAGTTTTCAACCTCAACGCGGACTTGCTGATCGCTCTAGCGCGAACGACCTTAGACTGGATACGCCAACATCTTCAGGATACCGACGCGGGTTGACCTCGACAGGGGCTATCGCGCGCAAACTGGAGACGGTGTTTGTCTTGCCGTCTGAGACGCCGGCCGAGATCGAGACAGTTCTCGGTGTGCTTGATCGCACCGTAGGCACGTGCCGATAGCGTAAGCTGGGTTGATTAAAAGCCGAACATCAGTCTTTGGCACGCTCGACATAGGAGCCATCCTCGGTCTGCACCACGACACGTGTGCCGGTCGCGATGTGAGGCGGTACCATCACGCGCGCCCCATTGGATAATTTGGCGGGCTTATAGGATGAAGAGGCCGTCTGTCCTTTCATCGCTGGTTCCGTGTCGATGATCTCGAGTGTCACGCGCGCTGGAAGTTGGATGCCAACCGGCGTTCCGTTGAACATGGACAGCACGCAGACCATACCCTCCTGCAGATAAGCGGCCTGGTTGCCGAGAACCTCGTCCGGAACAATGACCTGATCGTAGTTCTCCTGGTTCATGAAGGTAAAACCGTCTGAATCTTTGTAGAGATACGAGAAGTTCGAATCCTCGACGAAAGCCCGCTCGACCTGTTCGGTCGTCTTGAAGCGGTCGGTCGTCTTCACGCCGTCCGACAGGCGGCGCATATCGATCTGAGTGGTCGGCGTCCCTTTTCCGGGATGGAAGCTTTCCGCCGTCAATACAACGTAGAGGTTGCCGTCATCACGCTCGATGATGTTGCCTTTGCGAATGGAACTGGCAATGACTTTCACGATGAAGTCCTTGATATCGTATCAGTGGTGAAGGATGGGCCGAACCACCATCGTGTGGTACACCGGCGCCGGGCTTTGGGCCTCTCGCTAGCCCTTGTTCCCTCTCCATATCAAGCGAAATCACGATGACCGGTCCTGCGCCCTGGTGGCGACCGGAGCCCTTCAACCGGCGCATCGGGATGCTTCGGACGCGCGCCCGCATCAAGGACGCGTTGCGTCGCTGGTTCATCGACCGGGGCTTTGACGAGGTGGACACTCCCGCACTGCAGATGTCGCCGGGCAACGAGACCCACATCACGCCTTTCGCCACGATGCTGGTTCGTCCCGATGGATCGCGCGCGCCGCTCTATCTTCACGGCTCGCCCGAGTTCGGCTGCAAGAAACTACTCGCCGCCGGTGTTCGGCGATTGTTCACGTTGGCCCCGGTCTATCGCAATCGCGAGCGCGGGCGTCTGCATCATCCGGAATTTACGATGCTCGAATGGTATCGCGCGGGCGCAAGTCTCGACGCGCTCGTCGCCGATTGCGTCGCGCTGATGCGCGTTGCCGCGGAGGTCGCCGCGACAGAGACGCTGAGACATCGCGCAAGCGTCGCGGATCCTTTTGTCGAGCCGGAGCTCTTGAGCGTTAGCGAGGCTTTCCGCCGCCATGCCGGCGTCGATCTCGACGCCATGCTGCCGGACGACGCGGAAGGTCTGACGCGGCTCGCGGGGGCCACGCGGGCGCTGGATCTTCGTGTCGCGAGCGATGACGGCTGGTCGGACCTCTTCAGCAGGATACTCACGGCCAAGGTCGAGCCCGAGCTGGGGATCGGCCGGGCGACCGTGCTCTCGCGCTATCCAGCGAGCGAGGCAGCGTTGGCGCGGCTCTGTCCCGACGACCCGCGCTTCGCCGAACGCTTCGAGCTCTACGCCTGCGGCATCGAACTCGCCAATGCCTTTGCGGAGTTGCGCGACGGCGCCGAGCAACGGCGTCGTTTTCAGGCTGCCGAGACCGAGCGCCAGCGCGTCTACGGCGAGGCATATCCGATCGACGAGGACTTCCTGGCGTCGCTCGCCTTTATGCCGGAGGCCAGCGGCATCGCGCTCGGCTTCGACCGTCTCGTGATGCTGGCGACAGGTGCCGAGACGATCGAGGACGTGCTCTGGGCTCCTGTGGCGGACCCTGTCTCTTGAACACTCTGCGCGATGCGGCGGCCCTTGTGGAGCGTGGACTGATACAGGCGAACGCCGCTTCCGCGGCGACCACGATCGCCAGCCGTTATGCCATCGCGATCACCCCGCTCATGGCGGATCTCATCGATGTCGGCGATCCCGGCGACCCGATCGCGCGCCAGTTTCTCCCCGACGCCCGCGAGCTCGCCACCGGTTCCAACGAGCGTGCCGACCCGATCGGTGACGCCGCGCATAGCCCCTGCGAGGGGATCGTTCATCGCTACCCCGATCGCGTGCTGCTGAAGCTGCTGCACGTCTGCGCCGTCTATTGCCGGTTTTGTTTCCGGCGCGAGATGGTCGGCCCGGGCCAGCCAAACACGATGGACGCGGCGGCGCTCGCGACCGCCATGGCCTATATCGCGGCGCGGCCGGCGATATGGGAAGTGATCCTCACCGGCGGGGATCCGCTCGCCGCGTCGCCGCGCCGGCTTGCCGCTGTATCGGCTGGGCTCGCGGAAATCGCCCATACGCGGATCCTGCGCGTTCACACGCGCGTGCCGGTCGTCGCGCCCGAGCGCGTCACGCCGGCGCTGATCGAGGGTCTGCGGGCTTCCGGCAAGACGGTCTATGTGGCGATCCACGCCAATCATCCGCGCGAACTGACGCCGCAGGCACGGGCAGCCTGCGGAAGGCTCGCCGATGCCGGCTTCGTCCTGGTCAGCCAGAGCGTGCTGCTGCGCGGCGTCAACGACGACGCCGATACGCTCGCCAGCCTCATGCGCACGTTCGTCGAGGCGCGTATCAAGCCCTACTACCTGCATCATCCCGACCTCGCGCCGGGCACCTCGCACTTCCGCTTGTCGATCGCGGAGGGGCAGGCCCTCGTTCGCGGGCTGCGCGGGCGCGTGTCGGGGCTATGCCAGCCGCAATACGTCCTCGATATCCCGGGCGGCTACGGCAAGTCGCCCATCGGTCCGGCTTACCTGGACGACGCGGCGCGGGGCGAGTACCGCGTCACCGACTATCAAGGCGGCGTACACCCTTATCCGCCAGTGGCTTGACCGGCCAGAAGCACGCCGCGCCGCAACAAAACCGGATTTCGACGGCTTTTAACCAGCTCACCTTGCGCCGAATGGCGCTGCTCTCGCGGCAACACGCCGCGATCTTCGTTGCGAGCCGATGACCAAGACCACTCGTCAGATTATAGCCGCCGCTCTCGTAGCGCTCGTGTCTTCGGCGAGCATCGCGGCGGCGCAAGCTCCAACACCGACGCGGGCATCCGCCGAGCCGCCGAGACAGACGCAGGAGCAGCTTACCTCCGCTGTGGACGCGCTCAACGGCAAGCTGAAGGACATCGAAAAGCAGGTCGATCAATCCGAAATAACGCAGCAGACCTTGAACACACTCGCGGGCGACGTGGGCCCACTTGCCACACAGGCCCAAGCGCTGGTCGAGCGTCTCACGCCACGCACGATCGCCATGAAGGCGCGTCTCGACCAGCTCGGCGCGACCACTACCGGCGAGGCCACCGACGTCACCAAGCAGCGCGAGGCGCTGCTAAAGACGTTCGACGAGAACGATGGCCTTTTGAAGCGCGCCAAGACCTTGGAGATCGAGGCGACGCAAGACGCGGCCTACATCTCCAAGAAACAGCGCGCGCTGTTTACCAACTCGTTGTTCCGGCGCTCGATCAGCGTTCTATCGCCGCCGCTCTGGTTCTTCGTGGCGCGCGAGAGCCCGGCGACTATCGCCGCCGCGACGCGCATCTTCGACGACTGGCTCGTCGGCTTCAATCGCAACACGTCCGGAGCCAAGCTTGCCTGGTTCTGGGCCCTCGTGATCGCGGTCATCGCCCTCTACTTGCCGCTGACCCGTTTGGCGAAGCGGCTGGTCAGCCATGAACTACAGGTCGAGAAGCCCTCCACCTGGCTGAAGATCGTCGTCGCGTGCTGGACGAGCTTGTCCGTCGCTGGCTCGATGATCGCGATCATGTACGGCGTGATCTTCGTCTTCGCCTTCTTCGCCGCGGCCGATCCGGTCGTCTCATCACTCTTCAACGAGATGCAATGGGGGATCATCCGCATCGCCATCGCCGCGGGGCTCTCGCGCGGCATTCTCGCGCCGCGCCGGCCTAAATGGCGCCTCTTCAATTTCGACGACAAGACCAGCGACAAGCTCGTCCGCCTCATCGTCGGGATCGCGATCATCGTCGCCGGCTCGAAGGTGATGGAATCCTTGAACGAGGTGATCCTCGCCGACTGGCGCTTCTCGGTCGCCGCGCAGGGCGTCGGAGCACTCTTTGTCGCGATAGCGATGGCGATCGCCCTGATCGATCTTGGCGACGATCCTGAAGCCAACAACCCGAGCGCCGACTTGTCGAAGCCGGGCGCTTCGGTCTCCCAGAAGCGCGACTACTACGGGATCATTCGCGGGGGCGCCTGGACCCTCATCGTCTGCCTCAGCATCGCGACCGTGGTGGGCTATATCGCTTTCGCCACCTTCCTGGTCGACCAGATCCTGCTCGTCTCGTGCACGCTCGCCGTCGTCTTTCTGCTCGTCAGGTTAATCGAAAAGGCCTGCGAACTCGGCTTTCAGCCCGGCTCCATGATGGGTCGGATGCTCATTTATACGGTCGGCATACGCCGCGAGACTCTCGGCCAGATGGCGATCCTGCTATCGGGTGCCGCGCGCCTCTTCATCATCGGTCTCGCGCTGCTCGTCGTCATCGCGCCCTGGGGCATGCAGTCGACCGACATCCGCGGCAACCTCCATGCGATCTTCTTCGGCTTCAAGGTCGGTGACGTGACCATATCCATCGAGGGAATCGTGGTCGCGCTGATCAGCTTCCTTCTGGTGCTCGCCGCCACGCGAGCCGTGCAGGCGTGGCTGGAGGATCGCTATCTGCCGCAGACGCGGCTCGACTCCGGGCTGCGGAATTCGATCAAAACGAGCCTTGGCTACGTCGGCTTCCTTCTGGCGCTGACGCTGGCCGCCGCCAATCTCGGCGTCGATTTTCAGAAGCTGGCGATCGTCGCCGGCGCCTTGTCGGTGGGTATCGGTTTCGGTCTTCAGTCGGTCGTCAACAATTTTGTCTCCGGTCTGATCCTGCTATGGGAGCGCGCGGTTCGGGTCGGCGATTGGGTGATCGTCGGAACCGAACAGGGCTATGTCCGCAAGATCAACGTACGCTCGACCGAGATCGAGACCTTCGATCGCGCGTCCGTCATCGTGCCGAATTCCAACCTCGTCAGCGGCGTGGTCAAGAACCTGATGCGCACCGACCGTATCGGCCGCATGACCATCGAGATCACCGTGCATGCCTCGGCCGATCCGGAGAAGGTGCGCCAGGTGCTCATCGACATCGCGCGAGGGAATGAAGCCGTCGTCTCGCTGCCGTCCCCGCAGGTCCGCTTCACGAATCTAACGGCCGGCGCAATGACGTTCGATCTGTTCTGCTTTGTGGCAGACGTCGAGAACATGGTTCGCACCAAGAGCGATCTCTACTTCGAGATCTGCCGGCAGTTTCGCGAACATCATTTCTTCGACGGACCGCCCGCGGATCCACTCGGCATCAACATCATCGGGCTCGACCGGCTCGAAACGATCCTGCAGGCGCAACGCGCGACGGACGCGGCGCCGTCTCGCGCTCGGAAGATCGGCTGAGAGATGGCCAACGGAGCTTTTACGCCGCTACTCTGGTATCGGTTTGCCGTGCTCGCGGCGAGCCTCGCGCTCGGCGGCTGCCTCGCTTCGGAAGACAAAGCGCCCGATGTCGCGCGGCCGAGCGTGGTGGTGCGCCTCGACCCCGCCGAGGTGCGGGCCCGTATCTCCGCCTATCGCGAAGCCCATGATCTGTCCTCCGTAACGATTGATCCGGGTCTCATGCTGCTTGCGCAGGAGCAGGCGAATGCGATGGCGCGAGCCGACCATCTGAGCCACGAGATCGCCGGCTCGCTCGACCATCGTCTTAACGCCTCGCACCATATCAAGGGCTACGCCGTCGAGAACGTCTCGGCCGGCTATGCCAATGCCGACGCCGCCCTTGGCGGCTGGCAGCGCTCGCCAAGCCACAACCTCAACCTGCTCGATAAGAAGATGCGTCGTATGGGGATCGCCGCCGCGGATGCGCCTGGCACGCGCTTCAAAACCTATTGGGCACTGATGATGACCGATTGATCCCGGCGGATCAGGAGCCTGTAAGTTTTTCGAACGACGAATCTGCATGGGTGATTGACAGGATGCTCGCGCTTTCGTGAAGTGCCGGTTTGGGCTTGTCGCGCGGTCAACCGCGGCCGATCGGGGGATCGGTGACAGGCTTGAGGGGGTATGGCCTTGAGCAGCGCGGGAGCGATCCTTGTCGTCGGACCGTCGGAGGAACGGCGCGCGGCAAATGTCGCGCTGCTTACACACGCCGGCCATGCCGTCGTCGGGGTCTCGACCGGCCCGGAAGCGCTCGCCTACATAGCGCTCGAGCCGCCGCCTTTGGTGATCCTTGATCACGATCTTGCCGACGTCGCGTTTTGCCATCGTATCAAGCGGGACAGCGCCGGCACCTTCATCGTGCAGATCGCCCGGGGCTTCGGTGATGACCAGCAAGCCGAAATCGAGAGTTGCATCGACGCATACCTCGTCGATCCGATCGAGCCGCGCGAGATGCTGGCGCTTGTGCGTTCGTTGCTCCGCCTGCAGAAGGTCGAGGCGGATCTGCGCGATAGCAAGGATCGGCTGCTGCTCGCGCAAGCCTGCGCCGGTCTCGCGATCCTCGATTGGGTCATCCCGACGCATACTTTCGTGCATTCCGACAACCTGATCGAGCTTTTCGATCTCGAGCCGCTCATAGCGGGTGAGTCTCTCAAGCCCAATAAACTGATCGAGCGCATCCATCCCGAGGACCTCGGCGCGCTGATCGCCGACTTCCAGACAGACGGCCGGCCCGCGCGCGATTTCGAGAAAGCGTTCCGTATCGTTCGTCGCGATGGTGAAACTCGATGGATCGCCTCCCGCGGTCGCCTGTTCAACGGGTCGGGAGGTGACCTTGAACGTATGGTCTCCCTGAGTTTCGATGTCACGGATCAGAAGAATGGCGAAGCGCAACGCAAGGCGGCGGAGCGCTCCAACGCGGAACTCGCCTCGATCGTCGCCTCCTCTGTCGACGCCATCGTCAGCATCGATCTCGAAGGTACCGTCTCCTCTTGGAATGCCGGCGCACGTCAATTATTCGGCGTCGAGGCGGAGGCCGTGATCGGCGCGCCGTTGGGATTGATCTTCCCCGACATGACGGCCGAGGAGCGCGACGAGCAGTTCAAGCTCGTCACCGACGGCGAGGCTCACGAGTTCGAGACAACGCAGGTGCTCAAGAACGGCGAGGCGGTCGATCTTTGGATCACCAGCGCGCCGATGCGGGCGCCGGACGGGCCGCTGATCGGCGCTTCCCTCATCATGCGAAACGTTTCAGCCCAGAAGAAGCGGGAGGATCATGTCCGCTTCCTGATGCGTGAACTGACCCATCGATCCAAGAACCTGCTTGCGGTGATCCAGGCGATGGCGCGCCAGAGCATGACGCGCGACATCACGCCGGAGGACTTCGTCAAAAAATTCACCGAGCGTCTCGCGGGCCTCGCCGGCTCGCACGATCTTCTCTCCAGCCTCGACTGGAAGGGTGCGTCGCTGATGGATTTGATCCGCTCGCAACTCAATCACTACCTCGAATTGTTCGACACGAGGATCCGGCTCGAGGGCGACGACATCCTCATTCGGCCGATCGCCGCGCAGAACATCGGGATCGCCCTTCACGAGCTCTCGACGAATGCCGCCAAATATGGCGCGCTTTCGAGCGACGACGGCGTCGTGAAGATCAGCTGGTCCTTCGGCGGCGAGAACGAGCGGACGATGACGATGATCTGGCGCGAGACGGGCGGCCCACGTGTCACCGCGCCGACGCGGCAGGGGTTCGGCCGCACCGTCATGGACCGGATCGCCGGCCGCGCGCTCGGCGGCAAGTCGGCCATCGCCTTCGATCCGGGCGGTGTCGTCTGGACGCTTGACGTGCCCGCGGCGGCTGTGCTGATCGCGTGAACCGACGCCGGAACCTCTGCCGCACGTTCCAGCCGTCTGACGTAAAATTTCCTGGAGCGTTCGATGATCAAGTATGTCGCCGCCTACGTCGCCACGCTCGTCGTCTTCCTGGCGGTCGACGCGGTGTGGCTGAGCCTTATGACGACGCGGCTCTACAAGCCGACGCTCGGCGACATCCTGCTGCCCAAGTTCCTCCCGGCGCCGGCCGTCGCGTTCTACCTCATCTTCATCGTCGGCGTCGTGATCTTCGCGGTGACCCCCGCGTTCAAGAACGGCGAGTGGTCGACCGCGCTGTTATACGGCGTGCTGTTCGGTTTCTTTTCTTACGGCGTCTACGATTTCACCAATTGGGCCACGCTGCGCAACTGGGATTGGCGGATCACCTTCGCCGACGTCTGCTGGGGCAGCGTGCTGACCGGCACGGCGGCGACGCTCGGTTATCTGATCTCCAACTGGGTCGCCAAGCTCGCCGCATGATCGCGCCTTGCCCTGGGAAAGTGCGGCGGCCCGCGAGAGCCGTCGTCGATCGCCCTATACGGCGGCGCGCGGCGCGCGCACAGCCACGAAGAGCAGGTACGCTGAGAGAATGGAGGCGCTCCAAACATTGAGGCGCGTGAGGGCGCGGTACTCCGCGACACTGTAGGTGTGGAGCGGTGCGCCCGCGTGTTGGACGAGCAGCGCGGCCAGGCCGCAAAGCACGGCCAGACCGAGCGCGAGCTTCCATTCGCTCCATCGGAAGAACGCCGTCGCGATGACGAGGCACGGGATCAGGAACCAACCGACGCCCGAAGCCGGCCCGAACGCCTTCACCGACAACAGCGTATTGGCGATGCCGGCGAGCACGAAAAGGGCGCGCGAGCCAAGCGGGTGGGCGCGGGCGACGAGCGGCACGCTGAAGAACAGCGGCGTCGAGAACCAAGTGAGCAGGCTCGGCCAGAAATCGCGGCCGACGAGCAGCGCGACATAGATGGGATAGGTCGGCTGGCTGCTCCAGACGAGCAACGCGCCCGCATTGGCGATGGCGGCGAGCGGGTCGGCGTTGAAGAGGTAGGCGGTACTTCTAGCCTTGAGGCCGCGATACGCGTCTCTCGTGGCGACGATCGCGCCCATTCACGCGACCGGCCGCAGGCGATAGTGCGTGACGCCCCATGTGGTGCCGCCGGCATGGCCGAAGAGACCCTCGGTCGCCAAATAGAACAGCCGCCAGCGCCGCAGCCACAGCTTGGCCTCGCCGCCGTACACGTTCGCGAAAAGAAGCTCGATCTCGGCACGGCGGGCGTCGCAATTGGCCAGCCAGTCGCGCGCCGTGCGGGCGTAGTGCTCGCCGTTCCAGTCCCACATCTCGCCGACTTCGAAGAGGTCGCCGAACTGCCGGATGAGGTTGCGGCTCGGCATGATGCCGCCGGTGAAGAAATGCTGGGCGATCCAGTCCGATTTGTCGCGATGATCGAACCGGTAGGGCGCGCTGGCATGCGTGAAGATATGGACGAACAGGAGACCGTCCGGCCGCAGCCAGCGGCGCGTGCGCTCGAGAAGGGCGCGCCAGTTCGCCATGTGCTCGAACATCTCGACGGAGACGATCCGGTCGAACGTCTCGCCAGCCTCGAAGACGTTCATGTCGGCGGTTACGACCACCACGTTGGCAAAGCCTTTCAGCCGCGCCTGCTCCATGATGTAGGCGCGCTGGCTCCGCGAATTCGACACGGCCGTGATTGTCGAACGGGGATAACGCTCGGCCATCCAGAGCGTCAGCGATCCCCAGCCGCAACCGAGCTCGAGAACGCTTTGGCCGTCGACGAGGGCGGCATGTTCGCAGGTCAGCGCGAGCGCGTTCTCCTCGGCTTGGGCGAGGGTCGTGCCTGGCTGATCGTAGAAACAGCACGAATACTTCCGACGAGGTCCGAGACAGTAGCCGAAGAAGGCCGGCGGCACCTCGTAATGCTGGGCGTTGGCGGCGTCGGCATGTTCGGCGATGGGGTAGTCCGCCATTCCGGCGGCGAAGGCGCCTTCTCCGGCCCTGCGCGGAACGGCGAGCTTGCGGCGCGTTCGACTTACGAGGGCGCCGATGCCGGCCCTCGTCACCGCGTCCGGCAGGGGCAGCCGCTCGATGGCGTCGATCGCGGCAGGCAGCAGATCCATCAATGGTCCTTCGAAGGCGGCAAGGGGAAGAAGGCGCTGACGCGCTCCTGGTAGCCGCGAAAGTTGCCGCCGTGCTTGCGGATCATGTGCTCCTCGAGCGGCGGCACGCCGGAAACGTAGCGCAGCAGAACGAACATGAATACCGGACCCGACAGGGCGATGAGCCCCCAGGGGTAATCGCCGGCGAAATCGATGGCGATGATCGGGTAGGCGAGCCAGCCGAGCCATTCGAAAAAATAGTTCGGATGACGGGACCAGGCCCACAGGCCGGCGTCGCAGATCTTGCCCTTGTTCGACTTGTCGGCGGCGAATTGCTTGAGTTGCGTGTCGGCCGCGTTCTCGCCGAGGACCGCGCCGATCAGCACGAAGGCGCCCACGACATCCAACACGCGGATACCGGCGGACGGATTGTGCGCGGCGATGCCAACCGAAAGCACCAGGACGAAGGCCGCCAGGGCCTGGATCTGCAAGAACCAGAACAAGCGCGACTGGAAGTCGTCCTTCCAATCCTGGCGGAACTGCGCGTAGCGGGGATCCTCGCTGGAGGATCCAAGTGTGCGGCGCAGGATGTGGGTCCCGAGCCTGACCGACCAGCCGACCACGAGGATCGCGACCAGCCATTGCCGAGCGCTCGGCCAGCCAGGATGCCCCCACGGCACGAGCGCCAGAAAGACGCCACCCAGCCCCATCTCGTAGGACCAGAAGACGTCAGACCAGCCAGCGTTGCGCGTGCGATGTTGCACGTACCAGGCCAGAGCCATGACCGCCGACAGGGTCAGCGCGGCGACGGCGATCGTCGTGACGATCATGCCAGGCGGCTTGGCTGGAAATAGTGAGGAGAGCCCGGCTTCGGCCGGATCGCGTCCGTCCTGGCCTTGATGAAGGCCAGCGTGTCTGACAGCGAAGGGGCGAGCGGACGCAGCAAGGGGGAGAACGCGCCGATCACGACCGCGTGGTCGACCCGTTTGTAGAAGCGTGTCGCGGCCAAGCCGCCAAGCGTGGTGATGCGGGCGGCAAGCTTGCGGCTGTTATCCCAGTTCACGGTCTTGTCGGCGAGGCCGCTGATCAGCAGCATCGGGGCGGCGTCGCCCCGCGCGTAGGTCACGGGCTGGCTCGATGACAGGTCCCCGCCAGCCGGCGCGAAGATCCGCTTCAGCACGCCGCTGCGCAGCGGCAGGAAATCATAGGGTCCCGCAAGCCCCACGACGCCCGCCACGGCGGCGAGGCTCTCGCCATCGAGCTTGGTCTTGTCGAGGGCCAGCATGGTGGCGATGTAGGCGCCGGCGGAATGGCCGACGAGGAAGATCAGGCCGGCATCGGCACCGAATTCCGCCGCGTTGCGGCGGGCCCAGCGCACCGCCTTCGCGCCGTCGGCGATGAAATCGGGAAAACGCACATCCGGGTAGAGCCTGTAGTCAGCCACGACGGTGACGATCCCGCGCTTGGCGAGCGCCATGGCGGCGAAACGATAGTCGGCCTTGGCGCCATCTTCCCATCCGCCACCGTAGAAGAAGACGACCATCGGCGCTTGGTGTCCGCCACGGCCGCCCTCACCAGATGTTGCCGGCGCATAAACGTCGAGCAGACCCCGCCGTCCGTCCGCGAAGCGGATGTCGCGGGTCACGGCCACATGCCGGCCGATGGCCGCCGCGTTGACCAATCCGATCCCGTTTATCGGCCAGGGCCATGCCATGGATCGCATCACCTTTCATTCGGCAAGTCGGGAGTAAACCTAGCTCAGCAGAGCCACTTGTAGCAAAATATATGAAGTTTGCCGGGCCGCGCACCCAAACAGCCCGGCGCGCCGTATATAGACCGTATTCTCCATCAGGCGCACCGCGCCGAGGCAATAAGGGTGTCATGAGCGTCGATCGGGGCGACGGACTCGATATCGCCGTCGTGGGGGCTGGCATCTCCGGCATGGCATGCGCCTGGCTGCTGAGCCAGCGTCATCGCGTCACGCTCTTTGAACAGGCGGGGCGGCTCGGCGGCCACACCAACACCGTCGAGGTCACGCTGCCCGGAGGCACCCAGACGGTCGATACCGGCTTCATCGTCTTCAACGAGGCGACTTACCCCAATCTCACGGCACTGTTCCATCATCTCGGCGTGGCAACGCAGCCCTCGGAAATGTCTTTCGCCGTCTCTCTCGACGACGGCGCCCTCGAGTATGCCGGCACGGACCTCAACGGCCTGTTCGCTCAACGTTCCAACTTGTTCAAGCCGCGTTTCCTCCTCATGCTGCGCGATCTGTTGCGCTTCTACCGCGAGGCGCCTGGCAAGCTCGCGGGTCTCGAGACGCTCAGCCTCGGCGCCTTCCTCGATCGCGACCGCTACGGGCGTGCCTTCCGAGAGGATCACCTTTTGCCGATGGGAGCGGCAATCTGGTCGGCGCCGAGCAAGACCCTGCTCGAGTTTCCGGCCGCGAGCTTCGTGCGGTTTTGCGACAATCACGGTCTGCTCAAGGTCGCGGACCGGCCGATCTGGCGTACCGTCGTCGGACGCTCGAGAGCCTACATCGCGCCGCTCACCGCGCTCTACGCCGACCGCATCAGGCTCGCGAGCCCTTGCCTGTCGCTCCGCCGCGAGCCGGGCGGCGTCGCGCTGAGGGACGGTTTCGGCGAGACGCGGCGCTTCGATCATGTCGTCGTCGCCGCTCACGCCGATGAGGCCCTGGCGATGCTCGAGAGCCCTACCGCGATGGAGACGAGTGCCCTCGGTGCCTTCCGCTACAGCCGCAACCGCGCCGTGCTGCACAGCGACGCGAGTCTGATGCCGAAGCGCCGTTCGGTCTGGTGCAGCTGGAACTACTTCGGGCACCGTTCCGGCGACACCGATGCGCTCTGCGTCACCTACTGGATGAACAGGCTGCAGGGCCTGCCGCCAGCCCCCGACCTGTTCGTGACCCTCAACCCGACGCACGAGCCGGATCGCGTCCTGCACGAGGATATCTATCAGCATCCGATCTTCGATCTCGGCGCGCTCGCGGCGCAGAAGCGCCTGTGGTCGCTGCAGGGGCAGGGCAATGTCTGGTTCTGCGGCGCGTATTTCGGTGCCGGCTTCCACGAGGACGCTCTGCAGTCCGGCCTCGCCGTCGCCGAAGCGCTCGGCGGCGTCCGCCGGCCGTGGTCCGTGACAGGCGAATCCGCTCGGATCTACCTGCCGGCGCAGGACCTCGCGGCGTGAGCGTCTCCGCCGCTCGGTTCTCCGCGCTCTATGTCGGCACTGTCGTCCACCGGCGTTTCGGGGCGACACCGCACGCCCTGCGTTACCGCATGATCATGGCGCTGCTCGACCTCGATGAACTGGACGCGCTCGACGCGACGCTCAGGCTGTTCTCGCGCAACCGCGCCAACCTGTTCTCCTTCCACGATCGCGACCACCTGCCGAAAGGCGCCACCGGCACCATGACCTTGCGCGGCATGGTCGAAGGCCATCTGGCGGGCGCGAGCCTGGCGTTGGATGGTGGAGCGATCCGGTTGCTGGCGCTTCCACGTATTCTCGGTTTCGCGTTCAATCCGCTGAGCGTGTATTTTTGCTATCGCGCCGGAGGCTCGCTCGCGGCGGTGCTCTATGCCGTCAACAACACGTTCGGGCAACGTCACACCTACGTCATCCCGGTCGAGCCGGGTGAAGGAGCGGCGATTTCTCAGACATGCGAAAAGGTCTTTCACGTCTCGCCTTTCCTCGACATGGACATGACTTACGACTTCCGGATCGTACCGCCCGGCGAAAGGATCGCCGTCGCGGTCGACGGGTCCAAGGCCGCCGCACGGGTGATCGCCGCCTCCTTCGCCGGCACAAGCCGGCCGCTTACCGACGCCGCGTTGCTGCGCGCCTTTCTAAGTCATCCGTTCCTGAGCTTCGCGGTGGTCGCCGGCATCCACTGGGAAGCCCTCAAGCTCTGGCTCAAGGGGGCAGGTCTGCGGGCCAGACCGGCACCGCCCGAACATCCCGTCACTTTCGTCCAGCGTCGAGAAGGTTGAGGAGCGCTATGTCCCTTGTCGAAAAAGATATGTCGTCCTCCGTCGCGTCCAGCGTGAAGGGCGGCATCCAACCGAAACGCGGGCTCGACCTTCAGGTGCGCGCGCTGTCGAGCATCCTTTCGCACCTCGCGTGCGGCAGCATGACAATCGTCCTGCCGGACGGTCGCGAGGTCAAATACTGCGCACCTAAACTGGGTCCAGAGGCGACTTTGGTCATTCATAGGTGGCGAACGATCTGGCGAACAATCACGCGCGGCGACATGGGTTTCGCCGAAGCGTTCATCGACGGCGATTGTTCGAGCCCGGACATCGCCGAGGTGGTCGAACTCTTCGTGCGAAACGAGGCGATGCTTGCCAATATCGCCGGCTGGGCCCCGGTCCAATTCTTGAACAAGCTGTTTCACATGCGGCGCGCCAACACCAAGCGCGGCAGCAAGCGCAACATCCTCGCCCACTACGATCTAGGCAACGCCTTCTTCGAGGCGTGGCTCGATACGGGCATGACCTATTCCTCGGCATTGTACGCCGCGGACGGCCATAGCCTCGAGGCGGCACAGACCGCCAAACAGGACAAGATCCTCGAAGAACTGGCGCTCGCGCCGGGCCACAGCGTGCTTGAAGTCGGCTTCGGTTGGGGCGGCATGGCCCAGCGCATTCTCGAACGAGGCTGCGAGGTCACAGGGCTCACCCTGTCGCCGTCGCAGCTCGCCTATGCCGCCAATCGGCTCGCCAAGGCCGGTCACTCGACGTCGAGCGACCTGCGTCTGCAGGACTATCGCGACATTCGCGGACAGTATGACCGCATCGTCTCCATCGAGATGCTGGAGGCGGTCGGTCGCGCCTACTGGCCGTCCTATTTCGCGATGATCCGCGAGAGCCTGGCGAAGGGTGGCCGAGCTGTGCTCCAGGTCATCACGCTCGACGAAGCACGCTACGAGGATTACCGCGACCAGGTCGATTTCATCCAGCGCTACATCTTCCCGGGTGGCATGCTGTCGACGCCGACCATCATGCGCGAGCAGATCACCGGTTCCGGACTGACGCTGACGAACACGTTCATGTTCGGTCAGAGCTATGCCAAGACGCTGGCCGAGTGGTCGCGGCGTTTCCAGGCGGCGCTGCCGCACATCGAGGGGATGGGCTTTGACAAGCGATTCCAGCGCCTGTGGACCTATTATCTGGCCTATTGCGAGGGTGGCTTCAGGGCCGGGATCCTCGATGTCGGGCTTTACACGATCACGCTGCCCGAAGCGGCGTCCTGATCAGGCCGCGCGCATCGTTTTCGCGAAGCTGTTGACCATTTCGGTCATGCCCTTGGCGATCTCGTCGAGGTCGCGCGCGAGGCTCGCGACCGAACTGGCGCTCGTCGACGTCTCGCCAACCGAGCGGACCACGTTCTCGATATGGCTCGACATCGAGGCGGTGCCGGCGGCGGCGGAGCGGACGTTGCGGGCGATCTCCTGCGTGGCGGCGCCTTGCTCGTGCACGGCGGCGGAGATGATCGTCGATATATGCTCGACCTCGCTGATCTTCTTCTGGATCTTGTCGATCGCGTCCACGGAAAGGTCGGTCGCCTGCTGCATCTCGGCGATCTGGCCGGTGATATCCTGCGTCGCCTTGGCAGTCTGGGTCGCGAGGGTCTTGACTTCCTGGGCAACCACGGCGAACCCGCGGCCGGCCTCGCCCGCGCGCGCCGCCTCAATCGTGGCGTTGAGCGCCAGCAAATTGGTCTGCGCGGCGATGCGCGAGATCAGGCTGACGACGTCGCCGACCTTCTGAGCGGCGGTCGAAAGGCGCCCCATGCCGGAATTGGTCTCGACCGCGCGTTCGACGGCGGTCTTGACCACATTGGTCGATTGGACGACCTGGCGGCTGATCTCCTCGATCGAATCGAGCAGCTGTTCGGAGGCGGTGGCGACGGAGGAGACGTCGCCGGCCGCGTTGGAGGACGCGGTGGTCGCCTGATCCGACCCGTCGTTGGCGTGGCGAGCGGCGACGATCATGCCGTCGGCGGCCTCGCCGAGCCGGCGGGTCATGCTGCCGAGGCGCTGGACCTGCTGCCCGAGATCGCGGGCGAACGCCTCGATCTTGACCCCGAGCGCACGAGCCCCCTGCTCCGCGGTTTCCGTGGCCAGCCCGCTGGCGATCGCCGCCTCGCTGCCGCGGTCGGCGGCCGCGTCCCGCAGCTTGCTCAGTCCCCTGGCGATGACGCCGATCTCGTCGCGGCGTTCCTCCCCCTCGATGGCAGCCGCGTAGTCGCCCTCTACAAGCCGCCCTGTCGCTTCGGCGAGCGCCTTCAGCGGCCGACTGAGCGCTGAATGGACGACGTATGCAGAAAAGGCGATCATGACGATGACTGTGCCCGCCGCGGCCATCAAGATATGCCATGCCGCGTCCCGCGCGGCGACGAGGATCGCGGCCGCCGTCGGCGGAGAAACGTTCGAGTCCGCGGTCGTCAAGGCTTGCAGCTGATCTTCGATGCCGCGCACGGACACGTAGGCGAAAGCCCCGAGCGCCATGACGACGCCGGCCAAAAGCACTTGTCTCATCAAGAGGCTTCGCCCAACTGATAGAATGGCCATCGCGACGAGGTCCTCTGGTTATCGCGTGTTAACCTAGCGGCATTGCGTTCACGGCCGGTTAATGCTTCCGCATACGGCTTAGAAAACGTACATAAACACGCATTGATCGCACCAGGCCCGAAGGATGACGATGCCTCTCAATGTCGCCGTGCAGATGGATCCGATCGAGCGCATCTCCATTGCGGGCGACACGACGTTCGCCCTGATGCTGGAAGCGCAGGCGCGAGGTCACGTGCTCCACTACTACAGGCCGGAACATCTGAGCCTGAGGACGAGCCGGGTGATGGCCCATGTCGCCCCGATCAAGGTGCGCGACGTCAGCGGCGACCATTATTCGTTGGGCGAAGCGGGACCTGTCGACCTCGCGACGATGGATGTCGTGCTCCTGCGCCAGGATCCTCCGTTCGACCTCGCCTACATTACCTCGACGCATCTGCTTGAGCGCCTGCCTGCCTCGACCGTGGTGGTCAACGATCCCGTCAGCGTGCGCAACGCACCAGAAAAGCTGTTCGTCCTGGATTTCCCACAGTTGATGCCTGCCACGCTGATCACCCGCGACAAGGCGGAGATCGAGGCCTTTCGCCGTGAACATGGCGAGGTCGTCATCAAACCGCTGCACGGTCATGGTGGCGCCTCGGTGTTCAAAATCGCGGAGAAGGACGCGAACTTCGGTTCGCTGTTCGACCTGTTCGCCGCCACCTTCCGCGAGCAATGGGTCGTTCAAGCGTTCATCAAGAACATCGTGCACGGTGACAAGCGCATCATTCTGGTGGACGGCGAGCCGCTCGGCGCCATCAACCGCGTGCCGGCCGAAAACGACATCCGCTCCAACATGGTGCGCGGCGGTGCGGCCGCCGTGACGCAGCTTACCGAGCGGGAACGGGAGATCTGCGCGACGATCGGGCCCGAGCTGAAACGCCGGGGACTGCTGCTCGTCGGCATTGACGTGATCGACGGCCTGCTGACCGAGATCAACGTCACCTCGCCCACCGGCATCCGCGCCATCAAGCGCGTCGGTGGTCCCGACCTTGCCGTGACGGTGTGGGATGCCATAGAGCGGAAGAGCGCTTCCGGCATGCGCCGCGACCGCGAAGACCAGTAAGCTACGACGCACGGATATTTCGGCCGCGGATCTCGACAATGACCGCCATCCTCAAACGCGTCGCCTCGCAGCGCCGAAGGCGCCAGGGGCGCCGTCATTTCATGATCGCCGATCTCTTGGACCGGCCGGCGATCGCGCGCGCGCTCGCCACGCTCCATGCCGAGGCGGGTTCCGGGGGCGTCCAGCACTTCGACGTCGTCAACCTGTTCCGCGGCGCCATGGCGGAGGCGCGCGCCGGCGTTCGCCGCGACCTGGAGGAGGGCGGCGACGGCCTGCGCTGCGCCCGCCACCTCTCGCGCATCCAGGACGAGCTAATCGGCGCGCTGTTCGACTATGTCGTCACGCACGTTCATCCCGCTCCCGAGCGCGAGCGACGCAAGCTCGTCATCGCCGCCGTCGGCGGCTATGGGCGCGGCACGCTCGCGCCGGGCTCCGACATCGACCTGTTGTTCCTCTTGCCGACGGTGGACGACCAATGGGCGATCAAGGTCGTCGAAGCGATGCTCTACACGCTCTGGGACCTGCGCCAGAAGGTGGGGCATTCGACGCGTTCGATCGAGGAATGCCTGCATTACGCCCGGGAAGACATGACAATCCGCACGGCCTTGCTCGAGGCCCGGCAGATCCTCGGCGACCCGGCCATCTTCGAGGACATGCGCGACCGCTTCGACCGCGAAGTGGTGAGCAACACGCCGGCCGAATTCGTCGCCGCCAAACTCGCCGAGCGAGACAGCCGCATCGCCAAGGCCGGTCGCTCGCGCTACCTGGTGGAGCCCAACGTGAAGGACGGCAAGGGCGGTTTGCGCGACCTCAACACCCTGTTCTGGATTGCCAAATACGTCTACCGCGTCCGCGAGGCGACGGAACTCGTGCAGGCCGGCCTGTTCTCGCGCAAGGAATATCGGTTGTTCTGCCGCTGCGAGGAGTTTCTCTGGCGGGTACGCTGCCACCTGCATTTCGTGACGGGCCGTGCCGAAGAGCGGCTGTCCTTCGACCTCCAGCGCATCCTCGCCGGCCAACTAGGCTACGTCGACCGGGCCGGACTCTACGGCGTCGAACGTTTTATGAAACACTACTTCCTCATCGCCAAGGAGGTCGGCGATCTGACAGCCATCGTCTGCGCGGCGCTTGAAGAGCGCCAGGCCAAGCCCTCGCCGATGCTCGACAGATTCTTCGGTCGGATCTGGCGACGCAGAGATTCACTGGTCAACAAGGACTTCGTGATCGAGAACGCGCGTATTACGGTGGCCGATCCGGCGACCTTCGCGCGCGATCCTGTCAACCTGCTCCGGCTGTTCGCCATCGCGGACGAAGCCGGGCTCGCCATTCATCCCGACGCGATGCGTCTCGTCACGCTCAGCCTCACAAAGATCGATGCCCTCATGCGCGCCGATCGCGAGGCCAACCGGCTGTTCCTGTCGATCCTGACATCGCGAAATTCACCGGAGGTGGTGCTGCGGCTGATGAACCAGGCCGGCGTTCTCGGCCGTTTCATCCCAGAGTTTGGCCGCGTCGTCGCGCTGATGCAATTCAACATGTATCACTCCTTCACTGTAGACGAGCACCTGATCCGCTCGATTGGCATCCTCGCCGATATCGAGAGCGGCCGCAGCCTTGTCGAACACCCGGTCGCGCAGGAGATCCTGCCGACGATCCGCGACCGCACGGTGCTCTACGTCGCGTTGTTCCTGCACGACATCGCCAAGGGCCGCACCGAGGACCACTCGATCGCCGGCATGGCGGTGGCGCGCAAACTCTGCCCTCGCCTAGGCCTCGACGAGGCGCAGACCGAGACGGTCATCTGGCTGATCGAGCAGCATCTCGTCATGTCGGACACGGCGCAGCGGCGCGATCTATCCGATCGTCGCACCATCGAGACCTTCGCGCGGGTGGTCGGCACGATGGACCGCCTCAACATGCTGTTGGTTCTGACAATCTGCGATATTCGCGCGGTGGGCCCAGGCGTCTGGAATGGTTGGAAGGCGGAACTTCTGCGTACGCTTTACTGGCAGACCGAGCACCTCATCGAGGGTGCGGACTCGGTTGTCGCGCGCGATCGTCGGGTCGTCGCCGCCCGCGAGGAGCTGCGCGCGGCGCTACCGAAATGGAGTGATCACGATTTCGCGGCCTATGCCGCGCGACATCAGGCGCCTTATTGGTTGAAGGTCGACCTGCCGCATAAGATCCGCCACGCGAATATCCTCAATATGTCCGAGGTCGAGTCGCCCGGCCCTCTCGTTGACTACGTCACGGAGGAGGCGCGCGGCATCACCGAACTCACCGTCATCGCGCCGGATCACCCCCGGCTTCTCTCGACCATCGCCGGCGCCTGCGCGGCGGCCGCCGCCGATATCGTCGACGCGCAGATCTTCACGACGACTGACGGGCTGGCGCTCGACATGATCTACGTGACGCGAGCGCTTGATCGCGACGAGGACGAGCTTCGCCGGGCGGGGCGCATCGGACTGGCCATCGAACGTTCTCTCACGGGCGAGATAAGGCTCGCCGATGTCGTCGCCGCCAAGCGCGCCGCCGATCGGTCGGTCATCGAGGTCTTCGACGTGCCGCCGGAAGTCCGTATCGATAATTCGTTGTCAAACCGTTTCACCGTTATCGAGGTCGCCGGTCTCGACCGTCGCGGTCTTCTCTACAATCTTACGGGCATCCTCTCGCAGCTCAACCTCAACATCGGCTCGGCGCATATCGCAACGTTCGGCGAGAAGGCCGCCGACGTGTTCTACGTGACCGACTTTTCAGGCGGAAAGATCAGCGATTTCGAGAGCAAGGAACAAATCCGCGAGGCGTTGCTGACGGCGTTCGGAACAAAGAAAGTCCGGCAATATGAGGCGCTGGGTCTCTGACGCGAGCGTCAATGATGCGCGTGCACCCGCCTATCGACGCGCGCGAGCGCCGCTTCGAGCCGCGCGAAGCTGATGGGTTTGCCGAGGAACTCGTCGATGCCGGCGCGCGATGCGGACCGGCGCTCCGAATCGACGAGATCGGCGCTGAGCGCGATCAAGCGTGAAGGTGGCGCATACCTGGCGATCTCGGCAAGGCGGACGCGACGGGCGACTTCCAGGCCATCGAGGCCGGGCATGCGGATGTCAAGCACGAGTGCGTCAAAGGGCGTGCCGGCATCGAGCGCGGCCTCGGCGAGCGCCAGGGCCGCTAGGCCATCTGGCGCGTGGGTCACCGTGGCACCCAGCTTTTGCAGGTGGCGCGTGGCAAGCAGAGCGTTGATCGCGTTGTCTTCCGCGAGCAGCACCGCCGGCCCAATCGGCGCGCCCAGCGCTCGCGCAATCGATCGGTCGACCGGCGGCGCGGTCGCGGGTGTCTTGCCGGCGAGCGCGAACAAGGTCTGCGATCGCACTGGCTTGACGAGCCACCCGTCGTATCCGCGCGAGGAGTTCTGGCCGAAGGCGCGACGCTCGTAGGGCGAAAACAGCACGAGCGTCTGTCCGGCGCCCGCCGCGCGCGCCGCCGCCCCAAGATCACGCGTGACGCTCTCGCCCAAGGCGCAATCGATGATGACAAGGTCGAAGTTGCGGCCCGCCCGGAGGCAACCCAAGGCCGCTTCCGCGTCTTCGAGCAGGGTGATCCGCACGCCGGCATCCGTCAGGCGCTCGGCCATGAATGGCGCTTCGAACGGCGAATTGGCGACGATGAGAGCGGTGCGCGCCTGCAAGGCCGGCAAATCCCGCGCCGCGGCACCGTCGCTCGGAAAAGGAAGCAGGATCGTGAACAGAGATCCCCGACCAACCGACTGTTCGGCGAGGGAGAGCGATCCGCCCATGCGTTCAGCGAGGCGTTTCGAAATGGCAAGTCCAAGCCCGGTGCCGCCGTGCATGCGGGTCGTCGAACTGTCGGCCTGTTCGAAATCCTCGAAGATCGCGGCGCGACGATCGGTCGGAACGCCTGGCCCTGTGTCGATGATGTCGAAGCGCAGCAAGGGATCCTCGCCGCGAGCGACGCTGACGCGCAGCCCGACGCCGCCGTCATCCGTGAACTTGACGGCGTTGCCGGTGACATTGAGCAGGATCTGCCGCAGCCTGATGGGGTCGCCGATGACGCGCCGAGGCACGTCGGCGGTGATCGTCGAGGCGATCTCGAGGCTCTTGCCTTGCGCGCGCGGCGCCATCAACTCGACCACGCCCTCGACCAGCGCGATGAGATCGAAGCTCTCGCTCGAGAGATCGACCTTGCCGGCCTCGATCTTCGAGAAATCGAGGATCTCGTCGATGAGCGAGGCGAGCGCGGATCCGGACGAGCGGATCGCCGCGACGTAGGTACCCTGCTCGGCGTCCAACGCGGTACCGTCGAGGAGTTCGGCCATGCCGAGGATGCCGTTGAGCGGCGTGCGGACCTCGTGGCTCACGTTGGCGAGAAAGCGCGACTTCGCCTCGTTCGCCGCCTCGGCCCGTTCGCGGGCCGCCGACGCCTCGCGCAGCTCCCAGATCTCGTCGCGCAGGGCGTCGACTTCCGCTTGGCACGTAAGCGATCGGCGGCGCCCGCCGCGCACGATCCTCGTCACGACGAGGACGGCCAGTGCGATGCCGGCGAGCGCGATCGGCGCGATCGGAAGAAGCAAGGACATGAACGCTCTCGAAAATGACCTCCCTAAGGCTAGCGGAGGCGTTCTGCCGTTTCGTTCCGCGATCGCGCGAAATCACGCCCTTGGCTTTGACCCGGCGTTAGGCATGATCGCGCCCGCGCCTCGCCCAGCGAAGGAGCGCGTCACTTGGGCGGCTCATTGCTCCGTCCGTGGCATGCGTCTTGGTCACGGATTTTTTTGCACGTCTCGTCACATTCCAGCGTCATAAGCGTCATGGCGTCATAAGCGTCATAGATCTCGACAGGGCTTACGGTAATTATACCAAGGTCTCTTTGAGTTCAAGACCTTCGTCGACCGCTAGACGCGAGTGCCGCCGCGTCGCCGCTGCCAGCAGGCGTCCGTTGTCCCACGTGGCATGTTGGGTCCGGGCAAGCCTCTTGGGAAACGACCGGAAATGCGGTGCCGACGGCTGCTCTTCGGCACAAGCCGGCCGTGATCTGCCTGTCCGTTTCGGAGAGCGTCTCGCAGGAAAACGGACATGAGCCTTTCAGCCGTAACCGATCCAACCCCGCCGTAACGAGCGATCTATAGCGCTCTCGTAAGCGGACCTCGGCGGACGAGCTATACGATCTTGATCGGCGTGCCCCACGGATCGGAGACAACCCCGACTGAAGGCTTCGGAAGCCGCAGTTCGAGCTCTGCCAGTCCGGTGGACGGCATGTTCCGCCGTCCGGCATTCGGGCTGTTCCAGGCATTGGTGCCGATGTGGTGGTGATAGCCGTCGACGGAGTAGAAAAGGGCGCCGGGGTAGCGGCAGGTCACGTCGAGGCCAAGCGCCGCATGGTAGAAATCCTCGGCCCGATCGAGGGCCCCGACCTGGAGGTGGACGTGGCCGATGGTGGTACCTTCCGGCGCACCGCGCCAGGGGCGACCGGCTGCGCTGGCTATCAGTCCCGACACGTCCAGGCGGGCGTTCGACATGGCGACCAGTCCGTCCTGCCAATTCCAGGTCGATGCCGGGCGGTCGGCGTAGATCTCGATCCCGTTGCCCTCGGGGTCGTTCAGATAGACGGCTTCGCTCACCGCGTGGTCGGCGGCGCCCGTAAGCGTTTCCCCCACCGCCGCCGCTTGCGTGAGCCACGCGCCGAGGTCAACGCGGCCGGGTAGCAAGAACGCCGTATGGAACAGCCCGGCCTCGCGCGGAGAGCGAAGCCTGGCCGATCGGTCCCGTCGCAGCTCGAGTTGCACGTCCTGGCCGCGCCCGAGCAACAATCCTTCCCCATCGCCCTCCAAGCGCGGCAGCCCGATCGTCCGTTGGTAGAAGTCGCCGACGCCATCGAGGTCGTGGACGGTTAGCACAATCCGGCCGACAACGGGCAGGCTTGGGGCGTGGGCATTGTTCGAGGGCATGGAAGGTTTCCTTGAGGCGATCGAGGCCGGATCGTGATGGGATCGGACCGCGGCGCGCGACCGCCGATGGGGCGTTCCTATGAGTGTCGAGCGCCGGACCTACTTCATAGCGGAAGCCACCATGTCGGCGAGCGATCTCGGCGTGCAAAGGATTTGGCCTGCTCGACTTCATGGCAGAGGGGTTGGCGGCCTGGGATGTCGATGCCTCCCGCGTCGCCCGGACCGGTGGCTCCGGTGATGACGATAGTTATGGCGGCTTCCTTGAGTGCGAGGATGGGTCCTGCCGGAGCAGCAGGCCTTTCCGGGCCAACCCATGAGCGGACCGTCATGAAACCACCCCTCCCAGACGTGATGCTTCGCTTCACCAACGTCTGATATCAGACGGGGTCGTTAAGTCCTGAGTGGCCGCATGGGCACGTGCCGGCGGCTGCATCAAGTGGGACAAGCATTATCATGGGATGAGGTGGTCAGCGCGCAGGCGCGCGAAAAGGTCGAAGAACGCTTCGTCCGTCGCCTGGTAGCGGAGGAAACCGAGCTTGCGGCTCTTGCTCATGTCCGTGACCACCTCGATAGGGCGACCGAGGTCGCCGTCGGTGTGCCAGGCCGAGGCGAGTCGGTCGAGCGAGGGTTCGGCGAGGTGGTGGCGCGCCGCCAGTGCGGCCCACGCCGGCGCGTCCCCCGCCATCTGATGCTCCAACGGCCGCACCACACCATCGAAGGTGATAGGCTCGATGCCGAACCAGCCGGCGATGCGGCCCCACATCCAGCTCCAGCGAAATATGTCGCCGTCGACGATGTTGAAGGCCTGATTGGCCGCGGCCGGCGTTGTGGCGGCCCACAGCAGGTGAGCGGCGAGTTGCCGGGCATCCGTCATATCCGTCAAGCAGCTCCACTGCGTTGCCGAACCAGGAAACGTGAAAGGGCGGCCGGTCTCGCGGCACAGCGTGGCATAGACCGCGAGCGTGGTGCCCATGTTCATTGCGTTGCCGACAGCCTTGCCGATGATGGTATGTGCCCGGTGAACGCTCCAGCCGAAGTCGTCGCGGGTCGCGGCGGCGAACAGGGCGTCCTCCTGGGCGTAGTAGAAGTTCGCGACGTCGAGGCGGCCCTGATCCTCGCGGAACGGCGTCGGCGGCACGTGACCTTTCCCGTAGGCCTCGAACGGTCCGAGGTAGTGCTTCAGTCCCGTCACCAGCGCGACGTGGCGAACGGTGCCAGCGCTCCGCAGCGCGTCCAGCAGATCGCGCACAGCCGCGCCGTTCGCCTCGACCATCGCGGCCTCTGTCGGGCACCGGATCCAGGTCGCGAACACGACCAGGCTCGGCCGCACGCCGGCGAGCGCCGCCGCTAACCCGGCTGGGTCCTGGATGTCGGCCTTGATCGGCGTGACACCGGCCTGCGCGACGGGGGTGCGGGCGAGACCGGCGACGCTCCATCCCTCGCTCACCAGGAGCTCCGCGGCCGCGCTGCCGACGATGCCGCTCGCGCCGACGATCAAGGCCGTCTTGTTCATCGAACTCACTGCGGACCTCATATGAAGTGACTTGGCCTCACCAACTCATAAGTGGGCCGATCGGCTTTCCGCAACGGCATGACCGAACGGCCGCTTCTGGACTCCACAGCTTCGGTGGTGAATGACCGGCTTGGGCGCGAAGCCGACCGGCTGCTCTTGGGCACGAGTTCGCGGAAAGCGCGACGGCGGCTTCTGTGCGGAGTAGCGGCCGTGGCGGACCTTCAGCCGCCACGATCGCTGACGACTTGGCTGACCGGAGGTCGTTTCGGGCTTCTTGGCCGCCGGGCGCGATGCGGCCGCCACGACGCGGGACCCCTAGGCCGTGCGGCACGGCCTAGGGGGCGGAAGTCAGGGCTCCGCCTCGCTGCCGCCGTCCTCGACATCCTTGAAGCGCACGCTGGTATCGCCACGAAAATGATCGGCGCCGACGTGGGTGAGGCTGCTCTCGAGGTCGAGCCAGATCTCGCCGCCGATCGCCCGCCAGCGCCGGCAGAACGCATAATCCTCGCTGAGGTATTCGCCCGTGTCCGGATCGATCTGGCAGTCGAACAGAGCATAGAGGTTGTCGCTACGCGGCGCCTCGCGGGCGATCGTGTGGACCGAGGTGAAGCGCAGTTCGGGATGCGCCGCGATCAGCCGCTCGAGGACGACGCGGCGGATGAGCTGGAACCCGGTCCCGGCATATTTCGCAGTGGCGAAACCGTCGCGCACGACCCTGAGCGGCGGCTCGAGCAAGGTCCCGACGTAGGTGAGGCCGGCGGCTCGCAGCGGTTCGCCCGCGAGCGCGCGCCTCGGCAGGGCGTCCCAGTCGACCGACTTGAGCGGGTAGAAGGCGGCGACGAAATCCTCGTCGAAGCGCAGCAGGCGCAGCACCTGCTCCGGCTCGAACGCGATATCGGCATCGACGAACAGCAGATGCGTGGCGTTCGGCGTGTCGAGGAACTTCGCGACGAGGACGCTACGCGAGCGGGTGATCAGCGCGTCGCTGCCGAGCAGCACCAGATCGAGCTTGAAACCCGCGTCCTCCGCGCGGCACATCAGCTTGCACACCGAAAGCATGTAGCTCTGATGCACGAGGCCGCCGAAACACGGTGTCGCGAGGAGGATCACTGGGGCCGTCGCGCCAGGCTTGACGGATGGGTCTCGCACGCGCGTCGCCTCGCAGAGTCTCCGGAGCGATCCTTGGCCTACATCAGCAGCAGCGTCGCGCCGATCCAGATCACGCCCGTCACGATAAATGTGATGACCGTGTAGCCCATCACCCGCTGGATGCCGATGCCGGCCATCGCCACCACCGGCAGAGCGAAGAAAGGCTGCAGCATATAAGCGACGTTCTCGCCCGCCGCCACCGCGATCGCGGTGGCGTTGACGGAGGCGCCGAGCTGCACCGCCGCCGGGACCACGAAGGGGCCCTGCACCGCCCAATGGCCGCCGCCCGACGGCACCAGGAAGGTGATGAACAGCGAGCAGACGTAGCTCCAGAACGGCAGCGTGTGCGCCGAGGCGACCGCCACGAAGCCCTTCGAGATCACGCCGGCGAGCCCGGTCGCGTTCAGCATGCCGAGGATGCCGCCGTAGATCGGGTACTGCAGGATCATCGAGCCGACCTGCTTGGCGGCGTTGTTGACGGCCTCGACGTAGGCGACCGGCGCGCCGTGCAGGGCGATGCCGAGCATCAGGAAGATGAAGATCACGGTGTTGAGGTCGATCGTGACGCCCTTGGCGATCCAGGTGCTGGCGACGTAGGCGAAGCCGGCGAGCGCGATAAGCCAGCTCGTGACCGGCCAACGATCGGCGCGACGCGCCGGCGCGCCAGGATCGCCGCGCAGGCCGTGCGTCGCGGCCGGCGCCTCATGCTCCGGCTCGAAGGCGACGACATCCTCCTCGCGCGGGCGGATCAGGATGAAGACGATCGGCATGACAAGCACGATGAGCACGGTCGGGACGATATTGTAGGCCTGGAACACCATGTCGCCGAACGGCGTCACCTTGCCGGTGACCTTCTCGATGATGTTGAGCGCGTTGCCCTTGGAGGCCTGCGTCAGCGCGATCGACGAGGAGAAGCCGGTCGCCCAGACGACCCATCCGGAATAGGCGGCGGCGACGAGCCAGCCGAAGTCGATCCGCATGCGCGCGGCGACCTCGCGCGACAGCATCGCCGCGACGACGAGCCCGAAACCCCAGTTCAGGAACGAGGCGACGGCGCAGACGAGGAAGGTCAGGACGATCGCCTGGTTCGGCGTTCTGGCGAGGCTCACGAGCGCATGGATGCCGCGCTTCACCGGCGGCGCGTTGGCGAGCGCGTGGCCGGTGACGAGGATGAGGATCATCTGGAACGCGAAGGCGAGGATCGAGAAGATCCCGTCGTACCAGCCCTTTATGACATTGTCGGGCGAGCCCTTGGGCGCGAATAGCAGGGCGGCGAGCCCGGTGGCGAGCGTCAGCGCGATCGCGATGACGAACGGATCGGGCATGTAGCGTTCGAAGATCGCCACCGTCACGGCGGTAAGACCGCGCCTCGGCCGCGGCCGTTCCACACTCGTTGTCATCGCCTGATTCCCGCTTCGCACACCGGGCGACTGAAACAAGGTCGCGCGCGATCATTCAAGCGGACGAACGGCATAACGCGCTGATTTCGCAATGACGATATCGGCCGCTAGCCTTGCTCGACCCGGCGGTGGCCCACACCTTTCGGCTTCGGCTTGTAGCCCGGCTTGGCGCGCGGGCGCGGCCCTTCGACCGACACGCCGCCCGGCGCGCTGCTGCGCTCGATGGCGATGTTGTCGCCGGCTGGGCCCGGCAGCGCCACGGCGGCGGCGAACGCCTCGGCGGCGCGCGGCGCGATCTCGACCTTGCTCTCGCGATCGAAGATGCGAATCGTGCCGATGTCGCGCTTGTTGACCCCGCCGCGCTTGCACAGCATCGGCAGCAGCCATTTCGGGTCGGCGTTCTTCTTGCGGCCGACGTCGATGCGAAACCAGATCCCGCCGTTGCCGGTCGCGGCGTTGCGGTCGTAGCCGCTCTCGCGCCCTTCGCGCGAGTCGCGGCGGGCGCGATCGGGCCGGCGCTCCTCCACGCCGGGGTCGCTGACCTCCTCGGGCTCGGGCAGGCGCGAGCGATAGATGCGCACCAGCGCGGCGGCGATCGTCTCGGATGAGGCGCCCTCGATCAGGCGCCGGCCCATCGCGAGGTCGTCCTCGCTCGGCGCGTCGGTCAGCATCGGATCGGCCAGAAGACGCCGCTGGTCGAGGTCGCGGATCTCGTCGGCGGTCGGCGGTCCGCCGAAGGTGGCGGTGAGCCGCGCCATGTCGAGCAGGCGGTCGGCGCGGCGCGCCGAGGCGGGCGGCACCAGCAGGATCGAGACGCCCTTGCGGCCGGCGCGGCCGGTGCGGCCGCTGCGGTGCTGCAGCACCTGTGGGTCGGTCGGCAGATCGGCGTGGATGACGAGACCAAGGTTCGGCAGATCGAGCCCGCGCGCGGCGACGTCGGTCGCGACACAGACTTTCGCGCGATGGTCGCGAAGGGCTTGCAGCGCGTGGTTGCGCTCGTTCTGGCTCAGTTCGCCCGACAGCGTCACGGCGGAAAAGCCTCGTTCCTGCAGCATCGCCGAGAGATGGCGCACGCTGTCGCGCGTGTTGCAGAAAATGATGGCGGACGGCGAATCCGTCGCGCGCAGAATGTTGACGATAGCGAGCACGCGCTCGTTGGCCTTCACACGAACCACGCGATAATCGATGTCGGCATGGCCGCGCTCCTTGCCGCCGCTCTCGATGCGCAGCGCGTCGCGCTGGTAGCTCGTGGCGAGCGCGACGATGGCCTTCGGCAGCGTGGCGGAGAAAAGCAGGGTGCGGCGTTCGGACGGCGTCGCCTCGAGAATGAATTCGAGGTCCTCGCGGAAGCCGAGGTCGAGCATCTCGTCGGCCTCGTCGAGCACGACCGCGCGCAGCGTGTCCATGGTGAGAGCGCGCCGCTCGATGTGGTCGCGCAGGCGGCCCGGCGTACCGACGATGATGTGGGCGCCACGCTCCAGCGCCCGGCGCTCCGCGCGCGGATCCATGCCGCCGACGCAGGCGACAATCGCGGCGCCGGTCTCGGCGTAGAGCCAGGCGAGCTCGCGCTGCACCTGAAGCGCGAGCTCCCGCGTCGGCGCTATGACCAGCGCCAGCGGCCCTTCGGGCGGCAGCGTCTCCGCGCCGCGCAGCAGCGTGTCGGCGAGCGCGAGGCCGTAGGCGATGGTCTTGCCGGAGCCGGTCTGCGCCGAGACGATGAGATCGCGGTCGGCCGCATCTGCGGCAAGCACGGCGGTCTGCACGGGAGTGGGTTCGTCGTAGCCGTGCGCGGCAAGGGCCCGCGCGAGCGGAAGGGGTTTCGAGGGGAAGGGCAAGATCTCGGGAGCTTTTTATGAGGTTCCGACGACGTCACGTCGTGCCGTCGGACGAGGGGCCGAGCATCCGCCGGGCAAGGCGCCTTATGGCAGGTTACGCGCGGCTTGGGGAGTTCTTTTCAAGCCCGGCCTCATGCCTCGTCTTTCCAGTCCAAGCTGCGCGCCAGCGCCTTGTCCCATGACCGCGTAAGGGCCTTGCGCGCCTTCGCCGCCATCCTCGGGTGCCAGCGATGGTCGACACTCCAGTTCTCCGCGAGTTCGGCGGTGCTGGCCCAATAGCCCGTCGCCAGACCGGCGGCGTAGGCGGCGCCTAGCGCGGTGGTCTCGGTGGTTCGCGGACGCACGACCGGCACGTCGAGGATATCGGCCTGGAATTGCATCAGCAGGTCGTTGGCGACCATGCCGCCGTCGCAACGGAGTTCCCTGATCGGGATCTTGGAATCCTTCTCCATCGCCGCGATCACGTCGCGCGTCTGGTAGGCGGTGGACTCGAGCGCGGCGCGGGCGATGTGACCCTTGTTGGCGTAGCGCGTGAGCCCGGCGACGATGCCGCGCGCGTTCTCCCGCCAGTGCGGCGCGTAGAGGCCGGAAAAAGCCGGCACGAAATACACGTCGCCGTTGTCCTCGACCGTTCGGGCGAGAGCCTCGATATCCGCGCTGTCCTTGATCAGACCGAGATTGTCGCGCAGCCATTGCACCAGCGATCCGGTGACGGCGATGGAGCCTTCGAGGGCATAGACCGGCTTCGCGCCGCCGATCTTATAGGCCAGCGTCGTGACGAGACCGGCCTTCGAGCGCACCGGCGTCGGGCCGGTGTTCATAAGCACGAAGCAGCCGGTCCCATAGGTGTTCTTGGCATCGCCCGGCGCGAAGCAGGTCTGGCCGAAGAGCGCCGCCTGCTGGTCGCCGAGAATGCCGGCGATCGGGACGCCCTCGAAGGGATCGCGCGTCTCGCCGTAGACTTCGCTGGAGGACCGGATCGCCGGCAACATCTCGGCCGGAATGTCGAAGACCCGCAGCATGCTCTCGTCCCAGGCGAGTGTCTTCAGGTTCATGAGCTGGGTGCGGCTGGCGTTCGTCACATCGGTGACGTGCAGGCCGCCGTTCTTTCCGCCTGTGAGATTCCAAACGAGCCAGGTGTCGATCGTGCCAAACAGCACGTCGCCGGCACGCGATGCCTTGCGCGCGCCCTTCACGTTGTCGAGCAGCCAGCGCAGCTTCAGCCCGGCGAAATAGCTCGCAAGCGGCAGACCGGTGGTCTTGCGGAAGCGGTCGATGCCGCCGTCGCTGGTGTAGTTCGCCACCAGCCTGTCGTTGCGGGTGTCCTGCCAGACGAGAGCATTGTGCAGCGGCTTGCCGGTGTGCCGGTTCCAGATCAGCGTCGTCTCGCGCTGGTTGGTGATGCCGATCGCCTTGAGGGTCTTCAGTTCGATTTCGGCCTTCCGCAAAGCCTCGCGCATGACGAGCTTGGTGTTGGTCCATATCTCTTCCGGATCGTGCTCGACGTGGCCTGGCCGGGGGAAGATCTGCTCATGCTCGCGCTGCGCCATCGCCGCGATGCGCCCGCGCGCGTCGAAGACGATGAAGCGCGAGGAGGTGGTGCCCTGATCGATCGCGCCGATGAAGCCGGCCATGGATTGCCCCCGGTCGGCTAAGCCGCCAAGGCACGCTTTTCGAGGTAGGTGTCGAGCCGCGCCACATCCTCTTTCGATAGACGCAGGCCCAGCTTCGAGCGGCGCCAGAGAATGTCCTGCGCGCAGCGCGCCCATTCGCGCGCGACAAGATAGTCCACCTCCGCCGCGCTCAGGCCCCCACCGAAATCCTCGCCGAGATCGGCGACGCTCTTCGCCTTCCCGACGATCGTCTCGGCGCAGGTGCCGTAGTCCCGCACGAGGCGGTTTGCCCGATCCTCGGTCAGGAACGCGTAGCGCGCCTTGAAAGAGGCGAGGTAGGTAACGAAATCGGCGTTCGGCATGTCGCCGCCGGGTAGCGGCATGTCGGCCGTCCAGGCCGGCTGCAAGCGCGGCAAATAAGGCCGGAGCTTCTCCAGCGTGTGTTCGGCGAGGCGGCGATAGGTGGTGATCTTGCCGCCAAAGACCGAGAGCACCGGCAGCGCGCCGCCCTGGTCGGCGACATCAAGCACGTAGTCGCGCGTCACCGCCGAGGCGTTCTTGGCGGCGTCGTCGAAGAGCGGGCGCACGCCGGAATAGCTCCACACCACGTCCTCGGGGGCGATCGGCATCTTGAAGAATCGATTGACGCTCTCGCAGAGGTAACACGTCTCGTCCGGAGAGATGCGGACCGGCCCAGGCTCGTCCTCGTAGGGCACGTCGGTCGTGCCGATCAGCGTGAAGTCATGCTCGTAGGGGATGGCGAAGATGATGCGCTTGTCCGGATTCTGCAGGATGTAGGCCTGCTCGCCTTCATAGAGCTTTTTCGTGACGATGTGGCTGCCCTTGATGAGGCGCACCGCCGCCGTCGCGTTCTGACCAAGCGTCCGGCCAAGCGTCTCGCTGACCCAAGGGCCGGCGGCGTTGACGATGATTCTCGCGCGCACCGTCTCGCGGGCACGCGCGCCGGCGATCGTGGCGCTCCAGGCGTCGCCGTCGCGCCGCGCGCTTGCCACGGCCGTCCGGGTCCGGATCTCGGCGCCCCGTGCGGCAGCGTCCATGGCGTTAAGGACCACCAGTCTGGCGTCCTCGACCCAGCAATCGGAGTAGAGGAAGCCGTCCGTAATGCGGTCCTGCATTGGTTCGCCATAAGGCGATTGCCGCAGCGAGACGCCGGAGGACCGCGGCAGCGACTTCAGCCGCGCGAGATGGTCGTAGAGGAAAAGGCCGACGCGCAGAAGCCATCGTGGCCGGAGACCCTCCGTGTAGGGAAGTACAAATCGGAGCGGCCAGATGATGTGCGGCGCGATGCGCAGCAGCCGCTCCCGCTCCAACAGCGCCTCACGCACGAGGCGGAACTCGTAATATTCCAGGTAGCGCAAACCGCCGTGGATCAGCTTGGTCGAGCACGATGAGGTCGCCTCGGCGAGGTCACCCTTCTCGCAGAGCAGGACGCGCAGGCCGCGCCCGGCGGCGTCACGGGCGATGCCGGTGCCGTTGATGCCGCCGCCGATTACGAGAATGTCATAGGTATCGTCTGCCATGCGCGCTACCCGATGTCATGGCCTGCTAGATAGAGAGTCCGAAGCTGCGAATGCAAACGACGGCCACTTCGGCGCGATTGCAAGCCGCTTGATCGCGCTGCTGGGATCGCGGCGATCCGTTTCTTGCCCGATGACGGAGGTGCGCCTTCGATGCGCTTGGAACCACGCCGTCTTGCGGGTAAAGAGGCGGTCGCACGCTGCCGGAGGAAAAAGATCATGGCGCAGGAACACGATGAGCCGTCGCATGACGGGTCGTCCCACGACGCGACGCCGGTGCCCGACCTTAAGCCGCGGGCGAAGCTGGCGCCCAAGGATGCCATCATCGAGGCGCTGATGGAGCTCGCCGGGGAGCGCAGCTGGGACGACATCACGATCACCGATATCACCGTTCGCGCGAACGTTTCGCTGGCCGATTTTCGCGACGCCTTCCCATCGAAAGGCGCCGTGCTGGCGGCCTTTTCACGCAAGATCGATCGCGTCGTGCTGGAAGGGACGACCGACGACCTGATGGGCGAGCCGGCCAAGGAGCGGCTGTTCGACGTCATGATGCGCCGGCTCGACGCGCTCGGTCCCTACAAGCTCGGACTCGAAGGGATTTTCGAATGGGTCGGTCGCGCGCCCATGGCGGCGGCGGCGCTCAATCGGCTCGAACTCAACTCCATGCGCTTTATGCTGGAGGCCGCCGGCGTCGAGTCGGAGGGAGCGGTCGGCGCGGTCAAGCTGCAGGGACTGGTCATCGTCTGGACGCGGGTGCTGCGCAGCTGGTTTCGCGATGACGACCCTGGCCTCGCCGCGACGATGGCGCTGCTCGACAAGGAGCTGACGCGCGGCGGCAAGATCGTCTCGCGCGCCGAGGACGTGAACCGCCTCGCCTCGCCGCTGCTGTCGCTCGCCCGCGCGATGTTCGAGCGCCGCCCGGATTACCCGCGCGAGACCGGCAAGAGCTGGACGAAAGAGGAAGAGCCGGCGGCCTTCTAAAGCCGCGTTAACCGCCAAGGCCTACAGATTGCGGGCAAGGGAGCCATGTCGGATGCTGCGTTGTCTTCTTCTTGCTTCTAGTCTCGTCCTCGTTACCGGCGCGGCGCGGGCGCAGGATCGTGGCACGACCGAGCCTCGCGATCTTGCGCCGCTCGCCGATCCGGGCGACCCGCATCTCGCGGCAAAGCAGGTGTTCGGCCGCGAGACGGAGCCATCGGCCACCGCGCCGCGCGTCTACGGCTTCTACTCCAAAGGATGCATCGCCGGCGCGCGGCCTTTGCCGCAGGACGGCGCGGACTGGCAGGTCATGCGGCCCTCCCGCAACCGGTTCTGGGGCCATCCGGCTCTGCTCTCCTTCGTCGAGCGGCTCGCCGCCCGCGTCAGGAGCGACACCAACTGGCCGGGCATCCTGATCGGCGACATGGCGCAGCCGCGCGGCGGCCCGATGCTGGGAGGTCACGCCTCGCACCAGATCGGGCTCGACGTCGACGTCTGGCTAAGGCCGATGCCGCAGCGGCGCCTGTCGCGGGAGGAGCGCGAGTTCATGGACTCGGTGATGGTGGTGCGGGAGGACCGCAAGGACGTCGATCCGCGCCTGTTTACCCGCGATACGCTGGACGTGATCAAGGCGGCCGCCGTCGACCCCGAGGTCGAGCGCATCTTCGTCAATCCGGCGATCAAGCGGGCGATCTGCCGCGAGGCGCGCGGCGACCGCGCCTGGCTCGACAAGGTTCGGCCGATGTACGGGCACGACTACCATTTCCATGTCCGGCTCGCCTGCCCGGCTAGCGAACCCTATTGCGAGCACCAGGCCGAGGTGCCTGGCAACGATGGCTGCGACGCGACGCTGCAGCGCTGGTTCTCCGAGTCCATCCTGCACCCGAAGCCGTCGCCCAAGCCGCCGTTCCCCCGCCCGCCTCTGACGATGGCCTTCATGCCCGAGCCCTGCCGCGCGGTCGCGGCGGCACCGGGCCAGCAGTTCGGCGAGCGCTAAGCCTCAGCGACGGCTGTAGCCGATCTTCGGCGTGGGCGGCCGGGCGAGCGCCAGGAGGACGAGGCCCATGAGGCCGAGGACGACCCAAGCCGGCAACAGCAGAACCGACACGAGGATCGGATCCCACAACATCGGGGCGTGCGCCTGTATCACGGCTTGAGCCTTGAGGAAATCGGCGGGAAACAGCGTGGAGACGGTCCGGCCCAGCGGATATATGGCTGGCGCTCCCGCCGCCACCGATCGCGTGCCATCGACGATGAGCGCCGCGAACGCGGCGGCGAGGGCCACGACGCCGACGAACCGAAGCAGGAACCGCAGCATGGAAGGTCACGACCTCGGGCCGACGGTGCCCCCGTCGGCTGCTGGATGGTTAGGTCAGCCGCTCGGCGCCGTCAATGCGACCTGCGTTGACGCGCGCCGCCTCGATCCTCACCGCCACGGAACCGGGTTGGCTTTGCTACACGATCGACTCCGCTGACACGAAATCGAGTCCGCTCACGGAAATTGACTTCAGCGACGGCTTGCCCCTATACACCGGCCAGATCAGCGGCCGCCGGTGCGATACTCTCGGCCTGGCCGCTTTCTGAACAGCCAGCGATATCGGCCCTCGACGCGTCCCTCGGACGGCGCATGCCGCATCGGTCGAGATGGAGACTTGACGTGAAACGGACGTACCAGCCCTCGAAGATCGTGCGCAAGCGCCGCCACGGGTTCCGTGCCCGGATGGAGACGGTCGGCGGTCGCAAGGTCATCGCGGCGCGGCGCGCCAGGGGTCGCAAGCGGCTCTCCGCCTGACGGCGGCACCGGCCGATCGTGTGACCGCGCCGTCGGCGCAAGGGAAGGGTTGCGCGATGCGGGACCCGGGCAGAGAGGGCACTCGACCCAGGACCGACGTTGAGCGTCTCAAGCGTCGCGCGGATTTCGTTCGTGCCGGCAAGGGTAAGCGCTGGCACGGCAAGGCGCTGAGCCTGCAGGCGAATGCCACAGAGGGGTCCACGGTCAGGGTCGGCTTTACGCTGACCCGCAAGGTCGGCAACGCCGTCGTTCGCAACCGCGCACGTCGGCGTCTTCGCGAAGCGGTGCGGCTCGCGCCGGATCTTCCTTTCAAGGTCGGCCATGACTACGTGATCGTCGGCCGTATCGACGCGATCCATGTCGCCTTTGGCGAACTTGCGCTAGAACTGTCGCGCGCGGTCGGCACCATTCACGGCGAGACGCGCGGCTCGCGACGCTCCGGCGCGGACAGGCCGCAGAGGACCAGGCTGAAGCCATGAAACCGGATACCAAGAACTATTACCTGGCGCTCGCCCTCTCGATCCTGGTCGTGATCGGCTGGAACTACTTCTACGCCAAGCCGCAGCTGGACAAGACGCGCCAGGTCCAGACACAGGTCGCCAATCCCTCTCAGTTGAACGCGCCAGGTGCGCCGGGTGCCCCTAGCGCGCTGCCGCCCCAGACGATCAACGCGCCGCCCCAGGGTGGTGTGCTTCCCGAGACGCCGGCGCTCCGGCGTGACCGCAAGGCCGTTCTCGCCGATAGCCCGCGCATCGACATCGAGACGCCGGCTGTGGAGGGCTCGATCGCCTTGAAGGGCGGGAAGCTTGATGATCTCGCGCTGAAGGATTACCGCGAGACGCCCGACAAGAACTCGCCGAATATCGTTCTTCTCTCGCCCACCGGCGCGGAAGGCGCGTACTACGCGGAGTCAGGCTTCGTGGCGGCGCCAGGTGCCGGGCTGGCTTTACCCGGCCCGGACACGCTGTGGAAAGCCGACGGTCAGAAGCTGACGCCCGCGACGCCCGTGACGCTGACCTGGGACAACGGAAAAGGGCTCGTCTTCACGCGGAAGGTCGCTGTCGACAAGAACTACATGTTCACCACGACAAGCAGCGTCGCCAACAGCGGCGCGGCGCCGGTGACGCTCTCGCCGTATTCACTCATCGTCCGCCAGGGCCTGCCGAAGACGTCGGGTTATTCGGTCCTGCACGAAGGCTACGTCGGGGTGGTCGGCAACTCCGGCGTAAAGGAACCGACCTATTCCTCGATCGAGAAGGAGCCCAATGCGACGTTGGCGCTGAAGGGCCGGGGCGGTTGGGCCGGCTTCACCGACAAATACTGGGCCACGGCGATCGTGCCGGACCAGAGCAAGAATTTCGACGCGACCTTCTCGGCCATCGGGACGGGCGAGAAGACCTATCAGACCGCCGCCCTCGACGAGCCCATAACGATTGCGGCCGGGGCGACCGCGACGTCGACGTCGCGCCTCTTCGCGGGCGCCAAGGTCGTCACCCTGCTCGACCAGTATAAGGCGAACCTCGGCATCGAGAAGTTCGACCTCATGATCGACTGGGGCTGGTTCTACTTCGCGACCAAGCCGATGTTCTTCCTGATCGACGGCATCTACAAGATCGTCGGCAATTTCGGCGTGGCGATCATCTGCGTGACCTTCCTCGTCAAGCTGGTGTTCTTTCCGCTTGCCAACCGCTCCTACATGTCGATGGCGAAGATGAAGGCCGCGCAGCCGCAACTCGCCGCGCTGAAGGAGAAGTATCCCGACGACAAGATGAAGCAGCAGTCGGAGATGATGGCGATCTACAAACGGGAAAAGATCAATCCCGTCGCGGGCTGTCTGCCGATGGTCATACAGATCCCGGTCTTCTTCGCGCTCTACAAGGTGCTCTTCGTCACAATCGAGATGCGGCAGGCGCCGTTCGTGCTGTGGATCCACGATCTCTCCCAGCCCGATCCGACCAACATCTTCAATCTTTTCGGACTGATCCCCTTCAACCCGACGACGGTGCCGCTCGTCGGCCACTTCCTGGCGATCGGCATCCTGCCGCTGGTCATGGGTTTCACGATGTTCCTGCAAATGAAGATGAATCCCGAGCCGACCGACCCGGTGCAGAAGACGATGTTCGCTTGGATGCCGGTCATCTTCACCTTCATGCTCGGCACCTTTCCTTCGGGCCTTGTTGTCTACTGGACGATCAACAACACGTTGACGGTCATCCAGCAGTCCGTGATCATGAAGCGCGCTGGCGTGAAGCTCGAACTTTTCGACAATCTCACCGGCATGTTCCGCACCAGGCCGACGACCGACAAGGCGACGGCCCTGGCGATCAGCAAGCGTGACCTCAAGAACCTTGAAGCGGAGGCCGAAGGGAAGAGCGTGGCGCCGGGTGAATAGTCGCGCATGACCTCGGTCGAGGCGCCCGATTTCGTCGAGGCCGGACGCCTGCTCTTCGCCGCCGACTGCCAGTTCATCTGGGCGGCGGCCAAGGCGGACAATCTTCCGCCGTCCGGTCCCGCCGAGATCGCCTTCGCCGGCCGCTCCAACGTCGGCAAGTCGTCGTTGCTGAACGCGCTCACCAACCGCAAGACGCTGGCGCGCACCTCGAACACGCCGGGCCGGACGCAACAGCTGAACTTCTTCGCGCTCGGCGAGCATCCGGAACACGCTCGCCTAAGGCTCGTCGACATGCCGGGTTACGGCTACGCGCTCGCCTCCAAGGATAAGATCGCCGGCTGGACCAGCATGATGCATGACTTCCTGCGCGGGAGGGCGCCGCTCGCCCGCGTGTTCGTGCTGATCGATGGACGCCATGGCCTGAAGCCGGTCGACCTCGAGATGTTCGACATTCTCGACAAGGCGGCGATGTCCTACCAGGTCGTGTTGACCAAGCAGGACGAGGTCAAGATCTCCGCGCAAGGCGCGATGGTGGAGCAAACGCTTGGCGTGCTGCGCAAGCGCGTCGCGGCCTTTCCCGAGGTGATCTTCACGTCGTCGGAGACCGGCGAAGGGATCGCGCTCCTTCGTGCGGCGATCGCACTGCTCCTGCACCAACGTGGAGCTTGAGCAGAGGTCCCAGCGGAAGCGGTTCGATGCCTGTTACCTGCGCTCCGGCCCGCTGAGACAAGCCTCCGCTGGAACGTAGGAGCGTATCTCGTACGACTACCGGGCGGGCAAGGTCTGGGAACCCGTCGCATCGGGACGAACCATCGAGGCTCCCTCGCCGTGGGGCGTCTTCGTCTTCGTGCTGCCGGTCGATGCATTGGAGCCGGCGCCGAGAGTTTGCGAACCCGCCTTTTCTTTGCTGCCGGAGGGGCCAACGCCACCTGTCTGATCGCCCCCGCCCGCCCAGGCGCAAAGCGGCGCCGATAGGACGATAACGGCGGCGACGCATAGAGGAGTTTTCAGGAAAGCCATCGATTTATTCCTCTCTTGTACGTCAACGGAAGGAGCCGCGACTATTTCGTCTCGGCAAAGAAGGCGGGGTCGCAATATACGGATCAACGCCCGCTTCGACGCTTCCGCCGCTCCAGCAGGTTAGGACGAGTGCGGGCTTTCGCCCTGATCCACGATGATCGCGAAATGGTATGTGGCCGAACAATCCTTGTCCCGGACAATATCGGTGACCGTGGTCTGCGATGCGGCCGCGGGGCCAACGAGAATGATCGAGGCCACCAGCGCGTTCGTGAGGTTGACCATTCTCGACACTCGCTTTTCAACGCGCGGGCTATCCCCTCGTAGGCGTCGCGTCCACGAAGGGTCCATATGAATCTCGGGTGTGTTCGGGCGCCTGCCGGACGAAGCGAAGCCTTCGAGCGTCACAGGCCAAGGTCTCCAGCGCACCGCCTTGATCCTTGCCGATTGGTTGCCTCCCCCGCGACGCTGGAACTCGATCGAACGGGGTGCGGTCTTGCTGCTATCTGCTGACGATCACGCTTTGGTATCGACGGTCGCGGGCCCCGAGTCCGCCACCAGCTTCGTCCAAGCCCGCGCGCTTGCCCCTCCCCGTGGGCATAATCGCCAATCCCACGAGGATGGCGTGGCTATCGTCACGACAAGAGAGCCCTATCATGAAGCAGGCCTCTAAAGCCTTCAGCAAGGTGGCGCCGGGCTATATGTGATGGGTTCGACGGGCGTGGACGACGAAGAAGCCCATCATGCCCACCGTCCGACAGGGCGGCGGCATGGGCGGGATGGCGATGCGACTGGCCGAGAACGCGCGGCCGATGATGGGCGGCGAGGGCCAGTTCGGCTCGCTTGAGATGGGCGGCATGGTCACCGTGCTCAAGGTGCGTCCGGGCCTCGCCAAAGACGATTACGCCGACCCCAACCCTTGCAAGCATCCTTCCGGCACGGTCGCCCACTTATGGAAGGGAGTCGTGCCGGCGATCGGGTCGAGCCAAGCCGAACGCGGCGCACGCCGACTATTATGTCGTCGATCCCCCGTAAGCACGCGATGAATCACGAGTGACAAGCCGCGCGTGCGTTCGCACCGGTCGCCGAATCCGAGACTTGTCAGCGATTTGCGCTCTGGGCGATGCATTTTCGATACAGCACTTCGCGATCTGGGAAGAAGGGCGGCACAAGCCTCGATCCCGCCTTCCTCGCTTCTCGCGCGATGTGTATTAAAGCGGCTTCACGGATCGGCACTCGGCGTGAGGATTGTTTCAACTTCCTTCGCCGGCGCTTTGAATGCCGTGCAGTGCGGTGCCGGCGGTCCGTCCGGTCGGCTCCTCCTAGAATAGTGAAAACCAAAGCCAAGGCCACCGCACGAAGCTGAGAACCATTCCATCACTTGCACCGGCCTACAATTTAGTATTGTTACAAAGTGGCTTAGTCCCCGTCGACAAGCCGCCAAACTCATAAATAGAGTGTCTTATCCGAGCAATTCTCTATCCGAGAAGGCGCTTCGCATAGGGTGCGTTATGAGAGACGAGAAGATACAGTCGACGCGGACGCGAGCAGCCAGGATCGTGCTTCCTGTCGCTCTCTATGCTTTGATTATACCTTGCGCTCCTGTGCAGGCGGCGGATCTGGCTTATCCCAGGCCTGTGCCGATCGCCCCAAATCCGTTCGAGGGTTTTTACGCCGGCGGAAATGTCGGCGCCCTTTTCGCCGGCAGCTCCGCTTTCTCCACCGATCTATCGGGCGTGCCGTCGGCGGGACGCACGAGCGAGATCGCCGAGGAACACGTCGACATGGCGCACCAGTTCGGTCCCGGCCAGGGCGGTTTCCAGGCTGGCTACAATCACGTGACCGCCTCCGGTCTCCTGCTCGGCGTCGAGGCCGACTTCTCCTTTCCGGCCATCCTGCGGAGCAACCTGCAGCAGAACATCGCCGCGCTCGGGCCCTCGGTCATCAACGACAATGTCCAGATCTACGGCTCGCTTGGTGGTCGCGTCGGTTACGCCTTCGGCGATGTTCTCGTCTACGGCACCGGCGGGTTCGCCTATGATCGCGATCGATTGAACACCACCGATTTCGCGAGCGGTGGCGTCGACGACAACGTCTACTTCTGGCGGCCGGGCTTCATGGCCGGCGCCGGGGTCGAGGTCGTGTTGACCGCCAATTTGAGCGCCAAGCTGGAGTACGCCTTCTTCGACTTCGCGCGCGCCAACACCTACCTTCCGGGAGCGGGCGAGAACTACACGTCCGATCTCAGGTTCCAGACCGTAAAGCTCGGGTTGAACTACCATTTCAACGACAATCCCGTCGTACCTGGAACCACGGGCGGGCTCCTTCCGCCATCCGTCCGCGACCTGACGAGCATTCACGCGCAGACGACCATCATCGCACAGGCCAACGCGCCCTTCCCCGCCGCCTATTCGGGACCAAACAGCCTTGGAAACGGCTTCCAGGCGCGCGACACCTTCAGCGTGACGGGGTTCTTCGGCTTCAAGGATCCCTACGAAGGCACGGAATTCTATTACAATCCCGAGCCGTTCCAAGGCTTCGGTCTGTCCAACACGCACGGCCTTGCCGGCTTCTCGAACATCGAAGCCCAGAAAGCCGGGTACGACTTCCCCCATTACAACACGGCGCGCCTGTTCGTTCGCCATATCTTCGGTCTTGGCGGCGAGCAGGAGGACGTCGAGGACGGTCCCAATCAGGTCGCCGAAAAGGTCGACGTGTCCCGCCTGACCGTCTCGTTCGGCAAGGTCGCGGTCGGTGATTTCTTCGACAACAACACCTACTCGCATGATGGCCGCACGAGCTTCATGAACTGGGCGCTTGTCGACGCCGGCGCTTTCGATTATTCCGCCGATCAGCAAGGCTATACGTACGGGACGGTGCTCGAACTGAACCAGAAGGACTGGGCGGTGCGCGCAGGCTACTTCCTGGTACCCGACGTGTCGAACGGCGAGAACTTCGATACCAGGATCGGTCGGCGCGGCCAGTCCATTGTCGAGGCCCAGCACAATTATACGCTGTTTGGAATGGACGGTATCATCCGCGTCCTCGCCTTCGAGAACCAGTTCAATGCCGGCAGCTTCTCCGCCACGCTCAACAATCCCGGCCTCATCAATCCGCTGACTGATGGTGGGACGCCAAACCTCGCGGCGACGCGCGAAACGCGATCCCAGTACGGCTTCGTCGGCAATGGCGAACTCGCCGTGACCAAGGATCTCGGCCTATTCTCCCGTATCGCCTGGTGGAACGGGCAATCGGAAATCCTTTATACCGATATCGACTCGAGCTTCTCTGTCGGCGCCGTGCTGAAGGGAACGTCATGGGGACGTCCTTTGGACAAGATCGGCTTGGCCGACGCCGTCAACGGTCTTTCCGGCAATTACCAGAAGTACCTGAGCATCGGCGGGCTCGGCGTCAACGTCGGCGACGGCGCCTTGAGCTACGCGCCGGAAAACATCGTCGAGGCCTACTACACGATCGGTTTTAACGAAACCGCGGCGCTCACGTTCGATTACCAGTTCGTCGCCAACCCCGCCTTCAACACGGCCCGCGGCCCGGTGTCGATCGGTTCAGCCCGCCTGCACTTCGCGCTCTGACGCACGGCCGCATCGTCGTTCTGCCGCGTCTTCGACCGTCCTGGGAAATATACGCTGTGCGGCGGGTCGACACCTTTGCCGATGATGGTCGAATTGCAGACTGAGTTCGCGCCAAGGATCCTCGCGAACGCATGACAGATTTATATTATGCGAAGGCCGCATTCGCGTCACACCGCCTCCCCGCTTGGCTCGTGCTACTTGCCGCCTTTCGATGACGGTGTACTCTCTTCGGCATCGGGCTTGCTCATGCCGGCGCCACTGCCGCGATTGAGCGGCACCGTTTCCAGCTCGCCAGACTGCTCGGTTGTCTTGGACGCCGCGCCGTTGCTCTCGCCTGCTACAGGCGGTGTAGCGGCCGCCTTGCCCGTACTTTTGGGCGCCATCTGGGCATAGGCCGGCAGCCCGCAGGTGAGCCCCAATATTAAAACACTGAACAAAAGCCGTCTCGTTGACATCTCGTTGCTCCTTCTCGCCTACCGCTAATGGGCAGTGGCTCGCCAAGTTGCAGGATTTCGAAACTGTCAATCCAAACAGGGCCATGGCTGTTTGCGACGCGCGGAAAGTGTTCGGTGCAAGCCACAAGGCATGCCAAAGCGATTCGTCGATCGTGCGGCAGGGTCGTTGTGCGTCGCACTGATTTGGGTATCAACGACCGCTCGCGCGCACGCGAGTGAACGTGATCGAGGCGGCGAGGCCGAAGCGGCTCGATCCCCTGGCCGTCCGCATGCTCGTGGTCGACAACGAGGCTCCCATCGGGAGACTACTTCGCGTCGGCTTTGCAAGGGACGGCTACGAGGTTCTCGATGCCTCAAGCGAGCAAGGGCTGCAGCCGCTGGCCGGCGATCCGGATCTCATGGTCCTGAAGCTCGACTTCCCGATCTGGAAGGGGTCGGCTTGCTGCGGACAAACCGCGACCGCGGCGAAAGTCGCTATCGCCTCCGTACGTCCGATTGGGACCGCTCCGGTCGATGAGTTCGCTTTCCGATCGACTTCACGCATGTACGAAGGCGAAATCTGATCGGCGCCTCGTCAGTGTCCTTTTTGCCATATCCCAGGTGGATCCGAAGACTCATACCGGATTCATACGGATAGCGGATTTCGGAGATGCCAATTCTCAACCTGTAAGAAGAATGAGGGGATCTTCGATGAAGAACGTCGTGCTTTGTGGGGCAGCCGCAAGTGTCGCGTTATTGTCAGGCGCTTTGTCCGCAAAGGCCGCTGATGCGCCGCCTCCGCTTTTCATCAACGCGCCGCCGCTGCCGCAAAACATCGTCGGCGATTTCTTCAGCCGGCTCTATCACAATTACGCTGACGAGTTCGGCAAGGCGACGCCCGTGAGCGATCCCAACGCGCCTCCGAGCCGTCGCCCCGAAAGCGTGATGGCTCCGGCGCCGGAAACCTCGCCGCCTTACCCGTTCGCCGACTGGCCGGTCGGCGGCGTCAGCACCATCGGCGGGACACTGCCGAATTCCGTGGACACGCCATTGCAATCGGCGCTGCTGCCCTCGACGAGTGCGGCGGGCAAGTTCCTGCAGGACAATCATATCCAGATCTACGGCTGGGTCGATGTGAGCGCCAACGTCAGCACCGCCAAGACGGGCTATGCCGGCAACAACCCGGCGGCCTACGACTACACGCCCAACATCGCTCAGCTCGACCAGGCCGTACTCTATGTCGAGCGGCTGCCTGATACGGTGCAGCAGGATCATGTCGACTATGGCTTCCGCATCAGCGGTATCTACGGCGAGAACTATCGCTATACGACCGCCCTCGGCATCTTCAGCAACCAGTACGTGATCCATAACCATTTCGCGGGCTACGACATGCCGATGGTCTATGGCGAGGTCTACCTCCCGTATTTCGCGGAAGGCGTGGTCATCCGTGTTGGTCGTTACATTTCGCTGCCGGATATCGAGGCGCAGCTAGCACCGAACAACTATACCTATACCCACTCTCTGCTGTACACGTTCGACAATTACACGAACACGGGCGCCGTGACGACCGTGAAGGTCAATCGCAACCTTCAAGTGCAGGTCGCCCTCAGTGCCGGCACCGAGACCGTGCCGTGGAACGCCAAGCATATCAATCTGATCGATCCAACGACTGGCGGGCCAGGCTACAGCGGCCAGCGCGACCCCGGCACGCAGCCCAGCGCGACGGTTTGTGTGCAGCTCCAAACCAGCAGCGGTGCCGACCAAATCGCGCCGTGCTTCAACTCCATCAACAACGGCAATTGGGGCTATAACAATCTGCAATGGTACGGCTTCACCTATTACCATAAGTTTACAGATAGACTGCATCTATCCTTCGAAAGCTATTACGAGTACGAGAACAACGTGCCGGACGTCTCGACCGGCTACGGTGGAACGGCCTTCGCCTACGACGCGAATCCGCCGCTCGAGGCGCACTGCCCCTTCGGCGAATTGAAGTGCGTCGCTCGAGCCTTCGGCGCTTTGGCCTACCTCAACTACGAGGTCACGCCTCTGGACAACCTCACGGCGCGCGCGGAATTCTATGACGACGCGGAGGGCCAAAGGACGGGGTACGCGACGAAGTATACAGAGGAGACCATCGCCTATCAGCACTGGTTGTCCCCATCGATCGAGCTTCGGCCGGAAGTCGCCTTCTATCAATCGTATCAGCAGCCCGCCTTCGACAACGGGACCAAGCACCACCTCACGGTGGCATCCGGCGACATCATCTTCCACTTCTAGCGCGGGACCCCATGCCCCGCGTGAAGCTTTGGCGTGAAACGCGTGACACAAACGACAGCTGGCCTTGCCGCTGTCGTCGAGGTGGCGCGCTTCCCTGCGACGCTGGTGCCGAAGCTTGGTCGCGCGGGTGTCACAGCGTTCAGCCAAATCGCGGCCGGGCGCTTCGATGACGTCGCGATTGTTGCGGCATGCCGCTTCCTTTGAAATGACATACGTGAGCTCGGACCCGGCGCCGCAAGAGGAGACCGGGAGATCAGCGTGAACAGGTATGATTGAGATGAAACGTCCAGCCTTGTCGGCGAAGCAAGCACTCATCGTGTCGGCGTTCGCGGGAGCGATCGCGACCGGCCCGCTGTGTCGATTGGTCGATCTTGAGTTCACGCGTTCCGCGCTGGCCGAGCCGACCGTCGGTACGGCCTCCGACCCCACGCTCGCGAACCCGGCCGGGGTTCAGCCGGATCGCAACAAAGCCGTCCCCACGGTCGAACTGTCCAGCAAGCAGCTCGGCATGATCAAGATCGGGACCGCGTCTCGTCTTATGTTCCAGAGCGAGAAAAGCGCTATCGGCAGCGTCGACTTCAATCAGGATGCGCTGGTCCAGGTGTTTACGCCCTACCAAGGCCGGATCATCTCCGTTTTCGTTCAGATCGACGACAAGGTGAAGATCGGCCAGCCTCTCTACACGATCGACAGCCCGGACCTTCTCCAGGCGGAATCGACGCTCATCCAGACCGCCGGTCTCAATGACCTCACAACGCGGGCATTGAGCCGGGCGCGACGCCTCGTACCCGCCGGGGGCGGCGCACAGAAGGATCTTGATCAGGCGATATCCGATCAACAAACCGCGGAGGGCAATCTCAAGACCGCCCGAGACGTCCTTCACATCTTCGGCAAGAGCGACGCGGACATCGATGCCATCGTCGACAACCGCCGGGTGGATTCGACGATGGTCATCAAGAGTCCCGCCGAAGGCTTGGTGACGGCCCGAAACGCCGCACCCGGTCTCTTCGTTCAGCCAGGAAGCGTACCGGCGCCGGTCTCTGTCGCAAACATCGCGACGAAGTGGATGGTCGCCAGTTTCGCCGAAGACGACAGTCTCGTCTTTCGCGTCGGTCAGGATATCGAGGGACAGGTTCTGGCGATACCCGGTCAGACCTTCAAGGGGCGTCTGACGGCGATCGGCGAAACGATCGATCCGGCGACACGCCGGATCATGGTGCGCTCCGAGATCGCCGATCCGGACAATGTGCTGAGACCTGGCATGTTCGCGAGCTTCGTCATCAAGACGGGTCGACCCCTCGAGAACGTCGCGATGCCCGTGAGCGGCGTCGTTCGGGAAGGCGACGGGACGATGACGGTTTGGGTCACGCGAGACAATCGCCACTTCATGCAACGCATCGTCAAGCTCGGATTGCAGCAAAACGGCTTCGACCAGGTCGTCGAGGGGTTGCAAGCCGGCGAAACAGTCGCCGTCGACGGAGCGGTGTTCCTCAGCAACATCCTCAACGCGCCGCCATCCGACTGATGCGGCAGCGGTTGGTCCCGCAACAGATATCCCAGTACGCCGGAAAGCATCTTGATCAAAGCTCTTGTCGCCTTCGGCTTGACCCGCAGGGCCATCGTCGTGATGGGCCTGTTGGCGTTCTGCGCCGCCGGGCTCGCGGCTTACTTGAAACTCAACATCGAAGCCTATCCCAATCCGGCTCCCGTCATCCTCGAGATCACCGCGCAGGCCGCCGGCCTGTCGGCAGAGGAGATGGAGAAGTACTATACCATCCCGATGGAGGTGGGCCTGTACTCGACGCCCGGCGTCGATACCATCAGGTCGACCTCGTTCTACGGGCTCTCGTTCGTACGCGTGACCTTCAAATACGGCTACGACTACTTCCCGTCTTACACGCAGGCGGCGATCAACCTGCAGCAGAACGTCAATTTGCCCGGCAATCAGGTCGCGCAGATCCAGCAATCCAGCCTGGTCGGCGAGATCTACCGCTACCAGGTCGTCGGGCCGCCCCATTTCGGTTTGACCAACCTTCGAACCATCCAGGACTGGGTGGTGACGCGGCGCTTGCTGACGGTGCCGGGCGTCGCGCAGATCAACAGCTGGGGCGGCACGACCAAGCAGTTCAACGTCGACGCCGACCTGGTGAAACTGCAGGCCTACAACGCCACCATCCCGCAGATGATCACCGCCCTCGGCAATGCCAACATCAACGTCGGCGGCCGTGAGATCACGATTGGCCAGCAATCCGTCAACATCCGCGGCATAGGCTTGGTCGACGACGGCGGGGCCGACGATATCACCCAGGGCTACAAGGTCCGCGACATCGAGAATGTCGTTTTGAGCCAAGCCAACGGCATCCCCGTGAAGATCGGTGACGTGGCCAAGGTGTCGGTCGGCTACGTTCCCAGGCTCGGCATCGCCGGCCGGGACCGTGACGACGATATCGCGGCGGCGATCGTCGTCATGAATCGGACCGAGCACACCAACAGCGTGCTTCCGCGCGTCAAGGCCGAAGTCGAGAAGATCAACACGGACGGGACCTTGCCGCCGGGCGTCAAGGTCGTCCCCTACTATGATCGCAGTTCCCTCGTGGGGGTCACCACTCACACCGTTCTGCACAACCTCGTGTTCGGCTGCCTTCTCGTCTTCTTCATACAGTGGATCTTCCTGGGCGATCTGCGCAGCGCCCTCATCGTCAGCGCCAACATTCCCTTCGCGCTGTTCTTCGCGATCATCATACTGGTGCTGCGCGGCGAGGACGCGAACCTCTTGTCGCTGGGTGCGGTCGACTTTGGAATCATCGTCGATTCGGCGGTTATTCTGGTCGAGAACATATTCCGGATTTTTCAGTCGTCGCAGGAGCAACAAGACCTGGCGCTACGCAACATGGCGGGAGGGCTCTGGGGGGCCGATCCGACGATCTCGGCCGGCGAGGGTAAGACCGACAAGTGGTCGACACGCCTTCGGCTGGTCCTCATCAGCGCGCTACAGGTCGACAAAGCGATCTTCTTCACCGCGACCATCACGGTCACGGCTTTCGTTCCGCTCTTCACGATGCAGGGTGTCGAGGGTCAGATCTTCGGACCCATGGCACGGACCTACGCCTACGCCTTGGCCGGCGCCCTCTTCGCGACATTCACGATAACGCCCGTTCTGGCGTCTCTGATGCTCCCCAAGCACATCGAGGAGGTCGAGACCATCATCGTTCGCGGGATCCGCGCCGTCTACACGCCGCTCTTGCGATGGGGTCTCGACCATCTCGCCGCTCCCATCATCCTGGGCGCGGTGTTCCTGGCATTTTGCGGCTTCATGGCGACGCGACTTGGCAGCGAGTTCCTGCCCGCCCTCGAGGAAGGCAACTATTGGATCCGCGCGTCCATGCCGCCGACGATTTCCCTCGACTCCGGCACCGTGGCCACGGGGAAGATGAGAGCGATCCTTTTGCGTCACCCGGAGATTATCACCGTGGTGTCGCAACACGGCCGTCCGGACAACGGCAGTGACGCGTCGCCGTTCTCGAACGTGGAATTGTTCGCGCCGCTGAAGCCGCTCGACGAGTGGACGCCTGGCCTGACGAAGGACATCCTCACCGAACGGCTGCAGAAGGAGTTCGCCGACGAGCTCCCGGGCGTCAACTTCAACTTCTCCCAGTACATCCAGGATAACGTCGAGGAATCACTATCCGGCGTCAAAGGAGCCAACTCGGTCAAGATCGTCGGGCCTAATCTCGACACCCTCGAGACGCTGGCCACACAGGTCCAGACGCAGATGGAGAAGGTCAGGGGCGTGGCCGATCTCGGCATCTTCAGGGTGGAGGGTCAGCCAAACCTCAACATCAAGATCAATCGCGAGATGACCGCGCGCTACGGCCTCAACACGGGCGACGTGACGACGGTCGTTCAGGCCGCGCTTGGCGGAACCAACGCGACGACCGTTCTAGAAGGTGACAGACAATTCGCGATGGCGGTCCGTCTCGCACCGAGATTCAGAGACAGCATCGACGCGATCCGCTCCATTCCCGTGGCCTACCAGAACGCCAACGGCGCCAACGCGTACATACCCCTGAGCGAGCTCGCGTCCATAAAGATCGACACGGGTGCCTCCTACATCTATCGGGAGCGCAGCGCGCGCTACATCCCCATCAAGTTCAGTGTTCGCGGGCGCGATCTCGGCAGTACCGTCGCGGAGGCGCAGGCGCTCATCGCCAAGACGATCAAGCTGCCGACCGGCTATCGGATCGTTTGGGCGGGCGAGTTCGAGGATCTCGAGAACGCCAAGGCTCGATTGGAATTCATCGTGCCGATCACCTTCATCCTGATCCTGCTTCTCCTCTACGCGTTGTTCAACTCCCTGCGCGACAGTCTGCTGGCGATGGCCGGCATCCCGTTTTCGGTGGGCGGCGGCATTCTCGCGCTGAACTTCTTCCAGCTCGATTTCAGCGTCTCCGCCGCCATCGGCTTCATCTCGCTGCTCGGCGTCGCCGTGATGGACGGCATCTTGAACCTCACCTACTACCACGAGCTTCGCGCCGGCGGCATGGCGATCGAGGAAGCCGTCTTCAGCGGTTCGGAACAACGGATGCGGCCCATGTTGATGACCGTGTTGTCCGCCGGCGTCGGCCTGTTTCCAGCGGCTATATCGCACGGCATCGGCAGCCAGGTGCAAAGGCCGCTGGCCGCGGTCGTCGTCGGCGGCATGACGATCGGACCCATCATGTTGCTGTTCGTGGCGCCGGCGCTGCGGTTCATTTTCTTGCGGCGCGGCGAACGATCGACACCGCCTGGCGCCGAACAGTCAAATGGCGCGGGCGACCCCGTCGAAAACGCATGAGACAGCAAACCAGGCCCGTTGGATGCTATCGTGGCGGGGCAACAGCAGCCGTGCGGACCGAACAGAAGGTGAGAACGCGATCCGTGCCGAGTTTGGCGAAGGGCACATTCTCAAGAATTTTGCGAGGAGCGACGTGGCTGTCGCTCCTCATGCTGTCGGCCTGCGCCGTCGGCCCGGACTTCGTGGCACCCGCGACGCCCGAGGTGGCCGGCTTCCTGCCCGCCGCTTTGCGCACCGGCGACGCAAAGCAGCGTTTCGTCGACGGCGCGGATATCCCCGGCCAATGGTGGGCGACCTTCCATTCGCGTGCGCTCAACGCCCTTGTCGAGCGGGCCTTGCGGCAGAACGCCGATGTCCAGGCGGCGCAGGCGGCCCTGAAAGCCGCGCGTGAGAACAGCGCGTCCACGCGGGGCGTTTTCCTTCCTCAGGTCGCGGCGAGCTTCAATCCGGTCGGAGGACGCACCGGCTCGGACGTTGCGCCGATCCTGAACAACAACTCGCAATATTACAGCCTGATCACGTCGCAGCTCTCGGTCAGCTACACGCCGGACGTGTTCGGCCTTTACAGACGCACGACCGAGTCCGCCGACGCGCTCGCGAAGATGCAGCGTTTTCAGGTCGAGGCCACCTACCTGACGTTGACTTCCAACGTGGTCCTCGCGGCGCTACAGGAGGCATCGGTAAGGGCGCAGATCGAAGCGACCAAGAAGATCATCCGGATCGAGACCGATCTGCTCGGCGTTCTCCACCGCCAGCTTGAGATCGGTTCAGTCGCGCAAGCCGACGTGCTCGTGCAGGAAGCCGCTCTGGCGCAGGCGCAACAGACGATACCGCCCCTCGAGAAGCAGCTCGGCATCACACGTGACCAGCTTACCGCCCTGTCCGGCCAGTTCTCGGAAGACGAGGTGACGGAGACGTTCGAGCTGAGCGGGCTGCGCTTGCCGCATGAACTGCCGGTCAGCCTTCCCTCGACCCTCGTCGCGCATCGTCCCGATGTTCAGGCCGCCGAGGCGAACTTGCAGTCGGCGAGCGCGCAGATCGGTGTCGCGGTCGCCAACCGGCTTCCAGTCGTCAGCCTCACCGCCCAGGGCGGGTCCGTTCCGTCGAACCTCGGCAATCTTTTCTCGCCGCCTACCCTTTTCTACACGCTTGCCGGCAATGCCGCGCAGACCTTGTTCGATGGCGGCACGCTCTATCACAAGCAGAAACAGGCGGAGGCGGAGTACGATCAGGCCTACGCTCAGTACCGCAGCACCGTCATCACGGCCTTTCAGAACGTCGCCGACGCGCTCAGAGCTCTTCAGACGGATACACGCGCGGTCAAAGCGGCCATGGCGGCGGAAGCCGCCGCTCAGAAGAGTCTCGCCATAGCATCCAAGCAGATCAGGATCGGCCAGATCAGCAACATCGTCCTGCTCAATACGCAGCAGACGTTCTTTCAGGCGTCGATCACGCGCGTCCAGGCCGAAGCCGGACGCTATTCGGACACCGCCGCGCTCTTCCAAGCGCTCGGCGGCGGATGGTGGAATCGCGCCGACACGCAGCCTGTCGCCGTCGGGGCACCGTATCTGCCGAAGCTGTCGCAGCAGCCCTGATCTATCTCCGCTTGCGCGGGAAAGAGGCTTGAGCAGTCGTCCCGCGCGTCTGAACGACAGGCGGCGCCTTTCCGATCGCTCGGAAAGCTGGACGTCTTGAGGGAACGCTCCCTAGGCTGGCGGTTCCGGACGGGCGCCTCCCAGGCGTGACGATCATGCCGGGAGGCCTCGCGTTCGCACCGCCGACACTCGCCGTGGATGAACTGACCTTCGGGGCCGCCAAAGCCGTCATGGTCGCCGCTATGATTATAAGAAAAGAAGAGACAAGAGTTCTCATTGACCGTCTTCGCTATCGAACGTGTTTGTGGGTGACGCCGGCATAGTTCAAGTGCAGCCCCGACAGGCCGGCTACTTTACTCAGCGCGGCGAAGGCGACGATGGATCGATCGTTCACGGGTTTGAGGATGATCTCGCCTCCACTACCGCCCGAGAGATATCCTTGGCCGCCGTATTCTCCCGCCTCAACGTGATAATCGAACTCACCCTGAAGGCTTGCGGAAGTAGAGCTGTCACTCGAAAGAATTTCGAATGAAAGGTCATGAGGATCCGCCGCCACTGATGTTGTCTTCTCGAAACCCGTATAGCCCTCGTAATATTCCGTCGCGCCGTCGGCCCTTTTATATCGGCACTTCAATGCGTCGAAGGCCGAAGCGACGACAGTCGATCGTCCCGACACCGAGCAGTCGAGATAACCGACGAAGGCCGCGGGTTCGGCCGCTGAGACCGGCAACACCGGCCACGAGAGGCAGCACGCGACCGTCAGCATTTTCATCGAGGATCTTTCCTTTCAACGCGATCCCCTCAGCGGATCGGGTCTTTGCCCCGAGGCTGTCAGCCGGGGAAGCAAGTCGCGGGTTTACCAGAAGCGGTTGAACACAGAAAGTGTCCGGTCGTCGTTTCGCGTCCAACTCCGCTCATGCCGGCGCGCGAGGGCGCGGCGTGTTCAGGGCGGCCGCCGGTCGCGCGAGATTGCGGCTCCTGGCGATATGGACCTCATGCGGCGATCTCAAGCGTCGTCGACGAGAGCGCCAGGTCCCGCTTCAGATGCCGCGCCGCCAGCACGTAGTGCAACGCCGCCCAGAAGAAGACCAAGGCGCTTGTGATGATGGCCCATCGCAGACCCAAGGCCGAAGCGCTCTCGCATTGCGCCACCAGGGCCACGGCCGAACCGGCCGGGGCCCGACCACCCGGGCAAGCCGCGCCGAAGCTTCCCCCGGAGAAGGCGAGGCCCGCGTAACGATCGCTGAGCCAACCGACGAACAGGGGACCAAAGCCGAGCCCGACGAAATTGATGAAGAGGTAGAGCAGCGCCGTCGCGGTCGCCCGCATGCGCGGCCCGACCATGTTGTGCATGAGGCCGAAGCTCGGGCCGAGGAACGTATACTGGAAGATCGGCGGCAGCAGCAGGATCAGGACCGCGAGCGGCCAGGTCGGCGCGAGATAGCCGGCCATCGTCAGCGGCGCGCCGACGGAGAGGCCGATCGCCGGCACGAACACGTACCAGCGCGCGTCGCGCTTGCCGAGCCGGTCCGTCACCAGCCCCCCGGCGAGCGTGCCGGCGGCGGCGGAAATGCCACCGAGCAGGCCGAACAGGATGCCGACCTGCTCCAGGCTGAGGTGGAACGCCCGAATGAAATAGGCCGGCGAGAAGCCGCCGATCCCGTAAGAGGCGAAAGCCGCGAGGCTCGCCCCGGCCGCGATGTGCAGGAAGGAGCGCCGCGCGGCGAGATGACGGACCACCGCCATGAAGGACGGCGTTTCGCCCGAGACCGAGGCGCCGTCGAAAACGCCGCGCGCGGGCTCCTTGATGGTCAGGCCGGTGAGTACCGCGAGGACGAGGCCGGGCAGGCCGACCACCATGAAAGCCACGCGCCATCCGTAATGCTGGCCAACGATCCCGCCGATGATTGAGCCGAGCAGCGAGCCGAACGGAATGCCGAGCGAGTAGATCGAGAGGGCCGAGGCGCGGCGCTCGGGAGGGTAAAGGTCCGCGATCAGCGATTGCGACGGTGGGCTCGCGCCGGCCTCGCCGACGCCAACGCCCACGCGAAAGACGAACAACGCGGCGTAGCCGTGGGCGATGCCGCAGAGCGCCGTCATCCCCGACCAGACCACGAGCGCGATCGTGATGATCGTCTTGCGGCTGCGCCGCTCGGCGAGGCGGGCGATCGGCACGCCGAGGATCGCGTAGAACATCGCGAAGGCGAAGCCGCCAAGCAAGCCAAGCTCGACGTCCGACAGGCGCAACTCGTCCTTGATGGGCTGCTGCAGCACCGAGACGATGGTGCGGTCGATGAAGTTGGAGGTGTAGACGGCGACGAGAAGGCCGAGAACCCAGCCGAGATAGGGGCGCGAGTCGGTGGGCTTGTCTGTCGGCACGCGGAACCTCCCCTGTGGCTTCGCGCGATATCGACAAGCGTGCGAACGTGTCGACTGTTCACACGCAATGCTGCGCCTGCCAAGCTCGACCTAGCGGCGGACGTTGACCTGACCCGCCTGTCGGCAAGCGCCAGCGGCGCGACCGCTCCCCTTACGTCATTCGCACGCGCCAGGCGAAGTCCGAGCTGACGGCAGAGCGCGCCATTGAGCCCGCGCGCGCCAGCCGCTACAAGGCGCACACCACTCGGATGAAACGATGACCGACGTTCCGGCGGACCCGCACCAGCAGGCCGCGATCCTCACGCAGGCGCTGCCGCACATGCTGCGCTACGACGATGCGATCGTCGTGGTGAAATACGGCGGCCACGCGATGGGCGACGAGACGAAGGCGCGCGAGTTCGCGCGCGACATCGTGCTTTTGGAGCAGAGCGGCATCAACCCCGTCGTCGTGCACGGCGGCGGCCCGCAGATCGGCGCGATGCTGGCCAAGCTCGGCATCAAGTCGTCGTTCGCGGGCGGCCTGCGCATCACCGACAAGGCGACCGTCGAGATCGTCGAGATGGTCCTCGCCGGCGCGATCAACAAGCAGATCGTCGGCATGATCAACGCCGAGGGCGGCCATGCCATCGGCCTCTGCGGCAAGGACGGCAACATGGTCATCGCCCGCAAGGCCAGCGGCACGATGCACGTCGACGAGACCGGTCTCGACGAGGAGGTCGACCTCGGCTTCGTCGGCGAGCCCGCGACCGTCAACACGATGGTGCTCGACCAGGTGCTGGGCCGCGACCTGATCCCGGTCCTCGCGCCGGTCGCCATGGGCGAGGACGGCGAGACCTACAACGTCAACGCCGACACGTTCGCTGGCGCTATCGCCGGCGCGCTGCGTGCCAAGCGGCTGTTGTTCCTGACCGACGTGCCGGGCGTGCTCGACCGAAACAAGAAGCTGATCGACCAGCTCTCCGTCGACGACATCCGAGGGTTGATCGCCGACGGCACCGTGACGGGCGGCATGATCCCCAAAGTCCAGACCTGTCTCTACGCGATCGAGCAGGGCGTCGAGGGCGTCGTCATCCTCGATGGCAAGCAGCCGCACTCGGTGCTGGTCGAGCTTTTGACCGACGGCGGCGCCGGCACGCTGATCACGCGATGAGCCGGATCGACAGATGAGCTGGATTACGCGGTGAGCCTGGCCCAGCATACGTCCTTCGCGCCAGAGGCCTTCGCCACAGTCGACACCTGGGTGTTCGATCTCGACAACACGCTCTATCCCGCCGGCTCCGACCTTTGGCCGAAGATAGACCAGCGCATCACGCTCTTCATGATGGAGCTCTACGGCATCGACGGGATCTCCGCGCGCGCCCTACAGAAGTTCTACTACCAACGGTATGGCACGACGTTGCGCGGCATGATGGAGGCCGACGCGGTCGACCCCACCACGTTTCTCGCCTTCGTCCACGACATCGATCGCACCTCGGTGATCGCCAACCCGGCGCTCGCCGCCGCCATCAAGGCGCTGCCCGGCCGCAAGCTGATCTTCACCAACGGTTCGCGTCACCACGCGCTCAAGACGGCCGAGGCGCTCGGGCTCGACGGGCTGTTCGACGACGTCTTCGATATCGTCTCGAGCGATCTCGTGCCGAAGCCCGATCCGGCGCCCTACCGTCGCCTTCTGGCGCTGCACGGCGTTGATCCGGCTCGCGCCGCGATGGTCGAGGATATTCCGCGCAACCTCGCGGTGCCGAAGGCGCTCGGCATGATCACGGTCCTCGTCGTGCCGCCGCCGGGTTCCCTCGACCCGCGCGAGGCGTTCGAGATCGTCAGCGCGGAGGTGCCCGCGCATATCGACTTCGTCACGGCCGATCTCACCGGGTTCCTTCTGGCGATCGCCGCGCGGTGAGCCGAGTCGATCGGCGCGAGGGCCTCGCGGCGCTTTGGGTCCACAAGATCGCCTCGCTCGGCGCGCCGCATGTCGCGGAACTCGAAGCCTACCGCGCCGGCATCGCCGCGTCTCACGGCATCGTCCCGCACGTCGATCCTGATGACGGCGGCGACAAAGCCACGATCCTGCTCCTGTTGGAGACGCCGGGTCCACGTGGTCCGATACCCCGCATCGTCTCGCGGGACAATCCGACCGGCACCGCGCGCAACATCGCGCGGCTGAGCGAGGCGGCCGCCCTAACGCGCGAGCGAACGGTCTTGTGGAACGTCGTACCCTGGCTGATCCATGCGCCCGGTCATCCCAACCGCGCGCCGACGCGCGCCGAAACCACGGCTGGATTGGCGCTGCTGCCGGACTTTCTCGGCCTTGTGCCGGCGCTCAAGGTCGCGATCCTTGCGGGCCGAGCGGCCGGCTCGGCCCAGGCGATCATCGCCGCGAGCCGGCCGGATATCGCCATCCTGCGGATGCCGCACCCGAGCCCGACCTACGTCAATACGGCGCCGGGGATCGCCGCAGGCATCGAGGCGGTCTTCGCGCAAGCCGGCGCGCTCGCCGCTTGCGGGACGAAACCGTGAACCGCGCCGCGCGACCGCATCTTGCGCATCCGACTTTTTTTGGCCACAGCGCCCTCCCACGGTTTTAACGAACTGGACGCGAGCGAAGAGGATGATGATGCGCCGCCATCGCGAAAACGCATGCTGCCTGCTGACTGGCCTGATCCGCGCGAGCGCACCGCGCATCATAATGTCCGCGGCCGCCGGCGGGGCGCTCGTGGCGCTCGCCTCGAGCGCCGTTGCGGCCCGCCCCGTTGCTTTTCCGCGGAACAATCCGGAGATTACTATGGATGTGCCGGACGATTGGAGCGTCGCCTACACGGCATTCGGCCTCGAGATCACCTCGCCGGAGAAGAAGCTCTACATCGTTGCCGACGTCCTGCCGCGCAGTAAGCCGGAGGCCGACGGCTGGGCCAAGAAGGCGCTCGTCAAGGTGGAGATGTTCGGCGTCAAATTCCAAGAAAAAAGCGCCGCGCCGAAAGCTCCTGTAACGGAGAGCAGCGCCACCGCGACTGCAACCTTGCCGACAAGCCCTTCCCCGCCGACGAGCCGTTTCGCGCCGACGAGTCCTCTCCCGTCGACGAGTGCTCCCCCGTCGACGAGTTCCGACGTCGCGACAGCGGCGAAGACGACCTCTTCTATCGACAGGTCCGCGCCGACGTTCACCTTCCTCAATCCGCCGCGCGAACAAACAGCATCCACACAACCAACGCCCGATCTTCCCCCGGTTTTCTCAGGCACGCCTTCGCTTGGAACGCCGGCCCGCTCGAAGGCGACCCTGGCGGTGAGGAGCGACGTTCCCGACGGGGTCACGCTGGAGGATATGGCAAAGCCGACGATCGAAGCGAAACCTAAACTCCCCTTCAGAGTCGGGGCCTTCCCTAGGGCGACGCTGGACGGCGAGCGTGTCGACGTGCAGATCGTCAACTTCACGCTCGGTCCCAAGCGATTGTTCCTGCTTCTCCAAGCCTCTCTAAGCAGCGATTTCCGCGCCGTCGCGGTCATCGACTCGGTGAAGCCGGCGAGCTGAATTGCTCAGGCGATCAGGCCCTGCATCGGCCTGACGGCCATCGTGCCGGGGAACACCGCGCGGCCAAGTACGGCCGGCGAGAGGCCGAACTGCTCGGTGAGCACGCCCTTGAGCACGGCGCGCAGGTCCGTCGTCGGCTTCAGGTCGCGCGCCTCGTAGAGCTGGGCCTCCTTGAGGCCCGGCCAGTCAGCGATGACGCGGCCGCCATTGACCGCGCCGCCGGCCAGGAAGGCGACAGTGCCCGTTCCATGATCGGTGCCGTTGGTGCCGTTGACGTGCGCGGTGCGCCCGAACTCGGTGATCGCGACGACGCTGGTGTCGCGCCAGGCCGGCCCAAGACCCTTTTCGAAGGCCGCGAAGGCGAGATCGAGTCCGCCGAGCAGCTGCATCAGCCGGCCGGTCGCGCCGCCTTCGCCGGCATGCGTGTCCCAGCCGTCGAAGACCAGCGCCGCGACGCGCGGGCCATCCTCGGCGGCGAGCAGCTTGGCTGCTCCCTGCGCCGCCTGTTCCATGCCGGCCGGTGAGCCGGGTCCCCCGCGGTTCTTTCGATCGGCCATGTCGCCGCCCGCCAGCTTGTCGATGTCGAGCCCCTGTCGCATCGCCTTGGCGAGCATCGGATCGGTGTGCGTGTAGAGATCGAGCACGCGGCGGGCGAGGTCCTCGCCGGCGGTCGGTATGATCTCCGGCGTCCAGCCGACGACCGGCGCGGCGCCGCGCAGGATAATCGGCGTCGCCGTGCCGATCGCCAGCCCGCTACCGCCGCCGACGCGTTCGCCGCGTGGGATCGCCGCTACGGCGCGGTTCAGCCAGCCGGATTCCGTGAAGCCGGGTCCCGGCATGCCACTCTCGAGCACATCCTGGCCATCGAAATGCGAGCGCTCGCGGTAGTTGGTCGCCGTCGCGTGGACGATGGCGCCCGTCTTCGCGCGGAACATGCGGGCGAAGTTCGGCATGCCGGGATTAAGCGCGAAGAAACCGTCGAGCGGGAGCGCCGGATGGGGACCGCCAAGCTGCATCGCGAGCGGACCGTGCAGCGTCGCATAGTCGGGATCGCCGATCGGGCCAACGGCGGCGAGCCCGTCGAGCGCGCCGTGCAACACGATGACCACGAGGCGCGGATCACGCGCACCCGCCGCCGCGGCGATGCGCGGCATGAAGGCGGACCCGAACAGGACGCCACCGGTGGCGAGCAGGGCACGGCGGGAGGGATGCGGGATCATTCTCGTCTAGCTCCGCTGCATTTCGGGGGACATCAGCAGCAGGGCAAGGCCTTGCTGACGGCTTTCCGCGCGCGAGATCGCCATGCGCGTGTCGGGGGAAGGCGCGCCGGCGCAGAGCGCTTCGAGCAAGTCGCTGGGGTTCGGCGGGTCCTTGATGCGCCCGGCGATCTGGGCGCAGAAGTCGAGCCGCAGCTTCATACCTTCCGGCGAAGCCCAAGCGATCGCCTGGTCCGAGAAGCCGTTCGGGCCGGGCGGTGTCCACAGACCCATGCCCATGACGTTGAGAGGGCCGACGACCTGGCCGGGATCGTCGGGCAGATGGCCGAGCAGCCGGTTGGTGGCGATGAGGAAATCGTAGGGCGTGCGCATTTTCGCCGGCGCGCGGCTCCAGGCTTCGGGCGCGTCGAGCAGAGCCAGACTGAGAGCCCGCAGATCGCCGTCGGTCTGGCGGAAAACCTGGGCCAGTCGGTCGACGAGCGGCCTGGGTGGCGCGTCGGCGACGAAGGCGCGGGCGAACTTCGCGGCGATGAAACGCGCCGTTTCGGGCCGTCGAGCGATGTCGAGCAGCGCGTATTGGCCGCGCCTCAAGCCGTCTTCGGGATAGGTCTTGCCGAGAAGATCGATGGCGCCCGGCTCGTGCATGGCCGGATTGAAGACGAAGGTGCCGGGCTCGCCCATCTTGCCGGGCGCTCCGGCAAACGTCCAACCGGTGAGGATGCGCGCGAGATTGGTGACATCGGTCTGCGTGTAACCGGAGCCGACGCCGAGCGTGTGCAGCTCCATGATCTCTCGGCCGAGATTTTCGTTGAGGCCGCGCTTGCCGTGCTGGCCGGCCTTGGAGTTGGGTCCGACCGATTGCGCGTTGTCGAGGTAATGCAGCATCGCCGGGTGACTCTCCACCGCGACAAGCATGTCGGAGAACTTGCCGAGGACGTGCGGGCGGATCGCCTCGCGCTCGAAGCAGCCGGCGGTTACCCGGGCGATGCCGCCCTTGCCCGCTGACACGCAAAAGTGATTGGACCAGAAGGCGACGAGCCGCTCGGCGAAGCCGGCCCGCGCCTGGATGGCGCGACGCAGCCGTGCCATCGCCTCATCGCGGAAGATGAGCTGTTCAGGCGATGGCGGCCGGGCCGGCTTTGCCTGGGCGCCGGTCTTGTCCATCGCCTCGCCGCTCTTGGCGCGCTCGTCGTTCTGCGCCTTGGCGAAGACCGGCGAGAGCGCCGCGAGATCGGCGTATTGCCGGCTCCTCGTGTCGGACGCGGCCTGCTGCTCGCGCTCGGCCTTGCGGATCGCCTGATCCTGAAAGAATTGCCGGATCGCGCTTTCCGTCGTCGGCAGTGCGGGACCGGAGAGCAGCGCGATGCCCGGCTCCGCCAGCTCAGCCTTGAGGAAGCCGCGCGGATCGGATGCCGCGATCGCGACGTCGCCGTCACCGCGCGGCCCGTAGCCGAAGCGGTTCAGGGCGATCAGGCCGAGGTTGGTCTCGAATGCCACCCGCATCATCTCCTCAGACCCGACGAAAGGCTATGCGGCGCGGCAGTCTCGCGGCGCGGCGGTAACCTCAGGTGTCCTCGCGGCGAACCAAAGCACGGAAAGTCTTCACAGACAGTATCTTAGCCGCCGCCATGATGAACGGCGAGGGCTCGCGAATCCTACGCTCGCCTCGGCTTGGCGGATCTATTCTCGTCATCACCGCTGGCGGCGCTTGCAATGCCGGTTGTCGCCATGAACAAAGTTTGGCCTAAACCTCGGAAAGAGGCGAGGGCGACCTTATTGGGCAAGTTTGGTTCGGCGACGCGCGATCGACGGTTTGCCGACCTGATGCGGGCCACGCAAAGCGGTGACCGCACCGCTTACGCGGCCCTGCTGCACGAGTGCGAGCCGGTGATCCGCCGCGCCGCGGCGCGTGTAGGCGTTACCGGAGATCGGATCGAGGATGTCGTTCAGGAGACGCTGCTGACCTTGCATAATGCTCGTCATACCTACGATCCCTCCCGCTCCTTCACCGCGTGGCTCAGCGTCATCGCCCAGCGCCGCGCGATCGACGGCCTGCGCCGCACCGGTCGCAGCGATCGTCGCGAGATCCATGCGCCGATCGCCTACGAGCAGCATGCCGACCCGCAGGCCGATGCGGCGCACGCGTGGGAGGATGCTGGTCGCGCCAAGGACCTGCGCGAGGCCATCGCCGGCCTGTCGCTCAGCCAGCGCGAGGCGGTCGAGCATCTCACCCTGCGCGACGAGTCGCTCGCGGAGGCTTCGCTCGCGACGGGTAAGTCGACGGGTGCCCTCAAGGTCAACCTTCATCGCGCGCTGAAGGCTTTGAGACTGCGTCTTGCGCCCAAGGACGACGATCATGTCTGACGTCGCGCTGGGCCAGCAAGATCCCTCGCGTGAGGCGTTGATCGCGACCCTCGTCGCCGATCTGCGGCCGGTGCGGCGGCTCGGCTCGCCGTCCTGGCGGGCCGCCGGTTGGCTCGCCACCGTCGCGGCCCTTGCCGTGGCGCTTTCCGGCTTCGCGGACCTCGCGGCGATCGGGCACCGCCTCATGGCTGTGCCCGATATGTGGATGGCAGTTTTCGGCTCCACGTTGACGATCCTGCTCGCCGCCATCGCCGCGTTTCAGCTCGATGTACCGGATCGCTCGCCGTACTGGAGCCTGCTGCCGCTTCCAGCCCTGGCCTTGTGGATCGGCGCGAGCGGCCTCGGCTGCGCGCGTACCTGGCTTATCCCCGGCACAAGCGACGCCTCGATGGCGAGGCGATGCACTGCCTGACCTTCATCCTCGCGTTCTCGGTGCCGCTTTCTGCGCTGATGTTCTTCATGCTGCGACGAGGGTACAGCCTCTATCCGTCGCTGACCGGCGCCACAGCCGGTCTAGCCGTGGCCGCCGCCGCCGCGACGCTCTTGAATTTCTTCCATCCCTATGATGCCGCCATCACAGACCTCTCGGTCCACGCCAGCGCCATCGCGCTTGTGGTGGTGGTCAACAGGATCGTCGGTCGCGCCAGCCTAGGCGGTCGGCTGAGACCAGAGCGGGCGAGAGATCCCGCTCAGTCTTTAGCACAGTTTCTTGCGGCCAACGTGACGATGAGGTCCATGACGGATGCCCTGATCGCGCGGTCGCCTATGGCGCGATACGCCGCCAGTAATTCGAGGCCTTCGTCAGCAAGAAATCGATCGATCTTGGCCTCAGATGTCTTCTCTGGCCCATCAGACTCGTCGTTGGGGAAATTGATGATATCGGCCACCGGAAGCCTCAACCCAGTCAAAAGGGACGCAATCGAGTCTTCCATCATTTGTCGGCGACAAACAAGAGCTTGCACTCGATTTGCCGGTGCGCAATCCGTTCCACATTGCTTTGCGGGCGAACACGATTGGACTATCCGCTTACGTAGCTGAGAGATCAGTTTTTTTGGTCTGTCCAGCTAAAATCCTGACGACAGCTAAGAGGGCGGCTCTGAGCGCCGGGTCGCTGATGTCACGATAAGCGGAAATCAGCGCCAACCCCTCTTCGACAAGGAATCTGTCGTGGATTGCCGCCTCGTCCGAGCTTTCCCCTCCGGGCAGAAATGGAATGAGCTCGCTCATGGCGCCCCGGTTGCCGTTCGATGAACTCTTCCGGCCCCGACGTTACAACATCCGGAAAGTTCGGCAAGGGCGCGAGATGGCGCAACAATGACGTTTAGTCAACCGCCGCGTGTCAGCTGAGCTATCCAGCGAAGGTGGGGCGAAATCTCGAACCGTCCGCCGTTGGTCCTCAGCGGGGCGCCGGTCGTCCGGCCCAGGCCATCGAGCCCCGCTGCACCGCCTGCGCCAGCGCGATTACCGCCTCAGGATCGTCGTCGCCCGCGCTTTGCGCGTCAAGCATCGCCTTGAGCCGCGCAACGTCGGGGCTTTCGTAACCGACCGTCGCGCAGGCGGCATAAACCTCCCGCGCGTACTCGATCGCCGCTGATCTGCCGCTCATGCTTCGCTCCCTCGAGGCCATGGTCCTCGCCCAGGCAGAGCCTATGCCAAACAACGGCAATCCAACGCCGGATCGCGGTCAAGAAGACGACATATGGAGCGTGTTTAAGCGCCCGATCGAAACTTCACATCAAGGGCGAGCGTGCAAGATCCTTATCGACGTTGGTGCGCGGGGGCGTTGCTGTCGCTCGCGGCGCAATGGACCGGTGTTATCGCCGCCGACGCGCAATACGCGGCGCGCGTAACGAGCCAACCACCGGCCGCCGATCCACTCGTCGAACGCTACTTTATCGACCCGCGGGCGGACCCGCAGCTCGACGAGGCGCAGATGACGGCGCTCATCCACGACAAGATCAAGTACGTCTTCGTGATCTTCAACGAGAACCAATCGTTCGACCACGAGTACGGCACGTTCCCCGGTGCCGACGGCCTCTATTCCAGCGGACAGGCGCCACGATCGGCGGCGGACACGCCGGGCTTCACGCAGACCTATCGCGACACGTATTCCGGCGAGACGCTCACGGTACGGCCGTTCCTGCTCGGCCCGGCGCAGAACGCCACGGTGGGCGACAGTGTCGACCACAGCCACGTTGGGCTCGCCGCCAAGCTGCGCGTCGTCGACGGCAGACCGACGATGGCCGGTTTCGCGCAGGACGAGTTCGGCGGCAAGGCGAAGACCCCCGCCACCGAGGCAAGGGGCCGCCAGTTCGCCAACATTGTCATGTCGCACATCGATTGCGATACGATCCCCTTCTTCTGGCTTTACGCGAGCCGGTTCGCGTTGTTCGACGACATCTTCGCGACGGAGGACACGCCCTCGACTCCGAACGCCATCGCGATGCTCGCCGGCCAGGCGGGCGAAACGCTTTGGGTCAAGCACGGCACGGCCGGCACGACCCAGGCGCTGGCGGGGATGATCAACGGCGTTGGCTACGACAGCCAGACCGGCACCACCAGGGGCTTTCCGCTCCTCAGCGACCAGCAGCCCTACTGGGGCTCGCAGTTCGACACGGCGACGCTGACGAACCGCGAGCCGACCGGACCGAAGGAGAGCTTCGCCAAGACCAACATCGCCTCGAACGCGACCTTCGCCAGCATCCCTCTGACGGCGGCGGGCGTCGACATCGCGGCCCTGCTCGGGGGGGACGCGCACCCGGCGACGAACCAGGCCGACATCCAGAAGGACATCCCAGCGATCGCCTCGCACGGCACCCCAGCCGTCGCCTGGCGCTGGTACCAGAACGGCTACGACCACGAGCCGACCGACCCTCCGGGGATCACCACTCACGCGAACTTCGTGACGCACCACGAGGGGCCGCAATATTTCGGCTACATCGCCGACAACGCCAAGGAGCGGCCGAACCTCGGCGGCGAAGGCGATTTCTTCGCCGACCTGGCGACGGGCAAGCTGCCGGCCGCTGGCGGCATCATCTACATTCGCGGCGGCTTCGCCAATATCCAGGGCCTCAAGCCGCCGATCCAGAACCCCGCCTATCCGCGCTTGCTGACCGCAGGGGACATCGCGACGATCCAGACCGTGAAAGCCGGCGACGACGACCATCCCGCCTACGCGGACCGGCAGATCTCAGAGGCGATGAACGCGCGGGTGATCAACGCCATCGCGTCGAACGCGGCGCTGTGGGCGCAAAGCGCGATCATCATCACCTACGACGAGTCCGACGGCTTCTACGATCACGTGCCGCCGCGCATCCTGTCCTACGGGCCGGACGGGCTGCCGCTGGCGCGCGGCATTCGCGTGCCGCTACTCGTCATCTCGCCCTACGCGCGGACCCACGTCGTCTCGCATGCCGAGGGCGACCACAACGCGGTCATCGAGACGATCAACCAGATCTTCGACCTGCCGGCCCTCTCGAGCCTGCCCGACGAGGCTTCCGCGCTGGCGATGGGAAACGCGCCGGCGTTCAATCGCTACGGGCCGCCCGGCTTCGAACAGAAGTACCTAGGTCCCCGCGACACCAATTCGGCGATGACGGACAGCCTTATCTCGGCCTTCGAGCCGCGGCGCCTGCTTGGTCGGGCGGACCCGCTGCCGGCATCCTACGCGATGATCCCGGACGCCGTCGTCGCCCATCTGCCGCATTACGACGGCCACGGCTGCGCGGCGATCGGCATCGAGACGGAAGACCGACGGCAGGGACTGACCAACGTCATCCCGCAAGGCTTCAACCCGCTCGCGGCGCTGCTGCCGCAATACAATTCCCCGGCACCGTAGTGCCGTCTCGTTTAGTCAAGAAGCGCTTGGCCGATCCGCGCTTGGCCAATCCGCGCGCGCTCCTCGCTTGCCTGATCTTCGCGACCGGCGCGACCGTGCCCGCCGCCGCGCAAGCGCGAACGACACTGGAGGCGGTCCGCGCGCAGGGCTTTGTCCGATGCGCTGGCGTCGAGCGGCCCGGGCTCGCCGCGCCCGACGGAAACAGCGGCTGGACGGGGCTCGAGGTCGACATCTGCCGCGCCGTCGCGCTAGCGGTGCTCGGGCCTTCAGCGCGCGTCGCCTATCACGCTTACGAGTCCGATAGGAGCTTCGACGGCGCGCGCGACGGCAGCGATCAAATCGCCTTCCTTAGCGCCGCCGAGATCGACGACCAGCACCTCGCCGACAGGCTCCAGCCGGGCCCGACGGTCTTCGTCGAGAGCCACGACCTGATGGTGGCGTGGGACTCGCCAGCGAAGCACGCCACCGACCTTGCCGGGACCTCGGTTTGCTTCATTATCGCCACGCCGCCGCACGACAGCCTTGATGGCTGGTTCGGTGCACGCAGGCTCCCGCTCGTCCGCTTTCCCTTCCGCGAAGAGGACGAGATGTACGACGCCTACGCCGTCCAGCGTTGCGCGGCGATCGTCGGCGAGTCGACGGCGCTCGCCCAAGCGCGCCTCAACGGCGGCATCAACCGTCTTCGTAGTCGTTTGCTGCCGGAGCATCTCGCGACCATCCCCATCGTCGCCGCAACGCCCCGCGAGACCGACCCGCAATGGGCCGGGATCGTGTCCTCGACCATCGTTGCGCTTCGAGAGGCCGAGAGCCGAGCGACCTATCCGCACCCCATCGCCCAGGTTGGCTTCACCGTCGCTGGTGATCGCCTTGGTCTCGCTTCCGAATGGCGAAAGACCATGCTGGCGCGCGTCGGCGACTACGGCACGATCTTCGACCGCGATCTCGGCGCTGGCTCTCCCCTCAAGTTGGAGATCGGGCTGAACGCGCCGGACGGCCATGTGCCGGCACCGCGCTGACCGCGGCCGCGCCGACCAAGATCGCTCAGATCGCCGGCACGGCCTGCTTGCTCGCGGCTTGCACCACCGGCTCCAGGACGAGGACGCGGTCGCCCGCTCCGAGCGAGATCGTGGCGCCTTCCCGCGAGGCGAAGACGATCTCGCCGCCGGGCCGCAGCGCGAGAAGGCCGACCGCATCATCGCGGCGATCGTCCTCTAACCCAGAGGGGCTCTCATCGCCCATGTATTCGCGCAGCACAAAGCGCCAGCCTTCGCGGAAGCGCCTTCGCGCGGTGCCGAAATCGAGCGGCGGCAGGCCGACGATCTGCCCGCGCCATTCGCCGTCCAGGCCGACCCAGGCGTCGATGTCGCCGCCCGCGGGTGCCAGCTGGAACACGCGGCCGCGGCCAAGCTCCGGCGCCAGCTTCGCGCAGACGAGGCTGTTGTAGACGTCGTTGTGCGTCGCGGCGAGGAGGTAGTCGATACGTCGGCCTGCGAGCTCGTCTCCACCATGCGCGGAGAGGATCTCGACCTGCAGCACCGGAATCTTTCGTTCGCGCGCGCCTTCCAAGGCCCCCGGGAACGTGTCGATGAGCACGACGGGCGTACCGGCGCCTCGAAGTGTTTCGGCCAGCGCGATCGTCCACGGCGTGGCGCCGAGGATCGCCAGACCCGGCCGGTCGCCCAGCGTGAGGCCGAGCCGTCGCGCGACGGGCGCAAGTGTGAAGCCGTGCAGGATCATCGTCGCCGCGATCAGCGCGAAGACGGCCGGCATCACCAGCTCGGCGTCGTGGTAGCCGGCGCTGGCGAGCTTGGTGCTGGCGACGCCAGCGACGGCGGCGGCGACGATGCCGCGCGGCGCGATCCAGCCGGCGAGTACGCGCTCCTGCCAGGTGAGGCCGCTTCCCAGCGTGGCGACAGCGATGGCCGCGGGTCGCACGACGAAGACCATGCCCAGGGTCAGAAGCAGGATCGGCCAGGACAATTGCACGAACAGACCGCGCTCCAGGCTCGCGGTGAGTACGACGAAAAGGGCGGAGACGATGAGGACGACGAGCGACTCCTTGATGCGGGTCAGTTCGTCGATGCCGCGTATGTGCAGGTTGGCGAGCGCGATGCCGAAGACGGTCGCGCCGGCGAGGCCGGCGCCGTCGATCAGCAGGTTGGAGAGCGCGTAGACGCCGAGCGCCATGGCGAGCAGCATCGGCGTCTTCAGCGTCTCCGGCAGCTGATCGCGCAGGATCATCCAGCGCACGAGCAGGGCGGCGCCGATGCCGAGGCCGAGCGACACGGCGAGCCCGACGACCAGCGCGACCGCGAGCGAGCCGTCGGCCCGGTTGCCGGCGAGCATGAGGGCGAGCACGATCGCCGCGAGCAATGCACCGATCGGATCATTGACGATCGCCTCCCACTTCAGGAACGAGGCGGCGCGCCGGTCGAGGCGCGTGTTGCGCAGCAGCGGCAGCACGACCGTCGGCCCGGTCACGACGGTAATCGCGCCAAACAGCAGCGATGCGCCCCAGGCCATGCCCGCGACGAGGTGCGCCGCCAGGGACGCGAGCACGAAGCTGATCGGCAGAGCCACCATCGTGAGGCGTAAGACGCCCTCGCCGGCGGCGCGCAGCTCGCGGAAATCGAGCGCGAGGCCGCCCTCGAAGACGACGATCGCCACGGCGAGGCCGACCATCGGCTGCAGCCCGGCCCCGAACGTGACCGCCGGCCGCAGGATCTCGAGCCCCGGCCCGACGATCAGGCCGACGGCGAAGAGCAGCACGATCGCCGGCAGGCGCAGCCGCCACGCGAGCCATTGCGCGCCAACCCCGGCGACGACGATGCAGAAGACGGCGATAGCGACCGGATGGGCCATGAAG
>CBDAPL010000001.1:0-502500 GCA_965198495.1 Beijerinckiaceae bacterium | reverse complement strand
GACGATGATCGCGATGCCGATCAGCATGACGAAGATGCCGCCCACGGTGAAGGTCAGCGACAGCGCGGTCAGCTTGACGAAGCCGCGTCCCTCGCGCTCGCCGTAGACGTCGTTGAGCGCGCTGAACATGGCCTTGGTGCCCTGGTTCGCGCTCCATAGCGCGGCGAGCACGCCGACGACCGCGCCGACGCTGAGGCCGCCGGCCGGGCTGGCGGTCAGGCGTTTGACCTGATCATCGATGATCTGCATGCCGCCGCTGGGCAGCAATCCCGAGGCGGCGTCGAGGTGCGACTGGATCGTCGCGGGATCGGCGAACAGGCCGTAGATTGACACGATGGCCGTGATCGCGGGGAAGAGCGACAGGAGGGCGTAGAAGGTGACGCCGGCCGCCTCGGAGAGAAGTTCGTTCTCGGAGAATTTCCGGACCGTGCGCTTGCCGATATCGAACCAACCCCGCGCGGGGATCTCCTGCGGCGCCCGCGCCGCCGCGCCGCGCGAACTGTCACCGCCCGGGTTCGTCTCGCGTGCTTTCGCGCCGACGACCGACCCGGTCGACGCGGCGTCATTGCCCGGTTTGGCTATGCGCGGTCCGGCTTTGCGCGGCCCTCCGGCCTTCGGCTTGAGAGCGTCGAACGCGTGCGCCTCGCGACGCTTCGACCCCCGCATCCCGAGCGCGAAGCTGCCGGCGAAGGCGACCAGCGACCAAAGCGACCGCTTGCTTTTCTTCATCGAGCCGGCCCCTACCAGCGACCCTGACGCTTGGTGACGATGCCGCCAAGAATGCTGACGCTCGCCGCCCCGATGATGGCGAGGCCAATCGGGCTGCGCGCCAGAGCCCAATAGCGGATCAGCCAATCCGGTGTGTGGTCGCGCGCTGTCTCGAGCGCCTCACCGGCCAAATGCCTCGGTTGCAGATTGGTCTTCAGCTGATCGATTGTGCCGGCAAGTTCCTTGCGGATCGCATCGGCGTGCGTTTCGGCTTCCGCCGCCGAGTTTGGGCTGCCGCTCACGCGTGCGTTCCTTTCACGATGTCGGTGGCGCTCGCCACCTGCCGCATGGTGCGCGCCGGCTTCAGCTTGGCGGCCGAGAGTCTGCGCACCGAGAGCAGGACAGCGATGAATGCGAGAAGCGCGATGCCGCCGCCGACGGCGAAGCTGGCGGCGAAGTGCGGCCAGCCGAACCGCACGAGCAGCTCGACCACACCCTGTAGCAGGAAGATCAACGCGACGATGATGAACACGGCCGCCACGACAAGGCTGACAATCGCGAGGACAGCCGCGATGAGCTTTTCGGTAACTTCCAGTCGGGCCAGCTGCAGTTCCGCGCTGACAAGGCTGGTCGCCTGACGAATCGCATCACCGATAAGCCCTGGCGTCGAAGGCTTGTCGATACCCGTTTCGCTCATGCCGCAACCTCCATCGTCCGGCTAGCAACACATTGCCGGAACGGAGGGTTGCCGAGCGAATGAAATAACAAGCGAGCGAACCGACAGCCCCGGCTCGGAAGAAGGCGCCGGTCGGCGCCTTCGATGAGCGAAGCCGGAAGAAGCCTCAGTGCGCGCCGACGACGACGTCGCCACCTACCTTGGCCCAGATCCGCTTCTTGACGAAGAACAGCAGGGTCGCGAAGACAATCAGGAAGATCATCACGCGGAGGCCCATTTCCTTGCGCTGCTCGAGCTTGGGCTCCGCCGTCCACATCAGGAAGGCGGAGACGTCCTTCGAATATTGATCGAGCGTTTGCGGCGACCCATCGGTGTACTCCACCTGGCCGTCCGAAAGCGGCTTGGGCATCGCGATCTTATGGTTGGGCATGTAGATGTTGTACTTCGGGTCGTCGGCCTTCGTGTAGCCGTTCAGCACCGCGTGAATATACGTCGGTCCCTCGGTCTCCTCGGCTTGCGTGAAGAAATCGAGGATGAACAGGGGAAAACCGCGCTCCCAGCTTCGCGCCTTGGCAAGGTCCGACATATCCGGCGGCGCCTTGCCGTAGGCCGCCGCCGCCGCCTCCGGGTTGGGGAACGGCGAGGGGAAGTAATCGGCCGGGCGCCCCGGGCGCTTGTACATCTCGCCCTTGTCGTTGGGTCCGTCGTCGACCTGGTAGGTCGCCGCCAGCGCCTTTACCTGTGGCGCGGTGTAATCGAGATCCTCGAGATCGCGGAACGCCACCAGCTTCATCGAGTGGCAGTTGGAGCAGACCTCCTTGTAGACCTGATAGCCGCGTTGCAGTTGGGCGACATCGTAGTGCCCGAACAGGCCAGCGAAGCTCCAGTCGACGTAGGGCGGGATTTCCGGCTCATTGCCATTCTCCGCCTCGACCTGCCGGGCCTGGTCGACAGGCTGGCCGGCGCCGCTCTTCTCGACAGTCGCCGGCGCCGCGGCCGGGCCAGTGCTCGCGCCCGGTGCCGCCGCACCCCCGCCCGCTCCCGGCTTTACCGTCTCAGCCATCACGCCCAGCGCGCCCGCGCCGAGGAAAAGGGCCACGGCACCGCCCAAAGCGGCGCGCTTCAAGACCTTCACGACCATCAAGACCTTCACGACCATCGAGATCAGCCCTTCGTGTTCGGCGCGGAGGCCGCGCCCGCCGCCATCGCCGAGCCTGACCCGTAATGATGGCCGAGCACGGTATCGGCGATCGAGGCAGGCAGGGCACGCGGTGTCTCGATGAAGCCGAGCAGAGGCAGCAGGATGACGAGATGGAAGAAGTAGTAGGCGGTGAAGATCTGCCCCGCCGGAATATACCAGCCAGCCGGTGGCTGCGAACCGATATAGCCCAGCATCAAGGCGTCCGCGACGAAGATCCAGAAAGCGATCTTGTACATCGGCCGGTAGTTCGCCGACTTGACCTTGGACGTGTCGAGCCAGGGGAGGAAGGCGAGCAGGACGATCGCCATGAACATCGCGATGACGCCGAACAGCTTGTTGGGGATCGAGCGCAGGATCGCGTAGAACGGCAGATAGTACCATTCCGGCACGATGTGCGCCGGTGTCACCAGCGGGTTCGCCTCGATGTAATTGTCTGCGTGGTTGAGATAGTTGGGCACGTAGAAGACGACCCAGGCGTAGAGCACCAGGAAGCAGCAGAGCGCGAAGCCGTCCTTCACGGTGAAATAGGGGTGGAAGGGCAGCGTGTCCTTGGCGGTCTTCTTCTCGATGCCGGCAGGGTTGTTCGAGCCCGGCACGTGCAGCGCCCAGATGTGCAGGACGACCACGCCAGCGATCATGAACGGCAGAAGATAGTGCAGCGAGAAGAAGCGGTTCAGCGTCGAATTGTCGACCGCGAAGCCGCCCCAGAGAAGATGGGTGATCCAGTCGCCGACGAAGGGCAGCGCGCCGAACAGGGAGGTGATCACGGTGGCGCCCCAGAAGCTCATCTGACCCCACGGCAGCACGTATCCCATGAAGCCCGTCGCCATCATCAGCAGGTAGATGACGATGCCGAGCAGCCACAACACCTCGCGCGGCGCCTTGTAGGAGCCATAGTAGATGCCTCGGAAGATGTGGACATAGACGGCGAAGAAAAACATCGACGCGCCGTTGGCGTGCACGTAGCGGACGAGCCAGCCGTAGTTTACGTCGCGCATGATGTGCTCGACCGAGCCGAACGCCTGCGACGCTTCCGGCGTGTAGTGCATCGCCAGGACGACGCCGGTGATGATCTGCGACATCAGCATGAAGGCGAGAATGCCGCCGAAGGTCCAGAAATAGTTCAGGTTCCGCGGGTTCGGGAAGGCCACGAAAGAGGAGTGCACCAGGCCGATGATCGGCAGCCGGGTCTCCAGCCATTTCGCTGGCGCGCTCTTTGGGACATAGGTTGAAGGTCCGCTCATGGCCGTTGAGTCTCTCTCACGAGGTGTTTCTTTAGACTGGCTCGCCGAAGGGGCGCGGCCGTTAAGCCAAACGCCACGATCTCCCGACATGGACGAAAAACCGAACATCGAAAGCAGGAAGTCAGGACAGAGGCCGGGCTGTCAGTCCCGACATGCTTCAGATGCTCCATCATGTAAACGAACAAAAGAGAGAACCAATGCGACCCGGTGCCGCCAGAGCAACAAAAGGTTCCATGGCTCCTCGCTTTTGCCGCGTCGCTCCGACACGGTCAAGATCCGTCAGCGACGATCGGGATAAAGGGCGAGGCATTCTTGCGCGCGACGCGCGGCCTGGCCGGCGAGCCCGCCGCACGCGTGGGGGCCGCGACCGCCTCGATCCTTGCGGCTTCTTGAGGCGCGAAGCCAGATCCGGTTCATACGCCATCAACGCTCGTCTGGTAGACTGCCGTCGCTGACCATCATCGTGCACGGGTAACGCTCTTGGACGCCTTGACCATCGCCGGCCTCGCCAAGCGATTTGACCGCCCGGCTGTACGCAACCTCGACCTCACCTTGCGCGCCGGCGAGTTCTACGCGCTGCTCGGGCCCAACGGCGCCGGCAAGACGACCTCGCTGCGGATGATCGCCGGCCTGCTGCGGCCGGACGCGGGATCGATCTCGATCTTCGGCATCGACGCGCTCAAGGCGCCGGTCGAGGCCAAGCGCGTTACGGCCTGGGTGCCGGACGAGCCGCTGATCTACGATAAGCTGACGCCGGTCGAATATCTCGAGTTCGTCGCCGGCCTTTGGCAGGTCGAGCCGCGGGTCGCCAGGCGCAACGCGGAGACGCTGATCGACTGGCTCGGCCTCGCGCCGCACGCGCGCGAGCGCTGCGAGGGCTTCTCGAAGGGCATGCGCCAGAAGGTGGCGCTCGCCGGAGCGCTCGTCCACGATCCGCGCCTCATCATCCTCGACGAGCCGCTGACGGGGCTCGACGCCGGCTCGGCGCGGCAGGTCAAGGACGTGCTGCTGGAGCGGGTACGCGACGGCTGCACGGTGCTGATGACGACGCATATCCTCGAGACCGCCGAGCGAATGGCAGAACGCATCGGCATTATCGCGCGGGGGCGTCTGATCGCCGAGGGCACGCTTCCGGAGCTGCGCGCCGCCCTTGGAACGGAGCATGGCGCCGAAGCCAGCCTCGAGGACGTCTTCCTCGGCCTCGTCGCCGAGACGCAAACCGACCGGCAGACCGCCTGATGGCGACGGCCTCGCTCGCCTGGTTCGCGCGCCACGAGAGCAGGCTCGCCTGGCGCGACGCCATCATGATGCTGCAGGGCGGCCGGCGCGGTCGCGGCGCCTGGGCGGCGGTCGCGTTCGTCGGTTTCACGCTCGTGCTGCACGTCGTCGCCTACACGATCCTGGCGCGCTCGAGCGCGGCGCTGGCGCATCCCGACAAGGCCTTCTTCGTCACGCTGACCGGCTCGGCCTGCCTGGCCTGGTTGCTGATGGTATCGCAGGCGATAGAGACGGTGACGCGCGGCTTCTACGCCCGCGCCGACCTCGACCTCATCCTGTCGTCGCCTTCGGCGGCGCATCGTCTCTTCGCCGTGCGCATCGGCGCCATCGCGCTGACCAGCGTCGGCATGGCGGCGCTGCTTGCCGGCCCGGCGGTCGACGTGATGGCGTTCATCGGTGGCGCCAAATATCTCCTCGGCTACGGCGTGATCGTCGCGATGGGGATCACCGCGGCCGCCGTCGCCGTCGGCGCGACGGCGCTGATGTTCCGTGTCGTTGGAGCCAAGCGGACGCGGCTCGCGGCGCAGGTCGTCGCGGCGATCGTCGGCGCCGGCTTCGTCGTCGGCATTCAGGCGGCGGCGATCCTGTCGTTCGGCACGATGTCGCGTCTGCTCATGTTCCAGTCACCGGGCTTCGTCGCGGCGGCGCCCGATCTCGCCTCCCCCGTCTGGCTGCCGGCGCGCGCCGCCATCGGCGACGCGCTCGCGCTCGCGCTCGTCCTCGTCGGAGCGCTCGCCGCGCTCGGCATCGCGATCGTCGTAACCGCGCCAGCCTTCGCCCGGGACGCGACGAGCGCGGCCGGGGTCTCGCGCGGCGTACCCGTGGCGTCGCGCCGTGCGTCCGGGTTCCGCCACCGCTCGCAGGCGCGGGCGCTGCGCTGGAAGGAATGGACGCTACTGTGGCGCGATCCTTGGCTCGTCTCGCAGAGCCTGATGCAGGTGCTCTACCTGCTGCCGCCCGCCCTGCTGCTGTGGCATGATTTCGGGACGAACTCGGACGGTCTCGTCGTGCTCGTACCGATACTGGTGATGGCGGCGGGGCAGCTCGCCGGCGGCCTCGCATGGCTGGCGATCTCCGGCGAGGACGCGCCCGACCTCGTCGCCAGCGCGCCGCTCGTCAAGGGCGCGATGCTGCGCGCCAAGATCGAGGCGGTGATGATCGCCGTCGCGCTGCCGATCGCGCCGATCGTCGTCGCGATGACCTTTGCCGCGCCGCGCGCAGCGCTGCTGACGACCATCGGCGTAGCGCTCGCCGCCGCCGGCGCCTCGACCGTGCAACTGCTGTTCAAGGCGCAGGCCAAGCGCGCGAGCTTCCGCCGCCGCCAGACCTCGTCGCGCCTCGCCACATTCGCCGAGGCCTTCCTGTCGATCTCGGTCGCGGCGGCGGCCGGGTGCGCCGCAGCCGATCTGTGGTGGTACGCGGCGATCCCCGCAGGCTGCGCGGTCAGCGTGCTGGCGGCGGCGCGAGCTGTGGCGGGGCCGGTTTCAAGTTAAACAGGACGCGAGCCCGCAATGCTCGCCCGGAGAGCTTCCGCCGCACGCGCGAACGCCATCGGCGACGACCCCCTGCCGTTTTCCCGCGCCATGCGCTAAACCCCCGCCATGGCACCCCCTCTCCTGACACTCCAAAACATCGCTCTGACGCTCGGCGGCTCGACGCCGCTGCTGGCCGGCGCCGACCTTTCCGTCGAGCGGGGCGAGCGGCTCTGCCTCGTCGGCCGCAACGGCTCCGGCAAGTCGACCCTGCTGAAGATCGCCGCCGGGCAGATCGAGGCGGATTCAGGCGTGCGCTTCCTGCAGCCCAATACCAGCGTGCGCTACCTGCCGCAGGAGCCGGACCTCGCCGGCTTCGCCACGACGCTGGCCTATGTCGAGGACGGGCTCGGCCCGCTCGACGACGAGTACCGCGCGATCAGCCTCCTGAACGAGCTCGGCATGACCGGCGCGGAAGATCCCGCCTCGCTTTCGGGCGGCGAGGCGCGGCGCGCGGCGCTCGCCCGCGTGCTGGCGCCACAGCCCGACATCCTGCTCCTCGACGAGCCGACCAACCATCTCGACCTGCCGGCGATCGAATGGCTGGAAAGCGAACTGAAGTCGCTGCGCTCGGCGCTGGTGCTGATCAGCCACGACCGACGTTTTCTGTCGAATCTCTCGCGCACCACAGTTTGGATCGATCGCGGCGCGACTCGCCGGCTCGGAAAGGGCTTTGGCGAGTTCGAGGCGTGGCGCGACCTGCAGCTGGAGGAGGAGGAGATCCAGCAGCACAAGCTCGATCGGCAGATCGTCAACGAGGAACACTGGCTGCGCTACGGCGTCACCGCGCGGCGCAAGCGCAACGTCAAGCGCCTCGCCGGGCTGCAGACCTTGCGCACCGAGCGCCGCGAGCACCGCCGCGCCAGCGGCGACGTCAAGCTGGTCGCCTCAGAGGGCCAGACCTCCGGCAAGATGGTCATCGAGGCCAAGCACATCGCCAAAGCCTACGGCGAGCGCACCATCGTCGGCGATTTCTCGACCCGCGTGCTGCGCGGCGACAGGCTTGGCCTGATCGGCGCCAACGGCGCCGGCAAGACGACGCTGCTGTCGATCCTTACCGGCACGCTCCCGCCCGACGCCGGGAGCGTGAAGCTCGGCGCCAATATCGAAATGGCGACGCTCGACCAGAAGCGCGCCAGCCTCGATCCCAAGACCCCGCTGAAGGACGCGCTCACCGGCGGCGGAAGCGATTTCGTTGAGGTCAACGGCGAGCGCAAGCACGTCATGGGCTACATGAAGGACTTCCTCTTCAACCCAGAGCAGGCGAGGACGCCGATCGGCCGGCTGTCGGGCGGCGAGCGCGGCCGGCTGATGCTGGCCCGCGCCCTCGCCCAGCCCTCGAACCTGCTGGTGCTCGACGAGCCGACCAACGACCTCGACCTCGAGACGCTCGACCTCCTCCAGGAGATGCTCACCGATTATCCTGGCACGCTGATCCTGGTGAGCCACGACCGCGACTTCCTCGATCGCGTGGCGAGTAACGTCCTCGTCGCCGAAGGGCAGGGCCGCTGGCAGGACTACGCCGGCGGCTACACTGACATGGTGGCGCAGCGCGGCGAGGGCGTGCGCGGGCGGCAGGTCATCGAGCCGATCCGCGAGGCGAAGACATCGAACGCCACGGCGGCCGCCGCGAAGGCGCCCTCGCGCGAGAAGCTGTCCTTCAAGGACAAGCACGCGCTGGAAACGCTCCCCAAGACCATCGCCGCGCTCGACGCGAAGAAGGCCAAGCTGCGCACGATCCTTGCGGATCCGCAGCTTTACACGAAAGACCCGTCTGGCTTCCGCAAGCACTCCGACGCGCTGGCCAAGATCGAGGCCGAGATGGCAAGGGCGGAGGACGACTGGCTGGCTCTGGAGATGCGGCGAGAGGCGCTGGAGGGGTGAACCGAAAGTGCCGAGCGCGGAGTCGCGAGCGGTCGGTGAACCGTCCGGAAGCGGCTTGGCTGCTTTGCGACGGCGACGCCGACCCCGTCCTTGCTGGAAGAAATGTCTCCTGCATCATTGCGGCGTCTCCTATCATCGGCTGAGGCTATCGGCGCGGATCCCGCGCCATCGACGGGCGCGGGAGACCCGCTCGCGCGCAAGGCTCGGCCAGCGCGAGGCAGGCGTGTCTACGTAGTGTCACCAGGGTGCGGGATCCCGCGCGGCCCAGGCGCTGGCCTCGATGCGGGCCGCGCTCAGCGAAAGAGGTCTTCCATGCCCACCAGCGCGCAATCTCCCGATCCTGAGATCGCTTGGCCGCCGAACCATTCGCCGGCGTCGGCCGTCGTTTTCACGCACAACAGCGTTGACATCCAAGCGTCGCCACAGAGGGTTTGGTCTCTCCTCATCGACTGCGTAGCGTGGCCACGTTGGTACAAGAAGTGTTCCGACGTCTCGATACTGAAAGGCGGTCCTGAACTGGAAGCCGGATCGAAGTTCCGCTTCAAAACCCTCCGCACCTACTTCGAGCCGGAAGTCATCACGTTTGATGCTTGCCGAATGCTTGTTTGGTCAGCCAAGGGCCCGGCAGGAACGAGCGGTTCGCACGCTTGGCATATCGAACCCACCGCGGCCGGGTGCAGGGTCGTCACGGAGGAAGCACAGACGGGCCTGCTTCTGCTGCTCGTCGGCGGCCGAGTCCGCCGTGAATTGATCGCCTCGCATGAAGACTGGGTGCAGTCGCTGAAGCGACTTGCGGAAGGATAGTGGCGGCTCGCGGCGGGGACATCACGCCAGAGCTGGCTGCCCCGGTCGATCGAAGCCAGCCTTCCCCTTCTTACCCGCTTCAAGCTGAAGCGGAGGCATGCCCACGACCCGACCGGTGTTCGGCAAGCCCCGCGCGACGCACCACATAAGCCTCCGCCTTGGTTAGGTGCAAGCCTCGGCTACGTGGATACACGTATAGGGTAACCCCCCATCAAAGTGCAGCTTGACACTTCGTCTACAGATGGGGTCAAGCGATGGTTGACGTGACGGGAGTGGGGCCGGAGATCGTGCCCGGGACACCGACGGGAGACGTCAGACCGAAGCGCGCCTTCAACCGCTTTGTCAGCAACCCGGTCCTGGAAGACTACTCGCTGCGCTACGCGCCGCGTTCGTTCCGCCGCTGGTCGGAGTATGCCGTCGCCTCCGCCGCGCTCGGCGGGATCGCTTACCTTGCCGATCAGGCGATCGGCGGCTCGCTCGCCGTCGATTATGGGTTCACCAACGCCTTCTGGGGCATCATCGCCGCCGCCGTCGTCATTTTCCTGACCGGCATCCCGATCGCCTACTATTCCGCCAAGTACAACGTCGACGTCGACCTGCTGACGCGCGGCGCCGGGTTTGGCTATCTCGGCTCCACCATCACGAGCGTCATCTACGCGTCCTTCACCTTCATCTTCTTCGCGCTGGAAGGGTCGATCATGGCCCAGGCGTTCAAGATCTACTTCGGCATCCCGCTGCCAATCGGCTACGCGCTTGGTTCGCTCATCATCATTCCCCTGGTGGTGTTCGGCATGACTCTGCTCTCGAAACTCCAGGTATGGACGCAGCCTGTATGGCTGCTGCTGCTGTTCTCCCCACCCATCGCGGTCTACTTCGGCGATCCCAAAGCGATGGCGAACTGGAGCGAGTTCGCTGGGCACTCGACGAGCGGCGCCAGCTTCGATCCGCTGCTGTTTGGCAGTGCGGCAGGCATCGCGCTGTCCCTCATCGCGCAGATCGGGGAACAGGCCGACTATTTGCGTTTCATGCCCGATAAGACGCCGGTAAACAGCTTCAAGTGGTGGGTGGCGGTACTGCTAGCCGGACCGGGCTGGGTGATCTTGGGCGCCGCCAAGCAGCTGATGGGCTCGTTCTTCGCCTCCGTGGCGGTCGCCCACGGCACCACGCTGGCCGACGCTAACGAGCCGATCCAAATGTATATCGCCGGCTTCAAATACATCTTCCCCAGCGCCTTCGCGGCGCTGTCGGTGGCGACCTTCTTCGTCATTTTGTCGCAGATCAAGATCAACGTCACCAACGCCTATTCGGGCTCGCTGTCGTGGTCGAACTTCTTCTCGCGCCTGCTGCACGCCCATCCCGGCCGCGTGGTGTGGATCTTTCTCAACGTCGGCATCTCGCTGACGATGATGGAGCTCAACATGTTCGGCGTGCTGGGCAAGATCCTTGGTTTCTACTCCAACGTCGCTGTAGCGTGGATCGGCGCGGTGGTGGCCGACCTCGTCATCAACAAGCCACTCCTCAAGCTCAGCCCGTCCTACATCGAGTTCAAGCGGGCGCACCTCTACAACTTCAACCCCGTGGGCTTCGGCTCGATGGTGGTCGCCTCCATCATCTCGACATTGGCCTTCTTCGGCGCCTTCGGGGCCTACGGCCGGTCGTTCTCCGCATTCATCGCGCTCGTCGTCGCTTTCGTCCTGTCGCCGGTCATCGCGATCGCCACCAAGGGCAAGTATTACATCGCCCGCGAGCCGGCCCTAGCCCCCAGCACGCGCGTCGATCTCACTTGCACCTGCTGCGGCTACGAGTACGAGCGGGCCGACATGACTAATTGCCCTTATCACAAGGGCGATATCTGCTCGCTGTGCTGCTCCCTCGAAAGCCACTGCCAGGACATGTGCAAAGGCAAGGATTTCGAGCACAGCCTGATCGGAGGGTGAGGTTCTGGCGGTGTCTAACAGCTCTCCTGCAGCGAGGAGAACGTCTGCGCGAACTGGGCTCACGAGCCGAGCGCACGACCGCCGGAATGGCGCCGCCCAGACGATGGGCCGGTTAAAAGGGCGAGGTGCCCGCTAGATCGACGGGTCGCCGGCGCTCGCCGGCGGCGTTGCGCTCGTGCCGGCGTGCGCTTCCATGGCCAGGATGCGCTTTTCCAGCCGGTCGTTCTCGTCGCGGGCGAGGGCGGCCATGCGCTTGACCGCCTCGAACTCGTCGCGTGAGGGGATGTCCATCGCCGCCATGAGACGCTCGAACTGAGTACGCACGACCGTCTCGACTTCCCGGCGCACGCCGGCAGCGAGGCCGGAGGCGTCCGTCATCAGGCGGGAGAAATCATCGAAGATACGGCCGCCGGGCTGGCGCATGGGAGCACTCCGTCAAGCCGCCGCGCGGCCACTCGGAATGTGGCGTTCGTCGCGTCGATAGACAAGACCATCGCTTGCTCTTGTCCGGCGACTTGCCGGATAGATCGCGAATGCTCGATCCGCTCACCTTGTTCGGCTTTTTCGCCGTCACCTGCATGCTGGTCTTCTACGCGCTGGAGAGCCGGGGCAGGATCTACACGCTCGGTTTCGCGGCCGCCTGCGCGCTCGGCTCGGCCTACGGCTTCCTGCAGGGCGCCTGGCCATTCGGCCTCGTCGAAGGGATCTGGGCGGTGGTTGCGGTCGCGAAATGGTGGCGTCTCGCCTCGCCTTGATTCTTCGGTCTTGAGCCTGTAAAAGAGCGGCTTCCTCAAGCGAGGTCGCCTCCGACATCAAGGTCGGTGGTCCCGCCCGGCAGCGCGTCGCGCCCCCGGGCGCGTTTCGCGTTGGGGCTTGGTCGAACCTCAAGGCGCGCATGTTCGAAGGTCTCTCCGACAAGCTCTCAGGCATTTTCGATGCCCTGACGCGGCGCGGCGCGTTGTCGGAGGAGGACGTCAACGTCGCCCTGCGCGAGGTCCGTCGCGCCTTGCTCGAGGCCGATGTCGCGCTCGACGTGGTCAAGAGCTTCGTCGACAAGGTGCGGGCTCAGGCGGTCGGCGCCAACGTCATCAAATCGGTGACGCCCGGCCAGATGGTCATCAAGATCGTCAACGACGTGCTGGTCGAGACGCTGGGCGAGACGGCCGATCCGATCGACCTCGACGCGCCCTCCCCCGTCGCCATCATGATGGTCGGCCTGCAGGGCGCCGGCAAGACGACGACGACGGCGAAGATCGCCAAGCGGCTCTGGGACCGGCAGAAGAAGCGGGTGCTGATGGCCTCGCTCGACGTCAAGCGTCCGGCCGCGCAGGAGCAGCTGGCGGTGCTGGGCAAGCAGGTCGGGGTCGACACGCTGCCGATCGTGCCGGGCCAAACCCCCGTCCAGATCGCGAAGAGGGCCGAGCAGGCCGCGCGCCTGCAGGGCTACGACGTGGTCATGCTGGACACCGCCGGCCGCACCTCGATCGACGAGGCCTTGATGGCCGAGATGGCCGAGATCAGGTCGGCCGCCGCGCCCCACGAGATCCTGCTCGTCGCCGACGCGTTGACCGGGCAGGACGCGGTCAACCTCGCCAAGAACTTCAACGACCGCGTCGGCATCACCGGCATCGTCCTTACCCGCGTCGACGGCGATGGCCGTGGGGGCGCGGCGCTGTCGATGCGCCACGTCACCGGCCGGCCGATCAAGCTGCTCGGCACCGGCGAGAAGATGGACGCGCTGGAGGATTTCCACCCCTCGCGCATCGCCAACCGCATCCTCGGCATGGGCGACATCGTCTCGCTCGTCGAGCGCGCCGCCGAGAACATCGACGCCGAGAAGGCGCAGGCGATGGCCAAGAAACTGGCCAAGGGCAAGTTCGATCTCGAGGACCTCGCCGACCAGCTGGCGCAGGTGGAGAAGATGGGCGGCCTTGGCGGCATCATGGGCATGATGCCCGGCATGGCGAAGATGAAGGACCAGCTCGCGGGTCGCATGGACGACAAGACGATCAAGCGCCAGCGCGCGATCATCCTGTCGATGACGCCGAAGGAGCGCCGCAACCCCGACCTGATGAAGGCCAGCCGCAAGAAGCGCATCGCGGCAGGCTCCGGCATGAAGGTCGAGGATGTCAACAAGCTGCTCAAGCAGCACCGCCAGATGGCGGACATGATGAAGTCCATGGGCGGCATGGGCAAGATGGGCGGACTCGGCGGCCTGGGGAAGATGGCCGGCATGGCCAAGGCTCTCGGCGGGATGGGCGGCGGTATGCCTGGCGGCATGCCGCAACCGACGCCCGAGCAGATCGAGGCGCTGCAAAAGCAGATGGGCGGCAAGATGCCCAACATGCCGGGCATGCCAAGCGGCTTCCCCGGGCTGGGCGGCGGCAAGCTACCCGGCCTCGGCGGCGGCGGCTTCAACCCGTTCGGCAAGAAACGATGACACCCGCTCTCGTCATCGCGGGGCTCGAGAAGCGGGAACCCGGAATCGGTTCCTCGCATCGTGCCGAGAGACCGCCGTCCATTATCTTGAGAAGCACACCGGTCCTGGGCCCGCCCGCGGCGCCCCGGAATGACGCGCCGTAAGTTTACCTCCAAGCCAATCAACCCAGAGAAAGCAGACATATGTCCCTGAAGATTCGCCTGTCGCGCGGTGGCGCCAAGAAGCGTCCGTTCTACCGCATCGTCGTCGCCGACGCCCGCATGCCGCGCGACGGCCGCTTCATCGAGCGTCTCGGCACATTCGACCCGCTCAAGGCGAAGGACGCCACCGATCGTCTGGTGGTCGACGCCGACAAGGCGCGGGACTGGATCACCAAGGGCGCGCAGCCGACCGACCGTGTCGCCCGCCTGCTCGAGACCGTCGGCGTCGGCCATCGCGAGGCCCGCAGCAATCCGATCAAGGGCTTGCCGAAGAAGAGGGCGCAGGAGCGCGCCGCAGCCCAGGCCGCCGCCGCCGAGAAGGCCTCTGCCGCGCCGGCCGAAGAAGCCGCGTAGGACGCATGACCGGCCGCATCCGAGATCTGATCTTGGTGGGCCGGTTCGGCGCGCCGCATGGTGTGCGCGGCGAGGTTCGGCTGCAAAGCTTCACGCAGGATCCGACGGCGATCGGCACCTATGGGCCGCTCGCCGGCCCGGATGGCCGCGTCTTCACGCTGAAGAGCGTTCGTTTGATCAAGGACAACATGCTGGTGGCGCGGGTCGAGGGCATCGGCGACCGCACCGCCGCCGAGGCGCTGACCCACATCGATCTTAGCCTCGAGCGTGCGGCCCTACCGCCGCCGGACGAGGAGGAGTTCTATGTCGCCGACCTCGTCGGTCTCGCCGCGGTGACCGACACCGGCGAGACGCTCGGCACGATACTCGGCGTGCCGAACTATGGTGGCGGCGACCTCATCGAAGTGCGCCCGACGCGCGGCGGCGAGAGCCTGCTCTACCCCTTCACCAAGGCGGTCGTGCCGACGATCGACGTCGCCGCGCGCCGCGTCGTCATCGCGCCACCTGACGAGGTTGCGGCCGATGGCGAGGAGGGCGCGTCCTGATGTGGCGCGCCGATGTCTTCACGCTCTTTCCCGCGATGTTTCCGGGCCCGCTCGGCCTTTCGCTCGCCGGTGAAGGGCTCGCGCGCGACCTCTGGCGGCTGACGCCGCACGACATCCGCGCGCACGGCATCGGCCGCCATCGCGCGGTCGACGACACGCCCGCTGGCGGCGGCGCCGGCATGGTGATGCGCGCCGACGTACTCGCCGCCAGCCTCGACGCGCACACACCGCCCAGCGATAAGCGCCCCCGCCTGCTGATGTCGCCGCGCGGCGCGCCGCTGACCCAGGCGCGCGTCCGCGCGCTCGTCGACGGCGAGGGCGCGATCATCGTGTGCGGCCGCTTCGAGGGCATCGACGAGCGGGTGATCGCCGCGCGCGACCTCGAGGAGATCTCGAGCGGCGACTATATCCTGTCGGGCGGCGAGATCGCCGCGCTGACGCTGCTCGATGCCTGCGTCCGGCTGATCCCCGGCATCATGGGACACGACGCATCCGGCGACGAGGAGAGCTTCGAGAGCGGGCTTTTGGAATATCCGCATTACACGAAGCCGCGCGATTTCGAGGGCGTGCCGATCCCGGACGTTTTGCTGTCGGGCGACCACGGCAGAATCGCGCGATGGCGCGCGGCCGAGGCGCTGCGGCTCACGCGCGAGCGCCGGCCGGACTTGCTGGAACGCTGATCAGCGACCAGCTTTGGCCAACAGTGCGTCGTCGAGCGCGCGGGCGCGAATGGCGGCGGGGCGGGCGTTCAGCGGGCCGACGTAGCGCTCGAAGGCTGGACGCTGCTCGATGCTCTTGAACATCAGGCCGAACGTGAGCTGCGCGGCAAGGAAGAGATCGGCGGCGGTGAAGGTGTCGCCGACCAGGACGTTTCGACCGGTCACGGCCTGTTCGATCGTGTCGAGCACGTCGGTCATGCTGCCGTAGCCGGCCATGCGCCGGCGCTCCTCCGGCACCGTGAAGCCGAGCGCCTGGTTCGTGATGGCGGCCTCGAGCGGGCCCGCGGCAAAGAACAGCCAGCGATAGTAGGCGGCGCGGTCACGGTGCCCCGGCGGTGGCGCGAGGCCGGCGGCGGGAAAGGCATCGGCGAGATAGGCGCAGATGGCAGCGCCCTCCGTCACCACGTCGGCGCCGTGCCGCAGCGCCGGCACCTTGCCCATCGGATTGATCGCGAGATAGCCCGGCTCCTTCATCGCGCCGTACTCGAGCAGCTCGGCGCGATATGGCTGGGCGGTCTCTTCCAGCATCCAGCGGGCGATACGCCCGCGCGACATCGGATTGGTGTAGAGGACGAGGTCGTCGGTCATGGGCCCGGCTTTCCGGCTTGCGCGACGCCGATCAGGCTGTCGCGTGTGACGAGCGTCGCCAGTCGTGCCTCGCTCCAGCCATCGGTGCCGGGCGGGCGCATTGGCAGCACCATATAACGCATGTCGGCCGTTGAATCATGGACACGCAGGGTGACATCGTCGGGTAAAATCATGCCGAATTCGGCCAACACCGCGCGCGGCTCGCGCACGGCACGGCTGCGATAGGCAAGCCCCTTGTACCACGCCGGCGGCAACCCGAGCAGCATGCGCGGGTAACAGGAGCAGAGCGTGCAGACGATCATGTTGTGGACGTCGGGCGTGTTCTCCATCACCAGGATGCGGAACGGCCCGGCCTCGAAGCCGAACTCGGCCGCGGCCGCCTTGGCGTTGTCGAGCAGGCGCTTCTTGTAGGCCGGATCGAGCCAGGCGCGCGCGACCATCCTGGCGCCCGCGCCGGCATCGCGGCCCTCCATCGCCTCGACCTCGCGGCGGACGTCGTCGGGCGTGAAGACGCCCTTCTCGATGAGAAGCTCGCGCAGCGCGATCTCCATCGTCTGGTAGTGCGTCAGCGGCCCGTCGCCGCCCGGCGCGAGACTTTCGTGCGGATGGTCGTGCGCGTGGTGGTGTTCGCTCACGTCGTGGCCTCCCCGATGGGTTCGAGCCAATGATGATAGATCTCGACGTCGAGCGTGTCGGCGTCTGGCCCGGCATAGTCCGGCCAAATGTCGCGCTGGCGGAAGCGCACCCGGTAGAGCGTCGGCGCCGGCGTGCCGGGCCGACGAAACGCCAGCTCTTCCGGATTGGGGTGCGGGCCGAGATCCCGCGCCACGACGCCGACACGGCCGCGGACGTAGGCCGGCGTGCGCACGTGGCCGGGCGGCCAGGCCTCGCGCACGTACACGCGGTCGCCTTCCGAGAAGCCGCTTATGATCGTGTCGAGTACGGTCGTCTCGCTCATGCCCGCGCCGCTACCTCGGCCATCCTGCGGCCGAGTTCGTCGCTGGTGAGCACGCCACGGTCGATCAACGCGTTGGTGATGGCGGCGCACCAGCGCTCGTAGTAGCCCATGCTCTCGTAAGCGCCGGGGCCGAGCGCCTCGATGTTGCGGCGCAACTCGTCGAGGATCAGCAGCTTGCGCGAGGGATGCGTGAGCAGCATCATCATCGCGTCGACGCGGTACTCCCAGAGCGCGTGCGGATGCTCGTCCTTCTCGACACGGTCCGCCGGCCTGCCGCCGACATCGTGCGGGCCGATAGGATGACCTCGATGGTCCATTGCCTCACTCCCCGATCTTGGCGAACGCCCTCTGGTAGGCGGGGCGAGCGCGAATACGGCTGACGAAGTCCGTCAGCTTGGGACGGCTCGAATCGAGGCCGCCGCGCTGCTGCGACATCTCGATGGGAAAGCTCATCTGGATGTCGGCGCCGCTGAAGGCCTCGCCTGCGAACCACGGGCGCTTGCCGAGCTCGCCTTCCAGAAAATCCAGGGTGCCGCGTATGTTGGGCGCCGTGTAGCCCTTCTCGACCGGGCCCATCACCGTGCGCACGAGCGGGCGCAGCAAAGCGGGCGCCTTCTCGTTCATGGTGAGATAGATCAGTCTCAAAAGCAGCGGCGGCATCATTGATCCCTCGGCGAAATGCAGGAAGGTCGTGTAGACCTCGCGCTCCGGCGTGCCCTCCGTCGGCCTGAGCCCGGATGAGGCGCCGTGGCGGCTGATCATCGTGTCGATGATCGCGCCCGACTCGATCATCACGTCGCCGTCCTCGACCAGCACCGGCGCCTTGCCGAGGGGATGCACCGCGCGCAGCTCCGGTGGCGCCAACATCGTCTTGGCGTTTCGCTTGTAGCGCTTGATCTCGTAAGGGAGTCCAAGCTCCTCAAGCAGCCACACGATGCGTTGCGAGCGCGAGCGCTCAAGGTGATGGACGACAATCATGATCTAACAATCCAATCGCTTCGCGTGCTGGTCGACGTCGACGCGCAGACCGCGACTCGCCAGCAGCACTTCTGTCAGGAACGCACTGAGAGCGCCGATCGTGCAGAGGATCGCGATACCGAATAGGAAAAACAGGATCGATACCGTCGCTTTCGCGCGGAGCAGCCCGAGGAAGAGGGCCAGCACCGTGCCGCAGGTGCAGGCACCGGCGAAAGCCCCGAGGATAACGGCGAGATCGAGGGCGTGCGAGCGGCGGCGGAGGAAGGCGAGCTGGCGCTTCATCGTCGCGTCAGCCGCGGCATCGCCGCCCTTCGCCTCGGCCAGCACCTTCACCTGGTCCGATATGCGGGCGAGGCGCGTCGTGAAAACACCAAGCAGGCTCGCGACAGCCGTCAGCAGGAAAACCGGTGTCAGAGACGATTGGATCACCCGCACTATAGATTCGAGGCTGGTGGTGTCGAGATCGAACATGGGCTGGTGATTCTCGCGCGATGACGCGATTGTCAACGCGGCTCCGCGTCAGCGCCGCTTCAGCGCCTTGCGCTCATCGCGACTCGAAGAGGCGTGGCAGGTCGTCGGCCAGCACCGCTTCGACGAAACGCGGGACCGTCTCGCTGGCCTTGCCGTAGAGCGCGGCATCGAAGAGCCCGGCATTGTCGGCCGGCTCCAGGTTCATCTCGCAGGTCGTGATCCCGGCCGTCCGTGCGGCGGCGACGTAGCCGGCGGCGGGGTAGACGGCGCCGGAGGTGCCGATCGCGACGAAGAGGTCGGCTCCTCGCAAGGCCTTGCCGATCAGCTCGAGCTGCATCGGCATCTCGCCGAACCAGACGATGTTGGGTCGCATCCCGCCGTCGCCGCCGCAGCACGGGCAGACCGTGGCGGTGGAGAGGTCGCCGGTCCAGGCGTGCACCGTGCCGCAACGGGCGCAGCGCGCCTCGAGGTGCTTGCCGTGCATGGCGATGACGGTGGAGCCGGCGCGCTCGTGCAGGTCGTCGACGTTCTGCGACACGAGGACGAGCGCGTCGCCGCGCGCCGCCAGGCCGTTTTCCAGCCGCGCCAGCGCGTGATGGGCCGCGTTCGGCGCGGCGGCGCGGCACACGCCGCGACGCCAGTTATAAAAGCGGTGCACGAGCGCCGGATCGCGGGCGAAGGCCTCTGGCGTGGCGAGCGCGCGCGGATCGTGACGCTCCCACAAGCCACCCGGATCACGAAACGTGCCGATGCCGCTCTCCGCCGAGACGCCGGCGCCGGTCAGGATGAAGAGGTTCATAGGCGATCAACGCGGAGGCGGCGCACGAGGTCCAGCGCCTGCGTCGGCGCAGGCCGGCTCGGCACGCGGCGCCCCAACCGTTCTAACGATCTCTTAACTTGAGGCGTCGCATCATGGCCGGGCTGTGGAGAGACGAGACGTGCCTGTTACACTTGCATTTGAGGGCGAACGCGATCTGCCGCTGACGGCTGTCGCACGCGCCGCCTGCCGCGAGATCGACGCGACAACGCTCGCGGCGATGCGCATCAAGCTGGGCTTGTTGCCAACACGCCCCCGCGCGATGAAGCTGACCACCGAGGCGATCGATGAGATTGCGCGCGCGACGGGTATCTGGAGCGAAGCGTTCTGAGCGATGCTTGAGAATCGCTGCGACGAAAGCCGGGGCGATCGCTCCGGCCTTCGTTGTCTCATGAGCGCGATCAGCGCGGCGCCGAGCCTCCGGCGGCGAGGAGCGGCGTGATGTTCTGCACCACGACGCGACGGTTCTCGACGGACGGACCCTGCGTGTTCACCTTCAGGTTCTGCTGGCCGTAGCCCTGCGTCGTCAGGTTCTCCGGCGGGACGCCGAAATCCTTCGAGAGGATGGCGGCGACGGATTGGGCGCGCCGGTCCGAGAGCGACAGATTGTCCGTCGGATTGCCGGTCGCGTCGGTGTAGCCCTCAACGAGGAAAACCGAGTTCGGGTCCTTGCCAAGGGTCCGCTTGATCGCCGTGGCCAGCGCCTGCAGCTTGCCCGTCGCCGCGCCAGGCACGATCCACGATCCTGAATCGAAGTTGATCGTGTTGATGTCGACGGAGCGGACGTAGCGTCGGATGTCCGGGCTGTAGCGGATCTGGTCCAGCGTGTAACGGCGCGGCGGGGCGCGGAGCGGCGGGGCGGCGAAGGTGTCGTAGATCACCCCCTCGTCGACGTCCGCGTAATTGACCGCGTAGCGTTCACGCGGAATGTCGATTGGCGGTGGCGGCAGGTCGACGATGTCGTCCTGGATGGGACGCACGCGGCCCCCGTAGCCGTTGTCGATCAACACGAATTCGCGACCGTCGCGATAGCGGCGGACGCGGCGCAACATGCGCCCGTCCGGCGTCGTGTAGGTCAGGATCCGCGTGCCGTCGGGCCGGTCGATCACATCGACGAAGTCGGCGCCGCTCCGCTCGCGGCGCACGTCATAGCCGAGTTCGCGGAAACGGTCGTTCTCGTCATGCACGATGTAGGAGCGGTCGCCGTCTTCGACGATCGTGCGGCCCGGTTCGCGGATGTAGGTGCGCCCGTCCTCGACAGACTCCCGGCGGTCGCCGCGTATGCCGGCGAGGTCGCGCGCGCCTGTCGCCGCGAGGAAGCCGCCGGCGAAACCTGCCGCCGCGCCGATCGCCGCCGCGCCGCCGGGACTGATGCCACGATCGCCGCGCTGCTGATTGTTGACGGCTGGTGGCGGGCCGGCGTTGCCGGTGGCGGCATTGGGTCCGCGGCCCGGTTCGCCGGGGCGTCCGGCTCCGGGGACCGGCCGCGCGGCCGGTGCGGTCGCCTCGCCGGGAACCACCTGGCCGGGCACTGCCTGTGGCGCGCGCTCACCGGTGTTGAGGCCGCGCGGCTCGGCGCGGGGGGCCGGCTGACCCGGTACGGGGCGCGCGCCGGGCGCGGTTCCCTCTGCAGGCAACGCGCGCTCGGCGCGGTTTGGGGCCGCCGGCACGCCAGTCGCGGTCGCTCCGCCCGCGTCGGCGCGGGTGCGGCGGGGGCCGCTGGCGCCGGCTTTTCTGCACGAGGCGCGGCACGCTCGGCGGGTGTCGCTCGCTCGGCTTTCGTCGGCGGGGGTGCGGCGGGAGCCGCAGGCGCCAGCCTCTCGGCACGGGGTGCGGCACGCTCGGCGGGTGTCGGTCGCTCGGCCTTCGTCGGCGCGGCTTTAGCGGGAGCCGCAGGCGCCGGCTTCTCGGCGCGGGGCGCGGCCCGCTCGGCGGGAGCCGGGCGCTCGGCCCGCGTCGGTGGTGGTGCGGCGGGGGCAGCGGGCGCAGGCCTCTCGGCGCGAGCGGGGGCCTGCACCCCCGGGGCCGGGCGTTCGGCGCGATTCGGCGCGGCCGCGGGTGCCGCTGGGGTTGCCCGACCCGGCGGTTTCACGCGCTCGGCGCCCGGCGCGGGACGGGCACCTTCCGGCCCCTTGCGCTGTGTTTTTGGGTCTCCCGTGTCAGGACCCTGCTGCGCGAAAGCGCTCGCCAGCGGCATCAACACGAGGGCGGGTACCATCGTGCCGGCGAGCAGAAGATGTTTCAGTCGGGTCATGGGATAGCCTTCTATAGAGCATCGGTGGCCGGCGTGTCGGTCACGGTGACGCTGGCCGCGAGCGGATATACGGCCGCCAGCCTGAATACAGCCTGAAGCCCGCGCATTCCCGACGCGCATGGCATCAACTCAAGAGATGATTGCCCTCGTCAGTCGATCGGTTCGCCGGCGGGGGGCGCCGCGCGGTCGTAGGCCCACACGCGGAAGGACTTCAACCAATGCGGTCCGAACGAATTGATCAGCGGGATGTCCGCCGCATCGCGACCGCGCGCGACGACGATGCGGCCGACGCGCGGAATGTTGTTGCGGGGATCGAAGGTGATCCAGCGGCCCCCGAGATAGACCTCGATCCAGGCCGAGAAATCCATCGGATCGACGACCGGCACGCCGATATCGCCGAGGTATCCGTTCACGTAGCGGGCTGGAATGTTCATGCAGCGTATCAACGTGATCGCCAGGTGGGCGAAGTCGCGGCAGACGCCGGTCCTCTCCTCGTGAGCGTCGAAGGCGGTGCGCGTCGAGCGCGCCGCCTGGTAGTTGAATTTGATGCGATCGTGAGCGTAGTCACAGATCGCCTGGACGCGGGCCCAGCCCGGCGGCACGAACTGGAAGAGGTCCCAGGCGACCTGGCTAAGCTTGTCGGTCTCGCAATAGCGGCTGCCGAGCATGTAGATGAGGCATTCGTCCGGCAGGTCGGATGGCGATACCTCGCCGGCCGCGTGATCGATGGGATCGTGGGCGCCGCTATCGCGGATCGTCGCGTCGCTGTACATCCGCAGATCGCCGACGGGTGCCGTGAAGCGACGGCATGTGTTGCCGAACGTATCGCGGTAGGTCGTGGTCGGCACGGCGGGCGTGAACACCAGGGCCTCGGGCGCGAGCAGGTCCCTGTTGCGCTCCTCGTCCAGCGTGAGCAGGGAGACGGCCGCCGTCGGCTGATTGCAGGAAATCGTGATGTCGTAGCCGTAGCGGATCAGCAAGTCCGTGCTCCTTCGTAAACTCCGGATCCGCTGAGAGCGACACGGGGCGCCCCGCGCTCCGCAAGGACCGGACCGCGAACAGGCCGCCGCCGGCCGGTGGCTCCTCCTCGAGCCTAGGTCCGGTCCTTTTCCATCTGCGCCTTGAGGGCGGCGAGCTTGGCGAAGGGGGAGTTCGGATCGGGGGCGCGTTCACGCGGTGCTGGTTTCTCGGTGGTCTGGAAGCTCGGTCCGCGATCGCCACGACCCGGACCCGCCGCGCCCTTGCCGAAGCCGCCGCCGTCGCGACTTTTGTCGCGACCGCCGGAGCGCTGGCCATCCCTCGGACCTTCGGCGCGCGCGCCCTCGCCGCGACCGCCGGCCCCTCCCGGTCGCTTGAAGTCGCGATTGCGATCCCGCTCGGGGCGGCTCGCGCGTTCCGGGCGCGCCTCGGAAGGCGCGGCATCGGCGGCCAAAGCAGCCGCATCGGGCGCCGCCGGTGCGTGCGATGCGTGCGGACGCCTGGTGCCGCGATGACGGTCGCGCTCGCCAGTCGGACGACGGTTGTGAACATTCTGCCGGTGCGGGCGCCAGACGTCGATAAGCGGCACCTCGACAGGCTCGACAGGTGCTTCGACGTCAGCGGCTGCTTGCATCGATGTCTCCGCCGCGTCCGTCGGTAGGGCGAGCGGGGCGGCGTCAGCGCCCGGCTCGGCACCATGAACAGCATGGACCTCAGCAGCCGGCTCGTGACCGGCCTCCTCGCGCCGCGGCTGTTCGGCCGTTGGTGCCTGGTCGACGGGCGCTTCGTGTATCGTTTCGCCCTGGTGCGGCGCTTCGGGAGGCGCGACGGTGTCGGCGTGCGTCGCGATTGGCGCTCGGGGCGCGTCCTCGTCATGTGCCGCGAGCGGCGTCTCTTTCGCCGACTCGAAGTGAGCCGGCTGCTCTTGGCCCGGCTGCTCTTGGACCGGCTGCTCTTGGACCGGCTCGTGGTGGACCGGCTCGTCGTGCGCGGGCGCACGCGCCTCGATGCTTGCCGGTAGCGGCTCGATCGCCTCCAGCGCGCCGCCTTCCAGCGCGGCGGCGATCAGCTCGCTCTGGCGGGCCAAGCTGACCCGGCTTTCAAGCTCGCTCTGTACGGATTCCGGTTCGGCAGAGGCCACCGCCTCGACCGCGGCCGCGGCATTCGTCCGCGTCTCCGCGGAAACCGCGTTCGTGGCGTCCGTCGCGCCAACGTCCGGCGTCTCGGCAGGCAGCCGCATCGGTTCCGTCGCGGCCTTGGGCACAAGTGGCACGGTGATCGGCGGCCCGGCGCGGCGGTCGAGCACGTAACCCAGCGACTTGAGGATCGAGCCGAACGCCTCGCCGGAGCAGCCGGCAAGGGACGTCATGCCGACAGTCACGACGAAGCCGTCGCTGTCGGCGCTCCCGGCCGGCGGATCGCCCGGCGTGGTGCCGGGGCGATAGGCGATGGCCGGCCGAATAAGGTCGGCGAGTCGCTCGAGAATGTCGACACGTACCGCGCGCTCGCCGCACACCCTAAAGCCGGCGGCGCGATAGAACCCCTTCGGCACGGCCTGGTCGGCGACGAAGCTGGTGCGGCCGGAAGACGCCAGGTGCGGAACCTCGTCGAGGCCCTTCACCCCGTCGACGCCGCCGTTCTTGAGCGCCCAAAGCTGCGCGGAGAGGGCGCGCGGCGCCGGCTTCACGAGCGCGGGCAGGTAAAGGTGGTAGGCGCCGAAACGGACGCCAAGCTTGCGCAGCGCGGCGCGCGCCTCCTGCGGCAGCGTCTTCAGTTCCTCGGCGACCTTCGAGCGCTCGAGAACGCCGAGCGCCTCGCCGATCTGGAAGGCGATGCCCCGCGCGATTCCTTCGATGCCCTCACCGGTCTCGAGCTCCTTCAAAGGGCCGAGCAGCTTCTTGACGTGCTGGCTCATCCACAGATCGAGGCGGCGCTGCACCATCTCGAGTGCCGGGCCAGTCAGCTGTTCGTCGGCGATGACCCGCACGTGCGGTTCCAGAATGTGCGGCCCTGCGGTGATGCGGCCGACCGGTTCGCCGAGCCAGCGGATCAGCCCGTCGTTGGCAAGCACGAAGGCCTCGTCGACCGCCTCGCTGACGCGCGTGGCGCGGCCGTCGATCTCCGAGGCCAGCGCCTTCTGCGCGGCGGCATTCAGCGTCTTGGCCTCCTCGCCCGCCGCTTGCGGGTCAGAGGTGAAGCGGAAGCCGTTGAGTTGGCCGACGTGTTGGCCTTCGACCACCACGTCGCCGCTGGAGGTGATTTCGGCTTCCATGATCGCGTTCTCTCGTAGCCGCCGCCGCAGGACGCTGGTCCGGCGATCGACGAATCGTAAAGCCAGTCGCGCGTGCAGCGCGTCCGACAGCGTGTCCTCTACCCGACGCGTCACGCCCTGCCAATGCTCTGGATCGCGCAGCCAATCCGGCCGGTTCGCGATGTAGGTCCAGGTCCGTACCTGAGCGATCCGCGCCGATAACGTGTCGATCTCGCCCTCGATCCGATCGAGCGCGTCGATATGACGTGCGAACCAATCGTCGGGAATGCGGCCGTTGCGCACGACGAATTGGTAGACCGACAGCACCAGTTCGGAATGCGCCGACGGCGACAGCTTGCGATAATCGGGAATCTGGCAGCATTCCCAGAGCCGCGCGACATCGCCCTTGTTGCGCGCGACCTTGCGCACCTCTGGATCGCGCGAGGCGATATCAAGGGCGATCTGGTCCTGCGCCATGGGCGCACGGGTGAGGCCCGGCTCGCCTGGCAGCCGGTCTAGCGTAGCGGTCAGGGTCTCGACGGAGGAGACGTCGAGTTCGGCGTTGCGCCATTGCAGCATGCGCACCCGCTCGAAGCGGTGGTCCTCCAGCATCTCGACGAGTTCGTTGTCGAACGGTGGGCAGCGCCCAGTCGTGCCGAACGTCCCGTCGCGCAGGTGGCGCCCGGCGCGGCCGGAGATCTGACCGAACTCGGCCGGGTTCAGCCGGCGGTAGTGCCAACCATCGTACTTGCGATCGCCGGCGAAGGCGATGTGGTCGACATCGAGGTTGAGTCCCATGCCGATCGCGTCGGTGGCGACAATGTAGTCGACGTCGCCCGCCTGGTACATGTCGATCTGCGCGTTGCGGGTGCGCGGCGACAAGGCGCCCAGCACCACCGCCGCGCCGCCGCGCTGGCGGCGAATCCATTCGGCGATGGCGTAGACCTCCTCGGCCGAGAAGGCCACGATCGCGCTGCGCGGCGGCAGGCGGGAAATTTTCTTCTCGCCTGCGAAGGAGAGTTTCGACAAGCGCGGGCGGGTGATGACGTAGGCGTCCGGCAGCAGGTCGAGCAGCGCCCGTTCCATCGTCTGCGCGCCGATCAGCAGCGTCTCGTCGAGTCCGCGGCGGTTGAGGATGCGGTCGGTGAACGTGTGGCCGCGGTCGAGATCGGCGGCGAGCTGGATCTCGTCTATGGCGACGAAGCCGAGGTCGAGGTCGCGCGGCATCGCCTCGACCGTGCAGATCCAATAGCGCGGGCTTTTCGGCTTGATCTTCTCCTCGCCGGTGATCAGCGCGACAGCCTCGGCGCCGACCTTCTCGACGACGCGGCTGTAGACCTCGCGGGCGAGCAGGCGCAGCGGCAGCCCGATCATGCCGCTGCGATGCGCCAGCATGCGCTCGATCGCAAAATGGGTCTTGCCGGTATTGGTGGGTCCGAGCACGAGCGTCACGCGCGGGCGCTCTCTCGGCGTGGACGGGCTGGCGGCGGAAAACGGGAGGTTCATCAGGCTCGCGGCAGGCCTCGGGCGTGAACGCGCGTCATGGCGCGGACGCGGTTTCCTTAACCTACGTCGTTGTAGCGCGCGCGCAATCTTCGCGCGGGCGCTCTGTGCTCATGTACCACATCGGAACGGTCGCGCGCTGCGATCTTCATATTCCGAACGCAGACGGAACGAACCGCGCCCGAATCGCTGTTTATTCTGAGTCACCGTTTGTTCGACGCAAGAACCGCATCGCGGCACCCGCGAGGCTGTTGCAGCCGCAACGCGTTCGCCGATCACCGTGTAGCCGCCTCATCGTTGTCAAACGTCGTCCGGCACGCTAGCCAATTGGCAATAAGCAGGTGGGACATGACGGCTTGCACGAGGCTCGGAGCGACCTTTGCGGCGATCATCGCCGTCCTCGCCTGGCTGGCTCTCGGCACGGACTTTGTCCGGGCGATGCGCATTTCCATGGCCGACGGCTACGGCCTCGTTCAAGCCTTCTACCTCTACATCCGCTATTTCACGATCCTCACCAATCTCGGCATCGCCGTGCTGATGAGCATGACGGCGGTCGGCCTGTGGCGTGGCGTGGCGCTGCCGCCGGCGCGGGCCTATGCCTTCGCGCTCGTCTACGCGATCGTGGTCTGCGTCACCTATGAGGCGCTGCTGCGCTCGCAATGGTCGCCGCGTGGGCTGCAGTTCCTGACCGACATGATGATGCACGATATCTTGCCGGTGCTCACCCTGCTGTTCTGGATCGGCTTCGCGCCCAAACACGGCATGCGCTGGCGCGATCCGGCCTTGCTGCTGATCTATCCCGCCTTCTACCTCGTGGCGACGGTGATCGGCGGTGCGTTAGGCCAAGGCTACCCGTACTTCTTCCTTGATCCTTCGCGGATCGGCTACGTGCAGGTCACGCGCGTCGACGTGATTTTCCTGCTGGCGTTCTACGGGCTCGGCGCGAGCGTCACCGCGCTGGCGCGCAGCCGCGCGGATGTGGCGGATGTGGCGGATGTTCTGCACTGATAGCGAACCTACCATGAAGAGCACCGCCCCTCGCGAACGCTACACCGCCTGCGCGAAGGTGTTGCGCAGGCTGCCAATGCCGTCGATCGCGATCTCGATCGTGTTTTCCGCCGCCTTCATCGTGCCGACGCCGATGGAGGTGCCGCAGGATATGATGTCACCCGGCTCGAGCGTCATGTCGCGCGAGATGCGGCCGACGAGTTCCTCGGCGGTGAACACCATGTCGCCGATCGAATAGTTCTGCCGCTCGTCGCCGTTGAGGATGGTGCGCACGCGCAGTGCCTTAGGGTCGAGGCCAGTGGCGATCGCCGGGCCGAAAGGGCCGAAGCCGTCGAAACCCTTGGCGCGGGTCCATTGTGCGAAGGTCTTGTCGCGCGCGATGATGTCAAGCGCGGTGATGTCGTTCACGCACGTGTAGCCGAAGATCGCGGCGGCGGCCTCCGCGTCCGAGGCGTCGCGCACGCGCTTGCCGACAACGATGCCGAGTTCGCCCTCGTAGACGATCTTGCCGTCGTAGCCTCGCGGCCGTCGCACGGTGGCGCCGGGGTCGGCGAAGGCGACCGGGTTCTTGATGAAGTAGAGCGGCTCCTCCGGGACGGGCGACTGGATCTTCTGGGCCAGCGCGTGGAAGTTGTTCCACAGGCCCAGCATCTTGGAGGGCTGGCAGGGTCGCAGCAACGCGACCTCGGCGAGCGCGACGGTCTCGGCCGTCGGCACTGGGGCGTCGAACATCGCCCCGGCGTGGACGTGGATCGTCTCGCCCTCGAGCGTGCCGAAACCGACTTGGCCTCGCTTCGAAAAGCGCACCCAAAGCGTCATCATTCCCTCCACTCGGTTCATGCCATCGCTCGGCGCGTCGCGCTTGACGTTTCAGCTAAGCCACGGTCATATCGAGATATTCCGTCGGCGCACTGTTCCAGGATCCTCACGCGTGACGCTTCGTGACGCAAAAACGCCAATCGAGTCGAGGTCCACACGTCGAGCGACCGCCGGGACGCGTCGCGCTCTCTGTCCTCAGCCTCGTTGACATGTCGAAGGCGCGCGTGTCACCCATCCGCCGCGGAAACGCGACGAAAGCGCACGTTCTCCATAGGACGCGCGAACGCAAGATCGACGAAGAGGGATGGACGCGATGGGTAAGGCTCTGGATGGGGTGCGCATCCTCGATTTCACGCATGTGCAATCGGGCCCGACCTGCACGCAGCTTCTCGCCTGGTTCGGCGCCGATGTGATCAAGGTCGAGCGTCCGGGCATCGGCGACATCACGCGCGGCCAGTTGCGAGACATACCCCGCGTCGACAGCCTCTATTTCACGATGCTGAACCACAACAAGCGCTCGATCACGCTCGACACCAAGAACGCCATCGGCAAGACGGTGCTCGAGGACCTGATCCGCGCCTGCGACGTGCTCGTCGAGAACTTCGGCCCCGGCGTGCTCGACCGGATGGGCTTTCCCTGGGAGAAGATCCAGCAGATCAACCCCAAGATGATCGTGGCCTCGATCAAGGGCTTCGGGCCGGGTCCGTTCGAGGATTGCAAGGTCTACGAGAACGTCGCGCAGTGCGCCGGCGGCTCGGCTTCCACCACCGGCTTCGAGGACGGGCCGCCGACCGTCACCGGCGCGCAGATCGGCGACAGCGGCTCCGGCCTGCACCTCGCGCTCGGCATCGTCACGGCGCTTTACCAGCGCACCACGACCGGGCGAGGCCAGCGCGTACAGATCGCCATGCAGGACGCGGTGCTGAACCTCTGCCGCGTGAAACTGCGCGACCAGCAGCGGATGGACCACGGGCCGATGAAGGAATATCCGCAGTTCGGCGAGGGCAGAGCATTTGGCGAGGCGGTGCCGCGCGCCGGCAACGCCTCGGGCGGCGGTCAGCCGGGCTGGATCCTCAAGTGCAAAGGCTACGAGCACGACCCCAACGCCTACATCTACTTCATCACGCAAGCTCCGGTCTGGACGAAGATCTGCGACGTGATCGGCAAGCCGGAATGGAAGACCGATCCGGGCTTCGCCAAGCCGGAGGCGCGGCTCGACAAGCTCACCTTCATCTTCGACACAATCGAGGGCTGGACCAAGACCAAGACGAAGTTCGAGGTCATGGATATCTGCAATCCGCTCGACATTCCCTGCGGTCCGATCCTCTCGATGAAGGAGATCGCCGACGACATGTCGCTTCGTGAAACAGGGACGGTTGTGGAGGTCGATCACCCCGATCGCGGCGCCTACCTCAGCGTCGGCAACCCGATCAAGATGTCGGACTCGCGTAGCGAGGTGTTTCGTTCGCCGCTGCTCGGCGAACATACCGACGAGATCCTGCGCGACGTGCTCGGCTTCGACGCCGCCAGGATCGCCGCCACGCACGATTCCGGGGCTTTGTCGCCGCCGGTGCGGCAGGCGGCGGAGTAGCCGACCCTCGGTAAAGCGTGACGACCAAAGCCCGGCCGATCATGAGCCGAGCGGTCGAGGAGGAAAGCCCCATGCGAGACCCGGCCGGTATTCCGGACGTCGCGATCCTGTCGACCGCGGCGCTCCCGCCCAACCGCTGGGTGCAGCTTGCCATCGGCGTCGTCTGCATGGCGATGATCGCCAACCTGCAATACGGCTGGACGCTGTTCGTCGACCCGATCGCCGTCAAGCATCACTGGCTGCGGGCGGATGTGCAGATCGCCTTCACGATCTTCGTCGTCACGGAGACCTGGCTCGTCCCGATCGAGGCTTGGTTCGTCGATCGCTTCGGGCCGCGCCCCGTCATCATCATCGGCGCTGCGCTGATCGGCACGGCCTGGGTCATCAACTCCGCGGCCGCCTCGCTGAGCATGCTCTATTTCGGCGCGGTGGTCGGCGGCGTCGGCGCCGGTTGCGTCTACGGCACCTGCGTCGGCAGTGCGCTGAAATGGTTTCCCGACAAGCGCGGTCTCGCGGCGGGCGCGACCGCGGCCGGCTTCGGCGCCGGCGCGGCGATCACCGTGGTGCCGATCGCCGCGATGATCAAGGCGGACGGATACGAGCATGCCTTCCTGGTCTTCGGCATAGGCCAGGGCCTTGTCGTCGCGATGTTGGCCATGTTCATCCAGCGGCCGAACTACAGCGGACCCGCCGGTAAGAAGCGGTTGGCAATCCCGCAGAGTGGCATCAGCTTCGAGCCGCGCGCCGTGCTGCGTCAGCCGGTGTTCTGGGTTCTCTACGTCGCCTTCGTGATGGTCGCCGCGGGCGGCCTGATGACGGCGGCGCAGATCGGACCCATCGCCAAGGACTTCGGCATCGCCGGCACCCCGGTTTCGATCGCCGGTTTCACTATGGCGGCGCTGACCTTCGCGATCTCGCTCGACCGCATCCTCGACGGCTTCGGCCGCCCTCTCTTTGGCTTCATCTCCGATCGCATCGGCCGCGAGCACACGATGGGCATCGCCTTCTCTATCGCCGCGCTCATGCTGCTGCTGCTCGCCTTCTACGGCGCGCAGCCTATCGTCTTCGTCCTAGCCTCGGCGGTGTTCTTCGGCGTCTTCGGCGAGATCTACAGTCTGTTTCCCGCGACCTGCGGCGACACGTTCGGTTCGAAATTCGCCACCACCAACGCCGGAATGCTTTACACCGCCAAAGGCATGGCCGCGCTGCTCGTCCCATTCGCCAGCGTTCTCGCGAAGGCGCAGGGATGGCATGCCGTCTTCATTGTCGCTGTCTGCCTCAACGCCGGCGCGGCGCTGGTCGCCCTTTTCCTTCTCAAGCCCATGCGTCTCGCCTTTATCGACAGCACGCGGCCCAAGATCGCGGTGCCGCCGCTCGCCAAACCGGCGATAAACCCTGAACTCGCTCGACCATAGCGGTCCAATCATCACGCGCGCTGCGCCACGGGACACGACAATGAAAATCTGCATCTTCGGCGCCGGCGCTATCGGTGGCTATATGGGCGTCATGCTGAAGCGCGGCGGCGCCGATGTCTCGGTGATCGCGCGCGGCGCGCATCTCGCGGCGATCCGCGAGAAGGGGATCACGCTGCACATCGGCGATGACGAAGTGCGGGCCGACATTCGCTCCGCCCAGGATCCCGCGGAGCTCGGCCAGCAGGACGTGGTGATCGTCGGCCTCAAGGCCTACCAGGCTTGGGAGCAGGCGGAGGCGATGGCGCCGCTGCTCGGACCGGAGACGATGGTGGTCACCGCGCAGAACGGCGTGCCGTGGTGGTACTTCTACGGGCTTGAGGGCGAGCACGCCGACAAGCGCCTCGCCAGCGTCGACCCGGGCGACCGCCAGTGGAACGCGATCGGGCCGAAGCGGGTGATCGGCTGCACGGTCTATCCCGCGACCGAACTCGTCGCGCCGGGCATCATCAAGCACACCTACGGCGACCAGTTCGGCCTCGGCGAGCCGAATCGCCAGAAGACGCCGCGCCTCAAGGCGCTTATCGAGGCCTTCGCAGCCGGCAATCTCAAGCCGCGCGAGTTCGACGACATCCGCGACGACATCTGGGTGAAGCTCTGGGGTAACCTCTGCTTCAACCCGATTTCGGCGCTGACCCGCGCCACCCTCGACGTCGTCGCCACCGATCCTGGCACGCGCGCGCTATCGCGCCTTATGATGCTTGAGGGCCAGGCGATCGGCGAAAAGCTCGGCGTTAAGTTTCGCGTCGACGTCGACCGCCGCATTAACGGTGCCGCCAAGGTCGGCGCGCACAAGACCTCGATGCTGCAGGACCTCGAGCGCGGCCGCCCTCTGGAGATCGACGCGCTCGTCACCGCCGTGCAGGAACTCGGCCGCGCCGTCGGGGTGGCGACGCCGCAGCTCGACAGCGTGCTCGCGCTGGTGCAGCAGCTCGGCCGCGCGCAGGGGCTCTACCCGACCTTCCCGCAGGAGGTACTCGATCAGGCGGTGCCGCTGGCGAAGGCGTCCTGAGCCGCGCTTGTCATCGATCGCCGAGCGCGCAATAAGCGGCGCCTTTCGAAGGTGAGGCGCCCCGCAGATCCAATGACCTCTTGCTCATGACCGCCTTTCCCCAACGCGTCTTCTCCGGCATGCAGCCGACCGGCAACCTGCATCTCGGCAATTATCTCGGCGCGCTCGTGAAGTTCGTCGAGCTGCAGGCCACGCACGACTGCATCTTCTGCGTCGTCGATCTTCACGCGATCACCGTGCCGCAGGATCCGGCGCTGCTGAAGGCGAGCATTCGCGAGGTGACGGCCGCCTACATCGCCGCCGGCGTCGACGCGGGCAGGCACATCATCTTCAACCAGAGCCAGGTGGCCGAGCATGCCGAACTCGCCTGGGTGCTGAACTGCGTCGCCCGCATCGGCTGGATGAGCCGGATGACGCAGTTCAAGGAGAAGGCCGGCAAGGATCGCGAGCAGGCCTCGGTCGGCCTCTACGCCTATCCCGTACTGATGGCGGCCGACATCCTGGCCTATCGCGCGACGCATGTGCCGGTCGGCGAGGACCAGAAGCAGCACCTCGAACTCGCCCGCGACATCGCCCAGAAGTTCAACCTGGATTTTGCCGGACCGATCGCCGAGCTCGGGCTCGGGCGCAGCGCGATTGGCGACGCGTTCTTCCCACTGCCGGAGCCTCTGATCCAGGGTCCGGCGACGAGGGTGATGAGCCTGCGCGACGGCTCGAAGAAGATGTCGAAGTCCGATCCCTCTGATAATTCGCGCATAAATCTGTCGGACGATGCCGACCAGATCGCCTCCAAGATCCGCAAGGCCAAGACCGACCCCGAACCGCTGCCTTCGGAGATCGCCGGGCTTGCCAGCCGTCCCGAGGCCGACAACCTCGTCGGCATCTTCGCCGCGCTGAACAACCAGACCAAGGCCGAGGTGCTGCGCGACTACGGCAATGCCAACTTCTCGACGTTCAAAGCCGCGCTGGTCGAGCGCGCCGTCGCGTCGCTCGGGCCGATTGGCACCGAGATGAAACGCCTCACCGCCGATCCAACCTCGATCGATGCCATCCTCGCGGATGGCGCCGACCGAGCGCGGGTTATCTCGCGCGAGACGATGGACAGCGTGAAGGACATCCTCGGCTTCGTGCGGAAGGTTTGATCACCCATCGCATTGGATGGGTTTGAAGCGCAGCAACCCTCGTCATTACGGACGAAGCGAAGCGGAGCTACGGAACCGGAGTGCTCCGACGGTGAAGATTGACGAGCCCCGGTTCCGGTTCTCGCTGCACGAGCTCCGGAATGACGCTACTTCGCCGGTTTGAAGCTCCACAATTCTGTCGCCAACGCGATCGGCGCGTTCTGCTTGTAGAACGCCGAATCCTGGATGTGCGAGGTCGTGAAGTAGATCGTCCCGTCTGCGCCTTCGCTGAGCGTGTCGGGCCAGTGCAGCTTGTCGTCCTGCAGGACGATCGTCGGCTTGCCGCCCTTCTTCGAGAGATCGCGGACGCCTATGCTGCTGGTCTCGGGGCCGGTCACGTACATCTTGCCGTCGTGCTTGCTGATCATCAGGCCGTCGGCTGGGCCGTTCTCGCCCACCGATTCGATCTTGCCGCGCAGGCTGCTGTCGCCCACAGCCTCGGGCGTGATGGCCGTGGTGATGCCGGGGTTCAGCGACGATGTCGGCAGGCTGTAGAGCGTCTTGCCCTTGATCGCCTGCCAGTAGAGGGTCTTGCCGTCTGGAGAGAGCGCGATTCCGTCGGCCGTGAAGTCGACGCCGCGACCGTCCGGGCGACGCAGCGGTTGGCCGTTCCAGGTGACGGTGACGCTCTTGTCGGCCTGTGTGGAGGGATCGCCGTCGAGCACGCGGCGCGCCGAGCCGCTGGTCAGATCGATGATGACGAGCGCGCCCTTGGCACCGGAATCGGTGATGTAGGCGACCTTGTCGTCGGGCGAGAAGCGAATGTCGTTAAGGTAGGATCCCTGCGGCGCGACCGTGTCGTTGAAGAAGATCGTCTGCACGACCTTGTTCGTCGCGAGATCGATCTTCACGACCTTGGCGCCGCCGGGCACCAGCGCGCCCATCGCCGGCGCCGCGGGATCGAGCACCCAGAGATGCCCGCTATGATCGATGACGATGCTTTGGACGCAGACGAAATGGTTCTTCGCCTCGATCTTGTCCTTCTCCGCGTTGCGCCAGGCGTTCCATTCGGCGTCTGGATAGGGGACGACCTTGCCGTCCTTCAGTTCGCCGACCGAGATGGCGGAATCCTCGGTCCATCGCGGGAAGTTCAGGAAGATCCGCCCGTCCTTGTTGACGTTGACGCCGGTGACCTGGTGCTGGAACGACGCGACCTTGTTCAACACCGGCTGCACGGGGGCTTGCGCGAGCGCGGGATACAGGCACGCCGATCCGGCGAGCAGGGCGGCGGCGAACAGGCTTTCTTTAATCGACGGGGGCATCACGGGCCTTTTCGGGTTGTGGGCGGCGCCGTGGCGGCACGGTCGCCGAGCCCCCTCAAGCCTGCCTCCCGATCGAAGTTCCCGGCTCGCCGTCCGCGCCGATCAAGCGCCTCGCGAGGCTAGCCCGCCAGCTCCATCTCGCGCATGTGGCGTACGCGCAACGGTACGGTCGGATGCGAGTGGTGCACGAGCGCGTAAAGCGGATCCGGCGTCAACGTCGAGGCATTGTCGCGCGCGAGCTTCACCAGCGCGCTCACCATCGGCTCGAGCCCGACGGTGCGGCGAGCGTAATCGTCGGCCTGGTACTCGTTCTTGCGGGAGATCCAATTTGCCAAAGGCGCGGCGAGCGGCCCGATGAGCGAGGCGAGCAGCAGGCACACGTAAAGCGCCAACGCGTCGTCGTGGTAGGAAACACCGAACGAGGGCAATAGCCAGGGTTGCTTGCTCAGCCACCCGATCACCGCCAACCCGGCGAAGGTCATCACGGCCGCGCGCAGCAGCCCGAAGAGCACGTGGCGGTGCAGAAAGTGCCCAAGTTCATGGGCCACCACGGCCTCGATCTCGTCCGGCGTGGTGCGGGCGATCAACGTGTCGAAAAGGACGATGCGCTTGGCCCGACCAAAGCCGATGAAATAGGCGTTGCCGTGCGCCGTGCGCTTAGAGGCATCCATGGTGAACAGGCCGGACGAGCGAAAGCCGGAGCGCGCCAGCAGACCCTCGATGCGTTGGCGCAGCGACACGTCGGCGAGCGGCTCGAACGTGTTAAAGCGCGGCGCGACTATGCGCATGTACACCGCCGGTGCGAGCAGCATCAACGCGAGCAGCCCGCCCCAGGCATAGAGCCACCAAAGGCCCGTCAGCGTGCGCATCACCCACAGCAAGGCGAACAGCAGCGGGATCGTCACGACAAGGGAGATGAGACCGCCCTTTAGCCGGTCGAAGACGAACGTGAGGGGCGTCATGCGATTGAACCCGAACGACTTCTCGATGCCGAAGGCGCGATACACCGCGAAAGGTAGGCCAACCAGCGTGCCGATTAACCCTGTGGCGACGAAGAAGGCGACACCGCGCCCGAGAGACGCTGGCATTGCGCTGGCGAGAAAGCCGTACACCAGGTTTATGCCGCCCAGCGCCCATCCGAGCGAAAGCGCGGTATCGACCAACGTCTCCAGGCGGGCGAGCCTTTCGCGAGCAATCGTGTAATCGGCGGCCGTGCCATGCTCGTCATGCGTGATGGTGGTCGCGAAATCGATCGGAACAGCATCGCGATGACGCCGCACGAAATCGCTCTGCCGCAGCGACAGATAGAGAGACAAGCCGGCCCAGGCGAGGGTCGCGGCGACATAGATGGTGAGGAGCGCAGTCATTTGGCTGTCCCTGGAACCCTAGCTTCGCATTGGCGTCTTGTAGACCTTGGCGGAAAGGGCGAAGAGGTGACATGCCGCCTCGCCTCAGCGCCTATCAGATGATGAGCTCCTACTCATGACCCGTGCCGAGCATCCGACCAAGCCGCTGCCGCTACCCGACGGCGATTTCTACGGCATCCTTAGCGCGCTTACGCCGGCTGAGCAGGCGATCGTCCGCAAGGTGCGCGCCTTCTGCGAGACCCAGATCGCGCCGATCATCCAAGAGCATTGGTCGAACGCGACCTTCCCGCACGAGCTTCTCCCTGGCTTCAAGGCGCTCGGCATCGCCGGGATCGGCAACGAGGGCTACGGCTGCCCGGGCCATTCGAGCACGCTCAGCGGCTTCATCTCCTTGGAACTCGCGCGCTGCGATCCGTCGATGTCCACCTTCTGGGGCGTGCATAGCGGCCTCGCCATGGGCTCGATCTATCTCTGCGGCTCCGAGGCGCAAAAACAGAAATGGCTGCCGTTGATGGCACGCATGGAGCGGATCGGCGCCTTCGGTCTCACCGAACCGGATGTCGGCTCGGCCGTGGCCCAGGGTTTGACGACCACGGCCCGGCGCGAGGGCGGTACGTGGGTGCTGAACGGACAGAAGAAGTGGATCGGCAACGCCACATTCAGTGACCTGACGATCATCTGGGCACGCGACGAGGCCGACAACCAGGTCAAGGGTTTCATCGTCGAGAAGGGCACGCCGGGCTTCGTTACCGAGAAGATCGAACACAAGCTGGCGCTTCGCGTCGTGCAGAACGCGCTGATTACGATGACGGATTGCCGCGTCGCGGAAGAGAACCGGTTGCAGGAGGACCACAGTTTCAAGGACACGGCCGAGGTGCTGCGCGAGACGCGCGCCGGCGTCGCTTGGCAGGCGGTCGGTTGCGCGATCGGTGCTTACGAGCACGCGCTCGCCTACACCCAGACGCGCATGCAGTTCGGCAAGCCGATCGCCTCGTTTCAGCTCGTGCAGGATCTGCTGGTCAAGATGCTCGGCAACATCACGGCGTCCCTCGCCATGGTCTTCCGGCTGTCGCAGATGCAGGATGCCGGAACGATGACCGACGAGCAGGCGTCGCTCGCCAAGGTCTTCTGCACGGTGCGCATGCGCGAGACGGTCGGTTACGCCCGAGAGGCGCTTGGGGGTAACGGAATTCTTGTCGACTACCACGTCGCCCGCTTCGTCGCCGACGCCGAGGCGCTTTATTCTTATGAAGGAACGCGCGAGATGAACACGCTGATTGTCGGCAGGGCGATCACCGGGTTCGGCGCCTTCGTCTAGGCGCGGCAACGGCACCTGTTGCGACAGGGGCCACGAGCCGGCTAGTAAACTTTTGATGGACAAGGTTCATACGATGAGCAGACGACAAGGGGACCAGGCGTCACGCCTGGCGACCTGAACCTATGGAGGAGGTGAAGCGCCAGAGCGGCGTCCTCGAGATCGAGACCGACGCGAGCCCATTCGCCTTGCTCAAGCCGCACCGGCGGCTCGTGATCGCGGCCTTTCTGGGCTGGTTCCTCGACGCGTTCGACCAAGTCGCGCTCTTGCTGGTGCTGCCTGAAATCGGCAGGCATTTCGGGGTCAGCCTCACGGCGATGGGACTGGTGATTACCGCTCAAAGCATTGGCCGGATCGCCGGCAATGTCGGCTGGGGTTGGCTTGCCGACCGGTACGGCCGCAAGCTCACATTCATGCTCGGCGTCATCTGGTTCGCCGCTTTCTCCGGCTTCACAGGCCTCGCCTGGAGCTACGCGGCCCTGGTGATCATCCAGCTCTTCTTCGGCATCGGCTTTGGCGGTGAGTGGACCGCGTCCGCCGCCCTGCTCATGGAAAGCGTCCCGGAACGCGCCCGTTCCGTCGCCTCGTCGCTGATGATGGCCGGCTACGAATTCGGCTTTTTCGCCGCCGCTGGCGTGCAAGCGCTGCTGCTGCCGCATTTTGGCTGGCGCTCGCTGTTCTTCGTCGGCGTCATTCCAGCCTTGCTGGCGATCTTCATCCGTACGGGTATCGACGAGAGTCCCGTCTGGTTGCGCGAGCAGCGCAAGCGTGCGGAGGAGGCGACGCCGAAACGGCGAGAGTCTTTCCGCATGACGCCCGCAGCCTGGCAGGCCTGCGCCTTCATGGCGGCGCTTCAATTCCAGACGGCGTCGATCTACACGTTCTACCCAACGGTGCTGAAGACGGTGAGCGGCTTCGGTCCGACCGGTGTGTTTATCGGCATTGCCGCCTACTCGATCGGCTCCATCCTCGGCAAGCTCGCCTGCGGGCAGATCGCGCAACGTGTCGGCGACCGGTGGACGGTACTCGGCTGCCTTTGCGTCACCCTTCTCGCCCTTTTCCCGTTCGCGGGCGCGACGAGCGGCCTCGTCGTCATGAGCTCGGCTTTCGTCATAGGCGGCTCGAGCAGCGGCGTCTTCGCGCTGGTTCCGCATTACCTGTCCGAGCGCTTTGCCAACGTCGTGCGTTCGTTCGGCATGGGTTTGGCCTATGCCGTCGCCGCGGGCGGGCAGGCAATCGCGACCTACGTGCTGCCGGCAACCGGACGGGAACTCGGGCTGGTTCACTCCATCGAGATATTCGTAGTCGGATCGACGATTGCCATCGCGCTCGTCGCCTTTCGTGACGCACGTGTCCTGCCGGGACGCGACATGGACGCGGTTGACATGGACGCGGTTAAAGCGGGTTGAAACTTAAGGCTTTGTTAACCTTCAACTGCGACGTCTTGTTGTGTGTTCCTTGTTGAAGGGCGTTTCGCATGGATCTCGCACTTACAGCACTGTCAGGCGCCGTGCATCTGGCCGCAATTTCCCACACGCTCCGACGCATCTATCAACCATGTTTTGTGACACCTGAGCCGATCAAGATCGCGCTGACGCGCCTCGTAAGATTTGAAGTGCCCAGCGTTTCTGATGAGCCCAGCGCCCCTAAAGAACGCTCGCAAGGCTAACGCGACGTCATGGCAATGGAAGGACCCCGCGAATAGGGATGCGACGAGGCGAAGGGGTCGGCGACAAAGCGCGCGAAATCGCCCTCGTGCAAGCCGAATGCGAGGAGCAGAAAGCCGCCCGCGAGCGAGAAATTCTTCAGGAAGTCCCAGAATATATCGCGGGCCTTGCTGTCGCCGCCGGTCCAGAAGTCGCCTGGCTTCCACCATTGTTTCCACAGGATCGCGGTCACGCCGCAATAGCCTGCCATCACGAAGGCGGCCAATCGATCCGCAACGCCGGTGAGGATTGCCAGCGGCATGAAAATCTCGACGCTTAGACCAACGATGATCAGGGCGACGGCAACGCTATCAAAATGAACAAGCTCCTTGGCCTGATTGGTCGCGCCCTTGAAGTTGATAATCTTGTCCAGCGCGCTGAAAGGAAAGAACAGGATGACAAGAAGATAACGCACCGCAAGCGCTACGAAAAAACCCATTAGCCGATCCCCCGTCCTGTCACGACTTTCGGCGCGTTCGCGCGTCGCGACTATTCGGAGTTCGTGCGCCAAGCGCAAGACCTGGAGGCCCACGGCGGCACCAAGTTTGTACAAGCTCCTTTAACGTTTGAACGACATACTCGCGTCTACCGGCGCTCTCTTCGACCGACCCCGGGAAAGACGCTGGCGCCCTTTCCCCAGATGAACCTTGCTAACTGGAGACGATCATGCCCGCGAAGTCGGCAGCTACACTTGCGTGTTTCGCCAGCCTGTGCCTTCTCGCGGCCTGCCGGAGCGCTGGCGCGGTGGCGCCGATCACAAGCCAGCAAGCGTCCGACCGGGTGCTGGCGGACGGCTTCGCGCTCGTCGTCAAGACCGAAGCCGCGCTGGGCACATGGGACGTGTGGGCCTCAAAGGACGGACTGCCCTACGAGGTGAAGGTCGATGCGGTTACCGGCTCGGTCGTTGTCAGTACCCCGGTCGGAGACGATGACTGACGATAAGATTTGTCCAACTGCTTCGTACCCTCGATGCCGCGCGATGGGCTTAAGCGACAATCAGATTCGCTTCGTCATGATAAAAGATTGTATCCTCCGCTTCGAAGCGTAGAGGAGGCATATGGTGACTGGCAGCGACCTTGAACCCGTAACAGCCTTCTTCCCATCGTTAGACCGCAATCTGATCCGCGACCTCGATCGTCAATTGCGTGGTTCGCGCGACGCGCAGGCTTCGCCTGCCCCACGGTCCGTACGGCCAGACATAGCGGGCGTCGTGGAGGCGGTTGAACACGCCGCCGCATCGATGGCGGCAATGGCGCAGCGCATTCAAGCACTGGACTCTCAGACCTATCAGCTCGAATCGCACAACCAACACTTAGCGACCCAACTCGCCGACATGACCGAGGCGCGCGAGGCGGCCGAAGAAGCGTTGCGAGCGGAGCGCGAGCGCGGACAGCGCGTCGAGGCCTTCGCGGCCCACCACGTCTCGCGAGCGTCGGCTTTGGAGCGCGAACTCGATGGCGCCAGAAGCGATTTGGCCAAGGTCGTGGAGGCGATCAACAACGCGTTAGGTTCTCCGGCCGCTTGAGCGCCAGGCGGGCTTGTCTCGGGCGAAGGATGTCGATGAAGCCTTGGTTTGTGCGCGAATGTTTGGCATGGACGCTGAACCGCGCCGCTTGACCGGCCAAGTCGGAGATCTGCTTGCCGCCTCTCGACCGACGCGATTTGATTTTCGGCACGGCGGCGCTGGCGGCTTCGCCCGGGAGCGTACAGGTTCCGGTGTCGAGCGAGACGATCGATCTTTGGCCCGCAACACCTCCGGGCGGACCGGGGCCGCGTGGTCCAGAGCAGGTCGGGGACGGCGGTGCCGTTACCAACATCATCAGGCCCCGCATGGTCATGCAACGGCCATTGAAGCCCAACGGAGCGGCTGTCCTCATCCTAGGTGGCGGCGGTTATCGACGCATTAGCATCGCCAAGGAGAGCGAGCCGACGGCGAATTGGCTTCTCGACTATGGTGTGACGACCTTCATCCTTTACTATCGGCTGCCGAATGACGGCTGGGCACGCAGCGCTCCCTTTCAGGACGCGCAGCGCGCGATGCGGCTGATCCGGGCGCGAGCCGAGAGCCTTGGACTCGACGAGTCGCAGATCGGCATCATCGGCTACTCCGCCGGCGGCCATTGCGCCGGCATGACGTCCGTCCATCCAAATGCCAACCTCTACGATCCGGTCGACAGGATCGACACGTATGCCGCACGTCCTGATTTCAGCGGACTTATCTATCCCGTCTTGACCATGCTGCCGCCCAATCGGACCAAGGTCTCGACGTTGACGCTCCTCGGTCCGACACCGACGGAAAAGGAGAGCATCGGCATGTCCGTCGATCTGCAAGTCACCGACGACGCGCCAACCACCTTTCTGGCGCACGCGACAGACGATCCGATTGCCCCCGTCGAGAACAGCTTGCTGATGTTCGCCGCGTTGCGTCGGGCTCACGTGCCTGTCGAGATGCACGTGTTCCGCTCCGGCGGCCATGGCTTCAATCTCGGCAAGCCCGGGACGGAGGACCATGCCTGGCCGCGCCTTTTCGCGACTTGGGCCGGCTTCGCCAAGAGCTAGCGAGCCGCCATGGCCACACGCTTCGGTTCGCATCCCTCGGCCGCCGCCTCACCCTTCACCTGGCAGGTATCGCAGCAAAACACCTTTCGGCTCGCCATTGTGAACTGGCGCACCGGACTCTCGCAACGCGGACAGGTCTTTTTCTTGAAGATGTTGGTGCGCGCGCCGTAGCGAGTCTTGCCGCGCTTGGCACCATCGATGGTGATAATCGCGCGCTTGTCGACGCCGATGCGCAGCAGAGCGGCGGCATCGCTCCAGAATGCGTCGAATTGATCGCGCATCACCAGGCGCCCTTCGGTTTCCGGGTGGATGCGTTGGCGCCATAGGATTTCGGTCCTGTAGATGTTGCCGAGGCCGGCAATGACCTTCTGGTCCATGACGAGTTGGCCAATCGGCGCGCGGCTCTTGCGAATGCGCGTCCAGGCAAGCCCAGGGTCGGCGTCGTCGCGCAGCACGTCCGGACCGAGCCGGGCCATGATCGCGGCAACCGCATCCGGGGCGAGAACCTCGCAGGCCGTCGGCCCGTTGCAATCTACGACGTGCGTCGGGCTCTCCATGCGGATGCGAACGAGACCCTTCGGCTCGCCCGCGGGCAAGGGTGCCTTACGGAACTTGCCGTAGAGTCCAAGGTGGATGTGCAGCGTGTCGCCACCCGCGAAGCGATAGAAGAGATGCTTGCCGTAGGCCTCGACCGCCATGCATCGGTGTCCATCGAGCAGCGCGGCGCCGTCCATGAAACGCCCCTGCGGCGAGGAGACGGCGATGATCTTGCGCCGCAGCATCGGCGCCTGGTCGCGCGCCTCGCGATGGATCGTATGGCCTTCGGGCATGCCGACCCCCATCGCACGCTTTACGTTGGGTGGCATCCGCCCTGCGGCTCGGCGCGACGTAAACCGAAGCGACGAAGCGACGCGCCGCAACATAGCTATGTCGCGTGAATGGCCTTGGCGAATGAGTCCGATCACCGCCGGCGTGCCGGCGGATCAGCTCGTTTCCGCGCCCAAAGCCGCGAGCCAGCGCTCCGCTTGCGCCCGCACGTTGACCGGCGCGGTGCCGCCGTAGCTGGTGCGGCTCGCCACGGAATTTCGCACCCCAAGCACCGCGAAAACGGCCTGCGTCAGGCGTGGCTCGACGCTTTGCATGTCCTCAAGAGACAAGTCTTCCAGGCCAACATCACGCCCGGCCGCAAGCGCCACGAGGTGGCCGGTCACGTGATGAGCGTCGCGAAAGGGCATGCCGAGTTCGCGCACCAGCCAATCGGCGAGATCAGTCGCGGTGGCGAAGCCGGCACCGGCGGCCGCTTCCATGCGCCGCTTATCGGGCGTGAGGTCGGCGACCATGCCGGTCATCGCGGCGAGGCAGAGCGAAAGCGTTCGCAGCGCGTCGAACGTACCCTCCTTGTCCTCCTGCATGTCCTTGGAATAGGCCAGCGGCAGCCCCTTCATGACCACCAGCAGGCTTGTGAGGGCGCCGATCACCCGGCCGGACTTGCCGCGCACGAGCTCGGCGGCATCGGGGTTGCGCTTCTGGGGCATGATGGAAGACCCTGTCGAGAACTTGTCCGACAGAGCCGCGAAGCCGAACTGCGGCGTCGCCCAGAGCACGATCTCCTCGGCGAAACGCGAGAGATGCGTGGCGCAGATCGCCGCCGCCGCAAGTGCTTCGAGCGCAAAGTCGCGATCGGAAACGCTGTCGAGCGAATTGGCGGTGGGCCTATCGAAATGGAGCGCGGCCGCTGTGGCGTGCCGGTCGATCGGGAACGACGTCCCAGCGAGCGCCGCGGCGCCTAGAGGGCACTCGTTCATTCGCTTGCGGGCGTCGGCGAATCGCGAACGGTCTCGGGCCAGCATCTCCACATAGGCGAGGAGGTGGTGCCCCAATGTCACGGGCTGCGCGCTCTGCATGTGCGTGAAGCCTGGCATCACGCTGTCGGCATGCTCCAGCGCGCGGATCGCGAGGGCAGTCTGCAGGCGGCCGATCTGCTGGATCAGCTCATTGACGCTATCGCGCACCCAAAGGCGGAAATCGACCGCGACTTGGTCGTTGCGCGAACGCGCGGTGTGCAGCCGCCCGGCGACCGGACCAAGACGCGAGGCCAGCCGCGCTTCGATGTTCATGTGGATGTCCTCGAGGGCACGATCGAAGACCATGTCACCGTTCTCGATTTCGCCACGTATTGTAATTAGCCCCTCGGTGATCGCGGCGGCATCGGCGGCGGCGACGATTCCGGCCTTGGCCAACATCGCGACATGGGCGAGCGAACCGGCAATATCTTGGGGAGCGAGGATCTTGTCGAAGCCGATGGAGGCATTGATCTCCTCCATGATCGCATCCGGCCCGCTCGCGAAACGGCCACCCCACATCTGATTGCTCATACCCGTTCAGCCCTCGAGATCGACAGAAGCATGAACCCCTCCGACACGCCCGTTCCCCCCACACACAGCGCCAAGCGCCTCACGCCGGCGCTCCTTGTTCTGGGTGTTCTGGCCATCCTCGCGGGAGGCGCGCTCGGTCTATACGGGATCGTTCACGACAGCGGCAAGCTGATCGCCCATACCGGCGCCTGCGCGCAATCGCTTGATCTCGCTCAAGCGGTGGATCCGTTGGCGCGTGGTGAACTGGCGGCGCTGACTCTTGCAACGCGACCAAACCAACTCGGTCCGATCTCGTTTGATGACGCCAACGGCAGGAAGACAACGGTCGCCGCGTTCGCCGGAAAGACCATTCTGCTCAACCTGTGGGCGACGTGGTGCGTGCCGTGCCGCCAAGAGATGCCAGCCTTGGACAATCTTCAAGGGGCACTAGGCGATACGAGATTCTCCGTCATCCCGGTCAATATCGACCAACTGCGCCTAGACAAGCCACGCGCCTTCTTCAAGGACATCGGCGTCAAGAACCTGCCGTTCTACGTCGATAGCAGCGCTGACATCCTGCAGGCTTTGAGAGGAAAGGGCTTGCCGACCACTGTCCTGATCGGCAAGGACGGATGCGAGATCGGGACAATGGCCGGCCCCGCGCAATGGGATTCGAGAGAGGCGCAAACATTGATCCAGCGACTAGAGGTGGTGGCGCCGGCAAAATCGGTCGAGCTTTAGTTGCTTGGGGAGGTTCGCAATGCCTCGCGGTGCAGGTCAGCCGACGTTCTTGAGAAGCAGCATAAGACGATGCGCTTGAAACCGCTCCCATTCGCGCTCACTGTTTCCGCCGCTATGATGGCCGCGCGTCCAAGCGGATATTTGTAGGCCCCGGTCGATATGGCCGGAAAGGCGATAGTCTCCAGATCCGCCTGACGTGCGACCTCCAGCGAGCGACTGTAGCAACTGGCGAGAAGGCGATCCTCATCGTGCCCGCCGCCGCGCCAGACCGGTCCGACAGTGTGGATAACGTATCGGGCCGCTAAAGCATATCCGCGGGTGATCTTGGCGCCGCCGGTCTCGCATCCGCCGAGATGTCGGCATTCTTCGAGAAGCCGAGGACCCGCGGCGCGATGTATCGCGCCATCCACGCCTTCGCCACCAAGCAGGCTGGGGGCCGCGGCATTGACGATGGCGTCGACCTCGAGCCTCGTAATATCGTCTTCCAAGACTTCAATCATCCCGGAACCCGACCACAGTTGACACCAGACGATCAGGCCTTCGCGGGCTGCTTGCAGGAGACGCCGTTCGCGGCAAGGTGCGAAGACAATTCGCCCGACTGAAACATCTCACGGACAATGTCGCAGCCACCCATGAATTCACCCTTGACGTAGAGTTGGGGGATCGTCGGCCAATTGGAGAATTCCTTGACGCCGTTACGCACGCCTTCGTCGGCGAGCACGTTGACGCTCTGGAACGGCACATCGAGATATTGGAGGATCTGTACGACTTGGCTCGAAAATCCGCATTGCGGAAACTGCGGCGTGCCCTTCATGAAGAGGACCACGTCGTTCGACGAGATAGCGTTCTGAATGGTGTCGTGAGCGGACATGATGGCCCTTCCTGATGTCGCGTCGAGGCCAAGCTAGGCCTTTGGCTGGAGCGTCTGAAGCTGCAAGGCATGCAGCGTACCACCCATATGCTTGCCGATGGCGGCGTAGACAAGCTGGTGCTGCCTCAGCTTGCTCAAGCCCACGAAGGCGGAGGAGGTGACGATCGCCGAAAAATGATCGTCGTCGCCGGCGAGATCAATGATCTCCACGTCCGCGTCTGGAAGAGCGACCTTGATCAGGCGATCGATCTCGGCGGCTGGCATTGGCATAGAGCGTCCTCGTACGTTCGAGGCGTTGGTATAAACCGACCGGCGAGAAAACGATAGAGTCGCTCTGAGCCGGGCGATACTCAGGCCGAGAGCGCGAGACCGTTGCGCCGATGACGTGCCGCAAGGTCGGCCACGACGGTCGCGCGTTCAGAACGTCCGTTGGCGAGCAGATGCACGTGCCACTCGCTCACGCCATGTGCCAGCGCTCGTTGCACCGCGAAGCCTTTGTCGCTCTCGCGCTCCACGGCGATAACATCATCAGGACGACGCGTCAGACCTTGCCTCGCGACAGGTATGAGAACGAACCTGTCGAAATCCGGAATACCGGCGTGCGGAAGCAGGAGATCCAGCGCGTAGACTGACACGACATAGCGTTGCCCGGACGCCCCCAGCCAGGCGTGAAAGCGCGATGTAATCGCCCGGTCCGACAGGCTCGCGAGCGCTGCGTCGCCTGCGCGCTCGGGAACAAGGGTGGCAACGGCGCGACCCAAGCGCATGTTCATTCCATTTCCTCCCATGAGAACATGAATAGAACAAAACCCACACAAGTCAAGATCAAGCAGGTGCTGCCGAGCTGTCTTTCCCTCCTTGAGCTTCGGATTTCGCCGTTCGTATCGCGGACTTCGGTGGCGTCGCGCCACATTGCCCCATTCGCCGCGCCGTCTCGTCGGCGACGATCGATCCGAGAGCAGGATCCGCCGCGTACGATTCCGCGACAAGCGCGTTCGTCGCAGGTTCGATGGCCTCCTCCAACCTTCGCATGAAATCGCGCTTGCCGAGTCCAGACGGGATCGGCGGCAGGAACTCGATGACGACCGTTCCGGGCCGCCGGATGAAACTCCGACGCGGCCAGAATACGCCGGAATTCAGCGCGACGGGCGTGCACGCCACGTCTGCGTCGGTGACGAGCGCCGAGACTCCGACCTTGTAGGCGGGCGCGACGCCCACCGGCCGGCGCGTGCCTTCCGGAAAGATCACGACCTGTCGTCCGGCCGCCAGTTTCTCGCGCACCGAGCGCCGCAAGGCCGCCAGCGTGCCGCCCTTTCTGCTGCGGTCGATCGCGATCTGTCCGGTGCCCATCAAATACCAGCCGAAGAACGGGATTCTGGTCAGTTCCTTCTTGAGGATATACGTAAAATCGTCGAGCACGGTGATGAGGGCGAAGGTCTCCAGAAACGACTGGTGCTTGATCGCGAGGATCGACGCTCCCTTTGGCAAAAGGTGAAGGTTGCGGAATTCCACGCGCGTTCCGCAAATCGTCGCGAGCAGCCAGACCGAGACCCGGGCCCATATGCGCACGTAGGCGATCGTCGCCGGACGTGGCATCGCGAGCCAAGGGAGACCGACAATCATGAGCGCGACGAAGCTGATATAGAAGGCGACGTTGAAGACGATCGAGCGGACGATGGTCATCGAGCCTTGATGCTCCCGAGAGTCCGACGCATGCGAATTTCTCCAAACCGGTTGACCTGTCGCCGCTGGCCCAGGATCGCCTACACCGCGAGCAGTCTGTCGGTACGCGCCTAGGCGGCTGCGATCGATAGCTCCAAGCCTAGCATCGCCATGGCGCGGCGTCGAATTCGATGGCTTCCTCGTGGCTGATCCATGTCGTATTCGCGGTGCGGCGCCTCATCAAACGCACATATTTCCTTCCGCCGAGAGCATTATCGCGCCGCGGCAACGCTGCTCACTCGGTCGCTCGAACGAACCATCTTGAGGCCCCAAATCGATGCTTATCTCGGTGTGACGATCGCCGCGGCGGATCACCCTCGAGCCTATATGTGACGCTGATGAGCGATCCGAGCCAGACCGCCGCCTACCCGATCGACCCGCCGCTGCGTGGCAGGGGCGAGGGGCCGATGAAGCGGCTCTATCATTGGACGCTGATGCTGGCGGAGCGGCCCTCCGCGCCGTGGGCGCTCGGCATCATCGCCTTCGCGGAAAGCTCGTTCTTTCCGGTGCCGCCGGACGTGATTCTCATTCCGATGTCGCTGGCGCGGCCGCGGCGCGCCTGGTTCTACGCGCTTATTTGCACCATCGGGTCCGTCGCCGGCGCGCTGCTCGGCTACGCGATCGGCGCGTTATTGTACAACACCATTGGGCAATGGCTGATCCACCTCTACGGCTACGGCTCCCGGATCGACAGCCTGCGCACCTTCTTCGCGCATTGGGGTTGGGCCTTCATCCTGGTAAAAGGCCTCACACCAATTCCGTTCAAGCTCGTGACGATCTTCTCGGGGCTTGTCGGCTACAACCTGCCGCTCTTCGTTCTGCTCTGCACGCTGACGCGTGGCGCGCGCTTCCTCGTGCTGGCCGTCCTGCTGAACCTGTTCGGCGACACGATCAAGGGCCTGCTCGAGCGTTTCTTCGGCGTATTCATGGTCAGCCTGGTGCTCATCGTGTTCGTCGGCTTCTACATCGCGGCCAAGGTGATCTGATCCGATGGACAGGGCCGTGCCCCGCCGCGCCCGGGTCGCCCCGGTCGGATTAGCCTCCGCGATCCTCTTGGCGATCGTCGCCACCGTCGCCGGTGCCTTCGCGTTCCAGGCGGCGGGTTACGCGCCCTGCGAGCTCTGCCTCAAGGAGCGGCTCCCGTACTATGCCGGCATGGCGCTCGCCGCGGCCACGCTCGCCGCAGCGTGGCGCGGCCCGCGCCTTGCCGTTGCGATCGGCTTCGGCCTGCTGGCGCTGTTGTTTGTCTTCAGCGCCGCTTTCGGAACCTATCACGCGGGTGTCGAATGGGGCTTCTGGGCTGGGCCGACGGACTGCTCCGGTGCGCTCGAACGCGCTTCGAGCAATGTCGACTTCCTGCGCCAGCTGCAATCCGTCAGGGTGGTGCGCTGCGACGCCGTGGCGATCCGGATCCTCGGCGTGTCGCTGGCCGGATGGAACGCGGTCATTTCGGCCGCGATCGCGGCGCTCGCCCTCTTCGGCGTTCTTCGTCCGAACGTGCGGGCCCTGGCGGATGACCTGTCCGCCTATCCGCTGGGCGAGAGGTTCGGGCGCCAGTAGCCGCGCATCGGTCTATCGAGGGTGCCACGCGAGGCAAGAGGCTCGTTCCCGCGACGCCAGGCGCCTGTCGACACGAGCAGAAAGGCACCGCCGGCGAGCAGGAACCCGGTCGGCACATGCGTCACAAGCGTCATGCCGCGCGGGTCGTAGGACAGCGCGGCGAGCGCCAGGATCGCCAGTCGCTCTCCCGGCGCCAAGCCGCCGCTCGCCCGCGCCCCCGTCACGAAGAAGGCGCCGGCGGGGACCAGCACCGCGAGATCGTAGACCGGCACGTAGGGCGATATGAGCGGGATCGCGGCGAGCAGCACGGCGTGACGCAGCGCCGGCGCGCGACGCGCCAGGGTCACACCGAGCGCGACGGCGGCCGCAAGCGCCGCCACCGTGATCTGGACCGCCCAGGCCGACGCGATCGAACCGCCGACCAGCCGCACAGCACCGAAGGCGCTGGCGTTGAGCGCCAAGCCGCCCCAGGCCTCCCTGAAGATCACGGTGTTGGTGTCGGCGAGCCCGCGCAGGAAGGCGCCCCACGGCGCGAACCCGAAGAGGGCGACGCTCGCCGCAACGGCGGCGGCCGCGGACACGCCGCTCGCGAGGGTGACGCGCCAACGGCCGCCGGCCAGCATCAGCAGCGGCGCGGCGACCGCCAGCTGCGGCTTGTAGCAGACGAGCCCGAGCAGCAAACCGGCGAGCAGCGGGCGCCGCTCCGACAGGACGAGGCCGAAGGCGAGCAGGCTGGCGGTGAGCAGGGTGTTCTGGCCGAATGCGAGGCACTCGAACACCGGTGGCAGGGCCAGCCCGACGAGCACCGGCTTCCATGCCCCAAGAATCGCCCGCAGCGCGCCGGCGATCAGCCCGATCGACAGGAGGCCCCAGGCGAGGACGGCGCCGGCATAGGGCAGCAGCGCGAGCGCCGCCGCCACGATGAGGAACACCGGCGGGTAATGCCAGCTGTAGAGACCGGCGTCCGGCCCGAACGCCTCGATGATGCGGCGGTGGTGCGCGGCGATCGCGTAGACCTCGGGCGCGTGCCCGGCGAGCGCCGCGCGGCCGGCGACCCACACCTGCGAGAGGTCGCGGCCGAACGGCGCGCCGGAGAGATCGTGGTGCGCGTCCGCCGCCGGCCAGCCCATCGCCACCAGCGTCAGCAGCAGAAGCGGCAGCGCGGCAACGGCGTAGAGCCGCGCCAGCCGGGCGAGGCGGTCGGCGCCCGGATCGAGCCGCGAGGCGAGCGTGCCGAAACGGCTGAGAGGATCCATGCGACACCCGCGAGCGGCACGCGCGGTGCCCGGTCGCGGAGTATCGGCGCGATCTCTTAAGCCGCCTTAAACAAGGACGGAGCAAACAAGGACGGAGCAAACAGGGGCGGAGCGCCGGGCGGTCAGTCCCTCTTCGCGTCGGGCTGGTCGGCGTCGGAGCCCCGCGGCGGCGGCGGCTTGCGCGCGCTGTCGGCCGGCGCCATGCTCTCGCCGCCGGCCGGCGGCATGTTCTCGCCCTTCGGCGATCCCGGACCCTTCTTCATCGTCTCGTCCCGCGCCGGCGCGCCGTAATCGTCGGGCTTGGCGAAGGCTGTGCGGGAAAGGACCATGCGAGACGCGTCTCCAAGTTGCCAAAGCAGGCACCGGTTGGCTTACAGAGTTCTATGCGGTAGATAAACCGATGTCAACCGACGCGGCGCCACCGGCGCGCTTGGTCGCGGCAGGTCGTGTGCGCCGACACCCAGCCTTGCCAATGTCAGGGTACGTCGACACCGGGATGAGCCCGTGTCCGCGTCCGTCGACTTCGGGCCGCGCCCGCGTCGCGATCGGCGACATGGCGAAATCGACGTCGGCGATCGCCGACGTCGGCGCTCGCGGGCTGGTGATCAAGATCCTGGAGGTCGGCCGAACTCGCGTTTGCGCGCGCGAAACTTCGGCCGCAACGGGGAGACCGCATTGACGGCTCGATGGGTCAGCAGCGCGCCCGCGATGGACAAGGGATGCGCGTGGAAAGTGAGACCGGAAGATTGGACTTAGTCAGACCGCAACTTGGCGATCTGATTCTTATCTAATTCAATCAAGACGGGAGCGACTCGATGTCTGTACCATCCGCCATGGCGAAGACGGCTGACGAAGCACTCGCGGGACTCGACCTGCGCGGCCGACGCGTACTCGTGACCGGCGTCTCGTCAGGCATTGGCGTCGAGACGGCCCGGGTTCTGGCGGCGCACGGAGCGCAGGTGGTTGGCGTTGCCCGAGACCTGAGCAAAGCCCATCGGGCAACCACCCACGTTCGCGGAGACCTCAGGCTTATCGAACTCGATCTCGCATCATTGGCAAGTGTCCGTAAGCGCGCCGATGAGCTCGTGAAGGCGGGAGAGCGCTTCGACGTCGTCGTCGCGAACGCCGGTGTGATGGCGTGCCCGGAAGGAAAGACCGCCGACGGCTTCGAGACGCAATTCGGGACCAACCACCTCGGGCACTTCGTCCTCGTCAATCGCGTCGCCGGCCTCATCAATCCCGGCGGTCGTCTTGTCGTGGTGACGTCAGCCGGGCATCGCGGCAGCGATGTCGATCTTGATGATCCCAATTTCGTCCGCACGCCCTACGATCCCTTGATGGCCTATCGCCGGTCCAAGACGGCGACGATCCTCTTCGCGGTCGAGTTCGACAGGCGCCATAAGGCCCGTGGCGTCCGTGCGACAGCCGTGCATCCCGGCGCCGTATTGACCGAGACCACCCGCAAAATGATCGAGGACCAGCCCGCGGCCGCCTCTGCCTTCCAATGGAAGACCGTCGAACAGGGCGCGGCGACACCGGTGTGGGCGGGGTTCGTCGCCGATGCGGATAAGGTCGGAGGCCGCTACTGCGAAGACTGCCGCGTAGCCGACGTGAACGACCACGCCACGGACGCCTTCGGCGTGCGGAGCTACGCTCTCGACCCCGAGCGCGCGCAAGCGCTTTGGATCAAGAGCGAGGAGATGGTCGAGGAGCGCTTCTGATCGCTCAGCGAAAAGTCAGAGCGATCGCGATCCCAAGGTGCGCTCGCGTCGCGAAACGACGTCCGTTCTCCTCCGACGCTCGAGCGTCGAAGGCTTACGGTCTGGCGGGGGCGCCGGCGTTCCCCGGGGCCGCCGCGCCCGGTGGGAGTGCCGACGAGCCGGGGATCGCGGCTGGCACCTGTGCCGCGGCGGGCGCCGGTGCCGCGCCCGGCGCGGGCTGTCCCGCCGCCGCGGCGGCGGCGGCGGGATTGAGGCGGATCGGCTTCTTCGGGGTGTCCATGGCGTTCTTGTCCATGCCCGGCTTGATGATGCGATAGAGCTGGAAGTTCTCGCCCTCGTACATCGTCTTCATCTTGTCGGGCATCGGATTGTCCGAATCCTCGTCGGTGAAGAGCAGGTAGACGTAGTCGTACTTCTTCAGCCAATCGTGCCAGTAGGTCGTATCGTCCGTGCTCCGGCCGACGGCGTCGATGACGAGCTGGTCGATCGTCGGCGGCGTCCCGTCCTCGGTGTCGACGATCTTCCTGTACTCCGGCCGCACGTGCATGATCTGCTTGCCGGCGGTCGTGAAGGCCGTGGTGATCAGCGCCTGGCGCTCGATGATCGCCAGCGACACGGCATGGACGAGACCGAGGTGCTCCACCTCGTTGGGCATGTTGGAATCCGTGTAGGCGACGAGGATCTTCGCGCCCCGCTGGATCTTGCGCAGCGACTCGTGCATCTCGAGCGCCTCCGGGGCGGCGTTGGCCCAGGCGATGTCGACTTCCGCGACGCGCGCCCCGAGCAGGCCGAGGGTGCCGACGAGGAACAGCCGGCGCACGTATTCCTGCTTCATCTCGATCCGGAAGCACGCGACGGCCATGAAGGCGATGGCGATCGGCAGACGCTGGTCGGCGAGATAGCTGGCAAACAGCATGCGCGGCATCGCCATGTAGACGAGGCCACCGACGATGAGCAGCGACATGAGCATCGGATGCACGCGCAACATCCGGTGTCGTGCCGCCCAGACGCCGGCCACCACCACGACGGCGGTCAAGACGAAGGCGACGATGTCGGAATAGGTCTCGACGACGAAGATCAAGCCATCGAGTTTGCCGAGCGACTCCCAGTCCCACTCCTGGGCGTGACCCCACGTCGAGCTGGTGAGAAGGAACGGCACCAGCGGCAGGAATGGGATGCCGGCGCTGACGAAGCGCAGCGCGCGCGTCGGCCACGGCGACCGGTCGATCGAGACCGCGAACCAGATCTCGAAGGCCAGCAGCCCGAGGCCATAGATGCCGACGGTGAAGAGATGGCAAAGGTAGAGCGCGAAGGCGATCAGCGCGGAGACGACGTAGCGCGCCGGCCAGGAGCGGTTGCGCAGCACGATCCAGGCGGCCAGGCCCCACATCGCGAGCCCGATGCCGAAGAAATAGTTCATGACGCCGATCAGGAACATGTAGTTGTAGAGCAGCGGGAAGGCGATCAGCGGCAGCATCGACCAGCGTTTGAACAGCGCCCGGTTGAGCGCGAACGTTCCCGACATGATCAAGATGAAGATGGCGATCGTGAAAAGCTGGCTTGCCAGGTAGACGTTGACCACCTTGGCGATCGACGGGACGATCAGGTCCATCATCAGATTGGGCAGCACTTCCCAGTCGATCTCGTAATACTTCGCGAGGAACGGGTTTTGGCCGTGGTCGGCCATGACCTGCATGCGCGAGACGTGATTGGCGTAATCTTCGAGCGGCGGCAGCGGATGGGTCAGCAGCGGGATGATCGAGATCAGCAGGAAGACGAGAAACACGACGATGCCTTGCGCGGCCGTCCAGTCGCGCTTGGCGACGCGTTCCACCATCGATGGCGTCGAGAGAGGTATCGCGTCGATGCTCATGAACTCATCTCGTCGCGGCAATGACCGAGCCGGCTGTTCTTGCCATGCGGCGCCCCGCTTCAGAACGCCGTGAAAGCGCAGTACCACCTTGAATACACAGTGGCTATTGACGCAAAATCACAACGGCATGGGGTTTTCGCTTGACCATGAGCGCTGTTAATCCTTCGTTCAGCCGCCTCCCTTTTATGCCTGCTTTCCTGAACGAACGCTGACCGCGTTGATCACATAAGGAGCGGGCATCGGTCGAGCGGGAAACACGCGACCTGAAGCTTGGCTCAGATGACGGTGCGCGATGCGCATTCGACCGTGTGCGGACGTCACAAAGAGAAAGGGCGCCCGGCTTGCGCCGGACGCCCTCGGAGCGACGATGATGCTGGGAGGGGGGACCAGCATGCAAATCGGACGGTCCGGCATGGGGGGATGCGGACAACCGACAATATCGCTCTCGTCACTTGAAATGGGATCGTTTTGCCGGACGTCAACCAGCCGCCCGCTGTTGTGATCAATTTTTGGCGGCGTCGAGGCTGCTGATCTTGAAAAGCTGCGGGTTGGGCTTGAGCTTGAGATCGATGTTGTAGAGCGTGACCAGGGTCTCGAAGCCCTGCGGATCGCGGACCTGCCAGGCGCGCAGCTCGTAGGTATCCTTGTCGAAGATCAGCCGGATCCGCGACGTGCCGCCGAAGGTGGTGCGGTCATCCAGGAGGATCATGACCGAGTCGGGCGTCTTCAGCACGTTGAGGATCTGCGTGTCGGACTTCAGATCGATCTTGTCCTGCAGCAGGAACTTCAAGGGCGTGTTGCCGATCGAGTAGGTGTCCTGCGTGTTCAGCCTGCGGTCGTGCACGGCGACTTTCGCGCCGTCGGCGATGACCTCGAGGGTCGCGGGGGCGGCGTATTCGAAACGAAGCTTGCCCGGCTTCTGGATATAGATCTTGCCCTCGGACTCGCGCCCGTCCGTGCCCTTCTGGACGAAGTCGCCGACCATCGTGCTGGCCGAGGAGAGGAAACTATCGGCCTTCTTGATCGCGCCGTCCGCCTCGCTCCCGGTGATGGTGACGTAGTCGGACGGTTTGGGTGCGGCGGCATCCGCCAAGACGTGCTGACACGAGGCAACCGAGAAAAGTGCGGCGAACATGCAAAGTGCTGATCTTTTCATCATCGTTCCCGTGTTCGCTCTTCATCCTCGATAAAGCGCGGGTGTGGCCTTATTGGGACATCGCGATCTCATCACCATTCACTTCAGCTTAACAGAGCTATTCGTCCGAGCCCTGAAGTTCGAAGGCGCCGCGATCGATCCCGCCGCCCACCAGGATCGATCGCTTGCCGGAATGACTCGGGGCGCCGACGACGCCTTCGCGTTCCATCCGCTCGACCAGCGAAGCGGCCTTGTTATAGCCCACCGACAGGCGTCTTTGTATGTAGGAGACGGAGCATTTGCGATCGCGCAGAACGATCGCCACCGCGCGGTCGTACATGTCGCCGGACTCTTCCGCGTCCATGCCGCCGGTCCCCAAGGCGGTGGCGCCTTGCGCCTCTTCGTCGTCCTCGCCCGAGTCCTCCTCGGATGTGATCGCGTCGAGGTAGTCGGGTTGTCCCTGGCTCTTCAGGTGCGCGACGACCTTCTCCACTTCGCCGTCGGAGACGAACGGCCCGTGCACGCGCGAGATGCGGCCGCCGCCGGCCATGTAGAGCATGTCGCCCTGGCCGAGCAGCTGCTCGGCGCCCTGTTCGCCGAGGATGGTGCGCGAGTCGATCTTCGAGGTGACCTGGAAGGAGATGCGCGTCGGGAAGTTCGCCTTGATCGTGCCGGTGATGACGTCGACCGAAGGCCGCTGGGTGGCCATGATGAGGTGGATACCGGCGGCGCGCGCCATCTGCGCGAGGCGCTGGATCGCCCCCTCGATGTCCTTGCCGGCGACCATCATCAGGTCGGCCATCTCGTCGACGATCACCACGATGTAGGGCAAGGCCGTGAGGTCCATCGCCTCGTGCTCGTAGACCGCCTCGCCGGTCTCCCGGTCGTAGCCGGTCTGCACCGTGCGCATCAGCGCCTCGCCCTTCGACGCGGCCTCGGCGAGCCGCGCGTTGAAGCCGTCGATGTTGCGGACGCCGAGCTTCGACATCTTCTTATAGCGATCCTCCATCTCGCGGACCGCCCATTTCAGCGCGACGACCGCCTTCTTCGGGTCGGTGACGACCGGCGTCAGCAGATGCGGGATACCGTCGTAGACGGAGAGCTCCAGCATCTTGGGATCGACCATGATGAGGCGGCACTGCTCCGGCTTCAGCCGATAGAGCAGCGACAGGATCATCGTGTTGATGGCGACCGACTTGCCCGAGCCGGTGGTGCCGGCGACGAGCAGATGCGGCATCTTGGCGAGATCGACGATGATCGGCTCGCCGCCGATGTTCTTGCCCAGCGCGATGGCGAGGCTCTGCTTGGACTTGTCGAAGTCCTGCGAGGCCAGCAGTTCGCGCAGGAACACCGTCTCGCGTCGCTGGTTGGGCAGCTCGATGCCGATCGCGTTGCGTCCCTGGACGACAGCCACGCGCGCCGAGATCGCCGACATCGAGCGGGCGATGTCGTCGGCGAGGCCGATGACGCGCGAGGATTTGATGCCGGGCGCCGGCTCCAGCTCGTAGAGCGTGACGACCGGGCCGGGACGCACGTTGATGATCTCGCCCTTGACGCCGAAATCGTCCAGCACGCCCTCCAGGAGCCGGGCGTTCTGCTGCAGCGCGTCCTCCGACACGGAGGTCCCCTGCGGCTTGCGGGCCTCGGTCAGCATGGCGAGGGGCGGCAGCACGTAAGCGCCGGCGCGTTCGGGCGATCCGCCGGGGCTTTGGCGCTGCACCTCGCGCAACGCCCTCTGGCTCTGCGCGGGCGCGGGCGCCGGCGGGATGACGCGGGCGACCGGCGCCGCGTTCTCCGGGTGCTCGCTGCCGCGCTGGGCCGCGGCGCGCAGCTTGGGCGGCGCGTAGGCGTGCGCGTCGAATCGCGACTCCTCGAGCGCCGGCCCGAGCGGGTCCGCCGCCGCCGTCAGATCGAACGGCATCTCGAAGTCGCGCGGCCCGAAGTCCCGCGCGCGGAAATCACGCGCCTGGAAGGTGGTTGCGCCGCCGGACCAGGCGAGATCGGGCGCCTCTTTCGCCCTCTCGCGCGGCTGCCATCGGCGAAGCCGCCGCGCGATGGCACCGCGAAGGCTCAGCCCGGCATGGATCAACGCACCCAGGGTCAGGAGGACAAGGCCGGGTTCGCCGTCCGCGTCGGTCTCGTCCCTCTCGTCGCGCGCCCCGGCGGGAACGCGCGCGCGCGCGCCGACGGACTCGTCGTCCTCCAGCCGCGCCCGCTCGCGCAGGCCGACGGAGGCGCTGAGCAGGAGGACCGCCGCGACCGCCATGACGAGGGCCGCCGCGATCAGCAGCGGCTTGAAGCCCGACAAGGTCTTGCGCGGGATCGCCATCGCGACATCGCCGACGACGCCGCCGAGGCCGGTCGGCAGGGGCCAGTGCGCGCTGACCGGAAGCAGCGAGGCGACGCCCGCGGCGCACAGCGAGCCGGATAGAAGCAGGAGCAGACGCATGGCGACGCGCGGCAGGCTGCGCGCGGTGACGAGGCGCCAACCCCAGAAGGCGAGCGGCAGCATGATGGTGAGCGAGGCGAGACCGAACATCTGCATGATGAGGTCGGCGATGATCGCGCCGGGCGCGCCGAGCAGGTTGTGGACCCGCGCCGACGTCGCGTGGTTCAGGCTCGGATCCTGGACCGACCATGTCGCGAGGGCGACGCCGAGCGCGCCGAGACCGACGAGGAGCGCGATGCCGGCGCATTCCGCCAGGCGGCGCGCCAGGAAGATCCGCAACGGCTCAGGAATATGGTCGAAGGCCGTGAAGCTGGTGGTCGTGCGCATCCGGTCCTGCCAGGGGCGGAACGGGCCGATCCGGTCCCGTAACCGGGCCGCGACGCGACCCTCGGCGGAAGCCTAGAAGCGCGCGGTTAATTCCAACTTAACCTTATGGCGCGGCCGCGGCTCTCACCTGACCGAAGCGCCGGAGAGCTCCGCCTTTCGCGGCGACGGCAGGCGTCGGCCACGCGTCCCGAAGCGTGATGTCGCGACACGGGATGACCCTAGATGAGATAACCCGTCAAGATGACCCTAGATGTCGAGATGACCCTAGATATTGTAGGCGCGCTCGCCGTGCTCGGCGATGTCGAGGCCTTCCTGCTCGACGTCGGCCGAGACGCGCAGACCGATCGTCAGGTCGATCAGCTTGTAGAGGATCGCCGACCCGATGCCGGAATAGAGGAGCGTGAAGGCGACCGTCTTGCACTGGATCATGACCTGGGTCAGCATGTCGTAGGTGCCGGGCACGGCGGTGCCAGGCTTGGCGGTGTAGTCGGTGAGGCCGACGCCGCCGAGATAGGGCGCGACCAGGATGCCGGTGCCGATCGCTCCGATGATGCCGCCGACGCAGTGGACGCCGAAGACGTCGAGCGAATCGTCGTAACCGATCTTGTTCTTCACCACCGATACGAAGAAGAAGCACACGACGCCGACGACCGCGCCGAGGACGATCGCGCCCATCGGGCCGCAATAGCCAGAGGCCGGCGTGATGGCGACGAGGCCGGCCACCGCGCCCGAGCACATGCCGAGCAGCGAGGGTTCGCCCTTGATGAGCCACTCGGCGAACAGCCAGGCCAGCGTGGCGGCTGAGGTGGCGACGAAGGTGTTGACGAAGGTCAGCGCCGTGGTGCCGTTCGCCTCGAGGTTGGAGCCGGCGTTGAAGCCGAACCAGCCGACCCAGAGCAGCGAGGCGCCGATCATCGTCATGACGAGCGAATGCGGCGGCATCGGCTCGCGCGGATAGCCGACGCGCTTGCCGAGCATCAGGGCGCCGACGAAGCCGGCAATGCCCGCGTTGATGTGCACGACCGTGCCGCCGGCGAAGTCGAGCGCGCCGAGCTTGTTGAAGTAGCCGGCGTTGCCGGTGACCGCGTCGAGCGCCGCCTGCGCGGCCTGCTTGCCGTCCGCCGGAGCGTCGGCGAGAGCCTTCGCGGCCTTGGCAAGTTCATCGGGACCCTGCCAGAACCACACCGCGTGGGCGATCGGGAAGTAGATCAAGGTGACCCATAGCAGGATGAACACAATCAAAGCCGAGAACTTCATGCGCTCCGCGAAGGAGCCGACGATCAGTGCCGGCGTGATGCAGGCGAAGGTCATCTGGAACGCCATGTAGACGTATTCCGGGATGGCGACGCCGTTGGAGAAGGTCGCGGACTGCGAATCCGGCGTCAGGCCCCTGAGGAACACCCGGTCGAAGCCGCCGAGGAAATTGTTTGCCACAGGATTGGCGTTGCCCGTGAAGGTGAACGAGTAGCCGTAGAGACACCATACGACCGATACGAGCGCGACGATCGTGAAGACCTGGCTCAGCACGGACAGCATGTTCTTGGAGCGGACCAGGCCGCCGTAGAAGAGCGCGAGGCCGGGGATCGACATCATCAGAACCAGGGCGGTGGAGACGAGCATCCAGGCGGTGTCGCCCTTGTTGACCGTGATCGCGGGCAAGGCGCCGGCCGCCGGGCCCGGACCCGGCGGCTGCGCGGTCGCGGTCTGCGCGTAAACGAGGCCGGCGCTGAACGCTACGCCCAAAATGCCGAGCCCCAACGCCAACCCGGCGCCTTTCGGCAGCTTGATCCCCATTGTATTCCCTTTTGGCTACGCGGATGTCGGTGGCTAGGAAGATCTCGAAGTCGCTACACGCAGTTCAAAGTGCGTCGAGGTCGCGCTCGCCGGTGCGGATACGGACCGCCTGCTCGACTTCGGTGACGAAAATCTTACCGTCGCCGATCTGGCCGGTGCGCGCGGCGGCGGCGATGGCATCCATGACCTTGCTCAGGAGGTCCGGCGCAACGCCAACCTCGAGCTTGAGCTTCGGCAGGAAGCTCACCGCGTATTCCGCGCCGCGATAGATTTCGGTGTGGCCCTTCTGGCGCCCATAGCCTTTCACCTCGGTGACGGTCATCCCGTGGACGCCGACCGCGGTGAGGGCGTCGCGGACCTCTTCCAATTTGAACGGCTTGATTATGGCCATCACGAGCTTCATCGTCGGTCCCCCCCAAAGAACGCCATAAACCTTCTCCCCCGCGTCTACGCGCTTCGGGCGGGGCGAACCGGAACTTCACGGCGAAAGCAAGAGCCGGGCCGGTCGAACGCTCCCGGCGATGCGATGGAACGCCGTACGAAACGAGCAAGCGTCATAAGACGGTGCGGGAGTGATCGAGATTACCTGTCGAGACCGTACAGCGTGTGCAGGGTGCGCACGGCGAGTTCGGTATAGGCGGAGTCGATCAGCACCGAGAACTTGATCTCCGAGGTGGTGATCGCGCGGATGTTGATGCCCTTGTCGGAGAGGGCCTTGAAGGCGGTGGCGGCGACGCCGGCATGCGAGCGCATGCCCACGCCGATCGCCGAGACCTTCACGACGTCGGTCGAGCCTTCCAAGGTCTGGTAGCCGATCCTGTCCTTGGCGCCCTCGAGCAGGGCGCAGGCGCGGTCGAAATCGGCCGTCGTCGTGGTGAAGGTCATGTCGGTGTGCTTGAAATCGTCCGACGTGACCTGGATGATCATGTCGACGTTGATGTTGGCGTCGGCGAGCGGGATGAAGACGCCGGCGGCGACGCCCGGCGCGTCCTTGAGCTTGCGCAGGGTGATCTGCGCCTCGTCGCGCGAGAAGGCGATGCCGGTCACGACTTGCTGTTCCACGATATCGTCCTCTCCACAGATGAGCGTGCCGGGTTTGGGATCGTCCGGGTCGTCGAAGCTGGAGCGCACGAACGTCGGCACCTGGTGCACCATCGCGAGCTCGACCGAGCGGACCTGCAGCACCTTGGCGCCGAGCGAGGCCATCTCCAGCATCTCCTCGAAGGCGATGCGGTCGAGCCGTCTAGCCTTCGGCACGATGCGCGGATCGGTCGTGTAGACGCCGTCGACATCGGTGTAGATGTCGCAGCGGTCGGCCTTGATCGCGGCGGCGATCGCCACGGCGGACGTGTCCGAGCCGCCGCGCCCGAGCGTCGCGATGCGGCCTGTCGGCGCGTGAACGCCCTGGAAGCCGGCCAGGACGGCGACCTCGCGGCGGGCGGTGAACCCCTCGATGATCGCGGCGCCGTCGATCGCCTCGATGCGGGCGACGCCGTGCGCGTCGGAGGTCTGGATCGGCACCTGCCAGCCCTGCCAGGATCGGGCGGCGATGCCTTCCTTCTGCAACGCGATCGCCAGCAGGCCGGCCGTGACCTGCTCGCCGGAGGCGACGACGGCATCGTATTCGCGCGCGTCGTAGAGGCTCGAGGCGTCCTTGACCCAGGCGACGAGCTCGTTGGTCTTGCCCGACATCGCCGAGACGACGACCGCCACCTCGTGGCCGGCGTCGACCTCGCGCTTCACGTGGCGGGCGACGTTGCGGATGCGGTCGAGATCGGCGACGGAGGTGCCGCCGAACTTCATGACGAGACGGGCCATGCGGGGTGAGAACTCTGTCGGGCGTTGCGAATTGTGAAGACGTCGTCCGCGTTTGGGACGCCAGCAAACGGCGCGCATTCATGGCGGGGCGGGTGCGCCGCGTCAATGCAGGCCGGCTTCGCGGCCATCGCCGCGGTTAACGCTAGGACTTTCGAGATGACGGGCCAACCATGACCGACTTCGCGCGCACGACGATCGACGATGTCGATCTCGCCAAATACGACAAGCTCGGCGACGAATGGTGGGATCCCAAGGGGCCGATGGGCGCCCTGCACAAGTTCAATCCGGTACGCGTCGCCTGGATCACCGACCTTCTCACCCGCGAGGTGGCGCGGCCCGCGGGCGCGGCCAATACGTCGGACAGGCCGCTCGCCGGCTTCCGCGTCCTCGATGTCGGTTGCGGCGGCGGGATCCTCTCGGAGAGTCTGGCGCGTCTTGGGGCGGAGATGGTCGGCGTCGACCCGGCGCCCAACAACATCGCGGCATCGGCACGTCACGCGGAAAAGAGCCGCCTGCCGATCGACTATCGATGCACGACCGTCGAGACGCTCGCCAAGGCCGGGGAGCGCTTCGACGCCGTGCTCGTCATGGAGGTGGTGGAGCACGTCAAGGACGTGCCGGGCTTCCTGCGCGACGCCGCCTCGATGGTGAAACCGGGCGGCCTGATGATCGGCGCCACGATCAATCGTACCTTGAAAGGCTACGCCCTGGTCATCGTCGGCGCGGAATACGTGCTGCGCTGGTTGCCGCGCGGCACGCACAACTGGAACCAGTTCGTCACGCCCGCCGAGTTCATGGCGGCGATGACGCGCAACGGTCTCGTCGCGCTCGACGAGGCGGGCGTGACCTACAATCTGCTGCGGGACCGCTGGTCGCTGTCCAAGGACATGGGCTGCAACTACATGGTCGCGAGCCAGCGTCCCGCCGGCTGAGGCGCGAGGCGCGTACCGAGGATCACGCCGGCTCCAGCGCCTCGAAGGAGACGCCGGTCAGTCGCTCCGACATGGACCATAGTCGGCGCGCGGCATCGGCGTTGCGCGCCTGCCGCGCGATGCGCGCCGCGGCGACCTCGCCCCTGACCTCCATGACGCCGTCCGGCCCGTAATAGCCGCCGCCGACCGCATCGCGCGATGTCGCCGCGAACAAGGTCGGCAGGGCGCCGGCGGCGGCGGACTGGCCCACAGGGCGCAGCACGCGGCTCGCCGTCGATAGGATCACGTTCTCGCCCGGCCCGTTGGCGATGAGCGCGGTGCGCGCGAAACCGGGATGGACGGCGATGCTCTCGAGGCCCCAGCCGGCCGCGTCGCTCCGGCGCTGCAGCTCGAGCGCGAACATCAGGACGGCGAGCTTCGATTGGCCGTAGGCCTGCCAGGGCGAATAGCGTCGCTGGAAGGCCGGATCGTCGAAATAGATGGCGGCGCCGTGATGGGCGAGGCTGCTCTGCCCGACGACGCGCGCGTCCCGGCCGCGCCGGAGCAGCGGCAGGAGGTATGCCGTCAGCGCGAAATGCCCGAGATAATTGGTGCCGAACTGCAGCTCGAAACCGTCGCTCGTGAGGTTGCGGCGGGGCGGCGCCATGACGCCGGCGTTGTTCACCAGGATGTCGAGCGTCTGATCACGCTCGCGAAGGCGCTCGCCGCAGGCCCGGACGCTGCGCAGATCGGCGAGATCGAGCATCTCGAACGCGATCGTCGCGTTCGGATGGGCGGCCAAGATGGCGGCGATCGACGCGCGCCCCTTGTCGGCGCTGCGGCCGGCGAGGAGAACGTGGGCGCCGGCACCGGCCAGCGCCTTCGCGACCTCGAAGCCGAGCCCGCCCGTTCCCGTCACCAACGCGACGCGCCCGGTCTGCGGCGGCATGTCCGTAATCGCCCACGCCATCGCGCCTGCTCCCTGGTTTGTACGCGTTCCACTTGCGCAACGCTTGAGCCGCCGCAACGACGCCTGCCAAAGCGCCGCGCCGACCGGCGCTACATTTTGGCACCGGTGACGAGACCGGCAGGCGCGCCATATCGCTGCTGGCACGGTGCGCCATCGCCCCGGCTTTCTGCAAGGAGACCTCATTGCCATGCTCAGCGATCCCCGCGAAGCCGGACCCAAGCCCTCCGCGATGCCGGGCGAGCAGCAGCAGCCGCGCCCAGGCCTCACATCAAAGATGTCGCCGGCGCCGGACCATGGCGAGGCGAGCTACGTCGGCAAGGGGCTGCTGAGCGGCCGTAGGGCGCTGATCACCGGCGGCGACTCCGGCATCGGCCGCGCGGTGGCGATCGCCTTCGCGCGCGAAGGTGCCGACGTGGCGATCTCCTACCTCGACGTGGAACAGAGTGACGCGGAGGACACCGCCGCCTGGATCGTCAAGGCCGGCCGCCGCGCCGTGCTTCTGCCGGGCGACATCCGCGATCGGGCGCATTGCCGCGAGCTCGTCGCGCAGACGGTCGCGCAGCTCGGCGGCATCGACATCCTCATCAACAACGCCGCCGCTCAGGTGGTGAACGAAGACCTCGCCGACATCAACCTCGAGGATCTCGACGGCGCCTTCCGGGCCAACGTCTTCGCCATGTACCACCTCTGCCAGGCCGCGGTGCCGCACATGAAGCCCGGCGCCACCATCGTCAACACCACCAGCGTCCAGGCCAAGGTGGCGGACAAGTCGATGCTGATCTACGCCGCCACGAAGGGCGCGATCGCGAGTTTCACGATCGCGCTGTCGAACCTGCTGGCGCCGCAGGGCATCAGGGTGAATTGCGTGGCGCCGGGGCCGATCTGGACGCCGATCCAGCCGATCGTGAAGGGTCCCGAGCAGATCGAGAGCCTCGGCGCCAAGACGCCGCTCGGCCGCGCCGGACAGCCGGCCGAACTCGCGCCGGCCTACGTGCTGCTCGCGTCCGACCAGGGCAGCTACATGAGTGGCGCCCTCGTGCCGGTGACCGGCGGCATGCCGATGCTCTAGTCGTCCGTCAGCGCAGCGTAGCTTCGTTACGGATTATGCTCGGCGCCGTCGGTTGGATGGTCGCGGAACTTTTGTCACAGGGTAACGCTGGGCTCGCGGGTGTTAGGTCGCGGGCCCTGAAGTGAGGAAAGACGTGATGCCAGGTAATTCCAACATTCGACCAACGGCCGCCAGGCGCGAGCGGATCGGCGTGGCTGTGGTCGGCATGGGCGGAGCGGTCGCGACGACGGCGATCGCCGGCATCGAATTGATCAAGGCCGGCAAGAACGACCGGACCGGTCTGCCGCTCGCGGAACTGGCGGTGCCCGGCCTCCCGGACTACCGCGACCTGGTCTTCGCCGGCTGGGACGTCAACGGCGACGACCTCGGCACGGCGGCGGAGAAACATGGCGTGCTCGGCGGCGAACAGATCCGCGACGCCGCCAACGGCCTGGCCGGCATTCGCCCGATGGCCGCGGTCGGTTCGTCGAGCTTCTGCAAGAATGTCGACGGTGAGAACAAGTTCGCCGCCGCGAGCCATCGCGCGGCCGTCGAGCGCATCGCCGACGATCTCGCGCGTTTCAAGCGCGATAGCGGCGTCGACCGTGTCGTCATGGTCAACCTCGCCTCCACCGAACGCTACCCGGACCTGTCGGCACCCGCGCTGCAGAGCCTGAGCGCCTTCGAGAAGGGTCTCGACGAATCCGACCCGACGATCGGTCCCGCCATGCTCTACGCTTACGCGGCGATCAAGAACGGCAATCCCTACGCCAATTTCACGCCGTCGATGGCCGCCGACGCCAAGCCGCTGATGCAGTTCGCCCGCGAGCGCAACGTGGCCGTCGCCGGCAAGGACGGCAAGACCGGACAGACGTTCATGAAAACGGTGATCGCGCCCGCGTTGCGCCAGCGCGCGCTGCACGTGGACGGCTGGTTTTCCACCAACATTCTCGGGAACCGCGATGGTTTGGCATTGGACAATCCCGAGTCGCTGAAGTCGAAGGTCGACACGAAGAAGCGAGTGCTCGACGAGATGCTCGGCTACCCCGTCGAGGACCATATCATCGACATTCGCTATTACCGTCCGCGCGGGGACGACAAGGAGGCCTGGGACAATATCGACGTCACCGGCTTCATGGGCCAGCGCATGCAGATCAAGGTCAACTTCCTCTGCAAGGATTCCATCCTGGCGGCACCGCTGACGATCGAGATCGCGCGATGTCTCGGCCTCGCCGACCGGCGCGGCCATGGCGGCGTGCAGGAACAGATGGGCGTGTTCTTCAAGGCACCCATGGTCGCCAACGGCCACGCGCCCGAACACGCCTTCCACAAGCAGCAGACGGCGCTCTTCGAGTGGCTCGGCGTCGACACCGGCAAGGAAACGGCCGCTTGAGCGGTTCGCTCGCGCTCGGTTTCGCGCGGGCGCCGGCCTCTCTGCGCGGGCTGTTCGAGGAGCTGAGCGATCTCAAGAGGGTGCGTTCGGCTGGCCGGAAAGGATCGATCGCCGAACGCGGCTTCGCGTCGGCCTGGTCCGGACTGAGCGCACTCGATGATCCGCGCGACGTCATGCTGGCGACCGTCTCGCGGGCGCTTTGCGCCGCGCGTCTCGGAGATCTCGACGGAGGGAAGCTTCGAGAACTGGGCCTCGCGCCGGACGCCGCCTCGGCGATCCTTCGGCGCGGGTTCGACGAGGTCGAACGCGGCGCCGACAATATGTCGCGGACGGACCTGCGCGGGGCGATCACGACCGCATCGCCGCGGACCGACGGCATTCCGGACTTCGTCGGGCTGCTCGCCGCTCAACCCCGCGCGGGCGCGACATGCCCGGGCAGGCCTCGGCTCATGCTGGAGCCGCCGGAGAGCCACGCCGAACATTGCTGGGCCGTCGCGGTGTTCGGTGTGCTCCTGGCGCCGGTCTACGGCGCGGATCCGGTCACGGTCTTCGTCGCCGCCCTGGCGCACCACCTCCACAACGCGATCATGCCCGACAGCGGCTTCACCGGCGAGATGCTGCTCGGCGATCATCTCGAGGCCGCCTGCGCCCAAGCCACGCGCGACGCGCTCGAACAGCTGCCTCCGGTCGTCCGCGCCCGCGTCGAGGCGGCGCGCGCCATCTTGAAGGACGCCGACACGCCGGAGGGCCGCGCCTTCCACGCCGCCGACGTCATCGATCGCGTCATGCAGATGGCGCAGCACCTGCGCGGCGCCTCCGTGACGATGGCGATGGTCCTCGACGACATGGGGCTGGTGCACGACGGTCCCGTGAAGGCCTTTCACGACCGCGTCCTCGCCGAGATGGGCCTGCCTTGAGCGCGCCGCTGCTTTCGCCGATCTCGGGACGGCCGCTCGCCGCCGACACGCCGCACTCGCTCGCCGACGGCGCGGGCGAACGCTGGCCGGTGATCGACGATATCGCCTACCTGCGCACCAACAGGGCGGCGCTCGGTTACGGCGTCTCTCGACCACCTCGACGCCGGGCGACCCGAGGCGGGACTGGCCGTGCTGCTCGCCGACCAGGACGACTGGTGGCCGGGGCCTTCCGCCGACCCCGCGCGGCTCTCTCTTCTGGTGCGCGACTACAAGACACTGACCTTTCGCGCCGCCATGGACCACCTCGGCTTCGGCCGCGTCGGCGACTATCTCGCGCACCGCTGGAGCGATCCGACCTACCTTGCCGGCCTTGCCTTGCTCGAGGCGCATTGGGCCGAGCCGGACCGCGTCTTCGAGCTCGCCTGCGGCACCGGGCCCTACCTCCGCGAGCTCTCGCGGCGCGGCGTGCCCTGCTCCGGCGGCGACGTGGTCTTCGCCAAATTGTGGCTGGCGCGCCACTGGATCGTCGGCCCGGACGTCGAGCTCGTATGTTTCGATGCCGCCTCGCCCTGGCCCGTGGCCGGGCGACGGCACGGCCTCGTGCTCTGCCACGACGCCTTCTATTTCCTCGAGCCGAAGGCGGCGGTCGCGGCGGCGTTGCGCGCGGCGACCGCCGATGACGGGCTGCTGGCCGTGGCGCATGTCCATAACAGTGGCTTTCCTAATCATTCAGCCGGCGCCGCCATGAGCGCCGAGGCTGTCGCCGCGCTTTTTCCGCGCGCCGTGGCCTACGACGATGCCGAGCTGACCCTGGCGCTCGCGCAAGCGCGTTCGCCCCGCCCGCAGGCGCTGCCGGCGCTCGACGCCGTCGAGGCCTTCTCCCTCGTCGAGGGCGATGCGCACCCGCCGCGCGCCGTGCTCGCGGGACTGGCGCTGCCGCCAGCCGGCGCGTCGCTCGTCAAGAACCCGTTGTATGGCGAAACCGACGACATCGTCTGGCCCTCCGATCGGTATCGCAGCGAATACGCCTCGCTTGCGACCTTCCCCGCGCGTTCGACAGCGCCGAAACGAACGCGACGCACGCCCGAGACCGAAACGAGCGCCCGATCGCGGGAACTGGTCGATCTGCCGGAGCGCTGGTGATGCGTTGGGGCATCGTCGGCTTCGGCTGGGTCGCGCGCGACTACATGCTGCCGGGCATCATGGCGGCCGATGACGAGGTCGTCGCGGTCTGCGACCCGGACGGCGGAGCGCGCGCGGCGGCGGCGGCGCGCGGCCTCGCGACTTCGCCCGAGCTCGGCGGCTTGCTCGATCGGCGCCCCGACACCGTCTACGTGGCGACGCCAAACCATCGCCACCGCGCCGCCGTGGAGGCTTGCGCCGTCGCAGGCGTGCCGGTGCTCTGCGAGAAGCCGCTGGCCGCGACGATCGCCGACGCGGAAGCGATGGTGGCCGCCTGCGCGCGCGAAAACGTTCTGTTCGGCAGCGCCTTCGACCAGCGCTTCCACCCCGCGCATGCGGCGGTCCGCCGGGCGATCGCGGATGGCCGGATCGGCCGTGTCGCGTCGGTGCGGATCGTCTACGGCTGCTGGCTCGGGCGCGACTGGTCGGCGAGCGAAGACGCGAGTCCGAATTGGCGCATCGACGCGCGCCAGGCCGGCGGCGGCGCCATCATGGATCTCGCGCCGCACGGCCTCGATCTCGTCGACGCGCTCCTGGGCGAGCCGATCGTCGAGCTCGTGGGGCTGACGCAGACCCGCGTGCAGGACTACGCCGTCGAGGATGGCGGCATGCTCGTCGGCAAGACCGCGTCGGGCGTCCTCGTCAGCCTTCACAACAGCTACAACACGCCGGAGACCCTGCCGCGACGCCGGCTGGAGATCGTCGGGACGCGCGGACAGATCGTGGCGACGGATACGATGGGGCAGACGCCCGGCGGCGTCGTCACGATCACCGACGCGGCGGACGGTATCGCCACGCCGATCGGTTTCGATGATCGGCTTTCCCCTTTCACCACGCAGGCGCGGGCCTTCGCGGCGGCCGTTCGCGGCGAACCGCACATGTTCGACGCCGCGCGCGACCTCGCGGCGATGCGGCTGCTCGCGCCGTTCGCGGCCGCGGCGCCCCTCGCGATGGAGCCCGCCGCCTGATGCCGCTCCAGCCCTACGCCTGCGAGAATTGCGGCTTCTGGCAGAAGTATTTCGCGCCGCCGCCGGACTGCCCCGTGTGCACCGACACGCGCAACGACCTTCCCGCCGATGGTTGGAACTTCATCCCATTCGAGGAGGTCCGGCATAGGCTGAGCGGACGCTGGCGCCATGTCGCGCCCGACCTCATGGCCTTCAACACCGAACCGCCGCTTGGCCTCGACGGAACGGGATGGCTCATCCTGCGCGACAAGGGCAACGTCGCCTTCGAGGCCGCGCCGGTCTACACCAACGCCATGCTCGACGAGATCGAGGCACGCGGCGGCATCGCCATCCTCTCCGCCAGTCATGTTCACGGCTACGGCGCGCTCTGGCAGCTGCAGGAGGCGTTCGATCCCGAGCTCGTCCTGCACAAGGACGATCTGCGCATGACCAAGGCGATGCGCGTCACCTACCCCTACGACGACGCGCTGGAGATCGCCGATGGTTTGACGCTGCACCATGTTGGCGGCCATTACGAAGGGCAGGCATGCCTGCACGACGCGCGCGGGAAACGTCTGTTCTGCGGCGACATGTTCAAGGTCGACCAGGATGCGGCGGGCCACTCGCGCGCCCTGTCGAGCCACAAGGCGTTCCACAAGGACATCCCGCTCACCCATGGCGAGATCAAGCATTACCGCGACGTGATCGCGCCGCTCGCCTTCGACACGCTGCTGACGCCGTTCGAATACGCGCCCGAGATCGGCCGCGACATCGCCGTCGCCGCGCTCGAGGAAGGTCTCGCGCGACCGCCAGGCGTCAAGAGGATCAAGCTGTGACCGGGCTCCCGACGAATCTCAGCCCGGCAGGGCGCGCCTACGTCGAGGCTATGCCGAAGGGCGAGATCGCGGCCTTTCCCATCACCGGCCTCGATCGGACCGGGCTGCCGGTCTGGGTCGTCGCTTTGTTTCCCGACGATCCGCGGCTTGCCGACATCATGCCCTACGGCGTCGGCTACGGCGTGAGCGACGAACAGGCCGCGCTCAGCGCTCTGGGCGAATGCGCGGAGATGATCTTCTCCGTGCTGACGCTGCCGACCGCGAAGCGCACGCGCGGCAGCTGGCGCGACCTCGTCACGTCCCTTGGTGAAGACGCCGTTGCCGACCCGCTGACACTATGCCTCCCGGCCGGATCGCCCGTCGATCGCGCGACGCCGCTCGAATGGGTCGAGTCCACGCGGATGCGTGACGGCGCCACGGTGCTCGTTCCCATCGACATCGCCGCGCTTAACGGCAAGGAGCTGCCGGAAGGCTACCAGCCCTTCACGACTTTGATCACCAACGGGATGGGCGCCGGGCCCGACGTCGCCTGGGCTGTCGGTCACGGCCTGCTCGAGCTGCTGCAGCGCGACGGCAACGGACTTCTCTTCAAGGCGCTCGACCAGGGCGTCGTGCTCGACCTCCCAGCGACGCCGTCCGGCCTGCGAACGATCCTCGATCGCTTCGACGCGGCCGGCATCCGCGCGATCCCGAAGTACGCGACGGATGAGTTCGGCCTCGCCAACGTCTATTGCGTCGGCTACGAGGCGGACGGTCGCGAGCCGCCGTTGCCGATCATGCTCACGGCCTGCGGCGAGGCGTGCCATCCCGACCGCGAGCGCGCGCTCGAGAAAGCGATGACCGAGTTCGCCGCCTCCCGCGTTCGCAAGGCGTTCTCGCACGGGCCGAACGCCTTCACGCGAGGCGTCGCGCCGCCGCTCTACGCCGAGCGTTTCATGCGCCAGTCCGGCTGCAACGCGCGCGCGCAGGAGGGCCGTGCCTTCCGGACGATGCGGGAGTCGTCGCGGCGCCGGCCGGAGGAGGTCCGCGCCTGGCTCGCCCAGACCGTGCACCTCGAGCGTGGCCACAAGGCTCTCGCCGATCTGCCGACGACGCCGGCCGGCGACACGCGCGAGGCCGGTAACATCGCGCGCCAGCGCGTCGAGGCGGCGGGGTTCGACGTGCTCTGCGTCGACTTCACCCCGCCGGGCTCGCCCGTCGCCGTCGTCAAGGCCATCGTGCCCGGCTTCGAGGTCGAGACGATGAGCTACCATCGCATCGGCGAGCGCAACACGCGCAAGCTGATCGAGCGCGACCATCCGCTGATCCGCTTCGGCACGGCCAGCGAGACCATGAAGCCGGTACGCCTGACGCCGGAGGCGGTCGAGCGCCTCGGCGGTCAGCCGCTGTTCGATACGCGGCTGGCCGACGATATCGTGGGACCGCTCTATCCGCTCTATCGCGAGCCTGAGGCGCACCACGTCGCGGCGGCGGAGGAGATGGCGCTGTGAGCCTGCGCTTCGCCTACAACACGAACGGCTGCGGCAGCCATCGGCTTGACGACGCGCTCGACCTGATGGCGGAGTCGGGCTATCGCGGCGTCGCGCTGACGTTGGACCACCACCATTTCGACCCGTTCGTCGCGGACTGGCAAACGCGCGCGCAAGCCCTTCGCGCAAGGCTCGACGCGTTAGGCTTCGGCTCGGTGATCGAGACCGGCGCGCGCTTCCTGCTCGATCCGCGCGCCAAGCACGAGCCGACGCTGGTCACCGCGCGCCGCGAAGGCCGGCGCGCGCGCGTCGCCTTCCTCGAGCGCGCGATCGACATCGCCGCCATCCTCGGATCGGAGGCCGTGTCCTTCTGGGCCGGCGTGCCGAAGCCCGGCGTCGATCGTGGCGAGGCCCGCCGCTGGCTCGTCGAGGGCCTCCACGAGATCGCCGCCTACGGCGAACGACGCGGCGTCGTCGTCGCCTTCGAGCCGGAGCCCGGCATGCTCATCGAGACGGCGGCGGAGTGGCAGGCGCTCGGCGTACCGAACCTGAGGCTCGCGCTCGACACCGGCCATTGCGTGGTCACGCGCGACATCGATCCGGCGGACGCGGTGCGTCGCTACGCGCCCGATCTCGGCACCGTCTCGCTCGAGGACATGAAGCGCGGCATCCACCTGCACCTGCCCTTCGGCGAGGGCGACATGGATGTGCCCTCGGTGCTCGACGCGCTGGAGCAAGTCCAATTCGCCGGCCTCGTCTGCGTCGAGCTCTCGCGCGAAAGCCCGCAGGCGGACCGGGCGATCCCGGCCTCGATCGAATGGCTTCGAACCTGTCGCGCGAGCCGGGCGGCATGAGACGATGAGGATCTGCTTCCTGTCGCGGCGCTACTTCCCGGCGATCAGCGGGATGAGCATCTATGCCGCGAACCTGCTGCACGAACTCGTCGAGGCCGGCCACGACGTGACGATGATCAGCCAGTATTACGATGGCGACCACGCGACGGTCTACGGCGGCGGCCCGCCGCCCGCCGTGCCCGGCGTCAAGGTCATCGGTCTCGCCGCCCTGGGCGAGCAGGACGGCGGCGATTTCGAGCGCGACATCGAGACGATGCGAGCCGCCATCGCCCGCGAGCACGCGCGCGCACCCTTCGACATCCTGCACGCGCAATACGGCTATCCGACCGGCTGGGCGGTGCTGCTCGCCGCCGCCGATCTCGGCGTGCCCTGCCTCGTCTCGATCCAGGGCGGCGACGGCCACTGGGTCGGCTCGTGCTGCGTCACGCACCACCAGGCGTTCCGTCGCGTGCTCATGCATGCCGGCGCGCTGCTGATTGGCGGCGAGAGCTTCATCACGGAAGTCGCCGAGCGCATGGATGTCCCGCGCGCGCGCTTCACGCGGGTGCCGGGCGCCGTCGACACCACGCGCTTCCGGCCGGTCCATGCGGTGGGCGGTCTCGGCGCGCGTCCGCGCCTGCTCTACCACGGCCGCGTCGATCGCCGCAAAGGCGTGCTCGACTTCATCAGCGCCGTCGCGCTGCTGCGCGACGAGGGCTTGGATTGCGAGGCGATCGTCTCCGGCATCGGGCCGGACGTCGAGGCCGCGCAAGCGCACGCGGCAACATTGGCCTTCGATCCAACGCGACTGCGTTTCACCGGCTACGCGGATTATGGCGCGACTCCCGCGCTCTACGGCGCCGCCGACATCTTCGCCTCGCCGACCTACGCGGAGGGTTTCTCCAACACCATCCTCGAGGCGATGGCGACCGGCCTTCCCGTCGCCAGCTGCGCGGTCGTCGGCGTCACCGACTGTCTGCGCGACGGCGTGAACGGCCTGCTGACGCAGGCGGGCGATGTCGCCGGCCATGCCGCCGCGCTGCGCCGGCTCATCGTCGACGCGCCGCTGCGCGTGCGCATCGCCGAGGCGGCGCTCGAAGAATGCCGGGAGCGCTACTCCTGGAGCGTCGTCGGCCGGACCATCATGGACATCTACGCGCGGCTCGCCGGCACGAAGCCGGCCGCGGACTTTCCGCGCGCCCTGACGCCCAGCGACTGCCGCTTCCGGGCACGGCCGCACCTGCTCTGATGCCGACCGCGCTCGCGATCTCCCCGCATCTCGACGACGCGGCGTTCTCGGCCGGCGGCCTGCTGGCGCGGCTCGCGCGCCGGGACTGGCGAGTGGTCGTCGCCACGATCTTCACGGCGAGCGTGGCGCGGCCGAAGGGCTTCGCCCTCGCCTGCCAGCTCGACAAAGGTTTGGCGGCGGACGTCGACTACATGGCGCTGCGCCGCGCCGAGGACGCGGAGGCCTGCCGGTTGCTGGATGCCGAGCCGGTCTGGCTCGACTTCGCCGAAGCGCCGCATCGCGGCTATGACTCCGCGCCGGCTTTGTTCGGCGAGCGGCATCCCGATGACGACGTCGCCGGGCGGATCGGCGCGGCCGTCGCGGGACTGATGGAGAGCGTCGCCCCGGCGCTGATCCTGGCGCCCCAGGCGGTGGGTGCCCACGTCGACCATGTCGCCGTGGTCGACGCCCTGGCCGCCATCGGTAGGCAAACCCGGACGCTGTGGTGGACCGATTTCCCCTATGTCGTACGCGACGTGATCCAGCGTCGCCCCCGCGCGGATCGCTTCCACGACCTGGCGGAGGGCGCCGTCACGCTGACAGCGGCCGAGATCCAGACCAAATTCGATGCCGCATCGGCCTATCGCAGCCAGATCGGCTTCCAGTTCGGCGGCGCGGACCGACTTCGATCTTTGATGCACGGCGCGGGTTCCACGGAGGTCTTCCTGCGGGCACCTGGTGCTTTGCCACTGGGCGATGAATGGGCTGGTCCGCGTGATGGCGCGAGACTATGATAGCGGCGATGCGAGATCGCCAAGGTTTGCGGTTATCGCGCCTTATACGGGACGTTATCTGTCGAAGGCGCGGCGCCTTTCGCCCGAGCGCGGCTTTCCCTCCAGCCCCGTTGCGTCTAGGACCAAGCCGCCTACTTATCCGTCACGCCGAACCTAGAGCCGAAGATGTCCGCGCCGCGCACCCTTTACGACAAGATCTGGGACGACCACGTCGTCGACGCGCAGGCCGACGGCACGTGCCTTATCTATATCGACCGCCACATCGTCCACGAGGTGACGAGCCCGCAGGCGTTCGAGGGCCTGCGCCTGGCCGGCCGCAAGGTGCATAGCCCCGAACGCACGCTCGCCGTGGTCGATCACAACATCCCGACGACGGACCGCTCAAAGGGCATCGACGACCCCGAGAGCCGGACGCAGATCGAGACCCTGGCCCAGAACGTCAAGGCGTTCGGGCTCGACTATTTCGACGAGCACGACGTGCGTCAGGGCATCTGCCACATCATCGGCCCGGAGCAGGGCTTCACCCTGCCGGGCACGACGATCGTCTGCGGCGACAGCCACACCTCGACGCACGGCGCCTTCGGCGCGCTGGCGCAGGGCATCGGCACCTCCGAGGTCGAGCACGTGCTGGCGACGCAGACACTGATCCAGAAGAAGGGCAAGAACATGCTGGTCAGCGTCGAGGGCGACGCCGCCCCCGGCGTCACCGCCAAGGATATCATCCTCGCCATCATCGGCGAGATCGGCACGGCGGGGGGCACCGGCCACGTCATCGAGTACGCCGGCGCGGCGGTCCGCGCCCTCTCGCTCGAAGGCCGCATGACGATGTGCAACATGTCGATCGAGGGCGGCGCGCGCGCCGGCATGGTCGCGCCAGACGACAAGACCTACGCCTATATCGAGGGTCGCCCGCGCGCCCCCAAAGGCGCGAATTGGGAGAAGGCCGTCGCCTATTGGCGGACGCTCTACACCGACGAGGGCGCGCACTTCGACAAGGTGGTGCGGCTCGATGCCGGCAACCTCTCGCCGATCGTCTCATGGGGGACCAGCCCGCAGGACGTGATCACCGTAGCCGGAACCGTGCCCCGCGCCGAGGACGGCGCCGACGAGGTGAAGCGCGCGGCGATCAGGAAGGCGCTGGCCTATATGGGGCTGAGCGGCGGCGAGCGGATCACCGACATCGAACTCGACAAGGTGTTCATCGGCTCCTGCACCAACAGCCGCATCGAGGACCTGCGCGCGGCGGCCAGGATCGTCGCCGGCCACAAGGTCGCCGAGAGGGTCTCGGCGATGGTGGTGCCGGGCTCCGGCCTGGTGAAGGCGCAGGCCGAGGCGGAGGGGCTCGACGCCATCTTCAAGGACGCCGGCTTCGAGTGGCGCGAGCCCGGCTGCTCGATGTGCCTCGGCATGAACCCCGACAAGCTGACACCGGAGCAGCGCTGCGCCTCGACCTCGAATCGTAATTTCGAGGGGAGGCAAGGACCTCGCGGTCGCACCCATCTCGTCTCGCCGGCCATGGCGGCGGCGGCGGCGATCGCCGGGCGCTTCGTCGACATCCGGGACTGGGGCTAGCGCGCGATGACCGAGATGATGCAGCGGATCGTCCTCGCCGCGCGCCCGAATGGCAAGCCGACCCTCGACGACTTCCGCCTGGAGGAGGTCGCCGTGCCGGTCGCTCCGACCGGCGGCCTGCTGCTGCGCACCAAGGTGCTCTCGCTCGACCCCTACATGCGCGGGCGGATGGACGATCGGAAATCCTACGCCAAGCCGGTCGGCATCGGCGAGCCGATGACGGCGGAAGGGGTGGCCGAGGTGATGGTGTCGCATCATCCCGACTATCGGGCCGGCGACATCGTGCTCGCGCCGACCGGCTGGTGCTCGCATTTCGCCTCGGATGGCATCGGCGTCGCGGGCGTGCCGCTGCGCAAGCTCGATCCGCAGGCGGCACCGGTCTCCACCGCGCTCGGCGTGCTCGGCATGCCCGGCTTCACCGCCTACGGCGGCCTCAACGTGATCGGCAAGCCCAAGGCCGGCGAGACGGTGGTGGTCGCCGCCGCGAGCGGTCCGGTCGGCTCGCTCGTCGGCCAATTGGCGAAGATCGCCGGGTGCCGGGCAGTCGGCATCGCCGGCGGCCCGCAGAAATGCGGCGCGTTGATCGAGCAGTTCGGCTTCGACGCGGCGATCGATCATCGCGCGCCAGGCTTGGCGGAGGCGCTGACGCAAGCCTGCCCGAAAGGCATCGACGTCTACTTCGAGAATGTCGGCGGCGCGATCCTCGAGGCGGTGATCCCGCTGCTCAACCCGTTCGCCCGCGTGCCGGTCTGCGGGCTGATCTCCCAATACAGCGGCGGTGTCGACGAGAAGCCCAATCGCCTCGCCGCGCTCATGCGCGACGTCCTCACCAAGAGCCTCACCCTGCGCGGCTTCATCAACTACGAGTTCGCCGCGCAGCATTACGCGGCATTCCTGAAGGACGTCTCCGCCGGGATCGCCGCCGGCACGATCCGCTATCGCGAGGATGTCACGGACGGGCTCGCCAACGCGCCGGCCGCCTTCCTGGGCCTGCTCGAGGGGCGCAATTTCGGCAAGGCGCTGGTGCGGGTGTCCGACTGAGGCTCGTCCAACGTGACTGGGCCTTCAAGACATGAGGGAGACGATCGTGAAAGCGCTCCTCAGCATAGCCTCCGGCGGCCCGGAAACCCTCGTCCTCGCCGATATACCGGAGCCCCAGCCCGGCGCGGGGGACATCCGCATCGCCGTGCGCGCCTGCGGCGTCAACTTCCCCGACTCGCTGATCATCGCGGACAGATACCAACTGCGTCCGACGCGCCCCTTCGCGCCCGGCGCGGAGGTCGCCGGCGTCGTCGACGCGGTCGGCGAGGGCGTCTCGGAAAAACTCGTCGGGCGGCGGATGATCGGCTGGGTCGGCTTCGGCGGCATGGCGGAAAAGATCGTGCTGGCGGCGGACCGCGCCGCGCCGATGCCGGACGCCATGCCGTTCGACGTCGCCGCGTCCTTCATCCTGACCTACGGCACCTCGCAGCACGCGCTGAAGGATCGCGCCGCGATCAGGCCCGGCGAGACGCTGCTGGTGCTGGGTGCCGCGGGCGGCGTCGGGTTGGCGGCGGTGGAACTCGGCAAAGCCTATGGCGCTCAGGTGGTGGCGGCGGTCTCGTCGCGGGAGAAAGCCGACCTCGCGAGGGCGCACGGCGCCGACCGGACCGTGGTCTACCCGACAGGGCCTTTCGATGGCGATGGGCGCAAGGCCCTCTCGAAGCTCTTCAAGGACGCTTGCGGCGAGAGCGGCGCCGACGTCGTCTACGATCCGGTCGGCGGCGATTATACCGAAGCCGCGCTGCGGGCGATCGCCTGGGAGGGACGCCTGCTGGTCGTCGGCTTTCCCGCCGGCATCGCGAAGCTGCCGCTGAATCTCACGCTGCTGAAGAGCTGCCAGGTCATGGGCGTGTTCTGGGGCGCCTTCGTCGCGCGCGACCCGAAGAAGAGCCGCGCCAACCTGGCCGAATTGCTGGCGCTCTACGCCGAGGGCAAGGTGCGGCCAGAGATTTCCGGCACCTTCCCGCTGGCGCGCGGCGGCGAGGCCATCGCGGCGCTGGCGGCGCGCAAGGCCTCGGGCAAGCTGGTGGTGACGATCGAAGGCGCTTGAGCGGGCGACGGCGCTAGTCCTTCGAGATGTAGCGTCCCGGATGGTGATCGAGGTAGTTGACCACCCAGCCGCGCAGCTTGGGCGAGACGAGGTTGGGCGACTCGTAGTCGAGCAAAGGGATGTAGGGCAGCTTGGCGAGGAGCAGGCTTTCCGCCTCGTGCAGGGTCGCCGTGCGCCTGACCGCATCGGGCTCGACCTCGGCGGCGCGCATCAGCGCGTCGTAGGCCGGGTCGGAGAAATGCGTGTAATTGAGGCCCTTGTTGTCCGTCTCCGCGAGGAAAAGGTAGTTCTGCGCGTCGGGGAAGTCGGCGAACCAACTCGTGCGTATGATGTCGTAGGGCTGACCCGACGACAGGAACGCGTAGTAGCTTGTCGCGTCCGAGACGATGAATTCCGTCGTGACGCCGAGGACCTTCCACATGTCGGCGATGGCGATCGCCGTCGCCTTGTGGTTCTCCGACTGGTTGAAGCGCAGCGTCAGGTGCAGCGGGTGATCCGGGCCAAATCCGGCCGCCTTCATCAGCGCCTTGGCCGCGTCCTCGCGCGCGAACTGGCTCTCGGCCTTCCAGGTCACGGCCGACGGCGCGCCGTAGCTCGGGATGATCGACGGCACGAAGGAGAAGCTGGGCAACGCCGTGCGGCCCCAGATCACTTGCGCCAGGAAGTCGCGATCGACGACCATTGCGAGCGCCTGGCGCACGCGCTGATCATCGAACGGTTTCTGGCGCGTGTCGAAAGCATAGTAGTAGGTGCCGAGGCTCGGCGTCAGCTTGAACTGGTCGCCGAGGTGCGCCCGGATGTAGGCGACCTGATCGATCGGGATCTCGTTGTAGCTGTCGAGTTCGCCGCCCATGAAGCGCCGCAGCGCCGCCGATCGATCCTCGATCGGCAGGATGATCTCGCCGTCGAGCTTGACCTGTTCCGCGTCGTGAAAGGTCGGGCTCTTCTCCAAGACGAGCTGGTCGTTGGGCGTGTAGCTCTTCAATGTGAACGGGCCATTGCCGACCATCCGACCGGCGCGCGCGAAGCCCGTGCCCCATTTCTCAACGCTGGGCCTGTAGACCGGCAGGGCGGTGAAATGCGTCAGCTGGTCGAGGAAGTAGGTGGCCGGATGCTCCAGCGTCATCTCGAGAGTCGCGGCATCGATCGCGCGCACGCCGAGCGCCTCGATCGGCATGCCGCCGATGTTGACGCCGCGCGCGTTCTTCAGCGTGTAGAGAATGCTGGCATATCCCGCGCCCGTCTTCGGATCCATCAGCCGGCGGAAGGAATAGACGAAATCCTCCGCCGTCAGCGGCACGCCGTTCGACCAGCGCGCGTCGGGTCGCAGGTGGAAGGTGTAGGTGAGGGAATCCGGGCTGATCTCCCAGCGTGACGCCACGCCGGGACGCAGCACCGCGTGATCGTCGTAGACCGTCAGCCCCTCGTAGAGTTCATCGAGAATGTGCGCCTCGACGGAGGTCGACACCTTGTGCGGGTCGAGCGAGCCGGGGTCGCCGGTTTCGCCGCGCAACCAGACGCCGCCGGCCCGCGCGGGCGAGACAGGCAGGAGGAGCGCGAGGGCGACGAGGACAGCGCGTTGCCGCGCCAGGAACAGATGCGGGCGCGTCATGATCGGCCTTGCCTCCACCCGGAAGCTCCTTACCGGACTTTCCGCAACGATGCATCCGCGCGACGCGCGCGTCGCACCGTCACGAAAAGGCCGAGCGTCTGCGTCCCACGCGCCGCGCCGCGTTGTTGCCTTTTGCGCACTCGCGCTCGCGTTGGCCCACGGCTACACATCAGGGAAGCCCCAAAGGAAACGATCCCCATGCGCCCGGCCGTCGCTCCCTACCTGACCGTCTCGCCCGCGCTCACGGCGATCGCCTTCTACAAGACCGTTTTCGGCGCGGAGCAGAAAGCCTTCATGCCGGCGCTGGACGGCGTCCGCATCCTTCATTGCGAGCTCGACATCAACGGCGGCTCCGTCATGCTGGCCGATGCCTTTCCCGAATTCGGCCAGACGCGGGTCGGCATTCCCGGCGAGCCGGTCACCGTCTCGATCAGCCTCGAGTTTCGCGAGGGCAAGACGGTGGATGAGACCTTCCTGAAGGCGACCGGCATCGGCGCCAAGGCGGAGACGGCGCCGACGAACTCCTTCTGGGGCACAAGGCTCGCGACCTTCCGCGATCCGTTCGGCCACCGTTGGATTCTCAACGCGCCGATCGGCTGAAGCCAGGCCTCGGGACGACCAAGGCGCAGCTCCCGCGTCTGCCCATGCCTTGTCACCCCAGCCTGCCTATGGCACAACCCGCCCGCCTCAAACGCCCGCCTTTGGCCGCTCTCGAGGTGTTGCTGCGGTAGCTCAGTGGTAGAGCACTCCATTGGTAATGGAGAGGTCGAGAGTTCAATCCTCTCTCGCAGCACCATCCTAAGCGATATGGCACGTTGTGCCCGATCGAGATTCACGTTTGCGCGACAGGCTGCTTTCTCGTCGAAGTCATGTAAAGTCCCGCTCTCCCGCCATCCGAGATCGCGCTGACGTGACGAGCCCCAGACGAGAGCGGCTTGTCGCCGTCATCTACGGCGTGGCTTGCCACACGCTGTTCGTGCTCGGCGTCACGACGATGATGATCGCGATGGCCTTCGGCATGAGCCGCTGCTGGGGCACCCTGCCGCCGCCCTGGCGCGATGTCGCGAACGGAGCGCTCCTGCTGCAGTTTCCGATCGTACACTCGCTGCTGCTCTCCCGTCGCGGTCACAAGCTTCTGAACCGGCTGGCGCCTTTCGGTCTCGGCGCGCGCTTGTCCACGACGACCTACGCGGCGATCGCCTCGATCCAGGTCGGGCTGCTTTTTCTGCTTTGGACGCCGAGCGGGATCGTCTGGTGGCGGGCGCAGGGCGCCTGGCTCGTGGCGACCTGCGTCCTTTACGGGACAGCCTGGCTGCTGCTGCTGAAATCCATCGTCGACGCGGGATTCCCGCTGCAGGTCGGCCTGCTCGGCTGGTGGGCGGTCGCGCGTGGGCGCAAGCCGACCTACCCGCCGATGCCACGCGGCGGTCTGTTCCGCCTCTGCCGTCAGCCGATCTACGTCGCGTTCGCGCTGACCCTCTGGACGGTGCCCCGATGGACGCCAGACCAGCTCGTGGTCGCCACCGTGCTCACCTTCTACTGCCTTGTGGGACCGCTTCTTAAGGAAGCCAGGTTTCAGCGGGTGTTCGGTGACGAGTTCGCCCGCTACCGACGCCACGTTCCCTACTGGCTGCCCTGGCCACGCCCGCTCCGCTCGCGGCGATAGCCAGGTCGGCGATCAGGCTTCTGTCGCAAGTTCCGGTTCGATCCTCAAGGCGCAGGCGAAACGGCGCGAGCGGACGAACACGAGCGAGGCGATCGCGGCAAGGGTCAGAAGCGCGAGAAGTCCCCACGCCTCGTTGATCGCCTGCGTCAACGCCGCCTTCCGCACGTAGCTGCCCAGCGCCGTCTTGGCGGCCTCATCGAGAGGGAGCGAGCGGTGCGCGAGAAAGGCATCGAGCGGAAGGCCGATCGCCTTGACGGTTTCGAGATCTCCGGCCTTGAGCCGGGAGAGGATCGTCTGCGCCAGCGCCGGCACCCGGCCATAGATGACCGAGTCGATCATCGCCAGGCCGACGGCGCCGCCAAGATTGCGCATGAGGTTGAACAAGCCGCTGGCGTCGGCGACCGCCGCTGGCGCTAGGCGGCCCAAAGCGAGATTGGTCGGCGCCAGCAGGCATACCATGATCGCGACCCCGCGAACGAGCTGCGGCCAGACCATGCCCTCGAAGTCCGTCGTGATCGTCTGCGCCGCGCTGAGACCGAGCCCCGCGGCGAAGACGAGAAATCCGATGCCGGAAAGAAGACGCGAGTCGATGCGCTGTTCGAGCACGACCGCGATCGGCGCGGTGACGAGCTGCGCGATGCCGGTGACGAGCATGATCTCGCCGATCTCGAGCGATCCGTGGCCGCGCACGAGCCCGAGAAAGACCGGCATAAGGTAGATCGTGCCGAAAAGGCCGATCCCGAGCATGAAGCTGAGGCCGCAGCCGACGGCGAAGCTCCTGTCGCGAAACAAGGTCAGATCGACGATCGGGCTCGCCACCCGCAGCGTGCGGGTGATGAAGCCGGCGCCCGCGATTACACTCAGCGCGAGCAGGCCGAGGATGACGGGTGAGCCCCAACCGTTCTGCGGTGCCCGCGAAAGAGCAATCTCGAGCGCGGAAAGAGCGAGCGCGAGCGCGGCGAGGGACAGGACGTCGAGCATCCGCAGATGGGCGAAATCGGTTGGCTCTCGCGGCAGCAAGACGCTGGCGGCGAGCGCGGCCACGACGCCGGGCCCCACGTTGATGAGGAACAGCCAGTTCCACTCGTATGTGTCGGTGATCCAGCCGCCGACCACCGGCCCGATCGTTGGGGCAAGGACCGCGAGCACGCCGGCGAGCGTGGTCGCCATGGCCTGATGACGGGTCGGGAAGAGAATGAAAACCGCCGCGAACACGGCCGGAATCAACGTGCCGCCGGAGAAGCCTTGCAGGACGCGCCACGTGATCAAAGCCGCGAAGCTCGTGCTCTCGGCGCAGCCCAACGAGGCGGCTGTGAAGCAGGTCACGGCGATGACGAACAGCCAGCGCATGGTCAGGACACGCGTCAGGATGCCCGTCAGAGGTATCGCGATCACCTCCGCGACCAGATACGTGGTCTGGATCCAGCTCATCGCGGAATCGTCGATATCCAGCGCGAAGCGGATCGTCGGCAGCGACGTCGCCACGACCTGAACGTCGAGGATCGCCATGAACATCCCGACGCACATGGTCACGAAGCCGGCGGTGGTCGCGATGGAGACGCGCCGGTCCGGCCCGGCGCTAGGCGGCGCGTGCATCGAGGACGCCGCCGCCGAGCGCCCGGTTCTCGGCGCGGATGCGAACGAAGAGGGCACCGGCGTTGAAGAGAGAAAACACGAGCGCGACCAGCGGCAGGCCGAACACCAGCGGTAGGACGGCGATCTCGCCCACTACAACCACGTAATTCGGGTGCTTGACCCAGCGATAGGGTCCGCGTTCGACGAGCGCTTCGCCGGGAACGACGATGATCCGGGTCGTCCATCGCGAACCGAGCGTTGCCAGGATCCAACAGCGCCCAAGCTGAAGAAGGGCGAACAGCGCCAGCCAGCCGAGCCGCACCGGGCGCGACCAGCCCAGCAGCCACAGGCTGGCGAGCCAAAGCGTGTGGCAGGCGATGATCGCGGGGTAATGACCCGGCGCCATCTCGATGGCGCCGCGGCGCAGGAGCGCCCGCGTGTTGCGACGCGCCAGGACGAGTTCGCCGAGCCTCTGCAATGTCACCACCGCGAGCACGGCGGGCGCGAGCGTCACGCCGCCTGCCTCAGCACCACGCAACTCGAGGTGAAGCCGGGTCCCATCGCGTTGAGGACGGAACAATCCGGCAAGCCGCGCTTCATGACCCGTTCGAGAACGAAGAGCACAGTCGGCGAAGACATGTTTCCATGCGCGGCCAGCACGTCGCGTTCGTGGTCGAGCGATCCCGGCGCCAGCGAAAGCGCTCCCTCGAGAGCGAGCACGACCCGCTTGCCGCCGGGATGGCAGATGAACCGGTCGACGTCCTTCATGGAATGCCCGGACCGGGCGAGGATGCCACTGATCGCAGGCCCGACATGCTCGTGCGCGAACGGCGGGATCGCTTGCGCGAAGATGACGCCGAGGCCCTCGGGCTCGACGTTCCAGCCCATGATATCCAGCGTATCAGGCCAGGTATGCTCTCCCGTCGCCTCGACCCGCGCGAGACCACCGTCGCCGGCGCGCAACACGCAAGCCGCGCCGCCGTCGCCAAAGAGCGCGGTCGCCACGATATTGGCGGCGGTCAACGTATCCAGCCGAAACGCCGTGGTGCACAATTCGACCACCACGAGAAGGACATTGCTGCCGGGCCGGGCTTCCGCCAAACGCGCGGCGATCGAGAAGCCGGTGACCCCGCCGGCACAGCCGAGGCCGAACAGCGGGACGCGGGTGATCTCCGCACGAAAGCCCATCTCCTTCATGACGAGCGCCTCGATGCTGGGCGTCGCGATTCCCGTGGAGCTCACCGAGACGACGGTGTCGACATCGGCGGCGCTCAAGCCCGCCGCCGCGAGAGCCTTGCGGGCCGCGTCGATGAAGAGCGCCTTGCCGCCCTCGATGAAGGCGGCCGTCCGTTCGGGCCATCCGAGCGGCTGGGCGTACCATTCGAGCGGTCGCACGGCCTGCCGGGTCGAGATCCCGCTGCTTGTCCCGAAGACTCGCGAGAGTCGCGTGAAATCGTCGTAGCGCGAGGCGAAGATGTCGCCGGCGATCTTCGAGACCTCGGCCTGGGTGATATCGTACGGCGCTGAAGCGGTCGCCACGGAGAGCAGGTGGGCTGATTGTTTCAAGATGGTTGCTCTCGTCGGGGTCACCTCTCCTAGGTTGCCTCCGCGCGTATAGCTAGTGCACGATCGAATGTTAGCGACACAATAACGCGTGGGGCCGCTCGAGCCTCCGCCGCACGCGCGTCGACGGCTTCAAGGTCGCGGGTGTGTACCCGGCGCGTCGCTTGTCAGACCATAATAGTCGACCAGCATGTCGGGGTAAGCCGTCGCACCGGGCGCGGTGATCGGCTGCTGCCGTTCCGCGCCCGAGAGGGAAAGAATGAGACGGTCGTTGAGGTCTCCGGGATTGTCGATCAGGCCATAGGGCATGATGAAGCCGTATCCCGCTTTCCTGACGCGCTCGGCTTGCGCGCCGATGTCGAACACGATCGGCGGCAACGAGAGCCTGAAGGCCATCGAGAGGGCGTAGCAGAAGGTCTCCGGCCATATCGATGGAAGCAACGCCGCGACAGGGCCTATCGCCTGGATCAGCGCCACCGCCTCGCTCTCGCCGGCATATTTGCCGCTGACCGTCACCCCATTCGCGAGCATGTCGTTCGTGACGTTCGTGTCACCGACCACGTGGAACCGCAGCGGAAGGGATCGAGCGCGAGCGTCGCGCGCGAGATCGAGGATGACGTTCGATCCTTTGTGATCGCCCAGCGAGCCGATCGCGACGATGTCGATCGTGCGTGCGCCGGCATCCGCACGCCTGACTTGTCTGCCCGCCCCCGGTGCGGTTTCCTCGTGCGGTCGGACGATGATCGGATAGCTCGCACCTACCCCCTCAAGGCGCACCTTGATGTCCTCCGACGGTGCGAGAACACCCGCCGCGCCACGAAGAAAGGCGGCAAAGGTGTCGCGGCGCTCAAGCGGATCGAGCGCCTCCCGGTAGCTACGATCCGTCGCCACGCAGACCCTGCAGACCTCGACGTCGGGCAGACCGCAATAGCGCCCGTTGGTCGGAACGAGGTGATGGCGGTGGCAGACCACGGAATAGTCGTGCAGCGTGAAATAGTAGGGCTTGCCGGTGTCGCGGATCAGATCCATCAGGCTCTTGGTTTGTACCCAATCCAGACCGACGAAAGAATGAATATGGAAGGCGCGCGGCTTCAGCCATCCAAGGAAGTCCTGGAGCATAGGCCTGATCTGGGCGAAGGAGGTCGCGCCCAGGTTTGGCGTGTAGACCGGGATTGCCGAGCCCGGAAGGATCTCCACGCTCCAGGCGTCGTCGACGCCGACGCGAATGTGCACCACATCCGTTCCCGCCGCGCGAAGCCGACCTTCGATATGGTCGATGTGCGTGACGATGCCGCCAGTACGAGAATGAGTGACGAACACGATGCAGTTCGGCGCGGTTGCGGCGGCGATACGGAAGAGATCGAGCCGCATGCGTCCTTGCCGCCCCGGGTCAGCGTCCAGGTGCAGACGTACGCGCGTCAGGTAATCGGGATGCTTGTAGATCAGGGCTGTCTGGGCGGCCTCGAATTCTTCGGTCGCGAAATCCGCGAACGAGACCTCTCCGGCATGATAGACGAAGATGTCTTCCGCCAGGATGTTGCGAAAACCGGCCTTCGCGGCACGGAGGCAGAAATCGTTCTCTTCGCCGTAGCCGCGGCGGAACACATCCTCGTCCAGGATGCCGATCCGCTCACGGCTCGCGCGGCTCATGTAGAAGCAGAAACCGACGCCTGTCGGCAGTTCGCTCGAGCGTCCCGCGTTGCAGACCGCCGCCGCGGCATCGAGCGCCTCGGATCGCATTCCGGGTTCGACGAGGTTGTTCCGGTTTAAAACCGGATAGCTGCAGATCGTGGCATTATTGGAAAGGGGCGTGATCGTCGCGACGGCCGGATCGCGCGCGTGACCGACAAGCCGATCCAGCCAGTGACCGTGTACGCGCGCATCGGCGTTGAGGAGCACGACATCCCGGTCGGCAAAGGCGCGCAGACCTTTGTTGCAGCTTTTGACGAAGCCGAGGTTGGCCTTGTTGCGGACGTAAGAGAAGAGCTTCTTGGCGGCAAGCCCGGTGAGCGCGGCGTCGAGCGTCCGGTCCGGCGTGGCATCGTTGATCACATGCAGCGCGAACGGCGTGATCTGCCTTGCCGACAACACCGCGTGAATGGACGCCAGCGTCTCACCGAGGCCTTTGTAGACCGGCATCACGACGACCACGCTCGCCGCGGCCAGATCGGCGGCGGGTGTGACGGCGGACCAATGCGCCCCGGAGGGCGCCTGCATCGGCGGGTAGAGGCGCGTACCGGCAGGATTAGGCCGCCGTCCTTCGGCGCGGCCAATGACGAGATAATGATAGAACGGGTTGATGGAGCGAAAGTCGATATCCCTATTGGCTCGCATGTAGAAGCGAGTGTCGAACAGCGCGTTGGGATCGCGTCCCTCTCGCCAACCGAAATCGATGAAGTGTAGCAGGGCATCCAGCTCGGCTTTCTTCACATCCCAATTGTGTCGAAGGTAGTGGTCTGCATCGAACTCCGTGCTTATAGTACGCTCGACGTCTTTCTTGGGAATGCTACTTGTCTCGACAGGCGTTCTGGGCAGTTCAGGCTTAAGCCGAAGTCGTCTCTTAGAGGCGTAGTGGTATAGGGGGCTTACGTCGAGAGCCTGGACGAATTGGCTGGACTCGATATAGCCCTTCGGATCGAAGTCGGCGCTCGGTGCAAGCCCTTCACGCCAACCGACCGTCAGATAGTCGCCGAGGAGGTCGAGCGATCTGCCGTGGACCTGATCGCGGTAGTAGGCCGGATCGAACAGATCGGCCACGACGGCGCGTTGGACCGCGACGAAACTCGCTTCCGACTCGGGCATGGTCCGAAGACCCGAAGACGGGCCGCCCGCCGCCACGTAGTGGCTCAAGGGGTTGGTGGCGGCGCCGCCGAGGTGGTGATCCCTATAAAAGAGCGTGTTGAAGTTCTTCGACGGGTTTCGTCCCTCGAGCCAGCCGTGCCGCATGTAATGTTCGTAAAGGCCGACGCCTGCCGTTCTGACGTCGGCGTAGGTAGAGCGGTAATAAGCGGGATCGAAATAGTCGGCTTCATCTTTCCTGGAGCCGAACAGCCCCCTGATCACCCGCGTGAAAGGAAACGCCATCTATAGACCATTACGAGGACAAATCGGCATGAGCTTCGTCTTTGATCCCTCACGCGCGGCGCAGGAACGCCGGATGTCCCTTGATGTCAAGCAGGGCGCGATGTTCGAGCTTCACGCGCTCCTGCCTTGCCAAACGGGGCGCGCCGGTCACGAAAGTCGACATCCTCAAGCCCCTCTGTTAGGGACGACGGCCTCGGCGCCTTACCGTACCAACGATGCTGTCGCCGTACTTGGCCGCAGGGTGCAACAACCAAGTGGAGAGCCTGCTGACCTGTTGGCGTAAGAAGTCGGCTGGGTCGCTCAGCGTCACGTCCGGGCTCGGCGCGATCGCCCGGCCGGTCGAATGCCAGGCTGCGCAACATCGGCAGGTCGACGATGGCGTCTCGTTGGTTTCTCTCTTGCGCGGTTTCGCTCTTGACGGCTCTTGATGCTTCACGACGGCGGCGCATGAGATCCTCGTGGGCGCACGGGCGTCTCTCTTTGCGTCCGCTGTCAGCGAGCGGGCGTGTCGTTGGGTTGTCACGGGCGGACAAGTTGTCGGACGGCTTGTCGGTCTGGGGACGCCGTACGTGAGGCGCATGCGGCCAGTGGTGACACCGGGGCTCGACCGATTGTCGCCGATCGTCTGGTCGAGCGCTGGAGCGGACGGGCTGTTCGAGTTTGCCATCGATCCGTCAGCCGGCCCGTTCCTCTGCGTCTTTCTCGCGGCGGCGGCCGGACCTGTCGCGCCGATCTTGAGCTTCGACGAGGGAGACGGTTTCAGCGATGCCGCAGAGTCGGCATTGAAGAGTTTTCCGTTCGCGTTCTACCATGTCTCGCTCGAACGAATGCGCGGACTGCGGCGGCTCCGTTTTCGACCTTGCGCCGAACCCGCCATGTTTCGCTTCTTCGCCTTCCAGACGACGAACGCCATACTGGTTGCCATCCTCCATTTCCTCTTCAATCTCCGCTACCAGGATGTTGGTCTGGTCGCGGCGAACGCGACGGGGCGCGGCGGGCGGCTTCAGGCGGTCCGGAGCAATATCGATCGCATCACCAAATTCTTTCGAGACGTCTCGAAAGGCGGCGGCGTCAAGGTGCAGGAGGGTAGCCAGGACATGCTGCCGCTGCTCATGCGGGCGATGTCGTCGAAAGCAATGGAGGTTCAGGACCGCTTGATCGAGCGGCGTGCCGGGTTGAAGACGCCCCTGATCTCCTTCGTTTGCCCGACGTTCGACACGGACGTCGAATTTCTGCGCGATCTCCTAGGCTCGTTCACGGCACAAGGCGCGACCTATGCGGAACTCATCCTGTCTGATGACGGGTCCACCCGGCGCGAAACCCTCGCTTTCCTGAAAGAGGCGGAGCGGAGCGCCAATGTGCATATAGTTCTTAACCCAACGAATTGTGGTATCGCCGCAACGACCGAGGCCGGCATCGCCGTGGCGCGTGGCGATTGGATCTCCTTCATCGATCACGACGACCTGTTCGTCGAGGGCGCGGTCGCGGTGATTGCCGCGGCTATAGAAACAAACCCCGCCAAGATCTTCTTCTACACGGACGAACTGATCGTAAATTCATCTCTGAAACCCACCGGTGCTTTCTGCAAGCCCGCCTTTGATTCCGTGCTTTTATCCGGGATCAACTATATCAACCACTTCGCCATTTATCGACGCGAGCGACTGATCGAAAAAGGTGGGCTGCGTCTCGATCGCGAGGGTTCGCAGGACTATGATCTCCTGCTGCGATATCTTGCTGGCGCCGCGTCGGGATCAATCATCCACATCCCTTTTCCAGCCTACATGTGGCGGCGGAGCGAGCAGACGTATTCGATCACAAACCTCGATCGCTCCACCGCGAACGCCCGCCTCAGTCTCGCCGAGGCCTATAGCGTCGTAGGCGACGAGGTGGCGGTCGAACCCGCTCTAGATCCGCGTCTCCATCGTATTCGCTTCAGGCCGAAGGCGCCGAAGCCTTTCGTCTCGATCATCATTCCCAATCGCGACAGTCTCCTTCTCATCCAACGCGTCGTGGCGGATCTCCTGGAGAGGACCGCATACGATCCTTTCGAAGTCATAATCGTCGACAATGGGACGGAGGATCAGTCCGTCCTCGACTTCTACGCTTCTCTGAACCCCCGGGTCTTCACTGTCGCGATTGTTCCGGAACCCTTCAATTTCGCGCGCATGTGCAATCGCGGCGCCGGGCTGTCGAAAGGCGAAGCAATCCTGTTCCTGAACAACGACATAGAGGTCGAGGGCACGGGCTGGCTTGCGGAGATGGTGGAATGCCTGGCTTTCGACCAGACCGGCATCGTCGGCGCGAAGCTCGTCTATCCCGACGGAACGATCCAACACAATGGCGTCATCGTCGGCTTGGGCGATGCCGCCGGCCACTGGTTCGTCGAAGCAGAGGCCGACGAGCCGGGTCCGATGGGCCGACTTCTCGTGAGACAGACCTTGTCCGCCGTGACCGGCGCCTGCATGCTTGTCACCCGAAGCTGCTTCGAGGCGCTGGATGGCTTCGACGAGCAGTATTTCCCGGTCGCCTATAATGATATCGACCTGTGTCTTCGCGCCAGACAGGCCGGCTTTCGGACCGTCTGGACACCGTTCGCGCGGCTGATCCATCATGAATCCTTGACACGCGGCAGCGACGAGGAAGGTGCTCAACGCGTTCGTTTCGAGATTGAAAAGGAACGTCTGCGCGAGCGTCACAAGACGAGTACGATCGTGGACGACGCCTACAGCCCCTTCTATGACAGGCATGCCTCGCGCCCGCTGGTAAAGATACCCGACGTGATTCCCGCCCTCAGGCCCAACGTGTTCCGGTAGCGCGAACTCTTAAGGCGATGCCATTCATGCTCAAGTATGGAGCCGCCTCGGCTCGGTGTCTCAAAGCGTGCGGGCGCCTGTTCCTGCTTTTCGTCGAAGTGTTGCGCGGCCAACTGCTGGGTTCCGCGTACAGGGTGACGCGTAAGCTTGTCGACAAGGCTCACTACGAGAGACAAGCTCGCGATCTTTGGCTGACGGGCTTCGATGCGGCGTTGCACTATCATTTGCTCGGTTGGCGTCGCGGACTTGATCCTAATCCATTGTTCAAGACCGATTGGTACCTAGGCCGCTACGACGACATCGCTCGGGGTGGGCGTAACCCGTTCGCCCACTACCTTCGCCAGGGTTGGCAGGAGCGCCGCGATCCTGGTCCGGATTTCTCCACCGCCTGGTACCTGGAACGCTACGCGGATATCGGCCAGACGGGAACCAGTCCGCTGCTTCACTACCTTCTGCACGGCATGCACGAGGGCCGCCGCCCCAAGCCTTCGCCCTTCATGCAGGCGATCGCCGACGAGGCCGCGATCATCATCGCTGGTGGACAGTCCTCTTTCGTTTCACCGCAGTACTCCATCGATCTCACAGACTTCACGACCAAGGGCATCGTTCCGCCATCGGCTAATTGCGTCTGGTCAGCGATCGGCAATGATGCGCAGTTCTTGTCGTTGCGTCGCCTCCCGGCCGGCTTCATGCGGGTGCGCGTCGAAGGTCGATACATGAAGCTGAGGAAGGCGGCTGCGCGTGAGGCCATGGTCGAGCTCTACTTCGATCATGGTCTAGGCTTCGACGCACGACAGGCCTTCGTCTATCCGATCAAGGCGGACCGTGTGAGTATCGACGATCTCATCCTCATCGAGAATGACGATACGTTCTGCCGCTTCGATCCGGCGAACTCGCAATGCGATTTCGAGTTCACGACATTTTCCCTCGCAACCGTCTCGCTCGAAGACGGGTTAAGGACGCTGTTTCAGCGAAACTGCGACAAGGACAGCGAAGGGAAGCAAACGGAGGGGGACTTCCTCGAGCACCTCAGATGGGCGAAGATATCCGAGTTCGTTCGTAGCCAAGGCCAGGCAATCCCGACGGATCCTGAACGCGCCTACGAAAGGTGGATGAATAGCCGTCACATAGATCGCACGCGATGCCAGATCCTATCGCAGCGACTGACGACGTTCTCCACCAAACCACTCTTTTCCGTGCTGATGCCGACGTACCAGGCCGAGCTCTCTTATCTGAAGAAGGCTATCGATTCGGTCCGATCGCAAATCTACCCTCATTGGGAGCTCTGCATCGTGGACGATGGCTCGCACCAGGAGATCATCGCCGACTTCTTACGTGAACAGGCGACCTTGGACAAACGCATCCTGTTCGAGGCGCTACCGACGAACCAGGGTATCGCGGCAGCGACAAACCGCGCTCTGAAGGTGGCAAATGGCGACTTCATAGCGTTGCTGGATCACGACGATGAACTCGCGCCTCAGGCCTTGTTCATGATGGCTCAAGCCATCGATCAAAACGCGGACGCCGATATGCTCTATTCCGATGAGGACAAGATCGATGTCGATGGCGTTCGCACCGGACCGATGTTCAAGCCGGACTGGTGCCCTGAGTTCCTCCTGGGCTGCATGTACACCTGCCATCTAGGCGTTTACCGGCGATCGCTGGCGATCGAGGTCGGCGGCTTTCGTTCCGAATTCGATTTCGCGCAAGATTACGATCTCGCGCTTCGGATCAGCGTGAAGGCGCGCGCCATCGTTCACGTGCCCGATGTACTCTATCATTGGAGAACGCATCCGAAATCGACGGCGAGCGGCGCCGATGCCAAACCGATGGCCGAGCTAGCCGCAAGGCGCGCCGTGCAAGCGCACGTCGACGCACTGTGTCTCGAGGGGAAGGTTCTGCCAGGGCCTTTCGCGGGATCTCATCGCGTGCGACTCGAGCTTCTCGGTGAGCCTTTGGTCAGCATCGTCATACCGACGGCCGCGCGCCGAATATCGGCTGACGAGCCGCGATGGTTCGTTCTCGATCTGCTCCGCTCGATCCGCGGCATTACGAATTACAAGCGCTACGAGATCGTCCTAATCGACAACGGTGATGTCGAACCATTGTTGGAAGCCGAACTCCAAGCGCATTCCCTCGTGCGCCGCACTTATACCGAGGCTGTCTTCAATATTTCGGAGAAGCTGAATCGCGGCGTCGAAGCCGCGCAAGGCGAGTTCGTGATCCTTCTGAACGACGATATGATGATCATCACGCCGGGCTGGATCGAGGAACTCGTATCGTGGGTTCAGAGGCCAGGTATCGTCGCCGCCGGCGCGAAACTGCTGTTCCCGGACAAGACTGTCCAACACGCCGGCATCCTCCTTCTCGCCCAAGGACCGTCGCATGTTTACTATGGTTTGCCCGAAGACGATCCCGGTTTCGTTGGAAGCGCCGTTCTTGTACGCAACTACACGGCGGTGACAGGCGCCTGTCTGGCCATCAGAAAGCAGGATTACCAGACCGTAGGCGGTTTCGACCCTGAGTTCCGGATCAACTACAACGACGTCGACTTTTGTTTGAGGCTCTCCCGATTAGGTCGTATTGTTTATACGCCTTACGCGAAACTGTTCCACTACGAGTCGGTCAGCAGAGACGAGGCGCCACCCTCCGAGCTATCGTTGATTCACGAACGATGGGAGTCGATTATGGGCGCGGATCCCAACTACAACGTTCACCTTTCGCAAACCCATCCCAATGCGATCACTCCTTTTCCGCAAGATCTTCGTTCGCAAGATCTCGTCTGAAGAACATCCTGTATAAAGCCTACGGGCGCTTCTATCGTTTAAGTCGTTCCGTTCTGAGTTCGGCATACAACGCGGCCAACTCGTGGGCCTGCTCCTCGGAGCCGCGAAGTCTCCGGGCGGAAACGGGTGGTGGACGCTTGTAGCGCTCCCAATCCTGATCCATCTTGCTCAAGACGGCAATCAATCCCTCGGTGCCGGAAACGTCGATCTTGAAGCCGTCGACGCCATCCGTGATATCCTCCGAGATCGCGCCGCGATCGGACGCGACGATCCACTTTCCATAGTAGCTGGCTTCCCGCGTCACGAGACCGAAGCTTTCGGGCCAGATCGAAGGGGCCAGGAGCACGTCGAACGATGCATACAGACGCTCGATCTGCGTCGCCGGGTAGATGCCGCGCATCACCACTTGTGTGGTCCCCCACCGTGTGAGCGAATCGACACCATATTCCACGTGATTATCGATCATGATGAGCGCCAGATTACGAAATCTGCCTTGCTTGAGCGCGATATCGATGAGCGACGCGCCTTTGTGCGTCGAGCGCGTGCCGATGTGTCCGAGAACGAGCTTGTCGGGCCGGGCCGTCGAGGCGACGGCCGGGGACAGACGCGAAACGCCGTTGGCGACAACGCGTATGTTGCGCAGACCGGCGGCGCTGTAGATTTGAGCGAAGGTCTGCGAAACCGGAAGCGCGTAGCGTGCTTGCTGTAGCAGGCCGTGAAGGCGCTGCTGGCGTTCGATCGATTGAAGGCGCGTAACGCCGTCCGGTAGAACGGAAGTCAGGTCACGCGCCTGCAAATCGACCGGCATGTCTCGATGGTCGAGAAAGAATTGATAGTCCGACAGCCACCATCCATCATGCAGGGTGACGACATACGGAATCCCACGCCGCATGGTGCATTCGACGATTGATGCGGTCAGCCGCTGGATGCAGTGAAAATGCACCAGATCAGGTTTCACCATGTCGAGAACGCGTTCGTACGGGTGGACGATCGCGTCATCGAAGGGACGCCAGTCCTGATACGGACTGGAGGCTGTCCCAACGCGAAAGATCCGGCAACCGCGATAGTCGTCCACGCGGAAGGTCCCGGCCGATGCCTCCGCGTCGGTCGTCAGGACGCTGATCTCGAATTCCGCGTCATAGTGATCGACCAGCATGCCGACGTTGTCGACGACGACGCGGGTCGCGCCGCCGTAGGTCTGGGGCGCGAAAAACACGTTGCATATCAAGACTCGATATCTCGCGGCGTCGCGTTCGCTTTCGTCGCGAGATGGCAAACCGAGCGCGGCCGCGAGTTCGCTTGCGATGTTCTCTAGAGCGCAGGTCTTTCGCACCTTTGCCCGCGCGGCTGCCCCGATCGCCTTGCGACGGTCCGCATCGAGCACCAGCGATGCGATACCCTCGGTCCATTCTTCGGTCGTCGACGCGAACAGACCTTCTCGAGGCGCATCGATCGCGACACGATGTGTGGCGGTCGGAGACACGATCGATGGTATCCCAAGCACCGCGGCCTCAAGCCACTTGATCTCGCTCTTGCAATCGTTCGTGCGACTCGGGCGGAGGACCGCCAAATTCACATCGGCGAGTGAAAGCAAGGACCAATATTTTGCCAGATCATCAACGAAAGGAAAGCGATCGATCCGCTGCTCGAATTCGGTGAAAGCTTGATCCAGGACAAGATAGCCGACGATGATCAGCCGGACGTGCGCGAAGCGCCGCAGCGTTGTCAGAAGCGCTGGCGCGAGGAGCTCGTTGAAGTCCGCGTTGTGAGCCCTCGTCCCGCTCCCGTAGAAAAGCGAAATGACGGATCTCTGGTCGCGCGATCCGGTGCCGATCCCGAACGCTACGTCTGAATGCGAATCGAGCCCGTTGGCGATGATGAAGCTACGTCCAAGCCGCACGATCCCGTCGAGTTCTTCTGCCAAAAACTGGTTTGGCGCGAGGCCGTAGTCGCAAAGCCTGATGGCATTCCTGTACAAAGGCACGCCGTGTTGCAGACTGATGTACTCGTTCCGGGTGATCTGACCTTCATAGCTCTCGAAATCATCGGGGTAGGCCGTCGTGAAGATCAGATCGTCGATGTCGTAGTATGTCTTTATGCCAAGCGCCCGCGCGTAAAGGATCGATTCCACGACAATCGGGTCGAAGCTCACGCGATAGTATATCGCCGCGCTCGCCCCGGGCAGAGCCCGCATGAAGGCATCCGCATCATTCATGTCGAAGACGTCAAGCGCGTAGCCAAGGCGCTCTAACTGCTCCTTGCGCTGCGCCACACGATAGCGCTTACATTGAGGAAGGTCCAAGCACGCGAGCATCGCGATACGTTTGTCGACGACATCGATGCGGCGCGAAGTCCCAACTTTGAATTTGTCGATTACGTCGGCCAACAACGGTAACTCGCGGTCACATAACGCATTGGCTTTCTCGACATCCCCGTTCTCGATCAGCCCTCTAGCGAGATCCTTGATATGGTTGAACGAAAGATCTATGCATCGGTCGACGGTGTCACGATAGGCTGGTTTGCCGGCCCACGTTCGCTGACCGGCGGCCAAGATCGTGAAACTCTTTTCAAAGTGTTTTTGCTCGCTGTGAAGGAGAGCCGTTTGCACGATCGCCGAGATCAGATCCGTCGAAGAGCTTAGCGCACGTTCGTACTTCTTGAGCGCCATACCGGTCTGTCCGAGATTGCGTAGCGCGTCGCCATAGGCGACGTCGACGCGCGCGGATCGGGATCCGCGGATCTCCGCCAGCGCATACGCGCGAGCGGCTTGCCCGAACGCACCACGATAGAAGTGGTAATCTCCGATCGCGGCATTCAGCTCCGCCGCGCCTTCGGTGGCGATAAAGCGTTGGTTTACCTGGCTTGGTTCGCTGGCGAACAACCGCCGCAAGGCGACGATCTTGGCGGGGTATAGTTCTGCCGAGCTGGTCGCGCTGAACCCCTTCCAGTCGAAGCATTCCGGATAGACGCGATCTCCGACAAGTCCGAAGATGGCTTTGCGTTCATTAGGCGCATGGTTTTGTTTAATACCATTGATGAGCCAGTGCCGGTACAGCACTGTCGCATCCATCTCGTCGACAGCGTAGTTCTGACGGTAGAAAGTCGGGTCGAATCCCCAGCCTCTCGCAAGTGGCGTCAATCTATCGATGCCTTGCTCTTCGAACAATTCGAGAGCCTCTTCGTAAGACGACTTGGCGGCAGAGCGCCACGCCGCCGAATACAGCATGAAATCATAGAGGTTGAAGATCAACGCCCATGGGCGGTCGCGGAAATCCTCCGCTCCTCGATAGGGTCGACCTTCGCCCATGCCGTGCACGAGATAATGTAGCTCGAACTGCCAATTATTTTCGAAGAGCCTTTGCAGATCAGGATTCAGGACGCGATACTGACCTGCGTCGAATGCCTTCGGCAGAAGGCGTCCACGCTCCGCAAAATGAGACCGCGCGTGGCTCATGGAGGAGAACCGGCCCTCTTTGCGGCCGTGCTTTGTGAAATGCCGCACCAGGCTTGCGCGGTTCATATGAGAAAGGTCTGGATTCGAGAGTCTGTAGAAATTCTCGTCGAAAGTGGCAGGTGTTTCGGCGGTTGCGACCGCTTTCGCGCTTAAAGCTGTCCAAACATCCTCCAGGATCTTGAACAGTCGCGTTTTGGCCCTTTCCATCGAGGTGCGTATGCCCCACCGGACATGGTATCGTCAAGCGATGGTGAACGAAGCACCCAGTAATGCGGAGCCCAAGGTCACTACAATCTTTCCTAAACTTCCTTTGCGGCAGCTGCTCGGAGTATACCTCTTGCAGATACAATGACGTAAGATGAAAACTCGTTTGGGACCGAGCGCGGTGGCCGATGCTCAGCAGCTACGAACTCGACGCGGCTGTCCTCGTCGAGGACGCCGCGCGCGCCTGCTGAACTCAAACGTCCAGATTTACCTCTTCTCGCCCTTGGCGTCCTCATCCTTCACCGCGGTCGGTGCGCCGCTCTGCGCGATCGCGGAAGCGAGACACTTCTCCATCGCGGTATAGGGCTGGCGCTTGGCCTTGTGGCCGAGCTTCACGCATCTATCGACGTCGCCGTCCGGGAGCTTGTCCCAATGCTGCAGCAGATCGGCCCTGGCCTCCGATTCCGCCACGACGCACTCGCTCATCGCGGTGACATTGTGCCTGGCGGTGGCATCGCACTGGCGCGTGATGTCGAGCATCGGCGGCGCGATCGTCGCGGCCTCGCCACGACAAGCGACGGCCCAGGACATGAGCGATATGGTGAGTGCGAAAGCCTGGATGCCAAGAGGAAGAGTAACGCTGGACCTTTTCACGTTTGAGCCCTTTCTCGGCTGTTCCATCAACGACCGGAAAGCCAAGTCATACAGGCATTGGCAACGTCGCGTCGAATGCGGATCGACCAGGGGGAAGCGTGACGCGGCCGGCCTGTGAGAAAACGGGCCCAGCGGGTCCGTTTTCGACGCTCTCGTTCGCGGAGGAGAAAGCTATTTCTTGGTCGTCTCGAGATAGGCGACGACGTTTTTGCGCTGGGTTTCGTTTGCCAGCATGAAGACCATCTTGCTGGAACCGGTGGCGGTCTTGCCTTTGCCCTTGACGTAGTCGGTGAGATAGGTCGTCGGATTCTTGAGGTAATCGGTGATCTCGGCCGCATTCCAAACGAGACCGGCCCCACCGGCGGCCTTCATCAGCTCAGAGTAGGAATAGCCGGAAACCGAACCAGCGGGGCGACCGATAACACCGCCAAGCGGCGGCCCGACGACCGCGTGATCGAGAGCGTGGCACGCCATGCACTGATTGAAAACGGACTTGCCTTTGGTCGCATCGCCGTCGGCGCGGGCGAAACCGCTCGACGCGAGGACGAGGCCCATGGCAACCAGCGCCGCGCTGTAAATCTTCATTCTTGTTCCCTCCCTCGACGGTCCGCCGAGCCCGATTATGAGCACCGCGCCGCCGTTGAAGGCTACAGAATGGAACGTCGCGGCGGAGGTCAAGATCCGTTTTTACACGAGATCTAAAAACAGAGGCTACTCGCTGCCATCCGTCGCAGCTTCAATCGTCGGACCGACCCCTCGTGTCACATTCAGGCTTCCCGCCCGATGTAGATGCCCCTAAGACCCCGGATCATTCACGGTTGGACCACGCCTTGACCTCGACGCCCGCCTTTGGCGAAGCCGATCTCTCGAATTGCGAACGTGAGCAGATCCAGCTCGCCGGGTCGATCCAGCCGCACGGCGCGCTGCTGATACTCGACGACACCGGCACGATGATCCTTCAGGCCAGTTCCAACGCGGCGGCCTTTCTAAACCTCGGCAGCGAACCTTTGACGGGACGCCCGTTCGCTTCGCTTCCCGGGACGCTTGCGCCGCGCATCCGCGCGCAGTTCGACGAGCCCCTTCATCGTCGACCGGTCGCGGTGCGCGGCCGCATCGGCGAGCCAGCGCTGGAGGTTGACGCGTTGGTCCATCGTCCGGCCGACGGCGGCCTGATCGTCGAGTTGGAGATCGCCGCCGCGTCGGTCAACCTGCGTGCTCACCTAGATGGCGCGACGCAGACGATCCTCAACACGCCGTCGCTGCGAGTGCTCTGCGACGAGACCGCGATCTTGTACAAAGCATTGACCGGGTACGACCGGGTGATGGTCTATCGTTTCGACGAGTTCGGCCACGGCGAGGTCTATTCCGAACGGCGCGAGGCTCATCTGGAAGCCTTCCTCGCCAACCGCTATCCGGCCTCCGACATCCCGCAGATCGCGCGGAGGCTCTACCTCCAGAACCGCGTTCGGCTGATCGTCGACGTGGACTACACGCCCGTGCCGCTGGTGCCCCGCCTGTCGCCTTCCACCGGACAGGACGTCGACATGTCGATGTGCGTGCTGCGCTCGAGTTCACCGGTTCACATCCAGTATCTGAAGAACATGGGCGTGCGCGCGACGCTCGTCCTCTCGCTTGTCGTCGGCGGGGAGCTGTGGGGGCTGATCGCCTGCCACCACAACACTCCCCTCTTTATCCCTTTCGAGTTGCGCGCGCTGTGCGAGCTTGTCGCCGAGCTCGTATCGACGCGCATCGCCGCGCTAGAAAGCTTCGTGCAGAGTCAGTCCGAGCTGGTCGTCCGGCGGCTCGAGCAGAGAATGGTCGAGGCGATCGGCCGAGACGGCGACTGGCGCATGGCCCTGTTCGACGGGTCGCAGACGCTGCTTCATTCCTTGAACGCGACCGGCGCGGCCTTGATCTACGAGGGCCAGGTTCAGAGCACAGGCGACGTGCCGTCGACGCCCCAGATCCGCGAGATCGCCGCATGGCTCGACGCGAGAGCTCGTGAACCCCTAATCGCCAGCGCGTCGCTGGGCATCGACGAGCCGCTCTTCGCCGACCTGAAGGCGCTTGCCACCGGTGTTCTGGCAACGCCGATCTCCGCGACGCCGGGCGAATATCTCATCTGGTTCCGGCCGGAGCGGATCCGCACCGTGACCTGGGGCGGCGATCCCACCAAGCCGGCGGTCGTCGGCACGGATCCGCGTCAGCTTTCGCCGCGGCTCTCTTTCGCGCAATGGCACGAACGGGTGGAGGGCACGTCTGATCCCTGGACGCCCGCCGACAAGACGACGGCCAAGCTCATCAGCGGAACGATTTCCGACATGGTGCTTCAGTTCCGCTCGGTGCGGATGCTGATCGCTCAAGATCAGCTGGAGACCCTGTCGCGCCAAGTGAGGCTGTCCGCCCAGCCGATGATCGTCGCCGGCGCTACCGGCCTCGTCCTGATGATCAACGAAGCCTTCGAAAACCTGCTGGCTTCGGGCCATCGCTCGATCCAGCGTCTCGAGGATCTGCCCCAATTCTTCGCCGAGCCGATGAACCTGCGCCGGCAGCTGATCGATCTCATCGAGCAGGACCGCTCCTGGCGCGGCGAAGTCGCGTTGGAGAACGGGAGCGGCGTGATCCGGCCGTTGATCGTGCGAGCCGAGCCGGTCTACGCCAGCCTCGATCGCAAGCTTGGCTATCTTCTCCATTTCGATGAGCTCGCCGAGCGGCACGCGGCGGAGACAGCGCGTCGCGACTTTCAGGATGGCATGATCGACAGACGCCTGCTGCGCACCGGGCGGCTCGATGTGGCGGGCGACCGCGACTATCAGTCGGTGCTATCCAGCGTCGTCGAGAATGCCCAGCTCGCCGCTCTGGAGATCACCTATGGCGTCGATGCCGAGCGCATGCCGCGCATGCTCGAGTCCGTGCGTTTATCGGTCTCCCGGTCGGCCGAGCTGCTGGAGCAGCTTATCTGGCATGCTGGCGGCGTCGACTCCGGAAGCTGAGCCCGTCAGCGCGATTTGATCGAGGAGGTCGTGTCCCAGTCTGTCGGAGTGCCTTCCGGCACGAAGGCGCCGTCCTCGCGAGAGGTGCCGCGCTTCGACGCCGCCGCGTACGCCCGCGTCGCCGAACCGGACCCATCGTAGGGCGGCGGCGCGCCGATATTCGGGCCTCTCTCGCTGCGACCGATGCCCGGCGCGGCGGTGGAGGCGACGTCCTGTTCCTCGTCCATCTGCGGGGCTTCCGGTAAGCCGTCCTGCCGCGGACCCGGTCGGCTTTGCTCCGGCACCGGTTTGCAATAGTGCCGCAAGCCGCGCGCCGAGCCGCCGTGCATCGCGAGATCGACGTGAATGTGATTGTAGTGAAACGCGTTGTACCCGGGCCCGAGCACCGTCGTGAAGGTGTTGCAGGCGCCGGCGTGAACATCCCTCAGGAATGCCTGCGATTGGTCGTCACCGCGCGTCCAATCGTGCACGACCGTGAGGCGCCGTCCGTCCGCCAGTCTGAAGCCGGCGATATCGAGCGCGTTGCCGAAGGCGTGTTCCGAGATATGCCCCCCCGCCTGCCCGTTCATGGCGCGGCAGGAGTAGGAGCCCATCGTGTCGATCTGCGTCACCGGCTGGCCGAAACGTGCCTGCGCGACGGGCTGTACCACCTCGGCAACCCAGGTGTTGAGCGCGGCCACCATCGGGCAATCGAGCGTGGCGACGGTGTCGAGCTGAACGCGATCCTCCGACAGGGCCCCGACGATGTAAGGCTGCGTCAGGCCGCAGGTACCGGGTCCATCGATCGCGCTGCCACGCGGCGCGATATAGCGCGAGAGGTGCACGTCGCCGCGCGCGATGCAGGCATCCTCCGCCTGCTGGCGCCAGGCCGCGCGGCGCGGCCGCTCGACCTGCGAGCACCCGGCGAAGGAAAGGACGAGGACCGCCAAAGCGGTGAAAGGCAGAACGCGACACGCCATGCCCTGAACGTGGCGCGGAGAGTTTAAACCGCGTTTAAGGCTTTGGCTTAATCAACGGTAAACCGTTCGGGCGTCCGCACCGCAGACGTTGCTCCCGTGCCACTGATGGAGGCCGCGATCCTCATGCGGCTTTCCGCAATGGCGCCAACCGTTCCTGATCACGACCGTGGATTGGAGCTGTTGCCCCGCGCGACCCCTAACGCTATACAGCGGCTCCGCGCTGGTTTCCGACACCCCTGGAGGCGATGGCGCGGGCTTCATGAACTTGCAAGGAACACCAGATGGCCGAGACGAAGTCTTTGGCGGCCTCGGTGCGCAGCGGGACAGGCAAGGGGGCCGCCCGCAGCGTTCGTCGAGAGGGTCGCATACCAGGCGTTATTTACGGCGGCGGCGATGCGCCCATGCCGATCTCGCTTCTGTGGCATGACGTGAACAAGCTGATTTACGCCGGTCACTTCCTGACGACGACGTTCGATCTCGACGTCGACGGCAATGTCGAGCGCGTCATTCCGCGCGACTATCAGCTCGATCCGATCAAGGACCGTCCGCTGCACGTCGACTTCCTGCGGATCAAGGCTGGCTCGAAGATCACGGTCGATATCCCCGTCCACATCGTCAACGAGGACGAGGCGCCCGGCATCAAGCAGGGCGGCGTCGTCAATCTCGTGCGCCACACGCTCGAACTGCGCGTCGGCGCCGACGCGATACCCGCCAGCGTCGAGGTCGATATCGCCGGCATGACCATCGGCGACTCCAAGCACATGAGCGATATAAAGCTGCCGCGGGGCGCCAAGCTCGCCGCGCCGGAAGAGGACTTCACGGTGCTGACCCTTGCCGCGCCTGTCGAGGAGATCGTGGAGACCGAAGCGCCCGAGTCCGTCGAGGTACCCTCCGAGGCCGGATCACCCGAGGACGATGCTCGCGTCAAGGACGAGGAAGCCGGCGACAAGTAGGATCGCTCGCGCCGGGCTCGGCGCGGGTTTCGCGGCGTACGTCTTGGTCGAGCGGTGTCATGCTTCTTTTCGTCGGTCTCGGCAATCCAGGCCGGGATCACGCGGCGCAACGCCACAACATCGGGTTCATGGCGGTGGACGCGACCGCCGAACGGCACCACGCGTCGGCTTTTCGGCCACGATTGCAGGGGCTTGTCAGCGAGATGGCGCTCGGCGGCGAGCGTACAATCCTGCTCAAGCCGCAGACTTATATGAACGAGTCCGGCCGTTCGGTGCGCGAAGTTGTGAAATTCTACAAGATCGAGATTGAAGACATCGTTGTCTTTCACGACGAACTCGATCTCGCGCCGGGCGTCTGCCGCGTGAAGACGGGCGGCGGGAACGCCGGGCATAATGGATTGCGCTCCATCTCCGCCGAAATCGGCAACGACTATCGCCGCGTTCGCCTCGGCATTGGTCATCCCGGCTCGAAGGATCTTGTCCTAAGCTACGTTCTCGGGACGTTTGCTAAAAGCGAGACTTGGGTCGGGCGGCTGTGCGATGCCGTCGCCGCCGAAGCCGACGATCTCGCCCGGCGGCAAGACGCCCAGTTTCAAAACAAGATCCATTTGGCGATGGGTCTTCCATAGACCTCGGGGCGGGCCGTCGCGGCCGAAAGGCCGACTGGACAAGCCAGGCTCGCGCCCGAGATAAGCTGTGCCGCGCGAGCCAATCGCGCACGATACAAATGCCCATCAAGGGCTTTCTGGGAGTGAACACGATGAACAGGCTTGTACTGGTCGGCACCATCCTCGCGGCCGGCACGCTGAGCGCTTCCGCGGCTTCCATCGACAAGAGCGTCGTGGTCGACGCCCCGGCCGCAAAGGTCTGGTCGATGATCGGCCCGTTCTGTTCGATCAAGGACTGGCATCCGGCGATCGGGAAGTGCACCGAGACCGGCGGTGTCCGCACGCTTACGACGAAGGACGGCAAGGGGACGTTCATCGAGAAGCAGACGGCCTCCGATAACAAGACGATGATGTACAGCTACGCCATCGAGACGAGTCCGCTGCCGCTTACCGGCTACAACTCGATGCTCAAGGTCACGCCGGAAGGCGCCGACAAGTCGAAGGTCGAATGGTCCAGCACCTACACGCCAGACTCCGGCAAGGACGAGGCCGCGAAGTCGGCGCTCAACGGCATCTACCAGGGTGGTTTGGACAACATCAAGAAGATGGCCGGCTCGTAGGCCGGCGATCTGGACTGATCTCGCTCGCTCTCGCCGCATCGGTCTTTTCGGCCGGTGCGGCGGGCGCCTACGGCGCGACGTCCGTTCGAGCCGCGCCGGCATGTCGACGCGGCTCGACATCGATGGCGCGGGTCGAACTTTATTTCGGCGCCGGCCGATCCGGACGCGGCGCATGGCGTCGCTTCCTTTCGGAGGTGGTGACCCCGCGTTTTCCTGACGGGTTGACCAGCTTGGAGGCGTTCGGGCAGTGGCGCGGCAGTCGTGGTCTGGCACGTGAACCGGCTCACCTTCTCATCATCTTCTACCGCCCGGATGCGACGAGCGAAGAGCGTATCGAGGCGGTGCGCACCACTTACAAGCGCCTTTTCGCCCAGACGTCCGTCCTACGCGCCGACACGTCGGCCTGCGTAAGCTTCTAGTCGGAGATGGGCTTAGCGAGCGCGACAGTCGCGTCCTTGTCGCGGACGCACATGATCTTGACATACTGCGTCGCGGGATCCGGCACCAAAGCCGTTGGCGCTAGCATGGCTTGCCCCATGAAACCGCATTGTTGGTCGGACGATACCCGCATGGAGCGGATGACGTCGGTCGCCGTGTCGATCGTGCACGCGGCGTGGTCGATCGTCATCGGGCAAATGAGAACGAGGATCTTCAGCATGGGACACCCCTTCCGAGCGGAGGTGCGCCTGCTGGATCACGGGACAACAGGCGTCGCGTTCGCTCAGATTACAATTTGAGCAAGCACTCTGCCAAAAGGATAAACGATATCGCATTCCTGGTACGCTTCTTGCGCATTCGGTACCACGTGGCAAAGAAGCAACAAACATCTGCTTTAGACGCGTTGCTTGGCTACCTCCCGTGCCGCTCGAAACGCATGGCGTCATCGTTGATTGCTCCGAACTTCAGCGTTGCGTAGTCGAGCAGGTAATTCTGGTAGAGCTTCCATGGTGTCTTCGAGCCCTGCTTTGGAAAGCTGTCGATGGAGCGACGTACGTAGCTGGACGTGAAGTCGAGCAGTGGCTTTTCGGTCACCGCGGAATCGCGGCGCACCGGTGTGCAGGACACGTAATCGCGCTTGATCATATAGTTAAGCAGGCGGCAGACGTAGACGGACGTCAGATCGCATTTCAGCGTCCAGGAGGCGTTGGTGTATCCCATCGCGGTCGCCAGGTTCGGCACCCCACTGTACATCATGCCCTTGTAGGTCAGGGAGCGAGAGAGATCGACAGGCTCGCCGTCCACGGCAAGGGCGATCCCGCCAAGCAGCTTCAGCTTCAGGCCGGTTGCCGACACGACGATATCGGCCTTCAGGTCTCGGCCTGAGACAAGCGCGATGCCGCTCTCCGTAAAGCTCGCGATCTGATCGGTGACCATCTCGGCCTTGCCGGTCTTGATCGAACCGAAGAGGTCTGAGTCAGGCACCAGGCAGACACGCTGGTCCCAAGGCTTGTAGGCCGGCGTGAAATGGGTCGCCACATCGTAGTCCGCGCCGAGTTCGTCCCGAATGAGATCGACGATACGCTTCTTCGTTTCCTCCGGCTTCCAGCGCGCGAGATTGTAGAAGAACATCGATACAAGCACGTTACGCCAGCGCGTGATGGCGTAGGCGAGCTTGTCGGGCAGACGTCGCCGGAGCCTGTTGGCGAGCCTGTCCTCCGCCGGGCGCGAGACGACATAGCTCGGCGAGCGCTGCAGCATGGTGACGTGACCTGCCGTCGCCGCCATCGCCGGCACCAGCGTCACAGCGGTCGCGCCACTGCCGATCACCACCACGCGTTTCCCGGCAAAATCGAGATCTCGCGGCCATTTCTGCGGATGGATCAGCTGGCCCTTGAAGCGGTCGAGGCCGGAGAAAGACGGCATGTAGCCGCCCTCGTAATCGTAGTAACCGGTGCAGGTGATGATGAAGCCGCCGGTGAGGCGCACCGGAACGTTGTCTGGTCCCCGCTCGGCCTCGACGCTCCAGGCGCCTTCCGCGGAGGACCATGCGAGCTGTTTGACCCGATGCTGAAAGCGGATCGCGCCCTCTATGCCTTCTTCCTTGGCCGTATCGCGCACGTAGTTCAAAATCGAGCTGCCGTCGGCGATCGCCTTGCCCTCTCGCCAGGGTCGGAAGGAGTAGCCGAGCGTATACATGTCGGAATCCGAACGGATGCCTGGGTACCTGAAGAGGTCCCAGGTCCCGCCGATCGCGTCGCGTCCCTCGAGGATCATAAAGGTTTTGCCCGGGCACATCGTCTTGATGTGATAGGCCGCGCCGATACCGGATAGGCCGGCGCCGATGATGATGACGTCGAAATGCTCGGGCGGGAACCGCCGGACGTCGGTATGCTGGTTCATGTCACGCCCTCCCGCGATCGAGCAGCTTCATGTAGGAGACCGGCGCGATGCGCTCGATGAACGCGGCGATCTTCGCGTCGTTTCCGACGATCACGCGTGGTCGCCGGCGCTCGATCGCCCGCACGATCGTCTCGCCCGCGACCTCCGGTGGCATCTTGAGAAACGCCTGGAACTGCTTCTTGGCGCGCGCGGCCTCCTCGTCGGTGATTGTGGCAGGAGACCGCGCGTTGCTGGCGATCGCGGTCGCGACGCCGCCGGGATGCACGACGGTCACCCCTACGTTCGTGCCCTTGAGTTCATGGCGCAGCGATTCGGAGAAGCCGCGCACCGCGAACTTGCTGGCCACGTAGGCCGTCTGGCCCGGCGGCGCGATCAGGCCGAAGACGCTCGACAGATTGACGATGCGGGCCTCCGTGCTGGCCTGCAGCAAGGGGAGGAACGCCCGAGTCATTCGCACGACGCCCCAAAAGTTGATGGAGAACAGCCACTCGAAATCTGCTGGCGCGACCTGCTCGAAGGTGCCGCCGATCGCCACGCCCGCATTATTGACCAGGAGGTCGACTGCGCCGTGCTCTGCCATGACCTGCGCGGGAAAAGCGGCGACCGCCGACGCGTCGGAGACATCGAGCCGATGCCGTGTAACGCGCGAGCCGTTCGCCAGCGCCTCGGCCGTCGTCGCCATGCCCGTCTCGTCAACGTCGGCCAACGCGAGATCGCAGCCGCGACGCGCCAGCGAGATGGCGATCGCGCGGCCGATGCCGCTCGCCGCGCCGGTGACGACCGCGGTGCGGCCCGACATCATCATCTCGCTTGCCATCGTCGGAGGCTTCCCTGAAAATTTTGCCGAATGCGCACCGGCGTACCGAGCCCATGTCAGACGTGTGTACGCCGCTTGCGAGAACGGCAAGAGGCTTGGGCTTAGGACGCCTCGGCAACCACCTGCGCCGGGAACGCCGCCTCGATGAGGCTGCGCGTATAGACGTGCTGCGGCCGCTCCATGATCGTCTCGGTCGGCCCGCTCTCGACCACGCGTCCGTCCTTCATGACGGCCACACGCGAGGCCATCGCGCGAACCACGGCGAGATCGTGCGTGATGAAGAGGTAGGCTAGCCCGCGCTGCGCCTGCAGCCTGCGCAGAAGCGCCAGAACGTCGGCCTGGACCGAGCGATCGAGCGCCGACGTCGGCTCATCGAGAACGACGAGTCGCGGCTCCAGGATGATCGCGCGGGCGATGGCGACGCGCTGTCGCTGGCCGCCGGAAAGCTCGTGCGGCAATCGCCCGAGGAAGGCTTCGGGTAGTCCGACTTCAGCCAGAGCCGCGGCGGCCCGGCGCGACCGCGCATCGCTCGAGAGATCCGGCCGGTGGATCGCCAGGCCCTCGCCGACGATGGCGCCGATCGTGCGCCGCGGCGACAAGGAAGAGAACGGATCCTGGAAGACGATCTGTAGATCACGCCGCAGCGGCCGCATTTGAGCCTTGCTGAGAAGCTGGAGATCGCGCCCATCGAAGAGGATGGCGCCCGTCGAACGCTCCAGCTTCACGACGGCTCGACCCAACGTCGACTTGCCGCAGCCGGATTCGCCGATAAGGCCAAGCGTCTCGCCACGGCCGATCAGCAACGAGACATCTTCGACGGCGGTGAAGGTCTTCGTACGGAAGAGACCGCCGCGCACGGGGTAGACGATCCTGACATGGTCAGCCCGCAGCAGCGGCTCGCCCGTCGCGCGCGCCGACGCGGCGCGCGGCAGGTCCTCGGCGGCGAGCAGCGTCTTCGTGTAGGCCTGTCGGGGGTACCGGGTGACCTGCGCCGTCGGCCCGCTCTCCACGAGGAGACCTTTTTCCATGACATGAACGCTGTCGGCGACGCGGCGGACAAGGCCGAGATCGTGACTGATCAGCACCATGGCCATGCCGCGCTTCTTCTTGAGATCCCCCAGCAGCGCCAGGATTTTCGCCGCGACCGTAACGTCGAGCGCGGTGGTCGGCTCGTCGGCGATGATCAGCTTGGGCTCGCAGGCGATCGCCATCGCGATAGCGACCCGCTGGCGCTGGCCGCCCGAGAGCTCGTGGGGATAGGTCTTGGCACGGCGATCCGGCTCCGGAATGCCGACCTCGTCGAGCAGCGACACGCTCCGCCGCCACGCCGCGCGGCGGTCGAGGCCACGCCCGAACCGAAGGACCGCCGCGATCTGCGCGCCGACGGTGAACAAGGGGTCGAGCGCCGACTGCGGCTCCTGGAAGACGATCGACACCGCGCGGCCGCGCACTTTGTCGAGTTCCCGCTCGCCGATCGACCGGAGATCGCGCCCCTCGAACCAGACTCGGCCGCTTACATCGGCCCGCGGCGGCAGCAGGCCGAGCGCCGCCAGCATCGCCACGCTCTTGCCCGAGCCGGTCTCGCCGACGATCGCCGCCGTCTCGCCCGGCGCGACGGACAGGCTCAAGTCGCGCACCGCTTCGACGGCGCCGAAGCGCACCCCAAGACCATCGAAGCGCAGCAGCGCGCTCATTCGGCCGCCGCGTTGGCGCGCAGCACCGCCTCGCCGAGCTGATTGGCGGCGATGACGGTGATCGCGAGCGCCAGCGCCGGAAAGATCAGCAGGTGCACGGCGCCCTGCGCGTGGCGCGCCCCGTCGGCGATGAGGATGCCCCAGCTCGTCAGCGGCTCCTGCACGCCAAGGCCGAGGAACGACAGGAAGCTCTCCGCCAGGATCACGCGCGGCACCAGCAGCGCGAGATAGGCGACGATTGGCCCGGATATGTTGGGCACGATGTGACGCGCGAGGATCGAGCCGTCGGTCGCGCCCAGCGCCTGCGCCGCCAGGACGAACTCGCGACGCTTGAGGGACAAGGTTTGCCCCCTGACGATTCGTGCCATGTCGAGCCATTCCACCGCGCCGATCGCGACGAAGATCAGCCACAGCGTACGTCCGAAGAACACCACGAGCACGATCACGAGGAAGATGAAGGGCAAGGCATAGACGATATCGACGACCCGCATCATGACGCCATCCGTGCGACCTCCCGCGTAGCCGGCGATCGCGCCATAGGCGACGCCGATGCCAAGCGCCACGATCGACGCCAGCGCGCCGACCGCGAGCGAGATGCGACCGGCGACAAGAATGCGGGTGAGGAGGTCTCGCCCGTTCGCGTCCGTGCCGAACAGGAACGTTTGCCGGCTGATCTCGATCGGCGCCACGAGCACACGGCCACCGTCCTCGCTCTTGGCCGCGCCGGCGAGCTTGAACATATCGGAGCGCTCGATCGTGCGCAGCACGCGCGGATCGATCGGGATGCTGTCGGCGAAGCGCAGCGATGCTCCGTTATCGCCGAGCGCGACCGCCATGTGGGCGCGTTCCGCGAGGGCGCGCACGCCCCGGTCGCGTTCGCCGGCATCGGGATGCGCGAGCGTCGCGGCGCCGACCTGCACGTAGTCGGGATAGACGGCATCGTAGGGATGCGGGGCCCACGCTAGCGAACCAAAGCAGGCGAGCGTCACCAGAGCGAGCGCGACGAGGCTCGCCATGCCGACCGGGTCGCGGCTGAACCGCCGCCAGGCGGGCGAGCGCTCGATCATGGCGCACTCTCCTTCCACCACCTCGAGCGATCGCCCTCGTTCCCTTCGACCGTCGAGGATATGCGCACCGGGTCCGCGGCTATTCGTGGTCGCCGTACCTCACTCAAAGCGTACCCGTGGGTCCACGAGCCCGTAGGCGAGATCGACGGCGAGGTTGAAGATCACGATCATTACGCCGACCACCACCACTGTCGCCATCGTCAGCGTGTAATCGCGCGAGAGCGCGCCGTCGACGAAGTAGCGCCCGATGCCGGGGATCCCGAAGATCGTCTCGACGACGATCGAGCCGGTCAGCAGAGCCGCCGCGGCCGGCCCGCAGTAGGAAAGCACCGGAAGCATGGCGCCGCGCAGCGCGTGCAGGGCGATGTGCCAGCCGGGCAAACCGAATGCGCGCAACGTGCGGATGTGCGGCGCGGCCAACGCGTCACGCATCGCCGCGTCGGTAAGCTTGGCGACAATGGCGATCTGCGGCAGCGCGAGCGTCACCACCGGCAGGATCTCATGTCGCGGCGAGCCATTGCCCCATCCGCCCACCGGCAACCAGCGCAGATCGAGCCCGACGTAGACCTGCAGCAGTGGGGCGATGACAAAGGTCGGCACCGCCAAGCCAAATAGCGCGAGCAGCGACACGCTTCGGGCCGCCGCGCCGCGCCTGCGACCGGACCCGGCGAGCCCCAGCGCCACGCCGATGACGAGGGCTAGAGCGAGCGCCTGGCTGCCGAGGCGGATCGAAATCGGCAGCGCGGTCGCGAACAGGTCGTTGACGGAGAAGTCCCGCCAATGCGTACTCGGCCCAAAATCGCCGTGCGCCAGGCTGAGAAGATAGAGACCGAACTGCTGGAGAAGCGGCTTGTCGAGCCCGTAGAGGTGATCGAGGTTGGCGCGGATCGCCGGGTCGAGCGCGCGTTCCTGATCGAACGGGCCGCCGGGCGCCAGCCGCATCAGGAAGAACGAAATCGCGACGACCGCGAACAGGGTCGGTATGGCGGCGACAAGGCGGGTGACGATGAGCCGGAGCATGGCGACGTCTCGCATAAATCGTGCAACGGGGCAGCATCGGCCTATGGGCGCCAAGATAACCTTCTGCTAGGACAGCGCGAAGGCCCCGATACCCGCCGCCTCCAGAGTGTGGTCTCATGCGCCTCGACCCCATTACCGACGTCGTCGCTTTCCTCACGAAGCCGTTCTATTCCGAGCCTTTCTTTCTCCACTACATCTACTGGGTGCTGGCGATCCTCTCGCTGTCGATCGCCGTGGCGGCCTGGGGCAGCCTGCCAGGCCAGCGGCGTGGCGCCAACATAATGCGGTTCGGCGTGCGCTTCGTGATTGGCTCCTTCTGGTGGCAGCAAAGCCTCTGGAAATTCCCGACCGATACCGGCGGACTTCGTTATTGGACGCAACAGGAGGTGCAGCACGCCGCCTTCGCCTTGCAGGGGCAGCTCATCAAGACACTGGTTCTGCCCGTCTTCGCGCCGTTCGCCTACGGCGTCTACGTCTTCGAGGTCGTTGTCGCGGTGGCGATCATGCTCGGCATTTACACGCGGATCGTCTCGACGCTGGGCATGCTGCTGATCCTGAACCTCTTCCTCGGCCTCTACCGCGCCCCCCAGGAATGGCCATGGAGCTACGTATTCTTGATCGTGATCATGGCGATCATGGCGGTCGAGAGGTACGGGTTGAGCCTTGGCCTTGACGCCTATCTCGAGGCGCGCAGCCCCGATGCTCGTCGTCGCCGAGCCGCCGCCATGGGGTAGCCAAAGCGGTGCCTCACGGCGCCACTCGAAGCCCAGCGCGCCTCCTGCCGAAAACGCTTGCCATTTCGAAGCTTGCCCGCACATTAGCGGCAACGCGGGACGCCGCTCGCGGCCTTGCGGGTCGAAACAGGATCCCGTCTGGGGCGAAACGACATGGCCGAGGCCCAATCCACAGTGCCGCTGCGCGCGGATCCGTCGCTTCGCACGAGCCTCTTGGAGGTCGAGCGCACCCGCAATGATGAGACGTTCAAGCTTTCCTCGCCACGCATATTCCTGGTCAGGATCGTCGTCTTCCTGATCCTCGTCGCCTTCCTCGTCATGATCCTGTTTCCGAAGATCGTCTTCGCGTTCAAGGCCAACCCTGGCCTCAACGGGCTGATCTTCGGCGTCCTGTTCGTCGGCATCGTCTACGGCATCCGGAATGTCGCGCGGCTGTTTCGTGAGAGACGCTGGGTCAATGCCCTGCCGCGCGGGGAAGCCGCCTCGGTCAAGCCGCCCATCCTTCTCGCGCCGATGGCGACGCTGCTCGGCGACAAGCCGCCCACATCCACGATGTCGACCGTCACGCTTCGGGTCATTCTCGACTCGATAGGCACTCGCCTCGACGAGGCTCGCGAAGTCTCGCGCTACCTCACGGGGCTGCTGATATTCCTAGGGCTTCTCGGCACATTTTGGGGTCTGATCGAGACGGTTGGCTCGCTCAGCGGCGTCCTGAAATCGATGCAGGGCGGGGCCGATGCCGGCTCGATGTTCGACGATCTGAAGACCAACCTCGCGGCGCCGCTCGCCGGTATGAGCGTGTCCTTCACGTCGTCGCTGTTCGGGCTTTCCGGCTCGCTGATCCTCGGCTTCCTGGATCTGCAGGCCGGGCAGGCGCAGAACCGCTTCTACACCGAGCTCGAGGACGCGCTCACCACCTATACCTCGACCGAGCCGCATTATGCCGGCTTGTCGGGCTCGCCGGACCTCCGCTCGGCGCTGGAGAAACTGTCCAGCGATCCGAACCAGCAGCGTGCCAGTTCAGCCGCCATGGCCAACCTCGCCGACGGCATCCAGTCCCTTGTGCAGCACATGCGCGCCGAGCAGCAGCAGATCCGCGACTGGGTGGAAGCCCAGGCCGAGCAGAACGGCGAGATCAAGAGCCTGCTTCGCCGCCTGGCCGCCGAGCCGGAGCGGCGCTGATGGAGTCGAACTGATGCCGCTGGGGCGCACGCGGCGCGCGTCACGCCAGATCGACTATTGGCCGGGCTTCGTCGACGCGCTGTCGACGATGCTGCTCGTCATCATCTTCTTGCTGTCGGTCTTCATGCTCGCGCAGTTCTTTCTCGCCCGCGAAGTCACCGGCAGAGACAGCGCGCTCAACAAATTAAATCGACAGGTCGACGAGCTGACCTCGCTGCTCGCGTTGGAGCGAGCCGGAAAGCAGAGTGCCGAGACGAGCCTCGCGGCATTGAGCGTGACGCTCGATGCCGCCACGAAGGACAAGGCACGTCTGCAGGGTTTGATCGACGCCTCCAATACGCGCGCCACCGGCGCGGGCGGTGAGGCGGCGATTGCCAATTCCGAGCTCGAGAAGGAAAAGCAGCTCTCCGCCCGGGCCGCATCTCAGGTCGATATCCTCAACCAGCAGATTGCCGCGCTGCGCCGCCAGCTCGCCGCCATCGAGGACGCGCTCGCCGCATCCGAGACCAGGGACAAGGACGCGCAGGCGCGGATCGCCGATCTTGGCTCACGTCTCAACGTCGCCCTGGCGCAAAAGGTGCAGGAACTCGCTCGCTACCGATCCGACTTCTTCGGCCGCCTTCGTCAGATCCTGGGCGAGAGGCCCGGTGTTCGCATCGTGGGAGACCGGTTCGTGTTCCAATCCGAGGTTCTGTTCGACTCAGGGCAGGCGGCGGTCAACCCGGCAGGCCATGCCGAACTCGACCAGCTGGCCGCCGCGCTGATCCAGCTCGAGCGGGAGATCCCGCCCGACATCCCTTGGGTGATGCGCGTCGACGGCCATACGGATACGAAGCCGATCCATTCCGCCCTGTTCCCTTCGAATTGGGAACTCAGCGCGGCACGCGCCATCGCCGTTGTCGAATATCTCGCCGGCAAGGGCGTCGACCCGCATCGCCTGGTCGCGGCCGGCTTCGGTGAGTATTCGCCCCTCGAGAACGCGAGCGACGACTCGAAGAACCGACGTATCGAACTGAAGCTGACCGAACGATGAGCACTCTCGGCGACCGCTACCTCACCCGCGACGCCGACAAAGCGCAGGCGCTCGGCGAAATCGCGGCGGTGCTCGCGATGATCGACGCCGCGCATCGCGAGCCCAACGTCTGGGAGCGGCTCTGCCTGTTGCGCGCCTTCAGCCTGGTGTCGGCCGGCTGCTACCTGCTGGCCGCGCTCGAGGCCCGCGACGCCTCGCTCACGCCCGCGATCGCGATGGACGACCGCGCGGAGCAGACCGTGCTGGAGCATTGCGACCTGTTCACGCTTTTCGAGGCGCTGAAGGAGACCATGGCCGAAGAGGCCCGCGCCTACCCGCATCTCGGACCTTTGGCGCTTGGATAGCCGGTTCCAACCTCCCGCTTGTCGCGACAGGTGTGTTTCGCGCCGGCTTCCGCTAGATAGCGTCTCATGCAATTTCTCGATCAAGCCCGTGTCTACGTGCGCTCCGGTGACGGCGGCGCCGGCTGCGTGTCGTTCCGGCGCGAGAAGTTCATCGAGTTCGGCGGCCCCGACGGCGGCGACGGCGGCAAGGGTGGCGACGTCATCGTCGAATGCGTCGCCGGCCTGAACACGCTCATCGACTTCCGCTACCAGCAGCATTTCAAGGGAAGGACCGGCATGCACGGCATGGGGAAGAACCGGGCCGGCGGCAAAGGCCTCGACGCGATCCTCAAGGTGCCGGTCGGCACGCAGCTCTTCGACGAGGATGAGGAGGAGCCCTTCGCCGACATGGTCACCGTCGGTCAGAGCGTCCGCATCTGCCGCGGCGGCAACGGCGGCTTCGGCAATGCCTACTTCAAGTCTTCGACCAATCAGGCGCCGCGCCGCGCCAACCCGGGTGAGCAGGGCGAGGAGCGCACGATCCACCTGCGCCTGAAGCTGATCGCCGACGCCGGGCTGGTCGGCCTCCCCAACGCCGGCAAGTCGACCTTCCTCTCGGTGGTCTCCGCCGCCAAGCCGAAGATCGGCGACTATCCCTTCACCACCCTGCACCCGCAACTCGGCGTCGTCGGCATCGACGGCCGCGAGTTCGTGATGGCCGACATCCCGGGCCTGATCGAGGGCGCGCACGAAGGCGTCGGCCTGGGTGACCGCTTCCTCGGCCATGTCGAGCGCACGCGGGTGATCCTGCATCTCGTCGACGCCAACGGCGAGCACGCCGGCCGCGACTACAAAACCGTGCGTCACGAACTCGACGCCTATGGCGGCGGCCTGACCGACAAGCGCGAGGTCGTCGCGCTCTCGAAGATCGACGCGTGCGAGGCGGAGCACCTGAAAAAGCAGGTGGACCGATTGCGCCGAGCCTGCGGTTCGACCCCGCTGCGGCTGTCGTCGGCGACGCGCACCAACGTCACCGAGGCGCTCCGTGCGCTTGCCAGGACGATCGACGAGGGCAAGGCTGAAGAGACGAAGGCCGAGAGAACAGAGGCCTGGCAGCCCTAGCCGAGTACATCCGGGCGAGGGAGGCGGCTCCTAGTCGTGCCCGTGCGCTTCCTCGTTGATCGTCAGCGTGCGCATCGTCGAAAAGTCGACGGCGACCGGCGCGTTGTTCTTGCCGGCGGCGATCTGCAGCGTCTTCACGACATGCTCCATCCGGCGATAGGCCTCCTTGTAGTCGTCCGAGGCTGTCTCGAGCTTCAGCGGCGCGAGGCAATACTCAATGATCTGCTTCGGACGATCAAACGTGGCCATGTCTCATCCCTTTCGGCGCCTGCGGCGTGCTCATTGCCGAGACCTTTGCATCAGGCCGTTCGACATTTCAATGCGGATCGAAGGCATGGGATCGAGCTAGAGGTCGCCGGTGAGAAATTGCGCGCGGCCGAGGCCGAAAGACCAGTCCTCGTCGCCGTTGATGACGAAGTTGACCATGACATCAGAGGGCTTGATGCCGCATTTTGCCTCCAGCGCCTCGCACAGCCCCTTGTAGAAGGCCGCCTTCGCCTCGCGCCCGCGCGGACGGCTCGTCACCTGCAGCATCACGACCTTCTCCGTGCGCGGGATATCAAGGCCGGTATCCTCGACGACCATGCGCGAGGCCTTGTGCTCGTGAACGATCTGGTAGCGATCGCGCGCCGGCACCTTGAAGGCGGCGAGCATCGCCTCGTGCGCGGCATCGAGCAGGCTCTTGAGTTCGGCATCCGTGCGGCCTTCGATCAGGTCGAAGCGGAGAAGCGGCATCTGTTGTCCTCGCGGTGGCTGATCGTCCTAACATGGTAGCGCCAGGCCTTCACCGAAGATGATCCTTGTGGACCGACCCGAAACCGGCGTTTTGCGTCACGATGCGTCACAAGCTCGGCAGCGGCCACAGGCCGTACCGCGATAACACCTTCAAAGAGGGGTGGGATCAAGACGAAAGCATCATGCCGACCACAGCGTCAGCAAAGCCCCGCGACCGGTCTTGACGATGGGCCGCGGCGTCGAGCAGCGCCTCGTGACTTCGCAGGCCACAAGGGATCTTGCAAGACATAGGGAAAGCCTCTTTGTCGTAGCCGCCGCCAATGATGACCGCCGAGGGGCCAATGCCGAGGGAGGAAAGCGATGACGAGTAAGAGCAGTCGGATCGGGTGGCGGGCGATCGCGTCTTTCTTCGGCATCGTTTTCGTTGGGACCGTCCTGGCGTTAATGGCCGCGAGCGCGACGCTGTACGTCGAGACGTTGACGCTGGCAAACGACGCCTCGCTCTGGATCTGGTGGTCCTGCCCACTGATCGCCGCGCTTGTAGTGGTGATTACGATCGGCATCTTCACGGCCCGGAGATACGGGCGGCGAACCATCCGCCTGTGAGGCGGTAAACGGCGGCACAGACGCCAGACCGCCGCCGCGAGAGCACTTGGCGTTAATCCCCGCATATCCGCTCGAGTGCGGCTACGAACTGTCTTCAAGCGCCCGGGAGCGAAGCTGTCGCCGACGCGAAACATGGCGTTCGGCTGAACGGACCTGTCGAGTTCCATTCATCGATCCTGGTCTAGGTTCACCCGGCTTCGTGTCGGAGAGATCTCATGATCAAGTTTTCGGTGCGCGCGGCGGTCGCGGCGTTTACCGCGGCAGCACTTCCCGCCATCGTCGTCGCACAGCCGTTCGCGCGAGAGCCGTTGCCGGCTTGGCACCCGGGATCGCGCGGCGACCTCGCCTTCGTAACCAGCGCCTTCTTGCGCCAGACCGCCTATTCCAAGCCCGACAAGGTGGCCGACCAGATGGCGCCGGACGGCGCCTATGGGCCGCTGAACGCGGGCTGGGAGCAAGGGACCAAGGATCGCTGGCTCATCGAGGAGCAGCGCTATGCCATCGACGCGGTGATCGCCGGCGTGAGCTACCATCGTCAGGACCTGGTCGCGCGCGGAGAGGCGATCTTTGACTGGGGCTTCCACCAGGAGCGTCCGGATGGGTCCTTCGCCTGCCCCGACCGGTTCCACTCGATGAGCTTCTTCGTGGAGGCGGCGGCCCATGCCGCGCTGCTCCTCGAGGCGTCCGACATGGCCGCGCAAAACAGCGATTGGATCGCCGGCGCCACCCCCAAGCTGCGCGCGGCGGCGCACTGGATGATGGCGCCGCGGAACGCCGGCCCGGGCCAAGCCAAGGACGCGCCCTACGCGCACCGCTTCTACCTCGACGCCGACGCAATCGGCGAGACGGGCGTCCTACTGCGCGACGATGCGATGGTCCGCGCCTCGCAAGACTACGTGCGCCGGGGTCTCGCCCGGCAGGATCAATCGGGGTACAACCCGGAGAAGGGTGGCTCGGACACGAGCTACCACGCCGTCGGTCTGCTCTTTGCCGAAACCTACTATACAATTGTCGCCGACGACGCGTTGCGGGCCGAGATGCGGCCGATGATCGGGCATGGTCTCGCCTGGCTGGCGGCGCGGGTCCGTTCCGACGGCACCGTCGACCAGACCGGCAACACCCGCACCGGCTTCGGGCAGGAGCGCGGGCCGCAGGGTAACCTCAAGGCGATGAGCTACGGATCGGCCTATAGAGCCGCCTATTACTGGGCGATGATTTCACGCGACCCGAATTGGGCGACGCTCGCGACGAAGCTGCACGATGGCCAGCAGATCGAGAAGGCCGAACACAAAAGCGGCAAAGTCCCTTGATCCCTGACATGATGCCAAGGAGTACGTCGACTAGCCTTGCCGCGTTAACCCGCGGCCGCTTCGCCGCGCCATTGGTGCGCGGACCCGTGCGCCGCGCCCACGCGGAAGCGGCTGATGAGGTTGGTCAGCGTCTCGGCCTCCCGCATTAGGGTATGCGAGGCGGCGGTGCTCTGCGTGACGATGGCGGCGTTCTGCTGAGCGATGCCATCCATTTCACGCACGGCCTCGTTTACCATGCCGAGCCCGTCGGATTGTTCCTGTCCCGCGCCGGCGATCCGCGCCACGGAACCCGAGATGTCCCCGACCTGTGAGACAATGCGCATCACCGCCTCTCGCGTGGCGGCGACGGCGTCGGCGCCTTTGCCGACGGCGCGCTGACTCTGCTCGATCAGCGCGCGGATCTGACGAGCGGCGTCCGTGCTGCGCAGCGCCAGCGCCCGCACTTCGGTTGCGACCACCTCGAAGCCGCGCCCCGCGTCGCCGGCGCGCGCCGCCTCGATGCTCGCGTTCAAGGCCAGAAGCGTCGTCTGTGACGCGATGGCGTCGATGACCGCCACGAAATGGCCGACCTGGCGCGACGATGCCTCGAGCTCCTCCATCGAGGCGACGGCGATGCCGACGACGGCATCGATGGTTTCCGCGTCCTTATGAGTGTGCGAGACGACGGCGCGCGCGTGATTGCTGATCTCCGCCGTGCATCGGACGGCGGCGGTAATCTCGTCGAGCGCCGAGGCGGTCCGCACGAGCCGCGTCACCTGGCTCCGGGTGCGCAGGGTCAGTGCGTCGGCGGCGTTCGCGATTTGGCCGCTGCCTTGACGCAACGCCGCGGTGTTGGCGACGATGCCCTGCACCAGCGCCGAGAGCTGGCTCGCCGTGGCGTTGAGGTTGGTGCGCAGCGTCTCGTAGGCGGGCGGCAGCACGGTCGTCAGCCGGAAGGCAAGATCACCGGCGGCGAGCCGTTCCAGCCCTTCGCCGATGGAACCCACCACCAAATGCGCGGCTTCCGAGGCGCTGCGCTGGTCATTGGCTTGCCGCCATTCCAGCTCGCGCGTGCGCATGGCGCTATTCTTGAAGACCTCGATCGCGCCGGCCATGACGCCGATCTCATCGCGCCGCGTCGTGCATGGGATGTGCGCGCCGAGATCGCCCTCCGCGAGTTTCGCCGTGACTCCGGTCAGGCGCAGCAGCGAACGCGAGAGGTCGCGTCCGAGCAGGTAGGACAGCGCCGCCGTCAGCGCGACGATGCACAGCGCGATGGCGCCCTCGGTGCGTGCCTCCGCCCAGAACACGGCATCGATGTCGCTGTCGTAGGCTCCCGTGCCGATTACCCAGTCCCATGGACTGAAGAGCTTGGCGTAGCCGATCTTGGCGAGGGGCACGCTCTGCCCGGCCTTCGGGATCTTGTATTGCGTAAAGCCTTCACCCTGACGCACGGCGACCGAGACAAGTTTGCTGACCATGTCGCGGACGTTGGGACTGTTCACGGCATCTGCGCCCTCGATGAAGTTGCGGCCCTCGAGCGCGCGATTGCCCCCGTGAGCGATGCCGACACCTTGCGTGTTCCATATGAAAAAGTAATTCGAGCCGTCGTAATGGGCGGCGCGCAAGGTGTTGATGGCGGCGAGCTTGGCCGCGGCTTCGGTCATCCGTCCCGCAACGGCGGCCTCGTGAAAGCTCGCGACCACATCGTAGGCCACCTGGTCGAGATGGCGCACCTCGCTCGCCCGCGCATCGATCAACGCCGCGCGAAACGCCAGCAGCGCGTGTAGCGAGACGATGGCGGGCGTGGCCATGCCGAGGACCACAACGAGAAGGATGCGGTAAGAGACGCTGAAGCGAACCCGGTTGAACATGCGGCAAAACCTGAGAGGCGATCTGTCGTTTTATGTTTTAGCGCCGTGAGGTTTACGCTTCGAGAAGACCTGCGGGACAAGGCGCTTTTGTCTCGGCCGAGCCCATCGATCGCGACAGCCTTTGGGTCGGCGCGGCGTGCCAACGCCTGGCCCCTTCAACCCGAAGGTGTGGCGTTGGCGCGCCTGTTGTGCGAGGACATCGTCCAGAGAGGCTTCTCGCAAACGGCGCCCGCCAAGGAGTAGTCGGCATGCTCGCAATTGTCCGCATCGCCCTCTCGCGTCCCTACACGTTTGTCGTTCTGGCCATGCTGATCCTGATCTTCGGGGTCATGTCCTGGTTCAAGACGCCGACCGACATCTTCCCCGACATCGGCATCCCCGTCGTCAGCGCGGTCTGGACCTACAACGGTCTGCCACCCGAGGAGATGTCAGGCCGCATCGTCTATTATTACGAGCGCACGCTGTCGTCGCAGGTCAACGATATCCAGCATATCGAGTCGCAGTCGCTTTCGGGCTATGGCGTCGTCAAGATCTTCTTCCAGCCGAACGTCAACATCAATACGGCGATCGCGCAGATCACCGCCGCCTCGCAGACGGTGCTCAAACTGCTGCCGCCCGGCGTCACGCCACCCTACGTGCTGCTGTTCAACGCTTCGTCGGTGCCGATCCTGCAACTCGCTCTGTCGAGCGCGACCTTGTCGCAGGCGCGGCTGGCCGATACCGCCCAGAACTTTATCCGCCCACAGCTCGCGACGGTCGCCGGGGCGGCGGTGCCGTCGCCCTACGGCGGCAAGATCCTTCAGGTCAACGTCGACCTGAACCCGGGCAAACTGCAGGCCTACAAGATCAGCGCCTCCGACGTCGTGAGCGCCTTCGCCAAGGAGAACCTGATCACGCCGGTGGGGACGGAGAAGATCGGCAAGTTCGAGTACATCATCAGTCTCAACGACGCGCCGCAGGAGATCGAGAAGCTCAACGACCTGCCGATCAAGAGCGTCGACGGCACCGTCGTGTATATCCGCGACGTGGCCTTCGTCCACGCCGGAAGCCCGCCGCAGACCAACATCGTGAATGTCGACGGCAAGAAAGCCGTGCTGATGACGATCCAGAAGGCGGGATCGGCCTCGACGCTCGACGTCATCAACGGCGTCAAGGCGCTTCTGCCCAACATCAAGGCCGGCCTCCCCAAGGGCCTGGAGCTGACCGCCGTCGGCGACCAGTCGGCGTTCGTCAACGACGCCGTCTCCGGGGTGATCCGCGAAGGCGTCATCGCCGCCTCGCTGACCGGCCTGATGATCCTGATCTTCCTCGGCAGCTGGCGTTCGACGATCATCATCATGATCTCGATCCCGCTCGCGATCCTGTTTTCGGTCGCGCTGCTCTCGGTGCTGGGCCAAACGATCAACGTGATGACGCTCGGCGGCCTCGCGCTCGCCGTCGGCATCCTCGTCGACGATGGCACGGTGACGATCGAGAACATCAATTATCATCTCGAGCAGGGCAAGCTGATCGAGGACGCCATCATGGACGGCTCCCGGCAGATCGTCGTGCCGGCGACCGTGTCGCTGCTCTGCATCTGCATCGTCTTCGTGCCGATGTTCACGCTGGGCGGCGTGTCGGGCTTCCTGTTCAAGCCGCTGGCCGAGGCCGTCATCTTCGCGCTGATCGGCTCGTATATTCTGTCTCGCACGCTCGTGCCGACGATCGCGAACTACCTTTTGGGCAACGTGCAGCAGCACGAGCACGGGGCGCCGCTGCCGCCGACCCGCAACCCACTCGTCAAGTTTCAGCGCGGATTCGAGCGCCGTTTCGAAGCCCTGAGATCCGCCTACAGGAGCATTCTGGTGCTCGCGCTCGGCGCCAGCCGTGTCTTCGTCATCGGGTTCCTCGTCGCCGTCGTCGTCTCGTTCGGCTTGGTACCTTTTCTAGGACAGAACTTCTTCCCGAAAGTCGAGGCCGCGCAGATCAAGTTGCACGTGCGCGCGCCGACCGGCACGCGCATCGAGGAAACGGCGAAGCTCGTCCAGTTCGTGGAAGACAAGATCCGCAGGACCATCCCGCCGTCAGCCTTGGCCTCGATCGTCGACAACATCGGCATGCCGATCTCCGGCATCAACGTCGCCTACGGCAATTCCGGGACAATCGGCGTGATCGATGCCGACATCCTGATCACGCTGCACGACGATGTCGCCTCGAAGACGGACGGCTACATTCAATCTCTGCGCGGCAGCCTTCCCGGCGCGTTCCCGGGCTCGACGTTCTCGTTCCTGCCCGCCGACATCGTCAGCCAGATCCTGAACTTCGGTCTGCCGGCGCCCATCGACGTGCAGGTAATCGGCAACAAGAGCACGGAAAACCGCGCCTATGCCGAAATGATCTTTCGAAAGATCAAGAAGATCCCCGGAATCGCCGATCCGCGCATCCAGCAGGTCTTCGATTACCCGACGCTCAACGTCGCGGTCGACCGTTCGCTCGCCAACCAGATCGGCCTCACCGAGCAGGACGTGACGCGTAACATGCAGGTCAATCTCGCCGGCAGCATGCAGACGAACCCGACGTTCTGGCTCAACCCGAAGAACGGGGTCTCCTATCCGATCGTCGTCCAGACACCACAATACTGGCTCGACTCGATGAGCGAGCTGAACAACTTGCAGGTCGACGGCAACAACGGGCCGATGCCGCTCGGCGGCGTCGCGTCGACCGTCCGGTCCTCGAGTCCGGGCGTCGTCTCGCACTATAACGTGCAGCCCGTCATCGACATCTACGCCGCGACGCACGATCGGGATCTCGGCGCCATCGCCAGCGACATCCAGAAGGTCCTCGATGACACCGCGCGGGAGGTCCCGGCCGGATCCAAGGTCGCGCTGCGGGGCCAGGTCACGACGATGACGGCGGCCTACGATCAGCTCTATGCGGGTCTCGCGCTGGCCGTGGTGCTGATCTACCTCCTCATCGTCGTCAACTTCCAATCCTGGGTCGACCCGTTCGTCATCGTGACCGGGTTGCCGGCCGCGTTGGCGGGCATCGTGTGGATGCTGTTCATAACGCACACGACCCTGTCGGTCCCGGCGTTGACCGGCGCGATCATGTGCATGGGTGTGGCGACCGCCAACTCGATCCTCGTCGTCAGCTTCTGTCGCGAGAAGCTCGCGGAAGGATTGTCGCCGCTCGAGGCCGCGATCGAGGCCGGCGTCACGCGGCTTCGGCCGGTGCTGATGACCGCACTCGCCATGATCATCGGAATGGGGCCGATGGCGCTGAGCGCCGAGCAGAACGCGCCGCTCGGCCGCGCCGTCATTGGCGGCCTGATCTTTGCGACGGTCGCGACGTTATTTTTCGTTCCGGTCGTCTTCAAAATGGTACATTGGCGCGATTACAAGAGGGCGCCGATATCGGGGCATGACGCCGCCGCTATTCCATCGCACGCCTGATTCAGGATCTCGACCATGGACACGCCCGACGACCATTCCCCGACTGGCGCGCGTGAACCCCAGCGCTCCGCGCGCAAGCCGCACGTGAAGCGCTACCTCCTGCTCGCGGTCGTGGTCTTCGGAGCCCTCGCGGCCTACGGGATCTTCGATCGCAGCCAGAGCGAGGCGGATCTCGCGACGTGGACGGACAAGCAGGCGGTGCCGAGCGTCGATCTCGTCTCCGCCAAGCTTGCCACGGAGGGCGCGCACATCACGCTGCCCGCCGATATCGAGGCCTTCTACACCGCGCCGATCCACTCTCAGGTCAGCGGTTACGTCAAGATGTGGTACCGCGATATCGGCGCCAGGGTGAAGAAAGGTGAGCTGCTCGCGACGATCGACGCTCCCGAACTCGACCAGCAGCTGGAACGGGCGAAGGGAGAACTCGGCAAGGCGCAAGCCGACTACAACCTCGCCGTTCTCACGTCGGATCGATGGAAGGCGTTGCGCGCGTCGCAGGCCGTGTCCCAGCAGACGGCGGACGAAAAGCAGGGCGACGCCCTGGCGCAGAAGGCTCAGGCGAGTGCCGCGCAGGCCAACCTCGATCGCGTCAAGGCTCTGGAGAATTTCAAGAACATCGTGGCGCCGTTCGATGGGATCATCACCGCGCGCCGCATCGATGTCGGCGCTCTCGTATCGTCGTCCAACGTAAGCGCGTCCGGCCTCTTCGACGTGGCCGCGACGGACAAGATGCGCATCTACGTGCAGGTACCGCAGATCGACGCCGCGACCATGCACAAGGGCCTGCCCGTCACGTTGCTGCTGCCGCAATATCCGGGGCGCAAGTTCGTCGGCCAGCTCGATACGACATCCGACGCGATCTCCAAGCAGTCGCGCGCGCTGCTCGTCGAGGCGCTGTTCGACAACGGCGAGGGTATCCTGTCGCCGGGATCGTATGCGCAGGCGCATTTCGACCTTCCGCTCGACCCCAAGAAGCTCGTCATCCCGTCCGCGTCGATGATCTTCCGCGACAACGCGCCGGAAGTCGCCGTCGTGAAGGACGGCAAGGTGAGCTTGAAGAAGATCACGATCCTTCTCGATACCGGTCCGGAGATCGAGATCGCGTCGGGGCTCGACAGGGAGGACAAGTTCATCGCAAGTCCTTCGGACGCGATCGAGACCGGCGACAGCGTCAACGTCATGAAGATCGATGGAAAGCCCGTCGGCGCGCATCCCACCGACATCGGCTCGGCCAAGGCGCGGAACACGGAAGTCGCGCACGGGGCGTCGGAATGAAACGTGGCGTGATGCTCGGCCTGTTCGTGCCGAGCCTGTTTATACCGAGCCTGTTCCTGCCAAGCCTGTTCCTGGCCGGATGTGACCTCGCGCCGCCCTACGTCCCACCGGTTGTCGATCTCCCGTTGAAGTTCAAGGAAGGCGGCGCCTATACCGCCGCCCAGCCCAACGACCAGGAACCACGCGGTCCATGGTGGATCGCCTTCCACGATAAGACGCTCAATGCGCTCGAGCCGGAAGTCGACGACGCCAACCAGACACTGGCGGCCGCTTTCGCCAACTACCAGCAGGCCCGCACGACTGTTCAGCAGGCCGAAGCCGGACTCTATCCCAGCGTCGACCAGTACACGCAGTTCACCACAAACCGCCAATCCGATCACCGCACCTACCGGACCCAGCCGAGCACGGAGCCAAATCACTACGGCAACAACGAACTCGAGCTCCAAGCCAGCTACGAGGTCGACCTGTGGGGCCGCGTCCGCGACACGATCAAGGCGACAGCCGCCGAGGCGCAGGCGCAAGCCGCGCTGCTTGAGAGCGTGCGGCTCAGCCTGCACGCGGAGGTCGCGCGCGACTACATCGCCCTTCGCGGGATCGATCGCGAGGTGAAGCTTCTACGCGACACGCAGAAGGCGTACGAGGACGCGCTGGCGCTTACGGAAAACAGGCTCGCCGGCAAGATCGCCTCGCCCATGGATGTCGAGCGCGCCAAGTCTCAGCTCGAGACCGCGAAGGCCTTCATCGACGAAGACGCCGCCCGCCGCGCGCTCATCGAACATGCCATCGCCACGCTCGTCGGCCAGCCCGCCTCCGGCTTCTCCATCCCTCCCGCGCCGGTGGCGGTCGCCTCGCCGCGCGGCCCGATCGCCGCACCGTCCACCCTGCTGGAACGCCGGCCGGACATCGCCCAGGCCGAACGCGAGGTCGCCGCCGCCAACGAGCAGATCGGCGTCGCCAAGGCGGCCTTCTATCCGCGCTTCATGATCGACTTGTCGGGCGGTACGGAAGACAGAGGCATCCACCTCTTCGACCTGGCCAACGGGCTCTATACGTTCGGGCCGGCGATAACCCTGCCGATCTTCGATGGCGGCAAGCGGACGGCGCAGCTCGAGGCGAGCGTGGCGCGGCGCGACGAGACGATCGCGCGCTACAAGGCGACGGTGCTCAAGGCGGTGCAGGAGGTCGAGGACTCGCTCTCGACCGATAAATATCTCGGCCTCGAGAACAAGCGGATCGAGGCGGCTGTCGACGCCGAGAAGAAGGTGCTCAACCTCTCCCTCACGCTCTATCGCGACGGCGCGACGACCTATCTCGACGTGGTGACGGCGCAGGCCACGCTGCTCGGCCAGCAACGCGCCTCGCTTGCCCTGCTGACCCGACGGCTGGGGTCGTCGGTTAATTTATTCGTCGCGCTGGGCGGCGGATGGACGCCGCAGATCCACGTCGCCTCGGAAGGCCCGACCTGAACCGCGACTAGCCGCCGACCGCCTTGCCGGCGAATTACAATGGGTGCTGACCCTTGCACACGACAACACGCGGTTTCCACTAGCCTCGATGTTCCGACGTCCAGGGGCGGTGTGGACCGCTCCCAAGCCTACAGCGAGGTGCGACCCGCGTGCGTAGGAGAGTCGGGTACCATCCGCCGCTTCGAACGAAGAGCCATTCGATTCATCGCCACGCCGCTGTACAAAGCGACCATGGAGCGGGCGAAGGGAATCGAACCCTCGTATGAAGCTTGGGAAGCTTCCGTTCTGCCATTGAACTACGCCCGCGCGCTGTCTGGCAGGATAGGTCGCCTCCGCGCCGCGATCAAGCTGGAACGGCTCCCGCCCGCGCCGGTCAAGAGCGCGGCGTGTGCGTCGCCGCTTTCAGGACTTGACCTTGATACTCCAGGACAGCGGAACCGAAGTCGAGCGTGTTGTCGAAAAATTCGCGCAAGAGGGAGAAGGCGTTCGGCGGCCGGGCCACGAGATGGCCGGTGATGTCGTTGTGTTCGAACGCGAGATCCGCCTCGAACTTGCGCGCGAGGTTGAGCATGGCCTGATTGTGGCAAAGGCAGAAGATCGTCAGCGTATCGATCCGGCGATTACGGGCGGCAAGGACGATATGGCTCATCAACTCGGTGCCGATCTGTCGGCGACGCCACCCAAGCTCGACGCTGAAGGCCGCCTCGGCGTCCTTGCGCGACAGCCGATCCTTTGACGCGAAAACGCGCAGTTCGGCGGCGCCGCGAACAAGCCCATCCTCGAAATAGCCGTAGGTGATCGCGCCAGGCTCGAAGCAAAGCTCCGCATAGTGTCTCAGATAATCGTCGGAGACTTGCAAACCGAAACGGTCGTAGCGCGTGCGCGGGTCAAGGCGGACCAGGTGCTCACGGAACTTGGCGAGGTCGGGCCTGTAGAGGCGGCGGACCACGTGCGTATGATGGATGATTTCGTTCAAGGCGCTCATGACCGCTATCTTGTGCGGCGCAGCATGGCGCGCAATGGTGGCAAGCGCATGGCTGCGACGCGCTGCCGAAGCGTTTGCTTGACATCACGCAAGGGTCGATGGCGCTAGACGAAATGTTTGGAGAGCTTGAGACCCTGGCCCTGATAGTTCGAGTGAAGCGCCTCCCCATAGAGCCGGTCGGGCCGCTCCTCCATCGCCTCGTACTCGAGGGTTGCGACGCGCTGCCCGTGATCGAGCAGGAATGGCACGTCATGGCTGCGAACCTCGAGCACGATCTTGCTGCCGGCGCCGCCCGCTTCGGCCAGGCCGAACCCAGGATCAAGAAAGCCCGCGTAATGCGAACGCAGCTCGCCCACCGCCGTATCGTAGGCGACCATCTCCGCCGCCTCGGCAGCGCCGACGACGACTGCCTCGGCGGAAGCCAATATGTAGAACTCGTCGGGATCGAGGACGAGTTCACGCCGCCCGGCCGGCAGCGTCAGAGGCTCCCAGAAGGCGTCGCGCGGATAGGCGCCGAGCTTGGCCATGTCGATCAGCCCCGAGGTTTTGCGCGCGCGGTAACCGATGATGCCGTCTGGCTTGCCGGAGGGGTCGAGGTCGATCGTCACCGGCACCAGGCGCGGCCGAGCGCTGCCGGCGCGACGACGGAAGCGCAATTGCGCCAGCCGGCTGCCGACGGCGGCGATCACCGGGAAAGAGCGCGGCACGACCTCGGCATAGAGCGGCCCGGTGTAGCCGTCGGGAATGTCGTCGAAGGTGGCGCCTTCGTCCACGATGACGCGCACGAAAATATCGAGCCGACCGGACGAGCTCTTCGGGTTGGCGCGCGCGTCGACGCCGAACGGCAGCGCCAGCCTTTCCATTAGCGGGATGATGTGGACGCAGTTGCGCTCCAGCACCGTTGGCCGGGTGAGGTCGACCTCGTGGGTGGAGAGATCGGCCAGACGGTCGGCGACCGTGCGTCCCGGCCCGGGTAGGAAGCTCGCCGGCAGACGATAGGCCTTCGGTCCGAGTCGCAGATCGAGGCTCGCGGGTTGCACCTGCTCGCTCTCGAACGCGGCCTCGGCGACGATCATACCCTTCGCGATCGCGCTGGCGATATGTTGCGACGGCCAGATCAGCGACATCTTCCAACGACTCCGGTGGCTTGAGCAAGGCCACGCAAGATCTATCGCATATCCGATGGTCCGCCGCGACAAGGCCGCACGAGAGACAGCCCTGGCGCTTTTAGACCAAAGTCTGAGGGGCGCGATCATCGCGCGTAGTGGCGCAATCGCCCGCCATCGACTTTGATGAGGCGCGGCTTGCCTCTTGCAATTACGCCCGGAGGTTCAAAGGCATAGGAGAAATAAGGGCATGATGATGCGCTGTCTTCTTCACGCGGGCCGATCTCTAGCGAGTCTGATCGGCCTGTCTCTGGCGGGTCTCGCCGCGGTGACGACGGCGCGGGCCGCGGAGCCGTTCCCCTCGGCGGCCCAGTTCACGTTGAGCTACACCTTCACGACGTCGACACCGGCCTCGCCAATCGATGTCGGCGGCGGGCTTGACCTGACGGTCAATCGCTATCTCACCACGACGCTCAACGACGCGGGCAACGGCTTCCTTCACCTCACGGCGGGGCGCTGTACCAATGTACGCTTCACCAACCGAAGCGAGCGGACGATCGACTCAAAAGGTTATTGCAACTTCAAGGATCGCGATGGCGATATGCTCTACGCCGAGTACACGACGAGCGGGCCTAAGCCGCTCCAGGCCATCACGCTGACGTGGAGCTTCAAGTCCGGCACGGGCAAGTACGACGGCATCAACGGGACGGCCACCGACACCAACAGCGGCAATCTCGACGACGCGGGATCCTACCAGGCGGGCGGGAAGATGACCGGCTCCTACGCGATCAGGCGGCTGAGCCCGGTGAGCACGGAAGGCGCGCACGACTGATCGACGTCACACCTCGTCGATCATGCCGGCCAACGTCTCGAGACAGGCCGCGCCGAGAGCCTTGGCGCGCGCGGGCGACCAGCCGGAGAGCGGATCGGGGTTCGTTTCGCAATCCTTGAACGGCATCTCCAGGGTCATCGCGAGCGCGCCGAAGCGCTCGGCCACCTGATTTGTCGCGATCGAGAGGTTCGCCTTGCCGGCCGGCGTGCGCCCGTAGCCCCGCTCGGTCTGGAAGTCCGCCGTACGCGCCGCCAGCCGATCGCGAAAGGTCTCGAAACGCGTGCCGCGCGCCTCGGTCCAGCTCGGCACGCCCTCGAAGCCGACGAGGAAGTTCGCCGGAATGGCCTCGTCGCCGTGCACATCCATCGCGAAGGCCACCCCGCTCGCGATCATCGCGTCGCGCACGCATTTGACCTCCGGGCTCCGCTCGGGAGAGGGCGCGTGCCATTCGCGATTGAGGTTGACGCCGGCGGCGTTGGTCCGCAGGTGCCCGCGCCGTGTGCCGTCGGGATTCATGTTGGGCACGACATGGAGCGTCGCCGCGAAGAGGAGCGCGCCCAGCGCCGTGTCCGGCGCGGCACGCGTCAACCATTCGAGCGCGCCTTCCATCCACCATTCGGCCATCGGCTCGCCGGGATGCTGGCGCGCGTAGAGCCAGACCGGTTTGGCGCCGCGACCGATCACGAGCGCGTCGATAGGCTGCCCGTCGAGCGAGCGGCCGAGTTCGCGATGCTCGACGCCGGGACGGCCAGCGATGCGCGCGACCAGAGCCGCGTGCCGCTCCATGGAATAGGGCGCGAAATAGGCGAACCAGACGAGTTCGGTCGCGCCGCTCCAATCGAATTCGAGCACGCCGTCGGCGTAGCGCGTCGGCATCATGCGCCAGGTGAGCCGATCCGCGCTCGCGCGAACCTGATAATCCTCCCAGCCGGACGGGAAAGCCGCGCCGCCGGCATTGACGATCCGCAAGCGCGTCACGCGCCCGCGCGCGCCGGCGAGGCGAAAGTAGAACCACTGGTAGAATGCCGAGTAGCTGTCGCGGACGATCTCGAGATCGATGCGGTCGCCCTCTATGGCGAGGACGCGGATGTTGCCGCCGTCGAAAGCGGCGTCGATCGATGAAGTCATCGCCTCTCGGTAATGCCTTCTCGCGGTCGAGGAAAGGCTCACAACATTTCTCGGACGCGAAAGGCGGCACCGGACGGTCTCATCGCGCGGCCCCGCTGTCTCTCGGCGGAGGGCGCGCGTCTTCTCACGCCCGATGCGATGGCGCTTTGTCGATGGCAAGAAGCCCTGGCCGGAACGGGCGAGCGATAAGGGGGCGAGACATGACCAAGGGCGTGATGGCCTCCGAGCAAGCCAGCGACGTGACGCGGGACGCCCATTGGACGGCGCGGGTGGAGTTCGCCGCGCTCTACCGACTGGCGGCGCTCTACGGCTGGGACGATGCGATCTTCACCCATATCTCGATGCGCGTGCCCGGCCCCGCACATCATTCCTGATCAACCCCCACGGAGTCTTCTTCGAGGAGATGACCGATCTCCGCATCGTGTCGAGACTGCCCCGCAGCGCCATCGGCAAGATCCTGAAGCGCGACCTGCGTGTTCCTACATGGCCGCGCCGTCTAGCGTCCGGTTGCGGCGAGCGGCTCCGCCACTGCGATGTAGCGGTGCCAGAGCACGGTACCCCCCAGTCCCGCGACGAAGGCGGCGTGCTCGGCTGCCTCGTCCGCCGTCAGCGCCGACGTCAGCGGGACCGGCCGCGCGCGACGCGGCATGCTGGAGACACCGCCCCAGCCACGCGTCGCCGGGCCGGCGAAGACGAGGCTGGTCTGGCGGCCGCCGGTCAGCTCGGCGTAGACCTCGGCGAGGATTTCGGCGTCGAGGAGCGCGCCGTGCTTGGTGCGGCGCGAATTGTCGATGCCGTAGCGCTGGCAGAGGGCATCGAGGCTGACCGGCGAGCCGGGGTGGCGGCGGCGCGCCAGCGCCAGCGTGTCCACCATCCGGTCGGGATCGAGCGCCGGCCAGCCCACCGCGAGGAGTTCCGCCGACATGAAGCGAAAGTCGAACTCGGCATTGTGCGCGATGAGTTTCGCGCCGTCCGTGAAGGCGACAAATTCGTCGACGATGTCCCTGAACAGCGGCTTGCCGGCGAGGAAATCCGACGACAGCCCGTGAACGGCGAAGGCCTCCTGCGGCATGTCGCGCTGCGGATCGAGATAATGGTGCAGCGTCTTGCCGGTCGGGATGCCGTTCAGGAGTTCGACGCAGCCGACTTCGACGACGCGGTGACCGAAGGAGGGGTCGAGTCCGGTCGTTTCCGTATCGAAGACGATCTCACGCAAAACTGGCGTCTTCCTCGAGCGCGGCGATGATCGCGCGAACCTGGCGTGCCGCGTCCGCGACATCGGAACCGGTCTCGATGATGAAGCGAGCGCGGCGCCGCTTCTCGTCATCCGGCATCTGCTTGGCCAGTATGGCCTCGAACCGAGCCTCGGTCATACCCGGGCGCGCGAGAACGCGCTTCTTCTGCACAGCTTTCGGCGCCGACACCACGACGACGGCGTCGACGTTGGCCGCGCCGCCGCCTTCGAGCAGGAGCGGAATATCGAGGACGACCATGGCGGCACCGGCCGCGCGATGCTTTAAGAGGAACGCTTCGCGCGCGTTACGCACGAGCGGGTGGACGATGGCCTCGAGCCGCCGCATCGCCTCGGCGTCGCCGATCACCTGGCGCCCGAGCGCCTCGCGATCGATCGCGCCAGCCTTCGCCACGCCCGGGAAAGCGGCTTCAACCGGAACCACGGCCGGACCCTCGTAAAGCTGGTGGACCGCGGCGTCCGCGTCGAAGACGGGCACGCCGACCTCCGCGAAAAGCTTGGCGGTCGTGCTCTTGCCCATGCCGACCGACCCGGTCAGTCCGATGACGATCATGGGGCCTCCCGCCGCCAGTGCGGCGAATCCAGATCTGGATCTATCGTCGTGCGCAAGTGTCTCCATCGAGGCACGAGCTGAGACTAGCCACGCGAGGACGTGTCCTCGCCGTCATCGTCGTCGTGATGGTGACGATGGTGCCAGCGCATTCCACCATCCTCGCCACCATCGAAGTTCCCGTAGCTCGCCTCGTCGCCGTCGCGATGACGATAATCGCCCTCTTCGCGGTCCATCTCGCCACGCCCCATGCGACTGGAGCCCAGCCCATGTGACTGGAGCCCATGCGACTGGAACCCATGCCGCCGCGGTCCATGCCGTTACGATCCATGCCGCCCTCTGTCCTGTCGCGGCTCTCGCCACGATCCATTCCTTCGCGCCTCATCCCGCCGGCACGATCGCCGCCGGCACGCTCCATGCGATCGTCTTGAAGGTCGAAGGCGCGTGCCATGACCCGCCCTGGCCTGACGCCGCGCAAAAGCATCGGCAGGCGCTCCTTCTGGTCGGCGGTGAGGCTCCCGACGAGCGGGCCGGTGGCGGCGGCGAGCTTCTTCAGCGCGCTCCCCATCTGCTCCAGGTGCTCGCCGCGCGCCGTCAACCGATTGATGGAGGAGCCGGCTTTCTGGTCCTGGTCCTGCTCGCGTCGATGCCAGGAGGAGCGACGCAGCGTGACGAGATCGCGGATCGCGGTCTCGACCGGCGGCCATAGACTTTGCTGATCGGGCGTGAGCTGCAGGCCGGCGTGCAGCGCCGCCAGGCGCGCCGAGAAGAACGCGTCCCTGTCGGCCTTCATGCGGGCCTTCATGTCGTCGCGAGACGGCGCGGCCTGGGCACTGGTGGCGTCGGGCTTGGATGGTTCTGGCTTCGGCGTCGGCGCGGCCGGCGTGGATTTCGCGGTGGACGAAGGCGAAGTCGAGGGATCGGCGCTTACGGTGAGCGGGATCAGGACGCTCGTGGCGGAAAGCATCGCGGTCAGGGCGAAGTTTCGCGAAAGGTATTGCGACAGGGTCATCATCGTCTCCAAATGTCGGCGGCGGACTGAGGATGGTCGCGCAAGGTGGAGAGATAGTGACGAGCGTGGCAAGGCCCGCACAAGCCTGCGTGATCCCGAATTAAGCTTTGGTAAGGCGAGACGCGGCTTCACGCGATGGCGGCGATCGCCGCGATAAGGCGCTGGATGTCCTCCGGGCGCGAGAGGCGGTGGTCGCCGTCCTTTATCAGGGTCACAACGGCGGGATCGCCGGCGAGATGTTCGACCAACAGCATCGCATGGCGCCACGGAACGTCGAGGTCGCGCATGCCCTGCAGGATGTGGACAGGCGCGTGGCTTCGCATCGGGCCGCCGAACAAGATATGCTGGCGCCCGTCCTCGATCAGCGCCCGCGTGATCGGCACCGGATCGGAGGCATACGCGGACGGCCTTAGGTACATGCCGTCTTCCTCGATCGCGCGGCGTTCCTCTTTGCCGAGTGACGCCCACAGCAAGGCTTGAGTGAAATCGACGGCCGGCGCGATCAGCACTAGGCCGGCCGGTGGATGGCTCGCGGCGGCAAGCGTCCTAGCCGCGAGAAGGGCAAGCCAGCCGCCCATCGACGAGCCGACGAGGATCTGCGGCCCCTCGCTCGCCGTCGTGACCACCGCGAGGCTGTCCTCCAGCCAGCGCGAGATCGTGCCGTCCTCGAACGAGCCGCCTGACTCGCCGTGCCCGGAATAATCGAGCCGGAGGAAAGCCCGGCCCTGCTCCGCCGCCCAGGCGTCGATCGCCTCGGCTTTCGTCGCGCGCATATCGGAGCGGAACCCGCCGAGCCACACGACGCCAGGACCGGCGCCCGGCCGCGCCCGGAAGGCGACCTGCCGCGAGGCGACGCCCGCGCCGACCGTGAGATATTTCGGTTGCGTTAACCCAGACTGTATAGCTTGAAGCATAATGTTCCCGCCTCCCGCGCCCTCGGCTCGAGCCACACTCCTCCTACAAGAGCGCGAGGCGCCATGAACGAGGATTTCGGCTTCTCCGTGCATCGCCGCGGCACGCATCGCCTCGCTGGGCGTACGATCCTCCAGCTCGCTCCCTCGCTCGACACGCCGGACATGGATCGGACCGCCATCGATGTCGCCGCGGCTCTCGCCGAGGCGGGCGCACGCCCGCTCGTCGCCGCGCCTCCAGGCAGGCTGGTCAGCGAGCTTCAGGCAAAAGGCGGTGTCTGGATCGACTTCCCGACGCAGACCAGAAATCCCCTCGCGATGACCATGCTGACGGGAAGGCTGCGTTCTCTGCTCGTCCGGGAGCATATCGACCTTGTCCACGCCCGCTCACGCCCCGCGGGCTGGGTCGCCTACTTCGCCACACGCGCCCTGCGAACTCCGCTCGTGACGAGCCTGCATCAGATCTCACCCGGACAGACGGTCGTCACGCAACTCTACAATTCCGTGATGGCCAAGGGCGACGTGGTTGTCGCCGGATCGAAGTTCGCGGCGGCGACGATCGTCAGCCTCTTCCCAACCGCGGCGGGCCGCATCGTGTTGATCCGACCCGGTGTCGATCTCAAGCCGTTCGCCGCGGCGAACATCCAATCGGCGCGCGTCCAGGCCTTGCGCCAAGTCTGGCAGGCCGCTCCCGACGAACGGATTATCCTGCTGGTCGCGCGTCCGAGCGTCTGGAAGGGCCACAAGGTGTTGATCGACGCGGTCCGTCTGCTTGTCGAGAGCGGAACGCGCGACCTGAAGCTCGTCTTCATCGGCGAGGCGCGAGGCGGCGCCGGCAAGGAGATCGATCAAGCGATCAGGGCTTCCGGCCTCGGCGCTATGATCCGCAAGGTCGACACCTGTGCCGATATGCCGGCGGCGCTGCTCGCGGCGGCGATCGTGGTCGTGCCCTCGATCGAGCCGGAAGCGTTCGGTCGCGTTGCCGTCGAGGCGCAGGCGGTCGGCACACCTGTCGTCGTCTCCGATCTTGGCGCGGTTCCCGAAACCGTCTTGGCGCCCCCCGATGCCGAGGCGGCTCGGCGCACCGGATGGCGTGTCTCGCCAAGTGACCCGACCTTGTTGGCTGACGCGATGCGTGAGGCCCTCGCGCTCGGGGCGAGCGGGCGCGATGCGCTCGCGCTTCGGGCGCACGAGCAGGTCAAGACGCGTTTCGCCATCGAGCGCATGGCCAGAGAGACGTTGGACGCCTATGCGATGTTGCTTGACCGGCAAACCGAGCAGGTCTGACAGTATCTGTGTGACGAAGGCCGCACGCCGCATCGCAATCGGGTCTTCGACGGCGATGGATACTCTCCATTTTGTTGACTTTGGCCGGTGTTGACCCGATCTTGAAAGTCGATCCGGATACTGGCGCCCGTTTTCCGTTGTCGCGCGATCGGATCGTTCAATAAAAACCAGGAGATCACCATTCGTCGTCCCATGAAAGCACCTCCGGTTCCGCAGAAGGACGGGCCGCGCACGAACAAGGATATCCGGGCCAGGGAAGTGCAACTGATCGACGCCGAGGGCCAGAACCGCGGCGTGACGGAGACGATGGCGGCAATGCAGATTGCCGAAGAGGCGGGTCTCGATCTCGTGGAGATCGTGCCGAACGCCAACCCTCCCGTGTGCAAGATCCTTGATTACGGCAAGTTTCGCTTCCTCGAACAGAAGAAGTCCGCCGAGGCCCGCAAGCGTCAGAAGATCGTCGAGCTCAAGGAGATCAAGCTCCGCCCCGGCATCGACGACCATGACTACGATACCAAGATGAAGGCCGTGCGCCGCTTCTTCGAAGAGGGCGATAAGGTCAAGGTCACGCTTCGCTTCCGCGGTCGCGAAATGGCGCACCAGGATATCGGTTTCCGGCTTCTCGAGCGCGTCAAGGCGGAGACGGGCACGCTGGCGAAGGTCGAGGCCGAACCCTCCATGGAAGGTCGTCAGATGGTGATGGTGCTGGCTCCGCGCTGAGCCCGCCATAGCAAGTTCAGACTACGAACGCGCCGCCGAGCACGGCGTTTCTCGCTAGAACGGCTTGACGACGACCAGAACCACGATGCCGATCAGCAACACCGTCGGCACCTCGTTGAGGATGCGAAAGAACCTGGAATCGTGCTTGTCCGTGCCGGCGGCGAGCTTCTTGCGCTCGACGGAGAGGTAACCGTGCAGGCCGGTGAGGATCAGCACCAGCAGCAGCTTCCAGTGGAGCCAGCCGGCCTTGAACCAGGCGCCCCATATGGCCAGCCAAAGACCGGTGATCCAGGTGGCGAGCAGGGCCGGCAACATGATCGCCTTCTGTAGGCGCCGCTCCATGACCTCGAAGGTCTTGGCGACCGTCGTGCCCATGCCGGCCTCCACATGGTAGACGAAGAGGCGCGGCATGTAGAGCATCCCGACCATCCACGAGATGATCGCCAGCACATGCACCGCTTTCAGCCACAGATAACCCATCAATGATCCTGCCTAGGCCGCGTCGCGGCGGACGAGTTCCACCAAGCGTTCGACGTGAGCTATCGGGGTTTCCGGCAAAATGCCATGGCCCAAATTGAAGATATGCGGCCTGTGGCGAAACGCGGCGAGGATCCGCCCGACCGCGGCGTCAAGCGCCTGACCGCCGGCGATCAGAGCGAGAGGATCGAGATTGCCTTGCAGGACCGTCGTCACCGGCAGCGTACGGGCGGCCCAATGCGGATCCACCGCCGTGTCGATGCCGAGCGCGTCGGCGCCTGTGGCGTCCTTCAGTTCCGCGAGACGCGGCCCGGCGCCCCTGGCGAAGACGATGACCGGGATCGCCGGGTGCGCCGCGCGCAGGCCATCGACGATGGCGGCGATGGGTTTCACGCACCAACGCTCGAATTCTCCGGCCGGCAGCACGCCCGCCCAGGTATCGAAGATTTGCACCGCGTCGACGCCGCTCTCGACCTGCTTGCGCAGATAGGCGACCGAGGAGACGACGAGCCTGTCGATCAGTCGCTGGAACAGTGCCGGATGACGATAGGCGAAGACGCGCGCCGGCGCCTGGTCCGGCGTACCCTTGCCGGCGATCATGTAGCTTGCCACCGTCCAGGGTGCTCCGCAGAAGCCTATCAAAGGCGTCTCCTTGGAGAGTTCACGTTTGAGGTGTTCGACAGTCTCGAAGACCGGCGCGAGGCGCGTTAGATCGATCGTCTCGTGCAAGGCGTCGATGCCGCGCTGGTCGATGATGGGTGTGAGCTTCGGTCCCTCCCCACTCTCGAAGCTGACGCGCTGGCCGAGAGCGTCGGGAATGACAAGGATGTCCGAGAACAGGATCGCGGCGTCGAAGCCGAACCTGCGGATTGGCTGCAGCGTGGCTTCTACGGTCGAGGCCGGATCATAGCAGAATTCGAGGAATGAGCCCGCCTTGGCGCGGATCTGCCGATACTCCGGAAGATAGCGGCCAGCCTGGCGCATCATCCAGAGCGGCGGCGGCCACACGGCTTCGCCCGCAAGCGTTCGAAGGAACCTTGGCGAGCTTCGGCGCATTTCATCGGTCAAATCTAAAAACCTTAAGAAAGATTCTTCTTTTTTCTTTTTCTAGGCGTTGGATTAGAGCGATCCGCCTGCGTGCACAATCATTTCGCGTTGGCTTGACTTGCGAGTCTTTTCCACAGGCGGGCATCGGTTTCGCGCGTAAATCGAATCCTCAAGCGTCGCAGGCACTTGCGATGAGGGACAAGACATCTCGTCCTTGGTTAAGGATTTATTAACGCATTAACGAGATTTGGGTGGAATGAACGCGGGCCCGCGATCCTGTTGATGTATTCCCAGCCTCGGCCCAAACTCTTTCGGTGTTTTGGCGAAGGCTAGTCCTTATCAACACGCGTCCCCAGCTTTTCAGAGAGTCCATCGGCGCCGGCGGAGCATGCAGCGGATGAAGCGCAGCTTTTTTCACCTTCATCTCGTATCGGATGCGACCGGCGAAACGCTTATGGCGGTCAGTCGTGCCGCCGCCGCTCAATATCAAGGCGTGTCGACGATCGAGCACATCTACCCGTTGATCCGTACGCGCGATCAACTCGACAGGGCGATTGCCGAGATCGAGACCGCGCCGGGGATGGTGCTCTACACGCTGGTCGATCCCGAGCTGTCGCGGCCGCTTGAGGACGCATGCCGCGAGGCCGGCGCGCCCGCATTGTCCGTGCTCGGACCGATCCTCAATTTTTTCCAGTCTTATATCGGTATGGAGGCCACGCCGAGAGCTGGCGCCCAGTACATGCTGAACGCCGACTACTTTCGTCGCATCGACGCGCTGAACTTCACGCTGATGCATGATGACGGCCAGAGCGCGAACCATTACGAGGACGCCGATGTCGTGCTCCTCGGCGTCAGCCGCACCTCGAAGACGCCGACCAGCATCTATCTCGCCAACCGCGGCGTGAAAACGGCCAACATCCCGATGGTTCCGGGCGTCGAGCTGCCGCCGGCGATCCGCACGCTGGTGCGCCCTCTCGTGGTCGGTCTGCTGGCGAGCCCTGACCGCATCGTGCAGATCCGCCAGAACCGTCTTCTCTCGTTGAACGCCAGCGAGATGTCCGATTACGTCGACAAGAAGCTCGTCACCGAGGAGATCGCCACCTCACGCCGTTTCTTCGAACGACAAGGCTGGCCGATGATCGACGTGACACGCCGCTCCATCGAGGAAACGGCGGCCGCCATCATGGACCTGCTGCGCGCTCATCGGCACAAGTCCTTCGCTTTGGATTGATCCAATGTCGAACCTGTGGCTGTCCCCGACACCGCTAGTCCTCGCGTCCAAGAGCCAGGCGCGCCGCGCCCTTCTTGCCGCGGCCGGCATTCCCTTCGAGCCGATCGCGGCCGACCTGGACGAGCGGCTTGTCGAGGCGCCCGCTCTCGCGGCGGGGCATGACGCGGACGCGATTGCCGCGCTTTTGGCCCGCGAGAAAGCCGTACAGGTCAGTGCGAGGCATGCCGATCGTCTGGTGCTTGGCGCCGATCAGACCCTCTCGATCGAAGGCCGCATGATAACGAAGCCGCTGGACCGCGAGGCGGCCAAGGCCCAATTGCTCGCGTTGGCCGGCAAGACGCACACGCTGCATGCTGCGCTTTGCCTAGTGCGGGATCGTGTCGTCGTATCCTCCGCTTGCGCGCAGGCGCGAATGACGTGCCGTCCCTTCTCGGAGGCTTTCATCGAAAGCTATCTCGATCTCGCAGGCGATCGCGTGCTGCAAAGTGTCGGCGGCTACGCCGTCGAGGGGCTTGGGATCCATCTCTTCGACTCGATCGTCGGCGAGCAGTCGACGATCGTCGGCCTGCCCATGCTCGAGCTCCTCGAGCTGCTTCGTGCCGAGGGAGCCGTCGCGATATGATGCCGCCGCGAAGAGCCTGCGTGATTGGCTGGCCGATCGATCATTCGCGATCCCCGCTCATCCACAACTATTGGCTGGCGCGCTACGGGATCGAAGGCAGCTACGAGAAAGTCGCCGTGCGGCCGGACGATCTCGCGGCCTTCGTCGCCGCGATGCGGCCGGACGGTTACGTCGGCGGCAACGTGACGGCGCCGCACAAGGAAGCGATGGCGGCGTTATGCCAGCGGCTGTCGCCCGCCGCGCGACGGACGCGTTCGGTGAACACGATCTGGTTTGAGCAGGATGAACTCTGCGGCGATTCGACGGACGGCGGCGGCTTCGCCGCGGCTCTCGATCAGGCGGCACCGGGGTGGGACGGCGACAGGTCTCGCGCGATGGTGCTCGGCGCCGGCGGCGCGGCGCGGGCGATTGCCGACACGCTGCAACAGCGCGGTTTTCGATCCGTCGTTGTCGTCAGCAGGACCCGCGCGCGAGGCCTGGATCTTGCCGCCGCAATGGGCTGCCGGTGGTCCGAGCTCGATCGGGCCGCTGACGATCTCCCCGCGACGAGACTGCTCGTCAACACGACGCCAGCCGGCATGCGGGGGCAGGAGGCGCTTGACTTCGACATCTCGCGGCTCGGCGCCGAGGCCGTCGTCAACGATATCGTGTATGTGCCGCGCGAGACGCCTTTGCTGCGGCAGGCGCACGACCGAGGCCTTCGCGCCGTGGGCGGCCTCGGCATGCTCCTGCATCAGGCGGTGCCGGGTTTCGAGCGGTGGTTCGGCGTCAGGCCGGAGGTGACGCCGGAGTTAGCGGCTCTCGTCGAGGCCGATATAGCGGCCGCGATCACGTAGCGGTTCGCCGGGCCTGTCTAATGCGCCTCATCCCAGTTCAGCGCGGCTTTGGCGTCGACCTGCAGCGGAACCGACAGACTTATCGCCGGATGCGGCGCGTCGACCATCACGCCGCGCACCACCGCGATCGTCGCCTCGACCTCGCTGTCCGGCACCTCGAACACCAGTTCGTCGTGCACCTGCAGCAGCATCCGCGCTTGCAGCCGGGCGCGCTCGAGCGCGGCGTCCATGCGGATCATCGCGCGGCGGATGATGTCGGCCGCAGTGCCTTGGATCGGCGCGTTGATCGCCGCGCGCTCGTTGAAGGCCCGCTCCGACGGGTTAGAGGCAGTGATGCGCGGATAGTGGCAGCGCCGGCCAAACAGGGTTTCGACGTAGCCCTTGGTACGGCACGTCGCCTTGGTGGCATCCATGTACGCGCGGATCCCCGGGAAGCGCTCGAAATACTTCTTGATGTAGGCGCCGGCCTCGCCGCGCTCGATCCCGAGTTGGTTGGCGAGGCCGAAGGCCGATATACCGTAGATGATGCCGAAGTTGATCGCCTTGGCGCGGCGGCGGATCTCCGAGGTCATCGCTTCCATCGGCACCGCGAACATCTCCGACGCCGTCATCGCGTGGATGTCGTGGCCGATGGAGAACGCCTCCTTCAGCTGGGGAATATCGGCCATATGGGCGAGCAGTCGGAGTTCGATCTGCGAGTAGTCGGCCGACACCAGCACATGGCCCGGTGTCGCCACGAATGCCGTGCGGATCTTGCGCCCCGCCGCGTTTCGCACCGGAATATTCTGCAGGTTCGGTTCGGTGGACGACAGACGGCCCGTCGTTGTCGCCGCCAGCATGTAGGACGTGTGGACGCGATCCTCGGCGTCCGCGTAGGTCGGCAGGGCGTCGCAGTAGTTGTTCTTCAGCTTGGTGGTCTGTCGCCATTCCAGCACCTTGCCGGCGAACGGGTTGCCCTGTTCCGCCAGATCTTCCAGCACGCCCGCCGCCGTCGACCACGCGCCGGTTGCGGTCTTTCGGGCCCCTGGCAGTCCCATGCGGCCGAACAGGATGTCGCCGAGCTGCTTGGGCGAGCCAATATTGAAGCTGGAGCCGGCCATTTCGAAGATCTCGGCCTCGAGCCTGGCGGCCTCGATGGCGAACTCGCCGGAGAGCTTCGCCAGGATGTTTTTGTCGATGCGGATGCCGCGCCGCTCCATGCGGCCGAGGACGGCGGTCATCGGTCGCTCCAACGTCTCGTAGACGCTCGTCATGTGCTCGGCCGGCAGCCGCGGACGCAGGACTTCCCACAGGCGCAGCGTGACGTCGGTGTCCTCGGCGGCGTATTCCGTTGCCTTGGCGATCTCGACGCGCGCGAAGCCGATGAAGGTGCGGCCCTGGCCGGCGACTTGGCCAAACGGGATCGGCTTGTGGCCGAGCAGCCTCTCGGAGAGTACGTCCATGCCGTGGTCGGTGCGGCCGGCATCGAGTACGTAGGACAGGAGCAGCGTGTCATCGGTCGGCGCCACATCGATGCCGCGCCGCGCGAAGATGTGCCAATCGTACTTCATGTTGTGGGCGATCTTCAGCACGCTCCGGTCTTCCAGCAGCGGTTTCAGCCGTGCCAGCACCGCGTCCGGCGCGAGCTGCCCCTCGACCAAAGCCGCGCCGCCGAACAGGTCGCCGCCTCCTTCGCCGACATGCAGCATCGGGACGTAGACCGCGTCGCCGCGCCCGACACAAAGTGAGATGCCGATGAGATCCGCCATCAGCGGATCGAGTGCCGAGGTTTCCGTGTCGACCGCCAAATAGCCGGCCTCGCTGGCGATCGCGATGAAGGCGTCGAGCGCGTCGAGGCTGGTGATGGTGAGGTAGCGCGATACGTCGAAGGGCGCGCCCTTGTGGCGCTTGGCGCGCGCCGCGGCCAGGGCGCCCGGGCCCGTTTCGATGGGGGCTACCGGCGCCTGCTCGCCGTAGCGTGCGTTGCGGGCGGGTCCCTCGAAGGGCTTAATCTCACCGGCGATCGGCTCGCCCTTGCGGTTGCGCCAACCGGCTTGGCCGGCGAAGCCCGGATCCGGCTCGATCTCGGCGGCCTCGACCGCAAACATCTCCGCCGCGCGGCGCGTCAGCGTCGTGAACTCGAGCGCCTTGAAATACGCGACCAGCGTCTTGCCGTCCGGAGGCACCAAGCCAAGCTCGTCGAGAGGCACATCGACGGCAACGTCACGCTTTAACGTGACGAGATCCTTGGACATGCGGATCAGCTTCACGCTCTCCGGGTCGGTCAGGGTCTCGCGTTTTTTCGGCTGCTTGATCTCGCGGGCGCATTGCAGGAGCGTTTCGAGGTCGCCGTATTCGTTGATGAGCTGCGCGGCTGTCTTGATGCCGATACCCCTGGCGCCCGGTACATTGTCGGTGGAATCGCCGGCCAGCGCCTGCACGTCGATCACGAGCTCCGGACCGACGCCGAAATAGTCGAACACCTCCTCGACGCCGATCTTGCGCTCCTCGCGCGAGCCGGCCGCGCCGGCGGTGCCGGAGGCTGGGTCGTACATGGCGACACCCGGCCGGATCAGCTGCATCAGATCCTTGTCGGCGGAGATGATGAGAACGTCGGCGCCGCGCGCCACCGCCTGCTCGGCGTAGGTGGCGATGAGATCGTCGGCCTCGTAGACGTCCTGTTCGACCGGCTTCAGGCCAAAGGCGCGCACGGAATCGCGCATCAGCGGAAATTGTGGGATCAGGTCTTCGGGCGGCTCGGAGCGGTTCGATTTGTAGGCCGGGTAGAGCTCCTTGCGAAACGAGTTCTCCGACTTGTCGAAGATGATGGCGAGGTGGGTCGGCATGATGCCGGCCGCGCCCTCGTTGATGAACTGGAAAAGCTTGGTGCAGAACAGCCGCACCGCGCCGGTGGGCAGGCGGTCCGAGCGGTAGTTGTATTTCGGATCCTGGCGGATCGACTGAAAGTAGGCGCGAAACACGAAGGAGGAGCCGTCGACGAGGAATACATGGTCGCCCCTGCCGACGGGGCGCGGCGAGGATTGGGGTTCGGGCTCTTTGGAGGTGGTCATGGCACGAGCATAGCGCGCCTCCCGCCTGGCTTCCACCGGACCGACGCGACACGAGAACCGCCGACCTTGTTTACCGACGCCGCGCGCCTATCCTCTTGGCAGTGCCAACCCGACATTATCAGGATTAGACTGATGACCCCTCCCAAGATGCTGCGGGTGACGCTGATGGCAACGGCGGCCATGTTCATGGCGCCATTGATTACGGCCGCGGCCCCCGCAAACGAGGACGCCGGCATCGTCCTCCCACCCGGTTTTCGCGCGACCATCTTCGCCGACCATGTCGGCCACGCGCGTCACATGGTGCTGGCTCCCGACGGCACGATGTACGTCAACACCTGGAGTGGTAAGTATTACGACGGCGACACGCCCGCGGCAGGCGGTTTTCTCGTAGCGCTGAAGGACACGACCGGCAACGGGCAGGCCGACAAGATTGCCCGCTTTGGCCCCACGTCGGCGCAGGGCAACCATGGCGGCACCGGCATCGCCCTCTATGACGGCAAGCTCTACGCCGAGACCAACGACAAGATCGTGCGCTACGACATCGACCCGAATTCGCTGACGCCGAAAGCCAAGCCGGTAACGATCGTCTCCGGCCTCCCGCTCACCGGCGATCACCCGATGCATCCGATCGCCATCGACAAGAAAGGCGCCCTGTTCGTCGATCTCGGCTCGGCGACCAACGCCTGCCAGGAACAAAACCGGGTGCAGCTCTCGCCCGGTATCAAGCCGTGCTCTGAACTCGAGACGCGGGGCGGCATCTGGCGCTACGATGCCGGCAAGACCGATCAGAAGTTCTCGGCGACCGAGCGTTTCGCCACCGGCCTGCGCAACGGCGAAGGCATCAGCTTCGACAACAACGGCCGCATATATGCCACGCAGCATGGCCGCGACCAGCTTTTCGAGAACTGGCCGGATCTCTACACGCCGGACCAGGGACATGAGAATCCGGCCGAAGAATTGGTGCAGCTGGAGCCAGGAGCCGATTTCGGGTGGCCAGAATGTTATTTCGACATCGAGCAGAGAAAGCTGGTGCTGGCGCCGGAGTATGGTGGCGATGGCGGCAGAAAGATTGGTGTTTGCGCCGACAAAGCTGAGCCGGTCGCCTTTTTTCCCGGCCATTACGCGCCTGACGGCCTGAAGATCTACGAGGGTTCGGCGTTCCCCAAAGCCTACCAGGGCGGCGCGTTCATCGCGTTTCACGGATCGTGGAACCGGGCACCGGCGCCGCAAGGCGGTTACAACATCGTATTCCAGCCTCTGGCGGACGGTAGGGCAGCCGGCAAATGGGTGGTGTTCGCGGACGGTTTCGCGCAAGGCAAGAAGGAACCGGCGAGCGCCCCACATCGTCCCGTAGGTGTTGCGGTCGGACCTAAGGGCGCGCTCTACGTGTCGGACGACATCGGCGGCCGTATTTGGCGCATCACCTATGATGGCGACAAGGCCGTGCCCGTCCAGGCCGCGCCGGGCTCGAAAGGTCCAGGCGCTGGGCAGTCCGCCGATGTGTTGCCGCCCGAAGGCTTGCACCCGAATGCCGGACGGGACCCATCCGGCGTCGGGAAGCCCTGAGCCGCCATGCGATGACCTTCGATCCTATCCCGATCCTGAATTTCGCCCGCTTCCTCCGGTCAAGGTTGCCCGCGTTAACTCGACGCGAACGGCTTTTCCGGAGACTGGCGCGGCCATGACACAATCCTCATCGACCGTTCTCGCGTTTGCCGCGCTGGTGTGCCTAGCCGCCATTTCTCCGGCGCAGGCTCGCAAGAAGGCCGATCCGGATGCGTCCAAACTCGCCAAAGCGTCCGACAAGAAGCAAGACACGACCGCCGGTAAACCCGTGCAGGTCGCGACGTTCGGGCAATGGGGTGCCTATCTCGCCGACGGCAAGAACAAGACCTGCTACGCGCTGGCAAGCCCGAAGGAGCGAAAGCCGGACGTGAAGCACGATACCGCGTTCGTCTTCATCGCCGACCGGCCCGCCGAGAAGGTCCACAATGAAGTCTCCATCATCATGGGGTTTCCCATGAAGGAAACCGGCACGACACAAGCCAAAGTCGGCAAGATATCATTCGATCTCGTCGCGAAAGGTGCCAATGCGTGGATCAAGAATCCGGAGGATGAAGCGAAATTCGTCGATGCGCTCCAGCACAATTCGACGCTGATCGTGAAGGCCGCGCCGATCAAAGGGGCGCCGACCGTGGACAGCTACCCGCTCGATGGCCTCAAATCGGCGCTCGCCCGCGTGACCAAGGATTGCAAGTAAGCGGTCGCTTCGTCGATGCCGCCCCGGACGAAAGAACGAAGACAGCATCTTGTTGGGCGTGCGATAGCTGACGCATAGTTCGCTCGCACGTTCGTCGACATCGCGCCAAGAACGCGTGGGCGGTCGTGCATGTTCAGTACGCGAGACCCCGTCGCCAAAGCGCGACGCGGTCCGATCGACAGATCCCTAGGGAGGCTTTCTGTGTCCGAGCATACCTATCCCGTCGCGCCGAACGTCGCCGATCACGCGCTCATAAACCATGCGAAATACGAGGATATGTACGCTCGTTCGATCAAGGATCCGAACGGGTTTTGGGGCGAGCACGGCAAACGCATCGACTGGATGAAGCCGTACACGAAAGTCATGAACGTCTCCTACGATCCGGCAAGTCTCTCGATTAAGTGGTACGAGGACGGCACGACGAATGTCGCGTTCAATTGCATCGACAGGCATCTCGCCAAGCGAGGAGACCAGATCGCGATCATCTGGGAAGGCGATAACCCGGACGAGTCGAAGAAGATTACGTACAACGAACTACATGAGCACGTCTGCCGCTTCGCCAACGTGCTGAAGAAACGTGGCGTCGTTAAGGGCGACACCGTCACTCTCTATATGCCGATGATCCCTGAGGCGGCTTATGCGATGCTCGCCTGCGCGCGGATCGGTGCCGTCCACTCGATCGTGTTCGGCGGCTTTTCACCCGACGCGCTCGCCGGACGTATCGAGGGCTGCAAATCGAAGGTGCTGATTACCGCTGACGAGGGCCTGCGCGGCTCGAAGACGGTGCCGCTGAAGGCCAACGCGGACGCCGCTGTCGACAAGGTCGGCGTCGTCGAAACGATGATCGTGGTCAAGCGAACCGGCGGCAAAGTGACGATGACGTCCGGCCGCGACGTTTGGTACGAGGAAGAAGTCGCGAAGGCGTCGACCGCCTGCGAGCCTGAAGAGATGAACGCGGAGGATCCGCTTTTTATACTTTTCACCTCCGGCTCGACTGGTGCCCCCAAAGGGGTGCTCCATACCACCGGTGGATACCTGGTCTTCGCGTCGATGACGCATCAGTACGTCTTCGATTACCACGAGGGCGACATCTACTGGTGCACCGCCGATGTCGGCTGGGTCACCGGGCACAGCTATATTGTCTACGGGCCGCTGGCGAATGGCGCGACGACGCTCATGTTCGAGGGCGTGCCGAACTATCCGACGATCTCGCGCTTCTGGGACGTCGTCGACAAGCACAAGGTCAACATCTTCTATACGGCGCCGACAGCGATCCGTTCGCTGATGGGCGCCGGCGACGAACCGGTCAAGAAGACGAGCCGCCAATCGCTGCGGGTCCTCGGCTCTGTCGGCGAGCCGATCAATCCAGAGGCCTGGAACTGGTATTACAAGGTCGTCGGGGATGAGCGTTGCCCGATCGTCGATACATGGTGGCAGACAGAAACAGGCGGCATCCTGATCACGCCGCTGCCCGGCGCGACCGCTCTGAAGCCCGGCTCCGCCACCAAACCTTTCTTTGGCGTCGAACCACAGGTGGTCGATGCCGATGGCAAGGTGCAGGAAGGCGCCTGCGAGGGCAACCTCGTCATCGCCCGCTCGTGGCCAGGCCAGATGCGCACCGTCTACGGCGATCACGAGCGCTTCGTGCAAACCTATTTTTCGACATATCCCGGCAAGTACTTCACCGGCGATGGCTGCCGTCGTGATGCCGACGGCTATTACTGGATCACCGGCCGCGTCGACGACGTCATCAACGTCTCCGGCCATCGCATGGGGACCGCGGAAGTCGAGAGTTCGCTCGTCGCGCACACCAAGGTCTCGGAGGCGGCGGTGGTCGGCTTCCCTCACGATATCAAGGGACAGGGTATCTACGCCTACGTCACCCTGAACAGCGGGCTCGAGGGATCGGACGAACTCCGCAAGGAACTGGTTGCTTGGGTGCGGCGGGACATCGGTCCGATCGCCTCGCCGGACGTCATCCAGTTCGCGCCCGGGCTGCCGAAGACCCGTTCGGGAAAGATCATGCGACGCATCCTGCGCAAGATCGCGGAAAACGAGGTCGATAAGCTCGGCGACACGTCGACGCTTGCCGATCCCGCGGTCGTCGACGACCTCGTAGCGAATCGTCCCAGGGCAAGGAGTCGCGGCGGCCGGCATGAGCCGAGCGGTGGGGCTTAGGCTCGCCTCGCGCGAGCTTAAGAAAAACTTTCGGTGTGGCGGAACTGAAGACTTTTGAACAAAACCACAGGCGAATGCGGCCATTATGCGACTCTGCCGCAACAGGCTTCGTTCATCATGGGTGATCGCGATGATTTAACTCTGTTTCAACGACCGAGTGGGTATTCTGACGCTACGGACGACGGCGCCGCGCGCGCCGGGCTTACAGTAAGTCCAGCGGGGATATCATGGATAAAACAGTTGTTTACGGCCGTTTGGCTGGTGGCCTCGTCATGGTCGCGGCAACCGGTGCGGTGTTCGTCGGTATGGCCGCCTTGGCGCCCGCGCAGGCGAAGCAGTCTGTCGCGGTGCCGCCGACGTATCCGGGCGGCATGATCATCATCAAGCAAAGCGAACGGCAGCTCTATTTCACGAACGGGGACGGCACGGCCTATCGCTATCCCGTTGCGATTGGAAAGACGGGTAAGGCCTGGCGCGGCCAGACCGAGGTTGAAGGCAAGTTCATTCGTCCCGATTGGTCGCCGCCGGCGGTCGTCTCCCATGATCATCCGGAGTTGCCAGCCTTCATCCCTGGCGGCGCCTCCAACAACCCGATGGGCGAAGCCGCCCTTACTCTGAAGCTATCGGAAGTCGCGATTCACGGCACCACGATCAAGATGCGAAAGTCGGTCGGCACCGCTGCCTCCTACGGCTGTATCCGCATGCTGAACGAGGATGTGGTCGATCTTTACAGCCGCGTGAAGGTCGGAACGCCGGTCGTCTCGATCCCGTAATAACGCTCGACCAAGCCGTTTGATGATCCGCCCGGGCTCGTGACGCAGCCCGGGCGTTTCATATTCCGGGTCATGCTTTTCGACGCTGCTTCCTTCGAACACCTTCCAATTCGTGGTGTCGCGTGCGCGCACGATCGCGTAAGACGCCGCTGCATGACGCATGACACGATCTATGCCGTGGCAACCGCGGCAGGTCGCGCAGCGATCGCTATCGTGCGCGTGTCCGGCCCGCTGTCGCGGGACATCGCGCGCATGCTGGCCGGTCGGGTCCCGCCCCCGCGACAGGCGACGCTCGCGCGCTTGCGCGATCCGCTGACAGACGAGACGCTCGATCGCGCCCTGGTGCTGTTCTTCGAAGCGGCGCGAAGCGAACTCGGCGAGGATTGTCTTGAATTCCATCTGCATGGTGGAACGGCAGTGGTCGCTGGCGTCGTCGGTGTTCTCGCTCGCATACGAGGCGCTCGACAGGCGGAGCCCGGGGAGTTCGCTCGCCGCGCTTTTCTCAATGGTAAGATGGATCTTGCTCAGGTCGAAGGGCTCGCCGATCTTGTCAACGCCGAAACGGCCTGGCAGAAGCGACAGGCTCAACGGCAACTCTCGGGAGCGATGCGCGATGCCACGGCGCCGTGGCGCTCGGCGTTGATCGCGGCGTCGGCCGAGGTCGAGACGGCGATCGACTTCGGCGATGACGTGGAACTCGCCGAGGAGGTTCACGTGTCCGTAGCCGCGTTGGTCGATCCGATCCGCGCCGGCTTGCGGTCCGAGCTTGCCATGGCAGCGGCGGCGGAGCGTGTGCGCGACGGCGTACAGGTGGTGATCGCCGGGCCGCCGAATGCCGGTAAGTCGACTCTCCTGAACGCATTGGTGAAGCGCGAAGCCGCGATCGTTTCCACGATGGCCGGAACCACGCGCGATCCCATCGAGGTGCATCTCGACCTAGAAGGTTGCCGCGTCACATTCGTCGATACGGCGGGTCTGCGCGAGAGCGCCGACGCGGTCGAGCGGATCGGCGTCACGCGAGCGCGCGAGCGCGCCGCGGGCGCCGATCTCGTGCTTTGGCTGAGCGATGGAGAAGATCCGCCTTATTTCGGCGCGCCGCTCTGGTGGATCGAACCCAAGGCGGATCTGCTTGGGGCGCCGATTGGGGAGGGGCCGCTTGAAAGGCCAGCGCGCGTACCCGCCCCCGATGCAGGCGGCGCTGTCAAGGCCCACAGATTATCCATCAGCGCGAAAACCGGCTTTCATCTCGACGTGCTCGTCGCACGGATCGGCAACTTCTGCCGAGATATCGCCGGAAGCGGCGCCGTCGGGCTCCTCGCGCGCGTTCGACATAGGACGGCCTATCAGGTGGCGCTCGCGGCATTGGATCACGCCGCGTCGGGTGAAGAGCTTCCTCTTGAGTTGATGGCGGAGGATTTGCGCGTGGCGCGTTTTGCCCTCGAGCAGCTGATCGGAAGCGTTGGCGTGGAAGACATCCTCGGCGACATTTTCTCGCGGTTCTGCGTCGGTAAGTGAACAAGCCGTTTCACGTGAAACATTGTGGCATCGCGTACGTGATGCGGTGAAGGATCGCCCGCCCCGCCTTTGCTCTCGCGGCCGCGATCGGTCATATTGATGGCATGATCCACTCCCCATCGTTCGATGTCGTCGTTGTCGGCGGCGGACATGCCGGTTGCGAGGCGGCGGCCGCCTCGGCGCGTTTCGGCGCGCGGACGGCCCTCGTGACGCAGCGCCGCGACAGGATCGGCGTCATGTCCTGCAATCCGGCGATCGGTGGGCTCGGCAAAGGCCATCTCGTCAGGGAGATCGATGCGCTCGACGGCTTGATGGGACGTGTCGCGGATGCCTCGGGGATCCAGTTTCGCGTGCTCAACCGCGCCAAAGGTCCAGCGGTAAGAGGGCCTCGCGTGCAGGCTGATCGGCGGCTTTATCGCGAGGCGATGCAGGCGGCTCTGGCCGCGATCGACGGTCTCACGATCATCGAAGGCGAGGCGGCTGAACTCGACATCGTTTCCGGTCGCCTCTACGGCCTGACTCTCGCGGACGGTCGATCGCTCGCCTGCCCCGCCGTCGTGCTGACGACCGGTACCTTCCTCAATGGACTCATTCATTGCGGGCCCGCGACGCGACCGGCTGGCCGCGATGGCGACGCGTCCTCGCTGCGGCTCGCGCGAAGCCTCGCGCGGCACGGGTTCACGCTTGGGCGTCTCAAAACAGGAACGCCGCCGCGCCTCGACGGCCGAACGATCAACTTCGGTGATCTGGCGCGCCAGAGCGGCGACCCGGAGCCGGAGGCCTTCTCCTTCCTGACGAAAGCAATCACCAACCCGCAGGTCGACTGCCATATCACGCAGACGACGCCGGCGGGCCACCGCATCATCGAGGACAACATCGGCCGATCGGCGGTCTATTCCGGTGCGATCGCCGGCATCGGGCCCCGTTACTGCCCCTCGATCGAGGACAAGATCACCCGCTTCAAGGAGCGCGATTCGCACCAGATCTTCCTGGAGCCGGAGGGGCTCGGCGACCCGACGATCTATCCCAATGGGATTTCGACCTCCTTGCCACCCGATGTGCAAGATCGTTTCCTGCGCACGATCCCGGGCCTCGAGCACGTCACCGTCCTGAAATCCGGCTATGCCATCGAGTATGATTACATCGACCCTCGCGAGCTGATCGCGAGCCTGGAGACCAAGCGGGTCGGCGGCCTGTTCCTGGCCGGTCAGATCAATGGAACCACCGGCTACGAGGAAGCAGCCGCCCAGGGGCTCGTCGCCGGGCTCAACGCGGCGCGGCGTGCCGGCGGCCTTGATGCGGCGACGTTCGATCGAAGCGAGGCTTATCTCGGCGTGATGATCGACGATCTCGTCACGCGTGGCGTCAGCGAACCTTATCGCATGTTCACCTCGCGCGCCGAATACCGTCTGACGCTTCGTGCTGACAATGCGGATCAGCGCTTGACCGCGCGAGGGTCGAGCCTCGGAATCGTCGGCACCGAACGGGCCAGATCATTTGAGGCCAAACAGAGCGCGTACAAGGCCGCGGCCGATGCGCTTCGCGGCCTCGCGCTCAGCCCCAACGAGGCTTCGGCCTTCGGGCTCCACATCACCAAGGATGGTGTACGCCGGTCGGGTTTCGAAATCCTCGGTTTTCCGGACGCACGGTTCGACATGTTGCGGGCGGTCTGGCCCCGGCTTGCCAGCGTGTCAGCCGCCACGGCCACGCAGATCGAGATCGACGCCAAATATGCCGTATACCTCGACCGGCAGGCAGCCGATATCTCGGCGTTTCGCCGGGACGAGGCGATGGCGATCCCCACCGACTTGGATTACGCCGGTCTACCCGGACTCTCCAACGAGATCCGCGAGAGGCTTGCGATGGTACGCCCGGCAACGTTGGGGCAGGCGGGTCGTATCGAAGGTATGACGCCTGCCGCGCTCACACTGCTCGCCGCCAATGTGCGGCGACCAATGCGCGCGCGCGCGTAGCCCAAAGCAAGGTGGGCGCGGCAACCACCGGTCGCGACGCGCTTCTCGCCTCTGTATCGGCCGATGTCGGTAAGCGGCTGCAAATATATGCCGACCTGCTAATGCGGTGGCAGGCGAAGATCAATCTCGTCTCGCCGTCGAGCATGCCCGAATTCTGGACGCGGCACATGGCTGATTCGCTCCAGGTCCAGGCCGCGGTGCCGAGCGCGCGGCGCTGGGTCGATTTCGGTTCCGGTGGCGGCTTCCCCGGTGTTGTCACGGCGATTGTTATCGCGGGCGCGCCGGACGCCAGTGTGCAGCTCGTCGAGAGCGACAAGCGCAAGGCGGCCTTCCTGCGTGCTGTTTCACGTGAAACAGGCGCGCCCGCAAGGATCCACGCCGAGCGGATCGAGACTTTCGCTTCCGTTTACGCGGATCCCGTTGACGCGGTCAGCGCGAGAGCCCTGGCGAGATTGCCACAATTGGTGCGATTTGCCGAAAGGTTCTTACTTTCCGGCGCGACGGGCGTGTTTCCCAAGGGACAACGTGCTGATGCCGAATTGACCGAGTCTCAGCGGGACCATAGATTCGTGTTCTCGTCCGTCCCGAGTCGAACAAACGATCAGGCCGCCCTCTTGATCGTCCGGGCCGTGGGCGCCGGCGCTCGTTAAGCTGCGAATTGCCGCTCCTTCTCGTGACGGCAAGCAGGTGGAGTCATCGCTCGTGTCCCTGCCCACAGCCATGCGCGTGCTTGTCCTCGCCAACCAGAAGGGCGGCGTCGGAAAGACGACGACCGCCATCAATCTCGGCACGGCGCTAGCGGCAATCGACGAACGCGTGCTGATCATTGATCTTGATCCGCAAGGCAATGCCTCGACAGGCCTCGGCATCGATCGCAAGAGCCGAACGATCTCGACCTACAACGTGATGATGGGCGAAACCTCGTTGAGCGATGCCGTGCAAGTCACGGCGGTGCCTCGCCTTGCTGTCGCGCCCTCGACACTTGATCTGCTCGGCGTGGAGTTGGAGATCGCCGCCGACAGGGATCGCGCTTACAAACTGCGTACTGCCATGCTCGCTTTCGATGCGGAGCAGCGTAGGGCGTCCGCCGCCGAAGCCTTCACCTACGTCCTTATTGACTGCCCACCGTCCCTCAATCTTTTGACGATCAACGCGCTCGCCGCCGCTCACGCCGTCGTGGTTCCGTTGCAATGCGAATTCTTCGCTTTGGAAGGTCTCTCGCAACTGCTCGCCACCGTCGAGCAGGTTAAAGGCGCCTTGAACCCGGAGCTGGAGATCCACGGTGTCGTGCTGACGATGTATGACGCGCGCAACAACCTCGCCAATCAGGTCGTCGCCGATGTTCGCGGCTTTCTAGGCGATAAGGTCTACGAGACGATCATCCCCCGCAACGTCCGGATCTCGGAAGCGCCGTCGCACGGCAAGCCGGCGCTCCTTTACGATCTCAAGTGCTCGGGAAGCCAAGCCTATCTCAAGCTGGCATCCGAGGTAATCCGTCGCGAACGCCACCTGAGAGCCGCATGATGTTCGTGCCAACACAATCGACGAGACATACGCGATGAAAGCTCTCCAAAACGAGGAGCCGCGCTCGAGGCTCGGCCGCGGCCTTGCGGCCTTGATCGGTGACAGCGGCAACGAGATGGACGCGGTCGTCCGCGCGCGCGGACAGAAACGGATCCCGATCGAGTTCCTCCGAGCCAATCCGCGCAATCCGCGCACAATCTTCGACGAGCCGGAGCTTGCCGAGCTTACCGATTCCATACGCGAGAAAGGCGTCATTCAGCCGATCCTCGTGCGCACCGTGCCGGGTGTGGCGGATGCTTACGAGATCATCGCCGGCGAGCGGCGCTGGCGCGCGGCCCAGCGTGCCGGGCTGCACGACGTGCCTATCGTCACGATCGAGGCCGACGACAGGCAGGCGCTCGAAATCGCCATTATCGAGAACGTACAGCGCTCCAATCTCGGCGCCTTGGAGGAGGCGCGGGGCTACGAGCGATTGGCCTCGGAATTCGGGTACTCGCAGGTCGATCTCGCCAAGGTGATTGGCAAAAGCCGCCCGCACGTTGTCAATACGCTGCGGCTGCTGAAGCTGCCTGAGACGACGCGAGAAAGGCTGTCGGCGGGATTGATCACCGCCGGTCACGCGCGCGCGCTGCTCGCCTCACGCGATCCCGATGGACTCGCGTCGAAAATCATCGCGAAAGGTTACTCCGTCCGCGAGGTCGAGCGCCTCGTGCAGATCGAGCACCATGAGGATCCGTCGACAACCAGACCCTCCGACGCGAGAAAGCCGAAGGACGCCGATACCCGCGCTCTCGAGAGGCGGCTCGCGGACCGGATCGGCCTGGCCATCGAGATCAAGCACAGAGGCGACGGCGGCGAGGTGAGGCTGCGGTACAAGAGCCTGGAACAGCTTGACAGGCTCGTCGCGTTGCTTAGCGCGTAGCCGGTCGCGAGACTTCGCCGCGCGGCTGCCATCAGTGGAGGAGCCGCTTCGGTCACGCGCGGCGACGATCCTCGCCTGGATGGTCATCACCGATGATGCCGCGCGCTCTTGTGCAACGCAACCTGAGCCTTGGTTGAACGTTGCTAGCAAATGATACCAAACGTGGCGTTCGTGTCGTCTACAGGCGGTCGCATCTCTTCCTAAGAAAACGCCAGCGGAAAATTTGACAAGTTTGTTTCAAACTAATTCAGGGGACAGTCTCTATGCGTATCGCCCAGATCGCGCCTTTAGCTGAGGCTGTGCCACCGAAGTTTTACGGCGGCACAGAGCGCGTGGTCTCCTGGTTGACGGAGGAGCTCGTTGGGCAGGGCCACGATGTGACCCTCTTCGCCAGCGGCGATTCCGTCACCGCCGCGAAGTTGGTGGCGGGCTGCGAGAGGGGGCTACGCCTCCAGAACATCGGCGATCATACCGCCAGCAATCTTGTCATGCTCGACGCGGTTCGCCGCCGCGCCGACGAGTTCGACATCATCCACTGCCATATCGATCTTCTGCAATACCCGATGTTCCAAGACATGGCTCACAAGATGGTCTCGACCATGCACGGCCGCCTTGACGTTCCCGATTTCATGCCGGTCTATCGGGCGTACCCGCACATGCCGATGATCTCGATTTCGGACGCGCAGCGCGCACCGATGCCGCCGGGGACGAACTGGCTTTCTACCGTATACCATGGCTTGCCCGAGCACGTCTGTCCCTACAACCCACATGGCGGCGACTACCTCGCTTTCCTCGGCCGCATCTCGCGCGAGAAAAGACCCGATCGTGCCATCGAGATCGCGAAACGATCCGGGATGAAACTGAAGATTGCGGCGAAAATCGATCGCGCCGACCAGACCTATTTCAAGGAGGAGATCGAACCTTTACTCAATCATCCGCTGATCGAATTCGTCGGCGAGATCGACGAGATCAGGAAGTCCGAGTTCGTCGGTAACGCGACGGCTTTACTTTTCCCGATCGATTGGATGGAGCCATTCGGGCTTGTCATGATCGAGGCGATGTCGGCCGGCACCCCGATTATCGCTTGGCGCAAGGGATCTGTTCCCGAGATTATCGAGGATGAAGCGAGCGGCTTCATCGTCGACACGATGGATGAGGCGGTTGCGGCTGTCGCACGCGCTAAAGCTTTGCCGCGATCGGACGTCAGGCGCTGCTTCGAAACGCGTTTCACCGCCGCTGAGATGGCGCGGTCCTACGTGGCGGCCTACGAGATGCTGATCGGGAAAAGCCCGCGAGGCCTTAAGCCTCATCTCCATCTCGTTACTTCGGCAGACGCACTTGTCGCGGCCGAGTAGCCATACGCAACTCTCCGAGCCAGGCGGTAGCTCTCGACATTCGCTTGGCCGCGGGCGGTGAAGCGCGCTGGCCGCGGATGAATTCCGTGCTGAGGCACAGTGCGTCGACCAAAGGAGCTTAATCATGCCGGCAGGGGACACTTTCCTGAATTGTGCAGCGTGTCGCTTCTGGGATCACAAGGGTACTCTGGTTGGTCTGTGCCGGCGCCACGCGCCAGCTTCAAGCGAGCGCGAATTCGAAGTCGTGCGATGGCCCGAGACGCGTTCGCTCGATGGTTGCGGCGAGGGTGAGACGACCTCACCCGGCGGCCCGGCTGTCCTGGCGCCAGCGTGCGGAGATTGCGTATTCTGGTCGCGACCCGGCTTGGGGATCAATCTTGCCCGGCGTGGCGACAGAGGTCGCGACTGGTGGGACAAGGCCGGCTTCTGCCGGCGGTTTTCGCCGCGGCCGGGGGTCGACATCGGCGACCACGCTTTCTGGCGCATTACCAACGCGGCCGACCACTGCGCGGACGGAAGACGCGCCTGATCTTCGACAGACGTCGAACGTCGCGCGGCGTTAGGAGACGCTCTCGTTCGATCTGATGCAGCCTACGACACGCCGTACCGTTCATGCAGCCGCGCGTTCAAAGCGCGGGAAATTGCCCGATCAAGACAGAACCATCCATGAGCTTAGCGAATGCTTGATCGGCGGCTCTTCGACTATGGTTCTGAAGCCCAGCGCTGTTCATCGCGGGCATTGCACGCGCGATCAGCCGCATTCAGGTGGGATGATGCTCATGCTAGGCTCAGGGTCGATGCTGGAGTCGGAAAGTTGCGCGGGTTGCTGATCACGCTACTCATCTTGGTTTCATTATACAACACGAGCACGTCTGCGCTCGCCCTCGGGGCCGACGACACGATGAACGCTTGGAAGCATTCGTCAGAGAAGGAGCGGTCTGAGCTTCTCAACCAGCTGTTCAAGGATCGCACCTTCGAGAAAAGCGGACTTCTCAAGTGCATGGACGAAACGTCGAAGACGCCGGGTCACACGGACCTGAGCATAGGCGATGTTGCGAAGGTGTGCGCGTCGGCTGGTAATGTTGACCAACCCGTCTAGCTAATTGGCAGCCTCTTCTTCGTCGAAAAAGATGACATTCGGCAGCTGTGGATCCGATCACGCACAATACCGTCGGATCCCGAGATTACATCGCGTCTATGATCCCTACCATCTTGTCATAGCGCTGTTTTTGGATGCCGCCGGCTATCTTGTCCACTTCTGCCTGCTTGCCGGCAAGAACTGCGGGTACGAGTTCTGTCTCGCGCGTTTGCTTGAAGGCCGCCCATGTTTCTGAAAGCTCCTTGAAAGCGGCTTCCTTGCCGGCCGGTGGCGTCGTAGCGGCAAGCATCGCAGAAAAAGAGTCCGCCGATTTCTTGACCATTAGCTGCTGGTTGGCGTCCCGTTTCGCAGGATCCTTGATCATGGTGACGAGCGTGGTTCGCGCTTCTACTAAGCCGGCTTTGAGCTTTGCATCACCGGCGTAAGCATAGCTTGAAACCAGTATGGCGGCCGCTAGACTAAAGCCTCTCGAAAGATTGCGCATCTTTACTCTCCGAACCTGATCCGCCGGTGCTTTACTCTGCGGATTCAAAACGGGAGTGCAAGTGAGATGCCAAGCAGCCGGCGTCCGCTGTACTTTAGCAGCTCCAGCAGCAGGCTCGCGGCACGCGCGATCAGGCGTTTGAACCCCCAGCCAAATTTTCGTCCTGTTTTGTCGAACTTGCGGTCCAGTGTGGCTCGCGAGGTGCGCAGGCAGCCGCGTATCACACCGTCGTCATGAGGTTGTCCGCACAACACTCCTTGGAGAAAACCAGGTTTCGTCCGGCGCGCTTCGCCGCGTAGAGCCGGCGGTCGGCGATCACGAGCAACTCCTGTTTCACCGATACCTCTTCCAGCATCTCCGAGGCCGCTACTCCAACGCTCACAGTGATTAGATCAATCGGATCAGGACGATTGCCGTGTGGAATCGCCGCTTCGCGTACCGCCCGACACAGCCGATCGCCGACCAGCGCGGCTTCAGCCATCGAGGTTCCATCGAGAAGCACGACGAACTCCTCCCCGCCGAATCGCGCCACCATATCGTTCTTGCGAACGACAGCCTTTCGCAACGCTTCAGCCGTTTGTGCCAGGCACGCATCTCCCGCTATGTGCCCATAGCGGTCGTTGAAGCTCTTGAAGTGATCTATATCGATCATGAGGAGCGCGAACTGGCGCCCCGCTGACTGGCGTTGTACCCACAATTCGTCCAGCTTCAGCTCGATGGATCTGCGGTTCGGCAGGCCGGTGAGTGGATCCAGGAGGGACAGTTCCGAAAACTTCTCGCGATCGCTTGCGAGCTGTTCCGAGCGGAGAACCTCCTTCAACGTGAGTAGAAAGCCGCGCCGCTGCGCTCTTTCCAGCTGATAGTTCGCGATAAGACCGAAAGCGGCGGACGTCATCGAAGCGAGGGAGATCGTCGCAAGGAGTCCGACCGGAAGATCAGGTCGAACGAACACCATCAAGCCTATGCAAAGGATGCTCGCCGCCGTGAAGATGCAGGCACAGTCGAAACGCAGGCGTATGATGAGATTACCGTAGGTGCTGACGAGCAGCACGGCGAACATCTCGTAGGGCGAAAGCCGGGCGCGTGAGACAATCATGAACAGGACGGGACCGAGCATGGCGACCATCACCGCCGCCATTATGAAGCCTTCCCTAAGACGAGCGCTGAAGCGTCGTGCCATGTAGATGCCGTAAAGGACGCCCGGAGCAATAACGAAGAAACGGAATATGGCGGGAACGCTGCCTAGATCCGGCAGGATCGTCTGATCGACGAGGCTGAATGAAAGGTATGCAAGAAGGCCGACGATGGCGGTTAAGCGGACGTGGAATACACGATCAACCTTCAAGTCCGCTTCAAAGCGCTCTTCGATGTTTCGCAGGAAACTTTGGGAAAACAGAGGCGATCTCGCCAGTTCTGCTTGAATTAACTCGGCAGAGATCGTCCTTGCAAAAGAAGGTCGCCTCGGACGCGCCTTCAGACCTATCCCGCTCCGCCACATTCGACAGATCCCAAAGTACTTAGACCGATCAAAGGTGTTCGAGCGGCATGACGTCTTAAGATAACGCGAAGAACTTAATGCCGTCCTTCCATAGAGTAGCGGAACCGACAATCAGATATAGGTGTAGATGCTGGCGGCCTTGTCGCGTCGGCGAACGCCGACACCGCGACACCGATGTCGCCAAACGCGCCGGTGGCAAAGCGGGATGTCGTCACCCCGTAAACCCGGGCGAAAATCGAGGTCGATGAACGCGGACTATGGCGCTGCTCGGTGTCCGCATCGCCGACACCGCCTGTTTATCGCCGATGTAAAGTTTCTCGAGTCAAGCGAAGAACTTCTAATCCTGCCTCAGTGCAGCAAGCAATAAAGAGCATTGTAAAATACGTAATATCGTAGCGCTTTGTTTGCGTCCACACTTCGAAACAAAGTGTCCGAGACGAATGCCATCCGTGCGCTTCAAAGGCGGCGCGGTCTTCGTGGCGATCTCGCTGAAGCGCCTTCAAGACTTTGATCGGTGATCACAGCACCTTGGCGCCCGCCGGAATGTCGGCGATCTCGAGATCATGCTCGACGTGCAACAGCGTGCTCGGCGAGGTTTGCCGCAGAACGAGGAACCACGCCGCTCCCACGCTCATGTAAACGACGAAGACGTAGGGCAGCAAATTTAGAGGGTAGGCGGGGACAGGATAGAGACTGCCGAGCAGCGCGAGCAGCATGAGCACCGCTCCGACTGCCCCGAAGGCGACCGTACCGGCGGTGAGTTCGCCGGTCTTTCTTAGGTAGACCGGCGCGGACATCGAGCAGAGTAGATAGACGATGATGAAGCCGTAGGACGCAAGCGTGCCGTACCAGCCGAAGGTGTCAAGCTCGGCGTTGCGGCTGAAGGCGGCGCACAGCAGGAAATTCAGCGTCGCGCCGCAGCCAAGCGCGAGATGCGGGGTCTGGTGGCGCAGGTGCACCCGCCCCATCGAATGATGCAGGAAGCGATAGCGCCCAAGCGAGTACAGCATGCGACTGAACGCATTCAATGATGCCAGAGCGCAGGCGAAGCTCGAGATCGCCGCGCCGAAATAGACCAGCGCCACGAGCGATTGGTGATTGGAGAGAATGTCGCCGAGCGGGGCGCCGCTGCCCCCAAGCTTGGTCGCGTCGTCGCCGAAGCCCTGAGTGATGACGTAGGTCGTAAAGACGAAGAAGATTCCGGAAACCAGCACCGTCATCTGGATCGCCCGCGGGATCACAACGCCAGGATTGCGCGCCTCCTTGCCGAGCGTCGCGGCACTCTCAAAGCCGACGTAGGAGAAGATCGCGAAGACGATCGCCTGCAGCGACTTGCCGACATCGATGTTGGCCAGCGTGAGTTGCCTCTCATCGAGCCTAAAGCCGGAGGTGGCGAGCGCTGCGATGCTGACGACCAAGATGATCGCCACGGAAATGGCCTCAAGGCTCAAGCCGACTTGCGATGAAAGCCGGATGTCGCGCGTCGCGAGTAGCAAAGCCAACCCGGAGACAAGGAAATAGAGCGCGAGCGTGTTCGGCACGAAGGTTATGCCCAACGCCGTCAGCAGTGTCTTGATGAAGATCGAGGTGGCGACGGTGAGTGCCATGGCGGTCGTGAGATAGGCGGCGAGCATCGCCCAGCCGGCGAGTAACCCATAGGCCGGTCCAAGCGAGCGCGACACGTAGATGAAAAAGGAGCCCGCCGCGGGCATGCGGTTGGCGAGCTTGCCGACGTTCACGCCGACAATGAACAGGGCAACCGTCGCGGCGACGTAGACTAGATAGGAGGCCGTGCCGGCCATGCCGGCGACGACCGCGACGGCGAGCGCAGGCGTCAGCGTGGGGGAGACGTTGGCAACCGACTGCCCCAACGTTTCCAGGAAGGAGAGGCTATCCTTCTTGAGCTGCGATATGTTCGTACCCCAACCTCTCCGCCGCGGCGCTCTTATGCCTAGCTAAGGACCGAGGTTACCAAGAAGCGTGCCAAGGTGTCAGCGGTTCGTTTGCGCTCAGGCGAGCCGGGCGAGACGGAACAGCGCCATGTCTTGCGGCAACCGTGGCACTGCGCATGTCCGGCAGCACCTTGCCGAACAGGCTCGCGAACTTGAAGCCGTGGCCCGTGCAGGGCGAAGCGAGCACGATGCGGGCGTGGTCCGGCGAACGGTCCATCAGGAAATGTCCGTCGGGCGTACGCGTGTAGAGGCAGGTCATCAGCCGCATGGCCGGGGCGCCGACGTCCGGCATCAGGCGGCGGAACATGCGGGCGATGCGTTCCTCGTCTTCCGCCTCGACGTTGCCGTCGTGCGGTAGCGTCGCGCCAGTGCGAGGCCGCCTTGACCCCTTTGCCGGCGAAATCGAGAAAGCCGTAGCAATGGTCCTCCTCTGCCTCGAGGATCAAGACGGGGCAGCGTTCCGGCGTGAAATAGGCCGGCGTTGTCGGCGGGAACCAGCCGACGACCTGCCGGGTGATCGCGAGATTGGGGTGAGGAACGGTGCGAAGTCGCCGATCCAGGGCCAGCAGGCGCGATGGAGCCTGCGGCGCGCCCGGTCGACCTGCGTTTCGGTGCACGCGTTCCACGCAACGCGCTCGGCAAGTCAGCCGAGTGGTGACCCGCCAACGAGCTGCAATCGGTGCCAAGCTCCGCTCAGAAGTCTTTAACGCTTTCCCGCTATACTATCGATCACACGAGGGAAGATCTACTCGATGTCTCACGCCTGTCAGGGATGCCGCGACGGAACGGCCTTCGATGTCCCGTTCTCGATGGCGTTTCAACCGATTTTCGATCTGGGTTCAGGAGCCGTGTTCGCGCGGGAGGCGCTGGTGCGCGGCCCCGACGGGGAGGGCGCCGACACGATCCTGTCGCAGGTCGACGATGGCAACCGCTATGCCTTCGACCAGCAGTGCCGCGTCAAGGCGATCGAAATGGCGGCGGCCGGGCGCGGCATCGACGACGGCGCCGGCCTGTCGATCAACTTCATGCCGCACGCGGTCTACGAGCCGCGCGCCTGCATCCGCCTTACCCTCGACGCGGCGCGGCGCACCGGATTTCCGCTCAACCAGATCATCTTCGAGTTCACCGAAGGCGAACGCCTGGACACACAGCACCTCCTCAACATCCTGAAGACCTATCGCGAGATCGGCTTCAAGACGGCGATCGACGATTTCGGCGCCGGCTACGCGGGTCTGAGCCTTATCACGCGCTTTCAACCCGACATCGTCAAGATCGACATGGACCTGATTCGCGGCATCGACACCGACCGCATCAAGCAGATCGTCCTCAAGAACATCCTCATCATGCTCGATGACCTCGGCGTCGTTCCAATCTGCGAGGGCGTCGAGACACTTGCGGAATTGGCGACCGTTCAGGATTTCGGTGTGCGTCTCGTACAAGGATACGTCCTAGCCCGCCCGGTTTTCGCCGGTATGAAGGCTGTCGTCGCGGCGTAGACGATAGTCTATGCGGTCCGCCTGGGCGGCCTCGTACTGCTCCGCAAGCTGGCAGATGTCGATTCACGATTCCCAGCCGCCGACTTAGTTTGCTGCAGGCTTCCGGAGCGACGTTGGTGTCACCGCAGAAAAGCCCGTACAGCCGAGAATCCTACCGTCGCCTGGGGCACCGCGCCGATCAGGGCGTCGCAAACACGTCCGCGACGACGCCAGCGGCTTCGATCGCCTTGCGCGCCTGAACAAAGGCTAAGGGTACGCCGCACGTCTCGACGGCCGTTATTCTACCTTTCCGCGCATGCAGAGCGCAAAACGTATCCGACGCGAGGCCGGCACTGATGATGAGGTCGTCGCCCGGCTCCTGTAGGCCAGCCATCTGCAGCTTTCGATCATACTGATCAGACCAGAACCACGGGATTTCACCTTGGGGGGTCGATACCTGATCTATAACAGCGTCGAGCGCACGGGTGGCGGCCCTATGCAGGACGTCGGAGAGCGTGCGTGCTTGGGCGAGCGCGCTGCCGATTGACTCGAAGCGGATGCGCCGTCGGTAGTGGTTGTTCCAAGCGTTGGCGCAGTCGCCGATCGCGAAGACGTCGGGATGGGACGTCTGAAGATTGCCATCGACGAGGATGCCGTTGCGGCAGGAGAGTCCTGCTTGTTCGGCCAATTCGACGTTAGGTACTGCGCCGATCCCCACCAGCACACAATCGCAGTTCAGCTCGCTACCATCGTCGAAATGCACACGCTCAACCTTCGACGTGCCCGAAAAAGAGACGACGGAGCGGCTAAGCATGATCTTAACGCCTTCGCGAAGATGGAGGCCCTCGACGAAGGCTGCGAACGCCTTCGATGCCGAACGACCGAGGATGCGGTCACCTCGTTCCACAACAGTCACGTCGACGCCTCGGCGACGCGCCGCGGCTGCGACTTCAAGACCGACGTAGCCGCCGCCGACCACCACCATCCGACGCGCAGACTTCAGCGAGGCGCCGAGGCGCAGAGCGTCGGCGTGCGAGCGCAGCGTGAAGATCCCCGGTAAACCGGAGCCGGGAACGGAGAGGGTCCGACATCGTGCGCCAAGGGCGAGCACAAGGCGGTCGAAGGCGATCTCGCCGCCACCTTCCAGGCCGACGCGCCGGCTGGAAAGATCAATATCGACAGCCAGTCCGCGCTCGAGCGCAATGCCGTGGCCATAGAAGCTGGGCGGTCGCAGCGGCACGGCCCTAGCGTCCTCCGAGATCCCCTTTGACAGCGGCGGACGATGGTAGGGCCACTGATCCTCGTCGTTCAAAATCGTAACGGTGCCGTTGAAGCGGTTCCGCTTCAGCGCGTCGGCGAGCGCGACGCCCGCGTGGCCCGCTCCGACGATGACAACCCTCACGCGCCGTTCCGTCGTCCGAGGATCAAATCGATTTCGACCAGGGCGCCACGCCCGAGTTTCGCCACGCCGACGGTCGTGCGGCCAGGCATTGCTTCATCGTCGTCGAAATAGCGATGGAACACGGTGTTCATGCCAGTGTAGTCGCGCGCGAAGTCGGCGAGATATATTCGTGCGAAGACGGCTTCCGACAGCGCGTAGCCGCAAGCCTCGACAATGATGCGCAAATTGCGGAACACCAGCTCCGTCTGTGCCTCGATGGTCGGCGGCGGCGGAGCCTCCGGATCGCCGGGATCGACAGGCAGCTGCCCCGTGACGTGGAGCAATCCTCCCGCCTCGACAGCGTGCGAGTAGCGGGCCGTCTTCGGCGAAGGCGCCGCGTCCGAGACTCGGATGTAGCGCGTCATGCTTGTTCCCTTTTGCCTAGACGGGGTTCTTCCGCGTTCTCGCGCTGGAGCTTGAAGAGGATTGATGAAGCCACTTTGCGGGCGTGCGCGGAAGCCTCCGGCACGCCGGTCGCCTCACCGACGAACGAGCGTGCGAGTGGTCCGGACGCCCAGAGCCGTGCCTCCGCCAAGCCGTTGCTCGAAATGACAGCCCCATTTGCATCGACGTCGATGCCCAAGCTGAGGCTATCGGGTCGGATGAAGCCGCCACTTTGAGCCGCCAAGAGCAGCGGGTTGATAGACCTGGAGATGTCGCTGTCAGGTCCGGTGCTGTTGATGATCGCGTCGACGCGTCGCTCCAGCGCGATCCCCGAAGGACCGATGCAGAACACGACGAAGCGGTGGTCTTCGCGTCCGATCTTGGTGACGCGCGCCGCTTCCATCGAGAGCCAGCCGTCACGTCGACCATCAGCAAGCAGATCTGCGATTTGGGGTGCCATCCTGAAGCGGTGCACATCCCAATAGGTTTTCAAGCGCCGCGCGATCTTGCGACGTTCGAACGTGGGCAGACTGGTCCAGAAGCTCGGCAGTTGACGTCGGACGGAGTCGATCGCGACGTGCCAAGTTCGTCCGTCGCGTTCGAGGTCCGCCACCGCCTTGCGAACCGAGCGCAGCAGTCCGAGTGCGCTCATTGGGGGCTTGCAACCTTGGAAGAGGTCGAACGTCGTATCGAATTCACCGTGCGGTCGCGGCGTCAGGCCATGGCGCGATACGACGTGAACCGGCCCCACGTGACCCGAGGCGCGCAGCGTCGCGACGGCATCGCACATGGTTAGCCCTGAGCCGATAATGAGGACGGATCCCCCAAGCGGTATGCCCCGGACCGCTGCGACATCCCATGGATCGCGGATCAGATGCGGCAGTTGCTGCGCGCTTTCCGACAGATCCCATCGGAATGCCGGCGGGCCATGCGTTACGCAAAGGACCACGTGGTCATAGGAGACGACCTCCCCGTTGTCCAAACCCACGCTCCAACCGGCGGCCTCGCGTGCCAGGACGTGCCCTGCGGCGCGCACGTGGCGGATCTGCGAGCCGGAGCCGCCGGCGGCGGCGACAAGCTGGCGGACATAGGCACCGAAGTCGCTGCGCCTCGGGTACGCATTGCCGTCGGAGGGCCGACAAGCCTGGTTGTCGCTGCCCCGATCCGCGATCCAGCGCGCAAAATGCGACGGGTCTTCCGCAAACACCGACATGCGATCGCTTGGGACGTTTATCAGGTGCTCTGGTCCGCAGCTCCCGTAGGCAAGACCACTGCCGAGGGTGACGCGCGGCTCTATGATTTCAATCGTGAGCGGGGACCGCGCGGCGCGCGCTAGGTGGACGGCGAGCATCGAGCCGGTGAAGCCGCCGCCGATGACGCCGACCCTTGCGTCTGGCGGCATCAGTATTGACTCTCCGGCGTGTGGACGACGATGTTGTTCGTGATTGCGCCCAGCCTGATTTGACAGCCGAGACGGCTTGTAGGGGTCCGGTCCTGCCGCGTAGACAACAGCGCCTCTTCGCCCGGCGAGATCGGTGTAATCAGACCAACCCACGCCGCGTCCACGATCACGTGGCATGTGGCGCAGCTGCAAGAGCCGCCACAATCCCCTAGAATACCGGGCACCTCGTTCTCGACGGCAGTCTCCATTACGCTTGCGCCTTCGCGCGCTTCGACGACAGTGGTCGAGCCATCGTGATCAATGTACGTGATCTTCGTCATGCTCTCTTCGCAGTTGATCCGCCGGCGCGCCGGACGTGAGGGTTGACAAAGCAACGAGTTCCTCGGCGCTGAAGTCACCCCGCGCGACTTCCGTTTCGAGATGGACCTCGAGCCTCCTGGCGACATCGCGGAGTGCCGCGTCTTCGATCGATCGCGGTCTTGGGGCGTCGAGTTCGATGACGGCGCAAATACGCCCCGGCGACCCGGAGACGAGAACGATGCGGTCGGCGAGCAGGAGGGCTTCGTTGAGGTCGTGTGTGACCATCAGGACGGTTGCATTGGACGCGCGCCACGTCGCGAGGAGATAGGCCTGCATGATCCGTCGCGTTTGATGGTCGAGCGCGGCGAAAGGTTCATCGAGCAGCAGAAGACGCGGTTCGAGAGCGAACGCCCTGATCAGGGCAACCCGTTGCCTCATTCCGCCCGAAAGCTCGTTGGGGACCTTGTCCGCGTAGGCAGCAAGCCCGACCTTCGCGAGCAGCCGCCTCGCCTCGTTCGTTGCGTCGCTTCGACTCAGCCCGCGGTTCATGAGGCCGAATGCGACGTTCCCGAGAGCCGTTTTCCAGGGAAAGAGATTGTGGTCCTGGAAGATTAGCGCCGTTGAGGGAGTCGGACCGTCGATCGCACGACCGTCGACGAAGACGTCGCCCGAAGAAGGACGCTCAAGACCGGCCGCCATCGCTAGGATCGTGCTCTTGCCGCAGCCGCTTGGTCCGACAAATACGGTGAATGCACCCGCTTCGATCTTGAGGGAAATGTCGGCCACTGCCGGTTCGCCGTCGAATGCTTTCGAAACGCCGTCGAACTGCACCGCCGCGCTCGCATGGCTGGACGTCGCCGTCACCGACCGCGCTCCCACCATAACAACCGTCGTTGGGCGAGCAGCAAGAGCCGATCCAAGGAGAAGCCGACGACGCCGACGGCGATGACGCCCAGCATCACCAGCTTCATGTTGTACATCTGCTCGCCCATGATGATGAGGTAGCCGAGCCCCGAATTGATCCCGGCCATCTCTCCGGCCAGCACCGCCATCCACGCGCCGAAGAAGCTCAATCGCATCATCGTGAGGATCCCCGGTGCGCCGCCCGGCAGGAGGACATGGAGCCAGATTCGTGGACGCGATGTCCCGAGGCTTCTGGCAACCTTGAGAAACTCTCGCGGCACGGCTTCGAAGGCGGCGACGGCCGACACCGTCATCGAGCCGACGATTGCCATGAAGACCACGAAGATCGCGGCGGGCGCCCCGATACCGACAATGGCGATCGCAAACGGAATCCAGGCGACCGGCGATACCGGCGCGATCGTCTGGACGATCGGCAGAGCCAACCGGCGCATCGGCGTCCATTCGATGATCCCGACCGCGAGGAGGATCGCCGAGGCGAGTCCGGCCCCGAGCCCGATCAGCACCCTGGATAACGTGATCGCCACGGCGTTAAACAAACCGGTACGCTGCGCGCCGAAGCCGGCACTGGCTTGGCCGCTTAGAAGGTAGGCAAGCGTCTTACTCGGCGGCGGCAGGATGTGAGCGTTGAGCAGGCCCGTTGCGGCGCCGATTTCCCAGCAGCCGAGCAACAGCGTCCAAGCGAGCAGGAACCACGCGACCTTCGACGACGTCCGCATTATCGAGCGTAACGATTGCCGGGCATGGCGAATCGCGAGAGGTAAGTAGGATCGACCGCTCGATAAGGAGGCGTCCGCCGCGTCCGGACGCCAGGTGGAGCGGAGCTTGGCGACATTCATGCGTGCGGCTCCATGGCGCCAGCCTCTCGGCGCTCTAAATGGCGCACGGCAGCTGTGAAGCAGGCGAGCGGCGCACCGGCGACTCCGATGCCAATCCATCCCGTTCGGCCGTCGCGGTGCGCGACTCCCGTATGGATGCGGACCGGTTCACCGCCAGCGAGGACGGCTCTCGCGTCCAGCCCGACGCCGACGCCCGCGGTGCCAGCAATGGCGTTCGACAGAGTTGGATGCCGGTCCACGAAGAGCGATCGCATCCGCTCGCCGGCGGCTTTGGCCTCTGGCCAAGGGCAGTCCAAGGCTGCGGCGACGGGCGGCGAGGCATGCGCGACGCAGCCGCCGAGGCCGAAGGCCTCCATGATCGCGCTGTCGCCAAGGTCCGGGTGAGCATCCTCCGATGAATATCCAGGGATGAAACAGGCTAAGGGGGCCGCAGCCGGCGCCTCGAACCAGAGGTCGCCGGTCCCGCTGAGCTGGATGCCGCACGTGGCGCCGTTTCGGGAGATTGCGGTGACGACGGCACAGCCCTCGATACCGCGCGCGTTGTCGAGGCAGAGCTTGGCGGCGGCCATGGCATAGTTGAGGACGTGCTGCGGGTGGTCCGCCAGCCATGACCGTGACTCGTCACCGAGCGTCGGGAGGGCGCGCAGGAACGCCGACATCCCGCCGACGTTATGCTGATGCACGTCGTCGCCGTCAGCCAAGCCCGACGCTACGAGATCGAGGATGTCGATCCCCGAACGGGGTATAGCCGAGGCAATGGCTTCTGCCGTTTTGGTCTCGAGTTGACGCAGGGCGCTGGCGACCTCCCCGTCGTAGCAGCCGAACCGCAAAACCCTGCGCCCCTTTTCCGCGAGCGTGACAAACGTCGAAGCGCTTCCGGCGGCATCCTCCACCCGTAGCACGCGCTGGCTCGGCCGGACGACCCCCGCCATCGGCGAGACCGTCGCAAGAGTGTGATTCGGACGCAAAACGATGTCGCCGGAACGGATCATGCGCCGCGCCTGCTCCATATCGCCCGCCCATCCCTCGTGTATCGCCGCTCCCGCAAGGGCGTTCAGCACAACGGGCGGAGGCGTCGTCGTCCCGAAAGGCGGCCCGGCGTGACCAAGTTCGCCTTCGCTCAAGCCCATCGCCTCCCGGACGCTGACGAGGTCGCGCAGTCGCGGCCTCGTCGCGAGGATCTTGGCGACGGCGGACGCGCTCGTCACGCCGCAGCCGATTCCTTGATGGCCTCGTATGGCGCGAGGACGCTGTCAACGGACGACCCGGTTATCCGCTCCATGCCGGGGACGTGATCGATCACATCCGACCAAGGTTTAGATGATCGCGCCCAAACGTCGACCATCTTCCTGGCGAGGTCTGGGTTCTTGATGAAGACGTCCATCAAGAGCCGGACGCCGTCGTCTCCCGCCGGTTCGGCGAGGTGTTTCGAGAACGCGTAGAATTCACGGCTCTGCGTCTCGCGCCACGCCGGGTAGGACGTCTCCCAGGTGCCGTCGACGATCCCGGCGCTGAGGATTTCTGCCGCTTGGAAGGCGTCGCCGAGCCCCTGCGCGCCCGCCGGATGCTTGAAATGGGCCGCGTCTCCCGACAACGCCCACCCTGGACCTGTGTGACGGCGGTAGAAACCGTCCAGTCGTGTCGTGCCTTTGACCCTCGTGACTTTGGTTGCATTCTCCAACCTCGCCGCCAGCGCCGGGATCGACATGACGCGATCCATGTAGAAGGCTTCGAGGTCCTTGATCCCGCTGCGCAAACCGACCGGACCATTCATGGTGACGACGTGGTGCCCGTCGTCGGCCGGAAAGTGCGCGCAGACCCAAGGTGCCTCGAAGAAAAAGTCCTGCGTGTTGCCGCCCTCGGCGCCGGTCCAGTAGGCGTAGTAGAGCATTGTTTCGGTGGGCATGATCTTGGAGCGCTCGGCACCCACGAGCGTAGCGATCGTGGAGTTCACGCCGTCGGCGCCAACCACAAGCGGGGCGCGGAACCAAGTCGCGGCGCCACCTGCCTCGGCGCGCACGCCACGTACGGGATCGTCCGCAGTGCCTGTGCCGATCAAGTCCGTCACCTGTGTCGATTCGTAGAGGACCGCACCCAATGCCTGCGCCCGTCGCACAAGGATTTGGTCGAGCGTGACGCGCCGTACGCAGAGTGCCCAGTCGCGACCCTCGCACGGCGTGTGCGGCGCGACGAACGAACGTCCCTCGTGGTGCCAAGCCGTATGCAGAGGGGGCGGTCCATGCGCGAGGATGTCATCGAGAACACCCATCGCTTCAAGCCTGGCGATGGAGTTTGGATAGAAAACGTGCGTCGACATCGTGTCGGACGGGAACGTCGCGCGATCAATCAGGGCGACCCGCCTCCCCGACTTCGCCAAGTTGATGGCGAGCGACGCGCCTGCCGCTCTAGCGCCAACAATAACCGCATCGAACGTACGGTCCGCATTAATACAAACCATTGTCGTCTCCCTGGATCATTCGTGTCAGACGGCCGTGGGCTGATGCGACAGGTCGAGGACCCGGTCTGCAAAATTCGTCGGGAAGTAGCCGAGTTCAATGAGGTAGCCATTACCCTTGCGGATGCCGGCGACGCCCGTCGCGTCGATGACGGGATCTGGGTATTGGCGTTTAAGCGCAATCGCGAGGACGTCGCGCGGCGCGCCGTAGATAGGCTGGAGATCATCCAGCGCGGCTTCGTAGTTATCGCTGAATTGCTTGGCCGCGGCCTGCAGGACCTTCATGTAGGCTTTCAGCGTATCGGCCTTCGCGCTAACGGTGGGGGTTAAGGCGTTGATGACGCAGTCGGCGGCCCGTGGTCCCCACACATCGTTCGAACTGGCGAGGTAAACGCCGCCCGATTGCTGGACAACGCTCTGCGCGTAAGGTTGCGCGAGAGTGCAGACGTCGACGGCGCCGTTGATCAGCGCGTCGCCCATCCCGACCATGCTCGGGAAGAACGTCATCTCGTAATCTTTGTAGGACCTGCCGTGCTGCACCATGGTGCCGTATCCGACGAGCTCGAGCGTATCGAGCTTCAAGGTTCCGACCCTCAAACCCTTACCGGCCGCCGCCGCGAATTCGGCGACCGTCTTGACGGAACCCTTGCGCGCCACGAGCTCGATGCCCGAAGCGCCCGAGCCGCCGATGATGCGCAAATCGTTGTTGCCATCGCCGAAGGCGGCCATGGTCGTCGTCCAGGGATTGTGGCTCACGTCGAGCGCTCCGGCCACGAGGGCCTGCAGGTTGTCCGAGGGCGCGTTGAATTGGGTGAGCTCGACGGTGAGTCCGGCATCGCGAAACATCCCCCGCTTCTTGGCGAGAAGCAGGTGCGAGACGCAACCGGCCGGCAAATGCCCGACCCTCAGAACCTCGCCTCCCGCTGCCGCCTCCGCATGCGTCGCCTGCAACAACGCAGCAGCTCCGGCCGCTCCGATGGCGAGGGCGGTGCACCCGCAAAGACACAAGAAACCGCGGCGCGATCCATCCATTAGCCGGATGTCCGCTGGGCGCCGTAGTCCTGCGAGACGCTCAGCGTAAGACCTCCGCTCGTGACCAGCTTCATCGCCCATGTTCGCTTGCTCCTGCGCTCGTCGTAAGACCGACTAGTCTACGCAAGTCCTATACCAAGGAGACCGACCGGTCTACCGGTGGCGCTGGTTCGTGTCTGAGCTGTACTGCGACACAGCACTGCGTCCGTGATTACGAGGGAGGCATGCGGAAGAACCATTGCTTTGACCGACGCGCGCTGCTTCATGTCGTTTATATTTTTGGCGGCTATTCGGGAGAGGCGTGCGAGATGGACATGGAGGTGGCAGGTGAGGCGCTCACCTGGTATCCGGCCACGCCATCAAAGGCGAAGCTGCTCCGTGCGGCGCGCCGACTCTTCTGCAACGAAGGCGTCCACGCGACTGGTATTTCGCGCATCATCAAGGAGGCGAGGGTCGCGCGAAGGACGCTCTACGAAAGCTATGGGTCAAAGGACAACCTGCTTCGCGCGGTCTTCGAAGCGGAGTCGCAGATGTGGTTCTCTTGGTTCGATGACGACTTGGCTAACGGCTCCGATGATCCATTATCGAGGGTGCTGACGCTTTTCGATCTGCTCGAGCGCTGGTTCTCCAGTGTCGACTTCTACGGTTGCATTTTCATCAACGCGGTCGCGGAGCACGAGAAGCAAAACGGCTGGGTGCGCGATTGGGCGATCGCCCATCGCGAGGCGGTGAACGCCCGCCTCGCTGCGCTCGTTGCGAAGACCGGGGTTTTGGACGTGGCGCTGACGACCGAAAAGCTGAGCATCCTTATCGATGGCACGATTGTCGCCGCGATGATTACGCAGGACCCGCACGTTGCGCGCAACGGTGGCGCGGCGGCACGCGACGTGCTGCGTGAGCAGCTGCGCACCTAGGTGTACAATAATGAGTATATTGGTTTGATCTAATAAATCTGACACATCGATGTTGCGCTCTCGTAGAATAAAGCTACGAATACCTGCGTTATACATTGCCATAAGAATTTTTACCGTGCGAAAACCCATGAGAATGGGCATTATGTCGTTTTCGCGCTCACGCGCTGAAGCACGATGTTAGGGGTGGGAAGCTCGATGGAAACCGGTTTTTTCGCGCGAGACGCCTCCTCGGTCGCTTCTGACCTGATCGGCTGCGAGCTGCTGCACGAGGGCGTCGGCGGCCTCATCGTGGAGACGGAGGCATATGACAAGGCCGATCCAGCCTCGCATAGTTTCGCCGGACCGACACGGCGCAACGCCTCGATGTTCGGTCCCTCCGGCCGAGCTTACGTCTACCGCTCCTACGGCCTACACTGGTGCTTCAACATCGTGTGCGCGCCGGGCTCCGCCGTCCTTGTGCGAGCCCTTGAGCCGACGGTCGGGCTCGACGCGATGAGCGAACGAAGAAAGACGTCCGCAACAAGCCTGCTGTGTTCCGGCCCTGGTCGGCTTTGCCAAGCACTGGCGATCACTGGGGCACATGATGGTCAGGCCCTGGATGAACTCCCATTCGCCTTGACGGAGCGTGGCCGGTTGTTGAAGGTCGCGATCGGCGCCCGCATCGGGATCACGCGCGCCGCTGAAACGCCGTGGCGCTTCTTTCTTGCCGATTCCGCATTTGTAAGCCGCCCACGTAACCAAAAATCGACTGCTTAAGCGAAGGGCGCCCTGTATCGTCTACGGTTGCAACTCAAATGTGGGTCACGCTGTGGGCTGACGCTCCAGGCAGTCTGATCGAGTTGTTCCCGGATTGGCGGGATGAGCTATTTCCGCTCCAGGCGTTGTATCCTTCGCGAAAGCTATATGACTCGAAAGCGGGCTGATGCGACGTCTCAATTTATCGCGACATGGTATCGGCCCCAGCCAATTGTCCGCGCTTTGAGGCATGACCTAAAAAGCGGAACGAAGAAAGATGCTTCATCTTAATTCGTTCCGCGTGGTCGTCGAACTACCAGGTAATAGTGCGCGAAAGGTGTTATGCTGGCGGTTTGAAGTCATATGAAATTCTTCCGGCCGGAAGATAGAACAGAGCGATCAGCGCCCCGCCTTTCACCTCTGGAAAGTGACGGCTTCCAGGATCAGGGGCCGTCCACCCCGGGCCTTGCCAGCCCTGAAGGCCCTTGAGCTCGGCTCCCTCATCGATTGGGATAACCATATTCAGCTCCCCATAAGGATGGCCGTGAAATTCGCCCCTCAGGACATCCTCTTCGTGATCGTCTTTGAACGTACGCGGGTCGTTGCTGTCCATGTAGACAGCGGTAATGCTGAAATGGAACGTGTCAGGCGACGGGTCGATGATCCGGCTGCGTCGATAGGTTGGCCCTTCCACTTCCTGGTTGGCTGCCCAACCCTCCTGCACGCCTAACCTGATAAGCCGTGCCAGATCCTTGTAGAGATCGCTATCCTCACCATACTTTTTATTTAACCACGCCTCCATTTCCGCTCCTGGAGTCATGTCCTTCACTTCGCGAAGGAATGGAATGCTGCGGCTGATAAGTTCGTCCCGGTTTTCCGGCATTCTTTGCTCCGTTGGTATTCAAACAGTCGACGACATGAAACAAGGTCTCAGCACACGCAACATGCGCCCTGCCGATCCTCGCCGCCTAGCCGTTGTCGAGACAGCGCCCCCGCTTTGAGACTTAAGGAGACGATATTCATCCTCTCCATTCGACGCGGAAGTGAAATTTATTCAATGACAGAATGCGTAGCGCTCATTGCAAGCAGGAAAGTTCTTAACGTATTGAAATCGTTAGACTCTCATCCTTCACTTGAGAAAAGGGAGGATTTGACGCTTCTAACAAAACAGATGATTGTCGAGTGCTGCATGTAAGAAAAGCGCGCGGACAACTTGCAGCCTTCGCGCAGTATATCCAGCGAGTGCAGGCTCGTTAGCCGAATTGGTAGAGTAAGTCGCAGCTCTCGCATTGAACTGCAATAATACGGGCTTGGATCGCGGCAACGCGGGTCTGTCGAGTGGCGGATTTGATGTCGCGGTAGGTATACGCGGATGACCGAGGAGAATCGATTTGGACTACGACTACATCGTATGTGGTGCAGGCTCCTCCGGATGCGTGGTTGCCAGCCGTCTTTCAGAAAATGGCGCCAACCGCGTTCTGTTGTTGGAGGCCGGTGGAAGCGATCTCGTCTCGAGCGTATCCGACCCCGCACAATGGTTTACGAACCTAGGTAGCGATCGCGACTGGCGTTTCTCGTCGGAGCCGCAGAAGGATCTGGACAACCGGCGTGTTCCCCTCTCCATGGGGAAGGTATTAGGCGGAGGCAGCAGCATAAACGTCATGCTCTATGCCCGCGGTCATAAGAATGACTATGAATACTGGGCACGCGAGGCGGCGGATCAATCCTGGGACTATGCGCACGTTCTCGAAATCTACAAAAGAATAGAAGATTGGCAGGGCGCGCCCGACCCTACACGCCGTGGCAGCGGCGGCAATGTCTGGGTGGAGCCGGCCAGGAATCCGAATCCGATTGCGCCAGCGCTGATGCGGGGCGCAGAAGCCATTGGCATTGCGTCTTTCGACGATCAGAACGGCGTCATGATGGAGGGCGTTGGCGGATGCGCGCTGACCAATCTGACGATCAAAAGCGGCCAGCGACGAAACATGCCGGCACAGTATCTGGAACAGGCTGCCGGACGTCCCAATCTCACGATCCTGCAGGGAGCGAACGTCCGAGCGCTGGGTTTCAAGGGCGATAGAGCTACGTCCGTCGAGTTTGTCCGCGAGGGCATCCCCCATCGGGTCACGGCTTCCAAAGAAATTATCCTGAGCCTTGGAGCTATCAACACGCCGAAGATCCTCATGCTATCAGGTATCGGTGATCAGGCGATGCTTGCACGAGCGGGCATCAAGACTACCCATCATCTGCCCGGTGTCGGCAAGAACTTCATGGACCACATACTGATCGGAGGATGTATCTGGGAGTACAAAAACCCGGTCCAGCCAACAAAGCTTATAGGGGAATGTACGTTCTTCTGGAAAAGCGACTCTTCGCTCGACACTCCCGATCTGCAGCCTGTGCAGATCGAAATTCCTCTGACGACGCCAGAGATCGCCACGCGTTTTGCGCCTCCGCAGTCCTCGTGGACCCTAGCGCCGGGGTTGGTGCGGCCGGAGAGCCGCGGGCGACTCGAAATACAATCCGCGAATCCAGATGAGGCATTGAAGATACATGCTGACTTCCTCAGCGCGCGCTCCGACATGACCGCGTTGGTGCGCGCTGTGGAACTCTGCCGTGAGATTGGCAATCGTGTAGAAATGCGCGAATTCGCCAAACGCGAGGTCGCGCCGGGCCCGACCTCCCGCCAGGAAGCCGAAGCCTTTATTCGCAGCGGCGCGATGACCTATTGGCACCAGTCCGGAACGTGCCGGATGGGGCACGATCCCGAGGCCGTTGTTTGCAACAATCTCAAGGTTCGCGGGATCGAGGGTCTGCGTATCGCTGACGCCTCGATCATGCCTCGGGTAACGACGGGCAACACGATGGCGCCTTGCATGATTATCGGCGAGCGCTTGGCCGAGATCCTACAGGTCTGATTCAACATCGATCCACCTCGACAAGGGAGTGATACAACGAGGCCGTTGAGCTGCTCAATAGCTCGACGTATGGCTTGTCGGCGGCGATTCACACGCATTCTATCGCGCGCGGTCTCGAGATGGCCGCACGTTTGCACACAGGTATGGCCCACATCAACGACCAGACTACCAACAACGAGTTCAATGTGCCCTTCGGTGGAATGGGCGCTTCAGAGAGTGGCGGACGTTTCGGCGGCCCTGCTAACTTTCAACAATTTACGCAGACCCAGTGGGTCAGCTTCGTGGCTAAACCAATGACTTACCCGTTCTAGGCGATGTTACTCAGTCGTAGATTGCAGTTTGCCGGGCACCCGAGGATAATTGCTTGAACGGAGGCTTAGAGACAAGGTTTGTATGAGTACTCGCGGGTTCGACCCTTACCGTACCTAACATTTTGATCCTGGCAGACGTAAGCTTACACTGGATCGATTTCTATTCAGCCAGTGTATCTTGCTTCTACCACCGACAAGGAAACTGATCCGACGTTTATGACAGACTGCTGCTCCTGTCTCAGATGCTCTGACAGAAAGAAGACATGGCGGTTTCGTTCAGCAATCTCGATTTGAACCTTCTCAAGGTCTTTGACGCCGTCATGGAGGACCGCAGCGTGCTGCGGGCGAGCCAGCGGATTTTTCTCAGCCAGTCGGCTGTAAGCCACTCTCTCGCCAGGCTCAGAGAACTTCTCGAAGACGATCTTTTCGTCCGCACGGCAAGGGGCATGCAGCCGACGGCAAGAGCCATCGAGATTGGCCCGACGATTCGCGATGCCTTGCAGAAGCTCGAGCGTGCGATCGGGTCCCCCAGCTTCGACCCCAGTACGTCCTGCAAGACCTTTACCCTTGCGGCAAGCGACTTCATGACGATGGTCGTCGCGCCTAGGCTTCTTGGGCTTCTGAAGCAAGAAGCACCGAACGTAAATATCGTGATTCGGCCCGGTACGCGGATCGATCTAGCGGAACAGATCGATCTTGGCCGCATCGACGTCGCGATAGGGACCTTCGCCGAAGTCCCCCACAGGCTGAAGGCGATCGACCTTTTCGAATACGGCGACGTCCTGATTGCATGCGCCTCTTGCGATTACAGCGAGATGACCATTGAGAAAATGGCTGCTTTGCGATTCGTCACCGTCTCTCTAGGTGGCGACAAGGACGGGGCGGTCGACGGATTCATCTTCGAACGCGGCCTTGCTCGACGCTCCGAAATGTACGACAGGGCGGCCTTCGAACGGACGTTCGCCGCGCCCACATCTGCGCCGCGCATTGCGATCTCTCTTCCCCATTTTCTTGCTGTACCGGCGCTGCTCGACGGCTCCGATCTGGTTGCCATCGTTCCCTGGCCACTTGCGGAGATTTTTGCACGCTCGCAGCCCCTGTCGATCTACCAGCTTCCCTACCCAACGTCGGTTCTCAACGTCCGGATCGTATGGCATGAGCGCAACGAAGGCGAGGCAGCTCATCGATGGCTGCACGGAATGCTGAAACGCGCCACCGAACACCTGCGACCCACACCCCCCGTCCGACAGGCGACATGACGCACCGGATCTCTTCTGATCTCAAAGACGGCGAGGCGCCTCGGTTTGACGCATTTGATTTGATCTACGCCGAGAACGGCGTCATGCTTCAGTATTGCGGTAAAGTTGTGAGCATGACTCTGCGTTCATTGAAACAATGCAATGTCTTCACTTATTTTGTTAAAAGCTAAGCCCCGTTTTCTTCTCGTCTGCACTTCGATGGGAGACACTGGGCCCATGCGCATGAGTTGCGAATTGTTGGTCGGGCTTTCTGCGGCCTCGGCGACCGTCGGTTGCCCGGCCAGGCGGCGTACCCGGGCCACGAAGCCACGCCGAGGCGCCGCCCATTCTTCCTCCGGCGCCAACGCGTCGTTGCAGAGGAGCGATCCTCCGACCGCAAACGCTTCATTCTTGCGACACTTTCGGAAAGCGAAAACCTGATGTCACTGCCGACTGTCGACGTTCGGAAGTTTGTCGATAGGCGGCCCTTTAGTCGCATGCAGATACTTGTGATTGCTCTATTCTTCCTAGTTGTCGCGACGGACGGCTTTGATACTGCGGATATCGGCTACATCGCGCCGGCTCTGAAAGTGCAATGGTCGCTCAAGCCGCAACAGCTTGCACCGGCATTGCCGCAGGTCTTCGGTCTGATGACCACAGCTTTTTTCTGGGCCCCTCGCGGATAGGTTCGAGCGCAAGACAGTCCTGGTCTTTACGACTGCAGCATTTGATATCGCGACCATTGCCTCGGCTAGCTCGTGCAGGAGGATGCACCTCAGGACCATCAGAGCGCCCTTCGCGGGCGTCTGCGCTAACTATTCGAAGCCACTAAACGTCGCGAAAGAACTCACAGGTTCCCTGTGTGTTGCGATCTGCACGCCTTGGACTTGTACATCTGCGTAGCCGAGCGACATGCCGCAGACTATCAGGCTGTCGTCAGGCAAGCGCAGCTGCTTTGTTATAATCGCGTGATATTTTGCGAAGGATACCTGCGGGCAGCTATCCAAATCTCGAGCTTTGGCCGCGATCATTATGCTCTGAAGGAACATTCCGTAGTCGAGCCAGCTGCCGTGTACGAGCGAACGGTCTATCGTGAAGATGAGGCCCACCGGCGCGCCGAAAAAATCGAAATTTCGACCGGTCTGCGCATGCCGCGCGGGCAAGTCGTCGATCGAGATGTTGAGTGCGCCGTAGTAGGCTCGCCCGAACTCCCGTTGACGTGATGCAAAGACGTCGCCGAGACTATCAGGGAAATGCTTGTAGCAGGGCACGTGGTCGTTGGGGTTATCGCGATGCGCTGCGGCAATGGCGCCGCTGAGCTCGGTCTTTACTGAACCTGCCAGTACATAGACGCGCCAAGGCTGAATGTTGGAGTTGCTCGGCGCCCAGCGGGCTGAATCGAGGATCTCGCGTACCGTATTTTCATCCACGGCACGGTCGAGGAATGACCTAACGGCGCGACGGGTTCGCAGGAGCGAGTCCACGACCCTGTGAGGTGGGTCTTCGACGCGCTGTTTCATTCGGGGCGACTATCCGTTTTCAACCACTCGCTGCCAGCCGAATGTTCTACTGCCGCATGCTCTGGAAGCTCTTGGTGTCTGATCGCGACCTCCCACTCCAGTTCCCAGGCACTCTGCCATGACCCCTGCAGCACGGAAGTGAATGTTATGCATAAAGCTCCTGCAACAAGTGCATTATCGCGTCGAAATAAAGTTTAACCGGCAATCACGTTGCGTTCGTACAAAGTTGTTGTTTAGCGTCAGAAAAATCAACGAAAACCTCTTGGCAGTTCCAGATAGACGCATCGAATATGCGTCATCGAAACCGATCATTGGACCGAAGTCCTGGGCCTGAAGCCTGAGGGGCAGTTCTATGAAGAATCCCTACTAGGCGGCCTTTCGTTCGCAAACATGAAGGGCGCGGCCTGTCCTCACGTGCTATTTCGCTCGAGCTGATGACGCTGGGCATCACGACACCGTTGGGTGAAAGGTGGCATCACAGATTGTCATGCGCGCTTTGAGCCGCGCCGACCTTCTCCGGGCTGAGGCCGCATAACGAGCCACAAGGGACGGAGTCATTCGTGAAAAGGGTTGCGATCAAAGTTGTCATAGCCTTCGCGTTCGGCCTCGGGTTTTCTTTGATGATCGAGGTGGGCATACCGCTTGTTCTGGAGGCGACTGGCGCCAAGCGGTTAGTGCCGCCGCAGCCTGCTCCGGAACCTCCAGCGTTCGCGCATTTTAACCCGCCGAAGGTGCCGACGTTCGTACCCCGATAGGGACAAGCGTCTCTGCTGGTTCACGGCACGATCTTAGCCGTCCGGAAGAGTCGTGAATATCTGCTTCGGACGTCGCTCGGCGACATGGACGGTCGACCGTCGCCGCTACGGTATCGGCAGCGACCTGCACCCGGTCCCCGCCATCGACGCTCCCACCGCTCGAGGCCGGGTCGAGCACCGAACGGCGCGATGGTCAGCGCAGACGGGCGAGGCGCGCGACTTCGGGACGGTGCAGCCACAGGACGGTCAGGTTGAGGAGCAGCAGGATCGCCGCCGGAGCGGGGTTCCCGCCGACGACGAAGAAGTGGCAGAACAAACCGCCTATCATCACGCACGCCAGCAGCGCGGCTCCGAAGACGACGGTGCGGGGTGCGAGGATCAGCAAGGCGCCGGCGATCTCGCACGCGGCCGTGACGTACCTGAACCATTGACCGATGCCGACGTGATCGAACAGCTCGACCATCATCGGCACGCCGGCCAGCTTGGCGCTGCCCGCGGCAAGGAAGGCCAGGGCCACCGTGACACGGACGATCCAATCGATAATGCGTAACCCTCCGGTCGGTCGGGAGGCGTAATTCTCTGTGATACCGGACATGCTGCGGTTCCTCTTATTTTTCATCGCCGCTCTTAGATTAAAGAGGCCCCTCTCCGCGCGTAGCCGATATTATCAGATAAGAAGCATTGGTTTGAACGATGCATCGAGCGATCGAGGCGTGGGCGAGGGGCCGCTCCCGACCGGGCCATGCGCTCCACCGCTCCCGGCGCCAGGCAATCGGCCGGTCGTCGTCGAACGGTCGCCCTTTCGCTGCGGCGGTCCAGGTCGCGATCAATCACCGGTTTCGATGAGAGGCTGATGGTCGCGTCGATAGCGCACCCGCAAAGGTCATTGCGGACCGCGCGCGACCCGCTAGCCGATAGCGGGAGGCGCATCCGCGTTAAAGCCATGATCCGCAAGGACGCGTGAAACCGGACTGCTACCGACGCGGCAGTCCGTGCGTGCCGGCGGACGCGAGGCCGCAGACATCCGATACGCGCGTCATCTCTCGTGACGCAGTCCCATCGTCTTCAGGTTTTCGATCATCCAACGTCCGACCGGTCCGGGCGGCGCGGCGGCTAGCCAGATCGCCACCATGGGCAAGCTCACGCCGCCGGGCGGCTCGTTCTCGAAGCGCAGCCGCACCAGGCGCTCCCGCTCGAGGTCCTCGGCGACGACGTCGAGGGGCATACCGCCCCAGCCGAGTCCGGCGCGCAGGAAGGCGTGCTTCGCCCCGAGATCGGCGAGGCGCCACGTGCGGGGCGACATGACGCCGAACTCGCGCCCGCTGGAAAGGTCCGTGCTGTCGGTGAGCACGAGCTGGACGTGCTTGCCCAAAAGGCGGCGGGGAATGACGCCACGTTGCGCCGCCAGGGGATGGCCGGGGGCCACGACGAGCACCATCGCCACGTCGAGCACCGGCTCGCTCGAGAAACCGGGCGGCAGGTGCGGCAACGCCGCGAGGCCGAAGGCGCAAGTCTTGTCGACTACGGGCTTGATCGCGCCGCCGAGGGCCTCGACCGAGAGCCGCAACGGGGTCTGCGGGAACGCGTCGCGGAGCGCCGCGACCGCCCGGGTCACTTCGCCGATCGGGAACAGCACGTCGACCACGACGCTGAGCTCGGGCTCCAAGCCCCCGGATAGCCCCTTGGCGCGCGCCTTGAACGCATCGACGCTGCCGGCGACGGCGGAGGCTTCGACGAGCAAGGCGCGGCCGGCGTCGGTGAGCACCGGGTACCGCCGGCTCCGATCGAACAGGCGGACGCCCGCTTGAGCCTCGAGGTTTGCGAGCGTCTGGCTGACGACCGACTGGGCTCTGCCGATCCGACGCCCGGCGGCCGAGAAGCTGCCGGTTTCCGCCGCCGCGACGAAGGTGCGGAGTTGATCGAGGGTGAGACCGTCAAGCATTCGTTAGCCGTCATCCATAGTACGACCAGATAGATCGTATCGGATGATATGGGCTGCGTCTCTACGTCGGTGGCGCCCATATCAGCGGAGTCGCATCCGGGGATGGCCGATGCCGATCGGTCCATCTGGTACCAGGCACGGCGGTGATCCGGACGCGCCGGCCGACGGCCGCCGCTTCGCGGCTCTCGCCCGCGACGACCCGGCTCCGGACAACGACACCATTGGCACAACACGACGAGGACGCCAGATGCTCACCCCGAAACCATACGATGACATCGGCCTGAGCGACTTGGGCTGGCTCAAAGGCAAGCACCACTTCGCGATCGGTCGTCACGGCAACCCGGCCCATCGAGCTTTGGGCAACCTCATCGTGCTCAACGACGACGAGATCGCCCCGGCCTCCGGGTTCCCGCTTCACGGCCACACCGACCTAGAGATCGTCACTTACGTCCGCGAAGGCGTGATCACGCACGAGGACGACCTCGGCAACAAGGGCCGTACGGAGGCCGGCGACGTGCAGGTGATGAGCACCGGCGATGGGATTCGGCATGCCGAGTACAACGAGGGCGAGGGCCCCACGCGCATGTTCCAGATCTGGCTCCGCCCGCGCCGATCGGGTGGGCCGCCGAACTGGAGCGCGCGGAAGTTCCCGAAGGCGGCCCGCTCGGGCCAGTTCGTGACGCTGGCGAGCGGCTACGACGCGCCCGACGCCCTGCCGATCCGCGCCGACGCGGAGGTGCTGGGCGCCGTTTTGGCGGCTGGCGCGAAGGCGCCGTTCGCGATCCGACCCGGGCACGGGGTCTACATCGTACCCTCAAAAGGGGCGGTGAGCGTCAACGGCGTCCGTCTCGAACCGTTGAGCGGCTTGTCGGTCGTGGACGAGGCGTCGGTCGAGATCGAAGCGGCGGAGGACGCCGAACTGGTGCTGATCGTCGCGAAGCTGGCGCCAGCGAATCCTGGCGTCGCCGCGAGGTAGACCCAGGCCTACGAAAGAATCCCCGTTGCGGCGATGTCCGCCGACGCGCCACCCGAAACGTCGGTTCCGCCGAGGGGACAGCTTCGCCGCCGATCCCGGCGGCGAACGTCGTAGTGCGAGGCCGCAGCCGTGGCCGGCCGCTCGACGTGATGGATCGTCACGGCCGCTGCCTCGGAGCGTCGCCACGAGGCGGACGGTTTCACAGAAACAGTGGCGAAACCTCGCTTGCTTCCCTGATAAGAAGGGGAAGGAACTCACTGGTCAAGCGCTTCATGGGAGCGCGATGGGTCGGGACACCGATATGCAGGGCGCATATGGTCGATCGCGGCGTGTTCAAGACGGGTACCGCGATGGAACGAAATCCTTCCTCGACCTCCTGGTCCACCAGAGAGTAGCCATCCTCGCGGACTGCGAGGACTTTCTCAAGGATAAGGTTCTTGTCGATGACCGTCTCGGACGTCAGCGGTAGCGGTTTGATGCTGTCCAGCATTCTCCTAAGATTGTCGTCACTGAGGCCCGCCAACAGGACCCGACCTACGGCTGTGCAATAGGCAGGCAAACGAAAGCCCACCTGTAGCCCGACCGAGATGATGCGAGGAGGGCTCGCCCTCGCGATCATGACCGCATCCGCTTCGTCCAACACCGCCGCGGAGCATGCCTCGTTCACTTCCTCTGTCACGCGAGTGACGACGGGCTGCATGATGTTTGCGATGCCATTTGAGGTGAGGTACGCGCCGGCAAGACCCAAAACCTTGGGGGTCAGCTTGAACTGCCGCCCTTCCGCCGTCACGAATCCGAGACTTTCCAGCGTGTAAAGGATCCGTCTTACTGTCGCGCGCGACAGAACGGTCGCCTGCGAGAGTTCACTGAGGGTCAAGGAACGATGTTCGGCATTGAAGGTCATGAGGGTTCGCAGACCTCGCGCCAATACTTCCAAGAACTCGGCGCCATGGGCGTCGACAAGCTGCTGATCGGCTTCAGATCGGTTAACGCGAGGCATCGAGGATCCTTGAACACCCATCCGATCGTTGAGCAGCCAGTAGCATTCGGCGGCTATAGCTACCAGTCGGACGGTCGGCCATCTGCGACCGGAGCGGCCAAGCCTTCGCGCCGCGACCTGCTGCTGCGCCGACCCTCCTTCCGACGCGGTTGCGCCTGTCCTAACCGAACGTGCCGGTCATGCTCGCCATGCCTGCACCGGCCTCATCAAGAGATTCTGGTCGGTCGGCTCGGCACGACGGCGCTTGCCGGCATGACGCTGGTGTTCCGCACCGCTTCAGCGCCGTCTAGAGCCGATCCCTGGTGGATAGATTCTTGGAAGGGATTCCCGCGGTGGTCTATCTCTGATTCAAGCTTTTGGCTGGCTTGGGAGGCGGCGATGGATGGCAAAGCCTTTATCGATGGATGTGCGTGAACGGCTGCTCAAGGCGGTCGAGGCGGGGGCGACGTGTCATGCGGTGGCCGAACGGTTTGACGTGAGTGCAAGCGCTGTCATCAAGCTGATGCAGCGCTACCGGACCAAGGCGACGATCGCGCCCGGCAAGATGGGCGGCAATCTCCGGCCGGCACTCGAGCCGCATTACGATCGCGTCCGAGCTCTCGTCGCCGAGACACCGGACATCATGATCGACGAACTGCGACGCCAGCTCGCCGACGAGGGGATCGCGATCAGCCGATCCCCGCTCGGGCGATGCCTGCTCGCGCTGAAGCTGACGCGTAAAAAAAGACCCGGCATGCCGCGGAGCAGGAGCGTCCCGATGTCGCCGCCGCGCGCGCGGCCTGGCGTGACGGCCAAGCGCGGTTGACGCGCCACCGCCTCGTCTTCCTCGACGAGACGTGGGCGTCGACCAACATGGTGCGGGCCTATGGCCGCGCCCCGCGCGGCGAAAGGCTCATCGCCGCCGTGCCGCACGGCCATTGGAAGACCACGACGCTTATCGCCGCGGTCCGGCTCGATGGCATCACAGCGCCCTATGTCCTCGACGGGCCGATCGACGGCGACACCTTCCGGGCCTACGTCGAGCAGATGTTGGCGCCAACTCTCGTCCCTGGCGACATTGTCATCATGGACAATCTGGCAAGCCACAAGGTGAGCGGCGTCCGCCAGGCCATCGAGGCGGCGGGTGCCGAGCTTCTCTACCTGCCGCCCTACAGCCCCGACCTCAACCCGATCGAGAACCTCTTCGCAAAGATCAAGTCGGTCCTCCGCACGTCCGCAGAACGCAACGTCGAAGCCCTTTGGAACAGCATCGGCAAAGCCATCAAAACCGTCAGCCCAAGAGACTGCGCCAACTGCTTCAGACATGCTGGATACAGATAACCGGGATCGGCTCTAACGCGCAATCCGGGATCTCCCGAGCGGATGCTGACCCAAACCTTCCGCGACCTGAAACGCGATAGCTCGATCGCGCGCACGGTGTCCCGACCAAGCCGCCCAGCGTCGACTGTAGATTGATCAAGATCGATGACAATCGCGGCGCGAACTCGTCCCGGGCGGCACCGTGAATTGCCTGCGCGGGCGATCTGCGGCGCCGATGGGCTTGGGATCCCTGCGCTGTCCGCATCGTCAATCGGCGTCCATGCCCTCGCCGAGGCACGCGGTGCATTGAGGTCGCCGCCTAGCGCTGGCGACATCGCGTTCGTCATGGGTGTGAAACGGCAGGTCGCATCGTCAGATCACTGAAGTGCCCGTCCTCACTGCGCTTTTATTGTTGGAGCAAGTCCGCAAGAGGTGACGTTGCTTTAAGATGCGGCTACGCCAACGCCCAGCAGGGCGTCGACGATGTCGGTTTGCGCCTGGAACGCCGTCGGGCCGCCCTCCCAGGCGATGCGACCCCGCTCCAGGATGAGGATGCGGTCGGCGACGGCAACGGCGCGTGCGACCTGCTGTTCTACGAGGACGATCGTCATCGTCCGCGCCGACGTCATGCGGGTGATTGTGGCCATCAATTCGTCGCAGATCGCCGGCGCGAGGCCCTCCAGCGGCTCGTCGAGCAGGAGCAGCGTGGGACGGCCGAGCAGCGCGCGGGCGACGCTGAGCATCTGCTGCTCGCCGCCAGAAAGCTGAGTCCCGAGGTTGCGGCGTCGCTCGGCGAGCCGCGGGAACATGGCGTACGCCTCGTCGACGGCGCCGCGATCGCGCGACTTAAGCCCGACGCGCAGGTTCTCTTCCACCGTTAACGACGGGAAGATGTCCCGCGTCTGCGGGACATATCCCATTCCCAGGCGCGCCCGGGCGCTGGCGCCCAGCGCGGTGATGTCAATATCGTCGAGGCGGACCGTGCCGGCGCGGACGGTGGCGAGGCCGATGAGGCTCGCGAGGAGGGTCGTCTTGCCGACCCCGTTGCGCCCGAGGATGACGAGCCGCTCGCACGAGGCGACGCTGAGATCGACGCGATCGACGACGGTCGTCGGACCGTAGCCGGCGGTCAGCCCGCGGGCCTCGAGACGCGCTGCGGGCACTTCAAGACGCGCTGCGGGCATCGTTCTGTCCGAGGTAGACCCGCCTGACCTCCGCGTCGCGGCCGAGGTCGCCGCTCAGCCCGCGGAAGATCAGGCGTCCCTGCGCCAGGACCAACACGCGATCGGCAAAGCGGTGCACCAGGTCCATGTCGTGGTCGATCATCAGGACCGCGAGGTCGGACCGCAGGCCCGCTAGCGCCTCGAGGATGCGGCCGGACTGATCATGCGGCACGCCCGCCGCCGGCTCGTCGAGGAGAAGCAGGCGCGGCCGCAGCGCGAGCGCGATGGCCAGGTCGAGCAGGCGCTGGTCCCCGTAGGCCAGCGCGGCGGCGTCGCGGTCCTTGAGGTCGGCCAGGCCGAGCGACTCGAGCACCTGGAGGGCGGTGTCGCGAATGGAGCGGCGGCTCGTGGCACCAAGGTACAGCGCCTTCGACCTGCCCTGCTGGCGCAGCGTCGCCGCCTCGACGTTCCCGAGCACGCTCAACGTGCGGAACACGCGCGAGGTCTGGAAGGTGCGCACGATGCCGCGCCCGACGCGGTCGGCGACGCCGAGGCGGGTGATGTCGCGGCCATCGAAGTGGAGGCGTCCGCCGCTCGGCGCGAGCACGCCGGAGATCAGGTCGACGAGCGTGGTCTTGCCGGCGCCGTTCGGGCCGATTAGGGCGAGCCGCTCGCCGGCCGCGACGCTGAAGCTGACATCGTCGGTCACGCGGAAGGCGCCGAAGGCGCGCGACAGCGCGACGACCTCGAGGAGCGGCGTCAAACCGGCCGCCTGTCGAAGCGTCCGGCGAGGGTCAGCGCGCTCTTCCAGATGCCGCCGGGGAAGAACATCACGACCGCGATCAGCAGGGCGCCGACGATCATCATCCACTGGAACGGGTTGCCCGCGTCGAGATAATGCTCGGCCAGTTGGAACACGAGGCAGCCGATCAGGGCGCCCCAGAGGTGGCCCGCGCCGCCGACGACGAGCATCACCAGGGCTTCCGCCGACCGCTCGAAGCCGACGCTCTCAAGGCTGACCACGCCGGCGTCGATCGCGGTCAGCGCGCCGCCGAGACCCGCGACCAGCCCCGAGACGACGTAGGTCGCGACGAGCCGGGGATAGACCTGGATGCCCATCATCCGCACGCGCAACTCGTCGTCGCGGATGCAGCGGCAGATCAGCCCGAACGGCGAGTTCACGAAGGCGCGCAGGCCGAAGAAGGCGAGCGCGAGCACGCAGAAGGAGAGGACGTAGCAGGTCGTCCCATAGATATCGAAAGGCACGAGGCCGAAGACCGGCCGCGGCGTGATCCCGGACAGCCCGTCGGTCCCGCCCGTCAGCCAGACCGCTTTGTTGGCGAAGGCCTCTACGAGTTGGCCGAGCGCGATCGACAGCACGAGCTGGGGCAGGCCGCGGAATCGTCCGATGAGCATCCCGCTGACGAGGCCGGCCACGGCGCCGGCGAGGCCGCCGACGGCGAGCATTGCGATGGGATCGTCGAGGCCGGCGTTCACCGCCAACGCGCCCGCCACGTAGGCGGGCCCACCGTAGAGGGCGGCCTGGCCGAGGGTGGCGACCCCGCAGTAGCCGACCACCAGATCGAGCGACAGCACCAGCAGCGCGGTGGCGAAGACCCGGCTCATGAAGGCGAGCTCGTCGTGGTAGAGGGTGAACCCGGCGACGCCGACGCACAGCAGGATGAGGAAAACCGACAGATGGCCGGACCACGTTCGTGACAGGAGTGTCGGCCGACCGGCGATGACGGTCACGCCGGCGCGCGCCCGAAGACGCCGTTGGGCACGCAGAACACCAGCACCACGACGAAGGCGTAGAGGACGAAGTCGCCGTAGGATGGCGCGACGTAGGCGGCGATCGTGGCGACCATGCCAAGGGCGAGCGAGGCGACCAGCGCCCCGAGGATCGAACCGGCGCCGCCGATCGAGACGACGACGAGGAACAACACCATGTAGCGCAGGCCGTAGTAGGGTTCGATCGGCAGCAGTTCGGCGCCCATGATCCCTCCAAAGGCGCTGAGCGCGGCCGATACCGCGAAGGTCGAGACGTAGATGCGTGTGGTGCGTACGCCGAGCGCCTCCGCCATGTCGGGGTTGTCAATGGTGGCGCGCAGCAGCATGCCGAACGTGCTGCGCTCCAGCAGCAGCCACAGCGCACCCGCGAGGGCGACGCCGAGCACGCTGATGAGCAGGCGGTCGACCGCGAAGCGATGCGTTCCGATCGCCACGGAGCGGCTGAGCCAGGGAGGCAGCGGGATCGGCTGGATCGATGGTCCCAGCCAATAGTTCGTGGCACCGATGATGACGAAGGTGATCCCGATTGTCATCAAGATCTGTGTCAGCGTATCCGAGCGCCGGTACAACCGTGCGAACAGCAGCCGTTCGAGCGGCAGCGCCAGCACCACCGTCCCGGCAACCCCAGCGACGACCGCCACGGCGAAGGCGACGCCGCCGTGCAGCAGCGCCGATGCAATATAGCCACCGACCATCGCGAACGTGCCGTGCGCGAGGTTCACGAACCGCATCAGCCCCATCATGATCGACAGCCCGATCGAGATGATGAACAGGACCATTCCGTACGAGACGCCATTCACGCCGATGCCGATCAGCACGTTCATCCGGTGCGGCTCGCCGGCATGTCCGCGTGTCCCTGGAGCTCATCGTGATGGACGACGCCGCGCACCATGGTGAGCAGCACCCGCGTGTCGCGCAGTGCGGCGGTGGTGGAGCGGAGCGGATCGCGGTCGAGGACGATCGCGTCGGCGGCCATGCCGGGCTCGAGGCCGCCGCGCCAGGTCTCCTGCTTCATGACGTAAGCCCCGCCCCTCGTGTAGGCGGCGAGCGCCTGGGGCGCCGTCAAGGCTTCGCCAGGTCCGATGGGGGCGCCGGCGGAACCGCCCCGGTCGATGGATGCCGCCATGCCGTGCCACGGCGATAGGATGCCCGTGGGCGCGTCGGAGCTGCCGGCGTAGGCGACGTCGGCCGCTAGGGCGGAACGCCCGGGATAGTGGCCGCCGACATCGGCGCCGAAGGCGGCCTGGATCGATCGATGCATCTTCACGAGGAAACTCGGCTGCATGACAACCGCCGCTCCCAGCGCTCGCATGCGCTCGAAGCAGCCCTCAGGCGGGCAGAACACATGTTCTAAACGGTGTCGCATATCGGAGCGTGACTCGAGGCGATCGGCTAGCGCGAAATCGTCGAGGACGCGCGACACCGCGCGATCCCCAACCGCATGGACCGCAATCTGCCAGCCGGCGCGATGGGCGGCGACGATCTCCCCTTCCAGCTCGGCCTCGGAGGTCATGAAGAGGCCGTGCGTTCCCGTATCGGCGAAGGGCCGACCGACCGCCGCAGTGCGCGCGCCGACGATGCCGTCGGCGAAGAACTTTAAGGTCGCGGACTGCCAATCGTCGTCGAGCGTCGGCACCAGGCCGCGCCTGGCTGCCTCCGCCGCGCCCAGCTGGTGCATGAAACCGAGGCGGAGCGGCAGGCGCGGGGAGGTTTCCCGCAGGGAGCGCCAGACGGCGTGCTCCTCATCGAAGCCGTCGGTGAAGCCGACTGCGGCTTCGACGGCCGCGGTCAGCCCCAAGCGCACGCAATCGTCAAGGACGCCGCGGAGCGCGTCCCTAACGGCGGCTTGGCTCGGCGCCGGCATGCGCCGGAAGATGAGCTCCGCGGCAGCCTCGAACGCCGCTCCGTCGAGCCGTCCGCCGGCGTCGCGACCGAACATCCCGGCGGACGGGTCGGCCACCGCCTCGTCGACGTCGACGCGCCGCAGAGCGGCGGAATTGAGCACGGCCACGTGGCCGCAGAAGCGTCGCAGCACGACCGGCAGGTCCGGCAAGGCGGCGTCGAGTTCGGCGCGGGTCGGGTGCCGGCCCTCGCACAACCGGCCCTCGTCGTAATTGGCCGCGACGAGCCAGCCGCCGGGCGCCGCCGCCCGCCTCCGCAACGTCTCGAGAAGATCGTCGATCGAGGTGGCCCCGCCGGCATCGATCTGGAGGCGCCCGTAGGCGACCGTGTAGAGGTGTACGTGCGCGTCGGTCAGGCCGGGGACGACCGTGCCCCCCTGCAGATCGATCCAATCGATGGACTGCGGCGCGTCGGCCCGGGCGCCGACCCAGGCGACGCGCCCGTGGCGGAAGACGATAGCGTCATGCGCGCCGCGATCGTGCGCGGACGTATAGACCCGCCCGTTGCTGAAGCCGATCGTCCTTTCATCCAAGGGGACACCCCTTGTGGTCCGATGCCGGGTCAGGGGGGGGAGCCCCAATCCGGCTGCGCGGCGAAGGTCTTGATCTCCTTGTTCTCGAGCCGGCCGTCGACGCGCACAACTTCGCGGAGGTAGACGTTCTGCGTGATGTGGCGCGACTTGGCGTTGATCTGCACGGGACCCCTCGGGCTGATCCACGAGCGGCCGAGCACCGCGGCGACCGCCTTCCGCCCATCCCGCTTGCCGCCGGTGGCGGCGATCATGTCGTAGAGGACGTGGGCGCCGTCATAGGCCGCGACGGCGGCCATTGTCACCTCATGGGGATCATCGCCGTCCTTGGCGATCTGGGCGAGGAAGGCCTTGTTCTCCGCGGACTCGTGCGAGGCGGCGTAGTGATAGGTGGTCATCGCGCCGAGCGCGGCGTCGCCGATGGCCGGCAGATCCGGTTCGGTGACGATGTCCCCCGTCGACAGGATCTTGACACCGGCCTTCCTGAGCCCCGCCCCATCATAGGCCTTGATGAAGGCGAGCACGGGCGGCCCCGACGGCAGGAACACGAAGATGGTGTCGGCGCCGGCATCGGTGACCTTTTGCATAATCGGCGCGAAATCCCGGGTCGCGAGCGGGATGCGGATCGCGGCGACCACGCTGCCGCCTTTGGCCTCGAAGGTCTTGCGGAACGCCGCCTCCGCATCGAGCCCTGGACCGTAGTCGCTGACCAGGATCGCCACCTTCTTCGAGCCGGAGGCCGCCGCCGCCTCGGCAGCCGGCACGGCGTTCTGCCACATCGTGAACGAGGTGCGCACGACCAGCGGGCTCTTCTGCGTGATGGAGGATGTCGCGGCATTCCACACGATCAGCGGCGTATCCGTCGGCACGAGGAGCGGCAGGATGGCCATCGCGTCCGGCGTGAAATAGACGCCCGCGAGGTACTCCACATGATCCTTGACGATCAGCTCCTGGGCGAGCGCGCGGGCTTTCGCCGGATCGGGACCCTCTTCGTCGCGGTAGACGAAGGTGACCGTATCCTGGCCGACCTTGTTGCCGTGTTCGGCGACCCAGGCCTCGACCCCCATTTTGAAGTTCTTGCCGAACACGGCGTAAGGACCCGAGAAGGTGCCGATGACGCCGATCTTCACGTCCTCCGCAAACGCCCTGTCAATGATAAGCGGGGACACCGCGAAAAAGCAGGCGAAGATCAACAACCTCATCAAGTCAAACCTTGCGCGTCTAATCTGTTCGACTATCGAACGTTCGTTCGAACTTATTTCATTTGGACAGAGGAGCCAAGCCCATAAGATGGGCTTCTCGGTCGATGGTCGCTCTCGTTTGAAGCAAGGAGGAATGAAACTGGTATGCGGCCATCCGAAAGATTTTTAACCAGTCTTCATAAAGAAAGAAGACCGCCGTGACTGCCGCCGAGGCCGGACAAGCCACTGGGTGAGACATGGTCCTGATGTGCGGACATGGATCGACGTCGTGGCCGGCTCCAGGGGGCGGATTTCGTTCTTCAGGCCGTCCGCGGCGAGGTTGATGCCGAATTGCATGTGCGCTACCAGATTCAGGTGATCCAATTTGGCGAAATACCATTTTGATCGATGAGTAAGGACGTCGTGCCAACTCACGATCGAACGGCAAGCTTAGCGTCCCTCAGATCTTGAGCGTACCGACGACCTTTGGAAGAAGCAGGTCATCGAGAGGTGCTCGAGGCCTGGATGTCTCAAGAATGCGTCAATCGATCTGATCCTTCCAGCGGCGGGACGATATGCAATTCCATCTCAATGGCTTCAGACCCGGCAACCCGGATATCGCCGAGCCGGCCGATACCTCTGGCGCGCGGGAGCGCGCGGGCAGCCGCCCCGCCGAGGTCGACGTCTTGATCGTGGGCTGCGGGCCGGCCGGTTTGACGCTGGCGGCATCGCTCGCCGTTTTTCCGAACATCGTGACGCGGATCACCGAACAGAAGCCAGGCCCGCTGCTGCTCGGCCAAGCCGACGGGATCGCGTGCCGCACGATGGAGATGTTCGAGACGTTCGGGTTCAGTGAACGAGTGCTCAAAGAGGCCTATTGGGTCAACGAGACCTCTTTCTGGAAGCCGGGCGGGGTTCAACGCGCGGAAATCATCCGCAATGGGCGGATCCAGGATACAGAAGACGGTTGTCGGAATTTCCGCACGTGATCCTCAATCAAGCACGCCTGCATGATTTTTATCTCGACGTCATGCGCAACTCTCCGTCGCAGCTGGCCGGACTATTCACGCCGTTTGCTCGATTTAGACATCGATCGGCAGGCCTCCGGTGGCGATGTCTCGTCGCATCCGGTAACTGCCCGCTTCGAACGGCTTGACCCCACGTACGAAGGGCAGGTGGAAACCGTCAAAGCACGTTTCGTCGTCGGCTGCGATGGGGCGCGCAGCATGGTGCGCAAGTGCCTTGGGCGTGCGCTGTACGGTGACTCCGCTAACCAGGCCTGGGGCGTCATGGATGTCCTGGCCGTCACTGACTTCCCCGACATCCGGATCAAAGCGGCGATCCATTCCGCTCATGACGGCAGCGTTCTGATCATCCCGCGGGAAGGCGGCTATCTCGTCGCCTTTACATCGAACTAGACAAGCTCGGCGACGACGAGAGGGTCTCGACTAAGAACATAACGTCCGACGATCTCGTCGCCCGCGCGCGCCGCATTCTGCACCCGTATCAGCTCGAGGTGAAGGAGATCGCCTGGTGGTCGGTCTACGAGATCGGCCAGAGGATGTGCGACACGTTTGACGACCTGCCGGCGCGGCATGGCCAGGATCAGAACGCGTCAGACCCGCTGCCGCGCGTGTTCATCGCCGGGGACGCCTGCCATACCCACAGTCCCAAAGCCGGACAAGGCATGAATGTCTCCATGCAGGACGGCTTCAACCTGGGTTGGAAGCTGGCCTCGGTCATCAGCGGATGCTCTTCCCCGGAAATCCTCCATAGTTACTCGAGCGAGCGTCATGCCGTCGCGAAGGAACTCATCGATTTCGATCGCGAGTTCGCCAAGATGTTCAGCGCGCCGCCGAAGGATCCGGCCGATCCAAGAAGCGAGGGAATCGATCCCGCAGAATTCCAGACTTATTTCGTCAAGCAGCAACGTTTCACGGCGGGCACGGAAACCCGGTATTCTCCTTCCATCCTCATCGGCGGCTCAGCGCACCAGCATCTTGCGCGAGGGTTTCCCCTTGGCATGCGGTTCCATTCCGCGCCCGTCATCCGGTTGGCGGATGCAAAGCCGGTTCATTTGGGCCACACCATCAAGGCGGACGGACGCTGGCGTCTCTTCGCTTTTGCCGCCGCCGAAGACCCCATCGGGCCCTCCTCAGCACTGAAAAGGCTGTGTGCATTTCTCGCGGAAGACTCCCGATCTCCAGTCAGGCGCTTTACGCGCCCGGGTGCGGACATCGATTCCGTTTTCGATGTCCGCGCGGTCTTCCAGCAGGATCGTCTGGAGCTCTCGCTTGAGGCGATGCCTCCCTTCCTCATGCCCCAGAAAGGCCGTCTCGGGCTTCGGGACTATGAGAAGATGTTCTGCCCCGACCTGAAGAGTCGCCAGGACGTTTTTGACATGAGGGGTATCGACCGGTCCGAAGGCTGCGTTGTGGTGGTGCGGCCGGACCAGTACGTGGCGAACGTCCTTCCACTCGACGCCCATGGCGAGCTTGCCGCATTCTTCGAGAAGTTCCTCATTTGAAGCGCTTTCGCTCGCCATCCCTCAAGCTACGGGATCGCGGCTTCTGAAGCGAGCAATCGGCTGCCGGCCATCTTTATGAAAATTTTGCCGACGGCGCCGGCACGTTCGACTTGTGGCTTGCCCTGAAGTTCGAGGGCGCCTCGCCGACCCACTTGCTGAAGACGCGCGAGAAATAGGCGGGATCGGAGAAGCCGACGGAGTAGCTGACCTCGGCGACCGTCATCGCGGAATAGAGCAGGAGCCGTTTCGCTTCGAGCACGATCCGACTCTGTACGATCCGCTGCGGCGATGTCAGCGTCGTGCGGCACGCCTTGCGCAGGCGCGACACGGTAACGTCAAGGGATCGCGCATAGTCGTCCATGGCGAGCGTCTCGCGGAATCGTCTCTCCACGATCCTGCGAAAACGCGCGACGAGGATGGCCTCCGGGCCGAGCGCACTGCCGCTCGATAGGCTTGGGCGGACGGAACGGAGCACATCGACGAGGATCGCCAAGAGCCGTCCCTCCACGGCACCTTCGTGACCGAGGGCCCGCCAGCTGAGTTCCGCGCCGAGCCGTCCGAGATCGAGCGCGAAGGAAGTGCCGTCGCCCGGTGGAACGCAGGCGAAATCGCTCATGAGCGGCTCGAGTTCGGGGCCGCGCGCCAGCAATGCCGAAAGGTAGCTTTCCGAAAGCGTCAGGACTTGGCCCTTGGCTTCGGGATGATAGCGGAAGCCGTGGATGAGCATCGCCGGAATGATGAGGAGCTGTGGCGCTACGAATGGAACAAAGGTTTCGTCGATCTGCACAACGCCTTGGCCGCCCGTCATGTGGAAGACGTGATGGAGATTGGCGTGACGGTGCGGACGGATCGTCCAATCGCTCGGTCGACTGCGATCATCGAGGTCCTCGACATGGAGGAAGCGATCGTCAACCGGTCTGGGAGGCTCTCCGTATAGGAAGAAGCTCGGCACAGCCGATGGCGTATCGGCAACGTTCCCGACTTTCGGAGATCGACAGCGGGAGTCTCGGATCGGAAAGTCCATGAATCTTACGAATTCGTCCATGGGACATATGATCCATCGGCCCTAAGCTCAACCCGTACGCCTTACGTCAGGGACGCTGTGGGGAGAACATGCGAACGCAAGTCGCGATCGTAGGCGCCGGGCCGGCCGGGATGTTCCTCGGCCATCTTCTTCATCGTGCCGGAATCGAGTGCATCGTCCTCGAGCGCAAGGATCGCGCCTACGTCGAGGCCCGCGTCCGCGCCGGCGTGCTCGAGCGCAACACGGTGGCCCTCATGGAGTCCCTCGGGCTCGCCGGTCGCATGCACCGCGAGGGCCTCGTGCACAGCGGCACGAGCCTCAGCGCCGATGGCGAGCGATTTCGCATCGATATGAAGACGCTCACCGGCGGTGCCACCGTGATGGTCTACGGCCAGCAGGAGGTCATGCACGACCTCTTCGAGGCCGCCGAGGACGACGGGCCACGCATCGTGTTCAATGCCGGCGCGGTGGCGCTTCAAGGGATCGCGTCCGACAAGCCTTCCGTCACATGGGCCGACGAGGCCGGCGAGCACCACATCGCTTGCGACTACATTGCCGGCTGCGACGGGTTCCACGGCGTCAGCCGCGCATCGATTCCCAAAGAGGCGCTTCAGACCTTCGAGCGCGTCTATCCGTTCGGCTGGCTCGGTATCCTCACGGATCAGGCGCCATGCGACCACGAGCTCATCTACGCCAACCACCAAAACGGTTTCGCCCTTGCCAGCATGCGGTCGCCGACCCGCAGCCGGTATTACCTGCAGTGCGACATCGACGATCGCGTCGAGAACTGGCCGGACGAACGCTTCTGGGACGAACTCTGCGTGCGGCTCGGCACGGACACGGCCGCCAACGTCGTGCGCGGCTCCTCCTTCGAGAAGACGATCGCCCCGCTCCGAAGCTCGGTGACGGAGCCGATGCGCTTCGGCCGGCTGTTCCTGACCGGGGATGCCGCGCATATCGTCCCTCCGACCGGTGCCAAGGGCATGAACCTCGCCGTGTCCGATGTGATCATGCTGTTCGATGCGCTTTCAGCGTTCTACCGCGAAGGCTCGACCCACGCCATGGACGGCTATTCGGCGAAAGCGCTGGCGCGGGTGTGGAAGGCGGAGCGCTTCTCCTGGTGGTTTACCGGCGTCACCCACCGTTTCCCGGCCGCCAGCGGTTTCGACCGTCGCATGCAGATCGCCGAGCTCGCCTATCTCAAGGACTCGCGTGCCGCGCAGACGGCGTTCGCCGAGAATTACGTCGGCTTGCCGATGGACGGTGTACGATGAAGGACAAGATCTTCCCTGACGCTCGCGCGGCGCTCGAGGGCGTCACCTTCACTGGAGTAACGATCATGTCCGGCGGCTTTGGTCTGTCGGGCAATCCCGAGATGCTGATCCCCGCGCTCAAGGCGGTCGGCGTCAAGGATCTAACGGTAATCTCCAACAAATGCGGCGCCGAAGGCTTCGGTCTGTGGATGCTCCTCGCCAAAGGCCAGATCAGGAAGATGATTTCGTCCTACGTCGCGGACAACGCTTTCTTCGAGAAGCTCTACCTCGCCGGTGACCGGGAGCTTGAACTGGAACTCTCCGGGCACGCTCGACGAGCGGATTCGCGCGGGGGGTGCCGGCATCCCGGCCTTCTACACCAAGACGGGCGTCGGCACGGTGGTCGCGGAGAGCAAGTCGACCGAGGAGTTCGAGGGCGAACATTATCTGCGGCAGCGATGGCTGAGGGCCGGATCTGGCGATCATCCCGTCGGCAACTTGATTTATCGGAAGACCGCGCGGAACTTCAACCCGGTGAAGGCGACTGCCGCCAAGGTGACGACCGTCGAGGTCGAGGAGGTGGTCGAGCGCGGCGCCCTCGATCCCGACGCGATCCATATGCCGGCGATTTATGCCGACCGCGTCATCCTCGGACACGGATACGAGAAGCGGATCGAGAAGCCCACCACGCGCCCGCCCAGGGCAGAGACCGTTTGATGCCGGGGACCGCCTGTTGCCTTGCAACAGGGACGAGATGGCGGCGCGCCGCCGCCGAGCTGCGCGACGGCTTTCACCTCAAGCTCGAGATCGGCATCCCGACGCTCGTCGCCAACTACGTGCCGGACGGCGTCGACGTGACGTTGCGGAGCGAGAACGGCATGCTCGGAATGGGACCCTTTCCCTACGAGGGCGAAGAGGACGCCGACCTCGTCAACGCGGGCAAGCAGACCATCACCCAGCTGCCGACGTCGAGCTTCTTCGACAGCGCCGCCAGTTTCGCGATGATCCGCGGCGGCCACATCGATCTCGCCGTGCTAGGCGCCATGGAGGTCCCCCAGACCGGCGACATCGCGAACTGGACCATCCCGGGCAAGATGGTGAAGGGCATGGGCGGAGCCATGGACCTGGCCGCCGGCGTGAAGCGCGTGATCGTCATCATGGACGACGCCAACAAGGCCGGCCGATCCAAGGTGCTGAAGCGCTGCACGCTGCCCCTGGCCGGAACGGCCTGCGTCGACATGAGCATCACCGATCTCTGCGTCTTCGACATCGACCGCGCCGGCGGCGGCCTTGCCCTGAGGGAGCTCGCGCCGGGCGTCGATCTCGATCTCGTCCGCTCCCAGACTGAAGCCGATTTTAAGGTGGCCCTGCCATGAACGCATTGGTGTTTCGCCGCGAGGATGTCGGCCAGCCGCCGTCCCTCCATACCGACTACCGCGCCACCCGGCTGCGCTCGCCCGCCCTGCCTCTCGTGCGTATGCGGCAGACGCTCACGGAACGGGTGGGCCCCTCCCGTTGGCTCGACCTCATGGGGCCGGCGAACGCCGATCTCACCGCCCAGCACGCCGGCGCCCCGCTCGGTCAGCGCATCATCGTCCGCGGTCGCGTGCTCGACGAGGACAGGCGTCCCGTTCCCGATACGATGATCGAGATCTGGCAGGCCAATGCCGCCGGCCGCTACATCCACAAGAAGGATCAGTGGGACGCGCCGATCGATCCGAACTTCACGGGCGTCGGCCACGTCATCACCGACGCCGCCGGCGACTATCGCTTCGTCACCGTCCGGCCCGGCGCCTACCCCTGGGGCAATCATCGCAACGCCTGGCGCCCGGCGCACATCCACCTCTCGCTGCTCGGGCCGGCCTTCGCGACGCGGCTCGTGACCCAGCTCTATTTTCCCGACGATCCGCTGATCGACATCGATCCAATCGCCAACGCCGTCCCCATGCCGTTCCGCCAGCGTCTCGTCGCCACCTTCGACATCGATCTGACGGAGCCGAACTGGGCGCTCGGCTATCGCTTCGACATCGTGCTGCGCGGCCGCGACGCGACGCCGATGGAGCGGTGAGATGGGAGGATCCATGCGCTTCGACAACCAGACGCCGACGCTCTTTGGCCAGACGCCGTGGCAGACCACGGGACCGTTCTTCCACTTCGCCCTGCCATGGCGCGGCGGAGCGGATCTCGTCGGCGGCCTCGATATCGGCGCCCGCGACGATCTTGTTCCAGCCGGGCATTACGGGATGAACATGCCGACCGACAAGGGAACGGTCGCCGGCGAGGTGATCGATATCACGGGACACGTGTTCGATGGCCTGGGCCAGCCGGTTCCGGACGCCCTCATCGAGATCTGGCAAGCCGATGCCGAGGGGCGCTACGTCATCGGCGCGCGGCGGGTCGGCAACCAGGCCAGCTTCACCGGTTTCGGTCGAGCGGCGACGGCGGAGGACGGCGGCTTCCGGTTCCGCACCATCCGCCCCGGCGTGGTTGCCGACGGCAAGCAACGCTTCGCGCCCCACATCGCGGTTGGCGTGCAGGGCCGCGGGTTGATCAAGCGTCTGGTGACGCGGCTCTATTTCGCGGATGCGCCGGAGAACGCCGACGATCCCGTGCTGTCGCTGGTGCCGCCCGATCGCCGTGGGACGCTCGTCGCCGCGCGACAGGGCGAACACTGGCGCTTCGACATCGTGCTGCAAGGTGCGGGCGAGACCGTGTTCTTCGACATCTGATCGGGACACCGCATGACGTCCCTGATCCGCGCGATGCAAGCGACCACGCCCGAGATGCTCGACATTTTCGGCGATGAGGCCCTGCTTGGTGCCGTGCTCCGCTTCGAGACGGAACTCGCCCGCGCGGCGGCCGCCGAAAACCTCATCGATCCGAAAGCGGCGGAGATCATCGTGCGGTGCTGCCGCGCGCCCCTTGATGTCGCGCGCGTGGCGCAGGGGGCCGCCCATGCCGGCACCCTGGCCATTCCGGTGGTGCGGATGCTTCGCGAACGCGTCGCGGCGCACGATCCTGGTGCGGCGGCCGCGGTCCACCGCGGCGGCACGAGCCAGGACGTCGCCGACACCGCGCTGGTGCTGCTCGCCAAAAATGCCGCCGGCGTGATCCAGCGCGACGCGACGCGCCTGTACGAGGCTCTTGCCGGTCTGACGCGGACCTACGCCGAGACGCCCGCGATCGGACGCACGCTGCTCCAGGACGCGTTGCCGATCACCTTCGGCCTCAAGACGGCGCAATGGCTCATCGGCGTCGACGACGCGCTGGCCCGGCTCGCCCGCGAGGCGGACGGGGCGCTGGTGCTGCAGTTCGGCGGCGCGACGGGAACGTTGTCCGATCTCGGTGACAAGGCCTTCGCCGTCAGCGCGCGCCTGGCAGCGGCGCTGGATCTCAGCGAGCCGGCGCTGCCGTGGCAGGCGCGGCGGGGCGCGTTCGCTGGGCTGGGCGCGGCCTTGGCCATCCTGACCGGCACCCTCGGCAAGATCGCGCGCGACATCGCGCTGCTCGCTCAGACCGGCGTTGCCGAAGCCTTCGAGCCGCAAGACTCCGGTCGCGGCGGATCCTCGGCCATGGCCCATAAGCGCAATCCCACCGGCTGCCAGGTGACGCTGTCCGCCGCCCTGCGTTCGCCGGGCCTCGCCGCGACCCTCCTCTCCGGTCTGCCGCAGGAGCACGAGCGCGGCCTCGGCGGCTGGCAGGCGGAAGCACCCGTCCTCGTCGATTTGTTCTGCCTCGCGCACGGCGCCGTGGCGGCGATGCTGCCGGTCCTCGAGGAGCTAGAGGTGCGCCCCGATACAATGCTCGCGAACCTTCGCCGCGCCGAAGTGGGCGAGGACCCAGCCATGGCGGTCGATCTCGTCCGCCGCACACTCGCCCACCGCGAAAGAGCCCGCTAATGCCGTTCACCCGCCACGACGGCCTGCGGCTCTACTGGCGGCTCGACGGGGAGACCGACAAGCAAGTCCTCGTCCTGCTCAACTCCATTGGCACGGACATGACGCTTTGGGACCGCGCCCTTCCCGGATTGCTGCGAGACTTCCGGCTGCTGCGCATCGATTGCCGAGGCCACGGGGCTTCGGATGAATCCACAGAGGACGCCACGCTCGAGGTCCTGGCCCGCGACGTCCTCACGGTCATGGACGCGGCGGAGATCCAGCGCGCGGCGATCTGCGGCGTATCGCTCGGCGGCATGGTCGCGATGACGTTGGCTTTGCTGGCCCCAGAGCGCGTCACCGCGCTCGTGCCGGCCTGCACCTCCGCGCAGATGGACCGCGACGCGTGGGCGGCGCGGATCGAAGCGATCCGTCATGGCGGAATGGCGGCGATCGCCGAGCCGACGCTGGCGCGGTTCTTCTCGGAGCGCTTTCGCGGTGCCCATCCCGAGATCGTCGGGAGCGTACGGACTGGTCTTCTGGCAATGAGCCCGAACGGCTACGCCCGATGCGCGGCCGCCATCCGCGACATGGCGCTGAAGGACCGCCTCGGCGCGATCCGCGTGCCGTGCCTCGTCATCGCGGGCGGGGCCGACGTTTCCACACCTTACGCGGGGCACGGCGACGCGATCGTCGCGGGCATACCAGGCGCGCAACACGCAATCCTCGATGCCGCCCATCTCGCGTGTCTGGAGGTCCCCGACCGCTTCGTCGCCGCGCTCCGCGCCTTCCTTGTCGCCGGCGAGGGCGATGGTCATGGCGAAGGCGTCGCGACCGCGCGGGACACGCTGTTCGCCGCCGGACTGCGCCAGCGCCGCGCGGTGCTCGGTGACGCTTGGGTCGACCGGTCTCTCGCCGCCCGGACAGCGTTCGACGCCGACTACCAGGCGATGATCACGCGCATCGCCTGGAACGAGATCTGGGGTCGCCCGGGCCTCGATCACCGCACACGCCGGCTCCTCGTCCTCGCCATCACCGCCGCGCTCGGCCGATGGGAGGAGTTCAAACTGCATGTCCGGTCGGGTCTCGAGCAGGACGGCTTCACGCGCGAGGAGTTGAAGGAAACGCTGATGCAGACCGCGATCTACGCGGGCGTGCCGGCGGCCAATACCGCCTTCGCGGAAGCCAAGGCGATCCTGCGGGAGCGCGACGAGGGAGGACAGACATGACGGACGCCTTCATCTGCGACGCCGTGCGCACGCCGGTCGGCCGCTATGCCGGCGCGCTGTCGTCCATTCGCACCGACGATCTGGCAGCGATCCCTCTGGCGGCGCTTGAAGCGCGCAATCCCGCGATCGATCGGGACGCGTCATCCTCGGCTGCGCCAACCAGGCCGGCGAGGACAATCTCAACGTGGCGCATATGGCGTCTTTGCTCGCCAGTCTCAGGAAGGCGGTCTCGGGATCGACAATCAACCGCCTCTGCGGCTCCGGGCTCGATGCGGTCGGCAGCGCCGCGCGCGCGATCAAGGTGGGTGACGGCGATTCCATCGTGGCGGGAGGTGTCGAGAATCATGAGCCGCGCGCCCTTCGTCATGGGCAAGGCGAAGACGGCTTTCCCGCAACGCGGAGATTGTCGACACGACGATCGGCTGGCGCTTCGTCAATCCGATGATGCATGCGGCGTGCGGCACCGACCTGATGCCGGAGACGGCCGAGAACGTCGCGACCGACCAGGGTCAGCCGCGCGAAGCAGCATGCGTCGGCGCTTCGGAGCCGGGGCCGGGCGCTTAGATGAGTGTCGCAATAATATCGGCTAACTCCGCCGGTGCCGAAAGGAAGGGAGAATGGCTCGTATCCATGCTCACGACCTCGATCTCACCGAAGTCGGACTGCATTTGACGTTGTATATCGATGGGTATGGCACGGTCTTGAAGGCACTCGATGTAGCTTTTTCGGACACTGCCATAGGCGTGGCCTGTGGTCTTCGTGGGCGTGATGAAAGGAGCATAAGGACTGATCTGGACTATATTTCTGCTTGCGACGGCCACGTCATGGTCACTACAATCGTGATAGAACGCGATTTTCAGTAGATCGGCACGTCCAAGCTCCAGCCGGACTCCATCCCGATCTGGTACAAGGATCCGCAGGATTTCTGCAGCTGAACTATTCTCTTGATATCCTTTCGACATGATATAATCGTTCGGCGATCTGCCATTGGGGGTCAGCCAAGCCGTTAAATAAATGACCGATCTGATTTTTGCGGAGTATTGCTCTGCCAGATATGTGGCGCTGGCTCCACCCATGCTGTGAGCGAGTAAGACGATTTCTCCCGATGATTCTTCGATGATACGCCGAGCAGAAGCAGTGTAACGAGCCATGTCTTCCACGTCGCTCGCGCTTGTTACATCGAATCCATGCGTGGCAAGATCTGGCATGAATACCTGATGTCCCTTCAACTGCAATTCCGTGGCGACTTTTTGGAAGCATGTGCCCCAATGCCAAGCGCCATGTAAAGCTACGATCGTTGCCATACTTTCCTCAGAGGTTTAAGTCTGTTGCCGACATACCAAGGATCTCAGAGCACTTCATGATTTTATTGCACACAAATATTGAGTCGATGAATTCAGACAGTTAGAAGGTGTTGAAATACTCTTTATGTTCCCATTCTGTGACTTCCATCTGAAATCTTGAAATCTCTGCCTTCTTTATGAACGTATAGTAATCGATGAAATCTTCGGAGAAGCTTCTTCTCGCAAACTCGTCCCGCTCCAACTCGATGACGGCTTCGAGAAGAGATCGTGGAAGCATGTCAGCTGTGGTCTCGTAAGGCGTGTCCGACGACGGGCACGGTTCAAGGCCGCGCTCCACACCATCCAGACCGGCGTAGATTTGCGAAGCCATGTAGAGGTAGGGATTGGCAGCGGGTTCGCCCACACGGTTCTCGATCCGCGTCGCGGGGCTTCCGGGTTTACCTAACACCCTCAACATGGCGCCCCTATTGTCGCATCCCCAGCTAGCCCGATCGGGAGCGAGAGAGTAGGGACGATAGCGTTTGTATCCGTTCAGAGTGGGTGTGGTGAACACAGCGAACGCACGTGCGTGGCAGAGAAGCCCGGCGAGATAATGTTTGCCGAAGGTCGAGAGAACAGCATCGCTCGCATCCGAAGAAAAGGCGTTTTTCCCCGATGGTCTTGACACAATAGATTGGTGTAGATGCCATCCCGATGACATGACGTTCGGGATGCGCGGTCGGCACATGAACGTTACATGGTACCCGTGACGCGCGCAGATTTGCTTCAGCGATGCCCTGAACAGGACCATAAGATCCGCTGCGTTCAATCCTTCCAGCGGACGGAAAGTGAACTCGAATTGACTTGGACCATACTCGATCTCTATGGAATGCAGCGGCATCTCCAGAGCGAGTAAATGCCGACGAATGATCTCGAAGATGGGCTCCATCTCGTCGTATCTTTGCTCGGTCAAATACTGGTAGCCGTGCGATAGCAAGCTTACTTGCGGAGGCTCGCCGGGCTGGCCCGAATCGGCGAGTTGCATCTTCCTGTCTTCGAGCCGGAAGATGTGGCACTCGACCTCCAGGCCGGCTATGAAGTCGTAACCCTGCGCCTGAAGCTTTCGGAGGGCCGTCCGCATGATGTTGCGGCTGGCGAAAGGAACCGGCTGACCGTTCGGCAGATACAAGTCGCAAAGCAACCAACCGGTCTTCGCCGCCCAGGGCAAGAGCTTGAACGTGGTTGGATCCGGGACCATCATCAAATCGGCCCCACCCTGCAGCTCGGGTATTCCGAGCCCGCCGCCTGGCGAGAATACTGGGAACACGGTGCGGTGCGATGTATCCTTGGCGAGCAAAGTCGAGGTTATAGAGCAGCCATCCTCCAAGCAGCCGAGGGCTTCGCTGGCCACGAGGGTCTTGCCGCGCAAGATGCCGTGCTGGTCAGGGAAGGCGAAACGAATGACTTCGATGTCTCCCCGTTCGACCGATGATCTCACGCGTTCAGCTGCGTCAAGCTGATCCTTGGACCACAGCTGGTTTGCTTCTACAAACGTCACGTGCGCTTCCTAAACAGCGTCTATAGTTGTCCTACTCAGCGGCGACACCCAGAAGCTTGGCCATCTTCGCGTCTTCCGTGGGAACAGCGGCGGCCCAGGGCGCTCCTCGGCGCCTACGGACATCAACCTCCATCCAATAGGTCTCCCAGCCGCGTGTCGGGCCTATGCCGTCCATCGTAGCGGGTCCTTGGATGCTTTTGGCGAGCTTGTCGTCGATAACCAGCAAAGCCTTATCGCCGTTCGCCACCTTTTCCATCTGCTCGCGTAAAATCCGGCGGTAAAGCACAATGCCCTTATCTGATTGGCCGAGGTGCTCGCGGGTCCTGTCCTGGATCGGACCCATGGATTCGACGGCCCATTGGTCATGGACGTTGATGTCTAGCCCCATCCCAGTGTAAGTCTCAGACGCCTGCTCGGTGGGATCGAAGCCATAGTCGTTGGCTTTATTGCGTCGCGATTGGTATTCCGGCAGCTGATACAGCTTGAGACGCTGCTCTCGCATCTTAACCTTGTCGACCGGCTTCGTATAACTCGTGAAGATTGCGTACCAGTAACACGATGTATCGTTGACCGGCACGTGCCACTGCGTGATGGTCATTTCCCGATCCATGGGAATGACGAAACCATGCGGAAATAGTTGGTTCGTGACACGCACGTGGGTCCGCTGATCGTCGATTTCGCGCAGAGCTATCAACCGCATCCCGAATTCGGTCCGCTCCACGTTGATGATGGGTCGGTCATATTCGCGAAGGATCTTCGTCATAGGAAGATCACTTCCCGCAGAGGCGCCGCGGAACTGCTTCCCATAAGAGGTCGTTACGTCTTCATCCTCGAAGAAGCGGTGAAGGAACGACGCGTGCGCGGGATCGATGCCGACTTCCATCGCCTGGAGCCAGTTGCACTCGATCAATCCCTTGAATGCGAACGTGTACTCGGACGGGGCGACGAAGCAGTCGATATCCGGGAAGGCTGGCGGTTCACCTTCGCCGAGGTAGCACCAGAGGATGCCATTACGCTCCACCAGAGGGTAGGCGCGCTGCTTGATCTTCGTGCAAAGGCGACTACCTGCCGGCTCGGCAGGGGTTTCCAGGCAGTTGCCATCCGTATCGAAGAGCCAGCCATGGAAGGCGCAACGTAGGCCGCCGTCCTCAAGCCGTCCGAAGGACAGGTCTGCGCCTCGATGGGAACAATCCTTGTCCAACATGCCGTATCGCCCGCTCTCGTCCTTGAATAAGACGAAATCCTGATTGAGCAGCCGTACCTTCGTCATCGGGCGGGAGCCGGTCAATTCGTCTACCAACGCCGCCGGTTGCCAATACATGCGCATGAGATTGCCGCATGGAGTCGCTGGCCCCACTTTGGTAATAAGGTCGTTTTGCTCTTGGCTCATCATTAGGCAGGCTAGTCCCAGGCTGAGGGAGAAAGACGAAGGGCGGTCGTTTATCGAACATATGTTCGATCAATGTCAAGATTGAGCCCAAGGTTTCGATCGTGGCCGCCAACCCGATCCTGAGCATGCCGAGCCGCCATGCAAGGGAGACGGTCATGCAAGCCCGACGTTGCAGTACTGTCTTGATGATGTTCATCTATGGACGTCTCTATAGCGTCGTTGACGTAAAGCTGCCTACGAACGATATCATTCATGTCGTTTATATCGACCGTTTTCTCGACGCCTGTAAGATGGCCGGCGGGTCTTCTCACGCGCGACCTTGGTAGTGGTTGGCGAGAATACAAAGAGGTAGGACAAGCGGCGTTTACGCGATCGCTCTTCCGAGGAGACGCTTTTGCTTCTCGCGCCGGGACGGCCGCGAGTGACAATCATTTCTCGAAGCGGCGTCAGCCCGACCGATAGCGGCGAGCTTCACCCATCGTCGAGAACCCTCTTCTTGTAGGCCACAGGATCCATGTCACGGCATTCGACGCTGATGTGGCCGACCGCCGGAAGGGACGTCACAAGGATACTCCTCAGCGTATTGCTCAAATGCTCCTTCTGGTCCGACTGCCTTCCCGCGAGCAAGCGGACCGTCAGATGGCAGAAGCTCGTTGCTTTACCGCCCACGAGGTAGTCGCGGCACGTGACAAGGCGGATTTTCACGTCTTCTGATCTCATAACACCAGTCGCCACAGCGGCTTCGTGCAAGTCCGACATGAGTCTGGGTATGACTGCCTGTTCAATGCAGTCCAAAGAGTATTCGACGATGATGTGCGGCATCTTATTTCTCGCCGACCAGCTCAGAGTAGGCCTTAGAGAAGACTCCTTAGATCGAACGTCAAATCTTCGACCTGGGCGGGTGTCGGATGCCGGTTGGCCTGGATGAGAAGTCGACCACAAACGTGGTCGGTGGATCGGCTGATGCTGTCGACGGCCGTCAAGCGGTCCGCGTCGAACGAGAATATCGAGAAGCGTTCAGATGCCGGATCTCCGCGGACGACGTCCAAGTCGCGACGGGATGGGATGCCGACGATCTGAAGTTTCAGATCGTACTGGTTGGACCAAAAACGTGGGACCGCGAAGTGGGGTTCCTCCTTCCCCGCGATCGTCGAGGCGACGCATCGAGCCTGATCCGTCGCATTCTGAACCGACTCGATACGTAAGTGTCGTTTAAGGAAGCCGTTGTAATGCCGACAACAATCGCCGACCGCGAACACCCTTGGGTCGCTTGTCCTTCCGAACTCGTCGACCACGATGCCGTCGGCGACATCCAGTCCCGCAGCTGCCGCTAATTCGGTGTTGGGGACCGCGCCGATGCCGGCGACCAGAAGGTCGCACTCGAGGTTCACGCCATCGTTCGTTACGACCCCCGCGACCTCGCCGCCTTCGCCGCGCAGCCCAGCCACCTTCGTGCCGAGCCTGACCGAGACACCATGCGCGCGATGCTTTTGAAGGAGGAACGTCGAGATCGCAGGTGCGACTGCTCTCTCCAGCAGTCTCGATCCAGCCTCAAGGATCGTCACCGCCTTCCCCGACACGCTCGCCGCCGAGGCGACCTCAAGACCAATGAAGCCACCACCGACGATGACCACCTTCTTCGCCGACGCGAGACGCTCTTTGAGCGTCATAGCGTCGTCGAGATCCCGCAGATAAAGAACGCCCCTCATGTTCTCTGGCACATGCTCCAACCGCCTGGCACGCGCTCCGCAGGCAAGGACAAGTTGATCGTAGGCCAGGGTCTCGTTGTCAGAGAACTCCACGCAGCCGGCATCTCTGTCGATGCGCGTCACACGCTTGCCCAAGCGAAGGTCGATGCCGTTCTCAGCGTAGAAATCAGCGCCTCTGAGTACAAGCTCATCCACCGAGGTCTTGGAGGACAAAATCCCCTTCGACAAAGGCGGCCGGTGATATGGGGCGTGCTTCTCATCCGATATCAAGGTGATCGCGCGACCGTAGCCAAGATCACGGACGGATGCTGCCACGCCCAAGCCCGCGTAGGATGCCCCGACCACCATGAGGCCAGGCGATACGAAGCCGGTCAAAGTTGCTTGTCCGGAACTTGGACTTCGATATTGTGAAGGGCCGGCGACATGACAAGCTGACAGCTCAATCGACTGTTTGGCCGGCGTTCCGCAGCAACAGCGCTCAACATATCCACTTCCGTTTCGGACGGAGGCGTGAGACGCCCGATGTCTTCCATTTTGACATAGACGTGACAAGTCGCGCAATCGAGCGAGCCACCGCACTCGGCCTCGACGCCTTTCACGTTGTTGCGTATGGCGGCTAACATGATGCTCGTGCCATCAGTCACCTCAACGTCACGTACCTGACCGTCAATCAGCCTAAAATGAACCATTCCCATCAAAGTACCCATTCAGCGCACCATTGTTCGATAGGCGTACCAGATCGATCTCGATTGCAGCAAGATGATATTGCGGTTGGAGAGGCTTCCGCATCGAAGGCAATGAGCCGACCCGGCTTCAAAGCGGGATTGCGGCCATCCAAGCACCCGCCGCTTTTTCGTCGACGTGCGGCGTCAGCTAGCGGAGAGCGTCAGCGCGTCGACGGAAGCTGTCGATTCTCAAACTTCAGAATACGTGAACATACTGGTAGTTCAAGCGTGGTCCACTGAACGTGTCCCTCACGATCGCCAGAGGATGTAAACCCCTAAGACTATTCAGCTTCTAGACTCCGTACTAAAAAGGGCAAAGTACACAGATTCCGCAATGGGAGCGCGTCCTCGCGCTGTTTTCGGATCTTGCGGCGCGCTTGCGCACGCTCGCCGGCGATCTCTCCGGCGGACAGCGGCAGATGTTGGCATTTGCTTGCGCCCTTCTGGCCAATCCCGAAGTGCTCCTGCTTGATGAGCCGTCGGCCGGGCTCTCGCCGCGGTTCGTTGCGGAGACCATGGACGCCATTCTCCGCGTCCGCACCGCCGGGACCACGATCGTGCTCGTCGAGCAGAACGTTCGGGCGGCCCTGCGCATCGCCGACGAAGTTCTCGTCCTGGTCGCGGGCTAAACGCGCGTCCTGGCTCCAGCCGCATCGATCCACCCCAACGATCTCGCCGACCTATTCTTCGGAGTTGCGGCATGATCGGGCAGATCGTCCTAAACGGGCTCGTGAGCGGCCTGCTGCTAGCGCTTCCCTCCATGGCCGTTAGCCTGACGTTTGGCGTCCTCCGGTTTCCCAACTTCGCGGCGGGGAGCACCTTGACCCTCGGAGCCTATGCCGGCTGGTTTGCGAACACCGGACTCGGTCTCCCGGTCGCGGTCGCGGCCCTATTCGCGGCCGTCTTCACGGGCCTCGTTAGCGTGCTGTGCGACCTCCTGGTGTTCGGGCGGATGCGGGATGGCAATTCCGTCACGCTCATGGTCGCCTCGCTGGGCGTCGGTCTTTTGCTTGAGAACGTCTGCCGGTTTTGCTTCGGCAACGCGTCGCGCAGCCTCGACGTGGAGGTGGAGCGACCCCTGCGCTGGCACGCCCTGCGGATCACGCACGAGCAGATCGTGACAGCCTTCGTCGTCCTCGGCCTGCTCGTCGCGGTCTACTTCATCTTGAACCGGACGCGGCTTGGTCGAGCCATGCGTGCGGTTGCCGACAATCCCATGCTCGCCGCCGCGCGCGGCATAGAGCGGGAGACGATCGTGCGTGTCGCATGGGGCCTCGTCGGCGCGATCACGGGTCTTGCCGGCGTCCTCGCGGCGCTGGACCGCGCGGTCGATCCGCTCGTCGGCGCGAGCTACGCAATCTCCGTCTTCGCCGCGGCGATCCTCGGGGGGCTCGGCAGCCCAGTCGGCGCCGTCGTCGGGGCGCTCGCGATCGGCGTTACGGAAGAGGTCGCCACCCTTGTCGTGCCGACGACCTACCGGCAGGCCGTGAGCTTCGTCGTCATCCTCGTGCTGCTCCTGGTGCGAAGCCAGGGCCTGTTCGGCGCCAAGGCTGTCCGGCGATGATGGCTTATCTCGTCACCCTCCTCATCCTCGTCACCATCGCCTCGCTGATCGGGCTCGCCCTCAATCTGCAATGGGGCACGACGGGCCTCGTCAATTTCGGGGTCGTCGGCTTCGTCGCTCTCGGCGCCTACGCGACCGCCCTCCTCGTGCCCAGCCTCGGATAAGTCCTTGCAATGCTGGTCGCGGCGATTATCGGCGCACTGGTTAGCATGGTGATTGCCCTGCTGTCGATGCGCCTCGCCGACGACTATCTCGCGATCGTCACGCTTGGCTTCGGCGAAGTCGTTCGGCTCGTGCTGCTGAACGAGGAATGGCTGACGCGCGGGGCTCTCGGCATCGCCGGAATCAAGCGCCCGTTCGCCGCATCGGTCGACGCCCAGCATTCCGATGTGGTCCTGCTTGGCGTCGCACTCGTCCTGCTCGGCCTGGTGTTCGTGGTACTCGAAGCCTTGATCCGTTCGCCGTTCGGCCGCGCCCTCCGGGCCATCCGCGACGACTCTCTGATCGCCGCTTCGCTGGCGAAACCCGTCCTGCTCTTGCGGGTGAAGGCCTTCGCCGTCGGCGGCGCCGTCATGGGGCTGGCTGGGGCGCTGCACGCCTTCTTCATGACCTATATCGACCCGTCGCAGTTCACCGCGATCATCACGTCCTACGCCTTCATGGCGGTGATCGCCGGGGGGCGCGGTTCGAATCTCGGCCTGCTCGCGGGCGCCAGCGTCATCATGGTGCTGCTCGAAGGCTCCCGCTTTCTCAAGGATCTCATCCCGTTCCTGGATGGCGCGCAGATCGCCGCAATCCGGCTCGGCGGTGTCGGGATCGGCATCATCCTGCTCCTGCTGTTTCGCCCGGACGGCCTGATGAAGGAGCCGCGGCAGCGAAGCACCGACCTCTTGCCAAGTGGCAAGCCACACGAACCCACAGCAACCGGCTCGACCGACGGCGAGCACATCCGGGAGATCAAGGCATGGCCACATCGAACCTGACGCGACGGACCTTCGCCGCCGGCCTCGGCGTCGCGTCATTCGCGATGTCGCTGCGATCGGCACTCGCGGACGGCGCGGACATCCCGCTCGGCTTCGTGATCCCCTTCACAGGATCGACCGGGCCATATGGCCCGGACATAAAGAAGGCCGCGGATCTCGCGGTGCGCAAGATCAACGACGCCGGCGGCATCCTAGGCGGCCGCAAGCTCAAGCTGTTCATCGAGGATGAGGAGACGAGCGCGGCGGCGAGCGTCACCGCGACCCGCAAGCTCCTCGAAGTCAACAAGGTCGAGATGGTCGGCGGCTTCTGGGGCAGCCCGCCGGCGCTCGCGGCGCAACCGCTGATCATCGGAGCCGACAAGGTGCAAATGGTCTCGGCCGCCGCCCCCGCCATCACGGCCGGCGACACGAAGGGGCTCGTGTATCGCTTTCAGGCGAAGAGTTCGCAGTGGGGACCGGGCGGCGCGAAGGTCTGCAAGGAACTCGGCCTGAAGAAGGTCACCGTTCTCGCTCAGCAGAACCCGTTCATCGTCGCGATGATCGAGCCGTTCAAGGCCGAGATGAGCAAGCTCGGCGCGACGGTGACGGACGTCGTCATGTACAATCCGGATCAGGCCTCGTACCGGGCCGAGGTTCAGAAAGCCTTCGGTTCCGAACCGGACGGCGTCTTCGTGGCCGCGCTCCTCGCCGACATGGTGGCGATCGCCAAGGAGGTCTATCGCGGCGGCTTTCAGTCGAAGATCGTTGCGCTGGGTACGGGCGCCGATGCCGACGGCGCCTTCCTGAAGAGCGTCGGACCGGAAGTGGCGGAAGGTATCCATCACATCCAACCGGCCCCGCCGCTCGACTCGCCCGCCTACAAGAAATTCGTCGCGGAGATGGGGGCGCCTGCTGGCACGGTCTTCCTTTTCGCCGGCAACATGCACGACCAGGTGTGCGTCACCGCTCTCGCCATGGAGCACGCCAAGACAACGCAGGCGGCGACTTGGGCGAAATCAATCCGAGCGGTCTGCAACCCTCCCGGCGAACAGGTGGACGACATCGTCAAGGCGCTTGCGATGGTCCGTTCCGGCGCGAAGATCAAGTTCGTCGGGACCGGTGCCAGCTGCGACTTCAACGACCAGGGCGACGAAATCAATCGCACCTTCCTGCATCAGGTGATCCAGGGCGGAAAAAACAAGATCGTCGACGTTATCGACTAACGCCGACAACTGAACGACGAGACGGGAGGAACCATGCCGAACAAGATCATGCATCTCTGCGGATTCATGAACGCTGGGCCGGTCGTTCATAGCCACGCCATCTGGCGCAACCCGCGTCATCCGACGAACTTCCTCGACCTCCAGCATTACGTGGAGATCGCCCGTACGCTGGAACGCGGCCGGTTCGATCTGTTGTTCTTCGCCGACAGGCTGGCGGTCGGCGACCGGTTCGGCGACAGTCACGAGGTCAGCCTTCGATACGGCGACCAGGACGCCATGCGGCTTGATCCCGTTCCGCTGCTCGGCGCGCTCGCCGCCATCACGAAGCACATCGGACTCGGCGCGACGCGGTCCACGACCTACGAGGTGCCGTTCAGCCTTGCGCGAGAATTCGCTACACTTGACCATTTGTCCGGAGGACGCGCCGCCTGGAACGTCGTGACGTCGATGAACGACAGCTAGGCGCTGAACTTTGGCGAGGTCCAACACCTCGATCATGACGCACGCTACGATCGGGCGGACGAATTCCTCGAAGTGGCTTTCGGGCTTTGGGACAGCTGGGAGAGCGATGCGCTGGTCCTCGACCGCGCCGAAGGCATCTATGCCGACCCTGACAAGGTCCGCCGACTGAACCATGTGGGGCGCTGGTTCCGCTCCCGCGGGCCCCTCAACATTCCCCGCTCGCCGCAGGGGCGACCGGTGATCATCCAGGCTGGTTCGTCCGGGCGCGGCCGGACCTTCGCCACCCGGTGGTCCGAAGTGATCTTCGCTTTGCAGCCAAACATACAGCGGATGATTAAATTTCGCGCCGACGTCGATGAAGCCCTCGACGCGCAGCATCGACCTCGCAGCGCGACCAGAGTGCTGATGTCCGTCATGCCCTTCGTCGGGCAGAGCCGCAGCGAAGCCACGGAGGCTCGCGACTTGCACGACTCGCTCGTCAATCCGCTCGTCGGGCTCTCGACGCTCGCCGGACATGCCAATGCCGACCTTTCTACCCTGTCCCTCGACGCCGATGTCGAGCAGGTTCAGGCCTCCGGCAGCCAGGGCAACCTCGCGGCACTGAAGAGCATCGCCGGCGGCAGGCCATTGACCATTGCCGAAGCCGGCCGCAGCGTCATGTGCCCTCGCCTCGTCGGAACGCCCGGGGACATCGCCGACGAACTCTCCGACATCCTGCAGAGCGGAGCGACGGACGGCTTCGTCATTTCGCCGGCTTTCCTTCCCGAGACCTTCGCTGATTTCGTCGACCATGTCGTGCCGATCCTGCAGCGCCGGAAGCTTCTGCGAACCGAATATACCGGCACAACCCTCCGTGAGCATCTCGCCGAGGAGTACGCGGAGTGACCGCAGCGGTACCGCTTGCCGGCGAAGCGCCTGTCCGGCTGATTGGTGAAGAAGAATTCCGAACGGTAATGCGGACGCTAGCGGCGTCCGTCTGCGTCATCACGGGCCGTGCCGCCCAGGGGCTCGCGGGGATGACGGCGACGGCGGTATGCAGCGTTGCCGCCGACCCCCCTTCCATCCTTGTCGTCGTAAATAGGTTGACCGATCGCACCCGGTCATCGAAGCCGCCGGCGCCTTCGCGATCCACGTCCTGCGCGCCGATCAGAAGCATTTGGCCGCGCATTTCGCGACGCGGCCAGCGGATCCTTTTGCGGGCATCGCATTTAGTGATGGCGTCCTCAAGAGCCCGCTCATCGACGACTGCGGGACCGTCATCGAATGCAGGGTCGCCTCGAATTCCCTGTCTGGATCCCACTCGATCTTCATCGGTCACGTCGTTCGTACCCTTGCGGCGAGCGATCCACCGCTGATCTACCACCAAGCTCGATTTTGCTCATTAGCGTCGTCGGCTAGTCTTGCATAACTCTCTTGCCGATTCATGGTCGGATCTGGAGTGAGCGCTGCCGGCCGGTCCGACGGCGATTCCGTTTTCGGCCAGCTAGAGCCGAAGGAAGGCTAGGTCGTAGACCCATAAACGCGGTTTTCGAATAGAGCGATCACTGATTCATTCCTCACCTTCGAGGAGGCGATGATGGCGCGGTTCGATTTGACGGATTTTGAATGGTCGGTGATCGCCGCTGCTGCCGACGGACTGGCGCGGCAAGGAACGGGTCGACGACCGCCGGGTCTTGAACGGCATTTTCTGGCGGCTGCGCACGGGCGCGCCGTGGGCCGACATCCCAGGGCGGTACGGGTCCGCACACGACGTGTGTCAACCGCTTCAACCGGTGGCGCAAGAGAGGCATCTGGGCCGGCCTTCTCGCTGCGGTGTCGGAGGCTTACGACGGCGACATCAAGATGATCGACTCTTCGTCGATCCGTGTGCATCAGCACGCCGCGAACACTAAAAAAAGACGCCGGATCCCGTTGCATGGGTCGCTCGCGCGGCGGCGTGACGACGAAGATCCACGCCCTCGTCGATGCCGACGGCCTGCCGATCACCTTGAAGCTCACCGAAGGCCAAGCGCACGACGGACGCAGCGCCGACGATATGCTGGCTTCGCTTGGCGCGGGTGACATCCTGCTCGCCGACGCCGCCTACGACTCGGACGAGCGGCGCGCCGTGATCGAAGCCCGAGGTGCCTTCGCCAATATCAAGCCGATGACACGGCGCAACACCACGCAGGTGTTCAGCAAATGCCTCTATCGCTCGCGCAACCTCGTCGAGCGCTTCTTCAACAAGCTCAAGCACTTCCGCGCTATCGCGGCGCGCTGCGACAAACGCGCCGACAACTTCCTCGCATCAATCCAGCTCGCATCCATCAGAATTTGGATACGCTCGAAGTGAGTCTATGACCTAGGCGGCTGCCCAGCTAACCCATCGTTGGCGCACGACCACGAGGCCGAGCAGCGCGATAAAAGCCAATCCGGCGAAAATCAACATGCCGTCCTGGTAGTTGCCGGTAAGCTGCTTGGAATAACCGAGACTTGACGCGAAATAGAACCCGCCGATGCCGCCACACATGCCGATGAGGCGTCACTTGTCCTATTTCGGTGGCGAACCGCTGTGGAACGAGTTGAAACAACGCGCCGTTGCCCATACCAAGCGCCAACATTCCGACGATGGTGATGGCGAGAGCAAACCTCACATCTAAGAGGCCGAGCTCAGCAGGATAAAAGCGCCCGCTGCCACCGGCAGCATGAAAATCAGCGTTTGCACGCCACCGATCCGGTCGGCGAACCAGCCACCGAGAGGGCGAACGATCGTTCCTGCGAAGATACAAGCCGCGGCGAAAAGGCCTGCCGCGATCGCGCTAAGGCCGTACTGAGTGTCGAAATAGGTCGGCAGCGATGACGCCATGCCGGAGAAGCCACCGAACGTCACCGCGTAGACCGCCATCAACCCCCAAGCGTCGCCTTGCATCAGCACTGACAGGTAGTCGACTGCGGATGTGCGAGCACGCCGGTTTGGACACTCCTTGGCGCATAAAATGAACAGCAGGAAGACAACCGCCAGCGGAATGACGGCCAGGCCCAGACGTTGGTCCAGCCGAACCGGACCGCCAACACCGGTGCGAAGAGTGCGGCCAGCACCGTGCCGGAATTACCGGCTCCTGCGATGCCTAGAGCCAAACCCTGATATCGGGGCGGGTACCAGCTGGACGTCATCGGGATGACGATCGCAAAGGAAGCGCCGGCGACCCCGAGCGCCAGGCCCAGCAGCAAGACCTGCTCAAAGCTATGGATGCCCAGCCACCAGGCTGCGATTAGTGCGCCCATCACGAATAGCTGGCTGACGACACCAGTCGTCTTCGCGCCAAACCTATCCACGAACATACCATTTACTGCGCGCAGCAAGGCAGCCGTCAGCAAAGGGGTTGCAACCATTATTCCTTTATGGGCGGCGTCGAGATGGAGATCAGGTCCGATGAGGACCGCCAGCGGCCCCAAAATCACCCACACCATGAAGCTAACGTCAAAATACAGGAAGGCCGATACGAGTGTCGGCGTATGACCCGTCTTCAGCATTGTTTTCAATGACATACGGCTAGGCCTCTTTGCGCATGAACGACCTACGAATGACGACGTCGTCGACGCTCGCTGAATGGCCTGGAAGAGAGCGGCTCAACGGGTGATGGGTCGCCTGATGCTTACCGTCCGACAAACGAGACTGTCGCGACCGAGTTGATGATGACAACCGCGTCCTCCGGAAGCAAAAATCCCTCCCTCTACGCCGCTCGAGTTGCAATGCGGATGCGATTGACCTATTCGCTCTGGTCTTTGTACCGCTCCGTCAAAGAAGGGCGCGTGCCGTCGGCGGCTTCTTTCGTCCGTGCAGACGGGACATACGCACCGGTCAACGAGCAGGTGAAGGTGGTGAGCGGCTCGTTCTGAGCTCCGTGAACACCCAATGGCACCTCAATACAGTCAGAGACCTTCGATCGGCCCGATCAGAAATTTCACCAGGCGTGCACGAAGCGTCGCCGCCTTCTGGGCTGCGGCGTCGATGTCCGCGATTTTCTCGTATCTGGTTACCGTCCGCAGCTGGTTCCTCGGCACATGGCGGGCCGAAACCTTCCGCACTGATGTACCAAGTGCCATGCGCGATCGGCACGCGCCCGCGGCTGTTTAGATCGAGGCTGGCATCCAGGATGGCGCTGATCTCGGCTTGCCCTCGTCGCTGGCGTGCACTGCCCGCGTAAACGTCGCCTTAGTAACGTTGCAGGACGTTACGAAATCGTAGGGCGAGACGATCGCTTCGAACTTGATCTCATCGCCGTCGAATAGGCCCAGCGCGTCGCCGAGTCCGTGGCGGATCATGAATTCGAGCTGCGAGAACTCGAAGATGAACTGGCCGATCGCTTTGTAGAGCGCTTCGGTCTGTGGACGCTCCCGGCTAAGCCGTTCCTTGTCAGCGTCCTGCACCAATCATGCCAGGATCCGCGTCGGTTCCCGCATCGGGGTAGGGGGGCGGCGGTTCTTTAGCTCACCATCGCGGCGTTCTGCTGGCAATGCCATGCATTTAGCGCCGCCTCGTGGACCATTTTGAGCGATCGGATCGCCCTGCCGGCGGACGCGGCGGTGGCGCCAGTGGAGCGCTCGGGCGGCGAGTGGATCGGGGCGGTCTAAACTTCCGGCGACCCTCAACGCCAGTGACACTTGATTAGGAGCACTCCCCCCACAAGCAGAGTTTCTGACCCTCATGAATACGGTGTGGTGCTTTAGGCCACCGTCGACGGGGTGTCTTGCTTCAAACGGAAGAGGCTGATGTCCTCCGACGACGTTTTGCCGTCAGCCAGATCCGCTAAGGTTCGGCCGAACAGGCTGGCGAACTTGAAGCCATGGCCGGAGCACGGCGACGCGACGACGATGCGCGCGTCAGCGGGAGCACGATCGATGAGGAAATGCCCGTCGGCGGTGCGCGTGTACATGCAGGACTTGAGTTGGGAGGCCGGGCCAGTACGTCTTGCGCAATCCAGCATCCTTCCACGCTATCGCAAGGCTTCGTGTACGCTCGTCGTAAGCCAGGACGATGCCATCCCGCGACCTTCGGCGATGTCGTCATCGGACGACTGGCGGAAGAGTCTTAGCGCGTCCGCACCTCATGAGATGGATCATCCCACACATCGAGCGCGGGACAGATAACCCAGGAGGAACTATAGATCCACATCTTATCGAGCTGAAGCTCAGCCATGCCAGACCTGGACATCACAGCCACGTTGTGGAGTGAGGCCAAACTACGTGGATTTACGTAGGAATGGGCGAACACAGCCGCTTCATCGCTTGGCGGACGACTTTTTTTGCAGGAGACAAGCGGGCTCGCATCTCCCATAATGGTTTTTCAAAGAGGAAAGTCAGCGTCAAAACCTTCGGTCGCAGCCTTGGCGCGTTCGGGCGATCTGCCCACGCGAACCCGCATGCGAGCGGCCGGTACCGGCTATCCCAGTTGGATTCGAAGGAGGCAGCAATGAATCATGGTGACATTTCATCGAGCCGGGACTCCGTTGGCGTCGCGGTGGTCAACTACACGATGCCGCGTCTGCACACGAAGGCGGAGGTGCTGGAGAATGCCCGAAAGATCGGCGACATGATCGTGGGCATGAAGGCGGGCCTGCCCGGCATGGACCTCGTCATCTTCCCCGAGTATTCGACGCACGGCATCATGTACGACGCCGCCGAGATGTACGAGACCGCCGCCACTATCCCCGGCGAGGAAACCGCGATCTTCGCCGCCGCCTGTCGCAAGGCCAAGGTATGGGGCGTGTTCTCGCTGACCGGCGAACGCCACGAGGAGCACCCGCGCAAGGCGCCCTACAACACGCTCATCCTGATGAACGACCAGGGCGAGATCGTGCAGAAATACCGCAAGATCATGCCTTGGACGCCGATAGAGGGCTGGTATCCCGGCGACCGGACCTACGTGTCCGACGGTCCAAAGGGTCTGAAGGTCAGCCTGATCATCTGCGATGACGGCAACTACCCCGAAATCTGGCGCGACTGCGCGATGCGCGGCGCCGAACTCATCATTCGCTGCCAGGGCTACATGTACCCCGCCAAGGAGCAGCAGGTGCTGATGTCGAAGGCGATGGCCTTCGCCAACAATGTCTACGTGGCCGTGGCTAACGCTGCCGGTTTCGATGGCGTCTACACCTATTTCGGCCATTCGGCGTTGATCGGCTTCGACGGGCGGACGCTGGGCGAGTGCGGCGAGGAGGCGATGGGCATTCAGTACGCCGGGCTGTCGAAGTTCCTGATCCGCGACGCGCGCCAGCACCAGCAGTCGGAGAACCACCTCTTCAAGCTGCTGCATCGTGGCTACACCGGCATGATCAACTCCAAGGAGGAGCGTCATGGCCTGTCCGAGTGCCCGTACGAATTCTACCGCGATTGGATCGCCGACCCGGAAGCCATGCGGACCAAGGTCCAGGCGATCACCCGCCAGGGTGTCGGCACCGAAGAGTGTCCCATCGAGGGCATCCCGCTCGTCGGCAAAGGCGGGGCGCCGGAGAAGCTGTCCGATGCGGAAACAAGACAAGCCGCCGAGTAGCCGTGAGCCCGACAAGCTGACCTTCGCCGCTGAGGGGCGACGGCATCAGGTGGCGGGATCGGATGCCGGATCCGGCGAAGCGCGGGCGACATCGCCGATCCGGATTTCGCCGCCTTCCAGAACCTCGAGGTAGACGCCGCAGTCGGGATGGCCGAAGGTCCTCATGAGGGCTTTCGGCAGGTTGGTGTCGCGCGCGCCGGTTCGCGGGTCGACATCAATGGCGCCGCAGCGCCGGGTGCGCAGCACGCAGCGGAAGCGAACCGAGCCGATGGCGACCTCGCGACCGACCCAATCGAGTTCCTCCCAGGGCGCCAAGCCGTCGAGGTAGATGTTGGCGCGGAAGCGCAGGGGATCGAGTGCCTTGCCGGTCCACGCCGCCAAATCGCGCACGGACGCAAGATTGATCAGCGAGACCGCCCGCATCATTGCGGGGGATATCACGCTGACGTCCGTGAACTTATGTCCCGTTGCCTCGACAAGCCGCGGGCGGCCCTCGCAAGCCGTGCCAAGATACGCGTGGAAGAAGTCCTCGATCGTCGCGCGGCCGGCGGAGGTCTCCACACTGGCGTCAAGGCGCGCACCCTTCGGCGCCGCAATCGTCAGGATGCCGGTGTCGGTATCGAGGTGCGTGGCTAGCGCGGCCAAGCTCTCGTCGCGGCGCAGCATTAGGAAGTACCCCTTGTCCAACGGCGTCGGAGCGAGCGGGTCGAAAACGGTAGTGCCGAGCGCGAGGGCGAACCGGCGATCCGACGGCAGTCCCTCGCCCGCCACCATCTGGAACGAGGGTGAACTCTGCGGCGAAAGCCCCTTTACCGGATAAAGGTACAGGTCCACGACCGATACCGGTGCTGTGGCAAGATCCGTGCATGGCGCGGGTTCATCCATGATGGCGGTCGCCCTTCCAGGAGCATCGACATGTTTTCGTCTCGAGGACTTGGTGCATCGTTCACGCCACCGCATCTCCGCAGGAAGGCGACAGTTTCCTCGTAAGGAAGAAAGATACTCGCGAGAGAAAAATCCTGTTGACGGCAGCCGCGCATCCTCGCTAGTTTCCTGGCAAGCAACATTGTTCACTAGTAATCAACTAATGGGCACCATGTTCGCGTCCTGATCAGTGAGGACTTGATGAGCTATTCTCGTCGCGCGTTTGTCACCGGCTCATCCGTGGCTGCAGCAGCTATCGCAGCCCCGCATCTTTGGCTGCCGCGCGTGTCCGAAGCTCAGGCGGCCACGCTAAAGAAAGGTGAGCCGATCAAGGTCGGCCTTCTCTTCTCGTTGACAGGCGCGCTGGCGGTTCCCGAAGAGGATTCGACACTCGTGATGCAGTACGCGATCGACGAGATCAACAAAAACGGCGGCGTCGCGGGGCATCAAATCGAGCCGATTATCATCGATGCCAAGTCCGACTTCAATGTTTACTCCGAGAAGACCAAGGAACTTATTCTTCGCGACAAGGTCATCGCGATCTTCGGTTGCTATACTTCGGCCAGCCGCAAGGCGATCCTGCCCACCGTGATGTCGCAAAACAGCCTTCTCTACTATCCGACGTGCTACGAGGGCGCGGAGTGTACGCAGAACGACATCTGCACGGGTCCGCTCGCTAACCAGCATTCGAAGGACTTGATCCCCTACATGGTCAAGAATTTCGGCAAGAAGGTCTTCTTCGTCGGCTCGAACTATGTTTGGCCGAAAGAGTCGAACAAGAACGCCAAGGTTTGGCTGGAGAATGCCGGCGGCGAACTGCTTGGCGAGGAGTACATTCCGTTGGGTAGCTCCGAGTTCGGGCCGGTGCTCGGCAAGATCCGCGACGCCAAGCCGAACTTCATCTTCTCGACCGTGGTCGGCGCCTCCGATATCGCCTTCCACAAGCAGTTCAAGCAGGAAGGCTTCAAGGTCGACACGATGCCGATCGCCTCGCTGACGACCGGCGAGATCGAGACGCGTGCCATGGGCAACGATGTCGGCGCGGGCCACTTCCTCTCCGCGCCATACTTCCAGACGCTTGATAATCCGACCAACCACAAGTTCGTGGATGGGTTTCTCAAGTCCAAATATGGCAAGAACGGTGTCACGCACTACAATATGGAGGAGACATATCTTTCCGCCTACGTCTTCAAGCAAGGCCTTGAACGGCTCGCCAAGAAGAACGGCAGCATCGACGGGATCACCTCCAGAATGCTCCGGGACGCGAGCGGCGGCGTCCGGCTGGAGGCCGACTTGTCGCCGGAAGGTGTGATCTGGATCGACGACCAGAACTTCAATACATGGCTGAAGCCGAAGATCGGCCAGTGCCAGGCGGACGGTAGCTTCAAGATCGTCAAGGAAGCGCCCGAGAACGTAAAGCCAGACCCTTACTCGATCTATCCGGCCTTGGGAGTCTGCACGCCGACCGGGCTGAAGGCGCCGAACGGCAAGGTTCGTGTCAACGTCATCTGAGATGCGACCGCGCGTGGCGCGGAGCGCACCAACCGAACGCTCAAGCCAAGGCGGCTCATGCACGGCTTCGACATCGCGCCACTCGCCAACGCACTTATTCTGGGCCTCAGCATCGCGAGCATCTGGCTTGTCGCTGCTTTAGGTCTGACGATCATTTACGGAACGATCGGCGTCATCAACATGGCGCACGGCGAGTTCATCATGTTGGGCGCTTATACGTCCTACGCCTTGCAATATTGGTTCGGTCTACCGTTCGTTCTGTGCGTGGTGGCGTCGTTCGTCGTTGTTGCCCTGGTCGGCCTCCTGCTCGAACGTGGCCTTATCCGGTACCTCTACAAGCGTCCGCTCGATACCCTGCTCGCGACATGGGGCGTTTCGCTGGTTCTAACTCAGGGTGTGCGTCTCGCCTTCGGTAGCGACCCGAAGTACATTGCGGTGCCCCCGCTGTTACAGACCAATATACAAGTCGGTTTCGCCAATCTTTCCGTGTTGCGCCTCGTCGTGTTCGCGGTCGCTCTCGCCCTCATCGGGCTCTGCCTCTGGCTCTTCTACAGGACACGCTACGGCATGCAGGTCCGCGCCGTCATGCAGAACAAGGAGATGGCTGCCGCCTTCGGCATCAACGCCGATCGCGTCTACATGGTCACCTTCGCCATCGGCGCCGGTCTCGCCGGTATCGCCGGCTCGTTGTTCGGCGTGCTCGCGATCGTCCTGCCGAACATGGGCGCCAACTACGTCGTCCAGGCCTTCCTCGTCGTGGTCGTCGGCGGCGGAACGATCCTCGGCAGCGTCGTCGCATCCGGCCTGACAGGCGAACTCCAGTCGATCTTCGCCTTCATGACGAGCGACACCTTTGCCCGCTTCATCCTCTACGTGCTGATCGTCGTGTTCCTGCGCTTTCAGCCTCAGGGACTCTTCGCGCCGAGCAAGGCGCGCCGATGAACGCGCCCACGCTTGACAAGCCGACAGCGGCGCGAGGCACAACCAACCTCTACAACGCGCGGCCGGCGCAGTGGTCGGTCTACGCGGTGTTCTTCATTGTGCTTGCCTGCGTTCCTTTGGTCACCAACGATACCTTCCTGCTGAACCAGTTCGCGACCTACGGCGTCTACGCCATGCTCGCCGTGTCGATCTCACTATGCTGGGGGTTCGGCGGCATCCTCAATCTGGGTCAGGGCATCGCTTTTGGTCTCGCTGCCTACGGTATGGCGATGACCATGCAGATGCAGTCGCAGGACCCCGTGTCGAACCCGATTCCACCGTTCATGGCGAACAACAGCCTCGATCACCTTCCCGCGCTGTGGATGCCTTTCCAGAACACCACGATCGGCATCATTCTGGCGCTGGCGGTTCCAACGCTGTTCTACGTCGTTTTCGGCAGCCTCGTATTCCGGGCCAGGGTATCGGGCGCGTTCATCGCCATCATGACCTTGGCGATGCTGAGCGCCTTCTACACGCTCATCGTCGACATGCAGCCCTATACGAACGGTGCCAACGGCATCACTCCGCCCGCGCCGCTCCAGGTGTTCGGCACGGTGGTCAATCCCTACGGTCCCTCGAGCTACTGGGTCGTCTACGCTCTTCTCCTCGTCACGACGCTTGGATCGAAGTACCTGACGCAGAGCAAGTTCGGCCTCGTCGCGCAAGCCTTGCGCAGCGATCCTGAGCGCGTCCGTTTCCTCGGCTACAACGTCGCCCTTTACGAGACGATCATCTACGCCGGATCGGGGTTCGTCGCTGCGGTGGCCGGTTGCTGCTTCGTGATGCTGGTGCAATACGTGTCGCCGGCCCAACTCGACGTGAACTTTTCGATCGGCATGGTCATCTGGGCCGGTATCGGCGGTCGCTTCTCGCTGATCGGGTCGATGGTCGGCGCCTTGATGATCCAGGGCGGCCAGAGCTACCTCGGCGACCAGTTCCTGAATACCTGGCTGTTGCTTCTTGGAGGCTTCTTCATACTCGTCGTGCGGTTCCTGCCGGAAGGGCTCGCGGGTTTGCTCGAAAGCGTGCTCGCCCGCCTTGGCCGTCGCAAGCCGACCCAGCCCCTGCCGCAACCGGCTGGGCTCCCCGACCTAGCCGGAGAGTGAGCGGCGATGGGCGTCCTCGACATCCACCATCTGAGCAAGAATTTTAGCGGCACTCAGGTCATCAACGACTTCAGCCTCGACGTGCCGGAACTGACCTTGTGCTGCCTTGTCGGCCCGAACGGCGCCGGCAAGACTACGACGATGGACCTTATCACCGGACGGCAGAAGCCGACGAGCGGACAGATCCGGCTGCGCGGCGACGATATCACCGGCCTCGGCGAGCACGAGATCGCGCGGCGCGGGATCGGCCGCAAGTTCCAGGTGCCGGCCGTCTTCCGGGATCTCACCGTGCGCCACAATTTGGAGGTCGCTTACAGCCGCGACACCAACCCGTTCCGCAACATGCTGCGGCGCGTCCCGGCCGGCTTCAACGACAAGCTCGAGGAGATCCTCGCGCTGACCGGGCTGGCGTCGCGGCTCGAGGACGAGGCGGCCATCCTCTCGCATGGTGAGACCCAGTGGCTCGAAATCGGCATGGTGCTGATGCAGAACCCCTCGATCCTCCTCCTCGACGAGCCTGTCGCCGGCATGACGGAGAACGAGATCGAGCACACGGTCGCCATCCTCAACCGGCTGAAGAAGCGCAAGACGCTGATCGTCGTCGAGCATGACATGGGGTTCGTCCGCAAGATCGCCGACGTTGTCACCGTCATGCACATGGGGAGCCTGCTCGCGCAGGGTTCGATCGGCGAGATCGAGGCGAACCCGCGCGTACGCGACGTCTACCTCGGCGAACCCGACACGTGAGCGTGCTCCTCGCCATGGACCAGGTGACGTCCTTCTACGGAAAGACGCCAATCCTGAAGGACATCAACTTCGACCTGGAAGAGGGACAGTGCCTGTGCGTGCTGGGGCGTAACGGCACTGGCAAGACGACCCTGCTGCGCACCATCATGGGCCTGACCGACCGCATGGCCGGCGTCATCCGCATCGCCGACGACGACATCAGCGCGGCGCCGACCCACAAGCGCGCCGGTTACGGGTTGGGATTGATCCCGCAGGGACGGCAGATCCTCCCGAACTTCACCGTGCGCGAGAACATCCTGCTCGGAACGTTCGCGCGCCGCGATGGCCTGCGCGAGGTTCCCGAACTCTGCCTGAGTTTGTTCCCCTACCTCAAGGACAACCTCAACAAGCGCGCCGGCCTGCTTTCGGGGGGCGAGCAACAGCAACTCGCGATCGCCCGTGCTCTCGCCACCGATCCGCGAATTCTGCTGCTGGACGAGCCAACCGAGGGCATCCAGCCCAACATCGTTGTGGAGATCGGCCAGACGCTGCGCCGCCTCAACAAGGAATACGGCATCACGCTCGTCCTGACCGAGCAGCACATCAAGGTCGCGCGCGGTCTTGGCGACGCGTTCCTGATGATGGAGAACGGGCGCATCGTCGCCCGCGGCCCCATCGCCGACATGACGGACGACCTCGTCACGCGGCACATGACGATCTGATCCTTCGCTTAAGGAGATCCCCATGGAATTGATTCCCAAAAAAGGCACCCCGGAACGCCAGAGGCTCATCGACGAGCACAGGGCGTGCATCGACTCGATGAAGGGCGTGGCCGGCTTTTCGGTGCTGAAATGCGCAACGCCCGGCGACACCACGGAGATCAGCGGCGGCGTGCACGCCGACCCCGTGCTAAAGCGCGTCCTCCTGCGCATGCGCGGCGAGAGCCCCAAGGGCAAGCTCGTCGTCATCTGCACAAAAGTCGACGTCGAGTGGCGCATCGGGCGGCTGTCGGGAATACGCGGCGTCCCCCCCGAGATCGTCGGTGACAAGGTGTTCACCGACGAGCAGGAGATCCAGCACGAGATCTTCCTGATGCGGCTCGATGAGCTGCCCGAAAGCTACGGCTTTCCCGAAGATTTCAACGAAGGCTGGAAGCGCAAGGACGACAACTGGCCGGTCACCTGACCGGGCGATGACGGCCGCCCTTCAACCCCACCAGAGAAAGCTGAACCGATGACATCCATGAGGCTGACCGGCTACGCCGACAAGTTCGGCGTCCATCCCGGCGATCCGATCAAGTTCTTCGTCAATTGCGACGGCGCGGCAGAGTACGACGTTGAAATCGTCCAGATGATCAATGGCGACACGAACCCGCGCGGCCCGGGCTATATCGACAAGAAGGTTCCCGCCGACATCAACGGCACGTACAAGGGCCGCAAGCAGGTCATTCACGGCGGTTCCTACGCCTACGCGCCGGACGCCAAGCCTTTCCATCTCGAAAGCTTCACGCTGCAGTGCTGGATCTGGCCGACCGCGCCCAAGACCCATTCTCGCTACTGGAAGCACGGCGCTCAGGGATTGCTGACGAAATGGTCGCGCGACTGCGGCTACGGCCTCTTCATCAACGAGGCCGGCTGCCTGGAACTGCGCATCAACGAGCACAGGATCACGACGGGCGTACCCATTCGCGATCATGCCTGGCACTTCTGCGCCGCGACCTTCGATGCCCGAACGGGCGAGATCGTGCTCTACCACGAGCCGCAGATCGTCTACGCGCTCGATCCCGTTATCGAACCGGTCAGGACGACCGTGAAGATCGGCGTCAGCCACGCGCCGGTGCCTGTCGCTATCGCCGCCTACGTCGATTCGATCGCGCCCAAGGACTCGCTGGCGGCCTCGTCCAAGCCGGCCGGCGTCGTCTTCGCCGGCAAGTACAACGGTAAGATCGACTCGCCGCGCATCTGCAATGCCGCCCTGTCGCGCCAGGATATCGAGACGATGAAGCTCGGCGCACAGCCCGGCCTCACCGAACGCCGTAACAGCGGCCCCAGCGGCCGCCTATCCGAAACCATCGTCGCCGCCTGGAACTTCGCCGTCGGCATCGACACCATCATCGGCAAGGACGAGGGTCCCTACCGCTTCGACGCGCAGCTGGTGAACTGCCCGAACCGCGGCATGACCGGCTACAACTGGTCCGGTCACAACTTCGACTGGAAGCATGCCCCGCATGAGTACGGAGCGATCAGCTTCCATGACGACGATGTCGACGACGCGCGCTGGAGCCCGGACTTCGAGTGGCAGGTGCCGCCAGACGGCGTGAAGAGCCGCTTCTACGCCGCCAAGCTGACCACCAGCGACGGCGACGAGGAGTTTATCCCGTTCTGGGTCGTGCCGCGCGTCGGCGAGGAAACCGCCAAGATCGCCTTCATGGTGCCGACCATCAGCTATATGGCCTATGCAAACGAACACGTCGCCTGCAACGCGGGCGGCGCGGAACTCTTCGTGTACCGCGTGCCGATCATGCAGCAGCAGAACATGTTCCTGGCCGAGCACCGCGAGTACGGCGGGTCGATCTACGACACGCACACCGATGGGACTGGCATCTCCATCTCGTCGCGCCTGCGCCCGATCTTATCGATCCGCCCGAAGTACGACCATTTCCTGGCGCAGGCGCCATGGCAGTATCCCGCCGACCTCCACCTGATCTACTGGCTGGAAACGATGGGCTACGACTATGACGTGTTCACCGATGAAGACCTCACCTACGACGGCGTCGCCCGCATCGAGAACTACAACGTCATCATGACCGGCTCGCATCCCGAGCACAACAGCGGGCCTCAACTAGACGCGCTGCACAATTACACGCAGCGCGGCGGACGCCTGATGTATATGGGAGCCGATGCCTGGTACTGGGTGCACTCCTATCACCCTGCCTACGAGGACAAGGGCCGCGGCGTGGTCACCGAGATGCGCCGCTGCGAGTCGGGAATTCGGACGTGGCGCGCCGATCCCGGCGAATACTACCACCAGGGCACCGGCGAACTCGGCGGCATGTGGCGCTACCGCGGACGCTACCTTCATTCGGTCGCCGGCGTCGGCATGTCGTCGGAGGGCTTCGACGTCTCGACCTATTTCTCGCGGACGCCCGATAGTCTCGATCCGCGCGTGGCCTGGGCCTTCGAGGGGATCAGTTACGACGAAAAGCTCGGCAATTTCGGGTTGGTCGGCGGCGGGGCGGCGGGCCTCGAACTCGATATCGTCGACACGATGCTGGGATCGCCCCCGCATACGCTCGCTGTCGCGACCTCTGCCGGACGCCACACGGAAGCATATCTTCTCGTCATGGAGGATTTCGGCTTCAACCAGCAGGGCCTCGACGGTACGACGCACCCTCGCGTGCGCGGCGACATCGCCTTCCACGAGACGCCGAACGGCGGCGGTTGCTTCGCCTTCTCGTCGATCGCCTTCTGCGGCTCGCTGCCGTGGAACAATTGCCAGAACAACATCTCGACGCTCGTGAAGAACGTGCTCGACCGCTTCTCCGCGGACGGGCCGCTGCCGGCGGCTCCGGCCGACGCGATCAAGCATCGCGGGAGGGCGGACTACGATCCATCTCCCGTCGCGCACCACAGCCGCACGGCGCGCGGCGAACCGATCCCGGCCTGACGGGCCGGCTCGATGCCGTTGCAGGCCAAGCAGGCAAGTCCGTCGGATCGCTATGGCGATCCTGCTTACGAAAATGTCTCGGATCCTATGGGATCCGATGCTGTCTTGCCGGCGACCGCGTTCCTGTCTCGCGCCTTCCAGAATGCGGAAGACGCCGCAATCTGGACGCGGAGCTTGAGCGGTGTGGGCTTTGCCGGCGATATTCCGAACGCTGGCGACATCCTGCCTTTCACAGTCGGCGATCACGGGATCCACGTGGAGCGCGGCCCCGATGGCTTGCTGATCGGTCGCTTCAACAAGGCCCAGCACGGCGGCTGCCGCGCCGTGCCGCTGCAGTGCCAGACCGGCGCGAAGACCAAGTGTTCCTTCACAGCTTGCGGCTACAGCCGGGATCGCCAGCCGATTGTCGCCGCCGATCCGGATCGTGACAGGGTTCTCGATCAATATTTGGGCTTGCGCCCGGAACGTCTTCTTCCGGTCGCTGTCGACGTGTGGGGTCCTCTCGTGAGCGCCTGCCTCGACCCGACGTCCCCGCACCGCGCCTGGCCGGAGTGGTCCGCCGTCGCCGGTGCGCGCGCGATCCGCGAGGGCGACCTGGCGCCTCGATGCCCGGCGACCCAGTGGATGGAATGGAACGCCAACTGGAAACACGTCGTCCCGGCCTTCGTACCGGCGTCGACCGAGGCCCTCGACGAGGAGGCGGAAAGCCATGCGGCCGTCGCATCGCCGGCGGGGGTCACGACGACCGTGATGTTTCCCAACGTTATCGTCATGGCCAAGGACGATGCCGCCTGCGTGGCCGTCCTGCAACCGACAGCTCTAGATAGAACCCTCTGTCGCGTCCGCACCTACGGAGCGGGTAGCGTGGAGGATTGGTCCGGCCTCCTGCGCGAGGCCAGGGTACGCGCGGAGACATGGCAAGACGGATCCCGAGGCAAGGGGCCGGAGGCGACGAACCTGTGCGCTGCATCACTCGGCGCCAATCCGATCGGCCGATGGTTCGGCACCCGGGTCGAGCGAGCCGTCGCCGTCCTGCGCGGCGCGGACGCGACGACGCCGTTATACCGCACGGATGACAAGGGAGGATGGTGATGTCTGCTGTCACCTCGACACCGGCAGGCGCTCCGCCGCCCGCGTCGGAGTCGCCGATCGACGAGGCGGTCGCGGCCTTCACGCGCGAGGACTACGCCGCCGCCCTCCCGATCTTTCAGCGTCGAGCCGACGCCGGCGAAGCGGAGGCGCAGGCTTGGCTTGGCGCCTTCTACGCCAATGGGACCGGCGTCTTGCCTTCGCTACCAACCGCCTTTGCCTGGTACATGCGCGCCGCCGAGCAGGGCCATGTCCAGGCCGCGACCAACGTCGGCGCGATGCTGGCGATGGGCCAAGGGACCACGCAGGATCGTCTGGCCGGCCTGGGCTGGCTGGAGAAGGCGGCGGCTGCCGGCGACGCCATGGCGCGCTACAACCTCGCGACCCTCTACGCGAAGGGGGACGGCGTGCCGCTGGACAGCAGCCGTGCCGCGGACCTGTACCGACAGGCGGCTGAAACGGGCCATTATCCTTCGCAGGCTCGGCTAGGCCATATTTATGCCGTCGGATTGGGTGTAGAGAAGGATCGCGTCTCGGCTTTCGCCTGGCTATCACTGGCCGCCCAGCACGGCATCGGGACGGCTCTCAACGCGCTGGAAGCCCTCATCGAGCAGATGTCGGCGGAGGAGAAGGCCAAAGGCTCCGACATGGTCCAGCAGTTTCGCTCGCGCCACGGCGCGGCGGCGCCGGCCGCCGTCGACCTCAATCCGCGCTAGCGATGGCCTACAGCGTACAGCAGATCAAGTTCGAGCTTATCAGCTACGTCAAGGAGTTCGGCGGCGACTTCACCGACTGGCACGTCGGCGTCGCGCTCGACGCGCCCAAAACCTTGTTCCAGAGGCACAAGGTCGATCCCGTCCACGACGCTTGGCTGTGGAAGCCGGCGCTCACCGGCGCGGCCGCGCGCCTCGTGGTCAACTGGATGACGGATCGGCAGAACGCCCAGTCGGCTGCGGGGGATGCTGAAGGCGATTGCGTCTTCATGTTCAAGAAGGCCGATGGTGACGGCGCGAAGGCCGCCATTCCCTCAACCTGACCTCGACGATCATTTTCGCCGAACCGCGGGTGCCGTGCCGGTAAGCGCGGTGAAAGCGACGGCAAAGCCGGCATTGAGGCCGTTGCGAAGGGCGCCGCCGTCGGGCGCGAGACAACGAACGAGGCGACCCGCCCCATTCGGCAGCGTTGTCGCGGCCGACAGGCAACCGGTTGCGTCGCAGGCATCTTGCAGCCGCTCAGCGGACGGAAGCTCCTCGTCCGGGCCGAGGATGAAGATCGACCCGAGCGCTTGAAAGGGGCCAAGCGGCGAGGCCTCTGAAAGGACGTCCGATCCGCTGAGCAGCCCGCGCTCGCGCACCAGGCAAAACCCGCTCTCGTCCACGATCTCCGTATTCTGACGGAAGACGTCGAAGAGCCGACGTGATCCTTGCGGGTCATGCCACGTGAACCCATCCGCGACGATGACCCGAGCCGACCGGGCCGCCACGAGGCGCGTCTCGCTGACAAGCGCCGCTCCCGGGAAAAGAACGAGCGGGTCCGGCGTGTAGGCGAGCAGCCCGCCTGCCATGACGCGAAGCATCGTGCGCTGCCGCGCCGGGACCGCACTGGTATCGTGGACCATCGTCGCGGCTTGCGTGGTGACGTGGGCACGAGCGTCGGGCCGCACGGCGATGCTCAGGCTGAGGTCGTCGCCGCGATAGAGGCCACCCGATGCCGATTGCAGGTACAGGGTCGCGACGTCGGGCTGGTCGCGGTCGAGCCGGAACGTCCGCGTCACGTGGAAAGGGTAAGGTACGTGCTGCCGCGTCAGCACCGTACGACCGCCGCCTGCCGCGAAGACTAGGTCCGCCGCTGCCGATCGTCCGCTGCTATCCGATGTCGCGAGCGGCGGCGCCCCCACGCGACATCCTAGGCCTTGAACAGGACGGCGCGGCCGATCGCTTCGGCAATTGCTTCGACACCGGTGCCAGCGCGCGCGTTGCTGACCATCGTGGCACGGCCGTCGCGCACCGCGCTCGCCTCCGCCAGCATCAAGTCGAGATCGACGCTGACATGGGGGGCGAGGTCAATCTTGTTCACGACGAGGAGATCGCAGCGGATTACGCCCGGCCCTTTCTTGCGCGGGATATCGCCACCACCCGCGACATCGATCACAAAGATCCACCAGTCGACGAGGTCGAGCGAGAAGGTCGAGGCGAGGTTGTCGCCGCCCGACTCGAAGATGATGAGGTCGAGACCGGCGAAGCGCGCCTCCAGATCATCGCCGGCGATGATGTTGAGAGTCGGGTCCTCGCGGATGACAGTATGCGGGCAGGCGCCGGCCTCGACGGCTGTCACGCGGGCAGGATCAATCAGGCCGGAGCGGCGCAGGCGTTCGGCATCCTCTTTCGTGACGAGGTCGTTCGTCACCACCGCGAGGTCGACCCCGCGCGCCCGCAGAACCGGAATCAGCGCCTCGATCAGCGCCGTCTTGCCCGAGCCGACCGGACCTCCGATGCCGATCCGCGCGGCGGAGGCAGGTTTGAGCGGCACGTCCGCCTGGGCGCGCGTCATCGCAGCATATAGCGTTGCGCAAGGGGCAGCACCTTCGCCGGCTCGCAGGTCGCGAGCACGCCGTCGACGAAGACGTCGAAGGTCTGCGGGTCGACCCGTATCGCGGGACAGGCGTCGTTCCACAGCATGTCGGCCTTGGACAGCGCGCGGGTGCCGCGTGCCGGCAGGAGCGCCTTGCGCAAGCCGAGCGCACCGCCGAGGTCCGCCTCGAGGGCGAGCGGATGAACGAAGCAGGCGGAGAGGGCCTGGGCGGCTAGGCCGAAGGCTCCCCACTGCGGACGAAGCCGCATGGGCTCGCAGGTCATCAGCGAGGCGGCGCTGTCGCCCATCGCGCCCCAGGCGATGAACCCGCCCTTGATGACGAGTTCGGGCTTGATGCCGAAGAAGGCCGGTCGCCACACGACGATATCGGCCATCTTGCCGTCCTCCAGGGAGCCGACGTGCTCGGCAATGCCGAAGGTGCGCGCCGCGTTGATCGTGTATTTGGCGATGTAGCGCTTGATGCGCGCGTTGTCACCGAAGCCTGGCCTATCCTCCGGCAGGGTGCCGCGCTGGTCCTTCATCTTCGAGGCGAGCTGCCAGGTCCGGCAGATCACCTCATGAATCCGCCCCATGCCCTGACTGTCGGAGCCAAGCATGGAGATCGCGCCGATGTCATGCAGGACGTCCTCGGCGGCTATGGTCTGCGCGCGAATGCGGCTCTCGGCAAAGGCGACATCCTCAGGGATGGCGGGGTTCAGGTGATGGCACACCATCGTCATGTCGAGGTGCTCGTCGAAGGTGTTCACCGTGTAGGGATTGGTGGGGTTCGTCGAGGACGGCAGGCAGTTGGCATGGCCGGCGACCTGGATGATGTCGGGTGCGTGGCCGCCGCCGGCGCCTTCCGTGTGGTACATGTGGATGACGCGACCGCCAATGGCGCGCAACGTGTCCTCGACGAAGCCCGACTCGTTCAGCGTATCGGTGTGCAACTGCACCTGGAAGTCATAATCGTCGGCGACACCGAGGCAGGCGTCGATCGTCGCCGGCATGGCGCCCCAGTCCTCGTGGATCTTGAGACCGAGGCAGCCGGTCCGCAACTGCTCGATCAGCGGCGCGACCTTGTGCGAGTTGCCGCGGCCAAGGAACCCGAAATTCATCGGCCACGCCTCGGAAGCCTGCAGCATCCTGCCGGTGTTGAAGGGGCCGCCGGAATCGATGCCAACGGTGATCGGCCCCAGCGAGCCGCCCAGCATCGTCGTGACGCCCGAAGCCAGCGCGTGGTCGACGAGGCCGGCCGAGTCGAAATGCACGTGCACATCGATGGCGCCTGGCGTGACGATCAGCCCCTCGCAGTCGCGCACCGTCGTGCCGGCACCGACGATCAGGCGCGGGTGGACACCGTCCATGATCGCGGGGTTACCGGCCTTGCCGATGCCGACGATCCTGCCGTCCTTCATGCCGAGATCGCCCTTGACGATCCCAAGCACCGGGTCGATCACCGTGGCGTTGCAAAGCAGGAAGTCTAGGGCGCCATCGGCATTGGTGACGCCCGCCGCGAGGCCAAGGCCGTCGCGCAGCGTCTTGCCGCCGCCGTGCAGGCACTCGTCGCCGTAAACGGCGTGGTCGGTCTCGACGACCGCGACGAGGGACGTGTCGCCGAGCCGGACGCCGTCGTTCGTCGTCGGTCCGTAAAGCGACGCGTAATGGGCGCGCGAGATGCTTACCATCGGGGAACCCTCAAGCGCCTCTAAAGCCGCCGGCCTTCGCGCGATCGATCGCATCAGCCCATTGGGCCGCGTCGCTCGCGCCGCGACTGAGATCGTTCAGGCCGGATAGGGCGCGCTCGCCGCCGAAGGTCGTCAGCGTGACGCTCCTGCGCTGGCCAGGCTCGAAGCGCACGGCGGTGCCGGCGGGAATGTCGAGCCGCATCCCGGTCGCCGCCGCCCGGTCGAAGGCGAGCGCCCGGTTCGTTTCGAAGAAATGGTAATGCGAGCCGACCTGGATCGGACGATCGCCGGTGTTGGTCACGTCGAGCGTGCGGCGAGGACGTCCCGCAGAAAGCTCGATCTCGCCTTCCGCCGCGAGGATCGCGCCCGGCTCGCTCGTGTCGGCGACCGCTCCTTCCGTCGGGCGGATCGGCTCGTGGACGGTGACGAGCTTGGTGCCGTCGGGAAACACACCCTCGACCTGCAGGATCGGCATCATGCTCGTGACCCCGTCCATGACGTCCGATGTGGTGAGGATGGTCGAGCCGTAACCGATGAGTTCGGCGACGCCGCGCCCTTCTCGCGCGCCTTCCAGGATCTCGTCGCTGATGAGCGCGACCGCTTCGGGAAAGTTCAGGCGCAGGCCCTTTGCGCGACGCTTGCGGGCAAGTTCGGCCGCGGTAAAGATCGTCAGGCGCTCCATCTCGGTTGGTGTCAGAAGCACAGGTTTCCTCCCTAGTTCGCGAAGAGACGGAGGTCGGCGGAGCGCGAACGCATCGCAGCGATCTCGATCAAGGGGACGAAACTCGTAAAGTCCAATCTTTGATCGTCGGCGTCGACCGGATCACACGCCGCGATCACCGGAAGCATATCGCGCACCACCGCCTGCGCCTCGATGGCGCCGACCCGCCCTAGACGCAGCGCGGCGCTGGCGAGGCCGGAGACCGCCTGGTAGCCCGCCACGGCTACGGCTTGCTCCTCCGACAAGCCGAGCGCGTGCCAAAGGCAGCCTTGAACCGTGGCGAGATGGCCGATCAGACGTCCATCGGCGACGGCGGTCCTCATTGCTTCCGCACCCTTGGTGCCAAGCCGCGCGTGACTGGCGAGCAGGGCTCGACCGGCGCGACGGGAGCCGGTTCGCAGGGGTTCGGCCAGGGTCGCGCATTCCAGCGCGGCGTCGATCGCGGCGAGCCGCTCCAACGCACCCGCGGCCCGATACGCCTGGACCAGCGCGAGGCGGTCGGTGGAGGCCCAGCGATGACGGATGGCGGCGTCGGCGTGGCGTCGCAGCGCCGCCCCGTCGAAAGGGAACGGAAGGGCGCTCAGGCCTTCGATGCCGTTCGAGAAGGCGAAGGCGCCCGACGGGAAGGCGGCATCGGCTTGCTGCATGGCGAGCAGCGCGCTCAGCACGCCGCACCCTCGATCATGACGGCACCGGCTTCGAGCATCCGCTGCAGGCGCGCCCGATAAGCCTGATCCGGTCCCTCCAACGCGACGAGCAGCACAGAGCCCTCGAACTTCACGCGCCAGTGGAGATTGCCGGCCTGATAGCCGAGTTCAAGGGCGGCGGCGGCATCGCGTGCCACGACGCGCAGCCAGCGCGTCGTCGCCACCCGTACGACCAGCGCGCGATCTTGTTCCAGCACCAGCACGGCGCCATCGTACAACATCTGATCGCGAGGCAGGGCGATCGCGACCTCTTCGCCAAGCGTCGTCGTCGCCCGGAATCTGCGCCGCTCCGTCTCCGCGCCCTTGAGCGTCAACACGTCGACCGCATCGAGACGATCGAGCCGGTGCAGGGCAGCCGCGATGGCGTGATCGTGCCGCCCGCCGATCACACGCTCAATGAGGCGCATTGCTAGCAGTCGAGCGTATTGTCGTGCTCCCACTGGGTGAGATGGCGCGCGGCGTTCCATTCCTCATGCTTCAGTTTGAGATAGGAGGGAACGAAGCTTTCGAAGCTGCGCGTGAGGACCTCGCTGCCTTCCAACGCGCGGATCGCGTCGAGCATGTTGAGCGGCAGGCGCTTGACGCCTTCGACCGTATGCCCGTCGGTGTACATGTTGATATCCAGACGGCGACCTGGATCGCGCTTGTCGCGCATACCATCGAGCCCCGCCGCGAGGATCGCAGCCTGCAGCAGGTAGGGGTTCGCGGCCCCGTCGGCGAGGCGGAACTCGAAGCGCCCCGCGTCGGGGATGCGGTTGTCGCCGGTATAGGTGACCGAGTTAGGCGACCAAGTCGCGCCTGACGTGGTGCGCGGCGCGTTGATGCGCTTGTAGAAGTTCACCGTCGGGTTGGTGATGGCGGCGAGGGCATCGGCCGAGTGGATCAGCCCCCCGATGAAGTGGTATCGGGTCCACGATCGCTCATCGTCCCCAGCATGCCGGCCACCAGTTCGCCGAGGTGCGGTTCCAGCGCCTGTCGCTTCAGATAAAGCCCAACGATTCCGCACATGTGTCCGACCAGATCCTGCTCCGCCTAACCTACGGAGCAGAGGCGCATCCGTCAATGCTGCGAAAACTTCATTTCCTTATAAGAAAACGTTCGCGCGCGCCAGTGCGCTAGGCGATGGTACGTGCGTAGATGATGATCGAGAGATACGTCATCGGCAGGGAGACGAGGGTTTCGGGGCCGTGCACGCGCCCGAGTCGAAGAGAAGCGAGTCGCCCGGCCGCAGATGGAAGGTGCGATCCAAATGGCGATAGACGACCTCACCGCTCAGCATGTAGATGAATTCTGTCCCCGCGTGTCGGAAGCCGGTGTAGGGCGATGCCTCTTTCTCGAGCGTGATGAGGTAGGGCTCCACGACAATCTCGCCGCCGAGTGCATGACCCAGCAACTCGTAGATGTGCCCGACTTTCGTGCCGCGACGTTCGATGATTACGCCTTGGCCCTTCGGAACGAAGGACAATCGCGCTTGTCCTCGAAAGCGGTGAACAGCGAGCTCAACGGAACGTTCAAGGCGTGGGCGATCGCGTTGATGGTCGAGAGGGAGGGGAGATCTGCCCGTTCTCGATCTTCGACACCATACCGATCGAGATGCCGGCTGCCCCCGAGAGCCGGACCGATGCCGGTCGAACAGACGCTGACGCCCAGCATCTCCGACCTCGGCCGTCTCGTCGAGCACGCATCGGACTTTCCGGACGCCGGCTACGCGCTCCTCGACGGCCCCACGGCCTACGCCCAGAGCCGCGTCGTCATGCCGGGCGTCACCACTGCCATGTTCGAGTGGTGGTTCACATGGCACCCGCTCGAGAGGGAGCGCTACATGCTGTGGTTCCCGCAGGCGCACATCGACAATTCCGTCGTCGATCCGACCCGGCTGGCCGACCCGTCGCTGAGCTACGCCGAGCGCCTCTACGACAATCCCAACGCGATCGACGAGTTCATCGGCTCGACCTCGCTCAAGATCGTCATCCACTTCGCGCCGCCGGCGTCCCTCGGCCTCGACGAACAGGCGCTGCGTCGCGCCGGGTTCACCACTAGCGCCAGCGGCACGATCCGCGTCGCCGATGCGCCGGACACCACCTTCATGGTCATGCTTCACCTGGCACGCGACACGCCCGCGGGGATGGAGCTGTTGAGCCGCTACTGGATCGGCGCACACCCTGAGTTCGTGCGCTTCCCCGGCGGGCGCGATGCGCCGGCCTTGCTCACCAGGATGGGCATGGATGCCGGGTCCATCGAGCGGCTGGCCTACGAGATGGCGGTCCACGACATGACCGAGTTCGCGCACCTCGGACGCATCCTGCCCGATGTCTTCGCGACGTTCGGAACGGTCTGACCGTGACCTGTGTCGTGTTGCTGCTAGTGGGGCTCATTGTCGGCGGCGCCTACGCGCTGATCGGCGTGAAGTCACCCGCCCCACCCGTCGCCGCGTTGGTCGGTTTGCTCGGCATGCTGACCGGCGAGCGTCTCGTCGCGCTGCTCCTCACCTTGAGGGCATGAGGGAGAAGCCCGGCTTTCCAAACAAAGAAAGGACTGCGACTATGCGTATCGCACTGGAAGAACACTTCGTCATCGACGAGCCCGCGCACGTCGACCGCTGGCTGACGTTGATCCCCGACGTCCCGAGGGAGATCGTCGCGAAGATCAAACGTCCGCTCTGCGATCTGGGCGAGGGCCGCATCGCGGTGATGGCGGAAGCCAACATCGACTTCGCGGTGCTGTCGAACGTCGGCACGATGCAGGGCGTGCTCGACGCCGCGACAGCGATGAAACTCGCGCGGCAGGCGAACGATCGTCTCGCCAAGGCCGTACAGGCGCACCCCGATTACTTCGCCGGCTTCGCCACGGTGCCGCTCCAGGATCCGGAGGCGGGTGCCGACGAGTTCGAACGGGCGGTGCGCGATCTGGGGATGAAGGGAGCGCTCATCATCGGCCAAACGGACGGCCGTTACCTCGACGGTGATCGTTTCGCGCCGCTCTGGGAGCGCGCCGAAGCGCTCGACGCGCCGATCTACCTCCACGCCGCCGACGCGGCCGTGATGCCGGTGACCTACGCCGGACGCCCCGAGCTGGACGGGGCGACGTGGAGCTGGACCGCCGAGACGGCGGCGCACACGCTGCGGATCATCTTCGGCGGGGTGTTCTCGCGCTTCCCAAAGGCGAGGCTGCTGCTCGGCCATATGGGCGAGACACTGCCCTACCTCCTCTGGCGTCTCGACAAGCGCGCGCAAGCCTTCACGCAAGGCAAGGCGATCAAGCCATCCGAGATCTTCAGGCGCAACATCGCGATCACGACTGCCGGGACGTTCTCGGACGAGCCGCTCGACTGCGCGCTCAAGGCGCTCGGCGAAGACGCCATCATGTTCTCGGTCGACCATCCCTTCGAGGACATGAAGGAAGCCAGCGCCTGGCTCGACGCCGCCCCGGTCTCCGACGCTGTGCGCGAGAAAATCTCATCGGGAAACGCCAAGCGCTTTCTCAAGCTCTGAACGCCGACAGCCAGCCACGCGGACAAAAAGGCTCAAGGCGGGGGGGTAATCTCGCGCCTGAGTCGGGCTAGAAGCTCGGCAAGCTACTGTTTCGCCGTCAGCGCCGGAGGCGGCTGGCTCGCTCCGTCCGCGGCCGAGCCGCCGCGGTGGTGACGAGCGCAACCGTCCCAGCGATAGCGGCCGCGAGTCCGAGGCGCAGCCACCGTGGATCGATGAGCATCGCGTGCGGCTTCGAACGACTGTCGAAGCGGCCATGCGCGCCGGGATCGCCTTTGCCGGCCTCGAACAGGTTGTCCGGACGACCAAGCTCGGCTGGTTGATCCACTGTCTCGTTGCTCAGCCCGGCGTTGGCCAGGACGCGGTCGGCGAAAGCGGGAGCGAGCATCTGTCCGACGATGGCCTTCATGGTCGAGAAGCCCAGCCAGTACTCGCGCGGCTTGGTGTGGACGGCCCGGAAGACCGCGTCGGCGACGGTCTCCGGCTGGAAGATCGGCGGGACCGGGGCGAGCTTGCGTCCGAGCTTATTGCGCGCCCAGTCGAACTGCGGCGTGTTCACAGCCGGCAGCTGAACCATGATGACGTGCACGGCGCTGCCTTCCCACATCAGTTCGGTGCGCAGCGCGTCGACAAAGCCACGGACCGCCGCCTTCGCGGCGCAGTAGGGGCCCTGGAACGGGATCGACCGATAAGCCAGAGCGGAGCCGATGCACACGACGGTGCCACGATTGCGCGGGCGCATGTGCTTCAGGGCCGCCTGGGTGCCGTAGACTTGGCCGAGGTACGTGACACGCGTCACCTGCAGGAACTCATCCGAAGAAACGTCGGTGCAGGTCGCGTAGACCGTCACCATGGCATTGTTGACCCAGGCGTCGATGGGCCCGAGGTCGCGCTCGACGCGCGCTGCCGCATCAAGCAGAGCATCGGCATCGGACACGTCCGCCTGGATGGCGAGCGCGCGTCCCCCGGCTGCCTCGATCTCGGCCTTGGCCCTTTCCAGCCCATCGCGGCCGCGCGCGATCAGCGCCACCTGCCAGCCGGCTTGGCCGAACTTGGTTGCAATGGCGCGGCCGACGCCAGCGCTGGCGCCGGCCACGACGACCGTCTTCTTGGCAAATGGCATGAGTCGTCCCTGTTACCCTGCAAGTGTCTGCCGAAGATAGCGTTGTCGAACGCGCAAGGAAAACCGATCGCATCGCCGCTTGATTGCCCGCCCGTATTCTCAATGGAGAGCTCGGACGACTAAGGACCCCTCTATGCTTTGCTCGATTGCAACGCTAATGGTGCCGAGGACTACTCTGGTGAAACCTCTATGGAAAAGGTCGCCTCGCCACAAAGGCGTTGGAAGTGAGCCGAAGGAGCCGGCTCCACACGTTTCCTGCCGTCGATGAGGGCGATCGTCCGACGACGATGGCGCTGATCAAGAGGCAGCTTCGTAGCAAGCCGGGCCGGCTCGGCAATGCCGTGCGCGTCACATGCGTGGCGTTGATCGTCATCCTGATCCTCGAGACCTTCCAGGCGCCGGACGCTGGTGTCGGAGCCGGCATGGCGCTCATCATCTTCGCCGGCGACTCGGATAAGACGGCGCCGATCGGGGTGATCCTGGCTGTCGTCGTCTGCGCCAGCATCTTCGTCGCCGTATTGGCATTCATGACGAGCCTGGGTGAGCCGGCGGTCCGGATCCCGCTGATGGCGCTCATCACGTTTGGCGGCATGTTCCTGTTCAGGGCATCGAAGGCGGGCGCGCCCGCGCTGCTTGCCACGCTGATCGTGACCTACGCTCTGCCTTCGGGCGACAACCTGCTGAAAGGATCGCTGGCGACCGGCACCGTCAGCGATACGACGAGCGGAGCTCTGCCAAATCTGGCCTTCTTTCCTCCGGAAGAAGCGCTCGTTCACAACCTTCTCTGGCTGGCCGTCGCCTTCTCCGTTCCCGCGCTGACCGCTTCGCTGTTGAACGCGATGACGGGGACCGATCCGGCGGAGAAGTTCCGCGGTCTGGTGGCAGGGCGGCTCGGCCTCATCGCCGACTATTGCGAGGGTCGCCCCGGCGCCGCGGAGCATATCAAGGCCGCGGCCGAACAAGGGATCGGGCCGATCCTTGCGCAGAACGAGCTGGCGGGGAAGCTGCGCAAGAGCACGCACGACGCCCGAGCCGGCGAAGACCTCGCCTTCATCATCAGCCGGCTTGCTCTGATCCTGCTCGCGAGCGAACGCACGGCCGGCGAGCCTTCGAAAGATGCCCTCGCTTATGCGGCCGCCCTTTGCAGGGATGGCGAACCTGCGGTTCGCGCGAACGAAAAACTCGCGGAGCAGCGCGAGGAGCCAAGCGAAATACGAGAGGCGACGCCGCTCAATGCGGAGATGGCGCGGGCCCTCCATCCGCTGCGTGCCCGCTTAGAGGCCGGCCTGCGGGAGAAGCCGGGAGCCGCGACGCTCTCCAAGGAGATGGCCGCCTTCTTCCATCCCGACGCCTTCACCAACGAGGCCTACCCGCAGTTCGCGATCAAGGTCACGTTGGCGGTGATGGCCTGCTACCTCTTCGAGAGCCTCACCGCGTGGTCCGGCATCGGGACGTGCATCGTGACCTGTTTCGTCATCGCGATAAACCCGGCGCAGTCGGCCCACAAAGCGCTCTTGCGCGTCACCGGCGCGGCCATCGGCGGGGCGCTCGGGTTCATGACGATCCTCCTGCTCATTCCAGCCATGACCGACATCGGTCACCTGTTGTTGCTCGCGGCATTCGTCGCCTTCGGCTGCGCCTGGGTCCTGGTGGGCAGCGAGCAGTTTGCCTACGGCGCGCAGCAGCTTTGGCTCGCCTTCGCCCTGGTCGTCCTGCAGGGTCACGGCCCCTCGCTCCACTTCGAGTCGGCACGAGACCGCGTCATCGGCGTGTTGATCGGCGAGATCGTGCTGGGCTTCATCATGCTTCATCTCTGGCCTCAGCGCACAGGCGACCTCATCCGCGCCAGCCTCGCGAAGGCGCTCGATGCGCTGGCGGATCTCGTCGCGCTACCGACCGTCGAGGCGAAGCCACTCGTCGCGGAGCGCCTGCAGCGACGTTTCGGCGAGGCGATCGCCGCCACGCGCAAACTGATGCCCGACGACCCTGATCCCGACACCGCCGACCAAAGCGGTGCGAGACGCACAATCGACAAACCGACGCTTCTTCGCATCCAGGCGCTCGTCATCCCCGTCGCGGTGATCCTCGGCGACCTGCCGCGGGCGAGCCCCGAGGAAGGCCCAGTGGCTGCCGGCGATGACGTGCTCGCCTACCACCGCGACCTCGCCGCGTGGCTCCGTCGTGCGGGAACCTGGACCCGGGCCGGCAGCGGGGCGAGCGACCTCGCCGGCAGCTTGCCAGCACCTCCGCTCCGGTCCGGTGCCGAAGCGTCGGCGCGGGAGGACGCGACCGGCGACGAGGCCGAGCGCCCCAGGTCCCGCGAGGACTGGTATCGCGTGCTCGACGGCGACTTGCGATCCATCCTGCGCGACATCGGGCCAAGCGAAGGCGACCAAGCACGCGAGGCCCGTTTCGAGGCTGCGGTTGCCTGACACGCGAGCTCGCCGCGTCAGCGCACACGAGACCGCTGACAGGCCGGCGTCCATGTTGCAGATCCATGCCGTCGGGCTCGGCTGCGGAGAGAAAGTAAAATGACCCAACGCTTACTGTTATTGCTTGCGCTGTGCGCCTTGGCGCAGCCCGCGCACGGCGACGCGTGCTCCGACATCGGTGATCAGACCGCAAGGCGCGCTTGCACAGGGGCTGCGGCCAAAGCGGGCGCGGATATCTCCGGGTCGCGCCCGTCCTCAATACCGTCGACGACGGAAGTGGTCGGTGATCTCTCGACAACGCGTCCCCGCGTGGCCGACGATCGCCTGATGGCCCTCCCACCTGCCGAACTCGTCGGACGCCCTCTGCTGATCAGGAAGGCGCACTGTCGCTACGAGGACGTGAACAAGTACGCCTGCGTCACGCACGGCGACCACCCGATCGAGGTCAGCGCCCTGGTGGTCCTACCTGCTCCCTCCCAGGTCGCGGTCGAAAGCCGATGCGGACGCGCCGCGCGATCGTCGCAGCGGGAATGCGTTGGGACGGTCAAGGTCGTACCCACAGCGGCTTCCCTCGGCCGGCGAGGCGCATCGGTGTGGCTCGTGCTCTCGGCCTCGGAGATCCAGGTGGAAGGCAATTTGACCGGCCAATAGAGCGTCGATCAGGAGGCGCGCTCGACCACGATCACCGCGGAGGCGCCGACCCTCATGAGGTAATCCGGCGGTGCGACGAGCAGCACTCGCACGGGGAACCGCTGCGCGATCCGCACCCAGTTCAAACTGCGCGGCACGTCGGGCAGGCTGCTGCTCTCTCCACCCTGGCCGGGCTGAACACCGCGGCCGAGGCCGATTATCGTGCCTCGCATGATGACGTTCGGCTCGGCGAGGGCGAACACTTTCGCGGTTTGCCCATCGACCATCCCCTGCAGATCGGTTTCGCGGAAGTTCCCGACCGCGTACCAACGGTCGGTGTCGATCAGGGTGAAGACGGGACTCCCCTGCCTCGCGTACTCGCCGACCGCGATGCTGAGCCCGGTGACCCTGCCGTTGCACGGTGCCCTGACAACGCTGAGCCTCAGGTCGCGCTCCGCCATGGCGAGCTGGGCGCGCGCGCCGGCGAGTTGCTCCTCTAGCGGACGCGTGCTGGTGATGCTCTCCCTGGCCGCCGCAGCCTGCTGCTTCGATTGAGACAGAGTGACCTCGGCCGAGCGCTGGGCGGTTCTGGCCTGGTCGACCTGCTCCGCACTGACGTACCCGTGCACCAGTAGCGGCTGCATTCGCGCGAGTGTGGCGGTGGACTGCGCCAAGGCCGCTTGCGCGCTGAGGATGCTCAGAGTCGCGGCTTCGGCGCGCGACGACTGAGAGGCAATCTGTCGTCCGGTCTCCTCCAGCATCGCTTCGAGCTGCCGCACCGTCGCGCTCGCCGAGTCGACGCGCAGACGGAAGGACTCCTGGTCGATGACGAACAGCACGTCGCCGGCGTGGACGGCCTGGTCTTCGCGGATCTTCAGTTCGGTGATCCGCCCGCTCACGTCGGGCGCCATCCGCACCAGGTCGGCCTGAAGAAAGGCGTCGTCCGTACGTGGCCTGCCGTCAAGGTGTCTGTAGGTGATCAGGCCAAGGACCAAAGCCGCGCATACGGCGGAGATGGTGAACAACCACCCGATGGAGGCACGTATCACCCTCATGTCAGTTCCCGAACCAGACGAGCCAAACGAGGAACGTCACAGCCAAGCCAGCGGCGGGATAGGCGAGCATCGGCGCCAGCACGTGCTCGGCCACGCCGATGCGGGCGAGGACAACGCGGCATACGACGGCTGCGACCACGCCGATCAGCAGACAAAGCAGCCAGGACGGGAAGAATGATCCCATGATATCTTGCGACGGTGATCGACTGCAGCCGGCGAGCGCCGCCGCGAGCAGCGGCGCGCACCCCGTCGCCGTGCGACGCATGATTTCGATGGCTGTGGAACGGTGCGGCGGCAATGGAGGACTTCAGAACGGACCGTGTGGCAAGGAAAGACTGACGACGTCGGACGAGGAGAGGCGGCCGGTGGCGAAGGCCAGCGTCGCCGCGGCGATGAGGGCGCTTCCGTGCGCCTGCTCCTGCGACAAGCGAGCGCCCAGCAGCGAGCGTTCCGCCTCGATGGCGGATGTGATCGGTCCCAGACCGCTGCGGTAGGACGAAAACGCGGCGTCCCGTGAGGTCGTGGCGGCGTCCACGAGGACGCTGGCGGCACGGAACGAGGCAAGGTTGGTGCGCAGCGCGTCTTCCGCCGAGACGATTTCCGACGCCGCATTCTGTTGAAGGCGCACGACGCTCGCGTCCGCCTGATCCGTTCGCGCCTGCGCGCTCCGCAGGCGTGCGTCGCGCAGCCCACCGTCGAAGAGAGGAACCGAGACGCCGCCAAGGAATGTCGCATTGCTCTGGTTCAAAGTTGTGCCGGACGCACCCGAGGGCGAATTGCCGCCGGTCAGTGAGGAAATGTCTGGTAGCGACGTCAGCCCGAGATTGCCGCTGACGGAGGAGCCGGATGCCGTCACGAACACCTTGGGCAGAAACTCCGCTCGAGCCTGCGCAATCCCCTCGCGCGTCGCTTGCGCCGCGGCATAGCTCGCCTGGATGTCGGGACGCCGCGAGATCGCGTCAGTGATGAAGCCCTCGACCGGCTTCGATAATGCCGGTGGCAGCGCCCGATGCGACACGTCCTCGATGCGCAGCGTGGTTGCCGGAGTGATGCCGACGGCGGCGATCAGGGAGTGGTACCCGTCGCGTTCACTGCCGCGGGCCCTCACGACATCAAGGTCGGCTTGCGCCAGCTGCTGACGGGCCTGCGCGACCTCGATCGTGGTGCCGAAGCCTTGCGCATACCTCTGGCGTGCCGAGTTCAAGAGTTCGGCGCTTTCCGCGCGCGACTTGTCCGCGATGGAGGCGGTCTGGCGGGCCGACGTGTAGTCGTAGAACTTGCGACTGACGTCGTAGATGATCTTCTGGTGCTCTCCGTTGAAGGCGATGTCGCTCGCCAAGGTCGTGAACTTGGCCGCGCGGGTGAGCGCGTCGCGTCCGCCGAAGTCGAAGATCAGCCATTGCAGGGCGACGGTGGAGACTGTGCCGGTGACGTCGTGCTGGTTGGGTTGGCCAGTCAGCGGCGTCGTGATGCTGTTGGAGGACGACGAGAACTGCTTGCCGCCGACGACCGTCGCCGTGATCGTGGGGAGATAAAGGGATCGGGCCACGCCGACCGTCAGCGCCGCTTGGCGGGCTTGATCCCAAGCGGCGCGCGTCTCCGGATTGTTCGTCTGGGCGAGGTCGATCAGGTCCGCGAGCGCGTAGACTCTAGTGGGGTCCGTCGTCGGCTCGGTCCGCATGACCGGAAGTGACGGCGTCGGAGGAAGCCCAAAGTCCCGAGCGCCTGAGGCCGTCCTGTCCGGCGGCGTGGTGGTTTCGCTTCTGCCCTCGACGACGGTCGTCTGTTCGGGCTTGAAGGGGACGTCGGGCGCGGACGGAGCGAGATCGAGAGCGGATCCTCCGCAGCCGCCAACAGGAGCGCAGAGGACGAGACCGCAGACGATCGCGAACAAGCGCCGCGTGCCAACACGAGCCGACAATCGCCAATCGACGTCTTCAGGTAAGCGCGGTTTAGCATTTGGCCTGCTCATCGGCTACTCAACAGCACGAACTGAATACAAGACACGCAAACGGGACAACACGCAGCAACAAAAGCTACAAACGCCAGCACGGCGCCGGCCTGATTCCCGAGACGAAAGGAAAGCCGCTCGGAACCGACTTTCCAAAGTAAACAATCCGTGAACGGCAAGCCAAGCCTTCATCGGAATTAGGATCGTAAGCCTTTGAAGCCATGCAGCCACGTTTGGCGGCTTGGAATGCGTCCCTATTTCGACGCCTCGGTACAATACGACGACTACGGCTCAAGCCGTTCTCTGAACTCACAAAAGAGCATTCTGCGGCGCAACATCGGTAGAAGTGTCTACTCGGATGACATTCTCATCCCTGTTGAGGCGATCTCTCCGTCGAGAGAGTCCCAATCGCCGAGGCAATGATCGAGAAGATGAAGATCTGATAAAGCAAACCTGTCATGATCTCCCAACAAGCAAGCCCACGCGCCAAGTGCGAGACCGGAGCGATGTCGCCATAACCAGTCGTGGTGATCGTCACTATACTGAAATACAGGCTCGTCTCAAAACCTGATCTCTTGGTGCCGAGTACCACATTGAAAGCACCGGTGTCCGCATCAGATATGATTAGAGCCAACACAGCAAAAGAGATGCATGTAAAAAGATAGCTTAACAATGCGCTAGTGACATCGATTTTTCTTGTCCGCCGATGCCTTAAATTATGCAGATTGATGAGGAAGCTTAAAAACGGGCCAGCCAGCGAGGTTATAAGGCCGGGCAACAGGGCCACACCACCAGGTAGCCAGTCATTCTCATAGAGCCCGATTGTAACGAGCTGCAAGAGAACAAGGGCCAAATAAAATGCCCGGAAGCGGTCTATGGACCTCCCCGTGGTCAGCCTACTAAGTGCAAACATGATCCAGCCTGGGATTTAGAATGGATGGTGTAGACCTATCACCGACGACCTATGATGCGGGAAGCTGTTCTCCCTACATGTCCACGACATTGCCGCCTGACGCCGTCACCGCAGCAGACGCACGGATCATGAGATTGCACCGTCGAGAGCAAGGACGGCGCTGACGAGAGCGATGTGGGAAAACGCTTGGGGGAAGTTTCCGACCTGGCGCTTATTGGTCGTGTCGTATTCCTCGGCGAGAAGACCAAGGTCGTTGCACAAAGCGACAAGCCTGTCGAAGAGAGCGCGCGCTTCGTGCATCCGTCCCTGCCGCAGATAGACCCTTACGAGCCAGAAGGAGCAAGGCAAGAACACGCCTTCGCCAGGCGCAAGCCCGTCGGATCCGGCCTCCGTGCGGTAGCGCTGGACGAAACCATCGACCACGAGGTCCTCCTCGATTGCTGCGACCGTCCCGATCATCCTCGGATCGTCGGCGGAGATGAAACCTACCAACGGCATCAGCAAGAGGACTGCGTCAAGCGTGTCGCTGCCGTAGCTCTGCATGAAGCTGTCGCGCTTTTCATCGAAAGCTTTCGCGCAGATCTCGGCATGGATCTCGTCGCGTAGGCGCCGCCAGTCCGCCAGCGGTCCGTCGACGGTGCCGTAGCGGGTGAACGGGAAGCTCTCGATCTTGATGATGGCGTGGTCGCCGGTCCTGACGAAGCCGATGTCCTTGTTGGGCAGGTAGCACTCGATCTCGAGCGCCGCGCCTTCGGGCACGACGCGCATAAGCTCCTGGCCGGAGGTGACGACCTGGCCAACGGTGGTCAGCGTCGAGGCCTGCACGGTGCCCTCGATCGGGCTGCGCAGCGTCATGTGGTCGAGCCTGGCCTTGGCCTTGGCGTAGCGCTCGGCGAAGTCGCCGGCCTGGCGCTCGGCCTCGGCGAGCTTCTGCGCGTTGTCGGCGATGAAGGTCTCGTAGGCGCGCGCGATGTCCTTGTCCATCACCAGGATCGCCGCGTTGGCCTCGGCGAGCTGGCCGCGCTGCTGGGCCAGCGTCGTCTTCTGGTCCTGCAGCGTCTCGGTCGCGTCGATCAGGTCTGCGCGGGAACCGGCGTTGCGGTCCATCAGCGTCGACTTCATGGTGACGCGCTGTTGCAGCGTGGCGATCAGCTCGTTCTCGGCGAGGATCGTCGTCCTGAGGCGGTTCTCCTCGGCGTGCTTCTGGTCGGCCTGCGCGTCGAGGCTCGCCACCTGGGCGCGCAGCTGCAGCATATCGGCGGCGTAGACGCGCTCCTCGCGCTGGCGGATCGCCGGCGCGATCGTGTCGGGCCAGGTCACGTTGAGCGTCGGCGCCGCGCCGAGGATGGCGGCGTGCGACTGCGCGGCAAAGATCGCCGCCTGCCGGCGCAGCACCTCGGCGCGGCGGTCGTGAACCTGCTTCGCCGAGAGCATCGTCGCAGCTTCCAGCAATTGGCCGACGAGGCTTTCGCCGACCTTCTGACGAAGCACGGCCATCCCGTCGAGGAGGCAGCTTAGTGGGCGCTTGCGGCATGAGCGTTCCTCACGTTCGGCCGAGCGCGACTTGAACGCCCGTCAGTTCTTCGCTCGTGGTCCAAAGGCGCCGGGCCAAGACAGGTCATTCGCCCGACGCGGCACGGTGGCCATGGCCGGCGATCCCCGCATCTCGAACAGTCCCGACGGCCCCAGTACGATCCGTGCCGGCGTCCGGGTCGGTCGCTGCCCTCAGCGTCGGCAGGGCTCCCGCCGATGGTGAGGCCGCCAGGTACGGGTTCACGAGGGTATGGAAGAAGGCGGCGTCGCGTTGCAGGTCCGTCGCCGCGCCGCCGGGATGGGCGGCGCGGCGATGGCGCCGTGGCTCGGCGCGGCCGAAGACGGTCTCGCTAGATGCCGCCTGATCCGCTTGGTGCGGTAGGTTTCCGGATCGGTCGAAACGCGATGTAGAAAATCGTGTGGCAATTGCCACGTCGTGCCGGAAATCCTGAAGGTCCGTTCGGCCCTTTCGGGACTTTGAGGTCCCAAACCCGCCCAATCTCAGCCTGCCATCTGGCAAAAGCCGTGGATCGCTGCCGGCATCGAAGGCGACGCTGACGCCGCGTACCGCTACCTACTCACTGATTTTATGGGCGTTTCGAAAACAATGGTCAAATAATACTCTCAAACTCGTCCAAGGCCCATGCGGCGGGTCTTTTCCGACCATAGCAATCCGGGACGGAAAGTCAAAAACTCTGGACGTTTCGTCTATTGCATAGCGATGCCCATGCACTTAATACGTAGTCACTCTATTGGCCTGGGCGACCATATAATACTTCCATGTTGCCTGGGCCATCCATGAAGCGGCTGCGAGGTAAGGGTGTTGGCACGCATGTTTCCTAGTCGTTCGGCATCGGACCTCGCCGGCGGTTGCGCGTGCCCCTGTATCCTTGCCGCCGCTGTCGCAAGCCTGCCCAACGTTGCCTCTGCTTGGGTCGCCCCGCAGATCACCCCGGAGTCCTTCGCGGCACCGGTCCAGGGCGGCCGCGGCGTCAGCGCCTCGCCCGGGCTCGACATGCCGTCCGGCGCCGACGAGCTCTTCGGCACCCTGCGCGGCGTGAGGAGAGAAGGCGGCGTCCCGCAGCTGGCGGCGGACGCCCGACGATGCGCGCCAGGCTGCTGAACACGCGGGTGTCCCACGACGTCGCGTTCTACCTCCTGGAGATGACAGCAAAATTCCTGGCCCACTCCACGGGCTTCGCTACAAGTTCTCAAACAAGTATTCGACGAGGTTCCATCGTGTTTGTGAAGCTTTCGTGCGTTGGTTTGGCGAGCGTTTTCATCGTTGCGTTCGCGGGAAGCGTTGTGGCGGTTGAAAAAGTCATGACCCCGTCGCCAAGTGTCGCTGATCTCGCGTCACCGACGGTGGGCGGCGGAACGGCGAAGTCGCAAGAGGCGAAGTCGCAAGAAACGTCCGACTCCGCCAGTGTCAACGTGAAGGGATTCAGATCCGCCTTGTTCGGCATGGATGAGACCGAAGTCCGAGCCGCCATAGCGAAGGATTTTGGCAAATCTCTCAAACTCAAGCCCACCGTCAACGGGGCGGAACGCACGCATGGGGTCGTCGCCCGGGTACCGGATGCCCTGCCGGACGGTGGGGCCTCGGACATTTCATACGTGTTCGGCTATAAAAGTAAGAAGCTTATCCAGGTCAGTATCGTCTGGTCGAAAACGACAGATCCCAGCATGACGCCGGAAAAGCTCGTCTCCGATGCGGACGCGCTCAAGGCGAGTTTCGCCGAGCAGGGCTACAAGCCGGACACGATCGTGTCGGACGCCGCTGTCCGCGGCGGCGTGTTGATGTTCCGCGGCAGCGATGCTTCCGGGCGGACCACCGCGCTTCTCCTCGAGGGACGCACCGTCGCCGACAAGGACCGCAAGGTCTTCGAGCCGGTATCGCTTCTACTTCTCTACATGGCTGATCCCAAGCACGCTGACGTGTTCCGCCTCGCTCCCGGTCAATTCTAACGTCAGAGAACAATCATGCCTTCGGCCCTGAATCGATCGCGCAAACCCCAGCTACCTCGTGGCGGGCATTACGGCCGTCTGATGCGCTCGACCGCGCTGCTGCCGACGACTTTGGCGTTCTTCGGGTCCTCGGCGTTCGGCCAGGCGGTCAACCTCGGCGGCGCTGGCAATACGATCATCCCCGACGGGCGCACCGGAACGACCCTTGCGACAGTCGGGCGGACGACAACCATCAACACCTCGACCTACAGCGGCGGCAACGCCTACAACTCGTTCTCGCAGTTCAAGGAAGGCCCGGGCAACACAGTCAACCTGAACGTTCCCAATAACGCCAATTATCTCGTCAACATCGTCCGCGACGGCCCCGTCAACATCCAGGGCACGCTCAACAGCTACAAGAGCGGGAAGCTCGGCGGCAATGTCGTGTTCTCCGACAGCTACGGTTTCGTGGTCGGCTCGCAGGGCGTCGTGAACACGGGCAGCCTGACCGTGATCACCCCGGCGCAGGGCGTCAACGATGCTGTCCTCGGCGCCAATGGCAAGATCAACAACGCCTTGGCCGGCCAGCTGATCCGCGGCAACGTCCCGCTGTCGGCGGATGGTTCGGTGATCATCCAGGGCCGCGTCAACGCGCAACACGGCGTCACCATCACCGCGCACGACGTGATGGTGGCCGGCTCCTACGGGGAGGCCGTCAAGAGCGCCCGCCACCGCGCCATGTTCGAGTCGACCGTCAACGCCAGCGGGATGGTCGAGGGCGCCGCGATCGTCTCGCGCAACGGGTCCATCCGCATCGTCGCCGCCGGCAACATCGATATCGCCGGCACCGTCCGGGCCGGCAGGACAGCCGCGGCCGGGAGCACCGGCACCGGTGCGACGACGCGCGTGGCGAAGGCGGGCACACGTCCGCGCGCGACACCGCGGACACCCGCATGGACCGGGTCGGTCAGCTTCGCCGCGGCAGGCGACCTCGACATCGAGAAGACGGCCGTGGTCGCCGCATCCGGCGGCGGTGGCTCGCTCAACCCGTCCGTGGCGCTGTCGGCCGGCGGCGCGGCCACCATAGCCGGTTCGATCAGCGTGAGCGCGGCGTCGGGCGCGGCGCCGGGCCGGATTTCCGTGACGTCGGGCGGCGACCTGGCCGTCGCCGGCACCGCCGTGTTCAACGCGGTCGGCACCGGCGGCTCCAACGGCGGCGCCGTCAAGATCTACGCGGACGGCGACCTCGCGGTCGCCGGCGGCGCGGCCTTCAACGTCGCCGCCAAGGGTACCGGTGATGGCGGCACGGTCGAGCTCAGCGCCAAGAACACGGCGACGATCGGCGGCATCGTCCTCGACGCGAGCGCGGTGAGTGGCAAGTACGGGTCCCTGCTCGAGGACCCGACGACGCTCGTGATCACGGGCGGCACGACCGGCGGCACCGATACCAACGTGGAAAGCAACGGGGCCGCGATAACCTTGTCGGCGACCCAGTCGATCACGCTCGCCAGCGACGGCGTGGTCGATTCCACTAAGACCCTCAATCCATCCGTTGGCGGCGCCATCACGTTGATCTCGCCGTCGATCTCCGTGCTGGGCGGCGGGAAGATCAACGCCGGATCCGGCGCGACCGCCGGCAACATCCTGCTCGAGAGCTACGACCCGGCCAAGGCCCAGACCGACGCGTCCCTCAACAGCGCGCCGCAAACCGCTTCGATCGCCATAGGGGACGGGGGGATCGCACCGGCGACGATCACCGGCGGAAACATCGCGCTCTTCGCCACCGCGCAGCTGCCGGCCACGGCGAACGTGTCGCTGACGGCGGCGGCCACCACCTCCGCCGCCGTCTCGTTCGACAACGCCACCGTCACGGCGGCCGGCACCTTGACGGCGACCGCCTCGGCGACGGGCATCGCTTCCAGCACGGGCGCGGCGAGCAACGCCTTCGTGGCCAACGTATTCCAGACGGTCAAGGCGTCGACGACGGTCTCCGGCACGTCCGTGCTCGCCTCGTCCGGCGACATTACGCTCGCGTCGCAGGTGGTCGCGACGTCGACGGCGATGTCGGCACCCGATGCCACCTACGGCACGTCGGCCGGCGCCGGCAACGCGCCGGCGGATGCCGCCGGTGCCATCTCGATCCTGACCACGTCCGCCATCACCGCCGTGGGCCAGACAACCGCCGACGCGCCCGTCGTCCAGTCGACCGGTGGCAACATCGCCATCACGGCCAGCAACCAGTCGACCTCGACCGCGTCGGCGGACGCCACCAAGGCCGCCTTCGCCGGCGTGAGCTTCGCCGTCAACGGCCTCTCGACCACCACGCAGGCCTCGATCGGCGGAGCCGCCCTCGTCATGGCGCAGCCGGCGCTCGTGTCGGGAATCACCTTGCCGGTCGCGCTGCCGCCCGTGTCGCTCGCTCCGCCGACCTCCCAGGCGATCAGCGTGCTCGCGAGTTCGCAATCGGTGGCGACCACGACCGCGCTGGCCTCCGCTCAGGGAGCCCCGAGCACTTTCCCGATGTCGAGCGCACTGCAACCCTACATCGCGCAAGGAACGGACGTCGCGACGGCCGGCACGCAGTTCGAGCCCAAGTTCGGCCAATACCTCTCCTCGATCGAGGGTGGCACCGGCGGGGTGGCCGGCTCGGCGGTGGTGGCCCTCGCCGGGCTGTCCTCGCTGACCAGCGCGACCATCAACTCGTCCAACGTGTCGGCGACCACCGCGCAAAACGGGCTCGTCACCGTCGCCAGCCAGGCCAACAACAGCTCGGTCACAACCGCCGACGGCAGCAACGTCGCCACCCCCACGGAGGGCACGCTCGCCGCGATCGGCGCCGCCGTCGCGATCAACGTCGGCGTCGTGTCGAACCTGGCGACGGTCGGCAGCGGGGTGTCGAGCAACGGCCTCGACGTGCTCGCCAACATGACCGGCGCCACGGCGCCCCAGATCGGCACCGTGGCGCCGCTCGGCGCCGGCCCGGACGCGGACGCCGCCGACAACGCGTTCTCCGCGCTGGCGACGTCCGGCGCGGGCGGCAGCCAGGTCGGCGTGTCGGGCGCGCTCGCCGTCAACGTGCTCGACTCGAAGGCGATCGCGCAGGTGTCGCCCGGCGTGTCGCTCGCGTTGAGCAACGGTGCCGTCGTCATCCAGTCGAACGATCTCAGCACCGCCACCGCCATCGCCATGCCGGCGAGTGCGACGGCCGGCAGCGAAAGCGGCCAGCTCGGCGTCGGCGCGTCGATCGCCCTCAACCTCGTCTCGACGACGTCCACGGCGGCCCTGTCCGACGGCGTGAACCTGCCGGCGCCCGGCTCCCTGACGCTGGACGCCGAGGCCACGCACGCGGTCGTCACGCAGGCCGCGGCCGGCGCCGCCGGCGGCATCGCCGTGACGCCGGTCGTCGCGATCTCGCTCGTCGCGGATCAGACCAGCGCCACGATCGGCGCGCTCGCGACGCCGATCACGGCCAACGGAGCGGTCAGCGTCACCGCCGCACAGTGGGCGACGGCGCTGACCACGGGCTCCGGCGCGGCGGCCGGCGGCAAGGCGGCGGTCGGAGCGACCCTCGCCACCGCGATCATCGACGACAGCGTCGTGGCGACGACGGGCACCACCATCATCGCCGCCGGCGACGTGACCTTCAGCGCCAAGGGCGCCTCGCTCAGCGTGGTGAGCGCGGTGGCGAGCCCATCGGGGGCCGGCGACGGCACGGACGCCTCCGGCCAGGCGACCGACAGCGACGGCAACGTCGCCACCAAACTGGCGACGCTGGTCAACGATGCCGGGGCGCTCGGCGCGACCGCCGGCACGGCGATCGACCAGACGCAGAAGAACAACACGATGAACGTCAGCAACCAGGCCAAGACCGGCGACGGCGACCTGGCCGTCGCGGCGGCGATCGCCGTCGACGCCTCCGCCTCGACCGTGCAGGCCTACGTCCCGCAGACCGTGTCGATCACCGCGACCGGCGGCACGCTGACGGTGGCGGCGGTCAACAACACGGACGCGCTCACCACCGCCTTCGGCAGTTCGGCCGGCACCGGCAAGGTCGGCATCGGCGCCGCGGCGGCCATCACGCTGGTCGACAAGACCAATGACGCCGTTCTCGGCGCGCCTGTCGCCATGGCGACGACGACCGGCACGTATACGGCGACGGCCGTCGTCGTGAGCGCCACCAGCGCCGACCTCGGCGCGACCACGCCGGTCGTCCCGTCCGGCAACACCGGTTCCGGGTCGACCGGCGGCAACGATCCGCTCATCCCGGTCGATGACACCATGACTGGTTTGAAAAGCTCCGGCCGGTCGGACGAGTACGGCGCGTCGGCCACGTCCGGCGACGGTGCGAGCAACGTCGGGGTCGCGGGGTCGCTTGCCGTCGACATCATCCTGTCGAGCAGCACGGCGGAGATCACCAAGAACGCGGTCGTCGTGCTGTCCGGTCCGGCGACCGTGTCGGTCGCGGCCGACAACCAGTCCTCTTCGGTCGTCATGGCGCTTCCCGATGGCGACGGATCGACGTCGACGGGCGCGGTCGGTGTCGGCGCCTCCTTCGCGCTCAACGTCACCGCGACGCGGTCCTCCGCCCTTCTCGACGACGGCGCCACGATCGAGGGCGTGAACACGACGGGTACGGCCGGCTCCGGCCTGCAGGTCGGCAACGTGACGCTGACGGCCACCGCGAACCACGCGGTCGTGACGCAGGCGGACCAGGGCTCGGCCGGCGGCAGCGTCGGGGTGACACCGGTCGCCGCCATCTCGCTCGTCAGCAATGAGACGCAGGCGATCGTCGGCGCGCTGGTCGGCGGCCTCAACTCGAAGGGCAACGTCACCGTGTCCGCCTCGCAGGTCGCGACGGAGGCGACGGAGGCGAGCGGCGCGACCGTCGGCGGCAAGGCGGCCGTCGGCGCGGCCCTCGCGCTCAACCTGACGGACGACGAGGTCCTGGCGACGACGTCCACGGGCATCGTCGCGGCCGGCTCGGTCTCCTTCTCGGCGAAGGGCGCGTCGCTCGGCATCGTCAGCGCGACCGCCTCGGCGGCCGGGGCGGCGCCCGACAGCGCGTCCACCGACACCTCGGGCGGCATCGCCGGCGCGGTGCAGACGCTCTCGACGGGCCTGATCGCGAGCCTGCCGGCGACCATCAGCGGTCCGGCCATCGCGGTCGACGCCGTGGCCGCCGATCCGCTCTCGACGCTGATCATGAAGGTCGGCGCGGAGGCGAAGATATCCGGGCAGCAGGCCAAGACGACGCAGAGCGGCGTCTCGGTGGCGGCGGCGATCGGCATCGACCTCGACAACGCCAGCGTCCAGGCCTACGTGCCGACCAGCGTCGGCGTCAACGCCACGGGCGGACTGCGCATCGCCACGGCGGCCGACGTCGATGGTGTCGCGAGCGCCGACGCGAGCGCGGTGGCGACCTCGGGCACAGGCGGCTCGGGCTCCGGCAGCGGCGGCGCCGCCATCGGCGCGGCGGTGGCGATCACCGTCGTGAACAGCACCAACGAGGCGACGCTGGGGGCCGCCGCGCCGTACTCGTCCGCCACGCCGACGCAGGCCACGGGCACCGTCGCCGACACCTACGACGTCGGCTCGCTGACGGTGTCGGCCTTGCAAACGAACCTCGGCGCCGCGACGCTCATCGTGCCGGGCTCCACCGACAAGCGGACGGCCGGCAGCACGCCCTGGGTCGACACGTTCGGCGCCTCGGCGTCATCGGGCGCGGGCGGAGCCGGCATCGGCGTCGCCGGCGCGCTGGCGGTGGACCTCATCGGCTCGGACAGCGTCGCCACCGTCACCGGCAAGGCCAACGTGACGATCACCCCGGTCACGGGTGCGCCCAACCCGGCGGCGGGCGACGGCTCCGTGACGCTGACAAGCGACAACGAGAGCACGTCCACCGTGGCGGCCCTGCCCGAGGGCGCCAGCGGCGGCTCGCGGATCGGCGTCGGCGCGTCGGCGGCCTTCAACATCATCGGCACGCAATCGCTCGCGATCCTCGACGACGGCGTCACGCTGACGGGCGGGACGACCACGACCGGCATCGGCGCGGTGACGCTCACCGCCGGCGCGTCGCACATCGCCTCGACGCAGGCCGACCAGGGCGCCTCGGGCGGCACGGCCATCGTGCCTGTCGCGGCGGTGTCCCTCGTCTCGAACCAGACGCAGGCGACGATCGGCGCGCTCACCGGCGGCCTGCAGGCGAGCCGCGCGGTGACCGTGACCGCGTTCCAGGCCGCGAGCGAGGCGGTCGAGGCGAGCGGGGCGGCGGCCGGCAGCAAGGCGGGGGTCGGCGCGGCTCTGGCGATCAGCCTGGTCGACGACGAGGCGCTGGCGACGACATCGACCGGCATCGTGTCGGGCGGTGCGGTCACGTTCTCGGCTTCCGGCGCGTCCCTCGGGATCGTCGGCGCGACGGCCTCGGCCGGCGGCGCGATCACGGCGGACGCGGGCTCGACCAGTTCGACGGATGCCGATTCCGGCGGTGTCCCCGCGGAGATCGAGACGGTCGCGACGGGCGTGATCGGCCTGCTGCCGAGCAGCGTCGGCGGCACGGCGACGGGCATCCAGGGTTTCGTCAGCAAGCCGCTGGCGGCCCTCTACAACAAGATCGAGCCGTCGGCGACGACCTCCGGCAACCAGGTCAAGGACGCGCAGGGCAACAGCATCTCCATCGCGGCGGCGGTCGGCGTCGACATCGACGACGCGAGCGTCCAGGCCTACGTGCCGGCGGCGGTCGGCATCAAGGCGGCGGGCGGCCTCGCCATCACCACCGTCGCCAACACGGACGGCGGCGCCGCCGCCGATGCCAGCGCGGTCGCGACCTCGGCGGCGGCCACCACGACGTCACCGAGCGGCCCGCCGCCGTCCAGCTCGGGCGGCACGGCGGTGGGCGCGGCCGTCGCCATCACGCTCATCGACAGCACCAACGAGGCGACGCTCGGCGCGGGCACGCAGGCCTCCGGCGTGACGGCCACCAACGTGGCGGGCGGAACGACGGCGGGCGTCTACAACGTCGGTTCGCTGACGGTGTCGGCGCTGCAATCCAACCTCCTCATCCCCGAGGAAGCGGGGATGGAGGGACAGGTGGTGGAAACGCCGGTCGTTCCCGGCCAACCTCTCCCCAAGTCCTCTACCGCCGCGTCCTCTACCGCCGCCTTGAGCTGGATCGACACGTTCGGCGCGTCCGCCTCCTCCGGCGCGGGCGGGGCCGGCATCGGCGTCGCCGGCGCCTTGGCCGTGGCCGTGATCGGCTCGGACAGCGTCGCCGAGGTGACGAAGAACGCCAACGTCACCATCACGCCGATCACCGGGGCGACGATGCCGTCCGCCGGCGACGGGTCGGTCACGTTGCTCTCGGACAACGCGAGCACGTCGACCGTGGCGGCGCTGCCGGTCGGCACGTCGGGCGGGACGTCGATCGGCGTCGGCGCCTCGCTGGCCTTCAACCTCGTCGGCACGCAGTCCTCCGCCGAGATCGACGACGGCGCGACCATCGCCGGCGGCAACATGAACGACACCGGCGTCGGCGCGGTGACGCTGATCGCGGACGCCAACCACGCGGCCGTCACCACCGCGCGCCAGGGCACGTCCGGGGGCACCTTGGGCCTGACGCCCGTCGGCGCGATCTCCCTGGTCAGCGACCAGACGCAGGCGACGATCGGCGCCATCGACGGCGGCCTCAACGCGGGCGGCGCGGTCTCGGTCAGCGCGACGCAGGTCGCCTCCGAGTCCGCGACGGCGAGCGGTAAGGTGGCCGGCGGCAAGGCCGACATCGGCGCGGCTTTCGCCATCAGCCTGGCCGACGACGAGGTGCTGGCCACCACCTCCGCCGGCATCGATGCCGGCGGTGCCGTGACTTTCGCCGCCGCCGGCTCATCGCTCGGCAGCGCCAGCGCAACCGCGTCGGCCGCCGGGGCGGCTCCCGCCAGCGGTTCGAGTTCCGGCAGTTCATCCGGCGGCGTCGCGGCAACCATCACGTCGCTCGCGTCCGGCGCGCTCGGCAAACTACCCGCCGCGCTCACGAACCTCGGGCCGCTGAAGACGCTCCAAGGCAAGCTGGCGACGGCGGCCTCGATGTCGGGCAAGATGGCGGCGACGACCGAGAACAGCATCTCGGTCGCGGCGGCGATCGGGCTCGACTTCACCACCAGCAGCGTCCAGGCCTACGTGCCCTCGACGGTGGGCGTCAACGCCGGCGGTCCGCTGAGCGTCACCGCGATGGCGAACGTGGGGGGCATCTCGCTGGCCGACGGCAGCGCCGTGGGGACGTCCGCCGCGGCCACCACCACCACCACCAACGGCATGACCACCACCACCGGCGGGAACGGCGGGGCGGCCATCGGCGCCGCGGTGGCCCTGACGCTCGTCGACAGCGTCAACAACGCCGAGCTCGGCTTCACCCCGAGCGGCACCGCGCCGGCGACCGTCAACGTCGCGGAGTCCGGCGGCACGGCGGCGACGACCGCCGGCACCTATGCGGCGTCGGGGCTGACGGTGACGGCGCTCAACGGCACGGTCGCCGTCGAGTCGCCCGAATACGCCCCCTCCGCCGTCGCGCCCGCGGCCTACACGGACGTCTTCTCCGCGACGGCCGAGGCCGGCGCCGGCGGTGCAGGGATCGGCGTCGCCGGCGCCCTGGCCATCGACGCGGTCGGCACCAGCAGCACGGCGCTCGTCGACAACGCCGGCACCGTCAAGCTGAGCGGCGGCGCGGTCACGATCGAGGCCGAAAACGAGGGCACGTCCACCGTGATCGCCTCGCCCGTTGGCGCCGGTATAACCGGGAGCAAGCTCGGCGTCGGTGCCACGGTGGCGCTGAACGGCGTGCTGCAGACGAGCCAGGCCTCGATCGGCACCGGCAGCGTCACCGGCGCCGGCGCCGTGACGGTCGTGGCCACCTCCATCATGAGCACCGACAGCGAGGCCTCGGGCGGCGCGGCCGGCGGCACGGCGCTCGACGCGGTGGTGGCCGCGACGGTGCTCCATGAGAACACCATCGCCACGATCGCCAGCAACGCCACGGCGCTGGACGCGGCCGGGCCCGTCCTCATCACCGCCACCAGCGGGGGCACCAACACCGCCAACGCCTTCGGCGATACCAGCGCGCAGGGGTCGAGCTCGGGCGGCGGGGTCGCGGTCGGCGGCTCGGTGGCCGTCATCACCGGCGCCGGACTCCTGGCACCGGTCACCACCCTGCTGTTCGGCCAGACGATCAACGACGGCATCACCTCGCAGACCGTGGCGACGCTCGATCGCGACGTGACGACCACCGGCGCCGGCGGATCGCTGACGCTGAACGCATTCACCGAGCACACCTACGTCGCCAACTCCACCGCCGTCGCCGGGGGCGCGGCGTTCGCCAATTTGTCGAGCGACGGCGGCGATCTCGCGGGCACCGGGGCGACCGCCGGCAACTCCGCCGGCCAGGCCTCGAACTCCGCCTCGACCTACAGCAACAAGGTCTTGAGCCTCGACGTGCTCAACCTCGGCGACGATATCAGCGCCGCGGGCGACATCTACAGCGCCTTCAACACCGCGAAGGGCTACGTCACCACCGCCCAGGGCCAGGTCTCCTCTATCAAGGCCGACCTGCAGGGGTTCGGCGGCAGCAACACGAGCAAGCTTTCCGCCGCGGCCGCGCTCGGCGCGACGATCACCGGCGATACTGTCTCGGCGCAGATCCTGAATTCCTCCGGCGGCACGCGGACCATCGCTCTCACCGGCGGCCTCAGCGTCACGGCTAACGACGACGGCAACGTTCAGGCGGTCGGCGACGCGGCCTCGGTGCAAACCTCGGCGCAAGGCGCCGGCTCGAAGATCGGTCTCGGCATCGGCGCCGGCCTCGCCTTCATCGACAACGCCACGACGGCCAGCGTCGCGAGCAGCACCACGGTCACGACACCCGGCGCCGTCACGCTCTCGGCCACGACGACCGAGAACACGGACACGCCTTTCGCCCTGGAGTTCACCGCCGTGGCGATGTCGGGCGCGACGGGTCAGCAGATCTCGGTCGCCGGCGCCGTCGCCCTCGCGATCTCCACCTCGACCACGGAAGCATCGTTGGGTGACAACGTGTCGATCGACCCGACCGTGTCCTCGGGCCCCCAGACGACCGCCGGCGCGCTCGCGGTGTCCGCGACGAACACCAGCGAGCTGGCATCGCGCGCCTGGGGCGGCAGCCTGTCGACCAAAGGCAACGGCGTCGGCGCCTCCGTCGCGGCGGTGGTCTCCAACGACACCTATTCCGCCTCGATCGGCGCCAACAGCAACATCAACGCGACGAGCGTGTCCGTCACGGCGACGAACAACCTGGTCGACAACCCGACCGCCTACGTCGCCACCCTCGTCGCCGATGCGCAGACCGATCTCTCGACCGATGGCGACCAGCTCGGCGCGAGCGGCACCAACAAGATCGGCAGCAACCTCCTCAACGACGCCAAGAGCCTGATCTCGACGTTGGGATCGGACGCTGCGGAGGACAAGCTGCTCGGCGAGAACAACTATTATACGGAAGTCATCGCCGGCGCGGCCTCGGGCTCGAAGGTCGCGATCCAGGGCGGGTTCTCGCTCCAGTTCATCGACAACGACGTGAGCGCGACGGTCGGGCGAGGCGCCGCGATCAACGTCACGAACGGGGTCACCATCTCGGCCTCCGACCAGACCGCGGCGCGCGCGCTGGTGGGCGACCTCGCGGCGACGCTCGGCAACGTCGGCGTCGGCGTGTCGAGCGGCATCATCCTCGATCTCAGCTCGGTCTCGGCGGAGCTTCAAGGCCAGGTGGCTCAGCCCGCGAGCGGCACGCGGGCCGCTCAGCCGGGCGTGTACTCGTCCATCACCGGCGGCGGCACGGTGACCATCTCGTCGACCGCCTCCCAGGACGTCGGGCTGTTCCAGGCCAGCGCCGCGCTCGCCGACGAGACCGGGCTCGTCGGGATCGTCGGCGCGGTGGTCGAGAGCGTCAGCTCGACCGCGTCGGTCGCGGCCGGCTCGACGATCAGCGTCGGCGGCGGCGCCATCGCGGTGGGCGCGACCAACGCGCTCACCGACCTCAACATCGCCGGCGCGGTGGCGATCGCCGGCGAGCAGGCCGTCGGCGGTTCGCTCGTCACCACCGTCGATCTCAACGGCGCGTCGGCGACCGTCGCCTCGGACGCCAACGACAAGACGACGCTGACCGGCGGATCCATCGCCGCCGTCGCCGCCGGCTCGAACCAATTCATCAACGTCGCCGTGGAAGGCTCGGCGAGCGGCACCAACGCCATCGGCGGGGCGATCACGCCCGTGGTCGAGACCGGCACCGTCCAGGCCTCCATCGGGCAGGATGCTGCCGTGACGGCGCGCGCCGCCGCGAACCAGACGACAACCGGCGTCACCGTGGCCGCCACCAACAGCTCGCAGTTCGTCGACGTTGCCGGCGCGGTGGCGGTGAGCGGCGAGGCGGCGGTCGGAGGGGCCGGCGCGCTCGCCGTCGTCGTCGACCAGACGATCGCTTCCATCGGTGACGGCTCGAGCGTCGACGCCAACGGCGCGGTGACCGTCGCGGCGATGAACGGCGAGCGCTTCCTCGACGCCGCGCTCGGCTTCGCCGTCGCCGGCGAGACCGGCCTTGCCGGAAGCATCACTTCGAGCGTCGTCGCCGATACGACGCAGGCCTTCATCGGCCAGGGCGTCGTCATCGGCACGAACCTGAAGCCGGCGAGCGTCGCCGTCGTGGCGGGAGATTCGACGACCATCGTCGATCTCGCGGGCGCGGTCGGTGGGGCGGGTGAAACGGGCCTCGCCGGCGCCGGCGACATCAACATCATCAGCAAGAACACCGACGCCTTCATCGGCGAAGACCCGAACGGCACGCTGCCGGCGGGCGCGACGCTGGCCCAGGCCGCGGCGGCGCCGACGGCGGCCACCACGATCATCGCGGGGGGCGACGTCGTCGTCGATGCCCAGAGTGTCCAGAACGTCTACTCGCTCGTCGCGGGTCTGGCGATCGGCGGCGAGGTCGGCGCCGCCGGCACGATTTCCGTGGACACGGCGCTCGGCAGCACGCTCGCCGCCATCGCGACGAACGACCAGGTGACGGCGAGAGGCAACGTGGTGGTCGTCGCCGGCAACACCGGGGAAGTCGATCGGCTGATCGGCTCCGCCGGCCTCGCGGGCGAGGTCGGCCTCGGCGCGGCGCTCGGTCTCGACGTCATCGTGCAGACCACTCAGGCGGCGATCGGCGCCGGCGCGACGGTCGTCGCGCTGGGCGAAACAAATCCGCTGACCGAGACCGTCGGCTTCACAGGGATCTTCGTCAATCCGCTCGCCGGCGTGCTCGACGCGGCGCTGCCCGGAACGACCAGCGCGTCCGGCCTGTCCGGCCAACTCGGGACCGACAGCACGCCCACGACGGCCAACGCGGCCTTCGTCGAAGGCGGATCGCTGTTCATTTTGGATCGACAGGCGCAGCCGAACACTCAGACGCTGCAGGGCGTGATCGTCGACGCGACCGACGCGCAGGCCTCGCGCACGGCGACGGCGGCCGGCGCGATCGCCGGCGAAGTCGCGCTCGCGCTCTCCGGCAACGTTCCCATCGTCATCACCGACACCGAGGCGTCGATCGGCGCCGGCGTGTCCGTCAACCAGGGGGCGAACAACACGGCCGGGTTGAAGCAGGCCGTCACCGTCAACGCCTCCAACGACGTCTACCTCCTCGATGCGGCCGGCTCGGCGGCGGGCGCGGGCGAAGTCGGCGTCGGTGCCGGCGCCGACGTCGCGGTGGTCAACACCACGACGAAGGCCTCGATCGGCGCGGGCAGCCTGGTCGCGGCGGGCGGCGACGTGACCGTGACCGCCAACGCCAGCGAGGACGTCGCCAATACGGCCGGCGCGGCCGCCATCGGCGGCCAGGTCGGCGTGGCCGGCAACCTGGTCGGCTTCGCGGTGCACGACGACACGGAAGCCACGATCGCCAGTTCCGCCAACGCGAAGACGACCGTGATCGCCGGCGGCAACGTCGTGGTGGCGGCCGACGACCAGACCCGCACCATCGATGTCGTCGGCACCCTCGGCCTCGGCGTGACCGTGGCCGGCGCCGGAGCCGCGATCGACGCGGCGGTGATCGTGAAGACCACGACGGCGACGATCGGCGACGACGCCACGGTGACGGCGCTGGCCGAGGGAAAGAACACCTTCACCGGCTACACGGGCGCCAACGCCACGGGCACGGCACCCGAGCAGGGCCTGATCGTTCAGGCGAATTCCGGCGAGAGCATCGTCTCGATCAACGCGGACGGCGCCCTGGGCTTCTTCGCCGGTATCGCCGGCCTCGCCTCGGCGGAGATCGTCGTCGATGTGACCCAAGCCACGATCGGATCGAACGCGCTGATCAACGTCGTCGGCGACGTCAATGCTGAGGCCGGCCGGCAGAACGTCGTGGTCAACGCCCGCGACACCACCGTGATCGTCGGCGTCGATGCCTCGGCGGCCGGCGCCTTCAACGTCGATCCCGACAACCCCATCAGCGTGGGCGCGGCGGGTGCCATCGACGTCGAGGTCGTATCCAACACGACCGCCGCCGCCATCCTGAGCAGCACGACGGTCAACGCGACAGGGTCAGTCCAGGTCGCCGCGATCTCCAACAAGGTAGCGGATTCCTCCGCCGACAGCATCGGCGGGGGACTCGTCGCGCTCGCCGGCGCCCTCGACCTCATCGCCATCACGAACGGTGTGACGCCGGACCAATCGAGCCAGTTGTCCTCGGTCGGCGGGACGAGCTACTTCGATGGACAGACGAGCACCGGCAGCGGCACCATTCTGGGCGGCGGAGGTCTCGGCAGCTCCAGCGACAGCAACGTGACCGGCGCCGCGACGATGGCGCAGACCGAGCAGTCGCAATACTCGATCGCCTCGGCGATGTACCTGCAGTCCCCGTCGAGCGCGATCCCGAGCGGCACGACCGCCACCGTGCAGGGCGCGACCATCAACGCCGGCGGGGCTTTCCGGGTGACGACGCTCGATGACGTCACCGCCAGCCAATACGTCAATTCCTTCGCCGTCGGCATCAGTGGCGCCGGCGGCGCGGCGATCATCGCGGTCTCGGCGACCAACGCCGCCGCCGTCGAGGACGCGAGCACCGTCAACGCGGGCTCCGCGCGGATCACCGCCACGACTAATCACACCTACTCGTCGGAACTTACGGATGTCGCCGCGGTCGGCGTCGCAGGCGCCGTCGTGACCATCGGCGATGGAAGCGCGACGACGGCGAGCTTGGGCGACACCAGCCTGGCGAATGGCGACCGCACGCGGATCACCACGGCCGGGGCCGCCATCGTTGCCGCGACGAGCGCGACGGATGTGTCTTCCGCTTCGGCGGCAACGCTCGCGGTCGGCGGGGGCGCCGGCGTGGTGGTCGTCGCCCTCGATCCTACGACCGCCGCCACGGTTGCACCCTACGCGACCATGACCGCCGGAAACCTCGCCGCTCCCGCGACCGGCGTCGGCAGCATTGTCGTGCAGGCGACCAGCACCGAGAGCTTCTCGGGCGCCGACTCCGGGTTCACGACCGGGATCACGGGTGCGCTGACGGTCTACGATCTTACCGGCAGCACGAACGCGGAAGTCGGGAGCAACGCTTCGCTGCTCGCCACCGGCAACGTCGCCGTGCTCGCCAACAACACGTCCACGGCCGATCTCGTGGACGGGACGGTCGCCGCGGGCGGCGCCGGTGCCTCGCTCGGCGTCAGCGTCGCGAACGTGACGACCACCGCCTCGATCGATGCCAGCGCGATGGTGACGGCGCTGGGCTACGACGCCGCGCTGACCTACACCTCCGGTTACGCCGCGAGCTTCGAGGCTTACGGGGCGAACGACACCTTCAACCCAACCAATACGGGACCGGGAGTCTCGGTCGCCGCCAACGTGGCGGCGGCGCCGACGACCACGGACGCGATCACGGCGGCGGGCGGTGATCTCCTGCTCGAGGAGCGGGTGGAGAACCCGACCATCGGGTCCGCGCGGGGCGTCATCGTCAGCGCGGCGAGCGGCAACTCGGTCCGCTCCTTCGCGATCGGAGCGGGCGTCATATCCGCCGGTTTCTCGCTCGACATACCGGTGGTGGTCAGCACCACGACCGCGACGATCGGATCGAACGCGCAGATCGACCAGAAGGACGTCCAGCAGGCCGCCGCCGCGCAGAGCGTCACCGTCAGCGCGGCGAGCGATTTCTACGTGCTGACCCTGCCCGGCTCGGCACAGCTCGGCATCGGCGCGGGCGCGAGCGCCACCGCCTACGACGGGACGACGTCGGCGACGATCGGCGCCCGCGCCCAGGTCAGCGCGGCCGACGACGTGGCGGTGAGCGCGGCGGCGACCGAGGACTACGCCGGCCTCGCGGCCGCCATCTCGGCCGGTGGCCCGACCGCCGGCGCCGCCAGCGTGCTCGTGCTCAACGACAGCACCATCGCCTCGATCGGCGCGGCCGCCAGCGTCTCCGCCGGCAACAACGTCCTCGTGCTCGCCAGCGACGAGACCCGCGTGGCGGCGGTCGCCGGGTCGCTCGGCGTCTCGGCTGTCGGCGCCGGCGGCTCGCTGGAAGTGACGAGCATCACGAAGGACACGGAAGCGACGATCGGCACGGGCGCCATCGTGAGTGCCGACGCCAAAGGCACGGACACCTTCTCGGAGATCACCGGCGCGAGCTTCGCGACGCCGGCGACCGCGTACGGCCAGGGCTTGCTGGTCGAGGCGAACAACGGGAACAGCCTCTTCACCGTCGTGATCGCGGGGCAGGCGAGCGTGGTAGGGTCGGTCGCCGGCGGCATTAACATCCAGATCGTCAAGGACACGACCCTTGCCTCGATCGAGGCCAACGCGTCGATCAACACGGACGGTCGCGGCGCCGCGAACGGGGCGCAGGATGTCAACGTCACCGCCCTCGACAGCACGGGCATCGTCTCGGCCGACGGCGCGCTCGGCGGGGCCATTCTGGCGGGACTCGCCGGCGCGCTCGACATCAGCGTGGTCGAGAACACGACCGGCGCCAGCATCGGCAACGGCGCCAGGGTCGATGCCACCGGCACCGTCTACGTCAACGCCCTGACGAACGAGCCGATCGAGTCGACCGTCGCCAGCGGCGCGCTCGGCGCCGCCGCGCTGGCCGGCTCCCTTTCGGTCTTCTACCTCGGCGACGGCATCAACCCGTCCGATAAGGCCTATGCCGAACTCGACCTGTCGCAGGCGAACAATCCCCAGCAGGCGGCCAACGCCTTGCTCGATCCGAACTCCTCGATGTCGCTCCTCAAGGCGTCCTCGAGCGCGATGAAGGCCGCGCCGGCGAGCACGACGACGGCGGCGGTCGGCAGCGAGCTGAACAACACGCTGAGTACGTCGACGACGACGGCCGGCCTCACGGCACCGACCGCGGCGGTGGCCGGAACCTCGGCGACGATCGGCGACGCGAGTATCAGCGCCGGTCAGGGCGTGCTCGTGCAATCCAACGACGCGCTGGCCGAGACCACGCTCGCCGGAGCCGCGTCCGCGAGCGTGTTCGGCGCCTCGGTCGGCATCGCGATCAACGACGTGAGCACGACGACCACGGCGCAGATCGGCTCGACCGGCGCGACGACGGTCATGACGAGCCGCGGCGTGTCCGTGACGGCGGCCGCGTCGCGGAGCTACGACGATACCGCGTTCGCCGGCACCTTGGCCCTTGCCGGCGGCCTCGAAGCCGCGGTGGCAGTCGTGACGGATGCCTCGACGGCGAACGCGCAGGTCGAGAACGCGAACGTCTCGGCACAGGGTCCGGTGGCCGTCACCGGCACGCTCACGCGCAGCGCCGACGAGCGGGCGATCGGCGGCGGCATCGCTGTCCTGGCGTCCGCCGGGGCGTCCGTTGCCTCTGTCACCTTCGGCGGCCAGGCCAACGCCGTCGTGACGGCGACGACGATCGCGGCCTACAACGGCATCGCGCCGACGTCCGTCCTGATCGGCGCGGGCTCGTCGGACAGCGCCTCCGCCTACGCCGTCGCCGCCAACGCCGGCATCGGCGCTGCGGCGGAAGGGTCGGCCGCCACCGTCACCGTGGATCCGACCGTGACGGCGAGCCTTATCGGCGGCGGCATCCATTCGTCGGGCGCGGTCATGATCCATGCCGAGGCCGACGACGCCCTGAGCGCCCAGGCGCTCGGCGTCGCCGGCGGCGGCCTCGCCATCGGGATCTCGACGGCCGACGCGACTCTCGGGGCGAACGTCTCGGCATCGCTGCTGGCCCAGCACGTCACCGTCAACGGCACGGCGGAGATGATCGTGCCGGAGATCCAGGCCGGGTCCGTGGAAGTCTCCACGCTCGTCGGAATCATGCCCGGCGCGAGCCATGCGGTGTCGGCGACCTCGGAGGCCGCCGTCGGGGGCGCCCTGTTCGGCGCCGATGGCGCGACCGCGACCGCCCTCAACGAGTCGAGCGCGACCACCACGCTGGGCGCGGGGTTGATCTTCGTGGCGCTCGGCAGGTCGGGGCAGAACACCGGAGCCCTGGTGGTCACGGCGACCAGCACGACCGACCAGTATGCGGAAGCCACCGGGATCGGCGCAGGCGGACTGCTGGCGGTCGGCGCGGTGACGGCGGAAGCCGACGCCCGAACCACCACGACGGTCGAACTCGGTGCCTACGTGAGCGCCTACGTGCAGGGGTCTTTCACGCTGCAGGCGACCGGCGCGGACACCGATGTCGCCAACGCGACCGCCGGCAACGGCGGCGTGCTGTCCGGTACCGGCGCCAGCGCCAGCACGACGAACAACGCGACCGTCACGGCGACGATCGACGACGCGACGATGAACGACGACGGCTCGTTGAACTACGCGTCGGTCACCGCGCAGACCATCACGGTCGGGGCGTCCCACGCCGACACCTTCTTCGCGGGCGCGGACACGACGGAGGCATCCGCCCTCGGCGCCAGCGCCGCGGTCGCGACGAGCGAGGCGAGCGTATCGCCGACGGTCAAGATCGGGATCGACGCGCTGCTGATCGGCGACGCCGTCGGGTCGACGAGTTCGGCCGCGGTGAGCATCGAGGCCGCCAACACCTTCAACGAGCAGTCGGGGACGGCGAGCGCCAACGCGGCCGCCGGCGGCGGCATCAACGGCACCGGCGCTTCCAGCGTGATCACGCTCAGCGGCACGAGTTCGGTTGTCATCGGCGCCGGCGCGGGATTGCTCGCCGGCACCGGCGCGACGGCCGGCGCGATGAACATCGTCGCCGACACCACCGTCAACGTGGCCGACCTCGTCACCTTGCAGACCGGCGGGGCGATCGAAGGATCGGGCGCCAGCTCGGAACTCGACGCCAACCTCAACAACGCCGTGGAGATCGGCTCCGGCGCCAACCTGCTCGCCTTCGGCAGGCTCGACGTCGGCACCTACACTTTCGCCGTCGTCAGCACGTCGGCCTACAACAGCACCTCGGGCCTCGTCGACGGCGGATCCGCCACCGCCACGACGAACCTGTTGACGTCCCAGTCCGTGAAGGTCGACGCCAACGCGATCGTCGAAGCCTACGGCGAGCTGGACCTCACGCCCGGCAACTACGCCGGCGCACCGGGCGGCGCGACGAACATCATCGCGGGGTCCGACGCGGAATCCTTCATCAAGGGACTGGTCGCGGTGCCCTACGCCGACGCGGTCACCTCGGCCACGAGCAGCGCCGACCTCAACATCGCGTCCGGCGCGTTGGCGCAGAGCCTCGAGAACATCTACGTCGGTGCCTATCCCGGCACGCCGACCGTGACCGCCTACGGCCGCGGCAACGGTTTCGAGCTCGGCTTCATCCCGACGCACGACGACCATTCCACCAACGACGAGTCGACGACGTCGACCTTCGAGCTCAACGGCGCGGTGAACGCCGGCCTCATCCACGAGATCGACGTGACGATCGCCGCCTGCCCGTCGTCGGGCTGTACGGCCGCCCAGCTCACGACGCAGATCAAGACGCTCGGACAGCTGATCTCCTATCCCGTCCCGCTCGTCCTGGCCGAGCAGAGCGACGGCTCGATGCTGGAGATCGTCCTGCCCAACCAGACGAGGCCTTTCGGCTCGCCGGCGGTCTTCTCCAACGCGGCCGGCTACACCAACGCGCCCGTGTGCGGGACATCGTTCTTCTGCGGCAATTTCATGCCGCAGCAGGAGGCGGCCCTCTACTTCCCCGACGTCGCGCTGAGCCTCGACAATGGCATCGCGGCGGGGCCTGTCCCGGCCTACGAGATCGGCGCGGTCGCGCTTTCCGGCGGTTCGGTCATCATCAACGCCGACAAGCTGACGGGGACGGGCTCGGTCACTGCGGCCGGCAGCCCGATCCTCAACGTCGTCAACAACGCCAACGCCTACCTGATCATCGACGGCGTCAACGTCCCGGATGCCGCTGGCGGCACGATCGTCTTCACCGGCGCGGTCGGCGCCCTGCCCGCCACCATCAGGTCCGACACGGTCGGCGGCAGCGGCACGCCGGCGATCAACATCGAGAACGCCTACGACGGCGCACCCGACTCGAGCGGCAACGGCCCCGGCCTCTTCGTCGTCGGTGCCATCAGCAACACCACCGGCAGCGTCGCGCTGACCAACCAGACGGGGTCCTTCGCCAGCGACTCGTCGATCGCCGCCCAGCAGGTGTCGATCTACGCGCCGCTCGGGCTCGTCGCCTACGACAACGCCGCCGGAACGATCTCGGCTGGATCCTCGGTGCCGTCGGAGTACCAGAACGCCGTCATCTTCCCGGGCGGCTACACGACCAGCACGAACGGCTCGACCGACACGAGCAGCGCCGATATGGCATTGTATTACCTGGGGGCGGTGATCTACCGCGACTACGCCAACCAACCCAGTGGCGGGTACGCGACGACGGTCGGGAACGTCACGACCTATCATGACGGCGTGAACACCTACGTCGCGACCCGGAACAGCGACGGGACGACAACCTACAGCACCCCGATCATTGACGGCGCGCAAGTCAATCAGATCTACGGCGCCAGTGCGTCGCCCGCCACCTCGGACGCGCTAAACCGGGTGCTCTACGGCGTTTACGGCGATGCCGAATACAACCAGGCCGGCTCGCCGGCGCCGCAGGCCTACCAGAACGTCATCAACAACCACGCCGAGATCCTACTCGGCAGCTGCGGAATTTACTTTTCGAACTGCAACCAGACCCAGCCCAGCGCCTACGGCTCGTTCCAACCCTATACGCCAAAAGGCGACGGGAACTATCCGGGCGCTCTACCCTCGCTATCGCCTCTGCAGGTCGACCTTAACGTCCCGCTCAGCTACACCATCGGTGCCGGCTTCGGCCAAACGACCATCAGCAACGCAGCTGCGGAAAACACCAGCGGCAACGTCGCCGGCATCTCCGCCGGCCAGATCGTCATCAAGGCCGCCATCGTCGATATCGACGCTCCGATCGTCGTGGGCGTGCCGACGAGCTACAACGTCACCCTCGGTGCGGACCTGACCCAGACGATCAAGACGCAGACGGTGTTCGAAGGCTACATCCTCGGCTTCAATCCGACAAACGGGCTGTTCCAGCTTACGCCGAACGATGTCACCATCACGACTGGGGGCGCCATCACGCAGGCTCAGGCGGCCTACAATGCCAAGACAGGATCACAGTTCACCGACATCACCGGCGCGGTCCTCGCCGACAACCCGAGCCTCGCCGCGGAACTGCCGGCGACGCCGTCCGGCAGCACCACGTCGCAGAAGATCTTCCAGGTCGAGTACGACGCCTCGAACCATCAGGTCGTGCTGGAGAACCTGACGGCCTCGTCGGGCGGCGGCTTCGCGGTCATTCAGGGCGCGATCATCAACACGGACGACGCCGGCCACGGTTCGATCACCGTGCAGGGCGGCTACGGCAATGTCGCGATCACCAACAGCACGGGCGTCGCGCTGCAGGTCAACAACATTAACACCGGCAGCCAGACCGCCGCGCAGGCGCTTACCAGCGTCGTCTCGATCGAGGACTCCCTCAAGCCGGCGGCGAGCAACACGACGACCTACGTCTACACGGCGGCCGGCGGCATCAACGAATACGTGACCAGCGGCGGCGTCCTGCCGGTGTTCAGCGGCGCGGACCAGACGGCGGTCGCCGCCAACATCCAGGGCAACACCGCCTCCTACGCGCCGGAAGCCGGCGTGCGCTACGATTACGCCTATTACGCTTCCCTGAGCCGGACGGTGACGATCACCAATACCGGCGCCGATGCGCCTTACACCTTCCAGGAGACCGCGACGCCTTGGACCTTCGACACCTACAGCGCCAACGGCCAGACCCTGAACAGCGCCGCCAATCCCTGGCTGTTCTACACGACTTCGCTGCCTTCGAACCTGACCACGCTTCAGCGCGCCTCGTTCGCCGCGACGAACATCGGCGGCGGCTACGTGTCGACGACCCCGCTCGGGGCTTACACGATCGATACGAGCCAGGAGAACACGCTGCTGACCGAGCACATCGCCGGCGGCGTCATTAATGGTAGCCATCTGAGCTACGGCTACAGCGGTGGAGACTACTTCAATCTGGCGCAGAGCGGCACCAGCGAGAACGGCCACCCAGCGAGCTACGACGGTTTCACGGACTATTATGCGACGAAGGCCTACCTCACGCTCAACATCAGTGTGAAGGCCGACTTCGCGATCCCGATCACCTTCAAGAGCAACACGATCGCCGGCGTCATCATCAACTCCGACGCGCCGGTGCAGCTCGCCGGCACGATCACCAATCCGAATGGCCCGACGTCGATCTCCACGTCCTCCGGCGGCATCACGCAGACGGCCGCCGCCTCCATCCTCACCGACAAGCTGTCGCTGCGCTCGGCCACCAACATTGGCACCGCCGCGCAGCCGATCGTCGCCACGCTGACGGGGACCGCGATGGTCCAAGCGACGTCCGGCACGGGCAATCCAGCGATCGTTCCGGCGCCGATAGCCGCCCTCCTCGGCTTCCCCGTGGGCGTGCCCACGACCCCGGGCAGCGCGGACATCGCGTTGCAGCTCGGCTCCGCCGCGGCGATCGGAAACATCGCGGCCGGCAATGCCACGTCGGGCTACGGCGACGTCTTCATCGCCGCGCAGGGCGCACTGAGCGCGGGATCGAACGAGATGATCGCCGGCAACAACATCACCCTGTCGACGACGTCCGGCTCCATCGGCACGTTGGCCACGTCGCTCGGTGGGAGCAGCACGCGGACGAACCTTCTCGAGATCGATCCGCACCCCGTGACGCAGCTCGACGGATCGATCACCGGCGGCGTTGTCAACGTCTCCGCCTACGGCGACCTCGCGCTCATGGTCAGGGCGCCGAGCCTCGAGGCCGGTCTCCTCCGATCGGTCACCGGAAGCGTGGACATCGCCTCGACCGGACCGATCTACGACGCCTCCGGGCAGACATCGGCCGGCACGCTGAGCTCGACCCAGGCGGCCGCGGCGGCGCTGAACCTCTACAACCCGTCCGCCACGGCCTCGATCACGTCGTTCCAGAACCTCGTCAACGCCGACGCCGCCGCCTACGTGCAGCTCCTGTCCCAGGGCAGCGTGAAGCGAGGGAGCGCCGTCACCGACCCGACCTACGTCAGCCTCTACGCGACGGATGCCGATCAGGCCGCGGCGGCGAACGCGCGCGCCAACGCGGCGGCGGTCGCGAACCAGGAGTTCACGCAGCCGACAGCGGCACAGGTCCTCGCCTACGCGAGCGCCGAGAACGCGAGCAACGGCACCTTCGTGCTGTCCGCGCAGAACCTCGGTGCCTACACGGCCAAGGCCGCCGCAGCGCTCGGCCTGACGCCGGCGACGGTCACGCCCGCCCAGGTCCAGGCCTACGTGGACTCGCTCTACCAGTCCTACGTCAACACCCTGTCGCTCGCCTACGGCGCGAACTTCCAGCCGGCAGTGTCGTCGGCGGTGGCGACGGGAACCGGCTTCGTCGTGGCGCCCGGCAGCGCGCTCGCCACGAGCCTCACGCCGGTACCGTTCACCGCCGACCAGCTGCTGGCCGAGGTCGACCGGCAGGCGCTCGAGCCCGTCCAGGCCGTCGTCGGGACCGGGACACCCAACATCGCCGGCCGCACCGTCACCCTCACCGTCGCGTCCGGCGGGATCGGATTGCTGGCGGACCCGGTCTCGGTGACGCTTTCCGATCTCCAGGCCGGGACGATCACCTCGACGCAGCAGTCGGCATTGGCCGCCGCGACGGCGCCCGGCAGCGTGACGCTGACGGTCAAGCTCGCCAACGGCCAGATTGCGTCCGGCTACGATCTCACCGACCTGCCGGTCGGCGCGACGGTGCAGGGGCTCAACCTCGACGGCCAGGCGCCCCTGTTCGTCGGCGCGACCGGCGCGTTCACCGCCAGCGCGACCAGTGCGGTGTACCTGCAGGCGACGGGCGCCCTGGAGGCGAGCGCGGCGACGCTGCGGGTCGCGAAAATCGTGACGAAATCCGGCGAGGTGAGCGTGCTCGCCCCCGACTCGATCCTGTCGACGGGCGCGGCGAGTCCGACGATCAGCACGACGGGTGACATCTCGCTCGTCGCCGGCTCGGGCAGTGTCGGCAGCGCCAGCGCGCCGATCACGTACCAGACGAGCGCGGCGCTGAGCTACGTGTCGGCCGGCGACAGCGCCTACCTGGAATCGGTCGGTCCGACGACCTCCATCGGCCGCGTGTTCGCGGTCAACACGGCGTCGATCGACGCCTCCGCCGGCGACCTCACGGCATTCTTCGCGTCCGGCGTGGCGGTGAAGGCCGGCACCGTGGACCTCGATGCCCAAGGCTCGGTGGGCTCATCGTCCGCACCCTTCCAGGTGCAGGTCGGGGCGAACGGCACGCTGAACGCGCAGGCCGGCAACCTCGTCAACGTCTACGCGCCCACCGAAGCCGGAGAGGCGGCGGCGTCCCTGCAGGTCGGAAACGTCTCGGCCCGCAACGGTGTGACGATCGGTGCGGACGCGGACATCACGATCGATGGGATGGTCCAATCGGTCGCCGGCGCCGTCGCGATCGCGAGTTTCGGCCTGGCGTCCGATCCCACCACGACCCTGGTCATGGCCACGACCGGGGCGGTCCAAGCCGCAACCACGATCACTCTGACGAGCCCGGGGACCATCGTCGTCGGGCAACTCCAGCTGAACGGAAGCTCGTCCGGCCAGGCGATCACGATCGACTCGACCGAGGGATCGATCTTCTCCAATGGTGTCCAGCAAACCGACATCCAGATCGCGAACCGCGCCGGCACCGTCACGCTGACGGCCGCCGACGACATCGGCAACGCCACCGCGCCCGTCAGCGTCGACGCGCCCATTCTGGTCGCGCAGGCTGGTGGCGATCTCGGCCTCCAGCTCTCGTCACAGACGGACGCGACGAGCGTGACCGCCGGCGGCGCGGCAACCATCGTGGGAAGCGGCTCTCTGATGGTTGGATCCGCAACGAGCGCGGGTACGCTGACCTTGCAGGCGGCGGGGCCGATCGCGCTGACCAAACTGGTCTCCACCGGCGGCGACGTCGACATGACCTCGACCGCCTCGACCATCACGGGCGGGACCGTCGTCGCCTACGGCTCCGACAACTTCGCGGCCTACGGCAACAACATCGGCCCGAGCGTCACCAGCCAGACCGGCTCGATCACCTTGTCCTCGCAGGTCGGCATCGTCGACTGGGGCCTGGTCAACGCGGCAACCAGCTTCACGGCAAATGGCGGTGGCGGTGTCGTCGTCAACCAGGGCACGGCGACGACCACCTTCACCGTGACCAGCGGCATGGGCGGGATCGACGTCGGCACGGTCACGAGCGGCGGTACGCTGACCTTGCAGGCGTCGGGGCCGATCGCGCTGACCAAGCTAGTCTCCACCGGCGGCGACGTCGACATGATCTCGACCGCCTCGACCATCACCGGCGGGACCGTCGTCGCCCACGGCTCCGACAACTTCGCGGCCTACGGCAACAACATCGGGCCGAGCGTGACCAGCCAGACCGGCTCGATCACCCTGTCCTCGCAGGTCGGTATCGTCGACTGGGGCTTGGATACGGCGGCGACCAGCTTCACCGCGACAGGCGGCGGCGGCGTCGTCGTCAACCAAGGGACAGCGACGACCACCTTCACCGCGACCAGCGGCATGGGCGGGATCAGCGTCGGCACGGTGACGAGCGGGGGTACGCTGACCTTGCAGGCGGCGGGGCCGATCGCGCTGGGCATGCTGACCTCGACCGGCGGCGACGTCGACATGACCTCGACCGCCTCGACCATCACCGGCGGGACCGTCGTCGCCTACGGCTCGGACAACTTCGCGGCCTACGGCAACAACATCGGCCCGAGCGTCACCAGCCAGACCGGCTCGATCACCCTGTCCTCGCAGGTCGGTATCGTCGACTGGGGCCTGGATACGGCGGCAACCAGCTTCACGGCAAATGGCGGTGGCGGTGTCGTCGTCAACCAGAGCACGGCGACGACCACCTTCACCGCGACGAGCGGCATGGGCGGGATCACGGCGGGCAATGTGACGAGCGGGGGCACGCTGACTCTGCAGGCTTCGGGGCCGATCGCACTTGGCACGCTGACCTCGACCGGCGGCGACGTCGACATGACCTCGACCGGCTCGACCATCACCGGCGGGACCGTCGTCGCCTACGGCTCGGACAACTTCGCGGCCTACGGCAACAACATCGGCCCGAGCGTCACCAGCCAGACCGGCTCGATCACCCTGTCCTCGCAGGTCGGCATCGTCGACTGGGGCTTGGTCAACGCGGCAACCAGCTTCACGGCAAATGGCGGTGGCGGTGTCGTCGTCAACCAGGGCACGGCGACGACCACCTTCACCGCGACCAGCGGCATGGGCGGGATCACGGCGGGCAATGTGACGAGCGGGGGCACGCTGACGCTGCAGGCCGCGGGGCCGATCGCGCTGACGAAGCTGGTCTCCACCGGCGGCGACGTCGACATGATCTCGACCGCCTCGACCATCACCGGCGGCACGGTGGTCGCCTACGGCTCGGATAACTTCGCGGCCTACGGCAACAACATCGGGCCGAGCGTGACGAGCCAGACCGGCTCGATCACCCTGTCCTCGCAGGTCGGCATCGTCGACTGGGGCCTGGTCAACGCGGCAACCAGCTTCACGGCAAATGGCGGTGGCGGTGTCGTCGTCAACCGGGGCACGGCGACGACCACCTTCACCGCGACCAGCGGCATGGGCGGGATCACGGCGGGCAATGTGACGAGCGGGGGCACGCTGACCTTGCAGGCGGCGGGGCCGATCGCGCTGGGCACGCTGACCTCGACCGGCGGCGACGTCGACATGACCTCGACCGCCTCGACCATCACGGGCGGCACGGTGGTCGCCCACGGCTCGGACAACTTCGCGGCCTACGGCAACAACATCGGGCCGAGCGTGACCAGCCAGACCGGCTCGATCACCCTGTCCTCGCAGGTCGGTATCGTCGACTGGGGGCTGAGCAATGCCGCAACGACCTTCACCGCAACCAGCGGCATGGGCGGCATCGACGTCGGCACGGTGACGAGCGGCGGTACGCTGACCTTGCAGGCGGCGGGGCCGATCGCGCTGACCAAGCTAGTCTCCACCGGCGGCGACGTCGACATGATCTCGACCGCCTCGACCATCACCGGCGGCACGGTCGTCGCCTACGGCTCGGATAACTTCGCGGCCTACGGCAACAACATCGGGCCGAGCGTCACCAGCCAGACCGGCTCGATCACCCTGTCCTCGCAGGTCGGTATCGTCGACTGGGGGCTGAGCAATGCCGCAACGACATTTACCGCAACCAGCGGCATGGGCGGCATCGACGTCGGCACGGTCACGAGCGGCGGTACGCTGACCTTGCAGGCAGCGGGGCCGATCGCACTTGGCACGCTGACCTCGACCGGCGGCGACGTCGACATGATCTCGACCGCCTCGACCATCACCGGCGGCACGGTGGTCGCCCACGGCTCGGACAACTTCGCGGCCTACGGCAACAACATCGGGCCGAGCGTGACCAGCCAGACCGGCTCGATCACCTTGTCCTCGCAGGTCGGTATCGTCGACTGGGGGCTGGATACGGCGGCGACCAGCTTCACCGCGACAGGCGGCGTCGGCGTCGTCGTCAACCAAGGGACAGCGACAACCACCTTCACCGCGACCAGCGGCATGGGCGGCATCGACGTCGGCACGGTGACGAGCGGCGGTACGCTGACCTTGCAATCGCAAGGTAATGTCGACTTCGGCTCACTGACATCCGGCAGCACGGTGGATGCGACCTCGTCCGGCGGATCCGTCATTGGGCAGCCCGGCGGATCGATCGCGGCGTCCGGCCCGATCGATGTCTCAGCTCAGAGCGTGAGCGTTGGCCAGACGTCCTCCTCCGAACCCATCAGGGTCTCCAGCACCGGGGCGTCCGGTCAAGCAGGCTCGAGCGCGACTCTTCAGGAAAGCGAAGGCGGAACCGTATACACGCTCGACGTCGATATATTGACGCGCGTGGGCGACTACACGCTAACCTCACATATCGACGACGTCGAAGTCGACGTCTGGGAATTTCCTGTCATGGAATACGAACGTCATCTAAGCCGCGCGCGTCGCGTCGCTACAGGACAAACCGGCAGCGCGCCAAAGGTGAATTTACAGGGATCGTTCGAGCCAGATGTCTTCACTATCGTCTTCAAACGGAAAAACTAGATCGATGCGCCGCCTCCCTCTCATGACCGCTCTGTTCGTCATCGTGACGGCGATGCCGGTTTCGGCACAAACTGTCGTCAACCCGCAGATCAATCCAGGCGTGATCCAGAACCAGAACAGGCAGAATGAAAATGAAGTAAAGGAACAAACCGATCAGACCTTCAGCGGGCCTCCGGTCGCGCCGATCAATGTCCCGAAGACCTTCGTCGCTCCGCCAGGAGGCGCCACGTTTCTGCTTCGCGAGGTTCTGTTCACCGAGTCCGCCTTCATCACGAGAGCCGAACTCGACGCGATCATCGCCCCCTACATCGGCAAGAAGGTCGACATCTCGGACGTCCAAAGAATCGTCAAGGCGGTAAACGACATCTATGCGGAGCGTGGCATTGTAACCGCAAGCGCGGTTCTGCCGCCCCAGGATTTAAAGGCCGGCACGCTCCGCATCTCCCTCGTCGAAGGTAAGCTCGATGCGGTGCATGTCGTGGGCAACAAAGGATTGCGCAGCGATTTCGTTCGAGACCATATCGCCACCAAGGAAGGTGAAGTGGTGGATGTGCCGTTGCTCATCCGCGAGGTGGCCGCTTTCAATAAGACGGGCGTCGCGCAGATCCAGGCATCGTTGCAGCCAGGCTCCGCTTTTGGGCTGACCACGATTGATCTCGCCGTGATCGAACCGCCCGCGGTGACGGTCAATCTTTTTTCCGACAATCAAGGCGTCGAATCGGTCAATCGTTACGAAGGTGGCTTTCTGATCCAGGGCTATTCTCCCCTTGGTATCGATGACCGTCTGACCCTCTACGGCGTAGGCTCGCAGGGCGACCTCAATGGCAATATCGCCTACAGCGTACCCTTCGACACGTCGGGCGGGCGCGTCGGCCTCAGCTACAACGAAGGGCGGATCTATGTCGTGAAAGGCGCGTTCGCGTCGCTCGATATCAAAGGCCGCTCCGATATCGCTTCGGTCAACATCGTCCAGCCGATCTTCGTCAACGCGGACTTTTTCCTGCTCGCAAACGGTTCGTTGTCCCAGTATAATTCTTCGTCTCAAGAGATGTCTGTCCCGTTGACGCAGAATCGAACGAACAGGGAGACTGTCGGCTTTTCGATCGGGTTCCAGAAGGGACCATTCGCCGCCAGCGTAACCCCATCGTTCTCGCCGGCTCAGACGAGCTTCGAGCTGACGGAGGCCAAGCAGCACTTCAGTCTCATCAACGGCGTTTACGGCGCGAGCGTTCGTCTACCCTCCGATTTCGTCGCACAGGTCGGCGGCGCTTTTCAGGTCTCGACCGCGCAACTCGTCGCTGGTGATCAGCTTTTCCAGATCGGCGGGTCCACGACGGTCAGGGGTTACATGACGCCGCTGTTTGCCGGTGCGACGGGCTATTACACAAACTTCGAGTTGCATCATACGCTCGGAAATATCCTTCCCGGGCTTGACGCGTTCGCGTTCTACGATCGCGGCAGCGTCTATAGCCAAACGCCCGCCGTCGAGACGCTGAATTCCGTCGGTACGGGCCTTACGTATGATTTCAAACAACGCATTCTCGCGGAACTCAGCATAGGCGTTCCCGTCGACCGTCCAATCGCGAACCAAGCGTCGGTTGAAGTCTACTTTCGGGTGACCGCCAAGTTCAATTCCAACGATCTCGTCAGCTTCAGATGAGCATCGCCTTTCGGCGACGCTTCGCCGCAAACGCGCTTCGAGGAGGCACTTTTGGTCGATAATCCACTTTTTTATCGAAGCATCGGCATGCTGAACCGTGACACCCACAAGGATTTCAAGGTCGTCACCGATGCGACGCGCTTCAGCTTCGCCGCGGGGACGCACATCATCCCCGCTTTGGTGGATGAGTTCGTGCCGGGCGGCCGTGCCTTGCCGATCGTTTTCATCCCCGGCCCCACGCGCCCGACGCCGGTTTTCCTTGTCGGTCTAAGTCCGGGTCAGAATCGGTTTGTGGATGGCGAAGGGCGCTGGACGGCGGACTACGTGCCGGCTTTCGTGCGCCGCTATCCGTTCATCATCGGCGAAGTCGAGAATGCGAGCCCGTTGATCTGCGTCGATGAGACGTCAAGCTTGTTGTCGAAGACCGAAGGCGAACCGCTGTTCCTGTCCGACGGGGAGCAATCACCGCTCCTCAAGAACACCGTCTTGTTTGTCGGCGAGTACATGGCTGCCGCCAAGCGAACAGAAACATTCATCGATCTGCTTCAAAAGTTCGGTTTGTTCCGAACTATCACCATCGATGTGCGGACGGGCGCGGACGCGAGCAATACCGTGCACGGCATGATGACGGTCGATCAGTCGAAATTCAACACCCTGCCCGACGCCGACTTCCTGACACTGCGGACAAACGCCGCCTTGGTACCGATCTTCGCCCATTTGAGCAGCCTGCAGCTCATCGACAAGGTGGCCAACGCGGCTGCTGCCCCATCGAAGGCGGACGCCACCGCCGACCTCGACACGGAGCCGACCGAAGGTCTCACGACGGACGCACACGCGAGTCATTCGGCCCGAAGACGACAGTCTAAGTAAATACCAGATCCTGTGGACGCGGACTCGCGTTGGATTCCCAAATCGGTGCCATCGGATTCGATGCTCCTCGAAGCAGGAGGAGCCGACACGGCGTCGGCAGCCGTCGGCGTGGATGTCCGCATAATCTGCGGAGAACGTTGAGGCGGGAATGAGCCGGCCTATTAAGCATGCGAGCTGGCATTTGCGGGCCCGACGCTTGCGTTCTTGTCGATACGTACCTTTGGTTAAACGCGCTTCAGTCAATCGCAGGCGCCAAAAACCTCAAGCAGAGAGCGTTTGTGGCCGACGGCAGCCCTTCAAGCGGGCAGCGTGCAAGGTCTGCTTCGCGCAGCCAGGTCTTGCCGTAGCTGACGACCAAAGATGCCGACACAAACCTAGCTTCTGCCCCTGTTCGTAAGGCATTGACGCGGCTGCGCTTTCAGACTCTGTACCAAAAGCGCAAAGTCCACAGCTTCGGAGAACCAGAGGCTGCGAGAACATGAATTGCGCTTAATCGGCCACAATAAGGTAAATAGCCACTCGCCTACAAGCCTGTGTTTGCTTGGACTTTTCGGCTGGCGGAGTGCAGGGCGCTGAAACACAACATCCTCTGGCAGGAACTCGCGATGGTTCGCTGACGTGCGCAGAAGTTATATCTTAAGCACCCCATAAGTCAGTTCGAATCCTTACGTCTCCGCCCGTCTCGCGCCGTCGTGAGCGGTTGGAGACATCATCGACCCGCATCGGCAATCGCCGAAAGCGCTTTCCGATGGCGTTGATCTCGCTGTCGTCGTCCTCACGTTCCTCGATGACGATCGCCCCCTTCGTCGCCCACCAGCGATAAATCGTACTTTTACTGACACCCGCCCGCGCCGCCACCGCTTCGATGTGAAGGCGGTACAGCCCACCTCGTCGAGGAGCGCCGAAGCGCTGCCAGGATCGCGTCTCGGGACGCCTCGCTGCGAGGCCGTCCCGGACCTCGTCTCGAAGCCGATCCTGCACTGCAGCGCTCTGCGTATCTTGATCGCGAGCGCTGCTTTGAGATTGTCGAGATCCTTCGGGAAGATGACGTGCTCTCCGGTCTTGGCGCCAGGAGGCTCAAGGCGACTAACGACTTCACGATCCATACACATGGTTCGGTAGAGCCGTCCTGCGCCGTCGCGGAGGTCAAGGACGGCGCGGTGACCTGCTCGACGGCGTCGCATGCGACCCACAATCTCGCCAAGCAGCTCGCCTTGATGACCAAGCTTCCGCTGGAGAAGGTCCGCTGCGTTCACGTCGAGGGCTCCGGCTGCTACGGCTGCTACGGCTGCTACGGCCACGAGGACGCAACGGGTGAAGCCTGAGGTTAGACTTGAGGAAGACCAGCATTCGGTAGCAAACTCACCGCAACGAATATGGGCCTAAAAGGCTCGATCTTGCGCTCTCTTTGATCAAGTTGCAGGGCATTGTAGGCAAGCTTGGCTTCTCGGCTTTTCAACGCGTTCTGTGCTCGATGGCGCAGAGATTGCTTTGAACGGCGATCAGGACGAAGAAGCTTGGCTCCTAGGCATAGAACGTTTCGGCTTCATGTCGCGGCTTTGGCTTCAAAGGCCGACGTGTACGCGGTGGTCGAAAGATGAGGAACGCTGATGTCCAATTTTGCCCTTTCCTCTCGCCGAGCGCTTCTGATCGGCGCCGGAAGTGCAGCGGCCTTCGCCGGCGCGAGTCGGCTCGCACTTGCAAAGGGTGCTTTGACGCTCGGCTTCATCTACGTCGGCGCGAAGGACGATTACGGCTACAACCAAGCTCATGCCGAGGGTGCGGCGGCGGTAAAGAGCATCAAGGGTATCAAGGTAGTCGAGGAGGAGAGGGTTCCCGAATCGCTCGACGTTGAAAAGACAATGGAGAGTATGATCAATCTCGACGGTGCGAGCGTGATCTTTCCGACAAGCTTCGGTTACTTCGATCCGTTCACGCTGCACGAGGCGGTGAAGAATCCCGACGTCCAGTTCCGACACGCTGGCGGTCTTTGGAAGAAAGACAAAGACCCGAAGAACGCCGGCTCCTACTTCGGCTATATTGGCGAATGCGTTTACCTCAGCGGCATCGTAGCCGGGCACACGACTAAGACGAAGAAGCTTGGGTTTGTCGCCGCCAAGCCGATCCCGCAGGTTCTTCAAAACATCAACAGCTTCCTGCTGGGTGCGCGCTCGGTCGATCCGACGATCACCGTGCAAGTCATCTTCACCGGTGATTGGTCGCTGCCCGTGAAGGAGGCCGAGGCCACGAACAGCCTCGTCGATAGCGGGGCCGACGTTATTACCTGCCACGTCGATGGACCGAAAGTCGTCATCGAGACGGCGGAGCGGCGCGGCGCCTACACCACCGGTTACCACGTCAATCAGCAAAAACTTGCGCCCAAAGGCTATCTCACCGGTGCCGAGTGGAACTGGGTGACACCCTACAAGATGTTTGCGGAAGACGCGCTGGGCGGCAAGCCGCTACCAAACTTCTTGCGCGGCGGCTTGGCCCAAAACTTCGTCAAGACGTCGGCCTACGGTGCTCCGGTGAAGGAGGCGGCGAGGAAGCAGGCGAGCGACATCAAGGCAACGATGCTTGCGGGCAAATACGCCGTCTTCAAGGGTCCTCTTAAAGACAACAGAGGCGCCGTCGTCATACCTGCCGGGACCGCCTACCAGGAGACCGCGATCGACCTTGAAAGCATGAACTATCTGGTCGAGGGTGTCATCGGCAGCATTGCATGACAGACAGCGCGGCTTTCGCTCCCGAGCGAGCGGCCGTCGCCTCGGCGCCGGGCGCGGCCGCCGACCCCGGCTACAAGTATCGCCGCGGCCTCGAATCCGTGCTCGTTCCGGCGCTGGCGATTGCGCTGGCGGCTGGGGCCTTCACCGTCTTTCTCCTCGCTTTGAGCCAATCCCCGCTGGATTTCTGCAATTTGGTGTGGCGGGGCGCGTTCGGCAGCAGCTTCTCGCTGCAAAACACTCTGCTCAAGGCGTCGCCGCTGCTTCTAACGGCGCTCTGCGTCGCGTTGCCGGCCCAACTCGGCTTGGTGATAATCGGCGGCGAAGGCGCTGTCGTGCTCGGCGGTCTCGCGGCGGCAGTCATCGCACCGCTACTGGCGGGGGCGCCGCCGTTCATCGTTCAGGTCGCTGCGATGATCGCCGGTATCGCGGCGGGTGCGACCTGGATCGGCATCGCCGGCTGGTTGCGCGCAGCCCGCGGGATCAACGAAACGATTTCGAGCTTGCTCCTCGCTTATATCGCAATCGCGATCTTCAACCATCTCGTCGAGGGACCGCTACGCGACCCGGCAAGCCTCAACAAGCCGTCGACGGCGGACATCGGTTCGGCGAACATGTTCGGAAGCCTACCCGGAACGGACCTGCATCCGGGTCTCGTCTTCGGCTTGATCGCCTGCGTCGCCTTCTACGTTCTCATCTTCAAGACCAGCTTCGGCTTCGGCTGTCGCGTCGCGGGCGGCAACCTGCGCGCAGCACAACTTCAAGGTCTGCCGGTCGATCGACTTATCGTGATCGCCTGCGCGCTTGGCGGAGGCTGTGCTGGCCTGGCCGGCGCGGTCGAGGTCGTGGCCGTTCAAGGCAGGGCTAATTCCTCGCTCGCGGTGGGTTACGGCTACACCGGCATCCTGATCGCCTTCCTGGCACGACATAATCCGCTCGCGATCATCCCCATGGCCGTGCTTCTCGGCGGCCTGACCGCGAGCGGCGGGCTCATTCAGCGCCGCATGGACCTGCCGGATGCCACCGTGCTTGTTTTGCAAAGCATGATTTTCGTGTCGATCCTCGCGAGCGAGACCTTCTATGGTCGTTTCGGCTGGTTTCAGCCGCGGCGTAATCCCTGATGTCGGCGACTCTTGATACGGTCTCGATAGCGATACTCGGCGGGGCCCTGCGCGTGTCGACGCCGTTCCTCTTCGTCAGTCTCGGCGAATGCCTTACCGAGAAGTCCGGCCGCATTAACCTCGGCAATGAGGGCGTCCTTGTCCTCGGCGCCATGTCCGCCTATGCTATCGCCTTCAAGACCGGCAGCCCTTGGCTGGGCGTGCTTGCCGCGGCGCTCGTCGGAGCATGCCTCGGCATCCTTCATGCCGGCCTATGCAGCCTCCGAAAAGTGAGCGACATCGCGATGGGTATCGCGATCATGCTGGCCGGCACCGGCACCGCCTTCTTCTTCGGTAAACCCTACATCCAGCCGTCGGCGCCGCAGCTCCCAACCCTCTCGCTCGGCGCTTGGTCGGCCTCGCCGCAATTGCGCAACGCCCTCGAAGTCAGCCCGCTTTTCTTTTTCGGCTTCCTCATCGGTGTCGCGATGGCTTGGGCGTTCCGCAACACGCGGCTCGGTCTGACGATCCGGATCGTCGGCGACAGTACCGATAGCGCGCGTGCCTTAGGGCTGCCGATCAATCTCATCCGAATGGGGGCGACCGCGGTTGGCAGTGCGCTCGCCGGCGTCGGCGGCGCGTTCCTGTCCCTGGTCTATCCGGGGAGCTGGAACGAGGGTCTTTCGTCGGGGCAGGGCCTCATCGCCGTCGCGCTCGTCGTCTTCGCGCGCTGGAACCCGATCAACTGCATTGGCGCGGCGCTCCTGTTTGGCGCGGCCGGTGCGTTGGGACCGTCGTTGCAATCCGTTGGCGTGTCGCAAGGCTACTATCTCTTCAATGCCGCTCCTTACGTGCTGACGCTGGTCCTCATGATCGCGTCCATGAAGCCGGGACGCGGGATGAAAGGCGCCCCGGGCGAGTTATCGATCGTTCGTTGAAGGAGACAGAGTCATGAACGGACTGGGTGGACTAAACAAATCGCCGGACGGCGTCGTTATCGGCCTCGTCCAGCTCAAGCTCGAGCAGGTGGATACCCCGCAAGATCTCGCGCGCCAGACCCAAAGGATCGTCGACATGGTCGCGAAGGCGCGTCGCAACATGCAGACGATGGATCTTATAGTTTTCCCCGAATACGCCCTGCACGGCCTCTCGATGAACACCGACCCCGCGATCATGTGCGAGATGCAGGGTCCGGAAGTCGCGGCGTTCAAGAAGGCCTGCGTGGACAACAGAATCTGGGGATGCTTCTCGATCATGGAGTATAACCCCCGCGGCAATCCCTATAATGTCGGTCTCGTCATCGACGACGCCGGTTCGATCCGGCTGTATTACCGTAAGCTTCACCCGTGGGTGCCGGTCGAACCATGGGAGCCGGGCGATGTCGGCATCCCCGTAATAGAGGGGCCGCGCGGCTGCAAGCTCGCGCTGATCATTTGCCACGATGGCATGTTCCCCGAGATGGCGCGCGAATGCGCCTACAAGGGAGCCGAGATCATGCTTCGAACGGCTGGCTACACGGCGCCGATCCGGGAGTCGTGGCGCTTTACCAACCAGGCGAATGCGTTCCAGAACCTGATGGTCACGGCGAACGTCTGCATGTGCGGGTCGGACGGCACCTTCGATTCGATGGGCGAGGGTATGATCTGCAATTTTGACGGGACAATCATCGCGCATGGGACCTCGGGGCGTCCCGACGAGATCATCACCGCCGAAGTGCGTCCGGACCTGGTACGCGAGGCGCGTCGCACCTGGGGGGTCGAAAACAACATCTACCAGCTCGGTCATCGCGGCTTTTCCGCCGTCAAGGGCGGCGCGAACGATTGCCCCTATAGCTTCATGCACGACCTCGTCGCGGGACGCTATCGTGTGCCTTGGGAGAACGAGGTCCAGGTCACAGATGGAACGGGCTGCGGGCTAGCAGCCCCAACGCGCTCATTTGCGCCGGATCGCAGGGAAGCGGCGGAATGACTGGCGAGTCTTTCGCGCCCAATGCCGAGATTGTCCAGTTCCCGCCCGGCGCGTTGTTCGTCGCCGCCGACCCCTATCCATGGCCCTACGATGGTGCCCTGCGGCCCGACAATACGGCTTTAGTGATCATCGATATGCAGGTCGATTTCTGCGGCAAGGGTGGCTACGTCGATGCGATGGGATACGATCTCAGCCTGACGCAGGAGCCGATTGGGCCGATCCGTGCGCTTCTCGACGCGATGCGGGCTCACGGCTTCGCTATCATCCACACGCGCGAGGGTCACCGGCCGGACCTTGGTGACCTGCCGGCGAACAAGCAGTGGCGCTCGCGCCGGATCGGTGCCGGGATTGGCGATCCGGGCCCCTGCGGGCGCGTTCTGGTCCGCGGCCAACCCGGCTGGGAGATCATTCCGCAGCTGGCGCCACTAGCCGGCGAAATCGTCATCGACAAGCCCGGAAAAGGCTCGTTCTGCGCAACCGATCTGGAGTTCATCCTGCGAACACGCGGTCTACGCAACCTCGTATTGACCGGCATCACCACGGACGTTTGCGTCCATACGACAATGCGCGAGGCCAACGATCGAGGCTTTGAGTGCCTGATCGTCGGCGATTGCTGTGCGGCGACCGACCCCGGCAATCATGCCGCAGCACTTAAGATGGTGACGATGCAGGGCGGAGTTTTCGGTGCCGTCACGAATAGCAGCGATGTTCTCGCGGCGCTAAACGCCGTATGAGCACACGGGCCGTGAGTCTCGAGGCAATCAACGTCACCAAACGTTTCGGCGCCTTCACCGCGCTCGATGCCGTATCGCTCAAGGTCGGGGCCGCCACCGTCCACGCGCTACTCGGCGAGAACGGGGCGGGCAAGTCGACGCTCGTCAAATGCCTGCTCGGCTACAACCGCGCGGAGGAAGGCAGCTTCCTCGTCGATGGACGCGAGGTCGGCGTCGCGCAGCCGCAGGACGCGGCTCGGCTCGGCCTCGGCATGGTGTATCAGCATTTCACGCTTGTTCCATCCATGACTGTGTCGGAGAACCTCGTCATGGCGCGCACCGACGTGCCTCCGGTCATCGCCTGGAAGCGGGAACGCGCGCACCTTGCCGCGTTCATGGCGGAAATGCCATTCAAGATCCCGCTCGATGCGCCTGTCGGCGGCCTGGCCGCCGGCGAGCGACAGAAGGCCGAGATCCTTAAACAGCTCTACCTGCGGCGCAGGGCGCTGGTGCTCGACGAACCGACCTCGACGCTGACGCCGCAGGAATCCGATCAAGTGCTTGGTCTCGTCCGCGACCTCGTTCGCGCGGGGACCATCACGGTGATCATCATCACCCACAAGCTGAAGGAGGTGGCCGCCTTCGCCGATGACGTGAGCGTCCTGCGTCGCGGCCGCATGGTCGGCGGCGGGATGGTGGCCGACCTTGGCGCGAACGATCTTACCGCCTTGATGATCGGCGAGACGCATGCGCCGACGAGTGCGGCGCGACAGGGATTGCCCGAAGCGAAGCCCTACCTCGAAGTGCGCAGGCTAAAAACGCTCGGCGAGCACGGCCGTCCCGGGTTGGACATCGAGACGCTTGCCGTCAGTCGGCGGGAGATCGTCGGCGTGGCCGGTGTTTCCGGCAATGGGCAATCGGCTCTGCTGGAAGTGTTGGGCGGCCAGCGCGCCCGGACCGCGGGCGAAATCGTCATCGCGGAGGCGCCCTATCATGCGCGACGCGCCGAAGCTTTCAAGCGCAAGGTGCGAGTCCTGCCGGAAGAGCCGCTGCGAAACGGCTGTGTCCCGAACCTGTCGGTGGAGGACAACGTCAACCTGCGCCACTTCGACCGAGACGACCGGGGCCGGCGCCGGTTTTGGCTGGATCGTTCGCGGATGAAGACACGCGCTCGCGACATGATCGCCGCGTTCGGCATCCGAACGCCATCGAAGGACGTGCCGATCTCGGTCCTGTCAGGTGGCAACGTCCAGCGCGCCGTTCTAGCGCGCGAACTCGACGGCGCCATCAATGTGCTCATTGTCGCCAACCCTTGCTTCGGGCTCGACGTGAAGGCGGTAGCCGAGATTCGCGCGCGCATTGTCGCAGTGCGCAACAGCGGCGCGGCCGTTCTTCTCATCTCGGAAGATCTCGACGAGATCCGCGAAATGGCCGACCGCATCCTGGTGATGTGCGGCGGCGCCATTGTCTTTGAGGCCCCAGCTGGCACCGACGCACGCGTCATCGGCAGCCACATGGTCGGGCATGGATGAACGATCGCACGCTAGAGCGTTTTGGGTTTGATCGTACCCCGCATTAATCAGGTAGTTTCGGCTTTCGTCGGGCTGGAAGGCGTTAACGAGCTGCCCGATGGCGGCCCAGAGCGCGTCCTTGGTTCTTGCCGCTGCCTTGCGCAAGAGCGTATTAAGTTTGGCGACAACCTGTTCGATAGGGTTCGAGGACAGTCAGCCGGACGGAGCATGAAGGATCGGCTGCTCGCGGGTGAAGGTTCGACGGCCCCGTTTGAGTCCCCACAAAGGCTGAGCAAGCGTCGCAACCGCCATGCTTGGCGAGACAGTATCGAGAGCGACGAGATCGGCGGCCATTCCTGGAGCGATGCCGTAGTCTTTCAGGCGTAGCAGACGTGCCGGCTCGGTCGTGATCATGTCGAGACACGCAGAGAGAGCGCCCGGGGTGGCGACCTGGCAGATGTTGGCGTAAAGATTGGCCATTCGGATCATCGAGCCGTCACCATAGGGTGTGAACGGATTGAGCACGTTGTTGGTGGAGATGGAACACGTGACGCCGGCGGCCCGAAGCGGCTCGGTACAAACTACCCCGCGCGGTATGGCATGGTCATGGCTCCGACCCATGAGGTAGAGATCCGTCGATGGGAGAACCGTCACGGCAATCCCGCAATCGGCAAGACGACGCGCCAAAGCATCGCTGTCGGCCTTCGGCAGGAAGGACATCTGTGACATATGACCCACAGCAACGCGTCCGCCCCAGGCAAACGCCTCGGTCTTGGCGCAGACATAGTCGATGTTCATCCCGACGGTCGTGTCGGCGAAGTCGAGGTGCAAGTCGATGTCGACATCGAAGGCACGCGCTAGTTCGAAGATGCGATCGATTTGGCCACGCGGATCTGGATCTGTATAGGGGGCAGCGCCGATCGCACGTGCGCCACGCTGTAGCCCCTCCGCAAGAAGCTCCGCGGTCCCGGGATTGTTTGTGAGGCCTTCTTGCGGGAAAACGCAAAGCTCAAGGTCGAGACCCCAGGAATAGTCGTGGCGCAAGGCGTCGATGGCCTCAAAGCCAACGAGCCCGATCCCGGGATCAAGTTCGACGTGCGTTCTCATGCGTTGGGTGCCTTGAACGAGGCATTTCTCAATCAAGGCCGCGCCACGAGCGTAGATGTCATCGAACGTGAAGCTGCGTTTTGCCTCGGCCGTCTTGCGCACCGCCTCGGCGAGCGTCCCTTCCTCAATGGTGCATCGATCGAGAAGACAGGTTTTATCGAGATGGATGTGCGTTTCGACGAAACCCGGCACAAGAAGGCAGCCGCCCGCGTTCAGGATCGGAGAGGTCTCGTCGACGACAGGCGATGGGTGCCGATCTGTCACGCTGATGATGAGGCCTTTGTCGATGATGATATCAACAGCGGCGACCCCACCGCCCCGGACGATGACGGCGTTACGGACGAGAAGATCCACGGCGCGTCAGCTCCCAATACCAATCACATCTTGCTTTTACACGGCGAGCTGCGTTGAAGCTCTTGTCGCCGCGAGCGAGATTCCGCTTCGCTTCAGGTTACCAGGATTGCGGAAAGACCCCAAACTGATGATTATAGCGCAGATGGATCGCTCGGCAGATCGGAACAGTCGATCTCGACCAATGACTATAAAACCAGCTTCTGCTCCGCTCTTCATCAGCGGCGCGGATAGCAAGCTTCACCGCAAAGCCGCCCGGCGATCAAGTCCCTTCCTTATGTTCTGCTTTCTCGCAATCGATCTTGTATTAGGATACAAGCTGGTAAATCGATGAGGTCCAGTCTGGTTGTTCGCGGCGGTGTTGTCGTCACGGGCGAAGGTGGCACCCCGGCACCGCTCGATCTCATCGTCATTGACGGCATCATCCGCGATCTCGTTCCACGACAAACCGTAGTTGATGTCGACATGGCCGTGCTGGATGCGCGCGGCGCCCTCGTCATCCCCGGCTTCATCAACGCGCACATGCACAGCCAAGCCAATCTCTCGAAAGGGACAAACGAGCGCTGGACATTGGAAATGCTGCTGAACGCCTACCCTTGGCTCGGCGGTAAGCGAAATCCGGACATCCACTACGTGTCGGCCCAACTCGGCGCGGCCGATCTCATCCGCACCGGTTGCACTGCCGCGTTCGATCTTTTCAGCGAGTTCCCGGCGCCAACTCGGGACGGCGTGGAAGCTGTGGCTCGAGCCTACCACGATCTCGGCTTGCGGGCGGTCGTAGCTCCGATGATGGCGGACCGCTCGTTCTACGCCGCTATGCCTGGTTTGCGCGATGTCTTTCCTCCCGATCTGCGCGCGGAGATCGACGCTATCTGCTTCTCTCCGGGTGATGAAAGCCTCGCGCGCTGCCGAGCGATCATCGCCGGCTGGCCATTCGATATGGAGCGGATACGGCCCGCCTTGGCGCCGACGATCTCGCACCATTGCAGCGACGCATTCCTGATGGGATGTCGAGACTTGGCGTCCGACAACGGGCTGGCCGTGCAAATGCACGTGGCGGAATCCCGCGTGCAGGCCGTCGTCGCGCCTCGCGTGCATGGATCCTCGGCAGTCCGTCATCTCGAAAAACTTGGCCTGCTCGGACCGCAATTTACGGCGGCTCATGCCGTTTGGATCAGCGACGACGACGCCCGATGCCTGGCCGATCACGGTTGCAGCGTCGCGCATAATCCAGCTAGCAACCTGCGCCTTGGCTCGGGAGTCGCGCCGATCCGACGCTATCTTGATGCGGGAGTGTACGTGGCGATTGGAACGGACGGCGCTATCACGTCGGACTCGCTGAATATGTTTGGAGCAGTACGTCTCAGCGCCCTCGTTTCTCGCCTGCATGATCAGGATAGTGACCGCTGGCTGTCCTCCGCTGAAGCTTTTCATGCCGGCACGCTCGGCGGTGCCAAAGTCCTCGGCTTCGACAAGGCCGGGCGAATCGCTAAGGGCTGCAATGCAGACTTGGTCTTGCTCGATCTCGACGCCGCACCCTTTGTGCCACTCAACGATGCGGTCAATCAGCTCGTCTATGGCGAGGACGGCACGGCGATCATCAGCGTCCTCGTCGGCGGCCGGTTGATCTGGGAGCGCGGGCGCTTTCTGACGATCGATTATCCCGAATTGATCCGTCGTGCTCGTGCCATCGCAGATGATCTGCGCGAGGCGGTGTCGATGCTTCGAGTTAAATCGGAGAGTTATTCGCCCTTCGTTCGATATTATTGCGCCGGACTTGATCGCGAAGGCGATACATCAAATCGCGGCTGCTTATGTTGATTGTCAGGACAGTCAGATGAGTTAATCATGCCTTGTACGACGGGATGCTGTTTGCCGGGTCGTCTGGACAACATCGACTACAATGCGTCAACGGACGAGGTGTTCCGTGCCTCGTGCGTGGTCGGAACGATGCGGGTCTCGGGCTTGTGCCTCCTACTGCCGACATGACAAAGCGGACGATCGTGGGGAAGCGTGTTCGACCTCGCCAAGCTGGCTGCGTCTCTCTCTTGAGCTTTGTGACCAAACGGAATTACAGGATCATTCATTGAGAGATACCATGACATCGGCGGCGATCCGGCCGGACGCGTTCCAGGACTTGAGCCGAACTGGGTCGATTGGGAACGGCGCGTGTAAGCCATGCGCAACCTGCTCGGCGATAGCACGCGTCGGCTCCTCAGCCTCGACGATACGCGTCGCGGTTTTGGATCGTTTGGCATCGAGAAGTACCGCTCGCTGTCCTTCTATCGTCGCCGGCTTTGAGGCAATGGTTGATCTCCTCGTCGAGAAGGGGCGTCCTGTCCGAAGGTGAGCTCGCGGCCAGGGCTGCAGCGACTAAGCCGCCGGACTTCGAGCCTGCGAGGTGATCTTCATGCCGTGTTGCGCGAGCAACGACACGATCCGTGTCCGCGAGCTGAACAAGCCGGGCCATGTCCGCATTCCGGATTATCCGGCACCGGACGGGCGTGCTATCATTTCTTCGGCGTCTTCCTTAACCCCGAGGATCTCGCCGTCGTCAATACGAGCGGCCCGGTGGTAGAACGTTACCGGTCGAATCCTTCCAGAACGAGGTCTGGAACGACTATGCCGGGAGTTTGAAGTGATGCTGTCGCCGATGCTCGACTTCGCCAGACTGCGCGCGCTTTACGCCAGCGGCGTTTCACTTTTTGATGTAGCAGACGCGCTTGCCGCGCGCATGGCCGCCGCGGACGATCCGGCTATCTTCATCACCAAGATCGACCGCGACGGGCTGCGTCGACAGGTAGAGGACCTGGTGCGTCTCTCGCCCGAGCCAAATAGCCTGCCACTCTGGGGCATGCCGTTCGCGGTGAAGGACAACATCGACGTCGCGGATGTGCCGACGACGGCGGGTTGTCGGTCATATGCCTATACGCCGCAAAGCGACGCCTTCTGCGTCGCGCGTTTGCGGGCGGCAGGCGCGATCATGATCGGCAAGACCAACCTCGATCAGTTTGCTACCGGCCTCAATGGCACGCGCTCACCTTATGGCGCACCGCGCTGCGTGTTCGATGCCGACTTCATCTCAGGGGGCTCATCGTCCGGATCGGCGGTGGCGGTGGCCGCCGGTCTCGCCGCATTCGCGCTCGGCACTGACACGGCTGGTTCGGGCCGCGTTCCAGCGGCATTGAACAACATCGTCGGGATCAAGCCGACGCCTGGTCGCATCAGCGCGACTGGCCTCGTGCCTGCTTGCCGCAGCATCGACACGATATCGATCTTCGCCGGCTCCGTCGCCGACGGCGTCACTGTTCGTCGCATCGCGGAAGGCTACGATCGTGCCGATGCCTTCTCATGCCTCGGCGACGCGGTGCCTCTGTCAAGCAAGCCGCGCATCGGCATCCTGCTTCCGGAGGATCGCGTTTTCTACGGCGATGCCGACAACGCACGCCTCTACGCCGATGCGGTAGAACGCCTTGCGGAGTTCGGTGTCGACGCGGTCCCGTTCGACTACGCGCCGTTCCGCGAAGCGGCCGCGTTGCTCTACGACGGGCCATGGGTCGCCGAACGACTCGCCGGCATCGAGCAGTTCGTTGCCGCGCACCGAGACGACCTCGACCCTTCGGTGCGCGCCATCCTGGAAGGCGCCTCTCGTTTTAGCGCCGTAGACGCCTTCCACGGCCGTTACGCGCTTGAGTCGCTTCGCCGTCGCACGGAAGCGACTTGGGCCGACTGCGACGCGCTGCTTCTGCCGACCACCCCCACGACCTACACCGTCACAGCGATGCGCGCCGACCCTATTCGTCTCAACAGTCGGCTTGGCCATTACACGAACTTTGCCAACTTGCTCGGTCTCGCGGCGATCGCAGTGCCCGCTGGTTTCACGCCGGCAGGTCTGCCGTTCGGCGTGACGCTCGTCGGCCTTGGCTCAAGCGACGATGCCCTTGCACCGCTTGCCGACCGCTTCCACCGGTCGGCAGGTTGTGGTATCGGCCTCGCGCGGGCAACGCTCGGGGAGGCCTTTTCCAGTGCGGGTGGCGGGAAAAGCGTCGAGCTTGCCGTTGTCGGTGCGCACCTGTCGGGTCTCGCGTTGAACAAGGAACTGATCGCCCTAGGCGGCACCTTTGTACGGGAGGTGCGGACTGCCGCCGATTACCGCCTGTATGCAATCCCGGATAGCGATCCGCCGAAACCCGGGCTAGTGCGCGACCCAGGCTTCGCTGGACCTGGTGTGCCAGCCGAGGTTTGGTCCCTCTCACCAAGTGCTTTCGGCTTGTTCGTGGCGCGCATCCCCCAGCCGCTCGGTATCGGCAAGATCGCGATGTCGGATGGTTCGATGCCTAGCGGCTTCCTGTGCGAACAGTGGGCGATCACAGGCGCGCAGGAAATAAAGAATGGCTGGCGATCGCTCGTCGAGACGAACAGGTTTCGAACTCCGTGCTAAAAGCGCTAAGTACACAGCTTCAGAGAACGACCGCCGGCGAGAGCATAAATCTCGCTGATCGACACTGAGCGAGGTAAACAGCTATTTACCCACAAGCCTGCGTTTGCTTGAGCTTTTCGATTTCCTAAATATGGAGGACAATGAACTCAAGTATAACGCTGGCGGAGGGAAGGGCTCTGAAAGACAACGTTCTCTCGCAGATCTGCGAAGGATCACGTTTTTTGACAGGAAAGGTGAAGGCTGTCTAAGAGTCCGTCCCGATAGTCACGCGGCCCTCGCGAGCCGCCTGACGAGGATCATCACGGAGGCCGCGTAGAAGGCTTTCGCGGGGGCGAGCCTGGCCTCGGGATCCTTCCAAAGACGTCGGTGCGACTGATCCATGCGAAGAACCTCTCGACCACCCAATGCCTCGGATGGACGGCCAAGCCGATTTGATTCTCGGGTTTGCGGACGATCTCGACATTGATGGACGTCGCCGTAGCCGGACGCTCTCCAGCGTAGAAGGCGGTGTGGAGCTTGGTTTCAGGCCGCCCTTTGCGCGACCGATGCAGCTAAGTACTCCAATCCGATTATCAGCCGTCGTTTAGTTTAGGCTCTCTTGCGCATCTCTTCGAACCAGATGAACGCGGCCTCGCCTTCCTTCTTGACGACAAGGTTGATGTGACGGCTATGCCTGAGGCAATTGCGGAGCTCGGCCAACTGCGCGAAGCGTAGTTCCGTGATTGACTTGTTCTGGAACGACGGCTCAAACTTCGGCCAGAGCAGCTTGTTTAGGACAATATCCTGGAGTTCTCGCAGGTCAGCGAACTCCAGCCATTCGGACAATGCGGCCAACCTGTCCTGATCGAACAAGGGGTCCCTCCGCTTCGCCGATGTGATGCGTTCCTGGACCTTCTGGGCAACGTTCGCCGGACCGAGGTTGAATTGGTTGCTGAGCGCGCGGTCTCGATCTGAGCCCTTATCGAGCGCTCAATCCCGTCGATGCGCTTGTCGCAAAGGCCCATGGCGCAGGTCAGATCGAGTGTCGCTGAGCCCATCCCGCCCGTTGCGCCCACGATCAGGCTGCAGCTGTTCGCACCAAGATCGATGCCGATGATCGCGCATCGCATGGGTCATCTCCCTTCCCCTCCGATGAGCGAAGCCAGCTTGGCAGCTGCCGCCCGGTGAGGGGCGGGCCATCCATGAAGACGGCGTACCTCAGCGGTGCTCGACGCCCACTTCGCCGCCAACGATTTCGAGCCAGTTCGGGACACGTTCCAGCCGTCCTTTGAACCCATTGGAAACCATTCTTCGCCGCAGGCGTAGTTGAGCAAGCAAAGTCGCGCGTCAGCTCATCGCTTCGCTCGGTGCCCCGGCGCTGTTCAAGCGGATCCGGCTTGAGAATAGTCGTCGCGCGGTCGTCGCGCGCTGGCGGTTTCGCGGCGGTGCGATCGATGTCGACGCGACCGATGCGGCGCGCGTCGTCATGTGCCTTTCGGGCGCAGACGCCGTGCGTTGGGAGCTGGGGAGCGAGTCCGCAAAGCGGCGGATCGACGCCGGCAGCGTTTCAGTCATGTCGCCGACTGGTCCGCCTCAGGTGAGTGTCGAGGGGCCGGTCGATGTCCTTCAAGTCCTGGTGGAACCCGAACTTGTCGAGGACGCCGCGAGGCAGAACCGTGCTCACATTGTCTCGCGTTTCGACAGCCCGCAGGATCATCTGCGAAAGCAGTTGATGCAGGCTCTCGTCGCCGCCACACGGGACGGCCCAGACGATACACTGCTGCTCTGATCGGTGGTGTACGGATTGGCTGAGCAGTTGGGTCGCACGCGGCCTGAGACTGGCGCGATCGCTCGCGGCGGACTCGCACCCCGCCGGCCGGCTACGGGTGGAGGACTTGGTTCGCAATCGTCTGGATCACCGGCCCGACATGCCGCTCAGCCTCGACGATCTCGCGAACAGCGCGGGTCTGAGCGTCCATCATTTCGTAAAGGCCTTCCGGCAGAGCATGGGCTGCACCCCTTACGCCTATTCGTTGCGGTGCCGTTTCCAGAGATCGATGAGCTTGCTCTCTCGGCCCACGATGACCGTTGCCGAGACGGCGGACCGGACTGGCTTCGGGTCACCGGCCCATTTCGTCTCCAGTTTTCGTTGCCACAACGGCGTTACGCCCGGCGCCTTCCGCGCGGCGATCCTCCGCTGACGATAACCGCTATAAGTTGATACCGCTCCCGCGCGCGGCCGGCGACAGTGTCGCCGGCTTCGACGAAAGGAGTGTCAGATGGATGCAAGCCTGACGCAATAGAAAGCGCCGGTCACCTATGTTCCGGTGTCCATGCAAAAGCAGCTCGCCGCCAATCGGCGAGCGTTGGACGGAAAACCCTACAAGCGGTTTTTCCTCCCGGAGATCGAGGTGCCGGTTGCCGCGGCCAAGTCGCTGCGTGCCGGACCGATGCCGATCGAACAGACGCTGATACCCAGCATCTCCGACCTCGGCCGTCTCGTCGAGCACGCATCGGACTTTCCGGACGCCGGCTACGCGCTCCTCGACGGCCCCACGGCCTACGCCCAGAGCCGCGTCGTCATGCCGGGCGTCACCACTGCCATGTTTGAGTGGTGGCCTGAAGGCTTGATGCGGGCATGTTCCAGACGGCGCGCCTCACAAAGAACGATCGTGTCCCGAGGAGTGGTGTAGGTCCTGGTATCAGCTGGTCCCGTCAGGATCGGCTTGATCAGGCTGTCATTGATGACAGGCTGACGAGGGGATCATTGCTCAAAGCGGTGATCGTTTCCAGGCTAATGTAGCGAGCGCGTTGGACGGCCCATTCGTCGTTCTGCTCGATGAGGATCGCGCCGACGAGGCGGATGATGGCGTCACGTTGGGGACGATCCCGACGACGTCGGTGCGCTGTTTGATCTCGCCATTTAGCCGTTCGAGCGGATTGGTCGGATGTAGTTTCGTGCGATGCGCGGCCGGGAAGGTCATGTAGGCGAGTACGTCCGGCTCTGCCTCGTCCATCAGCCTTGCGAGGCTGGCACTTTGGGCCTGAGCTGGTCGGCGACGCGGCGCCATTGCTGGCGCGCGGCTGCGGCATCGTCCTGGGCGAAGGCAGTGGCGATGAAGGCGGAGACGACGCGACGCTCCTGGCGGCCGGCGTGCGCCAGCACGTTGCGCATGAAGTGGACGCGACAGCGCTGCCAGCTCGCGGTCAGCACCTTCGAGACGGCGGCCTTGATGCCCTCATGGGCATCGGAGATGACGACTTTCACGCCGCGCAGCCCGCGTCGCGCCAGCTTGCGAAGGAAGCCGGTCCAGAAGGTCTCGGCCTCGGAGGGCGAGATGTCCATGCCCAGCACCTCGCGGCGCCCGCAGCCACCTCCCGACCACGGCTTCGAGGAGACGATACAAGCCGGCCTCTGATCCGGAGAGAACGTTCAACAATCACGCATAGGCGACGTACGCCAGCGTGCCGTCGACTCCCGATGCGGGCGGCGGACAGCTCGCGTGCTATGCTTGATCCTTCAAGCATGGCGATCCTGAAGGCGGCGCGGCGATGGGCGACACCAACCGAGACGAAGCGCTGCCCTACCACCCGTCGGCGGCGGTCACGGCCGGAGCCCCCTTCAGCGACATCAATCTGAAGATTGCCGTTCTGGGGTCGTTGGTGAGCCGCGAGGTGATATGCCTCGGTACGCCATCACAGCTGGCCGAACGTGTGCTTGGCCGCTCCGTGGACTTGGAACGTGAGGGTTGCGCTCTGATCCCGGAGATCCGCGAGTACCTCGCCGCGTATCCGTTGACCGATGTCCAGCTTGGGAGCGTCGAGACGCTCCACCTCGACGGCGGCTCAAGTATCTATCCCTACATCTGGTACTTCTGGGACGGCGAAGACGAAACGTTCGACGTCGCCACGTTCGCCGGGATCGAACACTGTCCCAACATCACCCGGTTCGTAGCGTCGGCGCTGGTCGATGTCGTCGATCTCGGGCAGCTCGTCCCGCTCCGACGCCTCAGGACAGTACGACTGGGTGTCCCGGCCAAGACCCTGGAAGCGCTGCTCGACTTCAGGGATCTGGCGGAGGTGAAGCTTCCGCGCGGATCGGATCTGGCGAGAGAAGCGGTCATCTCTACCTTGAAGGCAAGAGGCGTACGCGTTCTTGTCCAGTGATGATCAAGACACTTTATCGCGTATATGGCTGGCATCTGGACGCGGACTGCCGCCCCAGGCTCGTCATCGTTTGCGGAGCTCATCCCGTTTGTCCGTCAGCGTTGGTTGTCGCGCTAAAGGCCATCTTCGTCCGATCTCGAAGTCGGGTCGCGATCTCAGAAAAAGGCCTTGCGCTCTCGTCGAGAGCGCGACTCATAAGATGTGCAATCCTTAGCGCGTAGCGGACTGAGATGCTCTACCGATCCGGCTGGAAGAAGGGTTCTGCACATGTCGATGCGCTTGAGGCGGAGCGGATCGTCAGATGGGTGCAATGCCCGGCCGAGATTAATTAGCGCGCAGGCACATTCAACTGGCGGCGAGACCAGGAGCGTCATCGAGATCGGCAACGTTCACGCGGATCCTCAAAAGGACTCCGGTAGCCGCGAGGTGCGCGACAGGTGGGCACTGGTAGTGAACAGACTTGCCAAGTGCGCTTCGTCAGGTCGCTGTTGGAAGGCGGACTTCCCGTTTTCGCCCCATCCCGACGATATGATTTGCCGTCGATGATCAGGTAGCCAGATGCTGACGCGAAACCATTCAACTGCTACCCATCGTAAGTCTCCCAGTTTGCTCGGCTTTCCAACTCCGTACCAAAAGCACAAAGTCCACAGCTTCAGAGAACGAGCGGCCCCAAGAGAATAAAATCCGCCCAACGGCGCCTATCGAGGTAAATAGCTACTCGCCTACAAGCCTGTGTTTGCTTTGTTTTTTTGGCTTCTCTGAAAAGCAGAGACAATGTTGGCGCGTTGCGGAACGGCTGCTCTCTGTCTCCGAACCCATCTGCAACCGCTTTATGAGCCGAGCAGGATAGAACTCAGCAATGAGCTGACTTAGCCAGCGCGAACTCCATCGTGCGTTAGCGAAGCGAAAGGGCGATGACGCAGAGCAGCTTGTCTTCGTCGATCATGCCCTGCTGTCGCATCGCGGTGCGCACGTCGGCGCGCTGCATGCGCAACCGCCGCATCTCCTGCGGCAGCCACTCGCCCTTATCGAAGACGGTGATGGGCGTACCGTCGATGATACGCTCGAAGAGCTTGGACCGCAGCTTCAGCCACGACACCGCGAAATGCATCAGCCCCACGGTGAAGACCCCCGTCATGGCCGCGGTGAAGGAGCGATCCTCGCCGAGGATCGCGGTCGTCGTCATGCCGCCGATCAGGAACAGCACCACCATGTCGAAAGGGGCCTGCTGGCTCGCCGCGCGGCGACCGATCAGTCGCATGGCGAAGAGGACGACGAGGTAGGCAGCGGCGGCCTTTAGAACCGTGCTCATTCGATCGGGTCCAGTGCTCGGATCAGGAAGAATGAACTGGGACCAGGTCAGCGGCGCTGGCGGTCGAGCCGCGCGCTGAGCGTGAGCCAGCCTTCGGACGGTGGCATCCCGCCGAGGTGGACCACCATCTTGTCGGCATCGGGCATCGGCGTGAAGGCGAGCCGCATCGCGCCGTCGCCGGGCTTCCATCGCGTCGGACGCGGCGTGACCGACTGCAGGTCGAAGCCGCCGGCGATGGCGTCCGGCAGCGTCACGGCCACCTCCTTCGCGCCGGGAGCCACGGGAATCGTCACGTCGAGACCGCTCGGCGTGCCGAACCGTGCCACCGGCTGGTAGGTCACGCTCACGCCCGCGGCCGAGACGGTGCGCGTCCAGAGGTACACCGGCCCGCCGCCGAGAAGGCCGAAGAGCGTCGCGACGACGGCGACGAGCATGAGCGTGCGGCCGACCACCTCCGCTACTCGCCAGCCGCCCTCGAAGCGCGGATAGAAGCGTGCCGCGAGTTCCTCCACATCGGCGGGTCGTCATGCATCGGCGTGCTCCTTCGATCGACCTGCGGCGAACACCTCAGAGGAATGCGATCAACGCGATGCCGACGACCATCAGCACGCCGCCGCCGACTCGCGCCTTGTTGACCCGATGTGTCGGCATGTGGAACCAGCCGCAATGATCGATGGCGAGCGAAGTCAGCAGGTTGGCCGTGATGACCAGGCCGTTGAAGGGTCCTGCGCCGACCTTGCCGACGAATAGCAGGCCGCCAAAGACCGCGACGGCGCCGGCGATGCCGCCGAGCGGCGCCCACCACGGCATCTCGCGCATGTCCTTCTCCGAGGGCATGGGTAGAGGCCGGAACATGAGCATCGTCAGGAACACGAAGACGATCGGCAGGAAGGAGACCACGGCCGCCAGCCACGGATTGACCAGGCTCTTGTTGAGCTGGCCGTTCATGACGACACCCGCCGCCTGCAGCGCGCCGGCGACGAGGATGAAGGGATAGAGGAGCTTGCTCGTGTCCATCGAAGCTGTCCTCAGAACCTGGCGATCAGGGCGATGCCGGCAACCATCAGCGCTCCGCCGATCCAGTGCGCCGTCGACTGCGAGTGCGCGTGCATGCCGAGCCAGCCGAACTGGTCGATGCAGAGCGAGGTCAGGATGTTGGCGGTGATGAGCAGGCCGTTGAACGGCCCCGCGCCGACCTTGTCGACGAAGGCCAGGCCGCCGAACACGGCCACCGCGCCGGCGATGCCGCCGAGCGGCGCCCACCATGGCATCCTGCCGAGATCCTCGAGGCTCGGCAGCGGGGTCGGCATGGCGAGGAATAGGGTGGCGAAGACGAAGACGATCAGCGCGAAGGAGACCACCGCCGCCAGCCATGGATTGACCAGGCCGACGCGCAGGCGCGCGTTCATGGAATTGCCGGCGGCCTGAAGCGCGCCGGACACGAGGATGAAGGGATAGAGCAGGACGGGGTTCATCGGCGTCTCCGGTGGCGGTGGGGGATCACGGCAGCAGCAGCAGGGCGGCCAGCGCCGCGGCGAGGGCCGGTGGCATGGCGAGGGCGCCGAGCTTCAGGAAGGTCCAGAAGGAGACGTCCTCGCCCTCGCGGCGGATGGCGGTGAGCCAGAGGATGGTGGCGAGCGAGCCGGTGACCGAAAGGTTCGGTCCGAGATCGACGCCCACCAGGATCGCACCGGCGACCTTGTCCGGCACGTGGGCCGTCTGCACCGCGGCGCCGGCGAGGAGCCCGGCCGGCAGGTTGTTGACGAGGTTTGCGCCCAAGGCGACGAGGATGCCGCTGACCGCGCCGGCAACGATGTCCGAGTGCGCCACGGCCTGCTTTAGTTCGGCCGCGAGCAGCGTCAGCACGCCGGTGGTCTCAAGCGCCTCGACCAGCACGAACAGCCCGGCCACCAGCGGGATCACCGCCCAGGAGATGTCTTTCACCGTGGGCCATGGACCCTCGCGCTTTATGGCGAGCACCACGACGACCGTCGCCAGGCCGGCGATGAAGGTCGGCAGGCCGAGCTGCAGGTCGAGCGCCGAGGAGACGATCAGCGCGATGCCGGTAACGACGATGCCGGCGCCGACGACCTTTCCGCTCAAGGGCAGGCTTTCCGCCTCGACGTTGGTCTCAATGCCCTCGCGGAGCTGGTTACGCTGTATGAAGCGCAGCACCGCGAAAGTCACGGCGATCGACAGGATCGAGGGCACGGCGAAGCGCGCCAACCATTGGACGAGCGGCGGCATGTGCGCGGCGAAGACCACGAGGTTGGCCGGGTTCGAGATCGGCAGCACGAAGCTCGCGGCATCGGCGATGAGCGCGCAGATGAAGAGGTAGGGCAGCGGCTCGGCCTTCGCTGCCTTGGCCGCGGCGTAGACGGCGGGCGTCAGCACGACCGCCGTGGCGTCGTTGGACAGGAAGGTCGTGACGACGATGCCGACGCCGTAGATGAGCGCGAAGAGCTTGGAGGCCGAGCCGCCGGCGCGCCGCACCGCGTGGCTGGCGAGCCAGTCGAACAGGCCTTCGCGCCGCGCCACCTCGGCCAGCGCCATCATGCCGATGAGGAAGAGGTAGACGTCGAGGCCCTTGAGCACGCCGTCCCAGGCTTGGCTCAGCGGCAGCAGCCCGGCCACGACAAGAATGGCGGCACCGGTGACGGCCCAGATCGCCTCCGGCCATTTGAAGGGTCGGGTGATCACGCCAAGGATCGAGAGCGCGATGATCGCCCAGACGACGAGGTGGCGAGGGTCGATGGTCACGCGCGGCTCGTATCCGAAATCGGAAAAAGGCTGGCCGGAGAAAGCATCACCATGGCCGACCGTTGCGGTTGGGTCCGAGCTGGGTGCCCAGGATGCCGCGCTCCGGCCACCGCCACCGGCGCCAGGAGGCGCGTGGCCAGGACGTATTGCTCGGGCCGACCGTTGTCGGCGTTGTCGCCGGGCACGTAAACGAAGTCTAGGCCCGCACCGAAGCCGGAGAGCTCGGCGACGATCGCGGCGAGGTCGCGCGCGTTCTCCGCATTGGGCTCAGTGAGGTGCAAGTCGCCGATGTGAGCGTAGATCAACACGTCGCTCTGGTCCTTCATGCCGTTTGCTCCGCGCCGCGCGCGCGTCTCCGGCATCAGTGCCGCGAAGAAGGCCAGCGCCACGACCGCCACCGCGGCGAGGAACAGGAAGCCGGTGGGGTAGCCGAAGCCCTGCACGACGTAGCCGGAAACGAGGTTGCTCAGCCCAGCGCCGACGCCGACCGCCAGCGCCACCAGGCCATGCGCGAGGTTGAAGCGCCCCGTGCCCTTCATGATGTCGGCGGCGATCACCACGGCGATGACGCCGAAGATCCCTGCCGCGACGCCGTCGAGCAGCTGGATGGCGACCACGCCGATGGGGTTCGCGGTGAAGGAGAACAGCGCGCCGCGCACCGGCAGGATCGCCAAGGCGATGAGGAAGATCGTCTTGCGCCCGACGCCCCGCGCCTGGCGCGGCCGACGGCCCAGGCGACGCCGATCATCACGAATTGCGCGGCGACGATGCAGGCCGAGAGCGCCAGCGTGTCGGTGCCGGGGTGGGTCTGCGCCAGCACCTGTCCGGCCATCGGCAGCATCGCGGAATTGCCGAAATGGAACAGCGCCACCGAGACGAGGAAGACGACGAGGGTGCGCCGCTTGAGGAGGTCGCGGATCGGCAGCGGCTCGGCCTGGCCGGTGCCAGCGTCAAAGCTCTCGGTGCCGCGGGCGAGGTCGTGGTCGATCTCGCTGGAGCGGATCAGCGCGACGACGGTGGCGCTGGCGGCGGCGAAGGCGCAGACGAGATAGAAGATCCAGTCGTAGCCGAGCCATTGCCCGAGCGTGCCGGCGAGGATCGCGCCAGCACCTCGAAGTGCTTGAGCTTGCGGCGGGGCTCTCCCAAGGGCGTCAGGCCCGCGCGCTCCACTGCCGCCCTCGTCGCGGCGGGGTCGATCTCGGCACGATCGTCGTGCGGCTTGCCGGGCGCGATGGCGACGGCCTCGCCGCCTTTGGGGGTGATCGACGTACGAACGCACCTCGATCATCGTCACCATCAACCTCGCTTTCGGCGAATGGCCCAGTGTCTTCGGCGACGCCAAGATGACTACCGCGCTGCTCGATCGCCTCACCCATCACTGCGATATCGTCGAGACCGGCAACGAGAGCTGGCGCTTCGAGCATCGCGGCCGACGCCGAGAGGAGGAACCGCGCTCGCCCCGTCTGCGCAACCAAGACCAGCTCCGCCGGGGCAAGCGCTACCCCATCATCCGCGCGCGAGAGGAGTCAACATTGGACGCCGATAAGGGGTCAACATTGCAGGCCGATTGACATCCGGACATTCAGCAGGTCGACGTCGATCCGGCAGTTGCCGACCCGTGGCGGTCGTTCTCAGTCATGTTGCAGCGCCCGAAAGCGCGCGTTCGATTGCGTGTATCTAGCGGTTAGCTAAGCGCCGGAGAGTGTCTATGCTGCTGCGTCCTCAAGGGAGAGCGCATTTACGATTCCCGCCGCCCTGAAGCCGGCGCTTCGCAAGCTGACAGGAACCGCTCAAGCTGCGTCGCCGTCTCACTGGCGTGCTGCTCGATGAGGGCACCTGCGGCGATGGCGTTGCGGACTTCAGCCGCTGCCAGGATCGCACGATGTTCCAACTGTGCTTGCAGGCGGTAGTCTGAGCGGCTTACGAGCAGGCGGATGTAGCGCTCGACCTGCGCGTTAAGCTTGGCGATCAGCGCCAGAAGCTTGGTTCGTGCGGCGGGCCGGTAAAGGGTCTCGTGGAAAAAGCGGTTCAGCTCGCTCCATCGATCCACCGAGCTCGTGGTTTCGGCTTCGTCGAGCACCGTACGCAGGTATCGAAACGTCTCGTCGCCCCAGTTCGGCAGCGCCAGCTGCACCGCTTTGACCTCCAAGGTGCTGCGGATCTCGAGGATTTCACGCGCCTCGGCCGGAGCGAGCACGGACACGACGAACCCGCGATTGGTTCGGAAGTCGACCAAACCCTCGGCGCACAAACGGCGCAGCGCCTCCCGCACCGGTATTCGGCTGACGCGGAAATACGATGCGACTTCGTCTTGACGCAGCGGCGCGCCGCCGTCGAGCTGGCCGCCCAGGATCACGGACCGCACGACATCGGCGATGACGTCAGGCGATGCGACCTGGTCACCACGCGCACCGTCGATCGCCTGTCTCAGTCCAACCATCGGGATATTATACGATCGTATGCAGCCGATGGTCTCGCATACTTTGTGGGCACGTCCTGAAATAGCGCGAGAAATGCGGCTTCGATGATCGATCGTATACAATGGCATTCGTCTTGCTGGAAGACTCGCCAACTCTTCTCGACGGTGCCGCCTATGACCCTCCGAGCCTCCGACGCAGGTGTCGAAATCGTGCCGACGAGGACGGGTCGGCGAGGGTTCCTCCTCGGCTCCGCAGCGCTGGGGGCGGTCGCAGCCGCCGGTCTTCGCCCCGTTCCGGTCCAAGCCGCCGACGGTCCGCTGCGGATCGGCGCTCCGCTGCCACTCACCGGCGCTTTGTCCCCCGAAGGCCAGAAACTCCAACGTGGCTACGAGTTGTGGCGAGACCTGGTGAACCAAGGCGGCGGCGTGAAGGTCGGCGCAGCGAAGCGCCCGGTCGAACTCGTCACCTACGATTACCAATCGTTGACCGCAAAGGCGGTGCAGTTGGCGGAGAAGCTCGCCAGCGACGACAAGGTCGATTTCATGTTCTCCCCTTTCGGGTCTGGAGCGGCCAAGGCAGCGAGCACCATCTCGGAGCGATATGCCATTCCGACTATCGCGCCCACGGCATCGTCGGCCGAAGTCTACGACCAGGGCTACAAGAACCTCTTTGGCACCTTCACAGCGAACGACACGCTTTCCGAGCCGATCGCGGATCTGATCAAGTCCGGCGCACCTGCCGTACGCCGCGTGGCGATCCTCGCCCGCAACGATCTGTACCCCCTCGCGCTCGGCCAGGAGTTCGAGAAGTCCGCCAAAAAGCGCGGCCTCGACGTCGTGTATTTCGAGAAGTACGCGATCAACACGCTGGATCACGCCTCGGCGATCACCCAAATGCGAGGAGCTAAGGCCGATTGGGTTATCAGTACCGGCTACATCAACGACATGATCCTCATCCGCAAGCAGATGGGGGATCTCGGCCTCAAAGCGCAGGTGCTCACCATGATAAATGCGCCCGCCTACCAGGAATTCGTCGCTGCCACCGGGTCTCTCGCAGAGAACGTGACAAGCGCTACCTGGTGGATCCCAGCGGTGCGCTACACGAGCGATGACGTGTTCGGCAGCTCGCAGGGCTATGCCTCGCGCTTTCAGGATCGCTACAAAGCCGCGCCCGACTTCACCAACGCGACCGGCAGCGCGGCAGGCGTCGTGCTGCAATTGGCCATCGAGCGCGCTGGCACTGCGGACAGGGACAAGGTCCGCGACGCGCTACGCGCCGGCAATTTCAAAACCTTCTTCGGCCCGCTCAGCTTCAACGCCGTCGGGCAGGCGAATTCCTACGTGCCGCCTGTCTTCCAGATCATCGGTGGCAAGCCGGTTGTAATCTATCCCGACGTTATCAAGCAGGGCAGCATGCGCCTCGGGGTCCGGTGATCTGTAGCTCGGAGCGATGGTGATGCTCTACGTCCAGGTGCTCGTGAACGGCATCCTGTTGGGCGGCCTTTACGCATGCATCGCCATTGGCTTCTCGTTGGTGTGGGGCGTCCTCAACATCATCAACATCCTGCACGGCTCCTTCGTCGTGCTCGGCGCCTACCTCGCCTATTTCGCTTACGCGACGTTGGGCATTCACCCCTACCTATTCGCTCCTGTCGGCGGATTGGCGCTGTTCTGCCTCGGCTATTGCATTCAGCGCGTCGTCATCAACCGCGTCGTTGAAGCTCCCGTCCTCGTCACGCTGACGCTGACGTTCGGGCTGACGCTGCTGCTCGACAACCTGATGCTCCTTGTCTTCAAGGCCGATTTTCGCAAGATCGACCTGCGCCCACCCCTCGGCATCATCGACCTGTCTGACTGGATCCCGAGTCTCGACATCATTGTGCCGGTCGACAGGCTGGCCAGCATGATGTTCGCGATCCTGTTCGTTGCCTTGCTCTATGCCCTTCTGCGTGGGAGCGCGACCGGCCGCGCCATCGTCGCGGTGCGCATGGATCGCCTCGCGGCAACCTTGATGGGCGTCAATACGGTGAGGATCTACGCGCTGACTTTCGCGATCGGTGCCGCTCTCGCCGGTGCGGCTGGCGCGTTGCTTAGCCCGATCTTTCCGATCTCGCCGCTCGCCGGGACGGCCTACCTCGGCAAGGCCTTTGTAATATGCGTGTTGGGGGGGCTCGGCAGCATCGCCGGCGCCCTCGTCGGGGCATTCGCGCTCGGGATCCTGGAAAGTTTCGGGGGCCTGTACTTCGGCCCGGATCATGCGCTCACCTTGTCGTTCAGCCTTCTGCTGGCGCTTCTCGTTGCGAGGCCGAGCGGCATCATGGGGCGGAAAGGCTTCGTGTGAGAACCGCACGGCCTCTTGCCATCGCGATGCTCGCCGTCGCAAGCGCGGTGACACTGGCCCTGATCCCATTATGCGTGAGCAACTATGGCCTGCGGCTCGCGACGACGGGCCTCATGTACATCGCCGTCGCGAGTTCGTGGAACATCATCGGTGGTTTCACTGGCTATCCCTCGTTCGCGACGGCCGCCTTCTTCGGAGTGGGGGCCTATGTCTCCGGCGTGCTTCGATCGCACGCGGACGTCCCCCTGCCGCTCGCCTGGATCGCCGGCGCGCTCGCCAGCGCATTGTTCGCGGTCCTGATCGGCATCGCCATCCTTCGACTGCGTGGTCACTACTTCGCTGTTGCTAGCCTCGTGCTCGCCCCGGTTCTGCGTGAGATCGTCAACGGCGCCGATTTCACCGGCGGCGGTATGGGCATCAACTTGCCGGGCAGCACGCATTTCGGCGTGCAGGCGACCTCGCAGTTCTACTATGCGGTGATGCTGGTCTGCGCCCTTTCGACTGTGGTCCTCGCAACCGTCATCGTGCGAACGAGGCTGGGTTGGGCGATGCGTTGCATCCAGCAGAACGAGGATGCGGCGCTCGTCATCGGCATCGATACCCTGATGGTCAAAGTTGCGGCCTTCGCCGCGTCGGCGTTGACCGCCGGCCTCGCCGGTGCGGTTTATGCCACCTGGATCGGCTACATCGATCCGGCCGACGTTTTCGATGACGCCCTCTCGGTCACGCCAATCGTCATCGTGTTCCTGGGCGGCATCGGCTCGATCAGCGGCCCGATCGTCGGTGCTGTCGCCTTCCTGGTCCTCGAGGAGGCGCTGTGGCGCAACTTCCTCAACTTTCACGCCGGGTTCCTCGGCCTCGTCATCGTCGCCCTGCTGCTCTTCCTGCCTGGAGGACTGACAGGTCTTCCCGTCGGTCGGCATGTGCTGACGATAATCGCGCCCACCCGCTTCGGCCGGCGCCCGGCGATCGCAGAGGCGGAGCCGAAGCTGTGACGCCTGCCGTCGGCGCGCTCGAAGCCACCGCATCGTCGCAGATGATGCGCCTGCGCAAGATCAGCAAGCGCTTCGGCGGCCTCACCGTGCTCCGCGACGTTTCGTTCGATCTCGCGCCGGGGGAGATCTGCGGCCTCATCGGACCGAACGGTGCCGGCAAGACCACCCTCGTCAACATCATAACGGGCATGCTGCGCGCCAGCGGGGGTGCAATTCAGTTCGAGGACCGACGCATCGAGCGCTTGCCGGCACATCGGATTGCGCGCCTTGGCATCGCACGGACATTTCAGATCGTGCAGCCGTTTCCGCACATGAGCGTGCTGGAGAACGTAATGGCGCCCGCTATGTTCGCCGGAGGATGTCGATCCATTGCGACGGCGCGCACTCGGGCGGCGGAATGTCTCGACGTCGTCGGCCTGTCGGCTGTTCTCGACCAGCCCGCGGCCCAACTGACGCTCCCGAACCGCAAACGGCTCGAATTCGCCAAGGGACTCGCCATCCGCCCCCGCTTGCTGCTTCTGGACGAGGTCAACGCGGGTCTCAACGCCACGGAGATGGACAGCGCATTGGCTCTCATCCGCGCCGTCGCCGCCAGGGGCATCACGATCATCCTCATCGAGCATCTCATGAAGGTCATCTTGCAGGCCTGCTCGCGCGTCATCGTGCTCCACGAAGGAACCCTGATCGCCGATGGGCCACCCGGCGACATCGTCAAAGAGCCCGCCGTGGTCGAAGCCTATCTAGGCGCCGGCTTCGCAGGTCTTGCGACACCTCCGCGAACATCCGCCGGCACCGCTGAAGGCGCCGCGTCGTGACCGACAGCATCCTGCGCGTCGAGGGCGTCAGCGCTGGCTACGGCCAGGTTCAGGTGCTGGACGAGGTGAACGTCCACGTGCCCCGTCACGAGATCGTCTGCCTGATCGGGTCGAACGGTGCCGGCAAGAGCACGCTCCTGCGCGCATTGTCGGGCCTCGCGACTGTGAGCGCTGGGTCGATCCGCTTCGATGGAGCAGAGATCACCGAACGCGCCGCAACGGACCGCGTGGCGCTTGGGCTGGTGCACGTTCCGGAAGGACGGCGCCTTTTTGCCGGAATGACCGTGCGCGAGAATCTGCTGATGGGAAGCTATCTTCGTCGGGATCGTACTGGGATACGCCGCGACCTCGAATTCGTTTTGACCACCTTTCCGCGACTGCGCGAGCGCTTGTCGCAGGATGCCTTCACCCTTTCGGGCGGCGAGCAGCAGATGTGCGCAATCGGCCGCGGACTGATGAGCAGCCCCAAGCTTCTGATGATCGATGAGCTGTCGCTTGGGCTATCGCCAAAGCTCGTCGTTGAGCTCGGGGAGGCGCTGGTACGGGTCAACGCGGAGGGCCTCTCGATCCTGCTCGTCGAGCAGGACGTTACGACGGCCCTGCGTTCGGCGAGTCGAGGGTTCGTGCTCGACACAGGACGTATCGTGCTGGATGGCCCATCCGGCGACCTTGCGGCCGACCCTCGTGTCCGCGAGGCCTACCTCGGACAGGTCGCCGCCTGAGGTATGGAGCAGTTTGACTGACAAGGAGGAAACGCCCGTGATCACCGCCATCGTTCTCTACGACCTGCCACCGTCCATCGGGCTGGAGGAGTGCAGGACGCATTTCGCCGGGATCGCGCCGGGATTTCTGAAAGCGCAAGGCCTCTTGCGCAAGCAGTTCATCTGCGCCGGAGACGGTCGCACGGCGGGCGGCGTTTATACGTGGGAAAGCCAAGAAGCCGCGGAAAGCTTTTACACCGGACCGTGGCTTGAAGGTATTCGGGACCGGTATGGGAACGACCCGAAGATCAGCTATTACGAGCAGGTGGCTTTGGCGGACGCCGAGACCGGTCACGCCGGTGCGTGTTGACGGTCCAAAGAATATCGAGGCCTGCGGCACGGCGCTCCTTGGCGGTCCCCATTCAGGGTTTGGAGTTAGCTGATGAACGTCGCGATCCGGTCGGAGCGCCATCCCAGCACCTGCCCGCACGATTGTCCCTCGGTGTGCGCGCTCGACGTTGAGGTCATCGACGGGCACTCGATTGGCCGGGTGCGCGGCGCCAAGGCGCAAAGCTATACGTCCGGGGTCATCTGCGCCAAGGTCGCGCGCTACGCCGAGCGCCTTCACCACCCCGATCGGCTGCTCTATCCGCTCAGGCGGACCGGACCCAAGGGCAGCGGCCTCTTCGCGCGCGTGACGTGGGACGAAGCGCTCGATACCATCGCCCACCGCTTACTCGGCGTCGAACGGGATTTCGGGGCGGAAAGCGTGTGGCCCTACTTCTACGCGGGCACGATGGGGCGCGTGATGCGCGACGGCCTTCAGCGGCTCACTCACGCCAAGAAGTATTCGCGCATTCACCACACGATCTGTACGACCATGCCATGGACAGGGTTCGTCGCCGGCACCGGTCGACTGGCGGGGCCGGATCCGCGCGAGATGGCGCGCGCCGACTGCGTGGTGATCTGGGGCACCAACGCCGTCGCCACGCAGGTGAACGTGATGACCCACGCGATGCGCGCCCGCAAGGAACGCGGCGCCAAGATCGTCGTCGTTGACATCTACCGCAACGCGACGATGGATCAGGCTGACCTCGCGATCTGCCTGCGGCCCGGCAGCGACGGCGCACTCGCCTGCGCCATCATGCACATCCTCTTCCGCGACGGCCTCGCCGACCGCGGCTACCTCGCCCGATACACCGATGTGCCCGAGGAGCTCGAAGCGCATCTTGCCACCCGGACGCCGGAATGGGCCGCCGCCATCACCGGTCTCGACGTCGCCGAGATCACGGCGATGGCGTATCTCGTCGGCACCCGCAAGAAGACCTACTTCCGTCTCGGGTACGGGTTCACCCGACAGCGCAACGGCACCGTCAACATGCACGCCGCATCCTGCATCGCCGCCGTGACGGGGGCTTGGCAGTACGAGGGCGGCGGCGCGTTTCACAGCAACAACGCCATCTATCGCTGGCGCCAGACCCTGATCGAGGGTGCCGATGTAGTGGATCCGAGCGTCCGCACGCTCGATCAGTCTCGCATCGGTGCGATCCTGACCGGCGACGCCGAGGCGCTGAGGCACGGCGCGCCGGTCAAGGCGATGCTGATCCAGAACACGAACCCCGTCTCGGTGGCTCCCGACCAAACACGGGTGAAGGCCGGCTTCGCGCGCGAGGATTTGTTCGTCATGGTGCACGAGCAGTTCATGACCGAGACGGCGGCGATGGCTGATATTGTGCTGCCGGCGACGATGTTCCTGGAGCACGACGACATTTATCTTGCCGGCGGTCACCAGCATATCTCGCTTGGCGGCAAGCTCGTCGAGGCGCCGGGCGAATGCCGCAGCAATCATGAGGTCCACTGCGCGCTTGCCGAGCGCCTCGGCGCGCAGCACGGCGGCTTCGACCTCAAGCCGCGCCAGTTGATCGACGCTGCTCTCCGCGAGTCGGGTTGGCCGGGGATTGATGCGCTCGACCGCAAGACCTGGGACGACGTACAGCCGCCGTTCGCGACGGCGCATTATCTCGACGGCTTCGCCTGGCCGGGTGGTAAGTTCCGGTTCAAGCCGGATTGGTTGAATGTGCCAATCACGAACGCCGGCCCGATGGGGCCTTGGCGGACCATGCCCTGCCTGCCGGACCACTGGGCCGTGACGGAGGACGTCGATGCCGCCCACCCCTTCCGCCTCGCGACAAGCCCAGCGCGCAATTTTCTGAACTCCACCTTTAACGAGACCGCGACATCGCGCTCGGCCGAAGGTCGTCCAAGCGTCAAGATGCATCCGCTTGATGCCGACGCGCTTGGCATCGCCCATGGTGACAGGGTCGTGCTCGGCAACGAGCGTGGCGACGTTACGCTCGACGCGACGCTCTTCGATGGGCTGCAACGCGGCATCCTGATCTCTGAAGGCTTGATGCCAAACCACAGCTTCTCGGATGGAAAAGGCATCAACACGCTGACCGGCGCCGACTCGATCGCGCCCTTCGGGGGCGCCGCGTTCCATGACGTCCGCGTGTGGGTCCGTAAGGCGGAGTGAGCCAAGATCAGGATTACCGGCTTTGCGCCGATTGTGTTGAAAAACTCTGACTTGAAGGTTTGTTAGACAACTGACTCAGTCTTCGTGCGGTGTCCGCGAGTGTCTGCCCCCTCCGCGCAGGTTGATTTGACACCACAGCAGGGGTTTTCCCCTCTGCGCGAAAAACCAAATCAACTCAAATCAACCTTTAACCGGCTGATTGCGGTCGATTGGACCTTTTAGCAAAAAGGCAATTTCGCTCTGTTACCTCAAAATCCGGATCGCCGTCGCTCAGGCATTTATAGTTTTGGAACGGCGTGGAACGCATTGAGCGCAATTGTTGTGTTGGTCTCTAAGACACCGGGCACGCAGTGAAGCCGCGTGTTGACAAAGACGCCAGGATCCATTGCGTCTTCAAGATGAAAGATTGCCAAAAGATCATACGCGCCTGACACTGAGTAAATATCTGCTCCCCGAATGTCGTCAATAAACATACGCTTCGACGTAATAAGCTTGGCCAAGCTGGCATTGATCTGAACGATTAACGTCTTCAACGGCCTGCCAATCCAAAATTGCTTGCTAAGAGCGCAAAGCGCTTAAAACCTATCCACATGTTGATACCTTTTCGATATCCGCAAAACGCGGGAAAGCAACGCGAACCGCAGTTTTCTTGGTTTATTCTGTTATCAGAACTTTATGTCGGCGCGATGTGAGATAGGCTGGTGTGGCCAAGGAGGAGAGGAAGCCTCAATGGGATCGGTCGCAATGGAAGTTCTTAAACAGACGCCGCTCGTCAGATACGCGCGCTTTGAAACTTTCGACCTCGATGAGGCACGTGTCGAGGTCGCACGCGTGTTTTGCCCGCACACACTCGCCGCTCGCGGCGTGCAGCAGGCGTCCGCCTTTCATAATAGCGTCAATCTTGGCGGCCTTAATAGCGTCAATCTTGGCGGCCATAATAGTGTCAATCTTGGCGGCGTGACCCTGAACTACATGCGTTATGGCATCGACATTCGCATCAATCCCGGAGAGATGAAGAACTTCTATCTGTTGCAGATTCCCGTGGTCGGCACTGCGCGTATCCACTCGGGATCGCACGCGGTAGACGCTTCGACGATGGTAGCCACATTGCTGTCGCCGACTCTGCCTGTCGAAATGGACTGGTCTTCGGACTGCGAGAAGTTTCTGGTCCAGATCGATCGGGGACGCTTGGAACGCGCCGTTGAATCCTTGCTGGGCCGGCGGATAATTCATCCCCTCGAGTTTGACGTGGCCTTCGACCGTTCCGGGACCCGCGAGCGTATCGTCAGGCTCGTCGATCTGATCCGCGAGGACATCGACTTCGGCGAGGGAGCAATGTCGCGCAGCCTCGCCGGCAGCAGCATGAGCGAAGCCCTGATCGCTGCGCTGCTCGGCTGTCAAAGGCATTCCTACTCTGCCGCTCTTGAAGCGCCCGTGCCCACGATCGCTCCCCGGCACGTCAAGCGCGCCGAAGAATACATGCGCGAGCATATCGCCGTGTCCGTCAGCCTTGCCGATCTCGCCGATGTCTCAGGCGTCAGTGTCCGCGCTCTCCAAGACGGCTTCCGCCGATTCCGTGATACGACCCCGCTAGAGAAGCTGCGGTCGATGCGCATGGAGGCCGCGAGAGCGGATCTGCTCGCGGCGAAACCAAGTGATAGTGTAACGTCAATCGCCATGAGGTGGGGGTTCTCCCACCTCAGCCGCTTCTCGGTCGGCTACAGGGTGCGATATCGGGAATCGCCCTCCGACACCCTCCGACGCGGTGGCCTAGAGCCAGCTGGTGCCGATACCTCGTCGGCAAGCTCTAGAGCCTCTGGATGAGACCTGCGATCCCCTGGGCGACGCCGATGCACATCGTCACGACGCCGCGTCTGAGATTGAGCGCCTGCAGGCCACCGACGCAGGTCTGAACCAATCTTGCGCCAGCCATTCCAAGCGGGTGACCGAGCGCGATCGCGCCACCGTGCGGATTGACGTTGGCAGCGTCGTCTGCCAGCCCGAAGGCGCAGTAGCACAGCGAGCCCCTGGCTCGCGAAGGCTTCGTTCAATTCCGGCCGGTACGAGATCGGCCTCGCCCGCCTTGATCATGCGTGCCGCCGTACCGACGGCATCCAGACCGCTCCCGCAGAGTCGGTTCATGGTCGTGCCAGGCACGTCGCGCGCCGCCCATTAGCCGCGGTGGATGAACATCGCGACCGGCGAAACACGGTCTGGGCCAGGCCAGAACACGTCCATCGCCAGTCGTTCGCTCGCCCCATAAGCGAGACCGAGCTTCCGATGAGGATGGATCTCGCGGAAGGCGGCCGGGTCCCGTTTCCAGCCGGCCATAATCGCCGGATGCTCCGGCACCTTGAGGCGATTGTTATATTCCGGCTATAGGCGCGGATCGATCGTCAGCGACGGCCTTCAGCTTCAAGGGGTCGAACGCATAGTCCTCGGGCTTGAGGAACATGACCTCGCGCTTCGCCGATTCGCGTATGACCTCCATAGAGTCCGAGAGATTGTGCAGGACGTCGAAGAGCTCTCGCAACCGCCGCCCCGGCGCTACCCAGAAGATCGCCCGCGTCGGCTTATCGGTCAGGTTATAGTAGCCGTGCGGGATGCCGGCCGGCATACGGATCTGGTCGCCCGCATAAGCTTTGTGATGCTTACCGTCGAGGTACAGGTCGAACTCATTCTCTAGGACGTAGATGAACTCGTCCTGCGTCGGGTGGATGTGGGGCGGTACGTAGGTTCCGGGCGGATCGAAGGTCTCGAAGGCGAAGGCGTTCGCGCCCTCGGCCTTCAGGTAATAGGTGTGCCCGAGAATGCTCCAGGTCACCTCGTCGATGCCGGTGCCGGCCCGCGTGATACCGGCGTCGAGTTCGACTTGGACTTGATTCGGTATGGCGAGCTTCATCAGGCGATTTCCTTGTTTTTCGATTTGGGGGCGGTTGCGAGTAGCTTCCCGTAGATCTTAGGGTCGATCGGCCCGAGATGGGCAGCAAGCACGTTCCAGCTCTTCTTGCGGGCTCCGATGTCGCCCATCAGCTCGTCGAAATGGAAGTGGTGGTAGGGCGCGACGCAAAGACCACCGAAGGTCTGGGCGACGGGGCGACCCTTCCGTTTCCAACGAAGCTGGGATGCGATGCCTTTGCGCATGTCGGTGTCCGTCGGCTGCCGCTTCAGTTCGTTGTCCATGTAACGGGCGAGCCAGTTGGAGCCGATTTCGGCCGACAGGGTCGTGATGAAGCTCGAGTTGAAGCCGACGAACCCGAGGCCCGGCAGATCCGGGTTCACCATCATGCGATGCAGCTTGTACTGACCATCGGCATCGATGAGCTTCGCCTGGATCGACGGATCGAGGAACGGCAGCTCCTGCTTCCACCCGATGGCGAGGACCACGACATCCGCCGGCACGGCGCCGAAGCCATCGACGATCAGTGCGCCCGCCTGATAGGCCGACGCATTGCCCTTGGCCAGCTTGATGCGTCCCTGCTTGATCGCCTTGTAGAAGCCAGGCGTCTCAATGCTCGTCGCGCAATGAATACTGTCCTCGATGCGCGTCTTCGGACGAAGTCCGAGCTTCTTTAGTCCAAACTGCATGTTGAGCAGGGCTTCGAGCGCGCGCCAGTTGGCCCAGATCATCGGGGCCGACAGACCGCGAACGATCCTGCCGACGATGCTCGGCGCCCAGGGCATGAACATCGCCTCCGACGCGCGGCAGTAGAGGATATTCTTGAAGTTGACGAGACCGCCGAAGAAATACGGAATCTTCCAGGTCGCCTCGCGATAGACGACAGTGACGCTGCGCGCACCTTCCTGAAGAGCGTTCATCGCGACATCGGTCGCGGACTTCGAGTACCCGACGACGACAAGGTCACGGCCCTTGGCCGCGCCGATATTCACATTCTCGGACGAATGCAAAATCTGTCCGCCGGCCCCCTCGAATGCGGCGGCGCCGGGAATATCGAGACGGAGCGGCACGCTGAACTGGCCTGTCGCGATGATCACGAAGTCGAACGTCTCGACACGCTCCTCACCGGCCGCGTCGCGGAGCGTAACGGAATAAGCGCCACCCGCCGCCGGCGAAACCTTCAGGACCTCGGTGCGAAACAGGATGCAGGCGCGAAGCTCGGACCGGGTCGCGTAGGCGTCGAGATAGCCATGCACCTGGGCTCCCGTCGGCCACTCCGGATAGTCCGCAGGCATCGGGAAGTCCGTATAGGCATACATGCTTCCGGGCGTCTGGGTCCGGACACCCAGATAGGATCGCGCCGGCTCCCAGACGCCGCCGATGTCGCCGCTCTTCTCGAAGACGGTGACAGTATTGCTGCGTTCGCGCATCACCTTCGCGGCGACGAGGCCGCTGATGCCGGAACCGATGATACAAATCCTTCGGAAAGGCTTTAAGGAATTTACGTTTGCCGTTTTATCCAGCATATCGCGCCCATAATATTTCCAGACGGACTTTGGCGCGAATGGGAACGGAATAGCTATCCGGAAAGCGCTGGCATTAGCTCGAAACGACATTCGAATATTTGCGATCTGCAACAGCTCCAGCGAAATAGGGCTAAAAGCGTCTTGTATGCACCGGACGCATGGATAACGAAACCCAGAACCACCACGCATCATTCGCAACACAGTTTTGTGTCAGTTGCGGGTTGTCATGGTTCAAAGACGAAGATGTGGGCCGCCGCCGGCGCGGTGGTCGTTGGATTGGGGTGTTCGTCCGCCGACGCGTACGAATACGGCTTTCTTGGCTTACAGCAACCCAATGGCCTGACACACGGGTCGGCCGGCGGCGCGGCGACCCCTCCGCTCGGACTCTACGCCTTCATCGAGCCTTTCGCCTATGAAGGTCACTTGACGGGCGCGGGGGCGCCGATCGCCGACGGTGTCAACCCGTCGGCCGATGTTACGGGCGCGGCCATTGGCGCCCTCTACGTTCCGGGTTGGGAAATCTTCGGCGCGACTTACAGCGCGGCCCTGTTCCAACCGTTCTTCACCGCCACGCTCGGCAGCCCCGTCAACTTCACGGCCCTCGGCGTGCACAACACGCTGATCGAGCCCCTAGCTAGAGCTAACGTGGTATCTCGCGAACACCGCTTCTTCGCGAAGCTCGAACTCGGGGCCTACGTTCCCGATGGATCTATCTCGGGCCCTGCCGGTCTCAGCAACATCGGCACTCCTTGGACTATGTTCATACCGACGGTCACCTTCTCCTACATGGATCCTGGCTACGAGCTCTCCGCTCGCTTTTTCCAAGAGATCAACACGGCGAACTACAAGACCGGCTACCAGAGCGGATCCGTCATCTCCGTCCTCCGCACTGAAGCCCCCCGACCATTCGCCGGAGGGCAAAACCGCAGATTTGAGGGAAGGCCGCGTTACGCGGCCTTACGTTCCGCTTCCGGACCGCCTTCGAGCGCCTGCTGCTGGTGGTTGTCCTGGCTGCTGACGGCCGCCGAGGCGTTCCCGATCTCGATCCGACGCGGCTTGAGCTGCTCTGGCACCTCGCGTACCAGGTTGATCGACAGCAGGCCATCTTCGAGGCTGGCGCCCGCGACCTTGACGTGATCCGCCAGGCTGAACGTCTGCTTGAAGCTGCGGCCAGCGATGCCCTGGTGCAGGACCTGACGCTCACCTTCCGGCGTAACCTTCTTACCCATCACATACAGGTTAGTGCCGTGCTGGGTCAGCTCGACCTCGTCTTGCTTGAAGCCGGCGACAGCCATCGTGATGCGGTACTCGTTCTCGCTCTTCTTCTCGATGTCATAGGGCGGCCAGTCAGGGCGCGTGGTTCCGCTGACGAGCAGATCGAACAGCCGGTCGAAGCCGACGGTAGAGCGGTAGAGGGGCGCAAAATCGTAGGTTCTCATAGCCACATTCTCCTTGAGCAACATGGTGATGGGGACCGCCACAACGGGCATAATCCCCCTTGCGATCGAGCCTTACGGCCTCGACAGAAAATGAGTTGGGAGAGCCAAAAACTGGCTTCAAGAGGTCACCGCGAATTTTTTCTCGTAACATCGATGATCTTTGTCGCCGGCGCGGCCGTCTCGGCATTGGCCCCGGATCTCACTTTACTGCTTGCTGGACGCCTGCTGGTCGGCACCGGGATTGGTGGTGCGTCCATGCTGACGCCGCTATACTTGGCAGAGATAGCCCCAGCGAAGGAGCGTGGGGCGCTTGTGTCATTCAATCAGCTGGCGGTCACGGTGGGAATTCTCGGCTCCTACCTGATCGGGTATGCCTTGGCCGCAGACGGCGCATGGCGGTGGATGCTGGGCTGGGCGGCGTACCTGGCATCTTGCTGGCCACCGGCATGTTGTTCTTGCCGGAGACGCCGCGATGGCTGGCCGGCATGGGTACACGGAGAAGGCACGTGCCGCGCTGCTGCAATTGCGCGGACATGACGCCAATATTAAAGCCGAGTTGGCCCTCTTACGGTGGGCATGCGTCACCGTCAGCACGACACTCCGGCACGGCGCGAGTCGGCGGGCGAGCTTGATGACGCTTTCCCCGCTTTCAGGCCCAAGACCGCAATCAGCCACGAGCACCACATCCCGTCCGACGACGATGCCGATGTTCGGTACGAGCGGGATCCGCTTGTCGGGCAAGACGACCACGCCCGGAGTCACCTCGGCCGGAAAACGCTGCTCGTTGACGTCTGCCTTCTCGACTTTCTGCATGCTGCGGCGGACGGATACCCTCTCCACCTTTCGGCTGCAGCTTCCCTATAAGCCGCTCTAGCGTAACTGTCTCGGACCCGCGGCATCGGCAGCTTCCGCGCAATGTCCCACGCCGGCCTTGTCATCGTCGGGCATACGGCAGAACAGGACGTGTTTCCGTTGTATGAGAAGCCCGGAGGTGCCGCCGCATCCATCGACTAGGAAGTCGTCCGAGTAGGAACCGACGTGCGAGACTTCAAACCTAGCAATGAAATCATTGCCGGCGCCGCATTGAGAGTTGCTGATGCTGTGGGTCAGTTTCGTCGTTATCGTCAGCAAACCTGCACTCGTCTGACACCGATACGGCCTGCTAATGTAGTCGCCGACCCTGTGTTGTTCGAATTGGACCGGCTGCGGATTGCCTCCCACCTCTATGGTCGAAGGTGTTTTGCCAGCCCAGAATACGAAATCCGGCGAACCCGCGCTGCAGGACGTCGATAGGCTGCCGTCGCTTGTAGCCTTCTCGTATGCGCGCCTGGCTGTGCCCCTAAGCTCCTCGGCCGAGACGTGCAACGGGACGGCGGACAGGGAGACACTGATCACGATCAAGACATGGGGCAGGCGCATCGCATGTCTTTCGTCTGTGCAGGGCCAGGCATTAGACTAGCACGGCGTGTGAGCGCGGTTAAGTGGATCCCGAGGGCGCCATGGGTCGTCGCGGACATCCGGCGGATCCAGGCCGGCGCGACGATGTCCGCCGCTCATGTCCGTCCACGTTGGTCGTCCGCCGCGCAGAAAAGCGTTCTCGCGTAATATAGTGTTCGTACTTTACTTTGGTGTCACAGGCAAACGAGCGTCCGCGAGTGTCTGCTGCCCCCCTTCCGCGCAGGTTGACACCCCAGAATGGGTTTTCCCCTCTGCGCGAAAAACCAAATCAAATCAACCTTCAACCGGCCGTTTGCGGGTCGATTGGACCTTTTAGCAAAAAGCAATTTCGATCTGCGCGGGCAAACACCTCGCTTCAATCGACTTCAAACGCCAATTGCGCAGTCGCTTGCATCGCTCGCTGCAAAGAGCGTGTCTAATGCGGGGTGGAGCGAAGGGCAGTGAATTGTCTCGAATTGCAATTGGGAGCGTTCAATTGGCCGGAGCAGCGATCGCCTACATTCGCGTGTCAACTGCTCGGCAGGGTCGCTCCGGGCTTGGTCTCGAGGCGCAGCGTCGTGCCATCGCCGAGTTCTGCGAGCGCGAGGGTCTCGCCGTCACGGGCGAGTTCGTCGAGGTCGAGACCGGCAAGGGCGCGGATGCGCTGGAGCGGCGGCCCCAGCTCGCGGCGGCTCTGGCGGCCGCGAAGAAGGCTCGCTGCTCCATCATCGTCGCCAAGCTCGATCGGCTCTCGCGCGACGTCGCCTTCATCGCCGGCCTGATGGCCTCGAGGGTGCCGTTCATCGCCGCGGAGCTGGGCTGCGACGCGGACCCGTTCATGCTGCACCTCTACGCCGCCTTGGCGGAGAAGGAGCGCCGGATGATCTCGGCTCGCACCAAGGATGCGCTGCGGGCGGCAAAGGCGCGAGGCGTCAAGCTCGGGCGACATGGCGCCGAAAACCTGTCGGTCCAGAACAAGGCGGCAGCGCTAAGGCGGGCGAGGAGCCTGGCGCCGCTGCTCGCCGACATGAAGGTGCGCGGCATGTCCTCCCGAGCGATCGCGGCCGAGCTGACGACGCTAGGCGTCGCGACACCATCGGGCGGACGGTGGCATCCGCAAACGGTCATGCGCGCCTTAAGCCGCGTGGCCCTCTGATCGCGTGCGCCATGGTCTGGGGGCGAAAGAGAAGTAGCGATGTAATTGGCGATGGGCACGCAAGTGCTTGCATCGCGCTTTGGAAAGAGCGTGTGTGATGCAGCGGCGCGATCCTCGAGACCGCGAGCAGGCAGGTTCCAGCCGCGGGGGCGCGACTGCGAGCCTTCATCCAGTGACCCGCCGCCTGGCGGGCAGGTTGCTGGAGACCCTTGATGAAGCTCACCGAAACGCAGACCGCTGTTCTCACCGCGGCTGCCGCACGCGCTGACGGCGCCATCCTGCCTTTGCCGGCGCAGATCCGCGGCGGCGCCATTGGCAAGGTTTGCGACGCTCTGGTGGCCAAGGGCCTTGCCATCAGCGTCGGCCTGCCAGGCAAGCAGACCCTCGTCATCGGCGACGATGGTCGCCTGGCGCTCGGCCTCGAGGTCAAGCCCACAGCCGTAACGGAGATAAAGGCGCCAGAGAGCCGCGCGGGGACAAAGCAGGCGAAGCTCGTCGCGATGCTCAAGGCGCCGGAAGGTGCCAGCGTCGAGGAGATCGTCGCCGTCTTCGGCTGGCAGCCCCACACGGTCCGCGGAGCGATCGCCGGCGCGCTCAAGAAGAGGCTCGGCTTGCAGATCGGGTCCGAGGTGATCGAGGGTCGCGGACGCGTCTGCCACATCGTGGCTTGATCGCGCGTGTCGGGATGGATCCCTCGGATCTGAAGCCAATGCCATCGATTTTGCACGTCCGATCCAGGCGGACCTGGCACCATTATGACACCGAACCGCATTTCTAATCGGCCCCACGGGAAAATGCTGAAGCGGCGTCGGCGAGCACATCTGCGATCTCGTCCAGGAGCGACGTGTCCTCGCCAGCCATCGCCTCCATGGAGGCCATACGCCGCGTCACCGTCGCCGCAATCGTTTCTTCGACCGTCGCCTCGGCATAGGCGTAGAAGATCATAGCCTCCTCGCCGTCGCGGTGGCAGCGGCCCTCGATCTGCGCCAGTTGGATCGCGCTGTGACGCATGTCGTGGATGACCAACGCGCGCTTTCGCTCGCCGCCCGGCATCTCGTTGCGATGCAGTGAGATCGACTCGCTCACCGTGAAGACGATCGCATCGAGCTGCCCGGTCTGGAAAGCGAGGCGAGAGGCTTCGTTGGCCTCGCTCGTCTGCCGGCCGTTGATCTCGGCGACGCGCCAGTGCCGCCCGGCCAGCTTGGCGACGAAGGCCGCGGCGGTCTCCAGGAAAGCAACCGAGATCGGCACCTGCTGGTCGGCCTCGAGCAGGTCCTGCGCGAGGTCCGCCGTACCGGCCACACGCAGCAGGCTCGCCTTCTGCCGGAAGCGCAGATCGGCCGCCCAGCCGATGGGGCGACGTGTGCTGCCCCCGAGCAGGCCGAGCTCGCGGCGAAACTCCCGCCAAGTGGTGTCGTAGAGCCGACGTTCGCCGGCGTCCAAGGCCGTCGGCGCAAGCTCGCGTTGCACCTCCGGCCAGCCGGCGATGTCGCTCGGGCGCCGGCGCATGCCAATGGCGCGCGATCCCTTGAACAACAGGTCGGCTATCAGCTCGCAGTCCCGGGCGTTGGCCTCCCACGACCAGTTGCTCCAGCGACCCTTCGCTTTGCCGATCCGCAGCCGCTTCATCAGCTCGCGAAAGTCGGCAAGCGTCTCGACCGGCGAACCCGACGCGTGTCCAAGCAGCGCGCCGAGGTAGGAGAGCTCGTGCGGGGCTTGTCCTGCTGTGGCGCTCATGAAGATCGAGAAGGATGCTGCGTCGGCAAGCTGGTGACAGACGAGGCTTTGCTGCGCATACGGGTTTCGCAGACGGTGGCTCTCGTCGAACACCACGATCGGCCACATCGTCCTGGGTTGGCCATGTCGCGCGAGCTCGTTGTTCTTCGCCCGGGTCGAGCGCCGCTTGCTGGCCGCCGGAGGGGCCATGAGCGACTTGGTGCGCTCGTAATTGATCAGCGTGACGACCTTCGCGGGAAGGCCGGCGTGAGCAATCGTGCGGCGCCACTGCGGGATGGCGCCCTTGGGACACACGATCAGCACGTCGCGCTCCGGCATCGCCGCGAGCGCGCACCAGACGGACAGCGTCTTGCCGAGCCCGGTCATATCGCCCCAGCAGAAAGCCGGGCTGTCCGGCCGACCGCGCCGCGAGGATCGCCGCTGTCGCCTCTCGCTGATGAGGACGCGGTGTCAGCAGATCAAGGTCGTGGGTCACAGCAGGTCGAGCTGCCGAGGCTCCGGCTGAGCGAGCGCTTCCGGAGCGTGGTGATCCTCCCGCTCGCCTGCGGCAACGATCCGCATGGCCGCCTCGGGCAGAGGCCGCTGCAGCGCCGCAGCCTCGCTCCACGGCGCCCGCAGCCAAACATCGTACTCGTCAGCCGTGGTGAGCAGCACCGGCATGGCCTTGGGGTGCACCGGACCGACGACGCTGTTGGCCTCGGTTGTCAGGAAACCGAACAGCCGGTGCTCGCCGTCGAGCGGCGCCGACTTCGGTCCCCGCACGCCGCGCCAGGCCGTCCAAATACCGGCAAAGGCGAACAGCGGCCGATCCTCGTCAAGCGCGAACCACGTCGGCGTCTTCTTCGGCTTCGTGTCCGCCCACTCGCAGAACGAGTTCACGGGTACCAGGCAGCGGCTCTCCGGGCCGAGCCAGCGCCGCCAATGTGGGCTCGCAGTGTTGCGGATGTTGGTCACCGGCGCACCGCCGAACTGCGGCGGACCGGGCATGCCCCAGCGCATCATCTCGAGCTGGCGCTCGCTGTCGGTCATGCGCACTATCGGAGCGAGTTGATCGGGGAACACGTCGGGTAGCGGCGGGAGATTGCCCGTCAGGTCTCGCGCCACGGCGAAGAGCCGGCGCATGGCATCCTGGCTGCGCGTTATGCTGTAGAGGTTGCAGATAGATCAGCCCTCCTCGTGGCCCTCGATGTTCTTCCTGGTTCGGCCTGGTCGCTTGACGGGTTCCTTTCCCAAGCTGACGCGCAGCTGGTTCTTGATATCCACGGGATGTCCGTACTTACCGAGCAGATCGTTGAAGGCCTCGTCGGCGAGCTGTTGAAAGCTGCGACGACGCTCCTGGTGCAGGGGGTTGACCACGGCCCATGTCTCTTCGTCGAACTGGACCCGCTTGCCGACCGTCATTCGAGGTATCTCCGATGCTCGCTCGGGAATACGACTAGCGCTGTCCGGCCGACAGGTCCGACGGCATCTTTCTGTGAAAGCTTCAACACCCGGCGAGCGAACGGACCTCCGCGAATGATGATGCCGGAAGGGATCTGCCGCCGTTATGGAGAGCTCGGGCTGGTTAGTCGCACAACGGCTCAGCGTCAGCTTGTCAATCCCAAATGCCCGTGCGCTTCGGCCGGCGTCACGGTGCGGATTGCCTCATCGGAGTATCCACGCTCGCGCAAGACGGCGCGCTGAGCTTGAGTGATGATCAAGGAGACCGGCTGCTGCGCCGCGATTAGTTCGGCTCCGCCGAGCCCGGGAGCGGGCGGGTCGCCGGTCGGATTGCCTTCGCGTGGTGACAGCTGGATCGCCGCCGTCGCCATAGCGATAGCGCCGGCACGCGATCGTGCTGAGGCGACGAACCGCTTGGCATGCACGAAGACGGCATCCTCGATGCCCGATGCGGACACGAGCGCCTCGTCCTGCAGGCCGGCCCATGCTGTCGGTAACGGCAGCCTCTGCGCGAAAGACTGACGTTCCGGTGGCATGGCGCCGATCATCCAGTTGCCCCCGGGCACGGGGTAGACCGCGTAGAGGACATCGAGCCCGTGGGAAAACACCGGCTCCTGCCACGGCATGCCCCGATCGAGTTCGAGAATGCGGGGATCGGCGGATCGCGCATGCGCCTCGAGCACGATGGCGTCTGCCGACAGCCGGGCGTGGACGCGCGCGACGCGGCGCTTCAGGACGTCGCTCACCAGGTCGGCGGCTTCGATGTACGCGGCATCCTCCGCGGCGCTGTCGCGATCGGAGTCCCATGTGCCATTGAAGTCCTCGACCAATGATGACAGCTCGAGCGTGTTGCCAGGCTCGCCGACGCCGTTGTCGAGGATGTCGATGCGCCGGATCACCGTGTCGTCGATGATCTTCGCAACGGCATCGGCAGCATCAGCGTTTTCGGGCGCGAGCAAAGCGCGGACGGCGTTGGTGCCGTGGATCTGCCAAACCAGGCCGGCAGCACTGAACGGCACGCCGTCGTCGGCGCGAACAGGCGCGCCGCGCTGATGGTGATCGAACCGGCTCGTTGCATCGTCATGCAAGCCGCCGACATCGAACACGATGTCGGCAGCTGCGATCTTGCCCTTGTCGCGCGTCCGCACCAGCCGATGGTCGTACCCGACCGCCGTCAGGCCAAGCGCCAGCCGGAGCGTCGCGTAGGCGAGCGCGTCGTCGCAATGGAACTTGCCGCCGTGGGTCAGCAGGGTGAACATCGTCGTCGACATTGGAGCTCCCTGGCTCGGCTTAGCCGTGACCGGCAAGCGCGAGGAACCTGCAAGCGTTGTGGCGCGGGCTTGATCGGAGCGCGCTAGGCTTCCGCCGGTCTGACGTTCGCTGATATGAGCCTCATGAAATCCAGACTTACCAGTCAGCTGTAGCTTCCAGAAGCAATGGCTGGAAAGGGTCAGAAGCCTAGGTACGCCGGCGCTGTAGCAGCCGCGGGCCAGGCCCGGGCAAGTCAGCGATCGATCGATGGCTGATCAAGTGGTGGTCACCGCCTTCCTGCAGTAAAGTTCTGATCAGCTCGCCTCCATCAGGACGCTATAGCAACCGTGGACCGGCCCGAGGTCTGCGGCGAAGACCCAGCCTTGCGCTTCGAAGGCAGTGCGGTCCTCGTGGCGAACGAAGCGGAACCAGCGGACCTCGCCGCCCCCCGTTGTCTCGAAGCTCTCGCCGGTCGCCTCCAGGACCGCCGTATTGCCGGTGAAGCTCTGCCATCGGATCACCGCCACGTCGACGTAGGCCGGGTTGAGCTCGAGTGCGTGCACGCACCGCCCGGTCATCTCGCCGGCGATGATCGTCGTGCCGGAGCCGACGAAGGGATTGTAGACGGTGCCCGGGCGAGGAGTTGTTGGCAATCGGCTGCCGCATGCACTCGACCGGCTTCTGCGTGCCGTGCCCGAGCCCGCGATCCTCGCGCGAGGGGATCAACCACGCCACGTCTTCTCGCAGCTGCACAATCCCGCACGTCGAGCGACCCGGGTCAGTCTATCTCGCCGAAAAAGCTCGCGTCCGTCTTTCGCCCATTCACACGTGTGTATCCTTCATAGGACCCTAGCGAACCCCCATATCTGCAACGAAGGCGATCGGCGTGTTTCGCGAGATCGTTAAGCCCTGAATTGTGCCACGCCTCCCATAGCTCCGGATAGCTCAAGGAGACGAACCGAAGCTCGTCGCTGCGGGTCCGATCCGCAAACCGGGCAATTTCGCTGCGATGACGGCGGAAAAGATCGTGCCCGTTTGCATCAAAGGGCTCCCAGAACAGATAGACGAGCGTGGCACCTTCACCAGCCGAGTTCATCAGTCCAAACGCGTGCTTCACGAGCTGCGCTGCATCGAGAGCTTCATAGCTGCGAGTATCGTCGCGCAGCCGCTCCATTTCCTTGAACCAGCCTGTGGAGGAAAGCCTAGTCAGCTTTTGGTAAGCGGGTGAAAACTGTGCAGCCTTAGGCGTCAGGTACTCCAGGCATTTCGACTCTATCGCCACAACGCCGTTCTCGCCCCGAGCTGCAACGTCGAGATGAGGCGGCGTTCCGCCTGCTACCCCGGTGGGAAAAGTGCACTCGAACTGTTCGATTTTGACGTTCCCAACATAGGGCATCGGGACGACCATTTCGCCGTCGCGGAAAGGCCCAAAGGCGTTCACCGCGAGAGCCGCAGACGAGTGCGCCGCGCGGAACTTAGAGGCGAGTTCACCTCCCTTCCCGGCGCCGAGATCGGCCGCAATCTTTCTCGCATCGATGCCCGATAAGAGATTTGATCGCCAGTCTTCGACATATCCGCGGTCGTCGATTGCAGCGGTGGGATTTGTCCCTAGCAAACCATCGCGCATAATGAGCTTAGCATCGAGGATCATCTCCGATTTCAGGCTCATTGCCGTACCCTTTCGTGCCGCCGCTAATGCCAGTCTGCCGATTGTAAGGCTGGCGCGACGGCCGGGTAACGCAAGGTGCTGAAGAGCAGTCATACGTCTGGAGATGACCGCAGCTCCGTCAGGACGCTGTAGCAACCATGGACTGAGCCGAGGTCCGCGGCGAAGACCCACCGCTGCGCTTCGTAGCCGGCACGGTCTTCGTCACGGACGCAGCGGAACCAGCGGACCTCGCCGCCGCCGTCGTCAGGAAGCTCTCGCCGGTCGCTTCCAGCACCGCCGTCTTGCCCGTAAAGCTCTGCCATCGCATCACCGCCACGTCGACGTAGGCCGGGTTGAGCTCGAGCGCGTGGACGCACCTACCCGTCATCTCGCCGGCGATGATCGTGGTGCCGGAGCCGACGAAGGGATCGTAGACGGCCTGTCCCGGCGAGGAGTTGTTGCCCATCGGCCGGCGCATGCACTCCACGGGCTTCTGCGTGCCATGGCCGAAGCCCTGATCCTCACGTGCCGGGATCGTCCACAGCGTCGACTGCGAGCGATCGCCAGTCCAGCCGCCGCGGGCGTTGCGGCGCACCGCATACCAGCACGGCTCGTGCTGCCAGTGGTAGTCGCCGCGGCTGAGGGCAAAGCGGTCCTTGGCCCAGATGATCTGCGAGCGGATGGCGAAGTCGCAGCGCTCGAGGCTGGCTGCACCGTCGCGGCGAACTTGCCGGCATGCCAGACATAGGCAACGTCACCGGGGAACAGCGCCCAAGCTGCGCTCCAGTCCGCCTGATCGTCGTTGGTGACGGTGCCGAGCTTGCCAGGGTTCAGGTTGACGCCGGGCGCGGGCACGCCAGGAGGGGTCGTAGGCGACGCCGTAGGGCGGGTCGGAGACCATCAGGGCAGGGCGGACGCCCCAAGCGCCCGAGCCACGTCGGCGGCCACCGTAGCGTCGCCACAGCAGAGCCGGTGCGAACCGAGCATCCACACGTCGCCCAGGCGGCTGACCGGGTTTGCCGGCGGCTCCGGTGCGTCATCCGGGTCGGTGAGCCCAGCCGTGCCGTCCATCGTCAGTGTGGCGATCTCGTCGAGCGAGAAGCCGGTGATGCCGAGGTCGAAGTCGAGCGCCTGCAGCTCCGTCAGCTCGATCTTCAGCAGCGCCTCATCCCAGCCGGCATTCAGGGCGAGCTTGTTGTCGGCGATGACATAGGCGCGCTTCTGCGCCTCGCTCCAGCCTCTCGCCACCATGACCGGCACCTCGGCCAGCCCGAGCTGCTTTGCCGCCATCACGCGGGCGTGGCCGGCTATGAGGCCGTCGTTCTCGTCAACCAGCACCGGCACCGTCCAGCCCCACGCGCGGATCGACGCCGCGATCTGCTCGACTTGGCTCGCCGAGTGCGTACGGCTGTTCCTGGCATAGGGCACCAGGCTCGACACAGCCCGGCGCTCGACGCGATCGGCAGGCCAGGCTGCTGCCTTGGCCTGTACGGCGGCTTTACCAGCCAGAAGCTTGGAAGGCTTTATGGCGTATCTCCATCCTGACAAAGTGCCTGGAGCACGGGCTGAAGTGCGGCGAGCTGTTCATCCGACAACCTGCTGACGTCGACCATCTGGATCGGCCCGCCACCTGGACCGGTGATCTCGTGGACGTCCTTTTCCCGCCAGCCGGCTCGCGCCTTCAGCCAGAAGATGGCCGCGCTTGTCGCCGCGGCCCCATCGCCCTTCAGCGCGCGGTTAAACAGGCTCTGCGCGATGAGGCTGTTCGCCTTTGTCGCCGCGGTCTCCAGCGTCTCGCCGTAGTGCTTCGCCAGCGTGGTGCCGCAGATGCCAACGACGGTGGCGATCTCGTGGCGTGGCACGCCGAAGCTGGCAAGAGCCTCGACCTGCTTGCGTGACGCGTCCGTCGGCTGGTGAAGCTTGCCTCGACCGCGCTGGTCCGTGCGGTTGCCGAGGTTCGGCCTCAGGCTGGTGCTGGCGTCCGACATGCCGGGCTCGATGAAGGCGATGCGCGATTGTCTCACATCGCACCATCGGTCGGTACCGTGCAGGATTACGCTGCTTTTCGCTCGATGGCTTCGACGCAGGCATCGGTATCGTATCAGCCGGCACCTGGCAGGTTCGTGGTCCGCATCTGCGCCGCCTCGTACGCTTCCACGTCCTCCAACCGATAGGCGACACGTCCACCGATCTTCATGTAGGCCGGCCCTTCGTTCAGCCATCGCCAGCGCTCCAGCGTACGCGGGCTGATGGTCCAACGCCGCGAGAGCTCGATCTGGTTGAGATGTCGGGTCCGCTCGGGACGGGCGGAACTGTGGAGTGAGGGCCTGTCAGCGTCGGCTCGATCTGTATGCGTCATGGTTTGTCATCCTTCGGTTGGTTTGGACATACCTCCGCCTCCGCGAACTCCCCTAGGTAACCAGCAAGAGCCGCTGGGCCTCGGACGCGGTCTGGGAGGCTGCGCTCTCGCCCGTTTACTCCACGTGCCAGATGTCGGTGGCCAGCCGCTCCCGCCTCTCGTTCGAGACCAAGCGGCCGAGTTGATCTCGGCTCGCCTGCAGGGGGTCGTTTGCGTGGACTATCCCCCAGGCTGCAGCGCCGTCAGGGCCGTCGGAGCCCGCTCAAGGCGGTGAGTTCCGGCGAGCGATCATCGGCGTTGTTCATGGGGTCACCGACGCCCCCTCGATCGTTTCATGCACCCCGAGATGATCGGAGCCGCGGCAGGACAAGGATCGTGACAAAGACCACCGCGCGTACCGCGACGGCCGGCTGAGGTGAGGTTCGTATTACGCGATGGCGGGAGCATCCGAGCAGACCCAGCGCGCAGAGCCACAGCCGACCGTCACAGGGAGCGCCGTTTGAACGGCGCGTGGACAGGTCAGCTCGTGGAGATCAGCTTGTTGCGTGCTTGCTGAACGACGCTGTGATGCGTACGGTAAACATCGAGCCGTCGACCAAACTGCTCCGATCTACTGGGCTCCCGATCGCGCCAGCGATCGCGGAGCCCTTCTTCTGGGCGGACCATCACACCGCCTCGATGCGATGCATCGCGTTCGTCCATGTGCTCCCTCCTGTCACCTGACAGCTCGTGCTGTCGGCGACACGATGAAACGGAGTTGGCGGACGAAGTAGCCTAAATAAGCCGACGGCTTATAAAGGAGGAGGCATCATGTGCAGCGATAGCCAGGTATCCTCGATCGCGTAGTTCGACCGCCTTGAGACGGTGGTTATCGAAGGCTTTCAGCGGATCATGTGCTCTTTTGAAGATGTTCTTCGCGGCTACTTGTCGAGCTGCCTGGCAGTCGATTGCATCGAGCACACGCAGATAATCTACATACTTATCCGGGCGCAACCTGCTCTTCGTCTCTTGTAAAATATCCACCCGATAACGTAACCGTAACGTCTCAGCGTCGGCCTGTGCTTTGGCGAGTTGAGGAGCCAAGGGTAGTCTAAGATCGAAGGTGAAGCGAAACCTTTCGTTGGCGATTGGCATACGATTGCAGGTTTGGAGCACAAAGATGGGAGCAGAATTCTGTTCCGAGGCAAAGGGATTCGAATAAAACAGAATACCAAATTGTAGCTCTACATCCCTCAGAAGCGATAGAGCTGGGTCTTCGTCGCAGCCTGCTTCATCTAAGTCTAGGTTAGAAAGAGTATTGTCGGGCCAAAGCTTGCCTGCTTTTTCCAAGGGTTCGATTTTATTGATATAGTAATCTCTGTAATCATGGTTGCGGCGCAGAAACTCCCATGCCCAATCTCTGGGCGATGTTTCGTCGTCAGGATAATCTGCTGCGATCCTCCAATCGGGAACGCCGAGGGTGGATGGTACTAAACCTTCAACCTGTTTGTGGATGTCGGTCCGCGAGTGACGCGTTGATCCTTCGATGGCGCTGAGTTTCATAACAACCGTCTCGAACCCTTGCTCCACCGCCTTTCCGTTCCTAGTATGTTCTCTTTTCTGCGAGCGAGTCGAATCTTTCCGGTGCGCTGTTTTGGGTGCCCGAGGCGAGCTGGTATCTCCAGGGCTGATTTCCGACTTCGCTACGATTCACTCGCCTGCTTTCTTTCCCGATCCGCAGGCTCAAGCCTAAGGTTTCGCTGTTCGCAGCGCTCATGCGAGCGCATCAACTTCGCATGGTTGCAAGTACGCGTTGTTTGCCTCCCGACGAACGCCTCTCCGCCTTGTGCGAGATCCTCGCCGCCGGCCTGGTCCGGCTGAAGCACCGCCAGTCAAGTCGTTTATCTTCGCCGCGCGGAGACGGTTGCCTCGACTTGCCGCTGCAGCGGAGCGGTCATGCCGAACCGAAGTGCACGGGTGGGGCAAGGGCATGAGCGACATGGTGCTGGCGCAGCTGGCGGCGCTGAAGACGACATCGACGGCGGACCTGAAGGTGTTGTGGCGTAAGCTCAACGACACAGAGCCGCCGCCCTACAACAGGCGCTTCCTGGAGAGCAGGCTTAGCTATCGCGTCCAGGAATTAGCCTACGGCGGGCTGAAGCCGGCGACGGTGAAGAAGCTCGAAGCGCTGGGCGAGCAGATCGACGGCAAGCGCTCGGGCAAGCGCAAGCCGCGCATGGATGCCAAGCCGATCGCCGGCACGAGGCTGGTGCGCGAGTGGCAGGGCACCGTGCAGACCGTCACGGTCACGGCTGACGGGTTCGAGTGGCAGGGTAGGCCATACCAGTCGCTCTCTGCGGTCGCCCGCGCGATCACCGGCACGCGGTGGAACGGCTGGACCTTCTTCGGCCTCAAGAACCAGCAGCGAGCCGCCGCATGAGCGCTCGCGGCACCAAAGCTCGCCAGGAGGCTCCCCTGGCACCGCCGGCGCCCCGCAAGCTGCGCTGCGCCGTGTACACCCGCAAATCCAGCGAGGAGGGCCTGGAGATGGCCTTCAACAGCCTGGATGCCCAGCGGGAGGCCTGCGAGGCCTACATCCTCAGTCAGCGTGCCGAAGGCTGGCTCCTGGTGCCGGACCGCTACGACGATGGCGGTATCTCCGGCGGCACGCTCGAGCGCCCGGCGCTGCGGCGCCTGCTCGCCGACATCGAGGCCGGCCGCGTCGACGTCGTGGTGGTCTACAAGATCGATCGTCTCAGCCGAGCCCTGATGGACTTCGCCAAGCTCGTCGAGGTGTTCGACCGCCATCAGGTGACCTTCGTCTCGGTGACCCAGGCCTTCAACACCACGACGTCGATGGGCCGGCTCACCCTCAACGTGCTGCTGTCCTTCGCGCAGTTCGAGCGCGAGGTCATCGGCGAGCGCATCCGGGACAAGTTCGCCGCCTCGCGCCGCAAGGGCATGTGGATGGGCGGCACCGTGCCCTTCGGCTACGTCGTGCGCGACCGGAAGCTCGTCATCCATGAGGAGCAGGCGGCGGCGATCCGCATGATCTTCGAGCGCTTCGCCAAGGTCGGCTCCGCGACCACGCTGGCTCAGGCGCTGGCCAGGGAAGGCGTGCAGACGCCGCGCGGCAAGCCGATCGACAAGGGTTTCCTCTACAAGCTGCTCACCAACAGGGTCTATGTCGGCGAGGCGGTCCACAAGGGTACGGCGTACCCCGGCGAGCATCAGGCGATCGTCACGCGGGCGCTATGGGACAAGGTGCACGGCATCCTTCAGGAGAGCCCGCGCAAACGCGCCGCCGACACGCGGACCTCGACGCCGGCCTTGCTGAAGGGGCTGATCTTCGGCCCGACCGGCTGCGCCATGTCGCCGACGCACACCCGCAAGGGTGGCCGGCTCTACCGCTACTACGTCAGCCAGGCCGTGCTGAAGCGGGGACGCGACGCGTGCCCGGTCGGGCGGCTGCCGGCGACGGAGATCGAGGCTGCGGTGATCGACCAGGTGCGAGGCTTGCTGCGCGCGCCTGAGATCGTGGTCGGCACATGGCGGGCGTCGAAGACGAAGGTGGATGGCTTGAGCGAGGATCAGGTGCGGCGAGCCTTGCAAAACCTCGACCCGCTCTGGGACGAGCTGTTCCCGGCCGAGCAGGCGCGCATCGTCCAACTGCTGGTCGAGCGCATCGACGTCGGTACAGACGGTTTCGACCTGCGCCTGCGGGTTGACGGGCTCGCGCACCTAGCGCGGGATCTTTCCGGAAGCGCCGCACAGCTCCGGCAGGCGGCATGAGCACGCCCGCCCAGACTCTCACCGTGAGGGTGCCGTTCGTTATCCGTAAGCGCGGCGGCCGCAAGCTCGCCATCGCCGCCGACGGCAGCACCCTGGCTCCGCCGCGACCGCGCATCGACAGCACGCTGATCAAGGCGCTCGCGCGCGCTCACAGGTGGAACAGGCTGCTGGAAAGAGGGCGCTATGGCTCAGCCGCGGAGCTCGCCGCCGCCGAGAAGATCAATCCGTCCTACGTGAGCCGGGTTCTGCGTCTCACTCTGCTGGCGCCGGACCTCGTGGAGGCGATTGTCGAAGGACGGCAGGCGAACGGCATCGAGGCGGATGTGCTGTTGCGGCCGTTCTCGGCCGATTGGAGCGAGCAGCGGCAAAAGCTAACGTGACACGCTGCGGCAGCTTCGCGCCAACTGGACCTGAGCTCGGTGCTTCGAGAAGCAGGCATCGAATGCTTGCCGACATCCCTCAGCGATTGACCAGGAAGACGACGTAGCCGCGGAACTTGGGGTTTCGCTTCAAGGACGCGGGTGCTTCCCACTCGCCATCCTGCAGCAGCCCAATGCGGAACGGCACGGTCATCCGGTCCAGCTTTCGTAGATAGGCGGCGTAGCCTGGTATGACGTGCCGGCCCTGGTAGATCTGCAAGACCGCTTCATCGATCGTCCCCGCCAGCGCAGCGAGGCCGGATGGATCCCCATTGGCGCTCCAGTCCAGCAGGCCGGTGATGCCGAGCTTGTACTCGGCTGGCAGACGATGGCGCAGGTTGCGCAGGAAGGCCGCGTACTCCGCGAGATGGCGCGTCCGCGCGTCGAAGTCGACCTGCAGACCAATGACGTGGTTTCCCGCCGCGCGCCATCGGGCGAGTTCTCGTTCGAGTTGTGGATAGATGGTCTCCGGCCATGCCAGCGTCTCGACGCGAACCACGAGCCAGACGTCGGCGCCGCGCACATGTGGCACGGCCGCTCGCAGCGATACGATGCGGACCGGGTCCTCTTTCCTGACCTCGCCTTGCAACAGGTAGATGCATTCGGCCCGCTCCAGCACCGCCTGCGAACGCACCCCCGCCCACAGCCAGAACGATGTGAAGTCGCCCGCGTCTACCCTCCCTGTCGCCGACGCGGACCCGCTCAGCCCAAGCGCAAAGACGAGGGCAAGGAGCTGCCGAGCGGTGCCTACCACCAGTAAGGGAGATCCTTGGCCCAACGAGATGTCGGATACTCGCGCTTGAGTTGGTAGTACCAAGCCTTGCGCACGGCCTTGGATACGTCCACCCCGCCGCAGCGATTGATGCTGCTCGGCTCGTAGCACTTCACCGCGCGGTACAGCGCATAAGACCGATCGTCCGCCGCGGCGCCCGCGTCGGCGATGATGGCTTGGTACACGGCAGCCCTCGTCAGCGGTTGCCCTAGGAACATCGATGGCTCGCTGCCCAGCTCGCCCTTGGCGGGCGTCATATCCAGCAAATCATCGTTGAGGCGCACGAACTCGGCGAGGCAAAGACGATCCCTTTCGGCGCCGGGGCGCTGCGCAAGATGCGAGACGATGGATGCGATTGTCGGACAAGCGATGTCGCCGATCGCCGCGCTCTTCAAGAAGATATCGAGGCGGTCGTCGCGCGTTGAAGGGTCCGGACGGGTCGCGGGAACGGATTTGTCGTCGGCGATGTCCGACACGTCGCGCTGGAAATCGGCGTAGAACCCATGCGTGAGGTCCTTGCGCAGGAGGGTGAACAGCGCGACGTCGCGCTCTTTTCGACTGCTCGAGCCCCCTTGCGTCAGTGATCGCAGGAGAGAGGGACCAGCTACGTTCTCGATGAGGATCTTCCGCATGGCAGAGTTGCGGACCGCCGAGCCGGGTGTGAACACGTCCTTGACGTCGGCGTGCCGTTCATCGTGCAGCGCCAGGGCAAGTTCGACGGTGGGCTGCTCGAAGGGCCGGTTCGCCGCTGGGTAGAGTTCCTTCCAGAAGCCTTGCGTGTTGCGGTCGTCCCTGGCTTCCAGCGCCATCCCGCGCAGGAATTGACGGCTGAACCAAAGGTAATCGCCGTCGCGACGCCGCGTTTCGTCGAGGAGGCTTTGGACGACGGGCTCGCTGGCGCCTTCGACGTAGAACGCCGCGGACGCCGACAGGAACTCCCACAATGGTATTGCCGATGCGAAGGCCGCTCGTTGCGCGTCCAGCCGGGCCTGGCCGAAACCCGTAGCCCGCCCTGCGTCTGGCTTGGGATCTGCCGGGGCACGCATGCTTCTCAAATCGAGGACGGCCAGCAGGAGCGGGTCGTGCGTCATCTCGGGCTTGAGGTCTGGCAACAGCTTGCTGTCGATCTCTTCGACCAACGCCAATTCGTCGAGACCTCTCTCCGAGGCCGGTTGCGCCAAGAGAGCGCTGTAAAGGTCGGCGAGCTTCCCGGTCCAGCCGGCAAACCAGGCGACGCGACGCATCAGGCCGCGCGCGGACTTCGCATAGCGACCGTCAGGATGCTTCCTGAGGTAATCCTCCAGGCTCGCCTGAGCGCTCGCCGCCGCCAGCTGGTCGACGTGCACGCTGCCGGCGAACGACCCATACGCGTCGAAGGCGCCGACCTGCGCCCGGTTGACCTCCGTTCGAGCCACCATGTAGTCGGCGGCATCGGCAAGCCAGGAGTTTGAACTCTTGCGCGCCAGCCCGAAGTCGACGGCTGCATCTTTGAACCGCGTCGCGTAGAACGCGGCTGCGCCGTGCAGATATGTTGCGAAGGCTTTGCCGGTGCTCGTCCGCATCAGGCTGATCAAATCATCCTGCAAGGGAGGATCGACGTGACGTCCAGCGCAGACCAATTGGATCGTCTCGCGCGCTTGGACGAGGGCGTCACGATCAGGTACCGACAGGTCATCCGCGGCCTTGATCGCGGCGAAGAAGGCGGACGCGCCAGCTCCATCGCTCAGGCACAGCGACCCCTCGCCGGTAGGAGTGCCAAGCACGCTGTTGTCTTTGGTAGTGACGAAATGCTTGCGGAACTCACGCCATCCGAGAACGGGATCGGTGACGGCGTCTGCCGAGGTGGACGGCGCGCCGTCGCGATCAAGGAGCAGCAGGAGCAGGTTGACGCGCGTGTCGTTCCCGGGGGTCAAAGCCGCGAGGTTGAGGCACTCATCCCTTGTACCGGCAGCAATCCGCCATCCAGGGCCGCACAGTTCGGTACTCGCGCGAGCCGCCGCAGGAAAAATAGCTAGAAGAGCCGATGTCAGCATCGCTCCACAAAGAATGGGAAGTGACCGACGACCTGCGACCATGATCAATCCTCGAACGAGAGACGACTAGGTCCAAGGTGCGCAACTAGCAACTACCCTCTATCTCTCGTTGCCTGGCCCAGTCCTTGAAGCAGTGGTTCCGCGAAGCCGATGACATCCCACCTCGTCAGCCTGCCATGGGAGTCCACTTTAGTGCGGCGAGCGTGGCGGACCTCGACCCACTCCGGGACGAGCTGTTCCCCCGCCGAGCAGGCACGCATCGTCCAGCTGCTGGTGGAGCGCATCGACGTTGGCGAGCAAGGCTTTGACCTGCGCCTGCGTGTCGACGGGCTGGCCCACTTGGCGCGGGATATCTCCGGGAGCGGCGCCAATCTTCGGAAGGCAGCATGACCGCGCCGGCGCAGACCCTCACCGTGCGGGTGCCGTTCGTCATCCGCAAGCGCGGCGGCCGCAAGCTTGCCATCGCCGCCGACGGCAGCACTCTGGCCCCACCGCAACCTCGCATTGACAGCACGCTGGTCAAGGCGCTCGCGCGTGCCCACAGGTGGAACAAGCTGCTTGAGAGTGGTCGCTATGGCTCCGCCGCGGAGCTTGCCGCTGCCGAGAAGATCAACCCGTCCTACGTCAGCCGGGTGCTACGGCTCACCTTGCTGGCAACCGGACCTTGTTGAGGCGATCGTCGAAGGGCGGCAGGCAGACGGCATTGAGGCAGCCCTGCTGCTGCAGCCTTTCTCAACAGTTTGGGGCGAGCAGCGGCGGGCGCTTCCGCAAGGCGCCAGCAGCCAACTTTAACACAATGCCGACAAGCGGACGTTCCGCTCTGCGCCAAGCACGAACCCGCTTCGCGGGAGTCCACGTGGCGAGTCGGTGTGTAGACATGGTCGATAGAGCTGTTCCCCAGCGAGCCGAGTCGCAGCCTGGCTTAGCGGCGGCAGTTCTGATTCTCTTGCGTTGGTCCGCAAGGGAGTGCCGCCATGGCAGCCGCCTTATCACTCGACCTGCGCCACCGCGTGATCGCGGCGATCGAGGCCGGTGCCTCCTGTCGTAAAGCCGCCGAGCGCTTCGGCATCGGCGTGGCGACGGCGATCCGCTGGCACGCCCAGGTCCGGCGGGACGGCCGCATTGCGGCCAAGCCGACGGGCGGAGATCACGCCTCGCATCGCGTCGAGGCGCAGGCCGCCCTGATCCTGAAAACCTGTGAGGGAGCAGCCGCAGATCTTCTTGCGCGAGTTGCGCGATCTGCTCGGGGAGCGCGGCGTGCAAACCAGCACCAGCGGCCTGTCTCGGTTCTTCGCCCGCCACGGGATCACCCGTAAAAAGGGGCGCTTCACGCCGCCGAGCAAGACCGGCCGGACGTGAAGGCGGCGCGACTGGCCTGGTTCGAAGGCCAACCCGACCTCGATCCCGAGCGTCTGGTCTTCATCGACGAGACCGCCGCAGCCACCAACATGGTGCGCCGCTACGCCCGCGCCCCGCGCGGCCAACGCTGTCGCATCGCGGTACCGCAGGGCCACTACAAAACCACCACCGTCACGGCTGCACTGGGCGCCTCGGGCCGCTGGCCATCGACCTCAAGGACGGCGCAACGACGGGCGCGCACTTCCGCAGCTACGTCGCCGATACGCTGGCGCCCCTGCTCGAACCGGGCGACGTCGTGATCATGGACAATCTCTCCGTCCACAAGGTGACGGGCGTGCGCGAGGCGATCGAAAGGGTCGGCGCCCGACTGCTCTACCTGCCGTCCTACTCGCCGGACTTCAACCCGATCGAGCAGCTCTTCGCCAAGTTGAAGGCCTTGCTGCGCACCGCCGCCGCGCGCACCATCCCCGCGCTGTGGCAGACCATCCGAAAGGCCTTCACGGGCTTCAAACAACAAGAATGTCGAAACTACATCGCCGCATCAGGATACGATGCTTACGATCCAACATGATCGGAATCAGCTCTAGCTAGCGGAGGTTGAGGGGCCGGGTTGGGCTCCGAGCATGAAGGGTCAACCTTCAGCTCGGGGACGATCCGTGTCCAACCAATCCATCCTGCGCCCCGTCAGCTCGCTGCGCCGACGCATGCTCGAAGACATGGCCATGCGCGGCCTGCGCGAGGAGACGCAGCGCGATTATCTACGCGTCGTGAGCGGCTTCGCGGCCTTCCTCGGTCGTGCCCCCGACACGGCGACGGACGAGGACATTCGTCGCTTCCAGGTCCATCAGACCGAGAGCGGCGTGCAGCCGCCGACCATCAACTGCTCGGTGTCGGTGTGCGGAAGCGACTTCCACTCCAGGATAAAGACCGCAATCGATCGTTGCGAAGGCGATCGGATCGTACTCGGTCCTGTCATCCTCAAAGAAAAGATAGGGATTACTGAGGATGCCGGCCGCGTCCATTTTGAGCGCGCTGCGCCTGCTCGGTCGTGAGCTCGAACCGCGCAAGTAGTTTCAGCCGGTCGATCTCCGCCGGCTTTGTCTTCAGCCGCTCCCACCGTTTCATCAGCATCCCGGTGACGTACGGCGCGCCTTTCGGCGGCTTGCGCTTGCCAGAGAGGACCGCGTCGATAGGCGGCCAGGGGTCCGCGTTCACCTCGAGTCCCTCGGCAAGCGCCATGGAGAAGAGCGTGCCGTTGAAGCCGGGATGTAGGGCGGAGAGAATGACGCCAAGGCCGGGAGCCGGCCCTTGCAGCTTCCACAAGCGGCCGAGGCGATCGTCGATCCAGGCGATATATCGCTCCCAGGGACCGGTCAGGATGTTGGCTGTTCTCTCAAGGGCCTCCCGTGCCGAAACGAGAGCAGCGGCAGCTGCGCCGTGCGTGACCTGCTCGCTGCCGTATGAAAACTGCGCGCGGAATCCTCCGGCGCGAAGGCAATGTAGTCGAGCGGATCGAGGTCGGCGTTGCGCTCCAGCTCGTGCAACACGGCCTGGTAAGGCATGACGAAGCCGCCCGTCAGACCCGCACCGCCGCGCACGGGCCGGAGCGAATGCTGTAGGGGACGCTCCCACACCATCGCTTGAAGCCTTGCCGCCCTAGCCCGGCTTGTAGGAATACTCGGCAAGACTATGCTTTTTCTCGAGGAGCGCGGCGCCGAGGATGATGCGGCGTTCATCGTCAACGAGCGGAGTTCGCGTCGTGTAGAAGAGGACGAGGCTTTGCTGCTCGATGAGCGGCGCCGCGAAGGCCTCCAGCAAGGCCTCCAGGTTGGAGAAACCCTGAATCCAGCTTGTGTTCGCAAGCTATGGCGGCTCATCAGGCTCGCGGTCGGAAGAGGTATCGAGCTCCAGCTCCTGCGCGAGCCGAAACCCGCTCTCCTTCAGCATCCAGCGATACGGGATCGTCAGCGCGCCCCAGGCTGGCAGATGAACGGTCCGGGGCAGGATATGCCCGTGGTCCTTGCTCCATCTAGATTAAGCCATCACGCTCTGGAAGGCGTGCGGATGCTGGCTCAGAAAAGCCGAGCTCGTCCGAACGCAAGGCGGCGTCTGCGCGTCAGTCAGGGTCTCGAAAGCCTCCCCGTGAACGGCGTCCTCGACGGCATCGCGTCGGTTCTCCGCAATGAGCTTGAGCGCAAGGCATGCGCTGTTTGCCGAGGGAGCATCGCAGACGTGCCCATCCCAGCCCCGGTCGTGCCACGGTACGCGAATTGAAGGGTTCCGAACGAACGCCATCGTAACCCATCACCACCAGTATCTGCTGGAGATCGTGTGGCAGATTCTCCCTCTGATTGCAGCTCGTCAAAGCGCCGTGTAAGCGACCGGAAGCAGACCTTGCGAAGGTCCGAGAAGGATCGAATGCTGCCTGGAGGCCAATGGCAGCTATGGTCGATGCCTGCCCCAAAGCTTCCGAGCCGCTTACGGCCAGCTCTGGTCGATCGAGCTTCAAGCTACCAAGCAACATCAGGGGGGGCTGAAGCACGCGGCCGAGTGCCGGATTCTGCCGAGATGCTTCGACCAGCTGCGATCGCTATTTTTGCCTGTACAAAGCCTAGAACAATCGATAGCCCATGGCCTCGAAACGCATCTCCGGGCATGATTGCGCGGCCGCGGTGTCGCGCTCCAGCCTGTGTCGAGCTCGGAGATTCAGATGCCCCGCTTATTCGTGATTTCGCTTCTTCTTTTGTTGTCGCATTCCCTTGCAGCCTGTGACAGCAGCGACGCCACACAGCAGCGCGACTTCATTTCCTTCCTCCAGACGCGTATTATCGACAAGCCCGGCATTCATGTGCCGCATCCCACACCGGACGAGGCCAAGGCATGGCCAAAGTTCGCCGCGCAATACGCCATCATCACAGATTTCAACGATGGCGTTAGCCAACGCGTGACGACGCCCATGACGCGGGCCGTCACCGGTGGCACGGTCACCTCCTTACAGGATCTGGTCGCCCGCCGCGGCGATCTAGTCATCGTGCGGCACGGCATGGGCGAGATACGCACCGCCTTGGACGAACAATTCGCCAGGGCCGAAGCTGCCCACGCGGCCCTAAGCCAATCAGCCGAGCTGAAGATGACATTCGATGCCGCGTATCAGCGGGATGTGGCGGGCCCAGCGCAGGCATTCCAGCAAGCGCTACCGTTGGCAGAGGACGCCTTGGCCGCGTCCATCGACGTCGGCGACTTTCTTGCGCAGCATCGCAACCAGGTTTCGCTGGAAGGCGCGCAGGTTCAGGTGCGAGATCCCGCTTTGCAACAGAAGCTGAGTGTCCTGCTCGCCACCATGAACGCCAAGGCGCAGGCTACCCAGGCAGCACAACAACGCTTGCAGTCCCTCGTGCATGGCTGAGCTGCCACTTGGCAGCGCGGAGCGGCTGGTGACGCGCGCAAAGTGATGTGCCGCTGCGGTAGAAGTCGATCTCTGCTTGAGTGCGGCTCATAGCAAATTCTTACAGTTTTGGTAGGCAAGAACTGACCGCAACTTCGCGTCCACCAGCTTCGACTAACTCGTTGCGCCTGTTCGCTTTTACCAAACGCGTACTAAATTGAAAGTACACAGGTTCGGAGAACGACAGGATCGGAGAGCAAAAATCTAGCAGATTTGGTCTGATGGCAGTGCGTAGGTGACTGCGCTATAAGCCTGTATTTGCTTGGGCTATTCGTGTCACTCAAATATAGAGAACGCGTCTACTTGCCGGACCGTGGCGGAGGGAAGGGCGCTGAAACACAACATTCTCTGGCAGATCCTCGCAGAGGTTCGATGGCGTCCTTAGATGCTCGCTGCATCTAGCTTTCGCCATCGGCCAGTTCGAATTCCTTCTTATCCGCCCGCATCTGTTCCGATCCAGATTACGCCAGGGCACGATTCAATCTTGGTAGGCCCGCGGAGACGCTCGCGGAGCGATGCCAGCTCGAGGCCGACCCTGGCTTGAAGAAGGGTTGGATCGAGAGCGCCACGACACCGTCTCCCACACAGCTAGAGCACATGAGAGGCACCGAAGCGTATGGCCGTAGATATCATCGGCGACGTGCATGGGCATGCTGACGAGTTGAAAGCGCTTCTAAGAACCCTGGGATTTGTCGAACGGGCAGGCGCCTACAGACACCCAACGAACACAGCGCTGTATCTGGGAGACCTCATCGACAGAGGTCCTCAGCAGTTGGATTGCATTCGCATTCCTCGCCTGATGAGGGACGCTGGGTCAGCCACGATCCTGATGGGCAATCACGAATTTAATGCGATCGCCTACGCTACGCAGACCGGCGGCGCCCCGGGCGAGTACCTGCGCCCTCGCAACGACAAAAACACCGCTCAGCATGCTGCCTTCCTCGGAGCAGTCGGCATCGACACCGCCGCACACAAAGATGCCGTCGCCTTTTTCAAGACGCTGCCACTCTGGGCGGAGATAAAAGGCGTCCGAGGTGTTCACGCCTGCTGGAGCCCACAGGCGATGAGCGATCTTTCTGGGTGCTTCAACGAGGACCGGACGCTTACGGCCAAAGCTCTGTGGGTCACCTCGCAGAAGGGATCGAAGGAGTATGAAGCAGCCGAAACGCTCCTCAAAGGCCCGGAGGTCGAGCTGCCCGATGGCATGAGCTTCTTAGACAAAGACGGCCATGTGCGGCACAGCGCAAGGACGCGCTGGTGGGACTGTGAAGCCACTACTTACGCTTCGGCGGCTTGGATGGGAGCAGATGAGCCATCGGGGCTGCCAAATGATCCTCTGCCGCCTTCGCATCTTTTCCCGGACGACGGTGGCGCGCCGATCTTCTTCGGCCATTATTGGCTTTCGGGTAAGCCGCGGCTCACGTCACCTCGACGCGCCTGCTTGGATTTCTCGGTAGCAAAGGGCGGGGCGCTCTGTGCCGACCGCTGGGATGGCGAAACAGTACTCGACGCTGCGAAGCTCTCCTGGGTGGAGGCCACTGACGGTGAGCAGGGTAGTAGCATGATGCCGTGGTGCTGAAGCGAGACCACCGGTAGCCAGAATTACCCGTTTAATGATCGGAGCCATCGCAAAAATGCCTCTTCAGAACCGGGTTTCACCGTTCAACATCCTGGAGGCGGTGCCCGAGCGCGGAACGCTCATGGGCAATCGCGGCAGTCTTCACGATGCTGACCGAAGAGTTGGCGCCTCGGGCTGGAAGCATAAACGCTGGGTGGCGTGCGTGCTCTCGTTCAAGGGTCGCAAACGTGAGCTGATGGCTCCGGGCAGATATACCGAGCTATTCTTTCTCGACGAAGTCGTCTCGCTCGCAGCTGGTCATTGTCCATGCAAGGAGTGCAGAAAGGAAGCTTTCGAGCCCTTCGCTACAGCCTGGCGCAGTGCGAATGGGATCAGCGAAAGCAAGAAAGCGAGCGCCGATGATATCGACGCTGCGCTGCACCTCAGCCGCGTTGCCGGAGGTCGACAAGCTCGCTTCATCAGCTCTGTCGGCTCCTTGCCCGATGGTGCGATGTTTACTTTTCCAGATGAGCCACATGAGGTTTGGCTTGCCTGGCGAGGTGGCCTCCATCGCTGGTCTCACGGAGGCTACGTAGAACAACGCGTTCCGAACCCGCTGTCCGCAGTCGACGTTGTCACGCCACTACAAACAGTAGAGGTGCTACGTGCCGGCTACAGGCCCAGCGTACATCCCAGCGCCGAGTAAGACGGTAGTAGCCGTACGCGTTCTTCCAACGATCGATCAAGATCAGTCAATCAGGCCTGGGCTGCTAATAAGCACGTTCGAGACGAGCCTCGCACGATGTTTTAGGCACGAGAAGACACGCAGGGCACGCGGCGCCATGCAGGCAGCGATCGTTGTGCTCCGTGGCCGGGCTAGCGACCCATGTTTGGCACGACTGTGGCTGATAATGGGGTTCGCGCACAGCGCCAGAGCAGTCGCACCGGCTCTGTTTGCTCAAGGCCTGACTCCCATCATGAGGGCGCAGTGGCTGACGGCTCGATTGTTGTTTCGTCCGAACAGCCTTAGAAGTTGCAGGCACTCTAGAGCCGCTGCTGCACCTTATGCCGCTCCAATCGAAGAACTTCGATTTCCTAGCTCCTACAGCGGTCCAACTCGCGAGGCTTGGCGCCCTTGCTGAGTGGTCGCTTCACGTGGATCCACCAACTTCGATCGCGAAAATTCGGCTTTTTACTGAAATCCTGACGCGCTCGGTTGCAGCGAAACGCGGGGTTCTGGAAACACAAGGCGAAGCCTTCGCCGACATGCTCGCCCGCCTTCAACGCGGCCGTCAGCTGCCCGACAAGGTCGCCGATGTCTGTCATCATCTTCGCAAGCTTGGCAACATCGCGACGCATGAGGATCGCGGGACCACGGCTCAGGCTTTGACTTGCCTCAAGCTCGCTCGCGAGCTGGGCGTTTGGTTCTACAGAGTCTTCACGCCGGCGCCCGGCTTCATGCCGCCGCCCTTCACTCCGCCCGAGATGCCGCGCAATCTCGGGACGGAACTGGCGCATCAGGTCGAGGCGCTCCGCGCCGAGCTGGCCGTCAGCGAGACAGCACGCGACGGTGCCGCGCGCGAGGCAGAAAACGCCAGGCGCGCGGCCGAGAACGCCGACGAGCGTGCCTCTCGCGAACATGACGAGCGCATGCTGTGGGAGCAGCTCGCCGGAGAGGAAGAAGCGGCCCGCGTCCGAGCCGAGACCGAACTGCGCGACATCCAGGCTGCCGCAGCCGAGATGCCGCCGTCGAAGCAGGCCGAGATCACCGCGATTGCGGCAACGGCCGCCGAGCAGATCGTCGTCGACGAGGCGGACACGCGTGTCCTCATTGATGCTCAGCTTGTCGCCGCGGGCTGGGAAGCGGACACGCTGCGCCTCCGCCACGCCGCCGGTGCGCGGCCTGAGCGCAAGCGTGCCATAGCCGTCGCTGAATGGCCGACCGAAACCGGGCCGGTCGACTACGCGCTGTTCATCGAAGGCCGATGCGTCGCGGTCGTCGAGGCGAAGAAGGCCTCGGTCGCGATCCCGGCGGCGCTAGAACAGGCCAAGCGCTACGCCGCCACGATCACCCTTGAGAGCGATCAGCTCGCAGCGCAGGCGCCTTTCGAGCACGGTCTCGACGAGCGCTTCCGCGTCCCTTTCGTGTTTGCCACCAACGGCCGGCCGTTCCTGCGTCAGCTCGAGACGCTCTCCGGCATCTGGGTATGGGACGCAAGGCGCGACACCAACCGTGCGGTCGCGCTGCCGGACTGGTATACGCCGCGTGACCTCGCCGAGCGGCTTGAGCAGGTCGTCGAGCCGCAAGGCTTCGCCGAGGACCCCGCCGACTTGCCTGGCATCCGGCCCTACCAGAAGGCGGCGATCGCCGCGATCGAGGCGGCCATCGCCGCGGGACGGCGCGAGACCCTGGTGGCGATGGCAACCGGCACCGGCAAGACGCTCACCTGCATCGCACTAATGTACCGGCTGCTGAAGCTCAAGCGCTTCCGCCGCATCCTTTTCCTGGTGGATCGCACCGCGCTCGGCGAGCAGACCGAGGGCGCGCTGGACACAGTCGAGATCGAGGGGCTGCTCAAGTTCTCGCAGATCTACAACGTCGCCGGGCTCGGCAAGCGCGCGCCGGACGCTGAGGATCGCGTCCACGTCGCCACCGTGCAGAGCCTGGTGCGCCGCGTCTTCGACGAGGACGGCCAGGACCGACCCTCGCCCGGGCTCTACGATCTCATCGTCGTCGACGAGGCCCACCGCGGCTACACGCTCGATGCCGAGATGCGCGACGGCGATCTCGCCTTCCGCGACACGCTCGACTACCTCTCTCGCTACCGCCGCGTGCTCGAGCATTTCGACGCCGTCAAGATCGCGCTGACTGCGACGCCGGCCCTGCACACCAGCCAGATATTCGGCGCGCCGGTGTTCCATTACGGTTGTCGCCAGGCGGTGCTCGACGGATGGCTCGTCGACCAGGCTCCGACCCGCCGCATCGTGACCGCGCTCAACACCGCCGGCATCCGCTTTGAGGGCGGCGAGGAGGTCGAGGTGCTCGATCCGCGCACCGGCCAGATCGATCTCTTCACCTTGCCCGACGACGTCGGCTTCGAGGTCGAGCAGTTCAACCGCCGGGTGCTCACGCGCGACTTCAACCGCGTCGTCGCCGAGGCGATCGCGACCGAGATCCCGCCGGCTCACCCCGGCAAGACGCTGATCTTCGCCGTCGACCGTCACCACGCCGACGTCATCGTCGACGAGCTGCGCAAGGCGCTGGAAGCCGAGCATGGCTCGCAGCCCCACGACACCGTCATGCGGATCACCGGCGGGCCCGGCGTCGATAACCCTTCCGCCCTGATCCGTCGCTTCCGTAACGATCCGAGGCCGCGCTACGCGGTGACGGTCGATCTGCTGACGACCGGCATAGACGTGCCGCTCATCACCGATCTCGTCTTCGTGCGCCGGATCGCCAGCCGCATCCTTTACGACCAGATGATCGGCCGGGCGACGCGGCTATGCCCGCAGATCGGCAAGACGCACTACCGCATCTTCGATGCCGTCGACCTTTACGCCAACCTCCAGGCGCTGACCGACATGCGGCCGGTCGTGGTCGATCCTAAGCTCGCCTTCGCCGACCTGTTGCGCGACCTCGCCCGCGCCCCGCACGACGAGGATCGCCGCTTCGTGCGCGACCAGATTGTCGCCAAGTTGCGCGCCCGCACCCGGCGCATGACCGAGCCCGAGCGGCAGACCTTCGAGGCGGCCACGGGCCATAGGCCCGAGGCTTTCGCCGACTGGGCGCGCGACGCCGCACCGGCCGAGGTCGGCGCCGCCTTCGACCGCGAGCCGCAGGTGGTCCGCCTGCTCGACGCGCCGGCGACAGACCGGCCGCGCGCCGGCGTGCCGATCTACACCGGCGAGGATTCGCTGATCGACATCGTGGAGGTGTTCGGCGCCTATGCGACGCCCGAGGATTACATCACCGCCTTCCAGCGCTTCGTGACCGATGACGGCAACGCCTTGCCCGGCCTGCTCGCCGCCACGCAGCGGCCGCGCGAGCTGACCCGCGCGGCGCTGAAGGAGGCCGCGCTGAAGCTCGACGCCGCCGGTTTCTCCGAGGCAACGCTGCGCCGCGCCTACGGCCGCGCCCGCAACGCCGACATTGCCGCCCACATCATCGGCTTCGTGCGCCAGGCCGCGATCGGCGACCCGCTAGTGGCCTACGAGACGCGCGTCGACAACGCGGTCGCACGCTTGTTGGCGCGAGGCACCTGGACCGACAAGCAGCGCGACTGGCTGCGCCGCATCGGCCTTGCCCTGAAACAGGTGCCGATCGGCGATCGCGACACGCTGGACGGCCCCGCCATGCGCCAGCGCGGCGGCTTCGCCGCGGCCGACCGCGCCTTCGACGGCCAACTCGGTGAGGTGCTGGGCGACCTCAACGAAGCGATCTGGGCGCCCGCCGCGGTGGCCTGACGATTGCCCGCCAGTGTGCTTCGGCTGCCCTAGCGGCGGCCAATGGCCATAGCATGATGTCGCTTGATAGCGGAGCCGCGCATGAACCCCTCGTCCGACCTCGTCGCCAAGCTATGGCGGCTCTGCGCGATCCTGCGCAAGGACGGCGTGACCTACTTCCAGTACGTCACCGAGCTGACGTACCTGCTGTTCCTCAAGATGGCCGACGAGCGCGGCACCGACGAGGTGCGCGTGCCGGAGGGCTATCGCTGGACGGACATCAAGGCGGCGGAGGGCTCGGGCAAGCTCAAGCTCTACAAAGAGGCACTGCTCAAGCTCGGCGATCCGGTGGTTACGACAGACCGGTTGGTGCAGGCGATCTTCGCCGATGGCTCGACCGTAATCCGCGAGCCGACCAACCTCGCCACGCTCGTCGCTGCCATCGACGAGCTCGAGTGGTACTCCGACGCGCGAGACAGCTTCGGCGACCTCTACGAGGGGCTGCTGCAGAAAAACGCCGAGGAAACGAAGCGCGGCGCCGGACAGTATTTCACGCCGCGCGTGCTGATCGACGTCATCGTCGGGCTGATGAAGCCGCAGCCGGGCGAGGTGATCCAGGATCCGGCCTGCGGCACCGGCGGCTTCCTCATCGCAGCCGACCGCATGATCCGCGCCGCGACTGACGACCTCGCCGCCTTACCGGAGGCGGGGCAGGCGTTCCAGATCCGCGAGGCCTTGCGCGGGCTGGAGAACGTGCCCGACGCCTACCGTCTGCTGCTGATGAACCTGCAGCTCCACAAGGTGGAGAGCCGGCATATCGTACTCGGCGACACGCTGGCGCCGCCCGGCGCGGCCGAGGCAATGCGCGGTGCCGATCTCATCCTCACCAACCCGCCGTTCGGCCCCGCCGGCGGCCGACCCACCCGCGAGGACTTCACGATCACGGCGACCGTCGCCTCTTACCAGCTGCCGTTCGTCGAGCATTGCATCCGCGCGCTGAAACCCGGTGGCCGCGCCGCCGTGATCGTGCCCGACAACGTGCTATTCGAGGACGGCCGCGGCCGCGAGCTGCGGCGCCTGATGATGGATCGTTGCGACCTCCACACGATCCTGCGCCTGCCCACCGGCCTGTTCTACGCGCAAGGTGTGAAGACCAACGTACTGTTCTTCGGGCGCACGCACCTCTCCGCCGGCTCGACCGACGCGGTGTGGGTCTACGATCTGCGCACCGCCATGCCGTCCTTCGGCAAGACCCGCCCAATTCGCGCTGAGGATTTCGCAGACTTCATCGCGGCCTACGGCACCGACGTCGACGGCGGCAGCGAGCGTGTGAACGGCGGCGAGACCGGTCGCTTCCGCCGCTTCTCGCGCGAGGCCATCGACGCGCGCGGCGATAACCTCGATATTACCTGGCTGCGCGAGGCCGGCGGCGAGGACGGCGGAATGCGGGAGCCAGCCGAGATCGCGGCGGCGATCATGGGGCACCTACGCGCCGCGCTGGCTGAGATCCAGGCTCTAGGCGAGGAGTTGGAGGCGGACGAGGCCGGCGGGTCAGCGGAGGCGGCAGCGTGAGTGAGCTGGAGCTGCCAGAGGGGTGGGTCTACAAATACCTTGGTAGCTTGGCATCTTTTATAATGGGCCAAGCTCCTCCTGGCGAGCTGTGTAACAAAGATGGAGTAGGGACTCCGTTCGTGAAAGCCGGCGAGTTCGGAACACTAAAACCAATCATCAGAGAATGGACAACCAAGCCGCTTAAATTGGCGCGCGAGGGAGATATCTTGATCTGTGTTGTGGGTGCGACGAACGGAAAACTCAACTATGGAGCAGACTGCGCCATTGGCCGGAGCGTGGCTGCCGTTCGGCCAAGCGCTTCACTCGACCAGAAATATCTCTTTGGCTTCATGAGCACCTTAGTCTTGCAACTGCGGACTGGCTCAGTCGGCAGTGCCCAAGGCGTTATCTCCAGAGAGGTGCTAGCCAACCTGAAGGTGCCACTTCCTTCCGTCCCCGAACAGCGCCAAATTGTCGCGAAGATCGACCGCCTATCCGCCCGCTCGAAGCGCGCGCGTTCCGAATTGCAAACATTGCAGCCTCTAATTGATCGCTTGAAAAAGTCTCTGCTGGCTAAGGAGTTTTCAGCGTCCTCCGACGCATACAAGCCTCTAGCGAGTTTCGTCAAAGACAGCCTTATCGGGTTGGTGCGGTCGAAAGAGGATCAATCAAGCTCAGGCGTCGCTTATATACGGATGCAACATTTTGATCTGTCCGGTGCCTGGGACTTTTCTGGCGTCACCTTTGTCGATGCCACACAAAAGGAGATTCTCAGATATACTTTAAATAAAAACGACATTTTATTCAATACCAGAAACAGCATTGAACTAGTTGGGAAGGTTGCGTTTTGGCCCGACCTTCAAGCCAAGCATGTTTACAATAACAATTTGCTTCGATTGAGGTTTACAACCGAGATGGACGCGCGGTTCGCCTACCTGCAAATGAGGAGCCCATCTTTTAGGTTTGCGCTCGCTGGGCTGAAGAGCGCAACGACGTCGGTGGCAGCTATCTACCAGAAGCCGCTTCTCAACTTACCTTTTTGGTGCCCTCCTCTCGCCGAGCAACACGAGATCGTCCGCCGCATTGAGCACGCGTTCGCCGCAATCGACCGGCTCGCGGCCGAGGCGCAGTCCGCCCGCGCGCTGCTCGACACGCTTGATCAGGCGATCCTCGCCAAGGCGTTCCGCGGCGAGCTGGTGCCGCAGAACCCGAACGACGAGCCGGCCAGCGTGCTGCTCGAGCGCATCCGTGCCGAGCGCGCCGCCGCCCCGCCCAAGCCTCGCCGGCGCGGCAAAGCATGAGCTTCGCGCCGATCGAGCGCCGCGACATCGTCTACGGCCTTACCAACACGACCATGCCGGGGCTCGTGAAAATCGGCCGGACCTCTCGGGAGCTGCGGGCGAGGGTTGCCGAGCTGCACACGACCGGCGTTCCACAGCCCTTCGACGTCGCAGTCGCCTATTGCGTCGAGGATGGTGCCGTCATCGAGCAAGCGCTCCACCGAGCCTTCCGGCCCTACCGCATCTGCGATCGCCGCGAGTTCTTCCGCATCGAGTCGTATCAGGTCGAGGCGATCCTCGCGCTGCTCGGAACGGACGCACGCGGGCAGGACGTCACGGCGCTGGTCGCACAAGAGCCGACGCTGATCCCTAACGAGACGATCGCCCGCTCGTCGCGGCGGCCCAACGCCGACTTCATCCACATGGGCCTGCAGCTAGGCGACAACATCACCTTCACGCGCGCCGATGCAGTCGCCACCATAGCCGGTCGAAGGGTCATCGAGCATGAAGGAGACATCACCTCCCTGACCGCCGCGACGCGCGCTCTCCTGCCAGACACATCGTTCGGCAACGCCTACACCCTGTGGCGGTGGCGAGGAGAAACCCTCATGAAGCTATACGACCGGATCTACCCGCGTTGAACCGCCGCCTCTCGACATAGTCGGGCCGAAGGGGTGGATCCCACGCTCGCGTCCAGTCAATCTACCGGTATCGACGGATCCTCACGCGTTGCGAAGCAACAAACAGGCGCGCGATCGCGAGCGGGTGTCCCCGCGGGAGAGGTGCCCTCTACCGAAAGAGGCTCGTAACGCGATTGTAGGAGGCTACCCACTCGTTTAAGAGCGTCGACATCATGTCGGAGCCGGATCAAGCTGTGGCGCGGGACACAACGGATCTGGGGGCTTTAAGGCGGCGGCTCGACGCGGCTGGCCACGACGTCGTCGCCCTCAAGCCGGTTGTCGACGCGCTCAGCCGTCGCGAGGACGACGAGGGCATATCGCTGTGGATGCTCGCCGCCGGTCGTCTCGCGGCGGCACGCAAGACGACCGGGCTTGACGAACGCGACGCCCTCGGCCGCTTCCTCGGCCGGCGCGCCCTCGCCCATGCCGACGGTCGGCCGCTCCACCGCTACCGCGCGAGCGCGGAGGAGTTCGCCGCAATCGGCCGGCACTTGAGCGCCGCCGGCAGGCGGCTGGAAAGGCCGCGGCCGCGCGACGCGGCGATATTCGTGCTCTACGGCGCGGAATGGTTTCGGCGCTGCTTCGCCGGCGGCGTCCCGAGCTGGAAGGCGCTCACGGAGGTGTTCGGCGAGCTGCCCTACCAAGCCAATGTCGAGCTCACGCGCGAGGGCCTGCGCTGGTGGCGGCGCGAGGTGCGCCGGCTCAATGGCGCCAACGAATGGTTCTTTACGCTGCGGCTCGAGGGCGGCTTCCCCTCGCGTCTGCTCGACTCGCAGGAACGGGGCTGGCTGCAATCGCACCTGCGCCGCCTGATCGCCACGGTTGGCGCGCTGGGCGACGAAGCTACCGTGAACGATGCAGTCGAGCTGGCGCTGGACGATTTTACCATCCCCCGGACCTTCCGCACCCCCGGTTTCGCAACGCTATGCGCCGAACTCGCGGTGGCAATCGTCGCGCTGCGCCGTCGACATGGAGCGCAGGCCACGGCCGCCGGCATGCGGCTGTCGGCGTGGCTCGACGCCAGCGAGCTGACCCGACGCGATGCCGACGAGCCGACCTGGCGCGACGCGCTCTCGATCGAGGGCGAAGGCGCCTCCCGGCTGCTCGACGACCTCGTCAGCGACAGCCTGAACAGGCTCGGGGGTGCCGGTGCTCGTTGCGAGAGGCTGCTTGTCAAGGTGGGAGACGATTGGCGCCCGGCTCTGAACCTCGGCGTCGACGGTGAACCCACTCTACCGCTGTCGCTCAGGGGCACGAACTCGCGACTGCATGCCTACCCCTCCGGCATCCTGGCCGATCTCGTGTCCGGCGCGGTCTGCGTGCTTGAGCCGTCCGACGACGGCGGCCCCTGGTTGGCGCGTCCACGTGTCGGAGCGCCACGCGCACCCATCTTGGACTTCCCACTGGCTGGCAGCGTCTCGATCGAACTCCGATCGGAGGGCAAGTCAATCACGACGGTCACGTGGGCGAACGGAGAACCGGTCAGGTCGGAAGTGCTGACCTTCGTGCCAAAGGAAGCAGGCGACCACGAGCCGCGTCTCCTGACGCTAGCGGCCACAGGTTCCTGTCGGAATCAGCACCCTGTCGTTTACGTGAGGGCGCCTACAGTTTTCGTCGCGACGGGCAGCAGCGGCGAACCGGTCAAGCCCATCTGGTCCGGAGACGGCCACCAGCTGTTCCGTCTCACGACGACGTCGCACGTCGGCTTAAAGGACGGAGAGTTCTTCTACAGGATCGAGCCGGGTGCCGACAGCGACGAGGCCGACAGGCTGTCGCTGAAGGGCAACGAGGTTTGCGGCGTGACGACGGGCAACGGCGACCCGGTGTTCGCCGGCGTTCCCGAGATCCGAAAGCAGTCGAGTTCCGTGATCGCTCAAGATCAGAAGGATCTCGTATGGAGGCCGGCCGGCACGCGCGATTGGCACGACGTGCGCCGGGCGCCGATCAGACACGGTCTCGTCGAAATCCTCTGGAGGGATCCCGCGAGCCGTGCGGCCCGTGACCGCCGTCGGATCGCGATCATGCCCGACGCGACGGTCCTGAAACGGCAGCCACTGGCCAACGGCGCCGCCCGCTTCGACCTCGAAGGGGCGAAGGGTTGGAGGCTGCTGTCGACCGGCACGCCGACCGCGCAAACGACGGACAGGCAGATCGGCGACGATGGCTGCAGCTGGCGGATGTCCTGGAACGGCGCCGAGGAGCGTACGGTGTCGTTGCGCCTCGCCGGCCCCGATAACGCGCTGCTTGAGATCGAGGTGGCGTACCCCTTTGGCGCCGGGCGCTTCGTACGCCCGGATGGCCGATCCTTCCCCGACAATGCGCCGGTGACGCTCGAACGGCTCAAGGGCTCGCGCGGCGTCGCCGATGGCACTTCGGTCCTGTGGATCGAGACCCACGGCCCGGGGCTTAGGGCGACGCACCGTCTGCGCTTCGACAACGAGATCGCGCTATGGTCGCTACGCGATGTCGTCTCGGCGCTTCTCGCCGAGGCCGGAGATCTCGACAGCGAGGCGTGGCTGGGCTTCGAGCCGAACGGATCGAGGCTCCGCGTGAAGCGCTACGAGATCGAGCTGCCGCAGCTGCACGACGTTCTCACCCTCCCGCCCACAGCGGCACCCCCGACAGGTGAGATCACGTTGCGATGGCGATCGTTCGTCCATACGGGCTACAATGGCATGAAACAGATCCAGGTCATCCCGGCCGAGGCATTCGCGTCGGGCTGCCTTGTGACCGTGCCAAAGGATCTTCAGGGTCCTGGCGTCGCCTACCTCGCCGACGCCGGGATCCCGATCAGCCGCCCCATCCTCGTGGTGCGCCCGCATGCCGACGCCGACGACCTGACGCCTCTGCAGAGCGCCGTACTGATCAATGCACGGCACCAGCGCGACCTCGCCATAGACGCCGCGCTCAAGATGATCGGCGAGACGCCGTCGCAGAACGGCGCGGACCTGGCGTGGCTCCATGCGCATCTCGCAATGCCCGACGCGCTCGTACCGTCGACCTTCCGGGCCTTCAGCCTTCTCGCGTTCCATCCCCGAACGCTCGCCGCCCTCGTCGCCTGGGCACCGGACGACGCGGCGCTGGACCGCGTCTGGAACCTGGAGCGGCAGCTGCCGCTCCTGTGGGCACTCGTCAGCGTCGAGGATTGGAGCTTCGCCTTCGGGGAGCGCGAAAGGAGGATCCGAAGCGAACTCGAGACCGCCGGGCTTGGCGAACATTCGGCGCGGTACGCGAGGGATGCCATCGAGAGCGCCGCAGAGGCGTTCGCCGCCTTTGACGAGACGCTGCGCATGACGTTCCTGGCAAGCGGCCTAAGCCAGACTCCCCCAAGCGGGATACGCCAGCCCAAGCTCATCGCACAGGACTACATCCGACGGCTCGCGGCCTTGTCGGAATCCCGTTCGGTAGACTCGTGCTTCCACACCGCCGCGGTCATGCCCGGCCTGAAGGCGCACTGCGCCTGGCTGAGCGATTTCGACGAGAGCCATCACGAGGCCCTCCAGGCGCCGATCGTAGCGGCACTCCGGGCCGGTGGACGGCTAATGACCCTCAGCGGCAAGCAGCGCCTACGAATCCGCGAATCGATGATCCAGGACCATCAATACTTCGCCGACGCGTACGCGACGGCCCTCATGGCGATAGGCCGATAAGCATGAATGCCGTCACGCCGCTGCATACGTTCGACACCATCCGAGCCCAGTCCGCCGAGGCGGTGATAAGCCAGTCGGGCCTAAACCATCCTGGCCTCGCTGCCGAGGTGCGGCGACGACTCGCGTCCACCGATCCGGCCGAAGGCGGTCTCCTACAAGAGCCCGTGATCGAAGCCGCTCCCGGCTATGTCGAGCACGCTGAGACAATCGGAGACCTTGCCGGCGGCTTGCTGCATCCCGACACCGTCGCGGCGCTCGACGGGGCCGACGACGACCGGCCCAACCGCTACCGCTTCAAGCGGGAATGGCATCCCTACACGCATCAGGTCGAGGCTTGGCGCAAGCTTGCCGATCCCGAGGTGGCGCACTCAGTGCTCGTCACGAGCGGCACGGGATCGGGCAAGACGGAATGTTTCCTCGTGCCGATAATCGACGACCTGGTGCGCCAGTCGCGCGACAGGCCCATCGACGACGGCGTCCAGGCGATCGTTCTCTACCCGCTCAACGCGCTCATCGCTTCGCAGGAGGAGCGCCTGCGGGACTGGACCGCTCCGTTCAACGGTCGGCTGAGGTTCGCCTTGTACAACGGCCTCCTACCAAACGAGACGAGCAGTTTGGACGCGAGAAGGCGGCCCGAAACGGTCGCAGACCGCCGCGCGCTGCGTGAGGCCCCACCGCCGATCCTCGTGACCAACGTGACGATGCTCGAGTACATGCTCCTGCGCCCCGAAGACGGTTCGATCCTCGCCGTATCGCAGGGTCGGCTGCGCTACATCGTGCTTGACGAGGCGCACAGCTACGTCGGCGCCCGCGCCGCCGAAATCGCGCTGCTGCTTCGCCGCGTCTGCCTCGCCTTCGGCGTGGAACCCCGCGACGTGCGCTTCGTCGCCACCTCCGCCACGATCGGCGGCCCCGGCTCCGAAGCCGACCTGGCCCGCTTCCTCGCAGACGTGTCTGGCGCGCCCCTCGATCGCGTCAGCGTCGTCCGCGGCAAGGCGCATTGGCCCGAACTTTCCCAAAAGACAACGACGCACGCTCTCGATCCGATGCTGCTGGCGGACGGCGACGAGGCTTCGACGTTCGACGCTCTCGCGGCGAGCGCGTCGCTGCGTCCTCTGCTCGACAAACTGCGCACGCGCGCGGAGGCCATCGCGTGGTCGGAGATGACCGCCGCGGCGAGCAAGGTCGGACTGTCTCCGATCGCCTTGGCGATGGCCATGTCGCGCGCCCGCAAGGATGGGCACGCGCTATCGCCGCTGCGCATCCACGGTTTCCACCGATCGATCCCCGGTTTGTGGAGCTGCATCGATCCCGGGTGCAAGGGCGCCCGGCCGCACGACTGGCCCTTTGGCGCGATCTCGATCACGGACCGCGAGGAATGTCCGGCTTGCCGACAGCCGACGTTCGAGGTCGTCGTCTGCAACAGCTGCGGCGAGCCCTACCTCGACATCCAAGAGCGCGACGGCGGGCGTCTCGTGCGGCCGTCGCGGGCTCGGCCCGACGACGACTTCACCGCGGAAGCGGAGGCCGCCGGCGAGACGGAGCAAGGTCCGGACGAGGCTAAGGAGACGCACCAAAGCGACGACTGCATCGGCGCCAAGGGCCGCAAGCTCTTGCCGTGGCGCACCACGCCCGGCGACTGGCCGCTCCACGTCGACCTCACCGAGATGAGGGCCTGCGACAGCGCCTCGGCCGAACGCACCACCTTCCGATCGTACCAACACGACAAGCCTCACCACTGCTTAGCCTGTGATTGCCGCGGTCGGCCCGGTTCGGCCGAACTGATCAGGTCATTTCGCTTCGGAGCGCCCTTTCTCCTGAGCAATCTCGTCCCCACTCTCCTCGAGGGCGCGGCGGCACCGGACGCGGAGGTGGGACGCGATTGCGCGCCGCCGCTCGGCGGCCGACAGCTGCTGTCCTTTACGGACAGCCGCCAGGGCACCGCGCGGTTGGCCGCCAAGCTGCAGATCGGTGCCGAGCGCAACTTCGTGCGTTCGTTCGTCTACCACGCCGTACAAGACGCAATGTCGCGGGTGCCGGACACGGCCACCCTCGACTACGACATCGTCACGCTCGAGGGCCTAAGCAATCCGTCCCTTGCCGGCATCCTTGCGGGCAAGAAGCGCGAACGAGCCGCGCTGCTCGACAGCGCCGATAGGGGTTTAGCCTGGCCTGATATGATTTTGCGCCTCAGTGAACGCGAGGAAGTGCAGGTATGGCTGAAGGATCTATGGGAACCGCGTGACCGTGAGCGCTTCAACAATCCGAGCACTCTGGCGCGCTTCCTCTTGCTGCGGGAGTTCGCGCGACGCCCGCGTCGTGCCAACTCTATCGAGACGATGGGCCTAGCGCGGCTGCGCTTCGCCGATGTCGAAAGGGTCAGAACGCCAAAGGTCTTCATCGAGCTGGGCGGTTCGGACGATGACTGGCGCGCATTCCTCGAGACGATCCTTACTCACCTCGTGCGAGCGAACTCAGCCGTTCGCATGTCTTGGGACGACAAGCGCTGGGTCCAGCCGAAAGCCACCCTCACGGAGTACGTCAAGACGGCCGATGGCGATCTGCTGCCGCGCCAGCGCCGCTGGCCGTACATGCCCCAGGGAACGGCCGTGCTGAAGCGTACGACACGTCCCGTGCTCATGCTCCTCAAGGGCTTCGGGCTCGACGCCACAGATCCGGTTGTCAAAGCGAGTGTGCAAGAGTGCCTCGACGCCGCCTGGTCAGCGGTCACGCCGGTGCTGACGACGCCAGGCGCGGTAAACCACGCCCTCGATTTCGACAAAGCCTCGATTGCCCCGATCCGACAGGCCCATTTCTGCCCCGTGACCAGGCGGATTCTCGACATTTCGTTTCGCGGGATGACGCCGTACGGCGTGGATGGCATTGGCTCGCCGGCCCGCAAGACCGAGCCCGTCGTCCTCCCGCGTCACCCCGCACCTTTTCTTGGCGCCACCGCCGGCCGCGACCCCATCTCCACACGCGGCGAGATCGCCGAATGGCTTGATGGGGACCCCGCGATCCGGTCACTCCGCGACCTCGGCGCCTGGACGGACCTCAACGACCGCACCGCGCAGTTCGCGGACTTCTTCCGGTCGGCGGAGCATTCGGCACAGCAAGCACCCGACCGCCTGCGGCGCTACGAGGCCTCGTTCAAGAGGGGCGAGATCAACGTTCTCAATTGCTCGACGACGATGGAGATGGGCGTCGACATTGGCTCGGTATCGCACGTCATGATGACGAACGTGCCGCCGTCGATCGCCTCCTACCGTCAGCGCGTCGGGCGCGCCGGCCGGCGCAAGCAGGCGATGTCCCTCGCCTTCACGTTCTGCAAGGACCGTCCCCTGGATCGCCTGGCGTTCCTCGATCCGATACGTTTCCTCGGCAGGCAGATGCGCGCCCCGAGGGTCGCACTCGACAGCACCATCATTGTCCAGCGACACGTCAACGCCCTGCTTTTCTCGGCCTTCGCGAAGAACCAGAGCGTCAACGCGCTGAAGATGCAGGCCGGCCCGTTCTTCGGCTGCCCTTCTGGCGCCGGAGCCAAGGAGGACGATCAGAACTCCGCCTCCCACTTCATCGCCTTCCTCGCGATGGACAGCACGAGAGCGGACCTCAGGGCGCGGCTCGAAACGCTCACGCGGGGCTCCGCACTCGATAACGACGTCACCGTCATCGATGACACGATAGATGGCATGAGATCGCTTCGCGCCGGGTTCGCGGAGGAATGGCGAGCCCTTCAGGCATCGCGGGGTCAAGGCGACCCGGCCAATACGGCGGCCAATCGCGGGCTTGCCCTACAGTTGCGCCGCATATGCGAGGATTACCTTTTGAGAGTCCTGTCGGAGCGCGGGTTCCTTCCTAGTCACGGTTTTCCGACGGGCGTCGTCTCCTTCGTCTGCCGGGTGGATGAACCCGAGGCGCCGGTGATCGACGGAGATCGACCGCGCCTGAAGGCGTTCCCGCAGCGCCAGCTCGACGTCGCAATGCGCGAATACGCACCGGGCTCGGAGGTGGTGCTGGACGGCCTCGTCCATCGCTCGGCCGGCGTCACGCTGAACTGGCGACGGCCGGCATCAGAGGACGGCGTCCGCGAGATCCAGAACCTGCTATGGCGCTGGCGATGCCAGAGCTGCGGCGAGTCTGGCACGACGCACAACCGCGACGACGGCGGGTCCTGCGGCAGCTGCAGCGCCGCAGGACCCCAGTGGATGGAATACCTGCAGCCCGCGGGCTTCGCCGCCGATCTGCGACAGGACCCGCACGCAGATCCTGACACGGTGAGCTTCGTACCCGCCGACGAGCCGGCGATAAGCCTGCGCGGCGTGCCCTGGACGGCGCTGGCGAACCTCGAACAGGGCCGACGGCGCGAGAACCGATCCGGCACGGTCTTCTACTGCAACTCGGGGCCGTCGCGGTCCGGCTATGAAATCTGCCTGCACTGCGGGCGCGCACAGCCCGAGGCCGGTCGTCGCGCCGCGAACGACGACACCTGGCTGCACGCGCCGCTGCTCGGAAAGCCTGACGCCGACAATCATTGTCCGGGATCGCGCAAGCCGTTCGGCATCAAGCGAAAGCTGAGGCTCGGCTACGAGATCAATACCGACGTGTTCGAGGTCCAGCCGACGGGCCTGACGACGCGGGGTGCAGCCCTGGCTGTGGCGGTGGCGTTGCGCGAAGCGCTGGCACAGAAGCTCGGCGTCGGCTTCGATGAGATGGGCGTCGCCTCCGCACGCCGTTCTGACACCGTCGGCGGTCGGATCAGCGCGTTCGTATTCGATAAGGCGGTCGGCGGCTCCGGATTTTCGACGCAGGCGGGCCCGCTCTTCAACGACCTGCTGGAGCCTATGGAGGCGATCCTCGACTGTAAGGTCATGGGCTGCGTCACCAGCTGCCCGGCATGTGTCCTGGCGGGCGACCTCAATGAGGAGGAGGCCACGACCCTTGATCGCCAAGGCGCGCTCGAGGTCGTCAGGAGCCTTGCAGCCAACGGATCGCCAAAGCCAATTGACTTAGCTGCACCGGGTGCGCGCCTGACGTCAGACGTGCTCGACGCTCTCGTCCGCGCCCGAACAGGCAAAGCGAAGCGCCTCGTGCTCAGACTTGAAGCGCCGCTTGACGTGGCAGCGCTGGAGAAGTGGCGCGCCGCGAACCTGATGCGCCGGTGGTCGGACACCGGTCGACAAGCGATCGTCTCCGTGCCTCCGGGAACAGTGGCCGCAATGGACGCGACGGCGATGCTAGCGCTTCGGGACTGGCTCAAAACGTGGGGAGCGTCGTTGGAGGAGGCGCCCGCCGCCGTCATGCCCAATGGCGCGAGTGTTTTGGCCGAGGTCGTCGGCGGCGAACGAAACGTGACACTGGCGACCCGTGACGTGGGCGTGTTCCGCCCGGATGCCCTTTGGGGAAGATCGCAAACCGCACCCGTCGTACAGTTCGGGCATTCGAGGGCTCTGCTTACCGGAACCGACATCCCCTTCTCTCAGCTGCAACCCCAGACCGGCGCCAGGATCCTGACGATAACGAGCGAACTCGACGGTGCGCTGCGCTCTTTCGCCAAGCGGATGGTCGATCTCCTGCGCGCGCCGCTCGACCTTTCGAAAGCACCGTGTTCACCGGTGATGGCGATCACCTACTCGGATCGCTACCTGAACTCGCCGTTGACAGCGCGCATGGCGATTGAGACGCTTGCGGCCATAGGTGGTGCGTCGTCGATAAAACCAATCCCGCTGGCGATAGAACTTAGCCCCCTGAGACCAAACGAGAGGAGTCCTTGGCGCTTCATTGATGACTGGGCGAGGGAGAGCGATCGTAGTGCTGTCATGACCCTGCTCGCTGCGCGGACTGGACTTCGTCTCACAGCGAATATTGGATCGCCGCCTCACGGACGCAGCATATCGTTGGAATTTCAGGACGGTCACAAGGCACAGGTCCTGCTGGACCAGGGTTTCGGTGCGTGGTCGGCGATTGCGGCACCGAAATTCAACTTCAACGACTCGCCGGCAAACCAGCTCAAGGCTTTGACGACCGTCGACTTTCGGATTGTAGCAAAGGGAGCGACTTACGTTGTCGCATCCATGAGCTGAGATCATGAAGGTAGAGCGGCTCTAGCGAACGAATGGATCGTCGGCATCGCGGAGACTGGCGTTGTGACCTGATCTGGGTTTGCGAGCAGAGCATATCTCCATTCCGAGGTGTCAATCGGCCTTTACTTGCCCCCGATCGGCAATCCAACGTTTTGGGAGCCGATCGACAGACAGGCCGTGACCGGCCACAGGCTCCGCAAAGGCGCCAGCCCGTATGAGACCATGGTGACGTCGATGCAGAACCCGGCCGCGATCCTGAGCGCCCTCGTCATCGCGTCGTCGATCCACTCTTCGGCGTTGCCGAAGGCGCCCCCGCCGCGGCGGGTGAACAGGACGCGGTCCGACGGCAGTAGACGATCTCGGCCCTCAGTTCGGGCGCGACCCACCGCCCGCAAGCCGGTGAGGCGGTTCGAAGTTCGGAGCGGCTGCGTCCAGACGTTGGATCTCGCTCAGCTCGCCGATCGTACAACTGTTCCGGAGCCGATGGGGCACGACGACGCCATGCAATTGCGCGCGTAGATCGTCCCAACGCTCGTTGAGGACGGCCCAATTGTGGGCGTCGTAAGTGCCATCGAACAGCACCGGCCGGATCTCGATGCGCGGAAGTTCGTGCGAGTGCGATGCAAGCGCTTGGTCCAGCTGTTGCGACCAGAGGCTCCCGACACGGTCCACACGTCCGACCTGCTGCTCAACGATACCGGGATTCCACTCCGGGTGCAGCAGGATCACAATGCGGCAGGCCAGATGCAGGTTGAGCCCTTCTCGACCGACGAGGGATTGCGCCACCAGGACTCGTGGATTGCTCTCCGCGCGATTGAAGGCGAGCTGGAGCGTGCGACGCGTAGGCAGGGACGTGGCGCCGTTCATCAGGCGCGTGAACCGGCCGCGTTCGATGCCGTATTCTTCGTCCAGACGGGCGGCGAGAGTGCTCCACAGCTCGCTCGCTTCGTCCGAGTCGAGGCTCTCGTCGCCGTCGAGATCGCCTTCGCCTCGCTCGCGCAACGCGGCGAGGAGTTGCAGGAAGGCATCGGCGACCGTGACTGCGGAGAATGCATTCGCGCCGTCGCGCATGTCGGCGTTCTCCGTCTCCTGCCCGAGGAGCTGCTCGATCGCCGCGGCGAGAACGGCCAGTCCGCCGTCGCTCCCGACCCTCGCCGCTTCGGCCAGGGCGCGCGCCGCCCGTTCCTCGTCCGGTAGACCGGCGATGATGAGGTCGAGGACCTTGCCCCGCAGAACCTCTCGCCTCCGCTCGATACGCGAGTACTGCCGGGCCAACCGGACATTCGTAAGGAATGCGTCGAAGGGCTCCTGTCGGCCCAGCTGGCGGTGAGCCGCCGCAACGGCCGCCATCTCCTCGTCGCGGATGCGAGCCTGCGGCCAGGGCGTTCCGGCTTCGAGAGCACGCAGCATCGCCCGCGCGTTCAATATCTCAACGAGCGCCCGCATCGGCCTGGTGAAGCGGCCGAAGACGAGGACCTTCTCGCGCTTCGCGTCGTAAGCCTCGATGGCGGTGACGGCGGCGAGCAACGTCGGATGATCGTAGAGCGCCGCCTCCTTCCTCGCGACGCGGTCGATGACGCCTAGCCACCAGGCAGTCCGCGCGACGCGCTTGGCTTCGGTCGGCGACGCAGGCGCAGCCTCTGCTTCTTCATCGGCAGCGGTCTCGACCGCCGGGTCGCCGGGCTGCCTGGCCGCATCCTCCTCGCTCGCCGCCAAGGCGCCCAAGCGCGTCGCGATGCCGTGTCCGTTGGCGAGCGTGAGCCGCAACCGCTGCGCGACGGGGTCGTCATGCCCGCTGGCGACGAAGGAGAGCGCCTCGGCGGCGCACACGGCCCGTCGCCAATCGAGATCAAGGCTGGCCGGCGTGATCGTGATGTCGTGCTGGCGACGGTAGGTGTCCGATCCGTCCCCCGGCGAGGCGGCTCGGAAGCGAGCGACGGCCGCGTCGCTACGCTTGTCGCGACGGAGGACGTAGGGCTTCAGCGCGTCCTCGAAGGCCCGAGCGGCGGCGACGTAGCCGTCGCGGGCCGCGGGGCTGCTGCGCCAACCCAGCCTCACGCGCCGCACGGCATCTCCGTAGAGAACGATCGTGTCTCGGATCCTTTCGCGCGTCCCGAGGTCGACCCCCACGCGTGTCAGCGCCTGGATCCAGTCGCCGGGATCGAGCTCGACCGGCGTCGCCGTCATGCAAAGACGTCGCGACGTCCTGGTCGGGAGGAGGGTGCTCTCGAGCAGGCGCGAGAGGCCCGCGTCCTGACCGCGGCTCTTATGCGCCTCGTCGACGACGACGAGATCGAACGCGCCCAGCCCGAGGCCGACTGCCAGCTGCAGCAGCCGTCTCGACTCTCCGCCCTGTTCGTAGTTCTTGCCGAGATTGGACGTCCGCCAGACCTCTGCCTCTCCGAGCGCCTCGAAGTTCGCTCGTACGACCGCCTCGCGCGATGCCGTGCATCGCGCGGCTATGGATCGGGCTGCGGCCGAGGTCTCACAGTCGGCTTCGGCTTCCTTCTTCTTGAACCCGTAGGGATAGGCGCCAAGCCGCGCATGATGAGCAAGGCCCGCCAGCAAGGGGAGGAGTTCGTAGCGCCAGCGCCGAGTGGTCGCCCCGAGCCGCCAGTTGACGAACCCGTGCGAAACAAGGATCACGGATCGGTCGAACCAGGCCTTCGAACCGATCTGTTCGGACCATCCCGACAGGAAGCTCGACAAGCTGCGCACGACATCGGGGACGTCCGGGATCCCTCCGTTGCGCAGTTCCTCCCGCCACTGGAAGCCCAGCGTCGATGGGATCAGGATGGCGACGCGGCCTCCGGCTTCCACGACCGCGCGGGCGAGTACGACGGCGATCCGGGTCTTGCCCATGCCGACCTCGTCGGCGATCACCATCCCATGTACCGCGATCCGCTCGCCCAGGGCGTGCAGGCTGTCGCGTTGCCCGTCGTTCAGGTATGGACCACCCGCAGCGAGGGTCACCTCTAGGTTCGCCGCGACCTGGCTCCAGCCGGCGAACGCCATCCTACGCCTCCATGCCGGCGAGACCCGCCACCCGCCAAGCCGCGGCCACGCGTGCGAGGGTCTCCTCGTAGAGTCGCCCTGGCGGCGTGGTGTCGTCCCTCGCGAAGTCGGGCCGGAACGGTTCGGCACGCAGGGTGCTGAGAGGGTCGAGCTCCAGCGCCCTGAAGGCTGCGATCTCGGCGTCCTCGGCGATGGGGGCGAGTGCCTGTTCCATGCGAACGCACCATGTCGTCCAGTCGACCTGATGGATATTGGTCTGTCGGGCGGCGATCCGTTCGACGAGCTGCATGACCTGGCGGATGGCGTAGGCGCCGGGCGGCGCTCCGGTCGCCCGCCGCGGCGCGCCGACCACGTTGGAGTCGCTTGGATCCGCTTCATCGACCTCGTCCGCCTCGTCGGCGGGCGGAGACGGGAAATCGGCGAGAAGAGACCAGACCTCGCCGAATGCGACTGGCGCCAGGGGGGCTGCTCCGACGCGGCCATGCTCGTCGATGATCGGTACGCGTTCTGCGCGCCTAGCGCCGGCATCATCCCAGGTCACCGTCGCCTCGGGCGGGCACGAGCCCCGCCATACGGCCGCGTGTCCGTCCCGAAGGCACGGGTCGCCATGTGCATCGAGAACGACGTAGTCCGTCGACGTAGGTCCGGGCGGCACGAGGCGGCCGGTGCCGTCGGACGCGGCGCTCCAAACCAAGCAAGAGACCGGCGCAACGAGGAAGGCGTCGGAACGATCTGGCATCTCGCCGCCTGCGACGACGCCTTCGGCCGTCAAGGCGGTATCCTCGTCCCAGGAGATCGGAAGCGCGGTCTTCACCGGCACGCCGCCGCTTCCCGCCTCCCAGAACAGCCCGCTCGGGGCGAGCACGACGCCGGCCTCGAGATTGCCACCGCCGCGACCGGCGCGAAGGAGACCCGGCCGCGTGAGGTTGCCCGACCCCAGATAGAGCCAAGCGCGGAGACATCGGGTCGAGCGTCGGTCGTACTGCGCCCCGAACAGGAACTTCGCGTGCAGGTTCCGAGCGGAAGGGAAGGGGCCGAGTCCCGGCCGGCGCACCGTCCATCGCGCTTCCGCGAGCGCCGTCATGGCGGCGGCGATCGCCTGGCACCCGTCGGGATTGACGAGGACGTCGACCTCCGAGCCGGGTCGCCGCAGGCCGGCCTCGTCCAGGGCCCCGACGACGGCGGCCGGAACGCTCGGAAGCGCCGGACCTTCGCCGCCTTCGTAGAACCCGGATCCCATCGCGAGATAGTTGCGCGAGCCCGGCGCGATCTTCTCGACGATCTGCGGCAGCAGGGCGCGTGTCCGACTGTCGATGAAGCGCGGCGCCACGTCCGCCGGAGCGCGCGCTTTCGCCGACCTGCACCATGCGGCCACGGACAGCACGGCTTCCTGCGTGACTCGGGAGGCCAAGCGAAGGGGCGCGTCATCGACGGTCGCGCGGAGCGCCTCAAGGAAGTCGAAGCCGGCGACCACGTCGACCAGAGACTGCCGGCACTCGGGCAGATCGAGTTCGTCGGATCCGATCTCGACCATGAAGGCGAGGTCGAGGCTCTCCTCCAGCGTCTGTCGGGTCCAGTTGCCGGTCGAGACGACGAGGCGGAGCCGCCAGGTGGATCCGTCGAGTGCGCGGTAGCCAAGCAGCGCGACCTTCGCGTGCATGAGTCGGAATGACCCCTCCGGCGCTATGGGCAGGTGCAGCACGCCGGGCACGTCGACGATGGAGATCCGGGGCGCACCGGGATCGAGGACGATGCCGAGCGCCACCTCGCCCTCGACGGAGCGGCGGCGCTTGGTACGTCCCGTGAAGCGCCAAGTCGCGTCCTCCAGGAAGAAGGCGTCTGCCGCATAGCCGCAGAGCCATCCGAACGTGCCGACATGCCGTTCGGGCGGTTCGAACAGATGCGTCAGCGGCGGTGGCTGATCCGAACCGAACGTCCTCTTGACGATCATCGGTCCGGCCTTCCGTGCATCGATGGCAGGTGAAGGTCCGGCGACAACGCGGCCAGATTCCCGATGCGGACCGAAATGGCTTCCGGCAATGGTGGGATGGCGTCCTCCGGCGCCTCCTCCGTCGCCTCCTCCTCGCCTTGATCGAGATCGGCGTCCGTGGTCCGGAAGGGTTGTCCCTTGAACGCCGGTCCCGGCAGGATGGTACCATCGACGAGGCGCAGGATGCGTTCGTCTCGAGCCACGAGGTGGCGGATCACGGTCTGGTCGTCGTCGTCGATGCACTCCCTGCAGAAGGTCGCGGCGGCGCGACCGGGGGACGGGTCGTGATCGGCGTCGAGGAACGCGCGCGCTCGCCGTCGGAGCGACTCGAGCGAGGGGCGCAGGGAGGCAGCCGGCGCTTCGGCGAGCGCGAGCCTCCTCGTGCCGAGCGCCCCCATCGAGGCTTCGATGCGCCCGAGGACCGATCCCCCCTCGATCTCGCCCGCGGCCGCCTCCATGACGTCCGTCAACGCCGCCCCCGCCCGCATGTCCGCCCAATGGCTCGCATCGCCGATTTCGGCGGGTCGACGTTCCCAATCGGTATGGCCGCCTGATCTCCACCGCAGGGCTTCAACGAAGGCCAGCGCCTGCCGTCGTCGGGCCGGCTCCGGGCCTGCGCCGGATACGAAGGCCTCGCGCAGGATCTCGCGGGCCGGCTCGGGCAGCTGGCGCGTCGGATCGAGCTCCTCGTCGAGATCGGACCGGCGGCGTGCCGTCGGCAGCGGACCGCCGGCAAGCCATTGCGGGAGCGCCTTGCATGCGTTCGGGCAGACGATGTCGAGCAGAGTCGCCCCAAGTGCGGAGACCGCGTAGCTGTTGAAACGGCTGCTGGCGGCCTCGACGAGGCCAAGCGTGGCGAGAGCGTCCCGCGTCCTGATCCGCATCGGATTGACGACGTAGAAGGCGCGGCCGGCCGCGATCTTGAAGGTCGGATCAGCACCACCGGCGTGGCGATGCAGCTTGCGCGACCCGGGCAGTCTAGGGTTCGCATTCCAACCATTCCCCCTCAACGCCGACCAGACGGCGAGGGCTTCGACGGCGTTCGCGGCCGCGATGTTGGAGGGTCGGTGTCCATCGGCCCTGACCGCCGCGGCGAGGCGGATGCCCAGCAAGGCCAGGAGCAACTGCTGTGCGAACCAGACGCCGCCCATGCCGGGAACCGCGAGTTCGTTGAACGCACGCACCGTGGCTCCGAGACCGAGGGTGCGCACGCGGCGCGTACCGCCCAACCGCTCACCTCCAAGAAGACCCCACTCCATCCAGATGCGCTTCCTGCTCGTTCGATGTCTTAGGTGAGGATTGGACACGAGCCACTGTTCGGGGACGGCGGAACACAACCGCGGCGAGCGCTCGACGCAGCTTCCATTTCCATCGGCCAGCGCATCGTCAATCACAGACAGATCATCGCCTATGATGATGACGAACGGCAAGCCCCACGCATGGCCGGGCCGGGCGTCGAGCCGCCTTCGGGACGATGCCTTTCCGGATGGAACATCAGCCGCCGTGGCTCGCGCCGTATGCGCAAGGAAGGTCGCTAGGTGCTCTTTTGCCTATCCATGCCGAACTCTACGAGAGTAAAGGCCTCGCGCAGGCAGGAGACGCGCCACCTGCATCTGGCCGGTCGAGCGCGTCGCGGCGAAGATGGTGCGACCGTCGTTGGCGAGCTCGTTGTAAGGGTGTGGCCAATGTCAACGAGCAGCACCTCGCGGCCCGCCAGTGCCTCGTTGATAGCGCCCGCCCACGCGTTGATCGACGGATTGACGATTTCGCATTTCGACCAAACCTTCGAAGACGTCGGCGGCGCCGTCAGCGAACGAGCCCGATTGTCACAGGCAAACGAGCGTCCGCGAGTGTCTGCTGCCCCCTCCGCGCAGCTTGATTTTGGGTCCGCGCCCAGGTTGATTTGACACCCCAAAGGGGGTTTTCCCCTCTGCGCGGAAAGTCACATCAACTCAAATCAACCTGCGCGCGGGGATGATTTGAGCGGTCGACATGGTTTGTCCTCCAATCAGGCGGTCCTAATCGGACCAATTGGTCTTTTAGGATGTCGATTACCCGCCAGTTCGCACCGCCAATTGAGTAGAGCGTGTCCTTGCGGCGATCGGCGAAAACCCGTGAAATATCTCGAAACACGATTGGGAGCGATTAATCGGCCGGAGCGGTCGGCGCCTGTCGGCATGCGGCGCTCGTTTACAGAGGCGCTTGCATCGCTCGTTGAAACAAGCGTGTCTTAGCGGGCGTAAGCGAAGGTCCGTGAATTATCTCGAAACGCTACTGGGAGCTTCAATTGGCCGGAGCGGCAATTGCCTACATCCGCGTCTCAACGGCGCGGCAGGGGCGCTCCGGCTTGGGCTTGGAAGCGCAGCGTAGGACAATCATCGACTTCTGCGAGCGCGAGGGTCTCGCCATCGCGGGCGAGTTCGTCGAGGTCGAGACTGGCAAGGGCGCCGATGCGCTGGAACGCCGGCCGCAGCTCGCGACGGCTCTGGCTACAGCCAAGCGAGCGCGCTGCTCCATCGTCGTCGCCAAGCTCGATCGGCTCTCGCGTGACGTCGCCTTCATCGCCGGCCTGATGGCCTCGAAGGTGCCGTTCATCGCCGCGGAGCTCGGCGCCGATGCTGACCCGTTCATGCTGCACCTCTACGCCGCCTTGGCGGAGAAGGAGCGCCGGATGATCTCGGCTCGCACGAAGGATGCGCTGCGGGCGGCAAAAGCGCGAGGCGTCAAGCTCGGGCGCTATGGAGCCGAGCATTTGTCGGTCGCCAACAGAGCCGCGGCGCAGGAGCGAGCGAGGAGCTTGGCACCGCTGCTCGCCAACATGAAGGTGCGCGGCATGTCCTCTCGGGCGATCGCGGCCGAGCTGACGACGCTGGGCGTTGCGACACCATCGGGTGGACGGTGGCATCCGCAGACCTTCATGCGCGCCTTGAGCCGCGCGGCCCTTTGATTGCGTGCGTTGTGGTCGGGGGGGAGGAGCAGCGATGTACCCGGCGGTTAAGCACACAAGTGCTTGCATCGCTGCTCGAGAAGAGCGTGTGTGAAGCGGCGATGAGGTCCTCGAGACCACCGCGAGCAGGTTCCAGTCGCGCGCGCGCGACTGCGAACCTTCAGCCAGTGACCCGCCGCTTGGCGGCGAGTTGCTGGAGGTCCACGATGAAGCTCACCGACACCCAGACTGCTGCTCTCACCGCGGCTGCAGCACGCCCTGACGGCGCTATCCTACCTCTGCCGGCCCATATCCGAGGCGGGGCTATTGGCAAGGTTTGCGACGCTCTGGTGGCCAAGGGCCTTGCCATCAACGTCGGCCTGCCAGGCAAGCGGACCCTCGTCCTCGGCGACAAAGGTCGCCTGGCGCTCGGCCTCGTAATTACGCCCATGGCCCCAGCGCAGACCACGCCGACGCAGGGCCACGCCGGGACGAAGCAGGCGCAGCTCGTCGCGATGCTCGAGGCGCCGGAAGGTGCCAGCACCGAGGAGATCGTCGCCGCCTTCGGCTGGCAGCCTCACACGGTCCGCGGCGCGATCGCCGGAGCGCTCAAGAAGAGGCTTGGCTTGCAGATCGGATCCAAGGCGATCGAGGGTCGCGGACGCGTCTACCGCATCATGCCGTGATCGCGCGATCAGGACGATCGCTGTCTCGAGAAGCAGACCGCCTGCTCTCGACCCAAATCGGACTCTCGCCGCCCTCCCGGCAACGCCCAGGCCTTCCCGCAAACGATGGTATTTGGATAAAGCCGGTGAATGGCCTCGCACAGCAGTGCGGTCGGTGCTTATTTCTCGGCGGCCAACATCGTCAGCCGTTCACGCAGCCAGCGTTGTGCCGGCTGGTTAGTGGTCCGGTCGTGCCAGACACTCGCGATGGTAAAGCCAGGGATGGTGAGTGGCGGTTCCAGCACTTGCAGGCGATCCGACCAGCCATCGGCAACACGCCGAGGAATCAGCGCAATCATGTCGGACCGCGATACGACCTCCGGCACGATCAGGAACCCCGACGTGGACAGGGCTACGGTGCGGCGGCGGCCGACGGCCTCCAGTGCCGCATCGGCAGGTCCTGAGAACCCGCCGCCCTGGGGAGACACCACAACGTGCTCCAAAGTACAGAACACGTCCAGGCTGACATATCCCTGCACGGCCGGGTGTCCCTGCCGGGCGATCACCGCGTAACCCTCCCAATAGAGCTGACGCTGGCGCATGGCCGCCGGTGCATGGTCCGGAGATGCCAGGGCTAGGTCGACCTCGCCGCGCTCCAACTGTGTGGCGAGCGCCAGCACGTCGAGGGCACGCCAGGCGATGCGGACTTTGGGTGCCTCGGTCCTGAGCGCGACCGAGAACCGGGTGAGCAGCGCATACTGCACGTAATCGCTCGCGGCGATCACCAGGCTGGCCTGCATGGTCGCCGGGTCGGACGGTGCTCCATCTGCCACAGCCTTGCGGACCCCCTCCAGTGCCTCATGCAACGGGTGCTGAAGCTCGACTGCGCGCTGGGTCAGGACCATCCCGCGCTGTGCCGGAATAAGGAGGGGATCGCCGAGTGCGTCACGAAGCCGCGCCAGTCTGGCCGACAAGGCGGGTTGGCTGAGGTTCAGGCGCCGGGCGGCACGCGTGACGTTCCCTTCCGCCAGCAGGGCTTCGAGCGTGACGAGCAGGCCGAGATCGAGGTTCCTGGTATCCATGCGTTCGATAACAACAGGCAGAAGGTTCGATTTCAATAATGCGATGTGCCGCGCGATATCCCGAACAGGCTTCAATTCCCGGAATTACCATTGACAGCACGGATAGCAGTTTGCTGGAAACCCTCTCTCTCGAACCGCATCGCCGTTCCTCGATCGCGTTCCCGCTGCTCGCGGCCATCCTTTTCCTGTTTTTCGTGTCGGCCAGCGTGCCCTCGCCCTTGTTCGTCGTGTTCCAAGGGCGTTGGGGCTTCTCGCCGGGCATGCTGACGGTCGCGTTCAGCATCTACTCCCTGGTGCTTCTCGTGACCTTGCTCGTAGCCGGCTCGCTGTCCGACCACCTGGGACGCAAGCCGGTGATCGTCGCGGCGCTGGCGATCCAGGTCGCGTCCATGGCGCTGTTCCTGACGGCGGACGGCATTGGCGGATTGCTGGCCGCCCGGATCGTCCAGGGCCTGTCCATGGGCGTGGTCAACGGTGCCCTGTCCGCCGCGGTGATCGAAGCGGCACCGCCGGCCCGCAAGGCGCTCGGCAGCCTGCTCACCAGTATCTCGCCGCTCGCGGGGCTGGCGACGGGCGCCTTCTTCACCGGGGCGCTGCTCGGAGTGACGGACAAGGCGGAGATCTGGGCGTTCGGATTGCTCGGGAGGTTGTTCTGCCTGGGTGCGGCGATTGTTCTGCTTATTCCCGAGACGGCAAGTCCGATGCCCGGCCTGCTTCGTTCCATGGTGCCGAGCGTGCATGTCACCCGTTCGGCACGCGACGGCTTCACGCGCGGGCTGCCGTTGCTCCTGTCGATCTGGGCGCTGTGCGGCTTCGTCATCGCGCTCGGGCCGTCGCTGCTGCGCACCGTCTTCGGCGTCAGCAGCGGATTGCTGAACGGCGCCACCGTCGCCGTGCTGTGCGGCGCCGGCGCCGTGTCCCCGCTGATGCTGCGCGGGCTGCCGCCTGGGCGCATGGCGGTAGTGGGCATGGTGGCGGTGACGGCCGGGGTCGGCCTCCTGCTCATGTCGATCGGCACCGGGGCACTGGCGCTGTTCTTCGTCGGCGGCGCGCTCGCCGGTGCCGGGCTGGGCGCATCGTTCAGCGGCCTCATCCAGTCGCTCGTGCCGCTCACTCCGCTGCACGAGCGTGCGGAGCTGTTCGCGGCGATCTTCCTGATCACCTACCTGTCCCTGAGCGTCCCGCCCATCGCCGCCGGATTCGCCGTTCCGCTGATCGGCTTTCTGGGCACGACCCAGGCTTACCTCGGCGCCGTCCTGGTCGTCTCGGCGATCGCGACCGTCCTGCAATGGCTGCCCTCGCGCAGCCGGGGAGAACCCGCATGAAGGCTGTCCAAGCTCATCCTCAGCAAGGGCTCGACGGCCTGACGTTGGTGGATCTTACCGACCCCGGCGATCCCGGACCGAGCGCCATCCGCGTGCGGGTGCATGCCACCTCCCTGAACTTTCACGATCTGGGCGTGGTGACGGGACGGCTGCCGGCCGCCGATGGCCGCATTCCCATGGCCGACGGCGCCGGGGTGGTCGAGGCGGTCGGCTCGGAAGTCACTGAGTTCAGGCCCGGCGACCATGTCGTGTCGACCTTCTTCCCGACCTGGCTGGACGGCGAAGCCTCCCTCGCCGACTTCGCCACCACACCGGGCGACGGGATCGACGGCTTCGCCCGGGAGGTGGTGGTCGCGCCGGCGACCTCCTTCACGCACGCGCCGACCGGCTGGAGCCACGCCGCGGCCGCGACCCTGACCACGGCCGGGGTGACCGCGTGGCGGGCCCTGGTGGTCAATGGCGGCCTCAAGGTCGGCGACAGCGTGCTGGTGCTCGGCACGGGTGGCGTTTCGATCTTCGCGCTGCAGATTGCCCGGGCCATGAGGGCCACGGTGATCGCGACCTCCTCCTCCGACGAGAAGCTGGAGCGGCTTCGCGCGATGGGTGCTGCGCACGGCATCAACTACCGCCGGTACGAGCACTGGGGCGATCGGGTGCGGGAGCTCACGGGCGGGACCGGCGTGGATCACGTCGTGGAGGTAGGCGGCCCGGGCACGCTGGCGCAGTCGATCAAGGCCACGCGCGTAGGAGGCCATATCTCTCTGATTGGCGTGCTGACCGGGAGGGAGGGCGCCGTGCCAACAGCCATGCTGATGGCACGCCAGCAGCGCCTCCAGGGGCTGATCGTCGGCAGTCGCCGGCATCAGATGGATCTGATCCGCGGCATCGACGCCGTCCACGGACACCCGGTGATCGACCGCTCTTTCCCGCTCGCCGGACTCGTCGATGCCTTCCGGCTCCAGGAGACTGGCGGCCACTTCGGCAAGATCGTCGTCGAGTTCTGACCAAAGCACCCAGCAGGAGCATCGGACCATGAAGGTTCTTCTCGTCTTCGCCCACCCGGAACGCCACTCCCTGAACGGTGCGCTGCGCGACGTCGCCGTGGCCGAGTTGGAAGCGCAGGGGCATGAGGTCCGCGTCAGCGACCTCTACGCCGAGGGATGGAAGGCGAGCGTTGACCGCGCGGACTTCCCCGAGATGGCGGAAGACGAGCGGCTTCGGGTGGCCGGAGCGTCAGGTCGGGCGTTCACCGCCGGGGCGCTGACCGAGGACGTAAAGGCCGAGCAGGAGAAGCTGCTCTGGGCCGACACGCTGATCCTCCAGTTTCCGCTGTGGTGGTATGCGATGCCGGCCATCCTCAAGGGCTGGGTGGACCGCGTCTACGCTTTCGGCTTTGCCTACGGGGTCGGCGAACGGAGCGACACGCATTGGGGCGACCGCTTCGGCGAAGGTACGCTGGCCGGCAAGCGCGCGATGCTGATCGTCACGGTCGGTGGCTGGGCGACGCACTACGCCCCGCGCGGCGTGAACGGTCCGATCGAGGACATCTTGTTCCCGATCAACCACGGCATCCTCTACTATCCCGGCTACACCGTCCTGCCGCCCTTTGTTGCCTACCGGGTGGACCGGCTAGACGAGACCGGGTTCATGAAGATGGCGGACCAACTCAGGGAGCGGATGCGCAGCATCGAAACCACCGAGCCCATCCCATACAGGATGCAGAACGGCGGCGACTACCAGGTTCCCAGCCTGGAGCTGCGCCCGGAACTGGGCGATCCAGGTGCATCCGGCTTCGCCTTGCACGTGGATCGGATGCGGGTGGGTTGATACGGCTATAGCTTGCCAACCTGACTGCATGGTCGATCGACGGGGCATCAACGATGCTTTTCATCTTTCCGCAAACGAAAGTAGAGCGGGGAAGCCACTCCCCCCTGCGGGGCAGGGCAGAAGGAGCAGGCGCCGCTTTCTCAAAACCTGTTCCCAAATTGCCTTTCCCGAAATGGCCTGATTGAGATGGAGAAACGGGAAAGGGCTCGGGTGCGGCGCGGGCCTTAACCCGCACCGGAGCTAGGTCCGCTGTCCACCCACTCCAGTCATTAACGCTTGAGACGGCAGCCTCATTAGCATCAGCGCTTTGACGACGGTCGCTCCGTCAGGACGCTGTAGCAGCCGTGGACCGGGCCGAGGTCCGCGGCGAAGACCCAGCCTTGCGCTTCGTAGGCGGCGCGGTCTTCGTAGCGGAACCAGCGGATCTCGTCGCCATCGTCGTCAGGAAGCTCTCGCCGGTCGCCTCCAGCACCGCCGTCTTGCCCGTGAATGCCTGCCATCGGATCACCGCCACGTCGACGTAGGCCGGGTTGAGCTCGAGCGCATGAACGCAGCGCCCGGTGATCTCGCCGGCGATGATCGTCGTACCGGAGCCGACGAAGGGGTCGTACACGGCCTGCCCGGGCGAGGAGTTGTTGGCGATTGGCCGACGCATGCATTCCACCGGCTTCTGCGTGCCGTGGCCGAGGCCGCGGTCCTCGCGTGATGGGATCGTCCACAGCGTCGATTGCGAGCGGTCGCCTGACCAGCCACCGCGGGCGTTGCGGCGTACCGCGTACCAGCAGGGCTCATGTTGCCAGTGGTAATCGCCCCGGCTGAGGGCGAAGCGGTCCTTGGCCCAGATGATCTGCGAGCGGATCTCGAAGTCGCGACTCTCCAGGCTGGCCTGGACCGTCGCAGCGAACTTGCCAGCGTGCCAGACGTAGGCGACGTCGCCGGGGAACAGCGCCCATGCCGCACTCCAGTCCGCCTGATCGTCGTTGTCGACCTTGCCGAGCTTGCCCGGGTTCAGGTTCACGCCGGCGCGGGCACGCCAGGAAGGGTCGTAGGCGACGCCGTAGGGTGGGTCGGAGACCATCAGTGCTGGGGTGACACCGTTCAGCGCCCGAGCCACGTCGGTGGCGCTCGTGGCATCGCCGCAGACCAGCCGGTGGCTGCCGAGGATCCAGACGTCGCCCAAGCGGCTCACCGGGTCTGCCGGCGGCTCCGGCGCATCGTCGGGGTCCGTCAGCCCGGCCGAGCCATCCATGGTCAGCGTCGCGATCTCGTCGAGCGAGAAGCCGGTCATGCCGAGATCGAAGTCGAGCGCCTGCAGCTCGGTGAGTTCGATCCTGAGCAGCGCCTCGTCCCAACCGGCGTTTAAAGCCAGCTTGTTGTCGGCGATGACGTAGGCGCGCCGTTGCGCCTCGCTCCAGCCGGTGGCGACCATGACCGGCACCTCCGCCAGCCCGAGCTGCCTGGCCGCCATGACGCGGGCGTGCCCGGCGATAAGGCCGCCGTTCTCGTCGACCAGCACCGGGACCGTCCAGCCCCACTCCCGAATGGACGCAGCGATCTGATCGACCTGCTCGGCCGAGTGGGTGCGGCTGTTCCTGGCGTACGGCACCAGGCTGGCGGTAGGCCGGCGCTCGACGCGGTCGGCCGGCCAGGCTGCCTCGTGGTGAGCGTCCATCATCGACCTTCCTCTGAAACAGCGAGCGATGAGAGCACCGGCTGAAGCGCCTCGAGCTGCGCATCCGAAAGCCGGCTTATGTCGACCATTTGAATGGGTCCGCCGTTCAGCCCCGTGACCTCGTGGACGTCCTTCTCCCGCCAGCCCGCTCGGACCTTCAGCCAGAAGATCGCCGCGCTCGTCGCCGCCGCTCCGTCTCCCTTCACCGCGCGATTGAACAAGCTCTGCGCGACGAGGGAGTTTGCCTTCGTCGCCGCGATGTCGAGCGTGTCGCCGTAATGCCTGATCAGCGTGTTCAGGCAGATGCCAGCGACCTTGGCGATCTCGCTGCGAGGTACTCCGAAGCTCGCGAGAGCCTCGATTTGCTTGCGCGACGCGTCCGTAGGCTGGTGAGCCCTGCCTCGACCACGGTTGTCCGTGCGGTTGCCCGGGTTCCGCCCCGGGCTGATGCTGGCGTCCGACATTCCGGGCTCGATGAAGGCGATGGGCGATTGTCTCACATCGCACGATCGGCCGAAACCGTACGCATCTACGCTAGGCTTCTATCGTTTGCTCTCGCTCGAAGCGGCCGAAATTGCCCGCTCTGACCATCAGCGCTTCGCTGTGTTGCGATGCTGAGTGGGACGGACGGGAACAGCTACTATAGTAGCTGTCCCGTTCCGTCCCTCCGCCTCGGACGAAGGCAAGCGGCGGGAAAGCCGACCCAGTCGCTGCCGTCGACCTCTAGGCAGATGACGAGGCCGTTGCTGCGGGCGGCTTGCAGAAGGCGGGAAAACGCTTTCCGCCTGGTCTCGACATTGTCGTCAGCTCGAAGATGGTAGAACTCCTCTCGCAGCTCATCGCGCAGGACGGCTTGTACCGGCTCTTCATCGGCCCTTGGCACGATGGTGCGACCGGATCGTTCCAGCGCTTTTTCGAGGGCCACCCTAAGCTGGCGGCCATCACGCCTCCAGCCGGACGCGGCAGCTGCCGACGATTGTTCCTGCTCGGGCCAATCGATGACGATCGTGGTCTCAGCTCCGTCTTCGCCGATCTGCGCGACGCGGGGCGTAAAGCGGATCTCGCCACCGGTCGGACCGCCGCGGACCTTGCGGATCGCCATGCGAGGATTGCTGATGGTGCCCGCAGCATCGCGCTCGCCGAGAAGGGCCAGGACGGCGTCGACGCTGTCTTCTTTGACACTCGAGTTGCGCGTCCCACTCTCGGCGTTCTTGCCGAAATGATCGACCGCGAGGACAAGGCAATCGAAGCGCAGCGACAGCGCCTTGAGCACATCCATGACTCGTTGGTTCTCGGCAGTGTCATCGGCGTTCTTGAATCCGGCGGACGAGGACAACGTATCGAAGACGACGAGTGCGAGCGGCATGTCGAAGTGCTCCAGCATCTTCCTCGCCGCTTCCGCCAGGATGATCTCGAGCTCGCCCTGTGCAGACGGAGCGGTGAGCTTGGTGCATTCCTCCACCCAGGCAAAGGGCAGGGGGGACTCCAGATCGGGGCTGATCTTTTCCCGCACCATGGCGGTCAGCCGGATACGCATCTCCGATTGGCCTTCGGCGGCGACGAAGAGCACGCCCCCTTGCCGCTCGACGTCGCGGCCGGCGAAGCTTCCCCTGCTGAGCACGGCGCCGGCGAGGTCCAACACGATGAAGGTCTTGTAGGTGCCCCATCGGCCGCTCGCGAGCGCCGTCCCGACCTTCGGCAGAAGCTGGTCGACCAGCCACTCGCGCATCGGCCCGTCATCGTCCTCGCCGTGCCAGTGCAGTCGGCCGCGCTCACTTGGCTCGGAGGCGAGGCCGGAGGAATGGTGTGACAGCAGATCGCCTGCGTCCGCGGTACCGCTCATCGAGCCGCCCCCTCGTGCGGCGCAGCCTGCCTGAGCCGCTGCTGCTCGTAGGCCTCGACATCCTCGAGGCGATACGCGACGCGCCCGCCGATCTTGAGGTAGGCCGGGCCTTCGTTGCGCCAGCGCCATCGCTCGAGCGTGCGCGGGCTGATGGTCCAGCGCCGGGAGAGCTCGTTCTGGTCGAGGTGCCTGGGTCCGTGTGGAAGGGCCGCGTCGTCTTTAGACGAGCGCTGCTGAAGCTTTGGTGTTGCTGACATGATCTACTCTTTCTGGCGAACGACTTCGCTCGAGAAAGTAGATCACGCGTATAGATGCCTGTCTGCCCACTCACATTGGGCTTCAGCGTGGGTTATACTGCAGGATGGGATTGGGATTTGGGTGGGCTGAGGGTGGGATCATCGGGAGCCGAAGCCGGCCTGATCGCTATCGACCTTGGCACCGCCACGACGTCAGGCCGAGTGCACCAGCCGTAGTCTGCGATTGAAGCGCTGCTTACCCTGGACCGCGGATTGGTCGAGGAGGTTGAGACGGTACGAGCCTCTGCCATCCGACGCGATCAAGTTCCGCCACGTCGGCTTGGCCTTGAAGAGATCGACGATCCGCGTCGACCTGGAGTCGGAGTTCGCGAAGAGCTGTTTGCCAGTACACCACGGGTTCCTGGTCATGGCGGCTTCATGCAGCTGGCGCACGATCTGAGCCTGTATCCTGCCGAGCAGGAAGCGCTCGCCGTGCAGGAGAACCTCGGCGTAGTCGCTGCGCTGGACGAAATCCTCGATGGCTCGCGACGGCGGCGGTGCATCATCGAAGACGAGACCGTTGGCGACCTCGAAGCGATCGCGCTCGACTCTGGTGACGAGCAGCTCCGGTATGGTCACCTTCACGGGAGAACTGCCGTCGGCGACCTTGAGGTAGCCTTCCGGCGTGCGAGGCTTGAAGTGGGTGATGCGATGCACGCTTCGGCCGAACACCGACCACAGATCAGGAGCGAGCACGGGCTGCGGTCCGAACAGCACCGTGTCCTGCTCCCGCACTTCGAGCATGGTCCCGTCCGGACCAGCTTCCATCCTCCCCAGCTCTGCCGACAACGCGACCGTCATGACCGACACTTCCAGCTCGCCATTTCGGGCGTAGTCGGCGATCTCCGACATGGGCACGCCCCAGCGCTCGGTCAGCTCCTTCAGGGTGAAGTATCGCTTCAGCGGAAACGGCATAACGGCTCTCCGATCAGCCGAGCAGCTGGTAGGGGACGAGATCGTATCTGCGCAGACGCACCCGCATGAACGACTCCGACACGCCGAAGAGATCCGCGAGCTCACCGACCAGCTCGTCGATGAGCGGAGGAAGAGTGCGCGGACAAACCACCGGCAGCTCGTCACGACGGCCGCTCTCGATCATGGGGATCTCGAGCGCCGCAGCGCGCTTGTGCATGTGTCGATGCAGCAGGCCTCGAGGTGCCAGGAAGCCGCCCATGAACTCGTTGGCGCGCCACTCCACCCAGTCGATCTCCGCGGCAGCGGCGCGATCGGGCGTCTCCGTCAGATCGTACCGGCTCGCCGGCCTGCTTGTCGTGTTCTGCGCGCCCTGGATCCAAGCAGGCGAGTCGAAGATCGCGTGACCCAGCTCGTGGGCGGCGGTGCTGCGGCCGAGCTCTTCGCGCTCGCCGATGACGGTGCTGTCGATCGATATCGTAGCGCCCGTTGGCCACGACGGGTCGTGCTCAACCGCGCCGATCGAGGGATGACCGTCTTCGCTGTCGACAGATCGATCGAATTGCCAGCGCAGCTCGAAGGCAAGGCCGTTGACCTGCAGGCGCGTGCATCTTGCCGACAGAAGCGCGAGTTCGACCTTCGGTCTGGGTCCGCGACAGAGCTGGCGCCGAGCTTCCTCGGCAACCGCCCAGATCTCCTCGCGCCGCAGCCGCTTCGGCTCAAGCGATGTGCGCAGATGCGGATAGGAGAGGACGAGCATAGGCGATCTCGGCTCGGCGGCTGGGGCAAGCTGCTGCCCGCGATCATAGGCGCCTGAACTCATGGCGACCGTCTCCTGAACCCGTTTCCGCCCGTCTTTATGTTCTGTATATGTTCTGCCTTACGCGCAGGAGTCGAGTCCTTTCGAGTCGCTTCTTGGTTGGTCCAGCCGCCATCTCTCGCCTGCGCGGCAAAAAGCCAAATTCGCTACGATTCACCCGGCTGCTTTCTTTCCCGATCCACAGGCTCAAGCCTCAGATTCCGCTATCCTTTCCGGTCTGGCGAGCGCATCGTTTTCGCATGGTGTTCAGTACGCGTTGTTTGCCTCCCGACGAACGCCTCTCCGCCTTGTGCGAGATCCTCGCCGCCGGCCTGATCCGCCTCCACCACCGTCAGTCAACTCGTTTATCTTCGCCGCCTGGAGACAGTTGTCTCGACTTGCCGCTGCAGCAGAGCGGTGGTGCGCAACGGAAGTGCACGGGTGAGGCAGGGGCATGAGCGATCTGGTGCTGGCGCAATTGGCGGCGCTGAAGACGACGTCGACGGCGGACCTGAAAGCGCAATGGCGCAAGCTGAATGACACCGAGCCGCCGCCCTACAACAGGCGCTTCCTGGAGAGCCGGCTTGCTTATCGCATTCAGGAGCTGGCCTACGGCGGGCTGAAGCCGGCGACGCTGAAGAAGCTCGAGGCGCTGGGCGAGCAGATCGACGGGCGGCGCTCGGGCAAGCGCAAGCCGCGCATGGATGCCAAGCCGATCGCCGGCACCCGGCTGGTGCGCGAATGGCAGGGCTCGGTGCAGACGGTCACGGTGCTGGCGGAAGGTTATGAGTGGCAGGGCAGGCCCTACCAGTCGCTCTCCGCGGTAGCTCGCGCCATCACCGGCACGCGGTGGAACGGCTGGATCTTCTTCGGCTTGAAAAATCAACAGCGAGCTGCCGCATGAAGGCTCGGCAAGACGCTCCCTTGGCGCCGCCAGCGCTCCGCAAGCTGCGCTGCGCCGTCTATACTCGGAAGAGCAGCGAGGAGGGCCTGGAGCAGGCCTTCAACAGCCTCGATGCCCAGCGCGAGGCCTGCGAGGCCTACATCCTCAGCCAGCGCGCGGAAGGCTGGCTCCTCGTGCCTGACCGCTACGACGATGGCGGCATATCCGGCGGCACGCTGGAGCGCCCGGCGCTGCGGCGCCTGCTGGCCGACATCGAGGCCGGCAAGGTCGATGTGGTGGTGGTCTACAAGATCGATCGGCTCAGTCGTGCCTTGATGGACTTCGCCAGGCTCGTCGAGGTGTTCGATCGGCATCAGGTGACCTTCGTCTCGGTGACCCAGGCCTTCAACACCACGACGTCGATGGGAAGGCTCACCCTCAACGTGCTGCTTTCTTTCGCGCAGTTCGAGCGCGAGGTCATCGGCGAGCGCATCCGGGACAAGTTCGCCGCCTCGCGCCGCAAAGGCATGTGGATGGGCGGTACCGTGCCCTTCGGCTACGTCGTTCGCGACCGCAAGCTCGTCATCGACGAGGAGCAGGCGGCGACGGTGCGCACCATCTTCGAGCGCTTCGCCAAGGTCGGCTCTGCGACTACTCTGGCTGCAGCGCTGGCCAAGGAGGGCGTGCTGACACCGCGCGGCAAGCCGATCGACAAGGGCTTCCTCTACAAGCTGCTCACCAATCGGGTCTACGTCGGCGAGGCGGTCCACAAGGGGACGGCATACCCGGGCGAGCATCAGGCGATCGTCACGCGGGCGCTCTGGGACAAGGTCCACGCCGTCCTGCAGGAGAGCCCGCGCAAGCGCGCCGCCGACACGCGAACCTCAACACCGGCCTTGCTGAAGGGGCTGATCTTCGGCCCGACCGGCTGCGCCATGTCGCCGACCCACACGCGCAAGGGCGGCCGGCTCTACCGCTACTACGTCAGTCAGGCCGTGCTGAAGCAGGGACGCGAAAGCCTGCCCTAGTCGGCCGGTTGCCAGCGGCGGAGATCGAGGCCGGGGTGATCGACCAGGTGCGCGGCCTGCTGCGCGCGCCGGAGATCGTGGTGGGCACCTGGCGGGCGTCGAAGCTGAAAGTCGATGGCTTGAGTGAGGAGCAGGTGCGGCGAGATCTGCAGGACCTCGATCCGCTCTGGGACGAGCTGTTCCCGGCGGAGCAGGCGCGCATCGTCGAGCTGCTGGTCGAACGCATCGATGTCGGCACACAAGGCTTCGACCTCCGCCTGCGGGTGGATGGTCTCGCGCATCTGGCGCGCGATCTCTCGCTTGGCGCGAACACTCAGCGCGAGGCAGCATGAGCGCACCGGCACAGACCCTCACGGTGCAGGTGCCGTTCAGCATTCGCAAGCGCGGCGGCCGCAAGCTCGCCATCGCCGCCGATGGCAGCACCCTCGCACCGCCGCGGCCGTGGATTGACAGCACACTCGTCAAGGCGCTCGCGCGTGCCCATAGGTGGAACAGGCTGTTGGAGTCCGGCCGCTACGGTTCCGCCGCGGATCTCGCCGCGTCCGAAAAGATCAACCCGTCCTACGTCAGCCGCGTCCTGCGGCTGACTCTGCTCGCGCCGGACATCGTCGAGGCGATCGTTGACGGGCGGCAGAACGATGGCATCGAGGCAGATGTGCTGCTCCGACCGTTCCCCGCTGAATGGGCCAAACAGCGCCGGACGCTTCCATGACCAACGTGCACATTCCATGGTGATCGGTGTCACATCATCTATGATCGCTGCATGAAGTTGGACCAAGACCGCATCCGCGTCGTCGATCTCGAGACGGGCGGAAACGGCTCCGATGATGTCTGCGAAATTGGGTGGCAGGATCTACGCCGGGGCGGAGATCATGTGTGGCGGCTCGAGGGCGAGCCCGGCGCGCTTCTGGTCAATCCAGGCCGTCCCATGGCGACCGACACCATAGCCGTTCATCACATTCTCAATGAGCACGTGGCTAAGGCGCCGTTCTGGAAAGAGATCGCATCAGCCGTGCTCCGTCCCGAAGGCGGCGTCGTCGCGTTCGGTGCGCATCGCGCCCAATTCGAACAACGTTACTGTCGGCCGAGCCTGACTGGCGGAACAAGCTGGATCTGCACGTGGAAGTGCGCCCTTCGCCTTTGGCCGCATCTCCCCCGGTTCTCCAATCAGATGCTCCGCTATCTCCGCACGCCGGAAGGTCTCGTCCATGAGACGGGACTGCCCGCCCATCGAGCGGGACCGGACGCCTACGTGACCGCCCACCATCTTCGCGATATGCTCGCCGAAGTCTCGGTGGAGCAGCTTCTGGTATGGAGCCAGGAACCCGGGTTGCTCCCGCGCGTGCCGGCAGGACCTTCGCGCGGCCTTTCATGGGCCGACCTCGACGAGGGCGCCTTGCAGGCCTTCGCGGCCGACCGCAACATCGATGTGCGCTTCAGTGCGGAAGCCGAACTCCGCCGACGCGGCGAAGCTTCTTCCACGGAAGCTGACGATAGCCCGCGCCAGGCGAAGCTTCTCTGATCTGACTTCAGAGCATTGGCTGATCCTTGAACCTGCCGTCCGCTCATGTGCCAAGCGCGTGCCAATCAGCGCGGCAGGCTTGGTGCGAGGTCGCGGGCGGCTACGCCTATGTCGCATTGCCCGGCGACGGCGGGTGTCTACGGTTCGGCAGCCTTCGCGCGTTGCACCCGGTCTGTCGGACGCCGGCGGGAGGCGGGGGAGACGGATCGTGGGTGGGCAAGACGAGGACGCCGGGCGCCGCAAGGTGGTGGAGTTGGTGAAGGGCATCGACTACGCGCTGTTCACGACGCAGGGCACCGCCGGCGATCCCCTCCACGCAAGACCGATGGCATTGCGCGAGGTCGAGGATGACGGCACCCTCTGGTTCTTCTCCAAGAAGGACTCGCGCAAAGCCAAGGAGCTGACCATCAACCCGCAGGTGCTCGTCACCTTCGCCGATCCGAAGAAGCAGCACTTCGTGACCATCGCGGGTCGTGCCGAGATCGTGGCCGAACGCCAGAAGGTTGAGGTTATGTGGAGCGAAGTCTACCGCGCCTGGTTTCCGGACGGAGCCAGGGACGACAACGTCGTGCTGATCCGCGTCGATGCCGAGCAAGCCGAGTATTGGGACACGCCAACGAGCGCGATCGTCTACGCATTCGGATACCTGAAAGCAGTCACGACCGGCGAACCGTCGCGCGCGGGCGAGATCGGCAAGATCGAAGCGATGTAGTTCTTGGCGCGCGACGAAGCCGCAGGCATCGCTGAAGGGCGAAGTCGGCCTAATCGGCCGTGCCATGTCGCCGACCCGCCCTCGCAACGCCGGCCGTCTCTACCGCTACTACGTCAGCCAGGCCGTGCTGAAGCAGGGACGCGACGCGTGCCCAGTCGGGCGACTGCCAGCGGCGGAGATCGAGGCTGCGGTGATCGACCAGGTGCGCGGCCTGCTGCGCGCGCTGGTGATCGTGGTTGGCACCTGGCGGGCGTCGAAGCCGAAGGGGCTTGAACGAGGAGCAGGTGCGACGGGCGCTGCAGGAACTCGACCCGCTCTGGGACGAGCAGTTCCCGGCCGAGCTAAGATGCCACGAGGGTGCGGGCTGGTTGGCCGGCGCCATAGGTCCACGCCAATCGGTAGGCGCGCGGTGTAAGGACGGTTCGGGTCATGGGGTTCAACAATACAGTGCAGTCGTTAAACCGAAAAAGACGCCCGAGGCTTGATGAACGGTTTCGGTTTGCCGAGGATTCTTTTAGAGCCGGGCCGGCGCCCTGGACATCCCGGCTGAGGCCTGCCACGGGCATCGAGGACGGAGAGCGCTACCTCGTAAGATTATTTCCCAAAACGGGGACAGTGGCAGACGATGACCTCAAGAATCTTCTAGCGAGCGGACTTCGGCGGATTCGACGTGTGCTCTCGTCGCGCCGGGCCCGTGATGTGCTTGTCGAAATTCTTGAGGTTGTTGAGGACGATGACGAGGTCGGCATCGTCATGCTCGATCCTGGTCCCCCGCTGTCAGGAGCCCCCCATGGGGCCATAGCCCGGCGGCAACGGTGCCTGACGAATGCCGGACGGAAGCTCTTCTGGCAAAATATTCAGCGCGTCCTCGAAGGGCTGACCCTCTGCCACGATGTGGGGATCGTTCACGGGAGCATCGGCGAGCACGCGATCTTCACCGACGACGATGGCGCGTTATCCTATCGGTTAGGCGGCTATGAGTCCTGCGTCCAAATCGCAGATGGCGATCCCAGTACGCAAGGCGAGCTGTTGCGAGCCTCCGGTCCAATCTCGTTCCGCTCGGACCTAGCCGATCTGAGCAAGGTTGTGGCTAAGGTGCTCGGCGTCGATGCCGAGGGCGGCGCCGTGCTGACCGGAACCGAGCGGCAAGCGCTGAACCGCCTCGCCGACCCGCCGAAGTTTCAGATGTACGACGGACACGTCGCCCAGAAGGATCTCAAGGCTGTTGTCGACGAACTCGGCCGCATCGGCTCCAACGCCGATGGCGAGTTGGTGCTCTATCCGGCTCGACATACGCTTCAAAGCGATTTGCCCTCCCTGACCTCCGGTGCTGTCGCTGCGGACGATGTTGAAGCTGTAATCCGTTTCGCGAGCAATGACCTGCTCGGCCCCGCCGTACGCGCCGGCTCTGATCGACGTGGCAAGATGCGCATTATCACTGACCTCGCGATCTACCACGTAAGAGATCTCGGTGAAAACGTCGGGATGATCGTCTCCTGCGCTAAGCGGCGCCGGGATGATTGGACCTCCGACGCCGTTGATATGCGTCACCGGATCCATCTCTCTCGCGACCGCGCGAGTGCCGTCAAGCGGGTGCTCAAGCTGGGCCTCGCCGCAACACCCTGGTCCGTGATCGGTTTGGACCCGTCCTCGGCTACCGCGCAGCATGATCCGCCGATCTGGTACGCACTTTTGTTGCTTGAGGTGTTCGCAATACTCAAACAGCAGTTCCGTACCTTCTCCGTCGAGACACTGCGACCGCCGGCTTGGGAAGATGCTGACATGGCGTGGGTAGCCCTAAGAAACGACCCAGAGCGAGAGCGGAGGCGCGATGAGCTCGGGATGCCTGCCATGAGCGAGGCTCTCAAACGCGAACTGGAAGACGACGAGGGCCATCCCGACTGGACGCTTGCCCCGACGGATAGGCTCGGCGGAGGCCAGCCCAGGTTGCCGGAACTCACCTTCGATCAGATTGAGACGATCGATGGCAGGAGGGTCTACGGATTCGGCACCAGCGAGCCCGTGTTGCCCGGAGAGCGCTGTTATCTGAGACCGAGACGTGACGCCGGTTTTGAACGCGCCGTACGGCGAAGGCTCTCGAACATCGTCGCGGCGCGTTCTAACGTCGAGTTGCTCAGGGCGCTGGACGACCCCGCTCGGGTCGCCATCGACCCGGTGTTGCGCGACGTCGCTGCGCCCGGCGTGGCCCCACCCGAACTCGACGCCTCCAAAAAGGACGCCTGGGCTTCGATTGCGGCCGGCAAGTCGATCAGCATTGTCGTTGGTCCGCCAGGCGTCGGTAAGACCTTCCTGATATCCCATCTCGTCAACAGCATCCTGGTCGGCACGCCCTCGGCGAGGATCCTCGTGTCGGCGCAAAGCCACGACACGCTCGTGCTGATGGAAGACGAGCTTAGGAAGCTGCTGCTGCCGGCGGCTCGGATCGTCGTCAGGGTTGAACGTGCGAACGCCGATACGGAGAAGGGCAACCTGCGCGATGGGGCAGAGCGCTTGCTGCGGCAGGCGGAGGGCGCGGCCTCCGGCATGATGTCCGACCAGTCCCGCCCGATCAGACAGGCACTCGATCCCGTGGACTCGGCGGAGAAGGCGATTTCGGAACGGGTCTTCCGCGACACGGAGGGCCTCCTGCTGAGGTCAGCGGATGTCACACTCGCGAGCACCTCCTCAAACGCCATCGAGGAAATGATCGCCGATGGCGAGCAGTTCGATTGGGTATTCGTCGAAGAGGCTGCGAGGGCGAACGGCTCGGAACTGATAGGGGCCCTGCTGCTCGGCAACCGCCGAGTCATGATCGGAGACCACAACCAGCTGTCGCCTTTCGAGGCGGCCGAGAGGCTGAAGTACTATCAAGCGGACCGCGCGGCGGAACTGCTCAAGGATGGAAGGAAGCAGCTCGCTTCGATCTCGGATCTGCCGCCTGAGGTTGACGTCGCACTCGCCCAGCTCGAAGCGGACGAAGCCCTGCTGGTCGACGCGCTCGCCGGGGCCGCGCGGATGGAGGAGCCGTTCAGGACCATAGCCGAGCGTGAGCAGGAACGGGAGGAGGTTGGCACTCCCACCGGCTCGATCTCGACCCTACTCGAGCAGAGCCGCATGCATCCGGCGATCTGCGCGCTCGTGTCCGACGTCTTCTACGGCGGCAAGCTGGTGCCCTCCGATCGCGTCAAACGGCGTCCCAAGACGGTGGCGTCCACGGACGGGTTCCCGGCGACGCCGATCGTTGTCCTTAACCTCCCCGCGCTCAGCACCGTCGGTAGGGCTGCGTTCGAAGAGCCGGTCAAAAAGACGTTTCGTAACCCGGTCGAAGCCGCCGCACTCGTGTCTGCCCTCAAGCACCTGCGTCCAGTGCCGTGCTCGGACGGGCGCCGCCCGACCTTGGCGGTACTCTCGCCATACGCGGCGCAGGTCAAGCTTCTCGAGCGCCTCGTGCACCCTTTGATCGACTCTGCCGCGGCCACGCTAGCCGGTTTCGCGAGCCCGCGCAGCGGCGGCGGGTTCATCTTCACCAGCGACAGCTTTCAAGGCGGGGAGGCCGATCTGATTCTAGCGAGCCTCGTCCGCAATAATGTGCTCGCGGGTGGCCGGGCCCTTGGCTTTGTGCAGAATTCGCAACGGATGAACGTGCTGCTCAGCCGGGCAAGGCAGAAGCTCGTGCTGGCAACCAGCCTTCAGTTTTTAGTGGAGGCGATCGACGGCGTCGATCCGGACAACATGGGTGGCAAATTGCAGTTCATCCGCGAGATCAGGCGTGCGCTCGCCCGGCTGAGCCGCGAGGATGATGGCGATGGGCGCAAGGGAGCATTCGTCCTGAACATGGACGAGAACGGGAAGGGCGTTTGGTGAAGCTCTGCATCCCCGCGTGGCATTATAGCGCCCGAGCGATCGTCCAGCGCACGTGGGGATGGAGCCCGATCGAGGAGCTGGTGCTCCTGCGGCTCGACCAATTTCCGGGCACCATCGAGGACGTTTCAGCCGCCCTGTCACTGCCCGGCCAAGTCGCCAGCACGACGTTTGCGCGCTTGATGCAGTTCGGCCTCGTCGAGCTGCGCATGTCTTTGAGGCCGCTCTTCGCGACGAGCGCGGCAGGGCATGAACTCATCAGGTCCAGCCGGGCGCTGCCGGAGAAGACGCTGGACCGCGAGGTCGGGATCAGCCTGGTCTACGAGCCGCTCGGCCAATCGGTATTCCGGAGACGAGACGTAACGATCGTGCCCACGTCGGGGGTACCGGAGCCGGGACGCACGGTGCGCTTCCGCGACGACGAGCCTGACGAGAACGACGACACGATGGCCGAGCGCGTCGGCCGCTTTATGGCCGGGACGCTGCGGCCGGGCGAATGGTTGCGCGGGGTCAAGGCGATCGGCTCCAGGATCCTACCCCGCTATCTCGTCATAGACCTGGACGAGGTCAGCACCGGATCGATGCCAGAGGGCGCGAGCGGCGCGTTGAGGGAGGCCCTACTCCGGACGGTGAAAACGGGAGTGCTTCCCGCACTTCAGCCGCCCGCCCGCCCACCTGCCGCGTCGGTCCAGACGACATTCAATCCCGACCACTTCATCCTCGGAGCCGAGCAACATCTCGACGCGTTCGAACGAATTGTAGACGGCGCCATTCGTGATGTCTTCGTGCTCTCGACCTTCGTCGCCTCGCAATCTGACGACAAGGGCCGGGAGCGACGGGAGCGCGTTTGGAGGGCGCTTGAGCGCGCCTGCCATCGGGGCGTGCGCTGCCACCTGTTCTTAGGTACAACGCTCGATAAGGACGCGAAGAACGCTATCGCAATGGAGGAGCTCCGCAAGCGCTTGGACGGCAAGATACTACGGCGCGGCACCGTGTTCGTTCATCGCGACACGGTCAGGAGCCACGCCAAGTTCCTCGCCGCGGACGACGGCGGTACCGGAGCGGTAGTGCTGCTCGGATCCTGCAATTGGCTGCAGTCGCCGTACGCCTCTGTTGAACTCTCCGCCGAGCTCCGCGAGGAGGAGGCGGCCGCCGCCGGCCTCGACGTCCTCCGCTCTATTGTCGCCTCACTGTCGCAGGCGAGCCGATCGGTCGAGACGCTGCAGTTCATGTCGGCGGAGCTCAGACGTTCCGCCCGCGTTCTAACGCGCCGCACCGCCGGCGACGCGGAGAGTCGCATCGTTCGGATGACGATCATTCAAGCCGACGGGCACGAACGCCTGCTGAGACAGGCCGCCCATGGGGCCGCAACAAGGTTCGTGTGCTGCACAAACAAGGTAGGCGCGACCATGGTCCCGGCGTTGTTCAATCCGAGCGAGGCGGCCGCGCGCCGCCTTGATGATGTCCGGGTCTACTATTCGCGTCAGGGAGGTTCAACCAAGCGGCGCCACGTCGCCGCGCAGCGGGAGCGTCTAAAAGGGAAGGTGGAGGTACTCGGGCTCGGAGATCCGCAACTACATTGCAAATTCCTGGCGTGGGACGACGATCACATCGTCGTCAGCACCATGAATTGGGGATCGCAATCGGGCCTGCCTAGCAATCCGCTTGATGAGATCGGGCTCCATCTGGAAGGTCCAGGTCTCGCTTCCTGTCTGCTCCGACGGTTCGAGGCCATGCTGGTCGATGATCCTGACGTGCGGCCGAGGAGCGCGACGGCAAAGCCGCATGACGCCGTCGGCCGATGAGCAGACCCTTCAATCTGCGCGCCGACCATAGAAAACAGGGCTGGCCCTTTCCGACCGACGCAGCGCTCGCCGTCGCGGCCCGGGTGCCCACCAAGCCGAGGGCCCGAGAGTGGTCTGCTGCCGCCGTGGCCGGCCGTTGTATGGCACTAGTATGACCTGCGCTGCGCGAGCCCGGCCGAGTGCCATGAGCGAATTAATCAGAGATCGAGGGCAAAGCGACGGCGGAAAGTCCGCTTCCACCGTCGGAACGCAAAGAAACTGCCCAGCCACTCTCGGAAAACTAAGGCCATAGCTTCTGCTGCCTTGAGCTTGACGACCAGGATGCCGACAAAAACCACGCTTCCGCTATCGTGGATAAACTATTGATCGCGATCGGCTTTCAGGCTCCGTACCTAAATCGCAAAGTACACAGCTTTGGAGAACACGAGGCTGCGGGAGCACGAAATGCACTCGTCAATCATAGGAGAGGTAAATAGCCACTTGGCTACAGGCCCGTGTTTGCTTGTGTTTTTCGCCTACTTTCTAAAGCAGAGATAGCACTCTCAAGTATAAAGCTGGCGGAGGGAGCGGGATTCGAACCCGCGATACGGTTTCCCGTATACACACTTTCCAGGCGTGCGCCTTCAACCACTCGGCCACCCCTCCGTCGACCATCGGCTTGCGCGCCGCCAAGCGCTTCGAGCGCCTCGCTGGCGATGCGCCCCATCCGGGTTTGCCGTCGCGTTATCCTCCAGGTCGGACGCGTCGCCCGTGAAGGTGGCGGACTATAGCTACGGCGGTCGGCAGCGCAAGCGCGAGAGGCCATGCGGATCAAAGCTACTTTCCGGGCGCCCCCGCCATCACCACAACGCCACCCGCGATGATCAGCGTGCCGAGCAGCTTGCGCGCCGTGAAGCTCTCGCCAAGCAGGATCGCCGAGGCCAACGCGACGAACACGAAGCCGAGCCCGAGGAAGGGGTAGGCGAAGGAGGCTTCCGCGCGGCTGAGCACGACGATCCACATGATCAGGCTGAAGCCGTAGCAGGCGATCCCGGCGACGATGCCGGGTCGCAGCGCGATGTCGAGCAGCATGGCGATTGGCGGCTTGCCGCCCGGCAGCCCGCCCCGCATCGCCGCGCGCAGGAACAGCTGTGCGGCTGCGTTCAGCCCCACGCTGAGCAGGATGAGGGCAAGGAGACCGATACGGGCGTTCACGAGGCGATCTTCTCGCGTAAGGGCTCGGCCCGGCCGGCAAGCCATGCGCCGGCGAAGCGGGCGACAAGGTCGAGCGAAGCATGCGCGCCGTTGCCGATGCCTTTCTCGAAGTCGTTCTCGATCCGACCAAGCTGGTTGGTCACGTGAGCGAGGCAGAGCACCGGATTGCCGGTCGACCGCGCGAAGGCGTAGAGCGCCGCCGCCTCCATCTCCACCGCGGCGACGCCGAACTCCGCGCGGGAGGCGATGGCCGTCTCCGTCTCGCGGAAGGGCGCGTCCGTCGTCCAAGTCGAGGCGCGGCGGACGCCGTGCGCTAGGGCGGCGAAAGCCGTTTCGGCCAACGCGATCACCGCCGGGTCGGCCTCGGCCCAGGGCGAGGGCGGCAGGTAATGGTAGCTCGTGCCCTCGTCGCGTAGCGCCTGGTCGATGATGATGTGGTAGGGCGGTGGTCCAAGGTCGCGGATCTGCCCGGCCGAGGTGATGCTGACGAGGAGTTCGCAGCCGGACACGAAGGCCTGTTCGGCGACGAGCACGGCGAAGGAGGCGCCGACCGCGTGGCCGATGACGCCGTAGCGGATGCCGTCCTCCTCCCATTCCCAGAGCTTGGTGTGGTAGCAGGCCCAATCCGGCGAGCGCTTCGCGGCCTTGTCGGTCAGCACGTGGTCGACGATGTCGCCGTCTGGATCGAGGATGATGACGGACGAAACCGGCGCGCAGCCGAGCTTCTTTTGCCGCCTCGCCTCGCGCAGCATGTTCTCCGGGCGAAACGCCGACGCTTCCGAAAAGTCATCGCGCTGCAAAAGCGGCGCGGTGCCGTGCGGAAGCGCGCTCATGTCGTGATTTCCCCGATAGCTGGCGCGCGCTCGCACGCGACGCGGATGAAGGTCGCAACGATGCGGGAGCCAGCGCGCATTGTGCCGTGCAAGGATCCAGCGACTTTCGACGCGCCGCCGGTGCGGCAGCGGGCGGGCACCGGCACTTCGAGGACGCGCAGTCCGGCACGCGCAGCCCTCATCTGCATCTCCAGGTTCCAGCCATAGGTCATCTCGCGCATGCCGAGTTGCATGAGCGTGTCGCGGCCGATCGCGCGGAAGGCGCACATGTCGGTGTAGCGTGTTCGATAGAGGAGGCGAATCGCAGTGCCGAAGACATGGCCGGCGACGACCTGGTGCCAACCCATGCTGCCTTTCTCGCGGATGCCGGTAACCCGCGAGCCAATCGCGAAATCATGCGTGCCAGCGGCGATCGGCGCCACCAGGGCGGCGATCATCGCCGGATCATCGGCACCGTCGCCGTCCATCGTCACGACGATGGCGTTCTCCGGCGCGGCCTCCGCCGCCATCAGGCAGGCGCGGCCGTAGCCGCGACCGGCCGCAATGGTGCGCGCGCCCTCCCGCTCGGCGATCGCGCGCGTCTCATCCGTGCTGCCGCCGTCCGCCACGATGATCGAGTTGACAAGGTCGCGCGGGATCAAGCGAACGAGGTGACCGATCGATTGCGCTTCGTTCAGGGTGGGAATGACGACGACGACGGGCCGTTTTAGAAGCGGCTGCCCATCCATCAAAGGCTCCAGCGAAGACCGCAGCTCGCGCACGCCTTGGGCGGAGTGTTAGAGAGCAGCGCCTCGCGAAAATCGGTGTATTCGGCGCCATTCCAGATGTCGCGCAGGCTGGACTGCGTGGCGTCGCCCAGCGTGTAGTTCTCGTAGCCGCGCTGCGAGAAGGGCGCGATGCAACAGGGCAGCGCCCGGCCGTTGGCGGTGAAGTACATCACGCTCCAAGGGCGCCGGCATAGCGACCAGGGCGAGGAGTCATCAGCGCGCTTCAGGCTCATGCCGGGTTCCGACGCGGCGCCCGAGGCGCTGAAGCTCATGCCCAGCGAGGCGGCCAGGCGCTCAGCCTCGGCGATGTGCACGCTCTCCTCGGCGTTCATCTGCTCGTAGAGCGCCTGGTCCGGTCGGGCGAGACCGGCCGACGCGTCCTCGAAGAACACCAGACGCTGCAGGTACACTTCCTTGACGCCGATGTCGGAGGCGACGCGCACGAAGTCCGGCAGCTCGGCAATCGTCTCCTTGAGGCCGGTCAGCCAGGCCGAGACTTTCGGCAGCGCGTGCCCTTCGCGCTCCTGCAGGGCACGGAACTGGCGTACGTTGTGGAGGATGCGGGCGAAATAGTTCTTGCCGCGGACGGCGAGGTAGGACGTCGGGTTGGAGGCGTCGAGCGAGACGCGCAGCTCGTCAAGCCCGGCGTCGATCATCGCGCGGCCGTTGCGCTCCGTCAGCAGCGTGCCGTTGGTGTTGAAGAGCACGTAGACGCCACGATCCTTGAGGTGGCGCACCATCTGCGGCAGGTTCTTTACCAGCATCGGCTCGCCGACGCCGTGCAGTACCGCGCGCTGGAGGGTCGGCAGCTGGTCGACGATGGAGGTGAAGAGCTCCCACGCCATGTCGGCTGGCGGCTCGAGCTCGACGTAGGTGCGCGGACAGGTCGTGCAGAGCAGATTGCAGCGGTTCGTCACCTCTAGGTAGAGGCATACCGGCTCGCGTTCCATGCGCTTGGCGCGTTGAGGCGTTACGGATTCGAAATACCGGCGCGGATCGACGATAGCCTCAGAGGGCGAGAGCGCTTCCATTGACTCCAACTTTCGTCCGAAGGCGGCGGATCGTTACATCGACGGCGAGCAACACGAACGGCAGATAGAAAAACGAACCGGCCGCGAAGCTTGGTGGCCAGCCAGCGACATACATGAGCGTCGCGGTTCCAGTCAGCCATATTACCGGCCATGAAGGTATAAAGCATAGAAAGGGCACAAGCCATGCCAGATACCAAGGAAAGTGCGGCGACGTGAGGACCGTGAAGGCCGAAGCAAGGAGGAACGCGCCGCCGAGATCGGCACCGGGCGCGCGTCGCCGGAACAGGATGCCCAAACCAAGCCCCAACAGCATGATCGCCGCGAGTGGCATGTAGAGCGCGACGACGACCGGCGGCAGATTCGGCACGAGTTGCCTAAGGAGGACGAGCGGGTACAAGCCCATTCCGTTGTCGAGGCCCTCTTCGCGCTTGTAGCCTGAGAGGAAGCCGAAGATCTTAGAACCCGCCGATAGGTAAGGCAGGTAAAGCGCGACGACCGTTAGAAAGCCGGCGAGCGGCAGCTTCCAGTCCCAGCGGCGATAGGCGGCAGGTCCCACGAGGACGGGGAAATACTTCGTTAGGGCAGCGCCGCCGAGCGCGATGCCGGCAAGGACCGGCCGTCTCATCTCCGCCGCGAGAAGCGCGAGCATGACGCAGGTGATCGCGATGGCGTCGACGTGCCCGCTGCCGGCGAATTCCCAAATGGGCAGCGGGTGCCAAGCGTAGAGCAGGATGCGCGTCGACGGCATGGCGCGCGACCTAAGCAGGCGAGTCATTGCCCAGATCGCGGCGAGCTCGAACAAGACCATCGCGCTCTTCATTGCGATCACGCTCTCGTCGACGCGGGTCACAAGGTAAAAGACGATCTCGGCGAAAGGCGGGTAGATCGTGTGCGCGTAGCTCTTGCGGTTGATCTCGGGGTAGATCTCGTCGTCGCGCAAGGCTTCGAGCGCCGGGTCGGCGGGAATGTAGAGATAGGGATTGATCCCCGCCGCCTGCACGCGCCCGTCCCAGATGTAACGATTGATGTCGGTCGAGATGGGATCGATCGGGATCAGGATGACGCGCATCAGCACGCCGAGCCCGAGTATGAAGGCGGTGGCACGCCGCGAGATTGCCGGATCAAGCCCTTTGTCGCGCAACGCGACGACGACGGCGACCGCGTAAAGCACGACCTCGATCCAGGTATACCCCATGATCCACTCGTCGCTATCCGCCCCGAAGCGGCTGGCGAGGACGGCGTGGACGACGAGAAGACCGAGCCCGAGGACCAGCAGGCAGGACAGCGCGCGACGTGTCATCGCGCCGACCTGTCATGAAGCGCCGCGAGCAAATCGCGCGTATGGCGCGCCTCCGCGGAGCGGAGCGCGCCGAACGGCCGGCCCTCGAGGAGCTCGCCGCGCAAGGTGGCGAGCGAGGCGGCATCGTCGACATCGTACCATGGGGGCAGCATATGCACCGGCAGGCCGATCTCGTCGGCCCGGTCCAGCGTCTCGCGCGCGACGTGCTCGGTGCTCCACGTGATATCCTCGAACAGCCGCGCGTGAATTCCCTTCAAGCCGAGGAGATAGTAGCCGCCGTCCGTCGAAGGTCCGAGGACGGCGCGCTCGCCCGGTTCACCGAGCACGCGCGCCGCCTCCAGCAGGATCGCTGGCGGCAGGGTCGGGCTATCGGCGTTCAGCAAGCAGGCACTCGCGTGGCCGCGCTCGAAAAGGCTTTCGATCGTGCTCGCCAACGTGTCGCCGAAGCGCGGAAGCCACGCTTCGAAACGCCCGAGCCCGGGCGGCAGCATATCGAAGAAGGCGCCTTCACCCGGCGGTCCATAGGCCATGTAGCCGGTGATCGAGGCTTGCGCGCCGGCCGCCAGTAGGTTCTCGGCGATATCGCGAAGGAAGGCGGTATTGAACGCGGCCGCCTCGTCCGGGCTGAGCGGCGGCGACAAACGGGTCTTGGTTCGACCCGCCTTCGATGCCTTCGCCATCACGGCGATGCCGCAGCGGGCGGGAGTGGGGTCGACGAGGCGTAAGGGCGGCAAATGCGGATCCCAGGTCCTTTGCCGAATACGGGTCGGGCGGCGCAAGGGTTACCCCGGCCGGACGTCGCGGGCGATTTCTGCTCGCACGGCGCTTGAGCCAAGTCCAGACAAGCCCGCCGTTTAAGCGCGCCGCCGCTCCCCCAAAGTCAGCCGCTGGATGCTCCAGCGGATCTCGCGCCGCGCCGCCGTGTCGGTGGCGATCTTGATCTGCGAGGTTGCGCGCGCGCCGCCGGTGGCGGCGAAGAGAACGCTGGGCTCAAGCAGCATCGGCAGATCCGCTTCCATAATCCAGCTCTCGCCGTCCAGTGCGTCGAGCCGAACGACCGAACCGTCCCCGCTCGCCCGTGCCTTGACGCTGGGGTGAAGGTGGAAGCGCAGCGCGTAAGGATTGCCCTCTGATCCTTGTTTTCCGGTCGGCGCCAATCGATCGTGGCCGTCGAGGCGTGATCCGTCGCGTGCCAGCGTGAGGGCTCGGTGGTGTATAAAGCCGAAGCGGGCGGCGTAGCCATCATGCGCCATAGCGATGCGCGTGCCGGTCTCGCCTTCGGATCTCTGGGTCGTCACCTCGCTCGGACCCGTCAGGATCCGATCGCCGAGCCAACGCTCCAGTCCGGCGCTGGCGGCGAAGCGACACGACGACGTGTCAGCGAGGACGAGGGTCGAATGAGCGGCTGTCGTGCGCGCCGCCTGCCGCGCGCCGGCGCGGCTGAGATCGGGGGTCCCGCAATTGATGATCAGGCGGCGGATGCCGGACGACATTTCGAAGGACAGGCAGCCCGCGGCGGCGCGCATCGAGAACGCCTGCGGCGGCACGGCTCCAGCCTCCGCGATCACGATCGTGTCGCCGGCCGCGATGCGCTGATAGCCTGAGTAGGGGGCGTTGGTGAGCGGCTGTGCGCGGGCATCATCGTAGGCGAGGATGGTGGCGACCAGTTCGGGCGCGGTCACGCTCATACCGTTGAAAAGCGCGAGCGTCCCGTCGCCGTGCCGAAACAGGCGCAGCATGGGCATCATGCGATCGATCGCGTTGAGCAGCTGCTGCGGCGCCTGTATGCCGCGCGCGGCATAGGCTTGGCGGAGCGGCAGGAGGTCAAGCAACAGGTCGATAAGCGTTTGCGGGTCGCGGCTGATGTGGCCGCCGTCCGGCAGCACCTGCGCCTCGATCTCCGCCGCAAGCACGGCGGTGCCACTGCGCTGCAGCGCGTCGGCATCCTGCGCGCAAAGGCCGAACTCGGCCAGGGCAAGCGCGGCCAGCAGCCTCTCGTCACCGACGAGAGCGCTCAGGCGTTGGTCGAGCTCGGCGCGATGCGCGGCCAGCGCGCGCATGAAACGTGTGTAGAAAGCCCGCTCGGCGCCAGCGAGAATGACCGGCGATTGCGACAGCCAGGCGAGTACGCGTCGCGCCACGACATGCGGCTCCCAGGCCGCGCCGCCGGAAGGCCGTGCATGGAGCTGGAGAAAATCCTCCACCAGGCGCCGTCCTCTCGCGCGCGCGGCCGGGCTGTCGGCGGCGCGCAGATGGCGCAACCAACCAAAGCCGGCGAGCTGACGCGCCCATGCCTCCGAGCCCGGCTCGATAGCAAACGGCGAGCGGCCGTGCGCGTTGACGATCTTGCCACCGAACGCGAAGTACCCCGCCACGATATCCGCGGCTATGGTGGGATCGCTGGTGCGGATATCCTGCGGGGCGATCAGCAGCCGCTCGGGTATTTTCACGCGCAGTTTCGCCGCCGCCCGGCCCGGTGACGCGAGTATCCGGCGTATCCAGCGCCCCGCGCGATTGGCGAAGATCGTCAGGACATGCAGGCGATCTTTCAACGTCGCGCCGGTCAGCGGCGTGGTCCCCGGGAAAGCCGAACGAAGCCGAGTGACCATCGCGATGGCCGCGGGCTCGTGTGAGCGATCCTCACCTTATCGCCCCAATGTATTTCGCCTTCGTAAACCACGTTCGTTTACGATATCGCGCGTGGACGATATCGCGGCGTCGGCTCGGGTCAGCCGCGTCGGGTCAGCCGCGCGGCGAAAAAACCGTCGAGCCCGGCGAAGCGGGGTTCTGGGCCCGGCAAGTGCGAGGGCAGGCTGCGCATTTCTCCTTGCGGATTGATGATATCGCAAAGGCCGCCAACCTCTTCGACGGTGATCGGCGAGCGCATGACGTCCGGGTTGCGCCGCAGCAGCGCCGCGATCTGCGTTTCACCTTCTTCCGGCTCGATCGAGCAGGTGCAGTAAACGATGGTGCCACCGGGGCGCGTCAGCTCGACCGCCTTGTCGAGCAGCCTCGCCTGCAATGCGACAAGACCGGCGAGGTCGCCCGGCTTCTTGGTCCATGCGATATCTGGATGGCGGCGCAGCGTACCGGTGCCAAGGCAAGGCGCATCGAGGAGGATGGCGTCAAAAAGCTGTGCCTTCAGGCTTGTCGCGTCGGCCACGATCAAGTCCGCCTCGAGGCCGAGCCGCTCGAAATTCGCGCTGAGCCGCTTGAGCCGTTCGGCCGAGCGATCCACTGCCGTGAGCCGGGCTCCCGCCGCCGCGAGCTGGGCGGCCTTGCCTCCGGGCGCAGCACAGAAATCGGCCACGCGCTGGCCGGGCTGCGCCTTCAGGAACGTGGCCGGCAAGGCGGCCGCCGCGTCCTGGACCCACCAATCCCCGTCCGCGTAGCCGTCGAGTTCCTGGATCGCGACATGCGACGCGAGCCGGAGCGAGCCCGTCGCTAACAGCTTGGCATCGAGGCGTTTGGCCCAATCCAGCGGCTGTGACTTGACGGTGATATCGAGCGTGGGTTCTTCGCGTATCGCCGCGCCGATGGCCCGCGCGGTCGCTTCTCCGTAGGTCCTGCGCCAACGCGTCGCGAGCCAGCCCGGCACGTCGTTATCGAGCGGATCGCTTGAAGCGAGGATCGTTTCGCGCGCGCGCGCCACGTTGCGCAGCACGGCATTAACCAGCGCGGCGAACGGCGCCGTCTTGCGATCGAGACGTACGGCGCGCACCGCAAGATCGACGGCGGCGTGGTCCGGCACGTCGAGGAGCAGGATCTGCGCCGCGCCGACGATCAGGGTCCATTCGAGGTCGGGCACTTGGCGGGGCAGACCGTTTTCGAGCAATCCGACGATCGCGGCGCGAATCGTGCCGAGGCGGCGGAGCGCCGACGTGACGATCGAGCGGGTCAGCGAGCGATCGCGGGCGTCGAGCTGCTGCAAGCGGTTCGGTACCGCGGCGGACGAGAAGCGCTCTTCGAGCAGATGCCCCTTGGCGACAATGTCCTGCAGGATGAGCGCGGCGGCGGTTCGCGCCAGCAGACCGGGATGCTTTTCGGCCTCGATACGCTCGGCGGCGGCCTGTGCGGCGAGCGTGCCGGGCGAACCTTGCCGCGGCTTGGCCTTCACGCCCGCCTTGGACATGCCTGCCTTGGACGTGCCGGCCGTAGACCCGCCCGGCTTCATTGCGCCCGGCGTCGGCTCGGGTGCCCTGGCTCCAGTCGTCGTACGTCCCGGTCGCCGCGGCTCAACCAAATCACTCGTCTCCATCGATCAGCGGGACTTTACCACAATCGATATCGCTCGGGCGAAAACATGAGCGTCACGGCCCCCGCGTCGGACGTGGCGGTAGCGGCACCTTAACCATTTCTTGATCCAGTTGCGTGCAGCATGGCCGCGGAGAGACCGGGTGGAAACGTTAGACACGTTCGTGATTGGAGCGGGGCCGGCAGGGCTCACCACCGCCTACATGCTGGCCAAGGCCGGTCGGTCGGTCCACATCATCGAGCAGGACCCGGTCTATGTCGGCGGCATCAGCCGGACCGTGAACTACAAGGACTTCCTGTTCGACATCGGCGGCCACCGCTTCTTTTCGAAGTCGAAGGAGGTAGTCGACCTCTGGAACGAGATCCTGCCCGACGATTTCATCGATCGTCCCCGCCTGTCGCGCATCTATTACAAGGGCAAGTTCTACGCTTATCCTCTCAAAGCGTTCGAGGCGCTGCGCAATCTCGGCCCGCTCGAGAGTATCGCCTGCGTGGCGTCCTACGGCATCGCCCGTCTGTTCCCGGTCAAAGAGCCCAAGACTTTCCATCAATGGGTCGGCAACCAATTCGGAGAGCGGCTTTTCTCGATCTTCTTCAAGACCTATACCGAGAAGGTATGGGGCATGGGTTGCGACGAGATCTCGGCCGATTGGGCGGCGCAGCGCATCAAGGGCCTCAGCCTATCGAGCGCGATCGTCGATGCTCTGCGACGTTCGCTGCGGCTGGGCAAAGCGAGTGGCCATGACGACAAGAACCCCGCCGTAAAGTCGCTGATCGAGAGCTTCCGCTATCCCCGCCGCGGCCCCGGCATGATGTGGGAGGCCGCCGCCGCCAGGTTTCAGGCCTTGGGCGGGACCCTCGCCATGGACACGACACTCGAGAGCCTTGCCTTTGACGAGGCGAAGATGACCTGGACGATCACAGCTCTCACCGGCGGCGAGCGACGCACGTTCCTCGCGCGCGATGTCGTTTCCTCGGCGCCGATCCCCGAACTGATGGGGCGCCTGACGCCCAAGCCGCTGAGCGTCTTCCATGCCCGTGCCCTGAAGTACCGCGACTTCCTCACCGTCGTGCTGATCGGCAGGCCGCAGAAGGAACTGCCGGACAATTGGATCTACATTCACGATCCGACGGTAAAGGTCGGCCGGGTGCAGAACTTCCGCTCCTGGTCCCCCGACATGATACCAGACGGCGTCTCGACGTGCCTTGGACTTGAGTATTTCTGCTTCGAGGGCGACGGCCTGTGGACGTCGAGCGACGACAATCTCGTCGCGCTGGGCAAGCGAGAGATCGCCAAGATCGGTTTGATGGCCGCCGATGACGTCTATGACGCCTGCGTCGTACGCCAGAAGAAGGCCTATCCGGTCTACGACGAGACCTACGCCGACAATCTCGACATGATCCGCCGCGAGATCGGCTTGCGATATCCGAAGCTGCACCTCGTCGGTCGCAACGGCATGCACAAATACAACAACCAGGACCATGCCATGATGACCGGCATGCTGACCGCCCGCAATATCATCGCGGGCGAGAAGATCTTCGATACCTGGCAGGTCAACGAGGATGCCGAGTACGGAGAGGCCGGCTTGTCGGGTGTGGAGGAGGCCCTGAACAGCGAGCGGCTGGTACCCAAACGAGCGGCGGCGTGACGCTCGCCGCGCCGCGCGACGTCGGCCTCGAGCGTTTCGGGGACGGCCGGGCCGCACGCTTCCTCTTCGATCTGCTCGGCTACGGGCTCGTCAGCGGGCTGGCGCTCGCGTCCGACTGCGGTCTGCTGCTGGTCCTCGTCTGGCTCGGCGCGAACTATCTTGCCGCCTCCATGCTGAGCTTTTCGGCGGGCATGGTGATCTCCTACATGCTGAACGTGCGCTTCGTCTTCGCCGACCGTTGCCGAGCCTTGCGCGATAGCGAGACGGTCGGCTTCTTCGTTGTCGGAGTGGCCGGCCTCGCGCTGACCCAGGTTCTGCTCTACGTGTTCGTCGCCAGGCTTGGCCTCGTCGTCGCTCTCGCGAAGATCCCGACGACCGCCATCGTCTTCCTTTTCAATTTCCTGAGCAGACGAAGCCTCGTCTTCAAGGCGAGTCGAGACGCGTGAGCGACGCGGCCGCGCCGACATCGTCATGGACCGCTCGCCCGACGGCCATCATCGGCAATCTTTCGAGATCCGTGCCGACCGACGCGTTCATCGGCATGGCCTTGGCGCTTCTCTGGGCGCTCGCGCACGGCTTCGTCGGCATCGAGCAGGACGCGCGCATCTACATGGGCCGCGCGCTTGCCGACATCGATCCCGGCGTCGGCCGCGATCTCATGTTCAGGCTGGACGGGCAGTCTGGGTTCTCGATCTTCCGCGTCATCGCCGGCAGGTTGGCCGGCGCCTTCGGCCTCGGACCGACGGTCGCGCTGCTCAGTGTTGTCAACATGGTGGTCCGGTTCGCCGCCCTCGCCGCCCTCGCCCGTGTGCTGCTGCCACGCCGCGCTATCGTTCTCGGGCTCGCCTGCGCTTGCGTCCTGTCCGCAGTGTACACGCCCTGGAACCTGATCGCGGCCGGCGAATCGCTGCCGATCCCGCGGCCTCTCGCCGAGGCCGCCGTGCTGATGGCCCTCGCCGCGCTCTGCCGAGAGCGATGGACGCGGTGTGTTGCGTGGCTCCTCCTCGCCGCCTTGGTCCACCCAATCTTGGCCTTGCCGGGCGTCGGCGTGCTCGTGGTCGCTCTCGGCATCCGCGACCGGCGCTGGCTGATCGCGGCGGCCGTCGCCGGCATCGGCATGATCGTCGCCGGCGCCACGGGGATGCCGCTCGTGAGCCGCTTGATGATCAGGATCGATCCAGCCTGGAGCGCGATACTGGTCGAGCGCAACACCTACCTCTACGTGGGTCTCTGGCCGCTCGGCGACGGGCTGTCCTCGATCATCGTGCGCGGCGCGACCATCGCGCTCGCCGCCGGTCTTATGCGCGGTTGGGCGCGGATCGTCCTCCTGGCGACGCTAGGCGTCGGGCTCGCCGGCGCGTTCGCGTCCTTCGTCCTGGTGGATCTCTTCGGCAATCTCCTGGTCATGCAGGCGCAGCCCTGGCGGGCCTTATGGCTTATGGCGGCTCTCGCCCCGCTCGCGGCCGGTCTTTGCCTTAGCCACCTGCCGCGGCGCGGCGCGAGCGGCCAAATCGCGCTGGCCCTGCTCGCGGCCGGTTGGATCGATCTTGGCACCTTCCCGATGGGGCCGCTCTGCGCCCTCTGCGCTTTGGGAATATACGTCGGCGGCCCACGTCTGTCGTTCCGGCTCGATCGTCGCGCCGTGCTCGCCGCCTGGGCATTCTGCGCGATCACGATCCTGATCGACCAAGGGATCGCCGTCGCCACGCTGCGCTCCATTCGTTCGGGCTTGCCCGCCTGTGCCGGCGGTACCTGGGCGATCCTCTGGCCGCTCGGCATCGCGACCGTGCCGGTCGTTCTCGTCGCCTGGGCGTGGACGCGCTGGCCCGACGCCGTCGCGACGCGCGTGAGCGCGGCGGCAAGCGTGGTTGTCGGCACAATCGTGCTGGCGACGGTGTGGAACGGGCAGATGCCGGGCAACGCCGATGCCGGTTCGGCGGCCCGCAAGCCCGATCTTATCGCGATGCTCGCGTCTCGACCCGGTCCGGTACTCTGGACCGAGGGTGATGAGGCCTGGTATTGGCTCGGCCGCCCCAATTGGAACGCGCAGATACAAGGCAGCGCGATCGTGTTCTCGCGCGATCTGGCGATCACTTGGCACACTCGCGCGAAGGCGGTGATCGCGGCGGGGCTGGCGTCGCCCTATCTTCTGAAGCCCCTTTTCCTGCCGGCTCCCATCGCGGCGCCATCTCTCGATCCGGCCCGCGTCAGATCCTTCTGCGCGAGCTTCGGCCCCTCGGGCAAAGGCGGACCCGCCTGGATCATCGCACCGCTCGACGCCGACGCGGTTCTTCCTTCGGGGCTTGGCATCCAGATATGGTCGCCGCCGCTCCCGGTGTGGCGACATGTGGTGCGGGATGACGGCATGCATTGGTGGCGGATCGACCGCTACGCTGTCGTCCCATGCGCGGGCTCCGGGACGGTAGCCGTGGACGATTGAGGTCGATGCCCCTTGCCAACCGACTCTTTCGACTTTCGATGACGCGAGCCTGCGACCATGGCGGCCTCAACAGCGGCCAATTTGTCGGCTAGTCTCTTTTTACCGTACCGTGCCACGGCGAGACCGGGACGGCAAAGGACCGATATGCGCGATGTCGTGACGCGGAACGGGCCGCCGCTCCTTGAGGCCGGCCTTCGCCGGGGAGAAAGCCGGCGGGTGAGCCTGCCGCTTGCCGGCCTGCCCCGCGTCGGCGTTCCCCGTGTCGGCTTGGCTGGGCGCCTGATCGTTCTCATCGGCGCCTTCGTGATGCTTGCCGAGATCATGATCTACGTGCCGGCCGTCGCCAACATGCGCTATAATTGGTTGCACAATCATCTCAGCGCCGCCTACACCGCCGCCCTTGTCCTCGAAAGCGCGCCTGAAGGCATGATCTCCGACACGCTCGCGCGCGACATGCTGAAGAGTGTCGGGGCGCGGATGATCGTCATGGAGAAGAACGGGACGCGCCGCGTGCTCGCCTCGGGCGAACATCCCGTCCAGGTCGACGAGACCGACGATCTGCGCGTCACCAGTTGGTCCAGATTACTAGGGGCGGCGTTCCGCACCCTCGCCTCGCCGGACGGGCGCGTTCTCGCTCTTCTCAGCGCGGCCCCGATGGGTGGAAGCGCCATCGAGGTGACGATGGACGAAGCGCCGCTGAAGACGGCGATGCATCATTTCTCCGAGCGGCTGTTGATCTATTCGCTGATCGTGTCGGTCATCGTCGCCATGCTGGCGGCGCTCGCCATGCACCGGATGATCCTCGCGCCGGTGCGGCGGCTGACCACCAGCATCATGGATTTCGGCGCCGATCCCGGCGACCGTGCGCGTATCATCATTCCTTCGGACAAGGCGCACGAGATCGGTCACGCCGAGCGCGCGCTGGCCGTGATGCAGGAGGCCCTCGCCCTTGAACTCTCGCAGAAGAAGAACCTCGCCAACCTTGGCCTCGCCGTCGCCAAGATCAACCACGACATGCGCAACATGCTGGCCTCGGCGCAGATCCTCTCAGATCGCCTCGCCAACGTTCGCGATCCGCTAGCGCAGCGCCTGGCGCCCAAGCTCGTCGCCACGCTCGACCGGGCGATCCGCTTTTGTCAATCGACCTTGACCTACGGGCGCGCCGTCGACGAACTCCCTCGCCTGCGCCAGGTCGTCCTCCATGCGGTCGTCGCCGAGGCGGCAGAAACGGTAGCGCCGGAGGCGCACGCCAACGTGCGGATCACCAACGACGTGCCCGCCGATCTCGAGGTTGCTGCGGATGCCGAGCAGATGTTCCGCATCTTGCTGAATCTCATGCGCAACGGAGTCCAGGCGTTGGAACGCGCCGGCGCCTCGCCGGGCCGCCTACCCGTCGTGAGCGTACGTGCCTGGAAAGAGGGCGGCGTAACCATCATCGAGGTCGCCGACACCGGTCCCGGCATTCCGGTCGGCATGCGCCCGAAGATCTTCTCGGCCTTCCAGAACTCGAGCCAGCCTGGCGGCACCGGTCTCGGCCTCGCCATCGCCGCGGACCTCATTCGCGCGCACGGCGGCACAATCGCGCTGCACGCCACCAGCGACGAGATGGGCGCGTGCTTCCGCCTGGCACTGCCATAACCCGCGGGTCATCGCCGATCACGCCGGGCCGCGTTTGCGCCTTGCCACCATCGGAGCGAGCCGCTATGCAACGCCTCCGGGCCTACAGCCCGCGATCGCGGCTAGGCTGTATCTAAACGCCGCGCCGCGCGGCACGCGCCCGTAGCTCAGCTGGATAGAGCACTAGACTACGAATCTAGGGGTCAGGAGTTCGAATCTCTTCGGGCGCGCCACTCCGGCTTGAAGCTGCAAACGTCACCATTGGACAAGCTGCCTAAGTGGCGACGCGCAGATCCGGCGACGGCGGAGGCGACCGCCGCATCGGTCATTCTGCCTCTACCGCATTCCGACTTGACGCGCGATTACGGCCCCCTGTCGCGTCGAGGCAAAACGCGACCCGCGGAAGTTTCGAACAGCGTCGAGATCGACCATCGGAGCCTGCCTTCCACATCTGTCGTCCCGAAGACGCCAGGATGAGGGCGGATGGCTTGGCGACGTGACCGGTCGCAAGCGGCATCTGCTCCGCATGTGGTCGTCCGTGCGCAACAGTCGCGCTCTGAGGCCGCTGCTTGGCGCGATCTATCAGGATCAGACGGCTGGCACCGTGCGCGGCGCTTCCCCACGCGAACCGGGTCCTACAGCTTCGAGATGGTCGCCGTGAAGGAGCAAGCTTTGGGTTGGTTCACCCAAGTTTCTTGATCGCTGAAGCAGCGAGCCGCGGCGTGGGTATTGACCTACACTGTCGCAAGCTAGCTGACTGGTGCGCCATCGCATACAAGATCGAACGGGGGCGGATATCGCGGGAAGAACGATGAAGAAGGCGGTCGTGCTCTTGATGACCTTGCTGGTTGGCGCTTGCGCGTCCACGAAGAAGGCGAGCTACGATCCCGACGAGCCGAAGCGGGTGTGCGAAAGCACCTCGATCGGCACGCAAGCGAAAACGGTCTGCTACTAGGCCGGCGCCGCGCCCCGCTCGCTCGCTCGCTCACTCAACCGGCACCCGATGGCTCTGCACGGGCATGCCCTCGCGCACCTTGGCCACGCGCGCCGCATCGATCCGCGTGCTGACGAGGCCGGGTCCGTCCGACGCGCGCGCCGTGACGAGACCCCAGGGATCGATCACCATCGAGTTGCCGTAGGTCTGGCGCCGCTCGGCGCCGATCGAGTGGGTGCCCGTCTGCGCCGGGGCGCAGAACCAGGTCTGCGTCTCGATCGCCCGCGCGCGGCAGAGCACCTCCCAATGATCCTTGCCGGTCTGCATCGTGAACGCGGAGGGCAGCGCGATCATCTGCGCGCCCCTGGCGACGAGCGCCTGGAACAAAGCGGGGAAGCGCAGGTCGTAGCAGATCGAGCAACCGATCGTGACGCCCTCGCAATCATAGGTGACGACCCGCTCGCCCGGCTTGAACGACGCGCTCTCGCGATAGGACATCCCATCCGGCGTGACGATGTCGAACATGTGGATTTTGCGGTAGCGCGCGACCTCCGCGCCGGCGCGGTCGAAGACGATCGTGGTGTTGTGGATGCGCTCCTCCCCCTCGGCCTTCTCGAGCATGGAGCCGGCGTGGAGAAAGATCTTGTGGCGGGCGGCGAGGTCGCGCATCGCGCTATAGGCCGGACCATGGCCCAAGGTCTCGGCCGCCGCCAGCTTGTCGGCGCGCTGGCCACCCAGGAAATCGAAACATTCCGGCAGGGCTATCCAGTCCGGGCCCTCATCGCCGACCACCCGCTCGATCAGCGCGCTCGCGGCCGCAATGTTGGCATGCTTGTCGGCGACCGAGTTCATCTGAATGAGCGAAACTTTCACTGTGTCGATCCTCCGCGAGTGTGGTCTTGCGCACTTGTGTGATCGACAGGGTCGCGGCCGACGCCCCGAGATCGTGCGTAAAGCTTACCGTGCTTCTTGTGTGGACATAATGCTCGCGAGCATGGACGGATTCTCGCGAATCCGCGAGCGTAAGAGCAACAAGGAGGTGACCCTCAGTCGCCTCCGAGCCGGCTGCCGAAGGAAACCAAACAGGTTGATCGTGCGTGGCACCTTGTGATTCATTTGCGGCGCGCATCGGCGAATCGGAGCCGGTCACGCACCTTCAAGGATGGCCTGTCGCGTTCACGTTCATCCGCGTCCGTTTAAACCGGCGTGGCAAGGCCTTGAGCCTGGCCGCACGCTCGTACCGAGGCTAGGGAATGTCGTTGTCGCAGATGCACGTCGAGGCCACCCGCACCGAAAACCCGGTCGACATGGTCGAGCGCCTCGCCACCTCGCACGATTGGTCGTTCGACCGCGACGAAGACGACGAGATCTCGATTTCAGTCGCCGGCGGCTGGACCGACTACAACATAGCCTTCACCTGGCTGCCCGACATGGAGGCGATGCATGTCGCCTGCGCCTTCGACCTCAAGGTGCCGACCCCGCGCAAAGCCGAAGTGCTGAGCCTGGTCGCGCTGATCAACGAGCAGATGTGGATCGGCCATTTCGACATATGGCCGACCGACGGCGTCATCATGTTCCGCCACGCCCTGCTGCTTGCCGGCGGCGCGGAGCTGAACGGCCGCCAGTGCGAGAGCGTGCTGACCTCTGCCGTCATGGCGTGCGAACGCTACTATCAGGCGTTCCAATTCGTCGTTTGGGCCGGCAAATCCGGTCGCGAGGCGCTTGATACGGCAATGATCGAGACGCGCGGCGAAGCTTAATGGCCATCTGGTGACGGAACCACGCTGGCCCGTTTCCTTGGTCCTGGTCGGGGCCGGCAAGATGGGCGGCGCGCTGCTTCGCGGCTGGCTCGCCGCAGGGCTGCCTCCTGATGGGATCCACGTGCTGGATCCGCATCTCGACGACGAGACCACCACGTTCTGCCACGAGTGTGGCATCGCCGTCGACATGCCGACCGAGGCGCCCGAAGCACTCGTGCTGGCGATCAAGCCGCAGATCTTCGACGAAGCGCCGGGCGTTCTCGCGCCGCTGGCGCGACCGGCTACCCTCGTCGTTTCGATTCTCGCCGGCAAGACGCTCGCGGACCTGCGCGCCGGCCTGCCGAACGCTGGCGCGATCGTCCGCGCCATGCCCAACCTGCCGGCGGTGGTCGGGCAAGGCACCAGCGCTCTCGCCGGTGAGCACGGCCTGTCGCAGGAGCGGCGGGCTGTTGCGCAGACAATGCTCGAGGCCGTCGGTCACGTCGAATGGCTCGACGAAAGTCTGATCGACGCCGTTACAGCGGTCTCCGGTTCCGGCCCGGCTTACGTGTTCCTGCTGACTGAATGCCTTGCCGAGGCCGGCATCGCCGCCGGCCTGCCGCCCGAAATCGCGGTACGCCTCGCCCGCGCGACCGTGCAGGGCGCGGGCATGCTGATGGCGCGCCAGCCCGATCGCACGCCGGAGCAGTTGCGCGAGGCGGTCACCTCGCCGGGAGGGACCACCGCGGCGGCGCTCGATATTCTGCGCGCGGGAGACGGACTCGGCTTCCTCATGACGCGAGCTGTCGCCGCCGCGAAGAAACGCGCTAGCGACTTGGCGGGATGAGCCCGGCTATCCGGCGGCAGGTTCCGGTACGGGGATGCCGAGCCGCTTGGCGACCCGGCGCGCCGTCTCCTCCCGCCGCGCCGTAATGCCCCGCACGGACTGGCGCGCCTCGTCGAGGATCGCGGCCGGCGCAGTTTCCGGCGTGCCGCTGTCGAAAGGCGGCTCCGGCGAGTAGACCATGTAGAGCTGGATGGCCTGGGCTGCAGCGTCGCCACGCAGGTGGGCGGCGAGCCGAAGTGCGCCATCGATGCCAGCCGTGACGCCGGCGGCGAAGATCCAATCGCCTTCCAGAACCACTCGCTCGTTGACTGGAACGGCGCCGAAGAACGGCAGCAGGTGAAAGGACGCCCAGTGCGTCGTCGCGCGGCGCCCCTTGAGCAGGCCGGCGGCCCCGCAGAGTAGCGCACCGGTGCAGACGGAGAAGACGCTGCGGGCGCCAGCCGCCTGGCTTCGAATCCAGCCCAGCACCTCCTCGTCCTCCATTAGTGCTTCCTGACCAAAGCCGCCTGGAACGTGGAGGACATCGAGCCGCGGCGCGTCGGCGAGCGCCGCGTCGGGCGTCAAGCGCAGGCCCTTCATGTCACGAACCGGGTCGGCGGTCTTGCCGTAGATCCTGTAGGTCGAGTTCGGAATGCGCGAGAGGACCTCAAATGGACCCGTGAGATCAATCTGGTCGATCCCCTCGAAGAGCAGGGAGCCAATTTCCAGGTGCGTGCCGTGTGGTATCGTCAAGCTCTTACTCCCTTTGGCATTTTCATGACGTCAGCGGTCGCGTGGGGCGACACTCCTGTCGGAACGGACTGAATTGCTCCAGCCTCCCGAAATGCAAGAGAGTGTTGCCCAATGTGACTTGCCGCAAGGCGCGGCGCACGGCTACATCGCGTAAACCCTAGCAGAGGCCAGCAGGATGACGGCGACCCACCATGGATTTGCGAACGAGGCGGAGCGCTTGTCGGCGTCGCCGCGCCTGTTCGAAAACCCGGTGCTCGACAAGCTGTCTCGCGTTCACTGGTCGGTGCCGCTGTTCGTCTACGTCCCGCTCATCGTCGCGCTTGTCGTCGTGTCGTTCCAGCTGATCGCCCCTCTGACCGTCGTCGGCATGGTGGCGCTCGGCTATCTCATTTGGACGCTGATCGAGTATTTCGGTCACCGCTACCTATTCCACTGGGAGTTCCCGGGCGAGTTCGGCCGGCGCATGCACTTCCTCATCCATGGCGTCCATCACGATCACCCCAACGATCCGCTGCGCCTTGTGATGCCGATCCTGTTGTCGGGTCCGATCATGATCGTCGCGTGGCTGGTCGCATCGCTGCTGTTTGGCACGACGTTGCGCTATCCCGCCCTCGCCGGTTTCGTCGCCGGCTATCTCGCCTACGATATGGTGCACTACTACACGCATCATGCGACGCCGACGACGAAGCTCGGACTGACTCTCCGCCGCCTGCACCTGATGCATCACTACCGCGATCACGACAAAGGTTTCGGCGTGAGCGCGCCCTACTGGGATTTCGTGTTCGGCACGGCCGAGCGCCGTCGGAAACGCGACGCCTAGCCAGCTATCGCGGGCAGAGGCCCGCGCGTGACGTCAAGGCCGGTCGACGTCGGCATCCTGACCACGCGTCCGCCATCGGCGGCCGAAGCGTAGATCGCCTCGATGATCTTCATGTCCTGCAGGCCCTCCTCGCCGGGTGTATGCGGCTCCTTGTTGGTCTTTATCGCCTCGGCGAAGGCGTCCATCTCCACCGCGAATTGGTTTTTTGGCGTCCACACGCGTTGCTGGCGCGCGTCGGAAGGCCCGGCCTTCTGGCCGATACTCATGACGAGCCCGTTGTAGGAAAACGCCGGATCGAGGCCGAACCAGCCATCCGTCGCCATGCATCGGAGCTGACGGTTGTTGTAGAAGCTGTAGCCCGACGTTCCCGAGGCCATGACACCTGACGGAAACCGCAGCGTGAACGTCGCGATGTCCTCGATCTCTCTGAAGCGCGGGTCGTCTTTCGGCTGGGTGATGCGGCCGGTGATCTCGACGGGTTCCTCGCCGGTGATGTAGCGAAACGCGTTGAAGCAGTAGATGCCGACATCGGGCAGCGATCCGCCGCCGGCCAGCGCTTTGATCTGGCGCCACTGCCCGTCCGCGGCATCGTTCTGGCCGTTGACGGCTTCGATGTAGCGCAACGCGCCGTAGGTTTTGTTGCGGGCGATCTCGATCATCGCCCGATGCGTCGCGTCATACTGCAGACGATAGGCAATCATCAGCTTGCGACCGGCGCCACGACAGGCCTTGATCATGCGCTCGGCCTCGGCGACGCTGGTCGCCATCGGCTTCTCGCAAAGCACGTGCTTGCCGGCAGCGGCCGCGCGCTCGGTGAATTCGAGGTGCATCGCGTTTGGCAGGACGATGTAGACGATGTCGACGTCAGGATTGTCTTTGATGCGATCGAAGTCCTTGTAGTCGTAGATGTTCTTCTCCGGCACGCCGTGCTGCGCGGCGATCGTCAGAGCCTTGTCCCGGTGGCCACTGACGAGCGCGGTCAGCTTGACGTCCTTTGCCGAGCCAAAACCTGGGATGATCTGCTCCAGCGAGAGATGGCCGATGCCGACCACGGCGACGCCGAGCCGCTTGCCCGGCGGCAGGGGTTCGCTGAGATGTTCGCCCCCCTCGACGGGCGCGTGGAGCGGCGGCAACGTGACCTTTCCATCCTTGACGCTGCCGTACAGCGTCGCCGGTTCCTGCGCGGCCGCCGGCCCGATGAGCCCGGCGGCGGTGAGGCCAGCCGAGGCGGCGATGATCTTGCGGCGGGTGAGATCGATCATTGAAAGCTCCGTTCGGGAGCACGCTCAACATCGGCAAAACCGAAGCGTTCGCGCAGCATCGGGTCACAGGCGCGAAAGCGCTCAGCCTCTCTTGCGCAGCATGTCGCGCACGTCGCGCCGGCCGCCCGCCCAGGTGACCTCGCGCGTTGTCCAGGCCCGCGCCCAGGCGGCGAGCAGGACGCCGTCTCGTCCGAGGAAGGCGAGCGGCGTCCACGGCCGGATCTCCCAGCGCTTAACCGCCGTGACCAGGACTTCGATCAGGTACCAGCCAACTAGCGTGGCGGCGAACGCCGTCGCGGTGCCGAGGCCTACCAGCGGGGCGGCGAGCGCGGCGGCAAGCGCGGCCGGCACGGGGCAGGCCACCGGCTCGAAGAGGAAGGTCAGCGGCTCCTCGGCGCGGCGGATCACCGCCCAGCGCGCCTGCCTGGCAAAGACGTCCGCGAGGCCGCGCGCGCCGATCTCCTGGTCGACCGTGTTCTCCGCGAAGACGGTGCGAAGGCCGATGGCCGCGAGGCCCTTGCAGAGCGCGCTGTCCTCGGCGATCGTGTAGGCCAACGCCGTGACGCCGCCGGCGTGCTCGAGGTCGCTTCGGCGAAACAGCATCACCTTGCCGACGCCGAACCCCTTGCCGAGTGCCGAGGCGGTGAGCAGCAGCCGCGCGTCGCGGTTGATGAGCACCGCCTCGATCGCGCCGGCGAAGGTCTCGGCGCGTACCGCCACCGGAACGGCGCAGACGAGCCCGACCCCGGGCCCGAGGCTGCGCAGCATGACGCGCATCGTGTCGGGCGAGAACGAGATGTTGGAATCCTTCGTGAGGATGACGTCGTTGGCGGCGGCGGCGATCGGCGCGGCGAGCGTGTCGAGCTTGGGACTGACCGCGCCGATACCGGGCGAGCGCACCAGGCGGGCCGGGACGCGGCTCGCCTCGACAAACGCCTGCATGATGGCGACCGCTGGTGATTGGGTCTCCGCCGCGCCGACGATGATCTCGTGGCGACAGTCCTGATCGAAGGCCGAGGCTTGGGCGCGTTCGAAGCCGGGGTTGATCAGTTTGACCGGCAGCAAGATAGACACGGGCGGCACATCCATGCCGTTCGCCCGTTTGCGACGGATGCGCGGCTGCAACAGTGCGCCGAAAAGCGACGCCGCGAAGGTCGCCGCGGCCGCGATCCACCAGAGCGCGCCCAGCGCCGCCAACACCATTCCAACGATCAACGCGGCCTCGACTCCTGCCGCTTGCGAGCGGGTCTACGAGATGGAGCGCTCGCCTAGCGCGTTCGCGCCACGAAGGCGAGCGTCGGCCCCCACCTGAGAAACGCTGAATTGAGATAGATTGCGCAACAAAAGGTGAGCGTCGCAGCCATGGCCGTCGCTTCGGCTTGGGCCTAATCCTCCTGCTACCGGCTGAGCATCAACAGGGGTCCGAGCATCCGCAGTCTCTTGACGTCCCAGCGAAGCGACCCCGCGTGTCGGATCCCGCCGAGGATCTCCCCGTGAGCGACCGTCTCGCCGATCACGCGCGCGCGGCGTTGCACAGCACCACGCACTTGTTGCGCGCCATCCCCGCACCGGCTCGGGACCTCGGCCATACCACGCTCGCCGACAAGTACGACCTCTTGAAGGATCGAGTCTTCGTCTCAGGCGCGCAGGCCATCGTGCGCACTCTTCTGATGCAGCGCGAGATCGACCGCCGCGCCGGCCACCGCACCGCGGGGTTCGTGACGGGCTACCGCGGCTCGCCCCTCGGCCGGGTCGACTCCAACCTACTCGGCGCCGCGTCGCAGCTCGAGGCCGCCGACATCGTCTTCGAGCCCGGACTCAACGAAGATCTCGCCGCCACCGCAGTCTGGGGTGCCCAGCAGGCGGAAATGCGCGGCGAAGGCAAATACGACGGCGTTTTCTCGCTCTGGTATGGCAAGGGTCCTGGCGTCGACCGCTCCGGCGACGTGCTGCGCCACGCCAATCTCGCCGGCACCTCGCCGCTCGGCGGCGTGTTGGCGTTAATGGGCGACGACCATGTCGCGGAATCCTCCTCGACCGCGCACCAGAGCGAGTTCGTCTTCGCCGACATGATGATGCCGATCCTCTCGCCGGCCAATGTGCAGGAGATCGTCGACTACGGGCTGATGGGCATCGCCATGAGCCGTTTTACCGGCACCTGGACCGGGATCAAATGCGTCAAGGACACGGTCGAGTCGACGGCGTCGATCGAAGCCTCGCTGGAGCGCTTCGCGCCCGTCATGCCGCGCGATTATGCGATGCCGCTCGGCGGCCTGAACATCAGGGCGCACGATTCGATCCTCGACCAGGACGTGCGCCTGACCCGACACAAGATCGCCGCCATCCACGCCTTCCTGCGCGCGAACCGGCTGAACCAGATTGTGCTGTCGGGCGGACCCAGGGCTCGGCTCGGCATCGTCACGTCGGGCAAGGCCTACCTCGACGTCCGCCAAGCGCTCGACGCGCTCGGCATCGACGAGGTCAAGGCTAGCGCGTTCGGCATCCGCCTCTATAAGCTCGCCTGCCCCTGGCCGTTGGAACCGGAGGGCTTGCGCGCGTTCGCCGCCGGTCTCGAGACGATCATGGTCGTCGAGGAGAAGCGGGCGCTGATCGAGCAGCAGGTCCGCGAGCAGCTCTACGACGCGCCGCACCGGCCGGCCTGCATCGGCAAGAAGGACGAGGCCGGGGCGCCGCTGTTTCCGCCGCACGGCGCGCTCGACACTAACGAGATCGCCATCGCGATCGGCCGCTGCATCCTGCGCGCGTCGCCCAGTGTCGACCTTGCGGCGCGCCTCGACCGGCTCGAGCGGACGCAGCTGAAGGCCTCGACGATCGTCGACATGGCGACGCGGTCTCCCTACTTCTGCTCCGGCTGCCCGCACAATTCCTCGACAAAAATCCCGGAAGGCGCGCGCGCCTACGCCGGCATCGGCTGCCACTTCATGGCGCAGACGATGGAGCGCGGCACCGAGGGCTTTACCCAGATGGGTGGCGAGGGCGCGAACTGGATCGGCGAGGCGCCGTTTTCGACCCGCGATCACATGTTCCAGAACCTCGGCGACGGCACCTACAACCATTCCGGATCGCTGGCGATCCGCTGGGCGGTCGCATCCCGGACCAACATCACCTACAAGATCCTCTTTAACGACGCCGTCGCGATGACGGGCGGGCAGACGATCGAGGGTCAGCTCACCGTCGATCGCATCGCCGCGCAATGCGCCGCCGAAGGCGTCGCCGCGATCGCGATCGTGTCGGACGAGCCCAGAAAGTACCCGAAGGCGCTGCGCTGGCCGACCGGCACGACCGTCGATGGCCGCAAGGACCTCGACGCGGTCCAAAAGCGGCTGGCGAGCGTGCCCGGCGTCAGCATCCTCATCTACGACCAGACCTGCGCGGCGGAAAAGCGCCGGCGCCGCAAGAAGAGCTCGCTGGCGGACCCGGACGTTCGCGTTGTCATCAACGAGGCGGTCTGTGAAGGCTGCGGCGACTGCGGCAAGGCGTCGAACTGCGTCTCCGTCCAGCCGGTCGAGACGGAGTTCGGCCGCAAACGGACGATCGATCAATCGAGCTGCAATAAGGACATGACCTGCGTGTCGGGCTTCTGCCCGGCCATCGTCGTTGTCTCCGGCGCCAACATCCGTAAGGCAGCGCCGGTGTCGATGGATGGCCTTCGCCCGCTGCCGCCTCGCAGCGTGCCCGCGCCGCTCGGCGCCAAGCCGTTCTCGATGATCATCGCCGGCGTCGGCGGCACCGGCGTGGTCACCGTGGGCGCGATCCTCGGCATGGCCGCGCATCTTGAGGGTAAGGGCTGCGGGGTCATGGACATGGCCGGCCTCGCTCAGAAGGGCGGCACGGTCTTCACGCACGTAAAGCTCGCCGAGCGGCCGGCCGACATCAACGCGATCCGCGTCGCGGCCGGCGAGGCCGACCTTGTGCTCGGCTGCGATCTCGTCGCCGCCGGCAACCGGAAGGTGCTTGGCGCCATGCGCAAGGGCGAGGCCGGCATCGTGGTCAATACCGCGGCTCTTTTCCCGGGGGAGTTCGCGCGCGACGCCGACTACAGCTTGCCGACCGCCAAGCTCAAGACGCTGCTGCGCGAGACGGCCGGCGATGGCGCCCGTTTCGTCGACGCGACGCGAGCGGCGACGGCGCTGCTCGGCACTTCGCTCGCCGCCAACATGTTCATGCTCGGCTATGCCTGGCAGGCCGGTCTGGTGCCATTGGCGGAAACGTCCCTCCTGCGCGCCATCACGCTGAATGGCGAAGCGGTGACGATGAACCGCGAAGCCTTTGCGCTGGGGCGCCGCGCCTCGGTGTTCCCCGACGAGGTCGAGGCGCTTGTCGAGTCGATGAAACCGCGGCGCAAGAAGCCGTCGCGTTCTCTCGACGAAATCGTCGCGCGCCGTGTCGCCTTCCTGACGTCCTACCAGGACAAAGCTTATGCTGAGCGCTATCGCGCGCTGGTCGCGACGACGCGATCGGCGGAGAAGGTGTTCGGCGGCGGGCGGACGACTCTGACGGAGGCGGTCGCGAAGGGCTTTTTCAAGCTGCTCGCCGTCAAGGACGAGTACGAGGTGGCCCGGCTCTATTCCGATGGGGCGTTCGCCAAGCAGATCGCCGAGAGCTTCGAGGGCGATATCGCCATTACCTACCATCTGGCGCCCCCGTTCCTTACCCGACGCGACAAGAACGGTGTCGCGGTCAAGACTAAGTTCGGCCCTTGGATCGCCAAGCTTTTCCCGCTCCTTGCCAAAGGCAGGCGGCTGCGCGGGACGAGGTTCGACGTTTTCGGCTACGCGCCGGAACGTCGCGTCGAGCGCAAGCTCGCGGCGGATTACGAGACGCTGATGATCACTCTCTTCGCCGGGCTTTCGCCCGAGAACCATGCGACGGCCGTGGCCCTGGCGTCGTTGCCCGATACGATCCGTGGCTTCGGACACGTCAAGGAGAAGGCGCGTCTCGCCGCCGAGAACGAGCAAGCGAGGCTTCTTGCGCTGTGGAGCGCCGGCGCTCCACCTCTGCGTTTGGCGGCCGAATGACGATGGCGCTACGCTCCTCCGGTCGACCGGACAGAGTGGGGCCGGTGCAAAAACAGCCCGAAGATCGCTGGTCCGTCCCGCGTCGGATGGGCCGCTTCTCGCTCGGCATGGCTTTGGTGATCTTCGCCTCGGTGGCGTTGCACGTCGTCATCGTCGGCACCGCCGTCATGGGCGGCCCGGCCGTGTCGGCTCCGCCACAGGATATCGCCGTCGAGATCGTCCACGAGGTGCCCCAACCGAAGCCCGAAGCCCGGACGAAGGCGCCCGAGCTGAAGCCGGCGCTGGCGCCCAAGGCATCGACGAAGATGGACGCCAAGTCGGATCCGCCCAAGATTGAGGACGCCAAACCCCCGTCGCCCCCGGAAGAGCTGGCGAAGACGGAGCCCGCCAAATCAGAGGCTACTAAGACGGAGCCCGCCAAATCAGAGGCTACTAAGACAGAGCCCGCCAAGTCAAAGCCTGCCAAGGACTCGCCCGCGAAGCCGGACGAGGCGAAGCGCGATACGGCGAAGGCCGCCGCGCCGACGCCCGCGGCTGACGAGCAGAGGACGCTCGAGAGCGAGCTGGCGGCGTTGAAGGCCGAGCAAGCGGCTTTGCAGGCGGAACGCGCCGCCGAGGCGGAGGGGGCAACGCCGGCACAGACGCGCGCGCCCGGGGCACAGGCAAATACAGGTTTCGGTCCGCTGCCGGATTCGTTTCAGGCGGTGGCGCTTCCGGCCACGGCGGACGACGCCGACGAGGCGGTGAGCTACCAGCAGATCGTTTTCAGCCAGCTCGCCAAAGCCAAGGAGATCGGCCAAAGACAGGGATTGCCCGGCAGCGCCGGCGTGCATTTCTCGATCGACGAGAGGGGCAAGCTGCTCGAGGTTGAGATCGTACACAGGAGCGGCGTCGCATCGCTTGATGCGGAGGCGGTCGCGATCGTGCGCAAGGCCGCGCCGTTTCCACCGCCGCCGCAAGGCGCGCAGCTCAGCTTTGACGCCGATGTCAATTTTGTCGTCGAGCGCGCGCGGTGACCCTCCTTGTGAGCGAAGAGGCGCGGGACACGTCGTCTCGTCTGCTTCCGCGCTTCGCAATCAAGCGCGATCGTATCTTGCCGATCATCATCGCCTCCCTCGTGTTGCACGCGCTCGTTCTAGCGCCCTTGCTATGGCGCGATGCCCCGCCGCGAGGTTCCCAGGAGATACCCGTCGAGCTCGTGCAATTGCCGCCCGAGCCGCCGAAGGTGGAGAAAAAGGAAGCTAAGAAGCCGCCGCAGCAACCACCGCCGCAGCATAAAAAAGCGCCCAAGCCGCCCGAGCAACAGAAGGCCCCGGAACCGCGCAAGCCCGCCCCGAAGGCGGAGAAGCCTCAGCCGCCCAAACCGCCCGAACCGAAGAAGCCCGAGACCACGGCGGAGCGAATGAAGGATCTGCTCGGCCCGCAAAGCCTGGACCCGATCGCGATGCCGGGCGAGACGGCCGATGGGACCGATCTCGTCTCATACGGCCAGATCGTGATGAGCCGTCTAACGAAAGCGCTGCATCGCGATCCCCATCCCGGCGCCGATGCCTACGCGACGATCAATTTCGTGCTCGGCGATTCCGGCGAGATCGTCAGGGAGAGCCTGACGAGGGTCAGCGGCGATCCGCTCCTCGACGAAGAGGCACTCGCGGTCGTAAAGCGAGCCGGTCCCTTTCCGCCGCCGCCGCCAGGCGGCAAGCGCGACTATACGGTCACGCTGGAATCGAGGCCCCTCTTTTGAGGCCGCAGCCTGGAGTGTTCGATGTCGCTTTACAAGGTCGATGACATGAGTTGCGGACATTGCGTGGCAACCATCGAGAAGAGCGTCAAGGCGCTCGATAGCGACGCGAAGGTGACATGCGATCTCGGCGCCAAAACGGTCGAGGTGACATCGAAAGCCGATCCGGCGGCGATCATCGGCGCGCTCGATCAGGCAGGCTACGACGCCGTGGCGATGTAAGCCCAAGTTGCGCCCCGATCAGGCGTTGGATGATCTTGCAAAGCGTTTGACCCCGCCGTACCAAGCGAGAGAAGGGCCGGCCGGCGGCCCGCTCTCCCGCTCTGAGATCGGCGCTCGATGAACAAGGTCTATCCCGACGCGAGAACGGCGCTCGCCGACGTCATGAAGGACGGCATGACCGTCATGGCCGGCGGCTTCGGCCTCTGCGGCTCGCCACAGGTGCTCATCGAGGCGGTGCGGGATACCGGCGTCAGGGATCTGACCTGCATCTCCAACAACGCCGGGATCGACGGGGCGGGCCTCGGCATATTGCTCGAGAGCAGGCAGATCAAGAAGATGATCGCCTCCTACGTGGGCGAGAACAAGCTTTTCGCCCAGCTCTACCTCTCCGGCGCGCTAGAACTCGAGTTCAACCCTCAAGGCACGCTGGCCGAGCGCATGCGCGCCGGCGGTGCCGGCATCCCCGCCTTCTTCGTCAAGACCGGCGTCGGCACCAAGGTCGCCGAGGGCAAGGAGACGCGCGAGTTCGAGGGCGACACCTACATCATGGAGAGCTGGCTGCGCGCCGACGTCTCGCTGATCCACGCCTGGAAGGCCGATAAGGAGGGCAACCTCCAGTTCCGCAAGACCGCCCGCAACTTCAACCCCGTCATGGCGACGGCGGGCGAGACGACCGTGGTCCAGGTCGAGCATCTCGTCGAGAACGGCGAAATCGCCGGCGACGCGATCCACCTGCCGGGCATTTACGTGCACCGCATCGTCCATGTCCCTGGTTTTTACAAGCCGATCGAGAAGCGCACCACCCGGCCAAAGGCGGCCTAGGAGACGATCGTCCTTGCCGCCGCGTGCTCCATCGACCTTGCGGACGCTGGGAACGGGGACGCATCGTGACGCAAAAAAGCATGTGCGCGATCGCGGCGAGCGCCGCGCCATCAACCAACGTGTTCGATGCGGTGGCGAGGGCCACCGGGATCAAGCCTACGAGAGGTCGAAATGCCCTGGACTCGCGATCAGATGGCGGCGCGCGCCGCCAAGGAACTCAGAGACGGCTTCTACGTGAACCTCGGCATCGGCATTCCGACGCTGGTCTCGAACTTTATTCCGGACGGCATGGACGTGCAGCTGCAGAGCGAGAACGGCATGCTCGGCATGGGGCCATTCCCTTACGAGGGCGAGGAGGATCCCGATCTCATCAACGCCGGTAAGCAGACGGTGACGGAACTGCCCTCGACGAGCTTCTTCTCCTCGGCCGACAGCTTCGCGATGATCCGCGGCGGACACATCGACCTCGCCATCCTCGGCGCGATGGAGGTTGCGGAGAACGGCGACCTCGCCAACTGGATGATCCCCGGCAAGATGGTCAAAGGCATGGGCGGCGCGATGGACCTGGTCGCCGGCGTCAAACGCGTCGTCGTCGTTATGGAGCATACCGCCAAAGGCGAGCCGAAGCTGTTGCACCGCTGCACCCTGCCGCTGACCGGCTCCGGCGTGATCGACATGGTGATCTCTGATCTTGGCGTCTTCGAGATCGACAAGATCGAGGGTCACATGGTGCTGGTGGAATTGGCCGACGGCGTCTCGCTCGACGAGATCCGGAGCAAGACGCGGGCGACCTACACGGTCGCCGCGGGGCTGCAGCCGAAGGCGGCCTGAGCGGCGCTCAAACCCAGCGCTCGACCTGCCGCAGGCGCATCTCTCGACCGAGCGCGGTTCCGGAAAGCCAGGCGCTCTCGACATTGGGCCCGATCAGCCAGTCGCCGCACACGCCAAGGCCGATCGACTCGTTCCAAAGGAAGCCTTCGCCGGAGGAACCCGACGTGGCGTAGCGCCAGCGGTGCGCGCGTGTCAGGAGCGGAACTGGAAGAGGCGTGCGCGTGAGACGCGCGAACTCGGCCAGCAGGGCTGTCGAGACCGCGCCGGCATCCGCCTCGATATGGCGGTTCGACCATTCGGCCGAAGCCTGGATCACCCAGGCTTCGGGACCCGACCGGCCCGGCTTGGAAGAGTTTCGCACAGCCGAGCCGATGCTCCCTTGACTCTCGATGATGTCGGCCGCGATGGGCAGTCTCGCGGCGAAAGCCGCCATCAACGACCAGCAGGGCTGAGATCGTGTTGTCTCGGCCCTCTTCGCCAGCGCCGCGTCGAACGGTTTGACCAGGGCGCCGACCTGTTCGGCCGGAACCGCCACGGCGACCCTGTCGAAGACCTCGTCGAGCAAGCCTTCGCCGGTCAGGCGCCAGCGCCCGTCGCACCGAACGAAAGCGTCGACTCTCGTTGCCCAGCGTACGGTGAGGGTCCGGGCCATGTCGGCGATCGGTGCGCTCATGCCGGGCACGCCGACCCAGGCCCCGTCTTCGGCCGCAGGCCAACGAGCGACCACGCCGTCGAGCAGCCATCGCGCGATCCTCTCGCGGAACGTGGGATCCCAAGCGGAGAAAGAGCGCGTGCCATAATCGAAGCTGGCGTCGCCAGCCGAGGTCGAAAGCACGCTCGTCGAAAGACGGCCGCCGGGCCGCGCGCCCTTGTCGAAAAGGATAATCTCGTCTGATCCAGCGTCCAGAGCGCCCGCGCACGCCAAGCCCGCAATGCCGGCGCCAACGATCGCGATCCTCATCGTCGAGATACTTTCGCGTTCAGCCGAGATACTTTCGCGTTCAGCAAAGCAATGCGGCAGCCCGTCGCCGCTCACCTGAGGTTCACCTGGCGGTTGCTACGATCTTATAACTTAAGATAGGCTTTAGCGGTGGTTGTCTGGGCAAGACAATCGAGTCGCGTCTCACTCCGTCTCGCACGGCTTTCGCCAAACGCGGAACGTGGCCGTTGCGGCAGGGGCCAAAGCTCTCACGCGAAGGCTCCGTCAGCATCGTCCAGTCTGAGGCGCGGCAGCAATGCTAAGCCCAGAGACGAAACGTGCCGGGGGGCCAGTGCCAAGAGTGTCACTCAGATGGTGCAGTCGCGCCAAATGCTAAAGAGACGCACGAGATCGCGCTTGCGCCGATTAAACATGCGACCATCATCAAGGCACAGACCCTGCAAGAATCGCGGAATCGAACTCGAGGTACTGCCAAGCCCAAAGACCTATCGTTGCGTTTCGATCTGACGGAAGGACCCGGTCGCCACATGGATGATCTCTTCGACGCGTTCACGCGAACCTACGATTCTCGCCGAGCGACCGAGATGTCGCTTACCCAATATCTGACGGGCTGCCGCACCGATCCCATGATGTATGCTGGAGCGCCGGAGCGCATTCTGGCGGCGATCGGCGAGCCGACCATGGTCGACACCGCGAAGGATGCCCGCTTCGGCCGCATCTTCATGAATCGCACGATCAGGACTTATCCCGCCTTCTCCGATTTCTACGGCATGGAGGAGACTGTCGAGCGGATCGTCAGCTTCTTCCGCCACGCCGCGCAAGGACTGGAAGAGCGTAAGCAGATTCTCTACCTGCTCGGCCCTGTGGGTGGCGGCAAATCCTCGCTTGCCGAGCGGCTGAAGGCGCTGATGGAGCGCTTTCCCATTTACGCGCTGAAAGCCGGCGAGGAGATCAGCCCTGTTTTCGAAAGTCCGCTTGGACTGTTCGATCCCGAGCAAATGGGCGCTCAGCTGGAAGAGCGCTACAATATCCCAAGACGGCGCTTGACCGGGCTGATGAGCCCGTGGGCCATCAAGCGGCTTGACGAGTTTCATGGCGATCCGAGCAAGTTCACGGTGGTCAAGCTCAACCCGTCGCGACTGCGGCAGATTGGCGTTTCAAAGACAGAGCCCGGCGACGAGAACAACCAGGACATCTCCTCCCTTGTCGGCAAGGTCGACATCCGCAGGCTGGAGACTCTCTCCCAGAACGATCCCGACGCCTACAGCTATTCGGGCGGCCTCAACCGCGCGAACCAGGGCATGCTCGAGTTCGTCGAGATGTTCAAGGCACCGATCAAGATGCTGCACCCGCTGCTCACCGCTACGCAGGAAGGCAATTACGTCGGCACCGAGAACATCGGAGCGATTCCTTTCACCGGCATCATCCTGGCCCACTCTAATGAATCGGAATGGCAGGCCTTCCGCTCGAACAAGAACAACGAAGCCTTCATCGACCGCATCTACGTGATCAAGGTGCCCTATTGCCTCCGCGCGACGGAGGAGGAATTCATCTACGGCAAGCTGATCAGTTCGTCGGAGCTGTCGGGCGCGCCATGCGCCCCCGGCACCCTCGAGATGCTTTCGCGCTTTTCGGTGCTTTCGCGCCTGCGCGAACACGAGAACTCCAATCTTTTCGCGAAGATGCGGGTCTACGACGGTGAAAGCCTGCGTGAGGTCGATCCGCGCGCCCGTTCCATGCAGGAGTACAAGGACGCCGCCGGCGTCGACGAGGGCATGGACGGCGTTTCCACGCGTTTCGCCTTCAAGGTGCTGGCGGCGACGTTCAACCACGACACGCTGGAAGTCGTCGCCGATCCGGTCCACCTGATGTACGTGCTGGAACAATCAATCAAGCGCGAGCAGATGGGCGCGGATGTCGAGAAGCGGTATCTTGAATTCATCAAGGCCGAACTCGCACCGCGCTACGCCGAGTTCATCGGCCACGAGGTCCAGAAAGCGTATCTGGAGTCCTACCAAGATTACGGACAGAACATGTTCGATCGTTACGTCGATTACGCCGACGCCTGGATTGAGGATCAGGACTTCAAGGATCCAGACACCGGGCAGTTGCTCAATCGCGAGCTTCTAAACCAGGAACTTACCAAGATAGAGAAGCCGGCTGGCATCGCCAACCCGAAGGACTTCCGCAACGAGGTGGTCAAGTTCTCCCTGCGCGCGCGCGCCCAGAACGCCGGCAAGAACCCGGCCTGGACAAGCTACGAGAAAGTTCGTGAGGTCATCGAGCGGCGCATGTTTAGCCAGGTCGAAGACCTGCTGCCGGTGATAAGCTTTACCTCCAAACGCGATAGCGAGACGGAGAAGAAGCATACGGAGTTCGTCGAACGGATGATGTCGCGAGGGTATACCGAGCGACAGGTCAGGCGGCTTGTCGAATGGTATATGAGGGCGAAAAAATCGGGATGATCCTCATCAGCGTGAAGCCATGAACCTCATTGATCGGCGTCTGAACTCGAGCGGCAAGAGCTTGGCGAACCGACAGCGTTTCCTTCGTCGTGCGAAGGCGCTGGTGAAGCAGGCGGTGCGCACGAACTCAGGCGGTCGCAATCTGCGCGATTTCGATCAGGGCGGCGAGGTGACGATCCCGATCGATGGTCTCAGCGAGCCGCGGCTACACCGCGCTTCGTCGGGCGGCACGCGCGAAGGCCTTCTGCCGGGCAATAAGAAGTACCTTCAGGGCGATAAGATACCCAAGGACAAGTCCGGAGGCGGCGCGGGCGGTGGCAATGGCGACGGCGGCGCGGATGGGCAAAGCGAAGATGATTTCCGCTTCGCGCTTTCCCAGGACGAGTACCTCGATCTCTTCTTTGAAGACCTCGAACTTCCGGACTTGGCGAAGACGAGCCTTGCGAAGACAGAGAACTTCAGCATGCAACGCGCCGGCTATTCGACCTCTGGTTCACCGGCAAATCTCTCGCTTACGCGGACGATGCGCAACAGCATGTCGCGGCGCATTGCGCTGCGGCGTCCCACGGCGGAGGAGATCGCGGCTGTCGAGATCGAAATCCTAGCGTTGGAACGACAGGCCGCGCACGAGGACGAACTCGTCGAGCTGAAAGCCAAGCGGGATTTGCTGGTCAGACGCGGCAAGCGGGTGCCCTTCATCGATCCAATCGACATCCGCTTCCGCCGCTTCCAGCCTGTACCAAAGCCGGTCGCGCAGGCCGTCATGTTCTGCCTGATGGATACGTCCGCATCGATGTCCGAGCACATGAAGGACGTTGCCAAACGGTTCTTCGCGCTGCTCTACATCTTCCTCAAGCGGCGATACCGTCATGTCGATATCGTCTTCATTCGCCACACCCACGAAGCGGAGGAGGTCGACGAAGACACGTTCTTCCACTCTCCCGAAACCGGTGGCACGCTGGTCTCCAGCGCGCTTGAGGAGATGATCCGCATTGCCGGCCAACGCTATCCACGCGAGGATTGGAACATCTATGCGGCACAGGCATCCGACGGCGACAACAGTTCGCGTGATGGTGAGAAGACGGCGGTTCTACTAAAGGAAGGTATTCTCCCGCTTTGCCAGTATTTCGCCTACCTGGAAGTCGGCCCTGAGAACGATCGCGCCTCGGCCGGCTTCGTCCAGCGCGGCACAGATCTGTGGCGGACGTACGAGATGGTACGCGAGCGTGGCGCCGACTTCGCGATGCGCAGGGTCACGCACCGCAACGAAATCTACCCGGTATTTCGCGAACTCTTCGAGCGAAAGACACAGGGCGCGACTGGGTCAAGCACGACTTCCGGTGCCAAGCAAGGATCTGCATGACCGCGACGAGGGGACACGATCTGCTGTTCACCGGCGCCGACTGGGATCACCAGCTCATTCAGCGGATCCATGATTCGTGCGAAGCGGTCGCGCACAGCGAGCTTGGGCTCGATACTTATCCCAATCAGATAGAGGTTATTACGGCCGAGCAGATGCTGGACGCGTATTCATCTGTTGGCATGCCGCTCTACTACAATCACTGGTCGTTCGGAAAGTCGTTCGCAACCCACGAAACGCACTATCGCAAGGGCATGCGCGGACTCGCCTATGAGATCGTCATCAACTCGAATCCGTGCATCAGCTACATCATGGAGGAAAACACCGCCACGATGCAGACCCTGGTGATCGCGCACGCCGCGTTCGGTCACAATCATTTTTTCAAGAACAACTACCTTTTCAAGCAGTGGACCGATGCCGACGGCATCCTCCAGTACCTGGACTTCGCCAAAGGTTACATCGCCAGTTGCGAGGAGCGTTACGGCCAAGCGGCGGTGGAACGGTTGCTTGATGCGGCCCACAGCCTGATGAGCCATGGCGTCCATCGGTATCCGCGCAAGCGCAAACCTGACCTCATGTCGGAAGAGCGGCGCGAGCGCGAACGGCGCCAGCATGGCGAGGCCATGTTCAACGATTTGTGGCGCACCGTTCCGGGCAAGGAGAAAGCCAAGCTCGGTGCCGACCATGATGCCAAGCGCCGCGCCCTCTTGGAGCTGCCGCAGGAAAACATACTTTATTTCCTCGAGAAGACGGCGCCGCGATTGCGGCCTTGGCAGCGCGAGATCATCCGCATTGTCCGGCTGATCTCGCAATACTTCTATCCTCAGGGCCAGACCAAGTTGATGAACGAGGGCTGTGCCACCTATTGCCATTACGCGATCATGACCCGTCTCCACGAGACGGGTCAGATCAGCGACGGTTCATTCCTCGAGTTCCTGACGTCTCACACGAATGTCGTGACGCAGCCGAATTTCGACGATCCGCGCTACAACGGCTTCAATCCCTATGCCCTCGGTTTCGCCATGATGCAGGACATCGAGCGCATCGTGATCGAACCGCAGCAGGAGGATCGCGAGTGGTTTCCCGATCTCGCCGGCGTAGGCGATCCGATCGGCGTCCTTAGGCATGTTTGGGCCAATTACCGCGACGAGAGTTTCGTCTCGCAGTTTTTAAGCCCTCACCTAATGCGGCGCTGGCGCCTGTTTCAAATCCGCGACGAGGGCCAAACCGCCACGGACCTGAAGGTGCAATCGATACACGACGAGCGCGGCTACCGGCAGATCCGACGCGCGCTTTCGCGTCAGTACGATATCGCGACGCTGGATGCCGACATTCAGGTCGTCGATGTCGACCTGGCGGGCGACCGTCGCCTCATGCTCCAGCACACGATGCTCAACGGCATGCCGCTCGACGAGCGTGCGACGAAAGAGGTGCTGCAGCACCTGGCCGATCTTTGGGGCTACGGCGTAACCTTGCGCGAAGTAGACGCCGCCGGCGCCACTTCCAAGGAGCACGTGGCGAGCGCTCGCTCCGTTCACGGCGATCGCGGCTGAACTAGCGGCGGCATAGGATCACGTCACATCGAGCGTGGCCTCACTGGACATGTCGGAGGGCCCGTTGCAACAGAATACGCGTCGGCGACTTGGCATACGTCGCGCTGGCCTCTCTGCTCGCGTCACGGGCGAAGTGCGGAAACCGCAACTTGATGCTTAAGCTCCGGATCTTCGCTCCAGCGACATCGGGAGCTTCTCGCCGGGTCGTAGGCTGAGCCGGCAGGTGGCATCGACTGTCCATCCTTTCCGAAGCCTTGGGCGAAACCGTCGCGCGAGCGTCGCGAGGCACAAGATTGCCTCCGTCTGGCCGAAGGCGGCGCCCGTGCAGGTGCGCGGCCCGATGCTGAAAGGCACATAGGCGTAGCGCGACGGTGCGCCGGACCCGCCCGGCATGAAGCGATCGGGCGAAAAGGCGTCGGGATCGCTCCAGACGTTTCGATTGCGGTGAAGAAGCCATGCGTTCAACATGATGAGATCGCCCGCTTTGACGGGAGTCTGCCCGATCGCGAAGTCCATTGCCGCCGTGCGAGCCTGGATCGGTACGGGCGGATAGAGGCGAAGCGTCTCCTGAATTACCGCGCGGGTGAACGGCAGGCGCTCGAGATCCTCGAAGCGAGCGGGATTCTCGCCAAGCACGGCATCGATCTCGGCATGCAGCCGCGCTTCGCTGCTGGCGTCCTGCGATAGAATGAAGAACGCCCAAGCAAGTGTGTTGGCTGTCGTCTCATGCCCGGCCAGAAACATGACGGCCGCCTCGTTGCGGAACGCGTTTCGGTCCAGCGCCGGCCTGCCGTCCTCGGTCGCCGCCGCCATGCGGCGCAGAAGCGATATCTCCTCCGAGTCAGAGGAAAGCACCTCATCGATAAGCGCGTCGAGATTACGTTTTATGTGGCGCGCGGCCATTAGTACGCGCACGCCCTGCAATCTCGGCAGGACATCTGGAAGACCGAGAAAGGACAGGACATCGACCTGGCTGATCAGCGACTGATAGACGCTGAACGCCGCGACGATGCGCTTGGCCGCCGCTACGTTGACGGTCGGTCCGAAGATGGCGTCGATGATGATCCCGGCGGTAAGATGCGCCATCTCCGATAAAACGTCGACTTCCGCGCCCTCGGGCAAGGCGGACCACGCCTGCGAGAGCCGGGTGGCGCACGACACCATCGCCGGCGCAAATTGGGGCAGCCTCGAGATATGGGTGATGGGCGCGATGATACGGCGCCGCGAACGCCAGACATCACCGTCGCTTATGATTAGGCCGTCACCTACCAGCGGTGCGAGGGCGTGACGCTGCTGAAGCGATTTCCGCTCGACGACGGCTGCTTTGTCGACGAAGACCTCGCGGACGACGTCTGGGGTTGAAACAACATGCACCCGACGCCGTAGCACCTTGTAGGAGAACGAGCCGCTCTCGTAGGTGTGGTCTGGCCAAATCGCGAGCATATTGCGGCGCGCGGTCGTGATCAGACGCCAGCCTTTAGCTGCCACGAGCGGGCGCGGCGGAAACGGCGGAACATAGGCTGAGTTCTCCATCAAGGACGCTTGTGTTCACTTACGTCTGTCATGCAAGTCGGCGATCCTCGAAAATTATAAGCTCGCGCCGGCCGATCTCATCGATGGCCATCGCAAGCGGTCTCGAACGAGGTGTCGCGGCGTGATCGCGGTTCTCCAATCATATTTGCTGATTATTGCTCTTGACGATCGCGTCGTTGATGCAAGGGCGACCCGTAGTCGAGACGTGCTCCACGATGTCGGCGGCCTTGATCACGCCGCCAGCGGAGCGAATTTCCATCTGGAGTTTCACCGCGGCCTGCGTGTACGCCGGGTCGTCGCGGACTTCGGCGATCAGAGCTGAAATCTTATGCTGGCGAAAGAGACGTGATCGACAGATCCGTCCAGCTCCAGACCGCTCCACTCGAGCCGCTATGGCGCCTTGCTCGAACGCTAGAGGGATCAGGACGATAGGGACGCCTTGAGCCAGCGCGTCCAGCACTGTGTTGAGACCTCCGTGCAGAATGGCAACGTCCGTTGCGGCCATGATTTGATCCTGTGCGACGAAAGCATGGACATCCGCGGTGCGCGACAGCCTCTCCGCGTCGGTGTTCGTGAGACCATTCCCATGCGCGATCGTCAGGTGAAGCCCGCGTTTGGCGGCAGCACGCGCGATCTGAGTGAACAGCCGCGCGCGATGGCCCTGCAATGTTCCGAGCGAAGCGAAGGCCCGCTTCTGGCGTCCCGGTGCAGCCACGGATCTCGAGGCGCTACCCGGGTCACGAAGCGGCCCGCAATAATGGAAACATTCCGTCAGCTGCCGGCGCGGAAAATCGAGGCCGGGGGTCAACTGGCTGATTTGTGCGTACCCTGAGAGGTAGTTTTCGACTTGATTGCCTTGGGTGAGTTGCCATCGATTGGCGGCTTTTTCGATGACGTCCGATATTGGGGCCAACGTAACCCTGACGCCGTAAGCGCTGGCGCTATTTCGCCGCCGATGCCATGATTTCTCCCCATATTTCCAACCGACGAAAGGAGCGGGGATGCCTCTTTCCCAGTTGATGGGAAGCGCGGCCGCTACGGAGATATGAGGAATGTGCATGTGGTAGGCCACAAGGCCGCCGGCCGCTTCGAGCTGATCGCTCAGGATCATATCGATCGAATGCCCCTCGATGGCTCGCGGCAACTCCTCACAAAGCATTGCCGTAGCGTTCGCCATCCGTCCAATAAGACGGCGATATCCACTCCATACGGTTCCGTTTCCAGCGTCGCGCATCGCTCGCGACATGCTTTCAGCGGGAAAGGACACGCTTTGCAAGGGTACGAACGTGACGTCCAATTTCCGGACCGCGGCTCCGACATCCGGGTAGTGGAAGAAGGTCGCCGTATGCCCTCGACGCACGAGTTCACGTGCTAAGGCGGCCATCGGATTGATGTGACCAGGAAATGGCAGACTTATGCAGGCGAAGTTCATCGCTGCCGGAGCGATAAAGATCGGATATTCAGTGCGGGTGCGCCGCCGCGGATTATGGGTGTCGCCCGACCACTCGGCGCCATCTTGAGGGCTCGCGATCGCAGCCAGATAAAGGTGTTCCGTGGCAGGTAAACCATTAGGCTCGTTACGACATGCGCAGCTTTGTCACAAGGCTTCCGAACCACGCTCAAGCACGTTGCTGATCCCTCGGTTTGCGATGAGATCGACGCGATGTCCTTCGTAAATAGCGAACAGATTGCCTTTCATCTCTGGAGATCAGCGTGAATTTTCCTCTTGAAACAAGACTGTGTCTTCAGGAAGAGATCGAGAAGTTCGGCTGGACCGTCGGCGCGCACACCTATGGCGCTCCGTTCGTCTTCGATGATCAACATGGTGACCTTACGATCGGGCGCTTCTGCTCTATCGCGGCGGGAACCTCGTTGATTTTGGGCAACCACAGGACGGATCAGGTCAGCACGTTCCCCTTCCGTACTCTCAGCCAATTCTGGCCGAAAGCCGCTTCCGGTCCCGATGATCACGAGGACCGCGGCGGCATTCATCTAGGGTCGGATATATGGCTCGGTGCCCATTGTACTGTCTTGTCGGGCGTCACGATCGGATCTGGAGCCGTGGTCGCGGCGAACAGCGTCGTGACGAAGAGCGTGGAGCCCTACGCGATCGTTGCTGGCAATCCCGCGCGGTTGGTACGCTATCGCTGTTCGGAGCGGCAGATCGAAGACCTTCTTGCCATGGCTTGGTGGGACTGGCCGGACGAGAAGATCGGCGATGAAATACCTTTCTTGATGGCGCTCTCCGTGGATGACTTCATCACGAGACACAGAGGCGTGGTCACGTCCGGCTAGCCCGATCGGAAGCGCATAAAGAAAAGCGAGGTCAGACGATGGCGTCAGCGCGCAGCAATGGTCTTCCCGTTCTGGCAACGTATTCGACGATGTCGGCGGCACGACCGCAACCTCCAGCTGCGCGGATCTCGCTGGCGACCAGCTGAGCCGCTTCAGTGAAACACGGGTTTAGACGCACATTCTGGATCGCCCTCGCAATCTGCCGACGCGAGGCACGAGGACTACACACGAGGCCAGCACCGGCGCGGCGAACGCGAGTGGCGATCGCAGGCTGCTCGAAAGCCAGCGGCATCGCGACGATCGGCACGCCGTTGGCGAGCGCATCTAAGACACCGTTCATTCCCCCGTGCAGGATCGCGAGATCGGTTTGCCGAAACACATCGTCGTAAGAGACGAAATCGCGTACGTCCGCGCCTTTTGCGGATAGCCGCGCGATCTGAGCACGATCTAGACGTCCGCCATGCGCGATCGTCAGTTCGAGATCACAGCCGACCGCGGCGTCCGCGATGCGCTCGAATATATCCATGCGATGCCCTTGCAGAGATCCGAGCGAAGCGAAGGCGCGTTTCGACGTCTTCTGAAGCGTGCCCTGAGAAGGGTGACCACCCGTCCCGCGTAGAGGCCCACAGTAATGGAAGCACCCGATGAGCGAGCGTCGCGGATAATCCAAGGCGGAGGTGATCTGCGCGATTTGCGCATAGCCCGAAGCGCATTGCTCCATACGCGACAGTGGGCCCAGCCCCCATCGTTCGGCAAAGGATCGGATCACCTCGCGCAGCGGCGCCTGCACAGCCTCCGATCCATACTGCACGGCGATGTTGCGATAGCGGTGCCAAAACCTTCGGCCGTATGCCGACCCGAAAAATGGCGGCGGCACATCCGGTTCGAAGTTCAACGGCAGAGCCGCCGCGACCGAGATGTGAGGGATGCTCATGCGGCGCGCGACCAGCCCGGCGGCAGGTTCGACCCAGTCGCCGATGATAAGATCCGCAAGGATTTCGCGCAGCACGTCTGGCAACATCTCGCATAGCATTGCCGTGCTCCGCGCGAACTCATCGACCAGAGCCCGCATGCCGCGGAGCCCTCTCACCTGGTCAATTCGGAGTAGGAGGTTTTTGAACGTCTCGGCCGGGTATGTTTCGCTGCGCAGCGGTATGTATTCCAGGTCTGGACGGGCAATTAGAGGCGCGAAGTCGGTGTGGTGCGCGAACGTCGTCGAATGGCCGCGTTTCGTGAGCTCCCTGGCCAGCGCGACCATCGGGTTGATGTGACCGATCGAGGGCACGCACAAGAATACAAATCGAGCCAAATCGAGTCTCAGATCCCAACGAGGTCAGGGACGTAACGCATCGGCGTTGCTCTTTAGGAAGGCTTCGATGGCACCCCCGAAGGGCGCGATGATCAACGGCAAGCCGATCGCAATCGTAATTTCATGCTCCGCGACCGCGATCGTGCCTGTCACGGTCTGCGCCAACGCTCTCGCTTTCAGATGCGCGGTGTCGCCGATCCAGGTCATGGTCGCCGAACCTACAGTTCCAATCCAGCTGTCGGTCGCGGAGTCGAAGCGGTCCGTAATGCGTCGCTTCGCTGCTTCAATCCCAAGCGAGTGGGTGGTCTTCAGCAAGATGGTACGAGACATGAGACCTGCGCCTTTTCGGCTAGACGATGTCCATTCTTGGTGACCCTTGTTGACGAGACGACCACGTCACAACTCGCGTCCCGAAGTGCATAGGGTGGTAAGTGCCCGACTGAACGACCCATTCGCTTCGGCGCCGATCCCATAATGCCGGTATTTCGAGACTGCAAGAGCATCTCGATGCTGGCACCGCGCCTCAGATCTCATGAGGCCAGGGCTGCGGAGCGGGCAGACTTTTGCAGAGATCCAATGGTTCGAGGAACTTTGTCCCAGTTTGAAGCGGCGATCCCACAGCGCCGCCTCGAGGGGCACCAGCGTGATGCGTAACGGAGTTTAGAATGAAGCACCTGTCCTATGGTCTTACAGCGACCTCTCTCATGTTCGCGCTTGTTGGCATGATGATCCTCCCGGCATCAGCCAGCCCGCATGGCGGCGGACGCGGCGCCGTCGGAGGGAGCGCCGCACGGATCGGGGGCGGCGCACCGCACGTCGTCAGCAACCGAGGCAACGGCGGCGGCTATGGCGGGCAGCGTTACGGCGGGAGCTTCGCGGCTCGCAGCTCCGGTGGCGGCGCGATGCATATCATGACAAGCGCGCGGTACACGCCGCGGGTCTATGCCGGCTCACCTCACATCGACACCGGAGCGGGCCTCCAGCGTGGCGGCTATAGAGGACCAGCCAGCCGGGGCTTCGGCGGCCGCAGCTTTGCTCGGACGCGCTACGGCTATGGAGTAGGCCGCGAGTTCAGGCACGGGTATGGCCGAAATGTCGGCGACCGCGTTGCCGCGTTTGGAATCGGTGACGGAATCGGCAATGCGTACGACGGCTACAGTGATGGCGGTTACGGTTCCAGCTTCGGCGGCTACAACAATGGTGGCGCCGGCCTGGAAAATTCTAATTACAGCGCTGGCTATGCCGACCCTCTGGTGACGGGCTACGGTACCAAAGGCGATATGCCATTCTATCGGTACGGGACCGGTTACGCTACGGCCGGTTTCGGCCACGCGAGCAGCTTCGGCTACGGCGGCTGCAGTTGTAGCCATTGATATAGGTTCGTCGCGCCTCAATCACCTTGCTAAATGCCGACAGACACCCTTGTCGGCTTGCCGGGCGCACGCACGAACCAGTCCTTGCTGACGATGCCCGGGACTGAAACTCCGCTGTCAATCGGGCCGAGATCGAGGATCCACTCCGTCGATCCGAGCGCAAGAACCGCGTGGTCGATTCCCACGCTTGTGATCTCGGCTTCCGCTATGTCCGGGCAGCAATGCCCGAAGCGTATGGTAATCCGCTCGCCGACCTTAAAACTCGCGAGAGCGACGCCAACAGACTGAGGCGTCGCCATGACGTTCAGTTTGACACCCGCTTCGAGGAACGGAGCGCCGGTTAAAGCGAGAAACGGCACGACTGACGCCCTTCAATGACTCGCGCCAGGGGCACGTATAAAGCAACGATATACTACGATCGTTTTAACGGTTGAGAGGTCATCGTAGGTCCTGGCTCAACTCTACGTTATCGTTGCACGAATGATGTGCGGCGAAAGCGGGGTAAGGGTCGTGACCAGCGATCGGGTGCTTACAAGCCTGAACTCCCGCGCCTTTCTGGCTTTCTTCCTGCTGGCTGGCACAAAAGCTCACGGAGAAACTTGTCCTGATCGGGGCGAAGAAAAGGTCGAGGTGGTCGCGATCGAGCCGCGGCTTGAGCTAAGGCTTGCCGATGGCCGGCTGATCCGGCTTGCCGGCTTCGATCCAGCGGGACAGACCCCGAGCGATCCCGATCTAGGCGAGACATCGCGTGTCGCCTTGGCAAAGCTAGTCCTGGGTCATGGTGTGGTAATACACGCTTTTTCGACGAAGCCCGATCGCTGGAAACGTGTCGTCGCGATGGCCTTCATCTCCGACCCGGCCAATGGCGGACGCGGCGAGATGCTTGCGGCCCGTGCAATCAACTCGGGTCTTGGCCGCTATCTGGCCGAACCGTCCGCTCACGTTTGTCGCGACACATTGATCTCCGCGGAGACCGCCGCGCGCGATGCAAAGCTTGGTTTATGGGCCGATTCATACTATGGCGTGCTCGCCGTTGATGATCAGACCGCCTTCTCCGAGCGATCTGGCACGATTGTATTGGCTGAAGGTCGTCTGACCTCGGTCGTGCCTGGACCCTATCGTACGAAACTCAGGTTTGCTTCGACTGATCAGGGCTCACGCGACGCTCATATGTTGTCCGCAACGATCCTGCCGCGTACGATCAAGACGTTCGAGGCTAAACGCTTGATCCTTCCATCCCTGATCGGCCATGTCCTGCGGCTTCGTGGCCTTCTCGATCTGCGCTTCGGTCCGCAGATCGAGCTGACGAGCGTTGATGACATCGAACTCATCGAGCCGGCCGCGATGGCGCCCGCACCGGCCAATTGATCGATGTGCTTGCAGCTCCAGCATGAGAAGAGCACAGCTGGACGAGACCTAGCTGTGCCGAGGCGCTCGCTCGCAACCTGCGTCTTTCTTTTGGCTGGCCTTCTCGCCGGGTGCGCTTCGCTGGACAATCAAGGCGTCAAGGTCGAGCCGATCGAGGCCTCGGCGGCGCCCAAGATCATTACTGAGAGCACCTCGTCCGCCGAGCACAAACGCATGGTCGCTTTGTTCGGCGGCGACTATAAGGACGCCGCGGTCGAGCGATATCTCAACGGCATTCTGACCAAGTTCACCGCCACTGGGGATCTCGACGGCAAGACCTACAGGGTCACGATCCTCAATTCGGCGATCGTCAACGCTTTCGCGCTGCCGTCCGGCGACATCTTCGTCACCCGTGGCCTCCTCGCCCTCGCCAACGACGGATCGGAAGTCGCCGCTGTAATGGCGCATGAGATAGCGCACGTCACAGCGCGGCACGCCGTTGCCCGCGCGGAGGAGGAGAAGCGCGCCGCTGTCATAAGCAAGGTCGCGCAGCTTGTGCAAAATAAGGAGCGCGGCGCCCAGGTCGAGGCCTCTGCCAAGCTGTCGATCGCTGGCTTCTCCCGCGCCCAAGAACTCGAGGCGGACCGGATCGGCATCGCCACGATTGCCGCCGCCGGTTACGACCCCTTCGGTGCCAGTCGCTTCCTCGCGTCGCTCGGCCGCTCCACCTTGCTGCGCGCCTCGCTGATTGGACAGAACGCCACCGCCGCCAAGCCAGACATCCTCGCGACGCATCCCTCCACGCCCGAACGGGTTGCGGCGGCCGTCAGAGTTGCGCGTGGCATCGGAGCGCCCGACATCGGCACTCGCGACAGAGACGCTTTTCTTGCCGCGATCGACGGCATGATGTTTGGCGACGACCCATCCGAAGGCACAATCCGTGGCCATGTCTTTACGCAGCCGAAGCTCGGCTTCACCTTCACCGCGCCGGACGGCTTCGTGCTAGAAAATTCGACGCAGGCCGTGCTGGGCGTAAAGGAGGGCGGCGCCGAGGCGCTACGTCTCGACAGCATCGCCTTGCCTCAGGCAACGGTACTCGCAGCTTATATCCGATCTGGATGGATTGATGGTCTGCTGGAGAGTTCGATAGAGCCGATAACCGTTAACGGCATGCCGGCGGTTACCGCGACAGCGCGAGCCGGCGAGTGGAACTTCCGTCTTGCCGTCATTCGGTATGAAACCGGTGATGTCTACCGCCTGATCTTCGCCACGCATGGTTTGGACGAAGCCCGCGAGAAGGCTTTCCGGGCGGCGATCGACTCTTTCCGTAGGATCGACCCCGCCGAGGCGGAGAAGGTCAAGGCGCTTCGGATCGGGTTGGATACGGCGAAGACAGGAGACACCGCGGCAGCCGAGGCCAAGAAGATGATCGTGCCCGACAAACCGCTAGAAACTTTCGAGCTCCTCAACGGTCTCGAGACGGACACCGCCTTGAAACCGAGCGAGCGCTACAAGCTCGTGGTTGAGTAGACCTGTCGACCAACAGAGCGCGACGCTGATCGCCTGCGGAACCCGACAAGGGGAAGGGCTGTTCCTCCGGGCATGCGGACGGGTGGCTCCGACAGCATCGGTGCTTTCGTTTGGCGGTGAGCGGGAGAGATCATGGGTCAGCTGATCGGCGTCGGACAGCAATTCGTTAAAACCGCGATGTCCGCTCCTTTTCTGGAACGTGGCGACGAGCATGATCTCGCGGTTCGCTGGAAAGAAAGTAGGGATCAGAATGCGCTGCATGAACTCGCCGAGGCGCACATGCGCCTGGTTATATCTATAGCCGTCCGCTTTCGTCACTACGGGTTATCGGTCGCAGACCTGATACAGGAAGGCCATGTCGGTCTACTCGAAGCCGCCGCGCGCTTCGATCCTGAGCGTGAGGTGCGGTTTTCCACTTACGCCACATGGTGGGTGCGCGCTTCTATTCAGGATTATATTCTCCGCAATTGGTCAATTGTACGAGGCGGTACAAGTTCGGCGCAAAAAGCGCTTTTCTTTAACCTTCGGCGCCTCCGCGCCAAATTGTCGGTGGGGCGCGAGCCGGGCGGAACGATGGTCCTTTACGGCGAAATCGCCAAAGCGCTCGGCGTCAACCGCGCGGATGTTGAGATGATGGACACACGGTTATCGGGTCCCGACGTTTCCTTGAACGCTCCGCTTAACGACGGCGAGGCCGGTCCTTCCGAGCGGATAGAATTTCTTGCCGATGGTCAGCCTCTCCCGGACGAAACGGTAGGCAGCGCCATCGACACGGACCGCCGCCTGAGTTGGCTGCGTGACGCGCTCAGCCACCTATCCGATCGCGAGTACAATATCTTGCGCGAGCGTCACCTCAACGACGAAGCTATGACACTTGAAGAGCTGGGATCTCAACTCGGCATTTCCAAGGAGCGTGTACGTCAAATCGAAAGTCGCGCGATGGAGAAGCTGCGGCATGCCCTCGTCGAGAAGCATACACGTGCCGCTCTATCTGCAAACTAGAGCGTCAGTGCAGTAGAGATCGTCGCCGTTTCACCTTTCCAGGCGCGGTCGCGGTCTCATTGAAGAGTTCGGCGAGCTTCTCGGTCATCGCGCCGCCGAGCTCCTCGGCATCCACAATCGTCACCGCACGGCGATAGTAGCGCGTCACATCGTGGCCGATGCCAATCGCGATCAGCTCGACGGGCGATCGTGTCTCTATGTCGTCAATGACATAACGCAAGTGTCTCTCGAGGTAATTGCCCGGGTTGACCGATAGCGTCGAGTCATCGACCGGCGCACCATCCGAAATCATCATCAGGATCTTGCGTTGCTCTGAGCGGGCAAGCAGGCGCTTATGAGCCCAGTCTAAAGCCTCACCATCGATATTTTCCTTCAGAAGGCCCTCTCGCATCATGAGACCGAGGTTTCGGCGCGCCCTGCGCCAAGGCGCATCGGCGGACTTGTAGATGATGTGACGAAGATCGTTAAGACGCCCCGGCGAGGCCGGTTTGCCGGCCTGAAGCCAATGTTCGCGCGCGAGACCACCTTTCCAGGCACGGGTGGTGAAGCCGAGTATTTCGACCTTGACGCCGCACCGCTCAAGAGTGCGTGCGAGTATATCCGCGCAAGTCGCCGCGACGGTTATTGGACGACCACGCATCGAGCCGGAGTTATCAAGCAGCAAAGTTACCACCGTATCGCGGAAATCGGTGTCCTTCTCACGCTTAAACGACAACGGCTGGTTGGGATCAATGATGATGCGCGGCAGCCGGGAGGGGTCGAGCATGCCTTCTTCGAGGTCGAATTCCCAAGACCGGTTTTGCTGCGCCATCAGCCGGCGTTGCAGCCGATTGGCAAGGCGCGCCACGATCGATGACAGGTTCTGCAACTGTTTGTCGAGAAAGGCGCGCAGTCTCTCCAGCTCTTCAGGATCGCACAAATCCTCTGCGGCGATGATCTCGTCATTGACGCGACTGAAAGCCTTGTAGTCGGGGCCCTTGTATTCGCTTCGGGCCGCCGTCGGCGCTCGCTTGGCTTCGGAGGCTTGCTCGGCGTCGGAGTAGTCGGCATCCTCGTTCGTTTCGCCGCTCGGTGCCTCGGCCGAATCCATCGCGGTCTCGTCCATTTCCTCGGACGAGGCTTCCGCCTTCTCGCTTTGCATGCCGTCGTCCGAGCGCTCGGCCTCGCCTTGGCGCTCCTCGTCCTGCTCGCCTTCGCTCTGCGCATCATCGCGCGACTCGTCCGCGTTCTCCTCGCTTTCGGAACTCGACTCCTCGCCCATATCGAGAGCAGCGAGCAGCTTGTGGACGAATTGCGCGAACGCTTTCTGGTTGTCGATCGTCGAAACGAGCTTGTCGAGATCGCGGCCGATGCGCTCCTCGATCCACGGACGCCAGAGATCAACGACACGTTCGCCGCTCTTGGGCGGCCTGGCGCCGGTCAGCCGTTCTCGCACGACGAGGGCAAGCGCTTCTTCCAGCGGCGCCTCGACACGCTGCGTGATCTCAGGCATGCGGGCGCGGACCAGCCGGTCATCGAGCATCGCGGCAAGGTTACCGGCGACGCCTTCCATCCGGCGCGATCCTATTGCCTCGACCCTGGCCTGTTCGACCGCATCGAAGCAGGCCCGGGCGCTCTGGGCCTGAGGCATCAGCCGGCGATGAATGTCGCTGTCGTGGCAGGTGAGTCGGAGCGCCATGGCGTCGGCGTGACCGCGGACAATAGCCGCATCGCGCGCGGTAAGCTTGCGCGACGGTTCCGGAAGCCGTGCCTTAGCACCTTCGGACGATCGTATCAGGTTCGGTCGCTCCGGCGCGAAGGTCACCTCGAGATCGGGAGTCCGTGCGAGCGCGCGCATGCAACCCGCCAACGCGCGCTTGAACGGCTCCTGCGGCGTGTCGAGCTTGCCGGATGGCTTATGGTTCGAACTCAAACCTCAACTCATCACGACGTTGACCGCGCTTTCAGGCAGTTCCTGCCCAAAGCAACGCTGATAGAATTCGGCGACGAGCGTGCGTTCGAGTTCATCGCACTTGTTCAGGAAGGTGAGCCGGAACGCGAAACCCACGTCGCCGAAGATTTCGGCGTTCTCGGCCCAGGTGATAACCGTGCGCGGGCTCATGACGGTCGATAGGTCCCCGGCCATGAACGAATTGCGCGTGAGATCGGCGACCCGCACCATCCGGGAGATCTGCTCGCGCCCGGTCTTGCCGTCCTTGCTTTTGATACCGGCAAATTTCGGGACCTTGGCTTCGACGATATCCACTTCGCGATCGTGCGGAAGATAGTTCAGCGTGGCGACAATCGACCAGCGATCCATCTGCCCCTGATTGATCTGCTGCGTCCCGTGATAGAGACCCGACGTGTCGCCCAGGCCGATCGTGTTTGTAGTGGCGAACAGACGGAACGCAGGGTGCGGACGTATCACGCGACTTTGATCCAATAGCGTCAGGCGGCCCGCCACTTCCAAAACGCGCTGAATGACAAACATGACGTCGGGCCGACCCGCATCATATTCGTCGAAGCACAGCGCCACATTGTTTTGGAGGGCCCATGGAAGGATCCCATCGCGAAATTCGGTGACTTGCTTGCCGTCCTTGAGGACGATCGCGTCCTTGCCGACGAGATCGACCCGCGACACGTGACTATCAAGGTTGATACGCACGCACGGCCAATTCAAACGAGCCGCGACTTGCTCGATGTGCGTCGATTTGCCGGTACCATGATAACCGGTGACCATGACGCGACGGTTCTTGGCGAAGCCGGCGAGGATCGCAAGCGTCGTATCGCGATCAAACAGGTAGTCTGGATCGAGATCTGGGACGTGCTGCTCGCTCCGCGAGTAAGCCGGCGCCTCCATGTCGCTATCGATCCCGAAGACCTGACGCACCGACACTTTCATATCGGGCAAACCGCCAGACTGGCCCTCGTCGATGGTAACGCTCTGCATTTAATTTCCTAATCGCCCATCGTTAAAGTCTCGCGGGCCCGGATGGACGTTCCGCCCTAGGCGAGCTTGATCGACTTCAGATAGTTATACGCGCGGATAATCTCGCGGAGACGATCCTCATTGGACCGGTCACCGCCATTCGCGTCAGGATGGAGACGCTTCACAAGATCCTTGTATCGAGCCTTGACCGTTGGTGCGCCCGCCGTGTCATCGAGACCGAGTTGATCAAGAGCTTTCATTGCGGCGACGCCGACACGAGGCTTCTGCGGCTCACGCACCCTGCGCCCCGACGCCGTCTCAGGCTTCGCACGAAACATGCCGACCGGATCACTGGTTGCCTCTGCATCGCCGTCCTCCCGAAATCCTTTGGCGCCACGGTTCGTGCCCATGGTCCACGTCGGCCGATGCCCGGTCAGGGCGTCGCGTTGATAGACCGCGACATCATCGGCACTCATACCGTTGAAATAATTGTAGGTCGCATTGTACTCGCGAACATGTTCCAGGCAGAAGCAGAAGAATTGCCCTTCCCGGTCTCGCCCCTGCGGAGCGCGGAACTCTCCAGCGGCCTTGCAGCCGGGGAAGTTGCAAGGAGTCTGCTCCGGTGCTGGTGCCGGGCGCTGGTCGGATTTTACGCGGATCTTGTCGAAGAGGCGAGAATTCAGGTTCATGGCTCGATCATTATGGGCGTGTTTCGATGGGCATCAAGCGCTGCGTCGTGCAATCGGGCGACCGCGACTTCAAGGCAGCAGAGAGTAGATGACATGAGTGAGGCAGGCATGGGCACTGGAAAGAATGAACACACGGTTGCGGCGCGGATCAGGCGGACGCTCGAAGAAGCGCTTTCCCCAACCATGCTGGAGGTGATCGATGAATCGCATAAGCATGCGGGCCACGCGCACGTGGTGGCTCGGCCGGGCGCCGCGCAGGGTACGGGCGAGACACACTTCAAGATCAAGGTGGTTTCGGAAAGCTTCGAGGGCAAGAGCCTTCTTGCCAGGCACCGAGAGGTCAACGATTTGATCGCCAGCGAGATGGGTCCCGATAAGGTGCACGCCATCGCCATCGAGGCGAGGGCTCCTGGCGAATAGCGGACCGCGCGGCGCCGCGCGTGCCTTTAATAGGCCGTATCGCCTGGCGATAGCCTACGCGTGGGGCGCCCAGTCGCCGCACGTCATACGGCAGAACCCACTTCTCGAATTAGATCACCTCGACTACGATCGAAGACAAGCGGGACAATTCACCGGTCCTCGCCCTGAAGGATTGCGTGATGCGCCGCCTTGTCGATGTCCGTCGCTTCATCAAGGCGAGCACCTTCTTAACAGCTCTCGTCTCGTTCGCGGCTTTCGGGGCCAAGCCGATCTGCGCCAGTCCGGCTATCACGATGGATGTGGCGAGTGGCGAGGTGCTGTTTCAAGAAGAGGCCACGCGCCCCTGGTTTCCGGCGTCGACGACTAAGCTCATGACGGTTTACGTCGCGTTGAGCGCGGTGCGCGACCACCAGATCGAGATGAACACGCCTCTGGTCGTCTCGGCTCGCGCCCATAAGATGCCGCCATCAAAGATGGGCTTTCCGATCGGCACGCAGGTAACGCTCGACAATGCCTTGAAGATGCTGATGGTCCGCTCCGCCAACGATGTCGCGATCACGGTGGCTGAAGGCGTCGCCGGCTCCGTTGAAGCCTTCGCCGAGGATATGAACCAGACCGCCGCGCAACTCGGCATGCGCGAGTCCCATTTCGTTAATCCGAATGGGCTGCCCGATCCCAATCATGTCTCTTCGGTGCGCGACATGGCGATCCTCGCGCGCGCGCTCTACACTCAGTTTCCACAGGAGGCTGGCCTGTTCAATCTCGGCGAACTCTCGATGGGCAGTGAGCGCATCCCTAACCATAACAATCTCCTCGGCCGCTATCCTGGGGTCGATGGCATGAAGACCGGCTTCACCTGCGCGGCAGGCTTCAACGTCGTGGCGAGCGCCTACCGCGATGGCCGGCGTTTGGCCGTGGTCGTGTTCGGCGCGCCGTCGGTCAAGATGCGCAGCGAAAAGGTGGCGGCGCTTCTCGACCGCGGGTTCGCGGGCGTGGATCATCCGATCGGCTCGATTGTCGCTTTGCCGTCGTCCAGCAACGGCGGCGCGCCGGACATGCGCGACCAAGTTTGCCGAGGACGCGGCAGGTTGATCGCGGAATTCAGCGCCGAGGTCGCCCAGCTTGACGCACCCCTCCTAACTCCACCGGCGCCTTCCGGCCCGCTCGGCCTCAGCGCGCTCAATCCGGAAAAGGCCTTCCTCTTCAACGCGCAGACGGCCGCAAACATCGGCGCGCCCATGGCACCACGGATCAATTCTATGCCGACGCCGGTCTTCGAACCCGTGCCAGTGCGAATTGGAGCGGATTTCGGTTACACCGGCGCGGTGGCTCAGGCGCGCGCACCTCATACGCCGATAGGCACCGAGACGCCGCCGACGACGGCGGAAGCTTATGCCGCAACGCAACCCTCGCGTGCCGCAGCATCGGTTCTCGGCGTCGATCCGAGCGCCTTGCCCTTACGGGGACGTTCGAAGCTCGCGCGCGTGAAAAGAAGCCGCGCAATCAAGACTGCGGCAGAGGCTCCCGCCACAAAGGTCCTTGCCGGTAAGGAACAAGACGATCTCGGCGCCACCGATTCGGTAAAGAAGAATACGGTTGCAAAGCCCGCGACCGAAAAGCTAGCGCATGCCGCCAAAGCGCCCTCCAAGAAGATGGCCATCAGCAATGGAGATGATGCCAAGCCAAAAAAAAGCGTTTCCCGATATGCCAGCGTATCGGCCAGGAAGAAAGGCGCTTCCGCGGAGTCGATCGCCAAACCCAAGGCGGACACCGAGTAAGCGGTTGCCATGACCTCCGACCGTCGTCCGCCTGAACCGTTCGATCTCGCGATCGTCACCGGATTTCTCGGGGTAGGCAAGACCACGCTCCTCAACCGCATGCTGCGCGATCCCGCTTTCGCCAACACTCTCGTCCTCATCAATGAGTTCGGCGCGATTGGCCTTGATCATCTGCTCGTCGAGCGGGTCGAAGGCGATATGTTGGTAATGACATCGGGCTGTCTGTGCTGCTCGATTCGCGGCGATCTCACCGCCGCCCTCGAAGACAGCCTGCGCAAGCGCGACAACGGCCGTATTCAGCCCTTCGAGCGCGTGCTGATCGAGACTACCGGGCTCGCCGATCCGGCGCCGGTGCTCCATACGCTTACGGCGCACCCCTATCTCAGACTTCGCTTCCGCTTGTGCGCCGTGGTGACGCTTGTCGACGCTTTGATTGGCCGCGTCACGCTCGACCGGCACAAGGAAGCGGTCAAGCAGGTCGCCATGGCCGACCGCATTTTTCTGACGAAGACGGATCTTCTCGAGGACGATCAAGCCCGACTGGTGCTTGAGGCACGCCTTCGAGAGCTCAACCCGGCTGCGCCCATCCTCGACGCCGCGATGATTGGGGGCGATATCATCGCGCTGCTGACGGGATCGGCCTACGATCCGGCTGCGAGAGGCGTCAATGTCGCGGCTTGGCTCGCGGCAGAAGCCTATGTGCGTCACGAGCATGACCGCCCTCGCGATGTCGATCGGCACGATGCCGTCATTCGCGCCTTCTGCCTTCGTTATTCCCGTCCCGTATCGCCGATGGCGCTGGCCTTGTTCATGGAACTCCTGCGTTCCGCGCACGGAGATCGCCTGTTGCGCTTCAAGGGTCTCGTCGCGCTCTCCGATGATTCTTCGCGCCCAGGCGTCGCCCACGGTGTTCAGCACGTCATGCATCCGATCAGGCGGCTCGAGGCTTGGCCGGACGGCGATCACACGACGAGACTAGTTTTCATCCTCGACAACCTCGACCCGGCTTTCGTGGAGGCGCTTTGGCGCGCGGCTGTGGGTGACCCGCAGATCGACGGCGTGGACCTCCAGGTGCCAAACCCTTTGGTGCGGGAGCGTAGCGGACTTTTAAGCTGACGGCGGTCTGATCTTAACCATGCCGTCGATAAGCAGGCTCCCTGAAACGATCCGTCAGCAGCTGGTCCATATCTTGTGGGACAAGCGCATCGTGGTCGAGGAGACAAGCCTCGCTGTTCCGATCCGGGACGGCGTTCGGGCCACGCGAGGGTGACGGCTTGGACGTGTCACGGGATGCAGCCGTTTTCGAAACGCCGTCGAAAGAGGATGTCGAGTTCGCCGCAGGTGTCGCCTGCGGCACGGAATTGCCGAACAGCCGGACCATTAGGGTTGAGCGTGTCTCGAGCCAGACGATGGCCGGCTACCTGGTCGCCTGGGGGGATCTCGCGGCGCGTTCGATGGAGACTAACATCTTCCTTGAACCGGCCTTTGTTCTACCGCTTATACAACATGTAGAGCGGCATCGACGCCCCGAGTTTCTCCTCGTTTGGGCGCAAGAGCATCCTTCGGCCGACGCGCGCCTGATTGGCCTTCTTCCTCTAGGCACGCGTCGATGGCTGGGAGGAGCGCGGGTTGTACCTTGCTTTACAAACAAGCAGACCGTTGGCGGCGTGCCTCTGCTCGACCGCGAAATGGGTCGGACCGCTTTCGTCGCCATGCTTGCTTGGCTCGGCGATCAGGTTTCCGACGCGAGCGCCCTGCTGATCCATGGAGTCGCTCTCGATGGCGCATTCTACGCCATGGTTTCTCGAAGCGGGTTCAAGATTGCAACCTATCGCCATCGCGAACGCGCGATCCTTAAAAGCGTCGGCGCTCCGGCGCCCGCTATCCACCCAACGACAAGCATAGCGCCGACACTTAATTTCGGCTCTGCGAAACGGCGAAAAGAGTTGCGGCGTCAGTGGCGCCGCCTATCCGATGCTGGCGATCGGCGCTACACGAGTGCGCGCTCGTCGGCGGAGATCGCGAAGGCGACAGAGCACTTCCTCGCTCTGGAGCTGAAGGGTTGGAAAGGTGATTGCGGCACAGCCTTACTTGCTTTGCCGAACCTTGCCACGTTCGCTCGGACAATGACCCGGTTGATGGCGCTTGAAGGCAAGTGCCGGATCGACGCTATCGAGATCGATGGTCGAGCGGTGGCGATGGGCATCATCTTGACCGTCAACGGACGGTCGCACTTCTGGAAGACCACATTCGATGAGACGTACGCCAGCCGATCGCCCGGCGTCCAGTTCACCCTAGAACTTACCGACGCCCAGCTGGCGAACGAAGCAATCGCGGTTACGGACTCCTGCGCGGTACCCGACCACCCGATGATCGACCGAATCTGGTCCGAGCGCATGCCGGTTGCCGATCTGCTCATCGATCTTCGCCCCGCCGATCTTAAGGGTTTCCCACGCGCGGTTAAGCAGGAAGGACGTTTGGTCGTCTTGCATGATGCGCTGAAGAGAATCTATGTTCTGTTTCGCGGCGGGAAGGCTCGCTAAACAGACATCAAGGCCGAATGCCCCGGCAGAGACAGCCCAAGAATTTAGATCGAGACCTTTGCACGATGGACCGGCAGCGCTTGGATAAGTGGCTTTGGTTCTCGAGAGTGGTAAAAAGTCGTACCCAGGCATCTCGCCTCATCGAGGCGGGTTACGTCCGGGTCAATGCTCAGCGGTGTGTAAATTCCGCGAGGTTTGTCGCACCTCGCGATATTTTGACGATCGCGCTTGAGCGTCAGGTGCGCGTGCTGCGTATCGTCGCAACGGGCGAGCGCCGTGGCCCTTTTGAAGAAGCGCGCCTGCTTTTTCAGGATCTTGAGCCGGGGTTGCCAAGTCCGGTGCTTGCCTTGCAGGCGTGAAGGGCTTAGCTAGCCGCAATTGCTGGCCGCTATCCAAAGAGGATAGCACCGCCATGAATCTCCTTCAGAATGCCGATTCGTATGTCGGAGAGGATCGCGATAGATGACGTACGTGGTGGTCGAGAACTGCATCAAGTGCAAATATACCGACTGCGTTGAAGTTTGTCCGGTCGATTGCTTCTACGAGGGCGAGAACATGCTCGTGATCCACCCCGATGAATGTATCGACTGCGGCGTCTGCGAACCCGAGTGTCCTGCGGAGGCGATCAAACCCGACACTGGGAAAGGGCTCGACTCCTGGCTGAAGCTCAACCTCGACATGGCAAAGAGCTGGCCGAACCTGACGAAGAAACGCCCAGCCCTTTCCGAGGCAAAGGAAATGGACGGCAGAGAAGGCAAGCTGGAGCTTTTCTCAGCCACCCCGGGTGAGGGTGATTAGGTTCTGAAACTCCTCGAAGTTTTCAGATCTCTTCGAGTCCGTGTTAATCATTGCAAGAACCGAAATTCCGATAAGCGTCGGTTTTCGTTGATTTTCTGACAATTCTATGATACGCAATCATTAACAACTTGAAGATTTAGTCGCTTCCACAACAGGTTAGGATAAACTGTCCCACGACAGGATCTTGCCGGTTTAGAAACTTCATCTTGTCGAGTGCGTCGCCATCTCTGCGGCGTTTAACCCTAAAGGCGACCCCTCTGAGACCGGAAACTCAGAAGAGGATGCGTCGACTTGTCGGCAATGCGGACGAGGACGGAGTGTGACAGCCATGCCATCGCGGATTAGCGTTAACACCTCTGAACCATCTGAAAAAGGCTTAGCGACTGCGACGGTTAAAGCCAAGCCGAAAACAACGGCGAAGGACAAGAAGATGGTCTCGGGGGCGTTGCATACACAGTCCGGCGCTTCGGCGGGATCGTCCGGGTTGCCCGAGCGCACTGAACCTGCCGCCTTGCCGGTCTCGCCAAAAAAGGTACGGGCAGACAAGTCGACGTCTCGGGTACCCAATCCTGCGGCGACTATCGAGGCTCCAGGCGGCGGCGGTGCTTCCGAGGCGTCGGTCGTGGCTAAGACGACGAATCGCACTGCCGCGGCGGCTTTCGTTGCGGCGCGCCAGAAGATGGTGTCGGTGACTAGGCCGGTCATTGCCAGCTCCAGCGGTAGTATCGGTCTCGCGAAAGGTACGGTCGAGGTGTTTGAGAAGAAGCTCAAGAAGACGGCGGGTGAAGAGCAGGAGATCGAGGTGGTGGCGGAGTCGTCTGGTAAGATCGAGACGCATGCGGAGCCGGGATCTTCCGTGAATGCGCGGGCCCCGGTTAGACCCGTGGCCCCGCTGATGAGCCCCGTTGGCGCTAAGCCGACAAAGCCTGTCCTGCCGAAAGGACAAGGTTTTAAGACGCTCGAATACATCGTCTACCCGGCTCACGGGGTTGGCCAGATCGTTGCCATCGAGGAGCAGGAGGTTGCTGGCTACAAGCTCGAGCTTTTCGTGATTAGCTTCATCAAGGACAAGATGATCTTAAAGGTGCCGCTGCCGAAGATCACCAGCGTTGGCATGCGCAAGCTTGCCGAGGCACCTGTCGTTAAGCGGGCACTCGACACCTTGATGGGACGTGCGCGTGTCAAGCGTACGATGTGGTCTCGTCGGGCTCAGGAATATGAAGCGAAGATCAATTCCGGTGATCTCGTTGCTATCGCGGAAGTCGTGCGCGATCTTTACAGGTCGGACGCGCAGCCCGAGCAGTCCTATTCCGAACGTCAGCTGTACGAGGCGGCACTCGATCGTATGGCGCGCGAGATTGCAGCCGTGCAGAAGCTGACCGATGCGGAGGCGCTTAAGCTCATCGACGACCAGCTTCAGAAAGGCCCGCGTCGGACAAAAGCCGACGAGATCGAGGCGGATGAGAGCGACGATACGGAGACCGCCGGCGTCGGTGAAGCGGCGTAGCTTAGAGCAACATCGGCTCCAGCAGAGGGCGGCGATATAAGTCGTCGTCTTCTTCTTCGCTGATCGTCTTCTTCGCTGATCGTCGACGGGGCGAAGCCGGGCCGACGTTTGCGGCCTTCCGGACACAGCCGCCGCGGCGATGCAACGGAGATGTTCATGGCCGATATGCGGCTGGTGGTGGCTGGCGCGGCCGGACGTATGGGGCGGGCGTTGGTTCGGCTTATCGAAACGACGGAAGGTGCTATGCTTCACGGCGCCCTCGATCGTTCGGAGTCCGCCGCTCTCGGGATGGATGCGGGCGTGCTTGCGGGTTGTGCTGTTTGCGGCATCTGCGTCACGGACGACGCGCTTCCCCTGATACTAGACGCTGATGGGATCATCGACTTCTCGACGCCAACATCCAGCGTGGCTTTGGCTGAACTCGCCGCGCAGGCGCGCATCGCGCACGTAATCGGCACGACCGGCTTTTCGGAGGCGGAATCGGCGAAACTTGCGGCGGCGGCGCGCCATGCGACGATCGTTCGATCGGGCAACATGAGCCTCGGCGTAAACCTTCTGGCAGCGCTCGTCCGCAAGACAGCCACAGCTTTGAGTGGCGAGTTCGATATCGAGATCGTCGAAATGCATCATCGGTTGAAAGTCGACGCCCCTTCAGGGACGGCCCTCCTGCTCGGCGAAGCCGCAGCCTCAGGTCGTGACGTCACGCTCGCGGATCATTCGCTACGCGGACGCGACGGCATGACCGGTGTAAGACCGTCGGGCGCAATCGGCTTTGCCACTCTGCGTGGCGGCACCGTCGTCGGAGAGCACAGCGTGATCTTCGCCGGGGACGGTGAGCGCATAGAGCTGAGCCATCGTGCCGAGGACCGCGGGATTTTCGCGCGAGGCGCGCTCAAAGCAGCTTTATGGGCGCGAGGCCGAAGGCCGGGCCTCTACTCGATGGGCGATGTGCTCGGCCTTCCAGACTGACGAGAGGTTGAGCATGACACGCACGCTTGTTCTATTGCGCCATGGGCAAAGCGAATGGAACCTTAAGAACTTGTTTACCGGCTGGCGCGATCCCGGACTTACGCCGCTCGGCTATGCCGAAGCGGCGGGCGCTGGTGTCGCCCTCCGGCAAGCCGGCTTGCGTTTCGATCGCGCCTTCGTTTCGGATCTCTCGCGTGCTCAGGAGACCTTGAAGACGGCGCTCGCCTCCCTCGATCAGTCCGATCTCGAACCCATTATTCACATCGCGTTGCGCGAACGCAGCTACGGCGATCTGTCTGGCCTCAACAAGGATGAAGCGCGCCAGAAGTGGGGAGAGGAACAAGTCAAGATCTGGCGCCGCTCCTACGAGACGCCACCTCCTGGTGGCGAAAGCCTCCGTGATACCGTCGCGCGTACGCTCCCGTTCTATTGTCAGGCGATCCTACCCTGCGTGTTGCGTGGCGAAACGGTGCTGGTAGCGGCGCACGGTAATAGCCTGCGAGCGTTGGTGATGGTCCTCGACGATCTTGACTCGACAACGATCCCGAATGTCGAAATTCACACCGGCGTCCCGATCGTCTACCAGTTGGCGCCGGATGCCACGGTGGCGTCCAAGACTGTACTCGCGCCGCGTCTCACCGAGCGAGTTTAAGAAAGAGCCGGCGCTCGTATCCGTCCAAGGGATGAGTTCTCGGACGCGACGCATAAGTCGGAGCTGATATACTGAGGCGCTGTCCCTTTTCTACCTTGTCGATCCAAGGTCGCTTGATCAGGTAGAGAAGCGTCTCCTGCCGACGCGCCATTGAGTAACCCGCATGCCCCACTTAGAAATTCTTCTGGTCGATGACGACCCCCTGATCAGGCACGTGATCGCCGATGAGTTGGAAGAAGTCGGGCATTTCGTGACACCGGCTGTTGGAGCTGAAGCCGCGATCGAACTGCTGCGCGAGAACGACGCCTTCGACCTGATACTCATCGATTACACGATGCCTGGCATGTCTGGCTCCGACCTGGCACGTCATATCTTGGCTATGAAGCCGAACGCGAAGCTCGCGATCCTCACCGGCCATTCCGAGTTACCCGACACGCCGCCATGCCCCGTCCTTACTAAAGGTGTTCGCATGAGCGAACTCATAAAAGCCGCTGAAGCTGTCGCGGCGGGAGAGCGGGTCGCGCTGCCGCACGATGCCTCCGCCACGCGCATCGATCTCCTCGTCGATCAGATCGCAACGAAGCCAACGGTCGGCGGTGTGAAAAGCGGGATGGGCGCGACGTTCGACGCGGACAAGGAAGAGACGCTTCCGGATGCCTTCGCTTCAATTCTCGAGCGCATGCCGGACAAGTGACGCGAGACAGCGCACCGGCCCGAAATCTCGTAACGCTCGCACCCGGCCTGATCTACGTGCCGGGTTATCTGGGACGCAACGCGCAAACCGAACTTCTCGCGTCAGTGCGCGCGGTCGTCGAAGACGCACCACTCTTCCAGCCGGTCGTGCCGCGAACGGGGGCACCCTTTTCCGTCCGCATGACAAACTGCGGCCAGTTCGGCTGGCTCTCCGATCATGGCGGGTACCGGTATGTCGCTCAACATCCAAGGACCCGGCGAGCCTGGCCGGCCATCCCGCCGCTCGCGCTCCAGGCTTGGCGCGAACTCGCCGACTACCCGCTCGTGCCGGAAGCGTGCCTCGTCAATTACTACGATGCGACGGCGCGAATGGCTTTGCACCAGGATCGAGATGAGCAGGGGTTTCGCGCGCCCGTCCTGTCTCTTTCGCTCGGCGACACATGCGTCTTCCGGTACGGGGAACCGAGCGGCGCGGCAGGACCTTCAGCCTGAGGCTACAGTCAGGTGACGCCCTCGTGCTTTCGGGCGAAGCGCGCCTCGCGTTCCATGGTGTCGACCGAATATTGGCCGGGTCGTCCACACCTGTTAAGGAGAGCGGGCGCTTCAATCTCACACTACGTCGCGTAACGGTCGAGACGCTTTCGGATTAGGCCTTTGGGCCGCCGCGCGCAATGCCAACCTTAGCCGCACGTAAAACGCGTTCACCGATCGTATAGCCCTGCTCGATGACCTGCATGATAGTGCCGGTCGGCACGCTCTCGTCGGGTATCTCGAAAAGAACCTCGTGCAGATTAGGATCGAATTTCCTGCCTTTTGGCTCCATTCGTTTGACACCGAAACGGACGAGCCGAGATAAGAAGTCCCGTTCGGTCAGATCGACGCCTTCGATAAAGCTTTTGATTGCCGGATCCGCCTCTTCCCGTTCTCCGGCCGACACGGCATCTATGGCGCGACGCAGATTGTCGGCGAACGGAAGCATATCGCGCGCGAAACTTGTGACGCCATACGCTTTGGCATCACTCACCTCCCGCTCCGTGCGTCGGCGCAAGTTCTCCATTTCGGCCAGAGCGCGCAGCGAACGATCCTTAAGTTCGGTGTTCTCTGCCTGCAAAGCCTCGAGAACCTTGAACGGATCCGGTGCCACGCCTGCCTCGGCGGAGCCTGACGCGGATGACGGCGCGCTCGCGTCATCAGCGGCAACCGAAGCCGCGCCGTTCGGACCGCTTTTACCCTGTTGTTCTGACTTATGATCGTTCATGACCTTGCGACAACATCTTGGTGTAAGCCGGCCTCCATATCAGTTTCGCAGCGGTAAATATCAAGCCGAAGTACCAACATGAAAGCTAAGAGCCGCTCATGGACCATGTGGAATGCGTTGTGGTGGGCGCCGGCGTTGTCGGGCTCGCCATTACGCGCGCGTTGGCGCGGGCGGGACGCCAAGTCCTGGTGATCGAGGCTAGCCGTTCTCTCGGGACGGGTACGTCGGGGCGCGGCAGCGGGGTTATCCATGCCGGATTGTACTATCCCGCGGGCAGCCTGAAGGCGCGGCTGTGCGTGGGGGGGCGAGATGCGCTTTACGCCTTTGCCGAGGCGCACGAGGTGCCGCATCGGCGGCTCGGCAAGCTTCTTGTGGCGACGTCGAGAGAAGATGACGGGCGCCTTCATGCGATCGCGACAACAGCTCGGGCCAATGGCGTTGACGATCTGCAAGCACTGAGCGCCGATGCCGCGATCGCGTTGGAGCCGTCGCTCGCTTGCACGAGCGCTTATCTTTCCCCATCGACCGGTGTAATCGACGCGCCCGCTCTCATGCTCGCGCTGCAAGACGATGCCGAGGAGTTCGGCGCCGTTTCGGCGTTCCAAGCCCCGCTACGCGCCGTCGCTCGAAATAAGGCAAGTTTCGTACTTGAGATCGAGGGCGCGACCCCGATGCATCTTGGCTGCAACATCCTGATCAATGCGGCGGGTCACGGCGCTCCGTTCGTCGCACGCTCCATCGAGGGCATGCCTGCCGAGCGCGTTCCGATCGGCGCTTATGCCAAAGGCAACTACTTCAAGCTCGCGCAAGCCGCGCCGTTCTCGCGTCTCATCTACCCCGTACCGGTGCCAGGCGGCATCGGTACGCACCTCACGATCGACGCTTCGGGTGCGGCGCGTTTCGGGCCAGATGTCGAATGGGTCGAAACATTGGATTACAGAGTCGACCCGGCTCGCGCCGACAGCTTCTACGCCGATATCCGCCGTTTCTGGCCGGACCTTCCGGACGGTGCGCTGATTCCGGCCTATGCGGGAATACGGCCGAAGATCTCGGCCGAGGGCGAGCCCGCACGAGACTTCGTTATCGAGGGCGAGGCGCAGCACGGCGTGGCCGGGCTGGTAAACCTGTTCGGCATCGAGTCGCCTGGCCTTACCTCCTCGTTGGCGATCGGAGATTACGTCCGCGACCTCGTTCTCGGTTGAGATTCCGCCCTTACAAGACGAGAAGTTCCGCAATCTGCTCATTCGAGCCCGCATGAGGGTTCGCGAAACAGGATTCACCGATGAAGCTCTCAGCTCGCAATCAACTCACTGGCACCGTGCTGGAAGTGCACAAGGGCACTACAACATCGCATGTCGTCATCGACGTGAACGGCGCCAAGATCTTCGCCTCCATCACCAATGAGGCCGTCGACGAACTCGGTCTCACGGAAGGGAAGAAGGCAACGGCCGTGATCAAGGCGTCCGACGTGATGGTCGCCGTCGACTGAGTCAAACCTTCTTGGTCGGCCCGATCCGAAGCGTGTCTTGCGCATTCTTCTGCAGGAATCCTTGAACCTTGTTCGCCATCGTCGCGAGAAGCCAAGGCAGGTGCACCTCGATGCGAATGTCGCCCTGCTTGACGTCGATCTCCGCCGTGGCGTTCTGGCCCAGCGCCGCGACCCGCAAATGCGCCACGTCGCCGACCCACGTCATGTCCGCGCTGCCGACCTTGTCGACGTACTCGTGCTTCAGGACACCGAAGCGCTCGTTGATCCGGCGCTTGGCTTCCGCGACGCCCAATTCGTTGGGAAAAGACATGACGATCGAGCGGGACATGGGCGCGTTCTCCGGGCGGCTCTTAGGTAGGAAGCATGCCGCGTCACCGGAAGGGTAAAGATCAGGGCCCAAGGCCCACTTCGATTAAGGAACATATGCGTTCCACCCGAAAGCCGCGATCGGGCCGCGCGAGCCAGCGCATGTCAATGGACCCCAGGACAGCTGAGTGTTCAGGTCTGGTGCAAAGCCTCGACACCGGGAAGCGCTTTGCCTTCGAGCCATTCGAGGAAGGCTCCCCCTGCGGTCGACAGATACGTCAGCTCATCCGATACGCCAGCTCCGTTCAGGGCCGACACCGTATCGCCACCGCCCGCGACCGTGATGAGCTTGCCGGCTCTCGTCAGCGCAGCCGCCGCCTGCGCCACGCGCACCGTCCCACGATCGAACGGCTTGATCTCGAAAGCGCCGAAGGGCCCGTTCCAGACCAGCGTCTTGACACCTTGCAGCAGCGCCTCGATGCGGGCGATCGAATGCGGCCCGATATCGAGGATCATCTTCTCCGCAGGCACGGAATCGATAGCCACGATCTCGTTAGGCGTGCCGGCAACGAACTTGTCGGCAACCACGCCATCGACGGGCAGCACGATCTCGCAGTTGGATTCGTGTGCGGTCGCCATGATGGCGCGCGCGGTGTCGGCCATGTCTTTCTCGCAGAGCGACAGGCCCACTGCCACGCCTTTCGCGAACAGGAAAGTGTTGGCCATCCCGCCGCCGATGATCAAGATATCGACGCGCCTGACGAGATTGCCGAGCAGATCGAGCTTCGTCGAGATCTTGGCACCGCCGACGATCGCCGCGACGGGCCGTTCGGGATGCGACAGAGCGAGGTCGAGGTGTTCGAGTTCGGCCTGCATGGTGCGCCCGGCGAACGCAGGCAGCGCATGCGCGAGCCCTTCCGTCGTCGCATGCGCCCTATGGGCGGCCGAGAAGGCATCGTTGACGTAGAGGTCGCCAAGCGCGGCGAGCGAGGCAACGAAGGCCGGATCGTTTTCGGTCTCGCCTTTGTGGAAACGCACGTTCTCCAGAAGCAGGACATCGCCGTCCTTGAGGGCCGAGATCGCGTCTTGCGCCTCGGCGCCAAGGCAATCCTGCGCGAAGGCCACAGGTCTGCCGAGTTCATGCGCCAGCGCGGGGGCGATGGTACGCAAAGAGTATTTCGTATCCGGCTCGCCCTTCGGTCGACCGAAATGTGAGAGCAAGATGACCTTTGCGCCTCTCCCGGAGAGTTCGCGGAGGGTCGGAAGGATACGGGTGATGCGCAACAGATCCGATATCGCGCCATCGGCCATGGGTACGTTGAGGTCGACGCGCACGAGCACGCGCTTACCCCTCACATTGGCATCGTCGAGCGTCCGGAAGGCCGGCGCTCCCGCTGCCGGCTTGCTCGCCATCAAATCAGCTTGCCCATCGCGACAGCGGTATCCGCCATGCGGCAGGAGAAGCCCCATTCGTTGTCGTACCAGGACAGAATGCGTACGAGCGTGCCGTCCATGACCTTGACCTGATCCATCGCCACGATCGAGGAATGCGGATCGTGGTTGAAGTCGACCGAGACGTTCGGCGACTCGGTGAAACCGAGGATGCCGTTCAGTTCCTGCGCGGCGGCGCGTTTGACCGCCGCCTGCACCTCGGCGACATCGGTCTTGCGCTTGGCGACAAACTTGAGGTCAACGACGGAGACGTTCGGAGTCGGCACGCGAATGGCCGAGCCGTCGAGCTTGCCGGCCAGTTCCGGCAGCACCAGCCCGACCGCTTTTGCCGCGCCCGTGGTCGTTGGGATCATGGATAGGGCCGCGGCGCGGGCGCGGTAGAGATCCTTATGCATTGTATCGAGCGTCGGCTGATCGCCCGTGTACGAGTGGATCGTTGTCATGAAGCCCTTCTCGATGCCGACCGTGTCGTTCATGACCTTGGCGATCGGCGCGAGGCAGTTCGTGGTGCAAGAGGCGTTCGAGACCACGATGTGGTCCTTGGTAAGCTTGTCGTGGTTGACACCGTAGACGACCGTGAGATCGGCCTGCGCGCCGGGCGCTGAGATCAGGACGCGCTTGGCGCCAGCCGTGACGTGAGCCACCGCCTTCTCTTTAGACGTGAAGATGCCGGTGCATTCGAGTGCCACGTCGACGTTCATATCGCGATGCGGCAGTTCGGCCGGGTTGCGGATGGCGGTGACCTTTATTGGCCCCAGGCCGACGTCGATCGTGTCGCCCTCGACAGTCACCTTGCCGGGAAAGCGCCCGTGAATGGAATCGAAGCGGAAGAGGTGCGCGTTGGTTTCGACGGGCCCTAGATCGTTGATCGCGACGACCTCTATGTCCGTTCGCCCGGACTCTGCAATCGCGCGTAGAACGTTGCGCCCGATCCGCCCGAACCCATTGATCGCAACCCGCACTGTCATCGTCTCAGCCTCCAAAAGAGTTTCGGCGCGTCTGTCTGGTCCTATCGCGTGCCCGGACGGCTAAGCGCTGTATCGCCTCCATCCACATATAGGGGAGGACAAGGCTCATCCCGAAACGCACCGCGTTCCTTGCTTACGTATGACGATGCCGGGGCGGGGAGCGACTGAATAACAGGTCGCATCCCCCTGTCAACGCGCTGATGCCCTCCGGAGCGCCACCGATTTGTGCATCATCCGCGTGGTTTGTGTTGTGCTTGCGCGCGTCGCGTTGACCCGCGCGGGTTGTCCGGCTCACATTGGCACGGTCTCACCCTCCGAGCTCAAGTCATGTCCGGCTCCGCGATTCTTGACAGTGCGCTGCGACGGCTCACGGCGGCGCTCGATCAGCTTGAGGCGGCAAGCGAACGGTTCGCCCATGCGGATGCGGAGAAGCGCGACCTTACCGACACGCTCGCCGTCATGCAGGACGATCGCGCGCGGCTCGCGCAAGAGCTCGACGCCGCGATCGCGCGAACGCAGCTCCTTCAGAGCGCCACCGATGAGGTTGCGCTGCGGATAGGCGAGGCGACCGGGATGATCCGGCACCTTTTTGCGTCCGCCGAGGAGGGCCTTGTTTGATGGCGACTGTCGGCGTCACGATCGCGGGTCGGACCTACCGCATGGCGTGCGGCGAGGGCGAGGAGGGCCACCTGCAGGCGCTCGCCAACCACGTTGACGCGACGCTGGCCAATCTCCGCAAAGGCTTCGGCGAGATCGGCGATGCGCGCCTTGTCATCATGACCGCCATCACGGTGGCCGACGAACTCTCGGAAGCCCAGCGCCGCATCGCGATGCTGGAGGAGCGACTCGCCGGGCTGGCGGCCACGCGCTCTGATGGCGAAGCCACGCGCGACGCGCTGGCGAGCGATGTCGCGGGTGCGCTTGATGACGCCTCCGAGCGGATCGAGCGGATCGCGCAGGCGCTGAACGAAGCGGGGAGAGCATAGAAAGCAGCCTTAGTCCCGCGCTGGCGTCTCCTCGCGCGCCTTTGCCGATTTCGGCGTGCGCTTGAAGCTCTCCTGCCTGCCGATAATCGTCCGCAAGATCGATGGAGTATTGGAGAGGCTGATGAAAATCATCGCGGGCGGCAGCAGCACGACGGTCGCGAAATAGCGCCAAAGGGGACCGCGCTTGAGCGTGATGTAGGGCAGCAGCGTCATGCCGAGCGCCACAATCACGATTAGCGTGCCGATCAGAGCGAGCGCCGGCAGGTATGGCATTACATTGCCGTGCCGCAGCAGCACACAGCCGGCGAGCGAAACGATGCCGATCGCAACGCAGGGATAGAATGCCTGCACGAAGATCAGGAAGCTCGCCGAGAGCTTGAAGTCGAATCGCCAAGGCGCTTTCCAGATGATCGCCAGGAGTTTTCGCGCCACCTGGACGAAACCGGTCGACCAGCGCCTCTGCTGGACGCGCCAGTGTGAGACCCGGTCCGGCACGAGGCCTGGGATGGCCGGTTCCATGAGGAACAGACCGCGCCAGCCAGCGAGCGCCACGCGAATCGTGAGGTCGAGATCCTCGACCAGAGAGTCCGACGACCAGCCGCCGGCTTCGGCAATCGCCACCCGGCGCCAGACGCCGCCTGTGCCGTTGAACTGAAACAGCCAGTCGCCGCGGTAGCGTCCCGCCTGCTCCACCACGAAGTGGGCGTCGAGCATCATGCCTTGCACGCGGGTGAGCAGATTCGTGCGATAGTTCGAAAACTCGCAGCGCGATTGCACGAAGCCGGCGTCTGGATCGGCCAGGAGCACCGGAACCACATCACGCAGCCAGTGCGATGGCGGACGAAAGTCGACGTCCAGCATCGCGATGAAAGGTGCGGAGGTCGCGGTCAGACCTTCGGCAAGGGCGCCGGCCTTGAACCCGGAGCGGTCATTGCGATGGCGATGCTCGACCAGGTAGCCGCGAGCCCTGAGCCGCGCTGCCGCCTCGGCGGTCATCTCGACCGATTCATCGGTGGAATCGTCGAGCATCTGGATGTGCAACCGCTCACGCGGCCAATCGAGCGCGGCGACGCTTTGCATAGCCTCGATGCCGATCTCATGTTCGTTGAACAGCGGGATCTGCACCAGGACATGCGGAAGGTCGGCTTCAGGCAGGAAGGCGCGCGGCAGGTGATTGCGCCAGTGAGGCGGCCCGAGCAGGTCGTAAAGCTTGACGCAGATCAAGAACAGAAAGCCGGCGCCGACGAGAAGGAGCCCGAACACAGAAGCGTAAAGGGCCGTTTCGAAGAGCCCGAGGACAAGGCTGTTGAGCAAGGCGTGACCTGTCCGGAAGAATGGCGCGGCGATGGACCGAACCCAGGAAGTATCGAACGCGACTGCCGGTTATCACAATCGGCAACGCCGATCCTGGCGCGCCGACCGGAAGAGGAGTGAACGCGCGCTAGCCGCCCTTACTCATGCGCGCGATCGACTCCTTGATGAGCGTCTTCGCCTTGTCCGCGTCGCCCCAGCCGACGATCTTCACCCATTTTGTTTTCTCGAGATCCTTGTAATGCTCGAAGAAATGCTTGACCTGCTCGATCGTGATCTCGGGAAGGTCGGTGTAATTCTTCACTTTCTCGTAGCGTCGCGTCAGCTTCGTGGTCGGCACCGCGAGGATCTTCTCGTCGAGACCCGCCTCGTCCTCCATCATCAGCACCCCGACCGGTCGGCAGCTGATCACCGCGCCGGGTATGATCGCGCGGGTGTTGCAAACGATGACGTCGCAAGGGTCACCGTCGTCCGACAGCGTGTGGGGGATGAAGCCGTAGTTCCCCGGATAGCGCATCGAGGTGTAGAGAAAGCGGTCGACGACGAGTGCACCCGAGGCTTTGTCCATCTCGTACTTGATCGGCTCGCCACCGATCGGCACCTCGATTATGACGTTCACGTCCTCCGGCGGATTCGTGCCGATAGCGAGTTTCTCGATCTGCATCAGAATGTCCACCCGTCGCGGTGTTCAAGGCGCTTTCGCCCGTGGCGCTTGGTTCGCGCTGCCTAACAGAGCCGCTGTTCCAAGGCCAGCCGTCCAAAGCCGTATATCGTACAATTGCCTCAGTCGAACGCGAAAGCCACGCGCGCGCGCATCTCGGAACCGAACCGCTCCTGCGCCTCGCGCACGAAGGTGCCACCAAGCCGCTCGTAGAAGGCCAGGGCACGCTCATTGTCCGCAAGCGCCCAGACGATCACCGACGTATAGCCGTGGTCGATGAGGTCGTTGCGCGCCACATCGAATAGCCGACGCCCGAAGCCCAGCCCCTGGAATTCGGGAGCGATGTAGAGTTCGAAGATCTCCGCCCCATACGGCATCGAAGGCACGCGGTTGCGGCCGTAGCTCGCGTAGCCACCGATCGTCTCGTCGAAGTCGAGCACGACGAGGCGCGACTTTCGAACGATCGCCGAGTGCCACCAGCGCGGCCCGCGCCGCGCGATCATCTTCTCGAGTTCGCGGCCTGGAATGATGCCCCGGTAAGCGTCCCGCCACGCCGCGTCATGCACGTCGGCGATGCCCTGGGCATCGTCTTCTCGAGCATTACGGATCGTGATGAGCGTCTCGACCATAGGGCAATGTTAGGCTTGCTTCGGCTCGCGCCGCAAGAGCTTTCGAGTCACATCCGCGAGGGGTTTGTCGTAGCGAATGGCGCATTGGCTTGGCCCTGTTCGGCGGCCATCAGCGCGCTCGCCGCGGGTCTATCGCCGCCTCGACTTGATCGGCAGAGCAAGCCGAAGGCGACAGCCTGCAGGGCCGCCAAAGTCACGAACCATAGTTGTGCCGTCGCGACACCGAAGACGGCGATCGTGAGCGTCGCGACCATGCCGGCCAGAAGAGCGGGGGCGACGAGAGACGTGACGCGTCCAGCCGCCATGATCGCCAACGCGACAATCGCGGCGAGCGCCAAGGCGCCGAGGAGCCCCAACTCGTACCAGATCTCGAAGAGAACCGATCGCGGCGTATGCGGTGGAAGATAGCCCGACGCCGCCCCGTGTCGCGTGGTATCGAGCCCGTGCCCGGTGATCAAGCGCGGGGCGTCGTTGGTCACGAGATCGCGCCAGTCCGTCATCGCCGCCACCGTGCTTCGTCCGACCATCGGGATCGAATGGGCGAGCGGCGCGAGAACGAAGGGCAGCGCCGGCGCGATGAGGATCAGGCCGCCGAGAACCATTGCGGCGCCGCGCGCCACCCGAGGCGTCTCGGTGACGGCCGACGCGAAGGTCACGGCACTCAGAGCGAACACCGCCATCGCAATTGGAGCGGACGCGAGCGTCAAGGCGGCAACGACGAGAACGGCCAGCGCCATCGCCCAAGTCCAGCGATGGAAAGCGCTGAGCGCGCCGAGAGCGGGCCAGACCATCACGACGAGCGTGAGGACCGAGCGCTCAAGCAGGGACGGGTCGAATTCCGTACCGCCATGAAAGGACGCCGGACCAAACATCGCCATGGCGAGCGTGAGGAGGGCTGTCACGGCCATCCCGCCCGGCAGCAGGTAAAGGGCAAAACGGGGCCGCCGTTCCGGCAGGTGCGCGATGATCAAAGCCGCGAGCAGGCTGGTGACGAGCGTCGCGGCGTAGCGTCCGACCGCGTCCTGCGGGAACGGCGTCCAGATCAGCGAAAGCCCCATCCAGCCGCCGAGGAAGAGCGCCGCGAGCCCGACTGGGCGACGGAGCGCGTCGCCCATCGCCTTCAGCCCATCAGACGAGACTGAGATGAAGAAAGCGGCGAAGAGCAGGCCGGCACCGATCGGCAAAAGAATGAACAGCGAGCGGCGCGAAAGCACACCGACCAGCGGCGCTCCGACCATAAGGATCGTCAGGCCGAACCAGCCGAGCAGCCGTGCGGCGTCTCCCGCGGGGTCGCGCCGGCGCGCGACGGGCGGCGATTCCATGTCGAATTTCTGGAGCACGGCTTGCATTCTACGCCCTCGATCTCCGCCTGACTGTGCGAGCGCGGCAACAGCCTATTCGTTTCGGGTCCGCGCTTTTGAAAACGACGGGACGATTCTATAGAAGTCGGGCAAATCACCTTTCCAAGCGCGCGAAGAGGATCAGCATGAATAAGGACCAACTCCATTCCATTGCCAAGGCGATGGTCGCGCCGGGCAAGGGCCTACTCGCGGCCGACGAGAGCACAGGCACGATCAAGAAGCGCTTCGACGCGATCAATGTCGACAACACGGAAAATAACCGCCGGGACTACCGTGAATTCATGTTCCGTTCCGAAAAGGCGATGCGCGAGCACATATCGGGCGTCATCCTGTTTGATGAGACGATCCGACAGAAGGCCAAGGACGGCACGCCGCTCGTCAAGGTCATCGAGAGCATGGGCTCGATCCCCGGCATAAAGGTCGATGCCAGCGCGCACCCGATGCCCGGCTTTCCAGGCGAGACGATCACCGAGGGTCTCGACGGCCTACCGAAGCGTATGAAGGAGTATCACGACCTTGGCGCCCGCTTCGCCAAATGGCGCGCCGTCATCACCATCGGCGATGGCCTGCCGACCTGGGGCGCGGTGCGCGCCAACATGCAGGCGCTGGGCCGCTATGCTGCGGTCTGCCAGGCGGCGGACATTGTGCCGATCGTCGAGCCCGAGGTGCTGATGGACGGCTCGCATTCCATCGAGAAGACCTTCGAAGTGACACGCTGGGTTCTCCAGACGCTCTACGAGGAGCTCTATTTCCACCGCGTCTTCCTGGAAGGCACGATCCTCAAGCCGAATATGATCCTGCCCGGCGAGGACGCGGCGAAGAAGGCCTCGCCGGAGGAAGTGGCGGCTTGGACGATGCGGCTCTTCAAGCAGAGCGTGCCGGTCGCCGTGCCCGGCATCGCCTTCCTGTCCGGTGGCCAGTCGGATGTCGAGGCCACCGCCAACCTCGATGCGATCGCGCGGCTCGGGCCGCAGCCTTGGAGCATCACATTCTCCTACGGCCGCGCGCTGCAGGCGGCGGCGCAGCACGCCTGGTCGGGCAAGATGGAGCAGGAGGCCGCTGGCGCGGCCGCGTTCACGCATCGCGCCCAGATGAACGGTCTTGCCGCGCTCGGCCATTGGTCGGATAAGACAGAGAGGGCGGCGGCGTAAGGAGACCTTTTAGGCGGCTAAGTTACCACTAAGCCGCCGGCCGTCTCGATGAAGCGGGTGACGGTCGCGACGCCCGCGCCCGTGCGCATGTTGGTGAAGACGAAGGGCTTTTCCCCGCGCATCCGCCTGGCGTCGTGCTCCATGATCTCGAGCGAGGCGCCGACATGGGGCGCGAGGTCCATCTTGTTGATCACCAGCAGGTCCGAGCGGGTGATGCCGGGACCGCCCTTGCGAGGGATCTTCTCGCCGCCGGACACGTCGATGACGTAAATCGTCAGGTCGGCGAGTTCCGGCGAGAAGGTCGCCGCGAGATTGTCGCCGCCCGACTCGATCAGCACCAGGTCGAGAGCCGGGAAGCGCTGACGCATCGTCTTGATGGCGGCGAGGTTCATCGACGCGTCTTCCCGGATCGCCGTGTGTGGGCAGCCACCCGTCTCGACGCCCATGATGCGCTCTGCCTCGAGCGCGCCTGCCTCCGTGAGGATGCGCGCGTCCTCCTTGGTGTAGATGTCGTTGGTGATGGCGGCGATCTCGTAGGCGGCCCGAAAACGCTTGCAGATCTGCTCCATCAGCGCCGTCTTGCCGGAGCCGACCGGGCCACCGATGCCGACGCGCAGCGGGCCGTTGGGTGAAGCATTCATGTGTGACCTCTCAAGGGAGGATCCTAGGATCGGAACAGTCGGGAATATTGTGTTTCGTGCCGCATCGAGGCGATATCGGCGCGCCAGGCGCAGGTGCCCAGCTCGTCGAGACCGGCCGTCTCAGCCCAAACCGCGAGGGCGGCAATGGCCGGGCAAAGACGGGCGATGATCGTCTGAGCCTCGCTCTGGCCGATCGGTCCGAGGCGAAGCGCGGCGGAAACGAGGCTGCTGACGGCGGCCAGCGCGAATGCCTCGAGCGTCGGCCGCAGCGGCAAACCATGCGCCGCCGCGGCGACACCGAGTGCGCACGGGTAGGCCGCCTCGTTGTCTTGAAGCGCTTCCGCGAAACGCTCGATCGCCGGCGCGGGCCAGGCCGTGCGCACGCCGCCAACGAAGGCCGTGCCCTGGCTGCCCGTCTCCAGCAGCCGTTCGCGCGAGGGGGCCAGCGCCAAGGCGAGCGCGTTGACCTCGATCGTCTCCGCCATGTCGGCGGCGCGAAACGTCATCGCGAGGAGCACCGCATCGGCACGGATCGCGCCGTGGCCAACGAGATCGTCGAGCCAGCGCGCGAGACTCGCGCCGTCAAGGATGTCGCCCGCCTCGATCGCCCATTCGAGCCCCTGAGAATAGGCGAAGGCGCCGATCGGGAAAGCGGGCGACAGCCAGGCGAGCAGCGGAAGGCTTGGCGAGAGGCGGGCCTCAGTCATGGTGGTGATGATGGCCGTCATGCGAGTGCCCGCGCGACTCGCCCTCCGCGTAGGCGCCGCCCTCGGGATCGAACGGCGCCTCGATCGCGACGACGCGGCCACCCAGCCCCTCGACCATCGCCTCGATCACATGGTCGCGGCGGATGCGCAGCCTGCGGCCGGCGAGTTGCACGGGCAGGTGGCGATTGCCGAGATGCCAGGCGATGCGGACCATCGCGGCGGCATCCGCGGCACCGATCTCGGCTAGCGGTTCCGGCGCGGCGACGACCTCGATCAGCGCGCCGTCGTCGAGCACCAGCGCGTCGCCTGCCCGCAGCGCCGTCGCCTTGGCGAGATCGAGCAGGAACGCTGTCCCTCGCACGCCGCGCATCGCCATCCGCCGTCGATGGCGATGATCGAAGTCGAGCACGACGACATCCAAAGGCGCGGCGGACCATGCGCCGCGGGCGAGAACGGAGGAGGCGCGATCCATCAGCGCTTCCCCCCCTCCGCCGCTAGGTGAATATGCCCCCTCAAAACAGAAAGTAGCGCTGCGCCATCGGCAGCTCTCGGGCCGGCTCGCAGGTGAGGTGCTCGCCGTCGGCTTCGACGCGGTAGGTCTCGGGGTCGACAGTCAGCGCCGGCGTCGCGTCGTTGTGCACCATGCTCGCCTTCGAGATCCCGCCGCGCGTGTTCTCGACCGGCACCAGCCGGCGCTGCGTACGCAGTCGCGCCGCAAGCCCCGCGTCGAGCGACGAGTGTGAAACGAATGTCAGGGAGGCGCCGGTCATCGCCGCGCCGTGACTGCCGAACATGGGACGGTAGTGCACCGGCTGCGGCGTCGGGATCGAGGCGTTGGGGTCGCCCATCGCGGCGGCGGCGATCGTTCCGCCCTTGATGACGAGATCCGGTTTCACGCCGAAGAAGGCCGGCGTCCAGACGACAAGATCGGCGAGCTTACCCACCTCCACCGAGCCGACGTGTCTGGAAACGCCATGCGCGATCGCCGGGTTAATCGTGTATTTCGCGATATAGCGCTTGGCGCGAAAATTATCGTCGTCCGGGCCGTCGCCCGGCAGCGCGCCGCGCTGGCGCTTCATCTTGTCGGCCGTCTGCCAGGTGCGGATGATCACCTCGCCGACGCGCCCCATCGCCTGGCTGTCCGAGCTCATCATCGAGAGGGCGCCGATGTCGTGCAGGATATCCTCCGCCGCGATCGTCTCGCGCCGGATGCGGCTTTCCGCGAAGGCGAGGTCCTCGGGGATCGAGGGGTCGAGGTGATGACACACCATCAGCATGTCGAGGTGCTCGTCGAGCGTGTTCACCGTGAACGGTCGCGTCGGGTTGGTCGAGGAGGGCAGCACGTTGGGCAGCCCGGCCACGGTGATGATGTCGGGCGCGTGGCCGCCGCCGGCGCCCTCGGTATGGAAGGCGTGGATCGTGCGGCCGCCGATCGCCTTGATCGTGTCCTGCACGAAGCCGGATTCGTTCAGCGTGTCGGAATGGATCATCACCTGCACGTCGTGGTCGTCGGCGACCGAGAGGCAGCAGTCGATGGCCGCCGGCGTCGTCCCCCAGTCCTCGTGGAGCTTGAGCGCGCAGGCCCCGCCCTCGATCTGCTCCACAAGCCCGGCCGGCGTCGCGGCGTTGCCCTTGCCGGCGAAGCCGAGGTTCATCGCGAAGGCATCCGCCGCCTCGATCATCCGGGCGATGTGCCAGGGGCCCGGCGTGCAGGTGGTGGCGAAGGTGCCGGTGGCCGGCCCGGTGCCGCCGCCGAGCATGGTGGTGATGCCGGAATTCAGCGCCTCGTCGATCTGCTGAGGGCAGATGAAGTGGATGTGGCTGTCCATTCCTCCCGCCGTGAGGATGCGTCCCTCTCCGGCGATGATCTCGGTGCCGGGGCCGATCGGAATGGTGACGCCGGGCTGGATCGCCGGATTGCCGGCCTTGCCGATGGCGGCGATCAGCCCGTCGCGGATCGCCACGTCGGCCTTGACGATCCCCCAATGATCGAGGATCAGCGCGTTGGTGATGACCGTGTCCGGCGCGCCTTCGGCCCGGCTCATCTGCCCCTGGCCCATGCCGTCGCGGATCACCTTGCCGCCGCCGAACTTCACCTCCTCGCCGTAGATGGTGAAGTCGCGCTCGACCTTGATGAAGAGGCAGGTGTCGGCGAGGCGCACGCGATCGCCCGTGGTGGGGCCGAACATGTCGGCGTAGACGGCGCGGGGGAGGGTGACTGGCATGCGCCTCTTCTCCGATCGGGCCTATGACGCAAGAACGACAGCGACGTCGCAAGAGAAAGGCCAGCGGGGCGTGCGGCGGATTTCTTGCGGCCCTGTAGCCGATAAGGTAATTTAACCTTTCAATCCTGTCCTGTCCAGCCCCCGCCGCGGTGTCGGTTGTCCGCCCGGCGGTGTCGACGAACCCGGACACCCAGCCGCGCCAAAGTCCGCGTTCGTCGACTTCTAGGCTTGCCCAAGTCGACGAACGTCGACACCCAGCCGCGCCACCGGCGCGTCCGGCGACATGCGTGGCGCGACGTCGGCGTTCGCCGACATGGCGGTCACAAGGTCGACGTTCGCCAAAACGACGGTCGCGCGGAAAGAGCCCCCGCATCGCGTCGCGCCAATATGTCAGGCTTATCGATCGAAAGACTCAGGGCCTCCCGCGACTCTGATGGTGTTGTCTCATCTTGGCTAGGACTCGGCCCCTTCCGCCGCCAGGTTGCGGAGCAGGTCTATGCGCGGCTCGATCTGCTTGGCGTGACTGTAGAGATCGAGAGCGCGTCGGCGCGCGTTCACGCCGAGGGCGCGGAGCCTTGTCGGATCGGCGGCCAGCATCTCGATCGCCGCGACGATCGCGTCAGCCTCGGGCCGAACGATGATAAGGTCCTCGCCATCGGCATAGCTGACGTTCTGGCCGAGTTCATCGGTGCAGATGATCGCCACCTCGCGCGTTCCGGCCTCGACCGAACATCCCGTCGGGAAGCCGTCGAACTTACCCGGGCCGAGAACGAACGGTCGCGTCGGCGAGACGATGACGTCGATCGTCCGGTAGAAGACGTCGAAGAACGGCGTGAGCTGAAGCCCGTGGAAGGTGAACCAGGCCGTGGCCTCCGCGAGGTCGATGATCGAGGCGTCGAAGCGACCGACGACATGGAAGTGCAGGTTGATGCCCGAGCCGATCAGCCGTTTCGCGGCGTCGACGAAGAGATCGTAGCCCTTGTCGGCGCCGATCGGGCCATAGCGGTTGGCGACGAAAGCGATGTCGAGGACCGGCTTGTCGAAGGCGTAGCAAAGCTTGCCGACCGGCGGTGGAAGCATCGCGCGCGCGAGAACACCACCGTTGAGGTCGACGATCTGATCGGCACGGCAGAAGCCTTTCTCGAGCAGATAGGCCTTGGTGATCGGCTGGGTCGCGATCACGCCGCGAAAGCAGGGCGAGCCGAGTACGCGCCGCAATTGCGCGTCCGAGCCCTCGTCATCGAGGGCGAAGCCGCCGCCCGGATACAGGGTGACGGCGAATGGCTTGCGCAGGCGTTCGATCGCCTCGATGACGCCCATGATGATGTAGACGAACGTCGCGTAGTACACATCGGCGGGCGGAAGGACATCGTAGTCGAGGGGCGCGACCCGCCCGGCATGGTTGGGATGAAGCCCGACATGCTCCGCGATGAGATCCTCGATCGAGCGCGTTTCGTCGGCATGGTGAAGGGCCGCCCCCGTCGAGTAGACGCAAGCCTCGGGCATGGCATCGAGATAGCTGCGGAACTCCTCGAAGCGGAATGCCGACCCGACGTGCGGAAAGAAATCGTCGAGGATCGCGACGCGGCCTCGCTTTCCTCCGATGCCCGCCGCGACGGCGCTGAGGTTTGCTGCGGCGTGGGCCATCATCGGTACACGACCCTTCTCGACCGCCGCGCACTAAAAACCATGCACAGCCTGCGCTTTGGTTTGACGCACCACGGTCCTGCAGGACTTCGGGCGCCAGTCGCAAGGCTGATCTCGTCGCTCGCATGTTCCAGCGGCTCTCTCGCCGGGCGTCGGCCCCTCACGCCCCGACGACCGCCTGCAGATCCGCCGCCGCCGCGTCGAAGGCCGCCTCCAGCGCGGGATTGAGGCCTCTGCAGCAGGCGACCACGTTGCTTGCCCAGGCGAGATATTCGTCGATGCGGCTCTTAGGCCAATCCTTCGGCGGGGTCACCAGCAGGGCGCGCAGGTTGCTCGTCTTGTCGGCGATCTTCAAGCATCGGGCGCGCGCGGACTTGGCCGGCGCCTCCGCGATCTGGCGGCGCTTGCTCTCGGCCTTGCCGAGCGTCTTGTCGTCCGTCACCTCGGCCACGAGCGAGGCCACGTCGGCGCCGAACGCGGTCTCGAGGGTCGCGAAGGTGACGCCGCAATCCTCGACCGTGTCGTGCAGCCAGCCGGCCGCCACGAGCCGCGCGTCGGCGCCGCTCTCCGCGAGCAGGCAGGCGACCTCGGCCAGATGGTTGAGGTAGGGCTCTTCCTTCAAGCCCTTGCGTTTCTGGTCGACGTGCGCGCGCGCCGCGAAATCCGCCGCCCTGCTGACCAATACGATGTCCGCGTTCAATCCACCGCCCCCATCACCTCGCCCCTGAACCCGTAGACCTCGCGCGCGCCGCCGAGCGGCACCAGCCGGACCGAGCGCGTCTGCCCCGGCTCGAAGCGCACGGCCGTCCCCGCGACGATATCGAGGCGCTTGCCCCGCGCCGCGCCGCGGTCGAAGGCGAGCGCGAGGTTGGTCTCGGCGAAATGGTAGTGCGAGCCGACCTGGATCGGCCGGTCGCCGGTGTTGGCGACGCTGATCTCCGTGACCGCCAGCCCCGCGTTCATCGTGATATCGCCTTCGGCGGTCACCACTTCGCCGGGCACGAGGCCGGCCCCGGCGTCGCGGATCGGTTGATGCACGGTGACGAGCTTGGTGCCATCGGGGAACGTCGCCTCGACCTGCACGTCGAGGATCATCGGCGCGATGCCGTCCATGACCTGATCGGCGGTCAGTACGTGAGCGCCGGCCTCCATCAGTTCGGCGACGGAGCGGCCGTCGCGCGCGCCCTCCACGACGAAGTCGGTGATGAGGGCGATCGCCTCGGGATGGTTGAGTTTGACGCCGCGCTCCAGGCGCCGCCGGGCGACAGTCGCGGCCATGGCGATGATCAGCTTGTCCTTCTCGCGTGGCGTCAGATGCATGCGACCTCTGCTCTCCGTTGCGTGCTCACCGTGGCGGCTCGCTTGGCCGGCCGGCGCGACCATAGCCGTCCGCGCCCGCGGCGGCGAGGCCGACGCGAACGCTCAGCGGTCCGCCGTCCCCGCCGCCGCCTGCCGCCGCGTATCGCGCAATATGTCGTGCGCCGTCGCGGGTGTCATCGCGCCGATCGCCTCGTCCGTGTGACCGAGCGCGCGAAGGTCGGCGCGTTGCGCCCGCGTGATCATCAAGGGAAAGCCGCTCGGCGCGTTGCCTGTGGACGCGGGCGGCGCGCCCGCGTCGTCGTCGATCGATGGCTCGTCACTCATGATCGCTCCCATTCGTCTGTGCCGGCGCTCCGCACGCGCCTCCTATTCGTTTATATGGGGCGCGGCGTTAGTCCCAGGCGCGGGGCAGGGGCATCGCGCGAAGCGGGCCGAGAACGGCGATCACCGCCGCGCGCAGCCGCTCGGGGTCGCGTGACAGCAGGCGCACGGCGAGGAGCCGGTCCCGCGCGCTCGCGCCACCCTCCACCGTTGGGCGCAGCGGCTCGATCGCCGCGCGCGCCGCCTCGACGAGGCTCTCCGCCTGCGGCGCGACCAGCAGCAGTAGGGCCGCCGCCCTGGCGCCCCCGCCTAGGGCCGGCCGGTCGAGCGTCGCGCCGATGGCGCCGTCGAGTCGCGTCTCGTCGGCGAAGATGAGCGCGCCGCCGCGCCGCACCCGCCAGCCGTCGCGCAAGGCGCCATCGATCGAGGTCTCGTCGCTAGCGAGGCGTCCGAACACCACCGTCTCGGCCGCCAGCAGCGTGGCATCGGCGGCCATCTCCACCGTGAACCGCCGCGCGAGGCGCGCACCGTCGAAGAGGATCGTTTCCTGCGGCAGCCAGTCGAGCCGGGCGCCGCGGCCGAGCGTCAGCCGCGTCTCGATCGAGGCCGCCGGCCCGGCGGAGCGGTAGATCTTCTCGGCCGCGACGCTGGTCATCGTCACCGTGGCGCCAGCAGCCAACGTGATGTCGAGGGTGAGCTGGTCGCCGCCGACGATGCCGCCACCGGTATTGACGATCAGCGCCTCGCAGGCGGCGGCGCGCGACTGCCGCAGCCTTAACGCGCCGCCTTCGCGCAGACGATCGATGGCGGTGCGGCCGGCGCGCGCCGCAAACGTGGCGGCGAGGACGCTCGATGAGATCGTCGGCGACGCCATCAGCGGCGGCTCGGGCATTGCGGCCGCGGACACACGCCCTCGCAACGGTCCGCCCGCTTGCGGAACCCCGCCCCGGATGGGACAAGTCGCCGACGCGGACCCACGTCCGTCGATACAGGAGCCAGCATGCGCGTGTCGTCCTTCGGTGCCGTCGCTTCCTCGATAGCGGCTTTCGCGGCGCTAGCCTTGGTGCCAGCGGCGCATGCCCAGCGCGGCGGCTCCAGCGAGCTGCGCTGCAGTGTTGCCCGCGGCTTCGGCTTCATCGTCGGCTCGAACCGCAAGGTGACCTGCGTCTATTACCGGCGCGATGGCGCGGTGGAATTCTACGTCGGGTCGACCAGCCGCGTCGGCGTCGATATCGGGCCAAACAATCCGGCACGCGCCGCCTACCAGGTCGTCGGCGCCGATCCGACCGCGTCCGGCATGCTGCAGGGCGACTTCGCGGGGCCGGGGTTCGGGGCGATCGTCGGGGCCGGCATCGGCGCCGACGTGCTCGTGGGTCAAGGCGTCACCTTGCTGCCGATCGCCAACGTCTACGACACCGGCGCCAACGTCAACGCCGGCCTCGGCATCCTGCACCTCGATTACGCCGGCACGGAACCCCACTCCTAGGTCCGTTCACCGGTCTCGAGAAGCGCGTCCCCCCGCCCGGTTTCGATCGGCCGCATGGCCGACAGCCGCGCCCCGAGATGCCGCGCGACGATCGCGATCGTCCGTTCGCGGACGATCTCGCTGTGATTGCCCTTCAGAGGCTCGATCACGGTGCGCGGCGCGATCTTGCGCCAGGCCGCGCCGACCTGGCGCAGGTGATAGAGTGGCTGCGTCCTGGTCTCGAACACCAGGACGGGTCCCGCGTAAGGCTTGGGCACATAGTCCTCAATCGCCTTGTACATGGCGTGGACGAAGGATCTTTGGTCGTTCGACCAGGCATTGGCGTGGAGTTGCGCCTCGACGAGGTCGGCGTCGAGCGTCTGCGTCCGGCGGAGCGAGACCGCGCCCAGGCCGAACTTGTAGGCGAGCTTGAACTCGATACGGCGCATGAAGCCGGCGAGCGACCAGTCCTCCTCCATGTCGGCCCTGATCCAGGCGGGTAGATTGGCGATCACCTTCAGCCCGTAGAGCGGATGCCACGCCCTTAGCCCACCCCCTGTATTGCAGGGCGCGCCGTCGAGGGCGGCAAGCAGCGGAACGTGGCGGCCGCGGGCCCTGAGCTGCTGCGCCATCTCGAGCGCGATGATCGCGCCGGCCGACCACCCCACCAGGCTGATGCCGCCCTCCGGCTGGACGCTCATCAGGAGGTCGACGTAGTGCTTGGCGATGGTCTCGATCGACGGGACGAAGGCGGCCGTCATGTGCTCCTTCGGCACTTGTATGCCGTAGACGCGCTCGCCGCCGAGCCGCGAAGCGAGAGATTGCATGCCCTCGAGATCACCCAGGATCGAATGGACGCAGTAAAGCGAGCTGCGACCCGGCGCGTCGTGAAGAAGAACGATCGGGCTCCTGCATTTCGCAGCCAGCCGCCAAAGCGGTTCGACCGCGCGACGATCGTCGACAATCATCGGCGTCTCGCCTTCATCTCGCAGTATCCAGGATACCACCTGAAATATAAACAAGTCGCGAGACCAGTCAACCACGCTATACCTGAAACGATCGCACAGTTAACGCTGGTTGTTTGTTACAGTTCGGTACGAGGTGTGTTTCACTTCGTTTCGAACCGATCTTCGAAGGCTTGCGATGAAGGCGTGTCGCGTCAGCTCGGCACATGTCCGGGTTCGTTGAAGCTCAAGGTCGCGTCGACGGTCTAGGCCGGGCCGATGCACCAGGGATCACGCCGCCGCCGGTTTCGGCTGCGGCTAAGGTCATGCTTGGCGAGGGGCTAGTACGCTCCCACCCGAATCCCATCGAAGCCGAGCGGCGAAGCGCACAACACGATCAGAAGACCGGCGTACCGGCTGGTGAGGGGATGGCGCCCGGCGGAATATCAGGCCCGGGCGAAGGGATCTCCCCGGCTGGCGTCGGACTGTCCGCCTCTGGCGGACGTGGCACCGAACCGGGCGCGGTGTTCGGCGGATCGCCGGGCTTGGGTGCTGGCTGCGGCTTGTAGTCGGGCGGTAGGTCGGTGGGCATCGCATCTCCTTCCGGACCGGCCGAAAGCCGATCCGATGTCTGTCAATGCTCGGATACGCCGAACGTTCTCCTAGCGCGTGGGGTGACGCGCGGTCCGGCGGACGGCATAGAACAGACCGGCGAGGCCGAGACTTCGTCGCCAAGGGTTGACGCCACTGGAGATCTCCCCGACCGCCCAGTACGTCAATGCGGCGATCTCGACAGCGCGCGCGATAGAACCGCCGCGACTGCCTGATCCGGCGATGGCGGCGACAGTCGCCGCGCCCGCGAAGACCAGCAATGGCGCGTTCGGCGGCTGCCCGATCACGATGCGACCTGTCGTACGGTCCGCGAAGGCCCATCGCAGCGGAGCGTCAATCATCGTTGCGAACCGCTCGCCGAGCGCACCGGACGGGACATGTCATTCATCTCGAAGCTTGTTGCTGTCTTGATCCTGGTATTGTTCGTCCTCGATGGCCTTGCTGTCGAGCCCACGTTCGGTCGGGTGCCCCGCCTTGTCGCGGTTGGAAAGCACCATGTTGTCGCCGATCTTGTCCTTGTCGATCTCGGTAGCGGCGCCGCTGCCCGAGCCCTTGCCCTGCGCGCCAACACCCATATGCTTTCTGCTCGCGTTCGCCATCACGTGCCTCCTTTTACCTTGAGCAAGCGGGGGCGTCCGGCATGGTTCCCCGGCAGCGAAGGCCGGACGCCACGAAGCTTACGACATCGTCCTCGCGGCGATCTTGCGCTCATTGCTTTCGTAGGCCATCGATCGCCTGCCTTGTGGCGGGACGGCCGCGGGTGGCGTCGGGGGAAAGCGAATGACGACTAGCGCTTCGGAGAACGTCGGCGACGAGCTGGACACCACCGAGAAGGCGGCCGCCCCGAACAGGGCGATCACCCTGGTCGCCCTCAGCGCCCTCGGGATCGTGTTCGGCGATATCGGCACAAGCCCGCTCTACACGATGAAGACGGTGCTCGCCGGCGCCGGCGGGCACGTCGATCGCGGCACGACGCTCGGCATTCTCTCGCTGCTGACGTGGACCCTCGTCATCGTCACGGCCGTCAAATACGTGTCCTTCGCGATGCGCATAGACAACGACGGCGAGGGCGGCATCCTCGCCCTCATGTCGCTGATCGGCATCAAGCGCGGGCATCGCCCGGCGATCGTCGCGGTCGGCCTTTTCGGCGCCGCGCTGATCTACGGCGACGGCGCCATCACGCCGGCGATCTCCGTCCTGTCGGCCCTGGAAGGTCTTCACCTCGCCGTGCCGGCCTTCGACCCCTACGTGCTGCCGGCGACGGTGGTCGTGCTGGTCGCGCTCTTCGCCCTGCAGCCGCGCGGCACGGCCAGCATCGGCAAGCTGTTTGGCCCCGTCATGCTGACGTGGTTCTCCGTGATAGCCGCGATGGGCCTCTACGGCATCGCGCAGCACCCCGGCGTACTCGTCGGCCTCAGCCCGACCTACGCGATCGCCTATCTCGCGCACGGCGGCTTCACCGCCTTCGCCCTGCTCGGAAGCGTGTTCCTGTGCGTGACCGGCGCCGAGGCGCTCTACGCCGACATGGGTCATTTCGGGAAGCGGCCGATCTGGCTCGCCTGGTTCGCGATCGTGTTCCCGGCGCTCATCCTGAACTATGCCGGGCAGGCGGCGATCGTCCTGAACGGCGCCCCGACGCAGGACAACATCTTCTATCGCCTTTGCCCATCCTTCCTGCTGGTCCCGCTGATCCTGCTCGCGACGGCGGCGACGATCATCGCCAGCCAGTCGATCATCACCGGCGCGTTCTCCATGACGCGACAGGCGATACAGCTTGGCTGGCTGCCGCGCTTCATCATCAAGCAGACGTCGGACGAGGGTTACGGCCAGATCTACGTCGGTGCGGTGAACTGGATGCTGATGGTGGTAACGGTCGGCCTCGCGCTCGGCTTCCGCAAGTCCGACAATCTCGCCGCCGCCTACGGCATCGCCGTCTCCGCGACCATGCTCATGACGTCCGGCCTGCTCTTCATCGCGATGCGCGAAATCTGGGGCTGGTCGATCGTGGCGGCGGGTGCGGTCGCCGCCGTGTTCGCCTTGGTGGACGCGGCGTTCTTCGCCTCGAACCTCCTGAAGCTGCTCGACGGCGGCTGGGTGCCGCTGGTGCTCGCCACGATCGTCTTCGGCGCCATGCGGGTGTGGCACACGGGGGTCGCGGCGATCGCCGCGGAACTGGGCGCATCGAAGCAGCCGATCGGCACCTTCTTCGACATGATCGCGGCGCAGGGCGTCCCTCGCATCAAGGGCACCGCCGTGTTCCTGTCGCGCGCGCGCGATTCCACGCCACCGCTGCTGATCTGGCACGTCAAGCAGAACGGCTGCCTTTACGAGGACGTCCTCATCGTCACGATCGTGACCGCCCTCGTCCCGCGCGTCGCCGCGCAGGATCGCTTCACCATCAAGCGGGAGCGCCCGAAGGTCTGGCGCGTGGTGATCAAGAGCGGCTTCATGGAACACCTCAGCCTCGACGAATGGCTTCCGGCGCTGGAGGATGCCGGCTGCACCTTCGATATGGACAAGGTGGTGTATTACGTCGGGCACGAGACCATCGTGCGCGCGAAAGAGGGGCGGCGTCTCAACGGCTTCACCGAGCACCTGTTCGCCAGCATGGAGCGCAACCAGGCGCATTTGACCGACGTGCTCGGCCTGCCCAACGACCGCGTCGTCGAAATCGGGCGCCACATCGCCCTTTAGCGCCGAGGGCGATGCGGGCGATCTTCCGGGCGATGGAACGGTCAATCGACAGCGGAGAAGACGCCATGTGCGACGACGAGATCCATCAAGGGCCGACCCACGATCCCGACATGTCGCGCCGAACCTTCGGCGTCGCCGCGTTCGCGGCCGCGCTCGTCGCGAGCGCGCCGACGAAGGCGGAGGCGGAGGTCGTCGAGACCGACGTCGACGTGAAGACGCCCGATGGCTCGGCCGACTCGGCCCTGTTCCACCCCGCCGGCACGGGACCCTGGCCCGCCGTCCTCATCTGGACCGACATTCTCGGTCTTCGTCCGGTGTTCCGCCAGATGGGACGCCGGCTCGCCGCGCAAGGCTACGTCGTGCTGGTCCCCAACCCTTTCTACCGGCAGCGTCGCGCGCCGGTCGTCGATGCCGGGTTCGACTTCACCAAGCCGGAAGACAGGGCCAAGGTCATGCCGCTGGCGGCGGCGCTGACGCCGGACGGCACCAAGCGCGACGCCGTCGCCTTCCTCGCCTTCCTCGACGCGCAGCCGCGGACCAACACCAGTGCGAAGGCCGGCGTGCAGGGCTATTGCATGGGCGGCCCGCTGACCTTTCGCACCGCCGCGGCGGTTGCCGAGCGCATCGCCGGCGCCGCGACCTTCCACGGGGGCAATCTCGTCACCACGAAGCCCGACAGCCCGCACCTGCTGATCCCGGCGATGAAGGCGCGCTTCTATTGCGCCGTCGCCGACAACGACGACAAGCGCGACCCCACGGCGAAGGACACGCTGCGGACGACCTTCGCCAAGGCCGATCTGCCGGCCAAGGTCGTGGTCTACGAGGGCGCGAACCATGGCTGGTGCGTCAAGGGAAGCGCCGTCTACGACGAGCAGGCCGCCGAGCGGGCTTGGACCGAGCTGAGCGCGCTCTACAAAAGCACGCTGGTGTAGCGGCGCTGGCGATAGGCTCCGCGCCGAATTTCGCGAACGTTAACGCGCGCTCGAAGGCATCTGTGCCGAAATGGCATTTCTCGACCAGAGCGGGCACGAAACCGATACGAATCGGTTTTGCGCGATGATCATGCTTCGTTCACGGTTGCCCTAGCCATCCCAAGGCATCAAGCGCCTGCGGTGCAAGTACTCAGTCGCCGGAAACAATAGCCCGCTTGGCGATGTGTCGCGACCAAAGACGCGACCGCCGCCTGGTGGCTAGACAATGGGTTTGACAAGACCGTGATCATACGTCCGTCTAGGACCAGGGATGTCTTGCGGAGCAACCGTGCCAAAACACCTTCTCATATGCACCGCGGCCGTCTTGATCTTCGGCTCGATGTGTCTGCCGGCGCCATCGTCGGCGGCGGACCTTGCCGCACGAAGGCACCGCCACGTCTTTCGCACGCACCCGAGCGTCGACGCGGTGCGGCTCTCGACCCTGGCGCCGCTCTCGCCGCGATCGACAGCGGAGCAGACCTATGGCGACGCGTCGATCGCGCGTTCGCGCGCCCAGGATCGATTTCGCGAGCGGACGATCGCGGCGACGGCGCCCTACCCGTGCGATCCCCATGTCGCGTTCGCCGATGGTCATGTCTGCGCGAACGTCCCCGGCCAGCTCGGTTACGGCCAGTACTATGCCTTCACGCCGGCTGCCGCGACCGCTCCGCAGACCGCCGGGGCCGACCCGAGCGCGCAGACATCGCTGCTCCCGCCCACGACCTCTTTGTTTCTGGGCGTGGATTCGTTCCTGTTCGGTTCGCACGAATGATCGTCGCATCGACGTGGGGTGCAACCGCTCGGCCAGCACCGCTATTGACGATGAACGAGACCACACCTCGGCCGCGTCGAGCGAGGCGCGACTTGCATCGGTAGATGTCCTTCCGGCTTTTCGGTAGCCTCGCCTCAGGCTGGCGCCTATAGCGTTCGGCTGTGGCCCTCAGGCAGGCAGGATGGTGATGGCGTCAGACGCGCGCGAGAGGACACAAAGCTGCAGGATTTGTGGCACGCCTCTCACGCACAGTTTCGTCGACCTCGGCCTGTCGCCGCTCTCGAACTCCTACGTGCCGCTCGACAGAGCGCGTGAAGGCGAAAAGTTCTATCCGCTGCATGCGTTCGTCTGCCCGACCTGCTTCCTGGTCCAGCTCGAGGAGTTCGAGAGCCCGGAGGCGATCTTCTCCGATTACGCCTATTTCTCGAGCTTCTCGGCGAGCTGGCTGCGCCACGCCGAAGCCTACGTCGCCGCGATGACGCGGCGCTTCGCGCTCAACGGCGGCAGCAAGGTCGTCGAAGTGGCGAGCAACGATGGCTACCTGCTGCAATATTTCGTGCGCGCGGGCGTGCCGGTCCTCGGTGTCGAACCGGCGGCCAACGTAGCGGCGGTGGCGCGACGCAACGGCGTCCCCTCCGAGGTCGCCTTCTTCGGACAGGCGACCGCCGAGCGGCTGCGCGATGCCGGCCACGCGGCCGATCTGATGGCGGCCAACAACGTCCTGGCGCACGTGCCCGACATCCTCGACTTCGTGACCGGGTTCCGAGTGCTGCTGAAGCCGGAGGGCGTCGCGACGTTCGAGTTCCCGCACCTGCTCAAGCAGGTCGAGGGTCTGCAGTTCGATCAGATCTACCACGAACATTTCTCGTACCTGTCGCTCATCGCGGTGGCCGAGGTGGCGCGGCGCGTCGGTCTGCGCATCTTCGACGTCGAGGAAGTGCCGACCCACGGCGGCTCGCTGCGGGTGTTCATGACCCATCCCGGCGCGCGCCACGCCGAGACGGCGGCTGTCGCCAAGGTGCTCGGCGACGAGAAGCGGGCGCGTCTCGATGCGCTCGAGGGCTACCGCGGCTTCGCCGAGGCGACGCTCGGCATCAAGTTCGGCGCGCTCGAATTCCTCATCGCCGCCAAGCGCGCCGGCAAGCGGATCTGCGGCTACGGCGCCGCCGCCAAGGGCAACACGTTCCTCAACTACATCGGCGTGCGAGCGGACATGATCGACGCCGTCGCCGATCGCTCGCCGCACAAGCAGGGGACCTTGCTGCCCGGCAGCCGCGTGCCGGTCGTGTCGCCCGAAGCGCTCGTCGCCATGAAGCCGGACTACGTCCTGATCCTGCCTTGGAATTTGAAGACGGAGATCGCCGAGGAGATGAAGACGATCCGCGATTGGGGCGGCCAGTTCGTCACCGCCATCCCGAAGATCGCCGTCTTCTAGGCGATGCGCTTCGTTCGCCTCGCTATCGAGGACGCATTCCTCGTGCGGCCGGAGCCGCTCCTCGACGAACGCGGAGCGTTCGCGCGCGTCTTCTGCGTGGACGAGTTCGACCGGCAAGGCCTCGTCTCGTCCTTCGCGCAATCGTCCGTCTCGGTGAACACGCGGGCGGGTACGATCCGTGGCATGCACTACTCCGTCGGAGCGCACGAGGAAACGAAGCTCGTTCGCTGCACGCAAGGCGCGATCCAGGATGTCATCGTCGACATCAGGCCCGGTTCCGCGTCCTACGGCACGACGCTGGCGTTCGAATTGACCGCCGCGGACCGGCATTCCCTCTATATTCCCGCCGGCGTGGCACATGGCTTTCAGACGCTCCGCGACGATTGCGAGGTCCTCTACATGATCGACAAGCCCTATGTCGCCGAGGCCGCGCGTGGCTTGCGCTGGAACGATCGGGTGGTCGCCCACACCTGGGCGCTGCCCGTCGGCGCCATGTCCGACCGGGATCGCGGCTACCCCGACTTCGTCGCGGATGGCGCGCGGTGAAGCGCGTGCTGCTGACGGGGGCCAGCGGCTTCGTCGGCAGGCATGCGATCGAGGCGCTCTCGGCCGCCGGCTACGAGATCTGGGCTGTCGACCGCACGGACCCCGCGTGCGACGGCGTCATCTTTCAACCAGCCGACCTCCTCGACCGCGGTTCGCGACGCGATGCGGTCGCGCGGGCCGGCGCCAGCCATCTCCTGCATCTCGCCTGGATCGCCGATCCCGGGGTCTACTGGCGCTCGCCGATGAATTTGGACTGGGCGGCGGCGAGCCTCGACCTCATCAAGGCCTTCCATGAGGCCGGCGGCGAGCGTGCGGTGATGGTCGGCAGCTGCGCGGAATACGCCTGGGGCGACGATCGCTTCATCGAGGGCGTCACGCCCTGCCGTCCGGCCACCTTCTACGGGACGGCCAAGGATGCCACGCGGCGCATGGCTTTGGGCTATGCCGGAGAATGGGGTCTTTCCGCCGCGTGGGCCCGCCTGTTCTTCCTGTACGGACCGGGCGAAAAGCCGGGTCGGCTCGTCTCCGACGCGATGGCCGCGCTTCGCGCGAACACGCCGTTCCCGACGAGCGAGGGCCTGCAGAAGCGCGACTTCCTGCACGTGGGCGACGCCGCCCGCGCGCTCGTGGCGCTGCTTGGAAGCGGCGTGACCGGGGCGGTGAACATCGGCTCCGGCCATGCCGTCGCCGTACGAGATATCCTCGACTTGTTGGCCGACCACATCGGCAACAAGCATTGCCTCGGCTATGGGCAGCGCGCCCTGAGCGCGGGAGACCCGCCGATCATCGAAGCCGACGCAAGACGACTGTTCACGGAAGTGGGGTTCCGCCCGCGCTTCGACCTCGCCTCCGGCCTGGCCGACACGATCGCGCGAAGCGCCTGATCCTCAGGCGCCGGCGAGCGCCTGATAGCGGGCGATCTGCGCGCCGCAGAGCGCGGCGGCGTCACCGCCCGCATCGACCGCGCGGTACCATTCCACCGTCCAATCCAGCGCCTGGTCGAGATCGAGGCAAGGCGTCCACCTTAGGCGCGCCTTGGCCTTGGAGGCGTCCACCTTGAGGAAGTTGGCCTCGTGGGGATGGGTGCCGCCCGAAAGATTCCAGGAGGCGCCGTCGCCCCACCCCTGGCACAGCCGCTCGACGATATAGGACACCGGCTTGCAGTCGCTGTCGGCCGGCCCGAAGTTCCAGCCATCGGCGTAGGCGTCGCCGTCGGCGCCGCAGAGCGCTTCCGCGAGCCGCAGATAGCCGTGGACCGGCTCGAGGACATGCTGCCAGGGGCGCGTCGCGCCCGGCGCCCTGATCTCGACGGAGCGTCGTGCGGTGAAGGCCCGGATCATGTCCGGGATCAGCCGATCCTCCGACCAGTCGCCGCCGCCGATGACGTTGCCCGCGCGCCCGCTGGCGACGCGACAGGCGCCATCGACCGGCCCGAAATAACTGGCGCGATAGGCCGACGCCACGAGTTCGCTGCAGCCCTTGGAGTTCGAATAGGGATCGTGACCGCCCATCGGCTCGCTCTCGCGATAGGCCCAATCCCAATCGCGGTTCTCGTAGCATTTGTCGCTGGTGACGACGACGGCGGCGCGCACCGATGGCGTATGGCGCACCGCTTCCAGGCAGTGCACCGTGCCCATGACGTTGGTCGCGTAGGTCGCCACCGGCTCGCGGTAGGAGCGCCGCACCAGCGCCTGCGCGGCGAGATGCAGGACGATGTCCGGCCGCGCCGCCGCCATGGCGTCGCGGAGGGCGACCTCGTGTCGGATGTCGCCGATGATCGAACGACACCTGCCTTCCAGGCCGGCGAGGGAAAACAGGTTCGGCTCGCCCTCCGGCAACAGCGAAAATCCCGTGACGTTCGCGCCGAGCCTTTCGAGCCAGAGGGTCAGCCACCCACCCTTGAAGCCGGTGTGCCCGGTGACGAACACCGACTTGCCGCGCCAAAACGTCGGATTGATCAAGCGATGCTCCTCGGCATGTCAGACGCGCGTGATCGCGCGGACGCTCACCAGCATTTCCAAGGCGCGTTGCCTCGAGCCCACAGCGCCTCGAGGTGGTTCTTGTCGCGCAAGGTGTCCATCGCCTGCCAGAAGCCGCGATGAAGGAAGGCGTTGAGCTGGTCGGTGTGGGCCAGCCGCTCCATCGGCTCGTTCTCCCAGGTCGTCGCGTCACCCTCGATCAGATCGAGCACCTTCGGCGACAGAACGAAGAAGCCACCGTTGATCATCGCGCCGTCCCCCGCTGGCTTCTCGCGGAAACTGCGGACCTGATCGCCGCCGAGTTCGAGAGCGCCGAACCGGCCCGGCGGCGCGACCGCGGTCAAGGTCGCCAGGCGCTTCTGCGCCTTGTGGAAGGCGAGGAGCGCGGTGAGATCGACGTCGCTGACGCCGTCTCCGTAGGTCATGAAGAAGTCGTCGTCGCCGATGTACTCGCGCACGCGTTTGAGGCGGCCGCCGGTCATCGTCGCGTCCCCCGTCTCGATCAGCGAGACGTTCCAGTCCTGCCCGGTGCTGCGATGGAACTCGATGTCGCCGCTGCCCAGCCGCATCGTCACGTCGCTGACGTGCAGGCGATAGTTGAGAAAGAACTCCTTGATGATGTAGCCTTTGTAGCCAAGGCAGATCACGAAGTCCTTGACGCCATGCGCCGAGAACATCTGCATGATGTGCCAGAGGATCGGCCGCCCGCCGATCTCCACCATTGGCTTGGGCCGCACACTTGTCTCCTCGGACAGGCGTGTCCCCAGTCCACCGGCAAGGATGACCGCTTTCATTCGTCTACGCTCCAGACAGCCGTCTCGCCTTCAAGACGGTTGCGCCAAGGTCCTCGACGGGAGAGAGGCGCCCGCATGCGGTATGCCATGGTCGTCGCGCAAGGCAAGCGGCGCCACGCGATGGGCGGTCAGGCTTCGGCCGGCCTCACCTGCGCCGTTCCTCCCGCAAGCCGTGTCGGCAGCACGTCGATGCGCAGCCGCCGCCGGACCTCGCGGGACGCCGCATCGATGGCGAAGGATAGCGCCGCGGTCGCCAGCAGCACGACCATGGCCTGATCGAACTTGAACTCGTAGAAATCGGCGTTGACGTAATAGCCGAGCGTTCGCACGCCCAGAATGCCGAGGATGGCGCTCTCGCGAACGATGATCTCGTAGCGGTAGAGCACCAGCGCCATGAACTGCCCGTAGAGCCGCGGCAGCGTCTCGTAGGCGTAAAGGTCGAGCCGGCGCGGCGCGTCGCGGCGATACAGCAGCTGATCGGCGTGCCGGCCCATCAGGAAGCCGATGATGCCGCCGTTGTGCACGCCGAGCGCCAGGACCGCCGGCAGCATGGAGGGACCGAACAGCTGGAGCAGGATGTAGGCGAAAACGAATTCCGGCGTGCCGCGCAAGGCGATGAGGAAGCCGCGTCCGGCGAGCCGGCCGACCGGTCCGCTGAAGCGCTGGCTGATCGCCGGGAACAGCACCAGCGCGCTCACCGCCGCCAGCGTCGCCGCGAGCTGCGACAGCACGATCGTCGCGATCAGACCGGGAGCGACCTGATGGCGGAGGATGTCCCACAGCCACGGCCAGAACAGTCCCGTATGGTCGCGCAGCGGCTTGGGAACGATGGCGGCGCCGAACCGCAGAAGCCTGGCGCCGATGGGGTCGCCGGTGAGCGATGTCACCATCGTCGCCAGGGCGATCAGGCTGCCGGCGACGAGGAAGGGCAGCGTCTTCGGCCTCGCCCACAGGCCGCGCGTGGCGATCAGCGCGTAGAAGGCGAGGATCAACGCCGCGACCTGGCGGTAGTCCCCCTGGTTGAAATAGGTCTCGAGATCGAAGCCGATGGTCGGCACACCGATGAAGCCCAGGATCAGCGTCGAGCGCATGCCGCACTCCAGCCGATAGAGAAGGTAGGAGCGAAACGCCTGCGAGAGCAGCGGCGCGCGCACGAAGGCGAAACGCGCCAGCGTCGTCGTGCCGGACGGCAGCGCCCGCTCGGCCGAGAGGTCGGCCTCCTCCATGATCTCGGCGTAGACCTTGGCGAAGATCCCGGCATAGGGGATCGCCAGAGCGAGCACGCCGGTCGTGGCGGAGATGCCGGTGATCTGCAGCAAAAGCAGCGCCCAGAAAAGCTCGTGGATCGAGCGCATGCCGGCGGCCAGCACCCGCACCGCCCGCGAGCGTGCGAACACCAGGCTCAGGGCGAGACCGACGCAGGCGCCGAGACCGACACCAACGACGGCGAAGGCGACCGTGAGCACGATCGCGTTCAGCGTGATGGCGGCGAGGTCTGGCCGCAGAAAGCCGGCGCCGAACGCGAGTAGATCCGCCCAGGGATGCAGCGCGGCGACATGCAGGTCGGCCACCAGCGCGCAACCGGCGGCGAGCGCGAGAAACGCGCAGGTCACGGCGCCGTAACCAAACGTCGGTCCGCGTCGGCGCGGCGCCATGTCCAGCATCGCCATCGCTCAGCCCCCGCCTAGCTTCTCCTCCCGCGCATAGCGGGAAAAGGCGAAGCGCCGTGCCGTCGCGCTCATGCCTGGTACAGCCCGACGAGGTCGGCCGCGCGCAGGTCCGCGCTCGATTGGTCGAGCACGACGCGGCCGTTCTTCAAAACGACGATGCGTGTGGCGTGGTCGAGCGCGAGCGCGACATCGTGAAGGGCGAGGACGCTCGTGGCATGGACGGCGTGGATGGTCTCCAGCACGCGCGCGCCGTGACGGCCATCCAGCGCCGACACCGGTTCGTCGCCGAGCACGACGGGCCTGCCGTTGTAGAGGGCGCGGGCGACCGAGACACGCTGCTGCTGTCCGCCTGAAAGCGAGCCGGCGCGCTGCTTCAGGGCATCGGCAAGGTCGACCTTGATGAGGATGTCCGCCACGGCGTCAAGCGTCTGTTTGGCCGGCCACACCAGTTCGCGCAGATTGCGTAAGGTCCCATACCGGTCGAGTCGCCCCATGTAGACGTTGTGGAACGTCGATAGCTGCGGCACCAGCGAGGCCGCCTGCGGAATGAGGGCGGCCTGATGGGCGAGCCTGTCGAAGAGCGTGTTGAGCAGTGTCGATTTGCCGGACCCGGAGCGGCCGAGCAGCGCGATGCGCTCCCCTTCGTGGATCGTCAGGTCGACCGCCTCGAGGACCGTTCGGCCGGCGTAACCGACCTTGGCCCCGGCGAGCGACACCAGCGCTCGCGGGATCTCCGGGGATCCGGCTTTCAGCCCGATGGTCAGTTTAGAAGGCCGCTCTTCTTGGCGACCTCCTCGACCGGCTTGTACTCCGCGTTGTCGGCGGCGACGAACTTGCTGCGCCCGAACGGCTCGAGGATCTTCGGATCCTTGATGGCGATCAGCTCGGCCTTGAGCTTGTCGGTGAACCCCTTGCCGAACCTGGCGTCGACGTCGCCGCGCACCGTCCACTGGTAATCCGGAAACGGCGGGCTCTCCCAAATGACGTCGACCTTGCTCTCGTCGACGTGCCCCGCCTTCTTCTCGAGGTTCCAGACGGAATAGTCGACCGCGCCGACCTGGTAGGCGCCCGACTGCACGAGCTGGATCGTCTTGGTGTGGTCGCCGGAGAAGCCGACCTTCGAGAACACCTCGTCGGGCGATTTCCCGAAGGCTTCGCGGATGAAATAGTCGGGCATGACGCGTCCGGAGGTCGAGGATCGCGAGCCGAAGCTGAACGTCTTGCCGGCGATGGCCTTGTCGATATCCTTCTCTCGCTTCAGCCCTGTCGCCGTGTTGGCGATGAAATAGCTCTTGAAGGTCTTGTCTTCCTCGCCCTGGGCGATCGCCTGCGAGCCGGGGACGGCGGCGCGCGCCTGCACGCCGGTGAAGCCGCCGAACCAGGCGAGTTGCACCTCGTTGTTGACGAAGGCGGTCACGGCGGCGGGGTATGATTTCACCGGGATATACTTGACCGGCACGCCGAGCTTCGCCTGCAGGTAGTCCGCGACGCGCGTGAAGCGCTCCACGAGGCGGGTGGCGTCCTGGTCGGGGATCGCGGTGAAGACGAATGTCGGCTTGTCCTCGGCGCGGGCGGCGATCTGCAGAGCCGGTATTGCCAAAAGGCTTGCGGCCAGGCCGACGATGAAACGCTTCAAAGGCATCTCCTCCACTTGAACTATACGAATGGGACACGAGTGCCTATACGGTAGCCGATCATTACCGGTTGCAGGACGTCTTGCAAAGACGTCCGCCGCCGATGGGCCCGGCGACCGGAGACTTTCATGAACGTGCATCAACAACGCCTGACAGAGATGGCGCATGGCGGCGGCTGCGGCTGCAAGCTGGCCCCGGCCGTCTTGCAAGATATCCTCAAGAAGATGCCGATGCCGTTCCCCTGCGCCAACCTGATGGTCGGCACCGAGACGGCGGACGACGCGGCGGTCTACCGGCTCAACGATACGCAGGCGATCATCGCCACGACCGATTTCTTCACCCCGATCGTCGACAACCCGTTCGATTTCGGCCGCATCGCCGCCACCAACGCGCTCTCCGACGTCTACGCCATGGGCGGCAAGCCGCTGTTCGCCCTCGCCCTCGTCGGCATGCCGATCGCCACCATCCCCATCGAGATGGCGCAGGACATCCTCGCCGGCGGCGCCTCGGTCTGCGCCGAAGCCGGCATACCTGTCGTCGGCGGCCATTCCATCGACACGCCGGAGCCGATCTACGGGCTCGTCGCGGTCGGGCTCATCCACCCGGACAAGGTCCTGAAGAACTCGAATGCCAAGGCCGGCGACAAGCTGATCCTGACCAAGGCGCTGGGCGTCGGCATCTTCTCCGCCGCGATGAAGAAGGGCGAACTCGACGAGGCCGGCTACAAGGCGATGGTCGGCTCGGCCACCAAGCTGAACACGATCGGCGCGGAGCTGTCCGATCTCGTCGACGTGCACGCGATGACCGACGTCACCGGCTTCGGCCTTCTCGGTCACCTGCTGGAAATGTGCAGAGGTGCCGGCCTCGCGGCCAAGCTGCGCGCCGACGCGGTGCCGATGCTGCCCGGCGCCCAGGCCTTGGCGGAGAAGGGCTATGCCACCGGCGCGGCGACACGCAACTGGGACAGCTACGGCGGCGGCATTCGGCTCCCAGCCGAAATGCCGGACTGGCGGCGCGGCCTGCTCTGCGATCCGCAGACGAGCGGCGGGCTCTTGGTCTCCGTCTCGCCCGATCGCGCCGAGGACGTTCTGCAACGCTGCCTCGCCGCCGGCTTCCATCAGTCCGCGTTCATCGGCGAGATGAGTGTCGGCGAAGCGGCCGTCACCTTGGTCTAACGTGTCGCGCGCCAGCGGCGCGGGGCGCTAGGCCCGAGGCGGCGCCAAGAGCTTCATCGGCTCTTCGGCCGATCTCGGACGGGGCGCCGGCAGGTTCGGGTCCTTCTGCCAGCCTTGTCGTCCTTCCACCAGGCCGTACTCGAGGAAATGCAGCAAAGGATTCATCTTGAGCGCGGTGACATCGGGATTGGCTTCAAGGTAGCCGGACGTGCTGAAGCCCGCGCTTGGGTCGCGGCCTTCTTTCCAGCCATATGTCAGGTAATGAACCATCGGTCCCGCGCCGAAGCTGGCGCTATCGCGATACCAATAATGGTAATAGATCGGATCGAACCCGGGCAGTGGATTGCGGACGGCGGTCACGCCGAGGTTTCGGAGAAAGAAGGGAAGCTTCAAGGCGGGTCGACCCTCGGACGCGTACCCGAACTCTCTACCCCAGACCGTCGGCACGCACCACCGTCTCTCATGGCCTTGGGCGGAGCGTCTTCGATTATCGCCACTTCGGCTCGGCCTATGCCAAGGCCCTGATCGTGCCGGTTCTCGCGATGACGCGCCGGCTCAGCTTGCGCTCGACGACGACGGTGCGGCTGCCCTCCCTGGCTGGCGCGGACACGATGCGGATCGCGCGTCGATCGGGCGAAAGCTTCTGCATCTCGCTCTTGGCCTCGGCGAGGCTCACGCCCATGAGATCGGCGGCGATCTGGATCTGACCCTGGATATCGTCCGTAAGGCCCTGCGCGGCGGCGATCGCCTCCGCGAGCGTCGGAGGATCGTGGCGTACGCGACGCGAACCGTATTTGGTGTTCCAGGTTGCAGACATAACCGCGAACCTCCTGCTCTGTCGTTTGCAACAGCTTAGAGCTCGTTTTGCTGCACCGCAACATACAACGATAGACTTAGAACGCGCATCATCCATGCACGATCGATATCCATGCACGATCGATGATCGAGCGGCGTGGTTTGCCGAGAGCCTCGGAGAAGGGAGTCCCGCGACGATGAGCGCTCGCCAAAAACCCGTGCTCGTCTTCGACGTCAACGAGACGCTGCTCGACCTCGAACACCTGACCCCGTTGTTCGCGCGCGTCTTCGGCGATGGCGGCGCCATGCGCGAATGGTTCGCGCAAGTCGTCCTCTATTCGCAGACGATCACGTTGGCGGGTGCGTACCAGCCCTTCGGCGTCCTCGGTGCCGGCGTCCTGCGGATGATCGGCGCGGTCCGCGGCGTGACGATCTCGGACGCCGACGTCGCCGAACTCGCGGCGCGCACCGGCGCGATGCCGGCCCATCCTGACGTCGTGCCGGCGCTCGAGAGGCTGCGGGGCGCCGGCTTCCGTCTCGCCACCCTGACCAATTCGCCGCCGAGCCCCGACGGCGGTCCGCTGCGAAAAGCCGGTCTCGACCGTTTCTTCGAGCAGCGCTGCAGCGTCGACACGGCGCGCCGCTTCAAGCCGGCGCCGGAGACCTACGCTGTCGCGGCCGCGGCGCTCGGCATCGCGCCCGGGACCATGTGCCTCGTGGCCTGCCATGTCTGGGATACGCTCGGCGCCCAGCTTTTCGGCGCGTCCTCGGCGCTGGTGCTGCGCGCCGGCAACGCGCCGCTTCCCGTCGAAGGCGTGCCGCAACCCACCATCGTGGCGGCGGATCTGGGCGCGCTCGCCGACGCCGTCATCGCGCGCTGGGGCTCATAGGCAGCGGCGGGCGAAGTCCTGGAACGCGCGGGCACGGTGCGAGAGCGCTCGCGAACCGTCGGCGGGCAACCCGTGTTTCTCGTCGGGCGCCATCTCGCCGAACGTGCGATCGTGTCCCTCCGGCAGGAAGATCGGATCATAGCCGAAGCCGAGCCTGCCGCGTGGCGGGAAGACGAGGCGTCCGTCGATCCGCCCCTCGACCGAGATCGCGACTTCGCCGGGGCGGCTCAGGGCGAGGGCTGAGGTGAAATGCGCGTGATAGGGGTCGCGAGCCGCCTGCTTCTCGAGCGCCAGGCGCAGCGCCGCCATCGCGCCCGAGAAACCGCCGTGATCCTTGGCCCATCGCGCGGAAAAGATGCCGGGGGCGCCGTCGAGGGCGTCGACGCACAGGCCGGAATCGTCGGCGAAGGCATGGAGCCCGGTCGCCCGCGTCGCAGCCTCCGCCTTGATGATCGCATTGGCGGCGAAGGTCGTGCCGGTCTCGTCGGGCTCCGCCAGCCCGAGATCGGCGGCAGAGATAGCGTCCACGCCGTAGGGCGCCAGCAGCGCGCGCATCTCCCTCAGCTTGCCGGCATTATGCGTCGCGATCACGAGCTTGTCGGCGATCAGCCTCGGCATCACGGATCGAAGCTCCGTCGATCGCCGGTCACGCGCGAGCCAGCGCCTGCTTCTGTAGCGCCACAAGCTCGGCGATCCCGGCCTTGGCTAGCGCCATCATCGCGGCGAGCTCGGCCTCGCTGAAGACGGCGCCCTCGGCGGAGGCCTGAACCTCGACGAGCGCGCCGGCGCCCGACATCACGAAGTTCGCGTCGGTCTGCGCCTCCGAGTCCTCGGCGTAGTCGAGGTCGAGCACGGGCGCGCCCTGATAGATGCCGCAGGAGATCGCCGCGACGTGGTCGCGCAGCGGGTTCTCCTTGACGATCGAGCGGCTGCGCATCCAGTCGAAGCAATCGTGCAGCGCGATCCAGGCGCCGGTGATCGAGGCGGTCCGCGTGCCGCCGTCGGCCTGCAGGACGTCGCAATCGAGCGTGACCTGCCGTTCGCCCATGCCCTGCAGGTTGGTCACGGCGCGCAGGCTGCGGCCGATCAGCCGCTGGATCTCCTGCGTGCGGCCCGACTGCTTGCCGGAGGTCGACTCGCGTCGCGAGCGGGTGTGGGTGGCGCGCGGCAGCATCGCGTATTCGGCGGTGATCCAGCCGCGCCCCTGGCCGCGCAGCCACGGCGGCGGCTTGTCCTCGAGCGAGGCGGTGCAAAGCACGTGGGTGCCGCCGAACTTCACCAGGCAAGACCCTTCCGCGTAGCGGGCGACCTTGCGTTCCATGGTCACGGGACGCAGTTCGTCGGGGGCGCGGTTCGAGGGTCGCATGCAAGCTCCTGATCAGGGTACGCGCGGTTGTTACGGGCGACGGCGTGTCGGCGCAACCATGCCGGCCGCTGACTTGGGTCCACAGGAACTGCGTGCCGTTTCGTCGTCAGACCTTTACAGATCGACGCTATGGTCGTCCTACGAGGACCAGATCATGACATCGACCACGCCGAACTTCGCCCATATCGGCCGCTCGTTTCCGAGCGAAGCCTATGCGCGGCTCTACCAGGCGTCGCTTGCCGCCAGGGCCGATCGCCGGCGGCGCGCGGGCCGCTGGGACGGGTCCCTCGCGAAGGTCTGGCGCGGGTCCGGCGAGCCGATCACCCTGCCGCCGCGCCTCCCGGGCTGATCCGCCGCCCCTGGGCAAGGTGACGGCTCTGAGCGAAGTGACGGCTCCCGACGAAGTGACGACTCTCACCAAAGTGACGACTCTCACCAAAGTGACGACTCTGGCAAAGTGACGACGTGCGGCGAGGGGATGCCCTACGTCCGCCCGCGCTGGAAGCGGTACACGAGCGGCTGCAGCAGGGCGTCGGGGACGAGCGGCAGCAGCAGCGCGCCGACCTTGTTGCCGAGACCCGGCACGATGGTGCGGCGCCCGGCCATCAGTCCGGCGTAGCCGGCCTCGGCCACCGACAGCGATGTCGCGCCCTTCATCGCCTTCAGGGCGGGTGCCTTGTGGAAGCCGGCACGTGCCTGGAAGCCCGTCGTCGTGACGCCGGGATGCAGGACGCTCACGCCGACGCCCGTCTCCTTCAACTCCTCCGTCAGGGCGCGAGAGAAGGCGCTGACGAAGGCCTTCGAGGCATAGTACACCGCCATGCCCGGCCCCGGCATGAAGCTGGCGATCGACGCCACGTTGAGGATTTTTCCACGCGCGGCGCGGAGATCGGGCAGGAAGCGCAGCGTCAGCTCGAGCAGCGAACGGATGTTGAGGTCGACGATGCTGATCTGTTCGCGCGCGTCGAGCTTGGCGACCGTGCCGAGCAGGCCGAAGCCGGCATTGTTGACCAGGAAAGCGACGCGGGCGTCCGCCGCCGCGAGCGCCGCGGCGACGGCGTCGACGCTGTCGGGCGCGGCAAGGTCGCAGGCGATGACGATCGGGCGCGGCCGCCCGTCGCGCACGAGTTCGGCGGCGAGGGCGTGAAGCTTGTCGGCGCCGCGCGCGACGAGCGCGAGATCGTGGCCGTGGCGGGCGAACACGCGGGCGAGATCGGCGCCGATGCCGCCGGACGCTCCCGTGATCAAGGCCACCGCGCGCATGGCGTCAGCCCTTGTCGAGCTCGGGTTCGGCGGCGGGTGCTCTGGTGCCGGACCAAGGCCCATCGTGCTCTGGTCGGCCTTGCGGCTCGTCGGCGACCTTCTGGCGCAGCATGACGCGGTCGCGATTGGAGACGCCGAGCAACCCGGCGATGCGCCAGACGATGTTCTCCTCGAACTCCGTGACCTCGCCGTCGGCGAACACCACGTTCCACATCATCTCGATGATCTTGTGGCGCCCGTCGTCGTCGAGCGCGCGCTTGAGCACGTTCGTGAAGTGAAAGAAGTCGACCGATTCCTTGTCGCTCTGCTCGGCACGCTCAATCAGCCGCGTCGTGTCGGCGGCATCGAGGCCGAACTGGTCCTCGATGAGCTGGCGGAGCCGCTGGCGTTCGGGTGGATCGATCGCGCCGTCGACGTTAGCGACGTGGATCAGCAGGGCGGCGGTGGCGAGCCGATAGTCGTCATCGGCGAAGCCGGTGGCCCGCTCGGGCTCGCCGATCGTATCGGCGATGAACTTCTTCAGGTTCTCGAACATCGCTCAGCGGATCGGCAGGCAGGTGAAGTAGCCCTCGGGACGATGGAAGTCCCGGCGCATCGCCGCGATGTACCGGTTGCAGGATATCCGGCTCGGGAAGCACAGCTTCTCGTCGCGATAGTCGAGGACGATCTGCTGGCCCGGCCCGAGATAATGCGAGTAGCCGCCGGAGAAGTGGCCGAGCCAGACGCTCGGGAACACCTGGACCGCCGGATCTTGGCAAGGCAGGCCTTCCGGCGGCGCCGAAAGAACCTCGCCATCGAGATCGGCCGCGCGCGCCGGCCCGGCGAACGCACAAACGGCGAACGCAGAAACGGCGCACGCACAAACGGCGAGCGCGGCGAGCGCCGTCGAACGGGCGAGCCGGCGCCTCATGCTAGAACCCGAGGAACGAGAGGAGACCACCGCCGGATTTGTCCGAATTGGACGCGACGGCCGCGTAGGGCGCCTGGCCGGGCGGCGTGCCGGTGATGGTAATGGTCGCGCCTTCCGCCCTGACCAGGCTGTAGAGCTTGGCGGCGTTGGCGGGCGCGAGGCGCACGCAGCCGTGCGAGGCGGGATGCCCGAGGTGCTTGGTCTCGTAGCTGCCGTGGATCGCGAAACCGTAATAGAAGAAGATCGCGTGCGGCATCGGCGCGTTGTCGTACTTCTTGGAATAGTACACCTCGGCGAGGCGCTGCGGCTGGAAGGTGCCGGTCGGCGTGACGTAGCCCTCGCGGGCGGTCGAAACCGGCCAGTCGTAGGCGCCCTGCGCGGATTGCACGTGCATGCGCTGGGTGGCGAGATCGATGGTGACGTCGACGGCGGCCATCGCCGGCAGGGCCGCGACCGTCGAGAGAAGTGTCGCGCCAAACAAGATTCTCAGCATGGAAGCCTCTTTAGGGAAATCGACGGAAAGGTCTCGTCTACCTTCCACGCGCGATGTTGAGCGTAAATCACCAAACAAACGCGCCGGCGATTAAGTCGCCGGGCGCGTTTTCCATGCCACAAGCCTCGGCGTCAGAAGTCGGGAGTATAGGCGTAGCCGAAGCCCTGACCGGTCTGGCCGTAGCCGTAACTCTGGCCGTAGCCATTGTTTTGGCCGTAGTCGTAATATTGCGGTTGCTGAATATAGCCGTAGCGCCGCGTGCTGCGGTAGGGGCGCTGAGCGTCCTCGATCCCGTAACTCTCGACCGAGGTTCCGTCGCTCACCCGCGGCGCCCCGTACGATCCGGTCGAGGACCTGCGACGAGGGTAGCTCGCCTCCATGAAAGGGCGAGACGCCGGCGGCGACCCGCTGATCGAGATGCGCGCGCCCTCGCGCTGGACCATGCCGTAGAGCGTGGCGGCATCGCCCGGCGCAAGGCGGACGCAGCCGTGCGAGGCGGGCCGGCCGAGCGAGGCGGTCGAGTACGTGCCGTGGATCGCGTAACCCCCGCGAAAGAAGATCGCGTGGGGCATCGGCGACATGTGGTACTTCTTGGAATAGTGCATGAGTTCGAGGTGCGTCGGCGCGAAACTGCCACCCGGCGTGGAGAAGCCGGATCGCGCGCTCGAGATCGGCCAGTCGTAAGTGCCCTCGCTGCCCTCGACACGCATGCGCTGATGCGTCAGATCGATCGCCACGCTGACCGTGGCCGAAGCGATGTTTGTGCCGGCAAGCAAAGCAAACGTGGTGAAAGACAAGAGTAAACGCATGACGAACCTCGACACTGAGTAAGCAACAAGCGAGTTCAGTCAGGTCCTTACATGCCGTCGCGATGACGTAAATGGTCAAGCCCGCGTAAGGTTACTTTGACCGTGTCGCGCGGCGCGCCGCGGTCAACCCGGCCATTCCGCTTTGAGCGCCCAGACGCGGTGGGGGATGAGCAGCGGCTCGAGCGGCCAATCGCGCCTCAGCACGGCCGCGAGATCCTCGTCGAAGCGCGCGACACCGGCCGGCGGCAGCGAGGCGCCGACACCGGCGCTCGCTCGGATGCGACCACGCCAGGCCTCGTGCGTGTAGGCGACATCGACGTCGAAGGAAAACGTCTCCAACCCGACGAAGCCTTCGCCCGACGCATCGGCGAGCCAGGGCGGGTAGATGCCCGAATCGTTGCCGAGCCGCCAATCGGGATTGTAGCGTTCCACCAGTCGCTCCGTCATGGCGACCACGTTGTCGCGCATCGGCAGCCAATCGAAGTGCGCGATGATCAGACGGCCGCCAGGCGCGAGGATGCGGCCGACCTCGGCAATGGCCCGCGAACGATCGAAGAAATGCCAGCACTGGCCGGCGGTGACCGCGTCGAAGCCGCGCGGCGGCAGGCCGGTCGCCTCCGCCCTGCCCTCGACGTAGGTGACGCCGGTCGCCGCCTCGCGATCGAGCCGCGCCGCCTCCGTCAGCAGGTGCTGCTCGGAGTCGAGCCCGGTGACATGACAGCCGCGCAGGGCGAGGCCGCGCGCGATCGTGCCGGTGCCGGTGCCGAGATCGAGCACCCTGTCGCCGGTATGCACCCAGTCTTCCGAGAAGAGCCGCTTGAAGAAGCTCTGCGGGAAACCGACGCGCCAGCGCGAGTAATCGGCGGCGGTCGCGCCGAAGTTGACGGCGGGCGCGGTGTAGTCGCGCAGCGCCGAGGCGCCGGCCGGCAGGACCACGCGAGGCTCCTTGCGCTGCTGCACGGGCTAGTCCGCGTTCGCCTGGCGCGGCAGCATGCGATCGAGGATCGCGTCGCGCCGGACCATGAGGTGCCAGGCCGTGGCGAGGACGTGCAGCGCGATCAGCGCGTAGACGGCGAACTGCACGTAGATGTGAATGTCCTTGGCGTTGCCCCCGACCGCCTTGCTGACCGGCAGCTTGGGAAAGTCGAACAGGCCGAGGATGCTGATCGGGCGATCGCCGGCCGACGACATGATGTAGCCCGACACCGGCATGACGATGAGGATCGCGTAGAGCAGCCAGTGCGAGGCGACGGACAGCCCCTTCTCCCAGCCGGGCATGCGGCCGGGCAGCGCCGGCGGCGGGTTCACCGCGCGAAAGACGATGCGCGCCGCGACGATCGCGAAGATGAGGAGCCCGATCGTCTTATGCAGCGAGGCGTAGTGGCCCGGCGTCCCGGGGATCGGCGCCTCGAAGGCGCCGTTCTTGGTCTTGAACTCGGCGAAGATCCAGCCGAGCGGGATGACCGCGAACATCAGCAGCGCGGTGATCCAGTGGAACGCCTGCGCGCCCGCCTTGTAGCGCCCCGCCCTGACCACGGGTTCGTACTGCACCGACGAGAAGTTCGTGACATTCTTCATGCGCTTCGCCTCCTTGCGAGCTTGGTCCTAGCATTGCCCGGGCGGCGGCGGGAGACCCGCCGGTCGGCGCGGCTGAAAAGACAAGTTTGGTGCTGAGTGGGCGCGCGTTGAGAGAACCAGTGTGTCGCCGGTGGGCGACATTCGAAGAATGCACGCTTCGTTACATTTCAGCGTCATAAGCGTCATAGCGTCATAAGCGTCATGGAGATCATCGTCGGCCTGCGATCAATGACGGTACTTCTACCTTAAATTATGGTTTCTAAATCGTCAATCCGACGATCGCTTGATGTGATGCGACCAAGAGAGCCCGGGCGGGCTCCAGGTCGGACTCCCGGGCGTACCCTTCACGTCCGCACCGGCTCGACATCGGCCGCCGGCTCCGGCGCGTCCGCCCCGTCGTCGACGCCAGCGAGCGCTTCGAGCCTGCCGCTGCCGAACCAGCGGCGACCGACGGTCCAGAGCACGAGTCCCACCGCCGCGACGATCGACAGACCCACGAAGGCCGCGGGGAAGCCGAGCTTCTGCGCCACGATGCCGGCGACGAGCGGGCTCAACGTGGCGCCGGCGCCGAAGGCCGTCAGCACCACGCCGAGGCCGGCGCTGGAGCGTCCGCTTCCCTGCATCAAGCTGGCGGTGAGCGCGGGAATGGCGACGCCGCTCAAGCCCATCGCGACACCCTCCAGCACCTCCACCGCGATCACCGGCGCCCAGGACGTCGCGCGCGCCGCGATGAGACCGCGCACCACGGCGATCGCCAGGCTGATCGTCATGACGCGGGCCTGCCCGAAGCGGCGCCCCAGGGTGCCGGCCAGGAGGGCGGCGCCGACCATGGTCGTCTGCGCGACGACGGTCATGACACCGGTCGTGATGCTGGGATCGCTGCCGGCCGCCGTGCGCGCCTGCGCCAGGAACGGCAGCAGCGCACCGCTGGCGGTCTGGAACAGCATCACGCTGGTGGCGAGCAGCAGCAGACCCGGCGTGCCCACCAGGACGCGCAAGGTCGAGCGCTCATCGGCCTCGCCACCGCTGGCGCGCACGTGATCGATGCTGCCGGGCGCGATCTGCGTGACCACGGCGCTGGAGGCGACCGCCATCACGACGATCGCGAGCGCCACGTAGCCGAGGCCGAGCGTGTAGCCGAGCACGGCCGAAAGCGCCGCGTTGATCGCGTTGCCGGCATGGTTGAAGGCCTCGTTGCGCGAGATCCTCTCCGCGAAGATCTTCGGCCCGACGATGCCGAGCGTGATCGCGGCAAGCAGGGGCGCGATGCTGGTGTCGCCGATACCGATGAGAAGCTGCGCCAGACCGACGATCCAGATGCTGCGCGTCGTGACGATCGCGACGGCCCCGATCGCGATGGCGCACACGGCCGCCACGAGGAGGGAGCGCTTGCTTCGCACCCGGTCCACCAGCGTGCCGATCGGCGTCGTGGCGAGAAGACCGCTGACGCCGGCGAGCGACATCGCCACTCCGGTCGAGGCCGGATCGAAGCCCTTCGCCTGCATGTAGACGCCGAGGAACGGGCCGAACCCCTCGCGCGCGCCGGCCAGAGCGAAGTTCAGGACGTCGAGGCTGGTCTTGACTCGCAAGCCGATCTCCGTCTTCCGCTTCGAACAAAGCTATCGCTTCGCGGGTCACCAGGGCTATGCTTGCCATAGCGAACTTTTCGTTCAGCGAGGCGTGCACCGATGTCGCGGAGCCTAGCGGTTCCCAGATGTCGATGCCATCAGTCCGCGCCGAGCAACCCGCCGCTCTCATCACCGCCGTAAGGAAGCCAGGATGCCGAGAAAGCCAAGTTACGATTTCGAGAGGCGCGAGCGCGAAAAGGCCAAAGCCGCCAAGATGGCCGACAAGGCGAAAGCGAAAAGCGAGAAGAAGGGGAGCCCCGGCGATGGCGAAGCGCCCGCGCAGCCGGACCATGACGCGAGCGCCGGCCCGGATCTGGCCAAAGATTAGACCGACCCTGCCAATCGGACTTGAGCAATATTCCAGGTCCGGCTGGATAGGTTCAAGGCTGGTGCGTCGGCACGGCATCAGGCATGAGAGAGGGTGAGTGAACAGCCATTTTGGCTCACGAAAAGGGAGCGACCAACGGCGTCGGCCGCTCCCGCACCTCGGCGAACCCGCCTTGTTGGCGCTCAGCGCTTTTGAGAGATGCGGCGCAGCGCCGCCGCGGGCCTTGAGGACCGGAGCGAGGCTCCGATCTTGGCGGACGGACCGGCAGATGAAATGCGTGAAATTTGTTTGCGACCAAGTGTCGTCGAAACGCTTGGTAGGATGACGTGACGGACACCGGATGCGGTGCCTCGTGACGGACAATGTCCCGCGTGTCATGACGGGAACGTAGCTGCGTAAAACGGGCCGGTGAGCCGATCCCCGTTCGCCACCAAACAATTGTAACAAGTCGGCGGCGTGGGATCGCGTAGAATCAAGTCAGGCCTTCCGAGCACTTGGCGCGCCGGTTTCCAGGATCCGGCGGCCAGTATCGACACTGCTGACATCACGAGAGCGAGGTTGCCGGCGCGCTCCCGGGGGATACCGTCGCCCGAACTCCGTCGCATGAACGATCCTGCCTCATCCGACGCGTGAACACCGCGCTGCGATGGGGTGATCCTATCCGGCAGCCAGAGGTACAAAGCCTAGCTCTTCTGGATCATACAATTAGTGCTTTTGACCCATGGTAAATCTTGGTTGTCGCTCCATTTAGATGAGGTCGGCGGTTTCAACTTAAAGGCAAATCTTAACATGAGTAATATTTATGACCGGCAGGTGACGCCTGCCGGCGGCGAAGTGTATCAAATGCCTGTTACTGGCAGTCACATCCATCGCCGGATCGCCTGGGGCGCCATTTTCGGCGGCGTGGTCCTTGCCGTGTCGATACAGATCCTGCTCAGCCTGCTTGGCGCCGGCATCGGTCTCGGGTCCGTCAACGTCGCCGCCGGCAGCACGCCCGACGCGTCGAGCTTCGGCATCGGCGCCGGCGTGTGGTGGGTTGCCAGCACGTGCGTCGCGCTCTTCGCCGGGGGCTACGCCGCCGCCTGGCTGGCCGGCAACGAGATCAGGTTCGACGGCTTCCTGCATGGCCTCATCACCTGGGGCATCGCCACGATCCTCACGCTCTACCTGCTGTCCTCGGCCGTCGGCAGCCTGATTGGCGGCGGTTTCTCGGCACTGGGCAGCGTCGCGTCCTCGGCCGGAAGCGGGATCAAGAGCGCCGCCGAGCCGGTCGCCAAAAGCTTCGGTGTTTCCCCCGACGTGGTGCAGCAGCAGGCGCAAGCCTACCTTCAGCCTTCGACGGCGACTGATCCGGCGACGATGAGCCCGCAGGATGCGCAGAAGGCGATCGCCCAGAACATCGTCACATACGAGCAGGGCGGCGCGGATGCCCCCGCCGCCAAGGAGCGGATCATCGACATCACCGCCGCGCAGATGAAGATCAGCAAGGCGGACGCGACGAAGAAGTTCGACGACGCGCAGGCCAAGATCCAGCAGACGGAAGACCAGGCCAAGCAGAAGGCCACCGCCGCCGCCGACACGACCGCGTCGGGCGCGTCCAAGACGTCCTTCGCCCTCTTCGTCGACCTGCTGCTCGGGGCTATCGCCGCCGCGCTGGGTGGGGCCGTGGCGATCCAGCGCCGTGTCATAGATCGGGAGCGTGTCGTGCCGGTGGCCCGGACGGCGTGATCCCTGGAGTCTGACGAACAGGGACGTGTCTGACGAGCGGGAAACGCCATGGCCGAGATCGAAGACGAAAGCGACCATGGCGCCATCCCTCTCGTCGAGGAACGGCTGAGCGTCGGCAAGACACGGGTCACGACCGGCCGTGTTGAGGTCAGGACCTTGACCGAGACGTTCGAGGAAAAGGTCGAAGCCGCTCTCGAACGCGACTCCACAAGCGTGACGCGGGTGCCGATCGGCCGCGAGGTCGAGATCGTCCCGCGCATCAGGACCGAAGGCGATCTGACGATCGTCCCGGTGCTCGAGGAAATCCTGGTCGTCGAGAAGCGGCTCTTCCTCAAGGAGGAGATCCACATCCGGCGGACCAGCGCGACGGACCACATCGAATCCCACGTCACGCTGCGCCGGCAGCGTGCCGTGGTGGAACGCCAGAACGTCTCCGGCGACAGATTGTCGATCGAGCCAACACCGCACGACGAGGAAACACCATGACCGAAGCATCCTACAATCACGACCGCACCATCACCGCCTTCTTCGACACGCGCGCCGCCGCCGACAAAGCGAAGGCCAACGTCATCAGTGCGGGCGTTCCCGCCACGATGGTGTCCATTGTCGAGGGCAACCCGCGCACCACGACGGGCACCGCCGCGACGACGACGTCTGGCGCACAAGAGCCTGGTTTCTGGGGTTCGGTGAAGAACCTGTTCGCGCCGGAAGAGGACAAGCATCTCTACGCGGAAGGCCTGCATCGCGGCGGCTTCCTCCTCTCCGCGCATACCGACGAGGCGCATTACGATCACGTCCTCGGCATCCTCGACGACGAGGGGGCGGTCGACATGGACGAGCGCGAGACGCAGTGGAAGTCGGAAGGCTGGTCGGGCTACCACGGCGCGACGACGGCGGTCGAGACCTCGACGGCGGCGTCCTACGGCACCAATGCGCCCGGCATGGGGCATACGACCTCCACGGCGGCCGCGACAACGCCGGTCGGTGTTGCCGGCGGCTCGACGGTGGGGAGAGATGCGGCGCTCGCGACCGGCGAGGAGACGATCCAGCTCGCTGAGGAAACGCTTCGCGTCGGCAAGCGCGACGTGAATCACGGCCGGGTGCGCCTGCGCAGCTACGTCGTCGAGACGCCGGTGCACGAATCGATCAACCTGCGCAACGAGCAGGTCGACGTCGCGCGCCGTCCCGTCAACCGTCCGCTCGGCGCCGGCGAGAACCTGTTCCAGGAGCGCACGATCTCCGCCGAGCAGCACAGCGAGGAGGCGGTCGTCTCGAAGGAGGCGCACGTCTACGAAGAGGTATCCCTCGGCAAGACGGCGCACGATCGCACGCAGGAGATCAACGAGACGGTCCGTAAGACCGAACTCGAGGTCGACGACGCGCGAACCGGCGGTCTCGGACACACCGGCGCCGTTGCCGGCGGCCACACCTCGGCCGTCAGCGCGTTCGGCGCGGAGATCGTCGAGCACATGCCCGTCCTCGCGTCGGACGGCAGCCATGTCGGTACGGTCGATCATCACGACGGCGACCGCATCAAGCTGACGAAGAGCGACTCGCCGGACGGCCAGCATCACTTCATCCCCACGAGCTGGATCGATCACGTCGATACCCACGTGCACCTGACCAAATCGCCGACCGACGTCCGGTCGGGCTGGACCGCCGTTTAAGCCTTTCGTCAAGCCGGCCCGTCGCTCTCGGCGGGCCGGTCTAGTTTCATGGAGAAATCATCATGTCCATCATCGCATGGGTCGTCCTAGGCGCCATCGCCGGGTTCATCGGAAGCAAGATCGTCGACAGCTCGGGCCAGGGGCTGCTTCTCGACATCGTGCTCGGCATCGTCGGCGCGTTCGTCGGCGGCTATGCCTTCTCGTTGGTCGGGGCGGCACCTGTCACCGGCTTCAATCTCTACAGCATGTTCGTCGCGATCGTCGGCGCCGTGATCGTCCTCTTCATCTATCATGCCGTGGCCGGTCGCGGCCGGGCGATCTGATCGGACGAGTCTAGTTCGTAGGCAAACATACGGGTTTGCCCGAAAACCAACAGGAGGATCGTCTCATGGGTATCTTGGATAGTGTCATCGGCAGCCTTCTTGGTGGCGGTAGCAATTCGGCGTCCTCGGGCATCGGAGGCGTGCTCTCCGGCCTTCTCGGTGGCGGGCAAAGCATGACCGGCGGGCAGAATACGACCGGCGGCGGCGATATGGCCGGCGGGATCGGCGGGCTGGTCTCGCAGTTCGAGCGCGCCGGGCTTGGCAACATCGCGCAGTCCTGGGTCGGCAACGGGCCAAACCAATCCGTGTCGCCGCAACAATTGCAGAACGTCTTCGGCGATCAGGTCCCGGGCATGGCGAGCCAGGCTGGCATGAACCAGGGCGACTTCCTCTCGCAACTCAGCCAGCACCTTCCCAACGCCGTCCATGGCATGACGCCCAACGGTCAGGTTCAAGACGATGGATCGGTAAACGTCTGATCCTCATCGGCCGATGATGGGATCGGCCGCTCTCGCACGCCAGAAAGCCCGACAATGAACAGATCACGCGCCGCCGCCGCTTCCGCCGCGGTCCTGCTGCTGGCCACGCTGAGCCTTTCCGTGCCGGCGTTGGCCGATAATCAGATGGGCTACCGACTGCAATCGGCGGAGCAGTCGCAAGGTCTGCAGCGCGCCGGCGGCTCCCTCGGCATGAAAGTCGGTCCGGAGAAGGAGATCACCAGCGGCGGCATGACCTTCGAGCTTCTGAAGATCGAGGGCGTGGGCGCCGCGTCTCCCGCCGGGCAAGCCGGCCTCAAGGTCGGCGATCAGATCATCGCGGTCGACGCTCGCGTCTTCCCGAGCATCGCGGATTTCGCCGCCTACGTCGGTTCGATCGCGCCGGGCAAGCAGATCGAGATCGACTACATGCCGGAAGGTGGTGGTCCGGGCCAGGCTCAGCGTCTCGGTGTGACCGTCGGTGAAGCCGGCAAGGCGGCGGCACCCCATCACGACGTGCCGCGCGGTAACGGATTGTCGACGGGTGACAAGGTGGCCATCGGGGTCGGTGCGGCCGCCGTCATCGGTTGCTACGAGACAGGCTGCTACACACGGCTGAAGACCAAGCTCGAGCAGGAGCGCGAGAAGCTCGGCGACATGGAGCGGCAGCACCAGCAGCAACACTAAGCCTGTCATAATCAACGTCAAGAGCGTACCGCGCCATGTTCCTCAGCCTTCTCCTTCTCGCAGCCGCGGCCACGCCGGGTGACGTCTACAAGCTCACAGCCGCCGAGAAGGCGGCCTGTACGCAGGACGCGGCACGATTGTGCGCTGACACCTATCCCGACGAGCAGAAATTGCTGGTATGCATGAAGGCCAACAGGGCGTCGCTGAGCTCCGCGTGTCTGCCGTCGTTCGATGCGGGCATGGCGCGGCGCGGCTTGCGCTGACGCGGACCAGGGTCGGCCACGCGTCGCCCTGGACGGTTCGGCTTCGGCCCATCCCGAGGGAAGATCCGCCGGGAGACCAGTGAAGAGGAACACCATGTTCGACAAGGCGGATCGTGTCGCACGCTGATCACGAGCGTAAGCAGCTCCGTTTGATCATGGCCGGGCTGAGCGACGGCGTCGTCGTCTACGAGATGAACGGCGCCCTCGCCTGGGCCAACGACAAAGCATTGGCGATGCACGGCGACACGACCCTTGATCAGTTCGGCGAGACCGTCGCGGCTTACGTCGAGCGCTACGAATTGCGCTATCGCAACGGCCACCGGCTCGACGCGGCCGAGTACCCGGCCAGCCGCGCCATTGCCGGAGAGGTGCTCAAGGATGTGATCGTCGAGGTGGCGGCGCGCGGGCATCATCCGGCCTGGGCCCACAAGATCGACAGCATCCTGCTCAAGGACGAGGCCGGCAATCTGGACCGCGTCGTTCTCGTCCTCGATGACATGACAGAGGTGCTGGACGCCGAGCAGAGGTTCGAGCGGATGTTCTCCGCCAACCCGGCGCCGGCGGTCATCTGTCGTCTTTCCGATCTTCGCTACGTCAAGGTCAACCAGGGTTTTCTGGAGATGCTCGGCCATCGCCGCGAGGATGTGATCGGCCGCTCCATCTACGACCTCGATGTGCTGGAGCGCGCCGATCGCCGCGACCTCGCGATACGCCATCTCGAATCCGGCAAGTCGATCCCGCAGATGGAGGCGGAGCTGAAGCTGGCGGATGGCGGCACGAAGCTCGTCATCGTCGCCGGGCATCCAATCGAAATCAGCAAGCAGGCCTGCATGCTGTTCAGCTTCGCCGATCTCGAGCCCCGCCGGCGAAGCGAGAACGCTCTGCGCCAGAGCGAGGAACGCTTTGCCAAGGCTTTCCGGCTGTCGCCTGTGCCGATGGTGATCAGCACGCTTGCCGAGCGGCGCATTCTCGAGGCCAACGGCGCCTTCACGAGGGAGTTCGGCCACTCGGCCGTCGAAGCCATCGGTCGCAGCAAGGCCGACCTCAAGCTTTGGGCGGATGCCGAGGTGTACGGGGCCGTCGAACGGCAGCTGCACGAGACGGGGCGCGTTCAATCGACCGAAGTGCGCCTCCATACCAACACCGGCGAAGCGCTCCTGTGCCTGCTGTCTTCGGAGAGCGTGACGATCCTCGACGAACGGTGCGTCTTGACCGTGATCCAGAACGTCACCGCGCAGAGGCGCACGGAGGCTCAGCTGCAGGCGGCTGTCGAGGCGGTGATGCAGGACGCGGCTTGGCTGGGACAGAAGATCGTCGCCAAGATCAACAGCTACGCCGATACCGGCCACCAACCGAGCGATACGACGCTGTCGCGGCGCGAACGCGAGGTGCTCGCGCTGATCACCCAGGGCGCGTCCGACAAGGCGATCGCCGCGACGCTGAACCTCTCGGTCTACACGGTGAAGAACCACGTGCGGCGCATCTACCAGAAGACAAGCTGCCGTAAGCGGGCGGAGGCGGTCGTCTGGGGTCGCCAGCGCGGCATACTCAACTACGTCTTCGAGCGGAGCAGCCGTCCTCTAGGGTGACGGTGGGCTGATCTCGCGGGCACGCGGTGATCGGCATCATACCAGCCGCCGAGCGGCGGTCGCTGATGGCGAATTTCACGAGTGGCGCGCGGCGCTTCGTGCGCGGGACCCTTGTCACGAAACTTACGCGCTCGCGGCTTATCGTTCCACCTTCGAGGTTCTTCAAGAGGAGTGGCCCAATGACCCGTTCTATCGCAATGATCGCTCTCATCCTTGCCGCTGTCATCCTTGCCGCTATCATGCCGGGCGTCGCTGCCGCGCAAAATTCCGAGGGCGCCCCGAAGACCTCGTCGAACAAGGGAACGCCGGCGTCCATTCCGCCGACGACCTTAGCGCCGGTCGCGATCGGCTCGAGCGAAATGCACAGGGTGCCGACGCCGACGGAGCCGCCCAAGACGACGATGACGGGCGGCAATACGAATGGTGGCGCGAACTAGAATCCGAATATCATGCGCATCGCGAGGCGTCGGTCGCGAGATAGCGCGGGAACCCGTCGCATCTAAGTCTCGCTTTATGGCGGGACTTGTCCGAAGGGGACGGCTGCCGAGAACTGCGGCCGCGAACGAAGGAGCCGGCTCGCAGACCGGCACCATAGGCTCCTTGTTTTACGCGCGAGCCGACCCTTCGTGGGATCGCAAACGATCGTCCATCGCTTTCCGACAAGCCTCGAAGATCATGGCGCCATCCTCCGTGAAGCGCGCGTGCGCGTCGACCGTCCGCAGACCGACCGCGTAGTTCGTCAGGTTCCGCTCGATCTTGCGCCCGACATCCTCGCGCTCTTCCGCACTCAGCCGCGCCGAGCCGCTGATGGCGTCGAGCGCGAAGACCATCCGCGCCAGCACGTAGGTGGCATGCACGATGCCCTCGATCGGGCGCGGGTCCGGCCGCAGCGGCGGCGATCGGCGTGGCGGCGATGTATTGCGCCCCGCGCCTCGAGGATGGCTACCAGCTCGAGGCGATCCGCCGGGCGATGGCCGCGCGCGCCGGCATCGCCGACGCGGCGCCCGACTGCGGGACGCCGACGCGGCGCCCGACTGCGGGACGCTGCATGGCTATATCGACGCGATCGAGGGAGGCGTCGTGCGCGGCTGGGCGCGCAGTGCGCTCAACCCCGCCATGGCGGTGTGCCTCGACCTGGTGATCGACGGCCGCGTCGTCGCCACCGGCCTCGCCAACCGCCGCCGCGCCGATCTCGACGCCGCCGGCTACGGCCCGCACGGCTTCGCCTTCGCGATCCCGCCCGGCACCGAAGGCAAGCCCATCGAGATCCGCCGCTCCGCCGATGGGGCGCGGATGAAGCTGGTGCTGGACCGCGCGGCGTAGCGGCGCCGCGCCCTCTGGCTCATGGCATCTGGCTTCAGTCCGACCGCACATGATCTAGTGGACGCGGGCCGGCGCCTCCAGAGGAGCCCGTGCGGCGAGGTAAGCGAAGGCGAGCGCTTTGCGGTCGACCTTCGCCATCGCGTTGCGGGGAATGGTGTCGATCCAAACAATCCGGATGGTGATGGCCGGCGCGGCGGCATGAACCGCCTGCTTCAGCGTGCCTTCATCCAAGCCTTCGAAGCGAACCACGGCGAGGCAGGTGCTGTCGCTGCCGTTGGCGTCCGCCATCGTGAAAACGGCCGCGTCAGCGACACCTGTGCAGCCGCGAGCCGCGTCCTCAAGCGGGTGCGGCAGGAACTTGATGCCGCCGATGTTGATGACTTCGTCGGCGCGGCCGGAGACGCAGAGCACGCCGTCCGCTGTCAGACGCCCGACATCGCCGGGGTAGAACCATCCATTCCGAAAAACCTTGGCTGATGCTTCAAGGTCGTCGATGTAGCCGCCAACGACGTGAGCGCCCCGGATCCTGATCTCGCCCTGGACAGAGTGTGTTACCGGCTGGTCCATGTCGTCGACGATCTGGACCTCCTGATCGGGATAGACCACGCCAACCGCGTCGGGCGCGTTCTCGAGCACATGATGCAGACCGACCGCGACACCGGAGGCTTCTGTCGAACCATAGGAGACGACAAGTTCGCCGGCCAATCGCGACAGCGTGCGCTCTACCAGCCGCTTGGAGACGGGACTGCCCCCCACGCCTACCCGGAGATCTGGCATGCGGCTGAAGTCGGCGGGCAATCGATCGAGCAAAGCCGCGAGATGCCCGGTGGCCATCGTGATATAGGTCGGGTTCAGGCTTGCCAGTTGCGACGCCAGAGGTTGGTCCGGCGAGTGGCATACGAAGGCGCCTCCACCAGCCCAGGTGTAGAGGGCCGCGACAAGACCGAAGATCGTGTCGCTGCCGATCAGCGTCATGGTGCGTAAGTCGGGCGTGCGCCGCGCGACAAGGTACATCTTGGACTGGGCGTGCAGCGATTCCCAGCTCAGCGCGACCGCCTTGCGTGTGCCCGTGGTGCCAGAGGAGAACATCAGCCTCGCCATGGACGAGGGCTTGCGCCTTATCGGCTCGAGGATCGGCCGCGGTGCGAGCAGCGTCTTGTTGAACCACGCCTGTGAGACGTGGAGGAAGGCGTGTCGTCCCTCGTAGGGGGTGTCGGTGATCAGGATCGTCGGCTCGCGTTCCGGTGCGACGGCCATCGAACTGACGCCCAGACGCGCCAGGGCGAGCAGCACAAGCCAGTGCGCGTAGGGATTGGACACGGCGACGGCCGCTAAAGTGTCCGCCTCGCAGAAGAAGGCGTCGCGGAAGCGCGCGGCGACCCGGTCGATATCGGCGTCGAACTCGGCATAGCTGACGACGCCGGCCCGGCTCACGAAAGCCGGCTTGCGAGGATCGTAGCGCGCTTGGAACGTAATCAGTCGGTCGTACATAGGTGCGGAAGCCTGTCCTTGGTGAAACGACAATGTCGCAGCTTCAGCGCGCGGAGGGAACAAAAAGGTGACAATGTTAATCTTTCTGTAAAATTGTTTTGCGTGCATCCTGAGCCGGGCTGGACTCGTAATCGAAATTGTTGCCGCTATGGTTCGCGCGCGCGCACTTGAGCAGCCGCCTGTCGGCGTCCGGCCCGGCGACAGAAGATTTAGGATTGTCGGCCCATGCCTATTTTCACAGTTACCGACACCAGCGACAGCATCAACGATACTGGGTCGCTTCGCTACGCGATCTCCCAGGCGCAGAACGGCGACACCATCGATTTCAGCTTGCCGGCGAATTCGACCATCAACATCACGCAGACGTTGCAGGTAAACAACGGGATTACTATCGACGGCAGCAACGGCGGGGTCGGTGGCGTGGCCATCAGCGCGTTGAATGGGCCGACGCAATCCGCCGTGTCGGACTTCACGGTGAACGGCACGACGGCAAACCCCATCACCATCCAGAACCTGGCGATCAACAACGGAGATGCCACAGGAGCTGCTGGCACGAGTGCCTCAGGAACGGGACAGACCGCCGGTGCCGGCGGTGACGCCGCCGGTGGCATTCTGGTCAACAGCGGCTCGCTCAACCTCGTCAACGATTCCTTCTCCGCCAATACCGCGACGGGAGGCACCGGTGGTTACGGCTTCAACGGCGCCAATGCGGGCGCCGGCGGCAATGCGGCTGGCGACGTCTACGTCGAGAGCGGTGCGATCGTAACGGCTTCAAACCTGACGGACAGTGCGGGCTCGGCCACTGGAGGTTCGGCAGGGCCAGGTTTTACACCTGGAGCGCCAGGTACCGGATATCCCGTGTCGAACGACGCGGCCGTCAACAACGCCGTCGCCTGCTACTGCACCGGCACGCTGATCCGTGCCGCGCGCGGCGACGTCGCTGTGGAAGACTTGGCGGCCGGCGACCTCGTCGTGACGGCGTCCGGTGCGCACCGCCCGATCCGCTGGATCGGCCACCAGCGGCTCGACTGCCGCAACCATCCTTATCCCGCGTCCACCCTGCCGATCCGCGTACGCGAAGGTGCTTTCGGCGCCAAGCTGCCGGCTTCCGACCTCTGGCTGTCGCCCGGCCATGCCGTCTGCCTCGACATCCTCGGCGAAGTGCTGGTGCCGATCGGCGCGCTGATCAACGGCGCCACCATCGTCCAGGAAGAGGTCGACAGCGTCACCTATTGGCACGTCGAACTCGACAGCCACGACATCCTCATCGCCAACGGCATGCCGGCGGAGAGCTACATCGACGTCGGCAATCGCGCCTTCTTCACGGACGGTACCGGTTCTCCCGATGGTGTCGCGCTGACGCTCGACGACTACTGCCGCCCCCTCATTCAGGACGCACAGATCATCGCCGTGATGCGGACGCGTCTGCTCGCCCGCGCCGCAGCGATGGGCTGGTCGCTTAAAGCGATTGACGATCTCGACATCCACCTTGTCGCCGACGGCGCGATCGTGCGCCCCGACATCAAGGGCACCCTAGCTCGCTTCGTCGTTACAGCCGACGTGCGAGAGGTTTGGCTCGTATCAAAGACCTTCGTCCCGGCGTTGATTGGTATGAACGATGACGCGCGCCACCTCGGCCTCCAGGTGCGATCGATCGGGATCGACGATGGTCTGTCGCCACGCGGCGAGACGGACATGGCAGATCCAAGCTTCTGCCTTGGGTTCCACGC